>NZ_LFKO01000001.1:0-1533 GCF_001265075.1 Salinicoccus sp. YB14-2
CGAGATTTATTTTCGGGTAGTTAGTCACGAATCGGTCACGGATGGTGTTGAAATCCTTGTAAACATCGGTATATCAACCATCTTATAAGCCGACAGCGAGAATCGAACTCGCATTTCAGCCTTACCATGGCTGCGTTCTGCCATTAAACTATGTCGGCAACTAAAAATATGTATTTCAGTGCATACTTTTTTATTATAGCAGATTACTTTCAAATCTTAAAGCCCCGCCGGATATTATCTTTAACCCGGCGGAAAGATTATACTTAACTGTCTATCAATTTCTTATCGACCCTGCCGTGCATGAAATGATAGGGTACCATGCCTGCTAATATGACGATGACAAGAAGCAGGTACATCCCTCTGTACCCGGAGATTGGTATGAGATACCCCAGCAAAAGTGGGCCAAGCCCGAGTCCCAGACCCAAGGCGATAAAATATGTGGAGTTTGCGAGCCCCATATTTTCACAGGGCGTCATCTTAATGGCCAAGGCCTGTATGATGGATTGAATGTTGCCATAACCCAGCCCCAGCAGAGCTGCTGCGATTAAGAGAACAATTCCGACATATGCCTGGCTGATGACGATCATACCAAGCGCAAATAAAATCATCGCAGGATATATGACTACATTCGCACCTTTTTTATCCATCAACGGACCGCTAATCGGACGGGATAAGAGCACAGTGACACACACCACCCATCATAATTTCACACGCTCTGTATCAGGCATATACGCGGTGGCTAACTTATACTTGAGATTTACGCTCGATTTTAGATATTTAGCTCATTAAACAAAAACGTATACAAATCAGTCTGCTCCTCAATGATTTTCGAAGTCGGTTTCCCTAGTCCATGGCCAGCATTTTTTTCTACTCGTAATAGGATAGGGTTATCTCCAGTCTGTGCTTCTTGTAGTCTTGCAGCAAACTTTTTTGCATGTAAAGGAACAACGCGGTCATCAGTATCTGCTGTTGTAATAAGTGTTGATGGATATTCCACTCCTTCCTTAACATTATGGAGTGGCGAATACTTATACATAAACTTAAAGTGTTCTGGATTTTGTTCTGCATTACCAAATTCATTTATCCAAAAACGTCCAACTGTAAATTGATGATATCTTAGCATATCCGTAACCGGCACAAGACATAATGCAGCACCGAATAAATCAGGACGTTGATTGATACAACTATCAACTAATAAACCACCATTACTGCCACCCATTATGGCAAGTCGTTTTGGATTTGTATATTTATTGTCAATCAGCCATTCACTCGCAGCAATAAAGTCATCAAACACATTTTGTTTTTTTTCTAGCGTTCCTGCTATGTGCCATTTTTCACCATATTCTCCACCTCCGCGAAGGTTGGCTACTGCATAAACTCCGCCTGCTTCCATCCACACCATCTGTGAAGCTGAGAAGGTGGGTGTCATACTGAAGTTAGACTAGAAACCGGACACAGTAAATTGAGACAGAAAAAGATACAATGGTATCATATAAAATTTACGGAAGGTGTTCATGATTATGGCTAGAGGCA
>NZ_LFKO01000001.1:2898-15660 GCF_001265075.1 Salinicoccus sp. YB14-2
TACTTGCATTGTATCCACCATATCCATAAAGAAGAGTAGGATTATCCCCATTTAATCGTAAGCCTTTCTTATGTGTGATAAACATAGGTATTTTTGTTCCATCTTTGGATGAATAAAAAACTTGCTTTGTTTCATATAGATCTGGTTTTACAAGTTCAGTCTGGTCTATAACAGAGTCTACTCTATCATTATCAAATTTGTAGCTGATTATTTTTGAAGGATAGAGATAAGATGTGTAACTTATAAACATTTCAGTATCTTCCTTATCCCCCACTAAACCTGTAATAGTAATAAATTTAGGAAGTTCCAGGTCACTTTCCAATTTTCCATTTGTATCCATTATCTTTACAATATTATATGCATCATGTAGATACACGACAACAAACTTATTATTAATCCTTTCTACAATTGAAATGGTATCTTCTTGTTCAGGGATGATTTCCTGCCAGTTTGCTCTTTCAGGTTTTTCTATATTAACAGCTATGACTCTCCCTTTTGGCGCTGCATTATTAGTATAAAGATAAAAGGTTCCTTTATCATTTCCTAAAAAGGAGTAATAGTTCTCACCATCATCAATAAGATGAATGAAGGGACGAGTACTATTAAGATTTCTATAATAAATTCTGCTTTTTGGTTCTGTTCCATTATAAACCTTTAGAATTAAGTATTCATTGTCATCGGAAATATCTGCAATATAAGAGAATTCTTTATTAGCTTTGTCCTCATAGATTAATAGATCTTCATCTTGAATTGTTCCAACGGTATGCCAGTAAACAGAGTTGTAATAACTCATTTCTTCAGGAGAAATTGTACTTGGGTCGGGAAAACGATTGTAGTAAAATCCAAGACTGTCCTTATTCCAAGAAATATTGCTGAATTTGCACCAGTTTAACACTTCCTCGTAATCTTCAACTGTTTCCAAATTTTTGATTCTGATTTCCTGCCAGTCGCTGCCATTATGAGAGATGGCATAAGCCATCTTTAATCCGTTTGGGCTGAATGTAATATTTGTTATTGCCGCAGTTCCTTCACCACTAAGTTTGTTGGGATCGATAATAACTTCAGGATCACTTAGATCAAGTGTTTTTGAACGGTAGAAAACACTTTGATTCTGTAACCCATCATTCTTATGAAAATAATAGTATTCTCCTTTTTTTTGAGGTGCTGAATATTTTGGATAATCTATAAAATGAGTTATATTTTCTTTAATTGTATTCCTTTCTGGAAATTTATTTAAGTACTCCAGTGTTTGTTCATTCTGTTTATCTGTCCATTGCTTTACCTCATCGGAATTATCATCCTCCAGCCAACGATATGGATCTTTTACCAGTACACCATGGTAATCCTCGATAACCATTTCTTTTTTTGTGTCAATTTTCATTTAACTTCCTCCATCTTAAATACTTGTTATTTGTTACTGTATAGATAGAATCTTGAATAACCATCTTCAATACAAATTTCAAAATTACTATCATCTTAATGAGTGTAGTAGATTTACTTTGAAAAATAGCAACTTTTATTTATCTAAATCTATTATATTTCTGACACCATATGAATTTTCTAACGAAGTTTCAAAACAATCAATATATTTAATCCTTACGAGAAAATTTATCAAGATACTACTTCAAAAATTTTTTCAATTTGATCAGCTTTCTTAACTGCATATTGATTTACTGTCTGAAGTTAACTCGAAGCTACTCGCTTTTTTCTATTTTCAGAATAATCTTGAGCCTCTTGGCGTATAACCTGATAAACTGGCTCCGGACCCTCTGTTTCCCAGAGGGCCAAAAAACCATGCAGATTGAAACCATACGGACAAGGATCATCAAAGCCGCCAACCGGGTCGTCAAACCCGGGCGCAGGCTGTACTTCAAACTGGCTGAAAACTTTGTGTACTCACGCTTTTTCTGGACCGTACTGCATCGTGTTCAGAAACTACAATTGGAATAGTAATGACATCGGCATTTTTAAAACCCCCTCGTCAAACCAAAGGTGGAGTCTGTCCAAAATGAGGGACACACGCCGATGCATCGGTACATTTGCATGGTCATCGCATCGATTATATTTTGGCCATTCACCCGATGGAAACCAAGAAAAGAACAAAATAGCTTAAACTTTCCAGTGATTTAATATTTTCTGTGGAAGTATGAATAATTCAGATTTTCTTTTATAGCAACCGGCCTAAGCATCGATTATGATCAGTTCCTTTGTAGATGGTGTCAATGATTCACATCCGTCATCCGTAATCAACAGAACATCCTCGACCCGCGCCCCGCCAATGCCTTTCAGATATATCCCTGGCTCCACCGTGATGGTCATATCCTTCTCGAGCACTTTATCTTTCTGCACAGAGAAGAGTGGCTTTTCATGCACTTCCAGACCGATACCATGCCCGGTACCGGTACCTGATAATTCGTTATACCCGGTTTCAATCAGATGTTTCCTCATCAGGGCATCCACTTCGGTGTCCTGCATGCCGGGTTTGATATTTTCAACACAGTCATTAAAAGATTTGAGGACGACCTTTTGAATTTCTTTCATTTTTTCAGATGGTTCTCCGATTGCTACTGTTCTTGAAATATCCGCCCAGTAGCCCTCATAACTTGCGCCAAAATCAATGGTGATCATCTCACCTTTTTCAATGACCTTATCCGTCGCCCGGCCGTGGGCGAGTGATGACCTTATCCCGGAGGCAACTATCGGAGGGAAGCCGGCCGAACCGCCGCCCTGAGCTTTGATGAATCGTACCAATTCATCAGCCACGTCCATTTCTTTCATACCTGCTTTGATGAATTTTGTGATATGAACATAGGCCTCTTCTGTAATTCTACTTGCTTCACGGATTTTCTCTATTTCATCTGGTGATTTGATCATTCTAATTTTTTCAACAACATCAAATGTAGGTATAAGCTCAGCATTCAACATCTCATCAAAATTTCTATGGAAACCATAACTGATATGTGTTTCTTCAAAGCCTATTTTCTCTAATTTTCTTAGGTTTGCCTGATTGGCAACTTCTTCGAAAATCTTACCCTTATGCCCCGTGTGGCCAGCATGGAGGACTACTTCAAAATTCGTCTGCTGCTGTGCCTGTTCGAAGTAACGATAGTCTGTCACAAGTATTTTTTCATCTTTTGTAATCAAAGCAACACCATTACTTCCTGTAAACCCCGAAAGATATCTGGTATTCCACATTCCTGTAATCACCATTGCCTGTACATGATACTCATCCAACTGAATTCTTAGTTTCTCCACGTTGTTCATTGTAATAAAAACCCCCTTATTAATTTTAATTCTATTTATAAAATTGCTAATATCGTTGAAATAACAATAAGGATAATACCATTAGCAAATATGTATAATGGAATAGATTTTCTATTTTTTCTTTGATATGATTTTCGCTTTACTGTACCGACATCATAGTTTTCAGCATAAGACTCAACTTTTGAAGTATGTTTTAATAACTTTTTGAAATTCTTAAACGTCCTCGTGTAAATACCTTTTTAAATAATCCATAAGAATCCTCCAACGATAAAAATTACTAATCCTGTCAGAAAAATAACATCAACCATTTTTATATTATTCACTGAATTTATAGTAAGTGATAAGACAATGACGCCACCTATAAAAATCACTGATATAAATAATGTTGGATTTTTATATATTTGACTCACTAAATCATCTCCCACTTATCATTATTATTAATCAACTGATTGATATACCTTCCTGGAATTTCTCTTTATAAGCTTTGTAGTCTTCATCTGTATAGGCTACATAATGTCCTGGCCACACTTCTCTTAATGAAGCGTTTATATCTGATAAATTTTCAGGTGGCTTTGTAAAGTCGCCTCGTTCTTTTTCAACTTTTGGATCAGGTATAGGAATGGAGTCCAACAGAGACTTTGTATAAGGATGCAAAGGATTTTTGTACAGCTCTTCACTCTCCGCCACCTCAACAAGTCTTCCTTGATACATCACTCCGAACCTGTCGCTGATATGCTTCACCATAGAAAGATCATGTGCAATAAACAGATAAGTCAGTCCTTTTTCTTTTTGGAGCTTTTTTAACAAGTTAATGATTTGCGCCTGAATAGATACATCCAGTGCCGAAATTGGTTCATCAGCCACTATAAAATCCGGTTCAACTGCCAATGCTCTTGCAATCCCAATACGTTGTCTCTGTCCCCCGCAGAATTCATGAGGATACCTGGTTGCATGCGACGGATTTAATCCTACTGTTTCCAACAGTTCTTTAACTTGATTCTGACGTTCTTTCTTATTTGAATAAAGACCATGTATATCCATGCCTTCTGCAATAATATCTTGTACCGTCCACCTGGGATTCAAAGAAGAATAAGGATCCTGAAAAATCATCTGCATCTGTTTATGAAGTTCTATTTTATTTTTATCCTTGATATTTTCTCCTTTAAAGAACACCTCCCCTTCAGTTGGATTATAAAGATTGACTAAGGTTCTCCCAGTAGTAGATTTCCCGCAGCCTGATTCGCCAACTAAACCAAATGTTTCACCTTTGAAAATATCAAAGCTGATGCTGTCTATAGCTTTAACTTCATTTTTTTGGCCTGCTTTAAAATATTTCTTTAAATTATCTACTTTTATCAATTTTTCTTCATAGATTTTCTTTGGTTCTTCCAAGATATCCTTATCATCAGGCCTTGTCATTTCATCTACATCTTTTTTTACATTACTCGAAACTTTTTCATGCAGTAACCATGTCGCTGCTTGATGTGTTTCGCTTACTTTAAACATAGGCGGCTGATATAGGAAGTCAATCTTCAGCGGCGCACTGTTTCTTCTTTTATGCGTTTGCCCCAATACTTGAAATCAGAAATATTTTCAGCTCCACGTGTAAAGTTTAGTAGACTGCTGTTAAGAATCGCATAAAATGCACCTCCAAAACATACATCCACAACTACCTCCAAATTGTCCATTTCAAGCTTCACATTCTCTAAATATGTGAATGCAGGTACATTTTCAAACGTCACGGATTTAACTTTGCTGCCGTCATATTCAGCCGAGGCTATGACTTCGCCAGCAGGGCTGTCAATGATGAACCGTCTTTTATTGTTCGTCACTTCAAACATCCCTGTTTCGATCCCCATGGTGACAATCGCAATGATACCGTGGCCGCACATGGTGCTCCATCCCTCGTTATGCATGAAAAGCACACCGAAATCCGCATGCCTGCTTGCCGGCGGTGTGATGATGCAGCCGTACATTCCCTCGTGGCCTCTCGGTTCATGCATCAGAAATTTCCGGATATGATCCAGGTTCTTCATACAATACGCCCGGCGTTCCGGCTGGGTCTCCCCTTTTATCGCCGGCAGGCCCCCGGTAATGATTCTGAGCGGCTCCCCTGCCACATGCATATCGACGGTGGTCATCATCTTGCTCAAGTTCAAAAATACCCATCCCCCTTTTGTCTCATTGTACTTTTATATAAGAAATAACTGTGCCAAATTTAGAATATTCAGCATCTTTGTCTGCCATGAAATTAATTCATTGTATTTAAAAATAAACTTTTTTGTTAACTCTCCATTATTCGGGGTATATTCAATTTCAATAAACGGTCGTTTCCTGGAATAATATAATAGCCCATTAAAGTATTAGATTAGTCACTCTTTTTAGGCATCCTTCCGAGCTTTAAATCAACATTTAATGAATGTCTGATCAACCTATAGCTTAAACTCATAACAAACAATGAATTTTCAGTATAACTCTATACTGACCTTTCATGGTAAGCTTGTCATAATTTAAAAGACTAGGAAAATTAATGACCTAATCTTTTTCTTTTAATATAAACTTGGGGAGGCATTTATATGAAACGCAGTTTAGAAGAAAGACTGAAAGACGGTCCTGTCATTGTAGGAGAAGGTTATCTATTCGAGCTCGAGCGTAGGGGATATCTGCAAGCTGGATCTTTCGTCCCGGAAGTCGCGTTGGAAAATCCGGAAGCATTGAAACAGACATACCGGGACTATATGAACTCAGGTTCGGATGTGGTGCTGGCATTCACCTATAATGCTCATAGAGAAAAAATGAGGATCATCGGTAAAGATGATTTACTGGAACCCCTCAACAGACGTGCAATTCAACTGGCCAAAGAGGTCGCAAAAGAACACCCAGAAGAAGAAGCTTTAGTCGCAGGTAATATCTCAAATACTAATATTTTTGATGATGAAGATCCCGGGTCAAAAGAAAAAGTCCGGAATATTTTCAGGGAAATGGTGCGTTGGTGCAAAGAAGAGGGTGTGGATTATATTCAAGGTGAAACATTTTATTATCATGAGGAAGCACTGATTGCCTTGGAAGAGATAAGAGGTCAAGGATTACCTGCAGTCATTACACTTGGACTGATGGGAGAGAATATATTAAGAGATGGATATACAGTGGAAGATTCCTGCAGAATATTAGCTGAAGAAGGAGCCTTGGTAGTCGGAATGAACTGCTTTCGCGGTCCGGACAGCATGCAGCCATATCTTGAAAAGATACGTAAAGAAGTTGATGGCTATGTCGGAGCCATCCCACTGCCATACCGTACAACAGAAGAACATCCGACTTTCTTTAATCTGCCGGACAGTGGATGTAGTTGCCACCTGCCGCTGGAAACGACTTTTCCGACTGCTTTGGATCCACTGTATCATAATCGTTATGAACTCGCTGAATGGGCTGGGAATGCACATCGTATCGGCATAAATTATATTGGGTTATGCTGTGGAGGATCGCCGGCAATGTTACGGGCTGTTGCTGAAGCTGTAGGACAAGACACGCTCAATTCGAAGTATTCACCAGATATGGAAAAGCATTTTTTATTTGGCAGAGATGAGACGTTAAAAGACCATAACACGAACTATAGAGGGAAAGCATGATTATCAAACTCCAAGCCACCACTCCCTTCCTCAATATTTTGTTTGAAAAACCTTTGAGCAAATGAAGAAAAATATAAAGCCTGACATACTTTAAATGAACAGTATGTCAGGCTTTATCAGTTTGGTATTTTTCCTTCAGGTGGTCTGCCCTGTGGTATATTTATTCAGGCGCCGCTTGAACTGAGGTTATGGACGATCATCGATTCTAATCCAGTCCGATACTGTCAATGTAAAAGTGGGACGGATACCTTAAAGAGTACAAGGCCTTTCCGAACACACCGACAGAGCGTTCCTGACTTGTTGACACAGAATAATCAAAGGTGTTCCTGCTCACAATGATCATCACTTGAATGTAAAGTCAACCTGCGTGTTTTCCTGGGCTTCATAACCTTTCATATAGTCAATGCGACGCTGTGCTGATGCTTGATTGACTTGCTCATCTGCATGATAAGAAGAACGGACAAGCGGCCCAGACTCACAATGGCGGAAACCTTTTGATAATGCAATCTGTTTCAACTCCGCAAATTCATCTGGATGATAATAACGCTCGACCCGCAAATGTTTTTTCGTCGGTTGTAAGTACTGACCGATTGTCATGATATTCACATCATGTGCCAATAAATCATCCATCGCCTCAATGATTTCTTCTTTCTCTTCTCCCAAGCCCACCATGAGACTTGATTTCGTTGGTACGTCAGGCGCAATTTCTTTCACACGCTGAAGCAGGGTTAGTGACCTATCATACATTGCTCTAGCCCGCACTTTTTTTGTCAATCTTCTCACAGTCTCAATGTTGTGGTTAAAAATATCTGGTTCACTGCTCATTAAAGTGTGTAAGCTTTCGTAATCACCTTTCATATCAGAAGGTAGAATTTCGATGGTGCAACCAGGTTTTTTTCTGCGGATCGCCCGGACCGTCTCGGCAAAAACCGCTGCACCGCCGTCTTTTAAATCATCTCGAGCGACGGCTGTAACAACTACGTGCTTCAGCCCCATTATTTCCACAGAATCTGCGACACGTTCCGGTTCATTCCAATCCAATTCATTCGGCATTCCTGTTTTAACCGCACAGAACCGGCACCCGCGTGTGCATGTATCACCAAGTATCATAAATGTAGCAGTTTTACGCTCGCTCCAACATTCATAAATATTTGGACATCGTGCTTCTTCACATACCGTATTTAATTTTTTATCTCGCATCAATTTCTTTAATCCTAAATATGATCCATTAGTATTGATTTTGGTTTCTAACCATTTAGGTTTACGCAGATGTTCTTCTTTTTTAGACATAGATACTACACTCCTTCTGTGACTGAAATAATGAAAGCAGCTGTATTAATTCATCATTTCAGCCGTGTATTTGTTTTTTGCTAATTGATTGATTTCATCCCACTGCGCATCGGTCAATGTCATTGGTTTAAACTTGACATCCAATCCGGTTTGAAAGCCATGATAAAAAGCGTCCACTAACATATCGTATGTATGCCTTTGATTTGTAATCTGATTAATAGCGATAGCCTTTTCACAAAAAGAAGTGCGTTTTTTCTCTCTCATTCTTTCAGATGGGAAAAGGAAAAGATCAAACAACATTTCTTCATTAATATTCATTGGAATTGAACCATGTTGTAGTAAGACATTATCTTTGCGTACTTGAGCATTGCCCGAAAGTTTTTTATCGTCAATAATGAGTTCATAGTAAGCAGCCTGTTCAAAACAGACCGATGATCTTCCTTTAATCGTCTCCTCTCTCGAGGGATAAGCATAATCGGCTTGTATACCCAAATTACGATACCCTTCTAAAATCCCTCTTGTTAAAATATGGTACGCTTCACGAACTGATGTGGGTATGGAGGGATGAGACTCCGTCACGACAATACTATAGGTTAGCTCATCATCATGAAGTACGGCGCTGCCGCCCGTCAGACGTCGAACAAAATCGCAGTTATATCGCTCAAGTGCAGAAAAATTAATCCGTTTATCTACTCTTTGAAGTCTTCCTACGGACAGGCTTGGTGCTGACCAACCGTAAAATCTTAATGTAGGGGGGATAACTCCTCTACTGTGCCAATTTAATAAAGCCTCATCAATCGCCATGTTCGTAGCAGCATTGTGGTGTCCTGTATTCAAAAATCCCCATTCTTCGGGCATAAAAACTCTCCTTCTTATTAAATTCCTTCTAATTTTTTCAAAAGACAGAACATACGTGGATCATTGACTATAATTAAATGCTTTATGTGAAAATTAAAAAACGACTCTTAATTTACTATAAAAATAATGGTCGTAAATTTCAAGTTTAAGTTAGCCACATTGCGATATCCACATCCAAGAGATTGTGATCGTCCTATGGTGATGAGTGTGCCTCCGCCCCCTTGGGGGCGGAGGCGATTTTACACTAGGCGCTCTGGGCCGATTGGGTCTGCTTGAATGCTTTAACGAAACACTCGTGCGGCGTCTGATCGTCCAGGGTTTTCCGTGGATAGTCATCCATCGCTGGACCCTCTGAATCTGGCGTACCTATAAGTGTCAAATGGCCTCCTCCAGCACTTAAATAACCTATCAATTCTATCTGGTTTGTAATACTCAAGAGACCATGATTCAAATAATTAATCCATGACTGCAGCAAATTCTTCTGCTTTCTCTTTACTCTTATTGTAGTTAATGATGACGTTAAAACCATTTTCACTGAGTGTTTCTACGATACAACTGCCGAGACCTCTTCCACTCCCCGTTACTAAAACTGTTTTGGCCCAATAAATCACTCCTTTTTTTAGAATAAAAAAATGCGTAACCTTCATACATAGGAAGGTTACGCATCGAAAGTGATTAATTTATACCTTTGTAAGTATAAATAATTGTATCGAAGTAACACTTTCCTACGCTAGCTTTAACTAGATCAGGTTCAAAGGGTCTGAGGTTATCCTCATCTCAATTTTTTTAAAAAACGCCCCTAGTGCAAATCTATTCTATTTATTATCAATTGTAGTACTTATTCGAAAGGTGTCAAGTAAATGATGGGTGTACTAAAAGTTGTAAACAAAAAAATTGTCACTTATTTTCTCAACTTAGGGCATGCGGAAAAGATCTTAGATCAAATTGGTTAGACCAGCTATAAAAAGTCAACGTCTTAATTAGAAGTGATAGAAAAAGTAGGGTTAAGTAAATTAAACACGAAAAATAAGGCTGATTAAATAAAAAATTTTAATCAGGGCATCTATGGTTTGTGATTAATATCCCAATGTTTAACGGGGCTTGTAGGATTTCTTATCCCGCATGATTGCGAAAATGATGTGTGTAAGCTTCCGTGCGGCGGCACCGACAGCTATACCATGTGCCTTGCCTCTGGCACGTAGTTTTCGGTAATGCACCGCCAAAGCAGATTCTTGGTTACTAAATGTTTCAGAAATGAGAATACAGACAGCCGGTAATGACCGGTGACTTCCATTCCGACAGCCACATCGTCTGGTGTTAACTGGTGTTGATTGATAAATTTCAGAAGTTGATCACTCCCTGCTTTCGTACTTTTAAACCTCAGGGTCTTGCCTACAAGGTCACCTGCATGATTAATGAGACCCACTTCATGATTTCGTTTACCAATATCAATACCAAGATAGAACATATTTAACACCGCCTAAGAAATTTATCAGATGGAGTCATCCTCTAATCTTTATAGACATTCAACCTCGTTATATATGCGGTGACGATGTATCATCCAGCTCATGCGAATAAACCTATAAAGACAGAGGCGTCAGAAGATTGAACTTCAAGGAGGACAACGACGACCTCTATCTGATTCATAATCATTTTACATTAAGAAATATATAACAATTATAGTTAACAAAAATTAACTATCTTTAATATACGAGGGGGACATCGATGTATGCTTATAAGGAAAAAAACAAGGAATGAAAAGATGGATAATCTATCAAGAAGTTCACCGATTAAGGAAGATTGGATTTTCGAACAGTAAAATCGCAAAGAAGTTACATATATAGATTAATATTATACGGTGAACAGAGTTAAAGAATGTTACCCCTTCCGGTGTCTATTTTTGGCAGACCCTAAATAGACATTATATATGTATTGATATGCTTAGCTTGTCACTTTAGACGCTATCTTGCACCTGTTTTAAGCGTTATTTTGCACTATAGTACATGTAAAGAGATTGGAACAAAGCCCTTTATGTTCCAACCTCTTTAAGTTTATTTTATGCCAAGTACTAAACTATCTCGTGCAGCTTCCACAACTTCTGTGGTAACAGTTTCAAGGTTATTAATTTCAAGTATTCTTTCAATCTGTGTAAAAAGTCTTTGTATCAATCTAAAGTTTCCACCAGTGATCTTAATGATACTGGTGATTGCCTCATAATCAGAAAAATCCTCAAGTTTTATAGAAATGCCTAGCTCATCCCACACATACTCCAAAATAAGTTTTTATAGTGTAACGTTAAGTAAAAAGTTTTTTACGACTGTTTACTGGTTTTATGAAACACAGATAACACCGTCAAAAGAGATACAGATACTTACACGGTGTTTGCTGATGTTGAATTTCAATTTATTATTAACGAGCAATTTTATTGCGAGTGTGTCGCTTCCTCTCCATTAAGATAACAAAAGAGGCATAGCCTACATCTGTTCCATTATCGATCTATCAGCAGCTCAAAAGGTGTTGCCTTTTGAGACATCAAGAGGGTCTGGATGCTGTCGGTCTGTCAACTCCTTATCCTCCCTACGGTCCGGTGCCGTTGACAGACGCGATGTATTGCCTTCTTAGCGCTTTATAGCTGACGGCGGCACAAAATACGTTCAAAATAAAAAAAGAACGCTTAAAAGCGCTCTTAATGAAAAATTAGGATGTTCTTTGACTGGCCTTAGATTTGTTTTAATAGGAATTCGCAAACATTATCATTAATATTCTGTTTTTTTAAACTCATTAGTAAATATTTAATTTCAAAATCATGTGCAGTAATAACCTTTATGTAAGTCGAAAATTCCTCATAGGTAGGAGTGTCATTAGAATATAAGGAGTTTACATTAATACCTAAATTCATTAAGAATTTTTTATCGTCTTCTTCTAGTCTTTGATCAGTTACGTTTGTTGAATTTGAATTGTTTAAACGGTTATTAAAAATGTTGAGGATTTTTATTATTCCGTTTACTTGTTCACGTGTGAAATCATGATTTAAAGCGAAGAAAAAAAATGGGTAGTCATCACCATTTACCATTGAAAGTAGCAGCTTATTTTGATACTTCAGCAATTCAATTTCATTTTCAACATTCATTTATTTTTACCTCCTAAATTAGAAATTCCAGCCTGTCATTAAGTCCCAGACTGGAATTTTTTATCATCCTATAGCTAACATTATAGCCCATGCGATAGTTCTTGCAGAAGATGAAGGGAATCCTAATTGAAAGATCATAAAATCAATTAAACGTGCTTCAATTGAATCACTAAAACTTTCAAGTGCATCCGCTAATTCGTCAGCATGTTTATTAACCAAATCTCCATTTTTCTTACTAAGTACACTAACAATGCTATCTAATGCATTCCCGCCATATCGAAGAGCGAAAACTACTGCACTTTTTCTAAAACCTTGCGTTGTTATTTCACCATCTGTTTCTTCTTCGTATGTATCCTTCTTGTCTTTAACTTCCACGGATTCATTTGTTGCTACTGTTTCCAGTTTTGATTCTTCAGCTGCAAAAGTTGTTACTGGTGCTAACGTAAATAAGATTGTTACTACTAAAATCATTGCTATAAACTTTTTAAATAGACGAATTGTAATATTAAGTGCAACACCTGAAATAAAAGGATAAAAAAACACCCATGACAGTTTCGTGTAGAATGTAGATAACCACACCTAACACCTACACGG
>NZ_LFKO01000001.1:16667-90501 GCF_001265075.1 Salinicoccus sp. YB14-2
ATACCAAACAAATACCTCCTAATTAGAACAATATTTGTATTACAACTTAATGGTAAATCAACCCTGTCTAACATGTAAACATAAAATCCCAGTAATTTTCTAAAAATCAAATATGTATCAATCTTCCAATTAAATTTAAACTATTCATTATAATCCCTTCCTAATATTATTGTATGCTAAAAATAGACCCTAAATAGATATTTAGAAGAAACTGTTTGATCCTTACTTTCAGCTATGTGATTACCGCTACGGGTCGCACTTGTTACTTTCACTAGATTAGTGGGTAAACTTAAAACCCATAGTCAATAAGACTATGGGTTGCAAAATATCTTATTAAATTATTCTTCTTATCTTACGTATTCAAATATCCCTGCTGCACCCATGCCAACACCGATACACATCGTTACCATGCCGTATTTGGAATCCGGTCTCCGCTTCATTTCTGAAAGCAGTCTGGCTGTCAGCATTGCGCCTGATGCGCCGAGTGGATGTCCCAAGGATATTGCGCCGCCGTTCACGTTTGTTTTCTCGTTATCCAGCCCCGCTTTTCTGATTGACGCAACTGTCTGTGAGGCGAATGCTTCATTCAGTTCGATCAGATCCATATCATCCACTGATAAACCGGACTGTTCCAGCACTTCAGGTATTGCGTATGCCGGGCCGATTCCCATAATCTTCGGATCGACACCGACTGCTTTAAATCCAACAAAACGGGCGATGGGTGTGACACCAAGTTCCTTCACTTTGTCACCTGACATCACGACAACAAATCCCGCCCCATCTGTCAGTGGTGCCGAAGTGCCCGCAGTCACAGTTCCGTCAGCTTTAAAAACTGTTCTTAGCTTCGACAGTCCTTCCATATTAGTTTCCGGGCGGATGTGTTCATCCGTCTTAAATTCATTTTTGGTCACAACAGGTCCTTCTTCATCATAGGATACTTTGTTGACATCGACCGGTATGATTTCATCTTCGAATCTGCCTGCATCGAGTGCCGCTTTTGCCCGCTGATGGCTCTGCACCGCATATGCATCCTGATCCTCTCTCGACACTTTAAATTCTTCTGCCACCATTTCAGCTGTCAGCCCCATCGGGTATGAGACGCCTGAATCTGCATCCTGCAGTAATGGGCTGTTTGTCGGTTCATTGCCCCCCATCGGTACGGCACTCATCAATTCCACACCGCCGGCAACCAGCACGTCCGCCTGTTCAGCCTTGATCTGATTTGCGGCAAGTGCAATCGTCTGAAGTCCTGACGAGCAATAACGGTTCACCGTCTGTCCCGGCACTTCATTCGGCATACCAGCCAAAAGTGCGATTGATCGTGCGATATTCTGCCCCTGCAAGCCTTCAGGAAATGAGTTCCCGACAATGACATCTTCAACCATATCCGGACTGAACTTGCCGTCAACCCGTCCGAGTACCTCTTTAAGAACCTGCGCTGCCACCTCATCCGGCCTGTCATGGAACATCGCGCCGCCTTTTGCTCGTCCGGCAGCGGAACGTCCGTATGCTACTATATATGCATCCTGCATTTAACTTCATCCTTTCTATGTTCATACATTTGATTAATTACGGAGCGGCTTTCCTGTTTCAAGCATGTAACTGATACGTTCATATGTTTTCTCTGTCTGAAGAAGCTCCAAAAACCTTTCTTTTTCAAGCTTTTGCAAGTATCTCTGATTGACATATGTGTTACGAGGCAGATCCCCGCCCGATAATACTTCTGCAATTTTCAATGTAATCTCGTAATCATGATCGCTGATAAAGTTGCCGAGACGCTGAGCATCGAGCATTCCCTGTGCCAGTGCTTTAAAATCACTGCCGAGTGCGATGTACTGTCCTTTTGGTTTTGGAATATAATTCATATCCGATTCAAGACGTGCTTTATTGAGTGCGGCTTCCACCCGCTTCTCCATATTCAGAATGATTGAATCGGTATCACGTAAATATCCGTATCTTCTTGCTTCATATGCGTTCGTCGACACTTTTGCCATACCGATATTCGTCAGTACTTCTGTCATGGACTGCTGCTTATCATCATGTTTATGTGTTGTGTTTAATATACGGTCCGACATTTCAGCAAGACCGCCGCCACTTGGCAACAATCCGACACCCGCTTCAACCATTCCGGTATACGTTTCACTCGCAGCAACAACAAATGGTGAGTAAAGTAAGAGTTCGCATCCGCCGCCGAGCGCCTTGCCCTGTACAGCTGTGACAATTGGTTTCAATGAATACTTCATCCTATTGAAACTTTCATGCAGCTGATCAATCGCCGGCCCGACCAGGTCATCCACTTTCTTCATTTCATGGGCTTTTTTCATCATATACAGATTAGCGCCAACGCTGAAGTTTCTGCCGTCAGCATACAGAACCATACTTGAATAATCTTCATTTTCCAATAGATCAACAGCTTCGATCAAATCTCGCGCAAAACCGTCGGAAATGATATTATTCTGACTCTGCAGTTTTAAAAGCAGCTGGTCTTTATTCGCAACTGATAAATTCGAATCCTCACGGTTCCAGATTTCACTGTCGATAAATTCATTTACAGGTGTCACACGTTCCAATGACTCATCTGTTTCGTAAAAAGATTCATTGCGTTTTTCTATCCATTCCGGCAATTCTCCGAGTTCTTCTTTCATACGTTCTTTAACACGCTTAAAGCCCATTAGATCCCACAACTGGAATGGTCCTTTTTTCCAGTTGAATCCCCAGACGATCGCCCGGTCTATATCTTTATAGTCGCTTGCAGCTTTTGGCACATTCAATGCTGAATAATAAAAATTATTTCTCAGTGTTTCCCACATGAATAACCCGGCTTTATCATCCGCATTAAAAATGGTATCCATATTCTTTTTTAAATCTTTGGTGAATTTACCGAGGATTTCAAACGCCGGTTGTGACTGCTCGACATAGTCATTGCTTTCAGGGTGAAAAACAAGTATGCCTTTCTTTTCTTTCTTATAAAATCCCTGTTTAGTCTTTCTGCCTAAAGCACCCTTTTCCATCAATTTTTCAGCAAGCACTGTGTCATGGAAAAATTCTTTTTCCCCCGGCACCTGCTGCAGTCCTTTTGTAACTGCCATCGCAATATCAAGTCCGACCAGATCGACCAGACCGTATGTCCCGAGGCTCGGCCGACCGATGCTGCGTCCTGTCAATGCATCGGTCTCAGTAATGGATAGACCTTCTTTTTCTGCTCTGTACATCACGTCATTCATCGTCTGTGTGCCAACACGGTTTGCCACAAAGCCGGGCACATCATTCGCAATAACGACACCTTTTCCAAGCTTATCTTCAGCAAAATCCTGCGCTCTTTCTACCGATTCTACTGCTGTATCTTTGAGCGGGATAATCTCAACCAGCTTCATAATGCGCGGCGGGTTGAAGAAGTGCATTCCAAAAAATCTCTGACGTTCTTCACCGCTGAACACTTTAGAGATATATTCGATTGGAATACCTGATGTGTTCGTCGCAAATAATGCATCTTCTTTTGCGACTGCCTTTACCTTATTCCACACATCGTGCTTGATTTCCAGTTCTTCTTTAACCGCTTCTATATAAATATCCGCATCGTCCTGGCTCTGCAGATCTTCATCAAAGTTGCCATAAGTCAAATTCGGTGCGAAATTCAAATCGAACAGCTGAGGCTGTTTTTTATCAGTGATCATTTCATAAGATTTCCTTGAAATTTTATTCGGATCTTTTTCATCTATTGCCACATCAAGTAATTTCACTTTTAAACCCGCATTGACGAGCAGGGCAGCAATTTGACTGCCCATCACTCCTCCACCCAACACGGTTGCTTTTCTTATCGTCATGAAGAACCCTCCATATTATTTTATCTGTCATTTTGAATGTTATCCGCGGTTTAAAGGAATGCTGAATCGCCTGTTAATGCACGTCCTATAACGAGAGCATTGATTTCATGTGTACCTTCATAAGTGTAGACCGCTTCAGCATCGGAGAAGAATCTCGCAATATCATACTCAGCAAGAATACCGTTTCCTCCAGTAATGCCGCGCCCCATTGATACGGACTCACGCAGTCTGAGAGCATTCATCATCTTGGCTGTCGATGTTGCAACTTCGTCATACTCGCCGTTCTCCTGCATACGTGCAAGTTGTGCCGATAATGTCATCGCATGCGACAGATTTCCCTGCATCATCGCCAGTTTTTCCTGAATCAGCTGATACTTACTGATTTCTTTACCGAACTGTTTACGTTGTGTAACATAATCAAGCGTTGCACGGAGTGCACCCGCCATAGCACCTGTAGCCATGTATGCAACACCCGCACGTGTAGAATAAAGTATTTTGGCTATATCTTTGAAGCTGTTGATGTTCTGCAGACGGTCTTCTTCTTTTACGACTACATTATTTAAATGGATATTCGTATTCGGTATGATTCTGAGCGCAATTTTATTTTCGATAATATCTATATCGACGCCGTCCTGTTCCGGCCGGATGATGAATCCTTTAGGCTTGCCGGTGTCGACATCTACTGCAAACAGTGGAATGACATCCGAGACATTGGCACCACCAATCCATTTTTTGGCGCCGTTAATTATCCATTGATCGCCGTCACGTTTTGCGGTTGTCTCAAGTCCACCCGCTACGTCCGATCCGTGCTCCGGTTCAGTCAGAGCAAAACAAGTTCTGAGTTCGTGCGACTGCAGTTTAGGTATATAATGTGCCACCTGCTCTTTGGAACCGCCGAATAGAAAAGCATTATGGCCGAGACCCTGGTGTACACCGAGCACAGTAACTAAAGATACATCGAATCGTGCAACAGTATATGACATGAAGAACTGGAACAGCTGACTTGGTGTTTTAGCCCCCTCACGCCCTTCAAATAACAATGGATTCCTGAAATAATTCAGCTTGCCCATATCATCAAAAAAGTCTTCGGGCACAGTCGCGTTCACCCAGTGATCATTAATAGAATCACGATACTTTGTTTCAAGCAGGTCATCCAGCTGCTTTAAAAATTTCACTTCCCCTTCAGTTAATTCTTTAGATATATTTAACATATCCTCCGGATATAATTCTTTGAGTACTTTATCCTTTTCAGTCATATTATTTCCCTCCGTCTTTATGATAACGCCTTCATATATGTTCGGTTTTATTTTATTTAATTCCGTTTTTCTGAGCTTTTTCATTCATCAATTTTTGAATTGCCATTCTGTCCGGCTTCGCAGTCGAGTTTAACGGAATATCTGACATTTTCAGATAAAGTCTTGGAATCTTATATCCTGCGACCCGTTCTCTTATATATTTATCCAAAATCTCTTCAAAATTCTCCGTGTCTTCTGCCAGCACCACAGCAGCAGATACGGACTCCCCATACTCAGGGCTGTCGTAGCCGACGACAATCACCTGTTTGACAATCGGATGTTCCGAAAGTGCAGCTTCAACTTCTGAAGGCAGTACGTTTTCACCGCCGGTAATGATCAATTCTTTCTTACGGTTGACGATAAAGATATCGCCGTCTTCATCTTTTCTTGCAAGGTCGCCAGTCAGAAAATAACCATCGTTGAAGGCTTCAGCCGTTTCTTTTGGCTTATTCCAATATCCCGGTGTGACATTTTTCCCTTTAACTGCAAGTTCGCCGATTTCTCCATCTTTTGTTTCACTGCCGTCATCGTTGAATAGTTTCATATTCATGTACATGATTGGTTTCCCAATCGCCATCGGTTTAACTTTTGAATTATGCGGTGTATTCACCATCGCAAGCGGTGCTTCCGTCAGACCGTAACCGTTAATCAAAGTCAGCCCCATGCTTTCAAATTTCTTTTGTACCGCAGGCAGCGGTGACGATCCACCCTGGATCAGATATTCTATATTCTCAAAGTTTTTAGGATTGAAATTCTCCGCAGCAAGCATGCCGTAATACATCGTCGGTATCATGATCAAGTAATCCGGTTTGTATTTGGCCATCAGGTCATTGAGTTCTGCCCCATCGAAATACCGGTGCAGGACAAGTGTGCCGCCCGCCATAATTAACGGCAGCGCAGTATCATTTAAGCCAAGCACATGGAACATCGGTGTCGATATGATCGACGTTTGTTTCGAGTTCGTTTTATATGTCAGCGCCGCATTGATAACATTCGATACATATGATTCGTAGGTGAACATGACCCCTTTGGGGAGTCCCGTAGTTCCGCTCGTATACATGAGTGACGCAAGGTCATCACTTTCTACATCGACAGTTTTAAACGGACGATGATTTTTCGGACTGCAAATTTCATCATATTCCGCTGAATCGATATCCATATGAAGCAGTGCTTCAGGTGTGCCTGTTAAACTCTCTTTATGTCTCAACGAATAAA
This sequence comes from Salinicoccus sp. YB14-2, assembly GCF_001265075.1. Taxonomy (GTDB): domain Bacteria; phylum Bacillota; class Bacilli; order Staphylococcales; family Salinicoccaceae; genus Lacicoccus. The sequence continues at coordinate 23,002 of NZ_LFKO01000001.1, forward strand.
AAATCATTTTGACACCGGAATCCTCGATGATGCTTTCAATTTCTTTTGGTTTCAAACGCCAGTTGATCGGTAAAAATACAACACCCATTTTAAATGATGCAAACATCAAATCGAAGATTGCTACATCGTTCGGTGCAAATATCCCGACGACATCCCCGCGCTTGATCCCCTGATCCTGCATGTGATTCGCCAAGTTTTCCGCACGTATATTCATATCCTGATATGACCACTCCGTCCCCTTCTGAGGGTCAATGACCGCAGCTTTCACTTCGTCATAATTCGATCTTGTTTTAATCCAATCATAATTCATTTTATTCTTCCCCTTTGTCACTGATTATTCTTTTATCGATTGTGCAAGTTCTCCCCATTTTTCCTGAAAAATATTCTGATTGATGCTTTTTAAATCTTTAGAAATCACCGGTTTAAAATCCATCTGCCGCAGCACATCCCTTTCCAGATCAAGTCCCGGTGCAATTTCAATCAGCTCCAGACCATCTTCAGTCAGCTGAAACACTGCGCGTTCCGTGACATAATACACACGCTGACCAAGCTCTCTGGAATAAGCCGCGTTAAAATCCAGACTTTTAACGGTGTCTACAAATTTTTTTGAATGCCCCTCTTCTTCAATGTGCAGTTCATTATTTTCACAGGCTGACTTCGCCCCCACGACCATCGTCCCTGAAAATATCAATGTTTTGACCGTCTGGCTGATGTCGATGAAACCACCGCTGCCGTTCATTCTGTCTCCGAATTTTGATACATTGACGTTACCTGAACTGTCGATTTCAGCAAAGCTCAGAAAAGCGACATTCAGTCCCCCATTGAAAATAAAATCCCATGTCATATCGTGCCGCATTCTGGCATCCAGGTTGTAGTTCATCCCAAAATGATTTCCGCTACCGATCATACCGCCAAAAATACCGGTATCAATATTCAATCTGACTAGATGGTCAGCACGCTCTTCCCTTAAAACGTTGCTCAGTTCATTATTGATGCCGTAGCCGACGCTGACAGCATCTCCCTCTTTCAAAAACTGAGATGAACGTCTCAAGATGATTTTCCGGACACTGAACGCCAAAAACTTCTCTTTCGGATTAACAATTCTGTGGTGACCGGCTAGAGCAGGTTCATAATAAGTCTGTATCACCTGTTTATGATATTTCGGGTTTTTATTTACAACGACATAGTCGACAAGCTCCCCGGGAATGAAAACATCACTCGGATTAAATCTTCCACTTTCAATGATTTCTTTCACCTGTACGATTACTTTACCGTTGTTTTTCCGCGCTGCCGATGCGGCACTGAAACCTTCACCGAGATGAGATTCATGGGTCATAAAAATATTCCCTTTCTCATCCGCATAAGTACCCCTTAACAGCGTCAAATCAATTGCGGGAAAATTATAATGAAGATATTCCTCATCATTAATTTCTATTAAAGAAACCAGGTCTTCCTCAGTAACATTATTCATCTTGCCGCCTGAATGTCTCGGATCGACAACCGTGTTTAATCCGATTTTCGAAATCATCCCCGGTGAAGAAGATGCGTGATTCCTGTAATGCGTCGCAATAATGCCCTGCGGTAAAAAATAAGCTTCAATTTCATTGTTTTTAATTGCTTCGATTGTAAACGGTGACGCTATAATTAAACTGGAAATGATTCTTTTTACCATACCCCTTGATACAAAAGAATCGAGGTCAAAGCCGTCATCAAAATCACTGATATCATTCGAAACGATAAAAGTAAGGTTATCCGTCGCCCCATCTTCATCATGCTGTTCCGCCAAATGCTTTAATATTTCCATCGGCAGGTTGCCGGTGGATAATGCAGCAACAGCAATAACATCTCCGGTTTTAACAATATTCTTTAAATCTTTGTATGAAATGATCTCCATATCCAAATCTCCCGACATTTAATTAAATTTTCCAATTATAAACATCCCTTTGTTTACCTCCTTTTACAATAATAAATGTAACACCGCACCTTTAAAATGTAAACGATTTCATTTCAAATAATTAAATAAATTTATATTTTAAATTTCACACCTAATGTTAGGAGTTGGTCACAATAACCAGTGGTCAAACCACTGTCATTGACGTCATAACAAGGTTTATGGTTATTTTTACCTTTTGAAACTTTTGAAATTTATTAATTTAATAGAATGAAATAAATAATATTTGACTTTTCATCTCAAAAATGTCCAAGTACATAAAAAATCACCAGACATTCGCCTGATGATACAATGGATAACATTACTATTGCCCTATTTATCTGCATATTCATTAAGTTTTTAAACAGATGTGCAGTCATACTTTACGATGAAAGAAGTTCATTTAAAAGTAAATAAGCCACTCTCTACATTTGGATAGAGAGTGGCTCACAATATCTCATGGGGAGATATTTGATGATTCAAATTTCAATGTATTGTGCATGGAATGTAAAGAGAGGTATGAAAATAGAACCGTATTGTTCTATATAACCTTAATACTAAGCGCCTTTCTTTTAATAAGAATAAATTCAATTATAGCGATAATAATTAAGGAAATCCCAAACAAAGGGGCTGAGACATAAATATATCCAGAAAAAATAATCCGTACGTTAGCTTTCCTGGGGCATCGCGTAAGCCTGTAGTCTTACGCTGATGCTTTCCCCAAGGAGTCTAACGTACGGATTTCATCTGTTCTGCATGAAATATAATCTTTTTTAAGGACTTATGTCCCGGCCCCAATAAAGCAAAACAACTATTGCACCCCAGGATAAAGGACGATTCGTTCTCTTAGGTACAGCACTTTTAAAGGTTTTGCTGCGTTTAATCATGGAGTAAAAACCAAAGAAAATCGTGCCCAGAAAAGTTAAGCATACCAATATGTTCAATATCTTATTTGGCCACCCGAATAAATGTCCTTCATGCAATGGTATTCCCCATGTGAACCACTTTACAATCAGTCCATAATCTTCAAAATCGATTTGACCGAGTTTTTCCCCGGAATATTGATCGAAGTATGCTGTAGTCTCTTCGTAGGGAGACACATCAAGACCAGTAACACCAGAGTTGCTTCCTTTAGAGACTGTGAAGACCCCCTCTTCGTCTCCTGGATAGATAATAGAGAAGGGATAGCTTACTCCATTTTTCAAAGCAGTATCTTCTATTTCCCCAATTTCCAGCTGATAAGGTATATCAGTATCAACAGCCGAGCTCCCATGATGTCCAGAATGATCTTCATCCGACGCCGGAGTATCATTACTTCGAGTTGCCCACGGTATTTCATTGACGTTAGAGTTCGGTGGATTAACGCTTAGTTCTGTGTTGCCCCATTCCGGCACTGTTTCACTCAATTTTGAAATCTGCGAACCCATAACTGCTGACCAAGGCAACCCTGTTAATATGAAAATAAATAGTGGAATAGTTATGATTAAACCTAATACGGCATGGATCTTTTGAAATTTTAGCTTCTTAGATTTAGTTGAAAACAGCTTCTTTTTCACCAACATATAGCAGCCTGAAAGCAACATAAAAATAGTCCAGCATGCTGTAAGTTCTACCAAATAATTAATAAATGTACTCTCAGTCATTAAAGAGCTGTGAAATGCTCTCATCATATTAGAATATGTATATCGTGCATCTTGACTACCTACAATTTGATTGTTGTCATCTAAAAAGACATAGGTCTGTCTGATTGCCTGTTTCATCTTCAAGTGTCACACGATTATTGTATTCACCGTCCAATAGACTAACTTTTGAAATGGATAAATCATGATAGCTATGTTGTATATCTTCTATCCCATCATCTAGCGACTGAAAGGTTCTATCAGTTTGGCCGAAAAATTCATCTTCATACACTACATTTTCAACCTCGTTGTAGAACAAATAGCCTATGCCCGAAATAACTAATGTAAGTAATAATGGTGTAATAAAAAAAGCAGCATAAACATGTAACCTTTGAAAAGGATTATACATTTAAGACCTCCTAAAGTTATATTAATTAAAACACTTTCATGTTTATGTTACATTACCTACGCTGATAGAATATATTAGAAAGATACATTTTCGTTACACATTAATGATATATTTTTGTCTTTGTGAATTTACGTTCATTGAACTTCAAATTATTAAATCAAAAAACCACCTGCAGTAAGGTGGTTAAGATTTAAGTTTTTTGAATACACATCCTAAAATAACTGGAACTAAAACCATTGATATTGCTATCCAAGTACCCAACTATTGGTAAAAGTTAGGTTTTGATACACATATATGAAATGCACCACCTATTATAAATAGATAAGTGAAAAACTTGAAGAATAGAAAAGAGCAGGATGTCGCTTTGATATATGGCAATTACATTCCTTCTTGTTCTCGCAACCACAACTGGACAGGTCTAAGTTTGTTAATTTACTAACAGCATTATATGATAAAAATATTAAAAAACCTATTCCGATCATCATTAAAGATAGAAACATTATGAGCTTTGAAACTGTCAGCTCATTAATACTCATACCAATAAGTCCCAAACCCTGGAAGCCTCCAAAGACGACAAATATTTTTGACAAATTAGTCGGCAATTAATCACTTTAGATCCAATGTAAAAATAGAAAAACCCTATCATATCAGCATAAACTGCTGATATGATAGGGTTTTATTACGTTAAATAACGGACAGCTAGGGATTTGAACCCTAGATACGGGGTTACCGTATACACGCGTTCCAGGCGTGCGCCTTAAGCCACTCGGCCAGCTGTCCACAATAAAAATAGAAGTGCATCGTCTACACTTCTAATATGACCCGTACGGGACTCGAACCCGTGTTACCGCCGTGAAAGGGCGGTGTCTTAACCGCTTGACCAACGGGCCAGAAGCTCCACAGGTAGGATTCGAACCTACGACCGATCGGTTAACAGCCGATAGCTCTACCACTGAGCTACTGTGGAATAATAAGTAAAAGCGGGTGATCGGGATCGAACCGACAACATCAGCTTGGAAGGCTGAGGTTATGCCATTTAACTACACCCGCATCGGTTATTTAAAATATAAGGGCGGCTGATGGGGTTCGAACCCACGCATGCCGGAACCACAATCCGGTGTGTTGACCACTTCACCACAACCGCCATAATAGAAGGTGCTAAATGGTCCAGGACGGAATCGAACCGCCGACACAAGGATTTTCAATCCTTTGCTCTACCGACTGAGCTACTGGACCTGCATATGTAATTACAATTAATGGCGGTCCCGACGGGAATTGAACCCGCGATCTCCTGCGTGACAGGCAGGCATGTTAACCGCTACACCACGGGACCACTTTAAATAAAAAAATTGCGGGAGTTGGATTTGAACCAACGACCTCCGGGTTATGAGCCCGACGAGCTACCGAACTGCTCCATCCCGCGGTAATATTATTAGAGCGCTTTTAACGCCTGAATATTATATTATACTTTTTCCATGATGTTTTCAAGTATTATTTACTATATTTTAATGTCAAATTTACACTTTCTTAATTAATGGTATCAATCATTACCCTATTACCTTATTGAGTATTGCATATATATAAGAAATTTAAGGAGGCTTTCAATGGATAAGGAACCTGATGTGAAAATGTCTTTTTGGAGAGATTCCGTAGAACTTCCGCAATTTACAAAGCTGGATGAAGATATCGATACCGAAGTTGTTGTCGTCGGTGCCGGAATTGTCGGCATTATGAATGCCTACCAGCTGGTACTTAAAGGGTATGATGTCACACTGATAGAAGGGGACGAAATTTTAAGCGGCACGACTAAAAATACCACTGCAAGAATTACAGCACAGCAGGGAGCACTTTACGGCCAGTTATCAAAACAGATGGGTGAGGAGAAAGCCCGCCACTACTACGATTCACAAATGGAGGCAATTAATGAGATAGAACGTCTCGTTGCCAAACATGAAATCGACTGTGATTTTAAACGTCTGAACAGCGTCATATATGCTGTATATGAAGATTCCATAAAAGATCTGGAGAAAGAGGCAGATGTCTATAAATCGCTCGGCATTGACGGATACCTTTCAAAAGGTGAACTTAAACTGCCTTTTGGAACAGTGGCTGAACTGGTCATGAAAAATCAGGCTGAATTTCATCCTCTGAAATTTTTAAAAGGCATATTAGGAATTGCCACTGACAGCGGTGTGAAAGTTTATGAGCATACACGTGCCAAATCGGTTGAAGATGACACTTTATTCACTGCGGACGGCAACAAAATCAATTTTAAAAATTTGGTTATCGCCACTCATTTCCCGTTTCTCGATTTGGAAGGTTTTTATTTCAACAGCTTTAAAATCAGTTATGGATATGGATTGGTCGTCACTTCCACCACTCCGCCGCCGGACGATGTATCGCTCAGCGGCCATGACGGCGCCGGCCTGTCCATCAGAAATATCGTCAACCCGGATAGATCAGCGGCAACTGTATTGTTTGGCGGCCTGGGTCATATGTCGTATGAAGATAAAGACATGAACAGACAGATTGAGACGCTGAAACTCTATGCAGATCAGAAAACGATAAATGAAGATGTCCTTTATTCCTACCGTGCACAAGACCTGATGACCGCAGATTCCCTGCCTTTCATCGGCAAGTTCGACAAGCAGCATGATAACCGCTTTGTTGCCACAGGATTCAATAAATTCGGCATGACAAACGGTGTGCTTTCTTCAATGGTCATCAGGGACTTGATTACTGGGAATGATAATGATTATAAAGGCCTGCTTGATCCTCACCGTAAAAAATCGACATTCCAGCAGTTGAAACAACAGATCACCAACCCGCTTCATGTGATTGAATCTGAAACGAAACACATGACCGAGTCACACACTGACATAGATAACCTTGAAATCGACAGCGGACAAGGTACTGTCGCGAGTGACGGTGTGGGCAAAAAAGGTGTGTATCGTGATGACGACGACTACTATGTCGTTTCCAACAGATGCACCCATATGGGGTGCAGCCTGGGATGGAACGGGGAAGATAAGACATGGGACTGCCCATGCCACGGTTCAAGATTCAACTACGACGGCAAAGTGATCGAGGGACCGGCAGTGGATGATCTGGATGTGGAAATCAAAAGTTTTGAATAATGGGTAAGTGACATTTTAAGACGCATACAGGGAACCTTCATTTATACAACTTAATATTTAAGGTTCTACTCCCTAGCTGTCCGTTTTAACTTAACGTTGATATTTTCTCTAACACTACTTCTTTTCAATAATTATAAGAAGTAGTGTTTTTAATTCGAAGACAACATATTATAAACAGTGTTTATATATTCAGAAAACATATTTCAATAAGAGTTTAAATGTATTATACTGGAATTAGAAGTAAAAATTTATATACATAGATAAAATTGAAAGGGGCACATTTATTTGTCAGCAGAAGAGAGAAGACAATTAGACGAAGAAAAACGGAGATTAGAACAAGAGAGACGAGATTTTGAAGCGCAAAAACAAAACTCAGGTAAGAAAAAGAAAGGCGGATGCCTCAAGTGGGTGTTGATAATCTTCGGTGTACTGATATTATTCGGTGCTTGCACAGCTATGTTTACTGATGATGAGTCCACAGATACGACCGATGAAACAACCGATGAAGAATCCGTAGAGGAAGAGTCAACAGAAACTACAGATAGTAATGATGAAGAAAACGTAGAAGAAGCAGCGAGTGAAGATATAGAAACAGATAGTGGAGAACAAGAAGTATCTTCGTCAGAAGATGAGGAAGTAGTTGAAGAAGAAGAAGCTGATGAAATATCAGGTGTAAATGAACCGATGGAGGTAGACAATGTCGAATTCACTGTTAATGAATGGTATCAGACAGACAGTGTAAGTTCAGAATTTACGACATCTGAAGCAAATGATACTTATATTGTTATGGAGGTTTCAGTTGTCAATAATCAAAATGAAGCTATAACCACTGATAGCAACTTCTTCAAGATCATCGAGGGTGAAAGAGTTTTTGAACCAGATTCTACTGCTTCTAGATATTCAAATGAAGACAGTATGGGTTTATTTTTAGAAGAAATTAATCCCGGGTCATCCCGTACGGCAAATATAGTTTTTGATGTTACTCAAGATGTCGTTGATAGTGACGAAAAACAGTTACAAGTCCAGTCGGGATTCTGGGGCACACAAACTGGAATCATCAACCTGCAATAATCTCAGTAAGTCCAATCTTAGATGATTGGGCTTTTTTATTATCTGTAATTCATTTGTAATTTTAAACTGTTTTTAATCCACTCATTTTTTGGTATAATACATATGTTATTTTACAGGCTGATATAAATGTATACAGCTATTGAGAGGATTGTATTTTATGAAAGATAATTTTTGGCAGAATCTGCCCCGCCCGTTCTTCGTCCTGGCACCAATGGAAGATGTGACGGATGTCGTTTTCCGTCATGTCGTGGCCGATGCTGCAGCACCGGATGTTTATTTTACAGAGTTTACGAACTCCGAAAGCTACTGCCACCCGGATGGCAAAGACAGTGTCCGCGGGCGTTTGACCTTTACAGAAGATGAACAGCCGATTGTGGCGCATATATGGGGAGACAACCCCGATCATTTCCGCGAGATGAGTATCGGCATGGCCGAAGCGGGATTCAAAGGGCTCGACATCAACATGGGCTGCCCTGTGCCCAATGTGGTCAGAAATGGCAAAGGCTGCGGTCTGATCGGCCGCCCTGAAGCTGCAGCGGAACTCATCCAGGCCGCAAAAGCGGGCGGTCTGCCGGTCAGCGTTAAAACAAGGCTCGGGCTGTATAAAGTGGATGAATGGCACGAATGGCTGAAGCACATTCTGGAATGTAATATTGCAAATCTTTCCATTCATTTAAGAACTAAAAAAGAAATGAGCAAAGTCGATGCCCACTGGGAACTGATTCCGGAAATAAAAAAGCTCCGTGATGAAATTGCGCCGGATACGCTGCTTACGATTAATGGTGATATCCCGGACAGGGCAACCGGATTGGAACTTGTCCGAAAATACGGCATTGACGGTGTCATGATCGGACGCGGTATTTTTAAAAATCCATATGCGTTCGAAACCGATCCGAAAGAGCACACGCCGGAGGAACTGTTGGATTTGCTGAAACGCCATCTTGATCTTCATGACCAATACAATGAAATGGAAGAGCGTAAATACACACCACTGCACCGCTTCTTTAAAATATATGTCAAAGGATTCAGAGGTGCAGGTGAACTGAGGAACCAGCTGATGAATACGAAATCGACGGATGAAGCAAGGGAATTGATCAACACATACGCACCTGAAATTGCAGCTGTCAAATAAAACTCAGGAGTGATGGCTATGAAGTATGTTGCACTGCTAAGAGGCATCAACATCGGCGGCAGAAACAAAATCGATATGAAAATGCTGAAAGAAACGTTTGAAAATGCCGGCATGATTGATGTCGTGACCTATATCAATTCAGGCAATATCATTTTTACAAATGACGATATGACCAAAGCGGACTTGGCCATCGCGCTTGAAGCAGCCATATTTGAGAGCTTTGGATTGGAAATTAAAGTGCTGATCAGAAGTTCAACAGAAATTGACAACATCATGGAACACCTGCCCGATCACTGGATGAATGACAAAAGCATGAAAAGCGATGTTTTATTCCTGTGGGAAGATATTGATGATGAAGCCATACTTGAAAGCTTGAAAATACGTCCGGAAATCGACACCATCATTTACCGGCCCGGCGTCATACTCTCTTCTGTAGACAGAGATAATGTTGAAAAAAGTGCAATCACAAAGATTGTCGGTAAAAGCATGTATAAGCATATGACCATAAGAAATGTTAACACTTTCCGTAAGATTTACAATCTGATGCAGGAAGAAAAATAATCCCCGTTCGGGGATTATTTATTTTGTTCATAATAAGCTGTCATCGCCTGTCTCATAAACTCAGCAAGACCAGTACCGAACTTATCGATATTCTTTTTAAATCTTTCGTCCTCGACATACATATCTCCGAGGCTTTTAAAAGCTTCCAATGAGTAGTCCCCTATTTCATTCAGAAAAACAAACCACTTGTGAATTTCCTTTTGCGCTTCTTCACTTGAAGGATCAATATGTCTGATATTAGCGAGATCATTATATATTTCATCAAACCTTCTTTTAACTTCTTCAGCATCCATCTCTTTAAGTTTTCTATTGGAGTTATCGACGGCGGCATCGCCCCACCGTTCTCTCGCTTCCTGTTCATACGGATTATTGCTGAAATCCAGCCCTTTGAATTTGTCTTTATCTGTCATTTCAATCTCTCCATTCATTTCCTTAAGTGTTAGATCAATTGTATTTATCATTGTTGAAAGCTGACTTCTTTCTTCAAGCAGCATTTTCTTTTGCATCAGAAGCGCCTCTTCCTGATTATAGTCAGGATCATTAATGATTTTCTTTATATTCGAAAGTTTAAACCCAAGCTTCTTAAAAAATAAAATCTGCTGTAATTTCGATAAATCTTCAGCCGTGTATACCCGGTACTCATTATCCTTTGTTCTTTCCGGGCTGATCAGACCGATTTCATCATAATGATGAAGGGTTCTCACACTGATTCCGATCAGATCAGCCACTTTTTTAGTTTTCATGTTCTTGCCTCCTCACTTAATAAGTTAAACTATTACGCTGCGTTATGGTCAATATATCATGTGAAATAATTCAAAGTTATATTATAATGATTAAGATTAAGATTAAAATTTTAGAGGATGTCTATTATATTATGAAACGTAATAAAAACTTTGATTTCAATCAATTGAATAACAGCAGGAACCGCAGATTGATCAGAAAACTCGGATGGCCGGGCCTGCTACTTGTAGCCATTCTGGTCGCTATCACTTATTTCTTCTCGGATGATGGCAGTGAGAACAGCAATACGGATTACAGCATCGGAGAGTTTCATGAAGTGACCGTCGATCAGTTCATTGATGGTGATACCACACGGTTCAATTTCAATGGCAGCAGTGAGAGTTTCAGATATTTGATCATCGACACACCTGAAGTGAACACTGATTCAGGCATTCCCGAACCCTATGCTGTAGAGGCTGCAGAAAGAGTCGAAGAGTTATTGACACAGGCAGATACTATAGAAGTTGAATTTGACGTCGGACCCATGACAGATGACTACGACAGATATTTGGCATATGTTTATGCTGACGGCGAGATGATCAATGAAATCTTATTGCGTGAAGGCCTCGCAGCGGTCCGTTATGCCAATCCTCCGAACACCAGTCATTTAGAACTTCTAGAAAAGGCGGAAGAACAGGCTCAGAGTGAAAATGCAGGAATATGGTCTGAATAGAAAAACCTTGAATGACATTCAATGTCATTCAAGGTTTTTTCATTTTACTATTTACAAAACACAGTCCCAAGTGTATAGTTGATTACACGACTAATCAACCGAACAGGACAGGCGGTGTTTAATTTGTGAAAACTGTACTTGATGAATCCAGACCAATATTCCAACAGATATATGAAATGATTGAAGATGACATAATCCAGGGAGATCTGAAAGAAGGCGATCAGATCCCCTCCACTACAGAGCTTTCAAAATTTTATCAAATTAATCGGGCAACTGCTCAAAAAGGACTGGCAATGCTCATTGAGGATGGCCATGCATATAAACAGAGAGGTGTCGGAATTTTCGTCGCTGAAGGTGCGACACAAAAACTGATAGATAAACGTAAAGAAGAGTTCCAGTTGCAGTTCATCAAGCCGATGCTTGAAGAATCGAAGAGACTTCGCATGTCGAAAGAAGAGGTCATTAAATTTATAGAGGAGGACAAAAATGATTAATATAAAAAATTTATCATTTGCCTATGACAAAAAATATATATTAAAAGATGTGAACTTGACTGAAACGGAACCGGTGATTATCGGACTCTGGGGACGTAATGGTTCAGGCAAGACGACTTTGATGAAATTATTATCAGGCATGGAACAGCCTGATGACGGTGTTGTAGAAGTGGATGGTGTTGTGCCTTATAACAACAGCGAAGCGATGCATCACGTCACATTCATGCAGGAAGACCACCCCTACTCTGATCTCTGGGACATCAATGATGCACTGAATTTCGCCAGTGATTTCAACCGTAATTGGGATCAGGCATTGGCCGATGAGTTAATCGATATTTTTCAACTGCCAAGAAAACAGAAAATCCGTAAATTCTCCAAAGGGATGAAGACGATGATTACGATCGTCATCGGTCTGGCCAGTAAATCACCCATTACCATTTTTGATGAGCCTTCAAATGGTCTGGATGCGCATATGAGAAAACAGTTCTATGATGTGCTCCTTGATTCCTATGAAGAACACCCGCGCCTAATTTTACTTTCATCCCATCACATCGAAGAAATCCAGCCGTTGTGTGAAAAAATCGCAATCATTGATAACAATACGTTAATGCATTATGAAGAAACCGATGTATTTAAAAATAATGGCGTACATCTTAGCGGATCTTCAGATTCAGTCCACTCAGTTATCGGCAACATGAAAGTACTGGAAGAGCGGAAACTCGGTAAACAACTCAATGTAATGATTGATGCTCCATTCACTGCTGATTTGAAATCCCGCGCAGAACAAGCCGGAGTCACGGTTGAGAAGGCATCGTTCCAGGATTACCTTGTAAACCTGACAAAAAAGGAGGCCGAAGTTAATGAACAGGCTTAAAGGACCTTTGAAAATCGTCTCAAAAGAAATGGGAGTGACGTTTTATATTAATATCGGTATTACAATCGCACTATTCGCACTTTACTTGTTCCTCAGTTTCAGAGCAGACGGCAATGAATACCTGGGGGTCTTATTCGGACCGTTCTATATAGTATTCCTGGTCTATCCGTTCATCTTTTTCAAAAGCTATAATTTTATACTTGCACTGGGCGGGACAAGAAAGCAGTTCATTATATCATCATTGGTGGCAACTCTGATCTTTATGTTCATTGGAACAATAGTACTGAATGTACTTCATTTGATAGCCGGGATGACCTTCCAAAACGGATATCTGTTCCACATGGCAGACATATTGAACGATGGAAATCCGGCAATGTATTTCTGGATCGACTTTCTATGGTTATTTATCTTATTCGGACTTGGCATGTTCGCACAGGTAGTCAACTTTAACCTCGGTACAATCCGGACATTGAGCCTTGGAGCAGTGCTGCTGCTTGCAGGTGTTGCAGCATTTTATTTTATAGATCTGACACCACTGTTTGAATTCATCATCATGGATCATCTATTATTCGTCCACCTGCTCGCACTTCTTTCATTAATCATGCTGATACTGTCAGTTTTAATGATGAGAAACGCACCTCTGGAACGTGGAGACAGAACAATTTTTACCAGAACAGCAACAAATTAAATGACAGTTACTGCGTACACGGAACATTTCGTGTACGTTTTTTATTTAAAGACCTTGAATCTGCTTTGAAATAAAAATACTCTCCCCGGAGCAGTTTACTTATAAAGTATCTGATTCAGGGAGAGCATATGAATGTTCTTTTAAGGCTTTTTGTGGTATTTAGTGATAAGATTGTTACTTAACTGCTTCTTTTTTTGAATCCGGATGTTCAATCCAATCTGAAGACCATTCTTCTATATCCCTTAAAACCGGTTCAAGTGATTCACCTTTTTTTGTCAGTGAATACTCAATGACTACCGGTGTTTCAGGATACACATCTCTTTGGATCAAACCCTCTTGCTCCATATTCTTCAATCTATCTGAAAGCACCTTGCCACTCACACCAATCGCAGATTGTATTTCACCAAATCTTTTTGGAGAATCCAGCATTTGATATATGACAAGTGCAGTCCAGCGCTGACTTAAAATATTAACAGCTTTTTCGAATCGAGGGCACATTTCACCTTGTGTTTGACTCATAGCTATCACTTCCTTTTCAAGTATTATATCATAAGTATCTATCTTTTAAAAGATAAACTTATAACTTGATTAAATTAGTTAATTAATGTATACTTGATTACAAATAGTAAGTTTATAAGGAGAATTATTATGAATTTTCATAAAGAGCCGGTAAATAACGTATCAGAAGTAACCATTAATGTTAGTAACATCGAAAAATCATTAGATTTCTACCAGGAAATCATGGGTTTTAAAGTTATTTCCCAAATTGGTAATGAAGCTGAGCTTTCTGCCGATGGTAAAACGACTCTGCTCAGATTGGTCAAACCTTCCAATCCTATGAACCAGCATAGAACCAGCGGATTATACCACTTCGCTATTCTATTGCCAAAACGTTCTGATCTTGCAGCCTTTATCAAGCACCTGGCTACAAAAGATGTAAGACTCGGTGCGTCTGATCATGCTGTAAGTGAAGCATTGTATTTAGATGATCCTGACGGTAATGGTATTGAAGTATACCGCGATCGTGATCCTGAAGAATGGGTTTGGAATAACGATGAAGTTCATATGGTCACCGAACCACTGAATATTCAAGAAGTTTTGAAAACAGACACTGGTGAGTTATTCAATGGATTGCCGGAAGATACTGTAATGGGTCATCTTCATTTACATGTGGCAAACATAGAAGATGCTGTTCATTTTTATACAGAAGGACTTGGACTGGATATTATTTTAAGATTCGGCCCGCAGGCTGCATTTTTAGGTTTCGATCAGTACCACCATCATATAGCTGTCAACGTCTGGAACGGAGTCGGAGCACCGAGACCAGATAAAAACAACATCAGCCTGAACTACTACGTGATGAAATATCATACAGCAGAAGCAGTAGAAAAGACAGTGAACAACTTAAGAGAATTAGGCTACGAAGTCGAAGATACTCCTGAAGGATATTTCTCGGAAGACCCTTCAGGCAACAGAGTTTTAATCAGTCAATAATTTTTTATTAAATAAAGCCAGAATTTAATTGACAACAATTCTCATTTAGAATATAATTCTAATTGAAAATGATTATCAGTTACAATTTATTGGTCCCCCCAAAAATTAGTACACATGAGTACTTTCTATTATAGAATCATTTTCAACTACAATAAATTATATTCGAAATATTAAGGTTGGATAAAACCTTAAATATTCAAAAAGAGGAAGCTGATCTTGAAATCAAGATCAGCTTCCTCTTTTTTATAGTATATTTTATAAATGAATCAATAGCCTGCCCAATTGATGTTTGCCAAATAATATAAAATGACAGAACCGGCAATCATCCATAATATGAACAACGGAAGCATAAATTTCAGCCAGGAACCAAAATTCGCCCTGGCAAGTGCAATGGCACCCACCGTCGCTCCGAGTGTCGGTGTAATTAAATTGCCCAGTCCGCCGCCAAATCCTATAGCGGTGATCAGCACCTGCTGGGTAAGACCCAGTACATCCGCAACCGGCTCCAATATCGGTACCATAACCCCCATCAGTCCGGAACCTGAGGGAACAAGGAAATTGAAAATTAAATTTACGAAGAAAATGACTATCGCAGAAATGCCGAGCGGCAGATCATTCAATTGGTCAGTCATCATAAACACTATCGTATTCAAAATCTGTCCTTCCGCCAGGATAACACTGATAGTTGTCGCCAAAATAATGACAATTGCCACAATCACCATATCCTGGACACCTTTTGTAAATGAGGTGATCATTTCTTCCACTGATTTTCTCTTAACGAGGAAACTCAGTAAAAATGCTATAAAGAATACAGTGATGAATGTACTGTTTCCATATACTTCAGACCAGCCGAGAACAGTATTACCAATCGCCAGGACAATCGGAGAAATAATCATTATCATTAAAACAGTAACATCCTGCCATGAAACACTGTCTACTTGAACATCATCTTCATTCTCAGTTTCATTATCCAGATTTTTCAGCCATTGATCGTTCGTCATCAAACTTTTTGCAGGGTCATTCTCAACTCTTCTTGTATACTAGGCGACGTACAAGCCGGTGATGATTAAGAAAATGATGAATATTGCAGTTCTCATGCCATAACCGGAATAGAGCGGAGTATCACTCGCAAAAATCTGTCCCAGCATCGATATACCTGACGGACCAACTGAAAAGCCCATGAACAGCGGCAGAAATGTCATAGCAAGTGCCGATATCGGGTCGAGTCTCAGCTGTCTCGCCATGATAACACCGAGAGTGACAAAGACAATCATCATATCCCCGCCGATAAAGAAGCCGATGAATCCCATCAAAGTGAATAAACCGAGTGATAAAGCCATCGCTCCTATATTCTTATATTTGTAAACGAGATAATTGATAATATTCGGTATTGAATCCAATTGGAATATCGCGCCAAAGAACCCACCCATGAACAGCAACAGGACAATGACCGTACTCGCCTGCACGCCCCCGTCAAGTATCAGATTCAGCGCATCAATCGGGTTGACCGGATCCTGTTCTATAGATCCGTATGTGCCGGGAATCGGGTTACCTTCTTCGTTCATGTCAAACTGTCCTGCAGGTATTATGTAAGTGAATAGGCAGGCTACCAGTATAAGAAATAACATGATGACGATAACATTGGGCATTTTGAATCTTTTTTTCTCAGGTTTTTCCACTTTTGTCTGACTCATTAATGATACCTCCCTTTAATCCTACCAAATAAGTAGGATAAAGGATATGGTATCACACAACTCGCTCAATTAAAATAAAAAGATTCCGGAGAAATACGTTATTAACATATGATACTACCGTGTTAAAATATAGTAAATAATGTACAGCCAGCTGAAGAGACCGTGGATGATCGCCCACAATATTGATTGATGAAGACTCCAGGAAATCGTTATTGCTAAAACTGTACCGAATCCAACCCCTGTTTTCACGACTGATTTTCCACTTTCCATCACTTTTCACTCCTTTATATTTAGATTGTGTAAATTTATAAAATTAAATTGTGTTTTTATATTGAAATTTTCAAGTCTGATTGGTACAATGATTAATGTTCGGTTGAAAAACAATATCAATGTTCCACAGTAGCTCAGTGGTAGAGCTATCGGCTGTTAACCGATCGGTCGTAGG
The DNA here is from genome assembly GCF_001265075.1 of Salinicoccus sp. YB14-2. Lineage (GTDB taxonomy): Bacteria > Bacillota > Bacilli > Staphylococcales > Salinicoccaceae > Lacicoccus. The sequence continues at coordinate 40,003 of NZ_LFKO01000001.1, forward strand.
TTCGAATCCTACCTGTGGAGCCATATGGAGATGTACTCAAGTGGCTGAAGAGGTACCCCTGCTAAGGGTATAGATCGCATTGCGCGGTGCGAGGGTTCAAATCCCTCCATCTCCGTTTTGTAAAGTCCGTTAAACAAAAGTTTAACGGACTTTTTTTATTCTACAACCGTATGCTTGATATTATATTGCAATAAAATCTTCATAACTGCTCCATCACCTTGATATTAATTTCTTCTAAATAATCATCATGACCACATTGTCTATAATTTATCTCCCTGCTTCGATTTGCTAAACAAGCAATTTCAATGCAGCTACTGCTTTTTCTATAATTCATCAGAAATATTATCAACTTGTTCCTTCATTTACACCGTCTATGAATCTTATCACTGAAAAAGACCGATTATTACAATGAGGATCAAGATCATCGCAATGAACGGCAATATTAAAAAGAACCAGCATCCGAGTCCCACAGTACTCGAATCATCCACACTGCGTTTTAATGGTTCCCTCTTTCTTTCCTTCGGTCCTTTTTTATTTTTACTTTTTTGATGCGTCGAAAATCTATCTATTATATATTTCCGCTCATCATTATTTTTATTATTCGACATAATACGCAGCCCCTTTACGTATATTTGTCTTGACTTTGTTTTCTTCATTTTACCATCTAATGAATTTTACATATAGTTTTTAAGACGACAAAACCCGCTATGTTTAAAATCACAGCGGGTTTTGAAATAATAAATTCAATTCATATCTTTTCCCGAATAAAAATCTTCGGACTTCATCTCTTCAAAAATGACTCGTACTGTGTCTTTTGATGCGAAATCAGAACTATCCATAGTTTTGACGATCTCTTTTGCAAGTGCTTCCTTCTGTTCTGCCGTACGGCTTCTTTTAACTGTATTCTTACGAATGTCATCCCATCACTCCTCTTGCTGTATTTCCTCAATTATACTTTTTTATTTAATCTAAGCCAAATCATCCATCTTACCGCCGCTGATACACCGTAAATAGGCTTTGTAGGACACATCGCTGACTTTGTCGCTTGTTCCTTTGATATCCGTCATGTATTTGCCGGATGGCGTAGTGTTCTTGTATTTGGCCATTTCACAGTATTCAAATTTCTCTCTTTCCAGATTGAATTTATAATGCAGCTTTAAAGCATTTAAATATTGGTTGTTAAAAGAAGTAAATGAGATGTCCACTTCAACTTCCTCATTGTTATTAAACCGCACTCTGGTGTTGCCATTATAATTCCTGTAGGAATGTATATGCTTTATATTGAACCAGTTATTTTCCGTCACTCTGTCTGAATGTGTGCTGAAAAAGATGATCGACCCGAATAAATCAATAATAACCGGTAATTTGGCCGACAAACCGGTCAATTTTTTTGTTAGCTCTTTTCTGGCCGGATAGCTCTGTGAATACTGCCTGCAGTTTCTTTCCAAAATTTTATTAGGAGATGTCAGGCAATGGAAGCCATTGCCGTACACTTCTCCTACTCTACATTCGGTCAACCCCTTGTTTTCTATAGACAACATGTACATTGTATCATCGTTAATATTGAAATGCTGACGTTTCATAAATCTACCCCTTTGTATTTGATAAATATAATATAACACATGTTAACTTTAATGTTAACTATTATTATCATTTTGAAAATATATGTAATTTATAATAACTGGGGTATTATTACAACATTAAGTTATCTAAATATTCAAACGCTATTTGACATTGTTTAACATACAATTTATAATTCTATACAAGATAAATTAAGGGGGCCGAATATTATGAGTAAACAAGTCTATCCTGTTAACCAGTTAAGAGTATTCATCAATACGATTAACGATCTTTCTGCTGATATTCTTCTTCAAGAAGCGCTTGATGATTATAATGCCAAACTTTACGAAGAAAGAATTGAAGAATCACTTGTAGAAAAAGATGAAGAAAAATTCAATACCTACACTACTTTGTTAAGAGAGATTACTGACGATGCGAATTAAAAATAACCTTATATACAAAAAGAGCTGACTTTACTTAGTAAATATATACATAGTAAAGTCAGCTTATTTTATTTATACTGCGAGATTTAAAAACTCTTCCCTTGTGATTCTGCCCAGATAGTGGCTGATATCCACATCTTTCAGTGCATTATCAATCGCTTCATAGCTGTGCTCCGTACCAACGAGTTTTTTTTCAATGTCCACAACTTCTCCGACTCCGAAAAAATCACCGAAAATTTTTGCCTGTTCTATTCTGCCTTTACTCACTTCGAACCTTAGGTCCAGCAGGCCGGCGGGAAATTTATGTGAAACGTTGAAGTTATACTTCGGGTTTCTGCCGTAGTTCCACTCCCATGTCTGATACTTTTCTTCAGAAAGCTTATCGATCTCTTTCCAGTCAGCATCAGTCAGTTTATATTCTTCTATTTCTTCCAATGATCCGAAGATTTTGATCAATATACGCTGTTTGAATTCCTCAATATCAATCTTCTCATCCAAAAAGTCATTGATGTTTCCAACTCTTGCACTGACAGATTTGATGCCTTTAGACTCAATCTTTTTAGGGTTCACTTTTAATGCATTCTGTACTTCACCGATATCACTGTCCAGCATCACCGTTCCATGCGAGAACATTCTTCCTCTTTGGGTGAACATGGCATTACCGGATACTTTTTTGCCGTCCACTTCAATATCGTTTCTGCCTGACAGTGCTGCATTGACACCCATATCCTGAAGTGCATCCACTATTGGCTGGGTAAAGCGTTTAAAGTTATGGAAACTGTCTCCGTCATCTTCGGTGATAAAACTGAAATTCAAGTTGCCTTCATCATGATAGACCGCGCCGCCGCCGGATACACGACGGACAACTTTAATACCATGATCGCGTATATACGGTTCATTTATCTCTTCAATCGTGTTCTGGTTTTTACCTATGATGATGGATGGCTGATTCACATAAAATAAAAAATATGAATCATCTGTCGGAATCTCTCTTAACACATATTCCTCCATCGCTAAATTTACCATGGGATCTGTAATGTTATTGTTGGATATGAACTTCACGGTGTGACCTCCTATAAAATATGATTTGTTTCCATTATATATTAATCAAATGTAATTACTATTGATTCTGAAGAATTTTATCTGCAGCTTCCTTTGCACCTTTAACACAGTCAGGCAGCCCGACTGCATAGTGGGATGCTCCGATCAAATGTATGCCCGGATAAGTTTCTTCCATATAATTCTGAATACCGTCAATCATCTCTTTATGTCCAACATTATAGTTAGGCATGGAGTTTTTAAGTTTGGTCACAATCTGGAGTTCAGGCTCACCTTTGATATCCATGATTTTATTCAAATCTTTCAGAGCGAGTCTCACGATATCCTCTTCTGATTTTTCTTCGACGACAAAGTCACCCGGTCGGCCGACATATGCCCTGAGAAGCACTTTGCCTTCCGGCGTGGAATGTTTCCATTTCTTATTCGTCCATGTACATGCTGTGATTGCTGTATCCATGTTACGGCTGACGACAAAGCCGGTGCCATCTATATCATTGATCAGCTGGCTCTTGTCAAAGCCCATGACGACAGTGGCAACACTTGTTGCAGGCATATGTTTAAAGTACTCCAGTTCCTTATCATCAAACCAGCGTTTATATTGAAAATGCGGTGTTGTGATAATGACTTCATCATAAGTCTTTGCTATACCATTCACAGTCACTTTGTAGCCATCTTCTACTTTTTCAATATTTTCTACATCACTATTCAATTTCAAGTTTACATTCTGATTCTCAACTTGTTCCCCAAGTTTCTCTATAAATGAAATCAGACCATTTTTAAATTGGAAGAATTGCCCGACTTTTTTCGTATTGCTTTTAGGCGGCTTCGATTTGATCATGCCTCGTATGAGGCTCCCGTACTTCTCTTCCTGATTTTTGAAATTCGGATATGTCGACATCAGACTCAAACTGTCGATCGGCGTACTGTAAACACCGGACAACAGAGGTTCAATCAAATTTTCAAGCACTTCATCGCCGAGACGATTTCTAAAGAAGTACCCCGCTGAAATATCAGTATAAAGCGGCATCTTTTTCTTGGTCAGATCAAGTAATGCGCGTAATTTACCCATAGGTGTAATCAGACTCGTCGTCAGAAATGGCTTGATTTCAGTCGGTACACCCAGCATGGTGCCAGGCGGGACGGGATTCAGCTTATGATTTGCATAAATATATGCCTGACCAGTCTCATTCCTGACCAGATCCTGTTCCATTCCGATAGCCTTGGCAAGATCCGTCAGAGCTTCCTTACGGCTTAAATAAGATTCCGGTCCAAGCTCAATAACGTATCCATCTTCCCGGTACGTATTGATCTTACCGCCGGTATGTCCCGCCTTTTCATATAGATCCACTTCTATATCCTGATTATTTTCAGTTAAATAATAACTCGCAGAAAGGCCTGATATACCAGCGCCTATTATTGCAACTTTTGTCATTTTTAACCCTTCTTTACTAAAGTAACTCAAGCTGATTGATCATCGCCTGGATAAATCTTTTGTCAGTGTTCGGCATAACCGGTCTGTGGTAGGATGCACCCACGTCATCGCAGACCACTTTACATTCGTAGTCGTTATCATAAAGAACTTCCAGATGCTCACACACAAAACCAAGCGGAAGATAAATAAAGTGCTTGAATCCGTGTTCGTTATACAAATCACGCGTTAAATCCTGCACGTCCGGTCCCAGCCATGGATCAGGTGTGTTACCTTCAGACTGCCAGCCGACAAATACATTTTGCAGATTTGCCTGTTCCTTGAGCAGCTGAGCCGTCTCCTCAAGCTGACCAGGATATGGATCATTCTGCTCTTTAATTTTCTCAGGCAAACTGTGGGCACTGACGATGATTGCCGTATCTTTGTGCTCAGCCTCATCGATTTCACTCAGTGAAGATTTGACTGCCTCTGTCCAGAAATCTAAAAATGGCTGTTCTTTATAAAAAGATTCCACTGATTTTATGGAAATGCCGTACTTTTCGCACTCTTCTTTCGCACGTTGGTTATAGGTACCGACGGAGAAGTTTGAATAATGTGGTGTAAGCACAACAGTTTCCACTTCTTTAATACCGTCTTCAGACATTTGTTTTACTGCATCTTCAATAAATGGATCAATATGCTTTAAACCGATATACAGTTGATATTCGTCCTCTGATGCTAAATTATATTGTTGTAATAGTGCCTCAGCCTGCCGTTTAGTCGTGTCAGCAAGCGGTGAAATGCCTCCGATGGCTTCATAACGGTCCTTCAGGTCCTGCAACGCCTCTTCCGCCGGGGGTCTGCCATGTCTGATATGAGTGTAATAAGCCTCAATATCTTCTTCTTTATATGGCGTTCCGTAAGCCATTACCAATAATCCTTTTTTCTGTACCATTTAAAATCACAATCCTTTACTGTAGTTATGAACAAATTCTGTTAGTTTTTTAAGTGTGTCCGGATTCACTTCAGGGAAAACACCATGGCCAAGATTGAATATATGACCGGTGCGGTTGCCTTGTGTGACGATTTCTTTCGCTTTTGCTTCAATGATTTCCCAATCTGTAAGAAGTAATGCCGGTTCAAGGTTGCCCTGCAATGCTTTGGTCACGCCGCTTTGTCTTGCTTCATCGATTGACATTCTCCAGTCCAGACCAATTACGTCCACATCAAGAGTATTCCATTCCGGCACAAGATGTGATGCACCGATACCGAAGATGATAACAGGCACACCTTTGGATTTAACATGGTTTACAATTTTATTGATGTAAGGAGATATGCTTTCATGGTAAACACCCTTACTTAAAGCACCGCCCCATGAATCGAATATTTGGATAAGACCTGCACCTGAATCAATTTGTGCATTCAAGTAAGTGATGCTCATTTCAGTCAGTTTATCCATCAGCTTATGCCATGTTTCCGGTTCGTTATACATCATATGTTTTGTTCTGTGATAGTTTTTGGATGGTCCGCCTTCTATCATGTAGCTTGCCACTGTGAATGGTGCTCCACAAAAACCGATCAACGGCACATTGAGCTTTTCTTTCGTTAAAATTTCTATTGTTTTATATATATAGCTCAGATCATTATAAGGGTCCAGTTCACCGAGTTTCTCAACATCTTTGATGCTTCTGATCGGATTATTGATGACCGGCCCCACTCCCGCTTTTATTTCAACATCTATACCGATTGGCGCTAGCGGCGTAATGATGTCTTTGAATAAAACAGCTGCATCCACATTATAGTTTTCTACAGGTGTCGCCGTTAAGTATGCAGTCAGCTCAGGTTGTTTTGTTATTTCTATCAAAGAGTATTTTTCTTTAATTTTACGGTATTCAGGCTGGCTCCGCCCTACTTGCCGCATAAACCATACTGGTGTATGCGCCGTCTTTTCACCTTTTGCCGCTCGAATTATAGTATCATTAAACAATTCAGAACCCTCCGTCTCATAATTTCCCATACCATTTTATCATACCTTACTTTTATGACCATAACGAAAGAAATAATGACAAAAATTCGATATATTTATAGCTGTAAGTTTATCCATATGAACAAACAGGTATAGAGTATCAAGACATTATAAGAGGTGAACATAATGATTTTATACACAACGACTGGTACAGTCAGATATTTAACAAGCCTGCAGGACAGACATCCGGATTTGATGTTGAGCGCGATCGGTCAGGATGCAATATTATACCGGGAAGGCGAAGAAGAAAATCCGGTTTTCGATTCCGCTTCCGAGTACGATATCTCATATCAATATGGAGAACTGAACCAGGAAAACGCAGTTTCGGTTTATTACGTTCCAGTTTCGGGAAGTGGCGAAGCATCCATTCTCGGCCATTTTTCGGATTTGAATCAGAAGCTTCAAAACGTAAAAGGCTTGACCGCTTATCGCATTGGGCGTGCACTTCATAAAGATTCATATATCATCTTTACACAATGGGCAGACAGTTCGACTATTTCAGATTTTAAAGATACTGATACCTACAAAAACTTTCTCGCACCTGATGCTCTGAAGAAATTCAGGAATATCGGTTCTGTATTTCAAAGCTCTATATCAACGAAAACTTATTTACCGATAAAAGAAAATGAAGACAAATACAAAGATATACCTGAAGAAGAAAAAGAAGACTGCTGAGCGGACTAATCGCTCAGCAGTTTTTCTTTTTTGTATACACTCTTACTGAAATAGCTGTTTAAAAGATATCCCCACAATGGAAAGATTACAGCAATATAAAAGTAGACAGGATGTAATATTATAAATAATACAGCCAGTGCCATAGATATGATAAATATGAGTTTATGAGAGAACCTGATGTAACTCTCCCGAATATATTCCCTTTTGACCGGCCATATTTTCGGCCACAGCAAGTATGCCTGAGCTGTGTACAATTGTGACATCTGCAGCACGATGATGTAAAGTGCAAAAAGAATAATGATTACTGACAGCATCAGCTGGTTCACCCATACCATTGCCACTGCAAATATCAAAAGCAGTCTCAATATAATCATCGGCAGATCATTGTCTCTCAGAAAAGTTCTTTTAAATAAATACTCATACATATGACTTTTATTGAAATTGCTCGGTTTCGGCTGTTTGAGCAATGAATCGAAATATTTCCTTCTTTTATACTGCTTTGATATATGATGCACGTTCGTAAACATCGAGACATATTGATAATATTTTTGCAGCAATATTGCTTCGTAATTGACAAGCGTTGTCCAATCCAGATTTTTATACTGCTTTTTGTTAATCCAGAAATACAGTCCGAAAATCAGTCCAAGTCCTGCTGCAGCGAGCAACAGATTTTGCAATAACAGCATCAGGGAGACGAAGTGGATGACAATCAGCATGCCGACAACTGTGTTCTGGGTAATCGGTGAATTGATTGCATTTCTTCTGATTGTAAATGCCATGATATACAATATGACTGACATCACAGCGAACGTGACCATCTCCAGCATTGAATGACCCACACTAAGAAGCAATATGGCAATTACGAGACCTACAATCGGCAATCCGATATTCAACCAGAATGAATACTGGCTCGTATATGAAAAATATTTCTTCATATTCTTTTCATATGGGGGTAAAAACAGCACATCTGCCTCTTTCAGTAATGAGCGGTATTTTGGCAGGAGCAATAAACTCATTATTAATGCAGCAATCAAGTCCAGATATATCGTCGGCTCCATTGTTGATAGAATACCTAATAACGAATAAAGGAACACACCTGCTGCGATTGTTAAAAAGATTAGAAAATGACTGTTGAAAATATATTTCCCATAATAACTTCTTATTTTAATATCATCTTCAATTCTGTTCTTATACAGAGGTGCTTTCATGTTAACCTGCGCCTCCAGTCAGCGATAAGTACAAATCATCCAGTGATGCATCAGGCATTTCCATTTTTTGACGCAGTTCTTCAATCGTTCCGGAGACCAGTACTCTGCCGTTGTCCAAGATAACATAACGGTTACAATAGCGTTCTGCTGTGGATAATATATGTGTACTCATCAAGATTGAACGGTTTTCATCTCTTTCTTCAACCATCAGATCGATCAATGACTCGATGCCGAGCGGGTCCAGACCGAGAAACGGTTCATCTATGATATACAAGTCCGGTTCCACCATGAAAGCACAGATCAGCATCACTTTCTGTTTCATACCTTTGGAGAAATGTGTCGGAAACATACTGACTTTATCGTCCAGCCTGAACACTTTAAGTAATTTCTCCGCGCGTTTCCATGCTACCTGTTCATCCAGACCATACGCCATTGCGGTCATATTGATATGCTCTTTCAACGTCAGTTCTTCATACAAAATCGGAGATTCAGGAATATACGCCAAATCTCTTCTGTATTTTTCCGTATCTTCATCTATTTGGATATCATTAACTTTAATACTTCCTTTATGCGGGTTCAATAAACCCAATATATGCTTGATTGTCGTACTCTTACCCGAGCCGTTCAAACCGATCAGACCGACAATTTCACCGCTTCTGATATCAAAATTGATGTCATGTATAACCGCAGTTTTTGAATAACCGCCAGTTAAATTATCTATATTCAGAACCATATTCGACTTCCTTTAATTTAAATAAAATTATTTGTATACTAATACTAAGTTACAATATATCATAATAAAACTACGGAGGTACAATGAATGACTAAAACAATTTTCGAGAAGATCATTGATCGTGAAATACCTGCAAACATCGTTTATGAAGATAATGAAGTACTGGCTTTTATGGACGCCTTTCCTCTTTCAAAAGGGCATACTCTCGTAATTCCAAAAAGACCGATTGAAAATATTTATGAATTGGATGATGAAACGGGGGCCAAAGTGATGGCTGCCGTGACCAAAGTATCCAAAGCCCTGCGTGATGCATTTAATCCAAAGGGGTTGAACGTTGTACAAAACAACGGTTCGTATGCATCACAGTCCGTCTTTCATTTACATTTCCATCTCATTCCAAGATATGACGATGAGTATGACGGTTTCAATTACAAATGGGATCCGGTATCGGAACCCGGCTCAGATGATGAGCGTTTAGAAATAGAAAAGCATATTAAATCGAAACTAGATGAGTAATTTACATCCTTAATGGGTAATGACTTATATATACTTGCTAAAAGGACGTGTCGTAAATGAAGTTTAAAAATATAGCGGTAGGATTTGCAGTTGGTGTTACAGGTGGCATGCTGGTTTCCTTATTAAATGCGCCAAAGTCTGGATCTGAACTGCAACAGTCACTGAAAAATGAATCTGGTAACTTTAAATCACAGATGAATCAGCTAAAATCCGAAGCCGATGAAGTCAAATCATCATTTTTAAAAACCAAGCATGAGTCTCAGGAAGTGTTCAGCAGTCTTGGCGATGAAATCAAAACGATGATTAATAACTTCCAGGCGGATATCAATCCAAACATCGAAAATATACAGGGCCACATAGAAAATGTTTCCAATCGTGGTGAAGAAATCAGTAAAGATGTAGATAATATGATAAACAGAAAGAAAAAATAATGTTGAAATATTTAAACAGCGGGACACGTTACTATTTGTGTTCCGCTGTTTTTTTGTGATATATTAGCTCTTGTATGATGACTAAAGGAGAAGTGTTTATGAAGAAAAAATTGATGCCTGTAGTAATCGGGCTTGGTCTTCTCGGACTCGCCGGCTGTGGTAACGGTGAAGAAGGAAGTTCAGATAGTGGAAATGGCTCTGGAGAAACAGAGTTCGGTGAAGTTTTATCAACTAGTGACGCAGGAGATGTGACTGTTGATGATGTATTAAATAATCTCGGTACCACTCAGGTGGCAAACCAGACTTTCCAATTGACGTTGGATCAGATATTGCAGGATAAATATAGTGAAGAAGTCGATCCTGCTGAAATTGAAGAAGAAGTAGATGCTGAGATTGAGCAATACGGCGGTGAAGAGCAGTTCGAAATGTTAATGGCTCAACAGCAGCCGGGTATGACTGCAGATAGTTATAAACAACAACGTCTCTCCAGTACATATCATAACCTTTTCTTTACAGAAAAATTCGATATTTCAGATGAAGAAGCTTTGGAAGGCACTGTTGAAGGTTCACATATTCTAATCTCTGTAGATGAAGAATCCGAAGATGGTCTGTCGGAGGAAAAAGCTTTGGAAAAAGCTGAAGAACTCACTGCAGACATTGAAGACGGTGCAGACTTTGCAGAAGTCGCAACTGAAGAATCAGATGATGGCAGTGCTGCTGACGGCGGTTCATTAGGACTTGTAAGTGAAGGACAGATGGTTGAGGAATTTGAAAACGCACTATTTGATCTGGAACAAGGTGAAATGACAAGTGAACCCGTTAAATCCGAATTCGGTTATCATATCATTAAAAGAGGCGATGAAGAAGATATAGATGATGAATTAGAAACTGTCAAAAGTCAGCTGATTAACCAGAAAGTCCAGGAAAATCCGGATCAGGTATTAACATTCTACCAGGACTTACTTGATGAATATAATGTTTCATTTGAAAATGAAGACATTCAATCCTACATTGAGGAAGCATATCTCTCAAGTGAATCTGAAGAAGAATCAGGTGATGGCGAAGAACCTTCAGAAGAAGAAAGTTCTGAAGCAGAGTCCGGTGACGAATCCTCATCCGATGAAGGTACTGAAGAAGAGTCAAACGATGAAGAAACATCTGAAGAAAATACTGATTCAGAAGAATAAGTTAATAATTAACTCTAAAGGCCTGTACTTTTGTACAGGTCTTTTTAAATTGTAAACACCCGTATGTTGTGTATTACGTAATACTAAGTCTTTGACCCATCCCCTGCCAAATCTTACAAGTCAGAATGATTATCTGAATCCTCTCCCCCATCAGCAAACAACCTACCATGTCACTCTCTATTATTACGCTATATAAGTTCCTTTATCCGAGTTCTTTTTTCAATTTTCTGTCTTTTACTGTTATAATGATAATTATAAAGCATTACGTGCCCTGAACTGTCTTTGACTATCGTTTTTTCAAGATAATTTTGTAACCGTTTTCATATATAAAGATAAGGGGGATTTTATTATGAAAGTAGGAAATCGTTTAACAGTCTACATTGTCATTGGTCTAGTCGCAGGTATTATCATCGGTTCGATTTTCAGCCCTATGGCTGATCAGGCATGGGTGCAATGGATTGACCAGTTCATCTTCAACGTTGTCGGTCAAATATTCCTTAATCTCATTTTCATGGTTGTTGTACCTGTCGTATTCATCTCTATCGTACTCGGTGTCGTAGGTGTCGGAGATCCTAAAACTTTGGGGAGTCTGGGAATAAAAACAATCGCGTTTTACTTAATCACTACAGCTATTGCAATCACTGTTGCCATTAGCATCGCCTTAGTACTCCAGCCCGGAGATGGTCAGGCAGAACTGCTCGATTCTTCTGAAGTTGAAGAATATCGTGAGACAGAACTCGGCGGTGACACAGGGGAAGCAATTGATCAGTCGGTCGATGAGACGATTATCAATCTGATTCCTTCCAACGTAATCGAAGCCATGGGGACTGCAAACATGCTGCAGATTATCGCCTTCGCCATCTTCATCGGTATCGCTCTGATTGCAGTGCAGGATAAAGCCAAAAACGTCATAAAATTATTCGAGGAAGCAAACGATGTCATTATGTGGATTGTACTTGCAATCATGAAATATTTTGCTCCGCTTGGTGCATTCGGGCTTGTTGCGACAGCATTTACACAAGCCGGATTCGGCGCGATCCAGCAGCTTGGCATGTACTTTGTCTGTGTACTCCTCGGTTTATTCATCCATCTTCTGTTCGTTTACGGAGCAGTCATAAAATTCATCGCAAAGAAACCTTTCATTTGGTTTATCAAAGGATTTGCGCCAGCGATGAGTGTTGCTTTCAGTACATCTTCATCCAGTGCCACACTGCCCGTTTCAATGGAAACGGCACAAAAAAATTTGAACGTTAAAAAGAGTGTATCCAGTTTTGTTCAGCCGCTCGGTGCGACGATCAACATGGACGGGACGGCAATTATGCAGGGTGTCGCCACGGTCTTTATTGCTCAATTGACCGGTGTCGATTTAACGATCATGCAGATGCTGACAGTCGTAGTGATTGCAACGGTTGCGAGTATCGGTACAGCCGGGGTGCCCGGTGTCGGCCTCGTAATGCTTGCGATGGTATTAACCGCAGTCGGTCTTGACCCTGCAGCAATCGGTATCATTTTAGGTATTGACCGTTTGCTTGATATGACACGTACCGCAGTCAATATTACCGGAGACGCCGCCATTACAGTTGTGCTCAATGAACAGCAGATCAGAAAAGAGGAAAAGAAGAACAGAGCCTTAAAGTCATAAAAGCAATATTAAATAATTTACAAAATAAAAACGTCCGGTCTTCAATTTGAGGACCGGGCGTTTTTTGCAATATTTAAAAGCTTTCTGGCTTATACAGGTTTCTGTTTTCCAGAGGGAATATCCTTTCTGTGAACATTCCTTTATCCGTATTATCCAGATGCTTGTCCATCATCATCATTCTGGCATCGATATTATCAATGAAATGCAGAATTTCCGCTTCTTTCAGCATCGGCACTTTCGGCGAACCGTACTCAAGCTTTCCATGATGGGATAGAATCAGATGTTTAAGAAGCATGACTTCCTCCCCTTCAATCTCCAATTCTGCTGCAATCATAGAAATTTCTTCTACCGCAATGACGATGTGACCAATCAGATTACCTTCAGTTGTATAAGTCGTTCCAATCGGACCGGAAAGCTCTTTAACTTTTCCAATGTCATGCAGAATGATTCCGCTGTAAAGCAGGCTTCTGTTAAGTGATGGATAAATATCACACAGTGCCTCAGCTGTTCTCAACATATAATGTACGTGGTAAGCGAGACCCGAGACAAAGTCGTGGTGGTTGGTCATCGCAGCCGGATAAGTCAGAAACTCCGTTTTGTATTTGGAGAGCAGCTTGCGTACAATGCGCTGCATCGCTCCATTTTCAATTTTAAGGGTATAATCCATAATGCTTTCAAACAAAGTGTCTTCATCAATCGGCGCTTTTTCGACAAAATCTTTTGCATTCAGTCCGTCTTGTTCTGTCGCAAGACGGTACATTGCAATTTTCATTTGTTTTTTATTGCGGTAATCAATGACATCACCTTTGACTTTTATCAGTGCTTCCGGCTTGAGCACCTGCATATCTTCTTTAGAAACAGTCCAGAGTTTCGCTTCAATCTCTCCTGAACGGTCCTGAAGGTATAACGTCATATAAGGTTTCCCCTGTTGTGTTACACCTTGCTGGCTTCTTTTGATCAAGTAAAATGTTTCTACACTGTCCCCTGCTTTAAGGTTTGCAATATTCGACACTAATTTCACCTCTATTTAACTTTCTCTTTTAATCTGATCGTCTGGTTGGATGGAATGGAGGTATCCAGGTTACAAGTGAAATAGAGTACCTGGTCTTTCACTTCACTTCTTAAATAATCCATGATTATCTTCTTGCGTTCTTTATCAAAGTGAACAAATGCATCGTCGATGATGAGTGGCAGTTTGTAGTAGCCCTGCAGTGCTTTGATCAGGCTCAGTCTCAGGCTGATGTAAAGCATTTCTTTAGTCGATTGTGACAGCTCCAATGGATGGAAGACCTGGCCATTTGAATGTTTGACAGTAATGCCGTCATCATCATAGATTACATTGATATATCTTCCTTTAGTCACAAACTGGAATATACTTCTCGCCTCTTCGATGACGATAGGCAGACGCTCATCTTTAATCGCTTTAATATGTGTTTCAATCAGCAGACGGATATAGTTGAGCGACAGGTAATCTTCTGAAAGGCCTTGAATCAGGCTCTTTTTCATCTCATACTGATGATTGAGTTCACTCAGCTTGCCGTCACTCTCTAGTATATTGATTTCCTGATTGATTTCAGCAAGAACTTTTTGTTCATCCTGCACCATTTCATTGAAATGTTCGACCTGTTTATTAATGCCTTCCTCTTCTTCTTTCAAATCAGCGAGCATCAAAGAGGCCAGATCATTTCGCAGATCATAATCAAACAACTCTTCATCCAGTTTATCACTCAGGTTTTTAAACTGTTCTAAATTATTCTGATATTCTTCAAACTTACGTGCATGGTAATAATACTCTTCTTCATCATCAGCATCGACATAATCGAAAAGCTCATCGATTTCCTTACTGGAAGAACTTACCCGCTCTTCCATTACACTGATTTCATTTTCCAATAGTTTAATCTGTTCATCAAGCTGTTTGCTATTGGATATGTTTTCATTGTATTCCGTAAGCTTCTGATTCACTTCATAGAATATTGAAGCGTCGTAATAAGTGATGCCGAGCTTTCTGACATCATCTTTCACTTCACGTTTGAAGTCCTGCAGACTTTTAATGACATTATCCTTTTCAACATTATGTCTGCTGATTTGATTACGTTTCTGTTTAATATCACGAATGGTATGAATTGCATCGACGATATATTTATTTTCAATATCGGGATTTATTTTCAATTTCCTTTTGACATCGAACAGATCCGTATTCAATCGGTCATGGTTTGTTTCTTTGATGGCTAGAGTTTCCTTTAATTCCTCAATCTTAACATTGAATGAAATCCGTTTCGATTTTTGTGTACGTAAATCCATTTTTAAATCTCTCGCGTCATTCAAATCGAAATTGACATCATTTTCACTTTTGAGCGTTTCTATCTCATCTTGGAGCTTTGCGACTTCATGCTCATAGTCACTCTTCAGGTTTTCCTCTTCTTCCCTGTTTGTCAGCAGCAGGAATATAGATGCAACCAGGGCAATGCCCACAAAGACCGATCCGAGAGTGAATTCAGAATTGACCAGATAAAGCACACCGATGATCATCGTGATAGTACTGATGCCTAATATCAGGAAGGTCTGATTGCGTTTCGTACGATTACGCTCTCTTTTTTCACGTTCATATTCCTTTTCAATCAGCTGGTACATCTTCCCTTTTTCTTTGAGTTCGACTTCCTTATCCAGCACTTCTTTTTTAACTCTGATTCTCGAATCACTGATCTGTGAATCTTCGAGATCTGCGATTTCCTGATCCAGCTGCCTGATATCAGACTTTATATGATCGATCTCCCGAACAAGATATTGTTCTTCCAGAGTGACCTCATCAAGTTTGGCTAGAAGCGTCTGTACGGATTCACGGATAATATTGGAATCATCCACTTCCATATGCTCTTCCTGCCAGCCGATATCCTTTTGAAGCAGCTCAATTTCATCTTCAAGATTTTCAATCGAATGTTTTAAACGATCGACTTCCAGATTCTTCTGGTTAATCTCCGGCTCTTTTGTTTTAAGACTTTCCAAATATTCAATATTTTTTTCATCAGGCAGTTCGACCTGCCCAATCTCATGTTTCAGAACTTTCAACTTTTCCAGCCTGAGATCAATATCTTTTTTGGCCTGGTCGTAACTGTTTTTTAAACTCTCATATCTTTCTATCCCCTTTTCGGGAAATACTAAAGGCTCGACGTTCAATACGCCTTCAAGAGTTTTCCAGTCTTTTATATCTTTATGATACATAATTTCTTTTATCTTCTGTTTGCGTACGGTATCCAGCTGGTTGAGTGCATCTCTTTTTGCATTGATACTCTCTTCATACTTCAGCTGTTCAGTGGTCAGATGCTTGTAGTTAGCCTCTTCTGCCTCAAGTTTCCGAATCTTTTCATTGATTTCCTGGAGTTCCACGAGTTCCTGATTGATTTCCGGGTTGATTCCGTTCTTTTTATACAGGTCTTTAAGTTCCTGATCGATGGCAGACAACATTTCATCGTATTCATGAGAACCAAGCGCCCCTGCCCTCAGCAGATATTCCTGAAGCTTGTCTTCAGTCATGTTTTTATGAATATCCTGCAGTCCGAGTACATCAAATGAAAATATCGACCGGTATGTCCGTTTGTCAATATAGTTCAGTTTTCTCACGAGCCAGTCCGCACTTCTGGAAGTACCGTCGTTCATATAGATTTTCACATCACCCTGGACCTTGTTGCCTTTGACCCTTTCTATTTCCACCGGGCCCTCGCCGTCCTCGAAATCGACGACCAGCTTTCCGCCATACATATTATGCATTCTCGGTTCACGCCTCGGTTCCTGCTCTTTTCTCGTAGGAAAGCCGAAAAGAACGGAATGGATGAACGACTGCATCGTTGACTTGCCAGCTTCATTTTCCCCAAAGATCTGAACAAAAGGTGTAGAAGTTTTTAACTCGGTTTCAGCAATCTTTCCGTAACCATATATATTCAATGATAAAATTTTCATCTTTTCACTACTTCCTCATTAACATTTTCAAGCGTTCTTCCCCGAGACTCAGATAATCCTCTTTTTTAAGATCCTGCATCGGCGGCAGGTGGCGGTTGATTTTCGGATCCATATACATGGTATTCAACGCCTCTTTGAAGATCTCTTCGTTATCTGAATAACTTGCCTTAATATCGTTTAAAATCGCTGTCTGATTTTGATTCAAGTAGTTGATGGACAGATTATCAATCCAAATGAAGTGCTTTACATCCTGCTCATCTTCATGCAGCAGTTCCAGCAGCTCTTTATAATCCGCTTCGGAGAGTTCATCGTCTCCTTCATGATTGATGGTCAGCTGGATGATTTTCTTGCCTGCTTCCCTGAGACGTTCTTTGAATTCAACAATCCTCTGATAAATATCCTGTTTGTTCAGTGACTTCATATCCAGTTCATATTCAGCAAAAGTAATCTCATGTGACTTTATGAATGATGTACTCAAATAAACATCATCGCCTTCTACAAGCAAAAAGCCTTTATCACCGTATTCATTTTTATGTCTTCCCTGAATGTTGCCTGGATAGTGAATCGGCGGCAGATCGGAAAGCTGTTCTCTGACATGTATATGCCCGAGTGCCCAGTAGTGGTATAACTTACTGTTCAGCGTTTCCAAATTAAATTCTGTATAACGCGCCTGATTATACTGGGACTTGGAATATGTCCCATGTAATATACCGATGTGAATGCCTTCATTCATATGATTGACCGGGTAGTCATCCAGTTTGTTTTCATACGAATCATCCATGAAATAACTGAATCCATGCAAAAACACGCGCTCACCTTTTTGGCTGACACTCTCATAGGTCTCTACATTCTCTTTGAACACACTGACGTTATCCGGCCATTTGGACTTGACGTTTTCACTTAGAGGGTCATGGTTCCCGTGAATCATGTACACAAAAATACCGTTGTCCTTCAAGCGTTCAAAGCCTTTCTTCAAAAAGGTCTCAGCTTTCAAAGTGCGGTTTTCCCTGTCGAAAACATCCCCTGCTATGATGATAAAGTCCACTTTCTCCTCTATGGCTTTATCAAACATTCTTTTCACGCTTTTATATGTACTCGATGTCAGTTCTTCAAATATATTGAGCGGCATTTTCGTTCGGGATTTGAACGGACTGTCCAGATGTAAATCCGCACTATGTATAAATTTGACCACAATTCTCACCTACTTTATATAATCATATATGTATACAATCATTATAACAAAAATAAAAACAAAAGAGGTCTAATAATAGACCTCTTCAAAGATTAATTTTCGTTGTTGATACCGTATAACTCTTCAATTGGTTTCATGATGACACGGTTTAAGTCCTGAATTAACTGACTCATGTTTTGTTCAGCTTCCATCAGTGCTTTAATATTTTCATCATCTTCGATTTCAGCTGCAGAACTTTGTGCTTTCTGAACATCTTCTTCTAAGATTTCTTCACCCTGCATCTGTTTTTGCTGAAGCTCCATCTGAACTTTTCTGAACTCTTCAAAAAGTGCTTTTGATTCAGGGTTGCTGTTCACTTTCGCATAAAGATCTTTCATGCTGTTAAATTCATCTGATTGTCTTAACGCACTTTCGAGTGCATTGGCTTGATCGTATACATTTACTGACATCATATAACTCCTTATTTTGTGATGTTTCTACTGTACCATACAATAATAAGTTATAACAACACTACAACTATACCTTGGAAAAGACCGATTATCGCACCTAGGATGAATCCTAGCAGAGTAATCATTTTGAACTCTTTATTCGCGACATCCATGACAAGATTTTCTATATGATCCAGCTGGAAACTGTCGATCTGTTTTTTAATCACTTCAGCGAGCTGAAGTTTGTCCATAATCCTGCCCATATTGTAGGCAAGATAATTGATTGTGTTATCTTTCAGTCTATATTTACCACGTTGCTTAAATGAAATGAACAATGCTTCATTGAATTCCACGATGGGTTTATTCAACAGCCCCTGTATATTGATCCGTTCCTGCATCACATCACCTATACTCTTGATCAGATCATCTTTGTCACTTTCGGATAAAAATTCATTTAAAGCTTTACCTTTTAATTTGTCGTATTCTTCAATGATAAAACTTTCGACGATGCCAAGCATTTTTGGATGATTCAATAATTTGACCAGCTCTCTCTGAATATTCAGCGCAATATTCTCTTTGGTCATGAAATATTTGATCGACCTCGCCATCCTGCCTCTTTTTTCAATGAATTCATCTGTCATAGTGTAGAGATCATCGAACCCTTTATCTGACATGATATAGCTTTCAACTTTATGAATAATCTGAGGCTGGATTTGCATTACTTTCATATCTATTGTATGCATCGCATCCGTCGGTATCAAATCCTCAATTTTGGAGATATACAGCTTATCGCCTTCTTCAGCGATTTTTTTACTTACTTCATTATTAAAGCCAGTGATGACTTTTTTTGATAGACCTTCATGCAGACGTTCAAGGAAATACCCGATGCTCAGCTTTTCTCTCTCAACAGTATCAATTTGTTTATCAATAAAGTTCATGATGAAGCGATCCGTTTCGGGGCTTTTCACTTTATCGATGAACACATCGGGTGTCAGCAGATGACCTGTAATGATTTTGCCGAGTTTCGTCGATGCTTCACTGCGTCTCGAAGGTATCACACCCGGTGTAAACGGGAGTTTTATTCCCAATATATATTTTGCTTTATACGGTCTGAACAGCATTTTTATGGCCAGCATATTAGTAAAACCTGCTATCAGAGACCCTGTAACTATCATAAATATAATCAGACCAAAGGCATTCATTTGGTCCCCCCTCACTCTTCAAAGCTTTTCGCACTCTAAATAATACCATAAAAATTTTGTTTTATAGACGAAAAAGAGCAAAGCATCAAATCGCTTTGCTCTCTATATACAATTTATACAGGCTGTAATTCAACTTGTTTGTTGAAGTATGTTCTTATTTCACGCTCGATATAAGAGGCATGAACCGGCTGATTCTGATCGTTCATCACTCTGTATATTTTGTTGCCTTTGTTAAACTGAAGTGCGTATCCGCCTCTCGTTTCAAGTGTTTCCCAGTAAACCTTTTCACTGTCATAAAGTGGATATACACAATGACCTCTTGAGATTACTTGAGAAAGCTCCAGCGGATCTCCGGAAAAAGTATTTGTCAATACTTCGCTGTTTCTGAATAGTGCACATAAAGAAATACAAGTCGTCCAGTTTGGAAGGATACGCTCCTTTTCAATCTGAACTAAAGTTTTCTTTGATAATCCTATAGTATGGCTCATCGAATCCTGAGTGTACCCGGCTTCGGTACGTACCATCTTGAATTTAGACTGTAGAGTCTCTATAAAAGCCTGCTTATCCATTAAATAACACCCTTTCAATAATACAACTACCAATAACTATTTATAGTAACGTTAAAATATACACTTAAAACATGATAATATAAAATTACCAAAAATAAAAGAGTATACAAGATATGTTCAATAAGTGTTCACTTATTGAATTCTCATATACTCTATCATTATATAGCTTTTTGCATCAAAAGTGTAAAATTCAGCTTACACTCATGCTTTTCCTTTTTGCTCTTTCCTGTTCTGCTGTTCATTCAGCACGGAAGCAATCGCGGCATCGCCTGTAATATTGACTGCGGTACGTGTCATATCCAGTAAGCGGTCGATACCGATGATGATGCCTATGGCTGCAGGATCAAGACCGACTGCAGTCAGTACCATCGCAAGCATAACAAGTCCGACACCGGGCACACCGGCTGTACCGATACTAGCAACCGTCGCAAGAACAACAACAGTCACCATCTGCATGATTGACAGATCGATACCTGAGAGCTGTGCGATAAATACCGTCGCCACACCTTGCATAATTGCCGTCCCGTCCATGTTGATCGTCGCACCAAGCGGCTGGACAAAACTGGATATACTCTTTCTCACCTTTAAGTTCTTCTGTGCCGTTTCCATTGAAATCGGCAGAACAGCACTGGAGGAAGATGTACTGAATGCAACACCCATCGCGGGTGCAAAGCCTTTCATAAACCAGATGAATGGTTTTTTCGCAAGAAACTTTATAACCGATCCATATACGAGTACTAAATGGATCAGCAGTGAGAGCAGCACACAGACAAAGTACATACCGAGCTGTTGTATCGCACCGAAACCAGCCTGTGTAAATGCTGTCGCTACAAGACCGAATGCACCGATTGCTGCAAAGTATTTCATGATTGCAAGCACAATCCACATGACGACTTCATTTGCTTCTTCAAAAATTTTAATGAGTCCTGGTATTTTATCTTTCACTGCAATCATCGCGATACCGATAAAGATTGCGAAAGCAATAATCTGAAGCATATTCGCAGTACTCATCGCTTCAACGATGTTTGTCGGGATGATATTAATCAGCGTCTGGTCAAACGTCTGGTTGATTGCTTCACCCGTTTCTCCACCGAGTTCGTTTGAACGATAATCTTCAACTTCTGTTGAATCTAACAGTTCCGACTGGCCGACACCCGGCTGCAGTACAAGTGCCACAATCATTGCAATCGAGATTGCGATTGCTGTAGTCACTAAGTAAAATCCTAAAGTCTTTATTCCCAGACTCCCCAAAGTTTTTGGATCTCCGACACCTACAACCCCGAGTACTATGGAAATGAATACTACCGGTACAACCATCATGAATATCATGCTCAGGAATAATTGACCCACTACGTTGAAAATATACTGGTCAATCCATTGTACCCACGCCTGATCTGCCATTGGACTGAATATAGAACCAATGACTATACCGGCGATCAAACCGATTATAATATATATAGTTAAACGGTTGCCTACTTTCATATTATGCCTCCTAACAATGAAATGAAAACACTTTCAGATTATACATTGATAATCATATTTAAACAACAATTATTTTATTTAATGCATTATATTAAATAATTCCGAAAATTCCACATCTCCCTTTTATATTTGATTAGAAACACTCAGCATAAATTATACAAACAAAATGACGTCCCATCAAAATTGATGAAACGTCATTTCGTGCCTGCTGTGTATCAAAGCTTGACCAGATTATATTTGATTGCGTATATGACAGCCTGGGTCCGGTCGGAAACTTCGAGCTTATTTAAAATATGGCTTACATGTGTTTTGACCGTCTTTTCACTGACATACAGCGCTTCGCCGATTTCTTTATTGGACTTCCCTTTGACAATTTCTTTTAATACATCTATCTCTCTGGCGGATAAAGCATTCCTTTCATGTGGCAGGTCCCCTGTATTGTCCATGATTTTCAAAATGTTTGGATGGATGACCTTTTCACCTTGAATGACATCTTTAATCGATGAAACCAGTTCTTCAGCTTCCATTTCCTTGATGATGTAACCGTCTGCCCTTGCCTGGAAGACCGGACGGATGTACTCTTCGCTCGTATAGCTGGACAGCACCAGTACTTTAACTTTCGGGTACTCGGTCTTTATTATACGGGTCAGTTCGATGCCGTCCATCTGCGGCATCACGAGATCGAGCAATATTAAATCAACATTCTTATGATGTTCTTCCAAATAATCCAGAGTTTCCCGTCCGCTGCCAAAGTCATCCACTACATTGATATTATCTGTCGTGGATAATAGAAACTTCATACCTTCTCTGACGATATGGTGGTCATCTGTAATTATGACATTGTACATTCTCTCACTCCTCTATCGGAACTATAATTTTCACAGTTGTGCCTATGCCGATCTGTGTATCTATATCCAATTCTCCGCCTAATGTTCTGATACGTTCACGCATATTGCTGAAGCCATAGCTCGTCTCTGTGTCGTTTTCCAGACGAAAACCTTGACCTTTATCGGAGACTGTCGTCTCAAGCTTTTTATCCAGCACGGTCATGTTGATGTGTGCTGCTTTCACCCCTGAATGTTTCATCACATTGTTCAGACTTTCCTGTATGACCCGGTAAAGTTCAATTTCCACTGCATCACTCACATTATAGAACCCGTCCAGTTCTATATTGACATCGACGCCAATTAGACCGCTGTAAGACTCTATCGCATGAACAATGCCATTTTCCAGACCGATGGGTTTAAGCTGCCATATCAGTGCCTTCATTTCTTTCATCGCATGTTTTGATGTGTTCTCTATTGACACAAGCGCTTCATCAATCTTTTTACCGTCTGACAGGGCTTTTGCGGCATGTGAAGTGATCCCGATGGAGAACAGCATCTGATTGACTGAATCATGCAGGTCACGGGCCAGTCGCTGGCGCTCTTTGATGACGACACTTTCTTTCTCTTTTGCTGTCAGCTCAATCCGCTTCAATGTCGAGCCGATCTGAAAGGCTACCGATTCAAGCAGTGCCAGTTCATCCTTGTCAAACTCCACACGGCCGGGGCTCGCGACATTCAAGAGGCCGAAAGATTCATGACCCGATATCAGAGGCATCGTCGCATGATGTGTGATACCGTTGTTCTCTCCGGGAAATTCCATCTGCGCTTTTTCAAGTCTCGAACAGACGAATATATTCGTCGCCGTCTGCAGCTGCCGTTTATGATAGGCTCTGACACACCAGCAGCTTCCATCCTTCAAATAATGACAGCCGCGCTTTTTCATCGATGGGGGCAGCTGGTAATCCGCAGCGAGCTCATGCTCTCCTTCTTTATTGATGAAGAATACCCAGCCGGTTTCAAATTCTGTGTGAGTGACCAGCTCTCTGAGCGCACCGTTCAACATCGTCTGAAGATCAGTCTCTTCATTTAAAAACTCAGCAATATCTTTTAATAATTGAAGTTTGCTTTTCATAGAAACACCCTAATTTATATCTAATGTAAATAATTTATAATCATATCGATGGCAACTGCTTTTAGACTACACTGATAATATTATAATCTAATTTTAGAGTATCATATAACTCAAAAGGCTTATAATTAGTATTTTAAACCAACTTACTGATGAATGAATCAAGTTCCTTCCATAATCCAGAAAAAATCAGGTCCCTTCCTCCAATTCATTTTGGAGTATAGGAAGCCTGACAAAGGTATTTAATTTAATCAGCCGTTCCCGGCATATCTGCGTCGAATACTTTATGCAGTCTTCCTTTAGAAAAGTTATACATCGACCGGGCAGATGGAAACATCGACTTCGCTTCTATTAAGGTGATATCTTCTTTTTCAAGATGTGTATCATCATCAAAAACGATAATCAGCTGATCCATTCTCGTATTTTCATTATGAATCTGAAATATTTCAACTTTGAATACTTCATCATAAATACTGTCTGCATCATCGGTTTCATCTTTTTCTATGAAAAATGATTTTGGTGATAATGAAACGACCAGATTACCGCTTATTGCTTCAAATCTACCTGCCGGTTTGACCGTTCTGCCTTCTTTGACCATTTGTGCCAATTCTAATATATTAAGTTGCTCAGTCTTTTTGCTAAACATTTTAACAACTCCCCAATAATTCTGGATGCTGGATTTTATAAAGAATTCAAGCATCTTCCATACAAAAATACCATGTGTATTTCATGTTATACTGACGATGATTACAACAAGCAATAAAGGAATCAAATCACATAAGGCAACTTCATGATACCACTAATCCATCACTGAAAAACATATGACCAAAGATGCAGCCGGGCAAATCGATTATTTAAAATAGGAGGATTATGTTGAAAATGACTCACACAAAGTTCACAAAATGGCCTGTCTAAACCATCCAGGTTAAGGGATTTTATGATAAAGTTGAAAATATTGAAAGGTATAAGTCCAGATAAAGAAAGTAAGAGGATGGTTCGTTCTATGAAAAATAACAAATTATTTATGCAGTTAATCTTTTTAATCTCATTGATTGCAACGCTCGGTTCATTGTATTTCAGTGAAATAAGAATGTATATACCTTGTGAGATGTGCTGGTATCAACGGATAATCATGTATCCTTTGGTCATCATTTCACTGATTGGTCTTATCAAAGAAGATATAAATTCAAGAATTTATGTCAGGGTCCTCAGCGCTGTGGGTATATTGGTTGCAGTTTATCATTACAGCATGCAAAAACTTACTTTTATCGCTGACAGTCTGCCAGCTTGTACAGGTGTGGACTGTACTGTACAATATATTAACTGGTTCGGTTTTATTACCATCCCACTGCTGTCACTGATCGCATTTATACTTATTTTCACGCTTTCATTATTTATTAAAAAGTAAAAGGAGTATTTATATTATGGGAAATAAAATATTTTATGGCGTCATCACAGTAATTGTTATTGCCTTTGTTGCAATATTTTTAGTTATGAACAACAGTTCATCAGATCCGGAGCAACTGAGTGACTCGGGTTACTACCCATACACCGACAAAGAACCTGAGGAATTATCCGGCCCGACCATCGATGCCCTGGATAACGAAGATTATCAGTTCAACAAGACACCTGAAGAAGTGGCGACAACAATTGAAGACAATGACAGCCAGTATGTCTACTACTGGTCACCGACATGTTCACACTGTCAGGAAGCCACACCACTTCTCGTCGAAGCATTCGGCAAGTCTGATGAAGATCTGATCCAATTGAACCTTCTTGAGTACGAGGCGCCCTGGGCTGAATATGAAATAGAAGCAACACCGACTTTAATCTACTTTGAAAATGGAGAAGAAGTTGAAAGAATGACAGGGAATCCTGGAGACGTTGCATCTTATGAGTCATTTATCGCTGCAACTTCCGGTGAATAGTATATGAAATTTACAATACATGAAAATTTTAATGATATGTCACTTGAAGACATTTTAAAGACGCTTCATCTGCCAAAAAAGGAACTGCATCTTTTAAGAATGTCGAAAGACATAAAAATCAATGATGATAACAAACCTTTGAACACAGTTGTTCATACAGGCGATACAGTCGTACTTCCGGCCGAAGATGAAAAAAGTCAGTACAAGCCGAGCTACAGAACATGTGAAGTATTGTATGAAGACCGTTATCTGGCATTATTGTTCAAACCGCGCGGCGTTAAAACACATCCGAACCAGATGCATGAAACCAACACATTACTTAACCATGCACTATACACTTTGGATGTCGATTATCTGGAGCCTGTACATAGGCTCGACCAGGAAACAAAAGGCGTCATTCTCGTCGCCAAACATCCATATGTCAAAAAGATGCTTGACCATATGCTGAGTGAACGTGAAATCCATCGGGTTTACATCGCCAGGGTCGATACTAAAAAACGTGTTGAACCTCAGAAAATTTCAGCACCGATCGCTAAAAATCCTAAAGAGAGAAATAAATATCATGTTTCTCAAAAAGGTAAAGAAGCAGTCACGAATATCATCAACTCAAAAGTGACAAACGAGTATTGCGAAATTGAACTCGAACTTGAAACAGGCAGAACCCACCAAATCAGAGTCCACCTTCTGCATATCGGAATGCCGATCATCGGAGACACTCTCTACGGTGGTGCTACACTAAGAGATCTGCAGCTGTTCAGTTACAAAATGAGTTTCATTCACCCGATACTTCAAAAAGAAGTGACAGTCGCACTGGATAAAGATACTTTATAAAAAGATTCCCCTGACACTCTCATTATTCGAGAATTTCAGGGGGATTTTTGTTTATAGATGAAAATTATTTTATTAAATCGATTTGGATGCACCTAAATCACAGTTCTGATCGAAATCGGGCTTCGAATTCGATTTGGATGCACCTAAATCACAGTTCTGATCGAAATCAGGCTTCGAATTCGATTTGGATGCACCTAAATCACAGTTCTGATCGAAATCAGACGCTCACCTAGTTACTCTTTTTGAATCTATTTTTGATTTTAGTCAGCAGGAAGTTTTCTTTCTCTTCTATCTGCTCTCTGTTCACTTTCAATGCCCGTCTCATCAATTCTTCCTGGGCACTGATCAGCTCATGATCATTTCTCACATAAGCATAAGTGCCGTCCGGCTTCTGATAACGCGCTTTTTTATTATCAATCAAATAAAGTTCATTGATAGACTTCAATTCTTCTATAATTTTCGGGTCATTCACCGGGAAGAGTATTTCCACACGTTTAATCATATTTCTCGTCATCATATCGGCAGATGATAAGAACATTTTATCTTCCCCGTTGTGTCGGAAGTAATAGATTCTTGTATGCTCCAGGAATCTGCCGACGACGCTGATTACACGGATGTTCTCACTTACGCCCGGAATATCCGCTTTCACACAGCAGATGCCGCGGATGACAAGGTCAATCTTAATCCCTTCCTGGGAAGCAATTAACAATTTATCAATAATTTTCTTATCTGTCAGAGAGTTCATCTTTGCAAAGATATAACCATTGCCGTGTTCTTTATGATATTCAATCTCTTTATCGATATGATCATCAAAAAGGTCACGGATTTCAAACGGTGCGACATGCAGTGAATTATATACAGGTTTCAAAGAGTAGCCGCTTAAATAGTTGAAGAAGTTTATCGCATCATCACCTATTTTAGGGTCTGTCGTTATGATTCCCATATCTGTATACTGCTTGGCTGTCGAATCATTATAGTTACCGGTACCCAGATGGACGAACCGAACGAGTTTGTTTTTCACCCGTTTGATGACCAGTGTGATTTTGCTGTGTGTTTTCAAATAGTTCATGCCATAGATGACGTGGCACCCGGCGTCTTCCAGTTCCTTCGCCCAGTGGACGTTATTCTCCTCATCAAATCTCGCTTTCAATTCAACAAGCACAGAAACCTGCTTGCCGTTTTCAGCCGCTTCTTTCAAAGCTGCGATAATTGGAGAGTCACTGGAGACACGGTAAAGTGTCTGCTTGATCGCAAGTACATCCGGATCTTCGGCCGCTTCTTTGACAAAATCTACAATCGGTTTGAAAGATTCAAACGGATGATGGAAGAATACATCTTCTTTCAAAGAGCGCTCGTATACATCATCTGTACCCAGAAACTTAGGGGTCTGAGGTTCAAATGGCTTATAAATCAGCTTCGGATACTTCCGCTTCAGATTGGAAACAAACTCAAACAGGAACGTTAAATCCAATGGACCATCGAATTTATATACATCTTCTTCACCAAGGCTCAGCTCTTCTCTCAAAAATGAACCATTGATTGTCGGATTCGTGCTGATATCGATTTCCAGACGCACTGCAGCACCTTTGGTACGCTCTTTTAAAAACCTCTCAATCTCGATTAAAAGATCCTGCGCACCTTCCTCATGAATCGTTAAATCCGCGTTACGTGTAATTCTGAATGCGAACGTGCGGTCAATATTATATCCTTTGAACAACTTCTCAACATTTTTAACTATAATATCCTCGGACAAAACAACATAAGTATTCGGTCCATCATGGAAAGTATAGAATCGTTTTATGATCGTCGGCAACTGGACGATGGCCGTCTGCTCACCGAGTTCATTGGACAGATCCACAAATATATTGATCTTTTTATTCATCAGTTTAGGGAATGGACGGTAGGCATCAATTCCCAGCGGTGTGAGTGATGGAAAGATTTCAGTGTCAAAAATTTTTTCAGTTTCATCCATGAACTTTTCAGGCAGATCTTCTGGCCTTCTGAAATAAATACCGTAATTTTCAAGCTCATCTTTTAAATCATGATAAATTTTATATTGGGAATCACAGTTTTCCCTGTTCAGCTTACTGATGCTTTCCAACTGTTCCCCGGGTGTCATTTTCGTCTTGTTTTCCGGTTCATGGTAGTTCATCTTGACCTGGTCTTTCAGACCGCCTACTCTGACCATGAAAAACTCATCCAGGTTGGAACTGGTGATTGCGAGGAATTTAAAACGCTCGAGTAATGGATTATGCCCATCGATCGCTTCTTCTAACACTCTGTAATTAAACCTTAACCAACTGAGTTCCCGGTTATCATAGTATTCTTTATTATCGAGTTTGTATTCCATGGTATCCCTCCAATCACCTATTATAAATGACAAATATTAAGCTTCTGTAAAGATTATCGATAAATCTTTGTTTAATATTTTTTCAATGTGTTTTTTCTGTCGTATCGACTGATATTTTTCAGCGATCGAATCACCTTTGTATTCGACAGTCAGTACAAATTCATCCTCATGTTCCTCCAGATACATATCCTGCACAATGTTAGTGTGAGAAATATTAAGGGCATTTGAGAATTTCAATATGCTGCCGAGTGAGAGCAGCAGGTTGATATCGTCATCGTCAAACCAGCCTAAATCCTCTGCATAAAATTTCAGCAGTGTTTTATTTTTGAAACTGGCTATTAACGCAAGTCTGACACGGTCCCTGTGGACGATGCCATTGATGTTGCTGTTGGCAATCAGATAAAATGTGTGCTGACTTGTCGCATCCCGGTCGATGAATTCGCCGAGATAAAATATTTTAGCCGCATTTTTCATCAAGTATTTATCATGTTTTGAAATGTTGATGATATCGTGCCGATTTAATTCATGGTACAGCCTTTCGGTAATCTCTATACGTTTATCATACACTACTTTTTGAAGTTTAAAATCATTCGCAAGTTCATTCAAAGCATCCTCATAAATTCTGTACTTGTTGAAGGCATAAGGCGCCTCTTTTGAGATCAGATGCATCGCCATTCCCTCACGCAGACCTTTGCGGCTGAATTTGAATCCTTTGGCATCAACAATTTCATAAAGCTTTTGGAAAACGAGCAGACTCGGCAGGATGATGTCACTGCGGTCCTTACTGAGTCCGTCAATATCATCAAGATTGTCTCCATCTGTCTTCGTCAATATTTTCATCACATCATCGAGGTCATTTTTCTTCATTGAATATCCATGAACACCCGCGATTGGATAATTGACCATCGACTGGTGGATGCGCGCAATGTTTCTCGCACTGCCGCCGATTGCTAAAATATGCACCCGGCGCTTGGCGAGCCATCTGACATTGCTCAATTGTTTATCAATAAACTCCTTCGCTTCTTTGATTGCCTCTTTATCATTATGTTCCCTGTCATCAAAGAACATCTCCTGTAAAGTGACCACACCAAACGGCAGGCTCGTCGAGTAGATCAATTCTTTATCTTCAAAGAAAGTCAGTTCGGTACTTCCACCACCGATGTCAATTGTCACGGCATCCTGAGTACTGATTGTATGTGTCACTGCATGAAAACCAAAAAAAGCTTCTTCTTTCCCTGTAATCACTTTTATATCCAAGTCAATTTCTTCTTTGACCCGTTTGACAATATCATCTGAGTTGACTGAACTTCTGATTGCAGCCGTTGCAACGGGGTTTAAATCTGATACTTCATATTGATCTGCTATTTCTTTGAAGCTTTTCAGTATATCGATCAGATTGTCTATCCCCTCTTCTTCCATGACACTGTCCTCATCCAGAAAGCTTGCAAGACGTGCAGGTGTTTTTATATTTTGAATCTCTTTCAATCCGGTTTCCTCTGTATATTCAAACAATACCAGTCTTATAGTGTTTGAACCTATATCTATTAAACCGATTCTTTTCATAATATACTCACCTATTCTTTGGATTCAGTCATGTCTTCAGGTTTGATCCACTCATCAAACTGTTCTGCTGTCAAATGACCCGATTCAACCGCTGACTCTTTCAAAGTAATTCCTTTTTCGTGTGCATTTTTAGCAATCTGGGCCGCTTTTTCGTAACCGATATGCGGGTTAAGCGCAGTGACCAGCATCAATGAATGATTCAGGAATCTGTCAATATTATCTTCAATCGGCTTGATGCCCACTGCACATTTATCATTGAATGTCACTATCCCGTCTGCAAGCAGGTAGATGGACTGTAGCGTGTTATACAAAATGACCGGTTTGAAGACGTTCAATTCAAAGTTCCCCTGTGATGCCGCAAAACCGACCGCTGCATCGTTGCCGAACACCTGGGTAGCAACCATCGTCAGCATTTCTGACTGTGTCGGATTGACTTTACCCGGCATGATTGATGAGCCCGGTTCGTTTGCAGGTATTTCAATCTCGGCAATACCCGCACGTGGTCCGGAAGCAAGCCATCTGACATCATTCGCAATCTTCATCAGGTCGGCTGCAAGTGCTTTAAGTGCACCGTGCAAATAAACAACCTCATCATGTGCAGTCAGTGCATGGAATTTATTTGGACTGGAAACGAATTGGTAACCCGTCTGAACGGACAGTTCATTGGCAACACGTGAGCCGAATTCCGGGTGTGCGTTAATACCAGTACCGACCGCTGTGCCGCCGATTGCAAGGTTTCTCAACTGCTTTTTCGACTCTTCTATCAGCTCTTCACATTTTTCAAGCATATATCTCCAGCCGCTGATTTCCTGGCCGAGCGTGAGTGGTGTCGCATCCTGAAGATGTGTACGCCCGATTTTAATGATGGATTTGAACTCTTCTTCCTGTGCTTCGAAAGTATTTTTCAATTTCATCAGCCCTGGCAGCAGTTGATCTTCTACAGATACAAGCAATGCCACGTGCATGGCTGTCGGATAAGTATCGTTTGAGCTCTGGGACATGTTCACGTCATCATTCGGGTGAACAGTCTCTTCAATACCTTTTTCTTTCAAGTACTCATTGGCAACGTAGCTGACCACTTCGTTGACGTTCATATTGCTCTGTGTACCGCTTCCGGTCTGCCATACGACAAGTGGGAAATGTTCATCAAGTTCACGGTTGATCACACGGTCACAAGCGTAGGCGATCGCTTCCTGCTTATTGTCAGAAAGTTTGCCCAGGCTGTTGTTCGCAACAGATGCCGCTTTTTTAAGTTCTGCAAAAGCAACAATCACTTCAATCGGCATTTTTTCCTTACCGACCGGGAAGTTTTGACGACTGCGCTCCGTCTGGGCAGCCCAGTATTTATCACTTGGTACTTTGATTTCTCCGATAGTATCTTTTTCAATTCTGTAAGACAATGAAAAAAACCTCCTGTAAATTAGTATTTATCAACATTTTATACTAATTTACCAGAGGATTCATCTGTTATTCATTATTTTCTTTTTGATCTTCGTGAGATTCATCATTTGAAGTGTCAATCGGATAATCCGCATTTTGGGAAAGCTGCTCCATTTCCCTGCCGAGTTCACGCACATCCTCCATGTCATAAGTCATGGTGTTATCATCAGGTTCCACCATCTCTTTATAATCTTCATTTTCTCTGTTTTCATAATAATCTTCTTTGTATTCTTTCTTCTTCATCGCATGCCACCTCTTAAAATTTTATGCAAATTTGTAGCTGTAGTATTCCACTATGTCAGGATCCAGACTTGATGCCGCATCGCGGTCAAGCACTACAGTTACCATGCGGTGTGATTTGATCTGGCTGAATGCATCCTGATTATTTTCTTTGGAATTGTATAGCTCTTTGACTGTTTCTGCTTTATCTGCACCTGTTGCAACAATAAATAATTCTCTCGAATCATATAATGATTCGTTTTTGTCTTCATTATTGAAACCGACATTGCCTTTAGCGTCTAAATATAACAATCCCAGGCTCACCTGTTTTTTATCTTTTAAAATATTTTGCAGAGAATCGCTTGAACCATCTGTATGAAGCTGGTTTTCTGGAATCTGAAGTTTGTTCAGTATATCCGTCTGAGGCTTGCCGACAGTGGAAATGTGAACCTGCGAGAAGTCTGCAGGATGCTGTTTTGTCTCACCGATGAACTTTTCATAAGCCCAGTCCAAATCTTCATTCATCTCAACAGCCAGCACACTCTCCGGGTTATTGTGGACCTGCTTTCTTAAAATATCCGCAATATATACACTGAATGTTTCTTTGTCATCAAAAATTTTAAAATTCATAGCCATAATCGTTTCCTCCAAAATTTGTGTTTTAACATATCATAGTTAGTTTACCCATTATTTTAACAAAAATAACACCGAACGCCCTTAAAACATCGATTTAATATAAATTTATCGTTTTAAATAAGGGCACTCCACGGATTGACGGTCTTTATTTCCAATAAAACATTCCCCACCAACTGTTTTAAATTCTTTTAAATTTCTCTTTTTAAATGTGGTATAATAATATATAATGTTAAATATATAAGTGAGTACGCTAGGAGGCAGACTGATGGATGCATTTTTAATCTTAATGGTATGTATTGCGTTTTTAACTGCAATTTTAACTGCTTGCCGTGAATCTGAGTGGGGTTACAAGGACGACGGCGAAGAAAGAATCAAATAATCTTTTTCTGAAATTAAAACAACCAGTCCAATGGACTGGTTGTTTTTTATTGGCCGAGGAAGCCCTGCTTCTTCACGACTGCATCTACATCTAGGCGCTGCTTTTTGTTAAGCATGCCGATGACCTGATCACTCCACGTGTCTTCTCTCTTTCCGTCTGTACGTTGTTTATAGTATTCACTGATACTTTCGTCGTACTTGTCGATATCCTCTTTCGTTTCATCCAGATTCTGATATGCGTTTTCATGATATACCGCTTCAAAAGGAAGTCTCTCTTTAATGCTTCCCTCATGTGCAGGAACTCCTGCCACCATGCCGAATAATGGGAATGTGCCCTCAGGCAGTTCCAGTATCTCGATCACTTTTGCCATATTATTTCTGAGTGAACCGATAAAGCAGATGCCAAGTCCTATGCTTTCAGCTGCGACCGCAAGGTTCTGCGCTGCAAGTGTTGCATCCACAGTACCGACGATGAACTGCTCTGTCAGATGGTAATTGATCGGTGCATCTTTCTCTATAGATAAATCTCTGTGCCTTCTGTAGTCCGCAACAAAGACGAATAAATGACCATTGTTTTCAACATATGGCTGCGTACTGATTTCTTTCAATGCTTTTTTCTTTTCGGGATCTGTCACCCCGATGATTGTATAAGCCTGAACGTAACTTGAAGTGCTCGCACTCTGAGCCGCTTCCACAAGCGTTTTAATTGTTTCATCTGATAATTTCTCTTCAGTAAATTTACGGATTGAACGGTGGTTCTTGAGTAAGTCTATGACTGCATATTGATCCATGTTGTAAAGTTCCTCCTAAATAAGTTCTGGATAACCCTGTTGTCTTAAAGCCTCATATACCAATAACATTGCTGTGTTCGACAGATTCAACGATCTGACGTCCGACGTCATCGGTACTCTCAACAATGACTCATTATAGTTGTCTTTCACCCAGTCGGGCAAGCCGCTTGTTTCACGGCCGAAAACGAAGTAATGATCTTCCCCTGTATTTGAGTAATCCATTTCGGAATGAAACTTTTTCCCGAATTTGGACAGCATATAATAATTCCCCGGATTCTGCTCAAAGAATTCTTCAATGGAATCATAATAATGAATGTCTACAAATTTCCAGTAATCAAGACCGGCACGTCTGACCATCTTCTCTTCAACACTGAAGCCGAGCGGTCTGATCAGATGCAGGGTCGTGTCTGTTGCTGCACATGTGCGTGCGATATTCCCCGTATTCTGAGGGATTTCCGGTTGAAATAATACGATATGGTTTGGCATGACTGTTTCCTCTCTATCTTTAACGACTGACTTCCTGAATGCCTTTCAGCATTTCCTCTTTCACTTCTGCATCCTGTTCCTCCGGATACCTTTCATTGATATATCCGATGGCTGCGCTTCCCTGTATCTGACCGATTGCCCAGTAGGCCGTCCCTTTGATCATCGGTCTCGGATCATTTTCAGCAACACGTT
Source organism: Salinicoccus sp. YB14-2 (assembly GCF_001265075.1). Lineage (GTDB taxonomy): Bacteria > Bacillota > Bacilli > Staphylococcales > Salinicoccaceae > Lacicoccus. Next base: position 74,488 of record NZ_LFKO01000001.1, read on the forward strand.
TCAATGTATCCACTGAGGACGATTCCTTGAAATGCGCCAGGGCAATTATAGCATTTCTCTGAATCGGTTTCTTCCCTCTCCAGACACCTGCAAGATGCCCGTATTTATCCTTGAAATCCCTGTTTGATATTTCAAGCAGCGGCTCCAGTTCCGGTTTCAAGATTTCCGGCTCCAGTACGATGTCTTCATGATGATCGGTGTTGATACCTTTATTTCTCGGGCATACCTGCTGGCAGGTGTCACAGCCGTACAGACGATTCCCGATTTTCGACCGGTACTCATCAGGCATCGATCCCTTGATCTGGGTTAAAAATGAAATACATTTGTTCGAGTCCAGCTGACCGTTGCCGACCAGCGCCCCTGTCGGACATCTGTCGACACATATATTACAGTCTCCGCAAGAGTCGATCAGCTCCTCGTCAGGTGGAAAAGGATAGCTGACGATCATCTCGCCCAAATATGAGTACGTGCCCAGATTCGGATTGATGACGAAACCATTCTTGCCGATAAAGCCGAGACCGCTCCGTCGGGCAACTTCCCGGTCACTGAGCACACCCGTATCAACCATCGATTTCGTTTCAATGTCGGGATTCAGTGACTTGATGTATTCATCCAGCTTATTGAGTCTTTTATTTAACAGTGTATGGTAGTCCATGCCCCAGGATGCGCGGGCGAAAATACCGCGGCGGCTGCCCTTTCTGCCCTTCGGCGCATCCGGCAGCTTGTTCGGATAACCGACGGCGATAGCGATGATGCTCTTGGCATTCGGCAGACTGGCTTTCGGATTGGTCCGCTCTTCCACACTACCCTTTTCAAAACCGGATGCGAATCCTTTATCCAGATAATCGATGAGCTTCGCCTTATATTCCACGAATGGCTCAGCATGCGTGAAGCCGATTTCATCTATACCGATACTGTGGGCGTAATCGATTACTTTCTGTTTAAATTCATGACGGTCCATGAAAATCCTCCTTCCTTCTTTGAATTCCTCGTCGAAATAGTATAATATTAAACTAATCATATTCGAAGGAGTGAATGAGGCCGATGGAGTAAATTATCCTTTTCAACAGACATATTCATGCTTATTTTTTGATGCAGAAAATGTCGGATCAGGATAATACCATGCCTTACTATCACTCAACTATATGAATAATATGCTTTATAATGCATATTATTATAACATATAAAGGCTGATTATCCCTGGTTCGATTCATAAAATCGGGGGTTTTTTAATGCTTAAAATTCACAATCTGAACATAGAGATTAACGGAGAAACATTGCTTATGGCCGATGACCTGCAAATCCAGGAGCATAAGACAATCGGTCTGATCGGGAGAAACGGCAGCGGGAAGACGACCCTGTTCAACCATATTCTTTCCGAGCCTGAACGCTACACCGATGACACCGTCCAGCTCATCCCACAGATTAAAGACAGTGATATTGGGAAAAGCGGCGGAGAAACGACTAAACTATATCTGGACCGGACTTTAAACCGTGATGCCGGCATGCTGCTGCTCGATGAACCGACAACCCACCTGGATGAACAGAATACGGAATCACTCGTGAACAAATTGAACCATATCAAAAATATTAAAATCATCGCATCCCACGACCGCGGGTTTTTAAACCGCATTGCTGATGAAATCTGGTCAATCGAAGATAAAAAGATAAAAGTTTATCCCGGCAACTATGATAGATACAAAGAGATGAAAGACCATCAGTTCGAACGGGCAAAAGAAGAATATAAACAGTATGTAAACAAAAAAGCTCAGCTTGAAAACGCGGTCGAAAATAAAAAGAAACAGGCCTATCAGGCAAACCGTGTGGACGGAACGAAAGTCGAGACGCCCTATTACAACAAGCAGCAGAAGAGACTGCATCAAGTTGCAAAAGGCATGCAGTCGAGACTCGATCAGCTGGAAAAAAAAGAGAAACCAAAGGTGGAAAAAGAAGTTAAGTTCCATACCCAGTACATGGAGTCACTCGGCCACAAAACGATTATCAGAATCGAGCACGAAAAAATTAAACGGGACGGCAAGAATATCATTGAAGATGGGACTTTATTCGTCAAAGCCAGTGAAAAAGTCGCCATTACTGGTTCAAACGGCAGCGGTAAAACGACACTGCTCAACCATATAAATAAAAAATATAAAGATTCAACATTAAAAATCGGCTATTTCTATCAGCAGCTGGAATCACTGGATAATGAAATGTCAATCATGGAAAATATCTCTGTCACCAGTCAATATGATGAAACGACGGTAAGGACTGTACTTGCAAGACTCGGTATCAGACGCGAGGCGGTTCATAAGAAAGTCAAAGTCATCAGCGGCGGTGAACGTGTTAAAGTCCAGCTTGTTAAAATACTGCTGTCGGACATCCAGGTGCTCATGCTGGATGAACCGACGAATTTTCTCGACATTCATACACTTGAGGCTCTGGAGGAAATGCTTGAAAGCCATCCTGCCACCATCATCCTGGTCTCCCATGACAAAGTGCTGAGAGATAGTGTCACCGACATCGAATATGCAGTCAAAGACGGCAGACTGATCAGTGACCAGAAGGCATCTCCCATCGATGACACGGAGGAAGAATTGATGATTCTCGATAATAAAATCGCTGAAATCCTTGGAAAGTTATCCATCGAACCGAGTGAAGCGCTGGACCGCGAGTTCAATCATTTAATTCAGGAAAAACGGGTATTGAAAGATAAGGCTAATGAAAGGAGACAGCAATAATGCTTAAAATTAAAAGAGTATATGATGATATTTCACAGCAGGACGGTAAACGTGTTCTCGTTGACGGCGTGTGGCCGAGAGGCATCAAGAAAGAAAATCTTGAACACGATGAATGGATGAAAGATATTGCACCGTCGACAGATCTCAGAAAGTGGTTCAATCACGATGCGGATAAATGGGATGAATTTAAGAAGAGATATAAAAAAGAACTGAAAGATCATAAAGAAGACCTGAAACAGTTGAAAGAAGACTCAGACGGCCATAATGTCACACTGCTTTTTGCAGCTAAAGACGAAGAACACAACCAGGCGGTCGTCATCAAGGAGTTCATTGAAGATATGTAAACGCAAACTCCCCAATCTAAATTGTGAGATTGGGGAGTTTCTAATGTTATCTATTCAATGAGAAAACCGCCATTACCTGACTCACAGTTTTTTCTAAATTAAAACTTGTCGTACTGCTCTTCATCGCTTCTTCCAAAGATACCGGGGAATGCTGGATTGAAAATATTGCGTCCAGATCTTGATTCACCAGTTCGTAGGCATCGTTGGTCAGACTGCCACCGAATGCGATGATCGGGACACCATGCTTTTTAGCTGATTTTGCCAGACCTGCAGGTACTTTGCCCATGGAAGTCTGTGCATCCAGCCGCCCTTCCCCGGTGATGACAAGGTCTGCATCTGTGATTTCCTCTTCTATGTTCAAAATCTCGATGATCAGTCCGATGCCTGACCCCAGTTCCGCACTCAAGTAGCCATGGAATGCAGCCCCGAGACCGCCTGCAGCCCCGCCGCCTTCAACTTTAGATATATCAATATCCATCTCACTTTCAGTCACTTCAGCAAAGTGTTTAAGCCCGGCATCCAGGTCAGACAGCATGTCTTTTGCCGCTCCTTTTTGAGGGCCGAATACATAAGTTGCTCCATCAGGACCGTACAACAGATTATTAACATCGCACGCCACTCTGAAATTGCAGTCCTCGTACTTATGAGCTTCAGGTGTCTTTACTATTTTATCGATTTTTAAAAGAGCGCCGCCGATGTGTTCAATCTCCACACCATGCTCATCGAAAAACTGATATCCGAGTGCCTGGAGCATACCGACACCGCCGTCATTGGTCGCACTGCCGCCGAGTCCGATGATGAACTGCCTCGCTCCCGTTTCGTATGCATGTTCAATCATCTCACCGACACCATATGTCGTCGCTGTGTAAGGGTCCAGTTCATCATCCGTCAATAAAGGGAGTCCGCATGCTTCTGCGATTTCGATGATGGCAAGATTGTCATCATCGACGAATCCATACTCAGCATCAACCACGGCACCCAGCGGACCTGTAACAGATGCTGTTTTCAAGATACCGTTCATACCTTCTATCAGTGCTCTGGTCGTACCTTCACCACCGTCAGCCATGATGTAGGTTTTTATTGTCGCATCTCCAAACACCGACCTGATCCCTTCTGAAACCGCTTGATTCGCTTCCTTTGAAGAAAGACTTCCTTTAAAAGAGTCCATGCCTACAATGATTTTCATATTCTTCTCCCCTGTCTGACTGAAGCAATTAATTATGCTTTATCAGTAACTGGTGCAAGATTTTCAATAATAGCATCGTAATCACGCAATTTTCTGCACCTTCATCAGATATCATTTTACCGTGTTCCAAATAATATTCACAGCCCCAAAGGAAATAATCATATTCAAATTCAACTTTCCCTTTGGATTCTTCTGCCATATGACCAAGTACTTTGATGTCTGCCTTTACTACTTCAATACCTACTCCCAAAAAAACCTTTCCTGGAGCATAGCGCAAAGATTTCAAGTTTAAGAGCACAGTATGGTTAGAACTTCATTGCTGTCCGTTTTCTTCAGTTAATCACTCTGCTTATCCAGCAGTTCCAGTCCATGTTCATAGTCCTGCTTCCACAAGTCATCAGGCACCATATTCCCGCCTGTACTCCATACAAGATGGGTCCCTGGAACCATATCCGGCCGTTCGGACTGTAATCTGTAGCCACCGATCATGCCTGCAAGTGCAGACGGCTCGAGTTTCATCTGCTCTGTATCCCATAACTTCGTGAGCATTTTATACAACGCCTCATCATGGACGGTATAAAACCCTTCAATCATCTTCTCCACTGTCTTACCGATAAACTTGGACGGTCTGCCTACAGCAAGTCCGTCAGCAATCGTCACATTATCCAAACCGATATCACGCACAGATATTTCATCATGTTTACCACTCAACACCCCGAGCAGCATGCAGGGCGAATTTATCGGTTCTGCAAATACCGGATGAACATTGTCTCCGAATATTTCTTTCAGGCCGAATGCAATGCCGCCAGGCGCACCGCCGACACCACATGGGAGATATACATATAACGGATTGTCCGAGTTGATCTCAATTCCCGCTTCGTCCAATTGACGTTTCAGTCTCAACGCACTGACTGCGTAGCCTAAAAACAGAGTTTCCGAGTCTTCATCATCTACAAAATAAAAATCTTTCCGCTTCAAGGCTTCATCTCTGCCCGCTTCTACCGCCTTGCTGTAGTCATCTTCATGCTCGATCACAGTCACACCATAATCACGGAGCAATGCCTTTTTCCACGGTTTCGCATCTACAGACATATGGATGTCCACTTTAAAACCCAGTTCAGCGCTCATAATGCCTATGCTTAAGCCCAGATTACCCGTTGAGGCACAAACGATCGTATATTGATTGAACACCGCTCTGAAGCGTTCTAATACAAATTGGGCGTAATCTTCCCCAACATCAATCAGATTGTATTCCACTGCCAGTTCTTCTGCATACTTCAATATTTCATATATGCCTCCACGTGCTTTCACCGAGCCTGAGATCGGCAATATGTCATCCCTTTTAATATACAGATCACCTGTCAGATCTGCTCCTTCAGCTTCATTTAAATAGCGTTGCATATTTTCAATCCGTTCAACAGGCGATTCTATAATCCCACCGCTGTTTTCAGTTTCAGGAAACAATTGTTTTATCAGCGGTGCAAACTTCATCAGTCTCTCTTCAGTCGTCTTAATATCCTCAATGGTAAATACGCCGTCCTCTGAAGTCAGATCATAAGGTTCATATTTATCATTCAGCCAGAAAACGTCTGTCATCTCTGATAGCCTTTTTAAAATTACTTCGCTCATATTATCCCTCCGAATTAAAAAAAAGAGTAAGCTCAGCCTACTCTCAGTCACTCACTTATTCAAACATCTACCTGCTCTCCATCGCACTTCTGATGCGTGACGGAATCATAACACATGCTGCTGACATATCTTCAGGTCGGAAAGTCTTATCAATGCACTCATCAAAAAACTCGAGATGCTTTTCATCAATTTTCTGGTTGGTCACTTCATCAGTGCCGTTTTCCTGTTCTTCCTGCACGCTGTACCAATATAAATATTCAACATTATTGAACTTTTCCCTGAATATACTTTCGACATACATTTTTTCCCCTTCCAGGTTCATGAGTACATCGTCCATGTTTTCATGCATATACTCTATCCATGCATCAACGCGCCTGCCTTTGCCTTCTTTAACACGAAATTTCGTGAGCTCCACTCTCATCGATTTCACCTCTCAAGTATTTGATACAACAAAACATCTCATAACTCATTTAACGTCAACTGTTTCAACATTCGAATTCATCACTCGTGAGCTATCATTAAATATGTAATAATATATTAAAAAGGATGTTTATATGAAATTAATTTTAGCTTCATCTTCACCGCACAGACGAGATTTACTGAATCAGGTCAACATCGAATATGAACCTCGAAAGCAATCGGCAGATGAATCAAGAGTAACCATAACAAAACCGGTTGAGAAAGTAAAGGCCCTCGCGAAAATAAAGTCCGATGTGACAGAAACATTCGAGGGGGAAGTCATTTTAACCGCTGATACCGTTGTATCGAAGGACGGAATCATTTATGAAAAACCACAAAATAAAGAACACGCCTACCGGATGATTAAAGAATTCAGCGGTGAGACACATCAAGTACACACCGCCTGCCTGCTCCGTTCATTACATGATGAAAAGATGATCGTTTCTAAAACAGATGTGACATTTTATGATCTAACCGAACAAGATATTGAAAATTACTTACAAACTGATGACTTTTCTGACAAAGCAGGTGGATATGGCATACAAAGTCAGGGTGCAGTGCTCGTCAAAGAGATTAAAGGAGACTATAATACGGTCGTTGGCCTGCCTCTTGCAGAAGTTGTCCGCGAACTGAAAAAATGGCTAGAGTAATTATTTTACTCCCTGCCATTCTCCGTAAAATTGATCGAGATAGTCTTCCATGAAACGATGACGCTCTTCAGCAAGCGCTTTAGCACTATCCGTGTTCATCAGATCTTTTAGTTTAAGCAATTTTTCATAGAAATGATTGATCATCGTATTTTTTCCCTGACGATACTCCTCTGTGGTCATATCTGATCTTGCACCCATTTCCGGGTCATGCATCTCATGATTTTTCGCGCCGCCGAATATAAATGTTCTTGCGATACCGATGGCCCCGAGTGCATCCAGTCTGTCCGCATCCTGAACGACCTTGTCTTCAATGCTCTTTACCTTAAATGCATTATTACCGCCTTTAAAGGATACGGCCTGCATTGCATACAGTATTCTTTCGACAACCGCTTCCTCGATGCCGAAGTCTCTCAAATAATCCCTTGCATCTTCAATTGCATGGTCACTTTCATTCAGCTTGTCATCAATCGTATCATGCAGCAGACTTGCAACAGCGATAATAAAATAATCACCGCCTGCATTTTTTTGGATATGCAATCCATTTCTGTACACTCTCATCACATGATGAAAATCATGCCCCGTCGAATCACCCGCATGAAAATCTTCGACATATTTTTTAACTGAACTGATAATTTTTTCTTCACGCATATAGATTCCTCAACATTCATAAGTGAATTGATAAAGTCATTTAAATTAAAAATACCACACCCAAAGGGTGTGGTAAAGGCTGTATCTATTACTGAGCTTCCTGGAACTGAAGCTCAAGGTTGACTTTAACGTCTTTACTTACAAGAACGCCGCCTGTTTCAAGTGACGCGTTCCAAGTTAAACCGTAGTCTTCACGGTCGATCTGGAATGAACCTTCGAAACCATGTACAGTTCCGCCGCCCATCGGATCTTTACCCTGGCCGTTATATTCCATTACAATCGTTTCTTCTTTAGTTACATCTCTGATAGTCAAGTCGCCGGTCACTTTATAAGAATCACCTGATTTTTCAATGTTGTTTGAAGTGAATGTGATTGTCGGGTACTTTTCACTATCAAAGAAATCTTCTGATTGAAGGTGGCCGTCACGATCGCCTACACCAGTGTTGATTGTCGCTGCGTTTGCTGAAGCTGTCAGCGTCGCATTTTCAAAGTTGTCCATAGAATCTGTGTCGATTTCTACTGAATACTCATTGAAAGTACCTTTTACTTTAGTCACCATCATGTGTTTTACCGAAAATTCTACTTCCGAGTGAACGTTGTCTGCTACAAATTTAGTCATTATTAAGAAAACCTCCGTGTTTTGTTGCTATTTTTTCTATACATTTATAATAATACACTTAGTTACAAAAAGAAAGTAGGAACCTTAAAAAAACTCAATTTCGAAGTATTTTATTGCACATAAGTCAGAAATGACGCTTCAAACAGCCTGTTTAAGTGCTTTAGGTATTATTATCACTCAAATGATTAAAAAATTTTATAATCTCGTTATTCATATCATCAATATTTTCTGTATGTAGAAATTGATGTCCTTCATTTTCATATATCACAAGCGCTACATCTTTACCATGACGCTTCATCTTCTCATACATCTGCTCGGATTCGGTGTACGGCACTCTGGCGTCATGTTTGGAATGGAATATTCTTAACGGCGCCTGAATTGCTGCAGCATTCTCAAGTGGTGCGATATTCTTCATGAATTTATCATGCTCTCCGATAAAGCCGTATTCATGGGAACGCAGTGTTCTTCGCCATTTTGATGTATTTTTTAGAAAGGTCTTCAGATGCGATATGCCGACGATATCCACGGCCCCTTTCCACAATTCAGGGTACTGTGTGACAGACAAAAGTGTAATGAAGCCGCCGTAACTTTTCCCCATTATAAAAGTATTTTCACCATCGGCGCCGTGAACATTGATTAAATGTGTTCTCAAATAAACAACATCCCGCACCGCATCCAGCCGCTTCTCCTTATCGTCCAGACCGATATAAAATTTATGGCAGCCAGTGCTGCCCCGTATGTTCGGCACTGCAATCTGGTAACCTTCTTTAAATAATTTATAATACAGTTCATTAAATTCGGGCCGCGCCTGTGACTCCGGACCGCCGTGAATATTGATGACGGTTTTGACGCCTTTCTTTCGTTGTTCATATAAATAATACGGGACATCCAAATCATCAAATGATATATAAGTACCTGTTGATATGGATACTTCGGCTTCAATGGACGGATTGCCGAACAACTTTTCCAGTAATCCGTCATTCAGGTCATAGAGGTAAAAATGATGCGGTTCTGACATGCCTGAATATAAAAAGTAAAGATGGTCTTTATTTTTCTTAAATGAATGGATGACCCCTTCAAAAGGCAGTGCGATTTTCGTCAACAGGCGTTTGTTTATCTCAAATTTGTAAAGGCGGGAAAATCCATTTTCATTCAAAGTCAAGTAAGCTGTGTTCTTATCAGTTGACAATGTAAAGTGTTCTATATTCCATTTAAAATCTGTGATTCTTTCGTAAGCCCACGTTTCTTTATTCAACGTATAAAGGTTTAAATAGCCATTGCTATAGTCACTGATGAATATTGCCTGGCTGTCATCAATCGCAGTGTAATTTTTAAAACGCCCTTTTGGAAACGGAAGTGTTTGGATTTCATTTTCTGCCATATCGTATAGGGAAATTTGCTGGTTGATGTTCGTCACGTCCTGGCTGATCAATAGACGGTTTTCATCATACTTGGATAAAACTTTAGTGGGCCTGTCGAAAGTGTTCAACAGCTTGCTATTACCGTCAAAACTGGAAGAATGCATTTCAAAAATCTCTTTATCCCGGTGATTTCTCAAGTAGATGATTCTGTCATCTACTGTTGTGCCGTAATAATGGTAATATTCCGGAGAGTCTGTAAGGGATATATTTTTATCTGCCAACTTGAATTGTTCTCTTTCATTACCGTTAAAGTCTGTCGATATAATTAACTGATTGTCTGCAAACCAGTATTTTCTGACGTTCTGTTTTTCGTCAGTCACCTGTTCGACTTACCCATCATCGACATTATATTTATGAATGTCTCTTTTCCCGGTCCCATCACTGATAAAATATATATGATTATCCTTTAGTTTCATATTCAAGTACTTTACAAACTCTGGCACAATCCTCACTCCTTTTGTATCTATAATATAAAAATACCCTAAACCTCTTATATTTGAAAGGTTTAGGGTATTTTATCAGAAATCTTCTACTATGCCGTCTGTAATTTTGCGCTCAATGAGCCGCTCACCGACATATATATAAATGATTCCAGTTTCGAAATCAGTGAAATTTGATTTATAATATACTGCTTCATAGTCATAATCATCATTAATATTATCCACTATTGTATATGCACCATCGATTTTTTTAATAAACACGCGCTTACCTGAGGCATAATCAAAGAAATCATTATCCACTGCCAGGTTGAAAGGGATAAAGGTCAGAAAGGTCTGCGGCAGTTTGGTCAATATATAACTCGACAGTGAACCTTGGAGAATAAGATCCATCAGCTGTTCTCTGTCTTCACCAATAATTAAGTGATCTGTTTTTTTCTTTTGGGCATATTGAACTGCTTTTTCAAATGCGTGTTTAGGCACAGTTTCAATAATATCTAAATTACAATCCAAATCTTCGGCACGGTTTTTAATCAGCTGGAAGTCCACTTCCTTGTTATACTTCAATTCATTCGAACTGATATCTACGACAAGAATATTCAGGATATCATCATTTTGCACCAATTCCAGAGCATGTTTGACCATGCCCTCACCTTGAATACCGTATTCAATTACAATTGTAACGTTTTTACCCATAACAAGTCTCCTCTGATCACAGATATGATATAAGCATGATTATAACATCTCGTCACAGAATTGATATATTTTATATTAATTTATTTGTGATAATTTACAGCAATCTGTGTACCGATTTTTGCATTATTCTTAACGAGTTTAATATTTGTCTCCAAACTCTTGCCTTCAGTGCTTTCTACAACTTTACTCAATAGGAATGGTGTTGAATCTTTTCCATGAATGCCTTTTTCCTGAGCTTCTTTGACTGCGTCACCTATGATACCGTCAATATATTCTCTGTCCATGGCATCCTCTTTTGGAATCGGATTGGCAACTACAATACCTCCATGAAGATTTAGTTCATACTTGGTTTTTGCAATGGATGCGATCTCTTCAGTCGTGTCACTTGATGCATTAAGTTCAATACCGCTTTCGCGCGTAAAAAATGCAGGGAGTTCATCAGTCTGATAACCGATTACAGGGACACCTTTTGTTTCAAGGTATTCCATAGTCTTATCAAGGTCCAGGATTGATTTTGCACCTGCGCAAATTACGACGACATCAGTCTGCGCAAGCTCTTCCAGGTCTGCTGAAATATCCATAGTATCTTCCACACCGCGATGGACACCGCCTATACCGCCTGTAACGAAGAAACGGATGCCTGCCATCTCTGCACAAATCATCGTGGATGCTACAGTTGTTGCACCCAGCTGCTTTGTTGCAATCACCTGGGCCATGTCTCTTCTGGATACTTTAGCTATGCCATCTGTATTACCCATAATTTCAAGCTCTTCATCATTTAATCCGATTTTAATCATACCGTCGATAATTGCGATTGTGGCCGGTACTGCACCATTATCTCTGACAATCTGTTCAACTTCTTTTGCCATCTCCACATTTTGAGGATAAGGCATACCATGTGAAATAATTGTAGATTCCAACGCCACAACCGGCTTATTCTCATCTAAAGCTTTCTGTACTTCTTCTGTAATGCTTAAAAATTGTTTCATTTGATTTCCTCCAGGTTTTTTAATAATTGATGTTCATCCAGGTCCTGTCTGACTGTATAGCTTGTTTCTATAGTTTTTCTGCTGTTGATCATACCGAGTTTAATCGTGTCTTCTATATCCATCCCCTTCAGCCAGCCATATACAACCCCTGCCGAGAATGAATCACCTGCGCCTGTTACATCTGTCACTTTCTCCGACTTTTCTATCATGTGGATTGTGGCGGCTTGTTCACTGCTGTATGCAAGCGAACTGGAGCCGTTTGTCACAATGACATGTTCTACACCGGCATTGTTCCATTTGCGCGCAGATTCCATCAAATCCTCTTCTGTTTCTATCTTCATGTTGAAATATGCTTCAGTTTCATCACGGTTGACGATCATCCAATTCACCGCATGCAGATTGTGAGGCAGATTTTTCATCTTCGGACCCGACACAGGAATGAGAACCACTTTAATATCATGCTTTTCAGCATAGGCGCATAAAAACTCTAGAGAGGCTCTCGGAATATTCAAATCAGCGATGATACATTTTGCACGTTTCAGTATATAAGTGTTTTGAATCAGAACTTCAGGACTCAGTTCATCATACACTTCCATATCTGCAAAACCATATTCCATATCACCTGTCTCGCTGATCAGTGCTGTATATGACCCTGTACTCTTATTACCGATCTGATGTACATAATCAAGATTGATAAACGGTGAGGTCAAAGTTCTGATCGTATCCCACTCACTATCCACCCCGCAAGCTGTAATAAGTGTCACGTCCTGTGACAACCTGCCCAGGTTTTCGCCGATGTTCCTCGCTACCCCGCCAATGGATTTTGTTGACTGGATGGGATTTGAAGTACCATGAATCAACTGATCAGTTACATAGTACTTACGGTCGACATTCGCAGCACCGATACACACGATTGGGTACTCATCATTCAAAACATAAGCTTTGCCCTGTACATGTTCCTTTTTAATCAGACCGGAAATGATGTTAGCTACAGTAGACCGTGATAAACCGACCTTATCAGAAAGTTCCTGCTGGGATATAAAAGGATTTTCCTTTATATTATCCAAAACCATCTGCTCTTTTTCGTTCACATCCACACCTCCACAAAACATTTGTTTAAATAATAAACATTTGTTTATAATATAACATAAAGTGAGAAGATAGACAGTGTTTTACTAAAAATAATACAAAATAGATTAATAAACATTCCCTCAAAATTTTAATACAAAAATATCACTTTTTATCTTGACAAATATCGACTCTATCGGTTATAATATTATTATTGTCTTAAAATATTCCACATGCCACCATGGCGGAATTGGCAGACGCGTCGGACTCAAAATCCGATGGCCGTAAAGGCCGTGTCGGTTCGATCCCGACTGGTGGTACTATACTAGAAATATCAAGACTTTCAAACTATGTTTGGAAGTCTTTTTTTGATTCTCAGTCAAGCCCAGATGACGGGCGCTAAGATTTTTGAGTCCAGTTCGCAGAATGCGAGCTAGGCTCTTATGTTGTTTGTCGTTACTATAACCGGTTCACAATAATATACAATCTCTAAAATATACTAAGTTACGACAGTCAAATGCTACGCATTTTAATGTTTTGATAATGTTGTTGATACCTTTCGGCACTCATCCATCGTGGAGACCTTGATCATTTCTGATATATACAGCTCCGTTAATCGCTGAACAAGATGATTCCTAATCCATTGACGGCTCCGTGTAGATATATGTCAATACTCCTCGACAATCGGTCGGATTATAGCTGGGTTTGAAAGTGATAAACAGAGATTAAATCTCTTTGTGCTTGATTTTTCAACAGATTTATTCTTAAGAAAGATATTAACCTTTTATATTCATAATAAAAATTATGTAAAACTCTTCATAGGACTCGATGCTCATTTGTTAAATTGTAGTAACTTCATTATAAGAACATTTACGCTCTTTTTATATCCATTTAAATAAAAATGCGGTTCATGACATTCAAGCCATCAAGCGCATGTATTATAGAAGCTAAAAAAACCAACTGCATGAGCAGCTGGTTTCTATATAACAATTAATTTTAATTAATGAAACAATACAAAATAAAATGGAGCGGAAGATAGGATTTGAACCTATGTCTTGCTTCAGGTAGAAGCATGTTCTAAACACTAAACTACTTCCGCATATTAAAAGGGTGCTAAAGGCGCCAACCGGATTTGAACCGGTGATAGAGGATTTGCAGTCCTCGGCCTTACCACTTGGCTATGGCGCCGAAAAAACTGGGCTGAAAGGATTCGAACCTTTGCATGACGAGACCAAAACCCGTTGCCTTACCGCTTGGCTACAGCCCAAAAATGGGGCGACCGATGGGTTTCGAACCCACGCATGCCGGAACCACAATCCGGTGTGTTAACCACTTCACCACGATCGCCATGGCAGGGGTAGTAGGAATCGAACCCACACCAAAGGTTTTGGAGACCTCTATTCTACCATTGAACTATACCCCTAGAATGGAGAGGGGCAGATTCGAACTGCCGAACCCGAAGGAGCGGATTTACAGTCCGCCGCGTTTAGCCACTTCGCTACCTCTCCATAAATGGTGCCGGCCAGAGGACTTGAACCCCCAACCTACTGATTACAAGTCAGTTGCTCTACCAATTGAGCTAGGCCGGCTATTTATAAAGGTGGTCCAGGACGGAATCGAACCGCCGACACAAGGATTTTCAATCCTTTGCTCTACCGACTGAGCTACTGGACCACAACTGTATTTAAATAAGTAAAAAATGGCGGTCCTGACGGGAATCGAACCCGCGATCTCCTGCGTGACAGGCAGGCATGTTAACCGCTACACCACAGGACCTTAAGTGAAATCAAATAATTGCGGGAGTTGGATTTGAACCAACGACCTCCGGGTTATGAGCCCGACGAGCTACCGAACTGCTCCATCCCGCGATAATAATATTAAAAAAAATGGCGGAGGAAGAGGGATTCGAACCCCCGCGAGCGGTTAAGCCCCTGTCGGTTTTCAAGACCGATCCCTTCAGCCGAACTTGGGTATTCCTCCGTATGATAATAAGTTAAAACGATGGTGGACCTTGCAGGACTCGAACCTGCGACCCAACGGTTATGAGCCGTTTGCTCTGACCAACTGAGCTAAAGGTCCGTATGGCGGTGGAGGGGATCGAACCCCCGACCTCACGGGTATGAACCGTGCGCTCTAGCCAGCTGAGCTACACCGCCGTGTTAAACTCAATCAATAATAATGGTGGAGACTAGCGGGATCGAACCGCTGACCTCCTGCGTGCAAGGCAGGCGCTCTCCCAGCTGAGCTAAGCCCCCATTATAATAAACAAGTAATTGTGAATCAAGTCGGGAAGACAGGATTCGAACCTGCGACCCCTTGGTCCCAAACCAAGTGCTCTACCAAGCTGAGCTACTTCCCGCTATGAACGCGCCCGAGAGGAGTCGAACCCCTAGCCTTCTGATCCGTAGTCAGACGCTCTATCCAATTGAGCTACGGGCGCAAATAATATATGGTGCCGAGAACCGGAATCGAACCGGTACGGTAATCACTTACCGCAGGATTTTAAGTCCTGTGCGTCTGCCAATTCCGCCACCCCGGCAAACAGGTTAATGTATTATTAGATGGAGCGGAAGACGGGATTCGAACCCGCGACCCCCACCTTGGCAAGGTGGTGTTCTACCACTGAACTACTTCCGCTTACTAATTAAAATAAATAATGGTGCGGGTGAAGGGAGTCGAACCCCCACGCCGTGAAGCGCTAGATCCTAAGTCTAGTGCGTCTGCCAGTTCCGCCACACCCGCATGAAGCATGAGCCATAGAGGACTCGAACCTCTGACCCTTTGATTAAAAGTCAAATGCTCTACCACCTGAGCTAATGGCTCATTCTACTAATGAATGGTGCCGGCCAGAGGACTTGAACCCCCAACCTACTGATTACAAGTCAGTTGCTCTACCAATTGAGCTAGGCCGGCATTAAATGGTGGAGAATGACGGGTTCGAACCGCCGACCCTCTGCTTGTAAGGCAGATGCTCTCCCAGCTGAGCTAATTCTCCAAACTAGAATAATACTATAAAGTTTTTAATATGTAAAGCATTGCCTGGCAGCGTCCTACTCTAACGGGACGTCAGTCCAACTACCATCGGCGCTGGAGAGCTTAACGACTGTGTTCGGCATGGGAACAGGTGTGG
>NZ_LFKO01000001.1:95478-122861 GCF_001265075.1 Salinicoccus sp. YB14-2
TGTTTCTATTCAATAGAAACTTTTATCGGAATTAAACGTTGACATATTGTCATTCAGTTTTCAATGTTCTCGTTTTTTGAATCACTCTTACAACTATACTCGACCTGTTTTATAAATTCAAGTGTCAATTTTACACTCTCATTTAGTTTTTTTCGATGTCGTTTGTTGCAGTCAGTGTTTTGGCGCCACTCTGAAAACAGCGACTTTTACATCATACCAAGCTTTCGAATGTTGGTCAATAGTTTTTTAAAACTATTTTTTTGTTTGATTTTACTTGTTTGAGTTCGCTTAAATTAGCGACTTTTATATAATATCAAGGTTTTAATCATTCGTCAATACGAAATATTAATTTCTTGTAAATTTCTTAACAGGTCATTAACTTGTTAAGAATGTAATTATTAGATTATCATATATATGTTATTATGTATATATTAATTTTTGAGGTGAAATAATGGAGAGAAAAACAAATAAGATTAAACGTATCAGAGGCTACGCCCTTGCAATGGTGTTCGCCGGACTCATCATAATGTATCTGGGAGTCTTCTTCAGAGAGATTCCATGGCTATTCGGATTATTCATACTGATTGGTTTCATACCTATGATTCTTTCTGTAATCATTTATTTCTGGGTCGGCATTATCAGTGCCAGAGTGATTACCGTTGAATGTCCAAACTGCGAGCGCCCGACCAGAATTTTAGGCAGGGTTGATTACTGCTACTTCTGTAAAGAACCTCTGACGATAGATAAAGAATTGGAAGGCGAAGAATTTAACCTGGACTATAATGTTCAACATAGAAGAGATAAATTTGTAGAAGAGAAGAAACAAAAAGAAGACCAGTAGCTACTGGTCTTCTTTTTGTTTGGCTTATTATCCTATCTGCATTCCGGACACAGTCCATATATTTCCAATCTGTGGTGGCTGACATCATATTCAGTGACAGCGCCTGCCAATTGTTCCACTTCATTTAAACCCGGATAATGAAAGTCAGTGATTTTTCCACATTCACTGCAGATGATATGGTAATGTGTATCCGTTACAAAATCAAAGCGGCTGGAAGCATCCCCGTAAGTCAGCTCCTTTACCAACCCTGTTTCTTTAAATAATTTTAAATTATTATATACAGTTGCTACACTCATGTTAGGATATTCACTTGATAAAGCTTTAAAAATATCATCAGCAGTTGGGTGCTCATCCGACTGAATCATGAAATTCAATACCGCTTTACGTTGAGGCGTAATTCTGACGCCTGTTTCCTTAAGCGCATCAATAGATTCATCATAAATTTTATCCACATCTACCATCTTCATAATGATACCCACTTTCTTTAACTAAACTACTGGTATTAGTATCATTGTACTGAATTCCAAAATTGTTTGTCAATCAAGACTTCTTATAAGTTTAATATCCCCTCTGACTATCAATCACATTTTCCATCTTGCTGTAATCATCAATATGTTTCAAATTGTGTTCGAATATCTCGAAGGCCCTCTCAATATATCCGCTTGTTTTAGATGAAGCGTGGGGTGTGATTGTCACATTATCATATTTATAGAATGGACTTTCAGGTGCCAGAGGCTCATCGTTGAAGACATCGAGAATGAGCTGCCCAATTTGTTTTTCCTCCAAAACATTGAGAAGCACTTCATCCTTTGCAATATCTCCACGTCCGATATTGACAAAGATACTGTCGCTTTTCATTTTCTCAAAATGTTCTTCAGTTATCAGGCCGACAGTTGCTTTTGTACTCGGAAGGATATTGATCAATATGTCCGCACCGTCTATATGATCCATCAATTCTTCCAGAGGATACGTACGGTCAAAACCTTCAACTTCCCGGCCGTTAGTATTATAACCCACCGTCTTTACACCAAAAGCCTGCAGCACTTTTGCAAGATGGCTGCCTATACTGCCAGTACCGAGAATATGCGTGCACTTGCCGTAAAGCTCTGTAGTGAACGCTTTTTTCCGCCAGTGTTTCGCCTTCTGATCCTCATACAGCAGATTGAAATCTTTATAATGAGAAAGAATCAGTCCAACCGTGTACTCTGTCATCTGTATTTTATGAATACCTGTTGCATTGGTAATCAGCACATCTTCCAATTTATCAAGCGGCATCATTTCCAGACCGGCACTCATTACCATAATCCATTTGAGATTTTTGAACTCAGAAACATGTTCCTCCGTCATATCCGTACCATATGTTATGAAAATCTCTGCACGCTCCCGTTCTTTTGCGGTCATTTCTCTTGAGCGGACATGTTCATAGTTTGCCTGAGGTAAAACCTTCTTTATACCGGCAATCATTTCATCCGGCAAGTTAATGGTAGAAACTATATTTTTCATCGACCTATACCTCTTGTAAAAATGATTTTAAGTCTTCTGCATGTGTTTTTGCTTTCACATTGTCCATACGTTTCAGAATATTGCTGTTTTCATCCACGACAAATGTCGTACGGACGATCCCCATGGATTCTTTGCCGAACGACTTTTTTAATCTGTATACATCCAATTCTTTTGCCAGTTCAAAGTCTTCATCCACAAGCAGATCAAAATTCAGATCATGTTTTGCTATGAAATTCTGATGTTTCTTTTTCGAATCCCCACTCACACCATAAACTGTTACATTCAACCCTTTTAAATCATCCATTGCATCTCTCATATCACAGGCCTGGGTTGTACAACCCGGCGTATTATCTTTCGGATAAAAATAAATGACCGTAACATCTTTCAAATCTTCATTGGATACTATTTCACCATTCTGGTTTTCGAGCTTAAAATTCGGGAACTTATTCATAACAATCTATGCCTCCATATATTATAGTTACTATTAATGATACAAAACTAATTATAATCCGACAAGAACTTACGATTCACTTAAAAGCATACACCGTTTATGTTATTATATCTAATGAACAAATTGATATTAAGAGGATGAAATAGAATGTTTACACACAAGAATTCAGAAGCACTGCAAAAGTCCGCTGACGATATCATACTTGGTGGTGTCAACTCCCCTTCACGCTCATATAAAGCTGTCGGAGGCGGTTCCCCGGTAGTGATGGATCGTGCAGAAGGCGCATATTTTTACGATGTTGACGGAAACAGATACATTGATTATCTGAGTGCCTACGGGCCGATTATTACTGGTCATGCACACCCGCGTATACACGAAGCAATCGTGGAACAGAGCGGTCGCGGCATACTGTACGGTACGCCGACAAAACTGGAAATAGATTTTGCAAATAAAATCCAGGAAGCCATGCCTTCACTCGAGAAAATCCGGTTTGTCAATTCCGGAACAGAGGCAGTCATGACAACGATCCGGGTCGCCAGGGCATATACCGGGCGGAACAAAATAATAAAATTCGAAGGCTGTTATCACGGCCATTCGGACTTGGTACTTGTTGCAGCAGGCAGCGGCCCTGCACAACTCGGCTCACCGGATTCCGCAGGAGTACCAGAAGGTGTGGCACAGGACATGATCACTGTCCCGTTCAATGATATCGACTCATTGAAGAAAGCAATCGCACATTTCGGAGATGAAGTTGCTGCTGTAATGGTTGAACCGATCGTCGGCAATTTCGGCATCGTTGAACCATTCGAGGGTTTTCTCGAGGAGATTAACGACATCGCTCATGAAAACGGCTCACTTGTCATTTATGATGAAGTGATCACCGCTTTCAGATTTATGTATGGCGGTGCGCAGGACTTACTGAAAGTCTATCCCGACCTCACTGCCATGGGTAAAATTATCGGTGGCGGCACACCGATCGGTGCATATGGCGGCAGACAGAACATAATGGAAAGTGTTGCACCGCTTGGCCCTGCCTATCAGGCAGGTACCATGGCCGGCAACCCATTATCAATGGCGGCAGGCATCGCATGCCTTGAAATTTTGGAAAAACCCGGAGTTTATGACGAACTCGACCGGTTAGGACAAAAGCTGCAGGAAGGCTTTGATAATCTGATTCAAAAATATAATATTCCTGCAAACACTTCACGACTGTACGGAGCACTGACAATTTTCTTCACAAAAGAAAAAGTCACGAATTATCAGGCAGCAGAAAATACTGACGGCGAATTGTTCGCGAAGTTTTTCAGAGGCCTCATCAACCGTGGTATCAATATCGCACCGTCAAAATATGAAGCCTGGTTCCTGACAACAGCACACACAGATGAAGATATAGAAAACACGTTACAAATTGTAGAGGATGTTTTTAAATATGACTTTTAGGAGATGGTGCCATGCGTTTTGGCGCTCGAGTATTTAAAACCGGATTAACCGTAGTACTCACATTATTCATCACACATCTCTTCGGGCTGCAGCCCAGCCTCATTGCAGGCATCGCAGCAGTATTTGCACTTCAACCGAACGTCCACCGCTCAGCGGTAAGAACGTGGGAACAATTTCAGGGAAATGCTTTAGGTGCAATTTCAGCAATTATAATGGTTTTATTATTTGGTAATAACGTCATCGTGATTGGTTTGACTGTTATCCTTGTTCTTGCAACACTTTTATTTTTTAACTTACAAAGTGTTTCAACTCTTGCAGTCGTCACTATGATTGCGATTATGGACGCCCCTCAAATCAGCGAAGCAGGAGCGACAACAGTAGACTTCCTCGAGGCGGCGGGGATAAGATTTTCACTCGTAATGATCGGGGTATTATCATCATTACTGATTAATCTGGTGTTCATCCCGCCAAAATATGAAACGAAAATGTATCACAACTGTTTTAATATCACGACAGACATCTTCAAATATATACGTTTGGAGCTCAGCAACATGAGTGAGTATCAAATAGTAAAAAAAGATATCGAATCCTTAAGAGAACGTGTCGTAAGACTTGAAACCATGTACTTATGGTTCAGAGAGGAACGTTCTTTATTCAGAAGAGAACGATTTGCCGATGCCAGAAGAAAGATCTTATTCAAACATTTAATTTCATCCACAAGACGTGCATTCGAACTCCTTCGTAAATTCAACCGTTTTGAAAATAACTACAACCATCTGGATGAGGAGTTTCAAAACAGAATCCGCTTTGAGCTCGAATATTTAATGGGCTTCCATGAACAGATTTTCATGAAATTCACAGAGAAAATTAAACCGAATGTAACAAACGAAAGCATTCACGAGAGTCTTTACGAAACTTCTTTAATGGATGATTTCATCAGTCATTATAATGATGCTGAAACAGAAGAGGAAAGACTTCAATATACCAGCATCATGGAAATACTTTCTTCATTATATGAATATGCGAATTCACTTGAACGAATCAATCGTCTTGCTGACAGTTTCTTCAGATTCCATTCCAAGAAAAATAAAATTAATATCCAGGACGAAACAATGGATATCTGATCAGAACATGAAAAACCCTGAGTGAAGCACTCAGGGTTTTTCATCTATTTTATTAGGAAGTACTATGGAGCATTTTATAAGATAATATTCAGATCAAAGTCTTAACGCTATTATGCCGTCCGCTCAAATTGAATCACTGATTCCAAAATCGTTAAAACAGTTTTATTTCTCCCTTTACAGTGCCCCTGTTCCAGCTGACATTCCCCAATATCAGCCGGCAGGTGCTGCGGCACTATAAAATCGTTCTGTTTTGATGAATCAAAACAGTGTTTCACTTTAGACTTTTTCTAAATATTTCTATAAATCCATATTAGCCAATATCCTCCTATACAATCAATACATTAATGATATATTATCAATATCAAAATTAGATTATTATAGTACACTAGAGTTTAAGAGCCTTTGTGATACATATTGCCAACGGCATATTTATGCACTTCTTTCGCCGCTTCACGCCCTTCTTTGATCGCCCACACAACCAGACTCTGTCCACGCCTTGCATCTCCTGCAGTAAACACTTTTTCCTGATTTGTTTTATACGTTTCATCATCTGCATGAATCTTATTGTTTTCCATCCTGATATTAAAGGCTTTGGGAAGTTCACTCTCGACGCCTTCAAAACCAATAGACAGAAGCACCAAATCTGCCTTAAAGTATCTTTCCTGATCTTCCATTGTCATATTCGTCAAATTCTGCTGTCCCAAAACCTGAGTTTTAACCCCTTTCAAATCACCGATAAAATCTACATCATATGCCATTGTCTGGACACCATACGCTCTCGGTTCGACGCCGAACTTCTTTTGATACTCTGCATGGGAGTAGTCCAGTTTGAAAGTCTTTTTCTCCAGCGGCCATGAGGGATTGCCTTCGATTTCATCAGGCAGACGATCATATTTATTGAGTTGGAATACGGATTTACAATCTTCACGAAGCGCCATCGCCACACAATCTGCTCCAGTATCTCCGCCACCGATGACAACCACATGCTTATCTTTTGCAGTGATTGAAGGCGATATCTTTTCATTTAACTGAACTTTCGTCTGTTCCGTCAAATAATCCATCGCAAATTCTATATCTCGGCTCTGACGGCCTTCGAGTTTCAGATCTCGCTGCTTCCTGGCTCCGGATGCTATGATGATGGCATCATATTCTGCGGTCAGTTCATCCGGAGAGATATCTTTCCCAACATCCATATTACATATGAAGTTGATGCCTGCATCTTCCATCAATTGTATACGGGTTTCCACCAGCTTTTTATCGAGCTTCATATTGGGTATACCATACCTTAATAATCCTCCCGGCCTGATATCACGTTCGTAAACATCGACTCTGTGCCCCCAAGTATTCAATTCATCTGCTGCGGTGAGGCCCGCTGGTCCGCTGCCGATAATCGCAATCCTGGTTTTTAAACGATGCTTCGGTATTTTGGGCTGTACCCACCCCTCTTTGAAAGCTTCGTCGATAATGGTTCGCTCGATACCTTTGATGGCTACAGGGTCTCCGCTGATTGAAAGTACACAGGAGGACTCGCATGGTGCCGGACAGACCGTACCTGTAAATTCCGGAAAATTATTGGTTTCAGACAATCGGTGGAATGCTTCCTTGAAATCTCCTTTGTACACGAGATCATTCCATTCAGGAATATAATTACCAATAGGACAGCCGATCGTTTCTTTTCCTTCACTCGAACCCGTCTGACAAAATGGCGTGCCGCAATCCATACATCTTGCGCCCTGCTCACTCGCATCATCATTACAAAACCTATGCTGATATGCATCATAATTTTGAATTCTGCTTTCTAAACTTTCTTCTTTCTGGCTTCTGCGTTCATATTTTAAAAAACCTTTGAATTCTCCCATATGCCAGAGCCCCTCTCTTAATGAATATTCATACTTTCAAGTTCTTCTGTATCTATAGCCTCTGTTCCATAAAATGCATTCATTTCGGCATCCTGTTTCGATTGATCAGAACGGAGACCATATTGAATTTTTTGCTGCATCACTTTAAATTCGACAGGTATCACTTTAATGACTTGAAGTCTGCCATCTTTAAGCTGGTCTATGGCTGTACCGGCTTTTTGACTGCCGGTAAAAAACTTTTGTGCATATAATAAATTTCTCACTTTATCGATTTCTTCAGAGTCTTCAACATAACCTATTTCTATCGCTTCAGTATTCATATTCAGTTTATTTTCCATCAATGAACGATCATTGATGATATACGCAATGCCGCCACTCATTCCTGCAGCAAAATTTTTACCAACATCGCCAATTATTACCACTCGGCCGCCGGTCATATATTCAAGGCCGTGGTCACCGAGACCTTCAACAACTACAACTGCCCCGCTATTTCTGACACCAAAGCGCTCACCGGCAGTGCCGTTAATAAATACCTGCCCGGAGGTTGCACCATACAGACAGACATTCCCTGCAATGATTTCATGGCTCGTTCTGATATTTGGAGCTTGTACGATGATGCGTCCACCTGACAGCCCCTTACCGACATAATCATTCAAATCCCCTGTGTGATGCAGTGTCAGACCCTGAGGGATAAAGGCACCATAACTCTGTCCGCCGTGACCGGACGTGTTCAGTTTATAATGGTCATGCGCCAGCTGTTTCATGCCGAATCTGCCAGTAATCATACTGCCGAATCTTGTTCCTATATCTCTGTGTCTGTTCGTTACATGATATGTTGCTGCCTTACTTTCCCCTTTTTCTAATTCATCGGCAAAATCAGGTATAATCCTGGTTTCATCAAGGGAATGTTCAAACGGGTGTTTCTGATCCTCACTTTTAATCCTGTCTCCTTCAACCATCGTAAGAATCGGCTGTAAATCGAGGTCACTCATACGATGCTGACTCACTCTCTCTTTGTCTATTTCAAGATAGTCGACGTGACCTATCAGTTCATCCATCGATTTTAAACCGAGTTCACTCAATATTTCCCTAATATCCTCTGCAATAAAATTCATAAAGTTGACGACATGATCGGCCTTACCGCTGAACAACTTTCTCAAATCCCCATTTTGTGTTGCGATGCCGACCGGACATGTATCTTTATGGCAGACTCTCATCATGATGCAGCCCAATACAACCAGCGGTGCAGTTGCAAATGCAAATTCTTCTGCACCGAGTGCAGCCGCCATGGCAACATCACGACCGGTCATTAATTTACCATCCGTTTCTATCGTCACCCTTGAACGAAGCCCGTTCAAGACCAGTGTCTGGTGCGCTTCTGTCAGACCAAGCTCCCATGGCAGGCCGGTATGTTGAATACTTGTCATCGGCGAGGCACCAGTCCCCCCGTCGTAACCGCTGATGACTATTTTATCCGCGTAAGCTTTTGCAACCCCGGCAGCGATGGTGCCCACACCGTCCTTCGCTACAAGTTTTACAGATATATCCGCTTTTTTATTAGCATTTTTCAGATCATGAATCAGCTGAGCCAGATCCTCGATACTGTATATATCATGGTGAGGCGGAGGCGAAATCAATCCGACACCCGGTGTTGAATTTCTTGTTTCAGCAATCCATGGATATACTTTTTCACCGGGAAGCTGGCCGCCTTCTCCGGGTTTAGCGCCCTGCGCAACTTTAATCTGTATCTCTTTTGCGCTGTTCAAGTATTCACTGTTTACACCGAAACGTCCAGATGCCACTTGTTTAATTGCACTGTTATAATTACTGCCATCCATATTCAAAGTGGCACGTTCAGGGTTCTCCCCACCCTCGCCACTGTTACTTTTTCCGCCGATTCTGTTCATTGCTTCTGCAAGTGTCTGGTGTGCTTCCTCTGACAGAGAACCGTAACTCATCGCTCCCGATTTGAATCTCCTCACTATATCTTTTGCAGGTTCAACCTTCTCCAGCGGTATGGGCTGCACACTTTTAAATTTCAATAAATGTCTAATACTGGAATGATGGTTATCATTCATATAATTTTTGTACTCATTATATTTATCTCTGTCATTCGTCATGCAAGCTTCCCTTAACATCCTGATCGAAGTCGGATTGATCACGTGATGTTCTCCCTGCTGTCTCCACTGGAATTTACTGCCTGATTCCAGGTACTCGAGTCTATTATCCTGCTGCTCTTTAATATTCAGATCAATATCTTCTATGGATAAACCGCCAATTTTCGATACAGCACCGCCAAAATATTTAGACATTAATCTTTTGGATAATCCCACAGCTTCGAAAATTTGTGCACCATGATAGCTCTGCACCGTTGAGATGCCCATTTTAGCCATCACTTTGATAACCCCTGCAGTCAGACCTTCATTGAACTGCCTGACAGTCTCCAGATTACCGTCAGAGTACTGGAGCAAAGTTTCCTGAGCGATATAAGGATCTACAGCATTGGCACCGAAACCGATTAAAGATGACACATGATGAACCTCACGCACTTCAGCAGATTTAATGATGATGCTTGTTGAAATCCTTTTATCCGCTTTGATCAGCGCCTGATGCACAGCACTTGTCACAAGCAGAGGCGGCATGACATAGACGCTTTCATCTTCCAGTATGACTTCATCTGTCAGTAAAAGTACCCCATATTTGTCCGCAATCAGAATAGCTTCTTCCATCAAATTATCAAGCGCCTTCTCAAGACTGCCATTGTATGTGATATCAATCTTTTTAATCCCCAGAGCTTTGACATCAACCCTTTCATATACACTGTTGTCAATGACAGGTCCCTCAAGCTGCACCCTGTCTGTTACATCCTTATCGGGTTTCAAAAGGTGCCCCTCTCCGCCCAAATATGTGATTTCGCTCGTTACAATCTTTTCCCTGTATGAATCGAGCGGCGGATTGGTCACCTGTGCAAAATGCTGCTTGAAATAATCGAATAATGATTTCGTATCATTGGACAAAAATGCCAGCGGCATATCAAAACCCATCGCACCGATAGGGTCTTTCATTTCCAAAGAGAGCGGTGTCATATATTTTTCGATATCTTCTTTTGTATAGCCGAATCTGATCAAAATCGACTGAAGCTGGTCATTATCCAATTGATTTCTTTTGAACTTTAAATCTTTCCCTGAATCTTTACCAGCCCTTTTCATCCATTGACCGTATGGTCTTTTCGATGATATGACATCTTTCAATTCGTCATTTTCAACAATCCTCGATGTTTCGAAGTCGACCAGAAGCAACTTTCCGGGGCTCAACTGTCCTTTATAAATTATTTCCTGCTCGTCTGCATCGACGACACCCACTTCTGATGAATAGATGATCTCATTTTTATCAGTGACGTAATATCTTCCCGGCCTCAGTCCATTCCTGTCAGTCAGTGCACCAATCCTATGATTATCACAAAAACTGATCATTGTCGGTCCATCCCATGGTTCCATGATATAACTGTAAAATTCATAAAAATCTTTCACGGCAGCATTATCGTAACCCTGATATTTCCATGGCTCTGGTATCAGAATCATTGCAGCTTCTTCCGGAGGCATGACAAGACTCATGAATTCAAGGACATTGTCGACCATGGCAGAGTCACTGCCCTCACTGTCAATGATTTCTGAAATCTTCTCTCCTTTTGTCCCGTAAACATCCTTCAACCATTGACTCGTACGTGCTTTCATCCAGGCAGCATTACCTTTAATCGTATTGATTTCCCCATTATGCATCAATAATCTGTTTGGATGTGCACGTGCCCAGCTTGGAAAAGTATTTGTGCTGAACCTTGAATGCACCATGCCGAACTTGGAAACATAGTCTGGGTTTTTAAGATCTATATAAAAATCTTTGATTTGCTGAGCCCTCAGCCACCCTTTATAAACAATGGTTTCATTTGAGAATGATGAAACATAATGTTCTACCATATTGGCTTTCAAATTTTGTTCAATCATTTTTCTCAAATAATAAAGATCCAGAGTATCATGGCATTCCGTAATGACCTGTATAAAACTCGGCATCGTCTGTTTGACATGGTCGGCTATCGCACTTTCATCCACCGGAACCGCTCTGAATGCAAACAATTTTTCATTTTCAATATTAATCGTTTTTTCAACAGTCATTTTAAACTCATCGAGAGATGCTCCGGACTCCAGCATGTACATGCCTACGGAATAACGGCCGAACTCAGGCAGCTCAGAATACTCCTCTTTCAGAAGATCATGAGGAATTTCCGTCATGATTCCTGCACCGTCACCTGTCATCCCATCAGCACCGATGCCGCCTCGGTGGTCAAGTCTGTGCAACATTTCCAAAGATTTCAGTACTATATCATGAGTTCTTAAATTATCCATATTTGCATAAAAACCAATTCCGCAGGCATCGTGTTCATTTTTGGAGTCATATAGTCCATACTGGTCAATTTTTTGATATAAAGACATTTCCGGCACCTCTTTCATCTGAATATTTTTACAATTTTATATTATCCACATTCTTTCCTATACAATCAATATATCAATGATATAATATTAATATCAAAATAAGATTGGTAGTGATTTTATGGAGATAAAACAATTGTTGTATTTTACGGAGACCGCGCGATTACAGCATATGACGGAAGCATCACTCGTTTTGAACGTGGCGCAATCAGCGCTGTCAAGACAAATCGGTTTGCTGGAAAATGACCTGGGAATTGAATTGTTTAAAAGGGAAGGCAGAAATATAATACTTACTGAAGAAGGTAAAATATTTTATGAAGATGCCATGAAAATATTGGAAGTTGTCGATAAGACAAAAGAAAAGATTTCAGAGAGTAAGAAAGCAGATGCACAGACTTTGAACATTCATATTACCAAATCTGACATGACGACAAAGGTGCTTCATTCCTTTCAAAAACTTTTAGTGGAAAATCCTGAAATTGATTTCAGTATCCAAAAGAGCGATGAAAGCACAATAGAACAGAAACTTTTGGACCACACTCTTGATATTGCAGTTTCAACGAATAAGTTCTCCAATGAAAATATCAATAATGTATTATTATTTGACCAGAACTACTATTATATATTCCGTGAAAGTTCTGAGACCAATTTGCCGATCAAAGCCTCTTTAAATGAGTTCGAAGATTTATCCTTGGTCACACTGGATGCGGTGATGGATATTGAAAGTCAATTTAAAAGGTCTTCTGTTTTAAATATTAATGATATTGCGATCATACAGTACTTGCTGATGCACCATAATCATGTTGGCATACTCAGCTTTGATGAGACCAAAATATTGAAACATAACTATCCAAATTTTGTCGTGCACAGTTTGGAACATTTGAATATCAGACAACCTTTGTATGTAAATATACTGAAAAATAACGAAAAACCTTTTGTTCATAAATTGTATAACCAGCTGAAAAATGAATTCAGTACTTTGAAGAGCCGAATGATGGGATAAAAAAAGAGCACATAACCCTTAAGGATTATGTGCTCTTTATGCTATTGCCAGCCATTGTCCGGTCCTGCTTGACCTTTAAATCTGCTCACATGCGGATTACCATCCACTATGAAACGATACAGATAATCAACTGCCTCTTCTTTATTATCAATGCCGATTCTCGGTGTCGCTAAAATGTTGACCGGTTTTTTACCGTGTTTGACGACCAGTATTTCATTGTTCAATTCCATACCATTATGCTTATTTCTGGTAATGCCGAGAGATTTCGTCAGTTTGCCCGGACCGTCTGTCAGATTGACATCACGGCCGCGTCTTTCTTTCATGAGATCTATACCCATATTCGGTTCGATACCCCGGATCAAAATTCCTTCCGGTTCACCGTCTGTCGTTAAAAAGTTCATGCAGTTATGCCCATGCATACTGTAAACGTAAATATGTCCATATGGTTTGTACATCATTTCGTTCTTCTTGTTCTTCTTACCTCCGAAAGTATGGGCCGCCTTGTCTTCAATACCCAGATATGCTTCGACCTCCGTGATGAAACCGCTGGTTAAGCATCCGTCGATATTTGTTATTATCTCCAGCCCCAGCAGTTTTTTTGCCGCTTCTAAAGTATCATGCTTCATAAACTCCATATCCACATCAGAATGAAAACTATCTGTCATAAACAATCACCTTATAAATTTTGAATACTGTAAAGATCGAAATACTCTCTTTTTCTGCGCATTAACTCCTTATGGGTACCTGATTCAACCACTTCACCATCACTGATAACATGTATTTTATCAGCATGGGTCACTGTTGACAGTCTATGAGCGACAATCACTGTCGTACGCTCCGCTGAAAGTTCAAGCAGTGTATCCTGTATAATGCTTTCACTTTCAAGGTCAAGAGCACTAGTCGCTTCATCCAATATTAAAATCGGCGGATTTTTCAGAAATACGCGGGCGATCGCAATACGCTGTTTCTGACCTCCGGACAATTTCACGCCCCGCTCACCGACTTCAGTATCATAGCCATCTTCAAGCATCATGATGAAGTCATGGGCATTCGCATGTTTCGCTGCATCCACCACTTCTTCATCAGTGGCATCGGGACGGGCAAGCAGAATATTTTCCCTGACAGTTTCAGAAAACAGGATATTCTCCTGCATGACGATACCTATCTTATTTCTGAGTGAAGAAGTCGTCACATCTTTAATGTTTGTACCGTCCAGGGTGATTTTACCTTCAGTCACGTCATAAAATCTTGGAATCAGATTGACCAGTGTCGACTTTCCGCCGCCGCTCATACCAACAAAAGCGACGGTCTCCCCGCTGTTGATTTCAAGATTCATCCCATTGATGACTTGCCGGCCGTCTTCATTATATTTAAATCCTACGTTTTCAAATTCCAAATTGCCGTTCGTCTTCTCAAGCTCTTTGGCATCAGATTTGTCTGTGACGTCATACTTTTCATCAAACAGCTGGAACACACGGTCCATTGAAGCAATACTCTGAGTCAATGCTGTTGATGATGACACCAGACGGCGTAACGGACCGTATAATAAATCCAGATAAGCGATGAATGCTGCAAGTGTACCGACGGTAAGGTTGCCCTGTATTACCTGATATGCACCGAAACCGATGACAAGGAGCGGACCGATATCCGTAATCGTGTTTACAACCATGAAGCTCCGTGCCGTCCATTTCGCATGGGTCGTCGCTTTATTTAGGAAATTACCATTTCTCTTATTGAATCGGCCAGCTTCTGTCTTCTCCACAGCAAAGCTCTTAATGACATTGATGCCCTGGATTCTTTCATGTAAATAACCTTGTACTTCTGCCAGTGCCTGCGAACGGTTACGTGTCACTTTGCGAAGCCGGCCGAAGAAATACCATACCCCGAAAATATAGAACGGGAATATGAGCATCGCCACGACAGTCAACTGCCCGTGAAGACTGAACATAATCGTAAGAGCAATCAGGATTGTGGCAAGATCCAGCCAGATGTTCATAAGACCAGTCATTATGAAATCCTTCGTCTGCTCTACGTCGTTGATTACACGTGAGATGATTTCTCCGACCTTATTATCAAAATAATACTTGGCACTCAGCATCTGCAGGTGCCCGTACAACTTTTTACGAATATCATACAATATTTTGTTGCTCGTCCATTGAGCAAGATATTGTCTGAAATACTCCACCGGCGGCCTGATGACCACAAATATGAATGCGAACACCAGCAGAATCTGAACGAGCATTGTCATTCTCTCGTCCGCAGCCAGTCCCTCCGGCATGATAATATCATCGATTGTATATCTGATGAGCAGCGGAGTTAACAACGGAATACCGAATTTAAGTATCCCGATGATAATCGTTAGAAATATCAGCCACATATATGGCCTGACAAATTTTAAATACCTTCTTATCAAATGACAATCCTCCTTATACATTCGAAAAACCAATCAACAGTCACGTTGATTGGTTTAATACGACTTAAAGTCACTGTTGAAGCGATGCTGCCAGACTTTTATAAAGTCAGGTGCAAAAGGCCCTTTTTTGTGTTCGATCCATTGCTGCAGAATATCGACATTCCTTCTGAGAATGACATCGATATCTTTAGAATAATTCATCCGGCTTTTATGTAACTGGTATTCATCTTCATCCAGCAGATGATATTTACCATCCGGATATACTTTAATATCCAAATCATAATCTATATATTTTATCGCTTCCCCGTCATAAGCGTACGGCGAAGATAGATTACAATAATAATAAACACCGTCTTCTCTGAACATGCAGATTACATTAAACCAATATTCAGTATGGAAATAGACAATGGCCGGCTCCCTGGTTACCCATGTTCTTCCATCACTTTCTGTCACCAGAGTGCGGTTGTTACCACCGATGATTACATGGTCCGTGCCTTTTAAAATCGTTGTTTCTGACCATACACGATGCATTGAGCCATCATGTTTATAACTTTGAACCTTTACCTTGGTTCCTTCTTTTGGTATGGATTCTACACCCATATTCCACACCACCTCGAGAGTTAATACTTTTATATTATAACATACGGGCATTCACTTTACAGTTCGTGGAATTCATCTGCTGTAAATTTCCTGAAAATCTTTTTCATTGCCATACTCATCGGCAGCTCATGAACTTCATTCACAGGGATAAAATATTCATTTTTTGAATTCGTATGGAGTAAATAACTTTCCATATACCATATTTTATGAGTGAAGACATGTTTGTCACTGCCTATATAGATACGTTTGTCATCAAGCTTTACGTTCAGCTCTTCTTCTATATTTTCAAGGTTTGTGTCCACATCGTATTTCGGCAGTTCATACATGCCCTTAAGCAGATTGCCTTCTTGTTTATAGATGAATATCTCCTGCTCATCGTTGACGATGAAATATACATTATAAAACTCTTCTTTTTTCTTCGTTTGCTTTTTCTTGATCGGATAGTTTTTCACTGTGCTGCTTTTGAATGCTTCACAATGTTCCTGGACCGGACACATGATGCATTTAGGCGTTCTCGGTGTACAGATTGTCGCGCCGAGTTCCATCAAAGCCTGGTTGAAGTCTCCTGCTTCCAGTGGAATGATTGTTTCAATGTCATGTTTCACCGACTTCTGGACACTGGCTTTTGTCATATCCCGGCCGTCTTCATTCAGTCGTGACATTACACGAAGGACATTGCCGTCAACAGCAGCAAGCAGATGGTTGAAGGCAATGCTCTGAACCGCTCCGCCGATATAAGGTCCGACACCTTTCAATTCAAAGAAATCCTGTGGATCATCCGGGACCTCGCCATTATATTTTTCCTTCACCTCTTTGATTGCATTGTGGAAGTTACGAATTCTGTTATAATATCCCAGGCCTTCCCAATCCTTCAGCAGAGCCTGTTCATCCGCATCCGCCAAATCCTTTAAAGTGGGATATTTTGTTATAAATTTTGTAAAATAGGGAATAACAGTAATGACTTGAGTTTGTTGCAGCATCACTTCGCTCAACCAGATTTTATATGGGTCATCCGTTCTTCTCCAGGGAAGATCTCTTTTATTTGAGTGGTACCATTCAAGTAGGCTATTATTAAATGTTGAAGGCTGTAACATACTGACTTTCCTTTTTAATTAAATTTTTATACATATTACACTGAGTGGGGGCACAAACCATGGATACACTTACACATACTTTGATGGGCGGGACTTTGGTCGGTCTTGCCACCATTGATCCGAATATCGATGCTATTTCAGCAGGATTCATCGCGACAGCAGTCGGCGCATCTTTAGTGCCTGATATAGACACAGTGATGAAAATGAAAAATAATGCTGTATATATCACCCACCACCGCGGCATTACACATTCACTGCCGTTCACATTTCTAATATGGCCTGTGCTGCTGACTCTTATTGCACACTTTGCCTTCGGTCTGCCATTTGGACCCACATATTTCTGGGTCCAGCTCGCAGTGTTTCTGCATGTGTTTGTGGATATATTCAATTCCTACGGCACCCAGGCACTCCGGCCACTCGATAACACCTGGATACAGCTGGGTACGATAAATACTGTGGATATTCCGATTCTGATTGTACATGGACTTTATTTTGTACTGTGGTTCATAGGATTCTCACCCGTAGGATTATTTTTTATAATGTATGGTTTCCTTATACTATATTATATTACCAGATATTTTATGCAACGTTTCCTCATCAGGAAAGTGGCCAGTCAGCTGCCGAATGAAAATATCAAACGCACATTCGTCATGCCTACTCTCCATTTCAGCCAGTGGCGCATCATAGCCGTGACTGAAAATGCTTATTATGTCGGCAGAAGCTTTCAAGGTAACATCATCTTCTATGACCGTTTCAACAGAGAAGAATATCTGCCCAACGAAATTTTCATGTCGATCAAACATGATAAAAATTTCAAGGCTTTTACCTTCTTTTCATCCATCTACCGCTATGAACTGACATCACTTGATAGAGAAACGTTTGAACTGCGGTACATTGACCTGAGGTATTTAAAGGAAGGCCATTATCCATTCGTATGTATCATGCACCTGGATAAAGACACTTATGAAGTCATCCACAGCTATACAGGCTGGGTGTTTTCAGAAGATAAACTGCAGAGAAAACTGCTGGATAATTAATTGAAACTGCCAAAATTCAAACGACAGGCGGGCGTATGCTCACCTGTCGTTTTTAATGATTTCGGGATTTTATTTTTTAAATGTTGTGACGATCACGTCATCTGCCTCTTTTTATTGAAATCATAAAATGTGAACTTCATCTTGTCATACAGTTTGAATATCCATAAGTACAACAGGGCCATCTGCGCAAAGAACAGCACATCGTGCGGCAGACGGTTGATGCTCCATGCGATATCAATCGAATTGGCCTGCAGCCCGTTCACCACATAATAGAATGGATTCAGGCTCAGCAGATTGTTCAGTGCCGCCGGCAGCTGTTCCGGCAGATATACGACCGGGACAACGAGAACGAGTATGATGAATACGATGACATTGAATCTGTAATTCGGTGAATCTGTCATCAGGTAGAATAAAATAAACGGCACGATGAGCAGAAGTCCCAAAATGATGTAGTACAGCATTGTAAATATATTGATCATCCAGTCGTCCACCGCCAGCGCGACGATTGCGGAATTCACCACCGTAAATAAAGTGAATATGAAAGTTTGAAAAAGAATCGTCGGCATGATTCTGTAGAAGATGGAAATATATCTGATTTTAACGATAGAATCTTTTGTGAATACCATATTCCAATTCAATACTACCATGCTGAACAGCCAGACTGTTGTCATCAGGCCGATGACGAGATATAAATATCTGACCGCTTCTACGTTGGTCAATGTCAGACCGCCGATGACTAAAAACAGAGCACTGATGAAATACATCAACAAAGGAGTCAGATTATGAAATTTAAAATTTTGAACCTGGTAGGAAAAGTGTTTGATTAAATAATTGATCTTTTGTTTCATAATGACCTCCTTAACGGTTGATGTACACCCAGTTTTCATTTTCTCCATCTAAAATCATATAGCCGTCTTCAACCCTGAACACCTGCTGCTCACCTGTCAGGCCATAGTCATCAAGCAGACCATCTATATCCGTTGCAGGGAAAGTGATGGATATCGCCCGGTCATTTCTGAAGTGATAAGTGACCGGCACCCCCGGCACTTCTCCATGATAATCATCCGCCTGCAGATTAAATGATTCTATTACATCTTCCGATTCACGATTCAGCATTCTACTGTAGAACTGATCGCTTTCTCTGAATGTGTCGTCCGCATACTGCAGCAGTTCATCAAATGAAGTTTCCGTATATAAGCTCGCGGGATTGAAATATAAAAGATGTGATTCATCCACTTCATGCTCTGCTTCATTCACAATCACCGTGTAGCTGTCATCATGAATTTCTACAATATCGACGAGACTCAAATAGGGTAATGTTTCACCATCAATTTCCAGTGTTTCATCCAGCACAAGACCGTAAACAAAACTTTCTATACCCGCTTCTTCCTCCATCGGCACCGTCTCTGTTTCAACTGCCGTACTGGTGCCGCTTAAGTTTATATTCATAAAAATTACCGCCGAAGATGCCATGATGATGAACAGCAGTACAAGTGACACGATAATGCGCCTTATGCTGAGCTGATCTATCAATGATGTCTGCTTCTTGCTCAGTCTCTGCATATTATGTTTGTAATGGGCATACTCCGATATATTCCTCTTCCATTTCAGATCAAAAAGCGCTTCTTCGTCCACGTTTTTAATCTGGCTCTTATCTTTTAAATACTTGTTATAGTGAGCGATGCCTTTTTGAACGCCGCCTTCATACCGGACCTGACCGTAACTCAGCCACAGGAAGTAGTTGGACAGCCCTTTTATCATATCGACATCCGTCTCGAGCAGCATGACACCCTTATCGTCTTTTTCAAAAGCCGATACAATCTCCTTGAAACGCACTCTGTTGCCGTCGGACAGGTGGTTGCTCATATTACAGAAAATAAAAATATCCGCTTCGATATATGTAGATGCCTCCATTAATACTGAAGCCATCTCGGTCCTTGTCAAAGTGTTGACATCCCTGTACCATAACCTTTTGAAAAAAGGATTTCCCTTCAGTTCATTAAGGCTCTCATCCATTTTTTGAGGACTCATATACTCATCAAACAACTCACTTAAAAACATCTGAACCTGGTGTT
Source organism: Salinicoccus sp. YB14-2 (assembly GCF_001265075.1). Taxonomy (GTDB): domain Bacteria; phylum Bacillota; class Bacilli; order Staphylococcales; family Salinicoccaceae; genus Lacicoccus. Next base: position 115,403 of record NZ_LFKO01000001.1, read on the forward strand.
TATTCTGAACATGATCCATCACATCGAGGCTTGCTATGACAGCTTCAGACTTCACTTTGCCGGTCTTTGGCTCAATTGTGCCCGTGATCATATCTTTTAAATAATATAGTGTCTCATAGTCGCTTAAAACACCCAGCATTTCTCCTCTGTATAAAGTGAAGGATACATCTTTTAAGAGCAGATGTTCATCCTTTTGCAATATACGTTTTCGTAAGTGTATGGATTCTTTCGCATATGAGAGTTCCTGGCCTCTCAGCAAAATGATATCTTGCATAATTTATCCTTTCCGCTTTAACTGAAGCATACTTACAGGGATACCGGTTTCTTTTTCTTTGCCGCCGATAAAGAAGCCCCATGCAAAAACACCTTTAATATATTCCACTTTGAAGTAATGTTCTTCATTACTGACAATTTTATAGATTTTGCCTTTTTCAATCTGGCTCAAATCTATCAAATAGCTTTCGGCAATCAGCACTTGCCTTTCATTGACGTGATACTCGTTTTCGATACCCATCATTTCTGCTTTTCTCATCGCTTCACGTTTTTCGCCTATATACGTTTCTATTTCACGTCTCGTCATCGAACGTAGTGGTCTCATCTGTCATCTCACCTATCTTTTTGTGAATCAAATCGTAACTGTAACCTTTTCTCAGCAAGGCGTTAGTCAGTCTTTGTTTTAAATCAAAACCTGTGTATTTACTACTATATCTTCTAAACGCCTTTAAGAAATCCTTCTCAAAATATGGCGTTTCATCAAATTCATCATCAAAATCTATCATATCAAAATGCTCTTTATAATAACCTTTATTCATCAGTTTCTGCTGCAGTTTCAAGGTGAACTGTTTTTTTGAACCTTTATATTTTTTGAATTCTTTCCCTTTGATTCTATTCATTCTGTCAGAATCTATCAAATCATTGAATTCACCGGTTTTACGCATGATGATATCTTCATCGATTCTGTGCTTCTTCAATTCCATCTCCAAAAGTTTCGGGCCTTTGTCGGAAGTGTTCAGCATCGTATTTTTAAGCGCTTCACTATAGAGTTCATCGTTGACATAATTTTCATCCCTCAACCGGCCGATAACGTCTTTTACTACATATGATTCGTATTCTTCACTCAAATAATTTCGGATTTCATGTAAAGAGCGTATTTTATAACTGATATATTTCAGGGCAGCGACGTATGCATGATCATACTGTACTGCCTCAAAAATCTTTTTCAATTCGTCTTCGGTCATCTGACGGTCGCTGATCAGTCGGTGACGTACAATGGATTCTTCATGTACGGTCATTTTATCACCATTTGAAAAATCCACATCATATAAACCATTTTTACGTCTTGTCACTTTATCGATCTTAATCATATCCATCTTAATCGCCTCTTTTAAGTAGAACAATCGAAAAAGAGAGGAGAATCCATATCCCCTCTCCACTCTTGATTAAAATATATTATATTTTTCTATTCAATGCTTCCTCAGGTGTATCCACCTCGACTGACGATTTTCCAGGGAATGCCTTGTTCAGGTAATACCCAAGAACAGCAGCGAATCCCAGAATAGCAAATGTGAATGCTATCAATACAAGTAACATCATCATATAACTCATGAAAGCCCTCCTAACAAAGTCATCATAATCCATATTACTTATATTTTATCATAAAATGACGCTGATAGTGAACAGTATTTTATATAACTTAAATTGCCCAGTTACCTTTTACAAATATCGGTGTTTCATTACCTTTTGAATCCACACCGTAAATATTCAATTCTTCGCTGCCGATCATAAAATCGACGTGCGTGATCGAATCGTTCAGCCCCGCTTCTGTCAGTTCTTCCCGGGACATATCTTTTCCGCCGTCCACACTGAAGCCGTAAGCACTGCCGAGCGCGATATGGCATGACGCGTTCTCATCAAAGAGAGTATTGAAAAATAAAGTCTTTGTATTGGAGATTGGCGAGTCATCCGGGACCAGTGCCACTTCACCAAGATATCTTGCACCTTCATCTGTATCGAGCAGATTCTTAAGCACATCTTCGCCGCGTTCAGCAGAGAATTCCACAACTTTACCGTCTTTGAATGTCAGCTTGAAGCCGTCGATAATATTGCCGCCGTAGCTTAAAGGTTTCGTATTGGATACGTAACCGTTCATACCTGTTTTTTTCGGTGCTGTAAACACTTCCTCAGTCGGCATGTTGGCCATGAAGCTGACACCGTTTGAATCTTCACTCGATGCACCCGCCCAAAGATGTTTTTCCGGCAGTTCCATCGTAAAATCCGTTCCTGGTGCTTCGTATCTTAAAGCATGGAAATGATGATCATTTAAAATATCGACTTTTTCATGCAATGATTCATCCAGCGCCTTCCATGCCTGAACCGGATCTTCCTGATCGACCCGCATTGTGTAGAAAATGAGGTCTAAAAGCGCATCCACGGCTTCTTCATCAGATTTATCCGGGAACACGAGCTTTGCCCACTCGGCTGAAGGATATCCTGCCACACACCAGCTGTGATAATCAGACTGGATACGGTTGGAATATTCCTTGAATGCCTTTCCGGCAGAAATTTGCATCGCCTGAAGTTTTTCAGGGTCGACGCCTTTCAATAATTCAGGAGATGAAGAAGTCAGGCTTAAAAACGCCGCTTTTTCATCTGAATAATACATGCGCTCGTCAATAATCCACTGCGGCACGCTGCTGAACTCTTCGAGACTTTTATTTTTCGCATGAAGCTGCGTCAGCTGGTCATCCTTTAAGTTGACCTTTACGTCTTTAGCACCTTTTTCATATGCTTTTTCGGTCACAAGACGTACGAGCGGCAGTGCATCCACAGAAGCGTTGATACTGACCCGCTGGTCTTTTTGTACATTCAGCCCGACTTCCACGAGAAGTGAGGCATATTTTTCTAACTTAGACATGGATAAATCCCCTTTTATTAAAAATTACTTTCTCAATTTGGACAGTTCATCAAGAATTGCTGTCTGCTCCATCGCACTGATATCGTTTCTTGAAGTCAGCATTTTGTGATAATCTTCTATCTCTTCTTTTTGGCTGTCATCAAAGTCCTCCGGCTTCAAAATACCTTTATTTACCACTTTCAATTTTTCTTCTATTTCTTTCAACATGGTCTCTTTATCCAAAACACTTGTCCTCCTTCAAATTTATACATAAATATATAGTATCAAATAATACTAAAGTTGAGTAATATAAATAAAAAAATGGATATATTTTGTACATAAGTTTATAAATGATTTAAAATGGATATATCACATATAAATACCTTAAAGGAGATTTTACATTATGAAGAACAAATTAATCCCTGCAATTTTAATTGGAGCCGGTATTGGGGCACTGGTCAGCTTGATTGACAAAAGCACTCGTCAGTCAGTAATCAGCAGTGGCAAGGATGTCAGCTACTATGCTAAACACCCTGATGAAGCGAAAAATAAATTCCAAAACACATCAGGACAGCCTTCCAAGTTTGAGCAGCTGAAAGATGAAGTTCTATTCTGGAAAGATACTGTTGAACAGATCAGAAGAGAAAATCCTGAATTGGAACAGTCCATCATGGATGCAAAAGATACTTTTATGAACAAACGTGAACAGAAAAAATTGAAATAAGTAACAAATCTATAAAAGGACTGACCGAGGTTGGTCCTTTTATTAAATGAGGTGTTTATATGTCGAAGAATGAAAACAGCAACTCCAACTACCTTTCACAGGTAAAAGAAGAAACGGAAGAAAAAAAAGCCGATGACATTTTTGTCGAGAATACGGTATTTAAATCAAAACAATCAAAGAAAAAAGATGAAACACTTTTTGTATCAAAAATTAATAAGCCCGCAAAAATAAAGGATGATCCGAACTTCCTGCAGAAACTGATGTTCCAGTTCGGAAAAGATAATGCTTCTGGCATGGCCGCCCAGCTTGCATATTACTTCCTGCTCGCCATATTCCCGCTTTTGATATTTCTTTTGACTCTGGTGCCTTTATTCCAGATCGATCAGGAAATGATTGTCGGGTTTATCGAGGATTATGCACCGGCTGAAATTTCGGGTATGCTGACCGGCATCATTGATGACGTCATGACATCATCAGGCGGCGGCCTCTTGTCTGTGGGTCTGATTGCGACCTTATGGTCAGCATCAAACGGGATGACGGCCCTGATGAATGCGTTCAATGTCGCTTATGATATAGAAGACAACCGTAACTTCTTCATATCAAAAGGTCTTTCTATATTTTTCACCATCATTTTAACTTTATCAGTATTACTTACATTTGTGCTTATTGTGTTTGGCGGACAGATTGGAAATCTGATGTTCGGAGTTATCGGTCTTGACGACCAGTTCTCCACAGTATGGAATCTCATCAGAAGCATTTTACCGGTACTTCTCGTATTCGTAGTGTTCCTGATCATGTACCTGACTGCCCCGAATATAAAAGTGAAATTGAAATCGGTAATTCCCGGAACCATCTTTACTACAGTCGCGTTTCTTGTAGCCTCATGGGGCTTCAGCGTGTACGTATCCGGTTTCGGCAACTACTCGGCAACATACGGGAGCATCGCCGGCGTTATCATTCTGATATTCTGGCTATATATCACCGGCGTCATCATCATCCTTGGCGCACAGATTAACGCAATCATTCACAAAGACAGTGTGATTAAGGAAAATAAAAACAATAATGCAGAAAATGCGCATGTGAAGGGAACAGTTTAAAATGACATTATTATACGATTTGCTCGACTACAACAAAAGTTTCGTTGAAGATGAAAAATACAAAAATTATGTTCTGACGAAATCACCGAATAAGAAAATGGTATTGGTCTCATGTATGGATACGAGGCTCACTGAAATGTCCTTCAAATCACTCGGTTTGAAAAACGGGGACATCAAGCATATACAAAACGCCGGCGGCGTCATTTCACACCCATATGGAAGTACCGTACGCAGCATTCTGGTTGCCGTGTACATGCTCGGCGTCGAGGAAGTTGTAATAATGGGACACCACGACTGCGGATTTGGCGCCTTGAAACCGGAACCGATGATTGAGGAAATGAAAAAGCGCGGCATTTCCGACAATACATTCGACGTTCTGGAACACTCGAGAATCAACATCAAAAACTGGCTGCAGGGCTTTGACAGTGTCGAAGAAAGCGTTAAAGACAGCGTCAGAAAAGTACACGAACACCCGCTGTTCGATAATAACGTGCCTGTCCACGGCCTTGTCATCGATCCGGATAACGGAAAAGTCGATCTCGTTGTCGACGGCTACAAAAAAGATTAAATTTGGTGCATGACTGAAGCCGGTGCTCTCTTTTTGAGAGTGCCGGTTTTTATTATGTTTGAGGCGGGGTTTGTTGGTTCGTCCCGTGACCATGACTTAATATCGAAAGCACGGACCGGCTGATTAAAGCATTAAAAATTGAGATCTTAATATGGTTTTCGCTGCATTATGATTTTATTCGCTGAAGCCAACAGGTTTAAAATCTCTGAATACATTGACTGCATCAGATGTTTAAGCTGCTTTTTCATCCATAAAATATCCATCGTCATTCCCTCGCTGCCGTTTTAAAGTATTAAGAATCGGCTATATTATAATAGTTCGTTTGTTTGTTTAGACAGGAGAGTATGACTTATGACTAATATAGATAAAATTTTCGAAGCTCAAAAATATATTGAACCAGACGAAGAACTTAAAGGCGATACCGGCTACTACGGCATGGTCGCTAGCGCCGTCGAAGAAGCGACGGATGCAGGCAATGAAATGCTGAAAAAAGGCGGCAACGCCTTCGATGCCATGATTGCGGTCCAGCTCGCCCTCGCCGTGGTGGAGGGAATGAACACCGGCATCGGATCGGGTGGTTTCATTTTATGCCACGATTTTAAAAACAAAGATACAAAAGTGGTCAATGCGCATCCGAAAGCCCCGGCTGCGCTCAGACCGGACTGCTTCATCGATGAAAACGGTCAGGAGATTCCGTTTGATGAGCGTTCCACTCATGGTATGTCAGTCGGTATCCCGAGCATAATGAAAGGCCTGAAATATGTACACGAAAACTATGCCTCCCTGCCGCTTGAAACTTTAATCGACCCGGCAATACGGCTTGCGGAATCGGAAGTGAGAGTGCATTCATTATGGGAACGGACCCTTGAACTGTTCGAACACCGTCTCGGTGATGAAGCGAGAAAAATGTTCGTACCGGACGGTGTCAAACTCAAAGAAGGTGATAGATTACGCCAGCCTGAACTTGAGAAAACACTCAAAACCATCAGGGATAACGGTTTTGAGGATGTATATACCGGAGAGATTGCGGATGCCATCATAGACACCGTCAAAGCGCACGGCGGCATCATGAATCATCAGGATCTGATCAACTATGACGTCAGAATCGAAGAACCCTTGTGGTCAAGCTACAGAGGTTACGATATTGCACTGCCTGTGCCGCCGAGTTCCGGCGGTATCGGCACCGCGATGCAGCTTAAGATTTTGGAGCAGTTGGATATTTCCCAGTATGAAGCACATTCAGCTGAAAAATACCATTTGATAGCACAGGCACTTCAGCTTGCGATGGCGGATGATGCCAAATATATCGAAGATACCAACTTTAAACCGGCACCGCTTGACGGTCTGCTGCACGAAGATTATATTAAGGAACGCCTCGGGCAGATGTCAGCAGATAGAAATGCAGAAGAAAAAACTGCCGGTAATCCGTGGAAATATCAAAAAGACAGACACAGTGAACAGGAACATAAAGTTTCTGCGGATAATGAAGGTCTTGAAACGACCCACTTCACAGCAGTCGATCAGTGGGGAAACATCGCAGCATGTACCACTTCCATCGAAAGGATTTACGGTTCCGGCATCATGGTACCGGGTTACGGCTTTCTTTTGAATAATCATCTGACAGATTTCTCACCCGCACCCGGCAGCGTCAATGAACCGAACGGCAATAAATACCCGAAAAGTTCAAAAAGTCCAACCATCATGTTCCATGAAGGCAAGCCGTTTTTGACACTCGGCTCACCCGGCGCAGCGACAATCATCGCATCTGTCGTTCAGACGATCGTAAATGTCATCGACTACAATATGCCGATTAATGATGCGATCAAAGATCAACGCGTGTATGTCATGCCCGACCTCAGCAAACAGTGGGAAGACGGACTTGATGATGCTCTTTTAAAAGAACTTTCCGATCGGGGCTATCAGTTTAATCAATCTTTCCGGGAAGAAGGCGCCGATACGAGAATCGGTGATGTGCAGGCGATAATGATCGATCACGCGAACGACCGCCGGCTTTACGGGGGTGCAGATTTTCCAAGACCCGGAGATGCGAAAGGATTATGAAAATAAAAACTGGGGCCGGGACATAAGTCCTTAAAAAAGATTATATTTCATGCAGAACAGATGAAATCCGTACGTTAGACTCCTTGGGGAAAAGCATCAGCGTAAGACTACAGGCT
>NZ_LFKO01000001.1:122942-124469 GCF_001265075.1 Salinicoccus sp. YB14-2
TTTTTAATGAGGAGATGATATTGAATGAATAAAGCAGTGTTTTTGGACCGTGACGGTGTCATCAACGAGGTGCTGACAAAACGGGTGAAGTTCGTTAATAAGCCCGATGATTTTTATTTGCTTGAAGGGGTTGGTGAAGGTATTAAAAAGCTGAATAAGTCGGGATATAAAGTGTTTGTCGTGACCAATCAGGGCGGGATCGGTCTCGGGTTTATGACCGAGGAGGATCTGCTCGATGTGCATGACCGGATGGAAAGTGATTTGGAAGGGTTCGGGGCTTATATTGACGATATTGCCTACTTTCCGGATAAGCCCCATGTAAAAAGCAGGTGCCGGAAACCGAGCCCGGGGATGCTGCTGGATTTGGCTGATGAATACGGGATTGACCTCGCTACAAGCTATATGGCAGGCGACCGAGATCCGGACATACTGGCAGGCAGGAATGCCGGCACAAAGACCGTCCGCATCGGAAATGAAAAAAAGCAGAATGAGAAGGCGGATATGCACTTCCCCACTCTGCTGTCATTTGCGTCGTGGCTGACGGATTGAACTTTGATCAGATTTTTATTTTATATCAGTCTAAGATTTCTTTGACCCTGCCGACTGTGCCATCTTCTAGTTTCACTTTGATGCCGTGAGGGTGCGTCGGTGAATTTGTTAAAAGTCTTGCGACGACGCCTTCTGTCAGTTTGCCTGACCTTTGATCCTGTTTCTGTACAACCCTGACGGCTTTGCCCGGGCTGATATTTTCTCTTCTTGTTCCTGGCATTTTCATTCTCCTTCAATCTTACTATTGTTAATTCTTATTATTGTTAATTTTACCTGTTACTGATTTTTTCTACAACATTCTCTATTTTAATCAGTGTCTTTTATATGTGAAATGATTATAAAAAGAGTGAAATCATTCAGCTATTAATGGTATCATAATTAGGTCAGGGAGGGAAAAAGCATGACAGGAAAAACACATATCATCGGTGGTATCTCAGCGAGTCTTGCTTACGCTTATTTTTCAGGTTCAGATCCTTTGATTTTGACCGGCGCAGGCATTGTCGGGGCTTTAATACCGGACATTTGTCACGGCAGCAGTAAGATTGGCAGGCAGCTTCCGATTCTATCCAAAATGATCAATTTAATTTTTGGACATCGGTCATTTACGCACAGTCTCTTATTTTTAGTCATTATCACGTTTTTAATGAACACATTTTTATCGTACGAAACCGTTACAGCCGGACTGATTGTCGGTATGGTAAGTCATTACATATTGGATATGGGAACGAGAAGCGGTATCCAGCTCTTCTTCCCGCTCGATTTCAGAGTCAGATTTCCACTGACAACAAAAACAGGCAGCATGGTCGAAAATCTCATTTTCAGCCTGCTCGCACTGGTCTCATTTTACTATGGATACCACGCATTATATTTTTACTTATGACGAATTGTAATATTAAGTGCAACACCTGAAATAAAAGGATAAAAAAACACCCATGACAGTTTCGTGTAGAATGTAGATAACCACACCTAACACCTACA
>NZ_LFKO01000001.1:125526-440364 GCF_001265075.1 Salinicoccus sp. YB14-2
ATAAATAAACTCCCCGGCTCAGGCTGGGGATTATTTTTTGTAATTTTGCCGTTTAGTTAGTGAAAAGATCTTAGTCTATCTGAACGAAATACATCATAAGGGTACGAAATCTGCTCACTCAGCTTTGAAAATCACACCAAGTGAGCAGGCGTTGACGATATCTGCTCACTCAGCCTAGAAAATCACACCAAGTGAGCAGGCTCACATCAAAACGACTGCACATAAAAAATCCGGCTGCACAATGCAGCCGGATTCTTTATTTTAATCAGTCTTCGATTTTCGTCAGGAATTTCGGTCCGTCTTTAGTGACGACGACAGTGTGCTCTTTCTGAGCAACGTAGCTTCCGTCTTTCGTCTCGAAAGCCCAGTCGTTCTTGCCTTCAGTAACAAGACTTGCTTTTGAAGAAATAAAGGGCTCGACGGCGATAACCATGCCCTCTTTCAAAATGTCTTTCTTGCTTGCCTCGTAGTAGTTCATAATATGCTGTGGTGAATCATGCAGCGTTTCACCGATACCGTGGCCGGTCAGGTTTTTAATGACTGTCAGGCCGTTTTTACGTGCGACGTTATGTACAGCGCGCCCGATCTGGCTGACTTTGCCGCCGACTTTCACTTTTTCCATTGCTGCATCAAATGCTTCTGCACATACGTCGATGACTTTTTGCTTCAGCTCATCATCCGATTCACCGATGACGAATGAAATACCCGTATCTGAAAAGTATCCATTTTTTTTGGCACTGACATCTATATTGACAAGATCGCCGTCATTCAGTACACGTGAACCCGGAATGCCGTGCGCAACTTCTTCATTGACACTGATACAAGTGTAGCCTGGGAAATCATATTCACTAATCGGCGCGCTTTCTGCACCATACTCTTTAAGCAGACGTCCCGCTTCTTCATCAATCTCTTTTGTCGTCATGCCGACTTTCGCATAGTCGACAGCTGCGTTTAAGACTTTTCCGCAAATTTGACCAATTTCTTCCAATGCTTTTAGTTCTTCATCTGTTTTAATTATCATAAGTCATTTGTCTTCCTTTTATAAAATTTTATTAAATACATACTATTATAAAAAATCGTATATCGTCAAATTACGATAACTTCTTTCTTCCAGATGTGATACTGTCACACCAATCAGGCGTATCGGTTCCTCAGGTGACTTCACTTCATGATATAAATTGTATGCATAATGAAATATTTCTTCTCTGGTGAATATCGGATTCGTTGTCATCATCTGCTTTGTATGTGTTTTGAAATCCTGTGTTTTCAACTTCACTGTGACGACCCGTCCTGCAAACTGTCGTCGTTCCATACTTTCGCTGACCTTGTCACTCAATCCTTCAAGGGTCTTAAGTATGTACTCATCATCATTGATATCGTGGTCGAACGTCGTCTCTTTACCGACAGACTTACGCACCCGGTCGACACTCAGTTCATTTGTCCCGATGCCGCGCGCCTTCTTATAAAGCGACGTTCCCCTCTTGCCGAATTCACGTGTCAGATCGAGCTCGGACCACCCGTAGAGGTCTGCACCGTCAAATATTTTCAGTGATTTCATCTTCTCTTCTGTAACCGCACCGACACCTGGAAACTTGCCAATCGGCATCGACTTTAAAATCTCCATGACATTATCATAATGAATGACAGTCGTCCCTTTCGGCTTGTTCATGCCCGAAGCGATTTTCGCCAAATACTTATTATATGAAATGCCGCTTGAAGACGTCAATCTTGTTTTTTCAAAAATATCCCTCTGGATATTCAGAGCCACAGATTTTGCCGTCCGTTCCCTGGATACAAGATGTGTAATATCGAGGTACGCTTCATCCAGACTAAGCGGCTCCACGACTTCCGAGTATGAGAGAAATATTTCCATAATTTCTTTCGATACTGATTTATAAACATCAAAGCGCGGCCTGACATAAATGCCATCCGGACACAGCTTATGTGCCGTTCTTGTCGGCATAGCCGAATGCACGCCGAATTTGCGCGCTTCATAACTGGCAGTCGCAACGACACCCCTGCTGAGCGACCGGCCGCCGACGATCAATGGCCTGCCTCTATATTCCGGAAAATCCCGCTGTTCAATCTGGGCATAGAACGCGTCCATATCTATATGAATGATTCTTCTTTCCATAGCATCACCTAAAACTTATCATTAAGTCCATTATATCATGATGCGAACAAACGTTCTAATTTTCCGGGAGCTTTTCATACATAGTCATGCCAACATTCGTATCTTCGACATATTTCATATTCGGGTGTTTATTCAACAAGTATAAATAATAAAAATCACCGGCACATGCTCCCGTATGGAGCGCCAGAAAGAATTTAATCGAAGCATGTGGTACGATAAACCATGTGATAAGCATCAATGAAGTGATGATGATAAACGGCATGATAATGATGATCTTAAACTGATTACGGTCGAAAAATTCACCGGGTGATGTCGCATAGAACATACCTTTACTATAACCGAATTTGATGTTTCCATCCGGTTTGAAGATTTTAAAAAACAAACCGTGTATCGCTTCATGCACTGTAATGATTATAAAAAGCAGGATGATAATCAAGAGAACGGACAATAATACTTCCGATATTGACCATCCTAAAAGAGCCGAACCTGTAGTATTTGTGAAAAACACTTCAAATAAGTAAAATACTATAAAGGCTCCCATTGTAATCAAAATGGACCATTTATTTAATGTTTTTAAAGCATCTTGATCTTTGAATATGTTCAAAACGTATTTTTCCATGAATAAAACTCCCCATCATTAATCAATAAACAGTTTATCACAATTATATATATATTAACGCCCGGAGGGATAAAATGGCACAATTCACAGTAATCGGCGGAGGCATCATCGGTGCATCCACCGCCTATCACCTGATCAGACACGGTCATGAAGTGACAGTATACGACCGTAATGACAGAGGAAACGCAACCAGTGCATCTGCAGGAATCATCAACCCGTGGGTTTCTCAGAGAAGAAATAAAAAATGGTACCGGCTCGTAACAAAAGCGGCAAAATATTATCCGGACTTCATCAAACAGCTGGAGGAAGAAACAAATGCAGAAACTGGATATATCAGACGCGGATCGATCTCTTTATTCAAAGATGATGATGTACAGGCGCTCGCTTTCAACCGTATCAGTAAAAAGAAAACCGATGCCCCAGAAATGGGAGAAGTAAAAATGTTGTCACGGGACGAAATTAAGGCGTATCACCCCCACCTGAGTGATAAATACTCCGGTGTCTATGTAGAAGGCGGTGCCCAGGTCAAAGGTGCACTGCTCCGAGATGCATTGAAAACTGCATTTATCAAGGCCGGCGGTACATGGCTCGAAGAAAATGCACCGGCAACGACGGAGGGCATGACCATATATGCTACTGGTGCGTGGGGATCGGAACAGGGTTTCGAACCGGCCGTCACACACCAGCGTTCTGAAGTACTGCATTTCAAAGTAGAAGAAACTGAAGTCGTAAAAACCCCTGTAGTCATGGCACTCGGGCCCATCTATATCGTTGAGATGGGTGAAAATGAATTTGCGGTCGGAACGACACATCAAAAAACAGAATCATATGATGATTCACCGTCAGAAGAAAATTATCAATATTTACGGGGACTTGCCGAACGGTATTTCCCGGATTCCCAACTTACGGACATCAGAATGATGGTCGGCTTCAAGCCGTACACCAGAGATTTCCTGCCGTTCATCGGCCATGTGGATGACAATACATTCGTAATCAACGGTGCCGGTGCAACGGGGCTGACTGCAGGACCGATCATCGGGCATGAAGTCGCAGAATTTTTAAGCGGTGAGGCGACCGATCTCGATCTGAGTGATTACAGCTATATCGAACCGGAAAATAATTAGACACAAAAAAAGGGCTGCTTTCAAGCCCTGTCCCCTTTGTGTGCACTTACGAAAAGTGCAGTACAGTGTATACGACTGTAAATATGAACATTCCGAGATTCAATGCAAAAAGCCCCCATGCAAATGGATTTACTCTGAATTTCAGATTGATAAAACTGAACAGAAAACCCAGCAATCCAAATAATAATGAAATCAGCCATAACAGCGAATCTTCAAATATTAGATGGAATACTAAAATTGCTACCGGTATCGCAATACATAACAACCTTAGCATATGATTCCCCCCTTAACGTCTCAATAGTTTGATTTTACATGTTTCCACTCGAATTTTCAAAACATTTTTACAAGTGACACAATTTTGCTATAATGCCCGTTCGATATACCAGTCTTCTCTTTTATATGTTTTATACATGAAGAACATCAGAATACCGATTATGAAACTGAGGGAATTCACTTCAAACTTTTCTCCAAGAACGACCGAAGTCTCCCCGCTTACCGGATCTTCAATGATTGTCACCACATGACTGGCATGATAATAAACTTCCAGATTCCCGTTCCAGTCCTCAGCCAGAGTGATGTACTTGTTATCGAATTTTCCATCCACCTTGAAATACAGAAGGTTGCTGCCCGGCCGCTCTTTCAATTTGAACTCATAGTTATCCGACTGTACGATATAACTTGCCACGTTCAAATCACGGAAGCGCCTTTTTTTCATACCGACGACTACTTTATCGCCGGCACTGCTGATGAATTGAAAAGTGCTTCTTCTATCGCAGTTTCTCAGCACACTGCGCTGAATGGACCCGTAAATCTTGTCGTCATCGTCAATAATTACAACATTTTGTTTTTTGTTCTTGATTTGAATTTTGTATGTAAATTGCTCCATTCTACACCCTCTTTTCTTATTTCCATTATATACATTTGTAAAGAATCTATAAAGATTTAAACGCATAATTATCAAAAAATTAAGAGCTGCACCGGCAACTTTCACCTTTCTGCAACTCTTAATAACATATTATACGTTTTCCAGTTCCAGAACTGACACGATTTCAACGTGTGCACTGTGCGGGAATAAATCAACAGGCTGAACGTTCTTCAATGTATAGCCGAAGTCTCTCAGCCAAGTAATGTCATCCGCAAATGATTCCGGGTTGCATGACACGTAGACGACTCTGTTTGTCGCCAGTCTGCCGATACGGCGCATCACTTTACCGCCGGCACCTGAACGCGGCGGGTCCAGTAGCAGCAGATCCGGTATGCCCCACGTTTCAAGAATCTCCGACATCCCGCGTCTTGCATCTCTTGCGAGGAAGTACGTATTGTGAATATCATTGTCCTCGGCATTCCGTTTTGCAGATTCAATCGATGATTCAACGATTTCGATACCTGCGAGCGACTTCACTCTGCCGGCAAACGGCAGTGAGAATGTGCCGACGCCGCAGAATAGATCGATCATCGTTTCGTGCGATTTGACATCAGCCATTTCAGTAGCGAGTTCCACAAGTTTCTCAGCCTGGGTCGGGTTCGTCTGGAAGAAAGTATTGTACCAGACACGGTAGCTGTAGCCGCTCATTTCTTCATGGATATACTCCCTGCCGTGAAGAAGGTGGATGTCTTCCTCTGCTGCCTGGGCAACATCTGCAATCTCTTTATTTTCCATCCACATCAGACTTTCCAGAGACTCGATCTCTGACGTCAGACGGATGACAAGCGCGTTGACCGCTTCAGTCAACGCCCCTTCAGGCGCTTCTGTCGCAAATAAAGCGGCCATCAGTTCACCCGTAATCTGTGACTGTCTGACCATCAAGTGGCGCAAAAGCCCGGTGTGACTATCCTTATCATAGCCCGGAAGATCAAAGTCTTTTGCCCAGTCGGAGACAATTTTCATGACACGCACCATATCCCTGCTTGAAATCAAGCATGTATCCAGGTCGATGATATTTCGGAAGTTACCGAGTTCATGAAGGCCGAGATGTCCTTCTTTTGAAAAAGTGAATTCCATCTTATTTCTGAATTCAAAAGGATTTTCCATCCCGATCGTATCTTTGACCACCGATGTATTGAAATCCTGCTGCTCTAAAAATGATTTGACCAAGTCCGTCTTATATTTCAGCTGACCTTCATACTGCCAGTGCTGCCATACACAGCCGCCGCACATTTCAAAGTGCGGGCACGGCGGCGTCACCCGTTCTTCGTGCGGTGTGAGTATTTTTTTCGGCATGACCACAGCACGCCTTCTGCCGTCCGCATTCTGTACATCGACTTCCACTTCTTCGCCGATCAGCGTCTGAGGAATATTCAGCTTCAGCTTGCGCGGTTTATCTCCGCCGTGGTCCCTGTATTCCAGCGCCATGCCGGAACCTTTTTTATCCAGACTGTGAATCGTCGTCGTTAAATTAACAGTTTTTTGTTCCTTCAATTTATAACCTCCAAAATATCAAGAATCCGTTGTCATCAACAGATATATAAAATATGGCGCACCGATAATTGCAACGATGACACCTGCCGGCAGTGCCTCCGGGAAAAATAAAGTCCGTCCGATCGTGTCTGCAATCAGTACGAGCAGTCCGCCGGACAGCGCACTGAGCGGCATGGCGAATTTATGGTCGACGCCGACGAGCCGCCGGCTCAGATGGGGCGCAACAAGGCCGACAAAGGCAATCGCACCGCTGACTGAAACACTCACCGAAGCAAGCCCCACTGCACAGACAAGGAGTATCAGCCGCTCTTTCTTCAAATCCACGCCAAGACTGATGGCATTCAATGTATTCATGCTCAATATGTTCAATACCGATATCTTTGATGATACAACAGGTATAAACAGAATAAGTCCCGCAGCAATGATTGAGACGTGCGGCCATGAAGTGCCCCATATCGTCCCGGCGAGAAAGCCCGCAACAAACTGATATGTCTCATGCGATATCAGGAGCGACAGAACAATCATCAGCGCACTGATGCCTGCACCGACCGCAATACCATTCAGGACGAGGCGGATGGGCTGCACACCCAAGCTGTTTCGGTATGACAGGAAGAGGACGGTGACCGCGACGACAAGCCCGCCTGTAAACGCTGCGGCCGGTATGATGAACAGGCTGTATTCAAAACCTTCAAGTAAAAATAAAACCAGTACAACGAAAAGGCCGGCACCTGAGTTGATGCCCATAATTCCTGAATCTGCCAGAGAATTCTGCATCACACTTTGAAGAAGCATACCGCTCACGGCGAGTGCCATACCTGAAAGTATGGCGGCCAGAATACGCGGCAGCCGGATGCCGAACAGTATGCTTTCAGTCATGCTGTCAGTTTCTCCAAACAATACCCCTATTGTATCCGTCACGCCGATCGCCGTAAAGCCGATATGTAAGCTGAATATGGATACGGCAACGAGAAGCGCTGCTGCCGTCATTATAATGAAAACAGGTCTATTAAATTTCATGACGCACCCTCCCCGCCAAGTATAGGAAAAAAGGCACACCAATCAGAGCAATCAGCACTGCGACCGGTATTTCAACAGGGGCAAACAGACTGCGTGCCGCAAGGTCGCTGTAGACGACGAGTACCGCCCCGAGTACACCGCTTAACGGCAGTATCACTTTATAATCGGACCCGGCAATCTTACGTGTAATATGCGGCGTAATCAGACCGACAAAGGCAACCGCCCCGACTGCAGATACCGCAAGACCCGCTGAAATCACCACTGCCAGCAATGCAATGATGCGCGTTCTTGTCATATGAATACCGAGACTGATCGCCGTCTCTTCATTTAAACTGATGGCTGTGAGATTTGATGATATCAGCATTACCATAATCATTCCAATGATAAACCACGGCGTAATGATCAGCAGATTGTGCCAGTCTATATTTTGGATGGCGCCTGCAGACCAGAATGCGATTTCCTGGCCCACATCAAAGTAAACCTGGAGTGCCGCGCTCAACGAGCTGAAAAACAAAGTGACTGCCACACCTGCTAAAATTAACTTGAGCGGTGTCATTCTGCTTTTTGAAAAGTAAACAGCTGCAAAGACGATCAATGCACTGAACAGCACACCGGCAAATGACAGCAGTACCAAATAGAGATACGGCAGATGAGGAAAGAAACTGAAAGCGATTGTCAGGAAAAAAAGCGCGCCTGAGTTTATTCCAAGCAGCCCGGGCTCCGCCAGGGGATTTCTTGTCATTGCCTGCATGACCGCGCCGCTGACACTGAATGCCGCACCGACCACCGCTGCAGCGAGCGCCCTCGGCAGCCGTATTTCATTGATGATGACATGTACATTGTCCGACGCATCAAAGTTTAAAAGCGCTGCACGTATATCACCTGCCGTAATATCGGCCGCTCCCGAATACAGGCTTAACAATATGCCGGATACCAATACAATGGTAGAAATCGAGAAAATCATGATATATCGCATGCCGACTATCCTTTCAGCTGATATGATGTGATGATCGGCCGTGATGTGAAGGGGCATTCGCTGATCACAGCATCCACTTCAAAAACCTCTTTCAAAACACTTTCGGTCATGACCGTTTCAGGCTTCCCAAGCTTCCTGATACCGCCTTCTTTCAACGCAATCATGTGGTCTGAAAATCTTGAAGCATGATTGATGTCATGGAGCACCATGACGATGGTCTTATCGGCCGTTTCATTCAGTGATTTCAATAAATTCAATATCTCCATCTGAAATTTCATATCCAGATATGTTGTCGGTTCATCGAGTAATATGATGTCTGTGTTCTGTGCCAGTGCCATGGCGAGCCAGACCCGCTGCTTCTGACCGCCTGACAATTCACTTACCGGCCTGTCAGTGAATGCTTTGATGCCGGTCACATCCACCGCCCAGTCGATATTCTCATAGTCCCATTGGTTCAAGCCTTCAAACGGTTTTTTATGCGGGTGTCTGCCGTAACCGATGAGTTCTCGGACAGTCAGGCCATCCGGGGCATTGGACATCTGGGGCAGCAGGCTCAGCCGTTTGGCGACATTTTTTGTATTCATGGCGAATATGTCTTTTCCGTCCATCAACACCGCGCCGTATTTTATTTTCAGCACTCTTGTGAGAGTGTGCAAAAGCGTCGTCTTGCCGCAGCCGTTTGGTCCGACGATGGAAGTGATCTGTCCTTTTGGTATCGTCATATTAAAGTTTTCAATTACGACTTTTTTATCGTAGCCTGTAGTTACATCCCTCACTTCGAATATGTCCATGACGGCTACGTCCAATCACTGATCGGGGTCAGACGGCTCTCAATTTCCTGGCGCTTCTCTTCAAGCGCCGGCGGCAGATCAAGCTTTGTACCGAGTTCACTTTCGTCAGTATCCGCCGTAAAGCCTCTCGAGGCTGGACCGACGATTTCAAACATTACACCGTTGTCCTCACGGAAATAAAGACTCTCGAAATAATAGCGGTCGATCACACCGGTCGTCCGGTAGCCGCGCGCCTTCAATATCTCATCCACTTTCTCCAGGTCGGTATTTTCCGTCTGAACCGCCAGATGGTGAATCGTGCCGCGGCCCTGAACTTCAATTCTGCCTTCTTTTTCACAGATGATGATTTCACCGGTCAATCGGTTTTTATTTGCACGAAGAATGGCATGGTTCAAAGTATTTTCAACGACTTCGTATTTGAAAATCTCTGTCAGCATATCCACCATTTTACCTTTGTCCCGCACATTAATCTGCACGGGACCCATGCCGAGGATCAGATGTTCTTCATCAACATCATTATCCATCCATGGCTGCCATTCTGATGGGAGCGTCTCGCCTTCTGCGCTGAACAGTATCAGCTTTAAAGTATCCGCATCTTCAAATTCAAGGACCTTGCGGCCGAAATAATCTTTTTTTGTGCTGGAGAAGCCGAATTTTTCGAGGCGTTCCTGCCAGTAATCAAAGCTTGTTTCGTCTTTTACAAGCAGGCCGAGGGCGTGATGGGCATTCGTGCCCTGTTTCCGGCCTGAGACATACGGCATATCAAAATAAGTGATGTCGTTGCCGGCAGTCCCTAATCTGTCTCCGTAAAACACGTGGTACATGGTGTTGTCATTCTGGTTGATCGACACTTTAACACGTCTTAGACCCAATACTTCGGTGTAAAAATGGTTGTTCTTTTTCAAGTCTTTTGTGTACATGGAAATATGATGATGTCTTTTGATCATTGAACTTCACCCTTCCGGTTTAAAAAATGAATGGACCAGACGCTGTGACATTCCTGTTTTGAATGTGCCGTCCAGACGCACGCCGGCCCCGACATGTATGTACTCGAACGCATCCAGAAACTGACTGGCATTGTTTTCGTTGATGCCCCTGCCGGGCATGATGACTTTATTTTGTTCCTTGGCGAACTTATTCATCTCTATTAGAAGCGGCAGGTTCTCGCTCGCTTGCCCTTCTCCACCCGACGTGAGGATAGTCTGCACTTCTTCATACTTCATCAAAGTCTGCAGCGCTTCGAACTGGATACGTGCCGAGTCGAATGCACGATGGAAAGTAATGTTCAATCCTTCAGCACGGTCGATGACTTTCTTTAAAAAGTACTCGTCGACCACGCCCTCATATGTCAGCATCCCGATGACAATGCCTGCGGCATTCGTCTGTTTGATATAATTGATGTCACTCAGCATTTCCTGCTGGTCAAGTGCGTTATAGACGAAACCCCGGTTATGGGTTCTGACCATTACATGTATGGGGATGCGCGACAGTTTCGATGCCTCTTCAATCAAACCGATGCTCGGCGTCAAACCGTCTTCATTCATATTGGCACACAGTTCTATTCTGTCAGCCCCGTATTGGTTGGCATCGATGACATCCTGTATGTTTGTTGCGATCACTTCTAACATAACACCCACTCCACTCAAGTCATTTTGTTTTTATAATCATTGACATTACATATATTATATCTTATATAAGGATTGTATGTAATTATTTTAGGAGAGATCAAATGAGACAGAGTTTAGCACCTTTCATGATTTTATTTGCAGCAATGCTCTGGGGTACAGCGGGAACGGCAAAGGCTTTCGCAAGCGAAGTCGACAGTATATCAATGGGCGTTGTGAGACTGGTCGTCGGCGGTGTCATGCTGATGGCGATTGCCGTACTGACCAAAAAGATGACGTTTAAAGGCTGGCCGCTGAAACCTCTGATTATCGGAGGCATAGCGATGGCGCTTTTCCAGCCTTTCTTTTTCAGTGCTGTCGAACTGACGGGCATTGCTGTCGGTACGGTTGTTTCAATAGGAAGCGCCCCTGTATTTTCCGGAATAATCGAATGGCTGATTTTTAAAATCAGACCTTCCCGGGTATGGTGGTTCTCCACATTTCTTGCCATTACAGGATGTATCATATTAATGTTCAACACAAATGCAGTAACCGTGGATGCTGCAGGCATCCTAGCCGGACTCGGCGCAGGTATTTCCTTCGCGAGCTTTACGATGTCGAATTCAAGACTCGTCCAGTCACATGACTCGATTGCATCTGTTGCGATGATCTTCTGTCTGAGTGCTCTGATTCTGTCACCCTTCCTATTCATCAACGATATGTCATGGCTCGGTGAAACGAATGGTTTTCTGGTCGCTTTACATATCGGACTGCTCGCAACCACTTTGGCATATTTTTTATTCTCAAGCGGTTTGAGATATGTAAAATCTTCAACAGCCGTCACATTGTCTCTCGCCGAGCCTTTGACTGCTTCACTTCTCGGCGTATTTTTGGTCGGTGAAACACTCGACAGCCTGTCTTGGGTCGGCCTCACCATGCTCCTTGCAGGCATCGTCATACTCGTTTTGCAGTCGAGACGGAATAAGAGACAGGCAGCGACTGTTTGATTTTAATCTGTGCTATAACTGGCTGATGGAATGTGAACATATAGCTTAAGAGTGTCCGCCGCGCTACAACCAACTTGTAGAAAAGACAGTTATAGCGTACGGCTGCTCATTACGCTATAACTCTGCCGTTACATGGTTGGATATAGCGCCGAGGCAACGATTACGCTATAAACCGCTTAAAAAATCATCAATTGTAGCGTATGACAACAACGCACGCTATAACCCGTTTAAAAAATATATATTTATAGCACCACAAGGACCTTTCCATCAAAAAAAGCATCATCGATTCAATCTTATCTTGAGTCGATGATGCTTTTTTATTTAATGGATACTGATTGATCCCATCGAGGTTGTATATCTTGATGTGTATTCCGGATTTTCAACGATATAATTTTCAAGCTGGTTTAAGACTTTGCCCATTTTCGTATTTGCAACAATCTGGGTGACGGTCGGTTTATCATTGTATACGACATTAATCGACCCCATATCGGTATGAGCCGTAATATTTGAATCTGGCTGTGCATTTTTAATGTCAATCGCTCCCATATTGGTCGAGTATGACTGATCGTTTGCAACGACATTATCCACTTTGATTTTGCCCATGTCTGTTGATAATTTCAAATCATCGAACCCACTGTCTTTCACGGTGACAGCGCCCATATCACTTGTAAACTCCCCGATAACACCGACAATATTTTCAACTTTCACACCGCCCAGGTCGGCACCAACATCAAATTTTTTGGCTGTGAGTCCGTTCAGTGTTACTGCACCTTTATCTGTTCTGATTTTCAAATCAGTCAAAGTCTCCGGCCATACGATTGTCAATTTATCACTGCGGTAATTTCTGTTTCGAATAAACCCCAGTATATTGAAGTGGATCTTTTTGGCATTTTTACTGTTATGTCTGAACAGGAGCTTATCACCGTCAACGCCGTGGGAGAATTCCCCCTGTTCACCGGCACTCTGAAAATCCATCTCGAATGTTGTACCGTTTCTGATTTCTACAGTTAAAAAGTCCCCTTTAATATCAATCACATTGATTTCTTTTGGATCGATATTCTGCATCAGATTCGACTGCATCGCAACATATTCAGGCGCCTCGTCACGCTCTTCAACATCTTCGACAGATAAAATCTCTTTAGCAATAGAAGACGGATCACCTAAAGTCGAGACGGCCGCTTCTTCACTTTCACCATCTTCCATACCTTCATTGATATGATTTTCATACTCATTCAATATATCATTTCTGACTGTACTTGAAAGCTGCATCAGTTCATTTTCAAGATCTTTTAAAAATTCATTCTTTGTCATAATAAATTTCTCCCCTTTGTTTAATGTGTATCTTCGAGCAACTGGTTGACCGCCTTCGTATAGACTTTCCATTCTTCGTGTATACTTTCTAAATGTGCGTTCCCTTCAGCTGTTAAATTATAGTATTTCCTCGCCGGGCCCCCGGTCGATTCCTTGAAATGACTGTCAACATACCCTTCTTTGACCAGCCTTCTCAGCAGCGGATATAATGTACCATCCGCGATATTGATATACTTACCGATGTTTTGTGCGAGCTGATAGCCGTACTGCTCCTCCCGTTTGATAAACGACAAAACACAAAGTTCCAGTGATCCCTTTTTAAACTGTGCGTTCATTCGACAACCCCCTTTTCGACTGCTGTTCATCATTCACTACTTAGTTATAGTATATTGATCACTAGTGAATAATGCAAGGTATATGTATCAAGAATAAATAAAAATCTCCAAGCACAGAAAATCCCATCCCGGCTCAACCTGGCCGGGACGGGATTCTGCAATCATCATCTATTTCAGTACATCTTCATATTTTTCATGGTTCTTCTCAAGCCTTGCTTTCGCAAAAGGACATAGTGGGATGATTTTGAGCTCTTTCTCTCTTGCATATCCGACAATCGCTTCAAGCAATTTATCACCAATGCTCTGACCGCGGAGTGCTTCACTCACTTCAGTATGATCAATGATAATCTGCGTCTTGCCGTTATGGACAAATGTCATCATGGCAAGCGGATGCTCTTCACTGCCGCCCATATAAAATTTGTTATGACCCAGCTTGACTGTAGTATCCATATTTACAGCTCCTGTTCTTTAACAGATGGAAGTCGCTCTGTTACTTGTTCAGCCATTCTCCCGCTTTCTTCGCAGCTTCCTGCGGCAGGCTATGTCCGTTCACCCATGTATGCTCGACATCGGCACCGCGGTTTTTAAAGATTTCTACGACTTTTTCACTTTCATCCTCAGGAACGATTGGATCGCCTTTACCCAGTGACAGGAACACTTCAGCGTTATTCAGATTTTTATTATTATCTGAAAGGTCTACCGGATAGAGCGGTGCAAATAAAAGAGCTTTCTTGAAGTCCGCTTCGTCACGGAGCATCATGTTGATCGCTATATTTGAACCGTTGGAGAAGCCGACAAGAATCACATCTTCAGTTTTGAAATCATGTTTTTCTGCTGATTCTTTAATGAATTCAAGCAGTTCTTTCCCTCTGAATTCAAGGTCTTCCATATCATACTGCCCTTCGCCGTGGCGTTTGAAGTAACGATTCATGCCGCCTTCTTGAACATTACCGCGGATGGACAGGACACTGTAGTCGTTATTCAGCATTTCGGCAAGTGGAATCAGATCATGTTCAGTACCGCCTGTGCCGTGCAATAATACAAATACCGGTTCGCCTTTTTTGCCTTCTTTAAAAATGTGTAACATATATAATTTCCTCCCAATTTTTTATCTATTATAATTACTTACTTCGTGTTGTATCGAATGGTCTGATCTGTGATTCTATATACTCCCGCTGTGGTTCTAAGAACGGCGGCAGCGCCAATGATTCACCGAGTGTGTCATAGGGTTCGTCATCCATGAATCCCGGACCGTCCGTCGACAGTTCGATCAATATATGGCCGACCCTCGAGTACAGTGCTTCGAAATAGAAGCGATTCACATTGCCTGAGTGGCTTAAGCCCATTTCATTGTATTTTTCTTCCCAATTTTTAATCGCTTCATGATCTTTCACTCTGAACGATACGTGGTGAACTTCACCGTAGCCCTGCATCGCTGACTGGGAGCCATCTTTACGCACGATCACCTGACCGCCGTTTCCACCTTCGCCGACCTCCAGAACAACGACATCTTCCTCTTCCATCACAAGCTTCATATTGTAGATGCCCGTCAGATTTTCCACGAATTTATCTAAATAAGAGATTGTGATTTCAATCGGACCGAGCCCGTATATGGCTTTGTCCTCCGGCACTGGACCATTTTTCCATGGAGTGCCCGCCGCAACACCTTCGTTGTTCTCGTCTGAGAACAGCTGGTACCTTTGTCCGTCGGCTTCTTCAAAAGGCAGAACCTTTTTGCCGAATAAATCCTGGATACCCTCATGCTTGACGTCAAATTCATCAAAGCGTTTTTGATAATATTCCAGTGCTACATCATCCGGCACTCTCAGTCCGATACGGCTGATTGAATTCGAACCTCTCTGCCCCGCCGGAACATTCGGGAAATCAAAGAAAGTTAAATCCGTTCCCGGACTGCCGACGTCATCGGCAAAAAATGTGTGATACGTGTGTATATCATCCTGGTTGACTGTTTTCTTAACAAGTCTCATGCCCAACACTTCAGTGATGAACTGATAGTTCCTCACTGCGTCGTTTGTCATTGCAGTGACATGATGAATACCCAGTAGTTCATGATTTACCATTTTAACTCTCCTTTTTCTATCGTGACCTCATTATATCTCGAAAACGAGATAAGTTTTAAAAAGTTTGCTCAAACTTAATGAGTCTGAGCACGCTTTGCTGATATTTTTTTCAAAGTCCTTCTGAATGCAGCGAGTTCTTCATCCGTCAGCTCTTCAAACAGTTCTTTGATGAGTTCCGCATGCGGCGGGAAAATTTCCACCATAAGTTCACGTCCCTTATCCGTCAGAAACGCGTAGCTGATCCTCCGGTCATTCGTATCCGGACGTCTGTCCACATAACCTTTTTCAACGAGTTTATCCACCACATAAGTTGTACTGCTGCTGGCAATCAAAATACGATTTTTAATATGCTGTATCGGCTGGTCACCTTTGTTGTATAATAGTTCCAGTACAGCAAATTCGGTGATGTTCAAACCGTAATGCGAAACATCTTTCTTAACGTTACTTTCGAGGTATTCGTTTGTACGTTTCACACCTACAAAGGCTTTCAAAGCTTCTTTTGCGCGATCCATTGTCTCACCTTCTATCGTTTAACACATTTATTTAAAATTCGAGATAATTTTAGTATGTTTTGTTACTTTTGTCAAATCCTTAGTATAAATCCAGTAGAAAAGAGGTTTTATTTATGATTTCCATTAATAATATATATCAAGCACGTGAAAAGATTAAACCTTTTATTGTAAAGACGCCTTTGGTGCGCCTTCAGAATCTGGACGAGTATGCGGGCTGCGAAGTGTATGCAAAACTCGAGAATATGCAGAACACTAAAGCTTTTAAGCTCCGCGGCGCGATGAATAAAATTCTCAGCTTGACCGACGACGAAAAGACAGCCGGTATCATATGTTCCTCTTCAGGGAACCATGGCCAGGCAGTCAGCTTCGCATCAAAACTGCTTGGAATAAAAGCCACAATCGTCATTCCCGAAACAGCACCTGAGTTTAAAGTCGAAGCCATCAGACAGCACGGGGCGGAGACTGAATTCTGCACAGTTGATGACCGCTTCATTATAACTGAACAACTGGCTGAAAAACATGGGTATACTATCGTTCCACCGTTCGAAGATGATCTTGTCATGGCCGGCCAGGGCACTGTCGGTCTTGAAATAATGGATGAAGATATCCCATTCGACCATGTGTTCGTTCCTGCAAGCGGCGGCGGACTCATTGGCGGAGTATCCACTGCGATGAAAGAATCCGGATTCAAAGGCAAAATCATCGGCGTGGAGCCGGAAAAGCTGCCCCGATATACGAAAAGTCTGGAAGCCGGCGAACCGGTCCAGCTTGAATCACAGAAAACGATTGCCGATGCATTAGTCGTCAACCGTCCGGGTCATTTGAATTTTGAAGTCGTCCAAAAACATGTGGACAAATTTCTAAACGTCTCGGATGAAACAATGCTGAAAGCCCAGAAGATGATGTTGATGGAAGGTAAAATTCTCGCAGAAGTCTCCTCCTGCATTGGACTCGGTGCCCTTCTCGATAAAAAATCAGATGTTAAAAAAGATGATAAAGTCTGCCTCGTCGTTTCAGGCGGCAACCTCGGCTTCGATCAGCTCGAGCTGCTGGAGGACATTGAATATTGATTGAATGCGCCTGGTAAACAAAGTGTTTACCAGGCTTTTTTTGTTTTGAAAGTGTATTCAAATATCCTCTTATATTCTGCCGGATACGAACAACTTCGTGTTTCCCAAAGACTTATTCAACACATTCTCCCGCATTAAACCTGCGCCGTAAAATTAATTTAAACATTGTAAGCCCATCGCTACAGTATTCTCCGCTTTCTTTAAGATGGATTTCTAAAAACATGTTTGACACAACCGTACATATTGTATATATTAAGTATACACACTATGTAAGGTGAGGTGTTCAAACTGAACATTAAAATTTCCAACACGATTGACATCCCTATTTACGAGCAGGTTAAGGATGAAATCATAAGGTTGATTATGAACGGTGAACTGATGCCGGGGGATGCGCTTCTGTCCATGCGACAGCTGGCCAAGGAACTTGGCATCAGTATCATTACGACCAAACGGGCATACAGAGATCTTGAAGCAGCGGGCTACGTCCACTCAGTCGTCGGCAAAGGCACTTATGTAAGCGAACAGAACGCCGAACTCCAGAAGGAACGCATACTGAATGAAATTGAAAGTCATATCGAAGAAATGCTGAAAGCATCCTATAAAATTAATTTACCAAGAACAGAACTGGACGAGATGATTTCAATGATCGAGGAGGATTTAAAATGACAGCTATACAACTGAAGAACGTTAACAAAACTCAGGGAAGCTTCAAATTACAAAATATTAATCTGGATATTGAAAAAGGATTTGTCACAGGATTGATTGGTGAGAACGGCGCAGGTAAATCCTCATTAATCAATCTGATTCTCGGCATGAAAAAAGCCGACACCGGTGAAATTTCCGTTCTCGGCAAACAGGACATCGAAGCTGACAGAGATGAAATTTTAAACAGGATTGGTTTTGTTTTCTCTGAAGACCGTTTCCCTTTAAATAAAACACCTGAGCAGTTAATGAAAATCCTGGATCAATTTTACAGAAATTTCGACAAAAAAATATTCGACCGCTATATGGAGAAATTCCGAACCAAAAAACATCAAAAGATCAAAGTCTTTTCCACCGGTGAAAAAGTAAAATTATCACTCGCCGTCGCCCTCAGCCATCATGCCGAGCTTCTGGTTTTAGACGAAGCGACTTCAAACCTGGACCCGAATTTCCGAATTGAATTTTTAGAGATTCTCCAGGAATTGATGATGGATGAAAATATGACAATATTATTCAGCACGCATATTACGAGCGACCTTGAATCCATTGCGGACTATATCATCCTCATCGATGAAGGTAACATCGTCTTTCATGAGGAGAAAGATCTTTTATTGGAAAAGTACAAGAAGATAAAAGGACCTGTCGATATTCTCGATGACGAAACCCGTTCATTATTAACAGGAATCAAGGAATCCTCAGTCGGGTTTACGGCCATTTCAGCAGAGCATCAGGCACTGACAGAATTGTACGGCTCAAAAATCATGACTGAACAATTGAAGATTGACGAGCTTATGTTCTATCTCAAAAAAGAAAGGGTGTCAGAAAATGAATAAACATTTCTATCTAAAATTGATCTACTCCAAGTGGACATTAGTCTTTACAGCAGTCGTCATAGTTTTGAACTTAACCGCAGCATTATTTTCAGGAATGAACCATGCGGCGTCCGCATCAGTCATCAGTCTTGCGAATTTATTTATAGTGATATACTTGACCGCAAACTTTATGAACGTTCACATATTGATGTCGTACAATAAAAGCCACGAATTTTTCATGGCTTTGCCTGTAAATAAAAAAGATTTCATCAAGACAGATTATATGTTTCATTTGATGATGACCCTGCTGTCAATTGTTGTTATCTTCACTTACAGCCTTACAAACGGTGAATTCTACAATCTGTTCGGAATGATAATGATTACAGGCGTCAATCTGCTGATTGCGAGTTTTTATTATATGACGTTTGTACAGGATGGCTTTAAAAATATAAATATTAAAGTCATCATATATCTGGTACCGATGGGATTCATCTTTATGTTTTACTTTATGCCATTGATAAATCTTGATGGCGCAGCTAATGACTATTCGACAATACCTTTTTGGAACTTCATTCTCTATACACTGCCCTATATCATTCTGGCGCTGGGCATTATAGCATATATCATCACTTACTTTACAACTCAAAAACAGTCAGTAAAAAACGATTTGATCTAACACTGATTGAGCACAGATTCACTGTGCTCAATCTTTTATGTGCACTTTGAGAGCATTATGGGATAATTAAATCAAACAACATGTATGAGAGGTATTCAAAGTGCAAACACAACCAAAGCTGGATATTCCTAAAACAGCTGCAGAAAAACTCACTAACATCATCGGCTACACCATATTCATCGGCGCTCTTTTATATGCCGTCATCGCATTTCCATTCCTGCCTGCGGAAGTACCCATGCATTTCAATTCAGCTGGCGGGGCAGACAGATACGGCTCAAAATATGAAATGATTGTTTTAATCATCATACCTTTCTTCATCATTCCTATGCTTGAAGCTTTGGAAAGAGTGCCTGAAATGCATAACTACCCCAAGCGGATAAATGAATCCAATGCGGAAGCCTTTTATTTGAACAGCCGTCAGCTCATGAATGTAACTAAAAATGGTGTACTGATCATCTTCGCTGTGATTTTTATAGAAATTATCAACTACGGCATTTTAGACCAATCAACATTCGGTATTTTTATGATTCCCTTAATTGTTGTATTAGCACTGGGTCCGATTGTCTGGTCAATGTCCAGACGCAGGAAAATAAAATAATCGACCTTGGACATAATCTACTGGATTTTCAGTGAATTATGTCTTTTTATTCAATGACAAAGCATCGCCTTTTGTGTAAAAACACATCGTATTATGGGATAATTAAAATAGTAAATAGATGAGGTGCATTATGGAATCGCTGATCAGACAAATTAATGAAGTCGTCAATACTACTGAAGATAGAATATTCATCGCCATTTCAGGACACGGCGCCTCAGGTAAGACATCATTCGCCCGCAGGCTTTGTGATTCACTGGATGCAGATTATAATTTTTTGAATACGGATACTTATATAATCGAAGGGCATCATCTGGGTAATACGTATGCGGAATATACTGTTGATGGTGTCCTCTCCAATTTCAAAATTACAGCATGTATGCCGATCCGTCATGAACTGAACAGTTTGACGCGGGATATCAAAGTGCTTAGAAATGGCGGCAGAATCATGACGATAGACAAGCCTTGGGATGCTGAAAAAGTATTGGACGGTTCCCGCAAAGTGACCATTATCGAAGGGATGACCACTGCTTTTCTCGAAAATTTCGACTTTGATTTGTCAGTCTACCTCTATACCGATTCAAAAACTGAGCTTGAGCGAAGAAAGAAACGGGATGTTGAAGAGCGCGGCAGGAATCTTGAATCACTGATTAAAGTACAGAAACACAGAAGGAATCAGTATGATCTGTTCATGCACCCACTCAGAGAAAAATTTGATGTCATCATCGATTATTCAAATAATAAATTCAAAATCATTAAGTCAAATTTATAAGGGAGTTATTAAATGGAAACACGACCGAAATTAAAAATCCCGAAATCAACACCCGAAAAACTCGCAAACATTGTCGGTTACAGTGTATTTATCGGTTCCGTTGTTTATACAGCACTGACATTCACATCTCTTTCAGATAATATTCCGATGCAGTTTGGTCTTGGCGGAGAAATCAACCGTTACGGATCTCCATACGATCTGCTGATTCTCGTTGCGATTCAGCTTTTTCTTATTATATTCATGGAAATACTGGAGAGAATCCCTCACGTACACAACTATCCGAGCCGGATGGACGAATCCAATGTTGAAGCCTTTTATTTGAACAGCCGTCAGATTGTAAATTTCTCGAAAAACGGTGTAATGGTCATTTTTGCTTTAGTATTTATCGAAATCATCAGCTACGGTCTTAACGGTAAAATATCCTTCGGAATCTACCTGCTTCCGCTCATTCTTATTATTTCTCTCGGCCCTGTCGTCTGGGGACTCAAGGAACGCAGGAAAATAAACTGATTGACTTCGGACATGACTCATTTGAATCTTGATTGGTTGTGTCTTTTTTGTTGTTGGCTGACACCAAACAGGAAACTTACTAAAGCTCATGCCATAACCGCCCTCCAAATGGGATGAAATGAGCAATTCTGATTGATTCATGCGATTTTCTCCTTGTTTATGACTTCAAATGAATCCGATTATGTATTTCGTGCCATTTATCCCGGCTCCGCGGCACCAAATTGAAGTTTCGTCTTCTCTCGTGTCACACGCTCAAAAATCACAATAGAAAAAGCACAACCCGCCCCCAGGTTGTGCTTTCGATTAAAATATTTTTTACGCTTTTTCAACCACAATATTATCGTTTACTATTTTCGCAGTGACTTTTTCTACGTTGTCTTCTTCCAGTATGAGATCTGTCAGCTGATCTTCGATTTTATCCTGGATGACACGTCTCAGTGGTCTTGCACCGAAACGTTTGTCATATCCCATCTTGACCAGTTTCTTTTTTGCTGCCCCGGTCACTGTCAGTTCAATGTCATTATCTTTGAGCATTTCGTTCAGTTCTTCAAGCATCAGGTCAATGATTACAAGAAGGTTGTATTCTGACAGTTCATTAAAGTTGATGATGGCATCGAATCTATTCAGGAATTCAGGTTTAAAGAAATCGCTCAAGTTTTCCAATGTGGAAACTGCGTCACTTTCATCCATTCCAAATCCGACACTGTTATTGTTGACGCCGGTGCCTGCGTTACTTGTCATGATGATGACAGTTTCTTTGAAGCTGACGGTTCTGCCGTGTGAGTCTGTCAGATGCCCGTCTTCCATAATCTGCAGGAACATGTTCTGCACATCAGGGTGTGCTTTTTCGATTTCATCCAAGAGGATGATGTTGTAAGGATTGTGTCTGACAGTTTCAGTCAGCTGTCCTGCTTCGTCGTGGCCGACATATCCTGGTGGTGAACCGATGATTTTGGACACACTGTGACTTTCCATATACTCACTCATATCGAGTCTTATCAGTGAATCTCGTGTTCCGAACAGTTCTTCTGCCAGTGCTTTTGTCAGCTCTGTCTTACCGACACCTGTCGGACCGACAAAGAGGAATGAACCGATTGGACGATATTTGGATTTGAGTCCCGCTCTTGATCTGCGTACTGCTTTGGCGACCTTCTCGACCGCTTCTTCCTGTCCGATGACTTTGGAACCGAGGTTAATCTTTATCTCACGCATTTTTTCCTGCTCATCTTTTTGAAGTTTCGTTACAGGAATACCTGTTTTCTCTTCAACAATCAGTTCGACATCAGATACATCGACATCGATGACCTGCTCACTGTCTCCGGACTGTGATTTCTCAAGCTGCTTTTCAAGCTGCATTTCCTGATATCTAAGATTTGCAGCTTTTTCATAGTCTTCCTCTTCTGCTGCAGATTTCTTGTCCGTTCTGATCTTTTCAAGCTGTGTTTCGATGGAGTCCGAATCGTTTTCGGCATTCGCAAGGTTCAATCTTGAACCGACGACATCCATCAGGTCAATCGCTTTATCCGGCAGGAATCTGTCCTGGATATAACGGTGGGACAAGTTGACGAATGATTTTATCACTTCATCAGAGTACTTCACTTCATGGAATCTCTCGTATCTGTCTTTGATACCGTTCAGAATCTGTACAGATTCTTCGAGTGTCGGTTCTTTAACCGTAATCGGCTGCAAACGGCGTTCCAGTGCTGCGTCTTTTTCGATTTGACGGTACTCTTTCAATGTTGTCGCACCGATTAACTGCATTTCACCACGTGCAAGCGCCGGTTTTAAAATGTTGCCTGCGTCCATTTGTGAACTTTCCGCAGTGCCTGCGCCGACGATCAGGTGAATTTCATCGATGAATAAAATAACATCTTCACGCTGTTTCAGCTCTTCAATCAGCTGTTTCATACGCTCTTCAAACTGTCCCCTGATGCCTGTATTGGCCACAAGTGAAGCCACATCCAGAATGTAAACTTCTTTATCCATCAGTTTTGTCGGTATATCGCCTTCGACAATCTTGACTGCCAGACCTTCGGCAATTGCTGTCTTACCGACACCCGGCTCACCGATGAGCACTGGGTTGTTTTTATTACGTCTGTTCAATGTTTCTATCACTTGTTTGACTTCCTGATTACGCCCGATCACCGGATCGATTTGATTTCCACGTGCTTTATCTGTTAAGTTCGTACCGAGCTCATCCAGCAGACCTTCTTTTTCCGGTGCTTTCGTCTGAGTTCTGGCACCTGCTTTCTGTCCGCCATTTGCCTGGTTGAAATTGTTGAATTCTTCTTCACCAAATCCATTTCCGCCAAAGAAATTATTCGGGTTCATTGATTGTGATTTTACTTCCTGGAAGCATGCATTACATAAATGTACTTGCATTTTCTGATTGTTTATATTCATTGCTAAATTAACATTGGCATCATTTACACCACAATTTTGACATTTCATGATTAAATGCCTCCTTTATTTAATTCATAAATAGTCGGGTATTTGACTTTGACTATCTTTGACTATAATTATATTATACAACGTTTCAGGAGAAAATCAACAGTGATGCTCACAAAATGAAAAGACCTCACCAACGTTGTTGGTAAAGCCTTTTAGGACAGTTTTAACCTGTCGGTTCATCATTTAATTCTTCAAAACTCATCACTTTAAAACCATTTGCCGTATTGAAAATTTCATATTCGACAGTCGCTTTTCGCACACCGTCTGATGTTGCGTGGGAATACTCACGGGCAACCGTCACATAGTAGACAGAATCCTGTTCCTCAATATTTAAAACCTCTATATTATGGTTATCGTGATTAATGAAGCTTCCGCTCTCTTTATTATTAATAATTATTCCACCGTTCACAGACGAAGGCTCCGTATAATCAAATACCGCCTCATTCACATCATTAAAATAATCCTCGAGACTCGATAAATATCCTTCCATCATCGCAGTGAGCGTCTCTTCAGTGTAATCATCCACCCCGCCGATCGATTCATTATACGCTTCTACATCTATCGGCTGCTCATTTTTCGTCATAACGTCCGCCATCAATTGTCCATTTTCCTCCTCATGCATCCAGAACACCCCGGCGAGCTCCATCTCCTCACCCTGTTCAAGCACATACTCCATAAAGTGATATCCGGACACCGGACCTTCTTGCGGCTCGTACGCATCCACATCCGGCTCGCCGAGCGCTGCCACCACTTCATCATAAGAAACGCCCGCATAATACATCACATTTTCAACAATGACTTCATCCGGATTGACACCCGTCGTCGCCAGCTCATCTTCACCGTATGGACCCGGCACCGAGTACACGACACCTAAATTACCGTATATCGTCACCGCTCTTCCATGACCCGGGTAAATAAAGTCATATTGCCCGTGAAGGTCTTCGACTTCAGTCTGCGTCATGCCTTTTGTAATCACGTCCTGTTCAAATGACAGCCCGTTCTCGGGGTCGGTCGGTGCCATCAGACTTTCCTGCGTATCAGCGTCGTTGATATCAAACTCAGTCGCTGTCGTTTCAGATTGTTCCTGGTTTTCAGAAGTCTCAGCTCCTGATTCACTCCCGGCCGGTTCAACTTCATGACCCCCGCTCCCGGCGTCTTCATTCTCTGTTTTTTCTGATGATGCTTCTTTTGATTCACTTTCGGATGAGTTTTCTTCTGAAGCTCCGTTGTCATTTCCGGTCTGATCCGCCACTGTATTTTCTTCTGTTTCGGATGCTTCTTCACTTTCAGAAGGTGCGTCAGAGTTCGGCTGGTTTCCACAGGCAGCAGTAATTATTAATGCTCCCATCATGAGCACTATAATTCTCAGCATGATTACACTCCTTTGTTTTCGTCTTTTATTCATTGTATAATAGATTGGATGTTCAACAAAATGTTTAAGGAGACTGTTATGTCGTTCAAATTGACTAGAAAAACCAGCTGGTTCGGCAGTGCGACCGGTATGGAAGTTTATATAAATGATGAAGAAGTTGAGAAAATATACAGACTGGATGAAAAGACTTATGAATTGCCTAAGGAGCCATCAACATTAAAAGTCAGCCAGCAGGGCATGAAAAGTAACGAGCTGAAAGTCTATCACAATGACAATATAAAACTGACAACGAGCAAGAAGTACACCAGAATCTTCACGACATTTTTCATACTGCTTATGGCAGTCATATTTTTTGTAGATGATTTCCTGACGTCAACTGCAATCATCGTCTTTTTGAGTATTGCTGTGTTTTACTACTTATCAAAGATCGATGCCTTTGTACTCGAACTTGTGATGGATAAAAAAGAAGATGGATGAATCACCAAATAAAAGCCCGGAATCTCAAATGATAACCTTGAGATTCCGGGCTTTTATTTTAATATCCGACCAGTGTCACATACAAGAAGGCAATGACTGCCATCACACTGAAACAGATGATATAGTACTTGTTTGGATTTTTTTCATCTTCATCCGGCAGTCTCTGCAGCAGTGATCCGATTGCGCCGCCGCCGACCAGAGCCAGCAGCACAGAACCGATCATTCTCGGGAAAGTATAGAAAGTGACGACTTCCATAATCAAGTATAAAAAGACGAACAATGCGACACCCAACAGACTGGCGATGACATATTTCTTAGTATTTGGATTTGGCATTATTTCCTCCTGTTTTGATTTTTATGATATTTTTTATTGATGAAATCCACTTTGAATACCTGGTTAAACAATATTCTGATGACGATGACCCCGCCGATGATCGTTACAGGTATGACCCAGATCGGCTGGGCATAAAACCAGTCGGACATGAGGGTCGTGATCAAAAGATATGAAACGACCACCCATATCAGACCCAATACCATCGAAGTGATATTTAATCTTTCCATTTTAAAATTCCTTTCAACTACTCTTCAGCAATATCGATGAACTGCTGAATCAGTTCATAATTTAACATTGGATTACTCGCCTGATTCGTTGTCCCGGTAATATATAAATCCAATTCCCTGTTATAAAAAGCGAAGCTCCCGTTTATGCCTGCATGCCCGGCGAGCGGATGCATATCAAATACAGGCACTTCAGCAGACACATCGAAATTCATAAAACCGTTGCCGTACTGATGAAAATAAAACTGAATGTCCTCTAATGTATCAGGGTCTATAAATGATTCGTCGAACATCCCGCCGTTAAAAAACGACTTCAGAAATATCATCAGATCACTGGACGTACTGATGAGCCCGCCGCTGGCATGCATGTTTTCCAAAATCGGGGTAATATCCCGTTCCTCGCCGTTGACGACAACCGGCGGGACTTCACTGCCTGCCTCTGCAAGAAATGTGTCGGAGAGTTCCAGCGGCTCGAATATATATTGTTCATACTGGGATCCGAGCGTATCTTCAGACACACGTTCAATGATTTCCCCTAATATATCGTAATTGAGATCCGCATAATATGCACCTTCACCATTTATGAATCTCGCACCCTTCTCTTTGGCGCTGTTCAATTTCGAGGTGAAAGTGAAAGATGCACCGTTGTCGATCGATTCCTCGACAAGTGTGAGTCCTTCCGCTTCATTTTCTGCGTAGGCCGGGAGCCCCGTCGTCTGGCTGACAAGCTGACCGATCGTGATGGCCTCACTGTACTCCACCCCTTCATATACATGCAGCCCGGAATATTCCTCCGGCGTCAAATACATATCTATCGTATCATCCATTGTGAGAAGACCGTCTTCTGCCATCTGGAATATGACGCTTGCAGTAAACATCTTCGTCACACTCGCAATGCTGAACTGCTCATCCGTTTCAAGATTGCCGGCAGCAGATCGGATAACTTCGTCACCCTGCTCGATATGAAATACCGCGCTGTATAGATTTTCGTTATCTATCTGTTCAAATATCAAATTTTCAATCTGTTCGTCTTTATCCAGTGATTCAAGCGCTATGTAGTCTGACACTTCCTGATGAGGCAGAAATCCGAAGATTAGAGTACTGATTAAAATATTTAATTTACCCATCAATAAGCTCACTCACTACACCTCTTACTTTTTCTTTCTCAGGACAACCGCCTGCTCAATCACATTGGTAATCTGTTTGCCCAGAAAATAAGCAATACCCAATGCCACGAGAAGCAGCACGCCTAAAATGACAATGTTCGGCCGTTCGGCAAAAATCGTATCAATCAGTGCATTGCCTACAAAATAAAAAATCACGGCAAGCACACTGAACACACCCAGGTGCGTCAACTCTCTATGAAATTCCTTCATTTTGATCATCCTTATATTTTTCTCTTACTTTCATTATAAAGGAATGTCCGGGATTCATCATTAAAATCCCGGACATTTATAATTTTCATGTAATCTGAACATCTCTGATCAATTTGTGATTTTCAATTTTAAACACTTCATCCGCAACCCGGGAGATGAATTCATTATCATGGGAAGTGACGATGACCATGCCGCGGTATGCACTGATAAAAGCCTCCAATGCCTCTATCGTTTTCAGATCAATGAAGTTTGTCGGCTCATCCAGCACAATGACGTTGGACGGCTTCACAAACAACAGCGCCAGTGAAATTCTCGTCGCTTCGCCTCCGCTGACTTTATTCATCGGTTTCATCACTTCCGACTGTGAAAACCCTATGCGGGATAGCACACTCCGGACCATCGATTCTTCAAAATCCGTGTGTTTCAACAAATATTTGATAATGGTCGTTTCATCCTCAAATTTGTAATCCATCTGTTCATAAGTTGCGATATTTATTTTCGGAGAAATTTCCAATGCATCGTTGCAGTTGATGATTTCCGTAAGCAGACTCGATTTTCCGCTGCCGTTATTTCCTGTGATGGCGATTGTTTTTCCGAACTCAAACTGGAAACTGATATCGTCAAGCAGCAGCTTATCACCGCGTCTGACTGTCAGCCCCTGGGTGAGGATCGGGAATTTGTTATGAATGATTTCCGATTTTGCTGTCGGAAACTTCAAGTTCACCTGTTCCTCCGGCAGATTAATTTCATCCAATTGATTCATACGGTTTTCAATCGCCTTAACTTTTTTAAATGCATTTTTTTGGACAATATCTTTCGGTTTCGACTGTCCGCGATGGCCGGGATCATTTGTTTTCGCTTTTTTCTTATCATATTGTCCGACTTTCTCTGCGTAGGCCTGCTGTTTCTTCGCTGCATCTTCAAGCCGCTTCTTTTCATCAGCTATATTTTTATGACGATTTTCAAGCGTCAAATTCTCAAGCGCCTTCTGATTTGTGTAATCATCATAATTGCCATGGTAAACATTGATTGTACCATTATCGATTTCCCAGATTTTCGTAGCAATACGGTTGATGAAATAACGGTTGTGACTGATGAAGATCAATGTTCCATAGTAATATTCAAGCGCTTCTATGAGCAGTCCGGTGCCCGTCTGATCGAGATGAGTCGTGGGTTCATCGAGCAGCAACCCGAGCTTATAGTTCGACAGCGTTTCTGTCAGGCGCAATTTCGTTTCCTCTCCCCCGCTCAGTCCATTATTATCTGGAACATTGAAATGGCTTAGCAGCTTGAAATCCATATCATCGGATACTTGAGTATCTGCAGAGTCTATCTGGCGGAAATAATTGAATTCCTCCAGCCTTTGCACCGTACCGGCATCAGGTTCCAGTTCACCGTTCATGATTTTGAGCAATGTGGATTTTCCGGCGCCGTTTGGACCGATGATGGCGATTTTGTCGCCGATATATGCCGACAACGCTTCAATTTCGAAAAGGTCTTTATTTCCAAAGCTTTTAGTGACATTTGTCAATTTTACAGTCAGTTCATTCATTTAGTTTGCACTCCTTAACGTCTGCAAACTAAATTTCCCATAAAAAAGAGACAGCCTGAGCCATCTCAGGTTTATACGCATTAAAAAAGAGCATACTCATCCATATGAGAAAATAGTTTTCCAGACTTTTGAAATTCATATTTAATTATAGATTCAAAAGTCCGTTCCAAATTCTTGGTATCATAATGGATAAAGCCTCCGTCCGTTAATATTATATTTATAATAACACATTTTACTCATTTCAGAAAGGGAGTGGTATATGGAGACTGGATTGCTGACTGTGAATGTAACCCCGCGGGGATGCCATTTTATTCGAAAACATGCTGATTGTAATGATTTATAAAATGAAGCCCTCCCGGCAAATGGGAGAGCTCTCGAACTACGTCTGACTCTGGCTGTAAGCAGCTATCAGATCTGCGTATTGTATGTATGAATAAGTCGGAAAATCAGCGCTGACGGTAAAAAATAAATCGCTGTTGCTGTAGATGATATCCTCACCCAGCGCATAAACATATGCCGCTAAAGTATTGTCTCCGGCGTCGACCGGTATTAATGTCTGTGTAATCGTTGCCTCATTAATTTTCATTTCGCTGAGAGTAAATACCTGGGGATCGTGAGTTTCCCGAAGGTCTGTCAATGTGTTGATACCTTCAAGTTCATCCATACTCGTCGCTTCACTTATCGCAAGTTCATGAAAACCCGGTGCGATAGACGAAATGATAAGATTATCCTCGTTGTTAAAAAAGTACGTCACATCCGCCATGATGAACGGCTCACCATTGTCATGCGCAAGTTCATCGTCAGGAAAATGATAGATGATCAGTGAATCACCGGTTTCCATTTCAACTGTATCCGGCTCGACGTCCATATCCGACATCATTGCTTCGATTTCTTCACGGGATGATCCTTCACTCTCCGGATCCGCGACATCCTTCAATTCATACTCTTCGGTCATTTCCTGGTACTTTTCCCAGACGCCCTGACCGATCTCATTAGTGAATGTATCTGCTTTGACCATTTCAAATCCCGGTTTTTCCGAGCTGACAGCCGCAGCGTCAAAGTTCTCTTCTTCTATCGATTCATCTGTGACATCATCCATGTCTTCTTCGGTGTCGGAAACAGAACCACCCGGAGTTGATTCATCTGAAGAGAAATCGCCGCCCTCTTCAGTTGCGTCCGCTTCTTTCCATGAACCGCCTTGTTCAGGCACCTGTTCTTCAGGAGGTTCTTCCTCTTCTTCCGGCGGATGCCACTTTTCCTCATCCTCTGTTTCCTCTACAGGGGTCTCATCCTCTTCACTGCCCTCTTCTTCTACACCATTATCGCCACACGCAGCGAGCAATAATATACTCAGTGGCAACATAAATTTCTTCAACATCGACGACTCTCCCATCCGAAAAAATATTTTATGTAACTTACCACTATTATACATATCTCTATAATAATTATGTAAAAAATCCCAAATTAATTTAAAATAATATCCATTATATTTCATTGCTCCGTTTGTCAAAATAAACTGCGCTCAGAATGTTGAAATCCATCCAAATACCGTTATATACTCGGATTTTGATTTCAGAAAACGAGCAAGACAGACAGAATTTACGATATACTCGGATTCTGTCCAAGGAAAACGAGCAAAACAGACAGAATTTACGATATACTCGGATTCTGTTCCGGGAAAACGAGCACCCCATCTCATATTCCGATCATGCTCGGGCTTCTTCCATTAAAAAAGCCGCCGGCATCCATACGGATTTCGGCAGCTTCGAGCTCTTTATTCTGTTGCACCGACGTAGTCGGCAAGTCGGTATAAGTTGAGTATCAACGCACGTTCGTGCACAGTCTGATCAACACCATCGGGTACATTTCGGCAGACAACGCTCACTTCCGTGTCGCTGCCCTGGTCGATCAATGTCCACTCCTGCTCCATGACACCTTTGTACTGTTCATCTTCTGTATCAAAAACGATATCAAAGACGACTCTGTTATAAGGATTCAACACTTTGAAAGTTCCGGTATAGCGGTCCACATTGTCTATCGTTTTGCCTGCTTTTTCCTCATCATCGTAAATCAGATTAACTATAAATTTTCCATCTTCTGTCGGCTCAAACGACTCTATTTCGCTCGTCATGTCATTTGGAGTAAACCATTCTTTGAACGCTTCCTCTTTTACAAACGCTTGGTATAAAGTCTCCTGCGGTGCACTGATCATCAACTTCGCTTCATCAATTCTTTCAGTCATTAGTCAGCCTCCCTATTAATATACCTATTCCATCTCTACCCTATTTCAGCCAGCCTTTATCAACCGCTTTTGATATGGCTTCGATTCTGTTTTTCGCATCCAGTTTATCGAGTACGATCGAGACGTAGTTTCTGACCGTACCGTTGGACAGGTTGAGTGTTTCAGCAATCTTCTTCGTCGGTTCACCGTCTGCCAGATGCTGGACGATTTCCTGCTCCCGCTTTGTCAGCGGGTTATCCAGCTCAAATGCGACTTCAATCAGTTCAGGAGAATAAATTCTCTTTCCTTTCATGATCTGCCGTATCGACTGGGCGAGGGTTTCACTTGGACTGTCTTTTAAAAGGTAGCCGCGGACGCTGGCCTTCTTTGCCCTTTCAAAATAACCCGGCCGTAAAAATGTCGTTAAGATGATCACTTTGCATTCGTGATCCATTAAACGTTCAGCCGCTTCCAGTCCGGTCATTACCGGCATCTCAATATCCATCAGACATATATCGGGATTCAAGTTTTCAACCAGTTTCAATGCCTCTTCTCCGTTGGCC
Source organism: Salinicoccus sp. YB14-2 (assembly GCF_001265075.1). Classification (GTDB taxonomy): domain Bacteria; phylum Bacillota; class Bacilli; order Staphylococcales; family Salinicoccaceae; genus Lacicoccus. Next base: position 157,164 of record NZ_LFKO01000001.1, read on the forward strand.
GCTTTACCCACCACTTCGATATCGTCTTCCATATCCAAAAGCGACCCTAAAGCGCCCAGCAGCATATTCTGGTCTTCGGCCAGCACAATTTTAATCATATGAACCCTCCTCAATCTCTTTCAGCACTTTCGGCACAACGATGTTTATTTCAAACCCATCAGGTGAATTGACCGCCTGGAACTCACCGTTGATGAACGACAGCCGCTCCTTTATGCCGGCCAGACCGTTTCCGTAAATAAAGGCCATATCATCCGTTTTTCCATCGTCGTTCACTTTAAGCAGGATGTCACCTTTCGTCTCGGTTAAATCTATATAGCAGTTCGAAGCTTTGGAATGCTTCACCACGTTGTTCACCGATTCCCGGAGGCACATGCTTAAAATGTTTTCAATCAGCACCGGTGCATCTTCTATATCGATATTCATATTGACCTCACTTCTGATGTCCGACATGTTCAAAATATTTTCAACTACATTCAGTTCTTCTTTTAAACTGACGTGTTTCATATTACTGATCATTTCACGCACTTCTTTTAAAGCATACCTTGAAGTATTTTGAATGTCTGTGAGTTCTTTCCTGGCTTCGACCGGTTTTTTATCTATTAACTTTGATGCCAGCTCACTCTTTAAGCCGATCATAGATAATTTCTGACCCAGAGTATCATGCAAATCACGTGCAATTCTGTGCCGTTCATTGACGATTGCGAGCTCTGCAATTCTCTGATGCGCAATCTCAAGTTCACCTTCCAGCGCTTCAGTCTGAATCCGGCTCCGTTTACCGATTGGAATCAGGATGACCCCGAGTACCGTCATGATCATAAACGGCAGATGATTCAGAAACAAAGTGTAATTATCGATGAATCCGACACCCATCGCACCAATTGTCGTTACAAGATGTATCACGTACATTGAGATGAATCCGGCCTTACTTTTTATGATACCGACATAAAATGCGATGAACAGAGCAAAGTATACATAGCCGAATAAAAAAGTCATGACGATATTGATTACAAATTCCAGACTCAAACCGATATATATTCTCGGGCCTTTCTCATTGTACGTCAGCCAGAAAATTGCGAAGAAGAGCAAAATCGCAATCACACCAAAAATAATCTCAAGAGACGAAGTGGACCTGAATATAAAATAAAATGGCAGTATACAGAAAATAATCCATATATATAAACTGAGCCCCGTGTTTTTTGCAAAAATATGATACCAGTCTTTCATTGCAAATGCCTTCCTTCATTGATTTGTTTAATTGTATCAGTTTGAACGTGTAATAACATCGATTTTCCCCTACAGACGTGGCAACCGCGAGGTGTAACAACCTGTGAAAATCGATTTGAAGTCATGGAAACTTCCCCCTCAAATCGAATTCACATCCCAAAATCGATTTGAATACACCGAAAATCAACCTCAAATCGAATTCACACCACAAAATCGATTTGAAGCCCCCGAAAATTAACCTCAAATCGAATTCACATCCCAAAATCGATTTGAATACACCGAAAATTAACCTCAAATCGAATTCACATCCCAAAATCGATTTGAACACACCGAAAATTAACCTCAAATAGAATTCACATCCCAAAATCGATTTGAACACACCGAAAATACATCTCAAATCGGATTCAGATCGTTAAATCCCTACCAATCAAAACAGGACCACCAAAATCCTGAGATTTTAAGTGGTCCGGTCAATATTCATATTAGTGGGCGGTCGGTTGTGACACCTTCCCCTTTGCAAGCTGTCTTTTCATCTGTTTAAAAGAGATGAACACTTTGTTGTCTTCATCATACAATCTGAACTTTATTGATTCGAGACTGGTCTTCAAAGTAATCGTCGTCGCTTTATGGAGCGGCGGTGTGTTTGCATGTGCCTCTTCCAGATGATAGTTCGGCACTCTAGGCGCCAGGTGGTGCACGTGATGGTAGCCGATGCTGCCCGTCATCCACTCGAGCCATTTCGGCAATTTGTAATAGGAACTGCCGTCGACTGCCGCTTTTACGAAATCCCATTCCGACTCATTCTCAAAATATGAATCTTCAAACTGGTGCTGGACGTAGAACAGCCAGATGCCCGCTGCACCTGCGATATATGCAATCGGCAGCTGGACCATCAATAATACATGCCAGCCTAAAGTGAAGCCGATCAAAAGATACGCACTGATTAAAATCAATGTAATCAGATGCGTGTTCAGACGCTCTTTTCTCTTCGCCTCTTTACGGTTGAAACGGTTCGCACTTAAGAACAGGTGCAACGGTCCGAGTCCGAACATGATGATCGGATTTCTGTACAGACGATACTGTAACTTTTTCCATTTGCTCGCTTCTTCGTATTCTTTCACCGTCATCACCCAGATGTCGCCGATACCGCGTTTGTCTAGGTTACCGCTTGTCGTGTGGTGCATGGCGTGTTCGGTTTTCCACCTGTGATAGGCAAAATGCGTAATGACGCCTGTAAATGTACCAAAGAAATCATTGAGCTTTTTATTTTTAAAGAATGATCCATGAGCGCAATCATGGAAAATTATAAATGTACGGATCATAAAGCCTGCCGCCAAAATACTGAACGGTAAGCTCAGCCAAAATGAAATGCTGAGTGACTGGTATGCCAGAATCCATAAGACGAAAAATGGCAATATGGTATTGAGCAGCTGGATGATGCTTGTTCTGGTCTGCGATTTCGCATACGGCATGACTGCTTTTCTGAGCTGTGCCTGTTTTTGTTTTGTCATTTGCTCCATCTCCCTGTAATCTAATCAAATATAATTATGAATGATGGATTAACAATCCGACAGATTGATTTGTCAGGACTTATATATGACATTTGTCATGTTTCAGGTTTTTATGACCATTCCACAGGGAACCCGGCATCTTTCGCAAATGTTTTCACATCTGTCTGTTCCGGCTCAAATGATATTTCCTCATCAGTGTCAAGAAAATAAAGAGCATATTGAACGGTGGAGGCGACACCTGACTTCAATACATCTTCATCGATATCAAACTTCGAGTTATGGTGATCCGCACCGGTTCCCTTGTCTTTATTTTTAATGCCCAGAAATGCAAACACGCCTGGTAAATATTTCTGATACAGTGCGAACGGCTCTGAGGCCATCCAGGCCGGATAATTATAAAGACACGTTTCACCGATTGAATCTTTCACCGCTTCAGACGCAATCTCTGCACAGTCTTCCTGATTATAGACCGATAGGTTCATCGCTTTCGGCGGAATGATGTATTCGTATGTACAACCATTGAGTGCGGCGATCTGATCCAGTTTTTCTTTGAATTCCTGCACCGCCCTCACGCCCTGATCATAATGAAGGAAGCGGTATGTACCTTTGAAATTCAGACTGTCAGGAATGACGTTGTGACTGGAACCGGCGTTGACACTGCCGATTGAAAATGTAATGGCTTTAAATGGATCAAGGGCGTTCATCCGGCTGGATTTCAAATGATTATAAAAATCAGTGAACACATCCACCGGCGTATTTGCGAGGTCCGGCCTCGCGCCGTGACCGCCGTTGCCGTCTATTCTGACGTCAAACATGAAGGCGCCTGCCATCCTCGGCCCCGGGTCGACGGATATTTTCCCGGACGGGATATCGGATTTCAAATGGATGCCCCATACACCATCTGCACCGATTTCAAGAATTCTGGACAATATGCCGACAATGCCCCGGCCGTTTTCCTCACCCTGTTCAAAAGCGAGTATCACTCGCCCGTTCAATCGGTCTTTATTTTCAGAAAGGATTTTCGCCGCACCGAGCAGCATGGCGGTATGCCCGTCATGGCCGCACATATGCGCCGCACCGTCATTTTTGGAGACGACCGTCTTTTCACCTTTAAGATTGTTTTTATTTTCAGTCATGGGGAGTGCGTCCATATCAGCCCTTAAAACCAATGTTTTACCCGGATGCGTGCCTTCTATAGTGGACAGCACACCGCCGTTTTTAATGACTTCGGAAGAAAGACCCATCTTCTCAAGCTCGGTCGCGACCAGTCCGATCGTCCGGTCCTCCTCGCCGCTCACTTCCGGATGTTCATGTAAATCTCTTCTGATATCAATCACGTAATCTTCAATCGCTTCGGCCAATTTCAAACTGTTCAATTCAGGCAAAGACATGAAGACACCCCTTCCGTTTTTAATTTACTTCAAGTCTTCAAATTGAGCGCTGATTCTTTCAAGCACCTCTTTGATCAGCGGTCTCGGGGAAGGCAGACATATCCTTTGGAAACCCCTGTTGTCTTCACCGAACATATCCCCGTCTTCAAGGAGGACATTCGCTTTATTATAGATCCGGTCATGGACCGCTTCAGGGCTGAGACCATACCCGCTGAAGTCCAGCCACATGACGTAAGTCCCTTCCGGAATCTGGAACTGGACCTTTGGCATATTCTCTTTTAAAAATGAGGCTGTGAAATCCACCGTGTCATCCAGGTAGCCATTCAGCTGTTCCAGCCACTCATCGCCTTCATTGTAGGCAGCAATCAGCGCGGCAATCGTAAACGGCGATGGCATCTGCATACCCAGTTCATTTTTGAACTGCGCCCGTCTGTCCGGGTTTGTAATGATAATATTCGAGCAGTGCAGACCAGCCACGTTGAATGTCTTATTGATCGCGGTCAAAGTGATAATATGCGCAGTGTCCTGAACCAGTGCGGCAACCGGCGTAAACTGACTGTCCTTCCGGACGATGTCTCCGTGAATTTCGTCGGCGACGAGCAGCACATTATTTTCCCTGCAAATATCCGACAGCCGAATCAAATACTCATCACTGAAAATTCTGCCCGTAGGATTATGCAGGTTGCATAAAATAAACATCTTCGTACTACCGAGTTTCGCGTTTTCCTCAAAATCTTCAAAATCGATCTGGTACTTGCCCGCTTCATCCTGTTTCAGATGGTTGTTGAGAAGTACTCTTTCATTTCCTTCTACGGCACTCGCGAACGGCGGATAGGACGGCCTTTGAATGATGATGCCGTCACCCGCGTCGGTAAATGCAGTCACAACCTTATTTACAGCGAGCACCGTCCCCGGGCAATAAACAATCTCCTCCTTCTGAATCGTCCAGTCATGTTTCCTTGCAAACCAGTTTTGAATCGCTGAATAATATTCTTCAGGAAAAATCGAATAGCCAAAAATTCTGTGGTCCACTGTCGCATACAGTGCATCAACGACCGGCTGAGGCGCCGGCAGGTCCATATCCGCTGTGAATAATGGAATCGTATCCTCATCATATCTTTCGGTCAGACCCATCTCCTTGATCAAGTCTCCGCCATCCCATTTGACGGAATATGTCCCCCGTCTGTTAATCGGTTCATCAAAGTTATAAATCATAAATCCATCCCCTTTCGTATTTTCGTTTAATAACGCCCGTTAGTTCTGATTTTAGCAGTGACCGGTGATTTATCAATAAATCCGACCCGCTGCACCGGAGGACGATTGTTATATGCTTATCACATATGGGTATGAGATGAATAACAACGTTACAAAAAAATAAATTCGGGAGGGCTTTTAAATGAAGTATGGTATATCGATTACAACAATCATCGTGATTATCTTTGTACTGATCATTTTATTCAACAACTAAAAAACCGTCAGGCCGCTTAAAAACGGCCTGACGGTTTTTATTATTCTAATCCTTCTTGGCTTTGCCGATACCTTTAAATATCATCCCTATAACCAGTGCGATCAAAATTGTTCCGCCACCGAAAATGATGAGTGCATTCATTAATTATTGCACTTCCTTCCGTAAATCATTATTAGTTATGATTTACCTTTTCATTGTTATTTTAAAACATTATAAATAAAAGAAGAGATGCTTTGACACATCTCCGCTTCAAAACTCATATTCTAATGGGCTTTTTCGACAACTTCCACTTTGTCCGACTTCATCATTGTTATGGCCACTACAGCCACAATCACCGCCGCAATGACGATACCATAAACTGCCGGTGCAAAATTCAGGCCGGCGCCGAGAATGGATAGTATCCCCGGCCCGATTAGAACTAGTACAAATATAATTAATCCTAATTTAAAAATCCAATTCCTTTTAATACTTACAACGTCGCCTTTTTCAACTTTAACTCTGTTACCCGCTTCATACAGAAATTCAACACTCCTTTCAGCCTCGTCTTCCTTCATTGGAATGACTGTCTGTTCACCGCCCTTCAACTTTTCCTTTTCTTCTTCATTCAATTTCACACTGAGCGGCAGTGCTGATTCAAAGTAACTGTTCGTCCTTCTGACGTGCACACCCTCAACATCTTCGTCTTCTGTCAGTGCTTCTTCAGTCAATTGACCTGTCCGTTCTATATCATATGATTTCATTATCAGACTGATCGCCAGAATGATAACAACCACTGCCATTATCACCCACAAATAAGGAAGGATATTCTGTCCAGCCAACAATGCTATGAGCGGTATTAAAACTGCGATAAACATAGCCAGTATTAAAAAGTGACTTGTCTTATTCTGTTTGACTGTAATCACATCGCCCGCTTCCACCGGAATCCTCTCACTTCTGTCATGGAGATATGCCACACTTAACTCCGAATGGTCTTCAGGCATTGATATGACAGTTTCATCACCATTTCTGACCGCCCCCACATTCTGATCTTTCAATTTCACAGTCAGCGGTATCCAACTGTCCAACAAACTTAACGGTCTTTTCACTTTAATTTTCATCATTCTCACATCCTTTGAAAATAAAACAGCCGGAAGCAGAGTGTGAATCGCCTCTGCCTGCCGGCTGTCAAAATTAAATGATCAGTAAAAATGTATCGATATTAAAGGTGAAACAGCTCAGGCGGATCGGTTACAACCGGCTCCCTTAAATACACATCTTATTTCAACTTATCTTTTATATTGTATTTTTACCTTATTATTTGAATCTTTAAACATTATTTACGTATTGTTATTAATTATATTTGCTTCCTGTGCCCCTTGCTCCTCTGTGATATCTTTTATCTGCAGCGGTTTGATCGCCATCAGGGCAACAATGAAAACTGCGCTCAAAACAACCAGTATCCAAAGGGTTAACAGTTTGAAGTAAGAGACAGCAGTCATTAAGAGAATGATGACCGGCAGCAGATACATCGCATATTTCACGAGCGGCGGGTTCGAAATTTCAACAACATCACCATCTCTCACCTTCTTTTTTACCGTTTCGACATGAAGTGTTTGACCTTCAACTCCGATGTCTCTTCTTTCAGTTGAATCTCTGCTGAATCATTGCCATATATCGATGAAATCTTTTCATCATCAATATACATTTCAAGTTCTGTCCATTCATTATTCGAGCGTTCTTTCTTCCTGATGACTTTTACTGACATGATAGTTTTCCCCTTTCAATATAAGTACTGATTAGCTATGGCGTGTTACTCCAAACAGTCATTTTAAGCTATATTTTCATTCTAATCGATGCCCAGTTCATGTCCTTCCTCTGTTATAATTTCTATCTGCAGCGGTTTGATTGACAACATGAAAATGATATAAGCAGCTGTAACAATTCCTACAATCCAGAAACTCAATAAATCTGCGGACAATGCTATAAATATAAAAATCAGTATGATCGGCATCAGATAAAATGAATAAGTCATCAATGGTGAGTTGGAAATTTCTACAATATCACCATGCTTAACCTGTTTCTCCACCGATTTTGAAAGTGGTTGTTTGACTTTCAGATTACTTGTTTCTCCATCAAGATTCATCTCTGCTGAATCATGACCGTATATAGCCGTCTTTTTTTCATCATCCATATATACTTCCAGTTCCGTCCACTGACTCGTCAGCCGTTCTTTCTTCCTGATGACTTTTACTGACATGATCGACTCCCCTTTAATTATTCAGTTTATTTTCCTATCTCTGTTCATCACCTTTACTATTGCCTGTAACTTCTATTTTATATGTTTTAATAACAAAATCGATGATAAACACTATTCCAACCGCAATAATGAAGAAAATTAGATTTGGCCAGTATTCAATATTGACGGCCATCATGACACCCGGCGCTATCGCCAGAAATAGCGCAATGAACTGTAATACATAATGAATCTTCCGGCGGCTGATCACGACGATGTCACCTTCTTTCACCGGGACGGCCTTCACTTTTTCAAATACAGGCATCAGGCTGATTTCAGCATGTTCATCGGGCAGTTCTATTATCTTTTCCTCTCCTTTTTTTATTTCACCTACTTTTTGATCATTGATTTTAATGGGTGTCGGCGTGATTGAATCCAGTCTGCTGTACTTCCTTTTTACTTTAATAGCCATTGCTGACTCCCCTCCATAATAATATGTATCTTTGAATTTCATCCGTCCGGATTTTGTGCCGATATAAACTCTCCTTATATGGACGATACCCTTAAGCTGCATATTTACTCTTTTTATAAAAACTGCTACATAAAGTGTGAATTTCAATATGGTTTGTAATTCACCTCATTTTTCTATATTATAGAATAAAATGCCAGTCTAAAGAGGTGAAGACAATGACTGATGACAATAAGAGTATGAGGGCTGATCTATTTGTCAGAAGTTCGGTTCTCAGACCTTATGAAAACCTGAAGTCAGATAAATATTTATCTTCGGGACAAAATTTCGCGATGTGGCTGACGCTCTTTTTCCTCACTTTTCCATTATTGATGCTTGTGAATTATCTTTTGATTTTACTTGTCGCTAATATCACGTCCAATCCTTATCTGGGACTGGGGCTGCTGGTACCAGTATTCATTATGATTTTTTACACGTTTTATATTCCGTTTTTCCTGTTGAACAGCTATATCATTTATAAATTCAGTGATAAGGCTAAACCGTTTGAAAAGATTTTCAGTGACAACAGCGCAATGTTGATTCTTCCATTTTTGCTGTATTCAATTGGTGCAATGATGTACGCCTATGTCGACGGTGACTTACCTTTGTTCGGTCTCTTCATAATGTGGGGTGCAATCATCATTTACATCGTCCGTTCAACTTCTCAGCTGAAACAATACCAGGAGTCGTCTGGCACACAGACAAACACCAAATTGTATGTGATGATTTTAATCATCCTTATGCTCGCACCGTCCATCATCATGCTGTTACTCTCACCAGAGACTGTGGCGATATATTATAAACCGTTAATTGATGCATTTTTTTTAGGAATTTAAGCTAAAATACATTTGGACACATTATGCAGGGGGGATTTCATGATTAAACCACAGCGTCTATCTGAAGGCGACACAGTTGCGGTTGTTTCATTGTCCAGCGGTCTGGCAGGCGAACCTGGAATCCGCTGGCGGCAAGAACAGGGGATCAAACATATAGAAGAGACTTTCAACCTGAAAGTCAAAGTGATGCCGAATGCATTGAAGGGAATCGATTATCTCTATGACCATCCTGAAAAACGGGCTGAAGATTTAAACGAAGCTTTAAAAGATCCGAAAGTGAAAGCGATCATCTGTGCAATCGGCGGGAAGGAAACCATCCGGATACTGCCTTATATCGATTTTGAAGCACTGAAAAATAACCCTAAAATTTTCACCGGCTATTCCGACACAACTTCAAATCACCTGATGTTCTATAATAACGGCATCTCCACAAGTTACGGCCCGGCCCTCCTCACAGACTTTGCCGAAAATATCGAGATGGATGAATATACAGTCGAGTCAATCAGAAAGACATGGTTCAGCACCGAACCCATCGGAGAAATAAAGCCCGCAGCGAAACTGCGCGAGTTCGGGCTTCAGTGGGATATTGAAAATAAAAATAAAAGACGTCCGTTGATTGAAAATACCGGTTATGAAAGCATTAACGCCTCCGGTGTCGCGGAAGGCCATCTGATCGGCGGATGCTTTGAAGTCATCAACAACATCAGAGGTACCGAGTTATTCCCGGACCTGAATCAGTTTGACGGCGGGATTTTATTTTTCGAGAATTCAGAGACGAATATTACACCGGAAGCGCTTGAAGATAATTTAAGATCTTTGTCGATGATGGGCATATTTGACAGAATCAACGGCGTCATCATCGGCCGTCCCGAATCGGGAATATATTATGAAGAATATAAAGAAGTATGGCAAAAAATATTAAAAGAAGCAGGGAGAGAGGACCTGCCCGTACTGTATAATCTGAGCTTCGGACACAACGAGCCGAAGTTCATCGTTCCATACGGCCTGCAGGCAAAAGTGGACACTGAAAATCTGACTTTCGAAATTTTGGAAAGTGCAGTTACAGAATAAAAAATAAGAAAGTGACTTTTAACCGGTCACTTTCTTTTTATTTCTTCAAACCTTCAAAATAATATTTGAGTACATCCATCGCATCATCGACTGAGGTATCCTCCGGATTTGATGCGATGAACAGCGCACTTTCATTCATCGCACCAGACAGTGAATGCGTCAGCATCTCAGGTGATAAATCTTTAATTTCCCCCTTTTCCTTCATTAATGACAATAGATACTTTAAATTTTTCATCGAGTGTTCCGAGTCCAGTCTTCTCCATTCATTCCAGCCGAGCACTGACGGAGCATCGATTAAAATGATCTGACGATGGTCATCGCTCACGGAAGTCTCTATAAATGCACGGCAGCCGTAATATAGTTTATCCCAGTTGTCTTCCCACTGATCCGAGGCGGCAACAACTTCATCGGACACCGCAGCTTGAAGGACTTCAAGAACGCTGATGAACAGGCCTTTTTTATTTTTAAAATGATGATACAGCGCACCCCTCGTCATACTCACTTCACTGACAATCGTCTCCAGACTTGTTTCTGCATATCCGTGCTTTGAAAAGTGACTGGTTGCGACCGTCATCAATTCATTCCTTGTCTCTTCAGCTTCAGATTCAGTTCTTCTCATATTTTCACCTTACATGTAATGTTTTTTAAATTCTTCCGATGGTTCAATTTCTTCAATGATATCAATCATAATACCGTTTGGATCTTTGATTATGAAATGCCTCTGCCCAAACTCTTCATCTTTGATTCCAAGTAACGGTGGTAATTTTTGATCAACAACTAATTTTTCATATAAAAACTTCGCATCATTCACTTCAAAATTTAAAATTAAATCAGAAGTTTTCTTTCCCCTTTTATTCTCCGGCACAGTATCATGATTACAGTCCAATACAGCCAGCTCATAATATCCCTTTTTCAAACTGACATACCAATCCATTTCAAATGTCTTTTCAAAGTCTAATTTCTCAACGTAAAAGTCAGCAGTCTCAGTGACCTTGTCCGTCATAATGACGGGATAGAAACTTTTCATAATCCCTTCCTCCCTTTGTTTACTTATTACCATTATACATACAAACAGTATGTATGTAAATAGTTTTAATAAAAGAATGCCTATTGTATTAGTGATTCAGCATTCTTTAAGGGCGTATCTTATTATTTAATTGATTGGGAAGTATATATGGCTCCCTCTCCCGACATCGTTTTTCAGCCATGTCGGGAGAGGATGCAAATACCGCCAACATCAACTTAAATCTCTTCCCGATTCATGCCCATGCCGCCGGAGATCCTCTTCACGTAAATCTAATTTTTTTCTGGAATTAATGACGCCGCCCTCATACTCCTCATCCACCGCTTCCCTTGCGAGTGCCTCTCTACTCTTCTCACGGGCAAACATATTTTCAATCACTTCCACTTTGAAAGTATTCGAATACTTTGCCGTGACCAGGACCGCAAGCAGCAACGGAATAAACGCCCACAATCCAAAGTTCTCATAAATCGGAAACATTGCCGGCAGAATCAGAAGAGACACCAAAAGACCGTACATCAAATAATTGGCAATCGTATGTCTGATCAGCACCACATCCCCATTTTTGACAGTCACCCTGTTGCTGAGATCAAAGACTTCATTGTAGTTAATCCGGAACAACGCACCCTGCCTGTGCAGATCGACAGTCAGCTCTTCTTCATTATTAATAGAACCGAACTTTTCATCATCCAGTTTAAAATTAACAGATTTCCAAAATCCGAACACTCCTGTTTTTCTCAACACCCTTATATTCATCTTCCGTTTCATTTTCTCAACAACCTTTTATAACAGTTACCACCATTTTAAAGTGTTCCATGACATTCATAAAGCATTTGTACTCTTATTGATTCAGATAAATCTTCAAATGAAATTCAAAGAACACCACAATGTATAAAGATGTTTACTTTTGAATTTTTATGTATTATTATAAATGTTATCTTAATTTGTAAAAGGAGTCTTATTAATGGTGCATATCGGTAATTCAAAAGAAATATTAAGCGAGATGATTAGAAACTTGAAATCGATCTATCCGGATATGATTGACGTGAGAAGGGATTTCCATATGCATCCCGAGCTCTCTTTCAAAGAAGTCCGCACCCCAAAAATCATCGCCGAACACTTAAAATCACTCGGCATCGAAACTTATGAAAATGTCGGCACGAGCGGTGTCGTCGGTATACTTCGCGGCAGCAGCCGAGGGCCGACAATCGCACTCCGTGCTGACTTTGATGCTCTTCCGATGCAGGATGAAAAAGATGTGTCCTATAAATCCACAGTCAACGGTGTGACTCATGCCTGCGGCCACGATATACACACAACCGCCCTGATGATGGTGGAAAAGGTACTCGTCAAGCATAAGGATAAACTCCAGGGCGATATCATTTTTATACATCAGCATGCAGAAGAGGAACCACCCGGAGGCGCTTCAGAAATTATTGCATCCGGCCTGCTTAAAGATGTTGATTATATTTATGGTGCACATGTCTGGGACGACGGCGCCCTCGGTGAAATTGGGTTGACTGAAGGTTACGCTATGGGCGCCGGTGATAATTTTGAGATTCTTCTGTCCGGGGACGGCGGTCACGGTGCGATGCCGCATAATTCCGTCGATACATTGGTCGCCGGATGCCAACTGGTCGGTAATCTTCAAAACATCATCAGCCGCAGACTCGATCCGCAGAAGTCCGGAGTCGTCACAATCGGCACAATAAAATCCGGTGACTCATATAACGTCATTCCATCTAAAGCATATATTGCAGGCACTTCACGTTGTTTCAACCCTGAAACCAAGCAGCAGATCCGCGGATGGATCGACCATATTTCAAAAACGACTGCAGAACAGTTCGGCGCTTCTGCCGAAGTGATTTTTGCCCAAGGGTATGATGCGGTGTATAACCATATTCCTGAAACCAAAAATCTTAAAACATTGGTAGATACACATCTTCCTGAATTGACTACGGTCACTAAAGACCCTGCGCTCACAGCTGAAGATTTCGCCGATTATTTAAAGGCGTTTCCCGGCACTTTCTTCTTCGTCGGCGCTCACAGAGATGAAAATGCACCCAGATATCCACTCCATCATCCTAAATTTAACCCGGATGAACGTTCGATGATCAATATCGGCAAAGTCTTTTTAACTGCGGTATCACATCATCTGTTCGGATTGGAGGCATCACATGACTGATATTGATAATAAAGACCAAAGTCCCAAGAAGAAAAAGTGGGAGATGCCGGACACCTATGTCATCGTATTTCTTGTTCTTCTTTTTGTAACGATTGCTACATATTTCATACCGGCGGGTTTGTTCGACCGTGAAGAAGTCGATGGCGTGGAACGTGTCGTTTCGGGTTCATTCAGTGCTGCTGAATCCAATCCGGCCGGCATTATGGATCTGTTTCTTGCGATACAGACCGGCATGGTGGAGTCAGCCGGCCTGATCTTTCTTGTATTATTTGCCGGCGGCATGTTCGAAGTCATTGAAAAAACCGGCGCCATAAAGGCGGGCATACTGTCGACCATATCAAACATGCGCGGCAAGGAATTTTTATTGATTGCGGTCATTACGACGCTGTTCGCTGTCGGCGGTGCTGTCGGTGCACTCGCGAACTCAGTCATCCCATTTGTTGCAATCGGTGTCGTTCTTGCCCGTGCGCTGAAACTTGATGCGATTGTTGCGGTCGCAATCACATTCAATGCGGCATTCATCGGCTTTGCAGCCGGATTCCTGAACCCATACACTGTGGGAATCGCCCATAATATTGCAGAGATACCATTATTCTCTGGAATGACATTCAGAATCATCTCCTTTGTTGTACTCATCAGCATCACCATCTGGTACACATGGAGATATTGTAAGACGATCATGAATGATCCGAGCCGCAGTCTGATGGGTGTCCTCGAAGCGGATGATGAAGACCCGGAATTGACGGCCGATTTCACAACAAGACATAAACTGATTTTGACATGGACCGCCCTGGCACTGGCCTTCTTCGTCTTGGCTGTTGTTCTATTTGAGTGGACGACCGATCACATGGCTGCTTTCTTCATCATCATCGGCCTTGTAGCCGGAATCATTGGCGGAATGAACTACAACACATTGACTTTGACATTTTTAGAAGGCTGTAAAAAGCTGGTCTACGGTGCACTAATTATCGGTGTGGCGAGAGCCGTACTCGTGGTGATGGAAAATGCCAACATACTGGACACTTTCGTCAACAGTCTGTCGGCGCCTCTGGAGCTGTTCCCACCGGTGCTGACTGCGATCGGCATGTTCATCATCAATTCGATATTCAACCTTTTCATACCTTCGGGAAGCGGCCAGGCGGCCATCATGATGCCGATTCAAGTGCCGCTTGCTGATATGATTGGCATCAACAGACAGATTTCAGTGCTTGCTTTCCAGTTCGGAGATGGATTATCCAATGCAATTTATCCGACTTCAGGACCATTAATGGCCAGTCTTGCGGTGGCATCAGTGCCATGGTTGAAATGGGCCAAATGGTTTCTGCCCTTATTTTTAATGCTGTCGCTGGCTTCCATGGTTCTGCTCGCAATCGCAGTGTTCATTAACCTCGGACCGCTCTAATCATAAAAATATTTGAATGATATATGATGCTGTCATATAGTATATTTAAAGATGTCACACCCAATGGAGGGGTAATATGAACCCGCAGGAAGAAAAGATCATTGAACTCGCTGACCCGAAAGATGAGATTATAGTACTGGAACCTAAAAAGGACCAGTCTTTTGCGAAGCTCGCAATCAGCAGCTTTATGAATTTACCGTTCACTTCTAAAAATGCACTGGCTGAAAGGGTCAGAGTGAACTCGTATTTCTTAATCAGAAATGCCGACGCACGCACACTATACTCAATGGCTGAAGATTTAACATACGATTCATATGATGTTTCTGAAGCAGTCAATGAATCAGAAGAACGAGATGCTTTCGTCTTTATGGGATATAAATTCAAATATGTAGAAGTAATAGAATAAATCAAAACGCCATCCAGAATAAGGATGGCGTTTCTTACTTTTCGAGAAATCGTAATATGTGTCTGTTTACCATGTCCGGCTGTTCATGATTGACCCAGTGTGTCGCATCTTCAATCCATGCGATTTCACCGTCTTCGGACAGTTTAAAGCTTGCCTTGGCCAGTGCCTTCGATAAAAACCGGTCCCCGGTACCCCAGATAATCTTGACAGGCACTCCCACATTTTTCTTTAGACTTTTTAATCCGGCAGGGGCCGCCCGGTACCAGTTCAACATCGCTGTGAGTGCGCCTTTCTCTGCCCATGCATTCTCATATTCATCCAAATCAGCTGCACTGAAAGTATGTTTATTGCTCGTCTGCTTCAATGCACGTTTCATCATTTTAAAATGGTGAAAACTTAAAAACTTTTCAGGTACTCCCGGAACTTGAAAAAATAACATATATAAACTTCTGAACATCTGTACAGGATGCCGCTTCATCACTTCAGGCATAACTGCCGGATGCGGGATGTTGATTGCGATGAACTTCTCAACAAGCGCCGGCCGGGTGCTCGCCAAATGCCAGCCGACCGCCCCGCCCCAGTCATGACCGATCACAATTGCCCGGTTTTTATTATAATGATCAATAATCTCCGCGACATCATCTATCAGTTTATCAATATGATATTCATCCACGCCTTCCGGCTTGTCACTTTTGTTGTAACCCCTCTGGTCAGGAACGATGACTCTGTACCCGGCATCAGTGAGCGCGTCGATTTGATACCGCCAGCCATACCAGAATTCAGGGAAACCGTGCAGCAGCACAACCAGTTCACCCGCTTCATCGCCGGCGGTTTTGAGGTGAAAATTGAGTCCGTTCACCTTTATAAACTGCGATTCATATCTATTCATAAATGCCACTCCTTTAACCGCCTATACCCTCAGTGATGCTGTTGAAATCCTGGTGACAGGTCACTTATCAGTTGTTTGTTTGGAATTCAAGAGATAAAATTGACATGAATATATTACTTAAAGGGGGATTATTTATAACTAAGCTGGATGGTAAAGTTGCTGTCGTTACAGGGGCAGCGTCAGGAATGGGCAAGGCAATTGCCACACTTTACGGCGAAAATGGAGCAAATGTCGTCGCCGCAGATTTCAACTTTGAAGGTGCCGAAGCAGTCGCATCCGAAATCAATGATGCGGGCGGTTCTGCGCTGGCAGTCAGCGTCAACGTAACAGAACGCGTTCAAGTTGAAAGCATGATTGACACTGCGATTGATGCATTTGGTGATTTGAATATTTTAGTCAACAACGCAGGCATCATGGACAGTTTCGAGCCCGTCGGCGAAATCACAGATGAGAAGTGGGATCAGATTTTCGACGTCAACACTAAAGGTGTCATGCGTGCGATGCGTAAAGCAATCAACTACTGGGTCGACAACGACAAAGAAGGTACTATTGTCAACACTATCTCCACCGGCGGTTTGAACGGTGCCCATGCAGGGGTTGCCTACGGGGCATCCAAGCATGCGGCCGTGGCACTCACTAAAAACACCGGCTGGATGTATGCGAAGAAAGGCATCCGCGTCAACGGGATCGCGCCCGGTTCAATTGAAACCAACATCGGTTCAAGCATGAAAGATATCAGTGAGTTCGGCATGGAACGTGCCGGTATGACACACGGTCTGTCGCCAAGAATCGGTCAGGCCGGTGAAGTCGCTGAAGCGGCGCTGTTCCTCGGTTCCGATGCATCAAGTTTTGTGAACGGCACTATTCTGACAGTCGACGGCGGCTGGACTGCCGGTTTCTAAAAAAAACCGATACCCGTTGTGCAGACCAATTCTGTACAGCGGGTTTTATTATTTTGATACAGACGGATTCATTTTTTATATGGTTTTTGACATGTTATAATGGATGGGATTACGTATAAAGGGTGATTTTATGAATGATAATAAAATTTCTTTTATCGTCTACGGTGCCTTTTTCTCGATACTGCCGGTCATTTATCTATTCAATTTCATCATCAACCAGACACCGCCTCCACCGCTCACGTTTTACAGTTTGATCATCGTCGCTGTGATGAGCTTTTCTTTCTCTTATCTATCTGTAAACTTCAAGAAAAATAATAAAGAAAAACAACGTTCGATCATCAGAAAAGGCAACATTACAGGGTTTGTCGCGATTGTTTTTGCGATTGCAATCGCTATTTTGGTTACAGCGTTGAATATTTTTGAGATTCAACTGCTCCATCTGTTCATGATACTCTTGACCATTTTAGTTTCCGGCACGTTCATTTCAACTGCTGTATATACGAAAAGATTTTTGAATCCCCGATAACTGTTCGTCATGATAAATCCCTTCAGGTATAATTTGCCTGAAGGGATTTTTAAGGGGATGAAATTATGCTCGAATACTGGATTGTCACTGTCATATTAATCATCATTGCTGCAGTGCTATATAACTACCGTAACAAGTCATCCTTTCCGGTAAAGTTCGGATTACTGTCATGGATGGCTCTGTTGGTATACTTCCCGGCCGAGATGCTCATCATCAGCCGGACAACGAAACCATACAGCATAATGAATCAGGCAATGAGCGACCTTGGCCTGCTGTCCTGCGGAAGGGATGCTTATCCGCTGGCTGCATATGAAATTTGTTCACCTATGGCGCATGAGATGAATATCATCTTTATATTGACCGGTATGCTCATTGCAACGGGTTCGCTCCTTCTCCACCGGTTTTGGGGCAACAGTAGATGGACGCTTTTTGTCATTTACGGCATTGGCTATACACTTTCAGATGTTTATCCTGCAGACGTCAACTTCTGGGCGCATACGCTGCCGTCGCTTCCGACAATGGTCGTTCAGCTGCCTGCGATGTACTTTATATCGAAAGCCATAAAGGATAAATGGCCGGGACTCTCCAGATTTACATTGATCTGCATGATGATTTCAGCACTCAGTCTTATCCTGATCATCATCGGTTTTCCGGCAGGTCTGATGCAGAGACTGATCTACTTTTCTGCGTGGTTCTGGATGAGTATGACTGCGATCATTCTTTGGAGAAAATCATAGTACACAAGCAGGGGATTTACCGCCGGATTCACAGGAATCCGGCATTTTTAATACAAAAAAACACCGCGCTTAACTACGCAGTGCCGTATATATATATATCTATTTATCGGTTTTCTTCTTTTCATTGTTTGAAGGTTTTTTTCTCGAATCAAAACCCAGTTCTTCAGCTTTTTTGTACAGTGCTTCCGAACGTTTTTTAGAGGCTTTTAACACTTCACGCTGCTGGTTGAGAATATCATTTTCGGATTCTTTGAATGAAGCACTCACCATACAATCACCCCGTATCACTGATTACATTCATATTATCATAATAATATGCCAGCGCACAAACGTCGGCATAAAATTTCAAAGTATCAATGTCCGCTTCTATGAAGCCGTCGGTGCCTTCACTCTGAATGCAGAGCACCCCGACAACAGTGTGATTGATTTTAATGGGCAGGCCGATGATGGACCCGTAATTGTGATTCGGTGAAAAATCCCCTTTAAAGTAAGTACTCTCACAAATATTCGAAACCAGCTCAATTTCACCTGTCTTCCAGACGTTTCCGGCAAAGCCTTCACCATATTCAAACTCCCTCGACCGGGTCGAGGTGAAATTCACCCGGTGATATGCCGTCATTTTAAGCACATCATCCTCGACAATATACAATGTCGAGGACTTGTCAGAACGGTCCTGGTGCAGCACGGTGATGCATTCATCCAGAACATTATTATAAAATTCCTTTGTCCAGCCGGAATGGTTTTCATCCAAAAGGCTCGTAAGTGTCCGGATCAATCGGCTGCTGTTTTTATGGTGCCGGATAAATGTCTCGCTGACATACTGGACATTTTCAAGTTCCACATCTTTCATTTCCAGTTCATCAAGCAGCGAGTCCGTAAAACTTTCAAGCTGCTGTTTATCCTCTTTCAGACGGGTATTTTCCTGCTGGATCGTTTTTATTGTTTCAAGACCGACATCCTCAAAATAAGGATCGTACACCGGGTTTTGAAACCTCAATCCGAATATAGATATTTTTTCCGCAGAAGATCTGAATCCTTTCGCCACCTCCACTGTAAGCGCGAATAATCCGGCAGCCGAACATATTCCAAGGATGATGTGAATATAAGTGATGCCGGCATCCAGGTTTGCCTGTTCCAAAATCCTTGATGAACTGCCGGCGACAATGATCAGAGCGATCACAACAAAAATAAAACTGATTACATAACTGAAAAAATGTTTTTTAGACATAATAAACCTCCTGCCATCTAAAAACAGAACGTATGTTCGTATTAAATATAATACAAAACAGTGCGAATTTCAATCCGTAATTATTTGCTGACCACAAAGAAACATAAAAAGAAATCCATTCTGATCTGCATTCATCAAAATGGATTCCTTTATAATAACCGGCCGCTTTACTCAAACGAGGCATTTTATCCTGATGGCGAGGGAACCGTATTTCTTTTCCTGTTCCGGGGTATAGATTTCATATGTGTCATTCACCATTTCTTCAATGGTCTCCCCACGAGAACCCATTTCCTCCGCCGAAACACTTTCGTACATCTCCTTAAACGTGGGAAAGACTGCCAGTTCCTCCACTTCCGCCCGAATCTCCTTTGTTCCATCCGGCACTTGTATAAATCGGATTGTATCCCCTACTCTGATTTTCCTCCGTTTCTCGTCGTTCAATCTGACTTCAATGACTTTATTGCCATTTTTAATATTGTTCAAATGTTCTTCGAAAATCCCATCACATGTTCCAAAATTATCTCTCCCAATCATCAATCATATAAATAAAAACACGGTACCGGCAGCCATCAGCACGGCACCGGTAAAGCAGCAGCATGCTGCAGCTGACTTTCCAGTGGGACTGGTTTTATTTTCACTCTGGCCCATGGCATATATGACAGCAACCCCCGCAGATATGGCGACTGACATCGCAATGTATATCCATGTCTGGTACAACCAGAAGTAGAGCACGAAATGAATTGTCAACGAGGCACTGAAGACAAATGGTATGAATGTATGCTGTTTTTTTGACTGCATGACGATAATCAAAGGTAAAATCAGCATCTGGCTCATTGCGATTGTCATCACCAGCTGTGTAAAAATATCTCCGCCCGGGCGCTCTGTCAGCGCACCCATAAAATATGAAACAAGCAGTGCCGCCGGCAGAGCAACCAGTCCCTGCAACAAGGTCGCATACCCGGCTGTACTTTTTGAGGTTTTCATCCAGAAGATGCCACAAATTAGCCAAGTGACTCCAAAGGACATCAGAAACGCGACTCCATACTTGTTCAGCTCGGCCAGACTCTTCAAAATCAACTCGATTTCATTTGTTTCCATAACTGCCTCCCTCGCCGCTCTTTTAGTTACATTATAAACTGTACGGAAGCAATTTAAAAGTTATATTGTAAATTTATCCATTACTGGTGATTGGCAGCTTTTAAATGTTTAAGTTCCCCGGGAATTAAGGTATATATAAGGGATTAATCAAGGAGGTATTTTATTCATGAAAGTACTTGTAGTTGGTGCAAACGGACAGATTGGCCATCATGTCGTTGAAAAGCTGAAAAATAAAGGTCACGATCCGGTCGCAATGGTGCGTAAAGAAGAACAGACTAAGCAATTCAAAGATAAACAAATCGATACTGTATTAGGTGACTTGGAAAAAGATTTCTCACATGCATTCGAAGGCGTCGATGCAGTGGTATTCGCTGCAGGTTCAGGCGGCAGCACAGGCGCCGATATGACGATAGTCATCGACCAGGAAGGTGCGATTGAAACTGTTGATAACGCTAAAAACGCCGGCGTGAAGCACTTTGTCATCGTCAGTTCCATGGGCGCAGATGCACCGAAGGAACAAAAGGACATCAAGCATTATATGTATGCGAAGCACCGTGCAGATGAGCACCTGAAAGCATCCGGTCTGAACTATACAATCATCCGCCCTGGCATGCTGCAAAATGACGGCGGCACCGGAAAAGTCAGCTTATCTGAAGAAAACCAGGATTTCGGCAACGTTCAGCGCGAAGATGTGGCCTCAGTGATTGTCCAAGCTGTTGACGCGAACAAAGCTGAGAATAAAGTATATACACTGCTCGAAGGCGATACACCGGTTGAAGACCTTTTCAAATAAAATTCTGATTTACGCACGATATCTTCCAAAACGAAGGTGCCGTGCGTTTTTTATTTTCATCCTTCATGCAGAATGAAGTCAAAATCATACTTAATATAAGAGGGTTGAAATGAGCATTAATGAGAAACGTGTGTATTCAAGCATTCCGACTTTTGGCAGCTGACGGAATCAAGGGAGGTGGAAAATAGAGAACACACGGTGATGGGTGTAACGGACAGTCCCGAGCGGCCGGATGACTCATTAGACGTTCCTGTCAGTTATCTACAAATCTCAACACTTCCAACAATTCTGAATTCAATATCCCCATCCAGCTTTTTTATTACAGCACATACAAGTATAATGGTACTCAAATTACATATAGGGGGAATTCATTCTTATGAAAGGGAATCTAACGATAAAACCTGATAATTTTGGAAAAGCTTTTTTAAAAAAGTCACCAAAAACAATATATAATCAGTTCATCGAAGAATTGAAAGGTGTCATCACTCTCGATAAATTCGAAAAGATGGTTGAAAACTTCAACAGTGATGTCAATCAGTTTCATTTAAAACATGTGTCCCACCTCGGCGAACATACGCACTATTTGTGGCTGGATGACAGAAGGAAGAAAGCGTTAAGCGTCTACTTCGGACAGGATGATATGATACATATGCTGACGATAAAACCCTATACTGTCTTTCAAGATTACGGTAAAAGTGTGTCCGATGTTTCCTACTCGATGCCGATTAACGAAGAATGGCTTGTATTCTGGGGCGGTGACAATGAGTTCATCAACTACCATTATGTATATGGATCTCAGAGATATGCCTATGACCTCCTGATACTAAAAGAAGGTAAAACACATGAAGGCGATCCGACGAAAAATGAGAATTATTATGCTTTCGACAAAGTCGTCACTGCCCCTGCCGGCGGAAAAGTCGTTAAAACCGTCAATAAAATCCGGGATAACGTGCCTGGTGAGATGAACTCAAAAAGACCGACCGGCAATCATGTCATCATTCAGCATGCACCGAAGGAATACAGCGTCATCGCACATTTTAAAAAGGAATCCATCAATGTCGATGAAGGAGACATTGTCCAGCAGGGCCAGATCATCGGCAGATGCGGAAACTCCGGAAATTCTTCAGAACCGCATATCCATTTCCAAGTCATGGACAAAGCCAGACTCGTCAGAGCAAAATCATTCAGAATAAGGTTTGTCGACGGCAGCGAACCTGTTCAGGGTGACCTCGTCAATCAAATATCCGGCAATGAAAAATTTTATCCAAGTGATTTGGGGGCAACTAAAACACAAGACGATTCATCCATAATGACCGCAATTTCCGACACAGTCGGAAAATGGTTTAAGAGATAACTATAACTAGCATAGCCTGGCAGTGTTCTTACTGCCTGGCTTTAAATATGATGTTAAAAATCAACTCAACTATTCATTTTCCCACTCCTACAATATGTTTGACTGCTCTCCTTCCTGAGAACACACAAATCCCCTTCCTTTTGATATCCCCTTTAATTCATAATACAATCCAAACTATAAAACAATCGTAACGTAACGGAATTTAGAATTAGAATACCCATTACAAAAGTTTCCACAACAAAATATTGCTCCTCTTTCCTTCATCTTCAATCTCTTAATTAATTCCATCCTGTTTTGTTGTATCATTAACATAAATACTTCATTATTTATGTACAGAAATAATTTAAACGAGGATGATTACTTTGCAGATCATTATGTCACATGTGAATACTGATTTTGATGCGCTGGCTTCTTTAATAGCGGCGAAAAAGCTCTACCCTGATGCAAGGGTTGTCATTCCAAACGAACAGACTGCACCTGTCAGGCAGTTTTTAACGATATACAGAGACACTTTCGATTTTACCGAAGACCATCAGATTGAATGGGAGGAAGTGACGGACCTGATTCTGGTGGATACCGCTTCTCTTTCAAGGCTCGGCAACTATACGAAGAAGCTGGACCCGGATAAGCTGAATATCACGGTGTACGATCATCATCCGCCGGGCAGTAATGATGTCGGCGCCGATGCAAGGTTTGTAGAACCAGTCGGGGCGACTGTGACTTTATTAATCGAAGAAATGATTGAACAAAAGATTCCAGTTTCTTCATTTGAAGCGACACTTTTCGGTCTCGGAATTTACACGGACACCGGTTCATTCACTTTCCCGAATACAACGGACAGGGATTTCCAGGCGGCGAGTTTTCTGATGAAAAATAATATGAACCTGGAAATCATCCAGCGTTTAGCCGACTACAAACTTACGCCGGATCAGCAAAATCTTCTGAACCAGCTGTTCCGTGAGGCGAAGACGTATTATAAAGACGGTTTGAAGTTTATTGTCAGTGCATATCAGATTGATGTGTATTTGAGAGAGCTTTCTACCATTACAGATAAACTGCTTGATATCAGCGGTGCCGACACCGTAGTGACTGTTGTCAAAATGGAAAAGAATGTGCACATCGTCGGCCGCGGCAATTCAGAAAGAGTCGACCTCACACCCCTGCTGAGAGAATTTGACGGCGGTGGACATCCGCAGGCGGGTTCTGCGACAGTCAGGAAAAGTGATCTCGATGACGTCGTCGAAGAGGTGAAAAATCATATTAAATTGATTTTAAAACCTGCGATTACCGCAGAGGATATTATGACCAGTCCGGTGAAAATGATTCCGCCGGACACGAAAATCGAAGAAGCCGGACGATTAATGTACCGTTATGGCCATTCGGGATATCCTGTAGTCGAGGATGGCAAACTAATCGGTATCATTACAAGACGTGACCTGGATAAAGCCAATCACCACGGTCTCGGCCATGCACCTATCAAGGCATATATGAGTCGTAATCCTGTGACAATCAAACTTGAAACGACGATTGAAGAGATGCAGAAACTGATTATAGACAACAATATCGGACGGCTGCCTGTCATGGAAAACGGACAGCCTGTCGGCATCGTCACAAGGACGAATATCATCGAAGTTTTGCACAGTCAGAAATTGAGCGATGGACTTCGGCAGCCCGAGGTGAAGAATTTGAAGAATGAAATGAAAAGACAATTACCCGCGCGGACTTACGCCATGCTTGACGATATCAGCAGCACGGCAGAACGTGCGGATATCCCGGTCTATCTGATCGGCGGTATCGTGAGGGACCTGTTTTTGGAACGGCCGAATGAAGATATCGATATTGTCGTTGAGGGCAATGGCATCGAATTTGCCAATCACCTGCAGGCGGATTATGGCGGCCGGGTTAAAATCCATGAAAATTTCGGTACTGCTACATGGAATCACCCTTCAAAGTTATCCATAGATGTCACATCAGCGAGAGTTGAATATTACGACCGCCCCGCTTCACTGCCGGACGTTGAACTTTCCACATTGAATGAAGATTTATACAGAAGGGATTTCACCATCAATTCGATGGCGCTCTGTCTGAACCCTGAAACTTTCGGTGATCTGGTGGACCCTTTCAAAGGACAGGCAGATCTCCGGAGCAAAACGATCAAAGTGCTGCACAACTTAAGTTTTATTGAAGACCCGACAAGGATTCTCCGCGCGGTGCGCTTTGAAACACGGTTCAACTTCGTGATGGATAAACAGACGGAAAGTCTGGCATTGAACTCGATGGCGAGGATGAAAGACTTATCGACGCACCGTATCGTTGAAGAGATGAAACGGATGTTCAAAGATGAAAAACCGCCGGAGACGATAAAAAGGCTGTTCGAACTGCATTTCTGGCAGCAGTTCGGCGCTGATGACGACAGCCGTGAAGCAAGTTTCATCCACGCCAATCAGTTGGACATGCTTTATGAAACGCACTCACAGTTCCGCAGCAATAAAATCAGCTGGTTCGATTATTTCGTCATCCCCTTCTATCACAGCGGGAATACGAACCTTGCCAGAAGATTCGCCCTGACAAGGCACAATATAAAGTTCCTTCAGGACATCAGTGATCTGTCACAGATTGACGGCTGGGAACAGATATCGGCTGTCGGTGATTTCCAGCGCCTCCTGAAAGATTATACGGATGATGCGATTTTATTTTTCATAGCAAATAAGAGTTTTAAAAATGAAGATATGATTATTTCCTACTTGGAAAAGCGTCATGATATTCCGCCGCTTCTGACCGGAGAGGATCTCATTGACCAGGGATTCAAGCCGGGGAGACATTTTAAAGATATATTGATGGCACTCGATGTTGCCATATTGAATGAAGAAATAAAAACAAAAGAAACGGCTCTCGACTGGCTTCACAAACATTTTGATTCATAATTTAAAGTAGCAAGGTGATGATGTAAATTCATCCCTTGCTTTTTTCGTGATAAGACTTTAATATACGGATTTAGCTTATATAAATAAAAAGTAAATATATGAATCAACTAGATAAAAGTGAGGTGTGCGCAATGGATTTTACTTTACCAACTTTACTCGTTGTTGCGATTTTCATCAGTCTCGGCATTCTCAGCCAATGGGTGGCAGGACTGGTCAAGTTCCCCCCAATAGTAATAATGTCCATTGTCGGTCTGTTGATCGGCCCGATATTCGGCTGGACGAACCCCGAGAAACTGCTCGGCAGTGAATTGTTCAGCACTGTCATCTCTCTCGCAGTCGCGATTATTTTATTTGAGGGCAGCAGCAATTTGAATGCCCGCGAACTTAAAGGGATATCAATCGCCATGCGCAGAATCCTCACATTGAATGCACTGATCGGATGGACGCTCGGTACACTGGCGATGTATTTCATCATCGGTTTCCCGCTGTCCATTTCACTCGTGCTGTCCGGGCTCTTCATCGTTACCGGACCGACAGTGATACAGCCGTTATTGAAACAGGCAAAAGTGAAGCGTTCCGTTGATTCGATATTGCGCTGGGAAAGTATCATTCTGGACCCTGTCGGCCCGATGCTTGCCCTGCTCGCATTATATGTTTTCCAGTTTGCGGACGATGGTTTCCAAATGGCGCTCATCATGGATTATGTCATCGGATTTACCGCTGCAGCCGCTCTCGGATACGGCGGTGCGCTGTTATTCAGATTGATGCTCTCGACAGATGTGCTCCCTCAACACTTGATGACACCGATGCAGTTTGTTTTCATCATTATAATATTCAGTCTCAGCGACACCATATTGCATGAATCCGGTCTATTGGCCATTACGATATTCGGTTTCGTCATGGCTCAGTTGAAAAATCAGCATCTTATTTTCCAGGAATCCGACCACTTCATCGATGATCTGTCGATGATCAGTGTGTCTACTGTGTTCATCTTGATTACTTCATCACTGACGATGGATATGCTGCGTGTCGTCATCGCCTGGGAAGTACTTTTATTCTGTCTGGTCATGATTTTGATCGTCCGTCCAATTTCCGTGTTGTTATCAACGATCAATACCGAGCTCACAATCCGCGAAAAACTATTCGTCAGCGGTGTTGCACCTCGTGGAATCGTCGCACTGACTGTTGCAGGATTTTTCGGCGGTCTGTTCAACGAAATGAACACCGATATGGCCGAGATGATCGTTCCTGTGACGTTCGCACTCGTGTTCATCACGGTTGTTGTCTACGGTTTTGGATTCAAGCCGCTCAGTAAGGCACTTGACCTTTCAAGCAGAAAGCCGCCGGGCGTCATCATAGTTGGAGAGAGTTATTTTGCCATTCAACTCGCCATACGTCTAAAAGAACATAACATTCCCGTAGCAATTTCGGACGTGCTCGCGAACCAGAGATATAATATCGAGGATTACGGCATTGAAAAGATTTCCGGCAGCCTGCTGGCGGAATCCGAGCGCATGTTCCAGGATATGACACGCTTTGACAAATGTCTGCTCCTGACGCGTTCATTCACATTCAACAACCTGGCCTTCAATGTACTCAGCGAAGAATTCGGTGTGAAAAACGTCAACATCGTTGCCCCGCCGAAAGATGCCCACACGACCATCGAAGACTGGGAACGGAATCATATATTGTTCGACGAAGATTTGAACTACAGAGTGCTGAATAAATTTATCAGGGAAAATGAAATTGTCGAAATCCCTTCCTCAGAACGGTCTACTCTAAAAGACGATGATTTCATTCTCTACCATATCAGCAAAGACAAGAAAATCACGTTTAATGTACTGACTTCAAATGTGAAAAATTCAAGCGGCAGTGTACTCGGTGTGTTAAAGGGTGCCCGTCAGTATATGAAAAAATAGAATACATTTAAGAACCCCTCCTGACGCAATTTTTCCAGTGTCAGGAGGGGTTTATTTTCTACAGCCAGCCTAAGCTGTTCATCAACAGTGAGATGCCGGTCGCAAATAAAATAATATAAATGATGATTTGGAAGATCTTTTGACTGATCCATTTAAACAGCATCTGGCCAAGATACAACCCGATAAATACGACGGGCAATGCCCACAGGCTCGATATCCAAGTCGTTTCACTCGTCCCAGCGAAGGAGACCTGAACAATCAGACTGATTAAATATATGAACAGATAATAAGCGAGTGTGGTACTTCTGACGACTTCCTTTTTATGGTCGGTGCCTGAAAAATATAACAGAAGCGGCGGACCCGGCATGCCGATGCTGGAGGTGAGCGCCCCTGAAGTCACCCCGACAACCCCTTCTTTTCTTGTGCTTTTTGTAATGGTGAATTTAAAAATCAGCAATACTGAAAGCATTAAAACAACGAGTCCGACAAACATCTTCAAGCTGTTGATATCAATCCATATGAAAAAGATGATTCCGATAAAGACACCTGCGCTGCTCCCGAGTATGTACCGCTTCAACATACCGTAATCAATGGACTCCCTGATTGATTTTATAAGAGACAGCGAGAGCACAAGCGATAAAATCAAATTGATCTGGATCGCTTCGGCCGGTCCGAATAAAAACAGCAGCAGCGGTGTCGCCAGCGTAGAAAAACCGAAGCCTGTACTGGTCTGGAGTACAGTCGCAAATAATATAATAATAAGAAATAAAAACATTTCCATGACAAATACTCCCCTCACTTCATATTCTACGTCTGCACATTAAACTTTACCATAGTAAAAACAGCCATCCGCATAAGATGGCTGTTCTGAAAAAAATTATATATTACCCAGTTCCTGATCTCTTTTCAATTTTTCCGGAGTGACGTCATTACCCAGTGGATCGACGACAGTCATCCCTGAAAAGGAATCAAGCACCTGGCCTCTGATCTGTTTCAAATAATTTTCTCTTAACACGCTTTGTTCTTCTTTTTCTGCATCGGTCAAGCCGATTGTTTTCTGTAATTTTGCTAACTCGTTGATTCTATCCAATCCTACTATCATTTTATATCCTCATTTCATTTAAAGTTTAAAAAGCTGTATTTCGGTTCGATGATGGCCGGGAACTTCGGTACCACATACTCCCCTAATTCCTGAATGACTTCTTCAGCCGGACGGCTGTTCTGCTTCAGGGCGATCATTACATGATTCACGCCCGCTTCCTGATAGGCGTTCAAATAATCGATTAAAAAGTGGCGTCCTGATCTGAATCCGATTGGTAAAGGTTTTGCGACTTCACCCGGCCGTTCGGACAGTTCAATCGCAAGCGGTTGCGCAAACGGTTTGAACGTTTCCGTCCTGCCCCGCCACTGATTGATCAGTTTCTTCTGTCCCTGCAGGTCCTGCGGGTAAAACAGCCATCCGTCAGTATGCTCAGCCAGCCACTCCATCGTCTGACCGCTGTATCCCGTTCCGAAAACAGGAACGCCGGACATTTCCGGTTTCGGTACAATGTCACCTTCCGTCAAATTCATACGTTCTGTATGAATCTTTGGAAAGTCTTCACTCCATATCTGCTTCATCACTTCAATGGATTCCCTGAACAGCTCACCTTTATTTTCAATATCTGTTTTAAAGGCAGGGAATTCGATCGGCCGATCTCCACTGGCTGCGCCGAATAAAAACCGCCCGCCGGAAAGGCTCTCCAGTGTCGCTGCTGATTTCGCCGTATGAATCGGATGGCGTAAAGTCGTCACGATACTGCCTGTGCCGAGTGCGATATCTTTAGTATGGGCTGCCACGTAACTTAAAAACATGAACGGGTCATACAGACCCCCGACATCTCCGAAGTTCGGATCATAGAGAGGCGCGTCCCTCACAAACAATGAGGCGAAGCCATAATCCTCAGCCATTTTCGCCAGCCTCATCTGTTCTTCCAGATTCATTTCCGGAAAACTGCCTGTGTAGGATTCCAGCGGAAACATCAGGCCGAGCGTCATTTTATTTTCTTTGAATGTTCTTTTGAAACCTTTATGATTTTGAAACTGATTCACATCTTCACCTTCTTTCTATGTAAATTACACAACCATCTTCTCTTCCACCCATTTTTTAAGGTCGGTAATATTATCTGTAAAACGTCTCGAGTTGATATCTTCAGATAAAGAAGCGATTGTTTCCCGCTTCAATACTTTCTTCCAGGACGCTTCCGCTTCATCCATCAATTCTTCCAGAACGCAGCATCTGTCGTCTTTCTCAAGTTCCAGCATGTCATCCAGTATCCCGCTTGGACTGTAAAGTGACTGCTGACCTTCAACCGCAACATATATATCGTACACCCTGATGTCTTCAGGGTCTTTATTCAGCTTGAAACCGCCCTTTACACCCGGCGCAGATTTGATGATATCTGCAGACACCAGCTTTCTGAGCAGTTTTTGAAAGTAAGTCGGCGACACACCCAGCTGTTCACTGATCACTTCACTGTGCAGCACCGCACGTTCCGGCAGCATATTGAGCAGCAGCACCGCATACACCGACTGCTCCACACCTGTTTTCATCTGCATCATTCACACCGCTTTTCATCTTTTTATTATAAACCGGATAAACATTGTCCGCTTTAGATTTTATTATAATAACAGGTGATGATTCAACTGTCAATATCCATGCTGAAACAAATATTCAATGTTTATCAGACCCTTGTCCAGCCTGCGAGAGCGTGTGATTGAAAGTTATCGCCGCTTCGAATTGGAATCGAAGCTCCGTTGGCGCTCTATCGCCGCTTCGAATTGGAATCGAAGCTCCGTTGGCGCTCTATCGCCGCTTCGAATTATAAACGAGGATCCGATGGCGCTCTATCAACGCTTCGAATTGGAAACGAGGCTCCGTTGGCGCTCTATCACCGCTTCGAATTGAAATCGAGGCTCCGTTGGCGCTCTATCGCCGCTTCGAATTGGAATCGAGGCTCCGTTGGCGCCATGCTCCTGCTAAACTCCAATCGAGTAGTAGGGAATGATTAATCCCCGCCCTCACTGAGTTGCATCCGTTAGAATCCACCCATGTCAGATAAATAAAAAGCCACTGAAAATAATAAATTTCCAGTGGCGAAATCATATATTTAATTGCTCTGAACTTCTTTTCTCCAGACGAATGTCATAAAAATAACGAGTGCAAAAACGCTGCATATAATCGTGACAAGAGCGAGCGGCCTTACGATATGCTCGCCTCCAATACCGACGAGCGGTGATACGATTGCACCGCCGATAAATGGCAGCAGCCCTAAAAAGCAGATGCACTGCCGGCGGATTTCTTCTGGTTTTTGAGCCCCAGTGAAAATGCGGTTGGCGACACGAAACCGATGCTTGAAACGACCATGAACAGTGCCATGATAATCACCGGCAGTGATAAGTTCCCGACTACCACAATAATCAGCAGCAAACTCCCAATCAGTGAGAGCAGCACACCGAACAGCATGATCTTCACTTCATCCACTTTGGCCGCAATTCTCCCCGAAATCTGTGCAGCGATGATGATTCCAAGGCCGTTCAGCGCAAATATCAGTGAAAACTGCTGCGGTGACACTTCATAAATATTTTGCAGAATGAAAGGTGAACCGGCAATGTATGCAAACATGCTCGACATGATCAGACTCTGTGTAAATGAAATGCCAAGGAATACTTTATCTTTTAATAACTCTCCAAATGTTTTCACAACCGCAAATATCGACCCTTCCGACCGGCTTTCAGCCGGATGTGTTTCACTGTAGAAAAATATCACCGATAATAACAGCACAACGCCGATCGCCGCGATAATATAAAACACGATCGGCCACGAATCGAAATTAAGAACAAAACCGCCGGATATCGGCGCCAGTATCGGTGCGGCTCCGCTCACGAGCGCAAGCATTGCAAATGCCTTGGTCAGTTCGTTACCCGAATAAATATCCCGTGCCGCCGCACGTGCGATGACAATACCTGCCGCACCGGTGAATCCCTGAATGAAGCGCAACAGAATAAAAATCCCGATACTCGTTGTGAATGCCAATGTCAATGACACCACTGCATAAATGACCAGACTGAACACCAAAGGTTTCTTCCTGCCCCTGATATCACTTAACGGACCAAACATCAGCTGCCCCATGGCGAGGCCGATCAGACATGTCGTGAGACTCATCTGTACGAGTGATGCGGTCGTACTTAAGTCATCCGCCACCACCGGCAGCGCCGGCAGATACATATCCATCGACAACGGACCGATCGCAGTGAGCGCGCCGAGCAGAATGACAATCCAGTACTTATTACCACTTTTGTTATTTATGTATGTATTCATGACAGCAGCCTTTTCTTTTAATTATTTATAAACAGAATAACCAAAAGTATATCACTCCCCTATTTCACTTGCTATAGCGCTTCGTCCTCTGATAATGATTAGAAACATCCAGAAAAGGTAAATGATAAGTAACTTGAATAAAGGGATGATAAATCGTGAAGGATGCTAAAGCTACAGAAATAATCCAGTTGAGTATAGAAGACGACGGCAGAATACCGAACCATTGGAAGTTACCGCTTCTCATTTATAAAAACGTGTTAGACGAAAATGATGATGCCGTTGAAATTCTTAACAGCAACAACTGGGCTGGTGAATGGCTGGGCTCGGTGTTCCCATACCACCATTACCACAGCAACTCCCATGAAGTGCTTGTCGCACACAGCGGCACTGCCACTCTGCAACTCGGCGGTGAGCTCGGAGAAATGGTCGATGTAGAAAAGGGAGATGTCATCATTCTTCCGGCCGGCTACGGTCATAAGATGATAGAATCCAGCGACGACTATCAAAACTACGGTGCCTACCCGAACGG
The DNA here is from genome assembly GCF_001265075.1 of Salinicoccus sp. YB14-2. Lineage (GTDB taxonomy): Bacteria > Bacillota > Bacilli > Staphylococcales > Salinicoccaceae > Lacicoccus. Next base: position 189,658 of record NZ_LFKO01000001.1, read on the forward strand.
AATGAGCCATGATATGTGTTATGGAAAGGAAGATGAATGACCAGAGAAACTGGAAAATATTAAACATGTTCCCATGCCTGAAGCCGATCCTATTTTCGGTACATCCGGCCCACTCTTCAATTACTGGGAAGATTGATTCATAAAACGCGCCTGTACTTTAATCCAAAGTACAGGCTTTTTAATATCTTTAATAAAAATCCGGTTTAACCATGTCTTCCGACCCGGGTTCAAACACTCCGGGGCTCTCACGGCTGAACTTCGAAGGATCTTCAATTATATCCATGACCATTCTCGCTACGGCATTGCGTGTGACCTGCACGCCGACGAACGGTTCGCCCTTGTCTGTCGTACTGTACGATTTGTTCCCGGCATTGTCATACAGCCATGTCAGCCTCAGTAAAGTGTAGTCGAGACCCGAACTTTCGACGGCCTGTGCACTTTCTTTATGCACCTGCATTACAGGAAGGTTGCCGATAATGCTGTTATTCCAACGTCCGAATTCTCCTGCAACATCATCATAAATGTCGAGTACCGACGCAGCAATCAGCCGCTTCACTCCCGTCTCTTCCATCACTTCAATGATGTTTTCGATGCCGAATCTGTCCGCCATTTCATTCAAATAAACCAAGTCCGCTCCGGAAATTGCCCGCTTCAATTCGTCACGGTCTTTGAAATCACCATCGATCACCGTTTCCTTCTCAGGATTGACAACTTCCAGCCGGCCGCTCGCATTTCTCGCAAACAAGACAATACCATGGGCCGTTTCATTCCTCAGATTTTCAATCAGCATTCCACTGATCCGTCCTGCTGCACCGAGAATAGCCACTTTCATAATACAACCTCCATAAAATATTTATACATTATATGATACAAACTGCATCGCTTAATAAAAAGCGATTTGTTTGCAATAAGCATACTGATTTTATTTTTAGAAGATGTTTTCATGTCACTATTTAAAAAGTATTTACAATTGTTAGAATATTCGATATGATTATTTTCATATCATCATAGAGGGGGATTTTTATGAACGCAATAGTAGTAGCAGTGATTGGTCTGGCGGTATTCGCTTTAGGTTATCGTTATTATTCTAAGTTTGTCGCTGAGCGGATATTCAGACTGGATCCAAATTATGTAACACCGGCACATAAGTACAATGATGGTGTCGATTTCGTCCCGACCAATAAGTTTGTACTTTGGGGACACCACTTTTCTTCAGTGGCGGGTGCAGCGCCCATTTTAGGGCCGGCCATCGCAGTATATTGGGGCTGGGGACCTGCATTTTTATGGGTCATCCTGGGAACGGTGCTTGCTGCAGGGGTGCATGACTTCGGTACACTGGCATTATCCGTCCGTAATAAAGGACAGTCCATCGGTACCATTGCCGAGAAATTTATTGGTAAACGCGGTAAGGTTCTATTCTTATTCATTATACTTACACTGCTTTTAATGGTAAACGCAGTATTTTCATGGGTGATTGCCAACTTATTCATCTCTTACCCTGCAAGTGTGCTGCCGGTGTTTTTCCAAATCCCACTGGCCATATGGATTGGATATGCGGCTTATAAGCGGAATGTGAAAATGCTTATACCCTCTTTGATCGCACTTGCTTTGATGTACGGTGCTGCGGTGATCGCTGCAGAGTTTTCCATACTTCAGATCGACCTTGTACAGTATATGGGCGGGGAAGATGGTTCTGGCCTGTTCGGTCTCGGTGCTGTGTCCAGCGCTTTCTTTATATGGATCGTGATTCTTCTGATCTATGTGTATTTCGCGTCGACGCTGCCGGTTTGGAAGCTGCTCCAGCCGAGGGACTTTATCAACTCCCACCAGCTGTCAGTCGGCCTGCTCATTCTTTACGCGGGGCTGTTATTTACAAACCCTGAAATTACGGCGCCAATTACGAATCCTGATGCAGAGGTATCATGGCTGCCGCTGTTATTCATCACAATCGCATGTGGTGCCATTTCAGGGTTCCACGGTCTTGTATCATCCGGCACATCTTCAAAACAGCTCGATAAAGAAACAGACGCACGTTTCGTCGGTTACTTCGGTGCTGTCGGTGAAGGCATACTTGCTTTAATCTCTATCCTTGCTGTCGTCACACTGTTCAACAGTACGGCTGATTTCACAGCAGCTTACGGAAGCTTTGCCGATGCAAGTGCCGGCGGCCTGAACAACTTCGTCGAAGGTGCGGCAATGCTTGCAGGCGGTCTGGGTATCGCGCCGCATATCGCAACAACGATCGTTGCAGTCATCGTGGTCAGCTTCGCTGCCACATCACTCGATACATCTGTGCGTCTGATGCGCTATATCGTTTCTGAAATCGGTGTTGAATATAATGTCAATGCTTTGACGAATAAGCACGTAGCCACAACAATCACAGTCGGTGCTTCAGCTGCACTCGTTTTACTTCCAGAAGGACCGAACGGTTTCGGTTCAGGCGGATATTTGATCTGGCCGCTGTTTGGTACATCCAACCAACTGCTTGCCGGCATCAGTTTACTCCTGATTTCAATCTGGCTGAAGCGCAGGGGCATCAATTACGCAATTACACTGATTCCTATGATATTCTTGATGTTCATGACATTGTACGCGATGTTCACCCAGGTATTCCTGGAATGGGCCTGGTACGCTGAAGACTCGAACATGCTGCTCTTTGTACTCGGCGCCATCATTTTTGCTATTGCGATCTGGATCATCATCACATCCATCCAGGCACTCACAGGTAAATTTGATGATGAACTTAAAAAGAATAATGATTAGAAATATGAAGGATGATGATATACATGTTGGATAAAGTGAAAAAGCTGATCAAGTATTACGAGGAAGTGCTGGAAATGCCGCACAGGACGGAAGTGGCCAGGGAGCTGAGAGACGAGGATGACTTGTTCCTGCTCCTCCTCTACTCCGAAATGATCGGCATACCGAATCCGGTCTACTATTATACGCTTGAATTATATCCGCACATCATCGAAGATTTTCATGACTGGCATCTGCGTATGGGCATGGAAAAATCACCACTCACAGGCATACGCTGCTGTTAACATGATAAAAGGAGCATATTCACATGGCAGAACACTTAAATAAAATACTGTTCATCGGCGGTAAGGGCGGCGTCGGCAAATCGACTTCTGCCGCTGCTGTTGCATGGAAGCTCGCCAAAGAGGATAAAAAGACGCTTCTTATTTCAACGGACCCTGCACATAATCTGGGAGATATATTCTCGCAAAAAATCGGTGCAAATACACAGAAGATTACAGATAACCTGTATGCTTTGGAAATCGACCCTGAAACAGAAACGACAAAGTACATCAACTCTGTGAAAGAGAATATCAAAGGCACGGTCCAGTCCAGCATGATCGAGGAAGTGAACCGTCAGCTGGATACGGCCAAAGCATCACCCGGCGCAGATGAGTCGGCACTTTTCGATAAGCTGATATCCATCATCATCGAAGAGGAAAAAGTCTATGACCACCTCGTCTTCGATACAGCGCCGACCGGCCATACCATCCGGCTGCTCACTTTGCCGGAACTGATGGGTGTATGGATCGAGGGGCTGCTTAGAAAACGCAGAAAGACAAATGAGAACTACACTCAGCTTCTGAATGACGGCGAACCGATTGAGGACCCGATATATGACGTATTGCTCGAGCGCCAGAATAGATTCAAAAAAGCACGTGAAATACTGCTTGAATCAGATAAGACAGGCTTCGTCTTCGTACTCAATCCGGAAAGGCTTCCGATTCTTGAGACGAAGAAATCCATTGATCTGCTCGATCAGTATCATCTTCATGTAAACACCATCTTTGTCAATAAAGTCCTTCCGGATGAAGCGGACGGCACATTTCTTGAACAGCGCCGCCAACATGAAAAACAGTATTTGCAGGATATTGAAGAGATATTCCAGAAACAGAGGAAAATCCATATCCCTTTACTGCCTCATGATATTACGACTTTGGACGCACTCGATGCGTTCAGTGCACATTATCAATTATAGAAATATACAAAAACAGCGAATCTCTTTCAGTCCGGAGATTCGCTGTTTTATTATTTCTGCTGTTTTAATCCTTCAAAAAATTTATCGTAATCACTGTTGCCGGCATCATTTATGATGATCAGGTTGTTGTTTGCTCTCGACAGGCCGGTATAGAACAGTCGGTGCCTGACTGTGTCGGTGACATCGTCCGCCCACTTGTCTGCCAGAACAAGTATGACGCTCTTTGTCTCCCAGCCTTTAAAACTGTGTATCGTTGAGAATTTAATGGGTCCGCTGTTTCTGTAAAACCGCATTTTTGCAGCGCGCTTGCCTATCTCACCTGTCCGGCTTTCTTCCCCCACATCGGTCTTCGGTCTGAAAGTCGTCGCATTTTCTTTGAACGCTTTATGTTTATGACTGTTCAGCCTGAGCTGCACTTCGACATCGGAAATGAGTGATTCACTGTTTGACAATACACATATATCATTGACGGACTCGCCTTTGCCAGTTAAAAATTTAACATAACCGGCTACTTTTTCACATACTTCATCCAAAGAAAAGTCTTCGATTTTTATATACTTCATAATGCCCGGTTCGGACAACTCCAATTCAGGCTGTTCGATGAAATCTTCATTAAAGAAGTGCTTTGAAAATCTGTTGAGCAATTTATTGATGCCCTGGTTTTTATTTCTGAAATCCTTATTCAATACGTTCCATCTGCCTTTGACCGGTGTAATCGGCAGATTTTTCGAGTGGTTGGCGTCATCTTCTTCCATACCGGTTTCACGATCATAAATGTTTTGATTCTCATCCGCAAAAATAACGAATTCACTGTTGTCATATTTCAAATAATCTTTTTTCAGACTGTTGAACCACTCTTTTTCAAAGTCCTGTCCTTCATCGATGAAAATGGCTCCGTATTTTTGGCCTTCTTTCGGATCACCCTGTTCATATGTTCCATCTGACTTCAAACTCCATTGATATAACGAGTGGTAATTGAAAATAGCCACCCCTTCAGAAATCAGATTGCCCCTGTCCCGCGCCGCCAGTTCAGACCTGACCTTATCGTGCAGATAATTCGTCATCGTAATATTGTAACAGACGACCATCACCGGATCTTCCAATCGAACGACAGCATCGGCAACCCTTTTGGCTAAAAGGGTCGTTTTAGCCGAACCTGCCTTTCCTCTTATTTTCTGTTGCTGCTGTCGGCTTTTGGCCAGTGCTGCATATTTATTTGATTGAAAATCAGGCTGTGCCAGATTCCTTCCGTTCTCCCCCGGGTTGATCAGTGCTCTTAAATCAGCCGTGTCATTCTCACTCAGCTGATAGTCCTTATGTTTAGTCTCTTCAAAAAGTATGTCCAATTTATCTGATCGACCTTTAAAATCTGAAGGCAGTAACAAAGTCGAATATCTAAATTGATGATAGTCATTGGTATGTGCATCAAACTCACTCAATTGGCCGTCATTAAAGTGTGTAAAATAAACGGCTGATTTCGCAATTCTGTTGAATTTCTTTTTCTGGTCAGCTCCGGCGGCTTCACTGAGCGCGCTGTTTGCGTAATGCATCAGACTAAACTTATAATCCTCCAGAATTTTAAATGGTGAGGGAATACTTACATTTGGACTTCCCTTCACTTTCCAATAATCTTTTCCGTCTTTGAAGCCGATATCGTACGCTTTGAAATGATAATCCTTCACCTCTATAATCCAGACGCTGCGGTTCGGTTCGAGCACTATGATATCCGGTTTACTGAAAAACAGGTTGGGCTGCGTGTAAATTTCAAAATCTCTATCAGAATGATGCGCTTTCAAATAAACTTCAAGATGAACGAGACATTCTTTCTCGCCTCTGGTCAGAGGTACGCGGAAATTTTCTATCGCTTCCAAGGAAGGTATCATTTTTATCGTCATATAAAGTCCACTCCATTAAGTTTTTAGTTTATTGGAAATATTAATCTTTAAATATAGATTATCACAATTTAATGAAATAGGATGAAATTTTTATAAAATAAAGAACCCCCCGCCGCCAGCTCAGCAAAAGAGTTCCATTTTAAATCATATGATAGTTTCCTATTCCAACGACGCCAATATTTCTTTGATCTGCCGCCTCGCCTTCGCCCCTTCCAATATCGGATACTGGGGAAAGACGTGGTTCATCATCGGATATTCATAGTATTCATTGTCCACTCCGGCCGCATCCAGCATGCCCGCAAACTGACGTGCATCGGGCAGACATATTTCCCGTTCACCGACGAACATGTGAAATTTCGGCAGCCCCGTCAGCTCACCGTGAATCGGTGATACTTTGTAATAGTCAAGCGCAGAATTCCCTGCCCATATACGGCCGATGATCTTTAGATTATCCGGTCGGAGCATCGGGTCCATCTTCGCGTATTTCTCCATATCCGGGTGGCTCAGACTGACGTCCAGCCACGGTGATATGACAATGAGCCCTTTTGGTTTCGGCAGTTCTGTCGTCGCGAGCCACTGCGAAAAGCCGATCGCAAGCCCGCCGCCTGCAGAATCGCCGACGATGACCATCTCTTCACTGCACTCTTCCATCAGGTTTTTGTATAACTGTTCCACTGAATCATACGCCTTATCATAAGAGAATTCCGGCGTCTTCGGATAGATTGGAACGATGAATTCCTGACCGGTGTCCTGGACCATTTTATCGATGAACAGCCAGTGGAACGGTGACGGCTGATGGATATAACCGCCGCCGTGCAGATAAAGGACACGTCTTCTGCTTTCTTTGTCCCGTGGAATGATCCTGTACACTTTCATTCCTGCATCATAATAATGTTCAACTTTCGATCGCATGAGATTTTCACGGATTTTATGCTCTTTCCTGTTTTCCTTGAAGTTTCTCGCAAGCATTTTGGAATCCACTTCTTCCAAATCGAAGTTGAAGGCCCTGATCAAGTCTTCTACAATCTTGCTGCCGATACTCCGTTTCTCCACAAATCTTGCACGTCCTGCATAAACAATCGCACCCGCACCGGCTAACAGCAGAGAAGTTTTAACTGCGTGTTTCATCCAATCATCCCTTTCAATTCCTGACATCCATATGAAAATACTGAGACATGATAAATCCTTTTATAAATGGAACCGTCTGCCGAGCTGTGTCATAAACGTCTGGTTGGCAAATACGACAAGCAGCACAAATATCGTCACTGTGAATGACCCTGCTGTCACACTCGGCCAGAGCACAGTCGCCACTCCCGTAATATAGAATATGAGCGGCACAAAGCCCATCGCAAGCATCATCAGCAAAAAACTGAAATACCCCGTCCAGTTCAGACGCACCCTTAGGATGCTGATGGACAGAAGCAGTATACCTGCGATAATTAGAAATGGCACGACATAATTCACCGACCACTGGAGATTGCCGGACATGAAATCGATGACCAGCAGCAGTATCGTCAGACTGATGACCTGTGCAGTAATCTTACCACCGATATGTGACGCTGACAGTATCGTATGGCTCAACGACACGAGCACATAAAATACCGCAACAGCGACGTAGAACACCCATAAAAACTGGGGGATGACAATCAGGTTGATCGCAAAACAGATCAACACCGCAAGAGACCCGAGCAGTATCGCAAGCCTTGAAATACGCGTCCGTATTTTCTGTTCTTTAATATCATACTCCGGATACCATACCGTCACCTGAGAATCTTCCGCTTCCACAATTGTCTCGCGGCATAACGGACATACATCCTGACTCGTCGTGATATCACAATTCGGGCATTGATTCATTCATTTTCACCCCATTCGTTCGAATAGACTGTAATATCCAGCCCGGTTATTTTTCTCAGCCGCCTGAAAAACGCCTGAATGATTTCCCGTTCCTCAATCGACCGGGCAAATGTAATCGTGAGCTTGTCATTCACTGTACCAAGCCCGCAGTTGATCGGACTTTTCCGTGTCGGATACAAAATGACTTCCATCCGGTCCACATACGGCTTCATCGATTCCGGCAATTTAGTATTGCCGAGATTCGACAGCGTCATCGTCTTCGCCCGTTCCCCGATCTGATTGAAACCGAATTTCATCAACGGGTATTTAATAAAGACCGGGACACCCCGGATCCACAAACTTTTCTGCAGGGAGACGAAGCGGTTGATGCCGGTCTGCAGCGTGTCCTGATCGGTTTTCTTAATCAGCTGACCGGTGACATCTGCGATAATATCTTCCAGATGCATATAGCCGTCCATCTGCACGCCAATATTTGCCACCGAGAAGAAATTTCTCAATGTCGTCGATGGAAACTGCTTACGCAGACTGACCGGCAGGGCAATGGACACCTGGCCGTCGGTCAAATCCTTTGTCATTCTTTCATCATGCACCACTTCAATCAGCACACTCGTCAAAAACCCGGTCACTGTCGTCCCCCTGCTTTTGGCAAAAGCATTGAGCTTACCGGCATCCATCACGCCGTGAATGACGTTGATGCCCGGCGGCTCAAACGACGTACCCTGGATCTGATACGCCTTGCCCGGCCGCTTCCCGGGCCGCGTCACCGCATGGGACGTCGCATGTTTTTCAAAGCTGTCCTCCACCTCTTCAGGTTTCGGAGTATCTTCCGGACTGAGCACCAGCCCTTCTGTCTCCACCGCTTCACCTTTCTCTTTCAAGTACTGGAAGATCAATGTTTTCAAAAATTCCACCGCCCCTCCGCCATCGGTGAGCGAATGGAATATTTCGACCGAAATCCGCCTTTCAAAATAAAGGACCCGTATCAGGTAGGCATTGTTTTCCTTCCTGTCGATCGGTGTGCATGGATGTTCTTTCTCAGGCTTGACGATCAGCTGTGCGTCATTGTGTTCCATGAAGTCCCAGAACAACCCTTTACGCACCCGGACTGTGAGTGCCGGAAAACGCACCGCAACAATATCCAGCGCCTCCTGCAAATATTTCGGGTCTACTTTTTCATTCAGTATCATCGACACTCTGAACACCGATGAGTTCGTCGCATCCGACACTGCATGAAATATCTTCCCTGTATTATCAATTCTGTACCACTGATCCATCCATACACCTCCCGTCAGACATGTTCTCTTCTTATACTTCCATTCAATTTTACCATGCTCAAACCTTTTAAAGTAATTATGTGGGACACCTGTCACAAACAAAAAGCAGCCATCGTTCACCAGGAGGTGCGATGGCCGGATTCAACGGTTTTTATTTTAATTATCTGGCTCTTGATCCTCGCTTTTTCGTGTAGCCGTTTCTGCCGAGAGTCCCCAGCTGATAGTTATAATGATTGTTGAAATCTTCGATGCTCAAGTTGTTCTCCTTCAAAATATTATATGTGATGTGGCCTGCCATCCTCGCATCTGCCAGCGCGTTATGATGGTTGTCCGTCTTCACATTGAAATACTCCGCCATCCGGACGAGTTTGTGCGACGGCAATTGGTATATCGACTTTGAAAGCCTGTAGGAGCATATATAATTGAGCGGCGGAATTTCCAGTCTGTACTTGTTGTATGCGTCCTGGATGCCGTACATATCAAACTGGGAGAAATGCGCCACCATGATATCATTGCCGATGAACGATTCTACATCTCCCCGGAGTTCCGGAAACGTCGGCTGACCCATAACATCCGCTTCTGTGATGCCGTGAATATCTATATTCATATAAGAAAAGTAATCCACTTCAGGGTTCATCAGCGAATAAAATTCATCGATGATCCTGCCCTCTTCAAACTTGACCATTCCGATGGAACAGATTGAACTTCTTTCATTATTGGCCGTTTCTATATCGAGCGCCACGTATTTCATCATTCTGCCTCCTGTCATCATTTCTTATTATAACGTCAAAGAGACAATTACACAAAATACAGGATTACAATCAGCGCATATCCGATAAACCATAAACATAGGCTGTACAGTATATTATGCTTTGCCATTGTGAAAATGCTCTTCCCTGCCAGACTCGACATCAGCAGATTGACCCCGGTGAACGGGGACAGATTGACGGTGACCGTCCAGTTGAGGAGCAGACCTGCAGCGATATAATAATGTTCACTCACATCCATATCCATGCTGAGCACGGCGAGTGAGGCAATGGTAATCGTGATGATCGGATGTACACTTAAAAATGACAATCCGATAATCAGCACCGCGAATATCGGAATGAGCAGCAGCACGTGATTCACACCTGCCGCTTCAAGCACATTGATCAGGAACGTCTCGAATCCGATGACTAAGAGAGATGTACCGAACACACCGGCGCTGATGAAGACCAGCAGCTCGTTACCCATGTTTGGAATCCGTTCCTGTGTATAGTTTTTCAAACCTTTTACAACTTTTTCGACACCGCCGATAGCTGTACTCCACACAACAAAGAGTACAAATGCAACGATCGGAATGATATTGACGATGGCAAAACTGCTGAAGATATCGAGTGCGATAATCAGTCCGGTCATGAATAGCATGATCATCCCGAGCTCCACGATCCGTCTCTTGCTGTAGTACACCGGAGGTGACTCCGGTATTTCTTTATATTTATTATCTTTGAATAAAAACCATTCACCGATAAGGCTGACTGATGAGAGTGTGAGACCGTATGCCGCAATGGTGATCCACTGAACTTCAAAATAAGACAGGATGACTGCAATGGAGATGAAGTAAGGCGACCAGACGAAAGCCAGGGCAAACCCGCGGTTTAGCGCGGCCATGCGCATTACCTTATGATCTTTGAACTGGTCGGTGTCAGTCAGATAATACAGTATCGGCAGCGTGCCGACGTTCAGCACGGAACCAATTGTAAACGTCCCGAGCTTCATAGCATTATATGACTGCTTCGTATTTTTGAAAGAAGACTGCAAAAGACCGGTAATATCTTTTAAATATCTTGGTGAAGTGATCGGTATCGAGAGTAGTGGCACGAAAATGAAAATCATCAGAACTGCAGTATTCATCAGCAGCCCTTCTACGACGTCATCCATCGTCCCGCCGATGATATAGAAAATTACAGCGGTCACGTTCAATTTGATGACAACGATTAAAGGCACCCTGCTCAAGTAAGGCAGATAACTGATGAGCGCCAGTGCGATGAATACAGCAATGGCGATTTCAATTCCCGGAATATCCACGAACAGAGATGTTAAAAACATGAGCCCCATGCCGAGGACGAAAAACGGTCTGAAGAATTTTATTGTCATATGTAACTTCCTTAATCAGTTTTTAAGCTTATAATACCGTATTCACTGTGGATGGGACAATAAACCGATTTGAACGTAAAAAAACAGTGATGCGTCCCCGGACCACTGTTCCTGATACTTCACTGATTATATGAACCTCGCAATGACTTCGTTGATTTCCTTCTTGTATCCCAGCAGGTCCATCGGTGTTTCAAAGTCGAAACTCGTCTTCTTTTCATCGTTCAAAATAAAAGAGTTGCGGGATTTCGTAAAGTAGATCCTGACTGCTCATTTCCTGATATTATCATCAATCAGGATGTTGAAATAACTCCGGTTATCCCTGTAGAACACCCGCTTCACATCGATGATATCTGCAGAAAGAACCTTGATGATGGCGTAGCTTTCCAGTTCCTCAGGAGTCGTCACCACAAGTTTCTCGTCTTTCTTTTTAGTCTCCTCCTTCTCCTGGATATCATCCAGAACATCTTCTTTGATCTTCACTTTGGATTCACCGCTCGTATTGAGGGCGGCATTCAGTTTGTCGGTAACCCGCTCATTGATCATGACATTGAGAGTATGTTTGACCGTGGAATTGAACCTGTCGATGACCGTCTTGATCTTGACGCCATCATATACATTATTCAGTATGTACTTCACGAAGTCATCCGAAGGCGACTCCATCTGTTCTTTCAAGTAATTTTTGATCAGGTTGACGTATTTCAATTCATAGGCAGAACTTGATATATTTTCAACATTGAAGTTCTCTTTTGTGAACTTGAAGATTTCCTTTATCTGATGGTCCTTCAATTCCAACAGGTTATAGACCAGAAATGGTTTCGTATCCATCTTATTAGGCTGTTCCAGATCAGTGAAAAACCGGTACTCGATGCCATTGGTCAAAATGCCGAACTTTGATGAACTTGTACCATAGTATCTGAACAGCTGTGAAACATGGTTGGTGAGCTGCTCATTCACAGGCTTGCACTCGATCAGTATCGTCGGTTCATTATTATCCATGATTGCGTAGTCGACTTTCTCCCCTTTTTTAATGCCGACATCCTCAATGAATTCAGGTGTGAATTCCAGCGGGTTGAACACATCATACCCGAGTGTTTGAAAGAACGGCAGTATCAGAGTGCCGTCTTTGTCGCTTCCTCTGTAGTGACACTTCCCTTCAATTTATCGACCCTTTTCGACAGTGCTTCAACCTTTGTAACAAACTCCTCCATCCATACCCCTCCATATTATCTTTTATTTTAATGATATCACTAAAATTTCAAAATAATAGAAATATTTTACTTTAAATGAGAATCTCTAATTGCTCATTCTTTTTAGAATGGTTGAACACCTTTGGCAAATTCTATACATCTGTCATATAATTGGTAGATATATTCCCACACACATTTATTGCGAAAGCAGGTTTTACATTGAATATCCTATACAATCAGACTTTACTCAGGAACTTCTATTCCATATATGCCGCTTTGTTCATTCTTTTTCTCATTTATTTTTTCAGTGGCATCGAGTCACTCGGAGTATTCGTGGAATATCTGGCAATCGGTGTGCTCATCATATCCTGGATTTTCAGTTCCAGACTGTTCAAGATGATCGGTGGTCTTTTCGTCGCCGCCGGAGTCATATTTACGCTCACATCCGGTGGAGGCATCGGAACAATCATCAGCAATTCGACAAGCAATCTGCCCCTTCTAATGTTCTTCAGTCTGCTGCCATGGATTGGTACAGTCGTGAAAGTCGGCGGACTCGATGAAAGCATCACGGACATGATTCAGGACCGGAAGAACAGGGTCGATAAAATATACGGAAGCAGCGTCTTCACGACCTACTTCCTTGGAATCTTTCTAAATATATCGGCCATCTACATCATCCAGCGGGTGTTGAACGATTTGTTCAAAAGAGCACCTGTCACTTTAAAGAATGAATTCATCATCAAATCCACGCTCAGGGCGTTTGCACTTGCGGTCATTTGGAGCCCGCTCGAAGTCATCGTCGGACTGACTGTAGACTCGACAAGTGTTTCGTATTTCACACTGCTACCGTGGCTCTTGCTGACATCAGTCATTGTCGGTGTGACTGAAGTTCTGCTGACCCGGCACGAGTTCAAAGGCTTCACCATAGATGCACCGTTCGATGAAATAAACGGCTCGGCGCTTCGGAAATCCATCATCAAGATGTTAATATTGCTCGTCAGTTTCCTTTCAGTCGTGATGTTCTTCAATATGAATTCAGATCTTGATTTCGTTTTGACAGTCGCATTGATTATCGTTCCATTTTCTTTCGTTGCGGCATTCGTCATGAAACGTTTTCCAATCTTCCTCAAAACAGGATGGAGTACGTGGCAGACTCATAATAACCACATGCAGAACTTTTCAGTGCTGTTCCTGTCACTCGGCATCTTTTCCGGCGGATTCAACAGCAGTTTCGTTCCAGAACTGATGCAGCAGGTATTCGGCTATGTCGATTCATTTCTTATACTGATACTGCTGCTGATCATGTTGGTCATTTACGGTCTCGCCATGATCGGAGTCCACCCGGTCGCCACCCTTGCCATACTGTCAGAAGTGCTGGTACCTGTCATGACAGCTGAAAATGCACTGTCCATCGGAATTGTGATGGTTGTCTGCGGTATGGGTATATCCGCTGCAGCGCCGTATGGTGTCAATGCGACAATGACAGCACAAAGTATGAACATCAACCCTTACAGAATCACTAAAATGAACATGGGCTTTTCACTCAGAATGGGACTGACCGGTATTCTGATCGCAATAATCGCCCTCGTGATATAAAAAAAGACAGGATAACCAAATACATGGATATCCTGTCTTTTAAGCTTCAGTAGTCTTATTTTAATATAAATCACTCATTTATTCCGGTTGACCAGGTGAATCCGAATATTCATCTGATACACCATTTCCTGATTCTTGTATCTCAGGTGCATCTGTTTCATATAAATCCACAGTCGATTTTCCATCACGTTGTTCAATCAGACTCGATTCTTTTCCTGGTTCTTCTTCGAGGACATCTAGTTGATCACGATATAAATAATCAATTTCTTTTAATTCATCCAGAGGTTCAGGGTTATAGAAACGCAGTAAATCTTTCATTTGAACTTCGTCTGAATGATTCAATTCTTCTCTGGCTTCGTCTCTATACTGGAAAAGTTCTTCCATTTCTTCTTCAGTCAGCTGATCGTTCAGTAATTCCCCTGACTCTGTATCATAGATTTCCGATTCAAAGAAAGTATATTCAGGCGTCACTACCCGGCCATTTCTGAGCGGCACGGTATTATCATGTTCTTCTGATAAAATATCCTGACCCATAAATAAATGACCTTCTGTTTCCATGCCGAGCAAATGCATCAAGGTCGGCAGCATATCCACCTGACCGCTGTACGTGTCGAAAACTTCACCATTATCAACGCCGGGGACATGGACGATAAACGGTACTCTTTGCATTTGAGTATCATTGTAACTATTCCAGTCTTCGCGCTCTTCACCTACCAGTGGCGCCAATGTAGGATTTCTCATATCAGAAATACCATAATGGTCACCATACATGACGATGATTGAATCTTCATATAGCCCGCTTTCTTTCAAGTAGTTGAAAAATTCTTCCAACGCCTGATCGGCATAATGCGCTGTAACGAAATAGTTATTAATAGTGTCATCATCCGTCTGCGCAGCTGGAAATTCCGTGTTTTGCTCATCTAAAGGATAAGGGAAGTGATGAGAAACAGTAAGGAACTTGGAATAGAATGGCTGCGGCAGCTGTTCGAGATACTCTGCCGAATCATGGAAAAATAATTTATCTTTCAAGCCATATTCCATTGACCTTTCCCCGGATACATCATAAAACTCGGAATCAAAGAAATAGTCATAGCCAAAGTTTTGATACGTATCTGTCCGATTCCAAAATGAGCCAACATTTCCGTGGAAAGCCGCTGAGGTATAACCCCCCTGCTGTTCTAAAATATTTGGTGCAGAATGAAATGTATTCGCAGACCCCAACGTTTGGAAAACACTGCCCTGAGGCAGACCATACAATGATAACTCTCCTAAGACTTCAGCGTCGGATGATTTACCCTGACCAGTCTGATGGAAAAAGTTTTCAAAACTGTATGAGGACTCATTGTCATATATGCTCGAAAGAAAAGGCATGACTTCATGACTCTGTCCATTTTCATCCTCCAGTTCATAGTCAATTAAAAATTGCTGCACACTTTCCAGTCCAATCACGATGACATTACGGTCCTCTGCCACCCCGAAATATTCAGGGTTTGGCTCTGCATGGTTTTCAGCTGAAAAGTTGAATACTTTCGATAAATCCGACTCGTCTGCACTTACGCGCAATTGACTGCTTTGTGTTGTTTTGAAAGCATCATAGCCGGAAAAGAAATTTAAGCCCAAATATTTAACAATATAATTCCTGTCAAAAGTCCGGGTTAATAATTCAGGACGGTCAATCTCTGCCAATATCAGGTTACCGACCAAAAGTAGGACACCCAGCAGTGTAACTGCAGCTTTCGGCCACCTTTTATACTCTTTTTTACCTTCACTGAATGGTTCTTTCTTTTTATAAAAGAACAAATAACCAAACAACACAAGATCGATCCAGTATAACACGTCCCAGAATCTCATCATTTCAAATGTGGAGGTTAATAATGCTGACGACACATTATTGGAATTCAATAAAATATTAGATGTCAGAAAATCAGCGAACTCTCTGTAATATAATATGTTCGCATATAACAATACTGTCATTAACAGCAGCAATGTAAACATCATCCATTTTCTTAAAGTCGGACTTTTAAAGAACAGTGCAATGGACAATATTATGACGCCGGTGGCAATCGGGTTAATGAGCAATATGAGGTGTTGGTATATACCTGTGACACCTAAGCTGAATTCAATCCAGTAAGCCATGTACGTTTTCAACCAGAATAAAAACAGAAATAGGATGAAAATACCATAGCGCTTATTCAATAATTCTTTTATTTTTGACATAACTTCACTTCCTGATTCTCTACTTTTTAACTTCAAATAATTGATAAAGGGGCTATCCCCATTATTCTTAGCAGGTTAAAATAGAGTAAAATAAAATAAAAACCCTCAAACGTCGACGTTGAGGGTCTGGTGACGGACGGCAAGAGAAATTAAAACACTTTAATAACAGTGGTTAAAACGACTTATTGTCAATATATAGATCGTTACTCCCCCACTCCGCTGAGGTGTTACCCCCTTTGCGAGCCCTATATTGACAATTTCAATTTTTCACTTACAGCCTCAATTTTTACAAATTCTTAACGAACTTTATCAATGTTTAACATTATACCCCATTATCTATCTATAACGCAAGAAAATACTCATATTTTTACAAAATGAAAATACTTATATATTGTAAAGCTATTTACAAGTTTTTAATAAGGAAAACCGATTTACCCTTAGAAAGGTTTGGGATGTAAGTAGGATTTGTCTCATGGGATAACTGCCTATGGAATACTTGAAACATAAAAAAACCTTCATCTATTATTTGGTTCAAGTAAGATAATAAGACGAAGTGAATGGTGAAAATGAAGACTGCCAAACATATAGTTTCTTAGTTCCGCGGAAGAGATAATTAATTAAATGACTGAACGGATGCACTAAAAAACCCCCATTCCAAAATGGCGGAATGGGAGTTTGATGAAGAACGTTAACGATAGTTGGTTAACAATTAAGCAGTGGTCATTGCATTAACTGCCAAAATTGCATCTGCAATCTGTTCAGGCGTAAGCTCCGGATCCATGTTGTGGGAAGTCTCACCTTCTGCTGTGGCCAATTTACCAATCTCAACTAAATCCTCATAGGATGCATCTTCCAAGTGAAGATCTTCCAGTGTTGTCGGTAAATCAATCGCTCTGAAGAAATCAACATAAGGTACGATTTCCATTTCTGAATATCCTTCAAGCACCAGCTGAGTCAGGACACCATATGCCACTTTCTGTCCATGAGTGAGGCCGTGGATGTCACCTTCCAGTGCGGTGAAGCCGTTATGAATGGCATGTGCCGCCGCCAATCCACTATTTTCAAAGCCTAAGCCGGAAAGCAGTGTATTGGTTTCAATAATTGCTTCCAGCTGCGGTGTGACCAAACCTTCTTTTGCTGCTTTATATGCGGCAATACCTTGAGTGAATAAAACCTCTTCAGCTTTTTCAGCAATCGCTGTTCCGGTAAGCGTCGCCTTTCCGCCAGCCATTGTGTCTGAGTTTCTTTTTTGTGAGGCTTTTGCCTCAACCAGCGTCGCCATTGCATCCCCCATACCGGAAGCCAGCAGAGATATCGGTGCACCGACAACCACTTTGGAATCGATTAAAACCAGGTCAGGGTTTTTATTGTAGAATTTATATCCTTCAAATACACCCTCATCTGAGTAAATCACTGAAAGCGCACTTGTCGGTGCATCTGTAGAAGCGGTAGTCGGTGCAGCAACAACCGCGATTTCCAGGTTGTCCCCGACTGCTTTTGCCGTGTCGATTGTTTTTCCGCCGCCAAGTCCGATTACTACATCGGCATTATTTTCTTTTCCAACTTCAGTAAGGCGGTCAATCTCTGTGACTGACGCTTCCCCGCCAAACTCTTCATAAGAATAAGAGATGTTCGATGCTTTAAAACTTTCCTCTACAGCATCTCCTGTGATACCCCACACAGTTTCGTCGGATAAAATAAGCGGTGCTCTTCCGATCTTCTCAACTTCTTCTCCAAGTTGAGCGAGAACACCGGCACCCTGTATATATTTTTTCGGTGAAATAAATACACTTCTTTGCATTGGTAATTGCTCCTTTCAAATTTTCATAAAATCATGTGATTTGTACGAAAATGTGTAAAGTGCATTCCAACTATATCTCAGACTGTCAGAGAGTCTGGATAAACCCGCCACGCTCAAAACATAGAGCGTGGCGGGTTTATCATTTAATATGCCACTTAGCGCTGAGATTCTAGAATCTGCGCGCCTGCCGGCACTGTCGGTATCTTCAGATGATGTGCCAATGAATACACGCCCGTTCTAATGTAGTGTTCATATTGATTGGGCGATAGTTTGGCGAGATGCCACTTGTAGCGATCGTTATTATAGTAATCCATGTAATCATCCACAATGGTCTGAAGGGATTCAAATGTGTTCACTTCACCCAAGGCCGGCAATTCATCTTTCATATGTCCGAAGAATGATTCCTGTGGCGCGTTATCCCAACAGTTTCCCCTGCGCGACATGGATTGCCTTAATTTTTCATCTGTCAGTAACGTCTGGAATTTAATACTCGTATAATGTGTACCCTGGTCCGAATGGATTAGAGTTTTATGATTTTTGGGAATATCATGATTCGCTACTAATTGATGAATTGTACTGAGCACAAAGTCTACTTCCAGGGATGTGCTGAGCGCATAGGCCAGTATTTGATGTGTGTATGCATCTTTGATGGTCGACAGATAGGCTTTCTGTGTACGGCCGTAATACATATACGTAATATCCGTCAATAGTACGACTTTGGGACCGTAAGCTTTAAATTGTCGCTGCACAGCGTTGGATTTTGTCGCATATTCTTTCTTCGCCTTCGCCATTTGTTTATAGGGATTGGGTTTTCGAATCGGGCAGACTAAGCCATATTTGCGCATCAACCGTTGAATTTTTTTACGGTTCATGATGATGCCGGTGTGGAGCAGCCGCATATAAATGCCTCTGGAGCCCTTATCATATCCACGATGCTGATACGCGACCAGGATACATTCAAAATCAGCGCGGTCTTGGACCTCCCGTGCTTCGCGTTGGGCTTCATTTTTCAGCCAGGCGTAATAACCGGAGCGAGAAACTTGCGCAATATCGCATAGCCACTTGATGTTCAAAAGATTATCATCGCGTACAGTCAATGTTTGGATGAGGGTGAATTTCTCCTGCGTGAGACTTGTGTTGCTTTGCGATTTAAAGTATTCGTTTTTTTTTAGTGCTTCAATCTGTTGCTTCTGTAACGCCAACTGATGCTTGAGGTACACGATTTCCTGATCAAGTGTGCGATTTTTCGTTCGGGGCCGTCCGGCGTTCTGCGTGCGTAAATCCGTGAATCCTTCTGCTCTTTCATTCATTTTCTGAACTCTGATTGATAAACTTCTAATTCTTCTGCCGCCCAATACGGTTGTATCGAATCCCGCATCTCTAAAAATTTCAGTCGGCAGTTTTCCATTATTCCGTTCATTTATAAAATGGTGTTTAAATGCCTCCGAATAAGTAATTGCTTTGTTCGATGCCTTATCCACATAAGGATTCATACGCAAAGATGAGACTTCTACATCTGTAAAATAATTCACGCCCATAATACCAACCCCATTTATATTTATTATTAAAATTATACGACAAAAAGACCCTATAAAATAGAATGATAGGATCTTTTTATCAGTGTCTAATTTATAGGGTCCAGTTTAGAAAGGCAACTGCCTTTTTATATAAAAATAAGGAACCGGAAAATTCCGGTTCCCTATTCTCTACCCTGAATTATTTTCAATAATCATGTGCTGCTGCGGCCTGTATGAGATTTATATTTAATCTGACCCACCACTGTTCCGTCATGCCTGCCCCTTCTAGAAGATAATTTTTTCTTGTAATAATAATACAATATAAAATGACTTTGACTGTGGTTGAACTCATATTCGGTTATGAGAAGGTTAAGCTATATTTATGAATTATAGTATACGACTTTAATCACGAATTATATCAACAGTCAGCTCCTCATAATCTATCTCATAAATATCAAAAAGCTCCATTAAATATTTCATCTTGGCACTGTTGGAATAACTGACAAACATGAACAAGCCAGGCATTATTTCAACTCTTTCTTCATGTGGTTCCGTATTAAATATTAAATCCAAACCAGATTGATTTAATTTTGCCAACTCAAGAAGTGGATTGACATTCTTTTCTGCCAACACTTTTACAATTTCTATCATCAATGCTTTCCAAGTGTCTATAGGAACATAGTTATCATCTAAAAATGTATAACCTTTGATGTAATAATTCTTGAAAGTCTGGGTCCCATCAAATATGACCATTTCCTGTTTTGTGGATATCGGCTCATAAGTAGTATCAGGATACTTCCATATGTCTAAGGATCTTTTGATTATATCGTTTCTTCTATTGATGATTTCGGCCTCTCCCCAAGAGTCACTGACTGCCGGAAGGCGATTTAAAAATGCAAAATGGCTGTCCTTAAACCCCTTTTCAATATTTTGCTTCTCCCTGAAGGGTCTGTTGCTGTATTTGGAATTATAACCTGTAAGCGTCAGATTGCCTATTGTGTTCAAATAAAGATTGTGGATTTCCTGATGATTTCCTCCAAGAGCTTCCTTCTACTCGGAGTTCAATGTCTGTGGCATGATATGCTCCACACTGTAATCCTGATTTTGCACACCCTCAAAAATATTCAAGTTCTCCACATGACCATGATTCTCAAGCCTTTCAAATATATAAGTCCTTATTTTTGGACTGATGTTGTACATGTTCCTGGACTTCAAACTTTCCTCGACTTCCCGGTCATCAGGGAAACGGCCTGTACTCGTTTTTGAAAGCAGGAGGTAGGCAATGATTTCCGACTCTGCCACATTACCCTCTGTCTTTGTCATATGTTTTCTCAAGTCTTTATAAAGCGTTGCAAAGATTTTATTCAAGGTATTGGAAGGGAGAGCAGTCATTAGACGCCTGGCTATATATGATTCTACGAGCCTAAATATGCGGATGACTTCTTCTATATCGATATTACCATCTGAGTAGACTTTAAGGATAGCAAGTACAAAAGGTTTCACTACCGTCACATTGATTTCATCAAGACGTTTTAAAAATTCATTTATTTCTCTGTTATCGGTATTGAATTTGAGTGTCTGCTCATAAGCAATTGAGTATTCCGCAAATTCTTTGAAGAATTCTCTTTTTACGCCTGACTTTTTCTCATTTTTATGTTCAAGTTTGTTATAGAAATCGGCGAAAGCTTCATAGACCTTAGCAATGACCGGCGTACTGCCCTCTTTCAAAGTCAAGTAGTCCTTGAAGAAATCGGACATTTTAAATGTGTCCTTTCTTCAATCGGCTGCCAAAAATTGTTGAATAACTCCTGCTGGGAGCCCTGACCTTCGTTCATGAGCAAAAAATTCCTGATCTTATCCGCATTGGTCAAATCCACACCGGTTGAATTCAAGCTCTCAAAGATGAGCTGAGGGTCGTCATCCGGGAATTCAGATTGACCACCATCACCTGCAGCTTGTTGATTGATTGAAATAACTCTTCCAAAGTTAAATCCAGAGTTTCGAGTTGCTGATAAAAATAGTTATAGTTGATTGTAATGTTGGAAGTTTGGATATGGGTCCTCGGGTCACTGTATAATCTTTTATAAGCTTCAAAGTCCCTTGGGTTGGGTTTCAACTTCTGCTTATCTGCCTCATTACTGAAACTGTTGATCAGGAAGCTATCATTCAAGTTATAGAGGTTGATGGTTTGTAGTGTAATATTGTGCTCCATCATATCTTCAATGGAACCTTCGAGCACTTCATATATCGCTTCGTGTGCCTCTTCAAAAGATTCGCCGGTTGCTATACATCCGTTGAATTCCAACACCCTTGCTGCATAATAAGACCCTGCTTCATCATGAATCGGTTTTATAATGACGTTGTAAGGCTGCTCGAGATAATCGTTCAAACTTCTCTGCTACACTCATATAGTTTCATGGCTGTAAAGTGGGATTAGTAGCCAAATAAATCATCTATTCTTCACCTATCCGCTTCAGGAGTTCTCTGATTAAATAAGGCTTCAATGGTTTTTGATATGGTAAAGGCCATCTATCACCTGTTCTGGAATTCTTAAAAATATGATGACTGCCCTTTACTCTCGAAAGTTCATACCCATAAGCCTTTAAGACTTTCCTGACTCAGAGAATTTGATATTATTTGGTTGACGTTTCATTTTTTCAATCAGTTTTCCACCCCAGCCATGTTTCACCTCCCCGCCTTTAATAAAATGGCACCACATAAGGTACTATAATAAAAGGTAAATATCATACTTATGATTAGCAATAACGTGATATAGAAGGTCTTCTCTTATATTTAAGGCAATCAAAAAACCACGCCAACATTTAAATTTGACGTGGTTGAAACCAGCTATTTATTTGTCGCCGCTTAGCTTCACGAGAATTTTCGACTGGCTCTTGTCATTCAACAATGCCTCGAATCCTTTGTCGACAATCTCGTTCAATTCAATATGATCACTGATGACTGGGAACGGGTCGACTTGTCCACTCTCTATCATCTTCACCGTCGCTTCAAAGATGTCCGGCTCATAAGCTAGGGCGGATGCGATTCGTACGCCGCTTGCAGTGAGGGACATCGGATTGAATTCAATCGGTTCTTCGAATATCGACACGATGGTCACCATACCGCGAGCACGTGTCGCCCGGATGGATTGATTTACTGTAGCACTGACACCGGCTACTTCGAATGTCCGGTCAACACCGTCCGGATAGTATTCTTGAATATATGCAATCGGATCTTCATTGCCGGAGTTGACAGCATGTGTCGCTCCTACTTCCTTCGCCTTCTTAAGTCGCTCATCGCTGAGGTCGAATGCAAAAATATCTTTCGCACCCGCAGCTCTCGCTGCGATGATTGTCAGAAGGCCGATAGGCCCTGCGCCGAACACGGCAACGGAGTCACTGAACTTCATTTCGGATTCCCTGATTGCCTGAAGCGCAACTGCCGTCGGCTCCACCAGTGCACCGAGCTCAAGTGAAGTATCATCTTCTAACTTTACGACATTTTTCTTATCCACGACAACATAGTCGGCAAAGCCGCCGTCACTACCGAGTCCAACAAAAGTGAACCCTTTGTACATGTCAACAAGCGGTTCCTCGTGTACTTCTTCTGTGATGAGCGGATTGATTGTCACCTTGTCTCCAGCCTTGAGACCTTCGACCTCTGAGCCCACTTCTTCCACAGTACCTGAAAACTCATGGCCCATGGTCAGTGGTGCCTTTCTGCCTGTCATTGGTGATGCTTCGCCACTCGGGATGAAGATGGGACCTGCGTTATACTCATGGAGATCACTGCCGCAAATTCCTGCCCATGCGACTTTAACCTTCACTTTGCCTTCGCTGATTTCTGGTGATTCAACGTCTTCTACGCGAATATCCTTTGCATCGTGAAATACTGCTGCACGCATATAAAGCCCTCCTATTTAATATCTAGTTCATCTTCATACTACACCCATTCTGAAAAGAAAGAAAGTTATAATACCTTTCTGTTAAACTGAGATTTAGCTGCTACTCCTTATTAAGCTGTTTTTCAGCCAAATACATGAGTTTCTTCAAGAAGTTCATTCATCTCATCATACGTATAGATTCTCGGCTCCCAGAGAATTTCACGCGTCTGACCCCCGCTCATTTCCCCGTACTTTTTGTATCGTGTTTCGAAAGTGTCGAGGGCATTGCGGAAAGCAATTTGTGCCTGTTCTTTCAACAGTTCCAACACTTTCTCCGGCGACCAGGAATGGACGAAGAAGTTATAGTACACGTAAGCGGAGAGTGCCGTCTGCACGGTATAATTGGGCTTCAGATCGGTCTGCTTGAGCGAGACCGGCGGAATCGTCGCCTCTCCGAGCGCCATATCGGAAAGTTCAGGATTATAGCTGATCTGACGCGTAAGTTCCGCCGCGATGAAGTTCGGATCGAGCCCGTCGAATGCGGATCCGACATGCGTCTCCTCACCGGTGATAAAGAACGATGGGAGCAGCTTGCCGACTGTCCCTTTATATATGTAACGGTTCTCATCCCCTGCGTAAGCCGGTGCGACAAAATCTGCGTTGATAGCAGCGGCGTATTCAAAGCCTTCTTCAGCCTGCCAGCGCTTCAGCGTCTTCAAAGCGGACAGAATGCCGTGTGAGCCGTCTTCTTCGTCACACTCCACAATCAGTACCAGGTTGCCGTCAAGGAGTTCAGGATTTTCTGCATAGTGATTGAGCAGGTGAATGTTGCTCGCCGTCCCGCTTTTCATATCCAAAACACCCCGACCGAACATCCAGTCATCCGACGACACCTGGGTCCGCACCGCTTCCGGGAGTGCCTCACCCTTTAAGTGTTTCTTCCATTCATCGGGCTTGAATGCCAGATCCTGATTCACACCAAAGTCCGCCACACCGACCGTATCCATGTGACCCATCAGCACCACAGTTCGGCTGCTCCCGCCTTTAGTCCCTATTACATACGCCATGACATTGTACCGCTCCTGCTCATCGTTAATTGTAGGTTCGATGACGAGCTGCTGCGGGTTTTCTTTAAAATACGAATGATTTTCGAGCATCTCTTGGACCGCTTCAGCTACTACTTGTTCCCCCGCCGTATTGACTTCACTATTGATGCCGACAAGTTTTTTTGTGATTTCTAATATTTCCTCCCGGCACTCGAGTCTGTCTATCTTTTCTTTCATAAGTATGCCCCTTTATATTGATGATCTTTATTTTCTTAAAACAATTATAGCAGTATACATTCTTTGCCACACCAGGTTTAAATCGAATTCTTCAGACACCCCTAAAAATCAATTATAAAGAGATATTAATTTCATAGTGCTCTACTATGAATCTTGTGATAAAATTGTTTACGTTATATATGAACTTGGAATTTACATCATTATGAATTTTACAGAGGTGGGTTATTATATGTTCAGCGGAGATCAAAGAATTATACTAGCTGTTATTGTTTTTATTTACTTTATTTTTCTGTTTTTGATGGCTTTATATATGAATCGGAAGAATAAGACATATGAGGATTATAATGTCGCCGGCAGGTCTGTTTCAATTTTCCCTATAATACTGACATTTATCGGAACTGGCATTGGCGGATCAACATTACTCGGGTATATGGAAAATGGCTACCGACTGGGAATGGGTCAGCAATGGATACATATCACCATGTTCTTATGCGTGATTATTTTCGCTTCATTTTTGGTCAAGCGTATAGGAAAGCTGGGAGAAACTCATAACATGGTCACAATCGGAGATTATACTGCTTTACGTTATGGTGAGCGAGCCCGCTTCCCTACTGTTCTCAGTTTTTTATTCTCCTACTGTGCCATGACCGGTACGAATTATATCGCGATTGCCACAATATTGAATTTGACAATCGGAATAGATTTTACTCTGGGCATTTTCATCGGCTGGTTATTGTTGACGCTTAAAACTTATTTCGGCGGCTTGAAAGCCGTCATTTGGCAGGATGTGATCCACGGAATCATCCTTACATTGGGCATCATTATTTTATTTGTAACAGTCATGGTCGCTTCCGGTGGATGGGGTCCAATTTCGGAATATGCCACATCCGTAGATCAGGAAAGCATGCTCAGCGTGATGAATATTACACCATATGAAATACTGATATACCTCTTGACGCTGGCCTTTTTCCAGTTTGTAAGACAAGATCTCTGGCAGCGTGTATGGGCAGCTAAAAGTGTCAAAACGGCAAGCAACGCGTATTGGATTTCCATGGTCGTTGCAGTAGGACTTGGTGCAATTGTTGTTGCAATCGGTGTATTCGGCCGATATGGCCTGCAACTCACAGATATCGACCCGGTCTTCATCTACTATGGCATCATTGGAGATGTATTTCCCTTCTCAATGGTAGTAGTGATGATTATTGTAGTGTTGGCAGCTGTCATCTCAAGTGCAGACTCTTTCCTTTTAGCAGGTTCTTCTTCAATCGTAAATGATATTATCAGACCAAATGCTTCACATTACGGTGATAAAAAGATGCTGCTTTGGAGTAAGCTCTCCGTTTTGATCGTTTCCGTTGCAGCGCTTGTATTGGCATTGGTGATTCCGGAGTTGGTCAACCTCATGGTGACCGGGACGGCAATGACGGTTTCCGGCCTGCTGGCTCCAATAATATTGGGCTTATTCTGGAAAAAAGTGCCGAATGCCGCCGGCATTGCTTCCATGTGGGGCGGGCTTTCCGTAGCCGTCGTTTGGCAGATATTAGGCCACCCTTTCGGTCTGCATCCTATTTTTATCGGATTGCCGGTGTCGATTGTCATCCTGTTGATCATGATGGTATTCACAAAACCGAATGCGCCCGTCAGAACGTAGAAATAAATATTAATATATAAGCCATAGGGGACTCCAAACATTGCGAAGGAGTTCTCTTTTTATTTGTGCTATTCGTTCTGAAAGAGATAAAACTTTATATCGTGCGAGTGAAGAACTAACCACTTAGCATCACTCTCCCACTTTGTTATACTTTATCTATATAACTAATTTCAAAATACAAGTAACTACTAACCAAGAAGGTGGATACATTTGACTGGATTATTCATAGCAATCTTTTTACTTTTCATTGCATCGAGTTATTTTTCCGGCAGTGAAACGGCACTTACCGCCACGAACGAAATGAAACTGCAGATGAAAGCGAGAAACGGTGATAAAAAAGCTGCAAGACTGCTCAAGCTCGTCAACAATCCGACGGTGTTCATCCCGGGTATTCTGATTGCCAACAACCTGCCGAACATCGTTCTGCCGTCCTTGGTCACCATCGTCGCTTTGGAATACGGCTGGAACATCGGAATCACTACAGCAATCCTTACAGTACTGATCATCATATTTGCTGAAGTCATGCCGAAATCTGTGGCTGCGGCTTTTCCTGAAAAAATTTCGCACATTGTCTACTATCCGACGATGGCGATCCTTTTCATACTCAGACCGTTTATTTACTTACTGAACCTGATTACAAAAACGACAATCAAGCTGCTTGGCAAAGATGATGGCCGGGAACTAACCATTTCAAGGTCGGACATGCGTGCGATGGTGGACATCGGCCACACCGAAGGTACGTTTGAGAATGAGGAGGTATACGGGCTGAAAGGCGTGCTCGATTTCTCTCATTTGAATGTCGCCGACGTACTGCAGACGCCCCGTACAGAGCTCGATGGTCTGAGTGCTGATATCACTTTTGAGGAAGCAAAAGTAACATTGCTCGATTCAAGATTCAGCCGCTATCCGGTGTACGAAGGCGATCTGGATAATATTATCGGTGTCTTCCACGCAAAATTTCTCGTTGCCTGGTCAGATCATCCCGAAAAAAATATCAAAGAATTCAGTGACTTGAACCCGCTGACAGTATATGAATTCCAGCCGATCAAAGCCGTTTTCCAAAGGATGTTGAAGGAAAACAAACACATGGCAATTGTTCTTGACGAATTTGGCGGTACAGAAGGCATCATTACAAACGAAGAACTGATAGAAACACTCATCGGTCAGGATATACAGGATGAAACAGACGTCGACGGCATTCTCATCAAAAAGCAGACACGGTATGAAATAATATGTGACAGTAAGATTCCGCTTCACTTTCTGAACAACACATTCAATACACATATTCCCGAAGAGGAAGATAACCTGGCAGGATTTTTACTCAGTGAGTTTGAAGATATTCCTGAAATTGGAGACACCATGACACATGAGAATCTGACCTTTGAAATTATGGAAGCTGAAGAAAGAAAGATAAACACGGTGAGGATAACTAAAAGTGAAAATGAGGAAGAGGAAGATTAAAAAGAAATTTATAAAAAGCCCGGCAGATTATAATATTCTGCCGGGCTTTTCACTCAAAATTTAACATAAAATTCATTTATCATTTCGAGCCATTTTGTATCTTTTTAATGGCTTTAACTATTCCAACGTGTGCACCTTCGTGATACAAAGTGAAATTCAAAATTTCACCGACCGTCGACAGGGACATGAATGCTTCTTTGGCTTCATCATCCATCTGTCCGGACAATGCCTCTTTCAATTTAGCCGGCTGGTCATCGAGCTGCTTTTTAATTTCTTCAAGGGTCGGCGCTTCTTCTTCCCAGTCTGCAGGCTTTGTCCCCGGCGCAAACATTTCCAGATCTCTGGACGGGGTTTCTATATTTTTCCCACCGTAATCGGAAAGTAAAATATTTTGAGTCACATAAATGTGTGCCAGATTCCAACGGATGTTGTTCCGGAAACCTTCAGGAATCTGATCTGCCTGTTCTTCAGATAGTCCTTCCATCTCCTTCAACGTACTTTGTCTGACCATGTCTACCTGTTTGAAAATCTGTTCTTCATTCATCTTTTTAACCTTCCTTTCCAATGATTCATCATATGATATCCACTATATAGCCTTCCCTGTATGAATGTTCTTAAACGTTCAGTATAAGTGATGGGCCCAGGATTTACACCATAAAAATACTCCAGATTTTGAGTCCTATCACTCAAAATCCGGAGTTTATTAATAAAATCCGTCTATACATTGACCCCGTTCACTATCTGGGCTTCTTTATAATTCCCGTCAAAAAAGTTTTTAACGTTCGTTGCGCTTTCCAACGAAGCTTCTCTGACTGACTCCTCGGAATAGAATGCGATATGCGGTGTCAAAATGATATTTTCATATTCCATGAACGGGTGTGTAGTCAAATCCGGATGTTCATCCACCAGTACATCTGCTGCATAGTAACCGATTTTCTCCGATTCGATGGCGCTCACAATCGCAGTTTCATCGACCAGCTGCCCTCTTGCGGAATTGATCACCGTCACGCCCTCTTTCATTTTGGAAATGCTTTCATCATTTATAATCCGCTCAGTATCTTCATTCACCGGCAGATGGATGCTTAAAATATCAGACCCTGCAAGCACTTCATCCAAAGAAACAATGTCTGTAGCATATTTCTGCTTCGCTTCGATTTTATCTACATAAGGATCATAGGCGATAATCTTTACCCCGAACGGTTTCAATCTTTCAGCGATGAGTCTTGGAATGTTTCCGAACCCAAGCAACCCTACTGTCTGTGTCCCAAGTCTTTTCATATTCATAACAACGTCAAAGTTCCACTTCTTATCTTCTTTAATCTGGTTGTGAAATGAATGGATACTCCGGTTCAGCATCAGTATCATACCGACAGTATAATCGGCCACTTCAGTGATGCAGTATCTCGATATATGAGACACTGCGATCCCTTTGGACTGCGCATATTCCACATCTGCATAATTGAATCCTATTGTTCCAAACGCAATGAGTTTCAAATTCGGCAGTGCGTCGATCACCCTTTTTGTAAAGGGCTCATATTCACAGATGACCGCATCTGCATCTCTGCAGTTTCTTATCAGGTCATCTTCGGTAACGGACGGTGCTTCTATAATTTCAATCTGATCTCCAAACACTTCTTTTTCAATCTCAAATGCACCCGGAAAATCATAAGTACGAACGACTTTGATCACTGAATCGCCTCCTTGCCAGTTTTGAATCTTAGTAGATGATATGTGCAATGATTGCGATGATCGGAATAGAAATGATCGTTCTTTCCATAAATATGATCAGCAGTCTCCAGAAATTCGCAGGCATCTTAGAAATGATGATCAGTGTCGCCATTTCTGTCAGATAAATGATCTGAACAAGTGACAGTGCTGCGATAAAGAATCTTGTCATTTCAGCTTCAATACCTGTCGCAAGTACCGCAGGTATAAACATATCTATGAATCCTGTAATTGTTGCAGGTGCTGCCGCTTCTGCTTCAGGTATGCGCAGGAATTCAAGTACATAGACCATCGGCTGTGAAATGATGGTGAATACCGGCGTAAACTCCGCAATGACCAGTGCGATTGTACCAATCGCCATTACCTGCGGAATCAGGACGAATGAAATATCGACAAATACTTCGACACCCTGTTTCACCTGCTTTTTGAATGACCCTGATTTTTCTGCAGCTGTTACAGCCTGCTCCAAAGCCCATTTAAACAAATTCTTATCTTTCGGCACAGTTTCTTCATAATGGTTCTCCACCGCAAATGTATCCGGTATTCTAGAGATTGGTGGGATTCTTGGAATGATGACTGCACAAATAATCCCTGTAATCACTATTGTCAGATAAAGCAGCGGGAAGACATGGTCGACTTCCAGCATGCGTGCAATGACCAGACAGAACGGCAGGGAGACTGCCGAGAAGTTCGTGGCGATGGCCACTGCTTCCCTGCCGGTATAAAACCCCTGATTATACTGCTCACGTGTCAATACGACACCCACGTTCACGTTACCGATCCATGATGCCAATAAGTCGATGGCGGAACGGCCTGGCAGTGTAAATAAAGGCTTGATGAGTTTTCTCAGCAGTGTGCCGGTAAATTCCATGATGCCGAAGTTTATTAAATAAGGCATTAAGAATGATGCCACCAAAAACCACATGATTAATGTCGTTAACAGACCCAGCATCGTGCCGCCTGTTACATCCGAATACACGACTTCAAGTCCGACCTGGAAGTAGGTCATTATAATTCCAACCATACCGATGACCCTGATTGTGGTCCACAGCAGGCTGGTATTGAACAATGAATTCAACACCTTGCTGGAGGTGATGAATTTCGGTTTGAACAAATATGTAATGACGGACAAGACGGTCGAAAGGACGATCACTCCGGTAATTACTTCCGGCAGAAACCCTTCAAATAAATCAATGAAATACTCAGTGATGACACCGAGCAGAATATTGAAGTTGCCGTCTGCATCTGTAATCGGCACCAGGAAGATGATGATACCGAATAATGATGGTATCAGGAATCTCATTAAATTTTTTGTTGTTATCTTTTTACTTTCAGGACTCTTTTCAAAATCACTCATAACACCCATCCCCTTATTCTGATTATTGTTTCCATCCTTGTTTTTAATACGTTCCCTTTAAAGCAAGTCCCCCTTTATTTAAATAGCCCATAAAACATCATCCCCGACGTTTATACACTACTTAATTATTATGAATAATCTTATAATTATATACACTGCTTGTAAAGTGAATATGGGTTTTCATTTGAAAGTCCTCCAAATAAATTCAAAACCAGCATGAAATTTTCCACTTTTAATATAATAAAGTAAATTCACATTTCTGGATACATAAGAAATTCCTGATTTTCTATCTGACCTTGTATAGTTTTTATTATTGCGTTACTCTAGTTTAGCATGAAAAATTCTAAATTATTTAAAATCTTTAAGGGGGATTTAAATTAATACTTACCAAGGCTATTTTCAGATGATTCATCAACCGTGCTGCTTTCTTTATTGTAAGCGGTACCAGTGTTTGACCTGAAAATATTTTATCGATAGTTTTAGAATCAATAATTAAAATGGAGAGTGTTAAGATGAAAGACACCTTAAGAGTTGCCGGCGTCTATATCGGTGCAATCATTGGAGCCGGCTATGCTTCAGGACAGGAAGTACTTCAATTTTTTACAAGTTCCGGCTGGATCGGAACTTTGGGCGCAATCATTACGATGATTCTCTACCCTTTACTGGGATATTATCTGATAGTGCTCGGGGACAAATTAAAAGCGAATTCCCACAGAAGAGCACTTTATCATATAACCGGCAGGTACATCGGCCCGATCATAGATATATTAATCGTCTTCTTTCTATTCGGCGTGGCTGTTGTGATGGTCGCCGGAGCCGGTTCATTGGTTTCACAGCAGTTTGGCCTCCCGCCAATCGTCGGGAACATTACTTTGACCGTTTTAGTCATGCTGGTGATGACGCTTGGACTAAACAGAATCGTTACAGTCATCAGCTGGATTACACCATTCGCTTTTTTACTGATCATCATCATAGCAATCTATTCTTTATTCATCAGCAGCACGGATGTCAGTACGCTCGAAAGTGTCGCGAGGGAACAGTTGTCCGCTTCACCGCACTGGCTGTTAAGCGCCCTGCTCCACGTATCATTTAATATCGTCATCGCCTTCGGTATCATGATGATGATCGGGGCAAACGAAAAAGATAAGAAAGCCGCAAAACGCGGAGCAATTCTCGGCGGTGTCATCCTTGGACTGATTGCATTAATTATAAATCTGGCAGTATATGCAAACATTGATGTACTGCAGTATGCTGAAATGCCGATGCTGCTGCTTGCCGACCAATTCCATCCGCTACTCGGCGCGTTGATGGGGCTCGCCCTGTTCGGAATGATTTTAAGTACAGCAGTCCCTTGTCTATACACTGTCGGCGCCCGCTTCATACAGGCGGATACGCGCAACTTTAAAATCGGAGCTGTCATTTTGAGTGTCGCAGCTTTCTCACTCAGCTTCGTCGGATTCACCCAGCTTGTGAATACAGTGTACCCCCTTCAGGGATATGTAGGATTTGTTCTTCTTGCAGGGTTGCTTGTGAATGTTTTCAGAACAAAAGGACAGGCAGATAATATGCTGCACTAGAATTAATTTCAATCGAAGTAACGAAAAGCCCGGTGCACTGATCTAATCATCAGGGAACCGGGCTTTTTATTATAATTATAGATGATCTGTCCTACCTCGCCTTGGTCGCAAAGTTGACCAGGGCTTCTATGCCTGTTTTAATGCTCTTTTCTGAAAAGACAATTTCGGGACTGTGGAGCGAGTATCCGCTCGCTTCGACGTCTTTCATCTTGGTGCCGATACGGAATGCCGCCCCGACATAGTCCTCCATATAAAATGCGAAGTCTTCTGAACCCATGGACGGTTCTTTCAGCTCATGGAACTTCGAATCGTGGTCATCACCCGCGTTGACGAATTCCTCGACGAGTTCCGGATTGTTGATGACCGGCGGGCAGTAGTTGGTATATTCCAGTTCACAGTCGGCGCCGGATATTCCGGTCAATCCGCCGATATAGTTCTCAATCATTTTCTGGGCCAGCTCGATTGAATCTTCCGAGAAGCTTCTGATCGTTCCTCCAAACGAACATTCATCAGGGATGACGTTGTTCGCCTCCCCTGCATGAATCTGACCGACGGTAATCACTACAGGTGTCGCCGGGTTGTTGAACCTCGACGCAATACCCTGTATGAATTGGATGATATTGGATGCAAGGTAGATCGGGTCTGCGGTCGTGTCGGGATGGGCCGCGTGTCCGCCCTTCGCCGTCACCTTGGCATTGAATCCAGTCGATCCTGCACAAAACTGCTCTTTTCTATAGCCGATCAGCCCTTCATTCATCTTCGGCCATGTATGGTACATGACTATTTTATCGACCGGTACTTCCAGACGCTCAAGCTCTTCTTTCATATACCTGGCACCTTCCAGCGTTTCCTCTGCCGGCTGGAATATGAAGACAATATTATACTGCAGATCGTCGTACATATCATTGATCACTTTCGCAAAACCATACATTATACTCGTATGGATATCATGGCCGCACGCATGCATGACACCGTCATTTTCCGATTTATAATCAAGACCGGTCCTTTCTGTGAGCGGCAGTGCATCCATATCCCCTCTTACACCGATATATTCAAACTTCGGGTCCTTCGCCAAGATGCCGATTACGCCGGTTTTTTCACTCAGTTCATAAAATTTTATCTTCGTATCTTCCAGGCCGTTCTGAATCAGCTTCGTCGTTTCGTATTCTTTGAAACTCAGTTCAGGTTCTTTATGCAGTCTTCTTCTGAAGTTGATGATATGTTCCAGATGGTCATCAATTACTTCTTCTTTTTCAGCCATTTTAAAACTTCCTTTCAGCATTCGAAGATTTATCACAAATAATTGAATGCTATCCACATATAACTCCTTTATCCGTTTCAAACAGCGTTAAACCTTCTGAGCATATTTCATTCAATGTGGGCCCGGTTTTTATTTCCACAGTCGACTTTGATGTTTTGAGAACGTTTTTATAATATAATAAAGTCAAGAGGAGATGATGAGATGTCTAACCAAAATTTCAAACAGACTGTCTATGTCAATCGTTTCACTGACGGTACGCTGGATCCAAACGTTGAAATGTCGTATCACGTCAAAGACAAAGGGAATATCATCGCAAATACTGCACCGGGGTGCTGGGGGCCGATGATCACGCCTGAATTGAAAGGGGGTCATGAAGTGACGCAGCCGGTATTCGTTGAAGGTGCCGAGGTCGGCGATGCGATCGCAATCAAGATCAATTCGATCCGTGTCACCTCAGTGGCGACGGCTTCAGGTCATGACAAGCCGATGGAAGGCAGATTTACAGGTGACCCGTTCGTTGCTGGCATCTGTCCGAACTGCGGTGCGAAAAATCCGAAAACCGTAGTCAAAGGCATCGGCCAGGGTGCGGTCAGATGTGCAGAGTGTGATGAGGATGTTACACCGTTCACTTTTACCAATGCTTATACGATGGCGTTCAATGAAGACAGAAGCTTGGGTGTTACGCTGAACAGGGAAGCGGCTGAAAGAATCGCGCATAAGGCGAAGGACTATATGTGCACACCGGAAAATTCCATTCAAAACCCGATCGTCACTTTCGCCCCGCATGATATTGTCGGTGCCATCGCGAGAGTCATTCCATTTTTAGGTCAGCTCGGCACAGTGCCGGCAAGTGCTTTCCCGGATTCACATAACGCCGGGGACTTCGGACAGTTCCTGCTCGATGCGCCGCATGACTATGTGAAAACTGTGGAAGAACTTGAAGACCGGACCGACGGTCATATGGACATCAACAGAGTACGGGAAGGTGCCATTTTAATATGCCCGGTCAAAGTCGAAGGCGGCGGTGTATATCTTGGAGATATGCATGCGATGCAGGGTAACGGTGAAATCGCCGGACATACGACGGACGTTGCAGGCATTGTTGACTTGAGTGTCAGAGTGTTGAAAGACCTTGAAGTCGACGGACCGATCCTACTGCCGGTCGCAGAAGACCTGCCTGTCGTTGCCAAGCCCTACTCCTCTGAAGAAATGGAGAAAGCCCGGAAACTTGCAGAACAATGGGGTGTTGAAAAGATTGAAGAATCCTATCCATTATCATTTGTCGGCACAGGTGCCACGTTGAATGATGCGACTGAGAATGGATTGGAGCGTGCCGCCAAACTGCTGGGCATCGAAGTCCCTGAGGTCATGAACAGAGCGACCATCACCGGTTCGATCGATATCGGGAGGAACCCTGGCGTGGTCACGGTGACGTTCCTGGTGCCGAGTGATATGCTGAGAAAAATCAGGCTGGATCAGCTGACGAGAAATCATTATTCATAGGTGAAATAAAGGACTATCCGCTTTTAAAGAGCGGATAGTTTTTTATTTTGCTGGAAGCGAACGTAAGCTATGACTGATATCTTGCGAAACTTACGAAAATCAACACTGGAATCGTAAGCTATGTCTGAAATCTCTCGAAGCTTACGAAAATCAACACTGGAATCGTAAGCTATGACTGATATCTTGCGAAACTTACGAAAATCAACACTGGAATCGTAAGCTATGTCTAATATCTCTCGAAGCTTACGAAAATCAACACTGGAATCGTAAGCTATGTCTGAAATCTCTCGAAGCTTACGAAAATCAACACTGGAATCGTAAGCTATGTCTGAAATCTCCCGAAGCTTACGAAAATCAACACTGGAATCGTAAGCTATGTCTGAAATCTCCCGAAGCTTACGAAAATCAACACTGGAATCATAAGTTATAACTGATATCTCTCGAAGCTTACGAAAATCAACACTGGAATCGTAAGCTATGTCTGATATCTCTCGAAGCTTACGAAAATCAACACTGGAATCGTAAGTTATAACTGATATCTCTCGAAGCTTACGAAAATCAACACTGGAATCGTAAGCTATGACTGAAATCTCCAGAAGCTTACGACCAGGCCAACGCAGAATCTGAACAGAATTCGATAATGATGGATTTTCATCTGGGACATCAAATAAAAACCGGACAGAATGACGTTCAGTCAACATTCTGTCCGGTACTCTTTATATTTTACTTCTCATCATATGCGTTCAGTGCGTTGACACCGTGCGCCATTGCGGAACCTGCTTTTAAAGCACTCGCAACTAAAATCGCTTCTGACATTTCTTCTTTTGAGACGTCGAGTTTCTTCGCATTGTTCGTGTGGATTTCAATGCAGTATGGACAGCCGGTCACGTGCGCCACCGCAACAGCGATCAATTCTTTATCTTTTCCTGAAACTTTGCCGGCTTTCACCGCTTCTTTATCCAGTTGGACAAATGCCTTGAACGCATCCGGTGCCAGTTTCGCAAATTCACCCAGTCTGTTGATGTTGGATTTTTCATACAGATCACCATCATTGTCACCGTCATAAGCCTGAAGCGCGTTGACGCCGTGTGCCATTGCGGACCCCGCTTTCAGACCTGTTGCGACCATGATTGCTTCAGCCAGTTCTTCTTTGGAAACATCCAGTTTCTTCGCGTTATTCACGTGGATATCGATGCAGTAAGGACAGCCGGTCACGTGCGCGACTGCGACCGCAATCAACTCTTTCGTCTTCTTCGGAATTACGCCGTCCGCGACCGCCGCTTTATCGAATGCCACAAAACTTTTAAATGCATCCGGTGCCAGTTCAGCAAATTCGGATAATCTGTTAATATTGGATTTTTGATATAAACTCTCTTCTGACATATTTATGCCTCCTTGAATTTTCAGAATATAAAATCATTCCTTGTTGGTATGATATAAAATTTGGCAAGAGGACTCAACTTTTATGACCGGTTTTATTTTACTGATATTCAGATGAAGCTTGATATAATTGACACAACAACATTCAGGAGGGATTACTGTGAAGAAAAAGAAAATCCAAAAGACGAACGCAATGCGTCAGCTTGAAAATAAAAAAATCGATTATACGATTCATGAATATGCATGGAATGAAGATAATCTGGATGCCGGCCATGCGGCTGAACAAGTATCTGTACCTTTTGATAAAATATATAAAACTATGGTTGCGACAGGTAACCAGACAGGTGAAATCGTTGCATGCATCCCGGCCGAATCCAAACTGGACCTTAAAAAGCTTGCTGCTGTGAGCGGTAATAAAAAAGTCGATATGCTGAATATCAACGATCTTGAAAAGACGACAGGCTATATACGCGGCGGCTGTTCACCGGTCGGCATGAAAAGACAGTTCCCGACCTATATCGCAGCGGACGCCGAGTCACTCGATACCATCGTCGTTTCCGCCGGTAAAAGAGGTATGCAGATGGAAGTCGCGCCGTATAAGTTGGTTCAAATAACTGGCGGCGAATATGCAGACATCACTTTATAACAACAAAAGTAGCGGAACACAGATTGTGTCCCGCTACTTTTTTCTGAATTATAATCTGTCTCTGTTCTGGCCTGGATAATCCGGTTCCTGTTCTGATTTCCTGTTTCTTTCTTCACGTGTGCTGTTATCCGTTTCATCGATATCCAACTCTTCATGACGGACATCTTCAGAGACATGTTCAGTATCCTGAACTTTATCTTTTCTGATGACAACTTCTTCGTCAACGACACTTTCCTTATCAACATTAATCTGTTCTTCCGACACAGGAATATTGATGGAATCATGATCTGTCAGATCATCATCGATGCCGCCCGCTTTCCGTTCACCGTCGACCGGGCGTCTTTCAATGGTGACTTCTTCCCGTTCGACAGGTACATCAAATTCCTGATGGTCGGTTTCAACATGTTTATCCACATTGACTTCTCCGGTTCTGACATTCTCTTTGTCTACTTTCAGACGCTCTTCTCTCAACTCGATTCTTTCTTCTTCAGAAAGATGGTTCCATTCATCTTCTGTCAGACCATAGTTATCATCCGTCACCTTTTCATCGATGCTATATGCACCTTCACGTTCACCGAGCGCATTTTCACGGTCTGAATTCGGGACGAACTGATCATGTTCACCTTGCACAGCAGCTTCACTGTATTCATCCTTTTCCACAGAACCGTCATTGACGGCGTAAGTCCCGGCGTCTGCCGTTCTGTTGTTGACGTAAAGCAGGAAGTCACCTCTATCAAGCGCGCTTCTATATTCCGCTTCTTCTTCTGCACCGAGTTCCAGCTCTGACATGACACGGTCTTCCGGTTCGTCTTCTGTGAACCATGAAGCGATTTTATCCCATGCACTGCCGCCGGCCGCTTTATAATTCACTTCTGTATAGTTTAATGCATCGCCTGCCAGATCTTTGTCTGCTACGACAGTAATCGCATTTTCTACTACACCTTCCGCTTTTAATTGCTCTATTCTTCTTAACAGTTCCTCTTCCTTCGCAAATGTCTCAATCTTATGCATAATTAAAAACCTCCATTTAATTTCAATCTTTTATCCAACTATTTTAAGTGATTAAATTCATATGGTCATTCTTTCATGATGCATGCGATTCGCATGTAATTAATATTTACCCACACATGGTTTATATAAACAAAACTTAATGAAATATTATTTATAACTGCCGGATAAAGGGTATTAAATGATATATACATATAAGATGGAAGGAATGTTTAAAATGAATCAGAAATACAGACCGAAATCTGCTAAAAATAAAATTCTGTTATCCGGTGTATTAATTGGTGTCGGCGTTATGGCACTCATAGATGAAATCATATTTCACCAGCTGCTGCAGTGGCATCACTTCTTCGATTTCAATACGATGCAGTTCGGCATTTTCTCCGACGGTCTTTTAAACGCATTCGCCCTATTCTCCATCGTTGCTGGCATTTTCCTTTTTGCACACGTGACGAAACTGTACACCTACTCTCTCTTAAGATGGTCGTCCGGTATATTTATAGGTCTTGGATCGTTCCAGCTTATTGACGGGACAATCAATCACAAAGTATTCGGCATCCACCAGATCCGTTACGATGTGGACATTTTGCCATACGACATCGGCTGGAATGCTTCAGCTATTCTTCTTCTTATAACCGGTATCGTCATATGGCTTATAACAAGAAAAAATGAAGCGGATAGGACGGGCAGTTAAATGATGGAACATCACATAATCCACACTTACTTTCCTTTGATACAAACTGCCGTCGTCATACTCGCTGTCATTTTAGCTGCCGGCTATATGGGTGCGATGGTCGTTTCCGGGAGTAAATTCAAATCATGGCCGGTAAGCCGTTTATTTTTATGGATAATGGGAGTTGTGACTGCAGTGGGGGCTTTTGTCGGACCCATCGGCAATCTGGCACATGAGAATTTTATCGCCCATATGGCGGGCCATCTGATGCTCGGCATGCTTTCCCCGATATTTTTTGTTTTCAGTAAGCCGATGACGCTGCTGCTCCGGGCACTGCCCACTGAACATGCCAAAACCATGAGCCGTCTGCTCAATACAAGTTATGCGAAAGTGATCACCAATCCTTTTATCGCGTCAATTCTAAACATCGGCGGCCTGTTTCTGATTTATAAAACTGGACTGTATGTGTGGATGCATGAAGATATCCTGTTATTCATCATCGTCCACCTGCATGTCTTCCTTGCGGGATATCTGTTTACAATCAGCATGATCTATGTGGATGTCACTTCACACAGATATGACTTCTGGTACAGGGCAGTCGCTCTCGTCATTGCGCTCGGTTTCCATAAAGCTTTGTCAAAGCTCATCTACCAGAGCCCGCCTGAGACAGTGCCGGTGTATGAGGGCCGATCCGGTGCGATGTTGATGTACTACGGTGGTGATGTGATCGATCTGATACTGATCGTCATCCTGTGCCTGCACTGGTATAGGGTACGGACGCCGAAAGAAGCGCACAGACGGAATATGGTTCTCTGGAAATGATAAAAACCTGAACAACAATTGTTGTCCAGGTTTTTTAGTATGAAGAAATTTTTATATTATTAAATTGGAGTAATTATAGATTGAGCTTTTCTTTCAAATATTTTATATCTTCTACAATCTTGTCTGTCTCGTAACCGATATCATAATTGTATTCCAGTACAAGATCAGCGTCCGGCGTATGTTCCTGATGCAGTCTGATGAATTTATCGAAATCCAGTGTCCCGTCGTGTATTCTATTATGATCATCGTGGAAGCCGTCATTGTTATGAAGATGGAAATGTGTAATCTTATCAGCAAGGGAAACGATGACATTCTCCATATCCCAGCCGTTCGCATGGACATGGCCGATATCAATCAGTACGTTGTTCTCTTCGATTTTAGCCATGGCGATGAATTCCTCTTCATTAAACAGCATGTTCTCTTTACTTTTCACTCCTGCATTTTCAATGAGGATTTCAACATCTGCTTCTTTACAGATTTCATTCAATTCATGCAGGTTTTTGGTGCTCTCTTCGATGGACTCTGTCTTGTTGTCCTCATTGATTTTCTTGTTGTTATGGTGAAATACAAGATGGTTGATGCCGAGTGACTGACAAAGTTTCAGCGTCTTATCAATCTGATCCATAGAATATTCGTAGCTTTCAGTACCTTTTGGTGCACTGTGCTCAACATTGAAGTAAGGCCCGTGGACGGTAAGGTGCCTATTTTCTATCAAAGGCTTAAGTGCCTCGATATCTCTGTTGAATGCCTCGTTCTCCCAGTTCGGAAAAATTTCCAGGCCGAAATTGATTCCTGTTTCCTTATTCATTAACTCTTCCAAAGATTTGAGTCCTGCATCGATGAATGTATTTGTACTCAGTAGAATATTCATAATCACTGCTCCATATATTTATAGTTTAATCCTGTTTTTTTATTAAAAATATGCACATGCTTTTTGTCGAACTTGATTCCGATTTCCTTACGGTCGATAACTTCAGGCGACATGACGACAATTTCTTCACCCGCAATTTTTATCGTATGTGCAACCTCTGCACCGAAATTCTCGGTAAAGATCACTTTTCCTTTAATATCATAATCGTCAGCCGTCGCAAGTTCCATATTTTCCGGACGGATGCCCAGATACACTTCTGTGCCATTCAGACCATCACTGAATGTCGAAACATTTGATATATCAATGTTCTGATCACCGTAATGAAACTTGTAATCTTTAATGACACCGCTTAGTATATTCATCGGCGGAGACCCGATGAATTTTGCGACAAAGATGTTTCTTGGATGGTGATAGACATTTTCCGGTGTGTCCACCATCTGGATGGCACCTTTGTTCAAAACAACAATCCTGTCACCCAGTGCCATAGCTTCCACCTGATCATGCGTCACATATACGAACGTCTGCTTAAATTCCTTGTGTAATTTGAGAAGCTCACGGCGCGCCGTCACACGCAGTTTCGCATCCAAATTGGACAGCGGTTCATCCAGAAGGAAATAATCGGATTTCTTTACGGTCGCTCTTGCCAGGGCTACCCTCTGACGCTGGCCACCTGAGAGATCTTTCGGCATTCTTTTCCTATAGTGGTCCAGTTCCAGCATGCCAAGCACTTTATTCAGCCTATCCTGTCTGTCGGTCTTGTTGATGCCGTTTCTTTTCAATGCATAAGTGATGTTGTTCTCCACCGTCATATGCGGATAGAGTGCATAGTTTTGGAAAACCATTGCCACATCCCTGTCGCCGGATGGCAGATGTGTCACTTCCCTCTTTCCAAGGTGTATTTCTCCAGAAGTCACCGGTTCAAGTCCTGCAATCATTCTTAAGATGGTTGACTTCCCGCAGCCCGACGGACCGAGGAAAATGATTCTTTCACCATCTTTTATTTCCAGATTCAGATCTTTGATGACCGTCGCATCACCGTAACTCTTTTCTATATTTTTCAATGTAATGTTTTTCATTTATATAAGCGCTCCCTATTTAATACCACTTGAAGAGAATGTATTAATGATATACCTCTGGAAAACCAGATATAAAATCAATGGTATGGCCATCGTTATCACTGATAAAGCCATGGCAATCGTGAAATTCGTCCCGCCTTCCGAGCTGACGAACAGCTGCAGCGCAAGCGGCAGTGTATAACTCTCACGCGACCTCAGCATCAGGAGTGGCCATACATAATCGTTCCATGCCAGTATGAAAAACCATATGGCTGTGGATGTAATTGCAGGTCTGACGATCGGCAGTACATGATCCTTCATGATGTTGAATGTCGAAATGCCGTCAATCTGCGCCGCTTCAATCAGAGGCTTCGGTATATTACGCATGGCCTGGGTCAGCATGAATATGCCGATCGCATCCGCAAGCTGCGGCAGTATGACACCCCACACGCTGTCTATCAGGTCAAACTCCGATATGATCAGGTAATTCGGTATCATCGTTACCGTGAACGGAATGAATATCGTACTGATCAAAAGGAAGTACGTGGCCCTTTTGAATTTGAAATGGAAATAGGTCAATGCAAAAGCAGCCAGGAATGACGTGACTATTTTGAATGCAGTGATTACACTTGCAATAATGAATGTGTTCAGTGTAATACGGAATAAAGGTATCGTATCCTGAAGATCCACGTAGTTCTCAAGTGTAAATGGATTGGGTATAAGATTGATCGTCGATGAATATGCATCCGCCAGATGCTTAAATGAGTTTGAAACCGCAAAAAGAATCGGATACAGCGCAAGCAGTATGAACACTATGATGATCAGATGAAATATATACTTGTTAATTTTCATAGTATACATTCCTTTCTACAAACAGGAACTGAAGCGCGAGCAATGCGACAAATATAACCAGCGTAATCACTGAACTTGCCGCTGATACACCTGTATTGAACAAGTCGAAAGCTTCCTGATATGAATGATAGATTAAGTTACTGCTCAAATAGTTCGGCCCACCCTGTGTTACGACCCGTATCGGTGTGAACACATATTGGAGCCCCTGGACGATGGTCATGATCAGTATATAGAATCCTGTAGCCGAGCTCATCGGAATGATGATATCGGTAAAAATCCTGAACTTTGATATTTTATCCAGCTTGGCCGCTTCAATGATCTCGTTCGGTATACCGACGATTCCGGAGTACAGAACGATAAAGTTATATCCGAACACCTTCCATGCAACAATCAGACTCAGCACAACTATTACCGTTCCTTCCGTCACTGTCCAGTTGGGTATCGACAGCCCCACCCATCCAAGCACTGTTGCGACGGGCCCGGAAACAGGATTTAAAATCCACAGGAATAACATTGAGCCGACGACTAGTGATATGACTGAAGGTGTGAAAATCGCAGCCTTATAAATAGGTTTCCATCTGTCTATCAAGTGAGCAATAATATATGCGAAAATATAAGTGACCACTGTATTCAGCAGTACGAATAGAATGATGTACTGAAAGGTCTGGAAGATGATTTTTCTGAATGTTTCACTTTGAAAAAGTTCCGTATAGTTTTCGAAACCTACGAATGTCTTCGTCGGAGAAATCATGTTCCAGTCAAAAAAACTTAAATAGATTGTATAGATCAACGGCCCGATTGTAAAAATTGCCAGTAAAATCAATGCCGGTGCCAACAATAAGTAGTTAGTATATTTTTTACCCAACTTACACACTCGCTTTCAAAAGAATGACAGAAGGCCGAAATTTCCGGCCTTCTGTATGAAGATTAATCAAGCAGTTCATTAATCTCGTCTTCGGTGTTCGTTACAGTCTCTTCAACATCGACATCGCCGCCAAGGATGACATCTCTCATATCCAGCAGCTTCTGCTCCGCTTCAAGTCCTGCATCTCCCGGGAATGATGCCCATGGTACGACGGAATCCATCTGACTGATTGCCGGCTGCATCATTTCATTTTCCTCAAGGAATTCCTGAAGACCGTCCGGATTGTCTGCTACACCTTCACGAGGTGGCACGTAGCCAGTGCCTTTCGTC
The DNA here is from genome assembly GCF_001265075.1 of Salinicoccus sp. YB14-2. GTDB lineage: Bacteria > Bacillota > Bacilli > Staphylococcales > Salinicoccaceae > Lacicoccus. Next base: position 233,332 of record NZ_LFKO01000001.1, read on the forward strand.
CATTCGCTGATGCCTTCAACACTGTATAAATAGCGCATGAATTCCCATGCTGCAGACTGTTGGTCTTCTTCCTCTGCAGTGATTGCAAGCATCGCACCGCCGGCAGGCAGACGTCTTTCTTCACCTTCCCAGCTTGGAGATTCTATTGCAGAAATGTTGAATTCAGAGTTACTTTGTACGTTATTTCTCTGTGCTATTGTTGTAAACAGCATGCCGACGTTACCGTCGATGAAACTCTGGATGCCCTGATCCCATCCGATGTGTAAAGCTGACTCATCTTCAACTACCAGATCCTGATAATATTCGAATGCTTCGATACCTTCTTCAGAAGCAAATGCTGCCTGTCCGTCCTCTATGAAGTTTGCACCGTTACTTTCCACTATCGCCTGTTGGCCCCATGTATCTGCAGGTTCCTGGATGTAAATACCATAATTATCTGTTTCTTCTTTGATCGTCTTTGCATACTCTTGCACTTCTTCCCAAGTTTTTGGTCCTGCAGGATCAAGACCCGCTTCTTCAAGCATATCTTCGTTCAGATAGAGAACAGGAGTACTCAGTGAATAGGGTACCCCGACCTGGCTGCCGTCTGAATTCACAGCAAGATCCAGCACGTTCGGCAAAAAGTTCTCTTCAAGGAAATCTGCATCTTCTTCATGATGCTGTTCAATCACTTCCTGTGGTTCCGTGTAATGGAAGTTTTCAGAGAAATAGTCCAAAAAAGCCCATCCGACCTGTACGACTGCCGGAGTATTGCCTGCTGCCACATCCCCCTGCAGATTTGACATCAATCCTGCATACATATCGGGATTATAACGAGCAACTACTTCAACCGTATCGCTCTGTGCGTTAAAATCTTCGACCAGCTTATCCACTGATTCTCCGCCTTGTGTTTCTGCGTTGACGTGCCAGTACTCTATCTGAGTTTTTTCACCTGGAGCTTGAGCTTCGTCACTGCCTTCTTGATCTTCGCTTTCGCCTCCGCCGCATGCTGCAAGAACCAGTGTAATCAGGGTCAGCATCATCATCAAATATATTTTCTTCATTTTTAAACCTCCACAAAATTTTTATATAAATATTCGTTCAGTTCTTCCAGACTGAATACTGTCACATCGTTCAAAGCATTAGTATTGTAATGATTGATATAAATTGTATTTAATCCGAGTGCTTTTGATGAATGGATGTCATTCGTCAAATTATCTCCGATTTTGTAAATGTTGCAATCAGGATAGATTGCTTTGATTTCATTGATATGCCTTTCCATATTGAATGGCTTCTTAGCGTCATAAATTTGATGGTCAAATATATTGTTCAAATCCAGATACTCGATGAAGGGTGTCGCACTGTCCTCCGGTGAGTTGGTCATCAGAACCGTTGGATTTTTCAGTCGTTTAATTGTATGGATCAGCCTGTCGTCCACTTCGATCATTTTTTCTTCGATCATTTTCTCTCTGATTTTCAAAAAAACATCAAATTGATAGTCGACGGGAATGTCTTGTTTCGATGATATGAACCTGACAACCTGCCAAACATCTCCCAAAGGCATGTCGTCCTTATGGAAATGTTCTCGTGCTTCAGATGAGAATTCCTCCATTATTGAACGATAGTCATTTTTCATTTCCTGTTGTATACCGACTTCATCTGTCAACATCTCTATGTATTCATCAACAAAATTATCAGTGTGATAAAGTGTACCGTCCATATCAAAAATCAATACATTATTCACCGCGGTCATCCTCCAGTAAGATATTAAAGTGCAGTGCTGTGTTAAAATCCTTCTCCTTTCCTCAAAATAAAGAGACCGGTATTGGCAAAATTAACCAACACCGGTCTCTCTAGCGCACCGTTTTCTATTCACTTTTCAATTATAACTATATCAGCGCTTTGTAAATCTTCTGTTAATTTAATATGAATCATTGTTAAAGTTTTGTTTCCACATCTCAACATTCGATGTAGAAACAAATGAAGCACCGTGTTCCAAAGCCTCATTGAAGACTTTTGGATCATCGACCAGACCGCCGGCAATAATATTTATATCATTGACCTTCCTTATCTCCGGAATCAGATAAGATGTAATCGCCGGCATGATTTCAAGATAATCCGGCTGCTGTCTCTTTAATCCATCAAGCACCATATCCAGCATTCTGTTGTCAACGACAAACGATCTCTGGACCACTTTCAACCCTACACTTTTCGCCTTTTTTATATATCCGGATTTTGTCGTGACGATTCCATCGGCACCCACATTGTTCTTGATGAATTTAAAAGCATAATCATCGACCTTCAGACTTCCTATCTTGTCTATATGGATGTATGTTTCAACACCTTCTTCTTTCAACTGCTCTACAACCATTTTAATATTGCTGATATTCCCGAAAAGAACGAACACACATGCCAGTTTGTCTTTGTATTTCACCGCTTTATTCAATTGCTTGAAGTCCGCCACTGCCCCGATCATCTTACTCTTCTGGTTCATATGCACGCTCCTAAAAATTTAATAGTATGTATATTCTACCATCATGAAGAATCCTTTGACATTATATGTTTCAAATGCGGTTATCATATCGATCTTACGAATCTCGTAATGATTCTTTATGTCCCTTCACCCTTATGGTATTATTACATTAACAATGTCTGAAAATTTAGATATTAACCATCCAAACCACAATCCACTTTCAAGACGTCGCCGAATCCTCGATACGTCACTTCCAGCATTTAAGACTCAAGTACAAATTTAACTACTATAAGGGGTGTATGTACTATGAAATCTTTTCTCAGCCGTATCAGCATGATGTTTGGTGTTTTATTGTTGACCGTTGTCACTTTATCCCAGGGGCTGCTTGCCGCGTCGTTTGAACCGGATTATGGCACAGAGAACAATATAGCTACAGCAAATGACGGGATGGTCGTTTCCGCCCACCCGCTCGCATCGGAAGTCGGACTTGATATACTGAATGAAGGCGGTAATGCAGTGGATGCTGCGATTGCCATGCAGTATGCACTGACAGTCACCGAACCGATGATGTCCGGTCTCGGGGGCGGCGGATTCATGATGGTTTATGATGCAAATACAAAAGAGACGACAATCATCAACAGCAGAGAGCGTGCACCGGCAGGCGCGGACCCGGAAATGTTCTTAAAAGATGACGGTGAAGCGATGGAATTCCAGGATCGTGTCATCCATGGTAACTCGGTCGGTGTTCCGGGGACTCCGGCGGGTTTACAGACCAGCCATGACATGTGGGGTACAATCGCAATGCCCAAGCTGATTGCTCCGGCAATTTCTCTCGCTGAAGAAGGTTTCCCGATCGATGACTTCATGGCTTACCAGATTGAAGAGAACGCAGAGAAACTCGACAGAAGTGCAGCCAGTGAAGTCTTCTTCAATGAAGGCGCACCACTCGCAGAAGGTGATATGTTAGTCCAGGAAAATCTCGCTAATACATTAAGAATGATCAGTGAAAACGGTACGGACTATTTCTACAATGGTGAAATTGCCGATGCACTTGCAGAAACCGTCCAGGAATTTGAAGGCTCGATGACCAAGGAAGATATGATGAATTATGATGTGACCGTGGACGCGCCGGTGTGGGGTCAGTATAAGGACTATGACATCGCAACGATGCCTCCGCCGAGTTCAGGCGGAATATTCCTCCTTCAGATGCTTGGTATACTGGACGGCTTCGATCTGTCACAGTATGACATCCAGTCTGTAGAGAAATATCATCTTTACGCTGAAACGATGCATCTTGCCTATGCTGACAGAGCTGAATACGCAGGCGACCCTGAGTTCGTCGATGTGCCGATTGAAGGACTCCTTCACCCGGACTATCTCGATGAAAGACGGAATCTGATCAGTCTCGATTCGGTCATCGAAGAACCGGAAGCGGGAGATGTCACACCTTATCAGGAAGGTTTTGAAAGAGAAGGTGGCGTTGAGCAGCCGGGAGACAAAGTCGACGGGCAGACGACACACTACTCGGTCATTGACCAGTACGGCAACGTCGTATCCTATACAACAACGATCGAGCAGGTCTTCGGTTCCGGCATCATGGTTCCGGAATACGGTTTTCTACTCAACAACGAACTGACGGACTTTGATGCAGAACCAGGCGGTGCAAACGAAGTCCAGCCGAATAAACGACCGCTCAGCAGTATGACGCCGACAATCGTATTCAATGACGGCCAGCCTGTCCTGACAGTCGGTTCACCAGGCGGACAGACGATCATCACATCCGTACTGCAAACCATTTTAAATACGTATGAATATGACTTGACACTTGAAGATGCTTTAAACGAACCGAGAATATTCACCAACGGCCCAGACACCTATTCTTATGAAGAAGGTATTTCTGAAGATATCATTTCAGAACTCAACGATATGGGTCACGGATTTACAGAAGATCCTGCACCAATCGGCAACGTCAACAGTATCATGTACAACACTGATGATGGCACCTACACAGGCGCCACCGATGAAAACAGAAACGGTGCAGCTTTTGGGTTTGAAAAGGAACCAGTTGGGCAGTAAAGATATAAATTACAGAAAGTGAAGAAGAGGTGGGCATTTAAGCCCACCTCTTCTTTTTGCACTGATATTTTTTCTATTGGAAGTATTTCAGCAAAATTTTCCCCAAGTCATTCAGGAAATGCCTCGCTTCCAAGTTACTGTTCCACTCAGATGAGAGCACTGAAAACTTGACTGCCTTATCCTTTGACTGGAAAACGCCGATATCATGCTCAAGGTTATTGATTGTACCTGTCTTGTTCGACACGGTGATTTCATCCTCATCCCCGCCGTCATTCAGCGCTCCGCCGACCCGGTCGTTGAACTGGGAGTCTTTCATATGCTTCTGCATATCAATTCTCACTTCTTCAGGTATGAATTCATTTTCTACATATACAAGTTTGAGAGCTGTCATCATGTCCCTGGCTGTCGCGACGTTATACATTTTCGAAGTATCACCCGACATATCCATGAAGTGCCGCTTGAGCGTCGAATCATTGATGCCCCACTCCTTGAACGATTGTGAGAGTTTATCAAAACCGACATAATCCATCAGCATATTCGATGCGGTGTTGTCCGACACGATCATCGCAAGAACAACGACATCCTTTACAGGCAGGACTTCCACATCATTCAGCGAATAAAGAACTCCCGAACCGTCCACTTTATCCTTGACCAGCAACAGGTCATTTCTGCCCGAATCATGCGCCTTCTTCAGCGCTGCCAGACAGAGCGGTATTTTGATGACACTTGCCGAGCGGTAGATTTTATCCTCCTGATGCCGGATGACTTCACCTTCATGCTCGATTACGTATGAGATATTCTTTGTAGACTGCTGGCTGACCAGCTGCTCGATCACTTCTTTAATCATATGACATCCCCTTAATTTATCAAGCTGATAATAAAATACTCCTTCCAAAGCTGTTCAATTACTCTTTGCTTTAAAAGGAGAGATTCTAATGTACTATGTATTAAATTAAATAGATTAATTATTATTTCCAGGTGAACCTAAACCAAGATCTAAGATTATCTTTCTTTCTTTTTGTAGATTTACATCATCAATTCTGCCACTTAATAAGAAGGCATCAATTATTACCCAAAGTCCTAAAATTAGAAATGAAACACCAAGTGTAATCCAACCCAGGAATAAAAAGTTAATGATAAAGAATGACAGCATACCGATAGCTATGCCGATATCACCGGAATAAAATCTGTGGCCGCCAAGTGATCCTGTAAAAAGCCATAAAACATATGCAATTCCTTTATTTTTTTTGGCTGTATCCATTTCACTATTTAAAATTGCCAAATCTTTACTACTCATATCCTTTTTTAGATGTATATTAGACATTCAAACACTCCTTTCATAAATAATTAATTATAAAATAATTATACATTTTACTAATTAATTACAATTATTACAATATAAATCGCTTTTGTCAACGCTCCTATATTTATTGACTCATATAAAAACATCAGACTAAATCCACAGTATATTTATATTTGTCATCGGCTACAAAACTGCTGGTAAACTCGATTACCTGCTCATTGCCATATGCGAACCGTTCCAAATTCATCGCAATTGCACCCTCGGTTCTTTCAAGCAGCGAGGCGTCTTTTTTATTCAAGAAATCGGATTCAGTGTCTCAAATGCCTGATCGATTTTGACTGAATATTCCTGCTCCAATACTTGATACAGTGACATGTTCCCGAAATTGAATCTGTCCAGGTCAGGCGCAACGTTGTAAGGTATAAAACTATATTCTAATAATAATGGTCTAACATCCGCCATCCTTAACCGGGTAAGTTTATATACCGGTGTATTTACAGTCAATCCCATTTTCTGATTCAAATACTTATCTGAATTGATTCGTACGATATCCAGCATTTTCGTCCCCGGACATTCTCCCGGCTCGTCGATTGCGTTTGTAAACCGTGAAAAGATTTCCGGCAGTTTTCCATATTCAAAAGGCAGTATGTATGTGCCTTTCCCCTGCTTTCTTGCGATGATATTCAAGTCTTCCAATTTTTCCAGTGCCTGTCTGATTGTTATGCGGCTGACACCGAATGCTTCGCACAGCTTTCGTTCCGGCGGCAGTTTGTCCCCGCTCAGATATTTGCCGCTGTCAATTTGATGTCTGATTTCATTCGTAATTTTTGCATATAAATGCGCATCGCTCTTCACACCGATCCCACCCGTACTTTTAAGTTTATAATAAAACCCGCAGTCGGACTTTTATCAAATCCTTAGCTGCGGGTTACTATCATAATGAAATTTTCACTTCATTATTCATTGAACGTTACATTTTCCAAGCGCACGTCACCGAGTGCATCGAGTTCAACGCCTTCAACTTGTGAAGTATCTACACCGATTGAGAAGTTTGAATGTACGATTGGTGCGATTGGCGCTTCTTCAGTAATAATTTCCTGCGCAGTGGAATAAGCATCTGCACGGGCATCTTCATCAGATTCAGTTCTGCCGTTATCCAGTGCCTCATCCAATTCATCGTTGCCATAGAATGAACGGTTGCCGACTGCACCGAAGTTGTCTGAATGGTGAAGTGCATACAGACCGTAGTCAGCATCTGCTGTTACTGTCGTCCAGCCAAGCAGATACATTTCCTGGTCGCCCTGTCCTGTTCTGTCCAAGAACGCACCCCATTCCATACGTTCAACTGATAAATCAATACCCAGTTCGCCTAAGCTTTCCTGGATGTAAAGTGCCGTATCAACAATCATCTGATCGTCTCTCACCCATAGTTCAGCTTCGAATCCGTCTGGATGATCACTTTCAGCAAGCAATTCTTTAGCTCTGTCCATATCAAACTGCTGACCTTCCAGGCTGTCATCGTAACCCCAGACATCCGGCGGAATCGGGTGCGTTGCAGAAATACCCATTCCTTCATACACACCTTCAACAATTGCATCTCTGTCAATTGCATGCGCAATCGCCTGTCTGACTTTCACATCATCAAAAGGCTCTTTTTGAACGTTGAATCCTAAATAGTCTGTACGCAGAGATTCCTGCTCGATCAATTCCGTATTTTCACCTTCAGTCACACGGTTGGCGTTGGATGCATCAATATTATGTGCCACCTGGATGCCGCCTGTTTCATGTTCAGCAAGCCTTGCACTCACTTCAGGAATTACACGGAATGTGATTGAATCAAAGTTTCTTTCGCCGCCCTGGAAGTCTTCAAACTTCGTAAGGACTGTATCCTGACCCGGGTTACGCTCTTCAAGCATACCGTGGTCTGTACCATCCGGGTTTGAAGTAATTACGTTTCCGACATGCTCAGAAATCTGATCCATTACTTCTTCGTACTCATCGCCGCCTTCAGCGCGAAGTTCATAGTACTCATCTGCAGTCATGTCGACTCCAGCTTCATCCAAAGCATTCTGGTAGTCTTCATCAATTAAAGACTTGCTCATGATACCGCCTGTGTTATGCGCCAGGTGACTCGGCAGCGGAGCGAAAGGATATTCGGTATGAATGTTGACTTCGTAATCCCCTACGACTTCAACTTCTGTTATCATTTCGAATAGGAATGCCACTTCAGAAGCCACCGCTTCGTTGCCGACTCTTTCAAGTGTCGCTTTAACATCTTCCGCTGTGAATTCTTCACCGCTGTGGAATGTCGTGCCTTCTCTCAATTGGAAGTTCCAAACATCATCTTCAACAGCTTCCCACTCTTCAGCAAGTCCGGGAACAAGTTCCATATCCGGATTCTGTGATACTAAGCTTTCATAAATATTCTGACGGACCTGCGATGATGCAGAATCGTTACTGCCATGCGGATCCAGTGAAACAGCATCATCCTGCATCGCAACAATAATGTCACCGGATGCTGATTCTTCAGTTGCAGCGTCATCGTCCCCACCATCTTCTGCAGCCTGCTCATCGACTGCTGAATCATCAGCACATGCCGCGAGCACTAAAATCAGTACACCCATTAATGAGAGCATTAAATATTTTCTCATCTGTTTTCCCCCTATATAATTTATATATACAGAACTTTCCATATTTATAATAGAAAGCCTTTACATATTATATTTAACACTTTACCACAATAAATGGTTATTACCAATATAATTTTCTAATTATTCGCGAAAATTTAAATATTGTTTGAATTGGCAATTTTAATGGTCGAAATAAAAAGACCGCAGGATTTTATTCCCACGGTTCCAATAAGGTTTCATATTATGCTTTACCCGCAACTTCGAACGCATCCGACAATCCCTCTTCCGGAGAAATCGTCTTTGAGACCACCCAGAATGAGAGGATTCCGAAAACGAATGCTGTCAGTATCCCCATCGCGCCGGCGATGTGTATGTTGTCCGTCATCAACTGTACTGTCCCGTATATTGCGGTTGAAATCGCGATACCGAATGAGTTTCCGAGGGAGCTCGCCATCTTGTAAATACCGGAAGCGATACCTACCTGGTCGTTGTTGATATGAACAAGAGACGTATCCATTGAAGGCGTTGCGTACATGCCCACTCCGATACCCGCGATCAGGAATCCGATGAAGACGACAACGACATATGCTGCATCTGGCAGAAATGTCATGGCTGCCATGCTCATGCCGAGTGCCGCGATCAGAATCGACCATAGCATCGGTTTTCTTGCACCCATCTTCTGCAGCATGCGTTCCCCGACCCTGATCATCACAAGCAGTGTAATGATATGACCGATTGTGAGCAGTCCCGCTTCAAATGAACTGAACCCTCTCGCGACCTGCACGTAGATGTTCGCGACGACAATCGTTGCGACGATACCGTTCTGCAGGAAATTTGAAACCACCGCGCCCGTGTAGGGCTTTATTTTGAAAAGATTAAAGTCGATGAACTGATGTTTCCTTCTCTTCTCAAATTCAAGGAAACCGGCGAGAACAAGCAACGTCCCACTCATCAATGCGATCATCAGCGGGCTTGTCCAGCCGAGCTCCTGCCCCTGGGTGACAACAATGTTGACACCGAGCAGCAATATTACGAATAAAACGAATCCGACATAATCGAATGGGGCTTTCTTATAATCATTTGCCTTACTTTCTTCGATGTCGCGTAAAATCCACATTGAAATCAGAGCAACGATGATGGAGATTACGAAAATCCATCTCCAGCCCATGTACGTTGCGATCAGCCCGCCAGCGAGTGTCGCAACACCAGCACCGCCCCATGAACCGAATGACCAGTAGCTGAGTGCTCTCTGACGGTCCTTTTCATCAAACGCTGTTTTTATCAGAGAGATGGTTGCCGGCATAATGAATGCGGCGGAAATCCCCTGAAGTGCACGGCCGAGAATGAGTAATATCGGTCCTTGCGATAGCAATACTAAAAGACTCCCGACTACACTGAGTATCAGCCCGATATAAGTCATTTTCTTACGTCCGGATCTATCAGACATTCCACCAGCCACGACTATGAACAAGCCCGAGAATAATGCCGTCAAGCTTGTTGCGATATTTAAAATGCCGAGTGAGATATTCATATCTTCAATCATGGCAGGAATGATGTTGATCATGGAGTTCGCGAAAAGCCAGAACGTCAGAACAGCAAGTACGATACCTGCTATATAGAGATTATTTTTCTTGTTAGACGCTTTCATAATTTTCATCCTTATATATTTGATATATCTTTGTGATATTATTAACATATATTAATGATACATGTTATAATTTTATTTGAATAGTATATAAAAACTATATAAGTATAGGTTTCATTTATATATGGGGGATCGAAAATTATGGATATCAAACAATTGCGCTACTTTGACGCCATCGTAAAGCACGGGAAAATCAGCTGGGCCGCAAATGCGCTGTTCATTTCCCAGCCTTCTTTAAGTATGTCTTTAAGCAAGCTGGAAGAGGAACTCGGATTTCGGCTGCTCGAACGGAATGATGGCATGTTCAAGCTGACCGACTCAGGTGGGGAATTTTATCATCATGTCAAACTGGTGCTGTCCATCTACGGCAACATGGAAGATGAAGTGAGGTATATCAGAAAGAAAGGGAGCGGAAAGCTGAAAGTCGGCATTACGGAAACGTTCAGAATGGTGACGCCCGAGCTGTTCGAAATTTATCTCGACATCTATAATGACCTTGACATCCAGTTGACCGAAGGCACGACGACACACATCATCAATCAGGTCAGGACGCATCAGCTCCACTTCGGTCTGACGACACTGAACTACAAGGAAGATGGTATGGAGTCGAACTTTTTGGGACAGAATGTTTACTCGGTGCTCGTGCATACAGATTTCCCGCTTGAGATTGCAAAACTCGAAGAATTGTCCGCATATACACTGATTTTCATTGAAAATTCCAGCGTACTGAATAAATTTCTACAGGAAAACAACTTGAAGTTCAGAAACATCATCCGGGTGGATACGATCGGTACCGCAGTCCGACTCGTTAAAAAAGATTTAGGCTTCGCGGTCATTCCAGAGTTTTACGCGAAGAACTATACTGACGACGATGTGAAAAGCATCAACTTGCAGCACGATCTTAAAAGCCCTGACCTCTACTTGTCATTTATGAAGGACAGACACTTTTCACCGGTGATCGAGGATTGTATTAAGATGACGAGAGAATACTTGCTGGTTTGATGAGAGGAAAAGGAGACAGAAATGCTCTGAATCACGATTTTGTCCGGATTTTAATCAGTATTCCGGACGGATTTGAAAAAATCGGATTTCAACCCGATTTCAGGACAGATCACCGTGATTGCACTTTTCTGTCCGTTATTTTGCAGTAAAACCGGATAGAACCTCCATCAAGTTAAATTCTGTCCTTTTTAACTGGTGCGTTTACAATTCCGGTGGCTGCAGCACCGGCTGCACTTTTTTGTACATCCACTCATCCACTCGCCCGCCAAAAACAGCACATAGCTGAACAACAGGGACAGCGGTATGTAAAAGACATCCTCCAAACCTGCAAAAATCGGCTTATGTTTCAAATAAAAATAATTGCCGCCCGTGAGGAGATTGACGAAATATGCAACAGCAACATACAGCACAAACCATGGGAAGACTTTCAGACTGTCCGTGGTTTTTATTTTCATATTATAGGCGATGATGCCGTAAAAAGGCAGCAATAGTGTGATGACGTGGTTGATGAAGAAGCTCCAGCCGATCGGGTGTGTGATGCCGTAGACACGGCTCGGATACAGGAAGCTGAGTCATGCGAACAGGCCGAACAGTGCGAGCACGCGGAACACTTTGTCGTTTTTCGTGATCAGGAAAATGATGCCAAGTATCGTGTTGACGCGGCTGATCTGAAGCGGCAGCGACTCTCCGGGGTCGAAGTCCAGGATGAAGTAGTATGAACTGTAGAGCAGAATCTGCTGGAAGATGCTGACGATCAGTATCACCACAGTGATTTTCTGTCTGTGTTCTCCGACGGCATCTCTTTTCATGAAAAGTGCGGCACCGATGATGACCAGTCCGACGATGAAAATGATATGGTCAAAATTGAATAATGTGATGTAGTCGCCGTACGCGGTCATGGCTCTGCACCCCTTCCTTCTCTGATGTAATTATAATCGTTTATTCATATTATAAAGCAAAATATCACCGGGATATGTATTCCGGTGATATTTTTTATTTGATCAATGCTTCAACATGCGTCTCAGTGCCGTTGATGTAATACCTGAGCGTTTCCACATCGTTTCCGATATTCAGTTCATAGATGTGGAGTATTTCATCTTTACTTTCCTCAGGTTTCTCCATTTTAATATCCAGAAATCCGTCGTCTGTCTCTTCCGCGGTCAGTTCTGTCGCACCGGGTGCATAAAATACGACATAGTGGCTGTTGCCGTCTTCCGCTTCGACATGCATGATATTATTAACCTTTTCACTCTCGACATACTCCTTAAGCTCGCTGTCGAGCGCGTTCACATCGGTCTCTTCCACACCGGACTGTCCCACTGCGGTACAGCCGGTCAGTTCAATCGATAACAGTATGAAAAGCATGAAATACTTCATCATCTCGTCCCCCCCTTATTATTATCCATTATAACTGAACACATCTGCATATAATACTATGTTTGATTCACATCAATATATTTCGCTTCTGATATAATAGGCATGTAAATCATTTACTATTCAAAGGAGTAAATGATATGAAGAAATTTGTTAACGCAAATATATACGGCGATACGGAATCCACTGAGATTCTGGTAGAAGACGGCCGTTTCAAGGCCATCGGCACCGACCTCGGTGAAGCAGACGAAATCATTGATCTGAAAGGCAGACTGGTGCTGCCGCCATATGTCGATCCGCATCTGCATCTCGATTATATCTTCTCCGGTCTCGGCCCGGGGAATGCCAACATCTCCGGGACTTTATTCGAAGGCATCCAGCGCTGGAGTGACAATAAAAAAGAGCTGACTGAAGAAAAAGTCCGCGAACGTGCGCTGGAAGGCATCCGCAAGGAAGTCAGTCACGGCGTCCAGTATATACGTACGCATGTGGATGTTACGGACCCGGACTTGACCGGAATGAAAGCTCTGATCAAACTGCGTGAAGAGCTGAAAGATATTGTGACGCTGCAGCTCGTTGCATTTCCGCAGGAAGGTTTCTTCCGTTACAAAGGCGGCGAAGCGCTTGTCCGCGAAGCACTTGAAATGGGCGCTGACGTTGTCGGCGGTATCCCGCATTTCGAGATTTCATATGAACACGGCGTCGAATCATTGCGCCGTATTGTTGACATGGCACTCGAGTTCGACGTGATGATCGACATCCACTGTGATGAAAACGATGACCCGAACAGCCGGTTTTTGGAAGTGCTGAATGCACTTGTCATTGAAAAAGACTACGGCTATAAGACGACCGCTTCACATACGTGCAGCTTCGGTGCAGTCGAAAATTCTTATGCCAATAAAATGATGGGCCTCTTCAAAGAGTCGAAAATCAATTTCATTTCATGTCCGACTGAAAATGCACACCTTCAGGGACGCATGGACAACTATCCCAAACGTCGCGGTCTGACGCGTGTGAAAGAACTGCTTGAGAACGGGAATACAGTCGCATTTGCCCAAGATTCCATCGCGGATTACTGGTACCCGCTCGGTAGCGGCAATATGATGAATATTCTGGATAACGGCATCCACCTCGCCCACTACACGCATATTGATGAGATCAATAAGGCGCTTGATCTGATTACAGTGAACGGTGCCGGAGTCATGAAAATCGATGAGGACTACGGCGGATACGGTGTCAAAGCAGGCCGGCCTGCGAACTTTATTGTACTGGATGCAGCAGATCCTTACGAAGCGGTAAGAGAACGTGCAGAAGTTCTGTCCTCAGTACGTGACGGTGAATACTTGTTCAAGCGCGAAGTCCGAAAAAATGAAATCGAGCATGAATTTTTGAAAAGATAGACGGGTTTAGAGCTCCAACAGATGCTCGTCACGCAAACGAACAGGTGTTAACTCTATATGTAAGCAAAAAGCACCTCAAATTGAGGTGCTTTTTTCATCCCATTTAAAGGTCTGTCGGCATGCCGCCTGTAATTCCGTAAATCTGTCCGGTAATATAACTGCCTTCGTCCGAACCAAGGAGTACATAAACCGGTGCAAGTTCTACAGGCTGTCCGGCACGTCCAAGTGGACTGCTCTGTCCGAATTCGGGTATTTTACCTTCCGGCTGTCCGTTATCCAGCTGAAGCGGTGTCCAGATTGGACCTGGCGCGACGCCGTTCACGCGGACGCCTTTATCGGCAAAATATTTGGACAATGACACTGTCAGATTGCCGACTGCGCCATTCGTCGCTGCATAGTCCATCATTGCAGGACTCGGCTCGAATGTGTTGACTGAAGCCGTCGTTACAATTGCACTGCCCGGTTCCAGATGTTTCTCGGCAGCTTTGACCGTTTCGAACATACTGATGACATTCACTTTGAACGTATCTTCAACCTGTTTCACAGAAATATCCTGCAGTTTGTTCTGTGCAATCTGCTGCGCTGCATTCAATACGAGTAAATCCAATGCACCGAATGCCTCGACTGTCCTATCAACAATTTCTGTTGCTGCATTATCTTCACGTAGATCATACGGGAGAAGCACAGCTTTTCTGCCTTCCTTTTCAATGAGTTCTTTCACTTCATTAGCGTCTTCCTCTTCGCCAGGCAGGAAATGAATGGCCACATTCGCGCCTTCACGTGCATAGGCAATCGCCACTGCACGGCCGATGCCTGAATCGCCGCCTGTAATCAAGGCGTTGCGTCCTTCCAACCGGTTGTGACCTTTATAGGACTCTTCCCCACAATCCGGTTTCGGATCCATCTTGCTTTGAAGCGCAGGCGTACCCTGTTCTTGATCCGGGAATTTGCCCGTGTGATACATCTCGCGTGGATTGTTCAAGTTTGAGTGACCCATTTTATATTCATCTCCTGATTTATATTATTCGGTAATTTTAATATTTAAATAGCCTTACAGTTATAATAAATACCCTCTGCTGCAGTAAATTAAACTCGTTTCGCATATATTTCATGGCGTTATACTGATAAGTTGAACTTCCGGTTTCATGTCTTTAACATACTATATGAAGATAAATAACGATAAGGAGCGGTATAATGAATGTTCTAGTCATTGGCGCAAATGGACAGATTGGACAGATAGTCGTAGATAAGTTGAAAAATCACGATGCACATGATGTCGTCGCAGGCGTCCGTAAGGAAGATCAGAAAAAAGCCTTTGAAAATAAAGATATCAAATCCACTTTCATAGACTTGGAAGGTTCCATTGAAGATATGGAAAAAGCGATGGAAAATGTTGAAGCTGTAGTATTTTCAGCAGGTTCCGGCGGGGATACAGGTGCAGACAAAACCATGATGATTGATTTCGACGGTGCTGTGAAATCGATTGAAGCTGCCAAAAATGCTGGCATCAAACGCTACATCATAGTCAGCGCGGTGAATGCAGACAATCGTGAATATTGGTCATACAATAATGAAGAGATTTCAATCGGTGGATATTACTTCGCAGCCAAGCACTATGCTGATGTGTGGCTGAAAAATTCAGGTCTCGATTATACAATCATCCGCCCAACCCTGCTCTTAAATGAACAAGGCACAGGAAAAGCCGAATTAGCTGAAAATGTGAAACAGGAAGGGAAGAAACTAGAAATCGCACGAGAGGATGTTGCAAATATCATCGTTGCCTCTCTAGACCACGACAATACAATCGGTAAATCATTTGATGCGACCGGCGGGGAAGACGACATCGACGAGGCAGTTAAAAAATTATAATTTCGAAATGTAAACCGGAAAATTCTGTTGAGGGTTTTCCGGTTTCATTATTTACATATAAATTTTAAGTGAGTTATATTTTAAACTCAGTTTCTTCCAAATACTTGTTTTCTATAATTTCCGACCAGTCGATGACTGTCCCCACAAAATCTACGATATCCAGATCATCCATTTCATAAGTCTCTCCGGTATTAACTGAACCGCACAAATCTTCAATGACCGTGACTTTATATCCCCGGTCAGCTGCAGCAATTGATGTGAATAATATACAGAACTCCATATTGAAGCCGGTGATGTAGACTTCATCGATTCCAGACTCTGTCAAAATTTCATCCAAACCTGTCTCTTTGAATGAAATTGGATAACGTTTCTCCAGGAGTACATCTGTATAGTCCAGAATCTGATCAGGAATCTCCGCCCCCTCAGTCCCCTTTTCAATCGGGCTCCCTGCATTCTCATCTATATGTTTGAATGCGATAACTTTATCGTTATTTTCTTTGAAATGTTCAGCAAGACGGCTGATATCATTTACCAGCCTATCCCTGCCCTCTAAAAATCCTTTTTGTACATCAATGGCGAATAATGCTTTCATAATCAAACTCCCCTTTTAAACTGTTCCTGCGATAAATATCTTAAATTTCTCTTCTTCTTCAATATCTGGGCTGTGATTGCTATTTTCGAAAGTCTCCAAAGTACCATTCGGCATCAATTCAGCCGCTTCTTCGCTGAATACATGCGGACACTGGGCATCATGCCTGCCACAGTATATAAATGCTCTGACTGGCGAAGTTTTTAATTGCTTCCTGACATCATAATCGCATAGTTCTGATGTGAAATAATCTATTTTATGTACCAGTGTGCGCCCGCTCATCTTCCGGTCGAGCATCTCATAGTACACTTCTTCTCTGTAGAGCGACATCATTGTCCACTCTTTCGCCAGTTCAATTCTTTGTTCACGGTTTGTACCCGGATGCCTCATCTCTTCAAATATTTCAATCATCCTATTATTTTTTGGGTGATCTTTACAATAAATACTGGCCGGATGATACATATATTCTCCTGACGCACAGAGTCCTCCAGCAATAATTTTGGTTAAACGTTCCGGAAACATCACGGAGTATTTTAATGCAAGAAAACCACCGGTCGAATGACCGGCAAAGGCCCACTTTTCAATATTCAATGACTGCCGAACCGCTTCTAGATCATGGATGGCATCGTCCATACTGTAGGAGTACTCGTCAGTTTGATCATCCGTTTTTCCTGCACCTCTTAAATTAATAATAAAAACCGTGTAATTCTCGCTCAGATTTTGGGACATGATATCTCCGTTTTCATTGAATTCGCTGTACAGATGAGTAAAAGCCAACGGCTCCCCTTCTCCACGGATGAATATCTCAAATTGTCCTCTGTCTGTTTGAATCAATTTTTGTATGAACATGCTGCATCCCCTTTATGTGTCTGTTCAAAATTATTTTACACTTTTAAAAATCATTTTTTTAACCATTATAATAGTTGAAAAAGAAGCAAGTTTATATAATTTAACCGCTTTCCTCAAATAAACACCGGAAGGCTCTCCGGTGTTTTAGCATATCAACTATTGTCCACCCTCAAGATAAGTTCCGACCCCCGGACCATATGGCAGGCCTGCGAAGTAGAATATCGCCAGCAGCACGATCCACGTAATCAGAAACGCGATGGAATATGGCAGCATCAATGAAATATACGTACCGATGCTGGCATTTTTATCATAGCGTCTCATGAACGCAAGAACGATAACCATGTAAGGGAAAAGCGGAGTGATGATATTGACTGATGAATCCCCGATACGATAGGCAACCTGTGTAAATCCAGGATGATACCCGAGCTGCATGAACATCGGGATAAAGATAGGCGCCTCAATGGCCCACTTGGCAGAGCCTGAAGTGATCAGGAAGTTCAGCATCGATGTGAGTATTACGTAACCGACGACGAGACCAAACCCTGTAAATTCAATGTCCTGAAGGAACTCTGCCCCGTTTACAGCAATCCATGTGCCCAGATTGGACCATGTGAAGTATGCGATGAACTGAGCAATCGCAAATACAAGTACAATATATCCTGCCAGATCTTTGATGGACTCTGTCATGTATTCCGTAACATCTTTACCTGACTTTATCTTTCCGGTAACAATACCGAAAGTAACACCGATGATGATGAAGAAAAAGAGTATAAGCGGTACAATACCGTCAAGGAATGGTGATGGCACAATGGTGCCGCCCTCGCCCCGCAGCGGACTGTCCGGCATCATGATGACTCCGATAATGATCATCCAGTATAAGAGACCCGCCCCTGCTGCAGCGAAGAATGCTTTTTTCGCGTTCGGCAGTTCATCTTCGTCCTCTTCTTCAACTTCATCCCCTTTGTACTTACCGAGTCTCGGTTCAACAAGTTTTGAAGTAAGCAGTCCGCCGACAAAGGTCAGCACGAACACTGATACAATATTAAAATACCAGTTGTCCACCGGGGTGACGACCATCGTCTCGTCAATGATGGCAGCCGCTTCTGTCGATATACCTGCCAGGAGTGCATCTGTACCCGCGACGAACAAGTTTGCAGTAAATCCTGCACCGGCACCGGCATAACCCGCAGCGAGCCCCGCAAGCGGATGTCTTCCAACTTTATAAAACACCAATGCACCAAGCGGTGGAATAATCACCATCGCTGCGTCTGAAGCAATGTTCCCCATAATCCCGACAAATACCAATGTATAAGTCAACAGTGCCGGCGGCGATTTCAGTATCGTTTTACGGATTGCATAATCCAAGAGACCCACTTTCTCTGCAAGACCGATACCGAGCATCATCGCAAGAACCAACCCAAGCGGCGCGAATCCTGTAAAGTTTTCAAGCATGGAAGTGAGAATAAACTGCAATCCGGCTCCGGACAACAAATTTTGTATTGGAAGCTCCTCACCTGTACCTGGATGGATGACAGACGCCCCTGCCAAACTGAATATGTACGACAGAAGAATCATGAAAACCGCAAGGAGAACGAACAATACGAACGGGTCCGGCAGTTTATTACCGATACGTTCAATGACGTCGAGTGCTTTTGCAAAGAAACCTTTCTTTTTTGTCATAATACACCTCTCTTTTGAAAGTGATATAAACCTTCGTACCTCACCCAGCTTACTGTAACTTCCCCACGTCTTTAATAAAGCATGTCAAGATAATTAAACCATTTTCTGATAATTCCGTCAATATTGAGTTGTCATATAAAACAAACATAAATTCTATTATAATTGTCATTATGACAATTAAATTTGTCATAAAGTAAACTTTTTGTTACACTTTAGTTGAACGGAGGGGTTGAAAATGAAATTTGGAAATTATCATATAGACTATACATTTTTAATCATGGCCATAGCGCTGCTCGTTATCCCTTTATTTGCAGATGAACCGATGCTCTGGGTTGGAGCCATAGTGGCTGTCATTCTTGGAACTAAGAAAATTAAACCTGAAGAGGATGATTATTATGAAAACTAGATTACGTGAACTTCGCGCAAGAGACCGGCTCAATCAGACAGAACTCGCCAAACTTGCGAAAGTTTCCAGGCAGACAATCAGTCTGATTGAACGGGAGGATTATATCCCATCACTGCTGATTGCCAAACGTCTGGCGAAAATTTTTAATGAACCGATAGAAGAGATCTTTATTTTCGAAGAGGAGGAATTATAAGATGAAACGTACATTGAGAATGCTGATGTATTTATTTTTCGGGGCGATTGCGGGGCTGACATTCAGCATTATCGCTACAAGCACCAATGATATGAACATGGACAATATCTATTACTGGATCGGGCTGGTGACGTTGACCGTTTCAATCGTTCTGGCAATCGTCAGCATATATCTATACAGACAGCTCAAGACAGTGGCAAGTGACTATACGAAATATATGGACATGGACGCCTACGACATCTACCGCTACAACAAGTACAATGATTTACAGGTCGTCAATACGACGGCCATGATGCTGTCTATTATTGCCCTTTCCATATTTATGATCATCGAATTCCATTTTGCATGGATACTGATCTCGGCTGTCACATATATTGTCGTTCTCTATCTGACAGTCGTTCAGACAGGTATGGTCAGCATTTTATATCCAGACAGAGACCTGCCCAAGCTGGGCGATGAAAAGTATGCTGAAAAACTGATGGCAGCAAGTGACGAAGGTGAACGCCACATCATGCTGAACGGCTTATATAAAACCCACGGTTTCACTCAGACCGGATTATTTCTCGGGATTGTGATTTTGATTTTCTACTCCATCATTACCGGAGAATCGCAAATATTCTCGATAATATTGATTGCGGTCATTCTGATTATTTCCCAGCTGAAATATTCAATGGAAATTCGGGAGAAATAATATAAAGACTGCTCATTTGAGGCAATTTTTTGACTCAGGTGAGCAGTTTTTGTTGTGAGCTGCTCACTTGAAGCAATTTTGCGACTCAGGTGAGCAGTTTTTGCCGCGGGCTGCTCACTTGAGGCATTTTTGCGAGTCAAGTGAGCAGGCTGTCGTTTAGATCGGATGATTTTTCATGCTAACTAAACGGAATGTGATTGGAAACGTTTAGACGCACCAGTTTTTCACTCTAACTAAACAGCCCACAGCCACAAAAAAACAGGAGCCCTCATCTCCCTCTAAGGGACGCCGACTCCTGTTCCAAATCAATTCTATATCGTAAAGACGATTTTACCCATCATGCCCGCTTTGTCGAGTCTTTCGAATGCTGCTTCGAACTCGTCCAGCGGATAGCTCTTATGCATAACAGGCTTGATATTGTGTTGCTCGATGAATTCAAGCATTTCTTCCAGCTCTTCTGTGCTCGCCATCGTTGATCCGAGCAAATTGTACTGGCCGTAGAAGAATTTGCGGAGGTTGAAGTCCACCGTGTCGCCTGCAGACGCGCCGAATGCAACCAAAGTACCGCCGCGCTTCAGCTGGTCGACGGACTTGTTGAACGTGACCGCACCGACGCTCTCGATGACGACGTCGACTTTCTCGCCGTCCAATGCCTCGTCCCAATCCGTCTCACTGTCAATCGCTTTATCTGCACCGAGGTCAAGCGCCGCCTGGCGTTTTTCTTCCGAGCGTGAAGTCACAAATACTTCAGCGCCCGCAGCTTTTGCGAACTGAAGCAGGAATGTGCCGGCGC
This sequence comes from Salinicoccus sp. YB14-2, assembly GCF_001265075.1. Lineage (GTDB taxonomy): Bacteria > Bacillota > Bacilli > Staphylococcales > Salinicoccaceae > Lacicoccus. The sequence goes on from NZ_LFKO01000001.1 coordinate 254,284, forward strand.
CGCCGGTCGCACCCGGTATTAAAACCTTCATACCCTTCTCCACTTTCGCTCTTGTAAATAAAGCCCTGTACGCCGTCATTGCAGACAATGCCAGTACGCCCGCTTCTTCCCAGTTCAAATGCTCTGGTTTGGGCTCAACATTATCTCCCGGCAGTATGATGTATTCGGAAAAAGTACCGTTGAACGGGAACCCGACAATCTCAAAACCTTCCGGCGGTGCCGCGTCATTTTCCTTCCATCCCAATGAAGGGTTGATGATGACTTCATCGCCCACTTTAACATTGCTGACCTCGCTGCCGACTTCCTCGACAATGCCTGCACCGTCTGAACCGAGCACGAGTGCCGGATCATTTTCGTCGTGGCGTCCCGGTATGAACAAGTCCCTGTGGTTCAGACCGGCCGCCTTCAACTTCACTTTTACATCCGTATCTTTTAATTCGTCAATTTCAATCTCTCCATACTTCACGCCTTTTAAACTCTGTTCACCTTGATGATATACTGCTTTCATGAAATAAATCCTCCTTGAAATCAATTATTTTACCGGCTGTACTTTATAACCTTCATCTTCTTCAATCATCTGCCAGTTCGATGACAATGCATTACCAAGGTCCAAAGCCTGATCTCCATCCAGTTTCAATCCGGATAATTTAAATTCATCCACCTGGTAATCTTCCTCCGCAATTTTGCCGAACTTCAATTTAATCAGGTTTTTGAGTCCATTGAAAGTCAGAAACTTCACCTTGTAGCCATCTTCAAGCAACGTCTTCAGGCCGACGGCTTCATCCATATCAATCAGCAGACTGAAGTCCAGATTTTCTTTCACCTTTTTAAATTCCTCAATATCTTTCTCCTGCACCTTCGACAAAATCTGATCATTACTGTAGCCGTAACTTCTCAAATTTTCTATCGCATATGCATCCATTAACGTAATTGAATTCATCTTGTTCCTCCCTAATGCCATATTGATTCCATTATAACTGATTCAGGCTTTTATTCCTCGATAGAAAACCTGCCAGACATTTTCGCTGCTTATTTTGGCATCCTCAAAACTGTACAGCCCTTTCATCGTATCAATACCGTCTATCATAATAAAGTACGTATCATAAATCTGACGGCTGGAAAGTGAGGCATCGATCTCTCCTTCTGCTTTTCCTTCTTCCACCACTGAATAAAACATCTCATACAGTGCCGACTCTGTTTCCCTGTAGCGGTCGAGGGTATAAGCTTCAATATCCACCGGCGGATATTTGATGAACCGGTAATAAAATTCATTGTCCATCTCCTTCTTTTCATCAGCCGGGAGATGATCCTTGAAAAGTGCAGACATCCTTTCAACGGCGGACTGGTTTTTATTGCTTAAAATTTCTTTGACAGACGATAGATACATTTCAAACTCAAGCTGAAGCACGTCTTTGAATATGTCCGCCTTGCTGCTGTAATGGGAGTACAGCGATGGTTTTCTGATGCCGACTTCTCCCGCTATCATCGACAACGTCGTTCCCTCATAGCCGTTCGATGCGAAATGCTCTTTACTTACAGATAAAATCTTTTCTTTTGTACTCAATGTATTCTCTCCTTACGTCTCAAGTTTTTGGAATTCTTTTGCTTTAAAGATGATTGCAACGGTGATGATGAGCCCCGTGATACCGAAACCGAGCAGCACGAGCTGTATCGAGATGCCGACGGATGTCATGATGCCGACGATCGCATAGGCAATTGGATCGAAACCGTTCATCGCGAGGAATATCAGGCTCATCACCCGGCCCATCATTCTGTTTTCGGTAATTTCCTGTGTCGCTGTGAAAAACGGGATGAAGACGAATGCCATCGCAAATCCGATCAGGAAGAGCAGCACCGGCAGGATCGTCAGACTTTCGACAAAGCTGAAAACAATGTAGATAAGCACTGTAATCAACAGGCCGTAAATCGCCGTCCGCCCTTTACGCTTAATGTAATAGCTGCCAAGGACGACCGTCCCGATCAGCATACCGAGGCTGAGACTCATTTCCATAATACTTAAGTTGATCGGCGTGCCGCCGTATAGATCCGTTAAAAATGGTACAGCAATATGCAGTGTTCCGAACACAAAAAAGTTCAATGTCACGAGCACGATGATACCGATGATCAGGAAGTTGGATTTTCTGACGTAGTTGAAGCCTTCGGCAAAGTTTTGAAGCGGTGTCTGCTTGACCGTGTTTTCCACCGCTCCTTCTTTAATGAGCGGTGGAAATACGAATACTGCCGACAGTGTCACCAATATGCATCCGACAAGAAAACTCATTGTAACCGAGCCGAATTCCATGATCAGCCCGGCAAGCATGGGACCGAAAAGGAAGGCAATCTGATCCACCCCTTGGAAATATGCGTTCGCTTTCTGCAGCTGCTGGCGTTCTACAATTTTCGGGATGAGTGACGTACTCGCCGGTCCGAAAAAGGCGTCGAGCATACCGAATAGTCCGGCAAGTACCAGGAACCATCCGAGCATCATGATGTCGGTGAAGATGAATATTGTAATCAGTGCAAGAAGCAGTGCCTGCATGACATTGGTTCCGAACATGATGGTCGATTTCTTATAATTATCCGCGAGCACCCCGCCGTAAATCATCATCAAAAGTCTTGGCACGGTAACCACAATCAGTACCAGGCCGAGCATCCCCGGCATGTCGAGTGTCCTGATGATATACCATGAAGTCGTCGTTAAGAACATGCTGAATCCTGTCACCGCAAAGATACCGGCTAAAAGCAACAGCATGAATGTTCTGTTTTTAAATATGGATGTTTTTTCTGTCATAAATTTTTCCTCTTTCCAATTGACTACCTAACGATAGGTAGTATAACATAGGTCTTTATTCCAGGCAATAAAAAATCCTTCCGGTAAAGGAAGGATTTTAATCTATATGGTTATTTCATCGCGCGGTCAGGTATGACAAACTTCGCACACAAGAAGGCAACGATTATGGCGATAACGTTCAGGCCGAACGCAATCATTGCCGCGCCCCCAATCGACATCACACCGTCAAGTGCCGTATATAACGAAATGATGATTGCAAGACCGAACGCCGCACCCAAGGTGGATGCCATTTTGAATATCGCAGATGCAACGCCGACTTTTTCAGGCGGTGTTGTAGAAACTGCGGTATCCAGTGCCGGTGTTGCAAATAAACCGATGCCGATGCCGAATAATGCGAAACCGATCAGACAGCTGATGATATATGCTTTATCTCCGAGGAATGTCAGTGACAGCAGTACAACACCCACGGCAAGTATGATCGGTGATACGACAATCGCGAGCTTCGCGCCGTACTTTTTAATACTCTTCTCACCGACACGGATTGTAAACAGTATCAAGACGACGTACGGCAGCGTGATGAGACCGGCTTCGAACGGCGTCAACTCAAGCTCAGACTGTGTATAGATATTGAACAGTGCAATTGAACCGACTGTCGTATTCATCAGGAAATTTGCGATAACCGTTCCGATATATGCTTTATTGGAGAATATCGAAAAGTCGATGAACGGCTGTTTCATTCTATTCTCAACAACATAGAATGCAATACCTGCAGCGATTGTAATGACAATGATTACAATCGAAACCGGACTGAACCATCCGAGTGCTTCACCCTGTGTAATGTAAATGCTGAGTCCGCTCATGACGACGATGAAAATGAGCAGCCCGACATAGTCGAAACGTCCTGTATCGACTGCTTTTTCAGTACGTACTTCTTTTAAATCTTTAAGTAAAAACAGTGCGAGGACAGAAAGTGCGATGGAAATGATAAATATCCACTGCCAGTTTATGAATGTTGCCACTGTTCCGGCAAATAACGAGGCAAACCCCGTTCCCCCGAATGCACCAATCGATCAGTAACTGAGTGCACTTCTTCTTTTATCAGCTGTAAATATAGTATTGATGATTGAAATGGTCGCAGGCATCAGCATCGCAGCTGAGAACCCCTGTACAATACGGCCGATGATCAAAATCGCCGGATTTGCGGTAATGATGATCAGTAATGAACCGATAATACTTAAAATGATACCGGCATACGTGATTTTAACTTTCCCCAGCTTATCGGAGAAATTACCTGCAGCCACCATAAAAATCCCGGTAATCAGTGACGTCAGACTGATGGATAAGTTAATGATTCCGGCACTCGCCCCCGCGTATGTTTCCTGTACATGCGGCCCGATATTTAAAAATGCCTGGGCGAAAAGCCAATAAGTGATGATAGATAAAACGATACCAAGAATGATTAGATTCCCTTTGCGGTTCGTTTGCTGTTCCTCCATACGAAAAACCTCCATTTCATGAAACTTTCAATGTTCATAATGTTTTATTATTCTATATCTTCAGTTCAACATGTTTCTTTTTTCACATATATGACAAACTCATGACTATTTGGAACCATTACAATGCTCTGCGCGAACCTGACTTTTATGTATGACCGGTATGACAATAAAGCCCTTGTCAACAGAGCCGAACATTGCTTCTGAAGCAAACTCTTCATATATTGAATACATGCCGAAAGCGCATAGGAATGCATCAATTTTATCTTCCAGATGTTTATGTCCTTTTTTCGTTGTCACTTCATCATTGATTCTCGGCATCAGTCCTGAAATGATTTTTTCTTCATTTTCAAGCTTATCAAACCTGGTGAGCAGTCGTCCCATTTCTGATTTTGTTTCATCGAACTTTATTTTTGGTTTTATTTTGTATTTGATTGGCGCAATTTCGGGAAACAGTCCGTTCACGATGCCGGTCGGAAATGTTTCTAATATGCTGGATTTTACTCTATCAACCCCGATCTGTATATTGGGGATCTCACTCTGAATCATGTGCATCAATGTCTCTCCGCGTATTTCTCCGAATACTTTCGTGAAGTAATTTCGGTTTGAGTTGAAAGCGCTGATCCGGTGACCGTTAATCCTGGCACGCATCATTTCACCTTCTGCCCCGCGCGAACCGCCTTCATTCGGCACGATGAGCGGCGCATCGACAGCAATTGTCAGATTTTCAGTGTGGTGCTGCTTTATAATATCCACTATCTCTTTATTCGAATAGACTTTTGAATCCAGATATTCTACCCGGCCGCACGCATCCAGCACACACAGTCCCGTTTCATTTTTATAAGTCCATGCGAGATCGATTCCGATGAATTTCATTCCATACCCACTTTCCTGCAAGTAAAAAAGGAGTGTCGCCACTCCTTTATTCATTCTAACCTATTTTCTTATATTGTTGCTGATTTGATGAAGATTTATCAATGACTTCGACAGACTTCTTTTTGTTCGCCTTTTCCAAAAACAACCTGCCGAGCGCAGTTCGTTCTTCTGTTGGTATTCTGTTCCATTTATACCCTTTAAATAAATCCTTCACTAAGAAAACTTCACCGTCATTGAGTGACTTTGTTTCCTGCCATGCTTTCTTCAATAATTTTTCCTCTTTTTTAGCCATGGTCATCATCCTCCATTCTTGATTAGTGTTATATACCCCGTTTGTATGTATTTCTAATCATTAATGTGTCAGATGATGTTCTTAATCACATGTTGTCAGTCATATGGATACATCCCGCCTTCATACGATGCGATACTTATATGGCATCCTTATGCGTTTTCACCATGTTTATGGAGGGTAGAGAATTAAAAGTGAAAATACTGATTTGGGAGTGATGTGATGGCTACGTTTTTGATGCTTATAATCATCGGTGCGATATCGGGATTTATTTTAGGACTCGTGATGAAAATTGTCCGGATGCTGACGGGGAATGAAGGTGAAATTCTACTGTATAACATGGATTATATTCCTATACTTAAACGCTGGGCGGATAAGAGCATTACCGGACTGACATTTCATTATATGACATGCATCGGTAGTGCGGTTGTGCTGTTTTATCTGCTTGTGCCGCTCGGATTTGAAAGGGAGATTTGGCCGTATGTACTCGTCTATGCCGCCGGCGGCGGGGCTTTATTTTTCCTGAGCATGCTGACACCGACGCCTCCGAGCCATAAGGATGTTGCTGCGTGGATCAACTGGACCGTGAGTCATGCGATTTTCGGTGTTTCCGTCGGCCTGCTCATATATTTATGGATTTAAAAAAGCACTCGAGATCAAGTCTCAAGTGCTTTTGATTATTAAATTAAATCCTGATAGATTTCGCTTACGATTTCATGGTTCGGTTTCATACCGATGTTTTTTGTCAATACGCCGAGCAGGTGTCCTTCGTGCATGTGCTCCTCGAGATCTGGAACCAGCTCATTGCTTCCGACAAGGTAGGCACCTTCCAGTCCGCGGTCTTTAATCTCTTTTCCAAGTCTCGGTGCGAGATTTTTATACCAGCGGTTTTTATTTTCATCGAAACGTCGTTCGAAATGGTCCTGGTTGGAGCCCCTTGAGCCGACTGAGGCACCACTGCTGTAGTCCAGCCAGTCTTCACGGTTCAAGTCCCAGCTGAAAGTGACTTCATCGATGACGGCGCCGAGTTCTGTTTCAATAAAGCGCGCGTCCATCTGCTGAAGTGCGATGATTGCCGATTTTGAATACTTTTGAACCATTGCCTGAAGCTGTTGCATAGCAGGAACTTTCTCCCAATGCAGTGTCGTTGTCACCGGCACCTGGAGAATTTTTTCTTCCCACAATTCTCCGTCAGCCGAAGCTGTAATCATCAGACCTTTCTGCAGTTCCCTCTGCAGTTCTCCTACCCGGTCCTCAACCTTCTTAAGCAGTTTCTTCAGTGTTTTCTTCTCAGGTTCCTGTGCCGTATTATCTGCATATTGCTTCATCTCTTTAATCTCGTTTTTCAAGTGAATCTTCCACTCACCGTTATTCAAATCCGGATTGCTTGCATCGGTATTCAAATATAAAGTCAGTACCCCTAAATCATCCTCTTTTTCGTTAATGCGCTTAATATCTTTTCTTACAGACATAAAATTTTGCCCCCTCTCAAGTTGCGTTTCTCTGTTCTAATGAAAAGATTCCTCATTGTATACGCTTTCTTTCCATGTTCCCTTGATACCTATGAACAAAACATACATTATGCTTCTGAGAGCCACTGCTCAAACGTGTAGGACATCTCCCAAAACGCCAGTTCGTACTCTTTGGCGATCACAAACTGTTCAATGATCTTTTCTTTTTCAGTTTCGCTTGCACGAGAAGCCAAGTCATCCATCAGATCGATCATTTCTTTTGTTGATTCCTGGAACCAGTCGCTTGCATACATCTGAATCCAGTTGCGGTAAATTTCCTCATCAGGTTCGGCGTCTTTATATTTTATGCCTATCTCCGCATACAGCCAGTAGCACGGCAGTATCGCTGCGATAATCTGAGCGAGGCTGCCTGATAATGATGCCCTGTACAAATGTGATGTATAGGCATAAGCCGTCGGTGCCGGTTTGAAGTTTGCAATGTCCTCGTCAGTAATGTTCAAAATTTCCGCATGCTCCTTATGCACGGTCAGCTCTGCTTCAGCTGTGTTGTTCGCTTTTTCAGCCAGACTTGCAGTAACATGAAAATCATCCGCATGAGCTGCCGCGAATGCATGGACTTTCCCGTAATGCTTCAAATAGTAAATATCCTGCATGATGTAATTTTTGAATGTTTCAAGCGGCAGGTCTCCTTCTACAATACCCCTTACAAATGGGTGATTCAGACTTTTCCCCCAGCTGTTTTTAGTTCTTTCTCTCAACTGTTCTGAAAAACGCATAAAAAATTCCTCCTGTTAGTCGTTCCGACTGAAGGAGGAAAGGATTGATGTTTTTATATTGATTTGACCTTTATTCAATAATAAATTTATCCACTTCCCTCCGCTGGTATTAACCAGTTCAGGTTCAAAGGGTACTTCTCAAGCCTTTCAGACTGCCCCCAGTTGGAACGTATTTAGTTTATATATTCAATATACCTCAATACTGACAGGAGAACAAATCATCCACAGTCGGATATCGAAGAACAGAACGTCAATCAGGACGGATACAAGAGATATATCCGCTGATAAACTTCTTTTTTCATTACTATGCTGCCAGCCAAACCACAAAATACTGAGGAACGTGAAGATGATTATGAATATAATGATCATTTATGCCCTCTTTCTTTGTGATCAATGCAGATTGAAAAGGAAAATGTACATGAATTAATTTTTCAAACACAAGAATAATAATTTTCTTCTCGCTTTCTCAAGCGCTTTATTTCTTATCCTGGCTGGTCGTCTTGTATTTCTCGCCGTTGCTGTCGTAAGTGATCCATTCACCAATTGCCTCACCATTGTCAAAGTATCCTGAGCGTTTGATTGTACCGTCCTTCCGGTACCACTCCCAGTATCCATCCGGCTGGACACCGTTGACTTTCCCTTTTGCCGAGACTGACTCTCCGTCAGCATGATACTTTATCGTATAACCGTCGATGACTTCCGACTTCTTTTTATTGACCATGGTGTGCCTCCAGTATTCATAATCTCCTGTTACTGTTTTTCCAGCATCGTCACTGCTTCCACATGGTTCGTCTGCGGAAACAGATCCACCGGTGTAACGGGACTGACCGCGTAACCGCCCTGCTCATGCAGAATTTTCAAATCTCTCTGTAATGTGCTCGGATTACATGATATATAGACGATTTTCTCCGGTGCGACTTCAACGAGACTGTTCAAAAAGTCTTCATGACAGCCTTTTCTCGGCGGGTCGACAAATACGAGATCCGGTTTTACACCATCTGCAACCAGCTGTTTCATGACCACTTCGGATTTGCCCAAATAATATTCCGCATTGTCGATACCGTTCAGTTTCGCGTTCTCACGCGCATCTTCAACAGCCGAGTCGATGACTTCGATGCCGATGATTCTTTTCACATGGTCTGCCGCCACCTGACCGATGGTCCCGATGCCACAGTATGTGTCGATGATCGTTTCGTCACCTTTCAAGTCTGCGATTTTCAACGCTTCCTTATATAACTTTTCAGTCTGCTCATGGTTCACCTGGTAGAATGAACGCGCACGGATATTGAACTTTTTGCCGAGCAGCTCATCGGTAATATATTCAGCGCCATGCAGTACTTTTGTTTCCGAACCGTAGATCACATTCGTCTTATCCATATTGATATTCTGGACGACACTCGTAATCGCCGGAAACTTTTCAATCAGTATCCTTATAATATCGTCAAACGGGTTTTTATGGCCATTTGTAATAAAGCCCACCTGGACTTCTGAATCATCATGGTTCGATCGGATGATCAGATGACGCAGCAGCCCTTTATGCTTATGCTCATCATAAATGGATATATTGAACGTTTTGAGCAGCTCACGGACTTCATTCATAATATCGTTATGGATGTTCTTTTGGATCATACAGTGCTTGATGTCAATGATGTCATGGCTTCTTGGTCTGTACAGACCGAGCTTCAGTTCCCCATTCACTTTCTGCACAGGATTCTGTGACTTGTTTCGGTAATACTCCGGCATCTCCATACCGATTGTGTCGTGGATATTCACATCGAGTTTTGCCTGGCGGTTGATGTTCGCCTCGACCGTGCCTTTTTTGAAAGCCTGCTGCTCCTTGTAACTGAGCGGCTGGATCTGACAGCCGCCGCACTCATAATAATATTCACACGGCGGAATAATACGCTCACTCGCCGGCTCGATCAGTTTCGTCATCTTACCGTAGCCGAACTTTTTATTCGCCTTGATCACTTTGAATTCTATCTTTTCATCTTTCAGCACATCCTGGACAAAAATTGGATAGCTGTCAATTTTCACCACACCAAGTCCCTGGTGCGTATAGTCCAAAACTGTACTTGTATAATATTCATTCTTAACGGGTTGTGTCATTTATATCCCTCTTACATTTCAATTTCGTACCAGCTGAAACCATCTTCTATCGTTCTAATATGTCTGATTGGCTCATCTTTGATATAATCACGCGCTTTTGTTGCGGAAATAAAATAATATTTCCCGGAAGGTATGACTGTTATCGGGTCTTTCAGTTCAAACTCCGGTTCTGATTTCATGTAATCGATGACGATGTCACGTATCGATTGATCCGATTCATGCAGTACTTCCTGGTCTCTTAAAAACGGCGTATATGCTACACGGTAGTTGTGTGCCGGGATGATGAACTCATCGTCCGGATCTATTGCCTCATCATTATATGACATCGAGACGATCCGTTCCGAATCACTGATTTTTTTTGCGGAACTGGAGTATCTCGGCGGCTGTGAAATGTCAATCGTATATTCAAGGTCGATGAACACATCGAAGTTGTATCCGGGAAATCCTGCACGCGACCGGTTCGGCGACAGGATGTTTTTTTCTTTATCCGATGTAAACTGAGACGCACTCCACTCGAGCCATTCCTTCAGTATATCGCCCGTCACCTTAATGATCATAAAACTGTTCGCATGCTTATAAATATCAATGGCATCGCTTAAAGTAAGCGTGCCTTCATCTATTACGGTGAAGTCTGCCGAGCCATCGCGCCCGGACTTGACCGCTGAAGAAAATGCCAGCACCGGAAGCTCGGGAAGTTCGATATCGTCTTTGATTTTAAAAGTATATTCCTTCGCCGCTTCAGCCACAGCCTGTACTGAATATGACGGTGCCACCCTTGAAAAATACGAGTGCCACGGGGTCTTTATTTCTCCGAATTCCGTGCTCAGATATTTAAGCACTTCTTTATGCTCGTCTTCATAGCGCGATAAATATTCAGGAGTCGGTTCAATCGATTCCGCCTCAATCAGCTGGGCTTTGGAATCCGTAATCTGCACGCCGTCTGTCATGTCAATTTCAAAAGTGAGTCTGCCTAGATGGCTTGCCTTTACGCCGGGCTGAACCATCGGCACACCGTTCACCGTCCCTTTTACGATATCGAGTGTGCTCACATCGATTTCATAACCATCATGTGGAAACAGTTCGTGTGTATGACCGAAGACGATGCCGTCGATATCTTTCAAAAAGGTCATCAGAAACGTCTGATTTTCACCGAAACGTTCCATATCTTCTTTTGCCCGGCTCATCCCTGAGTGCGACAGCAGAATGACGAGATCTGCGCCACTCTTTTTCAACACCTGCACTTCCCGATCAATGGATTCTTTCATCGAGGCGACTTCCACATTGCCTTCCAGGTTATATTTATCCCATTTCATGATCTGTGTCGGAACCGCACTGACAAAGCCGATGTTCAGCCTCCCGGCCGGAGTATCGACAGGAATCAGAGCATGCCTCTTTACTTTATTTTTTAAAGGATTATCCAGAAAATCAAGATTTGAATTAATGATTGGAATATCTACATTCCCATAAATATCATTTAAATAATCCAGCCCAAAATTAAATTCGTGGTTGCCAAGACCGACAACATCATACATGGCATTCAGAACTCCCGTAATCAGCGGCGCTCTGCTGTGATCGACGTCATAATCACTCCATACGTCCCCCTGGAGCAGATCACCGTTATCCACTGTCATCACAATTTCGTCAGGATGGTCTTTTTTATACTGATCAATAAAGTACTTTAAATTGATCAGGCCGTGATTGACGGGCTGCCGGTCAAAGTAGTTATAAGGGTAAATGGCGCCGTGAACATCTGTCGTTGCGAAAATAGTGAGCTTCATATTAACCTCCTGCAGATTAAATATTAAACAACACAGTGAATAATCACTGTGTTGTCCTTATGGTCAATTATACATTTGTTCTTCATAAAATTTATCAGGCACACGAAAAGCAATGTGCTGCTGATGGTTGACGAAGCGCGCCGGCAGTACACCGCCGAATTCTCCGTCCAGATTAAGCTGCACATCATCGTATGATGATACTCTGATATCACTCGCTTTTGCGTAGTGCACTTTCTCATGGTTCAGGTGCTCGCCCCTCGAAGCCATCGTCATGATGCGGCCAAGTTCAAGAATGCTCACTTTTTCAACGAAAAGTAAGGAGAATTCGCCGTCATTGAATTTTGCGTCCGGTACAAGCTTGTCAAAGCCACCGATGGAATTCGTCAGACCGATTAAAAACAGCATGACTTCGCCCTCAAATACATTTTCATCATACTCGATTCTGATGTTCGTGCTTGTAATCTGCGGCAGCAGCTCAATTCCCTTCACGTAGTAAGCGAGCGTGCCGATCACCGCCTTCAGTTTACTCGGTGCCTCATACGATACGGCCGTAATCTTACCGCCACCCGCTATATTCATAAAATATTTGCTGTTCATCTGACCGATGTCAATAAACATCGTCTGGCCGTTGACGATCGTGTCCACTGCCGATTCAATGTCATTGTCGATATAGAGCGCCGACGCAAAATCGTTGACGGTCCCCATCGGTATAATGCCTAAATTAGGACGCTCTTCAAAATCAGCCATGCCGTTCAGCACTTCATTGACCGTGCCGTCACCGCCGACAGCAATGATAAGATCAAAACCAATCTCACACGCTTTCCGAGCTGCTTCTGTTGCGTCACCTGCTCTGGTTGTCGCATGGGCACTTGCTATATATCCGTTTTTCTCCAGCTGGATTAAAACATCCGCCAATCCGTTTTTAAACGTTTCACGCCCTGATGTTGGGTTGTAGATAATTCTCGCAGTCTTCATTTCTTTCTCCTGCTCTTTTTAGAATAAGTAAATAATAAATAGACACTTAACATGAAAACAACAAGCTGTACACCTTTCGTGAGAGCGGTATATTCCGTTGTCGAAAGGAACAGCATTGTAAATATCAATATCAGATTGACTGCAGCCAGGAATTTAAACAATGTTCAAGTCCTTGGCTTCTTTTAATATTGATGAGAAAAATTCTGTTTTTCTCTGTTGGTATTCATCGTTGTCGATAATTGATTCATTATGTAATTGTTTTAACGCCTGAAAGTCCTGCAGATATTCATCATTTTCCATAAGCAGATCTTTGCAGAGCAGTATTTCAGACTTTTTATCCCGGTCGGACATAAAGATGAAATTCACATCACAATCACCAAATTGGCCGTAAAAAACAGACTCCTCTTTAAAGAAGCTGTTGTTCACCGAAACCACTTCATAACCTTCAGCGATCAGAATATCTTCCAGCTCGGAAACTTCAGTCACCGTCTTTAGTATAACAAGGACATCGATTCCTTTGGAACTGTTAAGCTTTTTAATGCTCGTGGATCCTATATGATGAAGCTCTATGACATTCTTTTTAAAATGCTCAAGCATCTGCATGGATGCTTCCATGTAGTGCGATTTTGCTATTTTATAATATTCATTCATAATTAATCATTCCTATATATTATCAAACCAAAAAATTAGTGTATAATATAGAATGATATCTTCTATATTTGTCATATTATAACATAGAATGTTATGAATAATATACATGAATTTTTGGAGGCCTCTATGAAAAAGGTATTATTAATTGTAGCTTTAATTTTATTTGCAGGTGGGTTATATGTCAACTTTGCGATGAACCCCTCCACAGAACAAGCTTCTTTGATGAATGAAACGGACACTTCAGATGAGACAGCAGACAACGAAGACACAGACGCCACTAGCGATGCAGCGGATGAAGAAAATGATGAAAGCGCAAATGATGAATCTGAAACATCCGATGATGATGAAGAAAGCAGCGAACCGTCAGAAGAAGAAATTCAGATTTCATTTAACCAGGAAAATCTGGATGAATTGTACAATCAAGCGGTCGAAAACAACGAAACATTGATTATTGATGTTTTACTTCCGGGTTATTACACAGATGATTTTATGTCTAATTTGGAAGCGCAATTCGACACGGATACAATTCAATTCAACAGACTCGACATATCAAATAACACCACCACTCTAAATGAATTAAGTGTCAATGACAACAGCGATGCCGTCATCATAGATGCATTGCAGATCCTGGACTACAACGATGCAGTACTTCCTGAACGTGACGTGGACCCACTGACAACCGCCTACATGAATCTGTATAACAGCGACAAAGTTGTTATGCTTTTAGGAAACGCAAACGTTCATGAGCATGAAAATCTGGCAAATGTTTTGGATGAAGATGCAACCTACTTCACTGAAAATGATTATTACTACATCGACAACCAGGAAGTCAGTGTTGAAGGTGATTATTACGATAACGAAAATGACGTCATGACAAGCGACGTTGAGACCGAAGTCATCGGTAATATCCACAGCTTTTTAATCAGTGAATAACCTTTTTGAAGACTGCCGGGATTTTTCCCGGCAGTCTTTTTTTAGCGGAAGTGCGATAGTTTTTTCTGTTGGTTTGAACCGGACAGTGATGCTTCGACATGGCGTAAAACGACGTTGGAAGCCGCGCACACAAGCCAAAACGCATATAAAAAGACCCGGCATCACAAGATACCGGGTCGCAATCAGTCATGTATCGGTTTTTATTTTAACGAGCCGTGTGGATCGATGACAAACTTTTTGGATACACCTTTGTCAAAGTCACTGTAGCCTTTTGGTGCATCGTCCAGTCCGATGACTGTGGCGTTCACCGCTTTGGCGATATTGGTTCTGCCTGACAGTATGGCTTTCATCAGGTCACGGTTATACTGCATCGCCGGCGTCTGGCCGGTGACGAATGTATGAGCTTTCGCCCAGCCTTGGCCGAATCTCACTTTAAGTGATCCGGACTTTGCATCTTCGTCGGTTGCACCCGGGTCTTCTGTAACGTACAAGCCGGGAATACCGAGGCTTCCGCCTGCTTTTGTAACATCCATGATTGTATTCAGCACGACCGCAGGCTGCTCTTCTGCATTTTCGCCGTGTCCGGAGGCTTCAAATCCGACCGCATCGATGGAACAGTCGACAATCGGCTCCCCTAAAATCTGTTCGATCTGTTCGCCGAGATTATCGTGTTTGGCTAGGTTGACCGTCTCACAGCCGAAGCTTTCCGCCTGTTTCAGACGTTCTTCCTGCATATCTCCGACAATGACGACCGAAGCACCGAGTAACTGCGCCGAATGTGCAGCCGCGAGTCCTACAGGTCCTGCACCCGCCACATAAACAGTTGAACCGGTTTTAACTCCGGCAGAAACTGCGCCGTGATATCCTGTCGGGAAAATGTCCGATAACATCGTGAGATCTAAAATTTTCTCCATTGCCTGATCACGGTCCGGGAATACAAGCAGTTGGAAATCTGCATAAGGCACCATGACATATTCAGACTGGCCGCCTACCCAGCCGCCCATATCTACGTAGCCGTATGCGCCACCCGGTCTTTCAGGGTTGACGTTCAGACAGATGTGCGTCTTTTGTTCACGGCACATGACACAGCGTCCGCATGCGATGTTAAATGGTACAGAAGCGATATCCCCCTTTTTGACGAATTCGACATCTCTGCCCACTTCAACGACTTCTCCGGTAATTTCATGACCGAGCACCAGCCCTTCAGGCGCCGTCGTTCTGCCGCGGACCATATGTTGGTCACTGCCGCAAATATTCGTTGTAATTACTTTTAGTACCACCCCATGTTCACACTTCCGTCCAACGTTGGATTTTGGAACACCAGGTCCTTCACGCAACACTAAATCCGGATAATCGATATCCTTGACTTCTACAATGCCCTTACCTTGATAAACAATTCCACGGTTTCCAGCCATGTTAAACCTCCTAATGGTCAATTGTTCGTTTTTGGCGTTTGGGTATCAGTTTTACTGCACGTTGTATGCGTTTACAGTTCGCGTCAAATACATTCTAATCGATTCTAAATTTTCTGTCAACTTATGCCACTATCATTTTACCGGTTTTCCTTGAATCAAATAAACTGCGCCGAGCACATACCTTTCAACCTTTACTATTTCAAGATTGGAACTTTCTGCGAGTGCCTCAATATCTCTGTTTTGATGACAGCCGATCGTCCGCATCGTGATCGGATCGATTGCTCTTTGCACCGCCTGGAGTACTTTATTTTTAACGAGACCATGCTCAAACAATAATATTTTACCGCTCTCTTTGCACCACATATTGAATTTGTATAACAATTCCACAGGATTGTTGTATGAACAAAAACTTAACGAGGAAACGATTGCGTCAAATGAGTTTTCCTCAAATTCCAAGACTTCAGCATCGCTTCGGATGAATTCGACAGGAAATGGATAACCTGCTGCTTCTTTCTCTGCTTCTGCAATCATCGGCTTGCTGAAATCGACTGCTGTCAGTTTTTCCACTTCATTATAATAGGGGAAATTCAGGCCCGTTCCCACCCCGACTTCCAGTACATTTCCTGACGCCTTATAGAATAATTTTCTGCGGTATTTTGAAAATTTATCGTTATTTTTCATCCGCACATATACATCCACCTGTTTGTCGAACGTTTTGATATGGTCTTCTGTCCTCAACCTCAACACCTCCTAAAAGTATATTTCATAAAATAAAAGACAGACTCATCAATTGAGCCTGTCTTCCAACATATTATCTCTTACCAATTTCTTCTATTAAAATCTCGTTGACCAGTTTAGGGTTTGCCTGTCCTTTGGATTTTTTCATGATCTGGCCAACCAAAAATCCGATGGCGCGGTCTTTACCATTTTTATAGTCATCGATTGACTGCGGATTATCATCAAGCACTTCCGTCACCATTTCAGTCAGTACTGCAGGGTCGGAAATTTGTTCCATACCGAGATCTTTTACGACTTTTCTGGCATCTCCGCCATTTTTAACCAGTTCAGTGAATACTTTTTTCGCCTGTTTGCTTGAGATGGTGCCGTCTTCGATCAGAGCAATCATGTCTGTAAGGTTTTTCGGCGTCAGCTCTACATCTGCAAGTTCAACCTGGTTTTTATTTAAATACTCATTGACGTTACCCATCACCCAGTTGGATGCAAGCTTTGCATCCGCACCGTGATTTTCCACCATTTCATTAAAGAAGTCTGAAGTTTCTTTCCGTAAAGTTAAAATTTCTGCATCGTATTCCGGCAGTTTGTACTCTTCGACATACTTCTTCTTCAATGCATCCGGTAATAAAGGAATCGTCTGTCTGATGCTTTCTTTCCACTCATCGTCGATATGGATGCCGACAAGGTCCGGTTCAGGGAAATAGCGGTAATCATCCGAACCTTCTTTAACACGCATTAAAATTGTCTCACCTGTTTTTTCATCATAACGGCGCGTTTCCTGCTCGATTTCTCCGCCTTTCAGAAGAATCTTTTCCTGACGGATCTGTTCGTGTTCAAGGCCGCGTCTGACGAAGTTGAATGAGTTTAAGTTTTTAAGTTCCGCTTTAGTACCGAACGCTTCCTGGCCGTATGGACGAAGGGAGATGTTCGCATCACATCTGAGTGATCCTTCTTCCATCTTCACATCGGATACGCCTGTGTATTGGATGATCGCTTTCAGCTTCTCCAAATATTTGTAAGCCTCTTCAGGCGTACGGATATCCGGTTCAGATACGATTTCCACAAGCGGTGTGCCCTGTCTGTTCAAGTCCACAAGTGAATAGTCGTCTTTATGTGTCGATTTACCGGCATCTTCCTCCAGGTGGAGTCTCGTAATACCGATTCTTCTTGTTTCACCATCAACTTCTATATCAATGTAACCATTCTGTCCGATTGGATCATCCATCTGTGAAATCTGGTACGCAGTCGGATTATCCGGATAGAAGTAGTTTTTGCGGTCGAAATTGGTGACATCTGCGATATCCATGTTCAGTGCCATCGCAGCTTTCATTGCATAATTGATTGCTTCTTTGTTTGGTACAGGCAATGTTCCAGGGTACCCTAAATCAACCACGCTCAGGCTTGTATTGGGTGCTTGGCCGTAATGAGCCGGTGCATCTGAAAACATTTTGCTTTCCGTCTTTAATTCAACGTGAACTTCCAGTCCGATAACTGTTTCAAAATGCATTATCTCAGCTCCTTTTGTACTTCTTTTAATTCTTCGTGAAGGTTATATTTTTCTTCGAATTTATATGCAGCATTGTAAACTTTGGATTCCTCGAAGTGGTTGCCGATGATCTGTAAGCCGATCGGTCTCTTCTTGCCGCTCAGTCCGCAAGGGATTGAGATCGAAGGCATACCTGTCAAGTTAGCCGGAATCGTTAAAATGTCATCTTTGTACATTCTTAATTTATCATCGATCTTTTCACCGATATCATATGCTGCGCTCGTCGTTGTCGGGCCTATGATCAGATCATAGTCTTCAAAAGTCTTCAGCATATCCTCTTCAAGCTTGCTGCGTAATTTTTGTGCACGGATGTAGTACTGGTCATAGTGACCGGCACTGAGTACAAAAGTTCCGAGCAGAATACGGCGTTTCACTTCTTCGCCGAATCCTTCAGCGCGTGTTTTTCTGTAAAGTTCCTCAAGTGTTTTTGTACCTTCTGCCCTGTAGCCGTAACGGATACCGTCAAAACGTGCCAGGTTCGAGCTCGCCTCACTTGATGCAATCAAGTAATACGCGGAAACCACATATTTAATATGAGGGAATGAGACACGGTCTACAGTCGCACCCATATCTTCGAATGTTTTGATTGCCTTTTCGACAGCATCCGTCACTTCCTGATCGATGCCTTCGCCGAGAAATTCTTCCGGTACAGCAATCTTCTTGCCTGAAAGATCTGCATCGATGCCTTCTAAGAAGTCCTGGTCCACGTCCGGCATGCTCGTTGCATCCCTGTGGTTTGTACCTGAAATGATATTTAAAATCTTCGCGTTATCACGGACATTTCTCGTAATCGGGCCAATCTGATCCAGACTGGATGCGAATGCGACGAGACCATAACGCGATACACGGCCGTATGTCGGCTTCATGCCAACCACACCGCAGAATGATGCCGGCTGTCTGACCGACCCGCCTGTATCTGAACCAAGAGAATACGGAACGAGACCTGCAGCGACCGCCGCAGCAGACCCGCCCGATGAACCGCCCGGTACAGCGTCCGTATCCCATGGGTTGCGCACATTTTTAAAGTATGACGTCTCGTTGGAACCGCCCATGGCAAACTCATCCATGTTGTTTTTACCCATCAGCACTGATGATTCACCGTTCAATTTCTCCATTACGGTCGCATCGTATATTGGATGGAAATCCTCCAGCATGCGGCTCGCGCATGTTGTCAATACATCTTTAGTGACGATGTTATCCTTGATGCCCATAGGCACGCCGAATAACTCACCTTCCATTTTATCCTGTGCCTGAAGTTCATCCAGATGTTCCGCCTGCTTCAGTGCATTCTCTTTATTGACAAACAGGAAAGAACCTAAAGTGTCGTCAATCTTTTCAATGTCTTCAAATAAAGCACCGACCACTTCTGAAGGCTTCATTTCCTTTTGTGCGATTTTTTCATATAGTTCTTCTACTGTCAGTTCATAAATATTCACGGTCTGCCTCCTTACAGCATTTTAGGGACTTTAAACTGTCCGTCTTCTGTGGATTTTGAATTGCTTAAAGCCTCATCCTGAGAAAGGGGCTCACTTGCTTCGTCCTCACGCATAACGTTCGTAAGATCCAGTGCGTGGAACATCGGTTCAGTTTCAGATAATGGTAATTCGTCAAGCTGTTTTGCATAATCAACGATTGCATCCAGTTCTTTAGTGAATTCCTCTGCTTTTTCTTCACTCTGGACATCAATTCTTGCAAGGTTTGCAACGTGTTTTACGACATCTGTAGTAATTTCAGACATATTAACCCTCCAGTTTTTATAACAACATTTAAATTTTATCAAATATCATGGTAAAAATCTAATCTATATGGATATAACCCGTATTAAAGTAAAATATTTTTATTATTCATTCAATTACGAAAAATCACTTGTATATTATAGTCAAATATTGTAAACTTATTTGTGTATCTTTACACGCGCCTGAATCCCTATCTTATCAAGGGTTATCACAATTTGATTTATGTGTATAGTAAAATCGTTTGTTGCATTACCTATTTTGTTTATGTATTGTACTTAACAGGAGGCGAGGAAATGATTCTAAATTCAATGAATGGTTTTAGTTTTACCGCAGGATGGGTAGAAATCTTAATGGTTCTTCTCTATTTTGCATTATTGATTGGGATAGGTATTTATGCCTATAAAAAATCTACATCCAGTTTGGATGAATATACTCTTGGAGGCAGAAACATCGGTCCATGGGTGACTGCATTATCTGCCGGTGCATCGGATATGTCCGGTTGGATGCTTATGGGGCTGCCCGGAGATATGTATAGTGTTGGTTTATCAAGTGCCTGGATTGGTATTGGTTTAACATTAGGTGCTTACGTTAACTACATAATACTTGCACCAAGACTACGCGTATACTCTGAGGTCTCGGAAAACTCAATTACAATTCCAGACTTTTTGGAAAACCGTTTTAAAGATAATAATCATATCTTAAAGATCGTTGCTGGTATTGTTATCGTTGTATTCTTTGCTGTTTATACAGCGAGTGGTATGGTGTCCGGTGGTAAACTGGCAGAAAACGCATTTAACATGCCTTACCATTGGGGACTGATCATCACAGCGGCAATCGTAATCTTCTATACATTTGTCGGGGGTTATCTGGCAGTGAGTCTGACTGACCTTTTCCAGGGTGTCATCATGATCATCGCAATTGTGCTGATTCCGATCGTCACCTGGTTCTACCTGACAGGCAACGGCGTCGAGCCATTTGTCCAAATAGAAGAACTCGGAGCGTTGAATGATGTCGATTATCTGTCGCTGATCAGCGGTGTCGGATTTGTCACCATCATCAGTAACCTTGCGTGGTTCTTCGGTTACTTCGGTCAGCCGCATATCATCGTTCGTTTCATGTCGGTTAAAAGTCATAAATTACTGCCGGCAGCACGTCGTATCGGTATTACTTGGATGATCATCGGTCTGATCGGTGTTTCCTTAACCGGCTTACTCGGTATCGCATTTATCGAACAGACACAACACACTATTGAAGACCCTGAGACAATTTTAATCTTGATGAGTCAGGTGCTCTTCCACCCGATTATCGGTGGTTTCTTCTTAGCCGCGATTCTTGCTGCTATCATGAGTACCGTTTCTTCCCAGTTACTAGTAACGTCCAGTTCACTTGTTCAGGATTTCTACAAACTGGTTAGAAAGAAAATGATGCCAAAAGAAACGAAAACAGACGAGCAGCTTGACAAGATGTATGTACTTGCAAGTCGTCTTGCAGTTATTCTCGTTTCAATCGTTGCAATCATCATTGCATGGGACGACGAATCAGTCATTCTGAATATCGTTGCCAACGCATGGGCAGGCTTCGGTGCTGCATTCGGACCGGTTATGGTTCTTGCACTGCACTGGAAAGGCATGAACAGAAATGGTGCAGTAGCAGCAATCGTCACTGGTGCTGCAACAGTTATCATCTGGATTGCAGCAGATGCATTCGGTACAGGTTTATACGAAATGATTCCAGGTGTCATCCTTGCAACCATCGCTGGTATTGTAGTGAGTAAGATTTCTACTCCATCAGCAGAAGTTGCAAAAGCAATGTCAACAGAATTCGAAGAAACAGAACGCATTCTTAAAACTAAATAAAATCTTAAGGATTTTGTGAGAGGACCCGCTCGGTTGAGCGGGTCTTTTTTATCGCTGCGCTGAATGAATCTGTGCGGGGTTACCCGCCTGGGCAGTGGTTTCAAGCCTTGTGTCCCGGTGCCGTCTTTCTTCTGTGTCTGGTGCGCACAATCCCGCGGCCCGGCATGAAAACACCCGCCGGTCGTATGACCGGCGGGCGTCTGTAAGCCGCTTATTCGTAAACATGGGTGCTAACCTGATCATTTTCATCTTTTGTGATGAGGGAATAAGTTTCGTTCTTATCTTCA
This sequence comes from Salinicoccus sp. YB14-2, assembly GCF_001265075.1. Taxonomy (GTDB): domain Bacteria; phylum Bacillota; class Bacilli; order Staphylococcales; family Salinicoccaceae; genus Lacicoccus. Next base: position 276,002 of record NZ_LFKO01000001.1, read on the forward strand.
ATTGACACTTCGACCCGGGAGCCTGAGAAGTGTTCTCCCATCAAACCTTCCACGTATTGTGTGAGGCCGATGATTTCTCCCTGGCTCGTGTACTGTACGGGAATTTCGATCGTCAGGGATTCGAGAGAGCCGTCTATGAATCTGCCGTAGCCGATGGATGTCGTGAAGTTGTCAAAGTATGAAGACAGGTTTCTGTTGAACAGCTGGTAATCGCTGTTGACCTGTTCACTGACTTCACGGCCTTCTGAGGACGGGAACATCACATACTCTTCATCCACTTCTGTAAATGAGGATAACTCATTCTCACCGCCTTCAGCAACGGCATATGATATGAAATTACCCGGTGTAATCGATGTATTCGTCGACTGGACAAATATAGCGAATGTGATCGTCTGGTCACTGTACTGCTCGTTCGCTCTCAGTCTTTCGAGTATTTCATTTGCCATGAGCTGACCCTGCCGCTCCACTTCATCGGCATCGAGGCTTTTCGAATATGTCGTACCGTATTCTTCACGTTGATAGTAGTGTGTGCTGTTCATCGCGAGACCGATCGTAATGCCGTCGAGTGTCGTATCCCCTTCTTCGTCCCGGGTCAGATAGTTCTGCTCCAGAATGTGAGAAAGATAGAGCGGCGCCTCTTCAGCAATCCTCTCCGGGTCCGTGAGTCCTTCTGTTGAAGGGTTCAGCCCGAGATTGCTGAAAGCATTGTTTTCTGTGAGCTCATCGTCCGACATTTCCTCAATCTCTTCCCGCGTGTACTCCCTGCCGAGAAAACCCCGGACCATATCTTCAGTGAATATTTGACCTTCACGGAATACATAATCATCTGTCGGGAATACATTTTTACTGATATCAAAGAGCCCTTTTTCAAACGCTTCGATATTATAGCTTGAAACCATATTACTGCTCGTCAAACCTCTTGAAGGTGAAATTTCATAGGGGATGACAGTTTGATAATAGTCTTGTTCATCATTACTGTTTGTCACTGTTTCTTCGCGTTCGGCAGTCGGAACTCTTGTAATATTCTCATCTTCTTCTGTCGTCTCATCACTCACCTCCTGCACATCCGGTCCACAGGCGGCGAGCACAAATACCATGAATATCAATAGTGATTTAAATTTCATAATGATTACTCCATATTTTCAATAAATTCATTCTCATTCCATATTGTAACATCTAAGGATTGCGCTTTTTCCAATTTGCTGCCCGCATCCTCGCCGGCAACGACAACATCTGTATTTTTAGATACACTGCCCGTCACTTTTCCGCCGGCATTTTCAATCATGGCCTTCGCCTCGTTACGTGTCAGCTGCTGAAGCTTGCCGGTGAGGACAAACGTCATCCCGTCAAACGTTGTCGTTTCAGGAACGATGACTGCTTCGTTCATATTTACACCATAACTTTTCAGCTTCGCAATCAGCTCCTGGAAGTCCGGATTATGTGTGTAAGTAACGATGGATTTCGCTATCTTCTCACCAATTTCAGGTATTTGAATAAAGTCCGCTTCTTCTTTTGAAATGATTGTGTCGATGTCTTTGAATTCCTCTGCAATCAGTGTTGATGCCTTGGCTCCGAGGAAACGGATGCCGAGGCCGATCAGCACTTTGCTCAAGTCATTTTCTTTCGATGCTTCGATTGCATTCAATAGATTCGTGACTTTCTTGTCACCCATCCGTTCAAGTTCAATCAGATCGTCATATTCCAATGTGTATAGATCACTGATGTCCTGGATCAGTTCTGCATCATACAGCTGCTTGACGACTTTTTCACCGAGGCCGTCGATATTCATCGCCCCGCGGGATACAAAGTAGATGATGCCTTCTATGAGCTGCGCCGGGCAGCCCGGGTTGATGCACCGGATTGCGACTTCCTCTTCCAGCTTGACTGTTTCATGACCACAGCTCGGACATGTCGTCGGCGCCTTATAGACTTGCTGGTCCGTCCTCGCATCCATAATTACACTGACGACTTCCGGAATGATGTCTCCCGCTTTCCTGATGATGACTTTGTCGTTGATCCGGATATCTTTCTCCTCGATCATCTCATGGTTGTGAAGTGAAGCCCTTGCGACAGTTGTGCCGTCCACTTTCACCGGTGTCAGAATCGCAGTCGGTGTAATGACACCGGTCCTTCCGACAGTCAGTTCGATGTCTTCAATTTCAGTGACGACTTCTTCAGCCGGAAATTTATAGGCGACCGCCCATCTCGGAGAGCGGACCGTGTAGCCCAGCTGTTCTTGTGTTTCCAAGTCATTCACTTTGATGACGATGCCGTCGATATCGTAATCGAGCTCTGCACGGTGTGTTGTCCAGTGGCCGATATATTCGATCACTTCATCGATGCTGCCGACTTTTCTGCGCTCTTTATTCGTCTTGAAACCGAGATTGTCCAAAGCACGGAGCGCATCATCCTGGGTGGCCGCATCGAGGCCGGCAAGATCGTTCACACTGTACAGGAATATCGACAGATGGCGCTCTGCCGCAAGCTTTGAATCCAGCTGCCTGAGAGATCCCGCCGCTGCATTACGCGGGTTTTGGAACAGTGCCTCGCCCTTTTCTTCGCGTGCATCATTCAGACGCTGAAAAGACTGTTTCGGCATGTAAGCTTCACCGCGCACTTCGAAAGACATCGGTTTTTCAAGCGTCAGCGGTATTGCTCTGATGGTCCGAAGATTTGTCGTAATGTTCTCTCCTACCGTGCCGTCGCCGCGGGTTGCGCCCTGGACGAACACGCCGTCCACATATTTTAGGGATACAGCGAGGCCGTCGATTTTCAGCTCACATACATATTCGACTTCCCCGACGTTATCCCTGACACGTTTGTCAAACGCTCGGAGTTCCTCTTCATTGAACGCATTGCCGAGGCTCAGCATCGGTGTATCATGGGCCACTTTTACAAAGCGGTCCAGAATTTCCCCGCCGACTCTGACCGTCGGCGACGTTTCTGTTTTATATTCCGGATATTCTGTTTCCAGCTCGATCAACTCACGGAGTAATTTATCAAATTCACTGTCCGGAACAGTCGGCGCATCCAGCACATGATACTCGTAATTATAACGGTTCAGCCGTTCCTGCAAAGATTTAATTTTCTCTTCCATGAATCATCTACTCCTTTTTCTCAAGCGGTGCAAAGTTGGCAAGCAGTCGCTTGGGCCCTTCTTTGGTGAATATGATGTCGAGTTCCTTGGAATCGCCCTCGCCTTTAATGTTCGAAATGATGCCGTCACCGAATTTCTTGTGCGCCACCTTGTCTCCGACTTTGAAAGTTACGCCGCTGTTATCCGTGAGGACCGTCGGTGTTCTTCGGTGCGGACGGCCGGATCTTTTGGCAAACGGGTTAGATGCTTTCCCTGAATCGATTTCCACCACTTCACCGTCGATCAGTTCAGACGGAATCTCTTTTAAAAAACGGCTTTCGACATTGCTCTCGATTTTACCGTAAATCATGCGGGAGTCTGCTCTGGAAAGGAACAGCTGATCTTCGGCACGCGTCAGTGCGACGTACATCAGACGCCTCTCCTCTTCCAGTTCATCTTCATCGAACATTACTCTTTGCGACGGGAAGATGCCCTCTTCCAGACCGACAACAAATATCACCTTGAATTCCAGACCTTTTGAAGCGTGCATCGTCATCAGCGTAACGCCTGAGTCCGCTTCAACGCTGTCCTGGTCGGAAACGAGCGCCATGTCGCTTAAGAAGTTGAATAAAAGTTCATCGGACACATCGTTATCATTGTCGAATTCCCTCGTAACCGTCTTGAACTCTTCCAGGTTTTCTATACGGCTCGTCGATTCCAAAGTATCCTCTTTTTCAAGCACGCTGATATAACCTGTATCTTCGAGCACTTCATCCACCAGTTCTGTAATGGAAAGATACTTCGATTTTTCGCGCAGGTTTTCAATCATGTCTTCAAGCTTCATCAGAGTCAGTATCGCACCTTTTGGAATGCCGATGAAATCCGCTTCTTTGATGGCGTCATACATGCTCAACTCATTGATGCTGCCGTAGTTGAGCAGCTTTTCGACCGTCTTCTGGCCGATGCCGCGCTTCGGTGTGTTGATGATACGTTCAAAACTGATATCGTCATGCGGGTTCTGGATGACTTTCAAATAGCTCATCAGATCTTTTATTTCCATACGGCTGTAGAATTTCATGCCGCCGATCATCTTATACGGAACGCTTCCTTTGACGAATGCATCCTCGACTGCACGTGACTGCGAGTTCGCACGGTACAGGACGGCCATGTCGCCGTATGAATACTCGCTTGACAGTTCCATGACATGCCTTAAGATTTCCTGGCCTTCCGCACGCTCGGAATCGGCTAAGATGGTCTTTATTTTCTTTCCGCCCTGGCGTACGGTACGCAGGTCTTTCGGCTTTCTTGATGTGTTGTTGCCGATGACCGCGTTCGCTGCATCCAGAATTGTTTTTGTCGAGCGGTAGTTCTGTTCAAGGAAGATCACTTTTGCGTCTTTATAATCATCTTCGAAATTCAGTATGTTTTCAATGTTCGCACCGCGGAATTTATAGATCGACTGGTCGGAGTCGCCGACGACACAGATGTTGCGGTATTTTTGCGACAGCAGGTTCACCAGTTCATACTGCGCCTCGTTCGTATCCTGATACTCGTCGACATGGATATACTGGAAACGGTTCTGGTAGTAATCGAGCACCTGCGGCTCTTTTTTAAACAGTTCGATCGTCAGCATGATGAGATCGTCAAAATCGAGTGAACTGTTACGGTAAAGGATTTCCTGATAATCTTTATATATCTGACTGTACAGGTCGTCGGAAAAACCGACGGATTCTGCGATGGCTGATGCCGCGTCGATCAGCTGGTTTTTCTTATCCGATATGTAGGACAGTATCTTTCTCGGATGATGCTGCTTCGTATCTAAGTTCCTGTTTTTTAAAATGCCTTTGACGACCGAATTCTGGTCGGTTGGGTCCAGGATGGAAAAACTGTTTTCATATCCCAGATGGCTGATGTCACGGCGCAGTATTCTGACACACATGGAATGAAACGTTGAAATCCATATTTTGTGTGCATCGTCGGCGTTTGGAATGAGTGCATGCACCCGGTCCTTCATTTCCCGTGCCGCTTTATTTGTAAAAGTGATGGCCAGCACATTGTATGGCGGCACCCCTTTTTCTGCGAGCAGATAAGCAATGCGGTGTGTCAATACGCGTGTCTTACCGCTGCCTGCCCCTGCCATGATCAACAGTGGACCTTCCGTATGCTGGATTGCTTCTTTTTGTTCTTTATTCATCAATGATAAATCCATTTTTAAAAACTCCATTTTATTTAATGATCGTACGAAGCGCCTGCTTAACGTCTTCGTGAATGATGTTGCCGACGACAATCGTATCGGCATACTGTGACATTTCCCGTGCCTGTTCCTTTGATGAGATGCCGCCACCGTAGATGACATGCGTGTTATCCGTGTGCTTACTCACGATATCCATCATCCCCGGATCGCCGTACATTCCGCTGTATTCTATATAGAGAGATTCCGCTTTGTACAGTTTGTCGATCATGTCGATATAGTGCGGCAGTTCATCTGCTGTGACCGGCTTCGCCTCAGCCTTTTCAAATGCTTTGCAGTTTTCGTTCATGATGATGTAAGGCAGCATTGAGATGTCCTCATAGTCTATCAGATGGCTGTACTCTTCAAGAGCTTCCAGCATGAGGCCGTGCTGCCACTTGATATTTGAAGTATTGAATACGCTCGGAATAAAGTAATGATCGAATCCCGGCATGACGGCATCCTTGTTCGTCACTTCGAGAGCAACAGGTTTTGAAAACCGTCTGACTCTGGAGAGTGCATTCAAAACATTATCCTCGGTCACGTTATCCGTCCCCCCGACCAGAACCAGATCCGTATCGGATTCCACAATCTTTTCCAAGTCGTCATCCGATATTTCCTTGGCGGGATCCAACTTGAATATATGCTTCGCATCTTTTAACATTTTAAAAACTCCCAATAAATTTCATAAAAATATTATATCATTTTCAGAGGTATCTTTTTATTAATTATATGTGAATTCATCAAATTATATATAAAAACGTCACGATAAGTGAGACTTATCATGACGTCGGTTCAGTCGATGCCCAGATACTCCTCAAGTACCAGGTCCTGATCATATATTTCTGTCGCCGCTTTTTCGCCGACATATCTGATATGCCACGGCTCGTAGCCGAGCCCGGTAATGTCTTCTTTCCCTTCCTGATAGCGGACGATGAAGCCGTACTCATGGGCCACATCTTTCATCCATTCATAATCCGGCGTCTCACCGAACGGAACTGCGGCAGTGGACGCACTTTCCACCGAACCGATATCCACCGCAAGACCCGACTGATGCTCGGAATGTCCCGCCGGCAGTGTCCGGAGGTCCGCCTCTTCCTGTCCGAGAGTCTCAACAAAATGATCATAAACTTCCAGCTGATCCTGATACGACCGGAAACCGCTGACGATGACGAGATCAAATCCCTGTTCAGCCGCATCATCAATCAATTCGGTATACGCTTCAATGACTTCCTGTTCGACACCCGGATTATAGTCGGCAGGCAGGCTGTAGTCCCCGTTGACAATCAGAATATCATTGATATATGTGACACCGTCCACTTCTCTCCATGTCGGTACTGAAAACTCACTGACGCTGTACTCTTCCATAGTTTTACTGAAGACGTCAAACGGCGCATCGGACGGCTCCGCTTCTCCATTACCGCAGCCTGAAAGAACCAGAAGCATGCCCGCAATTAATAGTATACGAGTTGTAAAATTCACATTCACACCTCTTTTTATTTTACTCGAGACCTGCACGCCTGAAGATGACATCGACACGCTGCAGGTGATGGTTTTCATCGAACAGCCCGCCTATCTCTTCCTCCGTCAGCACTTCAGTGATCCGTTCATCTGCCGAAATCAAGTCCCTGAACGGCACTTTCGTCTCCCATGATTCCATCGCTTTCGGCTGCACAAGGTCATACGCCTCTTCTCTTGCGAGACCTTTATCAATCATCGTCAGCATGACGCGCTGTGAGTACACAAGGCCGAACGTTTTATCGATGTTGTTTTTCATGTTGTCTTCAAACACTGTCAGGTTTTTAACGAGGTTTGTAAATCTGTTTAACATATAATCGAGCGCAATCGTCACATCCGGAAGCATGATCCGTTCCGCCGATGAATGGGAAATATCTCTTTCATGCCAGAGCGGCACATTTTCATACGCCGTTGAAATATAGCCGCGGATCACGCGCGCAAGTCCGGTCACGTTCTCGCTGCCGATCGGATTCCGTTTATGCGGCATCGCACTGGACCCTTTCTGACCTTTGCCGAATGATTCTTCCACTTCACGCGTTTCCGTCTTCTGAAGCCCGCGGATTTCCACTGCGAATTTCTCGATTGACGTTGCAATCAGCGCAAGCACACCGATGTAATGGGCATGACGGTCACGCTGCAGTGTCTGTGTGGACACTTCCGCAAAATCGAGGCCGAGATGTTCACATACATACTCTTCCACTTCAGGCGGGATATTTGCGAATGTGCCGACGGCACCGCTCATCTTGCCCACTTCAATCTCTTCCCTGACGGCTTTGAAACGCTTCAGGTTGCGTTTCATTTCCATATACCATAAAGCAAGTTTGACACCGAACGTCGTCGGTTCCGCATGCACCCCATGCGTTCGCCCCATCATCAACGTCGTCTTATGCTCTTTTGCACGCTCGCCGAGCACGTCGATGAAACGCTCAAGGTCGCGCTCGATTACTTCATTCGCCTGTTTGATTATGTAGTTCTGTGCCGTATCCACAACATCCGTCGACGTGAGGCCGTAGTGCACCCACTTTTTCTCTTCACCGAGCGTTTCCGACACCTGTCTTGTAAATGCCACGACGTCATGACGCGTCTCTGCTTCTATTTCAAGTATGCGGTCCACATCAATCTTCGCATTCGGGCGGATGTTCTTCACTTCATCTTTTGGGATGATGCCGAGTTCTGCCCATGCTTCCGCCGCCAGAATCTCAACTTCCAACCATGCTTTGTACTTATTTTCATCTGTCCAGATTGCTGCCATTTCATCTCTCGTATAACGTGAAATCATAAACGCTCGCTCCTTAAATTTTTATGCCCTTTCATTATAACAGAAAATAAAGTGCTTCTTTCCGATGCTTAAATCATTTCTGTAAATCAACGTAAAAAAACCGGAAATTCATTCCCGGTTTCTACTCTTCGATACGCCTGCCTTCGAATTCTATCTGCTGATGGCTGACGGTGCGTGTGCCGTTCTCTTCTTTCCATACGGGCACCTCGGATCGTCTGACCGGCGTGTAGCCTTCAGTTTTCATTCTTTCCAGGCAGTCACTGATCGATTCATTTTCTTCAACTTTAAATCTTTTCTTCTTTTTTTGATTCGCCATTTGCTTCAGCCATTTCCTCTTCATATATTTCTTCTAAAACTTCTTCTACATTTTCCGGCTCATAATTTGCCACTTTACGGCTGCTGACGCCTTTCGTCCAGAAGCCGCCGCTGATTGTTTTAGTCTCATAAGCTACGATGAATGCTTTATCATCAAGTTCTCTTATTGTTTCAATCAGTTTATTCTGATAGCGTCTCGGTGTTAAAATCTGCATCGTCGTTCGTTCGCCGTCACGGCCGTATGCTGTACCGTGTGTGACACCGTAGCCTAAATTTCTCAACTGGTCCGGCAGATCACGGTCGCGTTCTGCGGTGGTCACATTGACAACCATATAACCGAGGGCAAGTTTTTCTTCAATCTTCAAACCTGTCAGTATACCGACACCAAAACCGAGTGCATATGCAATGATGTTTACCGGCTGGTCTAGATTATCAAGCACCAGTCCCAGACCGATGATATAGACCAGTGTTTCCAAAATACTGACGGAGGCTGCCATATACCGGTAGCCTTTTGTAAGGGCGACTGTGCGTAAAGTCATAAAGCTGACGTAAAATATATTGATGACAAATATGACGATGACCATCAATATGGCACTTTGTGAAATCATTTCGAACATCTTTCATTTTCCTCCCGGTTATAATTTACTTTTTATATGAATGATACCGGTTGTACGGCAGATCACGCTTATGCTGCGTTTTATCATACCAGTTGATGATGGTTTCATAATCCTTGTCATTGATGTCTTTACCTTCCAGAAAGTCATCAATCGCGTCATACTCGACACCGAGTGCTTCTTCGTCGCTCAGCATCGGACGGTCGCTCTCGAGGTCCGCCGTCGGCACTTTCTTATACAGATGTTCCGGTGCCCCGAGGTGCTTTAATATCGCCTGCCCCTGACGCTTGTTCAGCCCGACGAGCGGCGCGATATCACACGCGCCGTCACCGTGTTTTGTATAAAATCCGGTCAATGCTTCTGCTGCATGGTCGGCCCCGAGCACGATGCCTTCTGTCGCAGCCGCAACAGCGTACTGCGCCTTCATGCGCTCGCGTGCCTTTTCATTGCCTTTGATGAAATCGGATAATTCATAACCCGCTGCCTTCAATGCATCCACACTCGCATCCACCGATGCTTTGATGTTTATTTCCCGGAAAGATGTCGGGCTGATGAATTCAACCGCATCCGTTGCATCCTCTTTGTCCGCCTGTTCTCCGTACGGCAGATTCAGTGCATGGAATGAATATTTTTCCTCATTTTGTTCCTCGTTCAGTTCATCGACTGCCATCTGTGCAAGTTTTCCGAGCAGAGTGGAATCCTGACCGCCCGATATGCCGAGCACCATGGTTTTCAGGAAAAGATGGCCTTTCATATAGTCTTTGATGAAATCAATGATTTCCCTCGCTTCTGCTTCAGGGGAAATCTCACTTTTTGCATGCAGTGCATTGATAATCTCCTCTTGACGTGGTCTCATATTACTATCACTCCAATTTTTTATTGCTTGCGTCCTCAATCAAATCCTGCTTGATCTGCCACAATTTTCTCGACAGGTCGACAGGATACTCCTCCGGATTCAAAAAGCGCTTATACTCTTCCCATAAAATGGCGAGGTTGCTGTCAAGACGTTCCTTTATCTCTTCCACTGTATTGGATTTATAAACTAATTTGCCCTCTGTAAAGATATCTTTCAACAATTCCACTTTATCGTAGGAATAGATTAGCTTGCGCTTGATTGTATGCACAGGGTGGAACATGAGGAGCGGTTCATCGGTATTCAATTCTTCATCGAACTGTGTGATGTACTCCCCTTCACTCATGCCCGTCTGTCTATTGATGATGCGGTAGACATTTTTTTTCGCCGGTGTCGTCATCTTCTCGACATTGCCGGAAATCTTTATACGGTCTTCAAATTTGCCGTCTCTGTTTTCCACCGCGACCAGTTTATATACTGCACCGAGTGCCGGCTGATCGTAGGCAGTGATCAATTTCGTGCCGATGCCCCAGCTGTCCACTTTCGCTCCCTGGGATTGCAGAGACAGGATAGTTACTTCATCGAGGTCATTCGATACGATGATTTTCGCCTCAGTGAATCCTGCCGCATCCAGCATTTCACGCGCTTTTTTGGATAAGTATGCGATATCACCCGAATCGAGACGGATACCGATGAAGTTGATCTTATCCCCCATTTCACGCGCCACTTTGATGGCGTTCGGCACGCCTGATTTCAATGTATCAAAAGTATCGACTAGAAAGACGCAGTCTTCGTGAGTCGCCGCGTAAGCTTTGAATGCTTCATAATCATCGCCGTATGCCTGGATCATCGAATGTGCGTGCGTACCGCTCGGCGGCAGGTCGAACAGTTTGGCCGCGCGGACATTACTCGTGCCGTCAAAGCCGCCGATGATGGCTGCTCTTGCACCCCAGATGGCTGCATCGAATTCATGTGCACGCCTCGAGCCGAACTCCATCAGCTGTTCATTCGGCGTAAGCTGGCGGATGCGGCTCGCCTTTGTCGCAATCAGCGTCTGATAGTTGACGATGTTGAGCAGTGCCGTTTCAATGAGCTGAGCTTCTGCGAGCGGCGCTTCCACCTGCACAAGCGGCATATTATTGAAAACGACCTGCCCCTCTTCGACTGCACGCAGATTACCTGTAAACTTCAAATCTTTCAGGTAGCCCAGAAATTCTTCACTGTATTTCTGAGACCGCAGATACTCTATATCCGAATCCGTAAACCGCAGATTTGAAAGATAATCGATAATCCTCTCCAGTCCGGCAAAAACGGCGTATCCGTTTTCAAAAGGCATCTGTCTGAAATAAAGATCAAATATCGCCATGCGATTATGGATGTTCTGATTGTAATAGACTTCTGCCATATTGATCTGGTATAAATCTGTATGTAGCATAAAACTGTCGTCCTCGTATTGATACATTGTTGGTCCACCCTTCCTTTTGCTCCAGTATATCAGTTATAATTTAATCATAATTATTTTACCACAGGATAATAAGATTAGAACATTCTAACATCGGAGGTTTGCATGGATACAAACGGTTTCAGAAGAAAATTCATTATCCTATCCATTATAGTATGTATTTCCGGTTTTTCCCAAGGGCTGCTTCTGCCTTTGATTTCATTCATATTTGAAGACCGCGGCATCTCACCGACACTGAGCGGCCTGCATGCTTCCGGTCTTTACATCGGCGTGTTTGTATCCGCGCTGTTCATCGAAGCACCGCTCAGAAAATACGGCTATCTGCCGATGATTGTCATCGGCGGTGCAACGGTCGGCGTGTCGCTGTTTTTATTCCCATTCCTTGAAAATATATGGATTTGGTTTGTCCTCCGTCTTGTTATCGGGGTTGCCGATAATGTGCTGCATTTCAGCACCCAGACGTGGCTGATCCAGTCGACACCGCCGAAACAGATGGGCAAGATCATTGCATTTTACGGCCTGTTCTTTTCCTTCGGTTTTATGGTCGGCCCGAAAGTCAGTGAACTGGTCGTCATCAACGAGGCACTGCCGTTCATTGTTTCTGCGGTTCTGACCATGATTGCATGGCCGCTGATCTTCCTGCTGCCGGGGGCACGGGAGGAGAAGCCGGTCGATGCCGGCGTGCCAAGCAGTTTATTCAATACTTTGAAAAACTTCAAGGCGGTCATCATTACAAGCTGGGCATGTTTTTTGATGCCGATGCTGTTCGGTATTTTCGAAGGCTCGCTGAATACGAACTTCCCGGTGTATGCTCTCCGTAATGATTTTGAAGTGTCCGAAGTGACCTGGATACTGCCGATGTTTTCTTTCGGCGCGATACTGCTTCAGGTGCCGATCGGCATCTTCGGCGACAAAGTCGGACGCAGCAGGCTCATCAGCATACTGCTCCTGCTTGGACTCGGCACATTCCTGTTGATGGAAATCTTCAGTGATTCATTCTTGATGCTGATGATTTTATTTGCTTTGGCGGGTATTTTTGTCGGTTCGATGTATTCGCTCGGCATCAGTTATATGGCAGATATGACACCTGATTTCAATCTTCCGGCGGGTAACTTGATTGCCGGCATGTTTTTCAGTATCGGCAGCATACTCGGTCCGGTGATCGGCGGTGCTGTCATTACCGGAACGGACGGCGGCTTGTACTTTTTCTTCTTTGTCATTGCGATTTTGGCGGTCTTTATTTTAAATGTAATTTTTATAATTTCAAAAAGAAACTATGTAAAGGAATGATTTTATGAAGAAAGCACTTTTAGTCATCGACTACTCTTACGACTTTGTAGCACTGGACGGAAAATTGACTGCGGGGGCACCTGCGATTGCTCTCGAAAGCAGTATTACAGACAAAATTGATGCAGCAGATAAAAATGGCGAGAATATATTTTTCATGATGGATTTGCATTATGAAAACGATACGCATCATCCGGAACATAAGCTGTTCCCGCCGCACAACATTGCGGGGACGCCCGGCCGTGAACTTTACGGGAAGGTTTTGGAGAAGTATAAGGAAATCGAAGGCCAGGATAATGTGTTCTTCCTGGATAAGACACGCTACAGTGCGTTCAGCGGCACGCCGCTCCATCACCTGCTGCAGGAACGCGGCATCGATACCGTCGTTCTGACCGGTGTGGTGACGGATATCTGCATCATGCATACTGCCGTCGACGCCTACAATTCAGGCTACGGCATCATCGTGCCGGAATCATGTGTCGCATCGTTCAACCCCGACGGCCACAAGGTGAGCCTGGAGCACTTTAAAAATACTTTAGGTGCAACAGTTGAACCATAGCAAGTGCAGGTTTCTAATGTTAAAATAAAATTATCATACATTGAAAAGGAGTTTCATAATGGCAGTTAAAATTTTTGGACATCAAAATCCGGATACGGACACAATCACTTCTGCGATCGTACTTGCAGATATTGAAACTAAATTGGGCAACGACGTAGTTGCCACGCGTCTTGGCGAAGTCAATGCAGAAACACAATATGCACTGGATCATTTCAATGTCAGCGCACCTGAGCAGATTGAAAAAGTCGGCGAAGACGATGACGTTATCCTGGTCGATCATAATGAATTCCAGCAGTCCGCTGAAAACATCGGACAGGCAAATATTTTAAAAGTTGTGGACCACCACCGTATTGCAAACTTCCAGACAGAATCACCACTCTACTACAGAGCGGAACCTGTCGGGTGTACAGCAACGATTCTCCACAAAATGTATAAGGAAAATGACTTGGAAATCAGCCGTGAAATGGCCGGACTCATGTTATCTGCAATCATTTCCGATACACTGCTTTATAAATCACCGACGACGACAGATGAAGACGTCGCAGCAGGGGAAGCACTACAGACAATCGCCGAAGTTAATCCTGAGGAGTACGGCATTGAAATGCTGAAAGCAGGCGCTTCAACTAAAGAAAAATCTGCTGAAGCACTGATTACAGGTGATGCGAAATCATTCGAGATGGGACCTAAGACTACCCGCATTGCACAGATCAACGTTGTTGATGTGGACGAGGTGCTGGCCCGCAAAGCAGAATTGACCAAAGTGGTGGAAAAAGAAATAGAAGCTGAAGGCTATGACCTGTTCGTACTCGTCATCACAAACATTTTGGAATCAGATTCAACAGTCATCGCACTCGGAGCAGATGCCAGCGCCGTTGAAAAAGCATTCGACGTATCACTCGATGAGGATACGGCATTATTAGAAGGTGTCGTTTCCCGTAAAAAACAAGTCGTGCCGAACATTACAAAGGCACTCGGATAAGAGAATTTCGAGTTTTGGAGTTTGATTTGGATTAGAAGTCCGGACAGAACTTGGCAATTGCCATTTCTGTCCGTTTTTTTATGTGAATTTGGGATGGAAATGTGTTTCACGCTATTCTGTCCGGATTTTGGAGTTGATTTAGGATGGAAATGATCTCAGACCTGATCCTGCCCGGGCGCTGCCGCTGGTCTTTTGCGTAAGCTTCGAGTGATTCCGGCCGGAGCTTACGATTTCAGCATCGATATTCGTAAGCTTCGAGTGATTCCGGCCGGAGCTTACGATTTCAGCATCGATATTCGTAAGCTTCGAGTGATTCCGGCCGGAGCTTACGGTTTCGGCATCGTTATTCGTAAGCTTTGAGTGATTTCCGCCGGAGCTTACGATTTCGGCAGCAATATTCGTAAGCTTCGAGTGATTCCGGCCGGAGCTTACGATTTCGGCAGCAATATTCGTAAGCTTTGAGTGATTTCCGCCGGAGCTTACGATTTCGGCAGCAATATTCGTAAGCTTCGAGAGATTTCCGCCGGAGCTTACGATTTCGGCAGCAATATTCGTAAGCTTCGAGTGATTCCGGCCGGAGCTTACGATTTCGGCATCGATATTCGTAAGCTTCGAGAAATCCCCGCCGGAACTTGCGGTTTCAACAGCAACAGACCAGCCACACATCTCCCGGCAGCTCTTCACCCACAACAGAGTCTCCCTGAAACGACAAAAAAAGAAGCCGGTGTCCGGCTTCTTTTCTACATTGGAAGGCTATTTCCAAATAATAGTTGAAAGAATGAAAAAATGGTATGTCAATAATATAACATCAATTGTCAGAAAAAACAATCTATTTTAAAAAGTTTTTATTTTTCCATAATCCTGCTTAAAACACTGGTTCTTCCTGCCTGCAGCTTTTCCTCTGAACATTCTCCTGAAATCTCATATTCATAGTTTTCCATGGCATTGCTGAAGGACACTTCATCTATGTAATTTGTCAGCCCGGCCTCTTCAAAACAGGACGGATGGACAGTGACTTGCAAAGTGTGATCGACGATGACTCTTTCTGTATCGCTCGTCTCGGGTGCAAGTGGTAAAACAAATATTAAAACCACAGCTGCCAATAAAATGATTAATACGATTAACTTCTTCATACCGTCACCTTTTTCTGATTGCTACGTTTATTTTAACATGATTTTTCTATAGGTAAATAAAACCCGCCTCTTGATTAAACGAACGTATGTTCGTATAATATAGTTACTTGGAAAATATGAAAGAGAGGAGATTGCTATGGATTATCGTGATATGCCGAGAGAATCACTGAATTCAAATATTCCACAAGGCCGTGGCATGATTAAGTGGGCGCCGTTTGCCACGATGCCGGAACAATTTGAAAATGTCCGGAAACTGCAGGAAGATCAGGTGAAGATTGAGCGTCCCGAGTTGTCTGATGACCGTCTGGATGAAATCGACCGCACATTAAAAAAAGCACTTGCCTTAAAAAGACAAGTGCGGATTGAATATTATTATGACGGCCACCGTTTTTCCGTGCGCCTGAAAATCATCTCTGTCGATATATGGAGCATGATCGTCGTCGGACAGAAAAATGATGACGAAGAAATGGTTTTCATCTCTTTCATAGATATTTTAAATATTATTATGCTATGACAACTGCTTGTCGAGGAACAGCACCGGCTCTTTCTGATAGTCAGTCGCAAGCATCAGGTGATATGCAAGAACAGTCGTTGTGATTGCACCAATTCCGCCAGGAACCGGCGTGATATATGATGTTTTATCTTTCACTGCGTCATAGTTAACGTCCCCGACAAGCTTACCTTCATCATTGAAGTTGATACCCACATCGACAACGATTGCACCCTCTTTTACGTGCGCCTCATCAATCAGGTTCACAGCACCTGCAGCACTGACGATGATATCTGCATTTTCACATCTTGCTTTCAGATCATCCGTGTACAGGTTACATGTCGTCACTGTCGCTTCCTGGTTCATCATCAGGATGGACAGCGGCTTGCCGACAACGGCACTTGCCCCGACAACCGTTACATTTTTACCTTTTAAGTCGATATCATAAAACTTCAGCATTTCCATCACCGCAGCCGGTGTACACGGCTCAAGACGATTTTCTTCTTTGGTGATGAGTTTGCCCAGGTTATCCGGTGTCATGCCGTCGATATCTTTGACCGGGTTCATGATTTCAACTACACGCTTCATATCAATATGTTTTGGAATGGGCTGAAGCAGCAGAATACCATTAATGTCATAGTCTTCATTGATTTCTCTGAAACGGCTCAGGAAGGCTCTTGCCGAAACGTCATTCGGGAAAGAGAAACGCTCCGTCTCAATACCCAATTTTTCAAATCGTTTAACTGCCGCATTTTCATAAGAAATCGAATCGGAAAGATCGCCCACTCTGACAAAAGCGACTTTAGGCGTAATGCCGAGAGCATGTGATTTCTCGACAACTTCTCTGATTTCTTCTGATAGATGAGCGGCTACCTTCTTACCATCCAGTATTGTAGTCATTTTTAGTACTCCTTTTTCAATCGTTATTTTAAGTTAATTGTATCATATATATACAACATTCATATCAAAAACCATAGAGCTGGGACAACTTTCGGCTCAGCCGGGTTTTATTCATAAAAAAAGATACAAAATCTAAATATTTAGACTTTGTACCTTCCAAAGTGATTACTTTGTTTCACGGTGTAACGTGTATTTGTTTGATCTTGGGCAATATTTGTTCATTTCAATACGCTCAGGATTGTTTCTTTTGTTTTTAGTTGAAATGTAGTTTCGGTCACCACATTCTGTACATGCTAAAGTAACATTTACTCTCATCAATATTCCCTCCTATATAGTTATTTAACGTGAGGTCTGTCTCCTAATCAACTGGCCAGTTGATCATCCAGAACGCTGGATGATTGGTATATTTTTAAGACCCTCATTTTAGTCACCAATCTATTCTACATTCTTTATAATAATTTTTCAACTGATAATATTAATATTTTTATAAATAAAGATTGATTAATCGTAACTATTACGATATACTTTTAAAACGTAATCATTCTTATTTAAAGGAGCCCTACATAGTGAACAATTTTTTTAAAGTGCTGACACCGATTGTACTCTTGATATTCCTTGCCGCATGCAGTGATGAAGACGGCGGAAATCAGCAAGACAGTGAAAATATTGAAATTTATACAACCGTTTTTCCATTGAAAAGCTTTGCAGAACAAATTGGCGGTGACAGCGTCGACGCAAATACCATCTATCCTAAAGGTGTCGATGTCCATACTTACGAACCCACCCAGAAAGATATGATTGACTTTGCCGAAGGCGATCTCTTCATATATACATCGGACGCGTTCGATCCGGTTGCCGGCAGCATCAAAAATGCCGTAGGCGAACACAGCGAATTTCTGCCGGCTGCTGATAATATTTCAGAAGATGAACTGATGGAACATGACCACGAAAACGACGAACATGAAGCGCACGAACACGACGAACATGGGCATGAACATGACCATGGCGCCACCGACCCGCACGTCTGGCTGGACCCGGTCCTTGCACAGTCAATGGCCGAACAGATTAAAGATAAGCTCATTGAACTCAACCCGGACGAAGCATCGACTTATGAAGAGAACTATGAAACGCTCGCAGCCGATCTCGGCGCTCTCGATGAGGAATTCACACAGGTAACAGAAGACACATCGCGTGACAACATTTATATTTCCCATGAATCCATCGGCTACCTTGCCGAGAGATACCATTTCGAACAAGTCGCAATCAACGGATTGAACAATGACGAACCCAGCCAGCAGGATTTGACTGAAATCGTCGACAGCATCGAAGAACAGAACATCAAATATATACTACATGAGCAGAATGTCACATCAAACATTACTGACACCATCCAGAACTCGACGGACACAGAACCGCTTGAATTCCACAACCTCTCGGTGCTGATGGACGAAGATGATGAGGATTCCACTTACCAGTCCATCATGCGTGAAAATATTGCTGTGCTCGACAAAGCCCTGAACGATTAATAAAGAAAACCGTACGCTGAAGTGATATCCTCTCACTCCAGCGTACGGTTTTCTTTTTATTGATTGAATTTAAGTCCTTCCCTTTTCAGCTGCTCTGTGAATTCTTTGATTTCATCCACATCTTTTTTCAAAAGGAATACGATAATTGCAATGCTGACGGCCAAAACAGCCAGTCCGATGATGAATAATTTGAACACTAATCCAATCAAACCTTTAATAAAATCCCACATCATTAAAAGCCTCCCCTATAAATATTAAATTTGTAAAGATAATGTAAATAAATTGTAGACATTTGTTCGAATTAGAGGTAAAATATAAATAGTTACATAGATATTTCCTAATATATCTACCTGCACTTTTTTCCTAAGAGAGTGCAGGCTTTTTTATGTCCATTACCCTTCAATCACTTTGAAATAAACGTTTCTTACCCTCGGTCCATCGAACTCCGCAAAATACAGGCTCTGCCATGTACCGTAAATAATTTCACCGTCGTGTACGATGAGTGTTTCACCCGCGCCGACAAGTGATGATTTCATATGCGAGTCCGAATTTCCTTCCGCATGCTGATATTCTTTTTTATTATCAAAGGTTTTTTCCATACCGTAAACAAGATCTCTAGTGACGTCCGGATCTGCATTTTCATTAATTGTGATACCGGCAGTCGTATGGGGCGTATAAACTGCGATGATGCCATCCGTAATCCCACTTTTCTGCAGCGCTTCTGTCGCCAGGTGGTCAATATTCACGAAAGTGTTCCTTGCGGCTGTTTCAACACTGAAAGTAAAAAGCATTTCGGCCTCCTCAATTAGAAATAATCTATTCGGGTATAATAATACTAGAATATTTAAAAGGAGTGTACTAACTTGGCTTATACTATGAATGATTATCCAGACTCATTAAAAAATCTGGAACGTTTGGAACGAAGAAAAGCGATCGACATCATCAATGCGATGCTTGAAGACGGCTATGATGAGAACCGTGCGATTCCAATCGGCACTGAACAGGCACAGGATTGGTACAAAAGTGCATCAGATGACGACCTGAAGAAGTTGGAGAATAAAGATCTCCAAAAGCATGATGACGATGACGACAGCCGCGGTCCGGAACTGATTGATAATGATGTCGAGGTATACTATGAAGAAGATGAATGGAAAGTGAAAACCGTCGGCGCCAAGCAGGCGAGCGCGACTTATGATAAAAAGCAAGATGCTGAAAAGAGAGCGAAGGAAATCGCAGACAATCGCGGGACAGACGTAAAAGTGCATAATAAGAATGATTAATAAAAAGCACTCATTTCTGAGTGCTTTTTTGTAAGCGTTTGAGGGATAATAATATTTATGACTTGATGGCTATTATGAGGCTGCCGCTTCTTTTACAGAGATTTCTTCTTCGTTATCTTTTCGGTTCATCGGCATTAATCTCATTGCGTTCATGATGACTGCGAGTACACTTGCCTGGTGGATCAGCATGCCTGACGCCAAGTGGATGTATCCGTAAACCACTCCGAGGAGCAATAGGACAACTGTAATCAGTGCGATACCTGTGTTCTGCATCATAATGTTGAACGTTGATTTCGACATTGTGTAACCGATCGCGAGTTTCTTGAGTTTGTCACTCATCAGTACGACGTCAGCCGTTTCCATCGCGATATCCGTACCGCCGTGACCAATCGCAACACCGACATCACTCAGGGCGAGAGCCGGTGCATCGTTGATGCCGTCCCCGACCATCATGACTTTACGTTTGTTATTCTGTTCATTTTCAATATACGCCATCTTCTCATCCGGCAGCAGTTCTGCATGGAATTCATCCAATCCTAGGATAGCCGCCACTTTCTCAGCTGCGTAACGATTGTCACCGGTCAGCATGACAAGCTTCTCAGCTCCGCGTTCTCTCAAAGTATTGACCGCTTCAAGTGCGTCTTCTTTGATTCTGTCCATGATGGAAATGAGTCCGATGACTTCACCATTTTTCGTGATGAACATCGCCGTCTGCCCCTCTTTCTGCTCTGAGATATAATCATTGATGATTGCTTCCGGTATGGTGATATTCTGTTCGTCCATGAGCTTTTTATTACCGATGTAATACGTATCTTCATTGATGATACCGCTCACGCCGCGCGCCTTGATCGTTTCAGCGTCTGTGACTTTAACATCAGTGTCTTTAAGCTTTCTGTCTTCAGCTTCTTTCACAATCGTCCGCCCGAGGTGATGTTCACTCACCTGCTCAAGCGATGCCGACAATGCCAGTATTTCCTCTTCTGTCATATCATTATAGATTGAAATGTTTGTCACACTCGGACGTCCTTCAGTCAAAGTCCCCGTCTTGTCAAGGATGACCGTATCGATTTTCGCAAATCGGTCGACCGTGTCGCCGCCTTTGACCAGCACACCTTTTTTAGCGCTGTTCCCGATACCCGCCACATACGCGACCGGCGCACCGATGATCAGCGCACCCGGACAAGCGATGACAAGGAATGTGATTGCCAAGTGAACGTTTTGTGAAATAAAGCCCACCACGACAGCCAGAACGACAATGGCCGGTGTGTAGTATTGTGCAAATCGGTTGAGGAATTTTTCGGTACCGCTTTTACGTTCCGACGCTTCCTCGACCAGTTCGATGATTTTCGAGAATGTTGTATCTTCCCCGATTTTCGTTGCTTCCAGTTCAATGTATCCTGTGTCGATGACGCTGCCGCTGAACACTTCATCTTCAAGAGTTTTATTCTGCAGGACGGATTCCCCGGAAATTGCGGATTCGTTAATCTGCGCTTTACCTTTGACGATTTTACCGTCAACAGGGATTTTACCGCCGGGCTGAACGACGACCGTCTCCCCGACTTCGACCTCGTCAATGTCCACTTCGACGATTTCACCGTCAAGGATGACTTTTGCAACGTTCGGTGCCATGTCCAGAAGTGACTGGATCGAGTTGCGCGTTTTGGCCAGTGTTCTTTTTTCAAGGTATGCACCGAACAGAAACAGGAATGTGACAATACCCGCTTCAGTATATTCCTGGATAATCAATGCACCGATGACTGCGATGGTGATCAGCAGTTCTATACTGAAACTTCTTACCGTAAGTGCACTCCATGCACGCTGAAGTATCGGGCCGATTGCGACCAGCGCCGCTAAAATGAATGTAATATCTCTGATGGCCGAGTCCCCCATGACCAGAAACACAAGTCCGATCACAAGCAGTGCACCCGAAGTGTACATTAGTTTGTTCAAGTGTTTGTTAAACCATAAAGCCATGATTAACCCCTCCTCAATATTTAATGTTTATGCAGTTGTTTTCACTGCTTTCACCGGATAGCCGAGTTTTTCGATGGTTGATTTCAACTCGTCACCCGTCACCGTGTCATCATGCTCGACCGTCACTTTGTTCAAGTTGAACCTTACGCTCACGTCGCTGACACCTTTCGTTTTACCAATGCCTGATTCTATCTTCTTAATACAGCTCGGACATGTTAAATCGTCTGTTCTTAAATTAGTTTTCATAAATAAATGACCTCCAAAAGTTTTTTTATTTCTTGATTAACTTAAGTATAAGCCGCTTCCGGTTTTATTAAATTGATCCAGACCAAGTTTTGAATCTTTCTCTTTAAAGTGTTGATCCGACGGCTTTTTCCTTTGTCACTTATAACTATATAGCGTTGTTGGACATTAAAAATTGATGCATATCAAGAAAGCGGGAGGAACCACAAAAAAGCCAACCTCACAATGAGGTTGGCTGCACCATCAATATATTATTTAAACCTGCCCGTTTAAATCTCTGCGGGCATCGAGGCCGAGTCTTTCGAGCGTAAGTGGGTTTTTAAAGTGTTCATCATCCAGCATCAGACGTGTCAGATGAATGATCGAATCGATTGTCGGTGTTTTCACTTCGACCGCTTCTGCGATGCTCTTCCAAAGCATCAGGCCGTTCGTCACATCTTCAACGATATAGCGGTTTTCGAGATGGGTCGGTCCGAGCAGATCTTTTAAGATCGGGCTGGTATTGTACTGCTCCTGCAGTGATGCGCCCTCTTTAAAGTACTTGCTCCGGATCGAGCGTTCGGATTTATCGACCGCATCGAAGTCCAGCGCTTTACATATTTCCTGGCGCTCAACGTCGATTTCCTCAATCACTTTTATCGTATGCTCTGTCACACCGTCTTTATACAAATAAAATTCATCGCCATGGTTGTCGATAAACCCTGTATTTAATATCGCCGGTGCCGGATGGCTTTCCGGGTTGCCGTTATTGAGTGCCGGTTCCATGATATTTTTCGCCGGGACGAAGCAATCGTACAGAGCATCCAGTTTCTCAAGCATGATTTTCGTGTCTGCTGCAGGATATGCACTGAACAGATTGTGTTCACTGTACAGAATGACTTCCGCTTCGTTCGCCGTGTAGTCATATCTTGCTGCATATGTCAGTGACATGGATTCACCGATGTAAACTTCAAGCTCCGGTCTCGTCTCATTTAAATATTGATGGATCAGAATGCTGAACATTGAACTTGCACCGTTGATGTAAATCATCTGTCCATCTTTTAGATGCGGTCCGATTTCTTTGAATATTTCCAGCAGAATATTTGTCGGCAGGCATGTCATGATGACATCCGCTTCTGCGACAGCAAGTTTCGGATCCTGTGTATATTGTTCAAAATGTATCAGCTTGCCTTTGAAACTCACGTTCCCGTCTATGATGTTGGGGTGTGGATCTTTCAGTGCACTTTTCGAGTGGTATAAAGTGACTTCATGCCCTTTTTCAGTTAAATCTGCTGCAGCGACAATACCACCATTGCCTGCGCCTATAATTGCTACCTTCATTTATCTTATAGCTCCCTTGTAATTTTGGATCAGTTCTATTGCGGGGATATCTGCCGGTGCCCAGTCAAGCGCACCGATATGTTCCCGGCTCATCCATTTCATGTCCACATGTTCCAGCAGTTTAATTTTGCCGGAAAGTATTTTTGCGTAATACGTCGTAAGTTCAACAATGCCGAAATCATATTCATAAACTGTCGTTGTGATTTTATCCAAGACGTCAATCCGGCATTCCATCTCTTCATCCAGTTCGCGCACAAGTGCTTCTGTTTCAGTTTCACCCTTTTCAATCTTTCCTCCCGGGAACTCCCATTTCAATGCGAGATTTTTACCTTCGGGACGCTGGGCACATAATATTTCATCATCGTCATTCACGATGACAGCCCCAACGACTCTGATGTTCTTTTTGTCCGTCATTTTTCAATCCCTTTTCTATTTTTCAAATCATTATATCAAATTTACTTTACACTTAAAAATTGTAAGACTTCTTCTTTATCCGGCTGTGCAATGTTGTTTTTCATGTTCTGAGCTTCCAAGCCCCGTCCGACAATCGTTTCCACATCTGAGCGGTCGATGTCGAGGTCATCAAATGTGAGCGCAAGTCCGAGTTCTTTTTTTATATTGTTAAACCGTTCGCTCAGTGCTTCAGCATCAGAAAAGCCAATCATTTTAGCATGTTCATCCAGCCTTGAATCAAGATTCGCATTGACGACATACCATGCATCCATTGTGAACGCACACGCTTCTCCGTGCGGCACATCGTAATTCGAAGTGAGATAGTAGCTGAACGCATGTGCCGCTGACGTCCCCGTCTGGGAAAATGCCATGCCTGCCATCATGCTGGCGAGTGCCATGTTTTCACGCGCTTCAATATTCATCGGTTCGTGATAAGCATGCTCCAAATTTTCAAATGCCAGTTTCGCCGCAGAAATTGCAATCGCGTCGGACACCGGGTTTTTATTCACCGAACCGAGACAGTCGAGTGCGTGGCACAAAACGTCGATGCCTGACGTCGCCGTAATGCCGGGAGGGCACGTCAAAGTCAGTTCAGGGTCGACGATTGCGGCTGTCGGATAAAGGCCCGGGCCGGTCAGCGGCACTTTCAAACCGTTCGACTTATCGTTGAGCACGCTCACCGGTGTCACTTCAGAAGCCGATCCGCTCGTCGTCGGTATCGCAATCAGCGGCAGGGCGTGTGAGAAATCTTCATGTTCAAGCAGATGATTGATATCTATGCTCTGCAAATAAACTGCGCATGCCGCCTTGGCAGCGTCCATCGTCGAGCCCCCGCCGATTGCTATGACACAGTCCGCTTCGTGCTGTTCCATGACATTGACGATTCTCTGTACATTGTCGAGCGTCGGATTCGGTTCGATATTTGTAACAACATCTTTTATCTTTTCACCCAATTGGGACTCGACCAACCGGTGCAGGCCATTTTTAATCTGGGAATTCGACATCACAATCACATAAGAAGAAAAATCATAAGACGATAAAGTATTATTCAATTCTGAAAATACGCCCTGTCCGAAATGAATCTGGACCGGATGCTGAAATGAAAACATAGTCACTCACCCCTTTTCTTAAATATCATAGTATCACTTTTAACCCATACGTAATAAAAAAAGCACCTCGGATGAGGTGCTTAAATTAAAATCTATACAAGTTTCTTCATTTCTTCGGCGACGTGTTCCACTTCTGTACCAACGACCACCTGGATATTATTTTTACCCGGTCTGACGACACCGTGGGCGCCCGCTGATTTCAGTTCCCCTTCGTCAACTTTTGAATCATCATTGACGTTGATGCGGAGGCGCGTCGTACAGTAGTCGATCGTGTCGATATTTTCTTTGCCGCCGAGACCGATTAATAGTTTGTCTGCTCTATCAGTGTATTTGCTCGGTGCCACACGCCCGGAGTCAGCAGCATCATCCGATGCTTCATCCCTCTCCTCTTCCGCGCTGATGATGGATGCATCACGGCCCGGCGTAAGCAGGTCAAATTTTGAAATGATTATTCTGAACAGGAAATAATAAATTGCAAAGAATACCAGTCCCTGAACAATGAGCATATATGGCTGACTCGCAATCGGATTGAAATAGCTGAGTACGTAATCAATCGCGCCTGCACTGAATGAAAACCCGGCGGTCCACTCGAACGATGCAGCGACGAACATGGAGAAGCCTGTAAGTAATGCATGTACGACATAGAGCAATGGCGCAAGGAACATGAATGAGAATTCCAAAGGCTCCGTGACACCTGTTAAGAATGCAGTGAACGCTGTTGCAAGTAAAACTGAAGCTGCAGCTTTCCTGTACTCGGTCTTAGCAGTGTGATACATCGCGAGAGCCGCACCAGGCAGACCGAACATCATAATCGGGAAGAACCCGGCCTGATAACGTCCGGTGATTCCTTGCTCACCTTCCGAAGCGAGGAAATTACCGATGTCGTTAATACCGACTGTGTCAAACCAGAATACTGAATTCAGTGCGTGATGAAGACCTGTCGGAATGAGCAACCTGTTAAAGAATCCATATAAGCCCGCACCAATGCTGCCCAGCCCACTGATCCACTGGCCAAAATTGAATAGGAGATCATAAAGGAACGGCCACACGAAAAGCAGTACTCCGGTAACCAGAACCATCGTAAAAGCGGCAATGATCGGCACTGCCCTTCTCCCGCTGAAAAAAGCTAAGTAATCAGGTAGCTTGACATCACTGAATCTATTGTACAACCCTGCAGAAATCAACCCGGTCACAATACCGATCAACACGTTATTTTCAATCACATCAAATGCTGCGCCCACTTCTGTGACTTCAATGCCCTGTATGGCAGCGACACTTTCAGGCTGCAGCATTTGCGTTACAACCGTAAATGATACGAGTCCGGTAACTGCTGCGGCACCACTTTTGTCTTTTGTCATCCCAAACGCCAGACCTACGGCAAATAGAATCGCCAGCGCATCAAGCACCGCAGTTCCTCCGGACTGGACAAATTCAACGATGACATTTAAATATTCCCACCCGATAAAGGCATCATTGATGGCAATTATGATAAAACCAAGACCGACAAGCAAAGCCGCTGCCGGCAAAACTGACACTGGAAACATGAAGGCACGGCCCATGTTTTGAATGTAACGTAACATTGTTTTCCCCCTAAATTGTTTAATGATAAACTACTATGTAATACAATATTTCTCACATAAATATACCACATAGAATAAAATGTATAAATACACACATTTCATTTACCATAATTTATTTTGTGAAATTTATTTCAAAAGGAGTCTGTAATGTCTTTACTAATAGAAAATATAACACTCGTTACACATGAAGCTGAATTTGAAAATAAATGGCTGCTGATCGAGGGGGAAAGGATTTCTTCTGCCGGACGGATGCCGGACGTGCCCGCAGCGGATAAAATCATCGACGGCGGCGGAAAATACCTTCTGCCGGGAGCATTTGAAATTCATATTCACGGGGCGGACGGCGTCGATGCAATGGATGCGGACGAGCATTTCATTAAAAAGATCAGCAGTCACTTGCCGACAACAGGGACGACTTCTTTTCTGGCTACGACGATGACTGCCACATTCGAAAATGTCAGGGCATCTCTTAAAAATTTATCGGATTATAAATACCGCGGCGGCGCTGAAATGCTCGGCATTCATCAGGAGGGCCCGTTCATATCCACAAAACATCCCGGTGCCCAGGATCCAAAATTCATACTCTCCCCGGATACGGATGAGATGAGCAGACTGCAGGAGTTGTCGAATCATCAAATCCGTCTGATCACTTATGCGCCGGAAGAAGATTCGGAATTTGCGTTTTTGAATGCTCTGAATGACTTGGATATCATCCCGTCTGCCGGACATACCGATGCAACTTATCAACAGCTGGAAGAGGCGTACCGTCATGGGCTCAGACATATCACCCATCTCTATAACGGTATGCGCGGGCTCCATCACAGGGAACCGGGTGTCGTCGGATACAGCTTTTTAGGCGGCTCTTATGTGGAAATCATTGCCGACGGTGTGCACTCGAACCCTGAAATGGTGCGTCTCGCCTATGACAATATCACGTCTTCAAGAATGATTATGATCACTGATGCCATGCGCGCCCAGGGACTTCCGGACGGCGAGTATGATCTCGGTGGACAGAATGTCCATGTGAGCGGCAATGAAGCACGCCTGGAAAACGGCGCTCTCGCAGGCAGTGTGCTGACGATGAAACAGGCGGTTAAAAACATGTTCGAATTTACAGACTGCAGCTGGACTGACATCGTCAGAATGACTTCCTACAATGCACTGAAGTCACTCGATATGCTGGATTCAAGAGGATTGATCGAGGCCGGGTACCCTGCGGACCTGGTAATGTATGACGAAGACAAGTCTCTTACGATGACCATCGCAAAAGGCGAAGTTTATTATGATAATACTAAAAAATAAAAACACCCGTCACTCGGGTGTTTTTACATTATAATCATATTTTTTGAATTTTACTGTGAGTGGTATAAACAGGAATATATAAAGCACAATCAATATGCCGGTAATGAGCACTGAAGTATTTACCGGCAGATGCATGAACGGGACGACTAAAAAGACGAGTACCGCCAGTACAATGACCGCCAAATAGTCGAAAATGACCGATATGGTAGCGGGTTCTATATATTCTTTACAGTCCGGACATTTTATCCGCGTTCTGGGTTTTAATGCATATCCCAGCAATTTTTGTTTATACGTCCACTGATGACCGCACATCGGACATTTTGACACACTTCCACCCCGTTACATGTTTAATCGGTTTTATTCTTCTTCATCGAACTCATAATAGTCTTTTAAAATATCTTTGATCGCTACTTTTTCATTGGATTGAACCAGCTTGATGTTGGTGATGACACTGTCACAGCCTTCTTCGTTAAGATGACTGTTCAATTTTTTCACCAGGTTCAACAATTCATCTATACTGCCTTCGATTGTCGTTTCCATCGGGCCGACAAAGTGAGTCAAACCGCTGTTTTCAATAATATCGATTGAGCTGTCAATATAAGAGAATAATTTACTTTGACTTGGATGCTGCGGAAGTAATTGAACGCTCATAATATAATTCATGATAAATCCTCCTAGTTAATAATTAAATGACTTACTTTTATGATAACATTATTAAAAATAGATGACTAATATTCATTATGCATAAAAACTATAATTGGAGGACTTATGGACACTAAAGCTTTTAAATGGCTCAATTTCCTACTCACTTTCATCGCAGCTATCGCAATTTATTATTTCCTGCATGACAGTATCGCAGAACAGTTCAGAATTCCGCTGATGATCGGACTCGTCATCATCGTTGTCGTCAGTCTGATTGTCGCTTTCAGACGGGAAACACCGGGACGCAGGAAAGATGATGAGAATAAATAATCAACATCTGGGAGTCTCAGGTCTGTCCGGGCTCCTATCGGCCAAACCGCTCTCCACTTGGCCGGTAGAGCCCGCCTATCGGTCAAACCGCTCTCCACTTGGCCGGAGTAGCTATTTATTTCGTTAACCGCCGAGCGCGCCCCACATATAGAGCGTGCCGTACATGCCGAACCGCCCCCACTCGTCTGTGATTTCATTGATGTATCCTTTGGACGGAGCAGCGTCCAGGCCGTCCACCCGTTTGATGGCGTTTTTTATGCCTGCATCTCCGACAGGGACGGCGTTTCTGAATTTCAGTGTGCGCATCAGGACAGTGTTGGCACTCCACGGACCGATGCCGCGAAAGGATGTCAAATGTTTGAATACTTCATCGTAATCATCGAATGATTCCAAATATGATTTTGATAATTCCCCGGATTCCACACTCGCGAGCACACCTTTAATGTATTCCGTTTTCCGTGTGGAAATCTGCATTTTCCGCAGCACTTCACTGTCGATCCCCGCTATCTCGCCCGCACTCGGCATCAAATAAAACTTCTCACCTTTGTATTCAATAAAGTGCCCGCAATATTCGATCACTCTTCTTTTCAAAACATAAGCAAAACTTTTCGTAATCTGCTGGCCGAGTATCGACCACAGAAAAGCATCGGCAATATCCACTTTCCCGACCATGCGGTAGCCGTAATGACC
The DNA here is from genome assembly GCF_001265075.1 of Salinicoccus sp. YB14-2. Classification (GTDB taxonomy): domain Bacteria; phylum Bacillota; class Bacilli; order Staphylococcales; family Salinicoccaceae; genus Lacicoccus. Next base: position 305,146 of record NZ_LFKO01000001.1, read on the forward strand.
ATCGATCAGGCCGCTGAGACGCTTATCTTTTTCCGCAAACTGATAGAAACCATCCAGATCATAATCAAGGTCCAGCCAGTCTTCACAGTAGCGCTTGATCTCATCAGCGTTCGCACTCTCATTGACAACCGTCCCGATATTCACTCCGCCGCCTTCGGATTCACTCAGCTTCATCAGCACTTTATTACCGTGAAACCATTCCGCTTTATAAATCTCATCATCCATCACCCTGTACAGACAATCATCCTGATGCTTCATATAATCCAGCGTTTCATCAAAACGATAAGGACCGTTCGCTTTTATTTCCATCATTTTCTGCCTCTCACCGTATCGCCCTGCACGGGTTCACGACCGGATGCAAACTGGATTCTGATGGCGTCTGATTCATGCGGCTCTATACCGTTCATCACATGGAAATGGAGATGCGGCATATCCGATGCGCCGCTGTTGCCGCACTGGGCAATCATTTCACCCGTCTCCACCGTATCGCCCACTTCAACTAGAATTGAATTGTTTCTGAGGTGGGCAAGGAGTGAATACTCATTGTTATCATGTTCGATGATGATGGCATTGCCTTCCGGCACATCAAGATTCATCTTCAGCGGTTCATTGTCTTGAATGCCGTCCAGTATTCTGACGACTGTGCCTGCCCGCGGTGCGGCCACCGGCCGGTTGAAAGCATAATAGGACGTGAGTTCATCCGGATTGCCGTCATGTGCCCTGCCGCCTATTTTCCGGATGAAGTCATACGCATAACGCTGGTGTCTGTGCGGATAATGATAATTCACAAAATTGTTCGTGCCGCCCCACAGAACGAACCATTCCTCGGTAAACGGCAGCTGATACCTGTTGATCGTCAGCTCCCGGTCCGTCTTAAACTTCTCATAAATATCAAATTGGACACCGATGATTTCACCCTCATTGTTAAAAGCGGTCACGATCATCCGTTCGGTCTTATCATCCACCCAGCAATACCGCTTCACCCCGGGCTCCAACTGTGACTGATGCTTTAAATTGAATTTTTCAGCACCCTCTTCAAAACCCGCGGCAGCCTCGACGAAATCTTCCAGCGACATCTGCTTTTTAAATGCAGAAATCGTCTGCTTGTATATCTGTTCAAAATTTCTAAACGAAAAATGGTAGCCGAATTCTTCAGGATATATATTCTGATTCATTATCATATCACCGTCCTTAATAGTTTTATCATACATAAAAAAAGCGGACCCGTCACGGCATCCACTTTACTCAAGCTGTTCCAATATGATGTTTGTCTGCCCTTCAAGCGAAATCAGATCATTCGTTATAAAATCATCTGCAGGCACAATCAGTATACGCTCACCCTCTACTTCCAAAGCATCCGACAACTCTTCGCGCAGTGCATCCTCATCAGCATCCGGTTTTTTATTCACCAAAATATAATCCGTCTCGATACCTTCCAGTTCCGAAATCTCAAACTGTTTGAACGGGTCTTCGGAGACAGCATCCAGCACATCTTCGGCCATATTGAAATTTAAAACATCATACATCACTTCCGTGCCGTAGGCAGAGTACTCATTATATAAATAAAAACCATCTTCCCCCTGAACGAGCACTGCCGCTTCAACAGCGGCAGGATTGAACGAAAGTCCCCGCCGGTGCTCGGTTATCCGTTCCATCCACTCATCGGCAAGTTCGGCCGCCTTTTCCTGTTCTCCCAAAATGACACCCATCTTATTCAGCTGGATCAGATAGATTCTGTCCCTATATGTACTTAACAGCTCCCCGCTGTAATTCAGCGGGAGTGTCGGGGCTATTTTCTCATAGTCGGTACTGTGCACGTCCTGGCTGCTTGTAACAATAACATCCGGATTGACTTCCCTGACCGCTTCAAGGTCTTCATATTCTATGAAATCTACATCCTCTAGATATTCATTTACAAATGTGTTGTTTTCTACGCCCGCGGTCACAGCAGAAATATCCGCGTCCAGAAGGTGTGCGTTCAGAACGTCCACCGGTCTGAGCAAAACCAGACGCTCCGGATCCGCAGGAATTTCCACTTCACCGGTATTATCGATTTTTATACGGCGGTCTTCGCCGTCTTCAGAAACACTGACTTCCCTGAAATTGCTGCAGCCGGTCAAAATCATCACGATGACGAGCATAAGTAAACCTTTAATTTTCATATCCACTACTCCTAAAAATATCTCCTCCATTATACAATAAAAAGACCGGTTGATAACCGGTCTTTGTTATATTTGAAATGTTTTTCCATAACGCATCTTTTCAAACTTCAATGCGTGTGCCCTGTGCTTTCTATAAAACTCCATGAACTTCTTCAAATCTTTTTCTGAAGTTACATTCATGGATACTTCGACTCTGTCATCAATCCAAAAATTTAAAATCTTGCCCGATAATGCTCTCCGCTCTATGGTGACAATCGATATATCCGTATAATTAATCTGATGATTAGCTACCCCTCCTTCACTTTTCTCCAGATTTACAAATAATCTTTCTGTCGTCGGTATGAGCGCACCCTGAAAAATATATTGTCCGTCGCTTTCAAATTCAATCGTTCCGATTAAGCCGGGTCCAATCCATTCATTTTCTAAGAGTGCAACATTTGTTAAACTTTTATACACATTGCACAACCCCTTTTTGTATTATTTCTGTCTCTTGTCTTTTCCCGTTGTGAGAATATTATAAACAATCTGTAACTTTGAAACAAGGACTCCGCACAACATTCCTATAATTCCGCCCAGGGTGTTTAAAATGACGTCATCAATGTTGGAAATACGGCCGATTGGCAGGACATACTGCAGCACTTCGATTAATATCGACACCAGGCATGCAAGCACTGTTGTGAGCAGCACTCTCCGGGTCAATATATACAAAAAGAATCCGAACGGGATGAATAAAATGATATTCATGACGAGTGAATTCACGATGCCTCTCGGCGTTGCGTACTGCAAAGTTTCCATAATGCTTAAAAAAGGCACGAGCTGGAGCAGCCGGTTTGGATAATCGGTCGGCATCAGCGTCACAAGAATCATTCCGACGATTGTCACTGTAAAACCGATATATATGAGCAGGTTCACTTTTCTTTTGAAGCTGCCCGCTTCACGGCTTGAAGATTTATTTAAATTTAAAAACACGATGACGATACCAATCAGTAATACTATAAAAATCGGTATTGTCGGTGCAAATGCATGATACAGTTCTATCACAATAATTACCTCTTATCCTGTGTAAATTGCTGGTCAGTAAATGTTTTATACATCGTATGAGTTTCCATCAGCTCGGCATGGCTGCCGCTGCCGGTCAGATGACCATTCTCAATGAAGAATATATTATCTGAATTGATGATTGTACTCAGACGGTGGGCAATGACCAGTACCGTGCGTCCTTCCATCAGTTCATCCAGCGCTTCCTGAACAAACCGTTCCGAGCGTGAGTCAAGACTTGCTGTCGCTTCGTCCAGCATCAATATTTCCGGGTCCTTTAAAAATGCCCGTGCGATGCCGATTCTCTGGCGCTGGCCGCCGGACAGCTTGATGCCCCTCTCGCCCACTTCAGTATCCATGCCTGCATCCAGTTCCTCTATGAACTCAGAAGCATATGAACTTTCAACGGCTTGTCTGATGCCTTCTTCCGTGTACTCATCTTCGTTCAGACCATAAGTGATATTATCACGGATCGTTCCGGATACGATGGCACTTTCCTGTGCGACATAGCCGATATTTTTACGCAAATCATACAGCGGGATATTTGTTATATCGCTGCCGTCAATCAAAATACGGCCCGCATCTATTTCATAATATCGTTCAATCAGTGAAAATATTGTCGATTTACCGCTGCCGCTCGGTCCGACAAAGGCGATCTTCCGGTTCGGTTCCGCCTTGAATGAAATGTTCTGAAGGACCGGTGTATCTTCAATATAGCCAAAGCTCACATTTTCAAACTCGAGGCTGTTGAAGTTCACATTATTTTCAGAGAGTGTGCCCGCATCCGGTTCATTGTCCATATCTAGAATTTTAATGATTCTTTCCGTGGCGCCGAGGGCTTTATTCATCTCGGTAAAGAACATCGCGAACATCGTCATCGGCATGATGATCTGGAACAGATACAGTAGAAAGGCGACCATCGTACCGATTGTCATCGTGCCGTCCGCCACGCGCAGTCCGCCGTAGGCGATGATCAGAATGATGACGAACATCATCACGGTCGACATGATTGGTGAGAGGAGCGCGTTGATCACCGCTTCCTTCATGCCGTATTTATACAGTACGTTGATGCCTTTCTGCCCGGTTTTCCGCTCATACGCTTCGCCGTTGAACGATTTCATCAGACGGACTTCACTCAGCGTTTCCTGTGATGTGCCCGTAAATGATGCCGTTTCGTCCTGAAGCTGTTTTGAGATTTTACCCATACGGCGTCCGAGCGGCAAAATGATCACAATCGAGATTGGTACCGCAATGAACATGATGAGTGACATCTTCCAGTCCAATATGAATAAAATGACGACCGCACCGACAATCGACAGTGTACCATTGATGACCTGAGGAAAATGGGAGGTGATCAGATTTTTGATGATAGCGGTGTCGTTGACCAGACGGCTGACCGACTCGCCGCTTTTAGTGGCGTCGAAGTATTTCACCGGAAGTTTCAAAAATTTGTCCCAGACGAGTTCCCGGAGACGCATGATAATCGTCTGGCCGACTTTTGCCAGTATATAATATGCGAAGCCGTCAAGTACCGCACTGACGAGAAACAGTGCGATAATAACGGCCGCAATGCCCGCAGTGAACATTTCGGTGTTGAAACCGTCAATGAAGGACTGGGTCAACAGCGGCACGATCAATGAGCCGATCATACCGAAAAGTGACAGCACGATGCCGGCGATGAACATCCCTTTATTCACTTTTGTCTGATTCAGCAGCTTCATAAAATCTTTGAAGGAAGCTGTGTTTTCTTTATTTTCCATAATAAATCCCTCTATCATTTATATTTTGGTTATGACTGTTTAGAACATACCCTAATATGATAAACTAATTTTTACCAAGGGGGAATAAAAATGAGTCTTGTACTTTCAAATCTAACAAAAAAGTTTGATGAATTTACAGCTGTAGATGATATAAATATTGAAGTACCAAGCGGCAGCATGTACGGTTTTCTGGGCGGTAACGGCGCAGGAAAGACGACCACTTTCAGAATGCTTCTCGGTCTGCTCACACCGACTGACGGAGAAATTACATATAACGATCAAACAATCGGATATGCCATGACTGATAAAATCGGTTATCTGCCTGAAGAACGGGGACTCCATCCGAAGCTGCAGGTCGATGAGCAAATCCAGTATTTGGCAAAGCTGAAAGGCATGAAGAAAGCAGATATCGATAAACAGCTTGATTTTTGGCTGGAAGAATTTGAAGTCCCTGAAAATAAACAGAAGAAAATTGAAAAATTATCCAAAGGGAATCAGCAGAAGATTCAGCTGATCGCTTCAATCATCCATGAACCGGAACTGATCATCCTCGATGAGCCGTTCAGCGGACTCGATCCCGTCAACGTTGAGATTTTGAAGAAAGCCGTTAAAAATCTGAACCATAACGGTGCAACGATTCTCTTCAGTACACACCGCATGGACCATGTCGAGGAACTGTGCGAGGAATTATGTATTTTAAATAAAGGCCAGCAGGTCGTCAGCGGGAACATCGATGATATCAAATCCGATTTCGGTCAGAAAGAACTGATCATCGAAGGCAGACATGACATTTCATTTTTAAAAGATTTTCCGGGTGTGCTGGAGATGAAGCAGAACAGAAATAAAAATACCATTAAAATAGCCGAAGAGAAATACGCTGAAGATATTTACAATGAAATCATCAAAATCGGCTATTTCAAACGGTTCCAGGTGATGGAACCTTCACTGAACGATATTTTCATTGCGAAGGTGGGCCGTCAATATGAATAAATTCATGACTACTTTTTGGCACACATATTTATCCAAAGTCAAAGCGAAGTCGTTCATCATCACGACAGTCATCGTGATGCTGCTGATCATTCTTGCAGGGAATTTCGATAAGATCATGAACTTGTTTGATTCATCAGAAGAAGTCAATACGGTCGAACTCGAGGCATCCGAAGAGTTTACCCAGCAGTTTTCAGCAGTCATCTCAGAATTCAGTGAAAATATCACTGTGACGGACGAGGACGGTGACATGCTGCTGACAGTAGAAGATACGGTTCCGATCACTGCGACGGTCGAAAGCGACAGTGAAATCAGCAGCGGACAGCAGACAGAAATTGAAATGGCACTCGATTCGGTCAACCGTCAGATGGTTGTCAATTCACTGGATTTGACTGAAGAAGAAGCCGGATTGATGGCAGCTGAAATCAATGTTGATTTCCAGGCCGCAGAATCAACGGCCGATGAAGATTCCACCGGAACCGGGGGCATGGACGAACCGAACTATTTGAACATTGTTATTTTCTACGTCACTGTGTTTGTCATGTTCTTCGTCGTCATCAACTACGCAAGCCAGATCGGTACTGAAATCGCGATGGAAAAATCATCACGGGTAATTGAGATGATTGTCTCAAGCGTTTCACCGGTCAACCATCTGTTTGCGAAAATCCTGGCCATTATATGTGTCAGTCTTACCCAGTTATTTTTCTTTGTTTTGACAATCATTGCGGTCATCTACTTTGTCGATATCGGCGCAATCATTTCAGAATTCGGGCTGGAATCAGACGACCGTACACTGCCGATGATCATTTACAGCCTCGTATTTTTACTGCTGGGACTGGTTCTTTACTTATCCGTTTCCGCCCTGCTCGGTTCATTCGTGAGCCGTATGGAAGATTTGCAGCAGGCATTGCTGCCGATCACATTGATGTCAATCGGCGGAATGTATCTCGGAATGTTCAACCTGTTCAATCCGGATAACATGCTGGTAAAGATAACAAGCTACTTTCCGTTCTTCACACCATTTGTGATGCCGCTCAGAGTACTCGATTCGGGCACATCACACATCACCGTGTGGATCGGTATCGTAATCGTCATCATCACCATCATCATCGCCGTCTACTTTGCCGCAAGAATTTATAAACGCAGCATCCTGTCGACGGATAAAGGCATCATCAAGAACATTAAAAAATTCAATAAAGACGGGTAACTTTTTGAAAAGGGCCGGTCCCCGATAATCGGGGGCCGGCTTTTTTAACGGAACTTTTACGCGCGCTTTCAACATCGCACAATAACGCAGGGAGCCAATGATAACAACCCATAAAAAAAGAACGCGGACCCTGTTGAGCCTGCGTTCTTAATAAGCGGACGATCTTTATTCGCCCAGGACGTCTTTGTCGAGCACCACTGTCAGATCATCGTGTTTCTGTAAAATGGTTACCGGAATTTCTTCAGTGACCTCACCGTTGATCAATGAATTGACCGCATCTCTTTTCGCTTCTCCGGAAGCGAGGAACAAGATGGATTTGGCATCCATGATTGTCTCAAGTCCCATGGACAGTGCACGTGTAGGCACGTCTTCAATCTTATCGAAGAATCTTGAATTGTCTTTGATTGTCACATCAGTGAGGCTGACGACCTGCGTTCTGCTGTTAAACGGAGTACCAGGTTCATTAAAGCCGATGTGGCCGTTACGGCCGACACCGAGTAACTGCAGATCGATGCCGCCGAGGTCCGTGATTATTTTCTCGAAATTTGCGACTTCCGCTTCCAGGTCTTCACTTTTACCATCCGGTATATGTGTGTTCTCCAAAGGAATATTCACTTTATTGAAAAATTCCTTAAGCATGAAGTAATGATAACTCTGTTTGTTGTCATCATCGAGTCCGACATATTCATCAAGATTCACTGTATGCACATTCGATAAATCTATATTATTTTCATTCAGCATTTCCGCCAGGTACTGGTACATTTTTTGTGGTGTTGAACCGGTTGCCAAACCGAGTGTGATGTTCGGATTTTTTTCAATTGCCTCATATATAAATTTTGCTGCTTCTTTGCTCATACCATCATAATCTTCAGCTGTAACGACTTCCATGGTAAACCTCCATTCAATCTTTTTCTATATTATTACTATACCAATAAGTTGAATAGACAACCATAAAAATTTAAAGGATTTGTGAATATTATTCCCTGCTCAAATCTTTCAAGTACGGGAAACTGCTCGGATACTGATAATAGCCCGTCAAATCTTCCTGAAGACCTGCAAGAAGAACGGAATGGTAAATCGGGACAAGCGGTGCCTCGTCCACAATAATCTGCTGGGCATCCTCATACAGCTGATGCCTTCTATCCTCATCTGTTTCTGTACGTGCATCGTCCAGCAGTGTATCCACCTCTTCGTTCACATAGCGCGTTCTGTTACCCGGTGCGCCGATATTCTCAGAATGGAACATCGGGTATAGACCGTAGTCTGCATCCAGCGTCACAGTCCCCCAGGCGCCCATGAATATATCGTGGTTGCCGTCTGCTGTATATTCCTGATAAGCGCCGGACTCCATCTGATTGATTTCGATATCGATGTTCAATGCTTCAAGCTCTCCCTGGATGAATGTCGCGATATCCGCAGTCGTTCTGTCCCTGACTAGGATTTCAGCAGTGAAACCCCCGCCGTATCCCGCTTCATCGAGCAATTCTTTCGCTGCTTCAACATCATACTCGACAGGATCGATATTTTCACTGTAGCCGTTCACTGTCGGGTTCAACGGTGTCGTCGCCACTTCCGGTATCCCTTCAAGCATTTCATTGATGATATCTTCTTTGTTGATTGCCATTGCGATCGCACGTCTGACATCCGCATTATCAAACGGTTCAACTTCAGTATTGAAGCCCATATACGTCATATTCGCACTTTCATTCTGCTCAACATAAGTTCCGTCTGTGCTGTCAATCTGCTCGACATCACTCGGGTTGACCGGATAAATCAAGTCCGCATCTGCAGTCGATAATTCAGCAATTCTCGTCGCATCTTCCGGCACCGCTTTGAATGTTACGCTGGAGGGGGTTGCCGCCTCTCCCCAGTATTCATCATTTCTGACCAATGTGACGTGGTCCCCTTCAACAACTTCTTCAAACTCGAAAAATCCTGTCCCTACCGGATTTTTATGCACTTCTGTCAATGGGTCTCCGCCCTCTTCCATCTGTGCGTAATCCGCGTCGATGACTTCTTTACTGATCATATGTCCGCCCGGATGTGCAAGGTGTGCAGGCAGTGCCGCAAACGGTTCGTTCGTATGTATTTGAACAGTATAGTCATCGATGATTTCCACTTCCGAAATCTCTGTAAATAAAAATTCTAAAGGCGCGCCGACTGCCTCATCACGGACACGGTCCAGGTTGGCCTTGACCACTTCAGCATTGAATTCGCTGCCGTCATGAAATGTAACATCTTCCCTCAAAATAAATTCCCAAGTCGTGTCGTCGACCTGTTCGTACGACTCTGCAAGCCCCGGTTCAAGCTCAAGATCCTGATTGAGCTTTACAAGCGTTTCGTAAATGTTCGTCATAACATATAATGAATAGCCGTCATTGGCTGCATGCGGATCGAGTGAACTCGGCAATGCCTGAAGGCTGAATGTGATCTCTTCATCAGCTGTCTCCTCAGTTGCCGTACCCTCTTCAGCGGATTCCTCAACGTCACTGTCATCCGCACAGGCTGCGAGCAGCAGCAATATTCCAAATAATAAAATATGTAATTTGTTCATAGTTATCCTTCCTTTCGATTAATATTATACATAGTAATATACTAGGAATAAAGATAAACTTTTTCTATTGTTGTTAAAATAAAAAAACAAGCCATGGCAATGACTTGTTTTTCCAATATCATTTATTTTTCTATATGACCGATGAACTTGTTCAGCTCGCGGTTCATGACGATATTTACAACAGGCTTCATCGTTGTCACAAGTACTTTAGCGCCCATTTTGCCGTTACGGAGTTCCGAGCGGACTGAAATGTCCACACCGCCGTTATTCGGAACGACAGTAAAGTGTGTCAACACGTCGCCCTGCTTCAATCTTGAGCGGACAGTGATTCTTCTGTCTGACTGATACTCAATGATTTCACTGCGGAAACGGTATGTTTTTCCTTTTACATTCAACGTTGTTCGGAATTTAGTGCCTTCATTTCTTTTTTCAGTTGTATTATATTCAATATTATCCAGTATGCTGAAGATTTCCTGCAGTTTTGCGTCGTCATTCACAAATTCAAACACTCTTTCAGGTGTTGCCTCAACATTTGCTTTTTGATAATTGTAAAATTCCATTACTGCGCTCACTCTTTCTTAATTGTTATTGGATACTCTGTAATAATCATATCACCTTCATTTAAAGTGACAAGTAATTCCTCAATGTCCATTACCTCTTCTTCAAGAAGGGGCTCATTGACAATATAAGATGAGGTCGATAAATAATTGACGTAAACGTCCTTTTCACCGTCAGCTCGCTGCACAGGCAGATGATCTGTTACAAGCGAATATTCCCCCGACTCCAAATGTCTGCCGACTTCATGAATGCCCGCCGGTATAATAAAACTCTCATCAGCAGTGATATTCATCATGCTTTCCCCTGCAGGAATCAGCTCTACTTCAGCATCTCTCGATTTATAATCAAGCTGCATACCGTCCGTCAGATCCAGGGTAATCTGTTCTGTAAAATAGTCCATCGCTATTTCAACGATGCGTGTCCCTTCAGAGTCATAAGTGACCAGTGCACCCGCACTCGTATCACCCTGGCCGATTCTGTATCTGCCTTCTTCGATATCTTCCCCTATTTCATAACTGCCGGAGGAAATCATTACCGTTTCTCCCGTGCTTTCAGCAGTATTTTGTACGGTCGCATTCATAAAATGGAAGCGGTCCTCCATGCCGCTGTTCAGCAGTTTATTTTCCTGTTCATAAAGTTCTGCAGCTTCTTCATCGACCTCAAACGCTTCGCCGTCATATTTCTCAGGCATGATGCCAGAAAACCCGCATCCTGCGAGCAATAATGTCATAAGCAGCACACTAATTTGTTTCATATGACTGCTCCCCTTTATAAATGCGCAAATAATGCTCATTCGTACCAAGCGGGCCGAGACTGACCGACCGGCTGCTCAAGCCGCGCAGTAAATTGATCATTTCATTGACAGCCTCTCTGTGCAGTCCCGCAGTCGGTATACAAATTCTATTGTTGTTCAAATAGAGCGTATTACCGGGTAAAGCACCCAGCTTCCCAAGTGCTTCCTTATCAATAAATCCCTTGATGTATTCATCCATTTCCTTCTCACGATTGTAAGTATAATAAACGTCTTTCTGATTTAAAAAGAAGATTTCATCTGCATACTCATCAAGGTTATCCAGTAAATGACTCGCCACTATGATAATCTTGCCGTCTTCCTTTATTTCCCTTAGGACATTGCTCACGAGTTCGACATTTACCGGGTCCAGCCCGTTCATGATTTCATCCATGAACATCACTTTTGTATTCGCGGCAATCATCATCGCAAAGCACAATCTCTGCCTCATACCGAGGGAGTAGGTCTTCACTTTATTTTTAACATAGCTGTCCATATTCAACCTGGTGATGATGTCATCAATATCCTTTTTATCTTTATTCCAAATATCGCGGTACATTTGAATATGCTCATAGCCGTTGAAATCTTCATAGAGCTCAGCCTGATCCGGGAAAAACGTCACAATTTTATGCAGTTCTTTAATATCCTTCGAAGAATTTTTGTATTCCCTGCCGTCTATCGTAATACTGCCCTCATGTATCGGGATGAAACGGATAATCGCATTGAACAGTGTCGTCTTTCCGGTGCCGTTCGGTGCAACCAGCCCGATGATGGAACTGTCTTCGATATTAAAGTTCACTTCGTTCAAAACTGTATGGTCACCATATTTAATCGTTAAATTTTTGACATCAAGTGCCATTAATTTTTCCTCCTTTCAAGCTTGCCTGTACGTGTTGGAATCAATTTGAATATGAAATAAAAAATAATCTCCAAAATGATATATAAGATGATGAAGTTTATTATAATTCTCGGCACACTGATGTTTTCCGAAATTGCGTACTCTCCGCTGATAAGCGGCTGAACCTGCAAGTACGTCAGCGGATTCCATTCCGCCATCGCCGGAAACTGAAGCAGTATGACCGGTATATAAAATATTACAATGACCAGAGTAATCGTCAGGTAAATATTTCTGAATACGAAACTCAGCCCCGTAGACAGTTTGACGATGATATAGCTCAGTATCATCGAAAGCAAGATGACCAGCAGTGAATATTCCAGTATGCTGATGTACTCCGCATTATCCCCGCCAAGTATGGATACAGGATAACGGATTGTTCCCGAATCGGAGGACAGTGTATTGATCCAGTAGGAAATCAAGACGCCTGCTATGACTGCAAGCCATATCAACACCCAGGAAATGAGCGTCCTTATCCGCCACTGGGCACTCCAGGACAGTGGTACCCCCTGCGTAATACTCCAGTGATGTTCCTGGTCTCTTGAAAACCGGTCGGCGCCCAGTATCGCTGCAATAATAAATGTCACGACCCCGGAAATCAGATTCACCAGATTGAATAGAACAAGCGACGGCGACATCGGGTTCCAATCGATCTCCACATTTTCTTCCTGCAGATAATTTAAAAATCTTAAGTCCTCTTCGAGCTCTTCTTCAGACGGGATAAAGCTGATCAGCAGTTCCTGTGATTCAAAATCATCCGCTTCATAAAATGACAATTGATGTTCAGTCATGATAATGCCCTGTTCGACATAGTCCGCGACAATATCCTCCAGCCCTTCGACTGTATTGCCTTCTTTTTGGTTCAATATATAACGCTGGTTACCGAGTATTTCCTGTTGCTCGGCAAGCTTATCGTAAATTTCCTGACCGGTTTCCGTCTCGAAATCTTCATCCGGTATGACATTGAAAATCGCGAATGTCTGATCATACTGTTCGCGCGTCTCTTCGAGCGGCAATTCAATCGAGCGGTTTTGGTATAATGTCGAAAAGCTCGCTATGAATAAGAACAGTGCAATGAGAATGATACGTACTTTCCAGTCTCTCAATATTTTTAATAAATCCCATTTAAACATGCGCATATCAGCCCACCGCCCTTTCAAATTTCTGACGGTCCATCCAGAAAATGATTATGTATAAAATGATTTCTATGACGACAATCGTTACTGCAAGTACAATCAGTCCGTTCATAAAAGTAAACCGATCCGACATCGTCAAGTAGTTCTGAACACCGTTCAAAATATTTCCAAACTCAAAATAGTTCTGCGGAAATATATGGGCAGGCAGTCCCAGTAACGTCTCTTCGCTGCCCCCTGAATATATTCTGTTGAACGCCACCAATAAGAATCCGATGATCATGACGACAATATCATGCCTGAATACGAGTGAGAGCACTGCGTTTATGCGGATGAATAAATAGATTAAGATCACTGTCAGCACACCTGACTGAATTAAAAATGTGCTTAAAGGAATATCAAAGAAGTTCGTTTCCTCTCCGCGGTATCCATCCTGATAAGCGTATTGCGTCACATCCAGAGAGAGCGGACCAAAACCGTACAATAATCCCGTCACCAATATGAATAATGTAACCAGAGCAGCTGTCACAGCTGTCATGATCAAAAACACCGTGACCGACTGATAAAATATGTATTTTCTGAAGCCCAGCGGCTGGCCGGACTTTATCGTCCTGTGCTTTCTGTCGTCGGTCAAAATTTCACTTGCGACAAAAATAGTAAGAAATAAAATAATCAAAGGACCGAATCCTGTAAAAAATGAATGCAGCTGTTGGAACGCACTTTTATTGTTGTAAATATGAGTATTCACACTGTCCAGTTCAGCCAGCGCATCCATCTGCTGAAAAATTGCCACCCGTTCAAATTCTTTCATCTGAAAATCACCGGCATATTTTTCATCCAGATATTTATGGACATCTTCCATCAGAAACGATGGTGTCTGAGATGTCTGCAGATCTACAAGCCGGGTAATATCCCCTTCATTAATCGCTTTTAAAAAAGAGTAATTCAATTCATACTCCCTTTTGGCCATAGAATATGTATCCAGACCTGTAAAAGAATTGACCGCTATGTCCCCCGCATCCAGCCGCGACTCCTTTTGACCATATTCAGCATATGTTTCAAGTTCAATCTGATCCTTGTCGACGGTCAGGATATTTTCGTTGTCGGAAACTGCCAAAGTTGCGTAAAGAACAATGCCAATTACAGACAAAATCAGTATCAGCCTGTTCTTTTTATTGCGTACAATCTTTTTCGCAGTCTCCTTAAATATTGCTAAAAACATCAGCATCCCCCAAGTAATTATAAATTTTCAATTTTCAATCAAAATTACATATATCAATTCAATTATAGAAAACGTTTTCCCAAAAGACAATTACTTCTTTCAATTTTCGGATTATTCTATTAAGATAGTGTTATCAGAGGGGTGATTGCGATGATTCAATTATCGACAGACAAATATATTTCTAAAGACTCTTTAATAGAATTCTTCGAACCTAAAAACATTAAAAAATATGAAAATCGATATGATGTGCTGCATCATGCTATTAAAAATTCAGATTATGTCGTTACCGCATGGGAAGATGACAAACTGATTGGTCTTCTCCGCTCCTCAGGTGACTACACTTTCACCCAATATGTTAATAATTTTTTAATCCATGACGATTACGTTTCCAGAGGCATCGCCTCCAAAGTGTTGGATCTATATTTGCAGGAGGCCGAGGACGTCGATGACATCTACATCATTTCCGGCAGAAAAGTGACCAAATCCTTCACAATCAACTGGTTTCATCATAAAGGCTTTGAGCAGATCACTTCCCTGGATGATTTTCATGTATTTCGGAGATGCAGGCAATAAAACCTGCTCATCTGAAGGGCTTTTCCCGGTGCAGACGCGCAGGCGTTTAGTTGGAGAAGAAAATCATACCATCTAATCAGGAAATGTCCTCTCCGTTTAGTTGATGCCCTAATCCATGCTATCTGAACAGAAAATCGACTTTGCCGTTCAGATAGAAAGAAATCCTTCGCCATCTAATCAGAAAACAGCCTCTTCCGTTTAGTTGGAAACGATTCGCCTCACATCTAAACGCCGGACCTGCCTGCACCTGTGCAGACCCACTCCCCTTTAAAAAATTATTTGAAGAAGATAATAATAATTAACATAACTTTAAAGAAGCAAATAAAAAAAGACAGGCGGCGCCTGTCTTTTTTATATTATATAAAGTAATTTCCGAGTACACTGTTCACATCGTGGACGACGACAAATGCATTCTCGTCGTATTTCTTGATCAGTCGTTTCAATCTTGTCAGCTGTGATTTATTGATGACGACATATAAAATATCTTTATCCCGTTTGGAATAAAACCCTCTGCCATCCATAATCGTCACGCCACGTCTGATTTCCGTATTGACCATTTTACCCAGCACTTCCGGTTTCTCCGAAATGATCGTAATTGCCTTCTTAGGATTCATACCTTCTATAATAAAGTCCATCACTTTAGTCGCAACATATAAGGCGATGATCGTAAGCAAGCCCTGTTCCAGTGTGAGCACTGTCAGTACCCCGATCGTTACGACGATGACGTCGAAAAATAACAGCGCATAAGACACATTGACATCGAAAAATTTATTCGCCATGCGTGCTAAAATCGTCGTCCCTGCAGTTGTCGAACCGATACGGATAATCAGTCCGATACCAAGGCCGATAAACAGACCGCCAAATACGGTATTGACTAATATTTCACCTGACTGGACCTGCCAGTCTTCGGTGATCCATAACATCAATGAAGTCATTGGAATTGTAAGTATCGTATAGTACATCGACCGTTTGCCTAAAAATTTAAACCCGACAATCAATATGAAAAAGTTGAGCACAAAGTTACTGGCTGCTGTCGAAATTCCGAACGCATAGTAGAGGATGATGGACAGACCGATGAAGCCGCCTTCACCGAGGTTGCCGGCAATCATGAACGAGTTGACCCCTATTGCAAATAAAAATGAACCCACAATAATAGTCAAAAAGTTAATTAAAGTCTGCATCGTTATCTTCGGGTTCCAAGATAATTTTCTCTTTTCAAAGTTTGTTTTCCTGAGTCTTTTTCTGATCTTCATCGATATGCCTCCTCATTATTAGTAATCACCGGTATAGCATATAGCCTTTAGTATAATATTTCAATACGATGAGTATAAGTTTAATTATTCTTACTACTTGCTTTGATTCAATAAAGTAATTCTGTTTTTCATGACGGCCAAATCTGCATCGGCATAATCATGAAGGTCGCCGTCAATATTCATATCCTTCAGCCCGATTGCGCTTACTTCCACCTTTTCAGATGTTAAATAATTCACTTTAGGGTGACTCGCAATCTTACCGGTCACAGCAAGATATATAATCTTCGCCGCTTCAAAAGGATTGACCGGTTCGATATTGATGATGTGCAACAGACCATCATCCGGTTTCGCATTCTCTATCAGCCGGGTGATGCTCCCCACAGAAGACACCGTCGTCACTATCGTCAGGTGCGAATCAGCTTCAAATGCCTCATTATCCGTCTTAATCTTCACTTTGTAACTTTTTAATTGAAGCAACATGTTGATGCCTGCAAACAGATAGGCAAACCGTCCCATCTTACTTTTCGTACCAGCTCCAACTTTTGCGAATGCGGTCATAAAAGAACCCAGTGCGAATAAGTAGTTAGCATATGTATCATTCAATTTAATCGTATCTGAAGAAATAGTATTTTCAATATCGAGCAGACTGATGGCCTTTGAAGCATCCAGAGGTATCTTATGAACACGCGCTAAATCATTGACGGTCCCAGTGGGAATTATACCAATCGGGATTTGAAGTTCCTCCAGGCACAGGCCTTTGATGACCTCACCGATCGTGCCGTCACCTCCGACTATTATTAAAAGCTCTTTGCCGTTCGCATAATGTCTTGTGAGTGCCTCCGCTCCACCTTCAGGCGTATGTTTAATCATCACTTCATAATTTTGAGCATTCAATTTATGTATCAACTGCTCTTCAAGAGATCCGTTCCGCCGCTGCCCGGCCTTTTTATTAATAATCGCCAAAGCTTTTTTCATAAATTCCCTCCTTTAAGCTCTATAAAATAAAATCCATTTTGACGCGTATGTGAATAATATCCATATGCGATTAAATGATTAATATTCAATGACTTGCTCGTTTTTTGCTGACGATCACCGAGTACATCCCATAACCATCCCGGCTTATTCAGCACGCCTTTATTAACCACACTCTAAAAAAGGCACAGCCCTGTCCTGGACTGTGCCTGAATACTATTGAAACTGCTGTTCTGCAATATTCAGCGCCCGCAGCATCGAGGTTTTCTTATGATGGTGGTTTTCAAACTTTTTTAATATATCGTCCACGGCATTAACACCGCTCACGATATAATCGCCTTTGTTCAGCATGATGCACTCTGCTCTCGAGCCTGCAACAACATCCGATATTTCAGAACGTGTCGGGATGCCGCTTTTAACAAGTGACTCCAGAACCTGCGTCGCCCATATCACCGGAACGTGTGCCGCTTCGCATATCCACAGCAGTTCTTCCTGTATTTCACTCAATCTTTCATAACCGATTTCCACGGCCAGATCGCCGCGTGCAACCATGACACCAAACGGTCTTTTTGCACTGCCGCTTGCGATGATGCTCGGTATATTGTCAATCGCTTCTGCTGTTTCAATCTTGGCGACAACAGGCAGTGCTGCTCTATCTTCAGCCAGTTCTTTCCCAAGGGCATCTTCAATTGTTTCAATATCTTCAGCTGATTTTATAAATGAAAAAGCAATGACATCTGCATGTGCAGCTGCGAATTTTAAATCTTGATAGTCTTTTTCCGTCAGCACTGAAAGTCTGATATCCAGATCAGGGAAGTTGATGCCTTTCTCGGTTTTCACTTTGACGCCGTTCTCTTTGACGGTTTTCACAGTTTCACAAATCAGACCTTCATCCTTGATTTCAACGACTTCCGCTTCAATATGCCCGTCGTCAAGCTTCACAAGCTGACCTTTGTCCACGTTCGACAGAACTTCCGGGACGGTCGTATTAATCGCAATTTCTATACCGTTCGACAACGTCATCGCTTCCTGATTCGACAATAGGAATTCTTCACCAACCAGCAGTTTCGGATTCCGTTTGGATGTGAGTAAATTCTTTATACGAATCTTCGGACCGCTGATATCCATTAAAATCTGGCAGTTCCGTCCGCTCTCTTTCGATGCTGCTTTAATATTTTCAATCATTTTGTGCCATACACTCACATCGTCATGGGCACAGTTTATGCGCGCCATGTCCATACCCGCTTCCATCAGATTTCCGACCATCTCTTTATCTGAAGCTGCTTCCGAGGGCATCGTCACCAATATATGGGTGTTGCGTTCGCTGCTGCCTGTACCAAATATTTCATCCGTGTGTTTATTGAGCAGATTATAACGGTTTTCAAATGTTCTCAGAGAACGGTAATCGATCGTTTCGTCTTCCAGTTCGTTGCCGGCCACCAGACTCAAGGTTTTACTTACCGCGCTCAAAGTACCCATCACATCCACTTCCAGACGTCCGAGTGATGATACGCCCCAGGGAATCAGCTCCTCCTGAAGATGTCTCATATCCTTCTGCCTGAAAGCCATGTAGTTCGCCAAATTCTGCGCACTGTTCTGATAAGGTTCACGAATATTATATTCAAGCCAGGAATTATAGAGTTTTTCTCCATCTTCTAAAACATCTGCTCTCACCTGTAATATTTCGTCCAACACTTTCTTTGCCCTGTCCTGCATAATCTAGCCTCCAGTTTAAAATTTCAAAAATACCCGCTCAAAATTGAGCAGGTAATCAATAGCCGATTTTATACATGTAGTAGATTAACTGAAAATAACCGAGGTGAAATATCGTCCATAGGGTCAGCCCTATTCTGTTATCAAATATGATCACGCTGTGACCGATCGCCTGTAATATAAAGTACAAGGCAACCGTAATCAGAAAAATGACAACCGTCACAAATATATACCACGAGCGTTTATATACAAAGACCGCTTTTAATAATACCGCAATGATGATAGAAACAATGAGATGCAGACCGATCTCAACCAAAATGTTCAATGGTCCCGAATAGATGAAATCCACATTCAATAATAAATCCATTAAAGGGATGCCTGACTGAATTTGGATATATGCAAACATCAGCAAAAGCAGCAATCCTGTTATAGTTCCTATAATGACACCTGAAAATATAATTTTGTTCATTTTTATGTCCCAATTCTTTACAATTTATGGCGTAAAATTTCAAACGATTTTACATAAACTTCATTTGTAGTATACCATATATATACACAGTATATGTCACTGTAAAACGGTGAAATAACCAGATGGGAATGATAGTATGAAGTCACTTTTACCCTTTCTCACATTTAACGGCAATGCGATGGAAGCCTTGAGTTTCTATAAAGATGTCTTCTATGATTTAGAAGTCCAATATTTACAGGAATACGGTCCGGAAAACCCGGAACTCGCGGGAAAAATAATGCAGGCTGTCATATCCCTCAACGGACAGCAGATCATGTTGAGCGACAGCAGCCTGCCAAAAGAGTTCAGCTTCACTCCGAGCATGTCTTTTTATGTAGAATGCAAAGATTTGAATGAGATTGAATTGTACTATAGAAAATTAAAAAGAAATGCCGCAATATTGATTCCCCTTGACGAATACGGCCCCGGCCGGCAGTTCGCCCATATCCAAGACCAGTTCGGGTTATCCTGGCAGCTCAATTTCAGCAGATAAAAAAACCGCTCCTCTTCTTTTCAGGGGCGGTTTCTTTTTATGATTAAAGGTTGATTATGCTTACAAGTCTACTTACGAAAGATTTTTTAACCTTTTTCTTATTATCAAGTTTTGCGTTGTTCATTGCGATTGTTTTGTATTCTTTAATTTTTAACTCTGCTGAATAGCTATCTGATGCGAACATTTAATCCACACTCCTTATTATGAAATTTATTTTACTTATAGATGCCTAAACGACTTATCTTCACTTATTATAATATCAGTAACACCAGTACTTTTCAAGTTTTATGTGATTTAATTCCTAAAGTAACTCTATTTATAATATTTAGACAGTTCAAATATATAATGAAATTATATATTACAAATTTCATTCGGAAACCGTTATATTCAATTTATTACCTTATATTGAATATATATGCGTGTTGTTATCGTTTTCATGTATTCTTTTCTTATTTCCCTCATGTGTCCTCATTTTATTTTTAGATCAATATTAAAATAAGTAGATAATTAAAATCGTTTACATATTTGTATCTTCACAAAAAAAGAGGCTTCATAGGCCTCTTTTCGGGTTGACTAGTTTTTATTTTTCATAATGACGACACTCAGCTCATGCCTGATTCTGTACTTTTCTTCCTTATAATGTTCTTTCAGATGCCTGTTGATCTTCTTCAGAGTTTTTTGTCTGTGCTTCTTTTTAAATTCCACCAGGCTGCGGTATGTGCCAAGCCTCTCGATCCATTCTTCACGACCGAATTCAAGCCTGTAATTTTTCTTGTATAAATCCTTGATGTCAAAGTTATGATCCTGCCATTCCTGTATCCATCGGACTGGAAAGCTGTTGATCCGCTGATCCTTTTTATGTGTATGTAGTCTGGTGTCCACTTTATACTTTTTTCTGTTTTGTTTTATAATTTTCATCGTATCTTTGACTATCCCGGTTTTTCTTTCAATATTGATATCTGCGATGATCAGATAACCATTCGGCTTCAATATTCTCTCCGCCTCTTCAATCGTCTCTGTCCGTTTGAACCAGTGCCATGCACTGAGTACAAAAACAATATCATATGTCTTTGAAGGCAGACCGGATTCTTCAGCATGCCTTAAATTAAAATTCACTTTATTATTGTCTTTAAATTTCTCTTTGCCGTAGTTGATAAATTCCTCAACAGGTTCGACTGCATCGACAATACCGCCTTCTAAGCTGAGCAGATCGCTTAAAAACCCCGGACCTGCGCCGAAATCGGCGATTTTAGCACCTTCAAAATCAATTCCCCTGATTTTCAGACTTGAAAGAAGTTCGTCCGGGATGCTTTCTCGATTCTTAATGTATTCTGCCGCAACACTATCATATATCGCACTCATACTTTTTCACCTCTACATTATAATAGCACCATTAATATTGTTATCATAATGTAAATGATTCATTACATTTGTAAATTGATACTGATTCTCAAGCAATCGCTTCATTTCCTGTATTTTCCCGGCGTGAAGACTCTCATGTAATATAACAAAACCTGCAAGCTCATAGCTTGTCTTCATTCCCATGAACGGTTCCGCCAGATTTTCTTTCAGGCCGTCTTCTGTCAGGCTGCCGTATTCCTCCTGCTGCTGATCCAGCAAAATTTTAATTTCATCTATGGAAGGCGTCTCATCATTGAAGTCATCTGGACTCGTACCTGTTCCAAAATGCTCTTTGAAACGTTTCTCGACATCATCACTTTTGCCCAGCAGACGGACAAGTTCACTCTCCATATTTGCAATGACATGACCAAACTGCCAGTGCAGATTATTATTGAACCCTGCAGGAACGATATCCATCAGATCATCATCTGTATCCTCCAGATGATATTTAATCCATCCTCTGACCGTCTTTAATTGAAATGTAAGCAACTCTTTTTGCATAATAATCCCTCTTTCTTTATTATAGTAACAGTATTTCTATATATTATACCTATTTTTAAGCATGAAGCGAGGAGGATGATTTTTTGACTAAAACTTTGCTGGTTTTAATATTGATGGCCATATTGGTCTTTATACTCAATTTTGTTTTTGGAATGGTTCCATTGATTGCCGGATATAGCTTACCGCTTGCCCTTTTTCTCGGAATCAGTGGAGGCTTTTTCATCTATACATTAATAGATAACAGAATTGGATAAGTAAAAACACTTGATTATTTCGGTAATCGGAATATAATTATAAATATTCTATTTGTTTAGGGGATCGGTATCCATGTCATCACAAAATGGACAGAGACCGGATTATAGATTAATCATCATTCTTCTTTCCGGTGCTTTTGTCGCTTTTTTATCCAACACTTTTTTAAACGTTGCACTGCCGTCGATCAAAGACGAATTCGGTGTGACCACTTCAACCGTACAATGGGTGACGACTGCATACATGCTGGTCTCGGGTATCGTTGTCCCGACGACCGCCTTTTTAATGCAGAAATTCAGTGCCCGTAAATTATTTTTGACTTCCAAACTCCTGTTTCTCACAGGAACGATTGTTGCAGGCTTTTCACCGACATTCTCCATTTTAATCATCGGACGTATGCTGCAGGCTTCCGGATCTGCCATTCTAATGCCGCTTCTGATGAATGTGATGATTACCAGTTTCGCACCTGAGAAACGCGGTACGGCGATGGGTGTGTTCAGTCTGGTCATGTTTTTCGCACCTGCGATCGGGCCGACACTTTCAGGTTTCGTCGTCCAGACATTATCATGGCACTGGCTCTTTTATATGATGATTCCTGTTTTACTTATTGTACTTGCAGTCGGCTACTACCAGCTGCCTGAAGTCGGTAACAAATATAATGCCAAACTGGATATTCCTTCGGTCATACTTTCCACTGTCGGTTTCGGCGGTATCCTTTACGGTTTCAGTGCTGCCGGGAACAGCGGCTGGGTTTCCTTTGATGTCATGCTGACATTGCTGATCGGTATCATTGCCGTTTATATATACGTCATGCGTCAGACGAGGATGGAAAGTCCGATGCTTGATTTTAAAGTGTATACTTATCCGATGTACAGACTGTCCGCCATCATTATCGGCGTGAACAACATGGCGCTTTTCTCGGGTATGATACTGATGCCCATTTTCCTTCAGGAAATTCAGGACGTTTCGCCACTTGAAACAGGACTTCTATTATTACCGGGAGCACTTATCATGGGTCTGCTCAGTCCCGTCTCAGGAAAACTCTTTGATATATTCGGACCGAGAAGACTTGCAGTCATCGGACTCGCAATGGCTGCTGTAACAACATTTTTCTTCAGCCGTCTGGAAATAGATACCGGATTCGGATATTTGCTGACCATCTACGCGATACGTGCAGTCGGTTTGACGCTCGTCAATACACCGGTCATGACAAATGGCATGAACGACCTGCCGTCAAAATTGACACCGCACGGCTCGTCTCTTAACAGTATGCTCCAGCAGGTCAGCGGTGCAGTCGGTACGGCGCTCTTGATTACAATCATGCAGAACTGGACAAATTTCAGGCTGAGCAGCTTCGTCAATCCGACAGCCGCACAGACGAATCAGGCAATGCTCGACGGCATCAATTTATCATTCTTTATCGCATCCGCTCTGCTGGTCATCTCAATGCTGCTGTCATTCATGCTCAAACGTGTGACGGCAAAACAGACGATCCAGCCGGGTCTTGCGAGAGGAAGAATCATCGAACCCGATACACTCAACAAAAAGAAGTAGAATCCAAATTTGGATTCTACTTCTTTTTTATTTTCCTGCGGCTAATTCCGCGATTTTAATGATGACCTCTGCAGCTTTTTCCATATCGTCAGCCGAAGCATATTCAAACTTGCCGTGGAAGTTTTCTCCGCCTGTAAATAAGTTTGGTGTCGGCAGTCCTTTATATGACAGCTGGGAACCGTCCGTACCGCCTCTGACCGGTTTGATGTCCGGTGTGATGTTCAAAGACTCCATCGCACGGCTCGCATCTTCTACGATATGCATTTTTGGTTCAATC
Source organism: Salinicoccus sp. YB14-2 (assembly GCF_001265075.1). Classification (GTDB taxonomy): domain Bacteria; phylum Bacillota; class Bacilli; order Staphylococcales; family Salinicoccaceae; genus Lacicoccus. Next base: position 328,949 of record NZ_LFKO01000001.1, read on the forward strand.
TTATCTTTCATGTTGTAGTATTGATCTTCCATATATAAATCCACACGGTCTGCACCGTATTTATCCTGCAGCATTTTCACATTCTTTTCCATCAATGTTTTTCTCGCTTCAAAGTTTTCCTTGTCAAAATCACGGATGATAAACTGAGCCTTGGACTTTTCAACATCTCCGTTTACACTGATCAGGTGAATAAAACCTTCATATCCGGATGTGTGTTCGGGTGTATCAAATTCATCGAACTTACAGATGAATTCTGCCGCCATTCTGCCCGCGTTGATCATTTTATCTTTGGCAGTGCCGGGATGAACACTGTTGCCTGTAAATGTCACTTCTACACCTGCTGCGTTGAAACTTTCATACTGCAGCTCGCCGATTGGTCCACCGTCCACCGTGTAGGCATACTCTGCTCCGAAAGCATCCACATCAAATTTGTGGGGACCGCGGCCGATCTCCTCATCAGGTGTAAATGCGATGCGGATTTTACCATGTCTGATTTCAGGATTGTTCTTTAAGTGCTCCACTGCAGTGACAATTTCAGCGATACCCGCTTTGTTGTCTGCACCCAGCAGTGTCGTGCCGTCGGTCGTTATCAGCGTGTGTCCGATATATCTCTTCAACTCAGGGTATTCTTTCGGTGACAGCACAATATTTTTCGATTCATTCAGAATGATGTCCCCGCCTTCGTAGTCAACAACCTGCGGTTTGACATTCGTACCCGTGAAATCAGTTGCAGTATCCACATGCGCCAAAAACCCGATGACCGGCGCATCATCTGCATTTCCAGGAAGAGATGCAAACAAGTAACCTTCATCGTCCAAAGTAATTTCCTCCAGGCCGATTTCACCCAGTTCTTCTTTTAACGCTTTCAATAGATCCCACTGCTTGTCAGTGGAAGGTGTCCTTTCGCTGGATGCATCCGATTGTGTATCATATTTTACATACCGCGTCAGTCTTTCAATCAGTTTATCTTTCATTGAATCTTCACTCCAATTTGGTTTTCTTTTATTTTATCATAAGCAGTATAACTCTTATTTGAATATACACATGTTAAAATAAGGAAAAACAGTGGTGGTAAGTTATGGAACTAGGAATCAACACTTTTGGTGATGCGATATTTGACCCTCAGACAGGTAAGACGATCAGCCACGGCGAAAGACTGCGGAACCTGGTTGAAGAAATTGAACTTGCAGATAAAGTCGGCCTGGATATTTTCACGGTGGGTGAACACCACAGAGAGGATTATGCGGTGACTTCGCCTGATGTTGTGCTTGCTGCTGCCGCTTCACGGACGAAAAACATTCGACTTTCGAGTGGTGTCACAGTACTTTCATCGGATGACCCGGTGAGAGTTTACGAACGCTTTTCCACCTTGGATGGAATTTCAGGCGGAAGGGCCGAAATTATGGCCGGGCGGGGTTCTTTCATTGAGTCATTCCCTTTATTCGGTTATGACCTGAACGACTACAACGAATTATTCGACGAGAAATTGGACCTTTTATTGACACTCCAAAAAGGCGGAAAGATCAATTGGAATGGCAATATGAGAGCATCTCTCCAGAATGTCGAGATTTTCCCGAAACCGGTCCAGGATGAAATACCAATCTGGATTGCGAGCGGCGGCACCCCGCAGTCCGCTGCAAGAGCGGCTCAGCTCGGCCTGCCTTTAGTACTTGCCATTATCGGCGGCAGTCCGTTCCAGTTTTCGAGAGTTGTTGATTTTTACAAACAGATGGGCATAAAAGCCGGACACTCTGAAGATAAATTGAAAGTCGCGACAAACAGCCACGGATTCGTCTGGGACACGGACCAGGAAGCGAAAGACATGTTCTTCCCGGCAATCTCACAGTCGATGACAAATATCGGCCGTGAACGCGGCTGGGGCGCATATTCAAGGGATAATTACGAAAGGATGATCGAACCCGACGGCGCACTCTATATCGGCAGCCCGGAAACGGTCGCTGCCAAAATCATCGAGCTGAAAAAGCGCATGGGCATCGACCGCTTCACACTGCAGACACCTGTCGGCACAATGCCGCATGACCAGGTTTTAAGAACCATCGAACTGTTCGGCACAAAAGTTGCACCGATTGTCAGAGAAGCAGTAAAGGAAATGGAAGAAAAATAAAAGGAACCCGCGCTGAAATGGCGGGTTCCCGTAAAACTCTGACCTGCACCGCTTCGCGCGGTGCTTTTTATTGATTTCAACCTATTCTTCGACCTTTACCAATTCTGCTTTTACCACTTGATATTTCGTCAATTCGACAGTCTGGCCGGATTCATTTTCGACAGGGATGAAATCATTCGCAATACCAGAATAGATGCTGCTGATCGGCCCTTTCATCTTCACATTTTTAAATACTTCGCCCGTCGAAACCGTAATGTCATAAACGTGCATTTTCTTAGCCATAGTATCCCCCTTCCCGATTCGGATAAGCCGCTTATATATCTTTCTCATTATTTTAACATATAGTCAGAGTATATTTTTCGCACTCACGCGGGTTAAACGAAAGATCGCACAACTCTTCATGATACTGAGCCATGCGACCTTTATTTTAACTGAAATCCGTCGTCAGTCCCGCTTCCAATTCATGTCGTTCAACTGCCAGATTGATCAGACGGTCAACGAGTTCCGCATAGCCTACACCTGATGCCTCGAGCAGCTTCGGATACATGCTGATGCTCGTGAAACCCGGGAATGTATTCACTTCATTTACAAAAATACGGCCGTCTTCACAGAGGAACATGTCGACTCTCGCCATGCCTTCGCAGTCGAGTATCTCAAATGTTTTCAGTGCGACATCCTGCAGATTTTTAATTGTCTCCTGATCCACCTTCGCAGGAATTTCAAGCGCTGCGCCGTTTTCATCAGTATACTTGGATTCATAAGAATAAAAACCGTCATCCGGAATGATTTCACCCGGTACCGATACGAATGGATTGGAATTGCCGAGTACGGACACTTCGACTTCACGTCCGACGAGCGCACTTTCCACAATCACTTTCGTGTCGTAGTTGAAAGCAAGTGCAAGCGCCTCTTTGAAACTGTCTTCATCCGTCACTTTGGAAACGCCGACGGATGATCCTTGATTGACCGGCTTGACGAACATCGGCAGACCGAGTTTTTTTTCTACTTCAACAAAGTTCACATCATCCTTCTGGTGATGTTTGAACAGCACAGACTCCGCAACACTGATGCCTTCCAGCTTCAACAGACGCTTCGTCATATCTTTGTCCATACATACTGCGGAACTTCTGACGTTACACCCAACATATGGGATTTCCGCAAGTTCCAGCAGTCCCTGCACCGTACCGTCTTCACCGAATGTACCATGGAGGACAGGCATGACGATGTCCAGTTTCAAATCTTCAGGCAGGCCTGAGAGCTGTCTGGAAGGATGGACCGTCAATTTCTTTGCCGCCGTGTTTTCACTCAAATCGACAATCTTGTCGTTGCCGGCAGCATACAGCCATTCCCCGTCTTTAGATATATGGATAAGGATTATATTATATTTATCTGTATCCAGCACTGTTAAAATACTTTCAGCAGAGCGCATTGAAACTTCATGCTCCGTCGACTTTCCGCCGTACAGCAGGCCGATATTCAATTTTGTCATTTGAACCACTCCAGATTTTAAAGGATTTCTATATTATTTCACACAAAACTTTTCTCAATTATATTATCACATTACCCGTTTACAGTCGCCGAATTCTATCATTTCCCCGTAAAATAAACACCCGATCACATTCAATTTTACAATATGTAATTTCAACTTCATATAAAATTAATAATCATCCTTTACAATGGTCGGTACGGTATATGAATTAAACATCAATTATTGTTTTACAGGAAGGGTGTTATTTATTTTGAAAATACTTGTCACCAATGAAGATGGCATATTTTCAGCCGGCGTGATCGCCTTAAGCGAACTGCTCAGCCACTTCGGTAAAGTTACGGTCATCTGTCCCCAGAACAGTGACTATATCAACAATGTGAAAACCTCACTCAACAGGCCGCTCAGCCTGAAAAAAGTGGAGTATTCGGATACCATTGAGGCTTATTCTGTGGATGCTTCTCCTTCCGAATGTGTCAAACTCGGCATTGAGGAAATTACCGACGGCTACCCCGACTTTGTCTTTTCAGGCATCAATCTCGGTGCAAATGTCGGACGTGATGCTTTTAAATCACCTTCTACAAGAGCGATAGAAGAAGCTTTCTTACATGATATACCGGCTGCAGCAATCGCAATTGATGAATTCAATGCATGCAATATTAACTTTTCAAAAATAAAAGACACCATCTATGAACTGCTATCAAACTTGATGAATAAAAATCTGCCGAACCGGTCTGTCTTTAACATCAATATTCCCAATGAGGCAAAGTCCAATATAAAAGGACTGAAAGTGCTGCCGATGGACACAAATGTCTCAAAATACAGATTTAAAAAGTTGATTTCCCTCGACTCGGGCATTTATTATTTCCTTGAAGATACTAAAGACAGCTTCCAGTATAATAAACGGTCCGATGTCTTCTACATACAGCAGAACTATATTATAATATCCCCGATCGTACTCAGAAACACATGTGACAATGAACTTGAAAGCTATCAGAACTGGTTCGAAGAACTCCAGCATGAATCCACACAGTAAACAAAGGTGACCGGCAGAAGCCGGTCACCTTTATATATATTATTCGTTCATGTTCAAACCGATTTTCTTATAAGAACGTAGGATGAGCCCTACGATAACAACCAGAACAATTAAAACAATGATTGTTCCGATATTGAATCCGATGCCGTTGATCCATACAAAACCGATTGCACCGGCAAATACCAGATAAAATGCTGTTGGAATCAGAAGCTTCGCAATAATCGTACCTTCTTTGCCGATCATGCCGACTGCTGCACTCGCAGCAACAACATTATGCACACAGATCATGTTACCCGCAGCACCGCCGACAGCCTGAAGCGAAACGATGATGAGCGGGTTCGCATTAATCTGGTCCGCCACTCCGAATTGAAACAGTCCAAACATCATGTTACTGACAGTGTTACTTCCTGCTGCAAAAGCACCCAAAGCCCCGATAGTAGGAGAAATCAGCGGCCAGCTGTCACCAAACAACCCGGCCGCGGCGTGGGCGAGAACGAGCGGCATCGAGTCAAGCCCTGAACTATTGATTCCTGAATTGATGAATACCTGTACAAGCGGTACAGAGACAATCAATGCAGCCATCGCAGACAAGATGGTTTTTCCTGAAACTTTAAATGCATCGCCCATTCCGGCCATATTAAGCTTGTGTATCCACCCTGTCAATATAGCGACGACGATGAACACGGTCCCCGGTATCATGAGCGGTGTGAAACTGTGTGCAATGCCTGTTCCGAGAATATCATCGAATGCAACGGACCAGCTTGACAGCAACGCATTCAGACCCAGTGCTTCAATTCTTGTCACTACAAGAAGCAATGCAACGAGTATATACGGCAACCATGCTTTGAACATCGAGATATCTTTTGGCGCTCTTGGTTCACTCTTTATATCACTGATCCAGGATTTGTCCCAGTTCTCACGCGGTTCAAATTCAAAAGTGTCCTTCGGCATCAAGAATCCTTTTCTCGCAAGAGGTACGACTATCGCAAGCCCCACAAGTCCACCAATCAGAGATGGAAACTCCGGTCCGAGAAAATTTGCAGTAAGAGAAAATGGAATGACAAAAGCCAATCCTGCAAAAATCGCAAACGGCCATACTTTCAAACCTTCAAGGAAACTTTTGTTCTTTCCGAAAAATCTGGTCAGCATCGCGGACATGAACAGCGGGATAAAAAGCCCCACCATGGCATGGAAGATAGAAACCTGTCCTCCGACATTGAATATGAATGATGAAAGTTCCATACCTTGTCCGTCTAAGAAAGAATTCACTACCGGCTGGTTTTCAAGACTGGTGTTCACACCGACAAGTATCGGTGTGCCGACTGCACCATATGAAACCGGTGCGGACTGAAGCATCAATGCAATCATTACAGCAGCCAGTGCCGGAAAGCCGAGTGCAATAAGCAGCGGGCCGACGACTGTGGCCGGTGCGCCCCAGCCTGCAGCCCCTTCAAGAAATGTACCGAATAACCATGCGACAATAATCGCCTGTACACGTCTGTCAGGAGAAATGCTTGTAAATGATGCACGTATCGTAGCCACTGCCCCGCTCTCTTTTAAAACATTAAGCAGAAGCACTGCCCCGAAAACGATAACACCCACTTCCAAAGCGGTCATGACCCCTTTGATTGATGCGGCTGTAATTTCTACAACGCCCATCTGCCAGCCGAAAAACGCGATCAGAACAGTAATGATAAAGCTGTATAACATACCTTTTTTAGCAGACCATCTCATAATAACAAGGAAGAAGAAGATGGATAAGACTGGTAAAATACTTAAAAATACTAACATGATGTGGCCCCTTTTTATAAAATACGAGCTTTAGTCATCAGATGACTAGATGACTAGATGACTTTATGATATGTAATCGCTTTCTTAATGTCAATTGTTTTTTTAAAAATTATAAAAAAGAACCCCTGAGCGGGATTCCCTAATAATGTGTCAACAGCAGGTCCTCCACTTCTTTCAGGTGTCTGTACATATTTCTCGCCGCTGCTTCTTCATCTTTGTCTTTTATCGCCTTTAAAATCAATTTATGTTCATCGTAAATCTTCTGTATTGATTTTTTGGTTTCATATAACCATATTCTTCTCGTCTCTTTCATCGTACGGATCATAGTATCCGAAACGTCTTCCATCAGATTTATCAGCAGCGGGTTGCCGGTCGCTTCTGCGATTGCCATATGGAAATCATAATCCGCCTGTTCGCCGAGTTCATTGTTCTCCACTGCAGTCCACATTTTCTGAAGCGTATTTTCCATCTTTTCCAGATCTTTCTGCTCGGCTTTTTCACAGGCACTTCTTGCACATCCCACTTCTATAATCTTCCTGAGATCAAGAAGATTTGCTATATCCGCTTTGGTGATGATTTCGAAGTTCTGTTCGAAACCAAGCGGCATCTGCTGATTGACGAATGATCCATGGCCGTGTTTGACCTCAATGACTTCGAGCACTTTCAGCCTGTTCAGCGCTTCCCGGACAGATGCCTGTGAGACCCCGTATGAATCGGCCAGTTTTGTAATCACAGGCAATTTATCACCGGGCTTTAATTTTCCTGATTTTATTTCAGCCAGAATGATATCAGATATCTCTTCATAAATTTTTTTCCTTGCAATGCTCACTTAAATCACGTCCGGTAGAGTTATTTTGAATTCAATAATAGCATATGCAGTCTGATAATTTTATGAAAATTTTTCATGTTGATTGAGATTACACATTTTATATTATCGATATTTTTTATTATGGATATCAAAATGGTTCTCTGTCCATGCTATAATAATATGCATCATTATAATGTAAAAGAGGTTATTTGAGTGCGGAGATTCTTTTCTTATTACACACCTTATAAGATGTTATTTTTCGTCGATTTTTTCTGTGCAGTTCTGGTTGGACTCCTGGAACTTGCATTTCCATTGATCGTCAATCTGTTCATAGATGAACTTCTGCCTTCAGGAAACTGGCAGTGGATTATTTTGGCATCTGCAGGGTTGCTTTTGATCTATGCTTTCAATACTTTTATGCAGTTTATCGTTACATATTGGGGACACATGCTTGGTACGAATATCGAGCGGGATATCCGTAATGATCTTTATGGCCATATCCAGAGGCTGTCTCACCGCTTCTTTGATAATACTAAAACAGGAAAATTACTCACTCGTCTGACGAATGACTTGATGAATGTCGGTGAGATGGCCCACCACGGTCCTGAAGACCTGTTCATTGCTGTAATGACTCTACTCGGCGCTTTTGGTATCATGTTATCCATACATGCTGAACTTGCAGTGATTTCATTCATCATCGTGCCATTCATCCTGATCATTGCAATTTATTTCAATAAAAAGATGACGGTCGCATTCAGGGAATTATTCTCACGTGTATCCGACTTCAACCATATGATCGAAGATAAGATCGGCGGTATCCGTCTGGTACAGGCTTACGCGAATGAAGATCGTGAAATGGACAACTTCAGACGGTTGAATGAAGCGTTCAGAGCCACAAAGTTGAAGGCTTATAAAATTATGGCGCTCAACACTTCGTCCACTTATATGCTGATGCGTCTGGTTACAGTATTCATTCTGATTGCCGGTGCCTACTACACGATGCAGGGCGAGCTGACTTTCGGAGAATTTGCTGCTTTTATACTGATTTCAAATATTCTTTTTAAGCCGCTTGAAAAAATCAATGCTGTCATCGAACTATATCCGAACGGCATCGCCGGCTTCAAGCATTTCACTGAAATTTTAAGAGAAGTGCCCGACGTTCAGGAAAAGGAAAACGCAATCCCGTTATCTGATGTCAGAGGTCTTATCGAATATGACAATGTAACATTCGGCTATGAAGAGAAAAAAGTGCTGAACAATATTTCATTGACGATTCATCCAGGGGAAACAATTGCTTTTGTCGGCCCGAGCGGTGCCGGAAAAACGACGCTTGGTGCACTTCTGCCGAGATTTTATGATGTCTCGGATGGACAGATCAAAATTGACGGCACCGATATCCGTGATTACACACTGCCAACGCTCAGGGAAAGTATCGGAACGGTGCAGCAGGATGTATTTTTATTCTCAGGTACTTTGAGAGACAACGTTGCGTACGGCAACCCTGAGGCAACAGACGAAGAAGTTTACGATGCAATAGAAAAGGCACAGTTAAAATCACTGGTCGACGGCTATCCGAGAGGACTCGACACTGTCGTCGGAGAACGCGGCGTCAAACTGTCCGGCGGTCAGAAACAGCGTATTTCGATTGCACGGATGTTCCTTAAGAATCCTCCAATCCTCATCCTGGACGAGGCGACAAGTGCACTCGATACCGCAACAGAGCTTGAAATTCAAAAAGCACTCAACCTGCTGTCAGAAGGACGTACAACACTGGTCATCGCACACAGACTGGCAACGATCAAAAATGCAGATCGCATTATGGTTGTGACCAATGATGGTATTGTAGAAAGTGGTACACATGATGAATTGTTAAATATCAACAAAGGTAAGTACAGAGCTCTGCATGAAGCTCAATACAGGTTTTCATAAAATAAAACCATCAGATTTTGTGATTAAAGGAGAGAATTATATGATTATCGGTTATCAAGGTGTTGAAGGCAGCTATTCGACAGTTGCCTGTAAAAATTTCGCAGATGGAGAAGATTATGAATCCAGAGGTTATCTTACATTTAAATTACTAGTCGAAGCTCTGCAAAATGACGAGGTGGACTACATCGCCCTGCCCGTCGAAAATTCCACAAGCGGACCCATCACAAGAACGATTGACCTGATGAAGTATTTGGAAGTTGAGGCAATCAGTGAAGTCTACGTAAAAATCGATCATGCTTTAATCACTAAAAATCCTATTGAATTATCGGAAATCACGAAAGTCTATTCACATCCGGAAGCACTTGAACAGTGCTACACATATTTGAGCCAATACCCGAATATTGAAGTACTTGAGTTCCAGGATACTGCAGGCGCTGTACAGATGGTCAAAGAATCACCGGATGAAACGATTGCGAGTATCGCAGGCAGCCACGCTGCAAATTTATATGACATGTCCGTAATAAGGGAGAATATCAGTGACAATCCACTCAACACGACCCGGTTTTTATTTTTCAAAAATAGAAACGGGCTGTCATCAGATTTTAAAGATAAATCATCCTTATACATTGAAACAGATCACAGCACCGGTTCCTTGAATGAACTACTAAGCATATTCAAGGAAAATGATGTCAACCTCGTTTATCTGATGTCGAGACCGATTCAGAACAAGCCCTTCTCCTACGGATTCTTCATCGATGTCGAAAGCGGCATCCAGGAAACGGGTCTTCGGAATGCATTGGACAGAATTACATCGAAAGGCGCCTATGTCAATGTGCTCGGCAGTTTCGAACGGGGAAAGATCCCTTCTTACGACGGTATCGTGGAGAACTGACGAATCCCCGGTTGAATATCCCGATAATGGGTACTAATTGTTATAATGACTTTTATTTTATAAAAAGGAGATAATTATGACATTACCTATTATCGGACTGACGACTGAAGTCGTTGATGGCGATCATCACCTTGAACTCCGCTCGACTTTCATCTACTCCATTTCCAAGCTGGGCGGTATTCCACTGCTCCTTCCTAAAGTTGAAAAGGATGATGTGATCAAAGGACAGCTCGAACATATCGATGCGCTTTTCCTGACCGGCGGCAGTGATATCGACCCGTCAACCTACGGCGAAAATCCACATCCAAAACTTGAAAAGGTTGAAGCGGGACGGGATAAGTATGAACTTGAGCTGATCCGTCTCGCACTGGAAAAGGATATCCCCATATTGGGGATATGCCGGGGCAGCCAACTCTTGAACAGTGTGGCCGGCGGTACGATGTATCAGGACCTGGATTCGGAATATGACGAGAGGCTCATTCAGCACAGACAGATTTCAAACAGGGATTTTCTGAATCATAAGATCGAAGTGATGGAAGGCACAAAACTTCATGAGATTGTCGGAACGACCGAAATGTCCGTCAACAGTTTCCACCACCAGGCGAACCATGACATCGGCGCTTCATTCGAAGTGGCGGCTGTTGCACCGGATGGAGTCATCGAAGCGATTGAAAGCAAAAAACATGATTTTGTCATGGGATTACAGTTCCATCCCGAAGACGCATTTGAATTCGACGAATCTTCAAGAAAAATTATGGAAGCATTCATCAATACTGCGAAAAAAGGTAAGGCTGAATAATCAGTCTTACCTTTTTATTCTTGGAGGTTCAAGAGAGTCTGTGATACTCTTTAGTGTAAATATATATAAAGGGGAATCAGCATGTCTCAACCAATCATTGGAATCACTACATTTATCTCAAGTCAAGGACTCACACTGCCGACGACATATATCGATGCCATCAACGATTCGGACGGTGTACCGATGGTACTTGCCAAAACATTGGACTCTAAGAAAATAAAGGCCCAGATTGATAAAATTGATGCTCTCCTGCTGACCGGCGGAAATGATATCGAGCCTGCCCTATTCAATGAAGAACCTCACCAGCAGCTCGGTGAAATAGAGCCCGGACGCGATGAATATGAAAGCGGCCTTATAGAACACGCATTGTCAAAAGGCATACCTGTACTCGGAATTTGCCGCGGTGCACAAATCCTGAACATTCATCAGGGCGGCACGATGTATCAGGATATTTATGACCAGATTGACAGTAAGGTAAACCAGCATACACAGAAAGCTGCCAGAGATTACCTGGCGCATACAGTGAATATTAAAGACGGGTCTTTATTACATAAAATTGTCGGTGAGACGAAGATCAAAACAAACACTTTCCACCATCAGGCAAACAAGGATGTGCCGGATCACTTCATCATCTCCGCCACCTCTCCCGACGGTGTCGTCGAGGCAGTGGAAAGCACGACCCACGATTTCGTCATGGGTCTGCAGTGGCATCCGGAAGGCACTTACTTCAATGACGATGCATCAAAGAAAATTTTTCATGCTCTTGTTGAAGCTGCTCAAAAATAAATACAGTTCCACCTGCAGAAAGGTGTTGTTTTTATGAAGCATGTTCATGATTATTTAAATCAGCACATCCAGGATCAGTCAATCATCGGTATGGGTTCCGGTTCAACAATTGAAGCGTATATTCCCGCAGTGGCAACATATATCAGTGAAAATGATTTTGATGTGACTTTCGTCCCTACTTCCGAGCGGACTGAAAAAATTCTGATCGAATACGGCATGACCACATCTCTCGATATCGAAAAAATCGATCTGACGATTGACGGGGCAGATTATTTCACACCATCGCTGATCGCGATCAAAGGATACGGCGGCGCCCTGGTACGAGAAAAGCAGATCGGCTATATTTCAAAAGATATCATCATTGTCGCAAGAGAAAATAAACAGACCGACTCATTTGAAGATCTTAAAATCCCGGTAGAAATCAATCCCTTTTTGTTTGAACTGACAAAAATCCAGATTGAGGAGATCACGGAAGCAAAGATAACGGATCGTTCAGACGGAGATGCGCTCTTTATTACCGATAACGGCAATTACATTGCTGACTGCCGGTTTGAATCCATTCTGGATATTTCATCACTGCATAATACACTCATCAATATACCCGGCGTCATAGAGACAGGCATATTCGACCGTTACATCAACCAAATCGTTTCATTCGGAGAGACGGATTTTACCGTTTATAAAAACTAGAAAAGGGGCGGCTCAGGCTGTCCTATTTTTTCCCTTTATTTAATTTACAGAATATTCGTAATAAATTTTGTAAATTGTTTCGACTTCCGGTATAATAAAATTACACTGAAACAAGGGGGAAAAAAGATGGACAAAAAGTTTTGGCTTGTCTCTTTGATGCTGGTGTTCATGTTTGTGTTGGCCGCATGTACCGATGACGGCAATGTGGATGAGCAGGCAGAAGGAGATAATGCTTCAGAAGAAGGCGGACAAGGGGGAGACTTGACGATCGGTATGACGAACGAACCGGTCACGATGGATCCGCATACTTCAAACGATATTCCGTCAGCTCAGCTGAGAACACAGATTTTCGATACACTTGTTGCTCAAGATCTAGATATGGAAATTGGTGAGGGACTTGCGACGGAATGGGAGCAGGTGGATGACAACACTTGGAGTTTCACTTTAAAGGAAGATGTCACATTCCATAACGGTTCCGATTTTACGGCAGAAGATGTGAAAGCAACCATCGACAGGCTGATTGACCCTGCTGTCGGATCATCGGTGGCATTTATGTTTGAAATGGTCGAGGAAATCGAAGTCGTGGATGATCATGAAGTTCATTTTCATACTGAGTATCCATTTGCACCATTGCTCAGTCATCTGGCCCATAACACAGCGGGCATTATGAGCAAGGAAGTCATCGATGAAGACTATCAAAATGCACTGGACAGCGCGGATTCGGATGTATCATTGGAAGACTATTATGAAATGAGAGAAGAAGGCGGAGATGCGTTTGACGAACTTTCAGAAGAAATTTCAGAAAATCTCGGACAGGTGATCGCTGAGAATCCTGATGGTACAAATCATCTTAAACTTCAGGAAAGAAACCCCGGGGAAAATGTCGTCCTTGAAAAGTTCGATGAATTTCATGGTGAGGAACGTAACTTTGAAACCGTGACTTACAGAGTCATCCCTGAAAACCAGGCGAGACTCGCCGAACTGGAAACCGGCGGCATTGCTGTCAACGACAGTGTCGATGCTGAAAATATGCAACGTGTCAGGGAACACGAAGACACGGATATCATTGACCAGCAGGGGCTCTCCATGACATACCTCGCATTCAACTATGAAAAAGAACCTTTCGATGATGAAAATGTAAGAAAGGCGATATCACACGCAATAGACCGTGAAAGTATCATTAATGAGATACAGGATGGCCGCGGTGTACTCGCTTCGACACATATATCACCATCGGTTATTGGACACGATGAATCCCAGGATGAGATGGCTTACGACCTGGATCAGGCACGTGAGTATCTCGAACAGTCCGACCATTCGGACGGCTTTGATGCGACAATCTGGATTTCAGATGACGAAGTGAATCGGGATATCGCACTCTTCATGCAGGACAGACTGAGTGAAATCGACATCAACCTGGAAATTGAGCAGTATGAATTTGGCACATTCCTGGAAATGGCAGAACAGGGCGATCATGATATGTTCATGCTTCAATGGATTACTGTGACGGGGGATCCCGACTACGGTCTCTATCCGATGTTCCATACAGAAAGCCAGGATGGTTCCGGTAACCGCTGGAACTATTCTAATCCGGAACTCGACGAAGTGCTCGAAGCCGGGAGACAGGAAAGTGATGAAAGCACCCGCGAAGAACATTATGCCGAAGCACAGGAAATACTGGTGAATGACCTGCCAATCACCCCGCTCTACTACGGTGAACTTGGGCCGGGTGTCAATACTTCACTTGTCGAAGGTGTTGAAATTGATCCGGTCGGTATTATCAGACTTGAAAATGTATCCTTCCCGGAATAGATTGAAAAGGGCCATTAAGGCCCTTTTTTAATTCAAATATTTCTTTAGCAACTGAACATCTTCCAGTCCGAGTAAATCCATGCCGATATATGCCAGCACTGCAAGTATTACCGTCCAAATAATGATACTGGCAGTGACATAGACGATCGTCTTCATCTTCGGCGCGCCGAAAGATACCGCAGCAATCGCTGTGACATGTGAACTGAGCAGTATCGGCCCCAGTAATATAAAACCGTAAAACCCGAACTTTTTCCAAATGCCTGCCGCACGTCTGTTTCTTTTCGATTCTTTATCCCTTATAAACCAGTTTCTGACTTTTTCACTGAGTATGACCACAACGACGATTGTCAGGAAATTCCCAATGACTCCTGCAAGTAAAGTCAGAAGGAGATTCGTTCCGCCTAAAATCCCGAGCGGCACTGCGAATGTCGCTTCAAAAAATGGTATCGCGGCAGCTGTCAATATCGCTATATAAACTACAAAATTAGACATTGCTGAACACTTCTCCTATTTCCTGTAAATTAAGTACTTATAATGATTCCAATCATCATTCAATTCCCGCAAGCCGGTGATCTTCCATGGATTATATATTTTCTGGCCGCTTTTATTGAAATATAAACCATCACCCAAATAATAACATGCATGTCTGACTGCCCCATTGTCATCCGTCCAGACGATGACATCCCCTTTCCTATTTTCTCCTGAGACCGGTGTATAGCCTTTTTCACTGAGAACTTCAAGAAAAGATTCCTGATGAACCCATTCTGGCAGATATTTCTCATCTCCGGTAATCGCAAACAGAGTCGCTCCGAAACAGTTACTGCCGTTCACAGTCGAAAAGGAATTCACAACAGCCTTTATATGATTTGGTGTATTCTTTTTTACCCCTATGACGATATTGTCTTCTTCCTTTTATGCTCCATATCGGAGCATCGCCTCTTTTTCGTGGTGTGTAATATGATCGACCAGACTGGATGTGAGGATGGTTTTATTTTTCAAAGAGTAGTCATCAGATTTTGGATGAGACAGTATTTCCTCCGGGTAAATAAACCCCGGTCCAGTTTGAGCTGAAGGGTCAGCATCCTGAACTTCAGTTCAGCAGGCAGATTTTCAAACCAACCTTTATGTGCGATGAGGAAATGGGTCGCTTCCCGGTCCATCAGCCAGAATTCATAGTGGTTGATATATTTAATATCGTTGCCAAGCGTGTGTTTGAGAAAGCGTTTTTTATCAAGTATCGATCCATCGTTCAAATGGTTCTTAAAGTATTTCAGGCTGTCTTCTGTTAAATAGAATACATCATAATCGTATGTAAAATGTTTAATCCATTCTCTGAGCACCGCTTCATCCGGCATAATTTTTATCATGTTGTCACCCTTCGCTTTGGATGTAGTCATAAAAAGTCAGTGCATCATAATCGTCCGACCCTTCCAACATCTGTTTTAGTATGTATAGATGAGATTGACCAACGATCACAATCACTTTTTCATTTTCTTTTAATCCTTTTAAAATATAGTGAGCCATTACCAAATTTCTTTTATACCACCATGTTAACCATGGAATTGTAGTTTCTATATCATCACCTAAAGGTAACAACGAATGATATATTGACTCGTCTAATGTGTATATATCCCTTTTATTTAAAGTTAAAAATAATTCATAAGGGTCATTTATATTAAAGTATTCTTCATATGTATTTTGAAGGTGCTGGAGCTTTTTTAAATATGGATGATGATCATCCTTTGCCCACTCAATAGCATGGGTGACACTAATTTTTCACCATCACCCGACATTCTGTCCATCGCAAACACTTCGTTCAGTCCGCTTTTCATCGCAATATAGAAACCTAAATCATATGATTCATTTTTAAAGAATTTATTTGATTTATATTTATAACGTTCATAGGACGCATTTATTTCACTCTGATTTTCCGCTTCCTGTTCGATACATACTCTTGTCGGTTTAAAGTCGATTAATGTTTTTCTTAATTTATTTAACCCTGTTAAATATTCTTCATCCGGATCTGAATTTGCAAATCGGTCATTAAAATGGTCCGTACCCAACAATAATATTTGTGCCTTCATTTTACTCCCCCGTTTTTCATCAGTTACTTGTATATTTTATATTATCCTGAACTCTTTAGTCCACGATCAGCCGGACATTAATTCGAAAACTTCAAATTTTCTTAATTTAAAGGTATTATAGAAGTACCATATTAAATTTTCAAATACATAATGGAGGGGTATCATGCATCATAATTTAAGCAGAAACAACAAATTTTATGCCATGGATAAGAATAACGCACCTGCTGTTTACGTGGATTCGGGAGACACGGTTACACTGGAGGCACATGACTGCTTTACGGGACAGATCACTGTCGAGGAAGATACTTCGAGCGGTCTGAACTGGGATGAAATCAACCCGGCAACAGGCCCGGTCTATGTCAACGGCCTTCAGCCCGGAAATGCTTTGAAGGTGACGATTGAAAAAATTGATATCGGCGACCAGGGCATTGTCGTTACAGGGCCCCAGTCCGGTGTCATGGGTGATGAATTAACTGAGTTTACGAGAAGAATTTTACCGATTGATAAACAAAATAATACTGTCGATTTTGACGGCTTTAAAATCCCGCTCAATAAAATGATCGGGGTCATCGGTGTTGCGCCTGAAGGAGATCCGGTCAACAACGGTACGCCCGATGCACACGGTGGTAATATGGATAATTTTAAAATTACCGAAGGGGCGACATTGTACCTGCCCGCTTTCCATGAAGGCGGACTGTTCGGACTCGGTGATGTCCACGGCGCCATGGGTGACGGTGAAGTCGGTGTCTCCGGCCTCGAAGTCGAATCTGAAGTGACAGTGAAACTTGAAGTTGTGGAAGATATCGATATCTCACATCCTCTGCTCGTCAATGATGAAGGTGCGTTCATGAACGTTTCCGATGAAGACTTGAATATCGCCGTCGACCAGAGTGTAAAGGAAATGATCAAGTTCCTTCAGCCATACACAGGAAAATCATTGAATGAAATGGCTAAACTGATGAGCCTTACCGGCCACACACAAGTCAATCAGGTCGTTGACCCTAAGAAGACAGGCAGATACTTCGTTCCTAAATTTGTTCTGGACCATTTTGAAGTACCGTTGTACAAGTAGAAACGTTAAAAAGCTGTCGTAAGGTGTGCGACAGCTTTTAACGTTTCTACGGGAACGAGCATGCGCTGGAGCTCTATCACATGTTCGCGAGGTGAACGAGCATATACTGAAATCAAAAAACCTGCAGCTCCTCCTCAAAGAGAGAGCTGCAGGTTTTTATTTTAATGATTATTTTGGTTCGCTTCGAATGTGGAATCTGACACCTCTTGGGCCTTCCACACTGAACATGCCACCATTGCCTTCAACCACATCTACTGTCAACTTGGTGTGTTTCCAGTATTCGTATTGCTGGTGGTGCATGTAAAACTCAACGCCTTCTATTTCTCCAAGCTTCACATCAGCCGGGCCAATTATAATCATGTCTTTCTTCAGGCACATCGGACTGGAACCGTCACAGCATCCTCCGGACTGGTGGAAGACAAGTTCGCCGTGCTCTTCCTTCAGCTCTTTGATCAAATCTTTGGCAGATTGAGTGGCATCGACAGATTTGTTATCTGTCACCATTTAGAAAAATCCTTTGGCTGTTTCACTATAGCTGATCAGCAGGTTTTTCGTCTGCTGGTAATGACTTAACATCATCTTATGGTTCTCTCTTCCGATACCACTCATCTTATATCCGCCAAATGCAGCGTGTGCCGGGTAATCATGATACGTATTCACCCATACACGGCCTGCCTGAATGCCGCGTCCGAAACGGTACGCCTTATTCTGAGACCTGGTCCATACGCCTGCGCCCAGTCCGTACATTGTGTCATTCGCAATTTCAAGTGCTTCTTCATCATCTTTATAAGTTGCCACTGCAAGTACCGGACCGAAAATCTCTTCCTGGAAAATTCTCATTTTGTTGGTGCCTTTGAAGATTGTCGGCTCTATATAGTAACCTTCACCGATATCTCCGTCCATCTCGATGACGTTTCCGCCTGTTAAGATTTCAGCGCCTTCTTTTTTACCGATATCCAGGTACGAGGTGATCTTCTCTTTCTGTTCCTCTGAAGTCTGTGCGCCCATCATCGTCTCCACATCCAGCGGGTTGCCGACTTTGATCTGTTCGACTCTTTTGATGACTCTTTCCATGAATTCATCATAAATATCTTCATGGACCAATGCACGTGACGGACATGTACATACTTCACCCTGGTTCAGAGCGAACATGACAAGCCCCTCAATTGCCCTGTCCAGATAACCGTCATCTTCATCCATCACATCACGCGCGAAGATATTCGGTGACTTACCGCCGAGCTCCAATGTGACCGGAATGATATTCTGACTCGCATTCTGCATGATTATACGGCCCGTCGTCGTTTCTCCTGTAAACGCGATCTTATTGATATCCTGGTGAGTCGCCAGGGCCTGACCCGCTTCAGCACCAAAGCCATTCACAATATTCAAGACGCCTTTAGGCACGATATCCTGCACGAGTTCCATAAAATGCAGAATTGTCGTCGGCGTCTGCTCTGCCGGCTTCAACACGATGGAGTTGCCCGCAGCCAGTGCCGGTGCAATCTTCCAAGAAGCCATCAGCAGTGGGAAGTTCCAAGGGATGATCTGTCCCACCACCCCGAGCGGCTCATGGAAGTGATACGCAACAGTATCTTCATCCAGCTGGGAAATGCCGCCTTCCTGTGCACGGATGACACCAGCGAAATATCTGAAATGGTCCACAACAAGCGGCAAATCCGCATTCAGCGTTTCCCGCACCGCCTTACCATTTTCAAATGTTTCAAGCACCGCCAGCTCTTCCAGATGCGCTTCTACTTTATCTGCGATTTTAAGCAGCACGAGACTTCTTTCAGTGGGCGAGGTCTTGCCCCATTCCACCTGCGCCTCATGCGCAGCCTTTACGGCGTTATCCACATCAGCCTGTTTCGAACGCGGCACTTTTGATACGACTTTACCGGTCACCGGTGATTTATTGTCAAAAAACTCACCGTCTGCAGGATCCACCCATTCTCCCCCGATGTAGTTCTGATACTTTTCTTTAATCTTGTACTGAGCATTATCTAAGTTTGGAAATTCAAATGCCATTCAACACACCCCTTTATATAATATACTTCAATTTTATCCCATTATTTTCAATGTTACAAATATTATGTATCCGCTTCCATAAATATTTTATGAAAATAAAAACCCGGTGAGTTTATGGCCCGCCGGGTGCGTCAATATCTATCCGCTTAAGGTGTCAGCTGCTTTTTCTTTCTCCACTCTTTTGGTATGTAGACGCAGTACGGTTCACTTTCCATATAGTCACCGGTGGCTGCATAGGCTCTGGACCTTGAACCGCCGCATACATATCTGAATTCACATACGCCGCACTTCCCTTTAAATTTATCAGGGTTTCTGAGATTCTGCAAAACTGAGGATTCTCTGTAGATTTCAGATAGTTTGCGTGCTCGGACGTTTCCGCAGTTGACCGGCAGCAGTCCACTCGGATATACATGGCCGATATGCGAGATGAATACAAAGCCGTTGCCGTCATTGACACCTTTCGGTGCACGGCCGAGTCCGTCGATGGTGCCTGTTTTTCCGGCACTGAGCGCATCCATGTATCTGATCTGTGCATCTTTGTCCGTCTTGTTCTTTCTCATCTGATCCTGGATGACTACACGGCGGTAGTGCTGTGCAGCTGTCGTTTTAATATCAAACGGCACATCGTCTTTTATTTTGTTCAGCCATCTGAACACCTGCTCATGCTGGGCGGGTGTGATCATATCTTCATTTTTGCCGCGTCCTGTCGGCACAAGGAAAAACACACTCCACAGAACACAGTTCAGCTCTTCAACCATTTCTTTCATCTCTTCCAAATAGTCGATATTATAATTGGAAATGACAGTATTGATTTGCAGCGGCATTTCAAGATCGTTCAAGTATTTGATCGCCTGCATCGTTAGATCGAAGCTGCCTTCAGTGCCTCTGAAATGGTCATGAATCTGTTTATTGTGACCGTCAATACTGAACGCCCACCTGCTGAGTCCCGCATCTTTCGCCTTCTGCATCGCTTCTTTCGTCACATTCGGTGTCGCACTCGGTGTCATGGATACCCTTACGCCTTTACCGACAGCATACTCGGCCAGTTCAAAGACATCCGTCCGCATCAAGGGGTCCCCGCCGGTAAACACTAGCATCGGGTACTCCATATCGGCAATATCATCTATTAGTGCCTTACCTTCTGCAGTGGATAATTCATAGGGATTTCTCGTCGTCTGCGCTTCTGCCCGGCAGTGCAGACAATGCAGTTCACAAGCCCGTGTCAGTTCCCAGATGACTATAAATGGCACCTCATTAAAATCAGGTATTTTAATATCCGGTTTCATTCCGCTCACTCCTTTATATATTCAATATAAAGGAATACGCAGCTTTAAACATATATATTATTTACATCTTTATGAACAAATCAATGCCGCATGTAAAATGACTGCGGCGTCATTCTAAAACTCTTCATATTCGATCGGATCCTGGTTGCCGATTCGTCCGTCATCTTTAGTCAATCCGTTGATCTGATCCATCTCTTCCGCAGTCAGTTCAAAATTGAAAATATCAAGATTTTCCTTCTGGTGGTTTTCACCGGCCGCTTTAGGAATCGGCACGACACCCTGCTGGATATGCCACCTTAAAATGATCTGGGCGACAGTTTTATCTTTATCTTCGGCAATCTTTCTCACGGTGTCATCATGGACGACCGTCTGACCTCTGGATAACGGGCTCCACCCCTGGGTGATGATATCATTTCTCTGATTCCACGCATGCATTTCCTTCTGGCTGAAATAGGGATGCAGCTCAATCTGATTCACCGTCGGCAAAACCGATGTTTCATCAATCAGACGTTCGATATGTTCAGGTAGAAAGTTCGATACACCGATGGATTTAACGTAACCCTGCTCTTTCGCTTCGATCAAAGCGCGCCATGCTTCCACATACATATCCTGTTTCGGATTCGGCCAGTGAAGCAGTATCAGATCAAAATAGTCCAGCTGCATTCTGAATAAGGATTCCTCCACCGCCTGAATCGCTTCATCATAGTCGTAAATTGAACCCCGCAGTTTAGTCGTCACATACAACTCATCTCTTTCTATGCCGCTCCTCCTGATGCCTTCCGCCACCGAACCTTCATTATCATATTTCATCGCCGTATCAATTAATCTGTAACCGTTGTTTATGGCATTTTTAATTGATTCTGTACCGGATTCACCTTTCATATAAACGGTGCCATAACCGATTACAGGGATGGATCCGCCATCATTCAAAGTAAACCTGCCCACTTCATTTGCCATTTCAATCACCTTTTTTTATATGTCTTATCCGTCTCTACCTCTTTCCTCTACATATAAAACTCCAAAAAATAAAAACCATCCCCTGCCTGAAGGACAGAAGATGGGATTTATCAGTTCTTGTATTTTATTTTATAGTAGATCATATACAGGCTTGGTGTCACAATCAGTGACAGCAGCGATGAAAATGCGATTCCGGCAATGATCGTCACCGCAAGCGGTTCGAATAGTGCGTCTCCGCCGAGCGCAACCGGCAGCAGTGCGATGATTGTCGTGATAGTTGTCAGGATGATCGGTCTCAGCCTTGCACGGCCGCTCTCGATGATCGCTTCATTGATGTCGATATTGTTCTCTTTTCTTCTCTGCTCGATGAAATCGATCAGTACAACCGCATTTCTGACGACGATTCCGGCAAGGGACACCATCCCCATGACTCCCATGAATGACAGAGGTGTCTGGGTGACGAACAGGCCGATGAAGCCGCCGCTGATTGACAGGAAGATGCTGAATACGATGAGTAATGGCAGTACCAGTGAATTGAATTCAAATGCGATGACAAGATACACAAGCACTACGATTACTGCGAACAGCACCCCGATTTCGATGAAGAAGTCCGTCTGATCCGTCGCTTCACCGCCGACGATGCTTTCAGTGCTGTCGTCAATATCTGAAGACAGGCCGTCCATGATTTCTTCGACTTTTTCTTCTTCAAGGTTATACACTTCTGCTGCAACCTGACGATCGCCGTCATCATGGGCAATCGCCTGATATGCATTCGTTTCCTCAAGGTTCACGAAGTCATCCAACGGGAATGTTTCCGGCGCCTCTCCGGAAAACTTGATGATTTCTATATCTTCGATATTGTATTCATCAGCATACTTCATATTGGACTGGATCTGCTCATCGTCGACGATGATTTCCTGGACAGGGATGCCCTGGCCGATCAGGTTCAGTTCATTCTTCACCTGCGAGACGGATAATTCCGCATCTTCAAGTGCCGATTCATCAATGGAGTAGTTGACCGTCTCGACCGGCTGTCCGAGGTTCGATGTCACGATTGCACCTTCGTCCTCCAGTGCACCCCGGACGGTGTCGAGGTCCTGTTCCAATATATCCAGATCATCATTAGAAAGATCAAGAGTGACAGGTGCACCTTCCGGTGGCCCCTGGACGATCGTATCCATGAATATTTTCGCTTCCGGGAACTCTTCCCTCAAGTCTTCTTCATAAGTCTCGATGACCTCAGAAACACTCATCTGTTCTTTGTCGATGAAGAGCGCAAGTTGTGCCGTATGTGAACCCGTCTGATCCAGGGAGGCGCCGAACAGGTTCGGCAGGCCTTCACCGGTGAACAATGTCGCCCCTTCAAGATTGTCTACCGTGTCATTCAGATAATCGACGATTTCATTTGCACGGTCGTGCGTCTCTTCGATTGTCTGTCCATTATCATAGATGATATCCACCGTGACTTCGGAACGGTCCGCTTCCGGGAAGAACTCGAAAGGTGTGAACCTGAAAAGTCCAAGTGACAGAAGCGCGATGACCAGCACGATGCTGAAAGTGATGACCGGTCTCTTGATGAATTTCGGTACCAATTTATCTGCATACCAGTTTGAAACTTTGGTGAACGTCTTACCAAATATACCTGCATCCTGCGGCACTTTCTTAGTACCGACCAGATATCTGATTGCAGGGACCAGGAAGATTGCGAGTACCGTTGAAACGATCATCGTCGTAATCAGAATGCTCGGCAGTGCACTGATGAAATCTCCGTTCGCTCCGGATAGGAATAGGAGCGGCGAGAATGCAAGCACGATGGCGATAGTCGATGCGATGACGGAAGGTGCCACTTCCCTGACACCGTTATACATCGCATCCAGCCTACTGTCACCGGCGACAAGCCTCCGCTCGATATTGTCATTGACGACGATCGAGTCGTCGACCAGAATACCGAGTGCGATGATCAGCCCGATGATTGAGATCTGGTTCAGATCGACACCCAGCCACGGCAGCGGAATCAGCCCGATGAGTATGGACAGCACCACTGTGATCATGACGGCCGCTGAACCGATGAATGACAGTCCGAGCGATGTACCGATGATGACCGCTACGAGCGCGATCAATAATGAAACGTACAGTCCGGTGAATATGTCTTCGACGTTTTCACGTTCTGATGAAATGACAGATACTTCAATGTTATCGGCAAACTGATCGGTGTGCTGTTCCACAACAGCTTCGACATTTTCCGAAGTCGAAGGCACATCTTCACCCGGACTCAGGAATACCGTGAATGCGACACCCTCTTCGCCCATATGCTCGATGATGTCTTCCCTTTCTTCAGGGACGAGTTCAATTTCAGCAATGTTGGTGAGCGGCGTGTCATCATCACCCACTCTGATGTTTTCAAAAGTTTCGAGCGGTGCTGTGTCCTGGAAGCTGAGTCTGATGCTTTCAGTATCTTCTTCCTGTGTACCGAGCACAACAGGATTGAAAGACTGGTCGATTTCCTGAATGATCTGATCCGGAGTAATCTGGTTATCTTCCAGTGTCTCACGGTCAAGGTTGATATTGACCGTCTGGTCGTCATAACCCTGGACGGTCACATTATTGACGCCTTCCATCTGCGTAACATCAAGAGCAAGATCATCCACCTGGCTCTTAAGATCTTCGAGTCCTTCTCCGTTTTCACTCTGGAATATGTAACTCAGCAGCGGAAATGCGTTGCTCACACTGTCCACCTGCGGCTGGGCTGCATTTTCAGGCAGATTCCCTGAAACCTGGCTGACCAGATTATTAATGTCATTCTCCACCTGGTCGGGTTCTGCGCCATCCGAAAGTTCCAGCGTGACGACTGAAATATCATCCTGTGATACCGACGATACATTTTCTATACCTTCAATTCCGAATATATCACTTTCAATCACGTTGGTGATACTGGTTTCAACATCCGCTCTGTCGGCTCCCGGCCACGGAGTCGTGATGTTGATGATGTTCACTTCAACCTCGGGTATCTCTCTGTTTTCAATGGTTAAAAATGTATAAACACCTGTTAATGCAATGGTGAGCACTAAAATGACAAGCAAAAGGCTGCGTTTCATTAAAATTTCAAATATATCTTTCACTTTCTAATCTCCGATTCCTTTAAAGTTCAGCTGTATAACTCATATACAGGCCGACGATGAATAATAGTGCCACACCAATATATGAGGGTATGATCCAAAACTCCGGAATAATCGTCATCGTTCCGAACATCAATAAAGTACCTGTAAAGAATAAAACTACTGCTAAAACTTTCCTCATTGTTCAGATTCACCAGTAATCCATTCCGTTTTTTCCTGAATCGGGATTCTATTGACTTTGACATCTTTTCTCATATCAGACTCACCTAAAAATACAGCGCCTAAAATCTCTTCGTCCTGACGGAGGTTGAAGAAGTCTTTGACAGGTTCCGCCTGATAGGCAGGACCGCTCTTCCAGATCGCTCCGATACCCTTACTGTGGGCTTCAAGCAGCATATTCTGGGTGGCTGCTGCCACTGCACATACATCTTCAGTGTAAATCGCTTTTTTATTATCCAAATCTCTGGACAACACTACCATGATTATGGTCGGTGCAAGGAGTGGTTTTGCTGCAACTTTCATGATGCGCTTCTCGGCATCCGGCGAGTCAGGGTCATCTGCTTTCGCAACTGCCCATTTTCTCATAACGTCAGACAGCTGTTTTCTGCCTTCACCTTCCACTACGAAAAATTTCCAAGGTTCTGTAAAATAATGATTGGGCGCCCATGTCGCCGCTTCAATCAGACTTTCAACAGTTTCTCTATCCAGAGGTGCTGTATCTTTAAAAATCTTCACACTCCGTCTTGTTCTGATCGCATCTGAAACATTCATATTATCTCTCCTATGATGATTATCATCTTTCCATTTTACTCAAGTACATAATCAATCACAACATATATTATTCAAATATCATATTATTGCTATAATATAAAAACTTGGCTAAACTATCCATATCATATGACGAAAGAAGGATATCCAGTGTACTTCCTCATCCTGTTAGGTATTTTAGGTGGAATGGCTATACCATTACAGACTTCCACCAATGCAGAATTCTCAAGGTTTTCCGGAGCCGTCTTCATCACTTCATTCTATTCATTTCTGGTTGGGACGACCGCCCTATTTTTTGTCAATTTATTTTTAAATGCTGAAAAATTTTCATTGGCATTTTTTGGTGCCCAGGAATACTCATACATATGGTTCGCCGGCGGGCTGATGGGCGTCATCTTTCTGACCGCCAACATACTGCTGCTGCCAAGAATCGGTGCCGCATTAACAGTGATAGTGACCGTGACCGGACAAATGATCATCGGCATCATGATTGATACTTTCGGCTGGTTTGAAGCCGCACCGCAACCGCTCCACCCGATGCACATTACCGGTGTTCTGTTCCTGATTATCGGAATCATCTATATGAATGCGAATAAAAATCTCGCAGTCGGACGCACGCATTCCAAAGCATGGGTGCTTCTCGGATTATTTACCGGCATGGTGCCACCGATGCAGACTGCAATTAACAGTGCACTCAGTCAGGAAACCGGTTCGGCAATATTCGCAACATTCATATCATTTTTAATCGGAGCAGTCTCTTTGTTCTTCATAGCGCTCGTCGTTCATAGAAGATTATCTTTCAAGTTCAAAGCTGAAGGCGCCACCCTTAAACCATGGCTCTTTTCAGGCGGGGTACTCGGAGCTGTATATGTCGGGATGAACATTCTCCTGATGCCGCATTTAGGTGTGACACTGACGATGATGGCAGCAATTTTCGGCCAGATCATCATGGGTCTTTTGATCGATCACTTCGGATTATTCAAATTGCCGAAGCAGCCCATCGACAGTAGGCGGATCATTGCTGTGGCCGTTATTGTGTGCGGGATATTAGTTCTGCAAATCTACTGAATATTAAAATTTTGTGATAAGTTTTATTTTTTATTTATGTGTTCCGTTCTCCATCGGTCAAACCAGCCCTCACTTGGCCGGTAGAACGCCACAGGAGATTTATTTTGAAATTAGAAAAAGTTCAGCGACCCATGTAATAAGACTAATTCCATTCCAGGGCTTATCAATATTTCATTATTTATAAATATATCTATCTGGTAAAATAATATCATCATCCAGTTTACTTCCATGCGAATAACATGGAAGGAGGTGACATCATGATCAGCTTGCTATTTGAAGTTTTTATCGCACCAATTGCTATCAGTGTGATACTCATATTGTTCAAATATTGGTTGGATAATAATGAGGAATAACTGGATGAATCCAATACACCATTAAAAACCCCCTAATCTATCCCAGTAGATTAGGGGGTTCAGTATTTCATGATTAACTTGCTATTTATTAATTAAATTATATCAATACCTATTAAGATTGTAAAGGAAATACACCATTACGTGGTGTAAAAATATTTCCGCTAAATAACTTTCACCGGTCTGCAATAATATTGCCGGACCATTTTCACGTTCAAAGATTTTAAGTTCCCGATTCAATTTCATCACCTCTGCACTTTCTGTCAGATCACCCCTAAACACGAAAGTTCTATTGTAAATTTATATTGAAAACGTTATTTTGATGAATGTTACTTGAATTGTCATTTGAAAAGTTCGTGTTTTATGATATGATAATTTCATTAAAATTAAACAACACTCATATAATAGCAGGGATATGGCCTGCGAGTTTCTACCGGATACCTTAAATATTCCGACTATGGGTGGGTAACTGCCGTGGTCTCTGTATTTCATATGCACCCGGAGTGTACTCATCTCATGATGAAGCGCTCCGGGTGTTTTTAAATACATAGAAGAGGTGTCTTTGTGGACTTGTTGAAAGAAAGAATCATGAAAGATGGTACGGCTTTATCGGATACGGTTTTAAAGGTAGACGAGTTTTTGAATCATCAGATCGATCCGGAACTGATGGTCGAAATCGGCAGAGAGTTCAAAAGACGTTTCAATAATAAAAAGTTCGATAAGATTTTGACTTTGGAGTCATCAGGCATTGCACCGAGCGTGATGGCTGGTCTTGAGCTCGGTATCCCTGTCGTCTTTGCAAGAAAGAGAAAATCTCTGACTCTGGATGACGGCCTGCTGACCGCAGACGTTTATTCATATACAAAACAAGAAACGAACAACATTGCGGTCGCAGAAAAATTCATCCAGCCGGATGACAATATTTTAATCATCGATGATTTTTTGGCAAACGGCGAAGCTGCGAATGCACTGATACATATTGTTAAAAAAGCACAGGCGAATGTTTCAGGAATCGGCATCGTCATTGAGAAATCATTCCAGAAAGGCTCACAGGAACTTCGTGACAATGGATACCAGGTGGAATCACTTGCACGAATTGAATCTTTGAGTGAAGGCAGCATAGAGTTTTTAGATGAGGTTAGAAATTAATGCAGTTATCCAAGGCAAAACAGCTGTCACTCGGTTTCCAGCACGTTTTGGCGATGTATGCAGGTGCTGTTGTGGTTCCTCTCATTGTCGGTAACGCAATCGGACTGACTGCGGCGCAGCTTACATATCTGATCGCCATCGACATCATGATGTGCGGTGTCGCAACAATACTGCAAGTCTGGAAAAAGAAATTTTCAGGGATAGGCCTGCCTGTAGTACTCGGTTGTACATTCACAGCTGTGGGTCCGATGATTGCCATTGGCAATACGTACGGCATACCTGCAATTTATGGCTCAATTTTAGTCTCAGGTCTCTTCGTACTGCTGATTGCCACATTTTTCAGTAAGATCGTTAAACTCTTCCCGCCGGTCGTAACCGGAACGGTGATCACAATAATAGGAATCACTTTAGTCCCTGTTGCAATGAACGATATCGCAGGCGGTCAGGGCAGCGAAGACTACGGTTCGATGATCAATCTCGCACTCGGCTTTGGGACACTCGCCGTCATATTGGTTTTATTCAGATTCGGCAAAGGATTCATGAAATCCATCGCGATATTGTCCGGCATTATCATCGGCACGATCGCTGCCTCGTTTATGGGCATGGTCGATTTCAGCGCTGTCGGAGATGCTTCATGGCTCCATCTGCCACAGGTGTTCTACTTCGGCACACCTGAATTCCATCTGGTCCCGATATTGACGATGATGCTCGTCGTCACAGTCGGACTGATAGAAGCGACAGGCGTCTACTTCGCACTCGGTGATATTACCGAGCGTGAAGTGAACAGCAGCGACTTGAAGAGAGGTTACCGTGCAGAAGGCATCGCAATCATTTTAGGCGGACTGTTCAACGCTTTCCCATACACGACCTATTCACAGAATGTCGGTCTGATCCAGCTGTCCGGAGTAAAGAGCAACCAGATTATCTATATCGCAGGTAGTATGCTGATTCTGCTCGGTCTTGTACCCAAAATCGGGGCAATCACCATTGCCATCCCCACTTCCGTCCTCGGCGGTGCGATGCTCGCGATGTTCGGAATGGTGATTGCTTACGGCATCAAAATGCTCAGCCGTGTCGATTTCTCAGACCAGAGGAACTTGATGATCATGGCAGTCTCCATAGGCATGGGACTCGGCGTGACAGTCGTCCCTGAAATGTTTGCGATCGTTCCGGAAAGCATCCAGGTCGTGACAGAAAGCGGGATCGTCATGGGCAGCCTGACTGCCATCATACTCAACTTCGTATATCATATCGGTGATATGAGCTACCTGAAATCAAAGAATAATGATGAAACGTCACTGAGGAAAGAGCATGTGACGGAATAGAAAAACGGCTGCAGACCAATTTCAGGTTTGCAGCCTTTTTTTAAGCAATGCATTCTACTGTTTAAAAATATCAATGTCCAAATCACGTAAAATATCGATTGCTTCTTCAACCGGCAGCTTTGGCAATTGAAATTTATCATCAATGACTTCTCTGATTTCTTAAACACTTCCCAATATGTGTTTCTCCACTTCACCGCTCTCGTATTGTAAGTTGAGCACGTTATTGACGAGTGACAATGAGCGATTTTTATCCAACTGCCAGATCTGGCATCTGAGTGAGCTCGTAAAAGTGTTGTTCGCACGGAAATAGTCTTTGATTGCAGGCTGGAAATCATCGAACTCATAAAATATTCTCGTGTCAAATTCCCATATCATCGGTTTGTTATTGGCATAGTGGTAATATTTATATGTCCCCTCTTCTTCATCCGCACGCAGCATCACTTCGATATTTCCAAACTTCGATACATTGGTTGGATCGGTTTCCAGATGGACCGGTTCGAAAAACGGCGATCCGTTCCCCACATCCACATACACTTCTTCATCAGAACCAGGCACCTTTACAAGAAGTGCAACATACCCGCCGCCAAGAAATGCATAGCGGCTTGTAAAACCGAGTGTACTCAATAAATCATGAAAACTGCTGTTCAGCACATAACATGTCCCACCGATATTTTTTTATAAAGCCCGTCGACGAACCTCTCCGTGTCCTGAGGCAAATAATCATTTAGATGGTACTCCTGAAATTGTAAAAATGTGCTGATATTTTCAAAGGGAATCCGGTTTAAGTGAGCAGTAGTCAGCTCAGTCAAAGACGCGAGCGTCGGCTCTTTTTCAATCATGCCAAGATATGCCATATAGTCATCTTTCCATTTTGGCTGACCTTGTTGTTTCATCATTTTCCCTCCTTATTTCTATAGTTTGTTCAAGTGTAAAATGTCATTCATTTATATACATCCATCAGCGGTTTAAATTACAGCTGCACAAAAAGTCGCAGATTATTTTACTCTCTTTCATACCAATATATAATAAAATCCCCGCCGGACAACACTTAAGGCACCGACAGGGTATATTATTCTGCATTTCTACAGGTTACTTTCTTCTCTTTTCAAAACAGCCAGTTCTTTTTTCAACGCTGTAATTTCCTCTTTCATCGCCATGCTTTCTTTCCTTAGACGATTGACACTACCCATGCCTGTACTTTCGGATGCTTCAAATTTATACATCAATAATGAATCCCACTCATTTTGAGCTTCTACTTTAATATCGAGTTTCGGAGCTATTTTCAATAAGTTTTCCAGAAATTCTGTCAGATGCTTTGTCGTCCCGGCAGCAACAATTCTGGCCTTGCCATTCTTCAGCATTTTAATATGTCCGCCCAGTCTGTGCCCGGTGGCAGAGTTGGATATGATATTTTTATAGTAATTTACATTGCCGGAAAGTACCAGATGAACATTTTTAATATCTCCTTTAGGCAAAGGCGGTAAAATCACTTCTTTTACAATCCCTTTTTTAAGAAACCGGAAAATTTTATCAAAATCAAAAGTGAAATAGTCATTTATCCCTTTATCGATTGATGCCGTCTCAGGAAAGTAATAATCGAGTATCTTTTTTGAAACGTCCCTCGATTTTCCATAAATCGGAAACATATGGCCGCCGAGATCCGGCCTGCAGTTGATCTCCAGCACGTTATTCGTGTCTTTTTCCTCGTCTCTGATAATATCCACACCGCCCATGTTCATACCCGGGACGCTCTTTACGGCATTGACTGCTGTCAATATATAATCTTCTGAAACATTCTCAGTGATATCCACCGTATCCGATGCATCTTTTGCGAATGTACTGTCAGTCAGATTGACCTTATCTCCTTTTACCGGGACAGTATCCAGACTGTATCCCTGTCTGCCGATAAAATCATTCAATCTTTTATCAATTTTAATCTGGCTGGCGCTTAGATGCGGATTTAATTTACGATGCTGGTTTTTTATTTCTATCAGCTGTCTAATAGTGTGTTCGCCGTCTCCTTCTATGTGGGCTGCCACTCTCTTGAATGCAGCAATCAGCTGGTCTTCGATGACGTAAGCTCTTGTGTCAAAGCCCGTCGCATGACGTTCAACGATGATATCGGTATAACCCAATTCTCCGTGGACATACTCCAGCCCCTCGGCGAGAGAAGTCCTGTCATTAAGATTCGTCCGTACACCGATCGCGAGACTCGCATGCGCAGGTTTTACGATTACAGGGTACCCAATCGAATCTGCGTAGTCCAATGCCCCTGCAAAGTCATTATTTTGAACAGATATGACTTTGCCTTCAGGTACTGATACACCAGCCGCACTTAAGTGCGCCTTCGTCAGCTCTTTACTCTTTCCAATCTGCCTTGCCTCTTTCGCGACTTTATCACCTAAAGATAATTGGAATCTGAACTCCTTGCCGCCGTAGGACAGCTTATGACGGATTTTAATCTGATTTTTAACATATACCGTCATAAATTTGACTTCAATCCCCCTGCGCCACGCCTCAAGAGTCATTCTATACATACTTATGCTGGGGCCCTGAGCTTCTATTGGATGATTCAGCATAATATCTTTTGTAAAATCAAGTTCTTTTAACGTCATGACAAGTCTCCTCTTTCTACACTGCTGAATTTTAATAAAACCGCTTATTAATATCAATTGTACCTTTATAACTACCCTGTTTTTCTAAGAGGTAATTAAATTTCATAATATAGTTGGAACGCATTTACTTTTTAACGGCAAAATCCCTGTAACTATAAACTATAGACTACAGGGATTTCTTTCAAATAAAAAATCAAGCTTGAGATATAAATTCCTCTGACCACTGAAGTTTCCAGGCTTCGAAGTACTTTAATCTTTATAATTCCAAATTTTTCAGCTGCAAAAATTATTCTTTGACCCCCGCCAGTTTTAAAGATTCCTGCCCTGATTTTTCTTCTTAGCCCTGCCTCAGCAGACGCAGACCGTTCAATATGACCAGAATGGTCGAACCTTCATGGAATAGTACTGCCATCGGCAAATTCAGCAGACCGAAAATATTCAATATGACCAGGGTGATGATGACTCCAACCGAGAAGATGACATTGCCGACAATGATACGATTCAGTTTATGGCTCAACTTGAAACTATAGAAAAGTTTATGCAGATTATTTTTTACAATTACAACATCGGAAGATTCCATTGCAACCGAGGAACCGCTTCCCATCGCAATGCCTATATCAGCATTTGCCAGTGCCGGGGCATCGTTGATGCCATCGCCGATCATACCGACCACTTTGTCTTTTTCCTGACTTTCATTCACATATCTTATTTTATCCTCCGGCAGACAAGACGCAGCAAAGTCGTCAATTCCCACTTCATCCGCAACTTTTTTTGCCACCATTTCATTATCCCCGGTCAGAAGAGAGACCTGGATATCTTCTCTTTGAAAACCGGCCACAGCTTGAACGGCTTCTTTCCGTATGCGGTCAGCAAGGGAAAAGTAACCTTCAATCCGATTGTTTTTTCCTACGAAAATATTGGTATTTCCGTCTATTGCCTTATTCATGTACCCAAACGGATCTTCAAAACTTGCAAATGCTGCAGGTTTACCAACTTCTATATGTCCTTTCCTCATTCCAGAGCCGACAACTTCCTCGACCGGCTCTGTGTGGTCGATGCTGCCCAGATCCAGGTTTTTAAACCTGTTTACAATCGCTTCGGCAATCGGATGACTGGACTGTTGCTCCATATAAACAACTTCTTTAATAGTCTCTTCGTCCGCGGCATAGTCAACAACCTGAAAGTCACCATGTGTCAGTGTCCCTGTTTTATCACTATAAAGAATATCCATCGTACTCAGTGCTTCCATGGCTGCGCCGCCTTTAAAAAGTACGCCATTTCTTGCACCATTGCTTATGGCACTTAATGTTGCCGGTGTGGCCGAAGCGACCAGCGCACACGGGCTTGCGACTGTTAACATGACCATCCCTCTGTAAAAGGCTTCTTGAAATGGAAAGCCATTGACAACATATAATATGAAGATGAAAATCGGCACGCCGACCAATACACCGATTACATATTTGGATTCAATACGATCAATGAATTTTGAAACTTTGGATGGCCTGCTTTGTGCTTCTTCCACCATTCGTATAATATTTGAAAAAATAGTTTCATCACTTGCTTTGTTGACTTCCAGGTAGAAAGCATTTCCCTCATTGATCGTCCCGGCAAAGACTTCTTTTCCTATTCCTTTGGTAACAGGTACAGATTCTCCAGTCAAGGCGGATTCATTCACAAATATTTCACGATCGGCATAACCATCGATTGGAATCTGCTCCCCCCTCGATACGACAACCGTATCCCCCACAACCAGTTCTTCAGTGGGCACTTCTATCACTTCACCATTGTCTTTTAATACGTTTGCAGAGGATGGCACTTGTGACATCAATTCAGAAATTGCTTTGGTTGATTTATTGGTCGCATAGTCCTCTAATACTTCAGCGCCTGCAAAGATGAACAATAAAGCAGCGCCTTCAGATTCAAAGCCGATGATGACTGCTCCAATCGCGGCTAAAATCATAAGCAGGTCAACATTCGGAGATTTTGACTTGACTGTTTCTATCACCGCATTTCTTGCTGCAAAGAAACCTAAGAAGAAAATGGCTATATAGAAAGAAATACTGCTGCCGATATCAGTGAATAACATCAGAATGAAGCCTGAGATTATGAAGAGAGTGCCTATTAGCAGAAATTGACCCGCACGATTTTTGATCAGATAATTTAACATTTGATGGTTATCCCCCTTATAGTTCATAAAGCAGTCCAATGATTCGATTTTTTTGCTGCCACTTTAAACTTGATTAAAAATTGATATGTAGTGTGATCGCTCAATTTATTAAAGTCTTAATTAATTATAATTATTATAATGTAATAGTATTTTAAAAATGTATAACCGTCAAATTTTATCATCAAATGATAATGAGTATTAATAAGAAATTGTCGACTCTGATGAAAAACTGGAATAATTCAATGATTCATCTTAGTTCCGAATGTTATACAACCATTCATATCAATCTGATAATCAACCTCTCACTTATTCATTGGTTCATAATAAAAGATCCCGGACAATAGTTGGAAGGTCCGGGATCGGTCAAGTGGATATTATATTAATCAGGCAGCTTTTACTTTTGATTTTATAACCGGATAGCCCAGTTTTTCAATCACATTTTCGATATTTTCAATCGTAGTCGCTTCCCCATCAAAATTCACTTTGACTTTACTTGCGTTGAACATGACTTTGACGCTGTCTTTTTCAACACCGTCCACACCTTTTACAGCGTTATCAATCTTCTGGAGACATGATGGACATGATAGGGTTTCTAACTGAATGGTTGCTTTTTGCATAATATATCTCTCCTATTTATAATTTTTAGTCGTTTCCTTCTCTACAATTCAAGTATATGACGTTTTGCCGTTTAAATAATTGACGTAGATCAATTTTTGATGGATTATTTAAAATGTTTCTGCTGCATTAGCATTTTTGCCTCTTCGACGGTAAATCATCAATCTCATGGCGTTGAAGATGACCGCAAGGATACTCAGTTCATGTACCAACATGCCGATTGTCATGTTCATCCAGTCACTGAACAGCAGGGCGGTTAGTAAGACCAGTACCACACCGACTGCAATGATGATGTTCTGTTTCATATTTCTCGCTGTCGATTTCGTCAGACCTAAGGCATGAGTCAAGCGGCTGAAGTCAGAATTCACCAGAATGACATCCGATGTTTCAATCGCTACATCTGTACCGGTGCCCATGGCAATGCCGATATCGGCCAGCGCCAAGGAAGGACTATCGTTCACGCCATCTCCGACAAATGCCACTATCTGTCCTTCTGACTGTAATTTTTCAAGATGAGCGGACTTATCTTCCGGCAGCATATGTCCGTATGCTTCTGTCAATCCAAGTTCGCCGGCAACGGCATCAACAGTGCCCTGGTTATCTCCGGACAGGACAACAAGATTCTTTACACCAAGCTTTTTCAGATTTTGCAAGTCTTCTTTAACACCCGGTCGAATTTGATCCCGGATTCCCATCAATACCTGCAGCACACCATCCACTGCAGTCAGTACAAGGGAATTTCCGTTTTTCTCAAAACGTTCCAGATCTTTTCTGACCCTCTCATTCAACTCGACATTTTCTTTTTCCATCAAAGCGACATTTCCGACTGCGACACGGCGGCCCTCTACTTTAGCAATGATGCCGCCGCCTTTGACGACTTCAGTTTCATCTACAACAGAGAAGTTCGTTGGCCCGATATCCTGCAGCACCGCTTTAGCCAGAGGGTGATCTGATTCTCGCTCGACACTGGCCAGGTATCCGAGCACTTCATCCATGTCTTCTCCATAAAATTCCTTTTCTGCAACTTCAGGATTTCCAATAGTCAACGTACCGGTTTTATCAAAAAGGATTGTGTCCACGTTACTGAAATCATTGATGACTTCACTGCCCTTTAAAAGGACACCGTTACGGGCACCGTTTCCAATGCCTGCAACGTTGGATACAGGGACACCGATTACTAAGGCGCCTGGACATCCCAGCACCAGAACTGTAATCGCCAGTTCAACATTACTCGTGAACAGCCAGACAATAAAACCCAGTACCAGCACTGCCGGTGTATAGTATTTGGAGAATCGGTCAATGAACCGTTCAGCTTCCGATTTTGAATCCTGGGCCTCTTCCACCAATTCGATAATTTGACCGAATGTTGTATCTTCCCCGACACGGTCAGCTTCAATCTGAATCGTCCCGTTTTCCAAAATTGTACCAGCAAATACTTCTGATCCGTTCATTTTACTCACTGGAACAGACTCGCCGGTGATACTTGCTTCATTGATATGGCCTTCACCAGTTAAAACGGTGCCATCGACAGGTATTTTCGCACCGGTTTTTACTAATAAAACATCACCTTCATCGACATCATCAACGTCCACTTCTTCGAATTCACCAGCCGCGTTTTGTTTCAACGCACTTTCCGGCGCCATTTCCGTGAGTTCTTTGATGGCCGACCGAGTCCTCTTCAGTGTCCGCTGCTCCAAATAAGAACCAAATAAGAATAAGAATGTAACAATCGCTGATTCTTCATAGTTTTGAATCAGTAAAGCACCGATAACGGCAATGGTGACCAATACGTCAATGCTGATAACCTTTACTTTTATTGCCTGATAAGCCTGGATTGCAATCGGTGCAATACCGATGACAGTTGCAATGATGAGTGACAAATCGAAGACGAACATGTTATCCATACCAAATCGACCATAGAATCCAAGTATGATCAACGTTGCACTGACCAATGTAATCAGGTTTTTCGCATCTAATATAATTCTTTGCATGATACTGCCTCCATCTCTCTATATCTTCTTGTTAATTAAAGTA
Source organism: Salinicoccus sp. YB14-2 (assembly GCF_001265075.1). GTDB lineage: Bacteria > Bacillota > Bacilli > Staphylococcales > Salinicoccaceae > Lacicoccus. The sequence continues at coordinate 365,734 of NZ_LFKO01000001.1, forward strand.
TAAGGGTTAAACGGCATATAAGAATTGACCTAAGTCAAGATTATAGGATTTAGATGTTAAAAACGGCTTATCAGTAGATAAAAAACTTAAAAAGTTAACGGAATCGTGTGATGGTACGTTTCTTGACGTCTGGTGGTAATATTTTCATCGACGCAGTATCCACAAACAAACACAGTTTACCACTTGATGATTGATAAACTGCAGGGAAGTTATTTTATCGATAATTATGATATTATAAAATGAATATTAAGAAGGGACTAAACGATATGAAAATGTATACTTTGACACGTTATCAGAAGTTGCCCGTCACACCGGAAGAGGCATGGGCGTTTTTCTCAAATCCTAAGCAGTTGGAAGAAATCACGCCGGATGACATGCCTTTTGAGATGATCGGCGACGGGCCGCCAGGCATGTACGCAGGCATGATTATCGAGTACAATATCGAACCTTTCCCAAAGTTTCCCGTCAAGTGGATCACAGAGATCACACATGTGGAAGAAGGAAAATACTTTGTTGATGAGCAGCGGTTCGGTCCGTTCAAATTCTGGCATCACCAGCACCACTTCCGTGAAATCGAAGGCGGGGTCGAGATAATCGACACGGTGAACTACATCCTGCCCTTCTCTCTCATTGGACGAATCACCCATAACTTGGTGGTGAAGGGTCGGCTCGCGGAAATATTCGATTTCAGGCAAAAAACATTGAAGGCGGCTTTTGGCGAGATAGAAAATTAACTACATTAAAATCAATGTAATGACATTTTTAAATTTTAGAGGTTGAATATCATCAATATTATACTGAAGAAGAATGACAGCACGGATAAAATTGAAGTTACAGAAGAAGGTACAAGCATTAAGATAGGCAACGATAATTATGAAATCATCGACCAGACCGGCAGCATCGCAAGTAGCGGCGCCATCGTTCTGAACTGCATTCCAGTCAAACCAGAAGGCCGGGAGAGATTTGAGAAGAGATTCCTGAACAGGCCGAAGCGGATTGAAAACGAAGAAGGTTTCAATGCGATCAAAGTGTCACGACCACTTAAGGGCGATACGTATATCGTCCTCACGCAGTGGACGTCAGAAGAAGCCTTCAGAAACTGGCAGGACTCTGATGCTTATTCACATGCACATAAAAAACGCGGTACAGACAAAGGTCTCAACAGAGATGAGAGCGTGTTGAAGGCAAAATCCTATCATGATGTTTATGATGTCACAACATATAATTAATCATTGATATCTCGCCTTCTTTAACCACACTGGAATGTAGACCGCAATTAGTATAAAATAACAAATACACTCAACTTGTAAGAACACAAGATGATGTTTTGCTATTTTTATTTTATAATCAAATCAGATATTTTTGATAAGAAAAATGCCATGTGAATTTCATCTTATATTGAAGTTAACCACAACTCTCAATAAAGGAAGAAAATCTCGTGATACTACTGAGTCCTGTAAAGAAAATATACGAGATTAGGAGTGATAATATGATGGTCGGATTTATGAGAAACGGGCGCAAACCTTTCAGATTTGTAAGGTTATTGGCTAAAACATGTGCTTATAACGATATTGATCTCGTTTATTTCAGTCCAAGGAACGTCGATATCGAAAAGAAAACGGTTAAAGGACAAGTTCTTATAAAAAATAAATGGATGACGAAAGAAGTTCCGATCCCTCCATTTATAGATACAACACCTTATTGTTTTAAAAATGAGAAAGTGACTGAATTCCTTAGAAAGAACTCTACTTTATCTACAGACAGCATCGGAACAAAAGATGAAATTTATAATAAAATCAAGGAAGATGGAGAATTTGCCCATTTACTGATTCCAACCGGGGAAAATTCAAATTTCGAAGAGTTTTTGAATTTTATAAATACACATAAAACTATTGTTATAAAACCGAAAGCTGGTCTTCGAGGACATAATATTTATATGGTTAAACAGCTTAGAAGAAACAAATTTTTAATAAGCTACCAACAGTCTGAAGAAAAAATGAATAAAGAAAAGTTAAAACAATTATATGAAGATACCTGGCATGGAGACGGACACATACTGCAAAAATATATAACTTCGAGAACGAAGTCAGGTGATCCATTCGACTGCAGAGTACGCCTCGAGAAAAATGGAAGAGGAAAATGGTCTGTGGCAATTTATCTTGTCAGGATAGGTTCAAATCAAAAAGTGGTCTCCAATGTTGCTCAAGGAGGAAGTGTGACAACACTCACCGCTTTTCTTGAAGGTAATTTCCCGGAAGAGAAAGAAAGATTGAAAGAAGCAATCAGACGCATTGCAAAAACTCTTCCATATAAAATCGAGGAATTATTCGATGTAAATTTCAGTGCCCTCGGTCTCGATATCGGGATTGATCAGGAGGCCAACCTCTATCTGTTCGAAGTGGAAAATGGTCCCGGAACAGAATTCGGCGAAGGTCAGATTGCATCAGCTAAAACTGAATATTATAATTATATCTCAAAAAAACTTTCATAATTGAAAAAGTACATCCGGATTTTAAGTCTGGATGCACTTCTTTCTATCATTTATCTTTCCCTAATTTCTTTTTTAAACTGCCGATTTTTCTAACTGGCACCGTCAGTTTCCATGAACTGCTGTTTTTCATCTTATTATATTCTTTTTTATAATACTCTCTCTCTTTTTCGAGTACAGCAATCCGATTTTCCAATCTCTTAACTTTTTCCGGTTCATAACCAAGATACTTTTCCAATGTTTCAGCATGTGCTTTTTCGACTGCTTTTATTCCGTTATTATCTGCAATGTTATTTAAAATATATTCATAATATTGAATCCTTAACCGGCTTGTTCTTGCCAAGACCGTTTTAACGGCAGGCGCCCGGTTTGCTTCAAATAAATATAACTCTCCGTTCCTGGTGATTGCTATATCAAATCCAAAAGCCATAGTTGGTGAGTCTATCAGGCTCTCAATTTTAGAAGGCAGTGTTTCTGTCAGCTCTGTTATATCCTTACTAATCTCTTTCCACTGATTTTCAAAGTTCGCTTTAAGGAAAGGAACCAGATCACTGATGCCACCGCCCTGATTGACGTTTGATATGACTTTTTGGCCAATGCCTATTCTTATATAATTTTTGAGAACGGCCCATTCACCTTTTTCAGCTTTTTGTACATGTATTCTGCAATCAAAAGGATCACCCTGTTTCGTCCTGGAAGAAACATATTTCTGGCAAACATAGTTTTTCCCTCTTATAAACTCATTGAAATACCCTTCAAGTTCTTTTTTATTAAAGTAGCGATCTTTCATCAGATAACTTAAAACGTAAGAATCATCATCTCTGAATAATTTGTATACTCCCCGGCCCTTGTCACTGTATATCGGCTTTAAGACAACAGCTTCGTGACGATCAAGGAATTTGATAATATTATCAAATTCATCACTCCGGATGGATGGTATGACCAAATGGCTGAACTTGTCATCCTGCTTTAACCTTTCAAGAAGTGTATGCTTATCCAATGTATTTTTAGCATCATATGTGAAGTTTGAATGGTTTCTTAAATGATTGATAACAAGTTGATCTTTGGTTTGAAGCTTGCGGGGGTACTATCTATAACCAGAGGAATTTCAGTCGTGACTTCAGACCAGCCGGATCCATGAAACAGTTGTCCTTTGACAGTATTGCTATTTATATCAACATCATCCGGCCGCATAAATAATAGATTTAAACCTTGCGAACGGCACAGCATGGCAGTCAACTCTGCAAAAGCTGACGGCTTCTTCGCTGTTCTCATAAATCCGATCATCATATCATACAACCTTTCCTTCATTGATTGTTCTAATTCCAAATGATAGATAATCTCCTGAAAGATTTACTAATCTCCTTCTTGTATTATTTATATTTCACTCAAAAATAAAATTCGGGATAAAATCATTAAACTCTTTCGTACTCTGCCAGTATACGCTTCACGATTTTTATGAAGTTGGTCGATTTAGATGCCTTCAGCATTAAAGCTGTATCCTCTTCAAAATTTGCGATTATGTCATCAATCAATTCATCCATATCAGTATAATGAAACAGTTTTTTTTCGTCAAATCCTGTATCTTTCGCCTTCTGTAAAATATATCTGCTGCTTTCACCATACAAATAAACTTTATCCAGATTAAGATTGTTTAAAGCCCCTCCTACTTTTTCATGACCTTCCTGAGTATACGAGCCCAACTCTGCCATATCACCCAGTAAAGCAATCTTTTTAGGGCTGTCAAGATAATTATTCAATACTTTCAAACCTGCAACCATTGCAGCCGGATTCGCATTGCCCGAGTCATCCAACAAGCTGCGGTTTCCTTCAAGTTGATCCAGTGTCAGCCTGCCTCTTTGGACTTTAACAGTACTTAAACCTTTCCTGATTTCTTCTGGTGTTAAACCCAGCTTATCTGCTATCGCGATTCCAAATAATGCGTTCACCACATTATGTTCACCCAAAATGGGTAAAAACATATATTCATTAACACTGTTAAGCTCTACATGAAATTCCATGCCGCCATTATTAAATTTGAGATCCGTTGCTCTGTAATCTGCACTTTCAGTTATACCGCATTTGATAATGTTGCCTGTAAAGTACTTCGTATCTATTAGCTGAGAGTATTCATCATCATCATTCAAGTACAGAGTCCCTTTCGGATCCATGTATTTCATCATCTCGGACTTGGATGAAACGGTCTCGTGAATCGAAGTGAAATTCTCGAAATGAGCGTGGCCGACTGATGTGATTACACCGATATTAGGCTGGATCAGTGTACATTGGTTCTTTCCGGTTTCTTTATTACCCATCGTCATTTCCATCACTACAGCTTCATGTTCGTCTGTTATTTTCTTAACATGTCTTCTTGTCGAACGTACAGTATTGTAATTTCTTTTGGATTTAAAAATATCATACTTAACAGAAAGAAGTGCCGCAGTGATTTCTTTCGTTGTTGTTTTGCCAAAGCTTCCAGTAATTCCGATTGTTGGTACATCCAAATATAAAGTAGTGTGCATAATATGAACTCCTCTAAAAATCTGTTTTTATCATTAAATATATTTATCTGCCAAATTTGCTTCTTATTTTTCTGACAGGTTCGGTAACTTTCCATGATTTACTGTTTTTAAGGTTTTCAATTTCCTGCTCAAGGGCAGTTATCCTGTCATTTCTTTGACAGATTTTCTTTTTATACTGTCTGATTTGACGTGAACTCTTTTCTTTGTCAGCTTTAGCAATATCTGTTTTTTTCAGCATTTTATCTGATGTTTCTGGTTCACTTGAACGTAAATCATTAAAACTGTATCCGATACCCACTCCGGAATCATAATCAGCTGTTGAAATATCATTTAAATATTTCTTTGTCTGCAGATAATCATAGAAGTAGGCGACATCCTGATAATTGCCAACAATCGTCAATTCGAACAGACTATCATCTAATACATTGAATTCTCCATCAAATTTCAGTCTGATAAAATTATCCTTTATCATTTTTTTTAGTTTTTTCAATTCATATTTAGATTGAAACTTTATTGATTTTGATACTAAGTTTGGTTCATAACGATGTTTGGGTATCAAAATCCTGCTCAGACGATTGTTACGTAATCCATCATTCACAGATTCATAATCAAAATAGAATTTCGGTGTCTTGTCATTTAAATATTTACCTTTTGTTTCAGGAAAATAATAATCTATAATAGCTTTAGGAACCGGGCTTGCCTTACCCTGCATAGGATATAGATAATTCCTTATTCCTGGTCTGCCGTTTATCGATAAAACCGAATAATCTTCTGTGTCCTGATCGTAATGGAACTCTACTTCTCCCTGTATCAGACCGGGAAATACACCAATAACATTGACCAAGTTATCTTTCATTTCTTCTGAAAATATATCTGATACATCCACAGGATCTTTACTCTCTGTTTCAGATTTTATAGCGACCTTCTCTCCTGATCCAGGAACTGAATCTATTTTGTAATTTTGCTTCTTCAAAACATTTTCCAATTTTTCATCAGCAGAAATTTCAAGATTGCTGATGCTTGGCACTCTGCTTCTGACAATATTGCTTTCTTTCAGCAGCTCATTAATGGATCTAGATCCGTCACCCGTGATATACGGTGTTTCCTTTTTATAAACACCGATAACTTTATCATCTACTATATATGCATAATAATGTGTTTCTTCAGCAGATTCTTCTAATAAAAACCCTTTGTATTTAGCATTCTTCTTTTGCTTTGCAATAAATTTCGATACCTCTTCCGGACTGCCTTTTGTAACTGTTCTTTTATTTTTAGAAGAAGAAGCAAGTTCAGTTATTTTTACAGGGTAATTAAAATCACTTGTTATATTTTTAATTGCATCCAGGTCTGCAGTGTTGACGATTCCGCTTCTGACTGCAGGAATATCTTTGCCAGCCAGTATTTTTCTGGTAGCTATTTTATTTGCTACAGTTCTTACAGCCTTCTGGGAGACCAGCTCAGACCTGTTATGTGTGAACTTTACGTTTTTTTGCCTATTACCAATGATATATCTGATAAAGTGTCTTCCTCTTGATTTTGAATATACATTCTCAAAACTTACACTCAATCCTCTTCTCCATGCCTCAAAAGCAATGGTATACACATTAATTGATATACCATATGCCGCCTCTGGTACAGCGCCTTCAAGTTCTGAAAGCCAATATGGATTGTTATTCATACAGATTGCACTCCTTATCAGATTCATTGTTTGTTTTCAATTTCAGTTTTAATTTTCTTATCATACATAAATATTTCTTTATTAATATATTTGTAATTTTCAAATATATTTTTTAATAATCAAATCCATGTTGCAAAACATATTTTGATATTAACTGTGCATGTAGTACAATAAAATTTAATTTAGCATATGAAATAATTTATCTCTGATTTTTTGTAACGTATGAAAAGATTATACATTTTAATAAGGATTAAAATCAAATTTTAATATGTTATTTGATATTGAAATTATAATTTCGGGATATGCTTTAAAATTTCACAGGAGGTTTTTAATATCAGTAATGACCATGAAATCACCGCTAAACAGGCAACTTCTAAATTCATTGAAGAAATGAATGTCAAAGCCCGGAAAATTGGCATGATGAATAGTAATTTTGTGAATGTTCAGGGCTTTTATCATAATGATCATGTCTCTACACCCAGGGACATTGCGTTGATGATGCTTGAAAGCAAAGGCTACAAAGATATGATGAGAATTATGGGCAGGAGAAATTTCGAATGTAATATTGAAGGAGTAAATGCCAGAAGAATCAAAGCAATCACCACAATTGAAAATTCAAGCGTGGATGATAATTACACAGTTTTAGCATCTAAAACGGGACGAATCCCCAGAGTAACTACAAATTTGGCAGTCATTGCTGAAACTAAAAATGAAAATACTTCATTTCTCGGTGTTGTTTTTAAAGGAAGAACACGCTATGAAGGAATGAGGCAGTTATTTGATATAGGTAATACAGTCATGCATAGTAAAACTGAAGTAGTGCCCCATAAATTGATGTTCAAAAATGGGAATTTTGATTTTGGAAATAAATATTGGAAAAATAACAGTGGTTCTTTTAAATTGGATTTCAAAGACTACTATACTTATCCTGCTAGTTATGTAGCAACTTCAAGAGGCACTTCAACACAGATACACACAGGCCGGCTCAACTTCATTCCCGGACATAAATATTACGTTTCCTGCATGGTGAAATGTACAAGGTACAAATCAGGGACACTCGGCTTTCAATTTACCGCCATCAAAAAGTATGAAACTGTCGGTCTGCAGAGAGTATCTGACGGCTGGGAAAAGATTTCCGGTGTATTTACTGCGGAGGAGGGTGCATCTCTTTCGAGAGTATATTTCGGAGGTATCAATAAAGCAGATCTGGACGGCAGAATCGACAATGTAACGATTATTGATTTGACGAAAGTATACGGTGAAGGTGAAGAACCAAGTAAATCTGAAATGGACAGACATGTCTATCATAATCTATCTGCAGGCAATGGACTCGTAATTAAAATGCCACAAACATCGATTCCGTATAACTTTGAAAACCTGCATGTACTCTTCGAGAAAGATTCCGAATCAGTAGGCTATCCTGCATCACTCACCAAAATCCTGACTGCCATGGTATTTTTAGATAATATCTCTGACCTGGATCGGAAACTTACAATTAGGCAAAGTGATATAAAAGGCGGTTCCGGCACGAAATTCAAAGCTGGAGACATCATACTTTTAAGAGATGCACTCAATATGATGCTGGTAGAAAGCAGTAACAGCATTGCTTCTGCATTTTCACGTTTGGCCGGAGAGCAATTGATTCTTCGGGATAGAAAAAATTGTTGATTAGATGAAAATATCCCCTGCTGCAGATAAATACGCAACAGAGGATATTTTATTTTGTAACTTTTGATTTTAAAGTCTTCATGATTCTTTTCAAATTTTTTAGTGGTTTCAATGATGTTCTTAAAATATTTGATGATCTACCTTTATTGTTTTGTGATGAAATGTTCTGCTCGTTATTGATACCAAGTATTTTATGTTGAACATATTTATAATAATTACTTCTTAAATATGCTATTTCACCTATTATAGACTTGAATGCAGGGCCGTCATTGACTTCGAATAAGTACAGTTTACCATCTTTGCCGATACCTATATCAATTCCCAGAGACATTATATGTGTTCCTCTCAATTCCTCAACTTTATAAGGCAGAGTAACAGCTAATTCCTTGAGCTTTTCGTTTATCTCTTTCCATTTGTCACCGTAATTTGCTTTTAAAAATGGAATAGGATCCGCTATTCCGCCACCTTGATTGACGTTTGATATAACTTTTTGGCCAATACCTATTCTGATGTAATTTTTTGCACTTTCCCACTTGCCGTCTCTATTTTTTTCAACATGTATTCTGCAGTCGAAAGGATCGCCCTGAAGCGTCCTTGATACAATATATTTTTGTACCAGATACATCTGATTCTTTATTTTCTCTCTGTATAAATTATAAAATTCCTCTTCACTTATGCGTTTTTCTAATGTATTATGGCCAATTATATATGCATCTACTGTTTTCTCTACAATGAAGATTCTTTTGCCCTGAATACCATCAGACGGTTTTAACACAACCTTTGTATACTGTTCTAAATATTGTGATATGTCATTATAACTCAGCACTTTTCGAGTCGGCAATACTAAGTGAGAATACCCCGGGTCTTCTTTCAAATATTCCTGCAGTGCTTCTTTAGTTAAAACATTATTTCTGTTATCTGAAAGAAACGTCTTTTTTTTCAAGTAATCAGTCACGGGCTTATACTTCTTTTTAAAACAATATGGAGTAATATCTATAAATTCGGGTATCTCTCTTTCTTTGGTTACCCATTTATTATTTATTAACATTTTTCCTGTCAAAGTTTCTTTTTCTATATTGACGTCTGGCGGCCGGACAAAAATTATATCTATATCATAAGCTTTGCTGATCAAAGCTGTAATTTTTATAAGTTTGGGTGGTCTTTTGTAAGTAGACATTACACCAACAAGCATTTTTAAATTATCTCCTCTATACAAACTTAGAAAACTTTCTACTTTTTATTACTGAGTAATATTTGAAATCCGAGCTTGAAAGTCTTACTGTTCACAGAAATTTTTGTTTCTTCCAATGATTCAACTTTGGATTTCTTAGATCCTCTATTACAGATCTTCTTGAAGTTTTCCAGTACAATTTCATCTGGACCGGACACAATCACTTCCAGAGTGTTCCTTCCAACCTTTCTCACATAACCGTGCAAGTTCCGTTTTAGTGCCTGTCTTCTGATAAATGACATATAACCTACTCTCAGCACTTTGCCTTTGACTACAAATCTTCTAGCTTGCATCTGAGTGTTAACAGGAGCTTGTGCTATCATCACTTCTTCAGCTGCACTTGTTCGGAGCGGTTCGAGTACACTCGGATAATCAAAATACCATGTGGATCTTTCTGCGTCAGCTGTTTCAGGGAAATAGTAATCGACTATGGCGCCTGAAACATCTCTTGCTTTTCCATTCCAGGGGAACATATGAAATGCGATTTCTGCAGTGCCGTTCACTTCGAGTATATTTCCTTTTTTGTCATCTTCCGGGTTGACAATGACATCGATTCCGGCTTGAGGTATTGAAGGCAGTGCATTTACACCATCAATTGCAATCTGCTTTACTTCATCAGTCAATTCGTCAGTAAAATCAAGAGGGTCACCGCCAGCAGAAAGATTGCTGACTTTTCTCATACTGATTGTTTCACCTTCTCCTGGAACACTGTCCGGTGTTAAACCAAGCTCTTTAAGTGTCAATTCAATTTCATAATCCACTTTTATAGGTTTTGACTTTAAATAAGGATTCTCGAGTCTTTCTTCATTTTTCAATTCTATCAGCTCAGAAATGGAGTGTTTGCCGTCACCCTGCACATTCGCAGGGACTCTGTTAGTTGCTCCTATCACTTTATCACCAACGACATATATACGATATTCATCTCCAAAAAAATGTTTCTCTATAAGGATCTCTTTATAGCTGTATCGTTTTTTAAAATCCACAATTGCATTTCCGAGCGCTTCGCGGTCTTTTATATTAGTATAGACTCCTCTGCCCATAGTGCCGTTGGCAGGTTTAATCACTACAGGAAAACCGATTTTTTCTGAATAATCATAAATATTCTTATCGTTTATTTTAAACTGCTCTCCTCCTGTGACAGGAATACCTTTATCACTGATAATCTTTTGTGTTTCTTTTTTATCCTGACAGATTCTATATGCTTCATTAGAAACTTTATCGCCACGGGAGCAGAAGAAGTGATGTGTCGTTGTATCTGAGCTGAGAGAAAAATGTTTTCCAAGCGTCATATTACCTGATTTCATAGCAAGGTTTAAATGACTGACCGATTCTTTATACCACGTCAGCTTGAGTCCTCTTCTCCATCCTTCAAGAGCTATGAGATAAGAATCCAGTTTAAATCCTTCTATACCTTCAACAACCTCTTTTGGAAGTTTAGGAAGCAATTCAACGTTTATATTACTCATAATTATTCTCCTTGGAACATTATAAAATTGACTGAAATGATTAAATGTTCTCTACTTTATTGTACTCAGTATACACTCTGCCAACATATAAAATCAATTTAATACATGACTTTCACATTTATTTTATTCATATTTTTTACAGTTCATACATACTGTAGAAATAAAAATCGTCTGTTGAATAATCTGACTACCAAGTTAAATGGTTACAGACATACAGATACAGACGACTTATACAGGCTTAGTTTTATTTATTTTTATTAACTTTTGACATTAATTTTCTTAATGGTGCCGTCGCCTGCCAGGATTTACTGTTCTTCATATTTTGCAGTTCTTTTGACAGCATTTGATTCTTATTCTCTTCTGCTTTTATTTTTTTGAAATCAGCTTTAGATGTTTTTTCCTTAGTCGGAGTTGCTCTGCTGTAAGCTGCTGAAGTTTTAATGACAGGTATTTCCCCTATTCTTTTGAAATAGTAAGGATATAATCCGATTAGCTCATTATCATTGCTAATTTTCAAATGGGTGCTGGAAGTGATGCGTTGTTTCAATGCGCTCATAAAATCATTAACTTTTACATTTCTGCCTGCTATTCTGACAACGAACTCCTCATTGCCGATTTTTAATACTTCTCCACCCAGCCTCTGTGTGACTGCTCTTTGATGGATCCAGGTCATCAATCTGTCCGAACCCCCTGTAATATTCAACTCTACAGCTTTCAGACGACCCTTCGGCAATGGTGGAACTGTTACAGATTTCACTGCACCACTTTTTAATATATCGATGATGCCATCGAAGTCATATACAAAATGCTCATTTTTCTCAAGACTTTTATTTATCGTTTCTGGGAAATAATGATCAATAATAAATTTGTGTACATCTCTCGGTTTCCCTTCCATCGGGTACAGGTGACCGGCGATGTTGGGATTAGCATTCAATTCCAGAACAAAACCTTCATTCCGTTCGTGATCTATCATCAAATCAAGACCACTCATGAACATCCCGGGGACAGCTTTGACCGCATCGATTGCAGTCTGCTTCATCTTATCTGAAAGTTCTTCTGTTATATCAATTTTTTCTCCGGCATCGGAAGATAGTGTCTTTTCAGCTAATAAAATTCTCTGACCTTCCTCAGGTACGGTGTCGATTGAATAACCTTGACTGTCCAAATATGCCAAAACCGTTTCATTGATGACAATTTCATGCTTTTTAGCATATGGATTGTTTTTTCTGACACGCTTCTTTTCATCTACAAGTTCACTGATTGTACTGACCCCGTCACCATATACATTAAGCGGGATACGCTTATAAGCCGCAGCAACTTTATCGTCAATCACATAAACTCTGGTGTCATCACCTTTAATATATTGCTCTATAATTATATCAGTATAACCCAGATTATCCTTCAAATGATTAAGGGCATCTCTCAGCTCATTTTCATTGGTCAAGTTCGTCAGAACTCCTTTACCCAACCTGCCGTCTGTCGGCTTTGCAACAACCGGATAACCCAACCCAGCTGCATATTGAAGTGAGTCATCAACACCATTACTGATATCCACCGATTTACCCTGCGGAACAGATACACCCGCAGCACTTAAATGCTGTTTGGTCAGAGCTTTGTCATTCACTATCTTCCGGGCTTCCGATTCAACTTTTCCGCCAAGTGAATATTGAAACTTATAAGATTTACCTTCATGTTCCAACAGGTAGAATATCCTCATTCTATTTTTAACCGGAACAGTATAAAATTGGAGGCTGATACCTCTCCTCCATGCCTCCAAAGCGACATTATAGGTAATCAGGGAAGGACCGACAGCCCTTTTTGGAAGCATAGAGTTATGCTCAGTGTAATCATTTAAAGTGCCTTCTTTTACCATCTTTATCCTCCTATTTAACAACAGATGAAATCACTCTACTTTTTAAATTTGGACCTGAATGTTCTCAAAGGCTGAGTGATCTTTTGTGAGCGGCTGTTCTTAATACTCTCCAGCTCATCTTCCAACTGCTTTTTTTCTTCTTTGACTTTATTCACCTGATTTTTGTATTTTTTTAGCTCAGACTTTAAATTTTCCATCTCTTCTGCTTTAACGTTTTTTTTCTGGATTATATGGAAGCCGACTTTTAAGTTTCTCGACGAAAATTTCTCTGTTATCGACTGAATTTTAAATCTTTTTTTAAGTTGATTGTTCAGTATATCTTTAAACTGCCTGACTCTTTTTGGAGTGCCTGATACAACAATCGAAGTGTTTCCACTCTCTAAAGTCTTGATATAACCATTTAATTTAAGTAAAATAGCATGTTTTCTGACATTCCGGTCAAACAGGCGGGTTCTGTCCACTCCGCTTAGCAGAAAGCGCTTAGATATAATTTTCCCACGGTTGACGTCGGGTACGGTCACTTCTTTCGCATTACCTGACCAAAGAGTTTCATAGATGAAACGCAGATCAAAATAATATTTATTTCTCTTTGCATTATCGATTGTCTCAGGGAAATAATAATCAATTATCGCTTTAGGAATATCTCTTGCCTTACCTTCCATAGGGAAAAGATGGTTACTGATCTGAGGTCTTGAGTTGATTTCGTTGATAAAGCCTATCTTTTCTTCCTCATTTATCAGCATATCAACATTACAGTGAGGCAGTCCCGGTATAGCAGCTACTGCATCAACAGCAATCTGTTTCAGATTATCAGACATATCATCAGTTACATCAACCGGATCTCTTTCTTTGAAATAAGTTCCATGAGCCCTGACGTATACCCTTTTCCCTTCAGCAGGAATGCTTGTCAGAGAATAATTGTTGGACTTCAGAAAATCTTTTAAATCCTGATTTATTTTTATACTTCTGTTTTTGATGAATGGATTATTTTTCCTTTTTAAATTCTTCAATTTTATCAGTTCTGATATCGTACTTTTACCGTCACCGATTACATTGGCTGTAATTCTTTTGTAAGCACCTGCCACATAACCATCAATGACGTAAACCCGGTAATCAATACCCACTATGAACCTCTCAATTATCAGGTTTTTATAATTCAAATTTTCTCTCACATGCTTTACTGCATTTTCAAGTTCTTCTACGGTCTTGATGTCTGTAATGACCCCTTCGCCACTTTTTCCATCAGTCGGTTTTACTACAAGAGGAAAACCAAGTTTTTTTCCGTACTCAACGATTTCATGGTCATCTACTGTGTCGTTGAAGCTTTCTCCTTCCGGGATGGGTACATTGTTCTTTTTCAAATAATAATAGGTTAATGGTTTTTCTTCACAGATTCTTATTGCATCACGAGTGACTGCATCCCCTCTGGCGACAGAAAACACATGTTCTTTCTTTCCATCACTGAGTGAGTACTTTAATGAAGGTGATATATTGTAACCCGGTGCTTTTATAAACTTAAGTGTCAGACCTCTTCTCCAGCCTTCACTTGCCATAGCATAAATATCTGTACGGTATGCACTGATGCCAGGCGGCCTGTTATTCAGATGGGGCAGCCAGTTTTCATCAAAATTTCCCATAAATTTTCTCCTTTGATAAAATAACTTGAAATAACTCATACCCTTTACGAGATATTTTAAATTATTTTACCTTTTTCTTATTAATACAAATCAAACAAATTAAACAAATTAAACAAATTAAAAAGTGATGAGTTTTAAACTCATTACTTTTATCTTTTATAAGTTTTAAATAATTATTCTTTAAAAAATTAAAAAGTCCACATGAGTTATTTAATTTCAAACCCTATTCTAATTCTGCTTTTCCATACAAATTCTCTGACATTTTTTACGCTTGCACGTTCCGGCCCTTTATAACAAAGATGTTTAAAATTATCTACCTTATACTTGTCCAGACCAGCGACGACCACTGCAACATCACCATTTTTCAAATTACGCGCATAGCCGTGGAGTCCTTCTCTGATTGCATTATTTTCAGCCCATATCCTATAATCGACTTTTTGAACTTTGCCAGAAATGATATAGCGCTTGGCATAGAGCTCACCCACCGTCGCATCGGTAATCTCAATCTGTTTGATGGAGTTACTTCTTAACTGCTTAAGGATGATTCTGTAATCGAAGTAAAGCATGTTACTTCTTATCTGATTCTTTGTTTCTGGAAAATAATAATCAATTATTTTTTCTGCTACATTCTGTGATTCACCGAACAATGGGAAAGTATGCAGAGCGGTACTTCCTGTAGAATTAATTTCAATAACAACCGCATCTTCATCGTTTACAATCATATCGACCCCTGCATGGTGCAGATCCGGAATGGCTTTTACAGCGGCAACAGCAACTTCTCTGACATCAGGCCTGATCGAGTCAGTGACATCAATTGAATCTCCACCTGCAGAAATATTGCTTTCACCTTTCAGATAAACTGTTTCGCCTTTATCCGGCACATGAGACAGCTGCAGATTCTGTTTCTTCAGATAATCTTTCATTCTGTCATCAATTTTAATCAGTCTGGTCACTGTATGCGGATTTTCTTTTCTCGATGTATTTTTAGCAACAATGAGTTCTTTGATTGAACTTGTACCATCTCCGGTCACATTGGCTGGAATACGTTTAGTTGCAGCTGCGATTTCATCACCTACCACATAAACACGGATGTCTTCTCCCTCGATATGCTGTTCTGCAATAAAATCGCTATAGTCAAATGTTTCTTTAATATACTCCAGACTTTCCTTGAAAAATTCCTTCGTCTGGATGTTAGTTGTCACGCCTTTGCCAAGACTGCCGAAGGTTGGTTTCAATACGAAGGGGCTGTTTTTTTGAAATATTAATTCTGTCACTTCTTCTACAGACGTTTCGCTTGTGAAGCTAAACCCTTCAGGAACGGGTACACCTGCAATTTCCAGATATTTTTTTGCCAGTTCTTTATCAGTACCGATATCGACCGCTTCATTGGATATTTTATCTCCTCTTGTCCTGTAGAAGAAGTGTTTTTTGTCTTCTGACGAAAGTGAGAACAGTTTACCGACCGGATCAAAGCCGATCAATTTCATGTCCGTTTTAGCAGTACGGTGTTCATAGAAGGTCAGGGATAACCCCCTGCGCCAGCCTTCAAGTGCTACCAAATAGGCATCTATATTGAATCTGCGTACACCTTTCAGCATTTCTTTGTCCAGCCAAAATGGATAAAAATCTGCCATTTAATCCCTCCGTAACTAAAGTCTACTGTGACTTTCTGTTTTTGACTTTTTCACCCAGTGTTCTCAGTGGAGATGTGAACTTCCATGATGAACTGTTCAATATATGCTTATTGTCCTTAACAACTCTGTCTCTTTGTTTTCTAAGGTGGAGCAGATCTTTATTCATCCTGCGTAATGCATGCTGAACTGATTTTACACTTCTTGTATTGTACTTCTCTGTAATCTCAAAACCGACCGTCACCGGCTCATCCCATTTTTCTTCAGTGATATTGTTGACTTTGGAAGCTTGGGGATAATTTGAAATTTGCTCTTTAAAATCATTTATAACTGCCGGGTCGGTTCCTGCAATCACAATTTCAATTTCATTAAATACAGTATTCTTCACATAACCATGCAGATTCCTGTCAAGGGCGCTTTGTTTCAGCCAGCGGTGATAATTGTGACGTTGTACCTGACCTGTCACTACGAATCGCTTGATGTGAAGTTTGCCCATGGGTGCGGGTGATACTTCAACTTCAAGCGCCGATCGATTTTCAAGAGGCTCAAGTACATTGATGAAATCGAAGTAGACCTTGGATTCGGATGTATCAATATGTGCAGTTTCCGGAAAATAATAATCTATGATTGCACCTGGAACGTCACGTGCAGTCCCTCTGAGCGGGAATAGTGCACCGCCAATCTGCGCAGTCGGATTCAATTCTATGACTACTGCGGGCACATTTTGAGCTCTATTTTCATTTACGATGATATCTACCCCGCCGTGTATAAAACCGGGTAATGCCTTTAGAGCATCTACGGCAATCTGTTTAATCTCATCTGACAGGTCATCTGTTGCATCTAACGGGTCTCCGCCTGTCGACACGTTAGTTTTTTGTCTGAGATAAATGCGTTCGCCTTTTTCAGGTATGCTCGTCAGTGCGTAGCCGGCCTCCTGGATGAATTCCAGAATTTCTATATCCATTTCAATCAAACAACTGTTCAGACGTGCATTCTTTCGTCTTTCCCTGTTCTTCAAACCGATCAGTTCTTCGATGTCATGCTTGCCGTCACCGATGATATTTGCAGGTTTCCTGTTATAGATTGCGACCACTTTGTCATCCACTACATAAACCCTGTATTCTTCGCCTTCAACATGTTGTTCTACTATGACTTCTTTATAACCCAGATCATGACGGACATACTTCAATGCCTTCAGGAAACCTTCATCATCCTGTATATTCGTGACGACGCCGTCACCCTGACTGGCATTCGTCGGTTTAAAAACGATTGGATAGTCAATTGTTTTTGAATACTCGATAATCTCTTCATCTGTTGCTTCCGGTGGAAATCCTTTACCCAGAGGTACAGGAACGCCTTTTTCCAGTAAAATTTCTTTTGTCTCATCTTTTTCTGAACCGACTTCCACTGCTTCATTGGAAACCAGGTCTCCGCGCGTCCTAAAGAAATAATGTGTTTTCTCATCGCTGGACAGGGAAAACAATCTCCCTGGCGGATTGACACCAAAAATGATCATATCATCGAAATGTTCTGAGTCTTTTGTATACCATGTCAATTTAAGACCTCTGCGCCAGCCTTCTATGGCAACAGCAAATGCATCCAGACGTGTTTTTCTGGCATTCTTAACAATATCTCCGGTCAGTTGAGGCAGGCTGATGCCTTCATTTCCTTCCATTTATAATTCCTCCCTGTGGAATCTTTTAAATATTTATTTTTTGAACTTTTTAATTACTCCGCCCGCCAGACGCACTGGCAGTGTGACTTTCCAGGAAGTACTGCGATGAAATTTTCTGTTCTCAACTTCCGCTTTCTTTCTTTCATATTCAGTAATATCCAGTTCTCTTTTATATTTCTTCAATTCTTTCAACTGTGTTTTCAGATCTGTTTTAATTTCAAATCCGACTTTGATCGGTCCTTTGTATTCTTCTTTCTCGATTTCAAATACTTGAGCCCTCTCTTCATCTTCCCAAAATCCATTTTCAAAATCATCGACCATCGCAGGGTCTGTACCACCGACAATGACTTCGATTCCCCCATCTTCAAGATTCATGATGGAACCATGAAGATATCTTTCAAATGCCTGTTTCCTCAGTCCACGGTGATAACCGATATTTTGAACATCGCCTGTGACAAAATACTTCTTCGCAAAAATTTTTCCAGACGGAGATGGTGTGACAGTCGTTGTTGCAGCATCTCTGGATTGCAGCGGGTCGAGTACATCATAAAAATCAAAATAGGCGCGTGTCCTGTCAATGTCGTGATTTTCAGTCTCCGGAAAATAGTAGTCAATGATCGCTGAAGGTACATCTCTCGATTTCCCTTTGATTGGAAACAGTAATCCGCCAAGCTGTGATGTTGGATTCAATTCTATAACATATGCTTTCTCATTTTTATCCAGAATCATATCCACTGCACCATGTTCCAAGCCTTGTACTGCATTTATGGCGTCCACCGCCGAATCTTTCACTTCCTGTGATATTTCATCGAATATATCGACAGGGTCGCCACCGATTGAAATATTTGCTTTATCACTGAGAAAGACCTGCTCGCCTGCATTTGGCACAGTCTTCAAATTATAATTTTTTCTTGCCAGATAATCTTTCGTTTCGTCATTGACAATTATCGGGCAGCTGATCAGTCTTGGGTTATCGTTTCTGATTTCATTTTTCTGTTTAATCAGCTGTTTGATGGTAGAGCTTCCATCCCCTGTAACATTGGGAGGGATACGGTGCATTGCTGCGATTACCTGCTTGCCGACTACATATAATCTGTAGTCTTCACCTTCGATATATTGTTCTATGATGACATCTCTATAGCCGAGTTCTTCACGTACATAGACAAGTGCATTCTGGAGTTCTCCTGCGCTCGTTATATTGGAAACGACACCTCTTCCAAAACTGCCGTCAGTCGGCTTTAATACGATAGGATAACCCAGGTCTTCTGCGTAACTGATCAGCACTTCATCTTGTGCTCCTTCAGCGAAACGCTTTCCTTCAGGTATCAATACACCTGCATCTTTAAGGGAGTCATTTGTCTTTTCTTTGTTTCTGCCGATCTGAACAGCTTCATTTGTCACTTTGTCTCCGCGGGATCTGAAGAAATAATGCGTCTCTTCTTTAGAGCTCAATGAAAAAAGCTGCCCGGGACGCTCAACAAACCACGTTTCCATTTCCTTAAACTTTTCAGAGTCTTTCACATGCCATCTTAACTTCAATCCTCTGCGCCATCCTTCAAGAGCTACGGCATATGCGTCCAGAAAGTTACCTTCAACTTCAGAAACAACTTCATTTGATAAATGCGGCAACCATTCCGTTCTATTCTCTTCCATTCGTAAGTCCTCCTAAATTCTAAACACTCGTCTATCTTTGGCTTAAGTCCATATATGTTCCGAACGTTTTGTGATTGATTAAATCGTACGTCAGCCTGCCTTCCGCTTCAAGAAAATAATCTCCCATCCACTGGTCGGTCTCAACATCAAAATCATCATAATTTCCCGGTTTTGGCGTAAATTCACCAAATATGAGTCCATCTTCAGATCTCAAGAAGTCTATTCGTATGAAAGGGGCCGGAATCTCTTCACTTATCTTCGCTGCCATTTCAATCTCTTCTTTGGTGACACCTTCACCATTAAATGGTTCATTGTCATATTTCCCTGTGTGAACCCGCCTGCCATCCGCTGTCCACCAGCAGTATTTCAGTTCAGGATATCTGTTGATTTCAAGTATAAGGCCAACTTTCCCATAGAAGCAGTAGAATTTTATATCGCTGCCAGGCGTTTTATTCTCTTTATCTTCAAGTATCAGTTCTTCAGCCATCCAATCATTTTGCACGACCCATCCGGACTCCAGGTCCTGTTTCATACTTTTTACAAGTTCCTCGGTGCTGCTTAGTTTCCTTGCACGTTTGAGGTCAATTATATCATTAAAGCCATGGATGAGGTATACGCCTCTCGCCCCTGCTCCGTCAGCGGGTTTGATCACTGTCGACACTTCGAAAGGGAACGCTTCTGCGCGATACGTTCTTCCTTCCGTCCACGGTCTTCTGATCTTCAGTCTGTCCATGAATTCATAAGCTGTTTGTTTATCATCAAGAAAATATTCAGGCGGTGCGCCGTTCAGCTGGTATGTTCTGATTCTCATGTTAAGGCTCGCTCTGAACGAGGCAGCGTCTTTCAGCTGCATGTTATCTGTCAGTGCCTCTCTCATCATGAATTCAGGAATATCTTCGATTTTAAGGCCGGGAAGAAGCGTTGAATAGATTGCCGACTTGTAGTCATCCTGTTCATTCATAAATAACCTTCCGGCATATGTAAGTGCCTGGTTGTAGTTTTCATCATGGCGGTTCTTCTGTTTGACCGCTTTTTCTATATAATCGATGAGATTGGCATCATTTTTCATTTCTCTTACAGATTTTTGAATTTTGATGCTGTTCATTGAAGTACTGTCCAATTTTGCCAGCTGAAGTGCTTCTTTAGTTTCCAGGAGTTCTTTACGTGTAGTTTTCAGTTCTTCCTCAAGTATGCGGATTTCATTATCAACTGCATTCTTTTTCCCCAGTTTTTTCAACGGCCCTGCTGATTTATATGTCCTGCTGCTTTTTATCTGTTGCGTACGTTTATCCGCTGCAGATTTTTCCCGCTCCGCTTTGTCTATTTCAGCTTTTGTCTGAATCAACGCTTTGATCAGCTTTTGATTTTTCTTTTCTTTACTGTCAGCCATAATTTTCACCGCCTTCTTCTTCACAGAGTTTTAAATGATCCAGTCATCCAACCTGTGCGTATAGTCTGTCCAGTTGTCAGCTGTCAGCTTGATATGCTTTTTATTGATGGTTTCACGCACTTTATCATTTACTGGATACCATTTTACCTCTTTGCCTGCATATTCTGAAGCATTTCGAGTACACTGTCTCAACTCATTGAAAGTATCTTCTATAACACCCCGAACAACTTTTGCTCTGACGACCGGTATATATTCCTGATGTTCTTCAAATACACCTGGATGTTTAATGATCATTGCACCTGCATTGATAAATTCTCCATAAACAACCATCTGTATCTGGCTGCCGTCTATCAGCTGCCTGATACTGTCATCGATTTCCTTTTTGATGCTGAAATCATAATGCGCCATCTGCACGAGTCCTGTACGGAGCCCCCGCTTTTTATTGAGCTGTATTTCCTTGATGGTGTCCTGATGACGGCCTCTGTCCAATCTAAAATCTGCTATGATGACGACATCGAAATGTCTATAGCCGTCTGTTTTTTCTTCTTTTTTCGTCCACAACGGTTCAGGTACTGGATATCTGCGATCGGTCTGATTGAATGGGTAACACAGCGCGAGTCTGTCTGTATTATTATGGAACCGTCTGTGCACTTCTGCATATTCTTTTCTAATGCCCATCAAAAATCCTTTATAACCGAAGGCTGAACTGCTTGTCAGTGACCCTGCAGACTGTCTTGGAAAAGATAATGGACCGGTGTCGAGATCTTTTACTGCGCTATTTCCAAAAACAGCAGCGATTCTTTTCTTATACTCACTGTCTGCTGCAAAACGTACAGTATCCCAGTAACCGATATTTTCTAAAACTTGCCGTCTTCTGAACATCAATGATGACATATTTGAAAAAATATAAGTTCCGGGAGTCCCTCTTCTGTGCAGTTTCAGCTCTTCGGTTAATCTTGCATGGGCGGATGTGTTGGCAATGATGTCTTCATTTTCCATCAGATGGTTCGCCTGAGTTTCAATCTTTTCGGGGTGAGACCAGTCATCAGCATCATTGATCGTGACGAAGTCACCCGTTGCTTCTTTCAATGCGATATTTCTTGCAACATATGGCCCGCTGTTTCCAACTGTAGACAGAAGCTTTACCCTGTCGTCTTTTTCTGCATATCTTTCAACCACTTCTCTAGTATTGTCAGAACTGCAGTCATCAACGACGAGAAGTTCGATATTTTTCCATGTCTGACTGAGAATCGAATCGATTCCTGTAGCAATCCCCTCTGCAGCATTGTATGCCGGCATGATGACCGTGACTTTCGGTCCGTGTGCCTTGCGCGGTGTTACTGCTGTCAGGTCCTCGTATGCGCTGCCGATAAATTCAATAGGCGCAATATTATAATATTCATTGGTTTTATTTATCCAGTCAGCACGGTCATCCAGACTGTCTTCCAAATTTGCCATCGCCAGATAAATATCCGGATGGTTTTGATGCATGACCGTTTTCAATATTTTTTTAGCAGATGCTCTGTGATTCAGCCTATCTGCACATTCTGCAGCGATGATTGCGGCTCTTCTTAAAAAGTGTTTATCTTTGACACCCCGGACTGCCTGAGGCAAGTATTCAAATGCCTGCTCTGCACCTGTTTCGGTATATTTATTCGCGTGCCAGAGTGCCAATTCCCAGGCAATCGCTTTTTTCAAATTATTATTTCTCGTTGATTCATACAAGTGCTCGAGATCTTTCAATGCCTTTGTTGTAAAACCCAGTTCATATAAATGATAAGTATATTGTTTCAGCTTGTTCTGTGCATCTTTTCTTCTGTAGGAAGGGCTGTACAGTTGTCTACGGTTCCGTCTGCCCAGTCCGTATGCCCCGGTCGCACGGACAATCCCTTTTAAATTTCCAGGGATGTTTTTTGCATTATTGATAAATTTCTCTGCAGTATTGAATTCCATCTGTACTGTTTTCAGATTATGAATGGATTCCGCTTTTTCCGCTTCATTTCTTGCGAGTACGGCTTCAAGCTGCTGCAGTTCTGTCATCAGCTGTTCTTGTTTAAGCATCTGAAACATCCTCCGCTCCAATACCGAAATACTCTTCCATCCGTTCCGAGGCCTGTGCTTTATAGCGGCTTTCAATCGTTCTCAAATTTTTTACCGTGACATTTCCTGCTATGATTTCAGGCCGGTATTTCTGCCATGTCAGCAGCAGTTCAGGTTCTGTAATAATCAGTTTTTTCGCTCTGACCTTCTCACCATAAACAAGCATCTGCACAGTTTTACCATCGAGTATATCCCGTATATTCTTTTGAATATCACTTTGAATATTTAAATCATATTCATAAAGCTGCATCAGTCCAATGCGTGCATGTTCCTTTTTCAGTTTATTGACTTTGTGTATATTTCCAGTGCTGTTCTTTCTGAAATCTCCGGCTAAAACGACATCAAAATCTCTGTAGCCGTCTGTTTTTTCCTCTCGTGCAGGCCACATCGGTTCAGGCACCGGGAATGGCCGACTCAACTGGGGATAAGGATAGTAAAGGCTGTCTGCCGAATCATGGTAATGTTCAAGACTTTCGACATACTCTTTTCTGACACCCATGAAGAAACCGTCATAACCAAATGCCGAACTGCCCGTCAGTGATGATACGGACTGTCTCGGCAGAGACAGCGGTCCTGATTTCAAGTCAACATAGCTTTTCTGGCCGAATGCTTTAATCAGCCGGCGTTTGAATTCACCATCTGCTGCAAAACGCACACTGTCCCAGTAACCGATTTTATCCAGCACTTCTTTTTTCCTGAACATGATTGAAGACATATTCGGAAATATATATTTGCCGGGCGTCCCTCTTCTGTACAATGTCAGATCTTCAGTCAATCTTGCGTGTTCTGAAGTGTTGGCGATGACTTTATCATTGTCCATGAGATGTCTGACCTGTGTTTCAATCTTCTGTTCATGAGACCAGTCATCCGCATCATTGATCGTAATGAATTCACCCGTCGCTTCTTTCATAGCGATGTTTCTTGCGACATACGGTCCGCTGTTCTTCGGTGTGGACAACAGCTTAACCCTGAAATCCTTCTTCGCGTATTCCCTGATGGTTTCAACTGTATCATCCGGACTGCAGTCATCCACAACGAGCAGCTCTATGTTTTGCCATGACTGGGAAAGTATTGACTCTATTGCAATCCTGATACCGAACTCCGCTTTAAAGGCAGGAAGAATCACTGAAACTTTCGGTTCTTCATGTATCTTTTTATTTTTATCGGAAGATAATGTAATCAGATCATCGTAAGTTGCTGTCCTGTAATCCGTTTTAAAGCCGATCGGTTTTAAATCATACATCTCAAATGCTTTGTTGATGATTTTCATGCGTGCCTCGATATCTTCTTCAAGGTTTGCCAGTGCAAGATAAAGGTCTGGATGCGGAGCGATATCCAATTGTTTTTTCACCAGTTCCCGAGCATGTTCCTTATGTGCAAGGCGTCCGAAACATTCCGCAGTGACGATGACAATCCTTCTCTGCTGATCAATGCTTTTTTCACCTTCTGCTGCTTCCGGCAGAAACTTTATCGCTTCTTTGGCACCTTCCATAGTATTTTTATTGGCGTGCCAAAGACTCATCTCCCAGGAGATGAGTCTTTTGATATCATTATTATCTGTTCTTCTCTGGAATTCCTGCAAATCTTCAAGTGCTTTATCAGTGAATCCCAGATTATACAAGTGGTGCTTCAATGCTTTCAGCTTCCGCCTCTCACGAAATTTTTTACCGTTGAGAAGCCGGGTGATATTTTCTTTCTGTTTTTTTGAAAGCATATCACCAATCTGTTTCCGCTGTTTTTCTCCCATGACTGAATAGACCACCCAGTCCACAGGCTTTGATATTAGTTTTTTTAGCATCAAAACACCACCTTTATACTATTTATTAGTCGTTTTCTGGTTTACTGCCTGCTTTTTTACTGGCTGCTTTCTGTTAACAGTTCCGGTTCCGGCTTTCTGATTGACCACTCTCCGCTGCTGTTTGTTGCCGGCTCTTCTGTTAACCTGGCCTTTGGCGGCACCCTGTCTTCGTCCGACAGGACGTTTCTGTACCGGTTTTCTAAGCAGCCCTTGAGATTCTTTGTACTTATATACCGCTTCTTCTGCACTGCCGTCGAACATCACCCGTCCCTGGTCCATCCATATACCGCGGGTACATATTTTCTCGATGAATGATAGGCTGTGGGATACGATGATCACCACTTTAGCCCGGCTCATCATCTCCTGTATACGTTCACTTGCTTTTTGCTGGAACGCGAGGTCACCTGTTGACAGGGCTTCGTCCACGATAAATATGTCAGGCTGCAGGTTGGCTGCGATACTGAAACCGAGTCGTGCCTTCTGACCGCTCGAAAAATCTTTGACAGGCTTTTTGACTTTATCGCCAAGCCCGGTGAATTCAATGATTTTTTCATACTTTTCATCTACCCGGCTTTTTGGGATCCCAAGCAGAAGCGCATTCAGATAAATGTTGTCCTCACCTGTGAGATGTGGATTGAAACCCGTGCCGTAGCCGAGCAGGGCCGAAGTTTCACCGTAAAGCTCCATATGACCCTCGTCCGGTCGCAGAATTTTAGTGAGTGTTTTACAAAGTGTACTCTTACCGGCACCGTTATGGCCGATGATGCCGACAACTTCGCCTTCCTTCACTTCAAAATTAACATCTTTCAGTGCCCAGAAATCACCTGTGGTCAGCTTATATTTGACACTGACATCATTCGCACGGATAACGACATTGTCCGTCATATTCGTTTCAGTCTTTCTAAGTTGGAGCTTGCCGCGTCTTCTTTGAATATTTCTTTTCGGTACTGTTGCACGGTAATTCGCTATGACTGTCTTCGGATCGCCGATTTCCCGGACTTCCCCGTTATCCAGCCACATGACCCTGTTACAGTTCCGCTGTGCATATCTCAGACTGTGAGTGACGAGAATCACCATTTTCGCGTCCTTGACGAGCGACTGCATCTTCTGTGATGCTTTTTGTGAGAATTTCCCGTCTCCGGTATTCAACGCTTCATCGATGACCAGTATTTCAGGGTGAAGGTTTGCCGCCACACTGAAACCGAGTCTCGATTTCATTCCGCTTGAATAATACTTCATCGGCTGCTCAAAAAACTCACCGAGGTCTGAAAAGTCCTTTATATCCTGAATGTATCTGTCGATTTCCTTTTTATCGATGCCTAGCATCAAACCGTTCAAATAAACGTTTTCCCTGCCGGGAAGTTCCTGATTGAACCCCATGCCGAAAGAAAAGAGCGCTGTCACTTTGCCTTTCACTTCCATTACACCATAATCCTCTTTTAAAATACCGGCGATTATTTTGGACAGCGTAGATTTCCCTGCACCGTTCGAACCGATGATACCGAGTATTTCGCCTTCCATCCCCTCAAAGCTTATATCTTTGAGGGGATGGACAAGGTTTCTCTCCGGCAGTTTCCAAGTCTGAAAAAAGTCGAGTATTCTGGATTTGAAATCTGCAGCATGGTTTCCTGAGAAGAAGGAGATACCAACGCCTTCAGACTTAATGACCGTTTTTTTATTGTCAGTTTCTTCATTCATTTTTGAATCTTCCTGTACAGCCAATTCAAAAACCCTCTTTTTATAAATTTCGTATTTTGCTGTAACACTTACATCGCTTTGATTATCTTATATTCATTTCTGCTGTAATACCATAGCATATAGACGATGACCGCGGCGGACACTACAAAAATGATGCCGAGACCAAGAAAATTCGGCAGGCTCGCATACATCAATATATCTCTGTAGGCTGTGACGATTACGGCGATCGGGTTGTATGTCACTGCCCAGCCGTACTCCGGCGGCAGTCTGCCGCCTTCCCAGATGATCGGGGATGCGTAGAAAAATGCACGTGTGACATATTGGAGCACGTTTTCAATATCCCTTACAAAGACCGTCACAAAAGCAAGAATCATACCGATTGCCAGCAGGAATGTCGTCTGTATGATGATCAAGAGCGGCAGAAATACGATTTCCCACCCCGGCATCACACGGAACCACGCCAGGAACCCTGCAATCACTATGAACCCAAATGAAAAGTTGAACAGCTGGGTGAGTGTAAATGATATCGGGAACAGTGATTTAGGCAGATAGACCTGACTCACTATCGAACTGTATCTCATGATGGAACCTGATGACGAGTTCAATGTCGTACTGATACAACGCCAGACAATCAGCCCGATGACAAGGAACAGAGGAAAGTTCTCTGTATCCCCCCGGTCCAATATCACTACGATAAGAAAATAAAAAACCAATACGTTAAGAAGTGGATCAAGCAGCCACCATAAATAGCCCAGGTAGCTGTTGCGGTGTTCCGCTTTTAAACCGGATCTCACTAAATAATATAACAAGTCTTTACGACTTAACATTTCCTTTAAATAAGTTTTCATAATTAAAAATGACACCGCCTAGTTTACTAGCGCCCGGAATTTCGACTCCCGGCCCTTCTGTTTACAACTATTTTATATTTAATCAAATCTTTTATGGCAATGACCGCATAGTGGCCGAAGTACCATAATGCTTTTGGCAGATTCTGACCCTCAATATGTCTGAAAACATACCAGTTTCTTTTAGCAGCTTTCCATTTGTTGCTTGAAATCGAATCGCCCACCACCCTGTACTTCGCAAGTACTTCCTGCAGACCATATGCTGTATGGCCCTGTCTTGTGAGACTGAGCCACAGTGCATAATCCTGGCGGGTGCGGATGTCCACCATGCGCACCTCTCCGGTCTTTTCAGTATCTATCATTACAGTGAGGCAGCCGATGACACAACGTTTCATAAGTGCATCCCAGTCCACTGTCTCAGGTGCTTTTGAAATATAATCTGTTTCTGTCCCATCTTCAAGTGTACGGACATACTCTGTAAAGGAAAATGCGACATCTTCATCCTGCATAAATTTAAGCTGACGTTCCAACTTTTCGGGAAACCAGCTGTCGTCACTGTCCAGAAATGCGATATAACGACCTTTTGAATGTTCAATCGCAGTGTTGCGTGCGACTGCCGAACCTGAGTTTTTCTCCAGTTCTATCAGTCTGATACGGGCATCCTTGTCCATCATTTCTTTTATGAGGCTGACCGTATTGTCCTTCGAGCGGTCATCGACGATGATCATTTCCCAGTCGGAATACGTCTGATCTAACACACTCTGAATCGTTTCTTTGATGAATACTTCTGAGTTGTATGCAGGAGTGATCACCGAAATTACCGGTTCTTCGTCATGAGTCACACTATCAGACCTCCTCTCCCGTGTTGGAAGATAATCCTTCATTCAACAGTCCATTATACCAGCGAATCAATTTATATTCCTGAGTCTGCCAGTTCAATTCTTCCATGACGGCTTTTTTGCCGTTTCTGCCCATTCTCGATGCTTCTTCCGGGTTGTTCTTAAGATAGTCGATCGCTTCTTTTATCGCTTCGTCGTCTTCAGGGTTTACAGCTATACCGCATTCATATCGTTCCACAAATGCTTTCCACACCGGAAAATCAGAACAGATGACAGGGATACCTGCATTCATATATTCAAAAAACTTTGTCAGCTCTTTTTTCTTGTAGTGTTCTGTAGGTGGGAACATGGCGATGCCGGCCAGCCAGTTTCTCTCAAGGTATCTTTCTTCGATCACTTCTTTTTCAACAAAACTGTCGATGCCTTCTATATGAAGTCTGTTTTTATGTTCACCAGCTACATCATACATCTCTTCAGCGAGGCTCTTCGGACACTTGCCGACAAAATGGACATTGACGTCCGGATCGATTACCGGGAGTTTCGCATGGTAACGTGCGCCGCGCACATGCGAAACATTTCCTGTGTACAGTACTTTATCTTCAACTTCACCGGTTCTTTCATGTTCGATGAATTTTTCGTTGACTGTGGGATAATTCAATATCCATACACCGTCTGGATAAATGTCCTGGTAATACTTTTCAGCAAGTGACAGTCCCATGCCCTTTGTGAAGAATTTCTCCATTAATTTATAGCCGGACGCCGCTATTTTTTTCACAGGTTCACTTAAATAATCTTTTTGCATAATGCTCGTAATGTAGTCTTCATGAATATCATAGATGACGACATGAATTTGCTTTTTAAGCAGCCATGCAGCGGGCAGCAGCTCCGGATCATGAAAAGTGATGATATCCGCATTCATCGATTTTGCTTTTTTATAAGCATCGATTGTGCCGAAAACCATGCGTTTCAACCGGCTTTTATATGTCTTAAGTAAAATATGGTTGATTGTCTTATCACCATCGTTCCCTTTAGGGTCACGTCTTGCAATCAGTGTGACATCAAAACCGGCGTTCTCCAGTGATTTGCACTGTTTATGGTAGATTCTCGGGTCGTAAGGGTGATGAACGGTAGTCATGTGTACCACTCGTTTTTTTGTTTCCATATTGTATCTCCTGTTTTTCATTTATTTTTCCAGTACTTCTGTAAACATCTGTTCATACTGCCGGGTGATTTTATTTACATGGAATTCTTCTGCACGTTCCAGGCCTTTTTCAATGATGCCTTCCCTTTCACTGTCGTTGAGCTCAAATATATGATTGATGCCGGCGGCAAGCGCCTCTGCGTCTGATGGTTCGCACATGTACCCGTATTCTCCATATGCCAGCACTTCTTCAGCTCCCGGACGTGCTTTGGTCGATACAACCGGCGTACCGGCGGCAAGCGCTTCTGTAAGCACATGGCCGAAACCTTCCCTGACAGATGAGAGCACGAAAGTATCCGCATATTTAAAATAGGCATATGGATTATGCTGGAATCCGGCAAAATGAACTGAATCTTCAATGTTTAAATCGACGGCCATCTGCTTCAGTTCCGCCTCCAGCCCGCCTTCACCGAGGATGAACAGATGACTGTCCATATGATTTTCTCTCACTATTTTAAATGCCTTCAATAATGTTTTCTGGTCTTTGTCCGGGTGAAGGCGTCCTGCCGTGATGATCGTCCTGCCACTGCTTTCTAAAATCGCTTTGTGCGCATCAGAAACTTCATCTTTTGCCATCATTTCCCGGATGCCTTCAATATCCACCGGATTATATATAATATCAATTTTATCAGAATTCACTTTATACCTGTTAATAATATTCTTTTTAACACCTTTTGACAGTGCGACCACTTTCTTTGCCCGTCTGTAGAGCTGGCCGGCAAAACGTAACTTCAGATTTTCTTTTGCAGTGCCGCCGAGGTACGCCGCTTCCCTCACGACATTTTCAGCTGACGTGAACGACAGCATGGTCGCAAGAAGCGCTATGATGTTGTAATTTGGAATCGTACTGAATACGAGCTCCACCTGCTGCTGCCTGATTACTTTCGAAAGAGGCAGTATCGCACTGCGCAGCCTTTTCGTTTTTAATTTTATAAATTTAACATCTTCATTGATATACTTCTCGTAGCTTCCATCGTAATTGAGCGTCACAAGCACGGGCGTGAACTTTGTCCGGTCAATATTATTAATGATATTGAGCAGTGTTCTTGCTGCACCGCCGCCGCCCATTTGATAAATAAAAAACATTATTCTTTTCTTTTCCACGATATTCTGCCTTTCTCTGAAGCGGTATTTCACCTCGAATATTATATCATAAACATATTAGTAAACAAGTTATCGCACATGGTGTGGGCGCCGTATAATACAAAAAAGTCGACTATAAAGTCGACTTTCCGCTGATATTCATTTTCTGACAGAAGGGCGGCCGATGGAATGATACTCGACACCGCTCTCTTCTGCTTCTTTTAAAGTGAAACAGTTTCTGCCGTCGAAGATTACCGGTCTGTTCATCAGCTTTTTATATTCTTCGAGAGGGAACTCTTTTATTTCCTGCCACTCTGTTAAAATGATGACGATATCCGCACCTGTTACAGCCTGCCTGATACCATCCGAATAAATCACTTCATCTGATAATATACGCTTTGCATTCTCCATCGCCGCAGGATCGTAAGTATGGACTTCCGCCCCCTCTTCGACCAGTCTTGCCGTCACTGAAATCGAAGGCGCCTCGCGCAGATCATCCGTATTCGGTTTGAATGCGAGGCCAAGTACTGCAACCTTCTTGCCTTTGATGGAGTCAAAACATTCTTTGACCTTGTCGACGATGATACCTCTCTGCCGCTCATTTGAATCCACTACATTTTCAAGGATCTGCATATCATATGAGGCATCTTTTGCCACTGATATTATCGCTCTCGTATCTTTCGGAAAACATGAACCGCCGTAACCGATACCTGCATTTAAAAATGCACTGCCGATTCTTCCGTCCATGCCCATACCTTCTGCAACATCATCGATATTCGCACCTATCTTTTCAGATAAGTTGGCCATTTCATTAATGAAACTGATCTTCGTTGCAAGAAATGCATTGGATGCATATTTTATCATCTCTGCACTTCTCAGGTTCGTCCGCACAATTGGAAGATTGAAGCCGGCATTGACTTCTTCCAGCGCGTCCAGCACTGTTTCCTCCTCGGCACCGATGACAATGCGGTCCCCGTTAAACGTATCGTAGACGGCTGACCCCTGTCTTAAAAATTCAGGGTTGGACGCGATTTTTATTGTCACATCATTAACGAGCCTGTCTTCGATCGCTTTTTTAATATATTCATTCGTACCGACCGGCACTGTACTTTTTGTCACGATGATGATGTCCCTGTCGAGGTGAGCCGCTAAAGATTTACAGACTGCATTCACCGAAGTAAGGTCAGCTGAACCGTCATCATTTTGGGGTGTGCCCACAGCGATATAAACAATATCTTTGTCACTGAGTCCCTCTTTGTAATCTGTTGTGAACTTCAGACGGGATTCAGTGATATTCCGATTGAGAAGTTCCGTCAATCCATCTTCATATATCGGGCTGATCCCCTTTTTCAAAGTTTCAATTTTTTCTTCATCAATATCTATACATGTCACTTGATTGCCGATTTCAGATAAACAGGCACCTGTGACAAGTCCCACATACCCTGTGCCGATTACTGCGATTTTCATAAATCTATACACTCCCAGTTTTTGCCGCATCATTAAACCCACCGGCAAAAATTCCATCAGTATTTTATACAAATTGATTTTTTTATTTTATAAATCACATTCATTAATTTTATCATATGCCCTGTGAACATTCTACTTTGAGGATAGAATGAGTGCATGATTCCATGATAAAATGTATAATAATGGAGATGGAAATGCGACCTTAAGAAGTTGAAAAAAGAAAGGTATAGATGTTATGAAAATATATGAAAAACTGGAAGCTCGTGAAGAATCCCTATCGGTAATCGGTCTCGGCTATGTCGGCCTGCCCCTTGCCGTTGAATTCGCAAAGAAATACAACGTCATCGGCTTTGATGTGAACCAGCAGAAGTTAGACCAGTATTTAAACGGTAACGATGTCACAGAAGAAGTCGGAGATACGGCACTTGAAAAAACAACGATGACATTTACAAGCGATGAGTCGGAACTCCAAAAATCAAAGTTCTTTGTCGTTTCAGTCCCGACACCGATCAACACGGATAAAACACCGAATCTGACGCCTGTCATCAGTGCGAGCGAAACGGTCGGCAAAAACCTGACGAAAGGTTCAATTGTCGTTTATGAATCCACAGTCTATCCCGGAACGACGGAAGAAATATGCATTCCGATCCTGGAAGAAAAATCCGGTCTTAAATACGGTGAGGATTTTAAAGTCGGCTACTCACCTGAACGCATCAATCCCGGTGATAAAGAAAATACGCTGACTCAAATAGTAAAAGTCGTATCCGGTTCCGACGACGAGTCATTGGCGGAGATTTCGAAAATTTACGGCGCCATCATCAAAGCCGGCGTGCATGAAGCGGAATCCATCAAAGTCGCCGAAGCTTCAAAAGTCATCGAGAACTCCCAAAGAGATATAAATATCGCCTTTATGAATGAACTGTCGATGGTCTTCAATAAAATGGACATCGACACGAATGCGGTCCTGGAGGCTGCCGGCACAAAATGGAACTTCCTGAAGTTCACTCCCGGCCTTGTCGGCGGGCACTGCATCGGTGTGGACCCGTACTATTTCACATATAAGGCGGAACAGCTCGGTTACCACTCCCAAATCATTTTGGCAGGCAGGAAAATCAATGACGATATGGGGAAACATATCGCGAGCAACATCATCAAGCAGATGATCAAAGCAAAACAGTTGATTGATGGAGCGAGAGTTGCGGTTTTAGGACTGACTTTCAAAGAGAATGTTGCAGACGTCCGCAATACAAAAGTGACCGACATCATTGATGAGCTGCAAGACTACGGCGCCAATGTGCTGGTCCATGATCCTGTCGCGGTTCCTGAAGCGGTGGATAGAGATTTAGGCATACAGCTCGTGTCGGACGATGATTTGACCGACCTTGACTGCGTCGTCCTTGCTGTACCCCACGCTGAATACTTGGAGAAAATCAATTTCGACAGTTTGGATAAATTATTTAAAGATGACCGTAAAGTCCTCATTGATGTAAAAAGCATCCTCGACAGAAAAGAGTTTGAGTCCAAAGGCTACCATTACTGGAGTCTATAGTAGAGATGTTAATTATTTAATACTGGATAAATAAACGGCCTTCATGATTAGTAATCTCATTAACTTAAGTCTGTTGACAAATAAAGGGCTGAAAGTTCAAGGTTTTCACCTTGGACTTTCAGCCCTTTTGTTTACTTCTTAGTCTGTTGAAGGCATATCTAAATAAGACACTTAAATATTATATTTTTAATGAACAGGATATAAAAGGATTTTTATCATTTAATCTTCTTTTATCTCAAGTGCTGTATCAGGATAGTCGGTGATGATCCCACGGACACCGGCATTGATCAGCTGCTGCATCTGTTCCTTATCATTGACAGTCCAGATTCTGAAGAATATCCCTTTCTCTTTCATTATTTCGATATTTTTCAGAGCGGATTTAACGTGCAGGTGAATGGCTTCCAAATCATATTTATCTATCATCTCTTCATAATTCTTCGGCAGGGATTTCGTCAAATATGCCACTCTTACGTTCGGATCATGCTTCTTCAGACGTTTTATCGTTTCCATATTGAATGATGAGAAAACCACTCTATCCTTCATGCCGTGTGAAGCGACAACATGATGCACTTCCCTTACAATGCCAGGATAATCATAGACATCAGTTTTGAGCTCGATATTAATGACCATATTATTTTTGGCAAAGAGAGCCAGCACTTCAAATAATTCAGGCACTCTTTCCTTATGCCATGTTTCATTATATTTAGGCAGCTTTTTAAACTTCATACCGGTTTGAACTTTTTTTAGTTCAAAAATTTTCCAGTCCTTGATCAGACCTTTATCAGTTGTCGTACGATCTAAATTTTCATCATGC
This sequence comes from Salinicoccus sp. YB14-2, assembly GCF_001265075.1. Lineage (GTDB taxonomy): Bacteria > Bacillota > Bacilli > Staphylococcales > Salinicoccaceae > Lacicoccus. Next base: position 400,040 of record NZ_LFKO01000001.1, read on the forward strand.
ATGACAATGACTTGTTTATCCTTTGTCAAATGAACATCTATTTCAATGCCATCTGCACCCATTTCATAGGCTTTATTGAAACCGAGCATCGTATTTTCCGGGTAATGTCCCATGGCCCCACGATGGCCGAATATTTTTGTCGTTGGCATTATTGATTTCCTCCAATTTAATATACAAGTTCACTTACAATTATTATAAGATAAAATATGAGAAAATTCACTTATGAAGCTGTTACCTGTCCTTTGTATTATACAGTTTAATCATATATCATTATTTTAACAAAACTTTTATATGAGGAGAGAGTAGTATGACAAAGATGAATGTTGAAAGTTTTAATCTGGACCACACAAAAGTGGCTGCACCTTACATCAGACTCGCCGGTACAAGTGAAGGCGAACACGGTGATGTCATTTATAAATATGATCTCAGGTTCTGTCAGCCGAATAAAGAACACATGGAAATGCCGGGCCTCCACTCCATCGAACATCTGATGGCGGAAAACGTCCGCAATCATCACGATAAAGTTGTCGATCTGAGTCCGATGGGATGTCAGACCGGTTTTTATTTATCAGTGCTCAATGATGATGACTACGACAATATCCAGAATGTCATGGAAAAAACATTGAATGATGTGCTGGAAGCCGACGAAGTGCCGGCCTGCAACGAAGTCCAGTGCGGATGGGCGGCAAGCCACAGCCTTGAAGGCGCGAAAGAAATCGCCAAAAATATGTTGGCAAGCCGCGATCAGTGGGATAAAGTGTTCGGATAAAATATTTTGCTCATCCAGAGACAGATTTCTCTGGATGAGCATTTTTTATTTTTTAACCAATTTGCCAATAACGTATACAACTAAACCTCCGATGATGTAGGCCCACCACTCTACATTGATTACGGGGCCGAACTCGGGCACAAATACAGCTGCTGCCATGATGATGCCAAAACCGAACATTCCATAGACTGCGGCTTTCAGCATGGCTATCCTTTCGGCTTTCTTGTGGTTTTCTTTGAACAATGATTGACGGATCAGTTTGAATACCACTCTGATAGCTGTGAGAACGATAATGGTAATCATAATACCAAGAAGTACCGTATTTCCAAGACCGACGGATTGATCGATTTCCGTAAAATAAGGAAGTACAAAACTCAGCATACCCTGAATGATCAGTAAAAATGCGACAATGTTCAAAAATTGTCCCGCGATAAAATCCGTGCGCCCTCTTTTCTTTTCAGAAGGCAGCTCAGCAATCAGTTCATCCGCGAAACCTTTCGGATTATTTCCGAAAATCTCATCAGCGTCTACACCGTCCGCCTGGGCCTCGAGCAGATGATTCAGAATCTCCATCAAAATCTCTTCACCCTGATATTCATCAATCCTTAAATCCGTTCTTAAATATACTAGAAAATCCTCATACATTTTTTTATTATCGCCGGTGAGCAGCTCTCTTTTATCATTGTTCTCCTGAATCAGAGCTTTAGTCATATCCATTTTTCACATCCCCTTTTCCAAGAAGTTTATTGACAGGTATTACGATCTTTTCCCATTCATCTGAAATACTTTTAAGTTCATCTTGTCCTTCAGCGCTTAAAAAATAATATTTCCGCTTCGGCCCTGAGGGTGATTCCCTCTGTTCGCTTGTGATGTAGCCTTTCTTCTGAAGACGCAGCAGCACCGGATATATCGTACCCTGTGTAATTTCCGGCAGGCCCGCCTCCTGCAGCTTCAGTGCAAGTTCGTAACCATAGACTGGCTGTTCTTTAATCACCATCATAATGCATGCATCCAGTATCCCCTTCAGCAGTTGAGTTCTTGACATAGTCTATCCACCTACTTTGTATAACCATATAGTAACACAATAAAATACTACTCGGCAATACCAAGTAGTAGATTTTAATAAATATTTTATGGAGTCCTGTTCAAATCAGGATGCAGTTAATTCACAAATATAGAATTGGATTTTCATCGGCCAAACCACTCCTCACTTGGCCGATAGAATATAATTAATTACCTGTTCACAGACCGCCCCATCCGCACATATGTATGTCTGCGGCCACGGACGGCGATGGAGTATGTCATAATATTTTCAGGCACGGCAATGCCGTAAAACCCTGTATCCCCCAAATGATACATGTCCGCACCGGCCATCTTGGAATTGATCGCAATCTGTCGGATGGTGTGTTCATCTGCCCCTTCCTGTGATGTCCCGATGGTGAGCAGGGCAAGCGCACCATATGCATGTGCGCTGTCCACATACTTCTGAGCCTTATCCACGGTCATCCCCGGCACCGTTCCTGGTGCCGGCATCAGGATGACGTCGGCACCTGCAGATGCAAACTGCTCAATCACCCGTTCAGAAATAATGTCACCGCCCGACTCACCAGCGACACCCGCCCCGTGCATCTTGCCGGAAATAACCAGTCCGTCTTCCCCGAAAATTTCGCGTGCATTCCGGATTGCTTCGACAGTCATTTCATTAGTCACGCCTGTTTTCGGATTGCCGGTCAGACAGACGAAATCAAAGCCGAGATCACGGGCACGCTTCAGACTCTCAACCGAAGCCAGCCGCCCCCGCGGCACTTCGTCCAGTGCTTCATGCGCGCCGGCATCTGCATCCACCGGTTCCAGGTTGATACCGATCGGCCGGCCCACCAATTTCTTCAATTCAATTATGATATTCTCGTTATTTTCAACTTCCAGCCCCTTGACGCCAGGTTCAAACACATCAAATAAATTCAGCAGAACGATATCCGCCCCAAAAGACGATGCGATTTCCGCATTCGTAATATCCGGATAGAGCGGCTGCGGTACCGTCATCGTTTCAGCCATGATCACACGGCCCTCACTCCCCCTGATCGACTGCTTCAGTTCCTGACCCGTCATACTCAAAAAATCCGATGCACTGCAATCCAGTAGTCTCTTCATACTATTCAAGCTCCCTCTTCATTCTTAATGATTTCTGAACTTCTCCCGTACCGGTATCGGTCTCTTTAATGCTTTGAAAATAAAAACCGTTGGACTCATAAAACGGCAGCCCGAGTGTATTACCTTCCTGCACAGAAACCCACTGTACAGAAGCGCCTTTTTTCATAAAATGCTCGGTAAAAACATTGAGCAGTTGCTTCCCTATACCCATATAACGGTAGTCACGGTCCATATAAAAGACGAACACTTCATTTTCACTGGCACTGATCATTCCGCCTCCGATGACACCTGCAACGGTTCCGTCAGCTTCAGAGACAAAGCTGTACTGCCCCTTTTTTATATCCTGTTCGACTTTTTCCTGCGAATACCAGAACCCGACATTTTTAGTCTTATAAGTATCCGACAACCGGTCATCCACAGTATCCAGCCAGCCGCTTCTGCAGATTTCCGCCACTCTTTTTGCATCCTCTACACGTACTTTTCTGATTTTTATTTCCATATGATCACCTAGTTTTTATAATAATAGACGGCAAGCTGTGTCCGGTCCCGAAGCTCTAGTTTGCTCAGCATCTGGGAAATATAATTTCTGACCGTCCCTTCACTCAAATACAATCTGCCGGCGATTTCTTTATTGTTCAGACCGTCAGCGACCAATTCGAGAATATCCCGTTCACGTTCTGATAATTCATCCAGGTTTTTACTGCTGGACGCGGCGGACATGCTTTTCACGATATTGCTGTCGAACACCATATTGCCCGCTTCTATCGCCTGCACTGCCGGAATGATACCGGTAAAGTTATCTTTGAGCAGGTAGCCTTTACACCCCACCTTCAGCGCTTCGGATATGTATTCATCATCTTTAAAAGTTGTGATCAGAAGTATATTCGCATCATCATATCTGTCCAGAATGATCTTGCTCGCATCGAGCCCCGTCAAATCCTCCATACGGATATCCGTCATCAGCAGATCCGGCTGATGCGCTTCAAATAAGCGGACGGCTTCTCTGCCGCTGTTGCCCGTCTCGACTACCGTATGCCCGGAACCTTCTACAATTGTCGTCAGTGCAGAAACGACCAGAGCGTCATCATCCACTATTATTATGTTCATTTTATATTTCCTCCTTATACAGGAAAACATGGACTTTAAAGCCATCATCATCCATCGTATTGAAAACGCCGTTGTACTTACGCACCGTTTCTTTCATCGACTGAAGCCCCATGCCATGTTCGCTCTTTTTGTTGTGACTCCCATTGTCCTTGATTACAATGATGATATATTCCGGATGTTCCCTGACGATTATGCTGACTGCCGTCGCATCAGAGTGCTTGCGGATATTCGTCAGAGATTCCATGACGATGGATAAAAGGTCCAGTTTCAATTCATGAGACATCGGCATATCCACATTATATTGAAAATCGATATCATAATCCGACCGCATATTATCTACATAACTCTCCACCCTGCTCCTGAAGTCGATCGATGTATCATACAGATGATGGATACTATTTCTAATATCATCCATACCTGATTTCAACCGCTTCTGAAGTGTTTTCAAAGAAGTTTTTATTTTATCTTCATCATCCACATACTGAAGCGATTCGATCAGTAAAATACTGCTCGACAGTGAGTGCCCGAGCGCATCATGCATATCTCTTGCAATCCGGTTTCGTTCATTCAAACTTGCGCTGAATACTTCCTTTTCATGGCTTTTCATCAGTTCGTTGTGCTTCTTCTTCAACTGCATATTATCGCGGGTCAGCCTGTCTCTTATCTTCCGGTTATCCGACTCCAATGATGTAATTCTCAAATTCAATGCCGATAAATAAAAACCGGCCAATGAGAAAACCAGCAGCAGCCACTCTTCATATATCACGAATATCAACAACAGCATGTACGCCCATTTCCCATACTTTCTATGTACGAGAAGCGTCAACAGTGGAAAATAATAAATCCATTCCACATTTATAAATATGAGCACAATAAACAGCATCGTGATGATTCCCAACAGATATTTAATATTCAGTACTTCAGGCAGAAATAAAATGATAAACGCTGTCAGCACTATAAATATACTCGCTTCATAACTGAATAGAGCATAAATCAACGTCATCACCATGAACATCGTCATTTTTTCCAATATATCACGCATTATATTCACCTCACTATATGACAAATGTCATATCACTTCGTTACAGAGGGCACTAACCTTACCTTAATTAATATTATAAACTTAAATTAACAAATGTAATAGGAGGGACTCAAAATGATACTGATGAAAAATGTAATCAAACGGTATAAAGAAGTGATTGCTCTGGATCATTTTTCTTTTTCAGCCGGTGAAAATGAAATCATCGGCCTGCTCGGTCCGAACGGCTGCGGTAAAACGACAGCCATAAACTGTATGCTCTCCATATTGAAATTCGACCAGGGCGAAATAGAAATTTTCGGAGAAAAAGTCGATCCAAATAATAATGATATAAAAAAGCGCATAGGTGTCGTCCCCCAGGAAATTGCGATATTCGAAAATTTGAATGTCGTTGAAAATATCAGCTTTTTCTGCGGACTTTATGTTAAAGACAGCAGAACACGTAAAAGACTTGTAGATGAAGCGGTTGAGTTCGTCGGTCTCGAAAAATACAGGAAGTTCAGTCCTAAACAGCTGAGCGGCGGACTGAAGCGACGTCTCAATATCGCCTGCGGCATCGCACATAAACCTGATCTTTTATTTCTCGATGAACCGACTGTTGCGGTAGATGCACAGAGCCGGAATTTTATTTTGGAAGGCATCAAGAAAATGAAAGATAACGGCACAACAGTTGTCTATACCACCCACTATCTGGAGGAAGCTGAGGATTTATGTGACCGTCTTGTCATTATGGATAACGGCCGCAATGTCGCCCAGGGCACGTTAAATGAACTTCAGAAATCCATTTCCACACAGGAAAGCATCACGGTCAGCTTTGTCGATGATGCCGATCTGCGTAAACGGCTGAAGTCACTTCCGAATGTCGTCAACGTCAAAAAGAGTGATGATTTGTACACCATTCAGTTTGAAAAACATCAGAACAATTTGCCGAACCTCATAAAATTCATCGAGGAGAACCAGTTGACCTACACGCAGATTTCCAGTGAAAAACCATCACTCAGCAATATCTTCCTGGAGTTGACCGGCAAGGAGTTGAGAGACTGATGGGTATATTCAAAATGACATACCAGATGATGCTGATTAATTTCAAAGACTTCGGCTACTGGTTTTGGACACTGCTCTATCCGCTTTTGCTGTCGACACTTTTTATATTGACCACATCCAATATCACCGGTGACGACATGGATGACATTCCAGTCGGCATTACAGAAGAACATCAACTGGCTTCTACACTCGACCAAGTCGAAATTTTGGAAGTGACAGAAACTACGGAACCTGAAGCGCTGACATTGATGGAGAATGAAGAGCTGTCAGGGTTTATTACAGATGATAATGAACTGATTGTAACGAGCAGCGGCTTGAACCAGACGATACTGGAATCCGTTCTGAATGAAATCATTCAGATTTATGAAAGCGGCATTCCAATCGAAAATTTTTCCTTTGATGACAATTTCATTGTAGAAACTGATGCCGACCGCGAACCGCAGGTGATCATGTTTTACTCTCTGATCGCCATGATGGTGTTTTATACCATGTTTTCGAGCATCGAGTTCATGACGACAATGCAGCCGAATTTGAGCACGATGGGTGCAAGATTTCAAGCAAGTCCCTACAGCAAGATCAAAATGCTGATGGCAAGTGCTGTCGGCGCCCTTGGACTCGGACTGCTCACCAACTTCATCATCATTGCCTATTTGATGATATTTTATCAGGGCACGTTGTTCAATGCTCTGATGCCGACTATCATTCTGCTTATTTTCGGTAACATTGCCGGCATCGGCATCGGTTTTGCTGTCGGTCTTTTCCCGAAGATCAATGCGAGCTTTAAAACATTTGTCGGTCTCATATTTTTACTTACACTGACATTCAGTGCAGGGATGATTGGTCCGGCAGTAAGAGTGCTTGTCAATGAGAACCTCCCGCTGCTTAATGATTTGAATCCCGTCGCCCGTCTCGCAGATACATTATTCAGAATCAATCTGATGGATAACTTTGATGATTATATGATGACACTCGGAATTTTAACCGGCATTGCCGTCGTCATGTTCATGTTTACTTTATTCGCCTTGAGGAGGAAACAATATGACAGTCTTTAAAGGTATGCTCCTCCATTTTTGGAGATATAAAATAATGGTCATCATCGTCACTTTTCTGTTTTTTGGAATCGCAGTACTGTTTGCCCAAAACCAGTCTGCTGATGTGTTTGAAACCAGTTCGATGGATATTAAAGTCGTCAATCAGGCAGATTCCGAAATTGCTGACGGTCTGATCGACCATTTGAGTACGAATAATAATGTGGATGTCGTAAATGATTACGACAGAAATCAGGTAATTGAAGAAGTTTATCTGCTGGAAATTGATGGCGCAGTTGTCATTGATGAAAATATCGAATCAAAATTTATGAACGGCGCTTCGACGGTTGAAATACTCACGGATCCACGTGGCAGCGGAAGCATCCATTTGAATAATGAAGTATCAAAATATTTCCGCTTTCTAAATGCAGATTACAATTACACTGACACAGTTGATACCGAAAGTACTTTATCGACTCTTGAGAACGGCATCACCGTCAATATCGCCAATCCGGAAAATGCCACGGAAGAATCTGACTTTGAAGGTATGAAGTTCTATACAAACTATGCGGGCTACATCATCATGCTCTTACTTTTGATGTTCATCGGCAATATCATGACCGAATTTAATGAGCCGAACCTTAGAAACAGAGCCAGAGTATCGCCTTTGAAGACCATTTCATATACAACACAGATCATCATCGCCCAGAGTATCATGGCTGTATTTGCTGTACTGATTCTGTTTTTTGGCGGCATATTCATAAGATGGGACAGTCTCGACGGTGTACCGCTGGATAAAATTTTCGTTGCACTGATATTGATCAGCCTCTTCACGCTGTCACTCCAGTTTGTCGTTTCTTCACTGACGACGAATAAATTTCTGATCAATGGCATCGCAAATTTCATCTCCATCGGGATGGCGTTTTTGTCCGGGATATTTATTCCAGAAGAAGTGCTCGGGGAGACGGTGCAGAATATTTCGAGATTTCTGCCGCTCTATCACTTCACTCAGATCTATGGCGAATCCGGCATTACATGGTCTGAAAGCATCTCTCACGTGATGATATTAGTACTCTTCATCATCGCGATGCTGATTATCGGAATAATCTTTGAAAATAAAAGAAAAAGCTCATTTAATTTATGATAATCGGGTAAAATGGTATCAGGGGTGGATAATGATGAAAACAAAAACATTGAGTGCAATGACTGAGAAGGGTCTGGACAAGAAAATCAATGAGTTTCTGTATGAAAATACTTATGCTGAAATTATCGATATTAAGTTTTCAGTCGGCAGTGTTTTTGCGGTGCTCATATTATATAAGGACTGAACGTTTAAATCATTGCATCGTACCTTGTTTTTTTGCATACTAGAGATGAAGAGTAAATTATTTAGGAGTGATTTGAGTGAATCAGGAACAATTTAACAGAATGAAGAATGATGATGGTTTTATCGCTGCACTTGACCAGAGTGGCGGCAGTACTCCAAAAGCTTTAAAAGCATATGGAATTGATGAAGACCAGTACTCCAACGAAGAGGAAATGTTTGATCTGGTGCATAAAATGCGCTCACGTATCATTACTTCACCTTCTTTCAACAAAGAAAGAGTTCTTGCAGCTATTTTATTCGAACAGACAATGGACCGCACAATCGACGGTAAATACACTGGTGATTATTTAGCGGATAAAGGCATCGTACCATTCTTAAAAGTGGATAAAGGTCTTGCTGACGAAGAACACGGAGTTCAGCTTATGAAACCTATACCGGACTTGGACGATCTGTTGGCACGCGCAGTAGAACGCAACATTTTCGGCACAAAAATGCGTTCCAACATTTTGGAAGCAGATGAATCAGGCATCAAAGCTGTTGTCGAACAGCAGTTTGAAATTGGTAAACGCACTGTCGCTTCCGGCCTCGTTCCAATTATCGAACCAGAAGTGAACATCCATGCTGAAGAAAAAGAAGAAATTGAAGAAATTCTTAAAAATGAACTCATGAATCACTTAAATCAATTGAATGATGATGAATTTGTAATGTTGAAACTCACAATCCCGACAAAAGCCAACCTTTATAAAGAACTGATCGATCACCCACAGGTGATCAGAGTCGTTGCGCTTTCAGGCGGCTACACACGCCGTCAGGCAAATGACAAGCTGAAAGAGAACGACGGCTTAATCGCCAGCTTCTCAAGAGCGCTTGCTTCTGACCTGAAAGAAGAATTGTCGGATGATGAGTTCAACACTACATTGGATGAAGCAGTAGAAGATATCTTCGACGCTTCTGTCCACAAAACTTTAAAGTAATATATTGAAACAGACGGATGGATGCCTTCCATCCGTTTTTTATGTGAATTTTGAGCGTCGGCTGCCATAAGTCGGCTTGATTCCGGGCGCTCGTGGCAATTTTGAGCGCCGGCTGCCATAAGTCGGCTTGATTTCGAACGCTCGTGGCAATTTTGAGCGCCGGCTGCCATAAGTCGGCTTGATTCCGGGCGCTCGTGGCAATATTGACTGCCGGCTGCCATAAGTCGGCTTGATTCCGGGCGCTCGTGGCAATTTTGACTGCCGGCTGCCATAAGTCGGCTTGATTTCGGGCGCTCGTGGCAATTTTGACTGCCGGCTGCCATAAGTCGGTTTGATGCCGGGCGCTCGTGGCGCCATCAGCTGGCCGGCTCACTGCGACAGCATTTATAATCAACATATTGGAGCCGACTGCTGTTTTTAAGTATAATATTATGTAACTTAAAACCGATAGGAATGATTCCATGTGTTTAATTAATTTCCAGCTGAATAACCACAGTAAATATAAACTTGTCATGGCTGCAAACCGGGACGAGGAATACAGCCGCCCCACCGAAGCGGCACATTACTGGCAAGAGCATCCCCATATACTGGGTGGAAGAGATCTTCGCGGTATGGGTACATGGCTTGGCATTACGAAAAATGGCAGAATCTCTGCATTGACGAACATCCGCAATACTAAAGAGCTTCTCTCCACCCATCAGAAGTCGCGTGGCCATCTAGTGAGCAGCTATTTAATCGGCAATCAAAATCCTTCCGAATATTTGAATGATATATCAAAAAGCGGTAAAGATTATGCCGGGTTCAATTTACTTGTCGGCAATCAGGATGAGATTTTTTATTTGAACAACTATGAAAATGAAGTCATCGAGGTCGATCAGGGACTGCACGGTCTTTCCAACCATCATCTGGACACACCTTGGCCGAAGGTCGTCAAAGGTAAAGACGGGCTTAAAAAAATCATGGAAAGTAAGGATGGTGATGTAGAGGATTTGTTCCGGCTGCTCCGGGATAATGATACTGCAGAAAATAAAGAACTTCCTGACACGGGGCTTTCAAAAGAGATTGAAAAGAATTTATCACCGCTGTTCATCAACATGGATAAGTACGGTACACGTTGCTCCACAGTAGTATTAATCGACCACTCTGATAATGTCACTTTTGTGGAACGCACTTATTCAAACGGGAAACAGACCGGAGAGGAAAAATTTGAATTTAAAATAGAAAATTAAAAAAGACACCAAAAGACCACGCATACGTTCATACTGCTGAACTTAGGCGTGGTCATTTTTTCATATTAATGAATTTCATTTCTTATTTTATCAATTATATTAGACCAATCAACGATAATACCGCTGCGATTACTACAATGAGACCAATAATATAAATAATACTTCTCATTCTTTACGCCTCCTATGAAAATCGAATTCATCTTTCATAAGTTTAATTCCCCTAACATTCATACCATAAACATATTTCTCTAAAATGTGGACAGTCCGGTATCTTCCTGAATTCTGTATAATATGTTTTTCCACCATACATCTTCGCTGTATGTTTCATAGTCAGCAGTATAAGTGCCATCCTCGTTATTCCAGATCCGGTCATAGTAGCCGGTCACTTCCGACATGAGTTCCGAGTCTGCAGATCCAGAAACCGTCAAGTTTGTTTCAAGATTGTAATCTTCAATATTTCTTCTTGTAAAGTTTGAAGAACCACCCGTAATCGTCACTTCATCATCTGACTGCACCATCAAAAACTTCGCATGGTACTGCTCACCGTGAGATTCATACCAGCGGATTTCAGGCGTCTTTTCATTGTCCATCAATTCAGCTGCCACCGGTCTGTTCGGAATTCCGATTTTTTCATTGCCGAATGCGTCCTGATTCACATCGAGAACCATCTGCACATGAACATCCCGGTTCAAAGCGTCTTTAAGCGCATTGATGACATCCCTGTCGGAAATATAGAACATCCCCATCTGAATCGCATCGCCGGCCGCCGTACCTTCAACCATATCAAGAACCTGCTTTTTCACTTTCCCTTCCGTCACAAGACGCACTTCATATTCACCGTCTACTGGCTCATCGATGTTCACTTCAAAATCATCAAAAACAGAAGTATTGACGCCCGCCATATCAAGGACGGCACGCTCTGAAAGCATCAGTTCTTCCAATAACCCGCCCTGAACTTTAAAGGCAATATTAGAATGATAGAAACTCGCATCATGCGGATTGGCAGACATGACCAGTGCAGAATCTTCATGCATCACAGTTTTTCTGTGATTCGCCTTAAAATTCAGCATGCTGAAGTAAGAGCGCAAGTTCACTTCAGGACCTTCTGGCCTCAAAGCATTTGGCAGCCACTCGGATGACGATGATCCGAACCACTGAAGATACGTCCTGTAATAGCTCGAGTACAGAGGATTGGAGTCCCGGAGCGGTGCCAGATCCGTCTGGTGGACCAATATCCCCGCTTCCGTCATATTTTTAATATGAGGCGGTTCATATGTCTTATAAAAAGAGTTGATCGGATCTGTGATAAAAATGATGTCCATATCAGGATTCTCCGACTTTTTCTCTATAAGGGCATTGGACAACTCATCCGACAGAGCAGGAAAATCCAGCTCAGGATCGCCGTGATCATAATCATCATTGAACAAAAACATATCAATCAGCAGAAATTCTTCCGCTTCATCAATCATCTGGAACACTTCATCAAATATCTCCTGCTCATGTGTTTCCTCGCCTTCGGTATCGGCATAAGTTAAATCATACAGAAAATCCACTGAATCTGTGGAATAAACTTCACTTTCATATGTAATATTTTCAGGCGTCGATTCAAAATGATTAAACAGGCCGACTGTTAAAGGTATGATGATTAAAAAGACTAAGACCATTACTCCGACTGATAATCCTATCTTCTTTTTACGCTTCATTAATTAATATCCCCTTTTTCGGTTACTTTCGTTCCCGCAATCATATCCAGTATATGTTTAAAGTTTGTATTGCATAAAACCATAAAAATATATATGACTGCCAATGATACACCGATATTCCCCACCATAAACCACAATGTTGAACAGTCATGATACATTGCCTTGATTACACCTGTATGTCCAATATGCCATGGCAGAAACTTCAAAGTATTGCGCACGAGACTTCTCCCATAGGACCGGGTTTTATATGAAATTTCGAGCCCCATCCGCCTCTTCCCAAGTGTCCCATAAGGATACTTGTATTCCATATACGAGAAGACGATGGTTACAGGAGTGACTGTTGTAAATAAAGACATAAAATGCGAAGCTGCTTCACTGAATACAGGGACTCTGCCTGGAAAAATCATATAAATTAACGCAAAGAAAAGAAATAATAGAATGAGATAAATCCAGATGACCACATAGTCGATCATCAGTGCCAGAAAACGCTTCTTCAAATAGGATCTTCTCATAAAGAACATCCTCTCATATTCTTTTGCTCTATTATAAACTAAGAAAAATATGTCCGTGTTTTATATAGACAACCCTAAAAATATGGCAGTAACAGATGCCATGATCAGCATCTTTTTCTCAACCGCTGTCACTGCTTCAACATCTCCGTTCTTCATATCAAAAAGCATAAGCACTGTAACTATTGAAAGGATCAATGTCACCATGCCGGCAAATTCACGGGTGGCGGTCATCAGTACGACAAGTGCAGCAATCAAAATCAGATAAAATACTGCAGGCATGTGGGCGGCACGCCTTCCCCATCTGTTTACTGCATACAGCACCGTTGTATGCTTCACAGGCCGTGCCCTCTGATCGGCATCAACGTCCGGTATATGGTGCACCATTACCCACGACATGCACCAGACAGCATTGATTGCAGCATTAAACCATGCCCACACAGGAATGGTATCCAGCATGATCCACGGTGCAGCAAGCCCTAAAAACAACATGGACGGAAACAGGCTGAGCCACTCACCTGCAAACGGACGTTATGCAAAAATGAACGGTTTCATAGAATAGGACAGGGCACCCCATATGCCGATAATTGTCAGTATTCCAAGTTTCACATGGCTGAAAATGAAAAAGAATATGGCTGTGAGCACCATAGCAATACATAGTATGATTCCGAATAACTTCAACTGACTGTATGTAAAAACTTTTTCCTGGATGACCCGGCTGCCTCCTGAAAGCACTCCCGGGCTGTAATCATCGGTCCCTGATTTAAAATCAGCGAGGTCATTGACGATATGGGTCAGTAATCCGTGGGTTAAAAATGATCCCAGAAGTAAAATAGCGCACAGTATCAATATAGTTCCATTATTCAGTTCCGGATAAAATAGAATCAGCGGAATCGTGGTGGAAAGTATCGTAATAAAACTTGAAAAAGCGACTGCTAAAATACGAGTGAGCATACTGAATCCTTTTAATAATTTGAAATTTGCCTGCAATGACAAGCCCCCTTCGTTAATTTAAGAAATTTTTTGCATCGTTCTGTATCTGCTATTTGTGCAATTATACCAAATAACACTTATTGTTACTCTCATTCCTGGTAAACTGATTTATGAAATATTGTAATTCATTGATTTTTACTTTCTTATTTTTATATGTTTAAAAGGAGCATATTTGTAAAGTCATTAGTATCACAAAGGGGGCGATGATCATTTATCTATTTAATATTGATAAAAACGGGAGTTCAGGATATTTATACCAAAGAATTTATAAACAGCTGAAATTGGTAAAAGCTATTTTTATTCATCACCACTGGAGCAGATATAAAAACGGGGCTGGGACATAAGTCCTAGCTAAAAGCGAATTCCCCCGCAGTAAAATGTGAATTTTACTGCGGGGGAATTTTTATATAAATAGAAGACAAAATAAAGCCCTTCTTATACATTGAAATCATGAATATATCACAGTTTCTCCCTATTATCTTCCAGACATTTCTGTCTGTTGGAAGTAGCACCTTTCCCCATAAAAGGGTGGTTGCCGGGCGTCAAAGGGCCAAATCCCTCAGCCAACTCGTGATAAGAGTGATCTAATAAAATTATCTTATTGTTAGAAATTATTTGTTTATTTGATTATTCACACTATCAGAACACAGTTGAAAGGTCAACATCTTATTTTTGAACAAGTAAATTCTACTTAGACTTTTAAATTAGTATTTCATTTCCTTCTGTCCCCTCTCAATTCAAAAAACGGGGTCTGCACAATGGCAGACCCCGTTTTTTTCAATAGTCATTCGATTAAGATTACATCATGCCCGGCATTCCGCCGCCCATGCCGCCACCCATGTCAGGGCTGCCGCCATTTTCATCCGGAATGTCTGCCACTACCGCTTCTGTCGTCAGGAACATCGCAGCTACAGAGCCGGCGTTCTGAAGTGCTGAACGTGTCACTTTAGTCGGATCGACAATGCCTGCGTCAACCATGTTCACCCATTCGTCAGTTGCAGCGTTAAAGCCATAACCTTCTTCCTGGGATTTAAGTTTTTCAACGATTACAGAACCTTCTAAACCAGCGTTTTCAACGATTTGACGTAACGGTGCTTCCAACGCTTTAAGCACGATGTTGATACCCGTCTGTACGTCTCCTGATTCTTTAAGTGCCGCAACTTTTTCATGTACTGCAACAAGCGCTGTACCCCCACCGGATACAATACCTTCTTCAACAGCTGCACGTGTTGAGTTCAATGCATCTTCAATACGGAGTTTACGCTCTTTCATTTCAGTTTCAGTCGCAGCACCCACTTTGATTACTGCAACACCGCCTGAAAGTTTCGCAAGTCTCTCCTGAAGTTTCTCTTTGTCGAAGCTTGAAGTTGTTTCTTCGATTTGTGATCTGATCTGACCGATACGTGCTTCAATATTATTAGTTTCACCGGCACCTTCAACAATTGTTGTATCATCTTTGGATACGTTCACTCTTGAAGCGTTACCGAGCATATCGATTGTTGTATCTTTCAATTCAAGGCCTAAATCTTCAGTGACAACTTGTCCGCCTGTCAATATCGCAATATCTTCAAGCATTGCTTTACGGCGGTCACCGAATCCAGGTGCTTTGACAGCAATTGCAGTAAACGTACCGCGCAGTTTGTTAAGCACGATATTCGCCATTGCATCGCCTTCAACATCGTCAGCGATGATCAGGATTGGACGTGACTGTTGAACAACCTGCTCTAATAACGGCAGAATGTCCTGGAAGTTTGAAATCTTTTTATCAGTGACTAAAATATAAGGGTTTTCAAGATCTGCAATCATTTTCTCGGAATCCGTCACCATGTAAGGTGAAGTATAACCGCGGTCAAACTGCATACCTTCCACTACTTCAAGTTCAGTTTTGAACCCACGTGACTCTTCAATAGTGATTACACCGTCTTTACCTACTTTCTCCATAGCTTCGGAGATATACTCACCGACAACAGGGTCATCTGCTGAAATCGCACCGACTTGTGAAATGGATTCTTTATCCTGGACCGGACGTGAAATTTTCTGAAGTTCTTCAACTGCGGCTTCAACCGCTTTATTGATACCGGTACGAATACCTACAGGGTTCGCACCGCTTGTAACGTTTTTAAGACCTTCCTGAATCATTGCCTGAGCAAGAACTGTTGCAGTCGTCGTTCCGTCACCGGCAATTTCGTTTGTCTGGTTCGCTACTTCAGCAACCAGTTTTGCACCCATGTTTTCATAAGCGTCTTCAAGTTCAATTTCTTTTGCAATTGTCACACCGTCGTTTGTAATCAATGGTGATGTGAACTGTTTATCTAAAACAACGTTACGGCCTTTTGGCCCTAATGTTACTTTTACTGCATTAGCAAGCTTATCTACACCGTCCAGCATGGACTGGCGTGCATCTTCTGAAAATTTAATTTCCTTTGCCATTACTTCTGCCTCCTAAAAATTTGAGTTATATTATTTTATCTTTTACTCAACGATTGCTAGAATTTCATTATCAGCTAAAACTAAATAATCTTTGTCTTCATGTTTTATTTCAGTACCGGCAAATTTGGAGTAAACGACTTTATCTCCTGGTTTTACCTCTACTTCTATACGAGTACCGTTGTCTAAGATTTTACCTGAACCCACTGCAATAACAGTACCTTCTTGAGGTTTCTCTTTCGCTGAATCTGTTAAAACGATACCGCTTTTAGTTGTTTCCTCTTTTTGAGTCAAATCAATCACTACACGATTTCCTAAAGGTTTTAACACTTTAATGTCCTCCTCTTATTTCATCATTGCAATTATCATTTTAGCACTCTAATCAGTTCAGTGCTAACAATTAATATAATAATCAAAGAAGGTCAAAATTGCAAGTGTTTTATATTACTTTAAGTTGACTTCGATTTCATGTAAAATAATTTTATTGCCATTGGAGGGAATCGCTTGAAGAAACTTTTTAGAAATCGACAAATTAACAGTGCTTTAATTTTATTGATATTCATCGGCGTACAGCTCGCTGTCATACCTGTTGGTATTATAATGGGATTTACCACCCCCGAATTAAGTCCGGAAGAATTGATCACTGCAATTATTCCTTATCAATTCATTGCATTTCTAATCGGAACCATACTCGTCATCATTATCGGCGGTCTTCACCAAAATAAAAATGCAATTGAAAGAGGACCGCAGACGGATATCCCCGTCACTCTCGTCTGGATAGTCGGCGGTGTCATACTTGCATATGCATCACAGGTTATTGCGGGGATGATCAATGTGTATATATTTGGCAATCCGTTGGAAAGCCAGAATACAAATGAAATCATTGAAATGATTGAGTCTATGCCTCTGATGATTTTAGTCGTTGTGATACTGGGGCCGATTATAGAGGAGTATGTATTCAGACGTGCAATATTTTCTGAGGTTTACACATTATTTCCAATGAAAAATAAATGGTATAAAATTCTTGGTTTCCTGGTGGCCGGTTTAGTGAGTGGTTTAATATTTGCTGTTGCACACTTTGACTTTACCCATATCATCATATACTTGGCGATGAGTTATGCGTTCAGTTTCTTGTATGTGATGACCGGTCGGTTGCTTGTACCAGTAATTATTCACATAATAATGAATGGTCTTGTTGTCGGTCTGCAGATTCTTCTTGGTGATCGTATAGAAGAACTTCAACAGTATGAAGAAACACTGGGCATTATTTTTTCTGTTATAAGAAATATTTACTTCTAAAATTATAGTGCACAAAAAAAAGACTGGATCTTGTCCAGTCTTTTTTGCTGCTAGAATCCCCGGCCTGCGCCGCCACCGCCGCCGGACCCTCCACCGAAACCGCCAAATCCACCGGAACCGCCGCCTGAACCAAAGCCGCCGCCTCCTGAAGGTGGGAACAGTACGACAGGTCCGCCGCGCCTTCTTCTTGTACGTCTGTTTCGGCCGCCCGGGCCTCCGGGTCCTCCTGAATTATTTGAAAACAATTTATATAGTACATATATCACTGCCATCATAAATAGAATTCTGGTAATGATATTAAATAAGCTGAGTTCATCATCAGCCGGCTCCTCCCGTGTGAACTCACCGTCTGTAAAACCGTAAGCATCCAATGACTCCTCGTAGATTGCATTATATAAATTCACTAAACCTTCTTCATAGTATGCATTTCTAGTATTTTCATTATCTGCGTCTGCTGCATTTTGGAAATTTTCCATCGCAGTATCATCTATGATTCTTCCGATTTTAGCATCATTCAAATAGCCCTCGACACCATATCCGACCTGAATATCAATGCCCCGATTATTAAATTCATTGCCGTTATCCAGGTTCAGGAATATGACGATGCCGTTGTCATGCTCTTCTTTACCGACACCATACTCTCTTAGAACTCTGAGTGCATAATCCTGGCGGTGTTCCTGACCGACAGTCGGCATGGTAATCAACAGAATTTCCGCACCGGTTCCTTCTTCCAGATGCTCACCCAGGTCATTCAATGATTCTGTTGTTTCCGGACTCAAAACATCTGCATGGTCCTGTACGAAGTAGTTATTGGTGTCTATTTCCGGTATCTCTGTTCTTGCAAAAGCATCCGGACTAAAAGATAAAGTAAGGAAGACTGCTGCAAAAACTAACAACAAGCGTTTCATTACTCATCACCAGAATCATCTTCACCTGAATCAAAATTAACTTCAGGCACCTCATCCGCAGATTCGTCCGCTTCGAAATACGGCTTTTCATCAAAACCAAAAATTCCAGCGAATAAATTACCGGGAAACGTTCTTGTGTTTCTATTGTATTCCTGAACAGTCGTATTGTAATCCTGTCTTGAGACAGCAATTCTGTTCTCCGCCCCTGCAAGCTCATCACGCAGTCCGGTGAACTGCTCACTCGCCCTCAGTTCCGGATAAGCTTCCGCAACAGCAATCAATCTTGATAAAGCTGAACGCATTTCAGTATCTGCTTCCGACACTTCTTCCATGTTGTCAGCATTTGTTATATTACTTCTCGCTTCTGCAATGTCCGTGAATACTTCCTCTTCATGGTCTGCATACTCCTGAACGGTGTTGACCAGATTCGGGATCAAATCTGCACGTCTTTGCAACTGCGTATCAATATTGGATTCCGCATTATTCACATCTTCATCCAAGTTCACTAATGAGTTATATCTCGGCACGATTAAAATTGCCGCGAGAATAATCAGACCAACAAGAACTCCAATTGGAATCAAGTATTTTTTCATATGACTTTCCTCTTTCCATTCAATAAATTTCATTTAAAATTATACATGAAAAATTAATTCCGCTCATCCTTTAATACTTTTTCACACGCAGATATAATTTTCTTTAAAACTTTTATACGAGCATATTTTTTATTATTTCCCGGAATGATATGCCACGGGGCATACTCGGTACTGGTTTCTTTGATCATATCTTCACTGGCTTCAAGGTATTGATCCCACTTCTCCCTGTTTCTCCAGTCTTCTTTTGTAATCTTCCACTGTTTTTCAACGTTCTGCTCTCTTTCTTTAAAACGTTCCAGCTGTTCATCTTTATCCAATGACAGGAAAAACTTAATAATGACCGCACCTGAATTATAAAGTGATTTCTCAAAATCTTTGATTTCATCATACGCTTGAGTCCATTCTTTCTGACTCGCAAAACCTTCCACTCTCTCCACCAGTACTCTCCCATACCAACTGCGGTCAAAAAATCCTATATGTCCGCTGCGAGGAATATCCGTAGCAAAGCGCCATAAATAATGATGGGCAAGTTCTATATCCGTCGGTGCACTGACAGCATTGATTGTATAGCCTGTCGGATCCAGCCGCTGGCGTGTCCGTTTTATATTACCGCCTTTACCTGCTGCATCCATCCCCTCATAAACCAAGATCAGAGGAATTTTTTGCTGATACAGTTGAAATTGGATATCCCGCATTTTCAACTGCAGTTCAGGCAGAATCTCCTTATATTTATTTTTTGATATTTTCTCTTTTTCAAAATCGAATGTAAAAAGTTCTGTTTCAAAATACTTGGTAAAGTCACTGACAATCCTTTGAACAGGCGTCGTCTCCTCTGTTGCAATCCTTTTTTCAAGTGTATCTATTATAGTTTCAAACATGGTATTGATCGCTTCATTCTTATCTTCGAAATCAATTTCCGTCCATGGTATCTGTTGTTTTTGGTCGATGAACCCTTGCATTTCTTCTTCATAGTTAAATAACTCAAGGTGTTCTTCAAATTCCTCGGCTTTCCACTTTAAAGTCGGATTCTCTTTTAATTTATTCAAGTGTTTCTGTCTGACTTCTTCAGACGTATTTACATAAAATTTTATAATTTCATAACCGTTCTGTTGGAGCGTCTTTTCAAAGTTTTCCATATCGGTAGATATTTCTTTAAAATCAACAGCAATATTATCAGTTATTTTTGCTTCCTTATATTCGATATATTGTGCATACCAGCTTCTGAAATGAATGTTCACATCCCCGGATTTAGGTAAATGATTCCAAAATCTCTGCATGAATGGATAACGCAGATCAATATCCCTCGGTGGTCTCGTTGCTACAAAATCTGTATATTTTGCATCCAGTGCCATGTAGAGCGCGTTGGACAGCCGTGACTTACCAGAAGCCGGCGGTCCTTCTATAATAATCATTACTGGAATATCCATCTCATGTGTTTTCCTTGTAGTCTCTCCAATTTTAAACTCCAGTTCATCATCTATTTCAATCATATTTCTCCTCCTGACCATTATGTATATATACCCTTTATTTTAATAAAATAGCATAATTCGAAAATTAAAGGCTATCAAATTTTAGATTGTCAACGGGTGACTATGATAGAATATTTATGACTAACAATAAGGGGGAAACAAAATGGTCACGAAGTTTCAAGACTATAAATATGAAAGACCCGATTTACAGAAGATATCTAAAGAGGTAGCTGAGCTGATCGAAAAATTTGATGCAGCAAAAGACGCCAAAGAGCAAAGCACAGTCATAGACGAATTGAATAAGATTTTCAGCCATGTGGATACTATGGCGACACTCGCCCATATCCGAGCATCCATAGATACGAAAGATGAATTTTATGATTCAGAAAGAAACTTTTTCGATGAGTATGACCCTGTCATCACAGAAATAAACAACAAATACTATGATGCAATCGTAAACAGTGATTTCCGTTTTGATCTTGAAGATTTATATGGCAGACAACTGTTCGCTCTTGCTGAAAACCAGCTGAAAAGCTATGACCCTTCAGTAAAAGAGTTAATTCAGGAAGAGAACCGTTTGTCCACACAGTATTCAAAACTGTTGGCGGGTTCTGAAATTGAATTTGACGGCAAAACTTTAAACCTCTCAGAGTTCAGTCCATATATGGAGGACTCTGATCGTAGCGTCCGTAAAGCTGCAACCGAGGCGGTACAGGGCTTTATGGGAGACAACCTGGAAACTATAGATGATATTTACGACAAACTTGTAAAAACAAGAGATAAAATTGCCAAAGAGCTCGGCTATCAGGATTTTGTCGAACTCGGCTATGTAAGAATGAACAGAATCGACTATGACCGGGACATGGTTGAGACATTCAGAGATCATGTTGCAGAGTATGTTGTGCCTGTTGTAACGAAACTTAAAGAGCGTCAGGCTAAACGTATCGGACTATCTGATCTGAAATCATATGATGAACCATTCGATTTCTTAACAGGAAATGCCGCTCCGCAGGGCAAAACAAAAGACATCATGAAAAATGGTGCGAAAATGTATAAGGAACTTTCACCTGAAACAGATGAATTCTATACATTTATGACAGAGCGCGAACTGTTTGATGTCGAAGCTAAGAAAGGTAAAGAAGGCGGCGGATACTGCACATTTATCCCTGAATACGATTCGCCGTTTATATTCTCAAACTTTAACGGTACCCTTGGAGACGTCACAGTGCTGACGCATGAGGCAGGACATGCTTTCCAATCATATATGTCACGCGGTTTCGATGTACCTGAATATCAGTTCCCGACACTTGAATCTGCTGAAATCCATTCTATGAGCATGGAGTACTTCACTTATCCGTGGATGGATTTATTCTTTGGGGAAGATACAGATAAATTCAAGTTCTCACACTTGGCAGGTGATATTTCATTCCTGCCGTATGGTGTTGCGATTGATGAATTCCAGCACATCGTTTATGAAAACCCGGAACTTACACCAAAAGAACGTCGTGATGAGTGGAAGAAACTAGAGTACAAATATTTACCACATAGAGACTATGATGGTATCGAACCACTCGAAAGCGGTTCGTTCTGGCACTATCAGGGCCATGTATTCGGTGCACCATTCTACTACATCGATTACACCCTCGCACAGATTTGTGCCATCCAGTTCTGGAAACGTGCCAAAGAAGACTTTGAAGGCGCTTGGGAAGACTACCTTTCATTATGTAAGCTCGGCGGGTCACTGCCATTCAACTCTCTAGTTGAAGCAGCACAATTGAGATCGCCATTTGAAGAAGACAGTCTCAAAGAAGTGGTGGAGGAAGTCAGTGATTATCTGGACTCCATTGACGATACACAGCTGTAATAAAAATCTTTAAGACAGGATAAAACCTTTTAATGAGGTTTTATCCTGTTTTTATATTGGATTAAAGTGCCCACGTGTCATCGTTTGCGCATCTTCGGACGAGATTAAATTATGCCTATAATGTAATTCAAGACATATAAAAAAAAGTGCAATCCGTCAGGATCCACACTCGCTTGAATATTAATGTCATTTATTATTCGTTGCCAGGTCTTTTGGTTAAGAAGAATAATATTCCCCCGGCTAGAAGTAATACGAAACTATAGAGGAAATTATATTGATTTGTATCTCCCGTATCAGGCAAAGTATCTCTGTCAGAAGATGAAGACACCACGCCTGATTCATTTTTGATTTCCTCTTCAATTTCCAAAATTTCCTCTTCGGTCATATCTTCTTCTTCGACAATTTTGGATGTCATGATACGGTTGATTCTTTTATCCAATTCTGAGTAATTTTCTTCCGTACTCCCCGGTTTTATATCAATACCGTTTAAAATATTGCCATAGTTATATCGATATAGCTTCTTACCGGCTACACCCGGCTTTTTGTTTTGCTGGGGTTCAGTCTGTTGTTCTTCTTCACCAGTTTCCTGTCCACCTTCGATTATGCGTTCAGTTTGATTTGCCTCATCAGTATCTGAGGCACCGTAGGCTGCTTCCTGATCGTTTGGTTCTGATGCACCTCCGCCGCCGTATGGAAGATTTCCTTCTTCAGATTGCTGGTTTTGCTGGTTTCCACTATTCTGATTATCCGTATTATCCGGGCCTTCTATATTTTCATTACCTGACGTTTCATTCTCAGTCCCAGAGTCCGGTTCTTCCGATTCGGTACTGCCTTGAGACGATTCTCCATCACCTGAACCACCGTCTGCATTAATTTCACCTGACTCTTCGTCACTTTCATCGGATTCCGGCGTTTCTTCAATTGGAGCATCCTCATTTACATCATCATTGATGTCCTCAGTATTTTCATTCTCTGTCTGTTCATTATCATTGTTGTCATTTTCTTGTTCCTCTGGATTATTTTGATTATCCTCCAGAACGGATTCGGGGTTTTCTTCTGGCTCCCCATTGTCACCGGCACCGTTATTATTATTCTGACCTGGTTCTTTCGACGGCTCCTCCGGGCTGTCTCCTTCAAAGTCTTCTTCAGGTACTAAAAGATCATCATCAGTACCAGATTCATTTACCGGCTCCTGTCCAGTGTCTGAATTTTCTTCAGCGTTTTCATCCAAATCATTTTCCTCGCTGTTGATTTCATAATTTTCCTGCTCAGGCACAGGTTGTTCTTCTGTTTGAGCTTCACTGTCCTGTTCAATTTCTGCAGTTTCTTCAGAATCTTCTACGTTTGTTGTCTGATTAAAGGTTTCAGATGTTTTTTCAGTGGATTCTGATTCATAAGTATCATTTTCGGATTCGTAAGTGCTCTCCTCAAATTCATCTCCCTCAGATTGTTCTTTCATATATTCTTCGGGGTGGTTTTCTTCTATATCATCTTCTGTATTAGCAAGTGTATCGTTTGTCATATTAAAAAGAGTTGATGAAATGAGTATGGATATTAGTGTGATTTTCATCGATTTTCTATTCATTTCTATTCCTCCATACTGAAATATCTAAGCACAGTCAAAACTGATATGATAAGTATATAAAAATTTCCAATGTGTATCTACAGTTTTTGAAATATGTAACACAGCCTTAATACTAGTCATCAATTATTTCAATATTATTTCAAGCAATATAATTATGTAATATTTATAACAAAAAGAACCAGCCAAAATGACTGGTTCTTCGTGATTTTTATTTGATATTTAATGGGTGGCATCATATGTTTTTATAATATTATCATATGCTGAAGTTCCAAGTTCCCTGCACACATAGAAGAATAGAACATCGCAGATTACCAGCTGGGCGATACGGCTTGTCATATTCATATACTGGATATTAGTCTCTTCTTCCGTAATTTCAATCGCCAAATCAGAATGTCTCTTCGCTATCGATGCATGGTTTTGTGTCAGTATGACAGTTTTAATACCAAGTGATTTTGCTTTTTTGACCACTTCGATCACTTCCTTCGTTTTACCTGAAAGTGTTATAACAAATAAAACGTCATTCTCTGCCGCATTGGACAGCCGGGTAAAACACAAATATTTATCTGCCGTGAAAAATGCATTCACATTTACACGGTGAAGTTTCTGTTCCATATCCTGACCGACATTCGCCGAGTCCCCGACGCCATATATAAATGTGTTACCTGCCTGCAAAATCAGATGGGCAGCTTCTTTCATCACATCACGGCTGACAATCTTTTCAGTATTATAAAGTGCCTGAATCGTATTTTTAAATACTTTATCAAAAATATCTTTGTGGTTGTCCCTCTCTAAATCAATCACTCTTGAAATATTTTCTTTTTCAAGTGTATGCAGTTCCTTAGCCAACTCGACTTTTAATTCTTTTATACCCGCAAGGCCCACTCTTTTAGCAAATCTGACGATGGCGGCATCGCTCGTATTGCTGTTGGTGGCGATATCTTTAACAGGCATATTGATTACTTTCCTAGGGTTTTCAAGAATAAATGTAGCTATACGTTGTTCAACTGGTGTCATGTATTCCTGTCGTTTACTAATCTGACTCAGTACCGAGAACATATAATTTCCCCCAAACTTATTGATTCCGTACAAATACTAGAAATATTTAGTCAATTATAACATGCTTTCATCATTTTGATGATAAATTTAGCAAAAAATTACTTAAATTTACAAATTCATCACATTAATTTTGAGATATAATTTCGTCATGATCGAATGCTTTCAAATCATAGCGAATCAAGTTCACATAACACTGTCCCGTCTCAGTTGAAAACTCAACCCCCCTGGCATCTTTTTCAGGAAAAATCCTGGCTGACATGACAGCTTCACCGTCATTAATAAAGATCTCCAGACTTGAAACATCCATGAATATTTGAAGTTTATACAATGGCACATCAAGATATACATGCCTCTCGCATTCCTCTACCCCTTCAGGGTGCTCACCACTGAAAGAAGTATCAAGTTTAAACATACAATCTTCAACATGATAAATCAGGCGTGTTTCATTTCTTTTACCCACACGTAAGTTCAGATAAATTTCACTCGCATCATAATCATTGAATTCTACGATCAATTCATAAGATTCTCCATAAAAATCTCTCATGCGCTTATTGTACTGTTTAAAATAACCGAGAGCTGTCACTTCATTTTCTCTTAAATTAATCATGTTTGGATGTGGTGTCTGTATGAGCTTCTTTCCTTGGACTTTTAAAACTCTCGGAATGCTCAGGCAGTTGCCATAATGAAATTTTTCTGTCGGATATGATGTCGTCGGCATGTTCAAGTTTCCGATGACCACCTGACGATCTTCCTGATCAGTGAATACTTTTGGTGCATAAAAATCAAAGCCGGCATCAAATTCTTTAAATTCACCATGGGTCATGGAATAATCTTCAAAATTTAAATTTCCAATCAAATAGCCTGCCTGAAAATTATTTCTGAAATAATTGCCGTATCTGTCAACGCCTTGTGGACAAAACACCAGGACATCCCTGCCGTCTGCAGAAAAATAGTCTGGATATTCCCACAGCCAGCCGAACTCATTTAGACCGGTCTGCAGGCAGCCCCTGTATTCAAATTCAGAAACATCATCCGCTTCAAACACTGCCAGACAACCATTTTCATCGTCGGACTCTGAACCGATCAATAGAATATATTTACCGTTTTTCAATATCACTTTAGAGTCTTTAAACTGTCTGAATCGCTCTTCAAAACCTTCAATCAGAGGGACAGTATGTCTAATCAATTTATATCGTTCATCAAAATGGGCAATCAATTGTTTATATTTGAATGACTGTTGTGACAAAGAACGTCCGATATAAAAGATATGTTCTCGATCATTTATATTTAATGAGGAACCTGAAGAAAGGCCCTTGTCATCAAAAAGTGTATCAGGCTTTAATTTAACACCTTCATTAGCGAACGTTGAAAGATCGTTGGAAGTCACATGGTACCAATGCTGTTCTTCCTCATCCAGCACCGGCAGCCATGTGTAAAACAAATGGTACTTTTCACTGCTGCCGTCATAAAATACCGCGGCCGGCGCGTTGATTGAACCGATCACACTTTCCACATGATATCTCTGGCGCCAAGGGCTACTGTTAACATGTTCAATATACGAATTTAAATCGTTATGACTCATCACTTCTAACGCTTTCAATTGAATATGTTCATGTCTGTCCAACCCTTTACCCCCTAATCTTCATCCAAAGATTCTTCTATTGCTTTCTGCTCTGCTTTCAAATATCTCTTATAACCGTATTTAGAAATGACGATGCTGACTTCATAAAGCAGGATCATCGGGATTGTTAGTATTATATGTGTCATAAAGTCCGGCGGTGCGATAACAGCCGCGATGATAAATAATATAAAGTAGGCATATTTTCGGTTCTTTTTAAGAAACATTGGTGTAATCATCCCCAGCTGTGTCAAAAAGAGAATCAGGATCGGCATTTGGAATATTACACCGAATGGCAGTACTGTACGGAACAGGAAACCGAAGTACTGATTAATCCCTATCGTCGTTGCAATTCCCATTTCCGCAGATAAATCAAAAGTAAATTGTACAATGTAAGGCACTACGATGAAGTAGCTGAATGCCATCCCGGTCAACATCAATACCATCACTATTGGAATATAGCTCAATGTCAATTTTTGCTCATTACTGTACAGTCCCGGTGAAATAAAGGCCCATAACTGATATAGGATGACCGGCAAAATAATAACAACTGCGATGATTATAATGACCATTATGTATATTTTAAGCGGATCTGCCACTTGAAATGCATGCATTTGAATATTTGCTGTCCAAGGTGCATTCTGCATCTGATAAATTAAAGGTTGGGATAAAAAAAAGCCCACAATTAATGCAGCAAGAAAAAAGTACATTATGATGAGCAGCCGTTTTCTAAGCTCATCCAAATGCTCCATTATATCCTTCTTTTCTTCATCTTGCATAAGCCGGTTCACCTCTTAAAAAAAGGTGGCTTCCGCCACCACTATTATTATGATTCTGATTCAATTTTCTTAGTTTCTTTCTTTTTCTCTTCTTCGTCGTCATCGTCATCTGCCAAACCTCTAGTTGCATCTTTAAATTCTTTCAAAGTTGAACCGACAGCTTTACCGAACTGCGGCAGTTTCTTAGGTCCGAAAATGATCAATGCCACTACTGCGATTACGATTAAACTGACGGGACCAACAGCCATCATCAAAGTTGATGGTAATAAGAATGTAAACATAATTATTTTCCCCTCTCTATAAGTTCTTCATATAAAAGAATAATGCCTGTAATTCAACACCCAGATCGATGTTATGTACGTAAATCTTTTTATCTAAATCCAATCTTGTCGGCGTGAAATTCAAAATGCCTTTAATGCCTGCATCAACAAGTCTTTCAGCCATTTCCTGACTTACTGAAACCGGTAAAGTTAATATTGCAACTTCTACATTTCCCTTTTTAATTATTGACTCAAGTTCATCTGAATGATGAATCGTGACATCATTAATCTTTGTGCCGATCAGTTTATCATTGTTGTCCAAACCTGCGACTACATTCATTT
Source organism: Salinicoccus sp. YB14-2 (assembly GCF_001265075.1). Lineage (GTDB taxonomy): Bacteria > Bacillota > Bacilli > Staphylococcales > Salinicoccaceae > Lacicoccus. The sequence goes on from NZ_LFKO01000001.1 coordinate 428,113, forward strand.
TATCACTTAAATTATTAAATTTATAGTTCAGTAACGCACTGCCTAGATTCCCTACCCCCACCAGTACAATATTTTTCTTGTCAGTACCCTGAATATGTTCCATAAAGAAATTCAATAGACTTTTTACGTTATAGCCATACCCCTTACGACCAAGTTCTCCAAAATAAGAAAAGTCTCTTCGGATCGTGGCTGAATCAATATCCAAAGCTTCACTTATCTCCCTTGATGATACTCTGTCAGTAGCTGCTTCTTCCGCTTGTTTAAAATATCTATAATAAAGAGGTAGCCGCTTCATTGTTGCGTTTGGAATTTTCTTTTTTGTATTCACAATCATTTACACCTACCCATTGACTAATGACATTATTATAGCATAAACAAGACATACCTTCCTACTATTGCAAATGAATTACCATCGTTTTTTTCAGTATACTATTGTAAACTATAAGGAAAGTGAGGGAAATTTATGATCGTAATGCAATTATCTAATTTAAAAAAATCCTTTGTCACTGATCTGGTTTTCGAAAAAGTCACTTTGGAAATCAAATCAGGTGAAAATATAGGTGTAGTCGGCAAAAATGGAGCAGGCAAGACGACCCTGATGAAAATCATGGCCGGGGAAATTAGCTATGACAGCGGTAATCTCACCCAGCCCAAAGGAACATCCGTCGGGTATTTGACCCAACAGATGACTTTGGAGTCCAGTCTCACGGTACAAGAAGAAATGAGACGTCCATTCAAAAAAGTTTTAGCGTTGAAAGATGAAATGGATGAAGTCACTTTATGGCTTGAAAATAATGAGTACACCCACGAAAAATACCAGGACTATGTAAATAAGTTGGAAAGACTTCAAAATGCTTTTGAAAATCAGGACGGCTATCATATAGATTCCAATATCAAAATGGTGCTTACAGGATTGAATTTCGATGTGACGGATCTCGAACGTCCCGTCGATGAATTTTCGGGTGGTCAGAAGACCCGTCTGTCACTCGCGCAGATGCTGCTTTCAAAACCCGACCTGCTGCTTCTCGATGAACCGACGAACCATTTGGACATGGATACGGTAGAATGGCTTGAACAGTATTTAAACAGCTTCCAGGGCGCTGTCGTCATCATCAGCCACGACAGATATTTCCTGGATAAAACCGTCGATAAGATATATGAAGTGGAACTTGGTACCGGTACACTCTATCACACCAACTATTCCAAGTATGTTATTGAAAAAGAGAAACGATACCAATTGACCATGAAACAATATGAACGACAGCAAAAAGAAATATCCCGTCTCGAAACATTTGTCGATAAAAATATCGCACGTGCCTCCACCAGCGGCATGGCAAAAGACAGAAGGAAGAAACTCGAAATGATGGAGCGCATCAGCGCACCGAAACAGGATGATAAAAATGCCAATTTCACCTTCAGCATAAAACGTGAAAGCGGTAATGATGTGCTCAGAATCAATGATCTGTCGATCGGCTATGATGAAGTGCTTAACAGCCATATCAATTTCAATGTGGAAAAACGGGACAGACTCGCGATACTCGGTCCGAATGGCATCGGAAAATCCACACTCGTCAAAACCATCGCAAAAAAAATTCGGAAAAAATCGGGTGACATCGTTTATGGCACCAATGTTTCAATCGGTTACTACGATCAGAAACAGGCCGAGTTCACTTCCAACAAAAATGTTCTCGAAGAGTTGTGGTCCGAGTACCCCGATATGAAAGAAAGCGACGTCAGAAAAATATTAGGCCGGTTTTTATTTACACAAGATGAGGTTCTGAAAAGTGTCAATGATTTGAGCGGTGGTGAGAAAGCCAGGATTCAGCTGGCCAAACTGATGCTTGAAAAAAACAATGTACTGATACTGGACGAACCGACGAACCATTTGGATATCGACAGTAAGGAAGTTCTTGAGAATGCACTCGATGATTTTGAAGGCACTATAATTTTCGTCTCTCATGACAGATATTTCGTCAACAAAATAGCAAATCGCATTTTGGAAATGGAAAAAGAAAACCTGTTCTTGGTTAATGGAGATTATGACTACTTCCTTCACAAAAAAGAGGAATTGAAGTTGACCCGGCAACCTGAAATTGAAGAAACACCGTCAGAAAATAAAGGTAATCTCAGCTATGAAGAACAGAAAAGACAGCGTAATGAGATGGGCAAACTAAAAAAACAAGTTGAAACTCTAGAGCAGGAAATAGCCGTTCTTGAGCGAGATATAGAAAATATAGAAAATCAGCTGCTGGACCCGGAAGTATACAATGACTATACAAAATCCGCAGAGCTCAATGATCAGCTGATAGATAGAAATGATAAATTGGAAAATGTCATGGAGCAATGGGCAGATAGTGAAGAACAACTATCAGAAATTTAGAAGCGTTCGGTCAATGTACCGGACGTTTCTTTTTTGGCCGTCTGTTCGGTGTATAACGTAACTTGTCAGAATTATACTTCATCACAAAGTTATTCACAATTACAGTGTGATTAAATCAGCCTTTCACTCACTTTTCCACATTACCCCCAAAGTTTTACACAGTTATACACATTTAATTCCACAGCTGTTGATGACTTATCCAAAATAAAGCAGTGTTTAATCCACAGGTTGTCCACAGATTGTGGATAAAACAAACGTTCCCTGTTGACAACGCTGAATGTATGTTTCGTTCAGTAAAATTGAATGTATGTTCGTTTCAATAATTTGCACATAAAAAAAGAAGACCGGTAACGGTCTTCGTTCTTATAGTTAACTCAATTTTTATCAGGCAACATCACGTTTAGTGAACACTGTCCATGCCGCTATGATGAATACTATCATGTAAACAACAATCACACCCGTTGAAAACCAGATAGTCATCTCATCCCTTATCGGTCCGGAAAAATTATAATATATCGATAAATCCGTATTCGCAAATAAAATATATTTTGACCACTCATACCTGGCAAGTGCCTGGGCTGCTGTCGTTCCCGCAAACATGAGGAACATCGCCAGACCGATAGCAAGTGCACTGCTTCTGAAAATACTGGAAATCATGAACGCGAATGTAGCCAGTATAATGATGTTCAGTGTCCTGAAACCATACATCATCAGTGTCTCCCAAATCAGTGCTGAAGTTGCCATACCGTCCGGACGTGTCACCACTATTTCAGGATTAACAGCTGGAAGGCCGTAAAATACTGCCCCGACTGCCACACTGACCACAATAAGAAACAGTACTGTAATTAATGTGAACAATAGAAGTGCGATATATTTAGACAAGAGTATTACACCTCTTGAAATCGGGCGGATCAGAAGCTGTTTGATGGTCCCCCATCTAAATTCATTCGCAACTATGCCGCCGCCAACAATAATTGTGAACAGGCTGATCAGTGAAGTGAGGAACAGGTTATCCATTGTGAAATCACCTGCATGATAGCCGTATGGCCTCACATCATTCTCAATATAATATTCATTTTCTTCAATGATGCTCATATTGCTGGATTCTATGAAAGGATCGTCCTCTGCTTCTTCAATTTCTGTCATCAGTGATTCATTTTCTTCCTGAAGCTCTGTTTTCCAATCATCCGAATAAGTTTTATCGGTATCTATGAAATTTGAAGTGCTTGTAATGACAGCACTCACGATAATGATTCCTGCAAGGATAATATACATGGCCCACGTGGATTTGAGCACAAATATTTTTCCCAGTTCATTTAAAATTAAGCTGAATAATTTACTCAATGATATTCTCTCCAATCATCTCGATAAATTGATCTTCAAGTGTCGACTGGAGCACATTTACCCCGTAGATTTCTATATCGTTCTGGACGAGTGTCGTCACAAGAAACGGAATGTTATCTTTTATAGTCTTGATCTGTATTCTCTTATCGGTGCTCAAAATCTCCATTCCTTCCATTTTACGGAGGATGTTGATAGATTCCTCCACCGGGTATACATCAAGACTGACAATATACTCGTTTGTCTCTGCTTTTTCATGTAAATCCTTAATGGCAATCAACTCACCGTTCTGTATAATACCGATACGGTCACACATCAGTTCGATCTCACTGAGCAGATGGCTGGAGACAATGACAGAGACATTATCTTCAACTGCGAGCCGTCTAATGTACCTTCTTATTTCACGTATGCCGGTAGGATCCAGACCATTTGTCGGTTCGTCCAGAATCAGTACAGAAGGACTGTGCAGCAGTGCCTGGGCAATGCCGAGCCGCTGACGCATACCGAGAGAATACTTATTGACTTTCGTCTTGATTGCCTTCTCCAGACCGACCAGGCCAATCACCTCTTTGATTCTTTCACTGGTTACTCCTTCGGACATCCGGGCAAAATGCTTCAGATTCTGCAGACCCGTCATAAACGGATACATCTCAGGATTCTCCACTATCGCCCCGACTTCACTGATTGCTTTCGTATAGTCATCTTTTATACTGTGACCCTGTATGACCACATCACCTTTTGTTATGTTGAGCAGACCCACCATCATACGAATCGTCGTCGTTTTTCCGGCACCGTTCGGTCCGATGAAGCCGAACACTTCTCCCGGCCGGATGTCAAAATTGAGATTTTTGATGATATGGCTGCGTCCGATATTTTTATGTAAATCAATAATTTTCATGGCAGCTTCAGACATATAATTCTCCCTTTTATTTTTATTTATATAAATACAGGTTCAAGTTTAACATAATATAATCTTTCATAACTTCCATATTAATAATCTTTGGCGGTTAATGATATTGTATTGACCCAGATTGTTTAACTGCCCCGGAAAAATGGTAAAAGTAAGTATACAGTAATCCAAAGGAGCGTGTCATTATGACAGATGAGCATAAAGATCAAGTGGAAAAAATGAAAGACGAAGCACAAAAGCAGGCTGAAGAAGGCCAGGAACAAAAAGCACAGATGGAAGAAAAGGCACAGGCCAAAAAACATGATTTTAAAGATGAGAAATCCAAAGCCGGGTCAAAACTAGAGGAAACCCAAGGCAAAGTCGATGATGCCGTAGAACAGGTCCATAAGGAAAAAGGCAACAACCAGTTTAATCAGTACAGATAAATTTATGAGTTTTGAAAAGGAGAAAGCCTGAATATGGCTTTCTCCTTCATTTTATAATGATTACATACTGTCCACCGTTTCTATTCCAAGCATACCCATCGCTTGTTTAATATTACGGGATATCAGCTGTAGCAGAATCAACTTGGATTTTTCATTGATACTGCCGATAATTTTTTCCTGACCATAATAAGTATTGAATAGTCTGCACAGTTGCATGACATACTTGCATATTACCGAAGGTGAGTAACGATTAGCCGCTTCTGCAAGAATCTCCTCATAGTTTGCCATATGCTTTAAAATTGGCCACATATTTTCTTCGAATACGACAACAGCACCGCTTTCTGGATTACTTTTTCTTAATATTGACTGGATACGGGAGTTAGTATAGTTCACATAGGTTGCTGTCTCCCCATCAAATTTCAACATATCCTCAATATTGAAATCATAGCTGTTCATACGGTCGTTTTTCAAATCGTGAAATTTTATTGCACCTATTGCAATTTTATTTGCCACCTGCTTTTTATTTTCAAGGTCCGGATTTTTATCACTAATCACTTCAAGTGCTTTTTCTTCCACATCTGCAATAATATCTTCCAATAAAACAACTTCTCCTTTTCTCGTGGACATCTCTTCCCGTTTTTCAGAATCATACCAAATGGAATGTGTTCTACCTCAATTTTGACATTCAATAGTTCTGCAAGTTGTGAAAGTTGCTCAAAATGTACTGATTGCTCCTGACCTACAACGTATAATATTTTATCAGCTTCATATTTTTCGACTCTGTAAAGCATGGCCGCGACGTCACGAGTAATGTAAAGTGACGCTCCGTCCCTCTTTTTAATCAATGCAGGCGGTATGCCTTTAAGTCTGACGATATAAGCACCATCATCGAATTCCAACAGACCTTTCTCTTCCAACAACTTAGCAGTACCAACCAGCTGGTCATTATAAAAAGATTCTCCTTGAAGATGATCAAATGATACATTTAACTGGTCGTATAACAATTGGAATGCCTCTAGAGAAACTTCTCTGAACCACTGCCATAGTTCTGTGTATTCTTTATTTCCAAGTTCAAGTTGATTAAATGCTTCCCTAGCTTCATCATCAAGAATCGTATTTATTTCAGCTTCTTTATGAAAGTGCGTATAAAGGTGGAAAAGTTCTTTTATAGGATTTGCTTCAACAGCACCCTTTTCCCCCCATTTAGTATACGCGACAATTAGTTTTCCAAACTGTGTCCCCCAATCACCCAGGTGATTAACCCCTGTAACTTCCGCACCATTCTGCTCAAGTATTCTGGAAAGAGAATCTCCGAGTATAGTTGCACGCAGATGCCCCATCGAGAAAGGCTTTGCTATATTCGTCGACTGGAAAAATCCATCACCAATTTCTGTCCCTCCAAATAATCTGTCTTTCCATAACGCTCCATCTGGATTTCATTCAGTACAATACTGCTGCCCTTTTGTTTGTCGATATGAAAATTTATAAAGCCATTGATCATTTCTGTTCTATTAACTATTGCACATTTAAATTTTTCTTTGATATCTACAGCAATATTCTTTGGTGATTTTCTGAATGACTTCGACAATGTAAAAGTCGGAAATGAAAAATCCCCAAAACCATCATTCGCAGGAACCTCTAAAATCTTTAAAATTTCCTCATACTTTAAATCATCTTTTAAAATTTCATGCAAATCTTCAGCAATATACTTTTTGAACATTATAATCCCTCCTATAAAATAAAAAAATTCACCTCTCTATAGAGGTGAATTGCTCACGGTACCACTCCAAATATACTCTCAATTGATAACGGTGTCGCCACCGATTTAATGTAATGCGGTTCATCTGTTTCTATTACCTGGCTCCCACCTCCCCCGGCTCGCTTGAAATTTTCACAGACTACTTTTTTACCTGAATATTCAGTTGTGTATATTATAGCTATTCTCTGATATTTTGCAATAGTATTAATTAATGTTTAAATTATCCTTCATCTGTAATTTTCAGCTGGTCATTTTGTTATAATTAAAAGAAATTGATAATGAGGGATTTAATTGAACAGCTATAAAGTATTGCTTGCAAAGCATAACCGTCTGGAAACTGAACGACTAATTTTAAGGCCGGTTTCATTAAAGGACACTGCAGATATGTATGAGTATGCTTCTGATGAAGATACCACCTACTATGTTTTCGACCGTCACCCGTCACCACCTGACACCGAAGAAGCCATAGTGAACTATTTTATAGAACGTCCGCTTGGAAAGTACGGCATTGAGTTGAAGCAATCGGGAAAAATGATAGGGACGATTGAGCTGAGAAGAAAAACTGAAGACTCAAGAGCCATCATCGGCTATACTTTAAATAAAAACTATCACGGGAAAGGCTATATGACCGAGGCTGGAGCAGCCATACTAAAATTAGGGTTCGATATTCTTGGCCTCGACTGTATTGCAGCCATGTACGATGAACGGAACGCCGCTTCAGGAAAAGTTCTGAAGCGGCTTGGCATGCAAAAGGAAGGCGTCCTCAGACATGTACACAAGTGGAAGCAGGGTGAATATTTTAATGATGTCTACTACTCCATACTAAAGTCGGAATACAAAAGAAACACCCCTGAATAATATTTTTCAGGACTGTTCTTTATTTATACATTAACTTTTTTTGCTATTTCAACTTTTTTAGCATGATGATTCTCTGAAATTCTCACTTTATCTTTTCCAAACAGATTCTCTCTTAAAGTGGATGCTTCATATTCCGTTCTGTAGCTGCCGCGCTCCTGAAGCACCGGAATTACATACTCTATGAAATCTTCGAAAGTCACAGGGCTTGCTGCCTGGATGATGTTAAATCCATCAGCATCACCAATATTCGCCATCGCTTCAAGTTCATCTGCAATCTGTTCAGGTGTACCGACCACCTTGGTTGCCCCTATGCCGAGTCCGTGATGAAGCACTGCTTCTCTGACTGTCCATTTCCTGGTCGTGCTTGCCGAATATTTTTTGAGGAAACCGTGCGATGCTTCCGTCTCTGCGTCTTCTACATATTGATCCGGTTCATATTGGGAGAAATCGACGCCGGTATGTCCTGAAAGCATTGCTGCCGTCCCCTCGTAGCTCACATAGGATAGAAGCTCTTCATATTTCTCCTGTGCTTCTTCTTCCGTACGTCCAACAATGGGTACGATACCCGGGAAGATTTTTATATCTTCAGCATTCCTGCCATTTTCCACTGCACGTTTCCTGATGTCTGAAGTGAATGCTTTCAATTCTTCCAGGTCACTCGCAAGTGTCGTAAACAGAGCTTCCGCATGTTTTGCCGCAAACGCCTTACCCTTTTCAGAAGCCCCTGCCTGGAATAATACCGGGGTACGCTGAGGTGATGGCTCTACCAGATGTTCACCCGGTACACTGAAAAATTCACCTCTGTGCTTGATTGGATGGACTTTATCCGGATTCACATAGACACCTGTTTCTTTATTCGCCTCTACAGCATCTTCTTCCCAGCTGTGTTCCCATAATTTATAGACAACGTCCATATATTCGTCTGCACGGTCGTATCTTGTATCATGTTTGATCTGACCTTCCATACCGAGGTTTATCGCCTCACTGTTCAAATAGGATGTGACGATGTTCCACGCCACACGTCCTTTTGTCAGGTGGTCCAAAGTTGAAAATTCACGTGCCAATTTATAAGGTTCCGTATACGTTGCAGAATAAGTCGGTGCAAAACCGATATGATTTGTCACAGCTGCCATGGCTGAAATCGGAAGCAGAGGGTTATGGAGCGGTACCTGCACTGCATTTTTAATCGCAGCTTCCGAACTATCCCCGTAAACATCATATATCCCTAAAACATCGGCCAAAAATACTGCATCGAATTTTCCTTTTTCCAGAAGTTTCGCAAGATCAGTCCAGTAATCCAAGTCACTATGACGGCTCCCCTGATCCTTTGGATGACGCCACAGTCCCGGTGAGTGCGGTGCGACAGAGTTTAGAGTAAATCCATTCAGACGAATTTGTTTTTTCATAAGTAATTTCTCCCTTTAACATTGATCAACTTAAATCTTACTGAGCCAGTAGGAATAGAAAAAGCCTCTTCCTGAGGAAGAGGCTGCTATGATAAACACTCCCCCTCATCTTTCAAGCACACGGCTTGTTGGAATGGGCACCTTCCACTATAAAAAGTGAGGTTGCCGCAGGATCTCAGGACCAATTTCCTCCCCTGCTCTGGATAAGGACTTTATTCTGTTTTAAGTTAAATATCATACTATCAGGGTATGAATAGTATGTCAAACATAATTATTAGAAAAGTTGATTATTTCTGAAGAATGAGATTAAAAATGGGGCTCGGACATAAGTCCTTAAAAAAGATTATATTTCATGCAGAACAGATGAAATCCGTACGTTAGACTCCTTGGGGAAAAGCATCAGCGTAGGACTACAGGCTTACGCGATGCCCCAGGAAAGCTAACGTACGGATTATTTTTTCTGGATATATTTATGTCTCAGCCCCATAATACTATTTCATGTACTGCTCTATATCGATGAAATTCCGTCCGTTCAGATCAAGTCCTGTAAAATGTTCTTTTAAATATAGTTGATAAGCTGCAGCACCGATCATTGCTGCATTATCAGTACAGAATTTCAGTTTAGGGATATGCAGACTGATATCCTGCATTCTTGTCAGCTGTTCAAATCTCGCCCTGAGTCCGCTGTTTGCGGCGACCCCTCCTGCGATGATCAATTCTTTTACTTTGTACTCTTCAACGGCCTGCATGGTTTTATTTGTCAATACATCAACGACACTGTGCTGGAATGAAGCTGCAACATCTTTCTCGTTCACTTCCAGACCTTTCTGTTTATGGTTATGGAGTGAATTGATCACTGCAGATTTTAACCCGCTGAAACTGAAGTCATAGCTGCCTGCTTCAAGGTACGCCCTTGGAAAATTGAATGTATCCTGTCCTTCTTTGCTCAGACGGTCTATATGCGGACCGCCCGGATAAGGCAGACCGATGACACGGGCCACTTTATCATAAGCTTCCCCTACCGCATCATCACGTGTTTCACCGATTACTTCAAAACTCAGGTGATCTTTCATGTAGATCAGCTCTGTATGACCGCCTGAGACAATCAGAGCCATTAAAGGGAATGTCAATTCTTCTTCCAGCTGATTCGCATAAATATGTCCAGCAATATGATGTACGGGAATCAGTGGCAGATCATGTGCAAAACTGAATGCTTTCGCAGCATTGATACCGACTAAAAGTGCGCCGATCAATCCGGGACCTTCTGTTACAGCGACAGCATCCAAATCTCCAGGTGTCAGTTCTGCCTGCTGCAGCGCCTCTTCTATAACTGTTGTAATGGACTCTACATGGTGTCTCGAAGCCACTTCGGGCACAACGCCGCCAAAGCGCTTATGGCTGTCAATCTGGCTGACCACAATATTAGACAACAGTTCATGTCCATTTTTCACGACACTGCATGCTGTCTCGTCACAACTCGTTTCAATACTCAAAATTGTAATGTCTTTATTCATCCAACTTCACCCACATCACATGTGCATCCTCTCCGGGTCCGTAATAATCCTTACGTATTCCTCCATAGGAAAACCCTTCTTTTTCATACAGGCTTTTCGCTGCATCGTTATCGATATTGACTTCGAGAGATAAAGTCTTGGTCGACTCTGCAGAATAATCCTTAACATACTTGAGTAAGGCATGACCCAGGCCGTAGCCACGCTGATCATCTCTTATTGCTATTGTTGTAATCTGACTCTGGTCTAAAATCAGCCAAAGACCACAGTAGCCGATGATTTCGGAGTCTTTTTCCATGACGAAATAATGTGCGAATCTGTTCACACCAAGCTCTCTTAAAAAAGCCTCTTTAGTCCATGAAGTCTTTGTAAAAGAAGCTGTTTCTATCAGATGTACAGCATCAATATCTTCAATTGTCATTTCTCTTATATTTACTGATTCTTGTCCATCCAATTTCTTTCAGCCTCCGATACCCTTAAATATTCAGGTACAAAATCATGAATATGTTCCTGTTTAAGCGCTTTGGCAAACCGTTCGACATCTGAAATTCTCGGGGTCAAATGAGCAAACCCATCCACATTTTTAAATTGTTCTGTCGAATTACCATAAAAACTCACATTTTCATCTTTCATTTTTCCCTTTAAATCTTCAAATGAGATGTGTGCTGGAGCCTGAATTTCTTCAAAGTCATCTTCGTTAAATTTATAGGCGGCAGTAAAAACATTGCCTCTTCTCGCATCAAACAGCGGCACTACAATACCCTGTCTGTCCGAAGAAGCTGCAAGAACGAATAAAGAAGATACAGAATACAGATCGATCTTCAGACTGAAAGCAAGCGTCTTAGCCACAGTCACACCAATTCTGACACCGGTATACGAACCAGGGCCGCGTGCCACAATAATCCGGTCGATTTCGTTTTTTTCCATACCGGCATACTCAAATAGTCGGCTGATATACACCATCAGAGTTTCTGAATGTGTTCTAGCCACGTTGGCATTAATCTCTGCTATGTTAATACCATCATCATTAATCGCCATTGATATTACTTTGTTCGATGTATCAATCAAAAGAGATTTCATCCAATGCCTCCATAATTTCATCATTCAAATTCATATTTTCTATTTCAAACAGACGCCCGTCCCCATCGTGTGTAATTGTTATATTGATAAATTTCTCCGGCAGATATTCTTCAATAAAATCAGGCCACTCTACAATGACAATACCATTACCGAAATATTCATCAAAACCCAGATCCTCATCGCTGAATTCCAGACGGTAGCAATCCATATGATGTACTTTGAGTGAATCCACTTCATAACTTTTAATGATGTTGAACGTCGGAGATGTCATCCGTTTTCTTACACCGAGAAGTGCTCCAAGTGCTTGAGTAAATGTCGTCTTTCCCGCACCCAGGTCCCCTCGAAGCAATAGAACATCATTTATTTTAATGTTATCGGCAAATATTTTAGCTATCTGCCTTGTATCTTCTATATTATCTGCTTTTATCCTTATCATATAATCACCTGTTTGAAATAAAAAATACTTTAATCTCATTATACAAAAAAAGAGACCGCAAAGGGTCTCTAAAAGTTTGCCTGGCAGCGTCCTACTCTAACGGGACGTCAGTCCAACTACCATCGGCGCTGGAGAGCTTAACGACT
>NZ_LFKO01000001.1:445651-466965 GCF_001265075.1 Salinicoccus sp. YB14-2
TCGTTAAAAATAATGGAGCGGGTGATCGGAATCGAACCGACGACATCAGCTTGGAAGGCTGGGGTTATACCACTTAACTACACCCGCATATATAATAGATAGAGATGCATTCTCTTTATTTGAAAGTTCACTTTCGATTGCTTTAGGAATAGTGCGGCTGAGAGGACTTGAACCTCCACGGGATTAACTCCCACTAGGCCCTCAACCTAGCGCGTCTGCCGATTCCGCCACAACCGCGTATCAATAAGCTATTAAAAAGTCTCTTTAAAACTTCTCCTCTTATTTTAGCGACAAGAACTATTGTATAACATCCAGTTCTATATGTCAACAACCTTTTAAAATAAATTTAAAAACTTTGTTTTAAATAAGAAGTGACCCGTACGGGACTCGAACCCGTGTTACCGCCGTGAAAGGGCGGTGTCTTAACCGCTTGACCAACGGGCCATTGATTAATGCAACGTCATTTATATTACAAGGTTATTTGTTTAAAGTCAATACATTTTCAATATAATTTTTACAAAAGCTTAATACACTCTTCCTTTTTCCATATTCAACCGAGTTTCTTCCTATATATAGAAAAATATTATCTTTACATCATATTATTACAACCATCATTTAATCTTTACTTATAAATGGTGCGTTTCTATTGTTTTTTTAAAACAATATGTTATTATTTATTTATAATCATTCTAAACAAGAATGTTATAACACATTTTCTTGGAGGGATTTTTTAATGGAAAACGATAACCAAAAACAACATTCTGACGACGTCCGGGCTGGCGGCGGTGATCAGGCCAGAGAACAAGGTAAACATCAGTCAACAGACCGTCTGACGACACTTTTCGGCGCACCAGTCGGTGACCGTGAAAACTCTGCAACTGCAGGAGCAAGAGGACCAATGGTCATGCAGGACCCTTATTTCCTTGAGCAGATGGCGCACTTCGACCGTGAAGTGATTCCTGAAAGACGTATGCACGCTAAAGGTTCAGGTGCTTATGGTACTTTCACTGTAACACATGACATCACTAAGTATACGAAAGCTAAAATCTTTAGTGAAATTGGTAAGAAAACTGAAATGTTCGCACGCTTCTCTACTGTAGCAGGAGAACGTGGTGCAGCAGATGCTGAACGTGATATCCGCGGCTTTGCACTTAAATTCTATACTGAAGAAGGTAACTGGGACTTAGTTGGTAACAACACACCTGTATTCTTCTTCCGTGACCCTAAACTTTTTGCGAGTCTGAACCACGTTGTAAAACGTGACCCTAAGACAAACATGCATAACGCAGAAAGCAACTGGGACTTCTGGACACTGCTTCCTGAAGCACTCCACCAGGTAACGATCATCATGACTGACCGTGGAATTCCAAAAGGTTTCAGAAATATGCATGGTTTCGGTTCACACACATACAGCATGCTTAATGAAGATAATGAACGCGTATGGGTTAAGTTCCACTTCAGAACACAACAAGGTATTGAGAACTATACTGGAGAAGAAGCTGAACAAGTAGTAGCGAAAGACCGTGAATCTTCCCAGCGTGACCTTTTCAACAATATTGAAGAAGGTAACTTCCCTAAATGGAAAATGTACATCCAGGTGATGACTGAAGAGCAGGCTAAAAACCACTATCATAACCCATTCGACTTAACTAAAGTTTGGTACAAAGATGAGTTCCCGCTTATCCCTGTGGGTGAGTTCGAACTTAACCGCAACCCTGAAAACTACTTCGCAGAAGTTGAACAGGCTGCATTCGCACCGACTAACATCATCCCTGGTCTTGGGTTCTCACCGGACAAGATGTTACAGGGTCGTTTATTCTCTTACGGAGATACTCAGAGATACCGCTTAGGTGTCAACCACCAGCAGATTCCTGTTAACTCACCTAAAGGTGCAGCAAATGTCTGCCCATTCAGCCGCGACGGCGCAATGAGAGTTGACGGTAACCTTGGTGCACACACTAACTATTATCCAAACAGTTATGACCATTATCAGGATGATCCGAGCGTTAAGCAGCCGCCACTGGAAACAGATGGCCCTGTTTACGAGCATAACTTCCGTGAAGACGATGATAACTATTACGAGCAGCCTGGTAAACTATTCAGACTGCAGTCCGATGAAGACAAGCAGCATCTATTCCAGAACACTGCAGCTGAAATCGGTGCAGCATCAGATCGCGTAAAACACCGTCATATCTTCAACTGTTATCAGGCAGACCCTGACTATGGTAAAGGTGTAGCTGAAGCACTTGGAATCAATATCGACGATGTTGAATTAGAAGATAAAAGTGTACACCTTTTAGATAAGTAATATTTAAAAAGACAGGTCTAAATGACCTGTCTTTCTTTATGTCTTTTTTGATTTCTGGTTTATACGTCTTTCATCGTTAATGATATTCTTCCTTTTTGTGCATCGACATCAAGTACTTTGACATCAACGATATCGCCTGTCCCCACTACTTCCAATGGGTGCTTGACGAAGCGTTTGGTCAACTGTGAAATATGAACAAGCCCATCCTGTTTCACTCCAACATCCACAAAAGCGCCGAAGTCCGTCACGTTTCTGACTGTACCTGATAACTTCATACCTTCTTTTAAGTCTTCCATTTTCAATACATTGGATTTCAGCATCGGTGTTTCATAATCATCTCTTATATCTCTTGTCGGTGATTTTAAACTTTCAACAATATCGGTCAGTGTCGGTACACCTACAGATAATCTCTCTGCATACTCTTTGATGTTGATCCCATCAAGCTTTTCTTTTATATCTTCTGAACCGATCTGTTCTTTGCTTATATCCAGCTGTTTTAAAAATTCCTCTGTTGTTTTATATTGTTCCGGGTGGATTGGGGTCTGATCCAAAAGTTCATTGCCTTCGGGTATTCTTAAAAATCCGATACACTGCTCATATGTCTTCTTACCAAGCCTCGGGACTTTTTCGATTTCTTTCCTTGTTTTGAATTCTCCATTTTCCACTCTGTAGTTTACGATATTTTTACTGATGGAAGGAGATAGTCCCGCTACATGCTCAAGCAATGTCACAGAAGCTGTATTTACGTTGACGCCCACCTGGTTTACGCTCGTTTCCACAACAAAATTCAGGGAATCCGTCAAATATTTCTGGTTCACGTCATGCTGATACTGGCCGACACCGATAGATTTCGGATCGATTTTTACCAGTTCGCTCAATGGATCCTGTACACGCCTCGCAATAGATACAGCACTTCTCTCTTCGACATTGAAATCAGGGAATTCATCACGTGCAATCTGAGATGCAGAATAAACACTCGCACCTGCTTCATTAACAATGATGAATGGAATATCCAGGTTCTTTTCAGTTAACAGTTCATCAATAAACAATTCTGTTTCCCTTGAAGCTGTTCCATTCCCAATTGCAATTAAAGAAGCATCATGTTTCTCAATCATTCTCACGACTTCATTTTTTGCCTGCCCGACTCTTGAGTTCGAAGTGTGCGGATATATGATACTTTTATCCATGAATCCTCCATTATCATTGATGACGGCAATCTTACACCCCGACCGGAATGCAGGATCCACCCCGAGTATTGTTCTCCCTTTGAGCGGCGGCTGAAGGAGCAGTCGCTTTAAGTTCTCTTCAAATATATCGACAGCATGTTTTTCACTGTATTCAGTCAGATCATTCCTGACTTCACGATCTATCGAAGGGATAATCAGTCTTTTCAAACCGTCATCTATGGCCGTTTCTATATACTCGGCCGTTTGCGAACCTTCTTTGATTACCTGTTTGGAAATATAATTTTTCAATCGTTCAAGGTCATGCTGCAGTTTGACTGTGAGCACCTTAAGTTTCTCCCCGCGGTTGATCGCAAGCACTCTGTGCGGTACGATGTTTTTCACCGGTTCTTCATAATCGTAATAGATTTCAAAAATCTTAGTATCATCTTCTGCTTTTTTCTTTTTAGTGGAAGTGATTGATGAAGTATCCTTAATCACTTTCAATATATAACTTCTGAACTTAGGATTATCAGATATATTTTCTGCAATGATGTCAAGAGCACCTTGAATCGCTTCTTTTACAGTTTCGACCTCTTCATTTAAATATTCCCTGGCAAGGTCTTCAATATCTTTTTCATTCTGTGCGTAAATACTTTTCGAAAGCGGTTCAAGACCTTTTCGTTTAGCTTCTGTCGCTTTAGTTTTTTTCTTCTGTTTAAAAGGCCGGTACAAATCTTCCACCCTGTTTAAAACAGTTTGTTTATTAATATTATTTCTAAGCTCTTCAGTAAGCATTCCCTGCTCATCGATTAGACGGATAACTTCTTCTTTCCGCTTCATCAGAGATTCCATATAGTTGAACTCATCAGCAATCTGTTTGATTTCCTCTTCATTCATCCCGCCTGTCATCTCTTTTCGATAACGCGCAATGAAAGGTACTGTGTTTTTATCCTCTAATAACTCCAGTACATTTTTTATGTACTTCTCTTTAAATGATGTTGTTTTTACCAATGCTTCAATCAAACTTTGTGACATAATTTTTCTCCTAAACATTCAATTTTATTTTTAAAAATAAAAACCCCAACCTTATTGGTCAGGGATTATTCATTCTCAACAACTGCCTGTCGCAGTTTATCAATAGCCGTTCTCTGTAACCTGGATACGTGCATCTGACTGAGTCCTATACGTTCGCCCGTCTCTTTCTGGCTTAAACCTTCCATAAAAGTAAACTGGATGATTTCCCTTTCCCTATCTGTTAATATCGGCAGGATTTTCTCCAGCATTAAACGTTTCTCGGCCAATTCATAATTATCGTCTCTGTCTCCCATGACATCGAGCAATGTGACTTTAGAACTGTCCTTATCCGCTTCTACGGAATGGTCTACTGACAACGCATTATAACTTTGACCCATTTCCATGGCTTCCAGTACATCTTCATCAGTGACTTCCAGATATTGTGCAATCTCCTGAATTGTAGGTGAACGTTCAAGTTCAGCCACAAGTGTATCATTGGCATTTTTGATTTTAGGACCTATTTCCTTTATACGTCTCGGTACATGCACACTCCATGTCTTATCACGGAGATATCTCTTTATCTCTCCAACAACTGTCGGCACTAAAAAAGCTTCAAACCGACGTTCAAAAGACGGATCGAATCTCTTTATTGCACCCAGCAGCCCGACCATTCCGACCTGAACAAGGTCTTCATGGTGGCTTTGGCCTTTAGAATATCGATATGCAAGAGATTCAACCAGCTTCTGATAATGTTCGACCAGTTTCGTCTGTGCTATATCATCTTTATCCTGCTGGTAGCTTTTAATCAGAAAATTGATGTCTTTTGCCGAATATCCGTTATCTGTTGCTGATTGTTTCACCATCTGAATGCACCTGGCTTTCATCAATGTACTTAGTCATACTTATTGTAACACCTGGATCCTTTCTTACAACAATTTCATCCATTAATGTTTCAATTAAGAATAACCCGAGTCCGCCTTCTCTCAAGTAATTGACATTATCATCTTCATTATATGGTCCAAGTTCAGATTTAATCTGTTCGTAATCAAAGCTCTGTCCTTTATCAGATACTATGATTTCAATTTTATCATTGAAAATTGCAAAACCGACCAGTATATTACCTGATTCATTACCAGTATAGGCATGTTTTACAGCATTGGTTACAGCTTCAGATACTGCAATTTTCGCATCTTCAATCTGATCATATGTTGCACCGACACGTGAAAATACACCAGACAAAGTCAGTCGGATCAATCCCACATATTCAGCACTTGAAGGGAATTTCATTTCTATATAATCATATTGATGACTCATCCTATTCCACCTCCGATGATTCATTAATATGCATCAGATCTCTTAATCCGGTAATTTCAAAAAGTCTTAAAATTCGGTTTGATGCACCTGTCACACGCAACTCCTTATCGTGCTGATTCAAATCTTTAAGTGTGCCCACAAATATCCCAAGTCCTGTTGAATCCATATATGATACATCAGTGACATCTATTTTTACATGGTGGGTGCCGTCCTGTCTAATCGGATCCAGTACCTTCTGAAGTTCCGGTGCGGTATAGACATCCAGCTCTCCACTCATAGTTATAAAATACTCTTCGCTTTTTTCTTCTGCGCTAATGTTAATATTCATTATGTATATACACTCCTAATAGTTTCTAAACGCAACTCATTTATAATTACCCGTCGCAAAATATGATAAACATGAAATCTCCATTTATTTTAAACTTACTCAGCAGTATTTTTTAAAATAAACAAAGTCAGGTCATCTTTTTTTTGTGAATGTTGCATACGTGTGAGTGATTCATAAACATATTGAACGATATCCTGTGGGTGATGTTCTTTAGTATCAACAATCATATCCTTGATGTCATCGAGGTCGATAAAAGTGTCATCATGCTTTCTTAGTTCTGTCACACCATCAGTGCAGACAATCAGCATATCGCCTTCATGAAGTTTCACTTGACGCTGCTCATATTCAGCTGAATCCGTCACGCCGAGAACAATTCCCTTAGCATCAATTTCCTCAAATTCATTTGTTTCGAGCCTGTAAATCAAACCAGGCTCATGCCCCGCTGAAGAAAAGTGCAGCGTATCAGTTTCTATATTATAGAGTCCGTAAAACATTGTAATGAACATGTTCTGGTTTACGTTTCTCTCTACCACTCTGTTCAACCTCTTCAATCCTTCGCTCGGATTTTTAGTGGCACCCTGAAAGTCCATGAAGAATTTTATCATAGACATCGCAATAGCCGCCGGAATGCCTTTGCCGATAACATCAGCCACACCAAAACTAAGCAGGTTATTTCTATGGTCGATGATGTTGAAATAGTCCCCGCTCACTTTGCTTGCAGGTACAGAGATAGCCCCGATTTCCAAACCGTCAAGAACAGGAATGGAAGTCTTCAACATGGTTTCCTGAAGACTCGATGCAACGTCCAATTCCTTATCATGCACTTCAATTTTAGCCAGCATCGCTTTATAGTCACGATATGTAAAACCAAATGCAATCAGGACTTCCTGGACCACATGAAGTGATGCTCGGATTTTATCACCGTCTGTCACCTGCATATCGTCCAGCAAGTCCATATGTAAAGTTACGATTTCTTCAGGGGATGTATCGATTTGAATGACTTTATCGCTGAAAGTATGGCACATTTCGAGTGCTTCATCCTGCTTTTGATCAAACAGATATTTGGACATTATATCTTTATATTCATTGGCTAATTCATCTACATAAGTCAAAACTTGCACCTCCTGCTGGAATACAGAGCGTCCGAGTCACTCTGACTTATTTCTTTTTCTTCTTTTTCTTTTTGGGATCTAACGCGAGGCTCACCTTTAAAGCCGTATCCACTTCTGCCATCTTATCGTCTTTTAAATATGTAAGTTTTTCCATCAGACGTTTTTTATCTACCGTCCTGATCTGTTCCAATAAAATGACAGAATCCTTATCCAAGTTATATGTATCCTTTGAAATCTCCACATGTGTAGGTATCTTAGCTTTGTTTATTCTGCCTGTAACAGCAGCAACTATCACAGTCGGACTGTGATAGTTACCCACATTGTTTTGTATAATGACAACAGGCCTCTTTCCACCTTGCTCTGAACCTTCCACCGGTGATAGATCCGCAAGATAAACTTCTCCTCTTTTCATCTATTCACCATCTTTTATATAATCAAGGTAATCTTCATTGCGTTTATGCGCTTCACATTCTGCCGTGTGAAATTCGGTCACAATGGATAGATTGATATCGCTCATCTCAATGTATCCCAATTTAAGTGCCATATCCATGCTGTTTGCATTTGATTGTTCACTCATACTCATAAGCAAATCACCCCTGGAACGATAATGTAATTATAATTTTACCATGTACATTCACACGTGACTAGCTATTTCAATACCTCATTATACACGAAGTGGACATCTTCACCCTGATAGTAACGCGGAATGCGCTTTGAAAGAAGCGTCAATGACTCATAAGGAATGGTCTCTGTGTAATCACTGTAAATGTCCATAGACTGCGGGGAATCCGGGTTTTTATTGATAAGATATGCCTCATCACCGACTTTAACATCAGCCGGTACTTTAACCATTACCGAGTCCATGCAGACTCTGCCGACTACAGGACACTGGTGACCGTTGATTTCAACTTTCGATCCCGTACGTGCCCGGATGAAACCGTCAGCATACCCGATCGGCAAAGTTGCAATCGTTTCGTCAGACTCCGCTGTGTATGTCCTTCCATAACTTACAGATTCGCCAGATTTCAGGTTATGGACCGCCGCAACTTTCGCAGTTAAATCAATGGCTGGTTTCAAGTCGATCGATGATGTTGATTCGACGAATGGGCTCGGATAATATCCATATAACGAAATGCCGATACGCATCGCATTGCAAAAATCGCCATCATAGCATAATGCACCAGCTGAATTTTGAATATGCACATATTCAGGCGTTTCAACCTGTCCGATTACATTTTTAAATGCACTCATCTCCATCTCAGTGGATTCGTTATCCATGTCAGCAGACGTCAGATGACTGAAGATTCCCTCATAAATAAATCGTTCAAATGTGTTGATTTCTTCAATCATCTCTTTTATTTCTTCGATATTCTTAGTCCCGTAACGATTCATGCCTGTATTCACTTTTATGTGAATCCAGACTTCTTTTTCATACTTATCATCTACATGAGCTTTTGCCTCCTTCACCCACTCGATGCCTTGTGCCGTAATCGCAATCCTGTGCTGTATCGCCTTGTTGATATCTTCCGGTCTGATGATTCCCAGTACAAGAATTTTATCTTTTATGCCGTGCATTCTTAAATCAATGGCTTCATCCAGCGTAGCCACCGCAAAATAGCCGACGCCCCGCTCAGATAAATAATGTGCCACCTTATCACTGCCAAGACCATAGCTGTCGGCCTTGACGACCGCTATGAACGTTTTATCCGGATGTTTGCTCCCGATCATTTTATAATTATGATGAATTGATTCTAAATCAACATGTACCAGCGTGTCGCGATAATATCTCTCACTCACAAAACTGCCTCCTTATTGTGTTTCCAGAACAACCGTTGCCACTGCATACTCCTCGGCATGTGAAATAGACACATGCGCACGCCGGTCATCTGCGATCGAAGGTTTACCATGACTGTCATTCAAACATTTAATTTCTTTGAATGCGATATTTTTACCAATACCGCTGCCAAGCGCTTTTGAGTAAGCTTCCTTGACTGCAAAACGACCAGCCAAAAACTCCGTTTTTCTCAAATCGTTTTTTAAATTCATATATTTAGCGAGTTCTTCATCCGACAATATTCTTTTCGCCAGACGATGATCTTTGTTCACTTTTTTTATTCTGCTGATTTCGATAATATCGGTACCTATTCCTATAATCATAGATCCAACCTCGATTGATTATTAATGATGTCACGTATTGTCGTTCTGAGTGCATCTGCATCCTCTTCCTGAAGTTCAGGTATATAGACTCTTTCTGCCGGAGTCCTTAAGCTGATGCCTTTAAGTTTCATCCTTCTCATGATTGGTCCGACGGTCATATCGATGTTCTGGACTCTGAATATCGGCACAGCTTTCTGTCTTTTTATGAATATCCCTTCATGAACATGAATTTCATCATTAAAAATACCATACCTGAAAAATCTGTACCTCAATCTGGGTACCAGCCATATATCCACAAGCACGATATATAAAGTGATCAAAAGCAATGCAAGCGGTACATACCATGGTAAGAACTCCAGCAATGTCACAGATAATATGAAAACTGTGATCGTCAGGAGCAGACATATCGAAGCATAGATACCCGCTCTAATTCTCCACAATCTGATTGCTTTCGGAGAAATCTTCTTCATCCTGCCCGCCTCCTTCTTTAATCCAATTCCAAATTATTTCTATATCTTTCCTGTCGATGAACTTTACAGTTGCAGTCGAACCGACAATGCCTGCCGCTGTGGTCACTGATATATTTGCAAGTTTTGAGCGAATTAAAAATGGATTTTCCAAAATCGCCCCTTCAATCACCTTGTCATGTTTGATGACGAAATGACTGCGTGTAAAAAAGCTGGTGGTCAGCATATTCACTTCATCATCTTTAATGACATATCCATTGTTTCTGGCAGAATAAATGCCTGAGGTGATGATGATAATCAATACAAACAGACCTATGAGCCATGCCCAGCTGATCCAGAAATACTGTACAACGCCTGTAATCAAAATCAATATCACAGTTGAAATCTGAAAATACCGGCGATAGCCTCTTAGCGGTACATTGCTTTTCGGTTTGATCAGATTATAATTCGGCAGGATTTCCTCAACAATATCGTAAAGGACATCTTTTTTTATAAAAGGCATGATTTCGACCGTACTGTTGTCTCCATCACTTTCGAATGTATCACTGGTGATGGTAACGGAAAGTGAATAAAAGCCGATCATACGTCTTAAAATGGAATCTTTGATGATTATATTTTGAATACGATTGATATTTACACTTTTATGTTTCTTCTCAAGCAGCCCATATTGAACTGCCAGATCATCATCTTTTCTGCTTAATGTATAATCATAATATTTGATTAGCAAAATGATGACACCGAATGTATAGCCGACGACGACAAAGAATATTGCCGCAACTGACATCGCAATGATCGTATTTTGAAACAGTCCGCCAAAATAATCAAAGTAACGTTCGACGATGAACTGAGTACCGATAATGTTTAAAATCGCGAAAAGGATTGCTACAAATGCGCCCAGAGCACCGCTGGTCATGCTCATCAGCAGTAATTCTCCGCGTTTTAGCTTATGCAGCACTTCAAACGTCTTCTTAGGCGCTGCTTCTGTCTCATCAGCAGCCTCAACTATGTTTTCTTCTTTCGGCCACGGACTTGCATCACCGATTTCAACAGTGTCCGTCTGTTCAGCCTTTTGTGCAATCCTCTCCTGCTCATCATAGATGATTGCCTGGAGTTTTTCTGCCTGTGTCTTTTTCATCGTATCTATTACAACGCCTTCACCAGGTGTGAAAACTTCCAACTTCACAGCTTTGAACAGACGGTGGAAAATCGGTTCAGAGAAATCGATGGATTGGATCCGTTCAATATCAAATTCTTTCTCTCTTCTTGTCAGCACGCCATCTTTGTATATAAACTTGCCATCTTCTATCCAAAAACGGGTACGGTATTTATTAATAAAATCAAGACCCCCGAATATGATGACCAGCAACAGGAATATGCCACCGATTCCAAGAAGCCACGACAGAGATATATTCCCAGACATGATCGTCTCTCGCTGATTGAAAAATATAATGATCAGAGGGATCCATAAGTTTTTCAACGCATTGCCCACACTTCCCAGGTAAGCAATCGGATGAAGCTTCTGAGGACTATACATCAGAAATCTCCTCCTTTACTAAGTCGTTAATCTGTCTTTTCAGATCTTCCGCTTCTTCAATTGCAATGGGCGGCAGATCTATACCCATACTCGCCGTTTTAGCCCGCAGAATCGAAAGGTTGTAACGTCTCGAAACCGGCCCTGTGACCAGTTCGACCCCTTGAATTCTTTTGATTGGAATTAAAGTCGTTCTTATTAAAATAAACCCTTTCTTGACAATGATCTGCTCATCGGCCAGTTCATAGCGGGTCACTCTGTAAAATATCAATGGACGGATGATTACATTTATGATGAATAATAAAACAAATATCCCGGCAGTTATCCAAATGATATAAACCGGCCATTCAAACCATACCGTCAGTCCGGTCGCCACTGATGCGACGACAAGCCACCATATCATGTCGATCAGTGCATTCATCCTTAAATAAGGTTTTGCTTTTTCAGATAATTTCTTCATACTTACCTTCCTTTTACAGAGAAGATTTTTATTCTACCTTACCATTATACATTTAATCGCCATTATACTAAATAAAAGCACCCACTTTAAGTGGATGCTTTCATCAATTTAATTTATTTTATATGATCTTTGAAAGTACGGCCGGATTTGTTACGGCGCTGCGATTGGGGCTTGCCGCTGCCTCGGTTCTGCGATTGCGGTTTACCACTTCCGCCGCTGCGTCTGCCTTTATTATCGTTGCGCTTTTGAGGGCGTCCTTTTCTGTTGCCTTTGTTATTTGAGAACTTGTTGCCTCTGCGGCCGCCGGAACCTTTTTTAGACAACGGTTTTTCAAATGAAAGCTGAATATTTTCATCCTGTCTGGAGAACATGAATTCATTTAACATTGCAGAAATAACATTTTCAGCACCATGCGTTTCAATCAGTTTATCTGTCATTTCTTTAGTGACTGAACTGTTGTCATTCTCCATCCATTCAGTAATCTTTTCGAATACTTCATTTTGCCTCGCCGCTTCAACCTCTTTTTTGTTCGGCGGTCTGAGCGCACGGATAGTCTTCTGCTTGTCATTCTCTATCATTCTTAAATAATCCATTTCAACCGGGTTGACGAAAGTTAATGCCATACCGGAATGACCTGCACGGCCTGTACGCCCGATTCTGTGTGTGTAACTCTCTGCATCCTGAGGAATATCAAAATTGTATACATGAGATACACCGGAAATATCCAGACCGCGTGCAGCGACGTCAGTCGCCACAAGAATATCCAATGAGTTATTTTTGAACTTCTTGAGCACTTCCAGACGTTTTGACTGCGTAATATCGCCGTGCAGTCCTTCAGCACGGTAGCCTTTAGCAATCAATGCACCTGTCAGTTCATCGACACGGCGTTTTGTACGTCCGAAGACGATGGCAAGTTCCGGTTGATGAACATCAAGAAAATCAGCGAAAATATCGAGTTTTTCCAACTCTTTAACAATCGTATAGTTCTCATCAATCTGAGGATTGTTAGTGGACTGCTTCATCGTTTTAATAATCTTTGGATCGTCCATGAAACGCGTAACCAATTCCTGGATCGCACTCGGCATTGTTGCCGAGAACAACAGTGTCTGACGGTTTTCTGTAGGCAGTTCCGACATGATGAATTTTACATCATCGATAAAGCCCATGTTCATCATCTCATCAGCTTCATCCAGAACCAGCATATTCACCGTCTGCAGTTTTAACGTACGGCGTTTGATATGGTCGATGATTCTGCCTGGCGTACCTACTACGATTTCAGGCTTTCTCTTTAATTCTTTAATCTGACGGTCGATGCTCATACCGCCGAAAATTACAGATACATGTAATTTTTTATACTTGGAAAATTTGCCTATTTCTTCTGCCACTTGAGCAGCCAGTTCACGAGTCGGTGTCAAAATTACATTCTGGATTCCTTCACCTTTAGTCGTCTTTTCTATAAGCGGAATACCGAACGCACCTGTTTTACCCGTTCCTGTCTGAGCTTGACCAAGTATATCTCGTCCTTCTAATGCAAACGGAATACTTGTTTCTTGTATTGGTGTCGGAGTTTCAAATCCCATTTCATCCAGGGATTTGAGCATTTCCTCACTCACACCTAATTCTTTAAAAAACTTCAACTTTTAGTCTCCTTTGACTCTTAACGTACTTTTTTCTTATAACTTCTCTATACTAACACCATTTACACGTTAACTCAAGAACTCTTTTTTTATTCATTTGAATAAAAACCGTTCTGCCAGTATATTCAGCGTATGCTGATGTTCCTCTGTATAGGACATTACGTGCGGCGCACCATCAATCAGTTCCAAACGGCTGTTCTCAATCTTCTTCTCAGCTTCCACGCTCGATAAATAAGGTACCAGCAGATCAATTTTCCCGTGCACAATCAATGTTTCTGATTTTATCTTTTCGTAGTCGGGCATTTTCGACTCCATAATCATGCGAAATTCGTTAAATGCCCGTATCGATAACTTAGGCAGTCTGCTTTTGACCACATCCATCGTTTTCATCTTCAGATGTTCGCCCAGCCCCTCCGGTCTCAGGTTCAGACGTGACAACTTATTCAGATGAGTATATTCAAAAGCCGGCGCGATGAGCAGCAGCTTGTCCACTTTATAGTGCTCGGCAATGTGACTTGCAAATAGACCGCCCATCGAAAAACCGGCGATATATATTTTGTCCACCTTGGCGGAAAGTTCCTGATATGCTTCAAAAGCCTCCTCATACCAATCTTCGCCGGTAACATTTTTAAAATTCAATTCAAGGCCATGGCCGGGATAGACAGGAAACTCATACTCAAAGTCATGTCTTGATTTCAAATATTGAAACATCGGCTCAAGCTCATACCGGCCGCCAGTATATCCATGTAAAAATAAAACGCCGATTTTACCAGATATAATCGTTCACCCTTTCCATTTCCATGCCACGGGAGCCTTTCAACAGTACAACCGTCTTATTATTCATCATACCCTTTAAATAATTGCTTAACTCTTCCAAATCATTAAAATGTCTGCCGCATTCAATATTTGCCGCTTCACCTATCAGATGCGCCTGTTTGCCGTATGTCAGCAATTCGAAGTCATAATTGAGTCCGGCAATATGATCACCAATCGATTTGTGCAGTGTTTCACTGTAGACTCCAAGCTCCAAAATATCACCCAGCACCAGTATTTTTCTGCTGTAGTCCATCTCACTCACTGTATTGATGGCGCTCTTCATACTGGAAGGGCTTGCGTTATAAGCATCATTGATAATCAATGCACCACTTTGATGGACAGACTGTTCCATACGCATTGAAGACACCTGCAGCTGCTTAAATTTTCTGCTGCTTTTCTCCATATCCTCTCCCAGGGCCCGGACAGCGAGGAGACTGAGTGCCGCATTCATCGCGTTATGGGTACCGAGCTGAGGTATATCCACTTTGAAATCCGATATTTCAAATGACGTCCCGTTGTCAGTCTGGATGATATTCGAGATTTGAAAATCATTATCAGCCGAAGTACCCGCAGTCTGTATCTCAAACGGTGGGTGCTTCACCCCGTATGTCAAATCATTCAATAATGGATAGTCTTTTGAATAGATCAGCACACCATCATCTTTTAAACCATCAATGATTTCGAATTTAGCTTCGGCTATTTTTTCCCTGGATCCCAATTTTTCAATATGGGATTCACCGACATTTGTGATGATTGCGATATCCGGCTTCGTCAGACGGCTTAAGAAGTTAATATCACCTTTTTGATCCATCCCCATTTCCAGTATGGAAATTTCTGTCTCTCTGTCCAGTTCCAATATCGTTAACGGCAGTCCGATCTCATTGTTATAATTGCCGATGGTTTTCTTCACATCATAATCATCAGCAAGCAGGCATTCCACCATGTCCTTTGTCGTCGTCTTGCCGTTTGAACCTGTGATCGCGATCACTTTCGGATTCACAAGTTTTAAGTAACGCTCCGCAATCATCTGCAGAGATGTGAGCCCATTCTCTACATGGATCATAGGCATGGATTCAACAGTGTTTTCAAAAGGCTCTTCAGTCAGTGTGACGCTCGCCCCCTTCTCAAAGGCATTTTTTATAAAGCGGTGTCCATCTACATTTTCTCCTTTAAAAGGAATAAACAGATTCCCTGCTTCAATCGTTCTCGTATCTATAGATGCCCCGTTTATGAATTCCCCGGCCATTTTTTCAGCTTTTTCATTCAACGTTCCGCTGCAGTATTCTGCAACCTCTTTAATAGATATATTTATCATTTCGCTCCATCCATTTCGCAGTTATAATAGATTTGTAATAATTTTTGCACCTTAAGACTCATATCAGATTATAAAATATAGTATAATGAAAATCACGATTTTATTTTTGGATAGGGTGATATTCTTGGAAAATAATCAAGGATACAAAAGACAGAACTCTAATTTTTTGTCTCGTATTGATTGGATTTTAATAAGTTTACTGGTCGTTCTCGCATTGATCAGCATATTTACAATCTCATCTGCAATGACCAGCGGACAATATAATACAGATTTCTCGGTGAGACAGACTTTATTTTATATATTGGGTTTCATTTCGTTGTTTATCGTTACTTTCATACCTGTAAAGCTTTTCAAATCTTATATCTGGGTGTTGTACGGGCTTGGTATTTTAAGTCTGGCTGTGCTGTTCTTCGCACCGGTCACTCCGCTCACTCCGATCATCAACGGGGCCAAAAGCTGGTATCAGCTTGGTTTTATCAGTATACAGCCTTCCGAGTTTATGAAGATATTGTACATAATGGCCCTCGCCTATGTGATACATCAACACAACAAGTATAAAATTTCAACAGATTTAAGTTCTGATGTAAAATTACTTTTCAAGATGTTTCTCGTTTCCATTCTACCAATGTTTTTTATTTTAGTACAAAATGACTTGGGGACTGTTCTTGTATTAATCGCCATTTTATTCGGGATGATTATTGTTTCCGGCATCAGTCTCTGGATTATTCTGCCGACCCTTACCATCGCTGCAACAACTGGCGCAGCATTAATACTCGGTATCCTGTACAGACCGGATCAGCTTCAGACTTACCTCGGTGTGCGTCCTTATCAGTTTGAACGGATCTACTCGTGGCTTCAGCCTGAAGTGTATTCCACAGAGGGCGGTTTCCAGCTCAGCAACTCGATGCGTGCAATCGGTTCGGGAGGTATTGAAGGCAAAGGGTTTGGTCAAGGTATCGTCTATATACCGGAAAGTCATACCGACTTCATCTTCACCATCATCGGTGAAGAATTTGGATTTTTAGGCACCACTCTTGTCATCGTCATATTCTTCATGCTTATGCTGCACCTTGTGAGAATTGCTCTGACAGTCAAAGATTCATTTTCTTCATATTTCATCATAGGTTTCCTGTCATTATTGATATTCCACGTATTCCAGAACATAGGAATGACGATACAACTTGTGCCGATCACAGGACTGCCTCTGCCGTTTCTAAGTTACGGAGGAAGTGCCTTGTGGGCAAACATGATAGCAATGGGCATCATTATGAGCATATATTTCCATCAATATAAACAAAGAAAATAAAAAATGCAGTCAGTTATCATTCTGACTGCATTTTTTAAATATTTTGTTCTTTCAATTTCAATTTCTCATTTGTGGCAATACGATTCATTATGTCGAACCTTGAGCTCGAAACCTTTACCTTGACCCCGAGTTCATTTAGCAACGTGACGACCTGTTTTACTTTCGAATTGTCGATTTTATGCATAATGACACTCCTATCTCATTGGTTAATAACATTTTACCATTGTTTGTACATAAATATCCATAAGATTTCAAGATTAATTATTACGAAATTTTAAAACTTCTAAAAATATTATACAATGTATATGGAGGTGAAATATATGACGTGGTTATCTCTTGAGAATTGGGACTTCAGTCTGGTTCTGTCAACAGTTGCTGCAATTTTATTTATAGTTAACCTATTACTTGCAATCGGTCTTATTTTCTTAGAACGGAGAAGTGCACAAAGTGTCTGGGCCTGGGTACTGGTCCTGTTCTTCCTGCCAATCGTCGGGTTTATCATTTATATGATCTTTGGAAGAACGATATATAACCAGCATATATTTAAAATAGACGAGAAGGATAAAGTCGGTCTCGAGCATCTGGTCAAGCAGCAATTGAAAGATATTAAAAACAAACAGTTCAGCTTTGTCAATCCACTTGCAAACAAACATAAAAAATTGATTCATATGCTTCTTTACAATAACCAGTCTTTCTTAACAAACAATAATTCAATCACCACTTATACCGATATGAATGAGAAGTTTGATCAGATGCTGGAGGATATTGAAAATGCTGAAGATCACATACATTTTCAATATTACATTTTTAGATTGGACGGTATCGGAAAAAAATTATATAATGCAATGCTCAAAAAACAAAAGGAAGGCGTTTCTGTAAAAATTCTATACGATGATATGGGATCACGTGCATTGAATTTAAGGCAATTCAGGAAAATAAAGTCTTATGGCGGTGAAGTGGAAGCATTCTTCCCTTCATTTCTAACTGTAATTAATCCGAGAGTGAACAATAGAAATCACCGTAAAATTGTTGTCATAGATGGGAAAATCGGTTACATCGGCGGGTCAAATGTGGGAGATGAGTACGTCGGAAAAAGTAAAAAATTCGGGCCGTGGAGAGACACACATCTCAGAATACAGGGTAATGCAGTCAAATCACTGCAGCTCAGGTTTATGCTGGATTGGAACTCTCATGCTAAACGTAATAATATGGTCTACTCCGACCGTTTCTTTCCTGCTAATTATCATTCCGGCGACAGATATGTACAGATTGCGTCCAGCGGACCTGATGAAGTTTGGCAGCAGATCAAATATGGCTATTTGAAAATGATTTACCATGCTAAAAGTAATATATACATCCAGACACCTTATTTCATCCCGGACCAATCCGTCATGGAAGCACTTCGTATAGCAATATTAGGCGGTGTCAAAGTTCACTTGATGATTCCGAATATGCCGGATCACCCTTTCGTATACTGGGCCACTTATTCAAATTCCGGTGCACTCGTCAAAATGGGTGCAGATGTCCACATATATGAAGAGGGTTTTCTCCATCAGAAAATTTTGATGATCGATGATGAAGTGGTCAGCATCGGCACAACAAATATCGATAACAGAAGTTTCCTATTGAACTTTGAAGTAAATGCGTTCATATACAGTAAGCGTGAAGCTGAAAAACAACGTGATATTTATGAAATGGATGTTAAAAACAGCAGCCTGCTTACTGAAGAAAGATATGAGGCGAGAGGCAAATGGATCAAGTTGAAAGAAGCTGTGGCAAACTTGATTTCACCAATACTATAAAGGAATATAAAAAAGCGATTGGGCAGATATATGATCATCCGCTCAATCGCTTTTTAGTTATTTCTTTTTACGTTTCTTCTTGTTTTTAGGCATCAGCTTTGCGTTCTTAAGGCGACGCTCTTTTTCTGCCTGCTCACGTTCATGTGCTTCAATGATCGGAGCCATTTCTGCATGGACTTTCTTCTTCCAGAAAGTATTACCTGCCCACGTTTGGAATATAAGGAAAATACCGCCGACAGCCCAGTAAAGAGGAAGTGCTGCTGGAGAAATAAATGAAATCCAAATAATCATCAGTGGTGATATATACATGAACAACTTCATCTGCTTACGCTGTTCTTCGGACACAAACTGCATGGATACATACGCCTGGACAAAGTAAACAATACCTGCGATCGCTGTCATCAGGATGTCCGGTTGAGTCAATTCCATCCATAGGAAATTCGGATATTCAGTTATACCGCCATCTGACGGGTAACGAAGTGCAAAGAAAAGTGCCATGATGACTGGCATTTGCAGAAGGATCGGCAGACAGCCCATATTTAGTGGGTTAATACCATGCTTCTTGTAAAGCCCCATCATTTCCTGCTGTGCTTCCATCTTCTCTTCCTGAGTCGTTGCAACTTTTACTTTTTTCTGGATTGCTTCCATTTCAGGCTTAACTATTTTCATTTTTTCACGCATCATCATTTGGTTCTTATATGTATTCATCATGAATGGGAAAATAATAAGACGTACAATCAATGTGATAACGATGATTGCCAAACCATAGTTATTACCTAAGTTGTCACCTAAAAAGTGTAAAAAGTTATCCATCGGCTGGACAAATGTATTAAAGAAGAAACCGTCTCTGTTCTCTTCCTGCGAGTAGTCACAACCCGCCAAGAACAGCACGAGACCCATCATCCCAGCCAGTAGCCATTTTTTATTCATTCTTTCACCTCAAAAATTTATCTCACATGACTAAAATTGTACCATAAATCACTATGTAACTAAATAAATATTGTGCCGATAATACGAAAGTTTCTTGAAGTTGGTATAAAGCCGCCGCAAGAGTTCCTGGATTTGATCATAGATTAGAATTGATAATCTTTTTCGTAAGCTTTGTTCTTTTTTTGCCAAAGCTTACGTTTTTGCGACTTGATTTCGTAAGCTCCACTACTTTTCTGCCAAAGCTTACGTTTTCACACCCCGATCTCGTAAGCTCCACTACTTTTTTGATAAAGCTTACGTTTTCACACTCCGATTTCGTAAGCTCCATTACTTTTTTGACAAAGCTTACGTTTTCACACCTCAATTTCGTAGGCTCCACACGCATTTATCCCAAGCTTAACCATCTGCTCTATATTCATTACGACCTATTCAAAACAAATATATATTTCAGCTGTTAATATCTTATATTACCTTCCTTTACATGTCGCCTTACACAGCCTTCACTGATTTCCCCGCCGGAAAGTTGACTCAGAATAGAGGGATTTATTATCCAACTGTTGTTTAATGTTTTCATCTCCCATACTAATCTTTTAATAGCAGAAAGTTTGGTAGATATTTTGTTGCACCGTACACATAAAAAATTTAAGTGTGTAATCCTCTCCAGCCTCTCCCCACATGCTCCGCAAAACACACCAGGTTTCAGTTCTTCAAATAAAACACCAACTTCTCCTTGATACTGAGACTCGGACAGCTGCCTCGCTTCCAGATGTGCTCTCAATTCTGAATAGTCATGCCTGTTTTCCCACAAAACTTTTTTCAATTTTCCCAGCAGGTTGCTTCTGACAATAATTTCAGGATGTTCCGGAAGATTGTAGATTGTCTGATTCGGATTGATAAACACTATTGTGCTGAATACTTTTACTGCCAAATCAAACGCTTCAATCAGTTCCTGCAGGGTATTCTGCTGACGCCTGATCTGGATAAGCGGATCTGAAAACTTTCTGCCATTTATGTAAGTCCAATGAGTCTCACCATATTTCAGGTCAAAATTATAATTCTTTACTTCGAAAGTGAGCACCCTGTCTCCTGCTATAATTATATTATCAATTTGGATTTCTCTATCTATGCTGCTTTCTGATTTGGTAGATTCCAAGTGTTCTCCCTCAACTTTAAAACAATAATCCTTTATATGAATAAAATCAACATCACCAAACTCATCCGTCAAGACCCTGTCAAATTCAAGTTCCCCGTCGTAACCTCTCTTCAAATTCTCCAATTCAACCCGATCTGTTTTCGGCAAGTCATATCTGTACGTTAATATTTTCAATTGTTTATGCCTTCGTGATTTCTTTCTCACTAAAGACAACCCCTTTCTGCTATAAGCTGCCACCTCCTATATTAATATGCTTTTAAATTGTCTACATATTACAGCAATTCAGTTTTAGCAATAGAATATCAGTAATTTTCTAACTATTGTAGTTAAAAACGTACAGATATCAAAAATCTGAGTCCCGAATTACGAAATCTGTAAATCAACAATAAAAAAGAAGGGGCTGAGACATAAATATATCCAGAAAAAATAATCCGTACGTTAGCTTTCCTGGGGCATCGCGTAAGCCTTTAGTCTTACGCTGATGCTTTTCCCCAAGGA
>NZ_LFKO01000001.1:467038-504883 GCF_001265075.1 Salinicoccus sp. YB14-2
ACTTCTTCTATTAGCAATTTATATTACAGTCTTGAACCACATACAGGCCAAGGCTGTGAACCTCTTGAATCATAAAGCTGCTGTGCTCTTTGAGTCTGCTCAGCTGCTGATGCTTGTGATGCAACACCAGAACCGCCTACTGACTGCCAAGTTCGAGCATCAAACTGGTATAAACCATGGTACTTACCATTGCTGCTTACGATGCTAGGGTTCCCGCCTGATTCACAAGCTGCGAGTGCACCCCAGTTTAAGCCGCTGTTGCTGCTTGGTGCTGCTGATTGGTTTTGTGTTTGAACTTCTTGTTGTTGCTGCTCTTGTTGAGCTGCTTCCTGAGCTGCCGCTTGTTCTGCTGCTTCCTGCGCTGCCGCTTCTTCAGCTGCTGCTTGTTCTGCTGCAGCCTGTTCATTTGAATTTTGCTCTTGTTCAGTCTGCTGCTGTTGAACTGGCTGTTCTTCAACTACTTCTTCTTCCTGAACGACAGGTTCTTCAACCACTTGTGGTGCTGCTACTTGTACTTCTTCAGATACTGCATCTTTAGAAACGATTAATTCATTTCCTGCAACGATCAGGTCTGATGACAAGTTATTTAAGTCCATCAGTTCTTTTACAGTCAGGTCAAATTCAACTGCGATTTCAAATAGAGTATCGCCAGACTGGATAACGTAAACACCGTCTTTTTCTTCTTCAGAAACTTCGCCAGTAACCTGAAGTACTTGTCCTGGAAGGATTAAATCTGATGATAGGTCGTTAGCTTCTTTTAATGCACTTACTGTTGTTTCGTTAAGTGCTGCGATTTCTGATAAAGTTTCCCCTGATTCAACTTTATGATCTTTTTCTGAAGCTTCCGCGTTAGCCGCCAATACTGTCGAAAATGCTACTGCCGTACCTACTGATAATAGTTTTTTCATTATAATATTCCTCCTGAGTTATACCTATTGATTTAAAATTTTATCTGCTCTTATATTCGATGTTTCACTTAGGTTTCTTAATCACTAAATAGAATTATAACAGATAAAAATATTTCATAGGTTACAGACAGATAAAATGTAAAAGCCTCTTTTACAGTTATGTTACAAAGAGATTTCCTACACATTTTAAATATTTCAGAAGGTCCTTTTTTTATGTAATAAGTCACTTTAATATTTTTATTTTTTTAAAAATAAAACCGTTAAATGCTGTTAAATCAACACTTTTAATTTTTCCACATCTTTTCATTCCAATCACTCTGAAATCTGAAAACTGTAATAAACAAATTGATTTTGTAATAAAGTACTTTAAAAAATTCTTTACAAACACTTGAAAAAGTATTGCCTGATGTGATTACGCAGTTAAAACAACAGGCAATACTGTGTGTGTGAGTTTTGAAATTAAGGATACATGAGTGGTTTGTAATCATTTTATTTTATGCATGTGCTTTTTCTTCTACATCTTCGTTATCTTCTTCATTATCAATCTCATTGGATAAGTTCTCAGCAGGATTATTATCTTTAAGCATGTTCTGCAGTATTTCAATGTGCTTATCTGATTCCTGTTTATTTAGCTCTTCTTCTTCAATCATTCCACTGTTGCTGTTTACAATCGTAAGTATTCGTTCCTCTCCAACAAAATCATAACGGTTGTAATTTTTGACTGCTTCATCAATCAGTTCATTTGGATTTTTGATATTTCGGCTGTTGTGCAGTTTTTCGGGCATGAACTTTATACTTTCCGCCCAAACTTCCATACGGTATTCCTTTGTGCCATTTTCTGCCGTATGCAGCATTGTCGCAAGCTGTCCGCTTACGCACAATATCTGCCCTTCTCTGGCGCTGTCCAATAAATTCGGTATTGCTTTACCAAACCCTTTGCAGTAAATGAAATGTACTTCATGGTCTCTCTTTTGATCTTTAGGTATACGTATCGTTGCCAGTATGAATGAATTAACATTTGAATTATTGTTCTGCTTAATGGAAACATTTCTGACGAGCTCTCCGACAAGCACTACTTTATTTAACATCCAATCCACCCCCTTCCATGCTCATAGCTTAAATCCACTCTAAATATTCTGCAAATGACAACAATTTAATTTCTGCAGTAAATACTATACAATAAAGAGAGAACTGTATTTAAAAGTGCCCAGAAATTTAAATTCTGCTGACAGTTTTGCGAAATCTGTAGTTTTTGAAAAAAATGAGGGGGATGGCATGAAATCATTTAAAATTGTGGATATAAAGATGCAGCATGAAAATAACTATATTATTTTAGATCTGATGGACGGAATCATCATCAATAAGGAAGCGGGAAAGGATTCCTGGATAGTCGAAGTTGCGATTTCCGAGGACTTTAAAGATATTCTACAGGATTTTCTCAATACCGAAGTCACTTTACTTATCAGAATCACAAGAACTTCAAACCAGCCTGCATTATTTGAAGGTAAGTTTTTGGAAATGAACTCTATCACCAAGGGTATATCACTTTTATTCGTCGGGGATATCATACAGCAGGATCCTAACTATGCCGAGAATCTGCTGGAAAAACTGATGAATGAAAATTATGAAGGTGATGCACTGCTGAATGAATTCAAAGCCCGCATGGATTCCAAAGAAGACATAAAAACATCCGATTGATTATTATCAATCGGATGTTTTATCTTGTATGGCAAAAGTGATTTCACATTTACACGCGACTTCACCATCAACAAGTGCCACAGCATCGCCCTTACCAATAGGGCCTTTCATTTTCGTAATTTCCACCGTAAGTTCCAAAGTATCTCCAGGAGTTACCTGTTTTCTAAACTTACACTTATCAATCCCTGCGAAAAATGCAAGCTTTCCTTTAAATTCAGGCTGCTGCAATAATGCCACCCCGCCCACCTGGGCAAGAGCTTCTACTATCAATACTCCGGGCATGACTGCATATTCCGGAAAATGGCCGGGAAAAAACGGTTCATTTCCTGATACTTGTTTAATACCTGTACATTTTACCCCAGGTTCAATCTCCGTTACCCGGTCGATCAATAAAAACGGGGGTCTGTGTGGAATGATTGCTTTAATCTGATCATAAGTAAGCATATTCTATACCTCTGTTAAGTTAATGATGTGTTCCCACGTCTCTATTCTGAATATCTCAAATGGGTTACCCAAAATACCGTATCCCATCATCAATCCCACGAAAATGACGATGATTGCGATATATACGAACAGTAAAATACGGACGACAAGCGGAAAACGTCTATGAACCAATTTTTTTGATGTTTCTTCCATACTACAACCTCACTCTAGTTAGTCACGGATTCTTTCACTTTATCTTCGTCACTAACTCTTTCGATATCGGCACCAAGCTGACTCAGTTTTTTGTGAAAATCAACATAGCCGCGATCTAAATGTCTTAATTCTGTAACTACAGTATAACCTTCAGCAGACAAACCTGCCAGTATTAAAGCAGCTGCCGCTCTTAAATCTGTCGCTTTGACGCGTGCACCCTGCAATCTCCGCCTGCCTTTAATGACTGCTGTATTATCTTCCAATGATATGTCTGCATTCATATTACCAAATTCATCCACGTGCATAAATCTATTTTCAAAAATCGTCTCAGTAATGGTACTTGTTCCTCTTACCGTGGTTAAAAGTGCCATCATCTGACTCTGCATATCCGTCGGGAAGCCGGGATGAGGCATCGTCTTCACACTGATCGGTTTTAATCTTTCAGATGGTACAACTGTAATTTCATTATCATTATCTATAATTTTAAGACCCATTTCTTCCAGCTTGGAAATCAACGATAATAAATGATCGGCAACAACATTCTTCAAAGTAATCTCACTGTTTGTAATTGCAGCTGCAATCATGAATGTTCCTGCCTCAATGCGGTCCGGGATGACCTTATGATTTACACCTGTCAGTTCCTTGACGCCTTCGATAACAATATGATTTGTACCTGCTCCGGTGACACGTCCGCCCATATCATTGATGTAATCAGCCAAATCTTCAATTTCAGGTTCCATGGCGACATTCTCAAGATGAGTTGTCCCATCAGCAAGGCTTGCAGCCATGATAAGATTCTGTGTAGCACCTACACTTGGAAAATCCAAAGAGATTTTCGCACCTTTTAATGTACCATCGGTATAGCCTTCAATATTACCATCAACATTTCTGAATGTCGCTCCCATTTTTTCAAGACCCTTGATATGCTGCTCAATCGGACGGCTGCCTATCGCACATCCCCCCGGCATAGCAATCTTACATTTTCCATAACGTGCAAGCAAAGGCCCCATAACAAGCATGCTCGCTCTCATTTTACTTACAAGATCATACGGCGCATTATAGGATAAGCCGTTTGAAGAATCAATCTTTACGGTACCCTTTTCAGTTTCAACTTTTGCGCCCAGTAATTTTAATAAAGAAGTTAAGGTATCCACATCTGATAAATTCGGCACATTTGTCAGCACAGAATTCCCCTTGGCAGGCAGCAAAGAAGCCACCAATATTGGAAGTACTGCGTTTTTTGAACCTTCTATATTTACAGATCCTGATAATCTGTTTCCACCCTTAACAATAATTTTATCCATTGTCCACACTCCATATATAATAGTTAAAACACTATCTATTTAACTATTAACAATACTATAGTTGTCTAAACATGTTGTAAAGTATTTTAATCGGTTTTTAATTAAATATTAGTGAAGCTTCCTGGACGAGTGAAAAGAAATCCATAATGAAATTACTCAGTGCACTGCCTAATAATATTGATATCACTATCATCAATAACATTATCCTGCCTGTTTCTCCTTTTCGGAAAAATCTTTCTATATTTAACCCCTGGATTAACCAAAAACAAAATATGACACTGAAGAGATGCAATATTATATGCATGAAGGCCAGTTGTGAAAATAAAATATAAATCATCCTTTAAAAAAAGCTTGGGGGTCCCCCCAAGCTTTATCTGTGTTGTGCAACATTTATACGATTGAGTGCACGTTGTAATGACAACTCTGCACGGTATCTATCTACTTTTTCATCTTGTGACTGCTGCAGTAATTCTTCTGCACGCCCACGTGCTTCTTCTGCACGTTCTGTATCTATATCTTCAGCAAATTCACCTGCTTGAACAAGTACAGTGACTTTTGAAGGATTTATTTCTGCAAAACCTTCAGTTACAGCAAAGTATTCATACTGACCATTTATCTTTACACGTAGACTACCTATTTTAAGTGCAGCTACAGTCGGGATATGTCCAGCCATAATACCAAGTTCACCTTGTTTTGACTGAAGAATGATAATCTCGCAGCCCTCTTCTTGAAAGACTGAACCATTAGGAGTCACTATGTCGAGTGAAATTGTCATGTGATTTTACCTCCCGATTTTATACTTCTACACCCATTTCACGAGCTTTTTCAAGTACATCTTCGATACCGCCGACTAAACGGAAAGCATCTTCAGGTATATGGTCGTAGTTGCCTGTAAGGATTTCTTTGAATCCTTTTACAGTTTCAGCAACGGGTACATAAGAACCTTTTTGACCGGTAAACTGTTCTGCTACGTGGAAGTTCTGACTTAAGAAGAACTGGATACGACGTGCACGGGACACTGTCACCTTATCGTCATCTGACAGCTCATCCATACCAAGAATTGCAATGATATCCTGTAATTCACGGTATTTCTGAATTGTTGCTTGAACCTCTCTTGCAACTTCATAGTGTTCTTCGCCGACAACTGCAGGTGTCAATGCACGTGAAGTGGAAGCAAGCGGGTCCACTGCTGGGTAGATACCCATCTCAGATAAACTACGTTCCAAGTTTGTTGTTGCATCCAAGTGTGCGAAAGTTTGAGCAGGCGCCGGGTCTGTATAGTCATCAGCAGGTACGAATACCGCCTGGATTGACGTAACTGATCCAGTGCTTGTCGTTGTGATCCGCTCTTGAAGCTGACCCATCTCAGTGGCAAGTGTCGGCTGGTAACCTACCGCTGAAGGCATACGGCCAAGCAACGCTGATACTTCCTGACCGGCTTGAGTAAAACGGAAGATATTGTCGATGAATAAAAGTACATCCTGTCCTTGGTCATCTCTGAAATATTCAGCCATTGTAAGTCCTGACAATGCTACACGCATACGTGCACCAGGCGGTTCGTTCATCTGACCGAACACCATCGCCGTTTTTTCAATAACACCTGAATCACTCATTTCGTAATAAAGGTCGTTACCTTCACGCGTACGCTCTCCAACGCCCGCAAATACTGAAATACCGCCGTGTTCCTGTGCGACGTTGTTGATCAGTTCCTGAATTAAAACTGTTTTACCTACGCCGGCACCACCGAACAGACCAATCTTACCGCCTTTTGTATAAGGAGCAAGCAAGTCTACTACTTTAATACCAGTTTCCAAAATCTCAACATTTGTCGTCAATTCATCAAATGTTGGAGCTTGTCTGTGAATTGGATCTCTTCTTTCACTTTCAGCAATAGGTTCACCTAAATCAATATGTTCACCTAATACGTTAAATACCCGGCCAAGAGTCACTTCGCCGACAGGTACTGTAATTGGGCTTCCTGTATTGACAACTTCTGTACCTCGTTGAAGCGCGTCTGTTGAAGCCATCGCAATTGTTCTTACAACATTATCACCCTGGTGAAGTGCAACTTCCAATGTAAGGGAAGTTGTTTCGTCACCTTTGTGAATGTCTACCGTCAATGCGTTATTTAATTCAGGCAGTTCACCTTCATTAAAACGAACGTCAACAACAGGACCCATGACTTGTATTATTTGACCTAAAGCCATTCGTTTTCCTCCTAGCATTCTTATTCAAGTGCAGCTGCACCGCCAACAATCTCTGTGATTTCTTGTGTAATTGCAGCTTGTCTTGCACGGTTATATTCCAATGATAAATCATCAATAAGTTCTTTGGCATTATCGGTCGCAGCTTTCATTGCAGTCATTCTTGCTGCGTGTTCACTTGCTTTAGCTTCCAATAATGCACCATAAATCAA
This sequence comes from Salinicoccus sp. YB14-2, assembly GCF_001265075.1. GTDB lineage: Bacteria > Bacillota > Bacilli > Staphylococcales > Salinicoccaceae > Lacicoccus. Next base: position 474,001 of record NZ_LFKO01000001.1, read on the forward strand.
GCTTTCTGCATACTGCGGCAGAATAGTAGTAAGCAATGATTCTTTATCCGGTTCAAACTCATAGCTGGTTAATCCTGAATCAGCTGTTGAATCCGAATCCTTGTCCAATTTTGACAATGGCAGCAATTTATCAGTTTTTACTCTCTGTTCAAGCACATTGATAAACTCATTAAATATAATGTACAGTTCATCTATATCTTCATCTATAAAGCTTGATACAGCTTCATGTGTAATTTCCTTAACACTGCTGAAGTCAGGCTGATCTGCTAATCCTGTACGGTATTTTGAAACACTGTATCCTCTGGAGGTCAAAAATTCATAACCCATTTTACCGATCACTAAAATATCGTAATAATCATCATTATTATCATGACGTTCTTTTATTGCACCAGTCAATTGCTTTAAAACGTTTGAGTTATAAGGTCCTGCCAAACCACTGTCAGCAGTAATCACGACATACCCTGTACGTTTAACAGGACGATCTTCAAGCATAGGATGCTCTGCAGTTGAGTCTTCAGACGCTATCGCCTGTACAGCCTCCTGCAACTTATCACGGTATGCCTGAAATCTGGTCGCATTCTCTTCTGCACGGCGAAGTTTTGAGTTTGAAACCATGTGCATCGCACTGGTAATCTGACTCATCTTCTTCGTCGAACCGATACGTCCTTTTATTTCTCTAAGTGAAGCCATACATTCACCACCTTATCCATCATCGTCTTTAACTTACTTTGAAGGATTAAAAATTTTCTTGAAGCTTTCCATCGCATTAACGTATGCTTCATCATCTGGTAATTGTTTTGTATCACGGATAGTATTCAGCAATTCTTTTTCGTTTGAATCCATCCAGCTTAAAAACTCATCTTCAAAACGTGTGATATCTTCAACTGCGATATCATCCAAGTGACCGTTTACAAGTGCATATAAAATCGCAACCTGGTACTCAACTTTCAATGGGTTGTTCTCACCCTGCTTGAGTACTTCTACAGTTCTCTTACCACGTTCAAGTTTAGATGCAGTCACTTCATCAAGATCTGAACCGAATTGGGCAAATGACTCCAATTCACGGAATGAAGCAAGGTCAAGACGCAGTGTACCTGCAACTTTTTTCATTGCTTTAATCTGTGCAGAACCACCAACACGTGAAACTGACAGTCCGGCGTTGATCGCAGGTCTTACACCTGAGAAGAATAAGTCGGATTGCAGGAATATCTGTCCGTCAGTAATGGAAATAACGTTTGTAGGTACATATGAACTGATATCCCCTGCCTGAGTTTCGATGAATGGCAGTGCAGTAATAGAACCGCCGCCCAAATCATCGTTCAGTTTGGCAGCACGCTCAAGTAAGCGGCTGTGTACGTAGAATACGTCACCAGGATAAGCTTCACGGCCCGGCGGACGACGCAGAAGTAATGATAATTCACGATAAGCAGCTGCCTGCTTCGTCAAGTCATCATAAACAACCAGCACGTGTTTGCCATTGAACATGAATTCTTCTGCCATAGACACGCCGGCATATGGAGCAATATATAATAGTGGTGCAGGCTGTGAAGCACTTGCAGATACAACGATTGTGTAATCTAACGCACCGTTTTGACGTAATGTCTCAACAGTAGCAGCTACTGTTGATTCCTTTTGACCGATTGCAACATAAACACAGATCATATCCTGATCCTTCTGGTTTAAAATTGTATCGATTGCAACAGTTGTTTTACCTGTTTGACGGTCACCGATAATCAGTTCACGCTGACCACGGCCGATTGGAACTAAAGCGTCAATCGCTTTAATACCTGTCTGTAATGGCTCATCAACACTTTTACGATCCATTACACCAGTTGCAGGGCTTTCGATTGGTCTTGTTTTCGTTGCACCAATTGGTCCTTTACCGTCAATCGGCTGACCTAAAGAGTTTACAACGCGGCCGATAAGTTCTTCACCTACAGGTACTTCCATGATTCTTCCTGTACGCTTAACCTCATCGCCTTCTTTAATATCATCATACGGTCCTAAAATTACAATACCGATATTACTTTCTTCTAAGCTCTGTGCCAGTCCCAGTACACCACTTGGGAATTCCAGCAACTCTCCAGCCATTGCATCGTTCAAACCATGAGCAAGCGCGATACCGTCACCCACCTGGATAACAGTTCCGACATCAGACACTGTCATATCCTGCTCATAATTTTCAATCTGGCTTTTTAAAAGAGTACTAATTTCGTCAGCTTTGATTGCCATGAATGTCACTCCTCAATTAACTATTCGCGTGTTCCTTGAATTGATTTCTTAAAGTGTTCAACTGACCTCTGACAGAAGCATCATATACTTTCGTACCAATAAAAACTCTGATACCGCCAATTAGGTCTTCCTTCACTTCATTCTCAATCATTAGTTTTTTCAATCCTGTTTCCTTTATGAAAAACTTTCCTATATCATCCAATTCATCACTGGATAATTTATAAACCGATTCGACCACTACATGTTCCTGACTGAAACGTTCGTTGTACTGTTCGATGAAATCTTCATGAATATTTTCAAGTTCTGTCATCTTACCCTTGTCGAACAAAATCAATAACATGTTGTACAATGGCCCTTCAACCTCACTGAAGACTCTTTTCAGGACTGCTTTTCTTTCGTCCCTCGCGATTTTTGGATTTGTGATGAAATCATTAAATTCAGGCACATTATGTACATTTTTAACAACTTTACTGAAATCCTTTTTCACTTCGGTCAATGTATCTTCATTCTTAACTGCCTTGAACAGGGCATTGGCATAATTACTGGATACGTTCGCCATTATTTATCCCCTGCTTCCTGTAAATACTGCTGTACTAATTTTTGCTGATCTTTGTGATTCATTTCTTTTGAAATCATCTTCTCAGCAATCAGAATCGACAAGTCAGCGACTTGATCGTTAATTTCCAGAATCGCTTTTTCTTTTTCACGCTCTACATCAGCCTTCGCATTTGCCATAAGCTGATTCGCACGTGTATTCGCATCATGAACAATTGCTTCTTGTTCTTTAGTTGCCTGACTCTTGGCATCTTCCATAATTGCTGCGATGTCTGCCTGTGTTTGTTTAAGCAATGCTTCATTTTCTTCTTGAAGACGCTGCGCTTCTATTCTGCGTTGCTCTGCATCATCTATTTCTGAATGTATTAGATTCTCTCTGTCATCCATCACTTTTTTCAATGGTCTCCAGACAAAATATGATAAGGCTCCAAGCAGAATAAGGAAACTCACGAGCAGCACAACACTGCTTCCAATTGCTACACCAACATCTCCAGTATTTCCCAATATAAGAAATTCCACTTATGTACACTCCTTTCAAGAAAGTTTCGTTCACTCATCTAACAGCATAATAAGAGGGCGAAATCTTGGTATAAGACTTCGCCTTAGTAACGATTCTTAGAACGTAAACATAAGTAGGAATGCGATAACGATTGCCATGATTGGAACTGCCTCAACAACCCCGATACCTATGAACATGATTGTCTGTAAAGGACCTTTCGCTTCCGGCTGACGCGCTACTGACTCAACTGTTTTCGAAACTACCATACCAATACCAAAGCTCGCTCCAAGTGCTGCTAATCCTGCTGCAATACCAGCTGCAAGTAAATTCATAAAATATTTCCTCCTAAATAGATATAAATATAATTTTTAAATTTTATATTAATGGTCATCACTCAGTTTATGAGATAGATAAACCATTGCTAACATAACGAAAATAAACGCCTGAATCGCACTGATAAACAACTTGAATCCTTGCCATACCATCAGCGGTATAAAGCCACCGACAGCACCCAATACTCCACCTGTTGTTATCAGGGACACCAGTAGTAATAACAGGATTTCACCTGCATAAATGTTCCCGTAAAGACGAAGACCTAACGTTAAATTATATGTAAATTCTTCAATGAACTTAATCGGTGCCATAAACCACATTGGTTGAAAATACGATTTAACATAGTTCCCCAAGCCTCTGGCCTGAACTCCGTAATAGTGTGTCAGTACAATCATAAGCCCGGCAAGAGTCAACGTTACAGTCGGATCTGCGGTAGGTGATTTCCACCACAAAGTATGCTCGGCATCCGGAAGGATGATTGTAAATGGTATACCGATTATATTGGCCACAAAGATAAAAGCAATCAGAGTAATTGCCATGAAGTGGAATTTACCGCCCTGCTTCCAGGCCATATTACTTGATATCATACCTTTAACGAAGTTTACCAGTGCTTCCACAAGAACTTGCGATTTACCTGTCGGTCTTACAGCCAGTTTACGTGTCATGAAAAATAACACAAAGAAAACAACCAGACATGTAATGACGATCATTAATGATGTCGACAGATCAAACATTATTGGCAAACCGAATAAATCAATAGTATGCGTTGGAGTTCCGTGTTCCATTCTTTCACCTCTTTCACTTCGTTAATTCTCTGACAGCATGAAAAATAATCAATATATAACCAAGGAGAATTCCTAGAGTTATTGCGAAAATGTTAAATGTTTCCGGGAACCTCAGCCACACCAGCAATGTTACTACTACGATGATGAATCGTGTCGTTGTCCCGAGTTTAAATTTGTCACTCTGTTCATCGTGTGATCTCTCGAGATGATAATACCAGTTGTACATCATCAATGTAGACGCAAAAGTGCCTAAAAATAAGCCGGCAGCTTTCGATGATTGAGTAAAAAGGACAAACAGTAAACTTACAATAAGCGGGATAGATAAATATCTTAAGAAATGATGATAAAATCGTCTAAAAAATGACACTATTAATACAGTCTCCTAGTGGTTTGAGAAGCTTCCTAGAGTAACTTTCACACTCCCCTTGTAATGATATATGAGTGCGATTTTTGTGTCAATAACATGTATAGATTTATTTAACCATTATGAAATTGCGACATATTATCGACACAATTAATCACACCCGGAAACTCTCAGGTTTATTATTTATGACGCCATAGAAATACTTTATGTTTTCACATATGCGCTGAGATGCCTCGCCATCTCCATACGGGTTGGCTGCATGTGACATTCTCTTATACATATCCTCATTTGTAAGCAATTCTTTGGTCAGGTCGTAAATATCCTGTTTTTCAATGCCGGCAAGTTTTAAAGTCCCTGCCTCGACACCTTCAGGACGCTCTGTAGTGTCCCTTAAAACCACTACCGGTTTTGCCAGTGATGGCGCCTCTTCCTGAACACCGCCAGAGTCTGTCAAAATGATGTGGCTGTTCGCTGCAAAGTTATGAAAGTCGACGACATCTAAAGGTTCAATGATTTCTATTCGTTCATGACCACCCAGATATTCTTCAGCAATACTTCTTACTTTAGGGTTTTTATGGATCGGATAAACAACTGTTACGCCTTCGAATTCATCCACAATATCCCTCACAGCACTGAAGATGTTATGCATCGGCGTGCCGATGTTTTCCCGTCTGTGGGCGGTCAGAAGAATCACTTTATTGTCCTTATGTTTTTCAATGATCTCACTGTGATACTCTTCGTTAACAGTCGTTTTCAAGGCATCAATCGCTGTGTTGCCTGTTACTGATATGGATTCTTCATCCTTATTTTCCACAAGCAGATTCTGCTTGGAATTTTCTGTAGGTGAAAAATGGAGGTCGGCAAGTACGCCTGTCATCTGCCTGTTCATTTCTTCAGGGAATGGCGAGTATTTGTTATGTGTTCTGAGTCCTGCTTCTACGTGACCGATATCTATCTGATTATAAAATGCAGCAAGGCTGCCGGCAAATGTAGTTGTAGTGTCACCATGCACTAAAATCATATCCGGCTTCGCCTCTTTGATTACAGAATCAAGACCTTCAATCACTCTGCCGGTTACTTCCGAAAGCGTCTGTCCCTGCTTCATGATATTTAAATCAAAATCAGGCTCGATATCAAATATTTTCAGTACCTGGTCAAGCATTTCTCTGTGTTGAGCGGTAACTACAATAATCGGTTCCAGCTCCGGGTCCTTTTTCAAAGCAAGCACCAGCGGTGCCATCTTGATTGCTTCCGGGCGAGTTCCAAATATAGTCATAATCTTTTTCATGATTTTTCTCCCTATTAATTAGAATTATTTTGTTCCGAATAAACGGTCTCCGGCATCACCAAGACCTGGCACGATATAACTATGTTCATCCAGTCTGTCGTCGAGTGCTGCAATATAAATATCTACATCAGGGTGAGCCTCCTGCAAAACTTCCACGCCTTCAGGCGCTGCAATTAAACAGATGAAGCGAATTTTGCTTCCGCCTCTTTTTTTAATCGCAGTTATGGCCTCGACTGCAGATGCACCTGTTGCAAGCATCGGATCTATCACGAAAATATCCCGTTCTACAATATCACCTGGGAATTTCGCATAATACTCTATTGCCTGCAATGTATCCGGGTCACGGTAAAGACCGATATGCCCGACACGGGCAGAAGGTATCAGCTTATGAATACTTTCCTGCATACCGAGTCCTGCCCTTAAAATCGGAACAAGACAGATTTTTTTACCACTCAGTCTTTTGGCTGTTGTTGTCTGTATCGGTGTGTCCACCTCAACGTCTTCCAGATCCAAATCTCTGGTCACTTCATAAGCCATAAGCATACCGACTTCATCAACCAATTCTCTGAATGTTTTTGTGGGAGTGTTTTTATCTCTTATAAAACCCATTTTATGCTGAATAAGAGGATGTTCCATCACTTGAACCTTTGACATAAATGCCCTCCTTTTCATGTTTAATACTTAAATTTATTTATCATATAGAGGATAATCAGCAGTCATTGCATGTACTTTTTCGATTATTCCATCCAGACTCTCGTCATTTTTGGCACGTTTCAATGTATCCGCCATCAATCTGCCAACTTCTTCCATCTCTTTTTCTTTGAAACCTCTTGTTGTCATCGCAGGTGTTCCAAGACGGAGACCACTTGTTACAAATGGTGATTCTTTATCAAATGGAATCGTGTTTTTATTACATGTAATACCAATTTCATCCAATACTTCTTCCGCCTGTTTACCAGTCAGACCGAAACTCTTCACATCAACTAACACGATGTGGTTGTCGGTACCGCCGGAAACGACCCTGAGACCGTTGTCAGTCAGGCTTTTAGCCAGTGCCTGTGCATTTTTTATCACCTGTTGCTGGTATTCTTTGAAATCATCTTGAAGCGCTTCTCCGAATGCCACGGCTTTGGCAGCGATGATATGCATCAACGGGCCACCCTGGATACCCGGGAAGATCATGCTGTTCAGTTTTTTGCCATACTTCTCTTTTGCCAGGATAATGCCGCCTCTCGGTCCTCTCAGTGTCTTGTGTGTGGTAGAAGTGACAAAGTCTGCATGCGGGACTGGGTTGGGATGCAGTCCTGCTGCAACAAGACCAGCGATATGTGCCATGTCCACCATGAAGTAGGCACCGACTTCATCAGCGATTTCACGGAATTTAGCAAAGTCGATCTGTCTTGAATAAGCACTTGCACCTGCAATGATCAGCTTCGGTTTTTCCTTTTTAGCTGTTTCCAGCACATCATCATAATCAATCGTTTCTGTATCCTGATCGACACCGTACTCGCTGAACTCATACATCTTTCCGCTGAAGTTGACCGGTGCGCCATGCGTCAGGTGGCCACCATGGCTCAAGTTCATGCCCAGGACCTTGTCTCCCGGCTCAAGTATTGAGAAATAAACCCCCATATTTGCCTGGGAGCCTGAATGCGGCTGGACGTTCACGTACTCGGCACCGAAAATATCTTTCAATCTGTCCCTCGCCAGATCTTCGACGACATCCACGAATTCACATCCGCCATAATAACGTTTATGAGGATAACCTTCTGCATATTTGTTCGTTAATATTGAGCCTTGAGCTTCCAATACCGCTTCTGATACGAAATTCTCAGATGCAATTAATTCAATATTTTTATCCTGACGGTCAAACTCGGATTCCATTGCTTCAAACAGTTTTGGATCTTGTGATTTGATATTTGACATTTACATTCTCCCCAATTTATTTAATTATTATATTTTGCTCTGGGACCGCCAATCAATTTAGGTCTTGTCTTCGCTATTGTGACAACAGCTTCTCCTATCAGTCTGGTACTTGTCCTCAGAGGTACAGCAACATGCTTTAAATGCATACCTATCATAGTCTGGCCGATATCTATACCGGAATCCGCAGTGACGAATTCTGCTACGACCGGGTCTGCCATTTTCAGGTACGCATACTCACTCAAACTTCCCCCTGCACTTCTGTGAGGTACGACACTCACTTCATCGAAGCCGAACTGAACAGAAGTTCTTCTGTCCATTGTTACTGCTCTGTTGATGTGTTCACACCCCTGAAACATTAAATGAATATCATACTTCTCTCTTACCGTCCTAAAACCGTTGAAGATTACTTCCGCTACTTCCAGTGAACTGCTTTCACCTATGTGTTCACCGATCACTTCAGATGTGGAGCAGCCGATAATAAGGCGCTGGTTTTCAAAGAAAAAGTTTTCCTCTTCCAGCTCTTCTATCAGTGTTTCCAGATCATTCTTCAATTTTTCGAACTCTTTTTTCATGTCTACCACCCTCAAATTCAGTATTTAACCAAATATCTACAATGTCGGACGCGAGACCTTTTCCAATTACTCTTTCACCCATTGCCAGGATGTTTGAATCATTATGCTCTCTTGTCGCTCTTGCTGAGAATGTGTCGTGAACTAAAGCACACCGGATACCTTTGACTTTATTCGCTGAAATACTCATGCCTATTCCAGTTCCGCAAATCAGTATGCCTTTATCGAATTCACCTGCAGCAACTTTTTCTGCAAGGGGTTTTGCGAAATCAGGATAGTCCACCGAATCTGCAGATTCCGGACCAAAATCAGTGATATCTACACCTTTTTCTTTAAGTTCACTGACGATGGTATTTTTCAGATTAAAGCCACCGTGATCTGAACCAACTATAACTTTCATATTTTCACCTCAACTATATTATATATAAAATTCTAATACTTGAAAGTAATCATAGTATTTTTATCACATTATTTAAACAATTTATCGATATAACCCTTCATTTGTGCATATACTTTTCGATAATCTTCATCGCTTCCCCCTATGGGATCACTGATGTCTTCATCACTTCCACCGGCATATTCACTTAATAAGTAAACTTCCGAATCAGGGTAGAGATCCTTCACTATTTGGAGGTGCCCTTTTGTCATTGTTAATAGTATCGAATCTTCTGTATCCTCACTGGATATTTGCTGCGGCGGCTCCGGCTGGACAAGAGATTCTTCATCAATGATTCTCTGAGATTCTGGATTGGTCATGACATCCGTCACCATGATACCCCTTGAAGAAAATTCGTACTTTTTATATGTTGATTTCGCATAACTTTCAGCCAGAGGGCTCCTACAGGTATTTCCCGTGCACACAAATACAATCGGTTTAGTCAATATCATGCGCTCCTTTTATCAATACATTCCCTGTCGCTTTATAAATTCTGTTCAGCAATGCTTCAGACCGCGGATTTTCCCTGAACCTATATATATAGATTATGTCGACATCGGACTTGTCCATTTTCCTGAGGGCACCATATAAATTTTTTGCCGCTTCTCTGTAGTCATCGTCCTTTTGACATAAACTGACAAACTCCACATCGTCAGATACGTCCTGGCGGAATGATTCCGGTGCGATCACTCCGAAATTCTCCCCTTTTTTCGAAATCAGTGTTTGTGATAAAACGCTTCCTTCGATTAATATAAGCGGCTGTCTCGGTGCATAGTGCTTGTACTTCATCCCGGGAGAAATCGGCTTTTTCATATCGTCGGAATGAACAGCCACCTGTCCGTCTATAACATTCTCCAAATCTTCTTTAGTGATCTCACCCGGTCTCGCGATACGGTAAGGGAATGTCGTACAGTCCAGCACTGTACTCTCGATGCCATAGTCTGCCGGATCACTTGCAACGACCCCGTATACCTTATCTTTCAAATCATCAATCACATGGCTGTAATCAGTCGGAGATGGTTTCCCGCTTATATTGGCGCTGGGCGCAGCCAACGGTATGCCGGTATATTCCAGTATTTTAAGTCCCACCGGATGACTCGGCATCCTGACTGCGACCGATCTTAAGTCCGCCACTGTTTTTGCCGCTATATAATCATTTTTCAAAGGTAATATAAAAGATATCGGTCCCGGCCAAAACTTTTCCATTAACTTTAAAACACGCTCATCAGGTATTTCAGCGAACTTTTTCAATTGTTCGATGCTGTGAATGTGAACGATCAGCGGGTTATCCTGCGGCCTGCCTTTGGCATTGAATATTTTCTGAATGGCTTCGGGATTTGTAGCGTCTCCAGCAAGTCCGTAAACTGTTTCGGTGGGCAGCCCGACGACTTCTCCGTACGTTAGTGCTGTTTTTATTTCTCCAAGCTTCTCCAACGTTCCAGGGCCGTTCAGTTCATCTGATGAAATCTGCCAAACTTTTGTATCCAAACTCCCTCATCCTTCCCAGGTGAAATAAAGTATTCTGTCCTGTTTGTTAATATCTTTCCTTACCCCGAAATGTTTTGTTTCCGGCCATCTCTTTAATAAATATTTTAACAATGACTCCTTTTGATTAAAAGCAATTTCACAATATACGCGCCCGCCATAATGCAACACATCTTCCAGACCATCAATCAGCCTTTTATAAATTTCAAGGCCATCATCTTCTGCAAACAGTGCCTGATGCGGTTCATGCTCAATGACGGAAGGTGTCATGATAGAAACATCATCTTTGGATATATATGGCGGGTTTGAAATGATGATATCTGCCTTGATTTCATTTTGAATCAGAGGGGCGTATAGATCGCCCTCATAAAAAATGATGTCCGCATCATGAGAGTCACAGTTTTCTTTGGCCACTTCGATAGCAGCCTGTGATATATCAGTTGCACAGACCTTATTATTATTCCAATGTTTTTGCAGTGTCACCGGTATTACTCCGGTTCCTGTACCAATGTCTACTGCAGTCTGGCCATTATCAGCCTCTTCATCAAGCACAAACATGACCAGTTCTTCAGTCTCATTCCTCGGTATCAGAGTATCTGCCGTCACTTTGAATTTCTCTCCGTAAAACCATGAAAACCCCACAACGTATTGATAGGGTTCTCCGGCACTCACTCGCTCTACCGCTTCACAGTAAAGATCATATTCCTGCTGTGACATCGGTTCATCAGATTTCAATATGATTTCTGCAGAGGTCAAAAAGAACAGGTCTTCTGCCAAAAGCCGGGCAATCCTTTTTTCTCTGCCGTGTAATCCAAGAGAATGCTCAGCTTCTTTTATCGCCTTACGGTAACTATATTGTGGCATTGTTCAACTCTTCAAGTTTTGAAGTCTGTTCTTCAATGATTAACGCATCGATAATATCATCCAGCTTACCTTCGATAATCTGATCCAGCTTTTGGATGGTCAGGCCGATTCTGTGGTCCGTCACACGGCTTTGAGGATAGTTGTATGTCCTTATACGTTCTGAACGGTCACCTGTCCCCACTGCCGATTTTCTTTGCTCAGCATATTCAGCTTCCGCTTCCTGCTGCATCAGGTCATAAATTCTTGCATTCAAAACTTTCCTTGCACGTTCCCTGTTTTTAATCTGAGATTTTTCATCCTGGGATGTGACAACTACACCGGTCGGCAGGTGGGTGATACGGACCGCTGAGTCCGTGGTGTTTACGTGCTGTCCGCCTGCACCGCTGGAGCGGTAGGTATCTATTTTAAGATCTTCATTCCTGATATTCATTTCAACATCTTCCACTTCCGGCAGAACAGCAACTGTTGCTGTTGATGTATGGATACGCCCGCTGGATTCTGTTTCAGGTACTCTTTGTACACGATGTGCACCATTCTCATATTTCAGTCTTGAATAAGCACCTTCGCCCTGTATCATAAAGCTGATTTCTTTGTAGCCGCCGTGGTCACTCGCATTCGCCTCTACCACTTCAGTTTTCCAGCCGTTATTTTCTGCATAGCGGGAATACATTCTGAACAGGTCGCCTGCAAATATCTGCGCCTCATCGCCACCCGCAGCACCTCGTATTTCAATGATAACGTTTTTGTCATCATTTGGATCTTTAGGAAGGAGTAATAATTTCAATTGTTCTTCCAGTTCCGGTATTTGCTTTTCAGAATCCGAAATCTCTTCCTTCAGCATATCGAGCATTTCTTTATCGTCTGTTTCACTCAGCATCTCTTTTGATTCTTCTATCGTCTCTTGATGATTTTTATATTTACGAAAGACATCCACTGTCTTTTGCAGATCACTTTGCTCTTTTGAATACTCTCTTAATTTATCAGGGTCACTGACAACATCGGGATCACTTAAAAGCTCATTCAACTGCTCATACCGATTTTCAATTATCTCCAATTGATCAAACATATTTTCACCTTTTCCGTCTTCTGTAATCTTTCTAAGTATATCATATTTTTGACACAAAAAAACTGCATTGAAACACATGTCCCAATGCAGTCTGACTGTTTTTCGAACTATTCATTTGCTGATTTGAAACCAAACTTTTTGTTGAATCTCTCAACACGGCCATCCGCAGATGCGAATTTTTGGCGACCAGTATAAAATGGATGTGAATCAGATGATATATCTAAACGAATAACCGGATATTCGTTACCATCTTCCCATTCCATCGTTTCATCGGAAGTACGTGTAGATCCACTTAAAAATTTATAATCAGTAGTAGAATCTAAAAATATTACTTTATGATATTCCGGATGAATGTTTTCTCTCATGATATTCAGCTCCCTTGCCCTGAACCATCTGGAACAGAGTTATTTTGTGGTTTTGCCACACAATACTTGTGTATTATACATTGTAGCACTTCAAAAATCAACCATTTCCAAATTATTTTATATTACAGGTTTGCCTGACTTTTGTGATGATACCATGCGGTCCCGGAGGACATCGAAGAATTCTTCGTTTGACTCCGTCTGTTTTAATATTCTCAGGAATCTTTCTGTAAAGTCTGGTGCATCTGTAAATAGTTTTCTAAGCTGCCACAGTATGTCCAGTTCTTTCTTGTCTAACAGCAGCTCTTCTTTCCTTGTACTTGAACGACGGATATCAATTGCAGGGTAAATACGCTTCTCACTGAGCCCCCGGTCAAGATGAAGTTCCATGTTGCCCGTCCCTTTGAACTCTTCATATATGACATCATCCATGCGGCTTCCCGTTTCAACAAGCGCCGTGGAAAGTATTGTCATACTGCCGCCTGCTTCTATATTACGGGCAGCACCGAAGAAATGTTTCGGGCGGTGTAAACTTGCCGGATCCAGTCCGCCGGATAAAGTCCGTCCGCTTGGCGGTATGACCAGGTTATATGCTCTTGCAAGACGAGTGATGGAATCCATTAAAATGATGACATCCTCACCCATCTCAACCATACGTTTGGATCTTTCAAGGAGCAGTTCTGCAACTTTCACGTGGTGCTGAGGCGGTTCGTCAAAAGTTGAATGCACAACCTCGGCATTTTCAACAGAACGCTCAAGATCCGTGACCTCCTCCGGTCTTTCACCGATTAGCAATATGAACAGTTTGGCATTCGGATGGTTTGCTGCGATCGCATTTGCAATTTCTTTCAGCAATGATGTTTTACCTGCTTTTGGCGGTGCGACAATCATCCCGCGCTGACCGAAACCGATTGGTGTGATGAGATCCATAATGCGTGTAGATAAGCCCCCTGCCTTATTTTCAAGGTGGATGCGTTCTTCGGGATAAAGCGGCGTAAGCGCCTGGAAATGCGGACGTTTCTTCACATCTTCAGCATTTTGATCATTGATGAAATCAACTTGCAGCAGACCGTAATATTTTTCATTCTCTTTAGGTTTTCTGACTTTCCCTGTGACTTTGTCCCCTTTTTTCAATTCGAATCTTCTGATTTGGGAAGCGGAGATATAAATATCTTTCTCACCTTTTGAGAAGTTGACAGTACGGAGGAAACCATAGCCGTCCTGCTGGATATCATCGAGTACGCCCTCCATGTAATAGTTGCCGTCTTTCTCCATTTCGGCTTCCATGATGGCAAGTACAAGCTCTTTTTTATTCAACTTGCTGTAGTTTGTCAGCTTAAGATCTTTTGCACGTTCGGTAAGCACCTTGGTGGAGTTACCTTTATATAGCGAATCGAAGGTCTCGTACTTCAAGCCTTCTTTATTTCGATCAGCCATGGATTCACTTCACTTTCATATTTTTGGATATAGTTTGATGTATTATTAAAAAGTTTAAAGAGGAATTTTGAAGATGTTGTGTGATGAACATCTGATATTCTACATGATTTCAGTACAAAAGAAAAGAAGCATATCATTTTTTCAGATACACTTCTGTAATATCTAGTCTTCCATCACCATGTTCGGCTTCTTATGCAGACTATGGCGTCCGTTGATGAAACGTACGGTGCCCGACTTGGCTCTCATGACCACTGATGAGGTTTCTGCATAGCTTCCTTTGAACTGGATGCCTTTCATCATTTCGCCGTCAGTCACTGCTGTTGCAGCAAATATCGCATCGTCACCTTTCACCAGGTCATTCATCATGAATTTCTGCCCGGGATCCACGCCCATGGACTCACAGCGTTCCGAGTCCCCGTCTCTCATAGGAACGAGTCTGCCCTGGAAATCACCGCCGAGACATTTGATGCCCACTGCAGAAATCACACCTTCCGGGGCGCCGCCAATTCCAAGCATGATATCAACACCTGTCCAGTCAAAACATGTATTGATAGCACCCGCAACATCGCCGTCATGGAAAAATTTGATACGTGCGCCGGCCGCTCTGATTTCATCTATGATTTCCTGGTTTCTTTCTCTTTTTATAATCGTTACTGTCACTTCCGATATGCTTTTGCCTTTAGCCTTTGCCACTGCTTTCAGATTGTCCGTCACCGAAAAATCGAGGTCCACCATACCACGGCACTCGGGTCCGACTGCAATCTTGTTCATATACATGTCAGGTGCATGCAGTAAATTGCCTTTATCGGCGACAGCAAGAACCGTCAGGGCATTCCAGGCGCCATTTGCAACAATCGAGGTGCCTTCCAGAGGATCTACTGCAATATCGATTTCCGGCCCTTCACGCGTTCCCAGTTCTTCGCCTATGTAAAGCATAGGCGCCTCATCGATTTCACCTTCACCTATGACCACTTTTCCTGACATCGGTATAGTATCAAATACGGTACGCATCGCTTCAGTCGCTGCCTCATCGGCCGCTTCCTTCAAGCCTTTCCCAACCCATTTAGCACTTTGAAGAGCTGCCGCTTCCGTGACTCTGACCAGCTCCATAGATAAACTTCTCTCCATGTGAGAACCTCCAAGTATTATTTCAAAATCAGTATATCATACTGAAAAATTGTCAGTCATAATAAAAACCCGGAGTTAATCACTTTCATTAATCCGGGTCAATTACTTATTCAACGGTTTCTCTCCATATGTCTGCACCGAGTTCTTCCAGGTTTTTCACTATATCACTGTAGCCGCGGTCAATGTGTTCGACATTATGGATTGTCGTCACACCATTTGCAATCAGACCGGATAATAAAAGACATGCCCCGGCCCTTAAGTCACTGGCATACACATCGGCACCCTGAAGTTCGGATGGATAAATCAGAGCTGTCCCGCTTTTTTTCTCAATATTTGCGCCCAACCGTCTCAGCTCGTCAACATGACGGAACCGTGCCGGGTAAATAGTCTCTGTAATCTTACTCACTCCGTCCGTCAGAAACAGGAGTGGTGTGATGGGCTGTTGAAGGTCTGTTGCGAATCCAGGGTACACCTGTGTTTTCAGCGACACCGACTTGTACGTTTTTGGATGGGATAAAACGACATAATCGTCACCTTCTTCAATTTCAACACCGATTTCCTGAAGTTTCGAAGTCAATGACTCCATATGTGTCGGGATGATATTGTTGACGCGGTAGTTCTGGCCTTTGATTGCACCGGCAATCATATAAGTCCCTGCTTCAATCCGGTCCGGAATGACGCTGTGTCTTGTACCGCGCATCTTATCCACACCATAAATTTTAATCGTATCAGTACCTGCACCTTTAATATTCGCGCCCATCTTATTAAGAAGGGATGCTACATCAACAATCTCAGGTTCTTTGGCTACATTCTCCAAAATTGTTTTACCTTCTGCCTGGCTCGCAGCCACCATAAGGTTGATCGTCGCACCAACACTGACGACATCGAAGAAAATTTTCGCACCTGTCAGCTTTTCCGCTTCAAGATACATCGCACCGTACTCATTTGTCACTTTGGCACCTAGCGCCTCGAAACCTTTGATATGCTGATCGATCGGCCTCGGGCCGAGCGGACAGCCGCCGGGTAAGCCAATCACACATTTCTTAAAGCGCGCAAGCATCGCCCCCATCATATAGTAAGATGCTCTTAATGATTGAACTTTGTTGTTGGACAACGGCATATTCTGTGCATTTTCTGCATTTATCTTAAGTGTTGTACCTTCCAGTTCGGTATCAATGTTTAAATCATTCAGTAAACTCATTAAAGTATCCACATCAGAAATTTCAGGCAGTCCTTCCAATGTCATTTCACCTTCAGATGCCATCAATGATGCAGGAATCAGTGCAACCGCACTGTTTTTTGCGCCGCTTATATCGACTTCTCCTGTAAGCGTTCTTCCGCCACGTACTTTAATCACTTCTTTAGTCATATACTTACTCCTTACTTGATATCGAGCGTTTTACTTGTCTTTATTCCAGTCATTTAAGAACTGCTCGATTCCCTTATCTGTCAATGGGTGATCCGTCAATTTCTTCAATACTTTATAAGGTACTGTTGCTATATGTGCACCTTTAAGTGCAGCGCCATGGATATGTCCTTCATTTCTGATGGATGCCGCTATAATTTCAGTATCGATATCATGAAGTGCGAAAATATAACTGATATCTTCGATCAGCTGCATACCTTCAAGACCGATATCATCCAGTCTGCCGATGAACGGTGATACATATGTTGCGCCTGCTCTTGCTGCTGTCAACGCTTGTACGGTGTTAAACACAAGAGTGACGTTTGTTTTAATGCCTTCTGCCGACAATACTTTGACAGCCTTCATGCCTTCACCTGTCATAGGTATTTTAACAATGATATGTTCATGCAGCTTTGCAAGTTCTCTGCCCTCTTCAATCATGCCTTCCGCATCAAGCGCAATGACTTCACCGCTGACAGGTCCCTGAACCAATTCACAGATTTCTACAAGACGCTCATGAAATGAAATATCTTTTTCTTTCGCTACGAGTGAAGGGTTGGTTGTCACACCGCTCAGAACGCCCCATTCATGTATTTCTTTAATTTCATCCATATTCGCTGTATCAATAAAGTACTTCATATTAAAAATCCTCCATTACATCTTTTTATTCATTATATAAGAATTTTGTTTGTACCCGCAAAGAAAATGATAAAAATTTTATACTTATAAATTTAACTATAATATCTTTCAATTAAAATATGATTAAAATCCGCCGTTGTTTTATTAGAATTCAAATAAGCATTCATTTTACTGCTATAATAATATATGCTTAATTATAATACAGGGGTGATAATCATGGATAAAATATTACAGACTCAACTCATCAACATTTACAATCATATAGACGCTCAGGAAGAGGAAATCGAGATTGCTGCTAGATTATTATCTCAGGCGGTTCATGGTGAAGGTAACATCGTCATCAAAACATTTCACGACTTCAAAAACCTGGACCCTCTTCTTCTCCATGGAGAATTGAAACTTGGCAGCCCTTCTTCATTCAGTGCATTTGAAAATGTTGATACACCGGACAGAATGCTGGTGATTGCCAAAACTTTCGATGAAGAGGTGAAAGCTTTCGTCGGGGAATTGAATTCACAGCATATCGAATTCGTACTGATTTCAAATTATAACAGACATGAAAATGAGACGCTCTACAATGTCCATCATTATATCGATCTGTCCTCGCCGAGAGAATTGATACCCACACCAAATTTCGATAAGATCGTAAATCCATATATAAATGCATTTACCTATTTATATTATCATTTGTACGTCCTGATTGACGAGATGACGAATGATGAATATTAAAAAATCCCCGGATGGGGATTTTTTACTTTATACTCGCATCAATCAGACCTTGGAATAATGGGTGCGGTCTTGTCGGTCTTGAGAGAAACTCGGGATGGAACTGAACACCCATGTAATAAGGGTGATCCTTCAATTCTATCATTTCAACCAGACGGCCGTCCGGTGACGTTCCGGAAAATACCATACCGTGTTCTTCCAGCTGCTCTTTATATGCGTTATTAAATTCATATCTGTGTCTGTGTCTTTCGCTGATCAGTTCTTTATTATAAAGTTCTTTGGCAATCGTACCGTCCTTTAGTTCACATGGAAAACTTCCGAGCCTGAGTGTCCCGCCAAGATCGATGACATCTTTTTGCTCCGGCATCAGGTCAATGATCGGATGAGGCGTGTTCGGGTCGAGTTCTCTTGAGTGCGCGCTCTCCAAACCGATGACATTTCTCGCAAACTCGACTGTCGCAAGCTGCATGCCGAGGCAGATTCCAAGTAAAGGCACATTGTTTTCTCTTGAAAATTTCAATGCCAGTACTTTCCCTTCGACACCTCGTTCACCGAAACCGCCGGGAACGACGATACCGTCCAGTTCTCCTAATTTCTCTTCATAATTGTCAGAGCTCACATGTTCTGAATTGATCCATTTGATATCAATATCTGTCTGGCGCTCATATCCTGCATGTCTCAATGACTCCGCAACAGACAGGTAAGCATCCTGCAGTGAAACATACTTGCCGACGATGCCGATGGAGACGGATTTATCGATATTGTCGAGATTTTCAAGCAGGTGTTTCCATTCAACCAGTTCCGCCGGTTCAGACGGTTTCAGATCGAGTTTTCTGATGACAAGGTCATCCGTTTTCTGCTCCTGCAGTCTCATGACAATATTATAGATTGTTTCTTCATCACGGGCTTCGATGACATTTTCTTTTTCAATATCACAAAACAGCGCAATTTTATCTCTTAATTCTTCCGCCATTTCATGTTCTGAACGGACAACGATCATGTCCGGCTGAATGCCGAGACCGCGTAATTCCTTAACACTGTGCTGGGTCGGTTTTGTTTTCATTTCCCCGGCAGCCTTGATATAAGGCAGTAAAGTACAGTGGACATACATGACATTTTCACGTCCGATATCACTGCGCATCTGTCTGATGCTTTCAAGGAACGGCAATGATTCGATATCTCCGATCGTACCGCCGATTTCAGTGATGACGACATCCGCTTTTGAAACTTCTCCCGCTTTGATCAGACGTGATTTAATTTCGTTGGTGATGTGCGGGATAACCTGTACAGTTGCACCAAGATAGTCTCCGCGGCGTTCTTTTCGAATCACTTCAGAATATACTTTTCCGGCCGTTACGTTCGAGTATTTATGTAGATTGATATCTATGAAACGTTCATAGTGGCCAAGGTCCAGGTCCGTTTCTGCGCCGTCTTCAGTGACGAATACCTCGCCGTGCTGATATGGACTCATCGTTCCAGGGTCCACGTTCAAGTATGGATCGAACTTCTGGATTGTCACTTTATAACCGCGGTCTTTCAATAATCTGCCAAGTGACGCTGCTGTAATTCCTTTACCGAGTGAAGATACAACTCCTCCGGTAACAAAGATATATTTAGTCATCTTTCTTCCTCCTGTAAAAATAAAAATGCTCCCTTTCACACAACGTGAAAAGGAGCCGTTCTTTATCTTCCCTATTTTAGGGAGCCCAAATAAAATAATAGCACTTCTGGAAATAAAGTCAACTATAAGTTGAGTTACACACTTTGCTCATCATCTTCGTAAGAGTCTTCCAATTCATCAGTATCATCATACTCAATCGTTTCATCGATTGATTCGTCGATCGCTTCGTCTATCTCCTCATCTTTACTATCATTTAAAGGGGATTCCAAATCTTCAGTGTCTCCGTCAACGAGTTCTTTATCCTGGTCGAACGCATCTTCAATAGTATCATCTTCTTCATAGACTTCAGGTTCCTCTTCTTCGGTTGCGAGCTCTATCTTGTGAATTGTCGGCGCAACCTTGTCAGAAATATCATCCACGGAATACCAGTCTCTCAGTCCCCAGACATTTTCACCTGTAGACAGAAACCTGCCGTCTGTGTTCAAGTCCGTATAGAATTGCAGAATTCGGTTTTCTATTTCATCTTCATTATAGTTGCCCATTTCTTTGAATTTATCTATGATCTCATACAGATCAGCGTCTTTCCCTTTGTCTTCCAGGTAAATAAACGACATGTCTATAAATGAATTTTCATCCATCATTTCTTTTGAATAACTATCTATTCTCATTGATTTACATCCTTTCGTCCGCTCGTATCTTTAGATATGATACAGTTATTTAACTGATGAATCAAGAAGTATTTAATATTTGATATACTTTATATACAGATCATCTTTATCCGTCTCTTTAAAGCGTGCGAAACCGACATACTCAAATAACTTATTGATACTGTCATCTTCATTGACCGCTACGGCAAGTTCTGAAATTTCTCTCCTGTTTCGTCTGAGAAAAGTACCCAGCTGCCTCAAGGCACTGGAAGCAATCCCCCTATTTCTCTTGCTCTCATCGACATAAACATTTTTTATGAAAAGTGTTTCTTCTTCAGCTGTGCCTTCAACATAACCAATCACTTTTTCATTATCAAGAATAATGTCTATTTTAATTCGAGGTGTCTTTATACTTTCATCTACCACTAATTTAATATTACTAACATACTTCTGATCGAGATCTAAATGATACAGGCGTTCAAAGCCGATCGGGCCGTCTTCCTTCGTCGCTGTATGAATAAAACCGGCTCTTTCATAAAGGTTCCATGCAGCAGCATTATCAGTATCCACTACAAGGTGCAGATGGTCGTAATCTGAAAAGTGTTCCTGTACAAAAATCGGAAGGTTCAAAGCCACTTTTGTACCATAACCCTTTCCCTGTACCCTTTCATTTATGGATAAAGAACGAACAAATACGACTTCTCTGCGCGTGTCATAGCCTTCATGGCGGTAATGTTTGTGAAGTATGAAGAATCCGACTATCCCGTCTTCATTGTTGACAACCACGCATGGCAGACGATCTTCATCACCGACGGCATCGTTCAGGACATCAAGCGGCAGACTGGTAAATTCAAGCTGCTCTGCACTGAGTTTGAAATCTTTCAATGCGGCTCTGTCATTTTCTTCAAATGGTCGTATATTGATATTATTCATAAACTTTGTCCCCTTTTTGACATATGTATTTATTTTGTTATGATACAGAATATACAATTTGAATTTCAATTATACTTTATTTCCACTATCAGAATAACCTAAAGTGTAATTGAACAAACATTTTATTTAGTGTATAATTTTTCTATATTATACTAAAAGATGTAAGTTATACTTAAGCAAAATCTATTACAGTAATTTAATTGACAAACACACAGCCAATTATCTTACTATCAGCGAAATGCCGCTGGTACGAGGTACCAGCGGCATTCTTTATGGCCACCACCAGAACAGACATCTCCCGCGTATTAAAACTGTAGAAAAGCTGAAAAACTATTTTTATGGAGGTTTTTTTATTGAGTAAAGAAACAGAACAGGAAGATCCTAAAAATACAAAGCGCAGACTGCCCGGCGAAGACAGTACCAAACTCGGCACCGTCTTCTGGGGTGCAGGCGGAGTCATTGCAATTGCAGCACTGATGGCAATGTTTTTCCCTGAAGCGGTGGAAAATGCCTCATACAGTATTTACGACACTATCGCGCGTAACTTCAACTGGTTATTTCTAATCAGCGTGTTCGGATTCGGCGTGTTCCTGTTATTCATGGCAATCTCACCATACGGCCGTGTAAAACTCGGACCGGATGATTCAAAGCCTGAATTCTCATTCCGTTCATGGATAGGCATGCTGTTTTCCAGCGGTCTCGGTGTCGGCCTCGTATTCTACGGGGTTGCTGAGCCGATGGAGCACTTTATGATCGCACCTTTCCCGGGCGGGGAAGTCGAATCATATGAAGCTGCACGATCAGCTATGGGTTATTCTTTCTTTCACTGGGGTATATCACAGTGGTCCATATTTGGTGTAGCGGGCCTCGCAATCGGTTACAGCCAATACCGTAAAAAGAAAAACGGTATGGTTTCTACATCTCTTGAACCGTTGTTCGGCCAGAATTATAACAAGACTTCCAGAAAGCTCATTGATATCCTTGCTGTTATTGCAACAGTCACGGGTATGGCGACTTCAATCGGTCTAGGTATCCTTCAGATGGATGGCGGATTGAACTTTGCTTTTAATGTACCTTCCGGACCCGTCACTCAAATTGTACTGACAGTTCTGATGGTTACTCTCTTTTTATTCTCCACGATAACAGGTTTAAAAAGAGGTATTAAGTGGCTGAGTAACTTAAATATGGCGCTTGCTTTGATTTTAACAGTGTTTGTCATGTTTATGGGACCATTCACATTCATCATGGAAACTTTTGTTCTTGGTATCGGAGACTATTTGAAGAGTTACGTCGGATATTCGTTAAGAACTCAACCATATTCAGGCGAGACCTGGGTACAGGAGTGGACAGTCTTCTACTGGGCATGGGTTATTGCATGGAGTCCATTCATCGGTTCGTTCGTTGCCAGGGTATCCAAAGGACGTACGATAAGAGAGTATGTGCTCGGTATACTCATCGTGCCACCGGTGCTGTCCTTCTTATGGATCGCTGCTCTCGGGGGCACAGCAATGTATTCAGACTTGTTTAACGGCACTTCTATCGGTGAAATAGTGCTGGATGACCAGACTGCCGCATTATTCACTATGTTTGATACACTGCCGATGAGTCAGATTACATCGGCGCTGGCTATTCTGTTAATCTTCACATTCCTTGTTACGTCTGCCGACTCTGCAACGTTTATCGTAGCAGGAATGACTTCAGGAAGCACTGAGAACCCTGCATTACGCTTAAAGATTCTTTGGGGCATTCTGCTTGGGTTCTTAACAATCACATTGATTCTTGCAGGTGGACTGAGCAGCTTGCAGGCCGCTTCACTGCTTGCCGGACTGCCATTTACGATTGTATTGATATTGATGATTTTCTCAGTATCCAAATCTCTCAGACGCGAATCGAATGAAGCAATGAAACGCCGTCCAAGAAGATCAAAACTTAAATAATTGTACAAATTATTAAATGTCATTGGTATACTATTTCCAATGACATTTTTTTGGGGGCATATTATGAAAATAAGTATTGATGCCGGGGGCACTTTATTAAAAATAGTTTATATTAAAGATGATAATGAAAGAGTGTTCGATAAGGTGCCCTCTTTGAACATCGATGACTTCATAGAAGATTTGAATAAAAACCATCCTGATGCCGATATTTATATTACCGGCGGTAAAGCGGAATACATGAGCAGGAAACTGAACCATGATGTGAATATCTCAATCGAGTTCGATGCCACTTATATCGGCTTGAAACAGCTTATGGATGAACAGGGATTACATATTGAACATTTTGTATACTTAAACGTCGGCACAGGAACTTCATTCCATCAGGCCGGTCCAGACGGTCAGAAAAGAGCTGGCGGATCAGGCGTCGGCGGCGGCACTTTAATGGGCTTATCCTATCTTCTGACCGGCATCGAGGATTTCAATGAGATCGTCAGCCTGGCAAAAGAAGGCAATCGTGATGAAATCGATTTGAAGGTCCACCACATATATGCCGGCGATGCATCGCCGATACCCGGAGATCTGACAGCAAGTAATTTTGGCAATATCAAAAGCGGTGACAGAAAAATTGTCAGACATGCGGATGAGCTTCAGGCCGTGATTGCACTTGTAGCTGAAACCGTCAGTACGATTGGCATCAATCTGGCGGCCGGTTTTGAAACTGAAGATATCATCTTCATCGGTTCCACCATCCGGGACAACGATGTCATGACGGATATCATCAACAGATATGTGTCTTTGAAAGGTATGAAACCGCATATCATTAAAAATGGTGAATTCTCCGGTGCCCTGGGCGCAATGTTTGTATAAGCCATACAGGTCCTTTCATTTGCGTGTACGGTGCTTTAAAATATAATCATAGGATTATTATGGGGGGATTGGATGAAACTCTTATTTTTAATCATTACGTCACCATTGTTTTTAATTTCCTGTTTGAGTACGATTACGGGAAATAATCCTGATGACCTTGAAACAGCAGGAGATAACGAAGAGGAAGTTGAAGAGGCAGAAGAGACTGAGGAGACAGAAGAACAGACTGAACCGCCCGAAATAGAACCGATCAACATTACTTCCGATGCTTTCATTTCAAATTTTTTCTCTGCAAGCTACGAATACCGCACCGTCTCACTGGGTTCCAGCTATGATTACATGATCAATGCATTGGGAGAACCTGAAGGCAGCGGTGAATTGATTGACGGCACATATTACCACTATGAACATATTGCTTTTAATTTCCCGGAACCTGCCGGGGATTCAGATCATTCAGAACTCAAAGCAGACGGTATAATTATATTTCCTGAAGGGTTCACTAAAATGAATGCTGTGGAAAATTACGGCTGGCCGACGCTGGATGATACATCCAATTTCCGAATGATGTATGACAGCGATTCTGACAACGGTTATTATGTCATGATGACCTATGACCAGCAGGATTCCATTACCGAAATCGTCCTTCACAATGAAGATTTTCAGGATACATCTTTGAGTGATGACTGATAAAAAATGCTTCCCGTTTTAATTCGGGAAGCATTTTTTATATCTCTTTGCCATTTAAAATCGCTTTTGTTGTAAATTCTGCATTTAATGAGTTGACTGCGGAACAATACTTTTCATGTGACAATTTCACTGCCCGGTTCAACACTTTTTCTGGAACGTCTCCGTCAACTTTCACTGTAATCTGGATATCAGTAAAACGTTTCGGTTCCGTTTCTGCACGGTCTCCGTCAAGCTCCAGTTCCAAATCGTTAACATTGTCCATGTGGTGTCTCATTATGACACACAGGTCGATACCCATGCAGCCTGCCACACCATGCAGCACCATTTCCATAGGTGAAGGGGCACTGCCGGAACCGCCCGCTTCTTTTCTTGCATCCATATTGACAGTGTGTCCTGAAACATCTGCTGTTGATTCAAAAGAGATGCTGCCCTGCCATTTCGTATTTACTTTCATCCTTATTCCTCCACTTGATCATCTTCTTATTATATTTTACTAGAAAAAGCTGGTCACCGCATCAATCATGCTGTAAAGGCCTAAGAATGTCACGACTGCCGTAACTGCATATCCGGCAATATTCAATGCCAAAGGGTTTTTAAAATTGCCCATAAGCCCTTTTTTATTTATCACTATCATGATGAATATCGCAATAATCGGTAAAATCAACCCGTTCAGTGCCTGTGCAATAAGCAATACTTCAAGCGGTTCAAAGCCGATTGCTGAAGTAATGATACCGATAACGATGACAAGTGCGAAAATCAGTTTATACTTTTTATTTTGAAATCCACCTTTCCAGTGCATAAAACTGCTCACGGTCGCAGCGGCACCCATCGGTGACGCAATGGCTGACGAGAACCCTGCTGCAAACAGACCGACACTGATAAATACAGGTGCCAGCCCTCCCATTAATGGTTCAAGCGGTGCTGCGAGCTCTACGACACTTGTCACTTCGGTGCCCTGAATCAAAGCACCGGCAGTAATCAGAATTGCTGCCGTAATCAGACCGCCGACAGATATCATTAAAATTGTATCGAGTCTCATATCAGAAATTTTTGAAGTGTCTCCCCATTTTTCACTCGCAGTCTGTGCATGTATGAAGAAGTTGTACGGAACGACCGTCGTTCCGATCAAAGCAATGACAAGCAGGATGGAACCGCTCGGCACTCCCGGTACAAAGGCACCTTTAAAAAGTTCTGCAATATCCGGCCCCGCTACAAACATCGTTGTAATAAACGTGATTCCCATAATGATGATCAGAATGATCATCAGCTTCTCAATGACTTTATAACCGCCGCTCAACGCGAGGATTAAAATGATGACACCGAGAATGGGTGCAACTATATTCTCAGGAATATCAAACAAATATGATACGCCGAGCGATGTCCCGAGAAGGTCACCGCTGATGTATGCCGCACAACCGATGGCAACAGCAATCATCACAATGTACACTAATGCAAATTTAAGTATTTTATTATCGAAAAGCTCCCTGATGTTTTCACCTAACCCCTGCTTAGTAACCACCCCGATCCTTGCAACCATCTCCTGGAGGATTATGGTTGCAACTATCGCAAATATTACCGCCCACAGCAATGCAAATCCAAACCCTGCACCTGCTCTTGTTGCTGTAGTCACAGTTCCCGGGCCAATAAATGATGCAGTAATAATAGCACCCGGCCCAATCTCTTTCAGTTTATTTATGAACCTTGATTCTGACATACGATCATCCCCTTTTGTTTATAAAAAAACAGGAGGCCGCCCCTGTTTTATTTGTGGTGACCTCCCTCAATATGACCCGCAAGAACATGCAGTACTGCAGTTGAAACAAAGTGCGCAGAATTCTGGTTGGCATCCTGCATCGGATAAACTTCAACATAGTCCATTCCACACAGGCCGCGCTTGCCGAATTCATAAATCATCGTTAATAATTCATATGAATTTAACCCATTGCCGTCGACGGGACCGCCTGGATTAAAAGCAAAGTCAAGAACGTCGCTGCAAATCGTCAAATAGACGACATCGACATCTTTTGAAGCCATATCATAGATTTCATTTGCATACGCTCTTAAATCGCTCTGCTCACGGATATCGTTAATCGTCAGTGTTACAGCGCCTGCTTCTTTTGCCGCCTTACCATTTTCCGGCTTATTACGCGGACCTTTGATACCTGTGTGGATCAGACTTTCATTTCTTACACCTTCTGTTTCATATAATCTTTTGAATGGTGTGCTGCGGGCAAATTTATCCCCTTCATAATCTTCATAGTTATCATAATGGGAATCCAGGTGGATGATACCCACTTTTTTCCCTGTGTTTGTCAGTGCCTTTACAATTGGATAGGACACACTGTGATCCCCGCCGATTCCGACCAGAAATTTACCACTGTCCCACAGTTTTTCAGTGAATTCCTCAATGATATTCACTGTTTGTGGAACGTTATGCGGATTTACAGCCACATCTCCGACATCTCCAAAACTCAGATGATCTTCTATGTTTATATGATCGAGTTCCGGTAAATAAGTACTGTACCTCTGTGAAGACAGACGGATTTGTTTAGGGCCGAGTTCCACACCTGTGTAATCTCCCCATGTACTTGATGCTTCCCATGGTACACCATAGAAAAGTACATCTGTATCATACTCAGATGCACCCGTTAAATTTTTAGCCCCGAGCATCGGTGGTGTATTGCCGTAAATATTATTTTCAGTCACTTGATGAACACTCCTTTTATATTTTTCATAACATACTTCATATACCTTTCAATTAACCTAATATTAAAGATATAAACCCGCTTAATAAAAAACTTTCCGCTACAGTTATTTATTCTCTTCAGTTGCCTCGTCATAGGCTTCCAGTGCTTTTCCGCCATAGACCATCCCGGGACCGCCGCCCATGACGATAGCGATTTCTGCAATCTCTGCAATTTCCTCCCTGGAGGCACCGAGCCCCACCAGTTTATTGACATGGTTGCCGATGCATCCTTCACATTTGTCTGCGATAGCATAAGTCAGTGCGATAATTTCTTTCGTCTTTTTATCAAGTGCACCTTCGGCGTAGGCGCTATTCTGCAGCTTTTTATATTGTCTCATCGTTTCCGGCACCGTTTCCTGGATACGTTTTGTATTGGCCTGAGCACGTGTATTCAACTCTTTCCATGTAGACATAGAATCACCTCTCCCATAATCTGTCTTTTTAAAACATTTTTACATATTAAATATAACAATGAAAATTTGAAAAGTGAATTGACAACCGTTTTAAATGATGTATGATAGTGAAAGTGAAATTGAAAAGGAGGCTTGAAAATGCAGGTAGAGTTAACGAAATTTCGTATAAAACAAGGCAAAAGCGAATTGGTAGATGAGTGGATGAGGTTTCTGAATGAAAACATGCAGGATGCGCTGCTTTCACTGGATGGTGAAAAAATGTTTGTAGAAACTATTATGCGTGATACTGTAGGAGATCATGAGTATCTCTACTGGTATTCAATTCAAGCTGACGATGGCGACACCAACTCAGATGTTGCTGAGTGTATCGACCGCAGGCATATTTCTTATTGGAACAGATGTATCGATAAAACATATCGCCCGAGAAATTTACAAAATGAAGTTGTCATGATTCCACACCGTATAAAAGACTATATGCATCACCTTGAAAATGAAGATCAAGCAGTAACAAT
Source organism: Salinicoccus sp. YB14-2 (assembly GCF_001265075.1). GTDB lineage: Bacteria > Bacillota > Bacilli > Staphylococcales > Salinicoccaceae > Lacicoccus. The sequence goes on from NZ_LFKO01000001.1 coordinate 502,463, forward strand.
ATAAATGCATAATGAAAAGGTACAAAATCAATTTTGATTTTGTACCTTTTTTGTTCATGTATCATCATTTTCCCTGTCCACTTTGGAATGCCGCGTGAATTTCACAATCAGCATTATGAATAAAACAATCAGGGAAAGTATCAGTATCAGACTGGCTACTGCATTAAACGCGAAGCTCTCCGGGAAAAATGCTATCCCTGTAAATATTAAAAGGAAGCCCAGCAGAACGCCGCTTCCCACCATTAAAATGGATTTCATAACAAACCTCAACCTTTAATCTTGTATTAACTGCATCTGCAGCGACTTATTTGACGAATTTCGCCATTTGAATCAGATCTGTATAGCCGTCTTTCAGCTTTACCTGGTCTTTCTGCCTGCCTTCCTGAACGAAGCCGAGTCTCTCGTAAAATCGGATTGCACCTTCATTATTGGCAAACACGTCGAGAACGATTTTTTCAAGCACCGTACTTTCTTCTGCATGTTTAATCGCCCGTTCGATCAGCTCACTGCCGATGCCATGACCTGCATACTTTGGTTGAAGACTGACACCAAACTGACAGACATGTTCAAACTTTTTACGCGGATTCTGCCTTAAATTCAATATGCCCACAATACGACCGTCCGCTTCCACAACCAGTCCCAGATCATTTTTCGTCAAAGAGGTGATATTTTCCTCCTGCTGGTCAAGTGGAATTCCCCTGTCCTCAATCGGAGTGGCAAGAGTCTCCGGGTATGCCTCAGTCACAAATTCTTTATGTTCGATAATCTGTTCTGCATCTTTAATTTCAGGTTCTCTAATATTATATTCCATGCCGACTCTCCTATGCTACTGTACTGTTATCTCAATTTTATCATGTGAAAAATTTATTACAATTTAAGTGTTTACGAGCGTCCTCATGCATATTTTAAAGAGACTCACCATTTCAGCTTTTCAGCCGGTTCTACGATAATATTTTCAAATCCTTTAATATAACAAGGTTTATAAGTGTCTTCATAATTTTGAACTTCTCCGTCAAGTTCCACCCTTTATCTTCAAGTGCAGATGCGGCAGTTTCTATATCTTCGACGGCAAATACCATATGCCTCATACCGGGAATATTTGAACAGGACCTTCTCACATCTTCTTCATCTGCCGGCTTATGGAATTTCACCAGTGCCTTCAACTTCATAGTGTAAATTTTCGTTTTACAGTTAAAGCATTACAATATAATCGTATTAAATGGTTGCAAATGACTGGACTTTAAAAATCCACTCATACACAATAAATATATCAATTTACTTTTGGAGGAATTTTCAGATGTCTGTTTTCGAACCTTATAAAATTAAAAATCTTGAAATGAGAAATAGAATCGTCATGGCACCGATGTGCCAGTACAGCGCCAAGGACGGCATACCCAGCGACTGGCATACCACACATTATTTATCCCGCGCCCATGGCGGTGTCGGCATGATTATGGTTGAAATGACAAATGTCGAACCGAGAGGACGGATTACAGACGGATGTCTCGGTATATGGTCTGACGGGCACGTACCTCATTACAAACGCCTGGTCGATGCAGTGCACAAAACCGGTGCAAAGATCGGCATTCAGATTGGTCATGCAGGACGGAAAGCGGAGGATGATGATGAACCTGTATCATCCAGTGCCATCGCATACAGTGACAAGTATAAGACACCGCATGAACTGACGACCGAAGAAGCAGAAGAGGTCATTGAAAACTACCGTCAAGGTGCCCGCCGTGCTGTTGAAGCAGGCTTTGACACAATTGAAATCCACGGTGCACACGGCTATCTTATCCACCAGTTTTCAGCGCCGCGCACAAATAACAGAAGTGATGCGTTCGGCCAGGACTTGAGTTTATTCGGTGTAAAAGTCATTCTGGCAATGAAAAAAGAAATGCCTGAAGATATGCCGCTGCTGATGAGAATGTCATCAAAAGAATTTGCGGACGGCGGGTATGATCTGGATCACAGTGTCTATCTCGCAAAACAGTTTAAATCAGCAGGTGTCGACATGATTCATGTTTCTGCAGGCGGCGAAGGAAAGCCTTCCCGTGAACGTTTTCCGGGTGCAACACCTGGATATATGCTCCCTTATGCAAAACGCATAAAAGAGGAAGTCGACATCCCTGTCATCGCAGTCGGTATATTGGACGAACTGAAAGATGCCGAGCGTGCTGTCTCTGAAGCGGGAGCAGACCTTGTCGCTCTCGGCCGTGTGCTTCTCCGCGACCCGCACTGGGTACTGAATAACGATGATAGTAAACAGTTCGTCCCGGAGCAGTATACAAGAGGTTACAATTAAAAGATTTAAAAAGAGGGGCCGGGACATAGGTCCTTAAAAAAGATTATATTTCATGCAGAACAGATGAAATCCGTACGTTAGACTCCTTGGGGAAAAGCATCAGCGTAAGACTACAG
>NZ_LFKO01000001.1:504963-515046 GCF_001265075.1 Salinicoccus sp. YB14-2
CTTTTTTGATTGAGTTTATTTTTCAGCAGAAGCAATGAGCACGGTCGCATCAGTTTTCACAAATATTTCTTTACCTTCATAAAAGTTTTTCACCTTTATATTTTTAAACCCTGCGTTCTCCATCATTTCCTTCAAGTTGCCGTGCGTGAACCCGTTCGTCACTTTCGGATGTGTCACTTGGTCATTTTTATCAAAATCCACTATATATACTTCACCGCCATCGGATAATGCATCATAAAGTTTCTGAATCAGTTTCTGATGGTCTTTCACATGGAGCAGGACAAGAGACATGATAATAGTATCTGCCTTGATGATAGTGTCGGATTCCAGCAGATTCATTTCTTGCGCTTGTGCATTTTTGATATTTGCAATATCTATCTTTTCCTTTAAAACTTTTACCATCTCAGAAGAAGCATCTGCAAGATGCACCTTTTCGAATGAATCTGAAAGCTCAAGGCCGAGCAGACCCGTGCCGGCACCGTAATCAAGAAGAACTTTCCCTTCTGTATTATCGAGGTGCTGTTTCAATTCATTTAATATGATACCGGCAAGATGCCGGCGCTCTTCATTGTCATAACGTTTAGCAATCTCATTAAAAATTTCCTCATTCATTGTAAAACTCCTCTCAAGTCGTTTATTCTTAATTATAATCACTTACAGGAAGCGGGTTTTTTCCATGGATAGAATAATCAATCCTGATATGCCTTATATTGAACCCGGCGACTTCAGTTATTTTGTTTATATGGTTTTGCTGGCAATTGCCGCTTATGTAATATATCGGCTGAGGTTTAAATTTTCAAGAAATACGTTCCTGGTGCTGCTTGTATTTCTCATCATCTCTCTTTTTCAGAGAGCGATGATCAACGCCTGGTATTTAATCAATGACGATTACTCATTTGCCTATTCACTGCCTTTTCAGATTTGCCGCGTCATCATCTGGCTGATCATCATTCAGTTCTTTGTCAGGAAAGATATTTTGAATCAGGCGATATTCTATATCAGCCTGTTTGCGTATGCCGCATTTTTCTATCCGATTGGCATCCACCCAGTCTGGCATATGGCCGGATGGGCATTTTTCATCCTGCATGGCACCAACATTCTTTTTCCACTGGCCATGCATTTTGCGATGGGGTTCGTTCCGACTTTAAAAGGTGCCTTCCAGGCTTATGTCATATTTGTCGTATATTTCTTGTTTGTTTATTTTTTAAACCCTTTAGTCAGCGGCAATTACTTTTTTATCAAAAACCGGCCGTTTTTCCATGAGATGAGTGAAGGCTTATATGTTACTGTAAATCTAGCCGGTACATTCATCGGTTTTATAACCGTGTATTTTATCATTTGGCTGATTATCAAATTCAGAAAAAATCTTACTCTATAGACAGGAGACACACGAATGGCTGAACATTCCAATAATAAAATCAATCCTCTTAAATATATTTATATGAGTCTTTTTTTACCGAACCGCATCTTAAACCACAATAAAGTCGTATCAAGATGGGCAAGCGTACTCATCATCACCTTACCCGTCATTTTATTTCTCATGCTTGTACTGATGCCGCTGTATGCCGCTTTTGAAACGATATTCGGAGACGGCGTTTTAATCATTAAGGCAGGATTCATTCTAATGGTCTATATATGGGCATTTTATGCAGCAGGATTCCTTGTTTTTTATTTTATGAATCAAAATGTGCTGAGACAGCCGAAAACGACAAACAAGCTGCTGCACGACTATGGTGTCCTCGCATTGATGACGCAGTTCATTTTGATACTATTCGCAGCATTGACTCTCGTACTTATCACAACAGTCGCCGATATTACGTTTGCCTTTGTCATTACAATACCTTCAATCGTACTGGTCATGTTCATATATATTACATTCGCGATTTTCATATTCGGTAAATACCTGATTGAAGATAAAAATGCACAGACCGTCAAATGGATAGTGATGTTCATCATATTCCAGCTGTTTACAGCATTTATCTTCACAGTACTGCCGCTTATCATTTTAAGGTTCAGTTAAAATAACTTTAGACTGCCGGACAGTCATCTGCAATAAACACTCTAAATTTCTGAAGATTGACATAAATCAATTTCATCTTCTTTTCTCATGATATCATCAGAAGACTAAATACTTTCGAATGGAGTTGTTGTATATGGCTGATTGGCTGCCAACGCTGAAAACAGATTCCCCGCAGGGCGGTTACGATCTCGCAGTGACTCTCGCCCGTAAAGCTGTCGGAATGACACAGTCCGACGGGGAAGTACGAAAAAAATTGCGCCCTGTATATGCTGACAGTTTTACGCTCGCTTCACAAATCGTTGCAATCCACTTCCAGACAGCCGCCGCGAATAATTACTGGAATGACTGAAATGTATAAACCCCGATGAATTGAGTTTCGACTCAATTCATCGGGGTTTTCATTAATCTGCAAATGAATCCAGTGTCACTGTGTCCGGGTCTTTGCCGACTCTTTCATGCCGGTCGAGGGCGGTGATTGCTTCAACTTCCTCACTCGTCAGTTCAAAATCAAATATATTTCCATTTTCTTTCACTCTGTCTGCACTGACTGATTTCGGTATGGTCGATACACCTGTTTCAACGTCCCATCTCAAAATGATCTGAGCGGGTGTTTTGCTGTATTTCTCGGACAGTTCCACCAGTACCGGTTCATCGAACATGCGGCCCCTTTTGAGCGGCGACCATGCTTCAAGTAGAATATCATGTGCTTTGCAAAATGTTTTAAGTTCCGGCTGCGCGAGATGGGGGTGGTACTCAACCTGGTTCAGCATCGGTTTTATTTCGCATTCATCTAACAGATCCTGAATATGGTGCGGGTTGAAGTTGCTCACCCCGATTGCACGTACTTTACCGTCTTTGTACAGTTTCTCCAGAGCTTTCCATGTTTCCACATAAGTTCCCGGCATCGGCCAGTGGATTAAATAAAGATCGATATAATCCATGTCCAACGCTTCAAGGCTTCTATCAAATGCCTTCAAAGTATTTTCATATCCCTGGTCAGTGTTCCACACTTTTGTTGTAACGAAGATTTCCTCTCTCGGCACACCGGAATTTTTTATCGCTCTGCCGACACCCTTTTCATTTTTGTAGACTTTTGCCGTGTCAATATGGCGGTAGCCATATTCGAGTGCACTTTCTATTGCTGTCTCAAGTTCTGTTTCGTCCACATTTTTATAAACACCGAGTCCCATTACAGGAATCTTCACGCCGTTTGACAATGTATAAGTATCCTGAATTGATTTTGTCATTTTATCACCTTTTCTCTTTTTATAGTAACAGCGCTCCGTAAACCAGCCCGAACAAAATCACCAGAGCCGGGTGCACTTTGAATTTTGTCAGCATCAGAAAACTGGCAATGATTAAAACGACAGTATGCACCACACCCGACTGGATGAATGCGCCGCTGAAGAAATCATATGCGATGACGCCGAGCAGAATCGCAATGACAGGTCTGACGAGTGCCGTCAGTGTTTCAAACTTCTTAGTGCCTTTCATTTTGTAAAGCAGCCCTGCTAAAAATATCATCAACAGTAATGATGGCAGAACAGCAGCAGTTACGGCAATGATTGCACCAGGGATGCCGCCGACCATAAAGCCGATATAACCTGCCATCTTCGTGATGATCGGTCCGGGCAGCCCGTTGCCGAGCGCCAGCACTTCTGCAAACTGTTGGGAGTCCATCCATCCATAATTACTGACCACTTCCTGTTCAACAAGCGGGATGGACGCCGGTCCGCCGCCATAGCCTAGAATACCGGGAATGAAAAAAGCTAAAAATATCTGGATATATATCATGCTTTTCTCCCCTCTTTTCTAAGCAGACTGAAGATGATGATGACCGCGATGATGATTGCGGGGTGCACATTTAAAGGCACCAGCAGCACCAAAGATACCAAAGTAAAAGGCAGCAGGAAAATCCATGTGGTCTTCGCTTTTGCCTTACTTAAAAAGTCGATGGTCAGCAGTGCCATCATGACACCGACGACAGGCAGAACCCCGCGGCTCATCCCCTGAACCCATTCCAGATCTTTAAATTCGACAAATAAAGTCAATAGGAATACCATCAGGAAGATTGTCGGTATGATGGTTGCCAGCACAGCATTGATCAAACCCAGCCAGCCACTCTTTATATAGCCGATATAACCTGCAAGCTTTGTCGCAATTGGACCGGGCAGTGTGTTGCCGATGGCCAGCATATCCTGGAATTCTTCATCCGTCATCCATTTATGTATGTCCACCACTTCTGCTTTAACTAAAGGAATGGACGCCGGACCACCACCGTAGCCCAGCATCCCCACTTTAAAAAATACCCAAAATATTTTCAGCTGCATATTCGCTCACTTCTTCTAATAAATTGATATGGAACCATCCGTTCTGGATTCAGTTCCACCGACATAACTGCCGTTGTCCTGTTTTATAATCACCTGTCCGCGTCCAAAATGGTTCGGCTCGAGATTCACATTGATTTTATGGCCTCTTCTGTTCAGTTCACGCGCAATATCCATCGGGAAGCGGTCTTCCACATCGACGCGCAAGCCTTCCATGAACTGCCATCTCGGTGCGTCCAGCGCACTTTGGGGGTTCATGCCGTGATCAATCAGGTTCATCGCAACCTGGAGATGCCCCTGCGGCTGCATAAATCCGCCCATGACACCAAACGGTCCGACAGGCTGCTTGTCCTTAGTGATGAATCCCGGAATAATTGTATGAAATGACTTTTTATTGCCGCCGATATAATTCGGATGGTCTTCATCAAGTGAGAAATTATGCCCTCTGTTCTGCAGTGCAATGCCTGTATCCGGCACGACCACCCCTGAACCGAAGCCCATGTAATTGCTCTGTATATATGAGACCATGTTGCCTTCATTATCTGCAGTTGCGAGATAAACCGTCCCGCCTTTTGGCAGATCGCCGTGCACACGTTCACGGGCGCAGCCGTCAATTTCTTTCCGGCGCGCCTGCAGATAATCCACATCCAGCAGATTTTCTAAAGTCACTTTCATATGACTGCTGTCAGAAACATAAGCTGTCGTGTCACTGAATGCCTGTTTCATCGCTTCAATCTGGTGATGATAATAATGACCATCTTTCTCTGCAAAATTATCATCTTTAATAATACCGAGCGCCATTAATGCTGCAATGCCCTGTCCATTCGGAGGGATTTCATGAATATCATACCCCTTGTAATTGATACTGATCGGGTTGACGTATTCCACTTCGAAATTCTTCAAATCCTGATGTGTAATCAGACCCCCGGTGTCTTCGGCATATTTGACTATTTTATCGGCCAGATCACCTTCATAGAATGATCTTGCATCCGATTTTGCGATATCTTCCAAAGTATCCGCGTGTTTCGGCAGTGTCTTCACATCCCCTGCCTCTACTTCACCAAACACTTCAAACCAATGTTCGATTTCCGGAAAATTCTCAACTTCCTTTTTAAATGTTTTATGCGCAGCCTGCCAGAATTTCGCAACCGTCGGTGTAATGACATAACCATCTCGCGCTGCCCGGATGGCAGGTTTTAAAACTTCTTTTAAAGTGAGTTTACCGAACTTCTTTATAAGGCTTGCCCATGCGGCCGGCACTCCAGGTATATTCACCGGCAACCAGCCGTAAGTGGGGATTTCATTATGACCATGTGCTTTTAAAGTTTCCATGGAAACTTTACCCGGTGACCGGCCGCTTGCATTCATTCCATGTAATTCACCGTTCATCCAGGCAATCATGAAAGCATCACCGCCGATTCCGTTGCTGGTCGGTTCCACGACTGTCAAAGTCGCAGCGGTGGCAACTGCAGCATCCATCGCATTACCGCCCTGCTTCAACACTTCAATTCCCGCTTCTGTTGCCAGAGGATGTGTCGTTGCAACCATCCCATTTTTAGCATATACACTGTAACGGCTGTTCTGATATGGATAATTGTTATGTTTCATATAATCCCCTTAATTTTATTATTTTGAAAATTCAATATAAATATAAACCCTTCATTACACAGGGTTTATATTGTATTAAGCGCCGCAGCATTTTTTATATTTTTTCCCGCTGCCGCACGGACAAGGATCATTACGTCCGACTTTGACTTCTTTTACAATTGTCTTCGTTTTCAATTCTGATTCTTTATGCCCTCTGAATTTGAAGTGACGCGTATTTTCAACGATCCCTGCAATATTATCGAAAAAATCTCTTTGATCGTTGACGTTGCTGAATTCAACATCAAGAGACATTAAATACTGCACGATTTCATCCTGTTTTTCTCCGCGCATAATCAGCTGTAACAGAGAGATATAAATGCTCTCATGTTTCGAACGGGGCACTTCCACATTTTTCTCGACCCATTCCCGCAGTTTCCTGTGGTTCGCCGATTCATCAATATAGTTGGGATTGCTGAATTTGATGAACTTGCCGAACTCAGGCTCATAATATGGTCTGTCGCCCTGAAGCTTTTTGACCATTTCATACTGGGCATAGTTCATGTCATCGATTACGATTTGTGCATTATCCTCATCAATTGAAATATCGTATGGGGAACCTTCAAGGAAATCGATAATTTCTTTTGAAGTCACATCTTCATCGTAATACTTTTTAAATAGATGGATCAGCTGTTCAAAGCTTACGATCCCGTACAGGTGAAGCGCTGCTCTGATCAGATTCAGCCTTCTCTGAACTTCCAGCCTCTCTTCCCTGTTCTCTTTCGTATCCACTTCTTTATACAAGTTGACTATTGTGTCCGTCAGGAAGAAACGATCTTCCTGTTCTGTATCCTCGAATGCGTACCCCATGATATACAGACCGAAGATTTCTTCAAGTGAATAACGCTTTTCTTTTGGATCTTCATTCACTGATTTTTTCCATGTATTAAATGAATCTTCATCAATGTATTGATATGCATATGCTGCCGTGTCAGCATCCTTCTGCTGTTTAATGATTTCCTTAATCAAATCTTCTTTTTTAAAAGTAGAATAATTTTTAACCGAAATGGTCTTTGCCAATCGTTTTAAATCATTCATGTTATATGCGTCCAAATGCGTTTCTATATTTGCCATGACAGATCCACCTCCAAATACTATTTAGTAATTACATTTTATCATACAAGGAATATTAAAATACATTCAAAGCGATATAGATGACCAGTGGCACCGTCACCACACTGAATAATGTACTGAACATGACGATTTCCGCTGCATATTCAGGGTCATCACTGTACTGCTGGGCAATGATGGTGCTGTTCACTGCCGAAGGCATCGCCGTTGTGATCAATATCGCCTGGGCAACTACGCCATCAAGATTGAATAATAATAATAAAACAATTGTCAGGGCGGGTCCAATGATCAGTCTGATGAAACTCGCAGCAATGGAACTGATACGGATGCGTTTGAATGATATACCCGCAATCTGGGCACCGAGTATGAACAAAACAGTGCCGATCATGGCATCACTGATATAGTCAAAAGAAATATATACTGACGTTGGGACAACAATATTTAAAAAGTTAAATATCAGACCCAGCGCGAGGCCATAAAATATCGGCATTTTAAAATAGCCGAGCAGCGCTTTCCATTTTCCGGATTCCGCAGCTCTGAGAGATACGACCCCGTATGAGTATGCAAACATATTTTGAAAAAAGACCATCATGATCTGAATACTCATCGCATAAGGATCGCTTCTGAATACCAGATCGTTGACCGGCACCCCATAATTGCCGGCATTATAAAAAAGATTTGCGTTTGTAAAAAGTATCTGATGTCCGGTTCCGAGCCCCATCGCTTTGCCGATAAAATATGTAAGAACAAATGTCAGAGCTGCATATAATATAAGAAACAGCAGGACAGACATGAGCAGCGTGAACTCCATATCCGCTTCAAAGAGATTCATGAAAATAAAGATCGGCATAATGTAATTGATCATCAGCTTGGCAAGTGTCCCGCGATCCAGTTTGAATCTGAGCTGGACTACATAGCCGATAATTACAATGATGGCGATGGGGAGCATGACATTAATGAATATAAACAAAAAATCCGACATAATGTTCCCTCACTATTTTATATTAAAAAGTATACGAAAATAATTGTTCCAAATACAACAAAGAACAGCGGCACTCTGAATATTGCCAGTACCATTGCAAATAAACCGCCTAAAATCCCCTGCATCGGTGTTTCCACCGCCGTCAGCAGCCCGGGGAAAATCAACACACCAAGTGCGGCATAAGGTATGTAGTTGAGCAGGGTGATCAGCCACTGCGGAAATTGAAGGCCGCCGACAAAAAATGCCGGCAGAATTCTCGTGATGATTGTCACCAGAAATAAAGCGATGACTAACATTATCATACCCTATCACTCCTATTTTCCAACACAAGCCCGAACATTGCTGCCAATACCATCGCCAGGATGATCGCAAGACCGGACGGGATGAAGTTTATTTCTATAAATATAAAATGCAGTATCATACCGAGCACTGCGACAATCAAATATTTATAATGTGTTCTGATTGCAGGAACCAATAGAGCGATAAACAGTGCGTATAAAGCGATGCCGCTTGCCGTCACCCATTCCTCACTCATTATCTCCCCCGCCATATATCCGACGACGGAGAAAACAACCCAGAATATGTAAGCCGTAATGAAAATAATGAAATAATTGATAAAGTTTTTCCGTTCGTCTTCAACATTGGCAGAGAGTGCGAATGATTCATCGGTGACATAAGATGAAATGAGCAGCTTTTTTAACAGTGATTCACCTTTCAAATCATAATTAATTTTAAAAGACATCACGAAATGTCTGGAATTCAAAACAAAGATCGCAATGATGATTGCTGCTGCACTGCTTGATGCAGAAAGCATCTGAAGTGCTAAAAACTGACTCGCACCGCCGTAAACCATAAAGCTCATCAGAAATGTTTCAAATGCGGTAAGCAGCGGTTTTGCAGTGATTCCAAAAGCGACAGCAACCGGCAGATAGCCGAGTCCGATAGTGAGTCCGTCCAGTAAAGATTGCCTGTATGTGTTCAATTCTTGTGCTCACTCCAATAAATTTAATTAACAAACATTTTAACATATTTGGTATAGTCTAATTAACAAATAAATTCAATCATCATACGTTATAGGAGATATATTTATGAAAGCAATCGCTTTGGATATGGATGGTACAATATTAAATAACCGTGGAGAGTATTCTCCGCGGCTCGTGGAAGCTTTAACGAAGCTTCACGACGAGGGAATGCTGATTTTCATTGCCACAGGCAGAACAAAGAGCGGTATTTTAAGAGTGACACCGAAAGAAGTGCCTTTATCAGGTTTTGTTGCAGCCAGCGGAATGAGCATCTACAAACGTGCAGACAGTAATTATGACAAGATTGTCAGCTACCGCTTCGACAGGAAGCTTGTTGAAGAAATCATCACCTCTGCAAAGGAACGTGAAATTTATTATGAAGCATTCACTGCCGAAAGCGGCGGTAAAACACTGAAGGAAGATAAGGAATACAGTGCCCGTGACATCGGCGGAGAGCAGCCTGAAACAATGTTTGAATACGAACATGTACAGCTCTTAAAAACATTGAATAACGAAGAACAGTGGGTCGATGAACTGAATATGGATGAAATACTGAAAGTGTTCTTCATCTCCAAAAACATTGATAAAATAGATGCCTGGTTCGATTATTTGAGTGACCAGCAGAAGCGTCTGGATTATTCCTTATACAAAACAAGCAGGCACAACAGTGAAATCATGCTTGGAGGAAAAGACAAAGGCACCGGCCTTGAGGTACTGGTGAAAGAATACGGCCTCTCGACAGAAGATGTCCATGCCATCGGTGACTCGATGAACGACCTCCCGCTCTTTGAAGTATGCGGCAGGAAAACTGCAATGGCGAACAGTACGGAATCAGTCATCAGTGCGGCTGATGATGTCACAGAATTCAGCAATGAAGAGGACGGCCTTGCAATATACTTAGAAGAAACCTACTTAAAATAAAGGGGCTGGGACATAAGTCCTTAAAAAAGATTATATTTCATGCAGAACAGATGAAATCCGTACGTTAGACTCCTTTGGGAAAAGCATCGCGCAAGA
>NZ_LFKO01000001.1:515159-626526 GCF_001265075.1 Salinicoccus sp. YB14-2
TGTGCGCTAAACTCTGTCTTTTGATAATGATTCTTTGTATTCTCTCTGTGCTTTTTCAAGACGGTCATTGATGCCCTCTGACCTTTTTAATGTGATCAGACTCAATCCGCCCCAGAAATATATTTGTATCAGAGCAATGGCTCTTTGCTCTGATTGATCGATGATATGCATATTGACATCTCCTTTATCATTTGCCCAAGTTATCGAATTCATCTTCCGCTTCCCTTTTAAGCCCGAGGAACCATACGTGAGCCTCCATCAGTTCGTCCGGTACAATTTCATGTCCCCCGTCCGTCAGTTTCACTTCAGCAATCGCTCCACGCAGTTCCAATTCTTTTTTCAACTGGTACGATTCCCCTGCTGTTGTCACCATGTCCCTGGCACCGGCTGTCAGCATAACACTCGTACGTGTTAAGTCCACTTTCTGTATCTGTTCACTTTTATAGCCGCTGTGCATCAGTATTGCCCCGAAGAAATACAGATCATAATTTAACAGCAGATGCGCAGCCATATTCGCACCATTGGAATATCCGACTAATATCGACTGTTCGAGATCTATACCATACTTTTTTTCATAAGATAAAAGAGACTCTTTTACTTTTCTGCCCTCTTCCCGCAGACTATCTTCATCAAATTCCGCTGGACTGTGCCGTTTGAAAAATCTTGTCTGCCCGTTTTCATCAGTATCACCGCGGAGACTTAATACATTGGCATTGGAATCCATCGTTGCCGCCACATCCAGCAGATCCGTTTCCCGTCCGCCCGTTCCGTGAAATAAAATGATTGTATAGGGGCTGTTATTCTTCCCTTTTATAAATAGATGCTCCATATTCCACACCCTCTTAAATTAGTCTTCTATGCACTCGTATTATATAATAAATGTAACATATTTACCGAGGAGAGATATCCGTGTCAGTTAAAGGATTGCATCATGTCTCTGCAATAACTAAAGAAGTTTTGGACAATCATGATTTTTATACGAAAATATTAGGCCTGAGGCTGGTCAAAAAAACAGTCAACCAGGATGAGACGAGTATGTATCACCTGTTTTATGCCGATTATAAAGGGACGCCCGGCACCGACATCACATTTTTTGAAATCGGTCAGTCATCCAAATATCAACCAGGCACAAATTCCATTTCAAGAACTGTCTTCAGGGTGCCTTCACTCAATGCTCTGGAATATTTCAAAGAGCGCTTTCAGGAAAATGGTGTATATACAGAAGGTACCATTGAAAGATTCGGTTACCAATATATGAACTTTTCCGATTATGAAAACCAGCGTCTCGCCTTGATTGTCGATCCGGAATATAATGAATCACAACCTTTTGCCGGTGCTGATATACCTGAAGAATTTGCCATCACCGGCATAAAAGCGGTTGAAGTCACTGTCCAATACTTGAAGCCGATGGTTTTATTTTTAGAAATGCTCGGCGGGAAAGTCATTGGTGAATGTGATGATGAAACGATTGAAACTGAAGTGAAATTTGGTGAGGATTCGATCTTTATTATGGAAAACAGAACTTTACAAATCGAAAAAGAGGGATTCGGCAGTGTTCACCACTTCGCACTGCGTGTCCGCGATGAAGAGGATTTGAAAAAGATTCTTGCGATTGTCAATGCGGAAAAATGGAGAAATTCGGGCATCGTTGACCGCTTCTATTTCAAAGCGGTCTATATCAAGGCCGTCGGCAATATCACCGTTGAAATTTCAACAGAAGAACCCGGGTTCACCGTGGATGAGCGCCTCGAAGCTCTCGGGGAATCACTCTCACTGCCGCCGGATCTTGAAAAGGACAGAGACTTTATAGAGCTCTATATGATTCCGATTAACTGATAGAGATCATTTACATGATTTGGAAGTACGTTTTTTAATAAATCCCGGAAACGCAAAGCTTTACGAAATATAGTTATCTCTATAATCAAAAAACCGAGCAGCCCGGATAGGAGCCGCTCGGTTTTCATTTCTACAGACTAGACTTTTAATTTTCCTCTTCGATTTCAGATGGCAGTTCTATATCTTCCACTTCGTTGAAACTTGTGAATTCCACATCACCGTTCATCGAGTATTCCCCTTCTTCATCTTCACCGGATGCTTCGTAGGCTATATACTCCACAAGGTGATCTTCCTTATCCACTTCAACTTCCAGGTCACTGTGAATAGCTGAAGTGTCCAAAGCACCGAACTCAAATCCCAGCAGTGATTGAAATGCTTTGTATACTGACTGGTTGGAACCTTCATAAGTAAACAGGTATGCATCATCCGTCTCTTCTTTGGTCAGTTGTCCTGATAATTCCGATAAGGAATTCAACGTGCTTTCGTACGTTACGAAAAATAAACTCTCAATATTCATCGATTCGGTGGTTTCCACCCAGTCATCACCGGTGAATATATAAGTGGAACCATCTTTCGCCACTGTTCTCACTTCATCATTGGATTTTAATAACAAATCGGGTGGATCTCCATCTTTGATCGCCGCTTCAGCATTTAATGTATACGGGGCACCATCAACAGACCCTTCCAAATCTATCAGTGCTTCATAACTTTCAAGGTCTTCTGATTTATCTATAACCCGGTTGAATATCTCATTATTTTCAGCTGTGCTCTCGTCTTTTTCCTCTGCTTCTTCCGCTTCCGGCTCACTATTCTCTTCATCTATATTTTGCACTTCACTTTCTTCTGCTGTTTCTTCAGATGTTTCATCTGCAGGTTCTTCCGCCGTTTCTTCAGATGTTTCATCTGCAGGTTCTTCCGCCGTTTCTTCTGATGCCTCATCTTCTGTTTCATCGGTATCATTCTGACAGGCGGTAAAGAACACTGACAGAAGAAGCAACGGTATCATCATATATTTTTTAGTCGTCATTAATATTTAACTCCTCAAAGCCTAATCTCTATAAGATAATACCATGCTTAATTAATATTAACTAATAATATGCTAATTTTTGATACGGCGTCTGGATTGTTTTTTATTCTCATTACGCATGGTCAAATACCTGTTTACGCTGTAAATGATCAATCCGCTCCAGATGAAAACATATGCCACGGCATGGACGTCGGTAAATGCTTCATCGTACATGAATACGCCAATGATCAGCATGATGGTCGGTGCGAAATACTGGAGAAAACCGATCAGGGACAATCGGATTTTCTGAACACCGAGACTGAACAGAAGGAGCGGAATTACAGTCACTGCTCCCGCGCCCATCATCCACAGGCTCTCCGTATTCACACCGAACGAACCGGTACCGGCCGCCTGGACGTAAATGATGTATATCAGTGCAAATGGAGCCAGTACAAACGTCTCTACAGCCATCGCGTAGACTGCATCCAAGTTTATCGTTTTCTTAATAATACCATAAACGCTGAAACTGACAGCAAGATAAAAAGATATCCACGGGGCGGACCCCAAACCTGCAATCATGTAGGCCACTCCGACCGTCACTATAACGATCGCGACCCATCCTATTTTCGAAAAGCGCTCTCCTAAAATAAGGAGGCCCAGCAAAATGCTGATCAACGGATTTATGTAATAGCCAAGACTCGCATCGAGTATATGACCGGCCTGAACAGCAATGATGAATACCAGCCAGTTTGAAGTGATTACTGCGGATGCCGTAAACAGCGCCATCACTTTCTTTTTATTGCTGAAGATGAACTTCAGATCTTCTTTGAAGTATCGCCACTTTCCGATAAAAATGATAAATAAAATCATAAATACAAATGACCACAATACTCTGTGAGCGATAATTTCATAAGAAGAAATCCCTTCAATCTGCTTCCAGTAAATGGGAAGGAAACCCCAGATGAGATATGCGCTCAGAGCGAATATTATACCTTTTTTGCTCGCACTCAATTTGTTATCACTCCCGACGTTAATATTTATCTGCAATAATCTTATGTTACTTCTCCGCGATGATAATTAAAAGAATTTCAGCTCAAAGAAAAAAGCCCGGAGATCCCGGGCTTCATCATCATTTTAATAATCTCTGTCATTCAGAGGTCTCTGATCGTCATCTCTGAAATCATTTTCGTGCACCATTGATTCATCCGCACCATGCTCCGCCCGATCTGCAGCCTCGGCGTCCAATACTTTACGACCGTTATAGTAATAGGCGACGATGGAACCGACCATCAGATACATGACATAAATGTAAAGAATCAGGAAAATCAGCGTCGGAATCACCACTGCCAGTACAATTAAGAATACACTGTCAAAAGCACTGAGCAGAAAGGCGATCAACAATGCTCCGGCAATTATAAGGACGAAGTACATAATCGTCACACCTGCAAGAAGTAATACATTGCTGAAGAACAGCTTCAACAGACTCTGCCCGGCCTGGAACATTACCTTAAAAGCAATTGAGAACTTATCCATTGTCGGGATACGCGGCTGATCCACAAATACCAGGTAGACCAGGAACATATATATCATCAACAGCACATAAGGGATATACATGAGCAGTAATAATAACAGATTCACCACCAGCATCAATATGAACACACCAACCTGGCCGGTGATCATTGCTGCAGATGTCTCTATGCTGTTCTCATAGGACAGGCCGCCGATCAGCGCAGAAAATGGCAGGTTTACCACCGTGAAGACAAGCTGCATCAGCATAGACAGGCCTAAACTGATAATAATGTAGCCAATCAGAATCAGTATGGTCAGTTTGATTGCTTTACCATACCTCTGTTCCCTGAACACAAAAAACAGATCACCAAAGCCGTAACTGTCACCGGTATAAGCCGAAGTGAAAAACTTTATGACGCCTATGCTCAATGGATAAATTATAAAAACGCTGAATAAAAATAATAAAAAGAAGATAAAAAATACATACAATATTAACCACGCACTATCACCAAAGGCAAAAGCGGGCAGCATGGTGACAATAAACACAGCAAAAAAACTTATCGTGATAAAAATACCAGCAAGTATTGTCAGACCTATAATTTTTCCAGCCTGATTACTCGCATTTTTCCTGAATAGAGATTGATATTGAAACATCCCATCACCCTTCATTTTTTTATTTACAATGTAAGAATATCATTTTTAAAACAATTGTGCGATATTTGACAAATTGTCCGGCATGTAATTCATTGAACAGCCCTTTTAAAAATGCTAAACTTCTTCCGTGGTAATTTAGTACAACATACTAAACTATAATAGGAGGGATGCATTTGGACAGAATGCCGGAAACAGTAAACAACTTACGTGATATTTACGGATATGGCTATGCAAATATTTTTAATGATGTGACAGATACTGTGTCAAAATTACATATTTCCAAACCCCAGATGGCAGTACTGCAATACCTGTTCATCCATACCCAGGCCACACCTTCGGACCTCACTGAAGCTTTGAACACAACTAAAAGTTCAACCACCCACACTTTGAAGAAACTTTCTAATAAAAATCTGATTTCTTTTAAAATGAATGAACTTACGAATGACCGTCGTTCAAAATTAGTCTTATTGAACCCGAATGCAAAAAGTCTGTTAGTGGAATTCCTATCCAATATCCAAGATTCCATTTATGAGGATATTAAGGATATCACTGCAGATGAATTAGCAGAGTTGCACCAGGCAACAAAAATCATACTGAAATATACAGATGGAGGAAAAATGAATGAAACATATCCTGAAATTTAAATGGCCCGTAACGGTTCTGATGATTGCTTTTGCTATACTGACGTTCATGTTTTCTCCAGATCTCACTCAGCTGGCCGCTGAAAAAGGCGATGTACAGTTAGAGGATCATCAGCCAAGTGAGCAGGCACGTAAATACTTGGAAAAACACGGCCAGGACACTGAAATGATGTCTCTCGTGCTTGAATTTGATGATGGTGTCACAGAACATCAGGAAGATATAGAGGCATATATTGAAGAGTTGGAAAATGTCGAAGAAGTTGACAATATCGTCAATCCTCTTGAATTGAACGAGGATCTCCAGGAAGGCTTCATCAATGAAGATACAGGAGTCATGATGATTCCGATGGAATACACCGGCGATGAAAATGTCATATTGGAAAACGCAGGCAACATCGAGGAATTGAACCCGACGGAAGCGAACACTTCAATCACTTCGGATGAGCTGATTCAAAGAACGCTCGAAGAAGACGCGATGAACGGTATCCAGACCACTGAGATTTTCACTGTCATCATCGTCCTGGCAGTTCTTCTCGTCATGTTCCGTTCGGTTGTAACACCCCTTGTCCCGCTTGTCGTGGTTGGTATTTCATACCTGATCGGCCAGTCTTTTGTCGGCTGGTTTGTGGAATGGTTCGGCTTTCCGATTTCACCCCAGACGCAGAGCTTTCTAATCGTCATTTTATTCGGAGTCGGTACGGATTACTGTATTTTGCTGCTGAACAGATTTAAAGAAGAGCTGAAAGATAATGATAAGTACCAGGCAACATTGAAGACGTTCAAAACAGGTGGTAAAACAGTACTCATCAGCGGTATATCCGGTGCTGTCGTGTTTGCAGTACTGTACTTCGCAAACTTTGAAATTTATCGTTCGGCTGTCGGTGTTGCCCTCGGTATGGCATTCATGCTGCTCTCATTATTTACATTGCTGCCGATTCTTATGTCTTTGCTCGGAAAATATATTTTCTGGCCAAGCATTAAAAACATCGAAACGAAAGAGAGCAAAATTTGGAAGGGGTTCGGATCGTTTTCAGTCAAACAC
This sequence comes from Salinicoccus sp. YB14-2, assembly GCF_001265075.1. GTDB lineage: Bacteria > Bacillota > Bacilli > Staphylococcales > Salinicoccaceae > Lacicoccus. The sequence goes on from NZ_LFKO01000001.1 coordinate 521,848, forward strand.
CCTACCCGTGTCATTTTCTCTCTTGTTGCCATACTTATTGTACTGTCATTCTTTTATAACGACGAAGTAAGTTATGACTCATTGAGTGATCTGGATGATTCATACTCGGCAGTGCATGCGACCAATGTCGTGAGCGAAAGCTTTGATGAAGGAACGATATTCCCAATCCAGGTCATCCTTTCGGACGGTGATGATCTCGTGAATCATGAAAGCCTGACACGCATTGAATCTGTTGCTGATACTGTGAGTAAGCTTGACGGGGTCAAGGAAGTGCAGACGGTGACCAGACCGACCGGAGAGCCGATAGATGAACTTTCACTCAGCTACCAGCTGAATGAAGCGAATTCCGGCATAGATGAAATTACAGGTGGTTTGGACGAAGTCACCGGCGGACTTGAAGAAATCTCTTCAAACTTAACGAGTATCAGCGAAGAAATCTCCGGACAGGAAATGGCTACAGGCGATATGAGCGAATTAAGCAACGGTCTCGGAGAACTCAGCCAGGGCGTCGAAGGGATCAATCAATACTTGATGACGACCGGCGATGTGCAAGGTGCTGCCGCTCAACTTGAAGAAGTGCAGACCGGCCTCGATGAAATAACTGCACAGGTCGAAACGGCAAATGAAGAAATGGCCACCCAGCAGCAGCAGGCTTCAGAACAAATGTCCGAACTTTCGGGCGGCCTTGAAGAGATGTCTACCGGGTTGGATGAAATCAACGAAGGAGTCGGCGATGCCAATGATGGTCTCGGCGAAATACAGAGTTTACTGACAGAAGTTACGGATAATGAAGCCGTCGACAATACAGGTGTCAATGTGCCCCAGGAATTCATCGACTCAGAGGAATTGGAAAGTGCCATCGATCAATACAGCTTTGCTGATAATACAGCAATCAACCTGAACGTCATATTGGACGGTGATCCATACAGCCACGAAGCAATGGCTGTACTGAACGATGTAGAGACCACTGTAAATAAAGAGCTCGACCGGCTGGAACTGAGCGAAGTAGACAGCTATTTCTCAGGTGTAACGAGCATGAACAGAGACCTGGATCAGATTACGACGGATGACTATTCATATGTTGTCACCATTTTCGTAATCACTTTATTTGTAATACTCTCAGTACTGTTCAGATCATTCATACTCCCGGTCGTCATGATCGGCTCAATATTTGTCACATACTTTGCATCAGTCAGCATGACCCAATGGATACTCGGATGGTTCGGAATCGATCAATTGAACTGGGCAGTGCCTTTCTTCAGTCTGATTATATTTGCCGCACTCGGTATCGACTACTCGATATTCATAATTGACAGGTTCAGAGAAGAAATCGTGAACCATTCGATTAAAGATGCGATAGAAATAGCCATTAAGAAGATGGGGACCGTCGTCATTACAGCGGTGATTATATTATCCGGTACATTTGCAGCACTCTATCCTTCGGGAATAGTCATACTGGTACAGGTGACCAGCGTCATCATATTCGCACTGCTGTTCTATGCATTCATCGTTCTGCCTCTCCTTGTACCGGCATTGGTGGTGACACTTAAGCGCGGTAACTGGTGGCCGTTCAATATGCCTGGCGGTAAAGCGCGCAGAGAGAAGTTTAAAGACGAGGAATAAAGGGTATATTATAACAGTTGAAAATATACGAAATGAGGAATTAAATTTATGCCAACACAAAAAAGTGCAGGTGTTGCTGCGGTTTTAAGTTTCTTTATCAGCGGCCTTGGACAAATATACAATGGACATTTCTTTAAAGGCATCACTTTGATCATTCTCCAAGTAATCAACGGCGCTTTGACTGCCATTCTGATCGGTTATTTATTCCTGCCGATTGTATGGTTATACGGAATTATAGATGCATACAGAAGTGCCAATAAAATCAATGCCAGGAACAACCGAAGATTTAGATAATAAACGAAAGACTCGCATATCAAAATTGATATGCGAGTCTTTCGTTTATATTATTTCTTTAGCATATTTTATCTGCTGTTTCACCGATTCAGTGGAAGTACCGCCATAACTCAATCTTCTGTCTACGACAGTTTTTGGCGACAGTACATCATAAATATCCTTTTCTATAAAGCGATTTGCCGCCTGAAATTCCTCAAGACTCAAATCTTTGAGATATTGATTACTGTTAATACATTTCAGTACAAGTTTCCCGACCACTTCATGAGCGTCTCTGAACGGCACATTTTTTTCAACAAGATAATCTGCAAGTTCTGTTGCGTTCGAAAAGTCTTCATTGATTGTCTGCTCCAGTCTTTCCTCATTCACTGTCATCGTATCAATCATGCCATTCATTATTTTCAAGGCACCGAGAACAGTGGTCACAGCATCAAACAGACCTTCTTTATCTTCCTGCATATCTTTATTGTATGTGAGAGGCAGTCCTTTGACGAGCATCAGCATCGACATCAGAGCTCCCGTGGTACGTCCTGTTTTTCCGCGGATAAGTTCAGCCATATCCGGATTTTTCTTCTGCGGCATCATTGAGCTGCCTGTCGTAAACGTATCGCTTAAAGTGACAAACTTTGCTTCTTCACTCATCCAGAAAATGATTTCTTCGGAAATTCTGGAAAGATGAATCATCACCAGGTTGATTCCGGACAGCGTTTCAATGATATAATCTCTGTCACTTACGGCATCCATACTGTTGTGATATAAATCTCCGAAACCGAGTGCCTTTTTCGTCATCTCTCTGTCGATGTTGAATGTTGTACCACTGATTGCACCTGCGCCGAGCGGTGATACATCGATGCGTTTCAGAGCATCCTGCATGCGTTCCTTATCTCTTTTGAACATCCAAAAATATGCCATCATGTGATGAGAGAATAAAATCGGCTGTGCTCTTTGCAGGTGAGTATAGCCGGGCATAATGACATGAATATTTTCCTCGGCTATTTTAATGATCGTGTTCTGCAGCTCTTCAATGGACTGAATAATACTCAGCACCTGCTCTTTTACATAGAGATGCATGTCTGTAGCAATCTGATCATTCCTGCTGCGTCCTGTATGAAGCTTTCCTCCGACAGGCCCAATCAGTTCTATCAATGCATGCTCGACATTCATATGAATGTCTTCATGCTTTACATCCCACTCGATATTGCCTTTGTCCGCTTCTTCTTTTACACGATGAAGACCGTCGACTATAGTGTCCTTATCTTCTGCTGAAATGATCCCGCAGTCTGCAAGCATTTCTGCATGGGCAATGCTTCCTTTTATATCCAGGTCCAAAAGCACTTTATCAAAGTGAATCGATGCATTAAATTCCTCCACCCATTCGAGTGCTTCACCTGAAAATCTCCCGCCCCATGCTTTCTTACTCATTAATCTTTACTCCGTTATCCAGCATCGCCTTCACTTTCGTCGGTAAACCGAAGATTTCGATGAAACCAACGGAAGCTTCCTGGTTAAATGCATCTTCTGAAGTATACGTTGCAAGTTTTTCATTATACAGACTGTTCTCTGACTGACGGCCCGTTACAATGACATTTCCTTTATAAAGTTCAAGACGGACTTCGCCGTTCACTTCTGTCTGCATATCTTTAAGCATTTTTCTCAATGAATCGCTGAGTGGTGAATACCATAATCCGTTATATACCTGCTCAGTATATTTTTGTTCGATAACAGGTTTGAAATGAGCGATGTCTTTCGTCAATGTAATCGTCTCCAGGTCGTGCTTTGCAGTCAAAATAACCGCCGCACCGGGTGTTTCATAGATTTCTCTGGATTTTATCCCGACCAGTCTGTTTTCAACATGGTCTATACGTCCAATACCATGTGCACCTGCAATATCATTCAATTTAAGTATCAAATCATCAAGTTCGTAGTTGACACCGTTTATTTTAGTCGGAAGACCCGCTTCAAATGACAATAGAATTTCTTCTGATTCATCTTTTGCAGCTGTAGGATGCACTGTCAGATCATATGCATCTTCCGGCGGCTGATTCCATGGGTTCTCAAGAACACCACACTCGTTACTTCTGCCCCATAAGTTCTGATCGATTGAATACGGTGAGTCCAGGTCCACTGGAATCGGAACATTATGTTCTTTCGCATATGCAATCTCTTCTTCACGGCTCCAAGTCCACTCTCTGACAGGTGCAAGTACTTTTAATGAAGGATCAAGGGATTTGATTGCAACTTCAAAACGTACCTGGTCATTCCCTTTACCTGTACAACCGTGTGCAACATAATCTGCATTTGCTTTATGCGCAACTTCTACCAGTTTTTTAGAAATCAGCGGTCTGCTGAGCGCCGATACCAACGGGTACTTTCCTTCATACATGGAGTTTCCGTAAATTGCATAACTGACAAATTCATTTGCAAACTCTTCTTTAGTATCGACGACGTAACATTCAGATGCGCCCATTTCCAGAGCCTTCTCCTTGACCATGTCCAGATCTTTTCCTTCTCCAACATCTAAACATAATGCCACCACTTCGAATCCTTCGTCGATAAACCATTTAATCGTTACACTTGTATCCAATCCGCCTGAATATGCTAATACCACTTTTTCACTCATATAATTGACACCTCTATAATTTATTTTTGGATGATAATGAACTTATATTAACATTATAATAATGCCTTTTCAAGTATATTTATGCAAAATATTGAATAGATTTCTTATTTTATGATTTATACATATGATTTCGTGAAGCCGTAAGTTTTTTTATATGTTTTTAATCATGATACAATCAAGTGTAAAGGAGTGGTTACCATCGAAATTTTTGGATTATTGGCCGGTCTCGTAGCAATCGGTATAATCTTGTTGATATTTTTAGTGGTCGTCGGGCTGATCAAATGGTTACTGCAAGGGTACTTCCTGTTCCGTATAGCGGAAATTAAAAACTTTGATGTCCCTATGCTATCTTTTGTACCTTTTGGTACATTTTATGTCGCCGGTCAGGACTTTGACGGTAATGTTTTTCAAAAAGGCAGTTTCAACCCCAAACATCTCGGACTGATTTTTGCGATTACAGGACTGATTGTTTACTTCCTCGGCTTGTCTGTCGGAGATATTGCAATTTCCTATGTATTGATGGAATCAATCATTTTCATCGGTATATTTAATGCATATACTAAAAATATCGGCGTTGCGATTCTTTTAGCTTTATTAAACGCAGTCACTGCCGGTATCGCAGCAATCATCATTCTTTTCCTGTATTACCGCAAGTTATCCAGAACAGACGAAGATCCCATCGTATATACAGAGACCGGTGAATCTTCTGGACAGGATTCTGTGAATAACGATGACATTGATCAGAATAGAAATATTTAGTTACCGGATTAGAGCCTGAGCAGGGCTCTTTTTTTCGACTTCTTTAAATATGTTTAATAAAATCCATGACGGGAATCATTATATTGTATGTGATTCAAATATATTTTTTGGAGAAGATATTTATGGCTAAACCATTTATTAAAGATTATTCAAATGATGAAGAACTGCAAAAGGATATAGAAAAGCTGAAATCACAAAACGTTGGAGAAAATGATATTTACGTCATTTCCCACGATGATGAGCGCACGAAACGCATTGCTAAAAATGTAGGAATCAATACTATCGGCGCCAATGAAATGGGTATCGGAGATGCTGTAAAAGGCGCTTTCGATAAAAAAGGCGACCAGTTGAGAAAACAGCTGGAAAACATCGGTTTCTCAGAAACTGAAGCTGAAAACTATGAATCTGAAATGGATAAAGGAACAGTATTCCTCATCGTTACAAGAACAGATAACGTGGATACTATACTCGCACAATAAAAATTAAGGGCATGGACACAGTCCATGCCCTTAATTTTTTACTTTCTTTTTTTAGATATCTGCTGCGGCCATGCACGATTTCCATCATCCACTTCAAATTCCAGATTCACATCGTTCACATGATTTTGCCGGAGTACAATTTCTTCAATATCATCTCTGATGATATTGGCTTCTTCCACTGTATGATTTTTATCAATTTCCGCGACCACTTCCACATGTAAGCTGTCGCCTTCTTTCATAACAAACAACTTTCTGATATCCCTGATTTTCTTATTATTTAATACAATGGAGGAAATCCGCTCTTCCATATGCGGGTCACTCTCCCCAAGCACACCAGCCGCATTTTCCATAAATACTTTATAAACGATATAAAACATCATCAGCCCGATGATGACCGAAGCAATGCCTTCGGCAACAGGTACATTCAAATACTGGCCAATCAAAATCGCAATGATCGCAATAACAGCACCGACCGTTGCAACAGTATCTTCCAAAAAGACGAGCTTAGTTGCAGGCTTAGCCCGGTTCATATGAAGATAACTCGTAGTCAGCGGTTTTAGGCCATCATACGGCTGGCCCGCCTGCTGCAACAATTCTTTACCGGCTTTATATAAAACAAAAGACTCTAAAATAAATGAAATAGCCAAAACACCAATGCTGATCAAAATCATCATATTGTCAGTTTCACGGGGTAACGGTTCAACCACATGATTGATACCTTCTCTGACCGTTTCGTATGATAATATCGCAACAATGACAATCGCAAACAGACAAACAAGATTGACCAGCCTGCCATATCCGAAGGGAAATCTTTTAGTCGGTGCCTTCTTGGAAAGACTTGAACCGATAAAGACAAAGAACTGGTTTATAGAGTCACCGAATGAGTGCATCATCTCTGCAAACATCGCAATATTACCTGTCAGAAAAAATGCACCGCCCTTCAACAGGCCGATAAAGAAGTTGACAATTGCTGCAGTAAGAGATGCCATACTGCCTTTTTTGAATAAAACAAAAATTTCTTTCATTGAATCCCCCTCCTATTCAAAGTTATATTACCCTTTTAAACAGGATTAATGCTTTTATTTTACATTTAGAATTGAATGAAAGAGAATTTCTGCTCCATTTTCCAAAGCATCACGGCTAAACGTCATTTTAGGATGATGCAGCCCTGGCTGCAGATTACACCCAAGCCCGATCATCGCACCTTTCAGTTCCGGGTACTTCACAGTATAATAATTAAAATCATCCCCGCCGCTTGTAATGATCGGTTCCATAAGATTTTCTGCTCCAAGTGCATCAATGATTCCTTCTTTTAAATACTGGATTGCTTCCTCATTGCTTTCGCTGGCAACAATACCTGAAAAGCTCTGGTCTTCAATTGATACTTCATAAAATTCTTCCACATACTTTAAAATTTTAAAGACACGTTTTTTTAAATTATCCATCTCTTCATTCGTCTGAGCACGCAGATCGATGCCGCATTCTGCGATGCCCGGAATGATATTCAGTGATTTGCCGCCCGATATGAATTTTGTCATCTTCACTGATGAAGGAATGATTGGATTAATATGAATTTTAGACAGCATGTTTACGATATCCGCACCAATTTCGATGGCATTGTGATTCAGATGCGGACGTGCACCGTGAGCATCGTCCCCTACAATTTTAAACTCGAGTGATGCGGCCGAACCATGCTCGATACTCGGTGAGGCTTGTCCCATCTCCGCTTCTTCGATTGGACGCAGATGGATGCCGAATAAATAATCAAGCGGCTCGATGATGCCCTCCTCCGCGACTGCGAGTGCTCCGGTGCCGAGCTCTTCAGCCGGCTGGAAGATGAACCTGACACCTCTCGTTTCAAGTGCTTCATGATTTTTTATTTTCAGCATGGCACCGATGACCATGCCTGTATGGGCGTCATGACCGCAGGAGTGATTCGTGCGTTTTACGCCGTCCACTTCCTGATAAAGTGCATCGATGTCAGCACGTATACCGATTTTCGGATACTCCTCACTGAAGGTGCCCATATCACAATAGAGCCCTGTAATATTTTTAAATCTGACGGGGTTGAAGCCTTCCTGCTTCAAATAATCAAATATATAATCCGTCGTTTCATATTCCTCATTGCTCAACTCCGGATTCTCATGCATATGGTTGAAAACTTCCAGTATCTTTTCAGCAGTCATTTCAAAAATCCTTCCTTAATTATTTGTATTATCTGATGATTATATTCAATATATACTTATAAAATATTAAATACAATGCAGAACAATGCCTATATTTAAAGTTTTACCGTTGTTTAATGGTAATATAGTAAATGAGAATCCGGGTTATATGATTGTATTTATTTCAAAAGATTTTTGAACCTGTTTAGGAGGAGTATTATGGAAATCAAAGAAATTAAACTGCATCAGTTAGAGATGGATTTGAAAAATCCCTTCACAACAAGTTTCGGCACTCAGACGAAACGATTCATCACGATAGTTGAAGCTGTAAATGCAGATGGACTGTCAGGGTTTGGCGAGTGCGTGGCCGGCGAAGACCCGCTCTATTCAGAGGAGTTTATGGACAGTGCACTGATTGCTATGAAAAAGTACTTTGCGCCGATCATCATTAAAAATGGCATCAGCCACCCTGATGATGTCTGGAATTTACTGGTACCTTTCAAAAAGAATAATATGGCCAAAGCAGGCCTTGAAGGTGCAGTGTGGGATCTATATGCCAAAGAAAATGGTATGACGCTTGCTGAAGCAGTCGGCGGTAAGAAAACCGAAGTGGATGTCGGAGTATCTCTCGGGCTTGAAGACACCGATGAACTGCTCCTTGAAAGAATTAAGGAAAAAGTTGAAGAAGGCTATAAGCGTATCAAAGTGAAAATAAAACCCGGCCGGGATATCGAAATGCTCAGAAAAATAAGAGATAAGTTTCCGGATATTCCTTTGATGGTGGATGCGAACTCAGCCTACACTTTGGATGATATCGAGCTTTTGAAAGCCATGGATGAATTCAATCTGATGATGATTGAACAGCCTCTTGCGGCGGGTGACATTGTCGATCATGCCAAACTGCAAAAAGAAATCCGGACCCCGGTCTGTCTGGATGAAAGCATTGACAGTTATCAGGCTGCAAAAGCATCGATTGAACTCGGAAGCTGTAAAATCATCAACGTCAAAGTCGGACGTGTCGGCGGCATCACCGAGTCGAAAAGGATTCATGACCTTGCAGCAGAACACAACATCCCGTTATGGTGCGGCGGCATGCTTGAAGCCGGTGTCGGCAGGCTGCATAACGTTGCCATCACGACTTTATCCAACTTCACACTGCCGGGCGATACCGCTTCTTCGAGCCGGTACTGGGAAGAAGATATCATCACGCCTGAAGTCGTTGCAGAAAATGGTGTTGTGAAAGTCAGCGACCAGCCGGGCATCGGTGCTGAAGTGGATTTTGACAAGATGAAACAATATTTGAAACAGACAGACACGATTACCGCTGACAATGATATCGATATGGTATTCTTTGATTGATGACTGGTATGAAAAAGGCATGACCCTCACTGAATGGGTCATGCCTTTTATTTGATATATAAGATTAAGGGCGCCCCGGGCTGCTTCTGTGCCCGATCACCCCCAAAACAATGTCCTTATCCCGAAGAAGATGATGACTGCACCTGCCCCTTTACTGAGCCAGTTTTGAAATACATATGATTTCATCCAGCGTTTCAACAAATTCACAAGCTCGACCACCGTCATAAACCAGATGATTGAAACAATGAGCAGGATCGCTGCCAGCAGCAAAATCTGCTGATTATAGCCAAGTGCTGTCTGACCTTCGTCCGCAACAAACTGAGGAATGATCGTCATATACAATATCAATACTTTCGGATTCAAAATGTTAGCGACAAATCCCTGTCTGAATGACAGCATCAGCGATTTCCTGCTGACAGACTCTTTCAGGGAATCGATATGATCAATTGACTGGCTCGGCACAAGTACACCCGCCCTTATACTCTGAATACCGATGTATATCAGATAAAAGGCGCCCAAATATTTGATCGTATTAAAGATTGCAGGAGAATTGGCGATGATCACTGCGAGGCCGACAACGGAAACGACAATCCAGAACAGATGTCCTGTCAGAATACCGGTAAGCGTAATCCGCCCGGCCCACTTGTTCAATGCCAGTGTATTTTTCATGATGATCATCATATCCGGGCCCGGCACCATCGCAAGTACGAACATGACAATGACGTATGCTGTCAGCTGTTCAACCAATCATCTCACCTCAATCATTTCTTTTTTAATGTGATTACAACAATCTCGGGACGGTTAAATACTCTGAAAGGGAATCTGCTGTTGCCGAGTCCCCTGCTGATGGATAATACCGTATCATTTTTATAATGCGTCCCCTCGGTGTATTTCGGTAAAATACCCTGGTGAGGTGAATAAAGTCCGCCAAAATACGGCAGACGGATCTGACCCCCGTGGGCATGGCCGGATAAAACCAGGTCCAGTTCATATTTACTGTATATATGAAAAAGTTCGGGGCGATGGGACATTAAAATCGTGAAGCCCTCCGGCAATTCGCTCATCCGTTTTTTCAGCACTTCATCAAAATATAAGTGGACATATGGATCTTCTTCATCGCCTAAAAACCATGGGTCCGGCATACCGGCAAGATTTATACTATCACCATCTTTAACCAGAGACACCGATGAAAAACTCACATTTTCCATATCTGATTCTGTAATATATTTCTTCAGATTGAACCACCTTTTATAATGTGCTTCGTGATTGCCTGTCACATAGTAAGCCGGCAACATTTTCGACACCTGTCTGATGAAATGCTTCGAACGTCTGAGATTTGGTGTTCTGCGATCAATGATATCACCAGTGATTAATATGACGTCGCCTTCTGCCTGGTGAACTTTATTTAACAGCGTACGGGCCTTCCATCCAAACCATGCATTGTGATAATCGGATATATGAACGATTCTATAACCGTCAAAAGCATTCGGAATCCGATCACTGTAAATCTCGCGTTCATTAACCTGGATACTCTTATCCTCTTTATACAAAAACCTGCTCAAAGCAATGACAAAGCCTAATGAAATCGCATATTTTTTCATATTGTACCCTCTATTTTGAATAATATCAATTTTATCATTATTTGATGCATAATAAAAAGCCCGTTTCACGCCGGGCTCTGTTTCTAATCATTATTTTCAACTGTACCTTCCTCTGGTGCTTCTTTTAAAATCCGAATGGTGCGGATCGTCTGACTTTCCATCACTACCACTTCAAATCTGAGTCCGAGCTCTTTATTTTTAAACACATCCCCCTGGACCGGAATATCATTGAATTCCTTGAACAGATATCCTGACAGAGTATCTTCTTCCTCCGGGATGTCCGTTTCAAACTGCGTGTTCAAACGATGAAGTGTGATTCTGCCGTCACAAATAATTTCATCTTGGGTCATTTTATCTACAAGGGCATCACCTTTGACGTCGGTCTCATCTTCAATATCAAACCCGAGCATATTCTCGATAATGTCTTCATGGGTCACGATACCTTCTGTGCCGCCGTATTCATCGAGCACAATCGCCAGATGACGCCGCTCTTTCGTCATCTTCCTCAATACGTTTTCCACTGCATCAAATTCTTTGACGGTCAGAGGATCCGGATCTGCAAAATCTATCAGATTCTTCTCAGGGGTGAGTGACCATCTAAGCAAATATTTAGTATGGAAAACACCGACGATATCATCAAGATTTTCATTATAGATCGGATACCTTGTATGCATCAGGTTCACAACCGTATCAAGCACTTCATCATATGATGAATCCGATTTGATTGCATCCATCTCGGTTCTCGGTGTGGACATGATATCTTTCACATTTAAATCGCGGAAATCCAGAATACCTTTAATCCGGTTCCGTTCCCGCCCTTTCAATACCCCTTCGGCGTTCGCGATATCAATCAGGTTCACCAGCTCATCTTTGGATACAGTCCAGGCCGGCTGCTCGCCCCTTGATAAGATTTTGGTAATATTATCCGTAATAAAATTCAAAATGACCGTAAGCGGCTTGAAAATGATGATGATCAGTGTAATCAGCGGCCGGACCAAATTTGAAATTTGTTCGGGAAATGCCGCAGCAATTGATTTCGGTATGACTTCGGCAAATAAAATGATTGTAATGGTGAGAGCCGCACTCGCAATCGCCACATTCCATCCGTAATCGATCGCCATCGCTGTGACAACCGTAGGCAGAAGTATATTGGAGATATTATTACCTATCAATATCGTCGTGATGAACTCACTCGGCTTTGACACGACGCCCAGCAGTTTCGCCGCTTTCTTATCTCCGTCCTGCACTTTTGCCTGCAGCTTCACTTTATCCACTGCCGTTAACGCTGTTTCACTTCCTGAAAAGAATAATGAAGTGAATAATAAAATGATGATCAAAAAGACCAAAAGATCTTCCCCTTTCTGAGACCCTTTTTAACACTCGATTATATTTCTTTAATTATATCAGATTTAAAATAAAATGAGCTTGCATCATTTTCAGATACAAGCTCATGTTTTTAATATTATACTACATCATAGCCCTGCTCTTCAATCGCTTCATTCATTTCATCTACATTGACTTGATCTTCATCGTACTCGACAGAAACTTTGTTGGCTTCTAAATCGACTTCCGCTTTGCTCACTCCGGAGAGCTTGCCTAAAGCACCTTCCACCGAGCTTTTGCAATGTCCGCAAGTCATACCTTCAACTTTGATTGATGTTGTGTTCATATTAAATACCTCCATATTATTTTATATATTATTATATTTTTACTCTTTTCAGTCTTAAGGCGTTGGTCACAACGCTGACAGAGCTGAATGCCATGGCAGCACCAGCCACCCATGGTGCGAGGAAACCGAGTGCAGCAATCGGGATGCCTGCTGAATTATAGGCGAATGCCCAAAACAGATTTTGCTTGATATTGCGGATTGTCTGGTGACTCAGATTGATCGCTTTTGGAATCAACGTCAGTTCTCCGCCCATAATCGTAATATCTGCCGCTTCAATCGCAACTTCTGTTCCCGTCCCAATCGCGATTCCAATATCCGCCGTTGCCAGTGCCGGTGCGTCATTCACACCATCTCCGACCATTGCCACGGATTTGCCTTGGGCCTGAACTTTCTTAACCTGTTCAGCTTTCTCCTCTGGCAGCACTTCAGCAATCACCGTATCTATATTTACTTCCCTTGCAATTGCTTCAGCTGTACGCTGGTTATCACCGGTAAGCATGATCACTTCAAGCCCCTGTTCGTGCAGGGAGGCAATTGCTTCTTTTGCGGTATCTTTCACAGTATCCTGGACAGCTACAATACCAGCAATTTGATTGTTCACTGCAACCAGCATCGCCGTTTTACCTTCGTATTCATATTGTGTCATTTCTGAATCGTAAGAATCAACTTCAATGTTTTGATCTGCCATCAATTTTCTTGTGCCGACAAGAACACGGTCGCCATCCAAAACAGCCTCTATACCATGTCCCGGTATTGCAATGAAATCATCCACTTCAGGAATATCAATTGCCTTTTCTGTTGCATAAGAGACGATTGCTGTTGCAAGAGGGTGCTCAGAGCCGTTCTCCGCTGCTGCAAGCAGCTTCAATACATATTCATCACCTGTGAAGTCCGTCACTTCCGGTTTGCCTTTTGTAATAGTGCCTGTTTTATCCAAAATGACAGCATCAAGGTTATGAGTTTTCTCCAGATGCTCTCCGCCTTTGAATAAAATACCGCTCTCAGCACCTTTTCCGGTACCGACCATGATTGACGTCGGTGTCGCAAGACCCAGCGCACACGGACATGCAATGACAAGTACTGTGATTGATGCAATCAATGCCGGTTCAAGATTATACGGGGATGCGATAAAGTACCATATTAAAAATGTCACAATCGCAATACCGATGACGATCGGTACGAAGTAGCCGGAAACAATATCAGCCATTCTCTGGATCGGCGCTTTTTTTCCCTGCGCCTCTTCAACCACTTTTATAATGGACTGCAGTGCTGTATCTTTTCCGACACGGGATGCTTCCACAACAACATTCCCGTTCTGGTTGATTGTCGAGCCTGTCACTTTATCCTCAATATTCTTTTCAATCGGGATGGATTCACCTGTCAGCATCGATTCATCGACAGACGTTCTTCCTTTAGTGATTACGCCGTCTGCCGGAAACTTTTCACCCGGTTTTACGACAAGAGCATCGCCGACTGCGACTTCCGCTGCAGGAATCATTGTTTCAATGCCGTCCCTCAAGACTCTCGCTTCTTTCGCCTGCATATTCATCAGTTCTTTTATCGCACCTGAAGTCTGTGATTTCGCACGGGCTTCTAGGTACTTACCGAATAAAATCAGAGTAATGATGATTGCACTGGCCTCAAAATATAAGTGCGGATCAGCGGTGGCCCCGGTCATCCATCTGTATGTTTCAAACAGACTGAAACCGAAAGCTGCAGTCGTACCCATAGCGACCAGTACATCCATGTTGGCGCTTAAACTTTTTAAGCTTCTATATGCCCCGACATAAAACTGCCAGCCCAGTATGAATTGTACAGGGGTTGCAAATGCGAGCTGGAACCATGGATTCATAAATATACCAGGAAGACTCATTCCGAATAAGTGATCCAGCATTGTCACAAGCAGCGGCAGTGACAGCAAAGCAGAGATGATCACTTTCCATTTTAACCTCGACAATTCTTTACCTTTTTTCTCTTCTCTCGATTCAGCGCTTTCTTTTGCCGTGGCACCGTAGCCTAAATCGTCGATGCGGGCAATCAGGTCTCCTTCAGAAAGAACATTGGCGTTATACTCGATTACGGCATTTTCTGTCGCGAGATTGACCGTGGCGCTGGACACACCGCCGGTCTTGTTCAGTACTTTTTCTATTCTGTTTGAACAGGCCGCGCAAGTCATGCCTGAAATATCAAACTCAACTTCATCGTACTGGACACCATAGCCGAGATTTTCAATTTTGTTCGTAATATCGTCTATTTTGATATTCTTTTTATCGTAATCAACGGTTGCCTGTTCTGTAGCCAGATTGACTTTGGCATCAACACCGTCCATCTTGTTCAATACTTTTTCTATTCTGTTTGAACAGGCCGCACAGGTCATCCCCGTGACATTCAGCCTTGTGCTTTCTCTGTTTTCCACTTTTCCGGCCTCCTTTAATTATTTTGAAAACTGCTTCAGTACCGCCATCAGTTCTTCGATTGATGAGTCACCTTCACCTTTATCTATCGCGTCCGTCACACAATGTTTCATATGCCTTTCTGTGACTTCATAGCCCACATTTTTAAGCGCAGACTGGATGGCGCTGATCTGAATGAGGATATCTACACAGTAACGGTCTTCCTCAATCATTTTCTGTATTCCCCGGACCTGTCCTTCGATGCGTCTAAGACGTTTCTTTACTTTATCTTTTTCATCATCTGTCCTCGGTATCACTGCGTGATCATGTAATGTCTCTTCCATATTCTTCACCGTCCCAATCTTATTCTCTGATTATATTATACCCCAATGGGGTATAAGTGTCAACAATAAAAAGCCCGCAAAAGCGGGCCGAAAATTACTGGTGTTCATTTAAAAACTCAAGCATTGATTTGTATACAAGAATTTCATTTTCTTTTTTGGAGAAACCATGACCTTCATCATCCAGTACGATATACTCAACTTCACGTCCGGCATTTCTCAGTTTCTCCACAATCTGATCCGATTCATCTTTGACCACCCGGGGATCATGCGCTCCCTGTATGACGAGCATCGGCTTCGTCATCGTATCCAGGTATGTTACCGGACTGTCCTTCTCAAATCGTTCCTTATCTTCGACGGGATCACCGAGCCATCGTTTCATGAGCGGCTTCCAATGTTCCGGCACAGAGTTATAAAATGTGAACAGGTTGGATACCCCGAAAATATCCACAACTGCTCTGAAGTACTCCGGATGACGGCCATGCAGGAGCAGTGCCATATAACCCCCGTAACTACCGCCGACAAGGAATAGTTTGTCGGCACTGGATATGCCTTCATCAAACAGCCATTTGATGCCTTCGACATTATCGAGTCTCGGGCCGTGGCCCCAGTCACCTTCCACCATCTTGACAAATTCTGCACCATAGCCTGTACTGCCTCTGAAATTTGGACAGAATATATTGTAGCCCCTGTTTAAAAAAATCTGGAACATCGCCCTGAAAGATTTACTCTCATTGTATTGCGGTCCGCCGTGCGGCCAGAATATTGTATACCCGTTCGCATTATCAGGTTTTGCTCTGAACAAAAGTGCCTCGATGTCCAAATCATCGAATGATTTGTAGGTGATGACTTCAGGTTCGACCATATCTTTCGGAATGACACCGGGCACTTTATTTTTAGTCATCTGTTCCCATGATTCATTTTCATACTTGAAAATATTCGTCGGTACCGCAGCGCTTGTACCTTTGACATACAATACACCGCTGCGCGTTGTGACCAGCCCGCTGAACAAAGTGACCGGCGCTGTGATTGGTTCGAGCTGATCATGGTTCAAATCATAATAATATAGATTTTGCACCACCCCTTTTTGGGTCAGAAGATACATCATATTCGTATGACGGTTGAATTTGATCATCATCAGCGATTCCTGTTCGAAATCGAGCACTTTTTCAAAAGATTTGGTTGTCAGATCATATTTCGCAAGATAACTGTAATCTGAATCATAATTGGTTACAAACCAGGCTTCATCATCTTTTACAAATGTGATGCTGCCGACGGTGTGTACCTTATCAATATCAGGCGTCAAATACTTAATACCTTCTTCAGTTTTAATAAACCCAATCATATAAGTATTTGCATATGCCGTGACATAAACTGAATTCTCTTCATCCTGTGAGACATCGATCAGATGTGTCGGACCGCCCCTGCCCTCATGCAGCAGCCTCTCTTCTTTTGTTTCTATATCATAGACGTATGAATTCAAATAGCTGTCATTGCCCTTTGATGAACTATAGTAGACTCTTGAACCGTCTTTCGATAATTTAGTGAACATGAATTTATCTTTGTCTTTTGCATCAATCAGCTGCTCAGGTATACCCCCTTCGGGTGGTATGGCATAAATCTTATGATTTTCATCGCCGTCTTTATCAAAACCCGCCAGCACATAGTCCCCATTGGGTGCGGCCTGGATAAAGCTCGTACTTTCATCTTTGCCGGAAAACTGATACGGATAATAATTCGGCAGGTCCATTCCGTATATATTCACTTTCCCATTCATGTTTGAGGAAAAGAGCAGCTTTTTCTCGTCTGCGCTGATTGAAAAATCCCCGATGCTGTACGGTGTGAAGAACTGCTCCACCGTCGTTTTTTGAAACTCCATTAAAACCCCTCCGTTATTTTATTACTCATAACAATTTTAATCGAGATTAGAAGAGTGTGCAATTTAAGGAGAACGATCTGCCTTTTTATTGCGGCACCGCTTCTGCACCATACCGGAGAACACACTTTCATCCAAAAAAGAGGCCGGAATTCCGGCCTCTTTCAACATCACTCAATATTTTTATTCCGCATCTTTAACGATACCGAACTGATCTACCATTTCTACTGTTCTTTCTTCACCTTCCAGCAGTTCACCTTCGATCTGATACATGCTGACAACGAGTTCGTCGTCTGCCATCTCATAAACTGCGAAGTTCTGTACTGCTGAATCCCTATTGTTTGAATGAGAATCTTCAAATGAATCTGTTTCCTGCGGCTGGTTGCCGTATGCAAACAAGTCATTGTAGTAGTCCATATCTTCCTGAGTCATCCAGTCAAGGTCTGGTCTGACTTCCTGCAGGTGGTCGACTCCTTTGGAATAAACGTCATCATACTCTTTTGTTCCGCCGGTGTTAGGCAAGATGTATGTCGTCCCTTCAGGATTTTCCATATATTCAACACCATTGTCACCTACAAACGACTCCACATCTTCCACTTGTCCATTCGAGAAGTTTTCATCAGAATCAACATGCGTTAATGAGTGTGTCCTTGAAACGACATGGTCATGACCCTGAAGTGCAAGATCTACATCCAGTTCATCGATTAAAGCAGTCAACTCTTCTCTGATTTCCTGAACATCTTCATCCTGCAGTGAATGATATGACTTCGAGTAAAGCGGCTTATGGTAGTTCAGAACTACCCACTTTGCACCATTAGCGCGGGCCTGTTCGATGTCTGCCTTAATCCACTCCATCTGCTCTTTGCCGATTGCACCGCCATTCGGATTGTCGTCGGATTCTTTATTGTCATTCGTGTTCAATGTAACAAAATGAACGCCATTATAATCGAATGAATAATACGAACCGCCGTCCACCGCATCGTTAGTCACCGGCACATTGAAGTGTTCATTGAATTTCCCTGTCACAGGGTCATCGTTCCAGTCCAGTGCATATTCATCATGGTTGCCGGGTGCAACCGCCATTGCCGACTGCATGAAATACGGTTTGGATTGTTCAAAAATATCCACCCACTCATCTTCCACTTCAGCAACTTCGACTACATCGCCCGTATGAAGTACGAAGTCTGTCTCTCCTGCAGTTTCCAGTGCCTTCTGTAATGTGTCAGCACCAAATGCCGCTTCATTACGGACATTTTCATTCCAGAATGCATTTTGAGTATCTGTGTAATGTACAAATTTGAATGGATCTCCTGATTCACCCGATGTTTTAAACTCTCCGACCTCACTGATTTCACCTGACTCACTGCCTACCTGGTAATAGTATGTAGTGTCCGGTTCAAGTTCAGCCGCCTCTGCTTTATAGGAATACTCCTTAACATCGATGAGATCCATCTGTCCGTATTCAGAACCGGACATCCAGTCTCCGCCGTGCGCCTGTTCATCAGTATAATAACCGTTGATTACCGGTTCGCCATTTTCATCTGTCACAGGTTCTCCTTCTTCGTCTTCTTCTACATCGGCAAAGATATAGTAGCCGTTTTCGTCACGTTCACCGTAACTGGAAGTGACTTCCTGTGCTTCGGCTTCAAATTCCATTGAATCGTCAAAGTCTCCGCTTTTGGAAACCCACACTTTTGAATCTTCATATAGATCTGTCGTATACCAATTGAAGCCCATCCCGCTTGTCGTATCACCGTTGAATGTGGCTGAGATACGGTTTGGAGCGTTGTTCGCCTCTATTTCAGCCACCTCCGGCTTCTCATCTGTCAGTTCAGGGATGAATTGCTCCGTCACCGGTTCTGAAGGGGCACCATCGGGACCGCCTCCGCCTGCAGCGAGTGCAGCCGGGTTGAACAACGATGATAATAAAAGTAACAGTGCTGCAAATGCGACACCGAATGCAGTCATAAATTTCTTGTCATTAAACAAATTGACATTCATTAACAGTAAACCTCCCAAGAATTTTGAATCATATAATAATCACTTACATTTATATGATAAAGGTTCAATGTTCATGCAGTTTTAATATGACGTAAATCTTTATTTAGTTTTCAGCCGCTTTGTTTTATTTACGTAAATTTTATTAAGTTCTCTTAATGTGAATGGTCTGATTTAACTGATACTGAATTTCACTTCACCCATACCTTCGAATTTAGTGACTACTTCATCACCTTTATTTAAATGGATTGCTTCGGTCATCCCTCCGGTAAAGATGACATCTCCTTTTTTCAAACCGGAACCATTCCGTTCATACAGCATCTTTGCGAGTGTTGCCACCGACTCAGCAGGGTGACCGAGAACAGCTGAACTCATTCCTGTAATTTTTTCCTCCCCATTCGTATGGATTGAAACACTGATATTTTCAAGTTCATGCCCTTCGGGAATAAACTTCTCTTTGCCGTAAACAACACCTTTGGCCGAAGTGTTGTCTGCTATGACGTCAGGCAGCGTAAACTTGAAATTTTTATATCTGCTGTCGATGATTTCAAGTGCCGGTATGACAGATTCAGTGCGCTCCATCACCTCATCAATTGTGATATCTTCTCCTTTGATATCATCTTTAAGAATAAACACCAGTTCAGCTTCAACTTTCGGATGAAGGTAGCCATCAAACGTCAATGTCTCTCCGTCGTATTTCTCCATATAGTCGTAAACTTTTCCGTGAATCGGGTCATTGACGCCCATCTGTTCCATTTTCCCCCTGCTCGTCAGGCCCATTTTATACGCAGTGATCCTCTGGCCTTTATTCTCTTTCAGACGGATGACTTCCTCCTGGATATCATAAGCCTGATCGATTGTAATATCATTAGATTCTGCAGTGATCCGGTCAATCGGATAATGGCTGTCTTCGGCATTGTACACGTGTTTTGCGATTTCTTTTATATTCATCGATAATCTTCCCCTTTTCATATTTCATTCATCTGTATCGTATCCCTTCGATACATGATACAAAAATCTAAAGATTTTCTGATAAATTAAAAACGCCTTCCTCAAGAAGGCATTTTCACTATCTATTTCATATCCAGTATTTTAATATATTTCTCCAGACGGTCTGCTGCTTCAGTCAATTCTTCCATACTGCAGGCAAATGACAGTCTGATATGCCCTTCACCGTATTCGGAAAATGAGCGCCCCGGGACGACTGCCAGATGGACATTTTCAAGCAGGTCCGTCGCAAACTTGAAAGAATCTTTTTCGTACTTGCTGATCGACGGAAAGATATAGAAGGCACCGGTCGGCTTCGACACTTCAAGCCCCATATCGACCAATCTCTTATAAATATAATCTCGTCGTTGAATATACGCCTGGTTCATCTCTTTAGGCACATGAAGCTGAGTCGTCAGTGCTTCAATTGCTGCATACTGGCTCGGAATGCTCGCACAGATCGTGTTATAAAGGTGGACGGCTGTAATATCTTCCATAATCACTCTGTGTCCGACCACATATCCGATACGCCAGCCTGTCATCGCATGAGACTTGCTGAGTCCGTTGACGATAATCGCCTTTTCTTTGATGTCCGGATATTTTGCCAGACTGATATGTTCATCTTCCAAAGTGTTCTCACCATAAATTTCATCTGTAATAACAAAAATATCATGCTTTTTAAATACTTCCACAAGCGCATCCATCTGCGCCTCAGTGTATGTGACTCCAGTCGGGTTCGTCGGGTAATTCAGCAGCACTGCTTTAGTTTTTTCCGTAATATTCGATTCAATCAGTTCAGGTGTCGCGATGTAATCAGTTTCAGACATATCAATGAACTTTGTCACACCGCCGCTGAGCTCGATAATCGGTTCGTAACCCAGATAGGTCGGTGCCGGAATAAGCACTTCGTCTCCCGGATCGATGATGGCTCTGAGAATGCCGTCTATCCCTTCACTGCCGCCGACAGTGACCAGCACTTCCCCGTTCGGATCATATTCCGCTCCATAGCGCTCATTATAATAGTCGCTGATCGCCCTTCTCAGTTCAAGCAGTCCCGTGTTGTGGGAATACTTCATCGACTTTGTATTAATCGCATCAATCGCCGCCTGCTTCACCGGTTCCGGTGTATCAAAGTCGGGCTGTCCAAGTGTCAGATCCACTGCATCCGGGAACTCTTCCACACGGTTTGCGAACTGTCTCGTGCCCGGTACTTCTATATTTTTCATCTTTTTATTTGCCTGTGGCATGATATCACTCTTCCTCTGTTATATTCATCCTGATTATATCAAATTCGCAGGAAAATGACTCGTCGTATAAAATTTCATTCGTGAATACCCTAGATGATGATACCGCTGTCATTCTGGATGCTTTAATCCCCATAAGCTGAAGACACTTCAACCTGGAGGTATTTATCACCCTCCACTATGCAGGGTGTTAATAATAAAATACTCATGAATATCATTAATAAATGTTTCATAATGACTGTTCTTCATTTATGTTAGAATAACAACGATTATATAAATATTATGACCCCTGTGGTTTCTTAATAATATGGAAAATGTAATGTTTGAAGTCTGGAGGGTTTTATTTTGACTAAAAAGACCGTTAAGAGAATTTATGTCATAGGTATGATCATCTTATTATTGGCTGCTGTGATGAACCTGCTGTTGGAAAAAACGCTGTTGAACCCCTTCGTCATATTCGGGCTCATGTTCATTCTGCTTGCAGTGAATATTTATAACAATGCCAGAGCAGATGGAAAGGAAAAGCAAAATAAAAACTGAACTTTTGCCTATCCGGCGCAAGTTCAGTTTTTTTATATTGTCATATATTTCTCTTTTCTTCCATATACCATGTAATACATTACCGCTGCAATAACAACGATAATTGTCATTGAGTTGTACAGGCCGCCGTACCCTATGAATGGTACAAGCTGGCCGAATATATATGATCCTACACCGAGGCCGAAATCCAGGCAGATGAAAAACGTTGAAGTTGCAAGACCGACATTTTTCGGTTCTGCAAGTTTAATACATAATGCCTGGATAATCGACTGGAAATTACCATAACCGAGGCCGATCAGTCCGCCTGCCAGCAGCAGCATCCACCCGGATTGTGCATTGCCGAGTACGAGATATGCCGCGAACAAAACAACGAATGCCGGGTAGACGATGATATTGGCACCCTTCAGGTCCATCAGCCGGCCCGTAAACGGCCGGGTGACCAGCATTACAATAGCATTGACCAGGAAGAAGTAGCCCGCAGCCGTACTCAAGCCCTGTTCCTCTGCATATAAAGCGATGAACGAGAATATTGTTGAATGGGCAAGACAGACAATAAGTATCGTCGTTGCGGCAGGCAGTGCATCCCTGTCAACAAATTGAAACTTCGGTTTCGGTTCTTTTGTCAGGTCGATTGTTTCATTATCCGTCTTTATGAAAATCGTAAATATACTTGCTATCAATACGACGATAAAGACAAGAAGAAACAGCATTTGATAATCTACATATTCAAGCAATGTGAATGCAACGTAAGGTCCGATGGCCGTCGCCATGACAAAGCTCAGACTGAAATAGCCGATCCCCTCACCTCTCCGTTTCGCCGGGAGTGCCAGCGCCGCAATCGTCCCGACTGCTGTTGTCGCCACACCATTGGCAAACCCGTTAAAAAACCTGACAATGAGCAGCATCCAGAAGTTCCCGGCAAAAAAGTAAAGTCCATATGTAACGATGAACATGATTGTACCGATATACATGATTTTTCTCGCACCCATCAGACTCAATTGATGTCCGGTAACGATTCTGCCGATTAATGAACCGACGATAAATATCCCTGCTGCGAGCCCTGCATTACTAGTCGAGATGCCGAACGCATCGATTGCATATCCGCTGATTGTTACCATCAGCAGGAACATGGCCAGCATAATAAAGAAATTGAATATGAAAACTATGATAAAGTCACGGGTCCATAAACGCTCCTTCACGCTCTTTCCTCCTTACTAACTGTTTCTATTTACAGTCGATTCAAAATTGAGGCAGTCACTTCGTCAGTTGATACGTCTCCACCGATGTCCGGTGTCATGATTCCTGCTCTTAAAGTATCTTCTATCGCTTTCAGAAGCTGACTGCCTAAATCCTTATACCCGAAGTGGTCAAGCAGCATTTTCGCCGTCCATATTTGACCAATCGGATTCGCAAGGCCGCGTCCGGCAATATCAGGGGCCGAGCCGTGAACCGGTTCGAACATGGATGGGTATTTTCCGTTCATATTCAAGTTTGCACTCGGTGCAATACCGATACTCCCCATGACGCCCGCTCCGATATCGGATAGAATATCACCGAATAAATTACTCGCCACCACGACATCATACCGTTCCGGACGGGTGACAAACGACGCAGACAGCGCATCAATATGTTCAGAAGTCGTAGAAACATCCGGATATTCCTTTGACACTTCTTTGAACACATCATCCCAAAAAGGCATAGCATGATAAATACCGTTTGACTTTGTGGCACTCGTTACCATGTTTCCTCTTGACTGTGCAAGCTTAAAAGCGTATTCCATCACCTGGGAAGTCGCACGCTTTGAGAACACGCTGCTTTGAATGGCGACTTCATGTTCATCGTGGAACATTCGCCCGCCGACTGAGCTGTACTCACCTTCACTGTTCTCTCTCACAACGATAAGATCAAAATCTTTTGGATTGCCGAGCGGAGATTTCACCCCTTCAAAAACTTTCGCCGGCCTGACATTGACTTCCTGCTGGAATTCCCTGCGAATTTTTATTAGCAGCCCCCATAATGATATGTGATCCGGTACTTTATTCACATCTCCTACAGCACCTAAAAATACTGCATCACTTTCACTGAGCCTGTCAATCCCGTCCTCCGGCATCATTTCACCATGCTGCAAATAATAATCGCAGCCATAATCATAATGTTCGAACTCGAACTTCAGCCCCCCGTGCAATTCTGCCAGACGCTCCAGTATTTTCAGGGCTCCGGGCATTACTTCATGCCCGATGCCATCTCCGGGAATTACAGCAAGTCTTATCTTCTCCATTACTTCACTCCTCGTCTTTTATTTCATAATAATTCTAGTATAACAAGTTCCCATCCAGTATAGGCTGTTGTTAGAAATAAAATTAAATTTTAAATAATCTGAAAACAACTTGCTTTATTAATGTTTCCTTGATAAAATAAACACTAATTTTCAAATCAAGTAAATGGCTTGTTTTAAAGTTAGAAGGAGGGTCCATTATGGGACAAACAATACAAATCGAGAAAGCAATTTCATTGAAAGAAAAACCAGATGTATCAACGGTGAAATTTGGAACGGTGTTTACGGACTATATGTTCACATCGGATTATACACCTGAGCATGGGTGGGAAGAACCTGCCATTGTACCGTATAAAAATCTCGAGATTTCTCCCGCTGCAAACGGTATCCATTATGGACAATCTGTTTTTGAGGGTTTGAAAGCATACAAGAACGGTGATGATATTTTATTATTCAGACCGGATGAGAACTTCAAACGGCTGAATACCTCTTTAGAGCGTCTTGCAATGCCTCAGATCAATGAGGAGACCAGCTTGAATGCACTTTATGAATTGATTAAATTAGAACGTGACTGGGTGCCTGACGGTCCCGGACAGTCTTTATATATTCGTCCGTTCATATTTGCAGATGAAGCCTTTTTAGGCGTCAGATCTGCAAGAACATACAAATATAATATTATTCTATCCCCTGTTGCAGGATATTACGGCGGTCAGCTGGATCCGACAAGCATCTATGTCGAGGATGACTACGTCCGTGCAGTACGCGGCGGCGTCGGCGCCATCAAGTGTGCCGGCAACTATGCTGCAAGTATTCTTGCACAGCAGAAAGCCGCAGAACTTGGTTACGAACAGGTTTTGTGGCTGGACGGTGTTGAACAGAAATATGTCGAGGAAGTCGGAAGCATGAATATTTTCTTCGTCAGGAATAACGAACTGATCACACCAAAATTGAACGGCTCCATCCTTTCAGGTATTACAAGAAAATCTTTGATCCAGCTTGCTGAATATAAAGGTTATACAGTGAAAGAAGAGAAAATCCTTCTTGACGATCTGCGTGACGGCCTCCAGGACGGCAGCATCAGTGAAATCTTCGGTTCAGGGACGGCAGCTGTCATCTCGCCAGTCGGCCGCATGAACGTTCACGGCGAAGACTATATTGTTAATAACAATCAGGTCGGTCCTGTTGCGGAAGATCTTTACAATCACTATACAGGCATTCAATATGGCACTTTGGAAGATCCTTTCGGCTGGATTGTTAAATTATAATATTCTATAGTAAAACCGGCAGCGCATCAGATGCGCTGCCGGTTTTACTTTGCTTTAATGTACTTCAAGCGTGACAGTACCTATATTTTCATATTCTGCTTCATAAAGGCCTTCTTCCAAATCTATCGGCAAATTAAATGTACCTGAAGAAACGACCCACCCCGCTTCAATCACTTTACCTTCTTCATGAAGCTTTTGGACCAGCCATTTCACCGCTTCAGCCGGATGGCCCATGACTTCGCTCGACCGTCCTTCTTTAACGATTTCACCGTTGAATTTAAGCGTCCCTTTAATATCATCTAAATCCTTATAATTGAAGTAGTCACTGTTTCCAAACGTAACACTGCCGGCGACGGCACTGTCAGATACTACCTCATATTTAGATGCGTGTGGAAACCAGTCTTCATAACGTCCATCGGGTATTTCAAGACCGGGTGCAATCATACATTTACTGAGTATATCTTCCGGGCTATCTTCAATAGACAGGTCCTCCTGTACCAGAAATGCAAGTTCCATCTCCAACTTGGGTACGTTATAATCTGACATGGATGCATCGTTGATTATATTTTTATGAGTCAATGCACCATAGAGGGGTTCATCATGATTGAAAATATCCTGTGTCTCTTTGCTCGTTAAACTGATTTTGTACCCTCTCAGCACTTCATCATTATCCTCAGTCTTCAATTTTAAAACTTCATCCTGAATTTGATAAGCATCCTTGATTGTCTGAACATCAATGCTACCAAGTGCCAACGGTACTTTTTCTATATAAGCTTCATACAATTCATCAGCTATTGACATGGAAATCCTCCTAAAGTGTAGTTATATGAATGATATCATTTTATTCTCTAAAATTCATAATTACAGATAAAAATATCGAACTGCACGGGCAGTCCGATATTTCCAGTGTTAGTTTACTTCCTTAATACTTTAATCAGTACAGCTGAAGCTGCGGCTAAAATCAGCAGCATTACTGCGACGATGAAAATAAAGTGATTGCCATCAAAAATGGGATTCGCTACCGCTTCACTCTCTTCATCTGTTTCAACTTGTGAAGCTTCTTCTGCTTCAGACTTTTCGTCGGATGATTCATCTTCTTTTGAAGCACCTTCTTCAGGATTTGTCTCTAAAGACTGATCTCCTTCTGAAACAGTTTCTTCTCCGGAAGTTTCATCTTCAGATGCACTGTTCTCCGGTGTCTCCTCCTCAGATGCAGCATCTTCCCCGGATTCTGATTCTTCTGAAGACGCCTCTGATTCAGTCTGTTCTTCATCGGAGGATTCAAGGGCGTCTTGTTCAGGTCTCTCTTCTTCATCCATTGAATTCTCTTCTATTGCGGTCAGTAACGTTTCAGCCGCTTCATCAATCGATGACTGTTCTTCGACATTTCCTTCGTCACTTTCAGAAAGCATTTCCTGTGCTTCACTCAGCGCATTGGCTAAATCATCTGACCTTTCAGCCTCTGGAACCTCTTCTGCCTGGCTGATTGCTTCCTCCAATTTAGAGTCATCAACATCCGGCGCCTCTTCTTCCTCAGCCGAATCATCCGGTTCCGCTGAAGTTGACGCGTGGCGGAAGAAAGATGTGAATAAGGCATCGCCGTCATCATTCAACGGTTCTACGTAAAATTCATAGTTTGTATTCGTTTCTAAATCTGTTGCTTCATATTCAGTTTCAGACACATTATCTACCAATTCACCATCTTGATAAACATTATAAGATTCAGCATTTTCATGAGCATCCCAGTGAATGGTCATTGTGTTGCCGGTAATTTCTCCGAACGTCACAATACGGTTATGGAGTGTGTCGATGTATTCATATGTCTGGGGTGCTCTCGACTGCAGTTTATTGCGCTCTTCCCCGCCAAGGTAATACATCGCAAACACTTCTGCAAAGTATTCACTCGGGACATCAAAATACCCAGGTACCTGATGGTCTCCGAACAATGCATTTTTCTCACTTGCCATCAACCCATTGAATTCTGATGTTGAACTGAATGTGAAACCTGCTGTATATGAATCCACTGCATGGGCGTATTCATGCAGTTCCAGGTTGATGGTCGAATGCCCGTTACCAGCATCGCTGTAACCTATTCTCGCTGCTGTCGTAAATCCGCCGGCTCCGGGTACATTATCCCATGTGCTTCCGCTCTGTTCCCAGCCTCTCGGCACAGTACCGGAGAGATGCTGGAATTCAGGCAGTTCAGTCAAAGGCACGTCCATTAAAATAATACTTACTCCAGAACGGTTGGTTTCATATAGAATTCTTGAATCTACATTATTTAATCTCTCTATCATCTGCTCAGCTTCAGCATTATTAGAACTATCCGTTGTCCGCACTTCAATCATATCCGCCAGATTTTGATCCTGAGCTGAAATACTCTGATTCAAACCGATAAAAATTAATAATCCGGTAATGATACCAACCATTAATTTTCCTGCATAATTGTGCATGGAACAACCTCCCCTCTGAAGTAAATTTCATTTTCATTAAGACATTAATAATAAATTATAAATCATTCCAAAGGCACTTTCAAAGAATATAGTGCACATATTAATCCAAGTAATGAATGACAGTTCAAAAAACCCTTTATACTTTTTATTCCCCAACATATGGATGAGTAACCGGAAACATTACTTTTCACACAAAAAAGTTATCAGCAGCCCTTCTTTTCGGAATCTTTTTCCAATTACTTATTATTTGATAATAGTGGTATAATCGACTCCAAATATACAAGGGGGTAAACTCAATGGAAGAAGTGAATTCTTTAATTTCGCCAGATCAGACTTGGGTTTTATGGGCATTTTTAGTTGGATGGGCGGCAGTCAGTATCGTACTCGAACAAAAATTTTCCTGGGCATCAAAATTATCCGGTGCAATCATTGCCCTGGTCGGAGCGATGCTGCTTGCAAACTTACAGATTATCCCGGTGGCCTCACCGGTCTATGATGCTGTCTGGAGTTATGTCGTACCTTTATCCATTCCGCTTCTTTTGTTCCAGTCGAATATCGTAAAAATATGGAGGGAGAGCGGCCGTTTACTGGGCATATTCCTGATCAGCTCCATCGGAACAGTTGCAGGAGCGATTATCGGTTTCTTCCTGCTGAGATCTTTCATCCCGCAGATTGACCTCGTTGCAGCCATGTTAACCGGATCGTACACGGGCGGCGGTGTGAACTTTGCAGCCATGTCAGCCAGGTTCGAAGTCCCGGAAGGACTTATTTCATCAACTGTTGTTGCGGATAATTTGTTGATGGCTTTATATTTCTTAGTTCTTATTTCGATACCGGCCATCAATTTCTTCAGAACAAAATACGGTACGCCGCATATTGATGAAAGGGAGGAGAATGCCGGGGGTGAGAATGAAGCTGCTTCTTACTGGCAGAGAAAGGATATCGCCCTCAGGGATATCGCTCTTGCCGTCGGCACATCCTTCGTAATTGTAGCCATATCTTTCACAGCAGCCGAGTTCTTCAGGAATATAATTCCTGAAGACGCAAATGTCTTTTTATCCATTGTAAGAGGCGTCATCGGTGATGACTATCTGATGCTGACGACATTGACATTATTATTGGTGACACTGGTACCGAAATATTTTGAAAGTATCAATGGTGCACAGGAAATCGGAACTTTCCTGATCTATATATTCTTCGTTGTCATCGGTGTCCCCGCATCCATACCGTTGATCATCCAGAATGCACCAATCATCCTGGTATTCGCTGCAATCATGGTATTTATCAATATGATCATCTCGTTCGGTGCCGGAAAATTATTCAAATTCAATTTGGAAGAAATCATTTTGGCGAGTAACGCCAACATTGGCGGCCCGACGACAGCAGCAGCGATGGCAATTTCCAGAGGCTGGGTCAAACTCGTCGGACCGATCCTGATCATCGGTACACTCGGATACATCATCGGAAACTATCTGGGGACGATGATTGGTCTGTGGTTCGGCAGCATGCTTTAAAAATAAATAAAACCTGAAGGCGCAGAACAAATCTGCATCTTCAGGTTTTTATTGAACCCAAATTATTTTTCCATGTTTGCAACAAGACGTCCGGTCACTTTGTTATCTTCCAACATTTGAATGCCTACAGGTATTTCATCAAATGTGATTTCAGTGATTTTCGGACTGACTTTTCCTTCAGCCATCAGTGCATACATATCTTCTATATCCTGTTTTGTACCGCCGTTACTGCCGACGAGTGTCGCCTGCTTCGTTATCATCGAAGTGACATTGACCGTCGTTTCAAGTTTACCCATGCCGACAAGAACCACTTTACCCTGGAAACCGACAGATTCAAGTGCCTCACGTGTCGTAATGTCAAAACCGGCATAGTCAATGATTACTTCAGGCTCGAATTCTGCAATCTCTTTAACATTTTCATACACGCCTGCAGCGCCCAAATCTTTAGCCAATTCTCTCGCTTTAGGATTTGTATCGATTGCATACACTTCAATGTCCTCGGCAATTGCCGCTTCCAGAGCAATCTGACCAAGACCGCCGATACCGATCATACCGACTTTCATCCCTTTTTTGATGCCGCCTTTGTTGAAAGCCGCATGGTAAGAAGTCATACCAGCATCCGTTCCGGCAGCAGCTGCTGCAAATGACACACCACCAGGTATTATCACAAGGTCTTCAGCCGGTGCCAGTACTTTCGTACCAAAACCGCCGTCGTATGCATAGCCCGGTGCAGTACCGCTCGGTCCTGTCGGACATACAGCAACCTTATCTCCCACTTTATAGTCCGTAACACCATCGCCCACTTCACTGATGACACCTGCGACTTCGTGGCCCATGATGACAGGCAGTTCGCCGAGTAACGCTTTCCAGCCTTCATCTCTTAAAACACCCACGTCCGAGTGGCAGAGACCGGCCACTTTCATATCAATAACAACTTTTCCAGCTTCAGCTTTCGGATCTTCTTTTTCGACTAACTCCAACGGCTTATTTGTATCTACAAATTGCCAGCCTTTCATTAAAATCCCTCCATAGTTTGTTATTAATTTCACATATTAATTATATCAATAAAATCGAGAAATGACTAACGTTTTGTTCATGAACAAAATAAATAGGACACTGAAGACCGGTGTCCTATTTATGCACTTACAGACTTTCCAATTTTGTTTTAAATGCCTCTTTGATTTCAGCCTCTTCACCCTTAACAGGGAAATCAAATTTCTCTTCATCAATGAACACGGTCGGTACCACCCGGACGCCGCGTTCGGTCGCTTCAGCTAATATTTCCCGCGTACGGCCGGCCTGGCCAACTTGTTCGACCAGATTCATCGCTTCAAGCTTCATCAGTGTTTCTTCAAAACTACCTGTCCATTCAGGTCTCGATTCCAGCAGTTCCTTCATATTTTCATATGCTTTCTCAGGTTCATCATAATTTAAATATGTGCCTGCCACCGTACCTTTCAGCAATGCACCGTTCGTACGGTCCACATGTTTGATGATATGTTTGACCTTGCCTGATTCGATATACGGTGCAAAGATTTCATCCACCACTCCCATATATGTCGAACAGAACGGGCAGCCGATATTGATAAATGATTCTATTGTCGTTTCAGCTTCATCCGAACCTAAAACCAAATGTTGTATTTCATTAGACATAATCAAATCCTCCTTATTGATTCAAATTCTACCTATTTACAAGGAATTATTGAAATAAAATGCTTACACACTACATTTCATCAATCATTTTTGTCACTCTTAAAAACTCGTCTACATCTTCAGCATTGTGAACATGAACCGGAGAGACCCTGACAAGTGATTCAAGGCCCACCGCCTCTAAAATACGTCTGGAATAATGACTCGAGGCTTCTCTAGCAAACACCTGGATATTATTTTCCTTGTATATTTCAACTGCCCGGCTGTTGGACATATTACTGAATGTCATCGCCAGAATCAGATCCTGATTGATGCCGTTCGCTTCTTCAAAATGGATTGTCACATTGTTGAGTTCCTTCGTACCTTTTATTGATTCAGAACCATTCAAAAGCCTGTTCAATATCGCCTGCTCCTGAAGTGTTATTCTTGTCATGCCCTCTTCAATCAATGTTCTTCTGTCAGTACTTTCATTAAAATAAAAACCGATTTCACAAATATAATCGACAATCTTAGAAAATGATGCATAATGTGCCGGGGTCGCACTGCCGAGATCCCAGTTCATTTCATCCGTGGCCAGCAATCTGTGATGCGGCAGACGCGCGAGCCTGTCTGACATCCAGGCAAATCCGACACCACGCAGACCGAACATTTTATAAGGTGCTAGATTGATACCGTCAACATGACATCTGCTGAGATCAATCAGCTCATGCGGCGCACCCTGCACCGCATCGACTATGATGATGGCATCACTGTTTTTCTCATGGATCGCTTTTGTATACGCCTCCAGATCATGCATGGCACCTGTGATGTTCGATGTCAATATTAAAGAAACGATTCTTGTATCCTCATCGATATGCGACAGCAGCTCTTCCAAAAATACACTGCCCGTTGCATGATCTGCTTTGGCAACCCTAAGTTCGTGGCCATACTGCCGGGCTGAAAATTCGCAGGCATCATAGGAAGATGGATGTTCAATCGCAGTCGTTACAATATTTCCTTCAGACGTATTCTGTGCGGCCACAGTGATCATTTCAAAAATGATTTTTGAAGCAGTCAATGAGATGGCGACTTCGCCGCCCGCTGCGTTCAGAAGCAGACGTATGTCTTCCTTGCCATCTGTAATATACTGATTGATCTTTTGTGCGATATCATAATCTCTGACAGGAGAATCCGGAATCATTGAAATCTCCCCATACTTTTCGAGCGTGGACTTCAACCTCAATGCACCGCCGGCATTTTCAAAAAAGATTCTTCTGTTCCCATTCATATCTTCATTCAAATAATAGAACTGATTTCTTAATTTATCATGCAGTTTTCCCGGGAAAAATTCTTTGTTTCTCTTTTCCATCGTTCCATCCCCTTCTAAAATTCATATTCTGCTTCTTATAAAAATTTTATCAATCCATTCAAGTATTGTAAAAGTTGGGTATTAAGTATTAATTATTGGAAAAGCTGATATTATGACTATATTTCAAAATGAGCGATTGATTCAGACAATCGGATTTTATTTTCGATCAGCGTTTTATATTTCAAAATATCATTATAAATACTTTTTGCATTCTTATTATTTTGGTCATAGATCAGGTAACTGATTCTATACGGCTTATCCTGATTGAATCTCACAACATGCAGATCGCGTCCCTCGGTAAACTGCTTCGCCATCGAGACAGGTATGATTGCCCAGTACTCCTCCGATTTTAAAAATTCATTGAGGAGCACTCCGGTGTGAACTTCAACTCCCAATGTTCCGGCATAGCCGAAGTGTTTTTCGTGCCATAACGTAAATACGTGTCCCCAATTTATGTATAATTCTTTTGCGGTATCGAGAGAACCCAGTGTAATGTGTGTTCCAATCTCAACCGGCCGATTCAATACCAAGACCAGCTCTTCTTTGAAAAATTCTTCTTTGTTGACAGATTCAGACGCTCTTTCCTGCAGAATAAAGCCGATATCCACTGTATTTTCTTCCACCAGATTATAAATTTCAGTGGACTGGTGCGTTCTGAAAAAGTATCTCGTTGTCGGATTTTCACTGACCAGTCTGCGAAATACATCGTTTAATATAAAATTATTAATACTATCCACACCGGCAATTGAGATGTGCTGATCATATTGTTTCTGTTTCAGCATTTTAGAATCTGTCATCAACTGCTCCCACTTCAAAGCGATTTTATAAAAATTTTCTCCTTCGCTGCTTAATTTAATGGATGTGATACCTTTCGACCGCTCGATGAGCCTGATTTCAAGTTTAGTTTCAAGAGATTTGATTCTCTGGCTGATTGTTGACTGTGATATAAATGACTGTTTGGCAGCTTTTGATATATTTCCATATCTGACTACAGCCAGAAAAGCTTCAATTTCAGATGTATTCATTTAAACCCTCCAAATATCATATTTTATGATAATTAATTCCATTATATCGTATTTTACATTATATAAAGAATGGTGCTACTCTAAAAATAATTAAAACATTATCATTAAGGAGAGTGTCATATGTCTTCAGTAGAAGATCTTTTCGATAAACTGAATGCTGATTTAGCACCGGGTCAGGAAAAACGGTTGAATTTTGATGATATTGAGTTGCAAGGAGAAAATCTTGAAGGGGAACCGGTAGATTTTTCACACGGTGATGTGGATGCATTTGAACCGATTCCCGGATCACTGGACAATTTCAATTATGGTTTTAAGGAAGTTGGCGGAACACAGGCCTATACGGTTTACCGCGGCCGTGAAGATATTCTTGAGGATGTGGCCAAAAAACTGGCCGAGTATTCTTCCACATCGATCGATTCTGAAAATGAACTGATCATCACCCCCGGTACCCAGGGCGCGCTTTTTCTCTCTGTCGGTGCCACTATTACCCGTGGAGATAAAGTGGCTATCATAGAACCAGATTACTACGCGAATAGAAAACTCGTCCATTTCTTTCAGGGTGAATTGTATCCTGTTCAGTTGGACTATTTGAATCATGACAATAAAGCAGGTATTGATTTGGATGGATTGGAAGAGAGTTTTAAAGACGGAGTATCGACTTTTATTTTCTCAAACCCGAATAATCCGAGCGGGGTTGTCTACAGTAAGGATGAGATTTCAAAAATCGCAGCGCTCGTAAAAGAGTATGATGTGAATGTCATCGTTGATGAATTATATTCAAGACAGCTATTTGACGGCGGAAGTTATACGCACCTTGCAAGTCTGGGTATTGTACCAAAAGAAAACATCGTCACGATTATCGGTCCGTCGAAAACGGAATCCTTGAGTGGATTCAGACTGGGTGTCGCCTATGGATCTAAAGCCATCATCGACAGGATGGAGCAGCTTCAGGCCATCGTTTCACTGAGAGCTTCGGGCTACAGCCAGATTGTCCTGAAAAACTGGTTCAGTGAGCCCGAAGGCTGGATGGCAGAACGCATCAAAGCCCACCAGGACATCCGGGATACGCTGCTCGAATTGTTCAGAGATGCAGGTTTTGAAGTGAGAACGACCGAAGCCGGGAGTTATATCTTCCCGCGCATCCATGACCTTTCCATCGACTGCGAAAATTTCGTCAAAGTATTAAAGAAGCAGGCGAAAGTGACAGTCACACCGGGCACACAGTTCGGCCCTCAGTTTACAGACTGTATCCGGTTGAATTTTTCTCAGGATAAAGAAAAAGCGGTTGATGCTGTGAAGCGGATCATAAAGGTTGCGGGGTATTATAAAAATGGAGAATAACGTGATACCGAATGGAAATTACAGACTGGCTGCGAGAGACGGCGATAAAGTATACACATCCGGCATTACACCAAAGATTAACGGACAGCTGGTGGAGACAGGTAAACTTGATAACCAGACAGATTTGAGTGGGTACGAATCAGTGACACAGCAAGCAGTAAAAAACGCACTGCAAGTCATAGAACAGGAAATGCATAATGATGAGAAAATAGAACAAATTGTCATGATGACAGTTTACGTGAATGCATCAGAGGGCTTCGAATTCCATTCACAAATTGCGGACTTCGCCTCCGATTATCTGGTCGAAGTGTTAGGGAAAACGGTGATCGGATCGAGAGCTGCTGTCGGTGTCGGCTCACTGCCCGGCAATTCACCGTTGGAAATATCATTGATTGCAAAAATTAAATCGAAAAGTTGACTTAGATCAATTTTAAATCCCGTACTTCAATGTAATCTATAGTTAACAAGAATACAGATGAAAGAGTGATAGTAAATGACAGAATCAACTTTTAATAATGTTGTTGAAAAATATTTCCCCACATTGGAACAGTACACGCCGATCGTTGCAAGAGTCCATGGTGAAAACCACCCGGAACTTGCAGAAGTGAGAGATATTTTCGCTGATATGAATAACAAGGTAAAGGTCTCTCAAAATGCAGACCTGACTTCGGATTTCGAGTCATTGAGAACAATCACTTCAAACTATGAAGTCCCCGCCGACGGTTGCGAAGCTTACACGGAAACTTATGAACTACTTGAAGAAGCGGATAGAACATACCACGCCTCATAAATGAAACCGACAGGATGCCCCCATATCCTGTCGGTTTCTTGATTTTATGTATTTTTCCCGACATCGTTTTTGTGCCATGCCGGGAGATCGCCTCTGCCCCGGCATCGTTTTTGTGCCATGTCGGGAGATCGCCTCTGCCTTACAAAAACTTATACATGTCTTTTCTTCTGCTTTTAAAAATTGGAATATTTTCTCTGACCTCTGCAATATACTCAATATCGATATCCGCTTCCACCACTTCTTCTTTATCTGCACTGCCCTGAGCAAGAACTTCTCCAAATGGATTGATGATGATGCTGTTGCCTGCAAATGTCGTACCATTCGGCTGCTTGCCGAGTGTGTTGGAGCCTATGATATAGCACTGGTTTTCAATCGCTCTTGCTTTAAGCAGTGTCAACCAATGCTCTGTCCGTTCTATCGGCCACTCCGCGACTACAAATATGACTTTCGCATCATCCAATGCCAAATCTCTGAATAATTCAGGGAATCTGAGGTCGTAACATATGACCAGACCGGCTTTGTTTCCCAATAGGTCGAACGTCTCTACTGATGCGTCTCCGCCTTTTAAATATTCAGGCTCTTTGAGCATCGGCACCAAATGTATTTTGGAATATTCATATAACAACTCTCCGTTTTTATCGATGACAAATGATGTATTCATAACATCATTGCCTTTTTTTATATTCGGCACCGATCCTGCAACGATATTGACTTTATTTTCAACAGCCAGTTTCTCAATCTCTTTTTTAACACCCTCCAGATTATGGAATGCAAGTTCTTCTATGTTTTTCAAGTCATAGCCGCTCGTCCACATTTCCGGCAGGACGACTATGCTGTCTTCCTCCAACTCATTTTCTCGAAATAAACATTTCACCTTATCAAGGTTTCGTCCATAATATCCTTCAGTCACTTCGAATTGAAAAATCACAGTCTTCACTACATCATCTCCCGAATTTTATTTGACTCATTTATATCAGTATAACAAAAATAATTGGCATGCTTAAACCGGACAACATATACGGACTGCATTTGACAACGCTTTCATATCAGTATAGAATTATTTGAAAATAGCGACTTTTAAAAGGAGGTGGATTTGATGATATCACTGAATATCAATACAGAGACGAATATTTCATTGAACAACTACATCATCAACTCGATCAATATTTTTAAATACACGCCGGGCGAGCTTCATAAATATGTGATGGATAAATGTAATGATAATCCATTGATATATATTAAAGACGACCACCCTGTTCCGGATCAGACGTCCGGCGGTGAAAATATACTGGATGATATCATCACCCATTTTAATTGTATATTATCGGACGGGGATAAGAAAATCATGGATGTTATCATCGCTTCACTTTCACCCAAAGGATTTCTGGAATCAACTCCTGCAGAAATCGCTTCAATCGCAAATGGCACTTCCTCCAGAGCAGAGGCGTTGATTGAAAAATTGATGTCATATGATTCAAAAGGGATCGGTTCTTACGACACGATGGATTTCATAAAATTTCAGCTGAAAATAAATCATACATATAATGAAGAATTATTTTACGCTTTTAAAAATCATCTCGAAGAAATAAGCGCCAGTAATTTCGGGTTCCTATCCGAACTGGATATTACTCAGGGTACTCTCATAGATTACATGGAAAACTGTATAAAAGAATGCCGCCTCTCCCCTTTGGATGGAGATGAATCCATAGATATTTTGCCTGAAGGTTCCATTAAGTTAATTGAAGACCGCCTGCAGATTCATATTGATGATTACCTGGCTGAAAATCTCGTCTACGAACCGATATATCTATCTGAAGGTGATACTAACTTCTCTGAAAAGATGAAAGCATACCAGGATGAATATTCAGAGCTTGTTTCCATGTTAAATGCGAGAAAAATCTACATGCTGAAAATACTCAATGTAATCTGTGAAGTCCAACGGGGGTATTTAACCGGGGAATATGATTATTTGAACTCACTGGATCAGACAACCCTCGCAGAACTCACGAAACTCAGCCCCGCAACAATCAGCCGGTTGATATCTAGCAAATATATTTCCACTCCGCAGGGTGTGCTGCCGATGCAAAGCCTTTTATCAAAGGAATGCTATAAAGGTTTTTCAGTCAGCCAGGTAAAATTCGTTATACGCAGTATCGATAGGTATGACACGCTCTCCGACAATGAAATTTCACTGATCCTCAGCGAGCTCGGCATCAAAATTTCAAGACGCACCGTCAATAAATATAAAAATCAAATCGCTCAATAATAAATAAAGACCGGCCTCGGCCGGTCTTTTCCTCAGTCTAATTTTTCCATCAAGCTTTTCAGTTTCTCCACTTCATCATCCGTCAGACCGAGTCTCGGCTTTCTGGATGGTCCGCCGTTCAGGCCTTTCAGGTCCATTGCCTTTTTGACAATCTGGACATACTTGCCGGAGTCCTCAAGAAATTCACATAATGGCAGCAAATCTTTATTCAACTCTCTTGCTGCTTCATAGTTGCCCTCTTTCATCAGCTCATACAGTTTTGATGCACTGTTCGGTGCGATGTTCGCTGCGACCGACACCCATCCCGTCGCACCGACCGCGAATGATTCGTAAGCCAGGTCATCCGAGCCGCAGAACATGACTAGGTCCGTATTTTCTACGAGCGTCCTCACTTTTCTGATGTCACCTGTCGATTCCTTGATGTACTGCACTTTATCCAACTCTTTATCGATCTTATAGATTGTTTCATTTTCCAGGTCCACATTCGCAGTGAATGGATTGTTGTACATCATGATCGGTTTGGTCACTACATCATTCACATCTTTGAACTGATGGAATGCTTCTTCTTCCGTCGGTGTCTGGTAGAATGAGTTGATCAGAAGGTGGCCGTCCGCCCCTCTTTCCTCTACAAATTTCGCATACTCGATAATCTTGTCCGTTCTTTCATCTGCGATACCGACAAGAAGCTTCGTACCGCTGCCTTTCACCTGTTCACTTACTTGTGTGATGATTTTTTCTTTCTCCGCATCATCCAGAGATGCAAACTCCCCGGTACTGCCGACAATGATGATGCCGGCCACTTTCAAGTCCAGATAATACTGGACGTTCTCTTTCATTCCTTCATAATTTACGCTGTAATCCTCGTTCATCGGTGTGATCAGTACTGGGTATACCCCTTCAAATTTGTTGTTCATGTTCTTTATCCCTCTCAATTTCAAATTTGTCTTTCTTTAGTATAAATAATCCTGCATAGCCGTAAATGATGTTGATAATGATAACTAAAAATCCGTACCAGAAAAATGGCAGATATGCGAGTGTCGCCACGCCGAGTGTTGCCGCCATGAATACACCGCCGTCAGACCATGGCACCATTGGCGTCGTGACTGTACCTCCTGACTCTACGTTACGTGATAATAAAGTCCGGCTGACATTTTTACGGTCATAGTTTTCTTCTGTGATTTTCGTTCCGGTCAGCAATGATACGTACGCCGCACCGCCGAAAAATACGCCGAAGAATGACGCAAGCATTGTAGTCACCGTCATATTGCCTGTGTTTGTCGCCCATTTGGCAAACATATCCCCAATGACTCTGAAAGCACCGATCGACTGTAATAATCCGCCAACTCCAAGTGCCAGAATGATGAGTAATATCACTTCAAGCATAAAGGTAATACCGCCGCGGTCAAGCAGGATATCAATAAAAGCAATACCTGTCGAAATGCCGCTGCCGGAATACATGGTCTGGATCGCTTCTATAAAGCCGTATCCCTGGAAAATTGTAGCCCATAAGCTTCCTAACAGCGCACCGAAAACTATTACAGGTACTGAGGGCATCCTTAAGGCAAGCAGTACAATTACAATAGCGGCCGGTATAAGCATTACCCAGGAAATATTGAACGTTTCTTCCAGACTTGTCATCGTTTCCTGTGCAATCGTCAAGTCTCCGCTGCCGCTTTGCAGCGTCGCCCCGACGATCCAGTAAAGAATGGCAGAAATGACAAAGGCCGGTATGGACACAAATGACATGGATTTAATATGTCTGAAAAGGTCCACTTTGGATAAGTACGCCGTCATCACTGTCGTATCAGATAATGGAGACATTTTATCTCCAACGTAACAACCGGAAATGACCGCCCCTGCCACTAAATATACAGGCAGACCAAAGCTTTCACCGATTCCCATCATCGCAATACCCGCTGTGCCGGCTGAACCGAATGATGTCCCTGTCGCAATCGAAGTGATTGCACAGATAATCATTGCCGCCATTAAGAATATGCTTGGACTGATGATATTCAGTCCATAGTAAATCATCGTCGGAACAATTCCACCTGCAATCCATGAGCCGATCAGTGCACCCACTGCGATTAAAATAAGCGTGGCACCCATTCCTTCATGGATTCCTTTCAACAAACCTTTTTCCATCTCAAAATACGTATACTTCAAATAAATCCCGAACCCTATAATAACGAACCATACAGTCAGAAGTGCCAGCTGGATCGGCAATTCTAAAATTACTATAAAGCCGAACATTATTATTACAAATAAAACCAGTATCGATATCAGCATCGGTACACTTGGTAATTTCCCTTTGCTATTCATAATCTGTCTCCCTTCTTTATTGAATTACAAACCCCTTTGAATAAATGTCCGCATCATCAATATAAAATTGAGAATTGGATATCAGATGATGCTCTAATGTGTATTGCCCACCCACGATTTCCACTTCCGCCGTATTCAATGCAGTAATTTTTTCCTGCTTATAAATATGATTCAAAACAGAAACAGCTTCACTTACCGGATAGGCAAGTATGACCCTATCTTCATTGACAGTGATATGTTTGTCCTGATTGACCAATACGAGATACCCCTTGAAAACTTTATATGCTTCCATATAGTTTTTTATCTCTGTAATATTTTCAACAGACAGCTCAAAATCAACCGCTTCAACCAATACGCCTTTATCATTTACAACATACACACCGTTGACGCCTTCAACTTCATAAACCTTCTCGATTTCCAGGCTGTCATGAGTATAAGTATATGTATCTTCTTTTTCCTTGATCATATACTTTTTTTCCTTATTGATACTGCCCCGTTCGAGCAGTGACCGGATGAAACTTTTCAGCAGAATACCTTTATTATCCAAAATTGAATTCGAATATATTTCAACATTCAATCCTGTGCCGATAGATTTATAAACAATCAGATTGACATATTTGCTCCCTCTCGGTTCATTAAGTAAAAGATCTATATTGTTAAATCCCTCTACGCTGCCCGCGAGTTCATCTTTATGAACAATTCTGAGCTGTTGGCCGCCGATGTGAATATCATGACTGTTGATTATTTTCCGTATCACCTGCGCACCTCCTTATATTTCGGGTATCAGCAGATACCCCTGATTGAGTGGATCATTCTCATTTAAATAAAAATCATGGCGCCCCATTATCCAGGCGGAACCTGTGATTGAAATCCTGTTATAGGTCACGCCATTCTCTTCTCTTGTACTGAGCAGGCGGGCTTTGAACTGTGAGCCCGTGATGCTTTCATGGATGAATGCCTCATCCTGGCCGAGCGTGCCTTCTTTATATAAAGTCGAAACTTTGGCACATGTCCCTGTTCCGCACGGTGAGCGGTCGATGCCGCCCGGCGGCACGATGACTGCGTTTTTTGTGACATCCCCCGGCGTGTATAATTCCATATGGGTCAGTTTATTGATGAATGGGAACTCCGGATGCTGCACTGTATGTTCCGCATTGATGGCATCCCGGATTTCCATCGCCACAGAAACGATCTCCTCAGAATCACTGACCTCCAGCGTCAGACCGAGTTCTTCCGCTTTGATAATGCCGTAAAAATTACCGCCGTATGCGATATCACATTTAATATTCTTTTTATCTTTGTAATCGACATAAACCGTCTTTAAATGAAAAGCATCCGTACTGACGAAGGTCACTTCCTCGACTTTGCCGTCGGTCACTTTGCATTCCGCTTCGACGACGCCTGCCGGTGTATCCAGCACAACTGTCGTGACGGGCTCCTTCACTTCGACATACCCTAGTTCGACGAGCGCCGTACATGTGCCGATGGTGTCGTGCCCGCACATCGGCAGATAGCCGCCGGTTTCAGCAAATATTACACTGAAATCCGCTTCTTTTTTCAAAGCCGGCAGCACAATCGTGCTGCTCATCACGTCATGTCCTCTCGGCGGATAGACCAGGAACTTCCTGATATGATCGTGATTTTGTTTCATATCCAGCATTTTTTCCTGGATTGTATTGCCTTTCAATTCCGGCATGCCTGTCAGCACTGTCCTTGTCGGATTACCGCCGGTATGTGTATCAATCGTTAAAAACTGCTTGGTATTGATGTTCATTGTGCCACCTCCTTGAATCTCGACAGGCTGAGCGGGCTGATGTCATCGACCAGTGAATCCGTCACCATTTCGCTCATCCATTTACCGGTGATGGCACTAAGTCCGATGCCATCGCCTTCATGACCTGCCGCCACATAATAGTTTTTAATATCAGTATCAGAAATGATCGGCAGATGGTCTGGCGTCCACGGCCTGAGCCCCGCATAAGAGCGTATAATACTTAAATCTTTCATCTTTGGAAAATACTCGATTGCACGCTCTGCAATCAGCCTGATGATATCCCCATTCACCTTCGTATCGAATCCGGTGAATTCCCGGCTGCTTCCCATAAGGAAGTTCTGGCTTTCCGTCGGTTCATGTACTAAAGCAATACCGTAATCATTCATTGCCTTCGGTGCAATTCTTTCTTTTCCAAACTTCGTCATCAAATAGCCGAACTCCTGAATTTTCCTGGTGCCCATCAGTTCTGTGCGGGAAGCGACAAGTATGTGCCCTTTACGCGGTCGGATCGGCAGCTCGATTTCCAGAAGTCTGCTGATTTCAGGTGCGTGTATACCGCCTGCATTGATTACTTTATTCGCGGTGAAAATTCTACCATCCGAATATATTTTAAAAGTCTCTCCATCCGTTTTTTTAATATCATCAACAGGTGTATGCTCATATAAAGTGAAGTCATACTTCTTCGCCTCGTTGATCAACGAAAAAGTCAGCATGTATGGATTGACGGTCGAATCGTTTGTACATTCAAGACCACCGGTCAGATGATCGGCAAAATATTTCGAGTCATTCT
Source organism: Salinicoccus sp. YB14-2 (assembly GCF_001265075.1). GTDB lineage: Bacteria > Bacillota > Bacilli > Staphylococcales > Salinicoccaceae > Lacicoccus. The sequence goes on from NZ_LFKO01000001.1 coordinate 564,603, forward strand.
TCAAATCTTCCTTTGTCAGTTTTTTAAAGAACTGATCTTCCCCGTTCGCTTCGTTATGACGGTCGACCCAGACATATGCCTGTTCCAGTTCCTCATCATTTGCACAAAGAAAGATACTGCCGGGATGCCTGAACTCAAAAGGCATTTCAAGTTCCGCTGACAATTCTTTGATCAGTGCCTGGCTTTTTATCGCCATCTTGCTGTCGAAACCCGGTTCTTTATCTATCAGCAGAACATTGCCGTCGCACTTTGAAGTGGTACCTGATGCGACCGTACTCTTTTCAATGAGCCCTACGTTCAATCCTTTTTTCGACGAGTAATAGGCAATGCTTGCTCCTATAATTCCACCGCCGATAATCATTACATCAAAATGATTATTCAATAACTTCTCAACCTCCCCTCTTAATTACATATAAGAAATAAGCGTGCCAGTTTTACACACAGTAAAATTATTATCATTTGATATAAAGTGTAAAGAAAAATATAATTGTTATATAAAAGTTTACAGAGGGGATGGATTTTATGATTGAGAAAAAGTTGGTTGAAATACTCATCAATTTTTATAATCATTCTTTTACGATTATCGATAAGAACGAGCGCGTGATCTATTGGAGCAACCGGGCAGCTGAAATATTCAATATGGACAATGAATATGTCATCGGCAAGGATATTAAAGATATATTTTCAGAAGAGCAGCTGCTGATTTTGAAATCATTGCGCAAGAACCAATCTTTTGAAAAAAAACGTCATCAGGCGACTCCGGATATTTATGTGGACATCAAAGCAGAACCGATTCACTATGATGGTAAAGTTCTGGGGGCCGTCGTTTCAGAAATCGATGTGACGGCACAGATTAAAAGAGAAAAAGAACTTGAAGAACTTAAAAATAAAGTCAGCATACTGAGCGATAACGTCAAACATCTGAACAATGATAATCATTTTAAAAATATTATTTATAAAAGTTCCATCATGGAGAACTTAAAAAATCAGATTGAAAAAGCCGCAAAGACAAATGCCAATATTTTAATTACAGGCGAAACCGGTGTTGGAAAAGAATTGTTCGCCCAGGCTATCCATAATACAAGCCGTCTTGAAGGAGACTTCATCCCGCTCAACTGCGGCGCCATCCCCATTGAATTATTCGAATCGGAATTGTTCGGTTATGACAAAGGTGCCTTCACCGGTGCCAACAAAGAAGGCAACCAGGGGAAGATCGAGCTTGCGGACAACGGGACTTTATTCCTCGATGAAATCGGGGAAATGCCGCTGGAAATGCAGGTTAAATTTTTACGGATCCTTCAGGAAAAGAAGTATTTTAAATTAGGCGGTAAAAAGGAGAAGACGACAAATTTCAGACTGGTTTCCGCTACGAATAAAGTGATTACTGAACTGCTGTCGTCTGAAAATTTCCGTTCCGATCTGCTGTACAGAATCAATGTCATTAATATCCATATCCCGCCCCTCAGGGAGAGACCGGATGATATAGAATCATTGTTCTACTATTATCTGTTCCAGTTATCAAAAAAGTATCAGACCGAACTCCGGTATGCCGACCAGCAGCTGCTCCAGAAAATCAGACAGTACGAATGGCCCGGCAATGCGAGGGAGCTCATCAACGTTGTGGAGAGACTCGTGATTTTCTCAAGCGGCAGTACTCTCGATAATGATATCTTCCAACATTATCTTGAAGAAGTCGGACAAAGTCAGAATATGACCACTTACAGTCTGCCTCCAAATGATCTGGAATTAAAAGATTACATCGATCAGCTAGAAGCAGACTATATTAAGCAGGTGATTGAATCCAACGACCACAACATAGAAAGGTCAAGCCAGATTCTCGGCATCAGCCGTCCGACGCTGTATGCGAAGATTAAGAAGTTCAATCTTTAACTGGCACAGTTATTTCTTATCTACAAGTAAGAACAATCATTTGAGGTGAACATTATGAACAGTAACGAAGATTTTACAGTATGCAGATGTGAAGGCGTCACATACTCAGAAATCTTGAAGGAAATGGACAAAGGCGTCAATAATTCAAGGGAAATGAAATTAAAAACAAGAGCCGGCATGGGGTTCTGCAACGGCAGGACATGCGGTCATCTGATCAATAAAATTACAGAGGATGCTGAAATAGAGACTCCGGTCTTTATTCACCTGAGGGCACAGCCTCCAATACGTACAGTCTCATTTGAAGAACTTTCAGGAGGGCAGTTTGATGACAAGAAGAATATTAAACCATAAAATACTCGGCCCGAAGAAACATCATATCGTTCCATTTATATGGAATGGAAAGACATATTACGGTGCTGAGGGTGAAAGCATTACAGCTGCACTTCTTGCAAATTATATTCGGACACTCCGCTATCATGAAAGCGACGGTGCGCCGAGAGGATTTTACTGCAACATCGGTCATTGTTCCGAATGCAGAGTGACTGTCGACGGCAGACAAAATGTCCGCGCATGCCTGACTCCGCTTCAAAATGGCATGCAGGTCGATAGACAGGGCAAACTGCCCCAGCTGGTTAAAGGGGGCGGTGGAAATGACACATTATGAAGTGATAATAATCGGCGCCGGTCCCGCGGGAATGAGCGCAGCCAACATATTGAAAGATGAAAAAAGAGTCTTGATTGTTGATGAATATTATCATTACGGCGGCAGATTGCTCGGTCAACTTTACGAAGAGTCCAAAGGCAGCTGGTGGAACGGCATGGATGTTGCAAAGCATCTCCATGATGTGCTGGATGAAAAAATAACATTGCAGCTTGAAACTTCCGTCTACAATGTCGAGAAAGAAGATACCGAATTCACTGTTTTTACGAATAAGGGGGATTTTACATCTGATTATTTAATCGTTGCGACAGGTGCCAAAGAAAACTCCTATCCGCTTCCCGGTTGGGAGCTGCCGGGGGTCATGACTGTCGGTGCCGCGCAGGTATTGACCAACTTTCACAGAGTCGCACCCGGAGATGCCGGTGTCATTATCGGTATCAATCCATTGTCGATGGTGATTGGAATGGAACTTGGATATGCTGATATCGAAGTCAGGAAAATCTGTCTGCCGGCTGAAAATAAGTTTAATACCACCACGCCGAAAGATGCACTTCTGACATTGATGGGCCTCGGCCGGTCGGCTCCGACAAAACTACTGTCCATTCCCGCCGTCATCGGCAGCAGAATGTCACCATTTCATGGAATGGCCCTTAAACTATTCCCGTCGAAGGGCATTAAAGCACTCGGCCTGCCGCTATCCATCAAAGAAAGGGTCATCAAAATCAATGGCAGAGATTCAGTAGAATCTGTCACTACGGTGAAAACAAATTCTGACGGCAGTGTAATCGAAGGTTCGGAGCAGGAGATAAAATGTGATTTCGTCTGTATTTCAGATGGACTGTCTCCAGTAAACGAAATCACTTCATTGTTTAATTTGAAACATGCCTATCTTGAATCCCTCGGCGGATATGTTCCCATTCACAGTGAACAGATGGAAACCGAGGTCGATAAACTATATGTTGCAGGCAATATCACCGGGATTGAAAATGCCAAGGTCGCCATGCTCCAGGGTGAAATGGCCGCCCATCATATTTCAGGTAATGAAGCCGCAGTAAAAAACACTTTAAAAAGCATTACAGATGAACGCAAAAATGCCAAAGTAAAATTTCACAAAAATCTGGATGCAGGCCGGGACAAGCTCCAGCTGTACTGGCTCGCAAAATAAAGCAAATGATTCTGAACTCATAGTATTTAAAACAATATAAAGAGCAGCCTCCCAGGCTGCTCTTTATATTGTGTATGCGGTTATTTCGAATTGGATGATACGAGTAATATCTTTGTCGGTTTGTCCGTATTGTTATACCACTCGTGTTCCACTTTGGAATCGATATGAATAGATTCACCAGTCTCTAATGTTTTCAATTCGCCACTTATAATCACTTCCAGTGAACCGGATAGGACATAGATGAATTCCTGCCCTCTGTGAGTGTACGGCGAATGCTGTGATTCGCCTGCTTTTAATTCCACTTCAGCGGGGGTAAATATAGGGACCTCTATATCGCCCGACAAATCTTTATATAAAAAATTACCATTCAAAGATGAAGTATCGACCGGACCTGTCCGGTTATCATCAAAAAAGAAATTCACATTCACATCGAGTGCTTCGGAAATCTTTTTCAGTGATGTGAATGTCAGTGTTTTCAAATCACGTTCAATCTGTGAAATAAAACTGATTGACAAGCCACTCTCGGCACTGAGCTCTTTTAAAGTCATCTTTTTATCTTTGCGTAATTTTTTCAGTTCATTGCCCAGTGTCTCACTCATATCTCGGCCTCTTTCTTTTATGATCTATCCATATTCACAAACACACTTTTCACTTCGATATAGTTTGCGATGCCGTAGTCTCCGCCCATATCCCGGCCGATACCTGATTGTTTATAACCGCCAAACGGCATTGTTTCAAGCTCAAGACCGAAATCATTGATCCATACTGTTCCCGCTTCAAGTTTTGAAGCGATATAATGGCCGTCTTTAATATTCTCAGTCCACACACTTGCAGCAAGACCGTAATTGCTGTCGTTTGCTCTCGTGATGACTTCTTCAATATCGTCAAATGGCAGGACGGACATTACAGGGCCGAATATTTCTTCTCTGGCAATCGTCATATCATCCGTTACATCAGTAAAGATAGTCGGTTCGACGAAAAATCCTTTTTCACCGATACGCTTCCCACCGGTAATCAGTTTCGCACCTTCTTCTTTACCTTTTTCGATATACCCGAGAACTGTGTCCAGCTGCTTCTCAGATACTAAAGGTCCGATATCCGTTTTTTCATCCAGGCCGTCTCCCACTGTGATCTCTTCGGCTTTCTTCTTGAGTGCATCAATCACTTCATCATAGATGTTTCTGTGAACGTAGACCCTTGTCGTCGCGCTGCAGTTCTGACCGGAGTTATACATGGTACCGTCCAGAATGCCTTCAAGTCCTGCATCAAGATCTGCATCTTCCAATACGACTGCCGGGGATTTCCCGCCGAGCTCCAAAGTAATGGACTTAATATCTTCCGCTGCCTCTTTCATAATGTTCCGGCCGGTATTTGTCGATCCCGTGAATGCAACTTTAGACACGTCTTTGTGGGTAACTAGTGCGTGACCAGCTTTATCACCGTAACCAGGAACAAAGTTAACTACGCCGTCAGGGAAGCCTGCTTCTTTAAATAATTGAGCTGCGTAAAGTATTGATAAAGGTGTATCTTCAGCCGGTTTCAGTACAATCGTACAGCCAGCAGCAAGCGCCGCCCCCATCTTCCAGGCCGCCATAAGCAGCGGGTAATTCCACGGAACAATTTGGGCCACAACGCCGATCGGTTCATGCACAGTGTATGTGACGTAGTTCGGATCTATATTCGTCGTCTTGCCGAAGATTTTAGTCGCCCATCCCGCATAATATCTGAAATGCTGAACAGTGCCGTCGACATCGTCTTCAAGTGCCTGCTGATATTTTTTGCCGTTATCCAATGCTTCAAGCTGTGCCAGTTCTTCACGATTTTCGTGAAGCAGTTCAGCAAACTTATAAATCAACTGAGATCTGGAGTCCGCGTCCATCTTTGTCCATTCTCCGTTGTCGAATGCATCTTTAGCCGCTTTTACAGCTTTATCCACATCCTTTTCTGATGCTTCGCTTACATTCGCAATCACTTCTTCTGTCGATGGATTTTTCACTTCAAATGTTTTGCCACTTTCAGAAGATACGTAATCACCGTTAATATAAAGTCCTTTATCTCCCTTTAAAAATTCCTTAACTTTTGGTTTCAATTCAATTACTGACATCAAATCCCACTCCCCATTATTTTATATAATTTTTTAAATTCAAATATTCTGTTAACTGAATTATAAGTGATTATAAATAAAAAGCAATCAAAATTTCACTCTCAGTGAAATTTTGATTGCCCATCTTGCTTCTATCACTTATTTTCAAGTCTTGAAAGCACAACTTCTCCCAGCACTTTTGCACTGATCAATAAGGATTTTTCGTTAATATCAAATTTCGGATGGTGGTTGATATAGGCATTCTCAACACCTTCTGGTTTTGCACCGACATTGATGAATGTACCCGGTATGTTCTCTAAATAATAGGAGAAATCTTCAGAGCCGCTCGACGGATCATGACGAACAACGTCTTTAATGTAGTCGCCCTTGCTGTTTTTCAAGATCTCTCCAACTTTCTCTGTCTTCTCTGGATCATTATAAAGCACAGGGTAGTCATAAATATAATCCAGATCACACGTCACGCCAAAAGCAGTTTCCAGTCCATTTAGGATTTTAACCATCTCATCATGGATAGGCACTTTATTTTCCTCTTCCATATAACGGACCGTACCGCGCAACGTCACTTTGTCCTGGATGACATTTTGTCCGCCCGGGGCTTCAAAAGCAGTGACTGATACTACAGTTGTATGCTTTGGACTCATTCTTCTTGATACTATCGACTGCACCTGGGTCACAAAATGTGAGCCGGCGACAATCGGGTCTATCGTTGTCTCCGGCATCGCGCCATGCCCCCCGCTGCCCTGGATATGCAGGTTGAAGTTTGAGCGGCCGGCCATAGCATTACCCGAGACCAAACCAACCTCGCCTGTTTCATACATCGGGAAAAGATGAATGCCGTATACTTCATCAAGGTCATCTAAAATTCCGGAAGCGACAATGCTCTTTGCACCGCCAGGCGGCACCTCTTCCGCATGCTGGTGAATCAGTTTTATCGTACCGCTCCACTCATCTTTAAGTTCGATCAGTGATTCACCGAGCGTCAGTAAATATGCTGTATGGCCGTCGTGTCCGCACGCATGCATCACGCCGTCATTTTTAGATTTGAAAGGAACATCCGTTTCTTCAGTGATCGGCAGTGCATCGAAATCGGCACGGAGACCGATTGTTCTGCCCGGGGCTTTCCCGTTGATTTCAACGACAATGCCGTTCTCTCCTCCGATACCCGTTGTCACTTTAACATCTTTATCTTTATAGAAATCTGCAATATACTGCGCTGTTTTTTCTTCTTTAAATGACAGCTCGGGGTGCGCGTGGAGATATCGTCTGATCTCAATCATTCGGTCTTCTTTCTCATCAAGCCTGCTGAACAGTTTTTCTCTAATTGACATAACTATCCCTCCATCTGTTATTAAATTTATTCTAAACTTATATAAATACAATTTCAATCGATACGTTATCAATTTCACAAAGTTAGCCCTGCCACTGTATAAATTTCTGTGATAAGATTATAATTGTATAAAAATTTATTACTTAGGGGTAACTAAAATGACTGTTAATAAAAAACCAATGAGCTTTTCAAAATCGATCAAAACTACACAGGTTTTCCCTGAGCATACCAATCATTTGAACACAATGTTCGGGGGCAAGATGTTAGCTAATATTGATGAAATAGCAGCCATCGCTGCTATGAAACACGCTGAAAAAAACTGTGTGACGGCTTCCATCGACTCTGTGAACTTTTTAAAACCCATCCGTGCCGGTGAAATCGTTACATATGAAGCGTACATTTCTCATGTCGGCACTTCTTCACTTGAAGTCTGTGTACAAATTAAAGTCGATAATCCCTTTACACACAAGAGTGACCTTGCGGTGCTCAGCTTTTTAACATTTGTTGCTGTAGATGAAGATGGTAAGAAAGTTGAAGTGCCGAAAGTATATCCGACAAACCAGCATGAGGAATGGTTGTTCAAAACTGCGAAAGACCGTATCCAGAAACGTCAGGATCAGCGTGTGAAAAGCAAGGAAACGATTGAATTTTTAAAAAGTATCGAAGAATAAAATAAGGAGGCGGCGATTTGCCGGCTCCTTATTTATTCGGTCCAAAGACTCTTGGTTCTTTATTTTCAGGTATACCATCCAAACGTTTCTGCAAAGATTTCTGCCAGCTCTCGGCTAAAAGTTCTACATCTCTTAAACTTTCTGCTAGACCGTAATTATCTGCCTGGTTGTACATCACTTCGTTACATGCATCTATCGACCACTCCGGGTGCGGTCTTTCGAGCAGGCGGAAGCCGTCTCCCGCCTGCACTCTGCCTTCTTCGATCACCCGGAAGTACCAGCCGGTCCTCCCTGAGTTTTCAATTTTTAAGGCTAAATCAATGATTCGGTGTTTTCTCGCCGGGCGCCAGCATGGTCTGCGCGGCTGCGAGACTTGTATTTTGGCTTCTCCCAATTGATAAATATCACCGATGCAGACATTTGATTCATCAAGACCGACTACCGCCAGATTTTCGCCGAAAGCACCTGCATGCATCTCTTGTCCAAGCTCGTTCGTCCATTCATCGTAATGCTCGATATTATAACAGAATACCGCTTTTTCCGGTCCTCCGTGATTGCGTTTGTCTCCGACTTCATCATTTTTAAAACCTGTTTCTGTCAGATAGACCGCTTCATCCGTTTTCCCCCGGTAAATTGCAGTCGTCCATTCCTGATCCATCTTTTGCTGTGCATTATTATCTCCATATGTCTTGGCCTCACCCACAAATAGATATTTCACTTTACCCAATTCCATGGCAACCGCCCCCAATGAATGTCTTTTATCTTCATTATACAACTTTAAATTCATCTGTTAACCAGAACACCTTCGTATCATCATGATATCTGAATGCTTTAACAAGACGGTATTCCCCGCTGTCCAGGTTTAAAGAATAGTCGGACAGAGAAATTTTGATTGTTCTGGTTTCATCGGGTGGTATCGCTTTACCATAGTTGTCAAAGGCAGAGAAATTTTTGAATACCGAGTCATCCAATGTGAGCATATACCACTTTCCATCAACTTTTTTCTCAACATAGAAAAATTCTCCGTAGCCAAAAATTGAATCGCCGGTATTTTTAATGCTTAATTTAATTTTTAAAGCTGATTGTTCAAGATCAGGCTCGATGACATTCATTTCGAGACTTTTATTTGAACTTGGAAGTTCCTGCCTGGGGCTCGGATCTTCAAGCAAATCCGGAGTGACCGGGCTGATTACAGCGTTTAAAATAAAAGGAGTGAGAAATAATACGATGAATATTGAAAATCTTTTCATTTTCAATCACCTTCTTCACTCCAATTATAATATAAAGACAAAAAAAGACGAAGAGACCTTCGCCTTATTTATCCCCTGATTTTGAATCTTCATCGTTAAATTCCGTCAATGCATATTGTTTGGAAAATATTCTTTTAAGCTTCCGGTTGATGGCACTTTTAGGATACCTTATTTTATAATTGGACAATCTGGCAAACTCCGCCGTCTTTTTATACTCCGGATTATTTTTATCCTGTAAAATCATATGAAGTCTGTCAAAATCTTCGATCCCTTCCGATTGCTCAATCGGACTGGGGCCTCCGTAATCCACTATTTCCGGGTATACATCTTCATCCTTCTAAATAAATTCCACCAGTTCAACTTTATGATGCCATTTCGCTTTGTAATTATAAATATAGCTCACTGTGCCAAGTTCTGATAAAAATGCATCCACCTGAGTATAACTGGAAAGCAATACTGGTTTCTTTTTGGTTTCTCCCGTCGTGTCTTCCGAATATACTCGGATGACATAATTATCATTTAAAAATTCAGCATAAAACTTTTTGCTCCATCCAAAAGCAATTTGAATGATCAAGTGCATCTCATAAAAGTTCAGACGTGTCGGAATAATCATTTCGCGAAAAATAATATCACTGCCGCCTACTAAAGATATTTTCACCCTATAAGCATTGTAGGATGATTGGCTTTCTTTATTTCTCAATATATTATTCTTGTAACGCTGACTTTTGACTTTTTTCAAATTGGTGCTCCTGATGGCTTTCAGCACTTCCGGATGAGATATTCCATAGTCATTCTCCATGACGATAATCAATCCGAAACTGATCAACTCCTGATATTCCTTAATGTTATTGTAAAAAGGATAATCATTTTCTGCATGTTTCCTTATCACTTGAAAAGCTTCGTCCGATAAAGACAGCAGAATCTCCCTGATTTTCTCTTTATCTGTCAGAAGTCTTTTTAAATCATTGACATAGATCGCTTTTTGAAGCGATGCCGGCGAGTGTGAAAGCGCTTTCGAAATTTCTTTCAGTTGAGTTATTGTTATACCCATTAACAACTCTTCGAGACGCATCTCTGAATATGACATAAGAATCGTTTTCTTAAGTGGACTGAGCTCTTCCAGCCATTTAAGATCTTTATCATTTTTGTTAAGTTCTTCAATCAAACTGCGCAGAGTTTGTTCATGCACAGCCCCCTTCCTCTCATTGAAGGGAACGACTAGATATTGATCGATTAAAAATGGATACTCACCATCCGACAGATCAATTGTGTAATATCCATTCTTCGCCTTAGACGATTTTAATTTATCTATCAGTTTAAGTTCCTCTGTACTCAACTGTTCAGCAACCCAGCTGATATGATACGGATTCGTAATTTCCCGGTACCGGTAAACCACAAACTCATCAATCGATTGATATGCCCTTTTCCTGGTTTTGCTCAATTCCTGCAAAATCTCTTCAGTTATGAATTGTCTGTAAAATTCTTGAACCCCCATAATTTTTCCCCCTTTGGTGCATCTAACATCCCCTTGACAATCTCTTACTATAAATGTATCACAAATTGTAATGATACACTACTGATTTTTGTCTATTATCAGTTAATTCTGATTATTCAATGGGACCAGGGGATATGGTAATGATATATGATGATTTTTAGATTCTCATGTCGGGAAAACACCTCTGCCCCGACATCGTTTTTATGCCATGTCGGGAGAACACCTCTGCCCCGACATCGTTTTTGAGCCATGTCGGGGGAACCCCTCTGCCCCGACATCGTTTCTGCGCCATGTCGGGGGAACCCCTCTGCCGCGACATCGTTTCTGCGCCATGTCGGGGCAAGTCCTTCAATCACTTAAAATGTTTAAGCCCCAGTATATATAGAGAGTTTTGTGGTGCTTTTTCAACAGCTTCTTTATAATCATAATATTTAAATTTATAATAGGTCGCTGCACCTGTTGAACAAGTCTCACAATATCTCTTTAACATACGTTGTAGCATCCGCTCACTTATCTGATTCCCCAACATCTCCTGGAGTTTCTGCCTGGTCATTTTCTCACGACGGAATAATGCCTGAAAATCACTGAACGCCCGGATTATATGACTTTCTTTTGATTCTCGGCAATTACACCGCCTGCAATATACGTAGTACTTTTGAATGTCCAGATCGAACCGGCCATAGGAGGCGCAGTACAGCCCCCGCTTCAAGTCAGTGATATCTGCCGATTTATCAAAATATGGATTATCTATGATTTTTCTATATATTACCTGTGCAATTTTCTTCGACTGCTCTGAAACCCCACTCGACCGGAAACTTTTCAAGTATTCTTTAAGCTGGTTCCTCATCACGACCAGCGACCTTGCTCTTTCATCATCACAGTCGAACTGTAAATCTAAATTCGGAAAAATGATTTTTCCACTTACATCGAAATTTATCTTTGATTCGTATCTTATTTTCTTCAGTTTACCCATCGCTCTTTTCAACTGGCTGATCGCATCTTCTGTCACTTCGAACTTGCCGCTGAACCACTGCCCTCCATTATAAGAATAAAATCCGCTGTAATTTTTAATTTCATTGACTGTGACAGTATTGTCATCAATAATTATCGAATCAAACTGCGCAACAGCATCGCCCGCCTTCACATAAATATCCCGGAATACAATCAGAGACTCATGCCCTATTTCTTCCAGCACTTTGTCATAGTGGACTTCACCTTCATATCCGCTTTCCAAAACAGATAATGTCCTCGCATCTTTTGAACTCAGTTCAACCCTTCTGCTGAATGCCTGCATATACATCAACTCAAACGGCACTTTTCTTTCTGTTAAAATCATTACGATTCCTCCCTTAAATAAAAAAAGATCTCTCACTATATATATGCTGAAAAACTGCGTGTTTGATTTTTTCTCACTTAAAATTACAATTTTTCAATTTCTGCAGTAGTCAATCATCTGTATAGTAGTTTATTTACAAAACATGTCAGTTACTAAGATTCGACCAAATGATATAATATAAATTAAATAGGATAGTAAGAAAGGACGTTTCTCATATGGAACAAGGGTATACTTCAGAAATAGAGATTCAGGTGATGTACGCAGATACAGATATGATGGGCGTTATTTATCATGGTAATTATGCGAAATGGTTTGAAATGGGCCGGATGCAGCTGATTACAGATATCGGCTATGATTATCTTGCGATGGAGCGTGAAGGATATTATGCACCGGTTTACAATCTGAATGTGACTTATGTGAAGGCATTGAAGTACGGCGACCGTGCATTCGTCAGAACATGGGTCAAAAAGAATACAGGAATGAAAACAGATTACGGCGTCGAGATCGTTAATGGCAACGGGGAACTGTGCACATACGGCACGACAACACATGTCGTTGTAAAGAAAGTCGACGGTGAATTCAAATCGGTACCGTTTAAACGAGTCTTTCCTGAATGGTTCGGCATATATGAAAAAATTAAAGTGGATGAGTAAAACATCATCAGTAATACGACGATATTTTATACTCCGGTGTATTATTATGCTCATTTTCACTTGTGTAAGCCTCCCTCTATGTGTAATTGAAAATAAAGGGAGGTTTTTACATGTCCGTCTCAAATAATGAAAGGGATTTTTTATGCCTTTTAACCCTGAGTCGTGGCAGCGTGTAAAAATTACCGAATATTTATCGGGTATTTATCGATATTTTTAAAATAATTTTATGCAATGCTGGTGAATTTGTATGAAAGTATATGTTCTTGACAGGAGTCTGCACCTGTATTCTAATAAATGTACAACAAAAAATGAAAACGGGGGGATGGGTGTGGTTAAAGAAGGGCAAGATAAAAAATTAATTACGATTTTGATTCCTGCTTATAATGAAGAAGAAGTTTTAGATCAACTAATCGATCGTTTAGAAAATGTTATAGACGCAAATACACGTTATAATTTTGAGTTTTTGTTTGTTAATGATGGAAGCGAAGATTATACACTTCAAATTTTGAAGAAATATAATGCCACTACTCAATATATACGATATATAGATTTGTCCAGAAACTTTGGCAAGGAAATTGCAATGCTTGCGGGTTTTGATTATTCAAGAGGAGACGCAGTGGTTATTATTGACGCTGATTTACAACAGCCGCCAGAACTTATTAGTGAAATGATAGAATGCTGGGAAATGGGATATGAAGATGTTTATGCTGTTCGTGAAAAGAGAGAAGGCGAAGGGCGCCTGAAAAAATGGACCTCAAAATTATATTATACATTGCTGCAAAGAATGTCGAGTGAAAATGTATATCCTTTTGCAGGTGATTTTCGGTTGCTTGATAAAAAATGTATTGAAGCATTACAAGAGTTAAGAGAATCGGAACGCTATACAAAAGGCATGTATGGGTGGATTGGTTTTAAGAAAAAAGAATTGAGTTACATTGCGGATGGCCGTGCAGCAGGTGTTGCTAAGTGGAGTTGGCTACAGCTGTTTAAGTTGGCGATTAATGGGATTACGTCTTACAGCACCGTTCCACTGAGGGTATGGTCTTATATCGGGTTTATCATATCATTTTTAGCATTTTTTACTTTAACATATGAAATAGGTAAAACAATTATTTTCGGATCAGATGTGGCCGGCTACCCGACATTGATTGCTTCCATTCTATTTCTAGGGGGACTTCAATTAATTTCTTTGGGGATTATTGGAGAATATTTAGGAAGAGTTTTTGTTGAAACAAAAGGCAGGCCCCCTTATTTTGTCAGAGAAAAGTCTGCCGAAACGATAAATTTAAAGGACTAGTTTTCATGAATTGGTTTAAAAAAATATTTATAAAAGATCAAGAAATATTTAAATATATCCTATTTGGTGTGTTGACGACAGTTGTTAATATAGCTGTCTTCTTTCTATTTGATACTGTTCTAAATTTTTCTTATATTATAGCAAATGCCATTTCAATTATTGCCGCTATTCTATTTGCTTTTTTTACAAATAAAAAATATGTTTTCAAAGCCAAATCCCAATCATGGAAACTTGCTTTTAAAGAATTTTATTTGTTTGTAGGTTTAAGGTCAGTTTCAGGTTTATTTGATATGTTAAGCATGTGGATGCTCGTTGATTTCATGAATTTAGAGACTAATCTCTCCAAAATTCTCACACAATTTATAATTGTTGTTTTAAATTATATATTTAGTAAGTTATATATTTTCAGATGAAAAGGAGGGTGTAAAATCTCTTTTGACAAGCAATTATTAAATAAACCTGCTTCAAAAATAACATTTGGCTGTTACACACTATTCTTCTGTATTATGTGTATTGTCATTTATAGTTGGTATTTCCTGATGGACGGATCTTTTATATGGGAAAGCGATGGTTTTACACAACATTTCCAGTTATTTCATGAATATGTGAATATTTTGCAAGGTGTGCTGAGAGGAGAAGGTTTCCCAGAATGGGATTGGTCAATTGGAGCCGGCGCGGATACGATTACTTCGTACGGCTATTATGTAATAGGAGACCCGTTCGTTTATCTGGGAGTGTTTTTCCCGGAAAGTTTACGTGAATTTTCTTTTCATTTAATAATGTTTGTGAGAATGTGGTGTGTCGGGCTCAGTTATCTCATTTTCGTGAGAAAATTTAAAGTTTCACATGGTGCTGCTTTACTGGGCGCGTTGATGTACACATTCAGTTTTTTTGTGATTTATAATACAGGTCGGCACCCCTTTTTTATCCTGCCGTTAATTTGGTACCCTCTGCTTTGTCTGGGAGTAGAAAAAATATTGAAACGAGAGTCAGGCTTACTGTTCAGTATAATGGTGGCAGTCAGTGCAATCGTAAATTTTTATTTTTTTTACAAGTTAACCATATTAGTTTTCATATATGGAGTCGTACGTTACGGCATGCTTTATAGATTCAAAGACTGGAAGCAATTAGGGTATTCTTTCGGCCGTTGTTCGTTACATTACTTTGTTGGTTTGTTGTTGGGAGCAGTACTCTTTTTGCCAATGGTTGATGGCTTTTTAAATTCATCCAGAAATACAGATGGAACAGCAATTAATCTCTTTCTTTATCAGGTCAATTATTATATATCGTTAGTACATAATCTCTTTGTCCCTGACATATACTTATGGACTGCTGGCGGACTTTCTATTTTTACTTTATTTACTGTTGCCTTTTTATTCAAAACTAAAAAGAACAAAACATTTTCAAGCCTGATGCTTCTAATTTTAGGTGTCTTTCTATTGTTTCCTTTCTTTGGATCATTTATGAATGGCATGGCTGGACCGTATAACCGTTTTAGTTTTGCCATTCCTTTGTTTATCGCTTTTGCAAGCGGTCAATTTTTGGAAGAACGGAATAAGTTGCAAGTAAAAGATTTGCGAATCGTTGGATATATCCTGATAGGTTTCACTTTTATTTATGGAAAGGCAGCAATTGCGGAAAACATGTACTTGTATTATGCTTCCCCAGTAATTTCAGGATGGGCCATCTGGTTCATATTGATGTATGAGAAAGTAAAGAAAAAAAGAGCAAAAAAAATTTCTATCATTATAGTGGGATTAGTTATATTAAATTTGATGACTAACGCAACGAATTTTTATTACCCATATGGCAATAATTCAATATCAAAAATGGTTGAATTAAACACTTCAGCAGATCGTTATGAGAATTTATTCGGCGGTGTTCAAAACCTTCTGCCTGAAGATGATTTGTATCGAGTAGGCGTCACATCACAGGACAATCATGTGCGTAATCAATTTATCTATCATGATTTAATGGGTTTAAGTTCTTATCTCTCCATCACCAATGGTTCTCTATCTGAATTTGCTGAGGAGATGGAGCTCTCCTCCTATCAAATCATTCAACCGCTTCGAAATGGTCTGGATGATCGTCGAATAGCGAATCATTTTTTTAACATTGAATATATCCTGACGGAGGAAGACAACGCATCATATCTTCCATATGGCTACGAAGTTGTGCACCGGTCAAATGATAATCCAGCTTTTATTGTTGCAAAAACAGAAGCTGCTTTCCCATTTGCATATGTTGAAGATAGAGTCACCACAAGAGAAAACTTTTCGGAGTTAAATCCGGTTGAAAAAGAAACTTTTCTGACACAAGGTGTTGTATTAGAAAACAATCAAGATGTTGAAGGAAGAGAGATTGAGAAAGCAGCAAATGAACAAATCAAAGAAGTTGAATACCAAATCGAGTATACTGACCCCGGTCTTTCAGCACCAGATAAAAATCTAATAGAGGTTGCAGATAATGAAGCACGTTTAAAAATCAACCTTGAAAACGCAGATGAACTTGCAGGCCACGATATATTTATTTATCTGCAAGGTTTAGAGTATGAAACTACCGACACCCCTTTTTATAAGCCTGATGATACAAGTTATGATATTCGTTTTTTATATGAAGACCGTAAAAAAACTTTACGTCAATCTGATAAATATTCATTCAGTACATATTTTCACAGGGAAAATATGTTTGTCAACCTTGGACATACTGATATGGGAACCGATGAGATGTTTATTCAATTTGAGGACACTGGAAGATATAATATCAATGACATTACGATTTATGCATTGCCTGCAGATAATAAAATTGATCAGCAAATAGCTGAAGAAAAATGGGATAATGAATTAGATATTAAAGTTTTTGAAAATGAACGTATTGAAGGAAATGTTCAAAGAGAAGAACCAGGTGTCTTAGTTACAACAATTCCATATGAAAAAGGATGGAATGTAACGGTAAATGGGGAAGAAAGGGATACAGTTCAAGCCAATATCGGATTTATCGGCGTCCCTTTAGATTCAGGAAATTCTGAAATCGTATTTTCATATCAAAGTCCCTACTTGAAATCAGGAGGTGTACTCAGCTTAATTGGTATCTTTTTATTAGGGTTAATACAATTAATTCGTAAGAAAAATAATTCATCCTGATTGATATTCATTATTGTGTTATATTCTCATTATAGGTATATTCACTATAATGAGAAATTTTTAAATGATTTTAATACAACTGGAGAAGAAAGGATTGTATTGGTTGAGATAAAAAGAGCAGATAAAGGACATGTTCATGAAATTTCCAAATTATGCATAAACAGGTATTTGGAATACATTTGATGAAACCCGTTCTTAAGAGTATATAAAATGAATTATTAATGAGTTTTATAATATTGACAGAATAAGAACGGAAGTAGATGAAAATAGTGAATCATGGGGTGGGTATTTTACCTCTTTGGATAATGAGAAAATTATCGGAGCCAGTGCAGGTAGCATGATAGATTCTGATACCAGTGAAGTGTTTTTCTATATGTAGATTCTTCCAGAGGAAATGGGGAGGGATCGCATCGAAACTTTTGAATTATGTATAATTGAAAATAAAAGGGGTTTTTACATGTCTGATTCAAATGATGAATTATTCGAACATAAAACAAAAAAAGAATTTAACTTTTTCTTAGCAGTGCTTCCGCTCATTGTCATGGTCATATCGATGCTGTATGCAATAGTGGTTCTTGAAACCGACCCTCACCTGCCACTGATCATCGGCACAGCGACCGGAATGATTGTTGCGATAATCGTCGGATTCAAATGGGATGATTTGGAACAAATGATGTATAAAGGAATACGTCTTGCCCTTCCTGCTGTCGTCATCATTATGCTCGTCGGACTGATTATCGGTTCGTGGATCGGCGGCGGTGTCGTCGCCACAATGATCTATTACGGCCTCATGATTATCAGCCCGCAATATTTCCTGGTGACAATAATCATCATCTGTGCGATTGTTTCACTTGCGATCGGAAGCTCATGGTCCACTATGGCAACAATCGGTGTTGCAGGAATGGGCATTGGGATGAGCATGGGCATCAACCCTGCAATGATTGCAGGCGCTGTAATTTCCGGCTCTTATTTCGGAGATAAAATGTCACCGCTATCCGATACTACCAACCTGGCATCTGGCCTGACGAACACCGATCTATTCGTACATATCAGACATATGCTGTACACGACAGTACCCGGCCTGATTGTTGCATTGATTGTATTCTTCATCATAGGAATAAACGTCATCGGCAGCGGCACTGCTTCTCCTGAAGATATTCAGGCAATGATGACGAGCATGAATGAGAATTTTGTAATCAGCCCATGGCTTTTATTAGTACCGGCATTAGTTATTTTATGTATCATTTTTAAAGTACAAGCTGTGCCTGCTCTGGTTATCGGAGTCGTCCTTGGATTTATATGCAATATCCTCATCCAGGGGGATTCACTTGCCGATGCCGCATCAATACTGATGAACGGCTATGTTTTGGAATCCAATAATGAAATGGTCGACACACTGTTTAACCGCGGCGGCCTGATGGACATGATGTACACAGTTTCATTGACCATTGTCGCCATGACTTTTGCCGGAGTTCTTGAATATACCGGCATGCTTAAAGCGATCATGCAGCAGATTCTAAAAGTGGCTAAAGGGACATTCGGTATTATTACTGCAACCATCGCGTCCTGTTTCGCGACAAACGTGACATGTTCTGAACAATATATTTCCATTGTGGTACCTTCCAGAATGTACTTGAGAACTTTTATTGAACATAACCTGCATTCTAAAAATTTATCACGCTCACTTGAAGACGGCGGAACATTAACTTCAGTGTTCATTCCATGGAACACTTGCGGTGTGTTCATATACGGTACACTGGGTGTTGCAGCCTGGGAGTATGCGCCGTTTGCGATTCTTAACTTTACAGTACCTGTAGTCGCAATAATACTGGCAGCAACAGGATTTGGCATCACTAAAATTTCAGACAAAGAACGTGATGCTTACCTCGCAAAACATTATCCGGAAGAAACAAAAACTGCAGAAGTATAAAAATAAGTCCCGGCAATTCTGCCGGGACTTTTCTCATTCATTTTTATTAATCATCCTGCTCCACCTTGATCACTTTTCCGGTGGTTGCATGGATTTCAACTTCGTACTCTGAACCGTTGTAATCAATTTCCATATCAAATTCGTTGTCTTCTTTATCCACATCCCACTCGGATACGGAGCCGCCGCCTACAGCATCCAGAGCGATATTGGACGCTTCTTCAGATGAAATGTAGTCTCCTTCAAATTCGATGTCGTTGGCAGACTCTGTGCCGAATTTATTGTCATGATCGAAGTCTTTTATTTCACCTGTCGTTGCATTGATTTCAACATCATATTCAGAGCCGTCATACACCAGTTCAATTTCATAGTCATTGTCATCTCTGTCGAAGTCCTTATCAGTGACGTCTCCGCCGCCAACCTTATCTTTGGCGATTTCCACTGCTTTGTCCATGCCGATGAAATCATCATCTTTTTGTGTCGTATTTTCTGACTGAGTATTTTCTGACTCTTCTCTGTCACCGTCCTCGCGGTCAATTTCCTCTTCTGAAATACTCAGATCATCAGCATTGATTTTTACTTCATACTCATCTTCGCCGTTTTCCATTTCAATCTCATAATAATAAACGCCGTCATCTTCATCGAGTTCCACTTCCGTCGCAACACCTTCAAAACATTCGCTTGCCGCGCCAACCGCTTCCTGAACGGAATATTTGAACGCATCCGTCTCTTCAGTCTGGACATTCGCAACACCTGTGTTATCCTCATCCGACCATTCCAGATTTTCATCCGCACTTACCGTTGTACATGCACCCAACACCAACGCTGAAGCCAAAGTACCTGCCATTAAAGTATATTTATTCAATTTCATTTTCTAACGCCTCCTTGTTATCTTACTTATATAATAACCAGCCAAAACTAAAGGCCATTTAAAGTAAAATTAAAGAATGATTAAAAAATGAAATATTCATTTTAACCCGGAGGCGGTCTGCTTACTTTTAAGTCTGATCGCCAATGTCACCAGCACGAAACAAAGCAGTGCTGCCACAAGATTTACAAAGACGACCCCCGGCCAGTAATAGCTCGCCCAGAACAGTCCCGCGAAGGTCCCGAGCAGCGAGGCACCGACATAATAAAAGAACAAATACAATGAAGAGGCCTGGGCTTTATTTTCCTCGGCATTCCTGCCGACAAGCCCGCTCACTACAGAATGACTCGCAAAGAAACCGTAAGTGAAGAGTGAGAGCCCCAAAATGATAGTAATGACGCTCGGTATGAATAATATCAATATGCCGGTTGTCAGTATCGACAATCCGAGGTAAAGCACTTTTTCCTGTCCGAGACGTGCGACAAGACTCCCGTTTACAGTCGAGCTGACCGTTCCAATCAACAAAATAAGAAATACCCAGCTCACGATCGACTGGTTGATGCCGAACGGTTCACCAAGCAGCACGAACGTCACATAACTGAACAAGGCAATATTCATTCCCATCAATAAAAACCCGACGCCGAAGAGACTGACCAGCACAGGATTTTTCATGTGATCGATGAGTGTCCCGAACAAAGACCCGGCAGATAATTTTTGTGCCCTGAAATTTTGCGAAGGGGTCAACAGTTTCCAAAAGATGATTGTTGCGACGACACTGATCAGACCAATGCTTAAAAACGCAATCTGCCAATTGAACACATCACCCATCAAACCTGAGAACACACGCCCGAATACCGCACCAAGTGAATTGCCGCTGATGTACAGACCCATCATGAGCGGCATACTGCGGGGATGGATCTCCTCATTGATATAAGCCATGGCGATGGAGGGCACCCCGGCAAGGACAACCCCTTGCAGCGTTCTTAAAACAAGCAGCATCGTGAAACTTTCGCCGCTTAATGGTGTGAGCACACAAAGCAATGATGCCGCAAACATAGACCCCACCATTATTTGTTTTCGGCCGACCGCTTCTGAAAGCGAGCCAAAAATGAGCATGCTGACGGCTAAAGCAAGTGTCGTTAACGTCAGGGAAAGACTCGAAGTTGCGGGCGTAACATTGAATACCTCACTGAATTCAGGCATCAGCGGCTGTGCAGTGTACAAAATTGCAAAAGTATTAAAACCGGCGGCAAAAAACGCGATGGACACCTTATTGAAGGCCGGTGTCCTCTTCTCTATAAAATCCATTAGCAGCATCTCCATTAGTATTCTGTTATTTATTATGCTACCACTACACACTTTTATAGTAAATTACAGTTGCTCTCAGATGACCTCGGCAGAACACATAAAATCCACAAAATAAAAACCGGAACACCCCTTTTTAAGATGTACCGGCTTCCATAATTTAATCATCGTATTCAATATCCAATATCGTACCGTCAAGCGCACTGATTTCCATTTCAACTTCCTGGCCGTTTGAGTTCAATTCGATTTCATATTCCAGGTCTTCGTCGTCATATTCCCATTCTATGACAACACCGCCGGCTTCATATAGAGCAATATTGATTGCCGCTTCCGCCGTCAGTATACTATTTTGATAATCAGTGTTCTGCTGTTCCTCACGAGAAGGTTTCTGTTCTTTATTCTCCTGTGCCTCTGAAGGGTTCGATTCATCTGTCGCCGGCTCACTATCGGATGCTTTTTCATCATCCTTGTTTTCAGCGGTTTCAGATTGTACCTCTACCGAAGAAATACTTTCGTCAGACGCTTCTGGTTTGCTGTCTGTATTTTTCGTTTGCTCTTCAGTTTTTTCACCTTTACCGCCGGAACCGTCGATTTTATCTTTCTTCTCATCCTTTTGAACTTCTTTATCCAAAATATCTGCTGTTAAAGCATCAATTTCGATTTTAATCAATTCATCGCCCGTTTCTATAAGGTTTTCATATTCATCGTCCTCAAGTTCCCAGCCGGTGATTTCTCCGTCCACTTCGTTGTCAGCAATATCCAGTGCCGCTTCCGGGGTAATTCTTTTAACGCTGTTCAACGGATCATCACTGTCCGCATCACCTTTTTCCAGCTTGATCAGTTCCAAATTGTCAGCATCGACTTTACTGTTGTACTTTATGTCGCCGTTCACTATTTCTATTTCATCATAATAAACGCCGTCATCTCCGTCGAGTGCCACTTCCACCACGGTGCCGTCATACAGCGAATTGATCTTGTCCACCGCTTCCTGCGGTGTATGTTTCAAGTTATTGATTTCCTCTGCAACATGATTTTTAGCTTCACCCTGGTTGTTATTGTGTGACCACTCCAAATCCGTATCCGCATTGGCAGTCGTACAGGCCGCAAGCAGCACCATTCCTAAAATGATGGTTCTCAGGCAGTTATTCATATTATTACGGACCTCCCAAATTATTATCCATTAATTTCACTATACTGCGCTTGTCCTAAGGGAGACTTAACGATTTATTAAAACTTGATTAAAAAGAACGAGAATTTTGACTTTTCAAAATATTGCCTTTATATTTATTTCGGTTTATGAGATAATTGACAGTAAGTTGACAAACGTTTATGAATTACAGCAGGTGATAGGAAAGGAGGAACATGATGAGTCGTGTTTCCTGGGGGATGCTCTTTTTCCTGGTCACCATCATTCTTACAGGCTGTAGCAGTGATGATGACTTCAGCGGTCGTACATTCACGATCGTTGATAATTCAACTCTTCTTGAAACAAAAGAACAAATGAATATGCAGGAAGAAGATACTAGAAGAGTATTATTGTCACTCACATTCGATTCAGGAGAAGTCACCATTAATTCAAATCAGAATTTAACAGGGGAGTATGAAACATTTGATGACCGGTTGGAAATCACTTTAAGCGATGATAAAGGGGATGTCACTTTAGTCTTTTCTGATTTGGCATCAAGTGTTGAAAAGAACGTCAAATATACGGCTGAAATTTCAGATATAGATTATTCTTTAAGCGATACAGGCGGTCTTGCTCAATTGGAATTCATGGCTTCGGATAATACTGAAGGCATGATGGTCTCTTTTGAAGAGAACACAGAATGACAATAAAAAAACGACCTCACAAGAGGTCGTTTTTAAAGTCCGGCTGCAGACGCCGCATTTTTACCTTTCCATCTTCCAATTCAACTTGAACTGAACATTAAGAACAGTCCCGGAGTCTACGAATGTAATCGCACTCTGACTTTTTCCGGCCATATAATGGTTCAAAATGTTTTCACATCGCTTTATCGTGCTGTCTTCTATCTTGCCGTCAGATTCCGAGTTGCCGCCGAGTTCCAGCGGTTTGAATATATACGGGGACTCTTCATACTCATACAGGTCCATATTATCCGAATTCCAGGAACAGTCGAGATAAAAAGTCTGATGATCTGCACAAATCAGATCCTCATATAATTGTTCCGATATCTCAATTTTACGGTATGATTTTATGCCATCCTCTTCATTGCATAAAGTCACAAAATATTGGTCGTTATCTATTTCTATCGATGATGATTTCAAGTTTTTGATTTCCGAATAGTCCTCTCCTCTGATGCCTTCGAGTAAAGCTCTGTAAATTGCGATATCAGAATCATTTTCGACCGTTAATACGAAGTTATTAAAATCATCCAAATGATACATATAACTTTTGTTCATCAAAATTCTGATCCTCCGTAACGTTTTTATTTATACCACCATATATTATATATTATCTCGCAATATTTTTATACAGGTATGCACGATTTCACTGATTTAATATAATAAAATACCATCAGCCGAAGCAGCTGATGGCACTTCATTACTAAACCCATCCTATTTATTCAATATAATCTGCTCGATTTCTTTTGGAAATTTATTAAAGTTATGTGTTTCCTCTCCGATATACAATGCGTCTTCGATTCTGACCCCGCCGAATCCCGGCTGGTAGATCCCAGGTTCCACCGTCACGACATGACCGACTTTAAGCGCTTCTTTGTTCTCGCTGTCGAGGGAAGGCTGTTCGTGCAGACCATAACCCAGTCCGTGTCCAATCCTATGTGTAAAAAACTCGCCGTAGCCGGAATCATTGATCACATCTCTCGCCTGCTTATCCACGATATTCATCGCGGTGCCATGAACCGCTGCCTTAATGCCTGCAAGATTCGCTTCATATACCGCATTGTAAATATCTCTTTGTTCGTCCGTAGGTTCTCCGATGATGAATGTACGCGTCATGTCAGAAACATAACGGGATTCAGATATGATACCGAAATCAATCATCAGGTAATCGCCCCGCTGTACTTCGGTATCCCCTGAGGAACCGTGTGGCAGTGCTGAATTTTCACCGGTCAATACGAGCGGCCCGAATGAAACATCCATCGCCCCGTATGATTTCAGCTTTCCGACAAGGTAATCTGCGATTTCTTTTTCAGTCTTTCCGATAACTCCGTCTTCCTTCAAATCAAATAATGCTTTCTCGGTAATGTCCACCGCTTCCTGCAGATGCGCTTTATCTTCTTCATTTTTAATGCCGCGCAGTCCGTTGACCGCTGCGTCTACGGGACGGATATTATCTGCCGAATATTCTTCACGCAGATTCATATAGCGGTCATAAATGAGATGGCCGCCTTCAATACCAATTGATTTGTCCTGGCCCTGGCCGATCTGTTCGAATAACATTCTGAACGGGTCCTCACCATCCCTGTGCGGCAGATGGTTGACGACAGTCGCCGTATCATTGACGATTTCCTGATCCAATGCCGGATACATCATGGTTGTTTCTTCTGATTCTGTATCTATGATCAAGGCAAGCAATCTTTCATGGGGATCGATAAAACACCCTGTGAAATAAAAAATATTAATCGGGTCTGTGAGTATGATAGTATCCACACTGACATCTCTGACCAGTTTTGAAACTCTCTCTTTAAAAATTGACATTAGATTTTTCATCCTTTACTTTATCATTTGATCAGTGCATCTTATTTATAAATATAATGTTTTCATGTTATCATTAAAAAAATAATGTGACTAATGAACGGTGGTAACCAATGAAGCGGTTTTATCAAACACTCAATAACCTGCATTACAAAATCAACGACAGTTTTCAACTGCCCCTTGTATTCTCATTCGCCCTCCTGACCGCCTATATTTTGATGATCGGTTTCAGCGGGTACTTAATCGGCTACGATCTGATCAGTGAGAATAGCACTTCAGTAACAGATAATCTGTCCATCATGTTCCTGAGAATGTTGTTGATTATTTTATTTATAAACTTTAATATTCTATTCCTGTATTTTTTAATCCGGAGGTTCAGGCATAAGAGACTTCCGCTCAAGATCATCTACTCCTATTATTCCATATTCAGCACTTTTTTATTCTTGATATCCATCATACTGTTCATCAGTATTTTATTATCTTACTATATCCTCGGTATTCAGACCGATTATCTGTTGCTGTTCTTCGGGGTGATCATTCTCGTCATACTCACCGCCGCCAATCTTTACCCGGCATACTTTCTTGTACTTGCCTTAAAAGATGAGCCGGTGGATATATTCTGGGCCATTATTTTGTGTGTGATCGGCATTCACACTTTCAGCTTCATACTGTTCAATATATGGAACAGAATCCACATCATCCAGCTATGGCTGTAAGTCTGACTGCCCGGGGAACTTATCGTGTCTTATGTTCCAGATGCTCATCAAACCACGAAGTCAGATGTTCAAGCCTTTCTATCCGCAAGCTCGGCCTGCCCGTCCTCGATAAATTATGGTCTGCCGAAGGGAACCTGACAAAACGGGTTTCCTTTTTCTTGTACTTTAATGCGATGAATAACTGCTCCCCCTGCTCTACCGGGCAGCGGTAATCCTGCTCGCTGTGGAGTATAAGCAGCGGCGTGTCCATTTTATCCACATACTTGATTGGTGAGTGATGCCACATCGTCTCTATATCATTGAAATCCGCTTTGATCTGCCAATCGCTGAAATAATATCCGATATCGGAAACCCCTCTGAAACTGACCCAGTTGGAAATGCTGCGCTGGGTGACAGCCGCTTTGAACTTATCCGTATGACCGACAATCCAGTTCGTCATAAAACCGCCGTAGGAGCCGCCTGTCACACCCAGATTATCTGTGTCAATCCAGCCATATTTTTCAGTAACATAATCGACACCTGCCATAATATCCTTATAGTCACCGTTACCGTAGTCCCCTCTTACAGCATCTACAAACTGCTGCGAGTAACTGTGAGACCCTCTCGGGTTCACATATAGGACAGCATAACCTTTCGCTGCAAGCACCTGCATTTCATGGAAATAGGTGTTTGCATAAAATGCGTGCGGGCCGCCGTGAATATTCGTGACCATCGGGTATTTGCCTCCTGCTTCGTAATCCGCAGGTTTCATCAGCCATCCATGCACTGTCGTGTCATCAAAACTCTTGTATTCAACCGGCTCCGGCACCACAAGATTCTTCTCTCCTGCATATTTGGCGTTGACAGCAGTCACCGGTTTCAACTCCTCATTTTTCAAATCAAACTGATAAAGTTCTCCCGGATGAGCGGGTGTTGAAATCGTTAAGTATGCATAATCCTTACATGCATCCATACCATATATATGATGCGCCCCTTGAAACAGCGGCCTGATACCGCCGTTCACATTGCCTGCGTACAGATTGACGCTGCCATACTCAGACACAAGAAAAAGAAAATCCGTATTTGAAATCCAGACTGTCGGATTCATTTCCACAGACTGCTGCGTGTCACCTGCTACATAATCGCCGACCGGCTTATCCAGCTCTTCAGTCAGAGATACAGAAGACCCCTTTTCTAAATCATGCAGAATGATTTGTGCATGGGTCGCATTTTCGAATTCACGGCCAATGTGCGTCATCAACAGATATCTGTCATCCGGACTGACATCGGCCTTTATTACATAACCTTCACCTTTAACGATTTCCTCGCTGTTCCCACTCCCCTTTTTAATGAACAGTTTCTCAGAAAAATTGAAGTCCCTTTCCACACTTTCGTCTGATGAAAAGATTATCATGTCCCCGCCGGCACCGGCATGCAGAGTATAGTTCTCCTTTCCGGAAAAAAGTGTAATCTCTTCTTTCGTCTCAAGATCCACCGATTTCACAGACTGGTATTTCTCTTTTAGAAGCCCGACACTATCTGACTTGTACTTCATGCGGTCGATGATGACAGGCTCTGGAAACTTTTCCTTATCATCCTGTTCTCCCGCCTTTTCCTGATCATTCAACGCATCTTCCGTCAGCGGCTCACTGGACACATGATAATAGATTTTCCCGCCGTCTTTGGAAAACAAAGCACTGTTTACGCCATCTTTTTCACGCGTCAGCTGCTCCCTTTCCCCACCGTTTAGACCGATGAGGAAAATCTGCGGTTTCCCGTGTGCCCCTTTTGCTATAAATAAAGACCGTCCGCCATTTGGCGGGTGCACCACATTGGAAATACGTTCTTTACTATAACTGATCTGCGTACTCTCTTTTCCGTCGAACTTGAAGAGGTTCGTCACATAATCATTGGATTCCTCATCCAGATAAGTCACTGAATATGTAGCACCTTCACCATCCGGAAGCACCGTTGGTGTGGAGACTGATTTTATTTCGAAAATATCTTTGATTTCAACTTTTGACACAAAAATCCCCCTTATTTGTTTTCTTCATTTTAACATTAATAAGGGGGATTTTTGAGCGATAAGGCAGTCAGCGGTTTAGGCAGGCTGAAATTTCAGCAAGTCCTTCTGTAATTCTCGGTCCCGGCCGCGTGATGATATCCGGATCCACCGCGCACTGTCTATCTTCGGATTTTATTGTCATATTTTCAATTCCAGGGAATTCTGCCACTTCATCATTTAACCCGGCCGTATCCACACCGCTGACCGATATGATGTAATCGGGATTCCTCTCTATTACCGTTTCGATGCTGACACTCGTAAAGCCTGTCAAATCATCGAATGTATTATTTACGTCCACTTTTTCAAGGGCGTCATCTAAAAAAGTATTGTTACCTGTTGTATAAAATTCAGGACTTCTGCTGATTTGGATGAATGCATCGTCAGATGCCTCACCTTGTGAATTATGGGCGATTTCTTCAATGTCATTTTCAAGGCCGGCTGCGGCTTCATCCGCTTCTTCAGATTCTCCAAGAAACCTGCCGATTTCCTTAATGGTTTCTGGGATGCCATCGACTGTTTCGGCTTCTTCCACGTAAAGCACTTCTGCATCCGTCTGATCTGAAATCTGTTCCAGTACCTCTTCATGCATTGCTCTTGAGGATTCGTGGGAGAGTATATGTGTCGGTTTTAAAGCCAACAGCTGTTCAATATCAAACTCGAATGCATCGAGCTTATCGACTTCCGGATCTTCTGTAAGTGCTTCAGGATATGTATCCACCGTTGTGATACCGACAATTTCGTCATCCATGTCCAGTGCGTCCAATATTTCCGTATTGCTCGGAATCAGTGAAACAATCCGTTTTTCACCAGAAAAAGGCTCTGAGCTTTCTAGCTCAGAGCTTGCGTCACTGCTTAAATCCGAATCAGAAGATGTCGGTTCCTGCTGCTCGGAAAAATCATTTTTGTCCTGCTGCTGTTGCTGCATCATCATCATGCCGCAACCGGACAGGTTCATGATTAGAAATATCATGACCAGCGGCTTTAAAATTTTTTTCACATTAACACTCCTAAGATACTACATTTTTTCCGGTGCTGAAACACCAACCAGCTTAAGCGCGTTTTGCAATGTTTGTCTGACTGCTTCTATCATCAATAAATATGCTCTTGTTTTTATTTCATCATCACTGAGTACTTTTTCTGCATTGTAAAACTTGTGGAAAGTACTTGCAAGTTCCTGGATATACGTCGTAATCCTGTGTGTTGCACGGTGATGTGCAGAACCCTTGACGATATTCGGGAATGCTGACATTTTTTTGATCAAATCGAGTGCCTGTTCATTCTTGATGACCGAGACATCTGCATTTTCATCGACTGCATGTCCGGATTCTTTTGATTGTCTCAAAATACTGCAGATTCTTGCATGGGCGTACTGTGCGTAGTATACAGGATTATCGCTTGATTCCGACTTGGCCAGATCCATATCGAAGTCCAGATGGGAGTCTGAGCTTCTCATTGTAAGAAAGTAGCGGCAGGCATCGACACCGATTGTGTCGATCAATTCGCGGAGCGTCACTGCCTTGCCCGTACGTTTACTCATCTTGACCTCTTGGCCGTTTTCAATCAAACGGACCATCTGCATAATTTTAATTTCAAGCATTTCCGGATCTTTGCCGAGTGCGCCGAGAGATCCTTTCAAACGTTGGATATAGCCATGGTGATCTGCGCCGAAAATGTTGATCAGTTTATCGAAATTTCTTTCAACTTTATCGTAATGGTAGGCAATATCCGGCATTAAATAAGTGTACGTGCCGTCACTTTTACGTAATACACGGTCTTTATCATCACCGAAGTCGGTCGTACGGAGCCACAGGGCATCGTCCGCTTCAAATGTATAACCGTTCTCAGTCATTACATCAAGTGCAGCATTCACTTCTTTAGTTTCATAAAGTGAAGTTTCGCTGAACCAATTGTCGAAGCTGACATTGAAATCATCGAGATCTTTCTTCAACTTCTCCATTTCATAATCCACACCGAGTTTCCTGAACATCTGGATACGATCCTGTTTTGTCGTGTCGATAAGTTCCGGAGATTCTTCAGCAAGTTTCTGGCCGATGTTCTGAATATCCTTGCCCATATAGCCGTCATCCGGCATGACCAGTTCCTGACCCAATGCCTCTAGATAACGCGCATCAATGGATAAAGCCAGATTATCAATCTGGTTTCCTGCATCATTGATGTAGTACTCACGTTCCACATCATGCCCTGCAAAATCCATAATATTGGCCAGTGTGTCTCCGACACTCGCGTTTCTCGCGTGGCCGATATGCAGATCACCCGTAGGATTCGCGCTGACAAATTCAATGAGCACCTTTTCTTTTACTTCCGGAGTCGATCGGCCGTAGTTGTCACCTTGGGCAATCACCTGCGGAATCACCTGTGTCACTGAGGATTCATCCATGAAGAAGTTTATAAATCCAGGGCCTGCAATCTCAACAGATTTTATGCTGGCTGATGATTGGTCCAGATGTTCTATGATTGATGCTGCTATGTCCCTCGGATTTTTCTTCGCCTGCTTAGTCAATGTCATCGCAACATTCGAGGAAAAATCTCCATTCGCTTTATCTTTTGGTGTTTCAATTTTAATATCAGGCACTTCCGGCACTATTCCGGACGCTTTCACTGCATTCTCCAGTGCTACTGACAACCCAGATTTCAAATTCATCATTGACCCTCTCTCTAATTTATATTGGTAGCTTCCTAGTAATTGACCTTGTTCAAATAATTCATAGTCTATAATAATCTGATTCCGAAGAGCTACAATCTGATTTGTGTATATTGTGAAGTGATGCCTTCCGGCTGGTGATTCATAAAATGTATCCGTCTCTTTGCCTTCGACAAAGTGGAATTTCATATTGACCACGCCACTTCTGTTGATCTTGATGAATTCATCATTGATTCTCAAAACGACATCTAATTTATATTCGTCCATCTCTTCCTGATATTTCAAATAACGGTCACGCTTAACAATCTCCGTCACTTCAACCGCCTGGGAAAAAGACTGTTTTTCATCGTTCATATCAACTTTTTGAGTGAGTAAAAAACTCGATCTATTATCTTTCATATAATCACCTTCAAGTAAGGTAAATTATAACATATTCATAGTTATAAAGAGATTATAAATGCAAAAAAGACAGGGAGTTACCCTGTCTAAGTGTCCTAGTTATATTTTATATAACTATATAGTATTTTATAGTCGTTTGACGAAATCTGCAAGTATCATTTATAAAAGTCTTATTTTAGACAAATTCATACTTCGATTTTAATCGTCTTTCATGGCGTCTTTCAACTTCTCGGAGTTATCCCACATCTCAGGGTTATGATCTATTAAAAATTTTTTCAATGCGCTTCTGCTCTTCTGATCCATATCATCTATGATGATGTGGCCTTTCATGGAACGGTCCATCTGATTGACGTGCTCATGCATCAACTTATAGCCGCGTTTTTTCGTCTTATTGATCATTTCGTAACATGAAGTGACACCTTCATAGACCGGGCCGTCTTTAGTTCTTTCAACTGTCACCCAGACAAGCCAGAATTCTCTTTGCCCGTCCCCTTTCGGTTCCTCTATGTCATTTACCCACTTTACACGTCTTTCCACATCAGCACGCCCATGCAGACCGCCGATATCGATAAAAGTTTCCTGTGTATCAATATCGATATAGACAGGTGCGACGTTTTCCACACTGATTGCCCCGAAGTTCTGACCTTTATGCCCGGTCAACGGGTCGTCCTTAATAATATTAAACTGAAAACCTGGTTTCTTTTTGCTGGAATCATTCGACATTTTATCCTGCTCCTATGCTAATTGATTCAAAATATTTATTATTTCACCTTTGATTTCAAGGTCTTCTATCTCTAATATCTTCTCTTTTGGATAATATAACTTCGACTCCATACGGTGAACACCTGTAATAGAGTGGATGATTGCAGACTGGCTGCTTATCTCCCTGAGCTCGCCGTTACTCTTTTGAAGGTGGATCGGTTTACGGTTATTGTTTGTGCCTGGACGGTCATAGTCATATGGCAAATCTGAAAATGAATCACTGAAAAAGTAATAGTCCGGGTCAATCCCCGCTTTTTTAAACAGATCTTCCAGTTCACTTTTAGTAATATAAGAACCGTCAAATGGCAAATACTTGAACAACTCCCGGTTAACAAAACGGTTTGAGAGATCTGATAAGATTTCATCATCTTCATGAATCCATTCCTGCAGATAGAAGTTGACCACCATTTCATCCAGCCGCAAATAATCATGGACTGAAACATCTTCTTCGAAGAAAGGGATGAAATACTTTGGCGCCTGTTTAAATATATGGCCATTTTCGTGTAAATACTTAGCCCGCCTTAAAGCGAGATTCAACAGGACCTCTCCGCCTCTTGAAACCGGATGAAAATATACTTGCCAGTACATTTGATAACGGCTCATCAAGTAGTCTTCCACTGCATGCATACCGCTCTCTTTTATGATGACTTCTTCTTTTGTCGGCCGCATGACACGCAGTATTCTCTCCATATCGAATCGACCGTAGCTGACACCTGTATAATAAGAGTCCCTCTGAAGGTAATCCATCCGGTCCGCATCTATCTGGCTCGAAATCATGCTGATGACCAGCTTATTTTCATGTGTCTGATCGATCACCTTTGCCACCTGCAGAGGGAAGTCAGGGCTGACACGTTTCAATACCGTGTTGACATCGGTATCACCCAAGATGATTTTACGGGTGTACTCCTCATGGTCCGTATGGAATATTTTCTCGAAACAATGTGAAAACGGTCCGTGGCCGAGGTCATGCAATAGCGCCGAAGCAAGTGCAAGCAGCCGGTCATCTTCCTCCCACTCATCATACGCCTTGAAGTTTTCTGTCATGCGTCTTACAATCTCATACACTCCAAGGGAATGGTTGAAACGGGTGTGTTCTGCGGAGTGAAAAGCCAAATACAATGTACCCAGCTGTTTTATCCTGCGGAGGCGCTGGAATTCTCTTGTTTTTATCAAATCCCATATCAACTGGTCCCTCACATGGACATACCGGTGCACAGGGTCTTTAAAAACCTTTTCTTCCACAAGCTGTTTTTTCGAATATGGTAATTCAGTCAACATAATTCATGCCCCCTCCACTCTCAATTCCATATTATCATAAGTCATATTATTAAGTACAAATCACCGGCCTGTATAACAATCATACACACAAATATACGGCAGATGTATCCATCATCTGCCGTATATTCCACTCATTTATTCATTGGACGTTTTTTTATCGCTTTTTTGTTTTCTCACTTCTTCTTCACGTTCAAAATCT
This sequence comes from Salinicoccus sp. YB14-2, assembly GCF_001265075.1. GTDB lineage: Bacteria > Bacillota > Bacilli > Staphylococcales > Salinicoccaceae > Lacicoccus. Next base: position 597,433 of record NZ_LFKO01000001.1, read on the forward strand.
TTTTTCACTTCTTCATCCGGCGGCTGATCAGGCGGTACCTGTTCTTTGAATTCATCTTCCTGCACTTTCTTTTTCTTTTTCAGTTCCTTTTCTTCTTCACGTGTTGTCATTCGTCTGTGCTCATCATTTTTATTGTCCATGCATCATAACCCCCTTCTTTATGGTATCAATTCCCATTTCACACTGGGGGTTAAACTAAATTCCGGGTTTTTTCTCAGATCTGCCGTAAACAAAGTGATAAATCACCATGGCAATAAATATCGATATTACCAGAAGCTGGTACAATCCGCTGTATCCGACAGCAGGAACCAGCATCCCCAGGAAAAACGGGCCGAATCCAAGACCGATTTCCAACATGATGAAAAAGGTCGACGTTGCAAGACCCACATTTTCTTTCTTCGCGATATTTACACATACCGCCTGGGCGACTGATTGGAAATTACCGAACCCGAGGCCGATTAAAAATCCTGCAAGAAGCAGTACAATACCAGCTGTCGCCTGTCCCATCACAAAAAAACCCACAGCCATTATAATAAATGCCGGATACTGGATGATGTTGGCACCGAAACGGTCCAGCATTTTTCCGGTCACCGGCCGCGTCAATAGAATCGCTGCAGAGTAAACCAGGAAAAACATACTTGCTGCTGTCACCAGGTCTATCTCTATCGCATACAGATTTAAAAACGATAATATGGCAGAATAGGCAATACCCATAAACAGGACCACTGTGCCCATCGGCAGTACCTCTCTGTCAATCATGACAAACTTCGCTTTCGCTGCCCCTGCAGGTCTGACCGTGTTGTTTATTTTAATGAACGGCAGCATTAACGTAATCCCAAGAACAATAATACCGATGTAAATTAACATCGTATTAAAGCTGATATATTCCAATAAGAGAAATGACAGGAAAGGACCGACAGCCGAACCCAGCACCATGCTTAAGCTGAAGTGGCTGATGCCCTCCCCGCGCCTCTCAGGCGGTACGGAGATTGTTGCCAAAGTGTTGAGCGCCGTACTGATGATACCTGTTGCGAGCCCATTCAATAATCGGACGGCGATTAAAAAATAAAGATTTCCGTCTATGAAATACAGGATGTAAGTGGCGAAAAACAGCAATGTACCGATATACATTATTTTCTGTGCACCCATATTATTGATCTGGTAACCTGAAAGTGCCCTGCCGATCAGCACACCAACGATGAATATGCTCGCCACAAAGCCCGAAATGCTTGGTGCGGCATCATATTTTTCGATGGAAACGTTACCGACTGTCACGAGCGTCGAATACATTGAGAACATTACTATAAAATGAAATATGAATATGACTGTAAATTCACGTGTCCATATCTTCCCTTTATGTCTGCTTTTGGACAATAAATCCTCTCCTTTCAAAATCAATTATAAAAACCAGTGACGGAGTGTCACTGGCTGTTGCTTGAAAACATTTCCAGGTCTTTATTCCCCCGGACTTTTTCATTGCGTTTAATCATGCGCTGAATATATTGTTCATATTTGTCCGCGTACCCAGATGGCAGATTATAAGCAGCATCGGGATTGATATTCAATACACCTCGGAATTTATTGAGCACATCTTCAACCGTCCAGTTTTTATCCAGCAATTCGTTCAGTGATGCCATCACTTCGGGCTGAATCAAAGGATATTCAAACTTCGTATCCGTATCTTTTTTCGCATGCCGGTAAAATTCTTTCATTATTTCTGCACGGGATGCGCCCGAACCGGATACCGACAGGTAAATCTGTACGGCTACTCCGTTTTTTATACGTCTTTGTGAAACTCCAGCAAACTTTTTACCTTCAATACTCAAGTCATAACTTCCCGGGCAGTAACTGCCTTGAATTTCATACGCTTTAACATCGGCATCTCCGAGTGCAGCGCCGACCAGGTCGAGCATCAGTTCATACCCCTCATCAATCATCGGCGCTTTTTCCTTTTCCATAATCAGAGAGATGTTTAAAATGCCGGCATCCAGTACGACTCCGAGCCCGCCGCTGTTTCTGACAATATAGTCATAGCCGATGGAAGATAAATAAGAAAGGCCATCTTTTAGATGCGGCAGTCTTGCATCATGGAGTCCCAATATGACAAATGGATCATGTACCCAGGCACGAAACTTGAGCGACTGTTCCTCTCCCGCAATCTCCTGCAGGACATCATCTATCGCAAATGAATGGTAAGGATGAGCGGTCTCTGATGCCGGTATATAATCCCATTGTTCGTTGAATAACTTATTCATTTTCATTATTGATAGCAAGTGCCTGTGTAGCTGTAAATAATGCCAGATTAAAGACTTCGTCTGTTGTACAGCCACGTGAAAGATCATTTACCGGTTGGTTAAGTCCTTGCAGAATCGGTCCGTATGCTTCAAATCCGCCGAGTCTCTGAGCAATTTTATAGCCGATATTACCCGCTTCCAAAGTCGGGAAAATAAAGACATTCGCATTTCCTTTTATTTCTGAATCCGGCGCTTTTTTCTCTGCAACACTTGGTACAAATGCCGCATCAAATTGGAATTCACCATCTATCGGCACTTCAGGCAATTTATCTTTAGCATATTGCGCCGCTGTCCTTACGCGTTCTGTTTCTTCAGTTTTTGCAGAGCCGTGTGTTGAGAAGCTGAGCAGTGCAACTACAGGGTCCACATTGAAACTTTGTGCCGTTTTGGCAGTTTCAACCGCCACTTCCGCAAGCTCTTCTGCATTCAATACCGGGTTGATTGCACAGTCGCCCATTACATACAGTTCGTCTTCACGAAGAATGAAGAAAATTCCGCTTGTACGTGACACCCCGGGCTTTGTTTTTATGATCTGCAATGCCGGACGGACTGTGTTCGGTGTGGAATGCATCGCACCTGAAACCAGCCCGTCTGCTTTATTGGTATAGACAAGCATTGTGCCAAAGTAATTAACATCATTTAAGATTTCCACGGCCTGCTCTTTTGTCACTTTACCATTTCTTCTTTCAACAAAAGCATCCACCAGCTCTTCTTTATCATTGCAGTCTACAGGATTTATAATCTCCAAATTTTCTATATCCAATGACTCTTTTTCAGCCAGTTTTATAATTTCATTTTCATCCCCTAAAACAATAGGATGAACATAAGATGTCTTGTTCAGTTCAATGGCAGCTGTCAAAATTCGAAGGTCAATCCCTTCAGGAAAAACTACTCTTACATTTTTTCCATCTAAGTTCGCTTTTAGTTCATCTAAAAATTGACTCATAGTTTCCTCCTTGAAATGCCTATGTACGAAATAATTATACCTTTTCTGTCACATGATTTCATCCCTAAATCCTTTTAAAACGTTTTCAGATAGAGTAATATAGATATGATAACAATTAAAAAGAGAGGTTTTTAAGATGAGCAAAGCTGTTTCAACGTTAGATGGATGGTGGAGTTTACATTTATTATATAATGTTGACTGGCCATCTCTGAGATTACTTGAAGATTCTGAGAAAGATCAATTGATTGGTGAATTACAATCATTTCTGGACCGTCAGGAAGAGGTTCATAAAAATAAAGAAGGCAGCTATTCATTCTATAATGTCACCGGACAGAAAGCAGACCTGATTCTCTGGATGCTTCGACCGACAGTGGACGAATTGAACAAGCTGGAACTGGAATTCAATAAACTCGGCATCAGTGATTTTCTGATTCCGTCCTATTCATATGTCTCCGTAGTGGAAATGAGCAGCTATCTTGCGAAAGATTCCGACGAAGACCCATACGAAAACCCTTATATCAAAGGCCGTCTGTACCCTGAAGTACCGAAATCCAAGTACATCTGTTTCTATCCGATGGATAAAAAACGCGACCTGGATGATAACTGGTACATGCTTCCTATGGAAGACAGACAGCGCCTGATGAGAGACCACGGCATGATCGGCCGTCAGTATGCAGGTAAAGTAAAACAGTTCATCACCGGTTCCCAGGGACTGGATGAATATGAGTGGGCAGTGACTTTATTTTCAGATGATATGCTGCAGTTCAAGAAAATCATCTATGAGATGAGATTTGATGAGACTTCTGCACGCTACGGAGTATTCGGCGACTTTTTCGTAGGCGTACACCTGCCGACTCCGGAATTACCGGAATTTTTCAAGTAGGATGAGCAGTGCACATGTTTAAACACCGCTGGAACCGTCTATAATATAGTGTTCGATTAAACCAATTGAAAGGGTGTTTATATGGGGAGATTAATTAGAAGACTCGCTATAATTATTGCGCCTATAATCATTAAAAAGATATTCAATAAGAATAAATCTGATAAACGACGTTGACGTTGATATAAAAGCTTGCTGCGTTATGATTTAAAGTAACCGGCAGGCTTTTTATAATTGTTTGACACTCTTCCATCTGGGCTATAACTTATTAACATACTAATTTTTAGGGGGACTCCATATGTCTAGAATCATTCGCAGACTCGCATGGATTTTGATTCCGATGGCGATACGAAAAGTCACACGCGGCAAAAGCAAAAAGTAACTGAGGCTCAGAACAGCCTGTCAATAGACCTATTTTTTAACATTGATAAAAATCGTAAACGGGGAAAGTATATGCTGACTGGAAACAAACAGAAAAGACTCATACTCATTTTTACAGGATCAGTCACTTCTCTTGTTGCAATCTCTTTATTGGCAGTCGGTTTCATCTTTTTAATTTCTGAAGGTGAAATGTTCGGCCTGGCAATTATTTTGTTCGGGCTGGTTTCAATTTGGTTTGCACTGAGGGAATTTAAAGAGTATCATCAATTGAAGAGAGAAGCAGAAGAAGCAGAGTGATATTACACAAAAACAATCAGACTAAATGAGTATTTTACCCAAGTACCCAGAAATGGTTTGAATTTTTTTTAATATTCACTTACTATTCAATTATAACCTAAATTAAAGTTGACGAATCCATATATATTGAAGGAGGTAATTCTAATGGCATTTGTAATCACTCAACCTTGCATTGGCGAAAAATCTGGTGACTGTGTTGATGTATGTCCTGTAGATTGTATAGAAGAAGGTAAAGAGATGTTCTATATCGACCCGGATATCTGCATCGACTGCGGTGCATGCGTAACTGTCTGCCCGGTAGACGCAATCATTGAAGAATACGATATGACTCCAGAGGACGAACCGTTCCTGGAAAAAGCAAAAGAGTTCTACGGTTTAGTATAGAATATGGCAATACTTACAACCAAACCCCGTGCGGGTTTGGTTTTTTTTAATGCGTACAAAGCCGCTCTTCTGTCATCATTTTTACGCGTGCCGGGCGCACCAAAAAAGCCACATCAGATGCCTTTCGGCACCGATGTGGCTTCAAATAAATTTATACTTTCACTATACCGACGATTACCATTATCCAGGCTGCCAGGAACAGAACGCCGCCGATCGGTGTGACTGCACCGAGTATTGAAATTCCGGAAACAGCAAGCACATAAAGCGATCCGCTGAAAAATATGATACCTGCAAACATCAGCCAGCCGGCAACATTCATCGGCATATCTGTCATGCCGATTAAAATACCAATCGCTATCAGCCCCATCGCATGAAACATTTGATACTGCACTGCTGTTTCCCAAACAGCCAAATAGTGGTCGGATATTTTCCCTTCCAGTCCGTGTGCGCCGAATGCACCCAAAGCCACTGATATAAATGCGTTGACCGCACCTAAAATTACAAACAATTTCATCAACAATTACTCCTTTTATTAAAAATCGAATATCGAATCATTTTTATCGTCATCAACCCGAGGACCGTCCTCTTTTCCCCGGCCGCCCATCAATTCAAGCATCTTCTCATCTTTTTCTGTCATCGCTGGTTTTTCACCCGCATCTTTTGAAGTCATGACACTTTTTTCATCAGGTTTCTGGTCTTTTAAAACACCCACCAGTGTCTCGACCGCGTAAAGATGCTTTTCAAATTCATGGGGCAGACTTGATACTTCGAGCATATGCAGCTCTGACTTAATTTGGTTTATAATATGCCGTTTCATTTCTGCTCACTCCAATCCACCATCGCCCGGCCGTTTTCTCTCAAATATTCATTCGTCCGGCTGAATGGTCTGGAACCGAAAAACCCGCGGTATGCCGATAACGGACTCGGGTGAACGGATTTTATTATCAAGTGTTTTGACGCATCAATCAACGCTGCTTTTTTCTGTGCAGGTTTGCCCCATAAGATGAACACGACATTATCCAATTCTTCTGAAACAATTTCTATAACACTGTCGGTAAACTGTTCCCAGCCGAGGCCGCGGTGGGAATTCGCTTCGTGGGCATCGACGGTCAGTACGGTGTTGAGCAATAAAACGCCCTGGCTCGCCCAGTCTTTCAGGCTGCCGCTGGTCCGGACGATATTCAGGTCATCCTCAAGCTCCTTATACATGTTTCGGAGTGACGGTGGTATTTTTATGCCTTCGTTCACAGAAAAAGCAAGGCCATGTGATTGACCCTCGCCGTGATAAGGATCCTGCCCGAGAATCACCACTCTGACATTTTCAAATGAAGTCAGCTCAAATGCCGTGTAGATTTCCTCCCTCGGCGGAAACACGCTGCCGTTTTTATATTTGTCATCCAGCACTTCTTCAAGAGTGCCGAAGTCCTGTTTTTCTTTAATATTTTTAAATACTTCAGGCCATTCCATTTAATCACCTCTTACAAAATTTTATTATACCATTCAAGTAAGCAATGCTCTAGAATTACAGCGCCAAATATAGTAAAATATCATTATTAATCTTATAGTAGGAAAAGAGGAACTTTTATGGGGCTTCAAAAAACGCTAACAATTGCAGGAACTGATGTCAGCGGAGGCGCAGGTATAGCTGCTGACTTGAAAACATTCCAGGAGTACGAAACTTATGGAATGTCTGTGATTGTAACAACTGTGACAATGGACCCGGAAACGTGGTCACACAGAGTATTCCCTACAGCTTTGGAAGTTGTAGACTCACAATTGGAAACAGCTTTATCGCTGTCACCTGATGCTATAAAAACAGGTATGCTTCCTTCGGAAGAAGTGATTGAAAAAGCTAAAGATGCCTATTTGAACAGTGATGCAAAAGCATTCGTCATCGACCCGGTCATGGTCTGTAAAGGTGACGACGAAGTCTTAAATCCGGGGCTTGTGGACGCAATGATTGAACATCTGATTCCACATGCGACAATTGTGACACCAAACCTGGTTGAAGCAGGTCATCTGACCGGGCGTAAAACGCCTAAAACTTTAGAGGAAGTCAAGCAGTGTGCGGAGACCATTATCAAGATGGGTGCAAAACACGTGATCATTAAAGGTGGCACAGGCATCGATGGTGACAAGGCGGTTGATGTATACTATGATGGTGAAGAATTCCATCTGTTAAAATCTGATAAGATTGATGCTTCATTCAATCACGGTGCAGGCTGTACATTCGCTTCAGCGATTACGGCAAATATTGCGAAGGGCAAGACACCTCTGGAAGCTGTCCAGACAGCAAAAGCTTTCGTCACATCAGCGATCAAGAACGGCTGGAAAATGAACGAGCATGTGGGTGTTGTCAGACACGGCGCAGCAAACACCGTAGAAGAAGTACAAGTGAATGATGAACAGATATAAAGAAGGAGATAGTTCAGCTATCTCTTTTCAAATGCAAAAGTAGGAGTGTCATGTGAATGGAGAAAATCGACCGCGATAAAGTACAGGAAGTGTTGAATCAATACCAGAATCAACCTGTTTATATACATGTTGAAATAACGAGCGGCATGTATGCAAATCATTTGAATAGTGAGGTCTTTAATGTCGGCACATTCATGCGGAATGTCCAAGTCGAATTTGTCCAGGGAGCTATCAGAGGCGGAAAAGACGGCGAGTACCGTGTCGGTTTGAAATTGGTGAACGGCGGCTGGATTTACGTCCTTGGTCTGACACATTATGTTATAAATGAGAACGACGAATTTATCCTGCATGGTTTTGACCATGATGGGAAAATGGCAAGTGCATTAGAGATATCCGCTAATGAATTTTTCAAATAGGAGGTAATTAAGATGGAGAAAGAAAGACATGTTTTAGTTGTCTTCCCCCACCCCGATGATGAGGCATTCGGCGTTTCCGGAACAATCATGAAATATATCGATGCCGGCGTGCCAGTAACTTATGCCTGTCTGACATTCGGTGATATGGGACGGAGTCTGGGTTATCCTCCATTTGCAACAAGAGAGTCACTGCACGATATCAGAAAGAAAGAAGTAGAAAAAAGCGCTGAAATAATGAAGTTGACTGATTTGAGACTGCTCGGCTACAGGGATAAAACACTCGAGTTTGAACCGCCCGGTCATCTGACTTCAGTCATGCAAGATTTAATCGGTGAATTGAATCCTTCTACTATCATATCTTTTTATCCTGGGTATTCAGTACACCCCGACCATGAAGCTACGGCTGATGCTGTAGTGGATGCAGTTACAGAGATGAACGCTGCGGACAGGCCAAAATTGCATCTGGTCGCTTTTGACAAAAATACTTTGGATGACCTGGGTGAGCCTGATATCATTAACGATATTACAGGATATGAAGACAGAAAAGAGCAGGTCATGGCGGCTCACATCTCACAGACCGGCCCGCTGTTAAAGAGACTTGCAGCAGAAACAGTAGATGGAAAAGAAACAAGAGATGCATATTTAAAACTGGAGCAATTTTACAGTTACGATATAAATTAAGGAGATTGTTATGGAAGAGTTGGATTTAACGACACGAGAAGGTCGTTTTAAACATTTTGGTTCTGTTGAGCCTGTGAAAGGAACAAAGCCGACAGATAAATCTGAAATGGCTGATCTTCAAAATTCAAAAAAAGATTTTTTATTCGCAGTAGAGTCTGTTGGTATTAATAATTTAAGTTATCCTGTGGTGATTGGTGATTATCAATCCGTCGGGAATTTTGAACTCGCAACAAGTTTACGTCGTGACGAAAAAGGCGTTAATATGAGCCGCCTGCTGGAAGCATTGGAAACTGAAAATAACAATGGAGTGACACTCGATTTTGAATCATTGGAAAAAGTACTTCTTGTACTCCGTGACCGCATGCGTCAGGAAAATGCCGAAGTTACAGCTGACGGCAAATGGTACTTTTCAAAACCGAGTCCGGGTACGAACTTACATGGCATTGCACATGCAGATGTAAAATATTCACTTGCATTGAATGAATCCGGTCTGACAAGACAGCAGTTCGGGATGACCGCGATGGTCACTACACTATGCCCGTGTTCAAAAGAAATCAGTGAATACGGCGCGCATAACCAGCGCGGCTATGTAAAAGTTTTGATAGATGTAGACCCGGATGCGGAAATACCTGAAAATCATAAAGAAATCGTTTATGAATTATTGGAAATAAATGCATCAAGTCAACTGTACCCTGTCTTAAAGAGAACGGACGAAAAGATGGTGACTGAACGCGCATATGAAAACCCGCGTTTCGTAGAAGACCTCATCCGTCTGATCGCATATGATATTGCGGAACTTGACTGGGTATCAGGTTTTGAACTTGAGTGCCGAAATGAAGAAAGTATCCATCAGCATGACGCATTCAGCAGAATGACTTATAAGAAATAATAATAAAAAGACATCCATCGGATGTCTTTTTATTTTGCCGTATTTTCATACTCATTATTCAATACATTTTCTATCGCAGATGCCACACCATCTTCAATATTTGTCCCAGTGACAACATCTGCAATTGCCTTGACTTCCGACGTTGCATTCCCCATAGCTACGGCAGTGCCGACACGCTTCAGCATGGAAATATCATTCAGGTTATCGCCTATTGCCATCGTATCCTTTAAATCAATATTAAGATTTTCTGACATTCTTTCAAGTGCGATACCTTTTTGGGCGGATGTATGTGTCAGTTCAATGTTTCCGTATGAGGACGCAGAGACTGCGAAGTCATCAATTTCATTTAAATAGTTTTTTGCCCGCACAAGTTTTGGCTTACTCACAGAAGCGGCTAAAAATTTTAATACTTCTTCATCTTCACGCTCGTAGATTTCCCTGTAATCCGATACTTCTTTCAAAGATGTCTTAGTAAGTCTGTCCCGCATCAACCTGCGTATTTTTTCAACGTCCGGACTGCCGCCGGATTGTTCAGCAAGTTCGATGAAAATATCTATGTCCCTCTCAATACTGGTCGTATAAATTGCGTGATCTGTATAAACCTGATAGAAAAGATCTTCAGATTTAAAAATATCAGTCGCCTGGGTGATCAATTCACTGTTCAGCGGATAATTTGATATCACTTCATGCTGTTCATTACGGACCTGGGCACCATTCAAACATATATACGGAAGGTTCAAATCATACTCTCCGACGATCCCATGTGCTTCATAAAAAGCCCTCCCCGTTGCAATCACTACCTGGATGCCCTGTTCAAACGCCTTGTTAATTGCGAGGATGGTCCTCGGGGTGATGGAATGTTCAGGTGTCAGCAGAGTTCCGTCCATATCTATTGCTATCAACTTGACCATAAGCTATATAAAACTCCCTTTGATTTTATTTATATATAATTGAATTCTATCTTTGCCTGTCCTGTGATTTTTTTTGGCGCAAATTCCTGAAAAATCTTTTAAGCAGCTGACTACACTCCTCTTCCAGTACTCCTGCAGTTACTCTGGGTCTGTGATTGAATCTTGGTTCATCCAATAATTCCATCAGACTCCGCACCGTCCCGCCCTTTTGATCATATGCACCAAAAACCACATGTGACACACGGCTCATTATTATTGCGCCGGAACACATTACACAGGGCTCCAGAGTAACATATAAAGTGCAATCTTCTAAACGGAATGATTCAAAATGTCCGCTTGCATGATGAATTGCGAGTATTTCTGCGTGCGTGAGGGGGTGACTGTTCGTTTCCCGTAAATTATGCGCCCGCGCAATAATTTCTCCGTTATAAACCACCACTGCCCCGATAGGTACCTCGCCTTTATCAGATGCCTTCCCTGCTTCTTCAAGTGCCGCTTTCATAAATTTATTATGATCTTCTTTTATCATGCAGTATAAACTCTCCGCTTTCAATCAGATCGGTAACGCTGTCCACAATCAGGTCCGCACCTTTCAAGTGCTCTCTTTTTGAAGTTCCGCTCAATACGCCGATTGTATAGAGGCCTTCATCTTTGCCGAGAAGCGTATCCGCAGTATTATCTCCGACCATCACCACTTCACCGACTTCATAATTATGTCTGTTCAAAAACGGGTACAGCACACGGATATCCGGTTTTTGATATTCTGTATCATCACCGGCAACAATATCATCTATCAGATCCGTAAGTTCAAGTTGTTTAATAAAAAGTTCGGTGCCTTTTCGGCTGTCACTTGTGACAATCACATTTTTATAACCTAAAGACTTCAACGTTGAAAGCACTTCTCTCGAACCTTCAATGAGCTCCATATGCTCAGCGATAAAATCCAAATTCTCTTCATAAAATGCCTGTGCCCACTCCCCGCCGCCCCGGGCAAATTTTTCAAATTCTTCATGAATATCTGTACCTGTGCCGCTGGCTGCTACAGAGTCGGACTGCATTTTGTTATTGACTAAACCCAGTGCACTGGCGACATTTTCTTTTTGTGAACGGATATCAAAGTTTTCAGTAAAAGCCTCAACACTTTTAATTGCAAAAGGAGTCCAGACTTTTTCGTAATTCAACAACGTGCCGTCCTTATCAAACAGTATCGCTTTCAATGACTATCCTCCTAGCAAAAATAAGAAGGCAAAAGCCTTCTTATGATTTTTCTTTTATTGCATTGATCATTTCCACTGTCATTTTCTCTAAATCGTATTTTGGATTGAAGCCCCACTGCTCCTTTGCTGCACTGACGTCAATCTCATCCGGCCAGCTGTCGGCAAGACCCTGTCGGACAGGATCCACATCATATGACAGCTCGAAATCAGGAATATGTTTTTTTATTTCATTCGCCACAGTTTCCGGTTCAATGCTCATTGCAGTAACATTGAATGCATTGCGGTCGGTTAAACTTTCCTCGTCGGCCTCCATCAGCTTGATGATGGCATCTATCGCATCATCCATATACATCATGTCCATATAAGTTCCCTCACCGATATAGGATGTATACCTGCCGTTTTTAACCGCTTCGAAAAATATTTCCACAGCATAATCTGTTGTACCGCCGCCCGGCTCCTTTATGTGGGATATTAACCCGGGAAACCGTACCCCGCGTGTATCTACGCCGAATTTAGAATGGTAGTAGTCACAGAGCAGCTCACCTGAGACTTTATTCACCCCGTACATGGAAGTCGGCCGCTGGATTGTTGTCTGTGGTGTATCTTTTTTAGGTGTCGAGGGACCAAATGCCCCGATTGAGCTCGGTGTGAAGAATTTCATTTTTCCTTTTCTCGCCACTTCCAGGGCGTTGATCAGTCCGCCCATATTGATGTCCCATGCAATCATCGGTTTTTCTTCACAAGTTGCGCTGAGCAGTGCCGCCATATGCATGATGGTATCCGGTTCGAATTCATCAGTGAGCTCTACCATTTCATTATACCTTCTTACATCCAGTATTTTAAACGGTTTGCCTTTTAATGGTCCTTTTGACGGTTCGTTGATATCTGTCGGCAAAACATTCTCGTCGCCGTATATCTCCCTCAGTCTTACTGTCAGCTCCGTTCCAATCTGCCCGAGAGCCCCTGTTATTAAAATTCTTTTCATAATAAACCCCTTCAGGAAATAACTTTCAGTTCTTTTCCGACTTTCTCATAGATTTTGAGTGCATCATCCAGCATTTCTTTCGTATGTGATGCCATCGGCATATTGCGCACTCTTCCTGTACCTCTCGGCACTGTTGGGAAAACGATGGATTTTGCATAGACGCCCTCTTCCATCAGACGTTTTGAGAATTCCTGAGTCGTCTTCTCATCCCCGATGATACAAGGTGTAATCGGTGTTTCTGAATTGCCGATATCAAAGCCCAATTCTTTTAAGCCATTCTTCAAATAATCACCGTTTTCCCAGAGCTGATCATGCAGTTCAGTGGAATCCATCAGCATCTTGACCGCCTCATTGATCGCTTTCGTATCCCCCGGTGTCAATGAAGTCGAAAACAGGAATGGACGTGCTGCCACTTTTAAATAATCGATGAGTTCCTGTTTGCCTGCCACATAACCGCCGACGACGCCGATCGCTTTGGACAGCGTCCCCATCTGAATATCCACATCTTTTTCCAGTCCGAAGTGCTTCACAGTGCCTGCGCCTTTACCCATTACGCCTGAACCGTGGGCATCATCAACATAAGTGATCAGATCGAATTCTTTTGCGATTTCAACAATTTCAGGCAGTTTCGCAACGTCACCATCCATGGAAAACACTCCATCGGTAATATACATCACTTTTTTATATTGACCTGACTCTACCGCCTCTTTTGCCTTTTGTCTCAAGTCATCCATATCCGAATGGTTGACACGGATGATTTTTGCACGTGACAGACGGCAGCCGTCAATGATGGAAGCATGGTTCAGTTCATCTGAAAGAATCGCATCCTCCTTGTTCATCACACCTTGGATTGCTGCCATATTACAGTTAAAACCGGACTGGAATGCGACCGCACTTTCCGTCCCTTTAAATTTTGCCAGCGTTTCCTCGAGTTCAATATGGACATCGAGCGTTCCATTGATAGTTCTGACCGCACCCGCTCCGACACCATGTGAATCGATTGTTTCTTTGGCTGCTTTTTTCAATGTTTCGTTCGTTGCCAGCCCCAGATAGTTATTGGAAGATAAATTGATTAATTCTTTATCGTCAATATTGATCTTTGGACCGTTTGCGCCCTTCACAACATTGATTTCATTATATAATCCGTTATCCTTTAACTCCTTAAGGTTGGCTGATAAGTAATCGTTTAAAATTTTAGACATTTACCTCTCTCCTCTCACCATTAATTCTATCATAATTAAGCGCTTTCTTTTAACGAAAACTGGTATAATTCTAGTAATCGAAGTATTCTTTCTATATCAAATAGTTTATAAAATTAAAAATATTTGATAAAATAAAATACTATCTAAATGGAGGTTAGTATATGACTATAAATGAATTGGCCGAATCCATTCTTCCTAAAATGATCGAGCATAGAAGGTATCTGCATATGCATCCGGAAGTATCATTCCATGAGGAAGAAACATATAAATATATATTACAGTACTTACAGCAATACGATGATTTGAAAATACGTGAAAATGTCGGCGGCAAAGGGCTGCTGGCAACGTTCGGCGAAGGTCATCCCCACATAGCAATCCGTGCGGATTTTGATGCACTGCCGATTCAGGATGACAAAGATGTGCCGTATAAATCTACGGTCGACGGTGTCATGCATGCCTGCGGCCATGACGGTCATACGAGCACTTTATTCGCCCTGCTGGATATTTTGAACGAACAGCAGGCAGCCGGCAATTTGAACGGTGCTGTGTCGTTCATCTTCCAGTTTGCTGAAGAAGTTCAGCCCGGCGGTGCCGTCTCAATGGTTGAAGATAATGTCCTGGACGGTGTTGATAAAGTATACGGCCAGCATTACTGGAGTCAGTATCCGACGCACACCATCAAGGCAAAACCAGGCCCGATCATTTCGAGCCCGGATTATTTTGTCATTACGATAAACGGTAAAGGCGGACACGCAGCCCACCCTCACGACGCAGTCGATCCTGTACTGATCGCGGCGGAAATCATTACAAACCTGCAGAGTGTCGTTTCAAGACAGGTCTCCCCCATGGACAATGCTGTGGTGACATTCGGTAAAGTCAGTGCGGGTACAGCCTTTAATATCATACCTGAAACTGCTGAAATAGTTGGGACCGTCCGTACTTTCAAACCTGAAATCAAAGATAAGATTTATGAGATTTTCCAGAATGAAGTGGCATATACTGCTAAAAAACGCGGGGCTGAAGGTGATCTTTATTACAACTACGGTTATCCTGCTGTCATTAACCACGACGCCGAGGCGGATGTCATCGAACAGGCAGCGAAAGGGCTCGGACTACCGTTTGAAACCGCAAAGCCGCTGATGATCGGTGAAGATTTCAGCTACTACATTTTAGAAAAGCCGGGGGCATTCTTCTTTACAGGCTCCGGCAACAACGATAAGCAGTCAAACTATGTCCATCATCATTCAATGTTTGATCTGGATGAAGATGCCATGGTGAGCGGTTTATCCATGTTCATGAAAATACTTGAACTCGAGCAGGTGATCAAATGGAATTAAAAGATATAGAAAAATTTGCAAATGATAATTTCAATGAACTCATAAAACTCCGCCGTCACTTCCACATGAATCCTGAACTGTCCTTTAAGGAAGTGCATACACCGGCGTATATCGCAGACTATCTGCGAGACCTCGGACTCAATGTGCAGGAAGGCGTCGGCGGAAGGGGCGTTGTCGGTAAGCTCATAATCGATGAGAACCTACCCACAGTCGCTCTTCGTGCCGACTTCGACGCTTTACCCATACACGACCAGAAAGACGTGCCATACCGCTCTGTCGTCCCTGGAGTGATGCATGCCTGCGGACATGATGCCCATACTTCGGTCATCATGACGGCAGCACGTATTTTAAGTGAAAATAAAGACTCACTTAGAGGGAACGTTGTATTCATATTCCAACATGCCGAAGAAGTCGATCCGGGCGGGGCAATCCAGATGATCGCCGATGGGTGCCTGGACGGGGTCGATGCGATATTCGGCCAGCATGTATCCACGAGCCTTGATATCGGTACCATCGGCTATAAAAAAGGAACGGCAACCGGCATGCCTGACGATTTCACGGTCAAGATAAAAGGCCGCGGCGGACATGCCTCAAAGCCGGACGGTGCCATCGATCCCCTGGCTGCAGCAATTTCGTTCTGCAACCAGATGCAGTACGCCGTTACACGCAGAGCCTCTCCGATGGAACCTGTTGTACTCTCCATCACGATGTTTAACGGCGGGCACCAGCATAACGTCATACCCGACGAAGTTGAAGTCGGCGGCACCATCCGTACATTCAACAAGGACACACAGGATGTCATGATCAACGAACTCAAAAAATGCCTTGAAGGCCTCGTTACGATTACCGGAATTTCATATGACCTTGATTATATGAAAGGCTATCCTCCTGTAGTCAACGATGATAAAAAAACCGACATCGTCATCCAGGCATCAGATGAGATTTCGACTGTAAACGCCATACAATCACTGGAACCGGACCTCGGCGGAGAGGACTTTTCCTACTATCTTCAGAGGGTACCGGGGACGTTTTATTACACAGGTGTCAGAAATTCCAGCTTCAGAGCGGATTATCCGCACCATCACGGCCTGTTTGATATCGACGAAAAAGGACTGATCAATGCATTGTCAGTAATGTTGCGTTCAGTGTTCATATATTTTGAAGAGGAGGCGTCAAAATGATGGATATTAAAAATGAGATTGAATCCAGATTCAAAGATATGACAGCCGTGCGCCGTCATATTCACAGATATCCCGAGCTGTCCTTCCAGGAAGAAAAGACGAAAGCCTATATTTACGATCAGATCAAAGACCTTCCTCTGGAAATAAAAAGAGACATCGGCGGAAATGGCATCATTGCAAGATTACAAGTCAACGATGACTATAAAACTGTCGCACTTCGGGCAGATTTCGATGCACTGCCGATACAGGAGGAAAACGATGTCGAATATAAATCTGAATTTGACGGTGTCATGCATGCCTGCGGCCACGATGCACACACGGCAATGCTCATAACAACCGCTAAAATACTGTGTGAGAATAAAGATACGCTGCCCGTCAATGTCGTGTTCATATTCCAGCATGCTGAAGAACAGCTGCCGGGTGGTGCCAAAAGCATGATTGAAGCGGGGGCACTTGAAGAGGTCGATTACATTTACGGCATTCACGTTTCAAGCAGCCTTCCAACAGGGACTCTCGGCTATTCATATGGCTATAAGCATGCGGCCGCCGATGCGTTTACTTTCAATGTCATCGGCCGGGGCGGACACGGTGCAGAACCGCACGAAGCAATCGACCCGGTTGTTGCATCCGCTTCACTCATTCAGCAGCTGCAGACGATTGTTTCAAGAACTGTCGACCCGTTGAAATCCGCAGTCGTTACATCTTCCATGTTCAATGCCGGCAGTGCGTTCAACGTCATACCGACCAAATCTGAAGTGACCGGGACCGTCCGTACATTCGAAAAAAGCGTTCAGGAACAGGTGATTACACGTATGGAAGGCATTCGAAAAGGCATCGAGGACAGCTTCAATTTAAAATGTGAGCTCGACTATGTCAAAGGATACCCTGCGGTGTTGAACACAGATGAACAAGTCGACCTGTTACTCGAAACCATGAGCGGCGGGACGGACTTTATTACAGACTTTGAAGAGGTCTGGACATCTATGGGCGGTGAAGATTTTGCCTACTACCTGGAGGCAAAGCCAGGCGCATTCTTCAATATCGGCACTAAGAACACAGATCTGGGTGCAGACTATCCACACCACCACTCGAAGTTCGATATCGATGAAGCAGGTCTGAAGGCGGGCGTCGAGTCCTACTTGAGACTGGTTACAGGATTCAGAGAAGTTTAAATATGGACACTCTGTTGAGCTACAACCTGCTCACATAGATGGCAATAAGGCTTCAAGTGAGCAGCAAATATGAAAAAGGTCAAAATCCCAACCGGGGTTTTGACCTTTTTCATTTATTCATCCAATATTAAACTTTCCGCTTCTTTTAACATTTCATAGGCATCATCTGATTTATTGGAACACACGACGATAGTATAATCCTGATTCGGATAATGGACCGCACGGAAGTTCACGCCGGGATCATATCCCATCTGAATATATTTCACGACCGTCTTTCCAGCTGTTTCCATATAGCCGGCATATCCATACTGAATGTCTTCAGCAGCGCTCATCTGCGGCTTTAAAAATTCCTGCTTCATTTCTTCCGACAGAATCTTTCCATCCCTCAATGCTTGCCACAACAAACCGAAGTCCTCCGCAGTGACATACGCTCCGCAGTCGGGGCCGCCTTTTGCTGGCAGCGAGAAGATATTTGATTTCCAGCTGCCGTCTGTATTCTCTATATAACCTGCCGCTGTATTTGCCGGCAGCACGTCTGCTGAAAAATAACCTGAAGCAAACATCCCGGCTTTTTTAAATATATTCTGCTCAATATAATCTGCGAATGCCATGCCGCTCGTCTGCTCGATGACCAGTCCTAAAATGATATAGCCCGCATTATTATATTTTAATGCACTGCCGGGTACATCATCCATCTGCTCATATTGGAACATAGGCAGAAAGTCTTTTGGCGAGCGCATCCTGTACATCGGACGCTCTTCCCACAATGCTTCATAATCATCCATTACATCCTCGTCAAAATAATCCGGCACTCCGGATGTATGCGTCAACAGATGATGTAAAGTGATTTCTTCATCAAAATACGGGAATTCGATATCCAGACAGTCGACCAGCCTGGAGTCAAAATTGAACTTCCCCTCGTCTATCAGCATACAGATTGCAGCAGCTGTGAAAATCTTACTGCCGGAAGCGATGGAAAACCGCGTCTTTTGATGATTCATGATTTTTCCCGAAATGTCCGCGCAGCCAAACGCTTCAGAAAATAATATTTCCGCTTCACATCTGACATATATGCTGCCTGAAAAACCAAGTGCCTTTTGTCTGTCTTCCAAACTGTTCCAATCCCTTTTATTATTCATTCCTCCTGTGTGTATTTTATTTTCACTTAAAATACACTCAGTCAGCCTTTTCACATTTGAAAATATATCATCTCATTCTCCCCCTTTTATCTTTTTGAGCATACCATCAAAAACCACATTGTGCAATATTACAACAAAACCGCCCTGAAGCGGTAGCGCCCCAGGGTGGTTTCACTCTCTTCAATTATATACTTGCCCGTACCACTTTTTTATAATAACCGAGTGATATTACAGCAAAGATTGAATATAGCAGGGTATATACCCCCATCACGATCAGCATCGGCGTCAACATTTCAATACCGAATATGAACCATCCGGACTTGACTGCAAAGTACGTATGCAGCAGTCCGATAATGAGCGGTATACCAAACGTGATTCCCATTTTAAAAGCAAGTCCGCGTAGTATTTCGCCTTCCCGGAAACCCAGTTTACGGAGCACTTTATAGCTGCCCTTTTCATTTTCACATTCATCAATCTGTTTGAAGTATAATATACAGCCTGAGGTCAGAAGAAATGCAAAGCCTAGAAATCCGATGATAAATGTCAGCATGCCTGTCATTTTTACCATGTCTTCGTATGACTGAAGTTTGGAACTGAATGGCGGGTTATCTTCATCATCCATCATCTCATAAATTTCGCTCGAGTCTCCTCCCGCAATATTAAATGCGTACATATCAGTCGGCATATCCTCTTGTTCGTTGGAATCGCTCTGATTATCATAAAGCTGCTGATAAACACCATCGTCCAGAATAACTACCGGCAGGCCGTAGGATACGTTGGAAGGGATGACTGCCTGATCATCCACGTCCGCCACTTCCACCGTCCGGCTGAAGTCTTTTCCATCAGTGAATGTCATCTGTTCGCCAATTTCAAATTCACTGAACATATCCTGAATGACCAACTGACCGGTAACATACGATTCATTTTCATCCACATCAAAACCATCGAACTCGTTGTCACTCGCAACAAAGGCACTGTTTACGTACGTGTTCATTTCTTCGTCTTTATTTTTCGGTTCCAGGTCGAAATGAATAAATGATTTTTCGATGCGTTCAATTTCTATCCCTTCATCATTCAACATCTCTTCATAAAACTCCATACCCTCTTCTGAAGAAAAGGTATAGTCATAAGGGTCACTGCTGTTAAGCATTTTATCCGTCGAATAATAACTGATATAACTGAGTGACATGGCAGTGATGGCGATTGCTGTGATGACCGTGATGACCGTCAGTAAAAATGCATTGGAACGCATTTTGAACATCACACTCGTAATGGACAGTACATCGCTCACATTGACATGCCCGCCTTTGAACCGGCGTATTAAATTTAATACGAATGTAACCGAAAATTTAAATGTAATATATGTCCCGACAATCGTTAAAAATAAAATAATCAGCATATTAATCGGCAGCATATATGGATTTTCCATGGCACTTTCAAATAAAATACTGGAAATGTAGTAACCGCAGCCGACCATACCAAACCCGATGATGCCCATAATTACCGTTCCGATACCGACCGGCTTACCCGCTGTTTCGGATGTTTTATTGAGCTTCAGCAGTTTGATCAGCGATGAACCTCTTAAAAAGATATAATTTTGAATCATCAAAACGATAAATATCACTACAAATACTGCGGCTGTAACCCACACTGCCGTAAAGGAAAAGCTCATATTCACCAGCATGTCGACTTTCATTATTCTTAAGAGCAGCATAAGCAGCAACCGGGAAATGAAGAACCCGAGTAGTATACCGCCTATCAGGCTCCCAAAGTAAATCATGAAGTTTTCCAGCGCTAAAATTCTGAAGACCCTAAACCTGTTCATTCCGATCAACTGGTACAGTGCCAACTCCTTATGGCGCCTTTTTATGAATATCCTATTGGCAAACATGACAAAAAGCGAGATGATGATAACAACCACTACGGAACCGACCATAAACAAGGACGATAGGCCCGTATTGCCTGAAATCTCAGCTGATGCTGCATCATCCAGCGACAACAATACAAGTGAAAAGAACAAAGATACACTGAAGATAAGCGCAAAAATATAAAGCGCGTAGTTTTTTATATTTCTTATAAAGTTTTTTAAGATTAAACTATTCAGCATCTTCGATCACACCACCCAGCACACGCTGTGTATCCAGAATTTCCTGATAGTAATTTTCCTGTGACATATCCCCGCGTGTCAATGAAGTATATACCTGACCGTCCTTTAAGAAAACAACACGGTGTGAGAAGCTGGATGCCGCGGCATCATGCGTCACCATCAAAATACTCGTCTCAAGAGTGCTATTCAACTGCTGAAGCTTCTTCAGTAGATCACTCGCCGATTTGGAATCAAGCGCCCCTGTCGGCTCATCGGCAAATATGATTTTCGGCTGATGTATAAACGCACGGGCAGCACTCGTACGCTGCGACTGTCCCCCTGAAACCTGACTCGGGTATTTATTCGCCAAATCTGTAATGCCCAGTTCTCCGGCCACTTTATCAAAATGGTCCGCTGCTTCCTTCTTTGTCATATCCCTGATTGCAAGCGGCAGCATAATATTCTCCTTAACCGTTAAAGTATCCAGCAGATTATAATCCTGGAAAATAAAACCGAGGTCATTTTTTCTGAAATCGGCAAGTTTTCTATCTTTCAATGACGTGAAATCCTTGCCGTCGATATAAATTTGCCCGCTTGTGACACGGTCGATGGAACTTAAAACATTGAGCAGTGTCGTTTTACCGGAACCTGACGCTCCCATGATTGAGACGAATTCACCTCTGTTCAAATTGATATCTATACCTTTCAGTACATCTGTGCGGTTGAATTTATTACCAAAACTTTTCTTTATATTTCGTGCTTCCAATAATGTCATTATTAACCCTCCTGTATTTCTCTTATATATATTGTAGCTTGAAAATATAATGACATCGTTTGATTGAGCGAACAAAAAACACTGCAAAGTGACATTTTTGTCACCTTGCAGTTATATTCGTGAACCGGTTTTCTTTATTGAACACAAGTGTCATCGTTGTATATTCCGTGTATACGGAGTCGGCAAAGAGTTTAATATTCAATGTCTCTGCAACATTTTTTGCTATGAACAGCCCCATACCAGTCGACTGTTCGTCCTGGTGGTCACCCGTCGAGGTAAATCCGGCTTCAAAAATCCTGTCCAGATCACGCTGCTCTATACCTCTGCCATAGTCTGTAATTGTGAGATGCATAAATCCATTCTCCATACTGCTCCGGATGACGATATCATTGTCTTCGGAATATTTCACACTGTTTGTTATCAGCTGATCGATGATGAACTGGCACCATTTCATATCTGTATACACGACGCTTTCCTGCAGGTCAATATCGAAACCAATGCGTTTTCTGATACATATTTCTTTTAATTTCCTGATTGAGGTGTTCAATACAATATTCAAATCGAGTGACTCTATGTATAGATCGTTTTTAATATTCGGCAGCCTTTTTAAATATAATACTTCATTCAACATACCGTTCAGCCGGGTCCATTCACCCACCAGTTTTTCACCTTCTGTTTCCGGTAAATCATCAAGCATCAGTTTCATCGTCGTCATCGGCATTTTCATATCATGAATGAAGCGTGTCAGCTCATCCAGGTTTTCTTTAGTTTTGGACGACTCTTCGTCCAGCTGTCTTTGATGTGTTACCCTCAGTTCATCCAGCTTTTCATAAATCCTGCTCTGAACCGGTGTATTCCCTTTACTCATACCCACAATATCATTCAGCGTCTCAAGATTTTTAATTTCCATGTAAAACTTTCTCTTACGCGTCTGGTCCCAGATAATGTAGACTATGAAAATTATGAAATTGAAGAAAAATATATAGATAACAGATACATCAGGTATGCCATTATCCAGCAATCCTATCAATAATATGGAAATATTAAATAAAAAAAATAATATAAAGACCGGTAAATTCTCTTTCCAGTACATCTCCCACTACTCCTTTAAAATATAACCCATTCCTGTTTTAGTATGGATCGCTTCTGTCAGACCAACATTCTCAAGCTTCTTTCTCAATCTATTAACATTGACAGTTAATGTATTATCACTGATGAACTTAGAATCATCCCAAAGCGCTTCAATAATTTCCGTCCTGGATACAGTATCTCCGACACTCTGTGACAAAATGGATAGAATATATGACTCATTCTTTGTCAGTTCAACATTGTTTTCGCCAACTGTAATAATCAGCTTCTTAAAATCAAAGAGCGCATTTCTGAATTTAAATACATCGAGTCCTTTATTCTGATATTCATATGTCCGTCTTAACAGCGCTTGAACCTTCGCATTCAAAACTTCAAAATTAAAAGGCTTCTGCACATAATCATCCGCCCCCATCTGCATGCTCATCACCATATCAGTCGGATGGTCCCTCGAAGATAAAAATATGATCGGCACTCTCGATATATTCCTGATCATACGACACCAGTGAAAGCCGTCATATTTAGGCAGCGTAATATCTATAATGACAAGCAATGGCTCTACCTTAATGAAGTCGTTCATCACATCCGAAAAATCCTTGATGCCGTATGCACTCACATCCCACTCCTTAAATCGGGTAATCAGTTCATCTAGAAGCACTTCATCGTCTTCAATAATAAGTAATTCCACTTCTTTATCCCTCCCTTTGTATTCAAGATATTTCATTTATAAACAGTATACGTCATATAATTCACTTATAAAAATAAAAAAAGCGCAAAATCCGATTGGGATTTTGCGCTTCAAATATATCATCAGAGATTATTTTGTGATTGAAGTAACAACGCCTGAACCTACTGTACGTCCACCTTCACGGATTGAGAAACGAGTACCGTCTTCAATCGCGATTGGAGAAATAAGTTCAACATCAATTTCAACGTTGTCTCCAGGCATAACCATTTCAGTTCCTTCTGGAAGGTTAACTACACCAGTTACGTCCGTAGTACGGAAGTAGAACTGTGGGCGGTAGTTAGTGAAGAATGGTGTATGACGTCCACCTTCTTCTTTTGAAAGAACATAAACTTCAGCTTTGAAGTTTGTGTGTGGTGTAATTGAACCAGGTGCTGCAAGCACTTGTCCACGCTGGATATCGTCGCGGGATACACCACGTAGCAAAGCACCAATGTTGTCACCAGCTTCAGCATAGTCAAGAAGCTTACGGAACATTTCTACACCAGTGATTGTTGTTTTGTGAGAATCTTCAGCAAGTCCGATGATTTCAACTTCGTCGCCCACTTTGATTTGACCACGGTCAACACGGCCTGTTGCAACAGTACCACGGCCAGTGATTGTGAATACGTCCTCAACCGGCATCATGAATGGCTTGTCAGAGTCACGCTCTGGAGTAGGGATGAAGTCATCTACTGCTTGCATAAGATCAAGAATTCTTTGTTCCATGTCTGCATCGCCTTCAAGAGCTTTAAGTGCAGAACCAGCAATAACTGGGATGTCATCGCCAGGGAAGTCATATTCAGAAAGAAGTTCACGAACTTCCATTTCTACTAATTCAAGTAATTCTTCATCGTCAACCTGGTCAACTTTGTTTAAGAATACAACTAGTGCTGGAACACCAACGTTACGTGAAAGCAGGATGTGCTCACGAGTTTGTGGCATTGGGCCATCTGCTGCAGATACAACAAGGATAGCGCCGTCCATTTGTGCTGCACCAGTGATCATGTTCTTAACGTAGTCAGCGTGACCTGGGCAGTCAACGTGTGCATAGTGACGAGTATCAGTTTCGTACTCGATGTGAGACGTGTTGATTGTAATACCACGCTCTTGTTCTTCAGGTGCATTATCAATTTGAGCATAGCTCTGAGCTGTAGTGTCACCATGTTTAGCAAGTACAGTTGCGATTGCAGCTGTTAAAGTTGTTTTACCGTGGTCGACGTGACCAATTGTACCAATGTTAGCATGTGTTTTCGAACGGTCGAATTTTTCTTTTGCCATTTTAAAATACATCTCCTTATTTATAGAAATTAATTTATTTTATAGTTGCTTGAAAAAAGAATAACTCTTCCCTCAAGTTGTTTCTAAATCACTTATATACGATTCGTATACAAAAATCAAGTTTATAAATTATTCACCAGTATTTTTCTTGATGATTTCTTCAGCAACTGATTTTGGTACTTCTTCGTAATGATCAAACGACATAGAGTAAGTTCCGCGGCCCTGAGTGTTTGAACGTAATGCTGTCGCATAACCGAACATTTCAGAAAGTGGAACGAATGCATTAACGACTTGTGCGTTACCGCGAGCGTCCATACCTTCAACACGTCCACGACGGCTAGTTACGTCACCCATGATATCACCCATGTATTCTTCAGGCATAACGATTTCCACCTTCATCATAGGCTCTAAAATAACCGGGTCACAAACTTGAGCAGCTTCTTTCAGTGCCAGTGATGCAGCAATTTTGAAGGCCATCTCAGATGAGTCGACATCGTGGTATGAACCATCAAATAGTCTTGCTTTAATGTCTACCATAGGGTAGCCCGCAAGTACACCATTTTCTAATGAATCTCTGATTCCTGCTTCAACAGAAGGAATGAATTCACGTGGTACCGCACCGCCGACGATGTTGTCTTCGAACTCAAATCCTGCGCCTTGTTCGTTAGGTGTGAATTCAACATGAACATCACCGAACTGTCCGCGACCACCTGATTGACGTGCGAATTTACCTTGAACTTTAGCTGCCGTTTTAAATGTTTCACGGTAAGATACCATTGGCGCACCAACGTTACATTCAACTTTGAACTCACGTTTCATGCGGTCAACAAGTACATCAAGGTGAAGCTCACCCATACCGCCGATGATAACCTGGCCGGTTTCATTGTCAGTACGTGCAGTGAACGTAGGGTCTTCCTCCTGAAGTTTCACTAGAGCTGTAGTCATCTTATCCTGGTCAGCCTTGGATTTAGGCTCAACTGATAAGTGAATAACCGGCTCTGGGAAGTCCATGGATTCAAGAATAACGTCAAGCTTCTCTTGTGTAAGAGTATCACCTGTACCAGTATCTTTCAGACCTACTGCAGCTGCGATGTCGCCTGAGTAAACAGTAGAGATTTCTTCACGTGAGTTAGCGTGCATCTGTAAGATACGGCCAACACGTTCACGTTTGTCTTTAGTAGTGTTCTGAACGTATGAACCAGCATCGAGTGTACCTGAATACACACGGAAGAAAGTAAGTTTACCAACATAAGGGTCAGTCATTACTTTAAACGCAAGTGCTGCAAATGGCTCTTTATCGTCCGGTTTAGCAACATACTCTTCTTCTTCATTATCCGTTTTATGGCCGACAATCGGTTTAACGTCTAATGGAGACGGCAGATAGTCCACTACTGCGTTAAGCAATAATTGAACACCTTTGTTTTTGAATGCAGTTCCGCAAAGTGCAGGGTAGAATTCAACATCACAAGTCGCCTGGCGAATTGCTGCTTTGAGCTCTTCTACAGTAAATTCCTCTCCACCAAGGTATTTTTCCATAACGTCTTCATTGACATCAGCTAAACCTTCGATAAGAGATTCTCTTGCTTCTTCTGCTTCAGCCTGGTATTCTGCAGGGATTTCAATTTCATTAATTTCAGTCCCTATATCATTACCATAGCTATATGCTTTCATTTCTATAAGATCGATGATACCTGAGAAGTTGTCTTCAGCACCGATTGGAAGCTGGATTGGGTGGATATTCGCCTGTAAACGATCTTGTACAGTGCCTACTGAATACTTGAAGTCTGCACCGACTTTGTCCATTTTGTTGACGAATACCAGTCTTGGGACACCGTATGTCGTTGCTTGACGCCATACTGTTTCTGTCTGTGGTTCAACACCTGACTGTGCATCAAGTACTGTAACCGCACTATCAAGTACACGAAGTGAACGTTCAACTTCAACTGTGAAGTCTACGTGTCCAGGTGTGTCGATGATATTTACACGGTGTTCGTCCCACTCGGCTGTTGTCGCAGCGGAAGTGATTGTGATACCACGTTCCTGCTCCTGAGCCATCCAGTCCATCTGTGAAGCACCTTCGTGTGTTTCACCAAGTTTGTGGATACGTCCTGTGTAATAAAGAATACGCTCAGTCGTCGTAGTCTTACCAGCATCGATGTGAGCCATGATACCGATGTTACGCGTTTTTTCTAACGAGAATGGTCTTGCCATGAGTATTCTTTTCTCCTTCCAAAAATGGATTGAAATTTATTACTATCAGGCACTGACACTACCAGCGGTAGTGAGCAAATGCTCTGTTAGCTTCTGCCATTTTGTGCACTTCTTCACGTCTCTTAACAGCACCACCGGTGTTGTTTGCAGCGTCAAGAATTTCATTCGCTAATCTCTCTACCATTGTTTTCTCCCCACGCAGACGAGCGTAGTTTACAAGCCAACGGAGACTTAGTGTCGTACGGCGTTCCGGGCGTACTTCCACAGGCACCTGATAGTTTGAACCGCCCACACGACGTGCTTTAACTTCAAGTACAGGCATGATGTTCTCGATTGCTTCATCGAAAACCTCCATAGCATCTCTACCTGAACGTTCCTGCACTAGATCGAATGCGCTGTATAAGATACTTTGTGAAGTACCACGCTTACCATCAACCATCATTTTGTTGATTAATTTAGTGATTAGTTTTGAGTTGTGAATCGGATCTGGCAACACATCTCTTTTTGCAACTGGACCTTTACGAGGCATATTGTAATCCTCCCTTCAAATATTATCATTTATTCGTCAAAAGTGTAATTCTTTTACATAGAATCATTGACTTTAATTATTTTTTAGCTTTAGGTTTCTTAGCACCATATAGTGAACGGCCCTGCATACGTCCGTCAACACCTGATGTATCAAGTGCACCACGTACAACATGGTAACGTACACCCGGTAAGTCTTTAACACGTCCGCCACGGATAAGAACAACACTGTGTTCTTGAAGGTTATGGCCGATACCAGGGATATAAGCGTTAACTTCGATGTTGTTTGAAAGTCTCACACGAGCATATTTACGCAGCGCTGAGTTTGGTTTCTTTGGAGTCATTGTACCTACACGAGTACAGACACCACGTTTATGAGGCGCAGATTCTTTCGTCACGCGCTTTTTAAGACTGTTGAAACCTCTGTTCAGTGCTGGTGAGTCTGTGCTTTGGCTTTTAGACTTACGCGGCTTTCTGATTAACTGATTAATAGTTGGCATTTTAAATAGTCCTCCTCCCTTTATCAAGATTTTGTAATACCACACATCCAGGTGGTTCATTTTTAGAGTATAAAAAATCTGCAAGAATAAATTCTTACAATTTCGCATCTAAATCGCTCTCTAAGAGGTAAATTACCCATTATAGAGTAACCTTAACAATAATAGCACTTTGAAAATGCTATTGTCAAGTATTTTTGAGCATTATTCCCATAATTGCCTCAAGTAATAATGATAACAAGATAAGATGTTTCATTCAAGGGTTTAAGCATAAAATATACAGGAGAAGTACCTTTTAAAAATAAAGACACTGTCTCCTGCATAAAATCATTTCATCTATTGAACTGTCCGCTTACTGATTAATTTTTGCGTCTTCTCGAGAATACAAGTGAACCCAGACCAAGTGCACCGAGTAAAGTCGCGATGCTGTACAACAGACCATTTTCAGCTACACCCGTATTTGGTAATTCTTCCGCGTCATCACCGGAAGTGCCATTACCATCACCAGTATCCTGATCAACCGCTGTTACCGCTTCGTCTTCTTTATCAGCAGACTCATCCTGTCCTGCTGCAACATCTTCAGTTGCAACATCTTCAGCTTCATCATCGTTGTCCGCTGCAGCACCTTGATTATAAGCAACTGCGTACTGACTGGAGTCAGATACTTCAAATGTTACATAACCATCCTCTACAGAGTATGAAACTTCTTCAAGCGTTTCTCCATTTTCACCAAGGTAGTAGACATTAGCTACACTGCCATCCGCAGGTATAGAAACTGTCACAGGGTTTTTCAAATCATAATCATTGCCATCTTCATCTAAAATTTCAATATCATAAAGATCATGAGGTCCATCAATTAGATCTGAAGGCGAAAGCACTTCAACTGAAAGAGTCAGGTTAAGTAATTCACCACTATTGCTGTGAACAGTAATACCTGAGCCATAGTCTTCCAGATAAGAATAAGTCGCTTCATCTTCGTCTAGATCCTCTGAATCATCAACGTCCTGGCCATCATCTGATCCTTCGCTGTCATCCTGACCATCATCGGAGTCGTCGCCATCCTGGCCATCATCTGATCCTTCGCTGTCATTCTGACCATCATCGGAGTCGTCGCCATCCTGGCCATCATCTGATCTTTCGCTGTCATTCTGACCATCATCGGAGTCGTCGCCATCCTGGCCA
>NZ_LFKO01000001.1:626626-721353 GCF_001265075.1 Salinicoccus sp. YB14-2
GGAATCTTCTTCTTCATCATCGCCAAGATACTTGATTTCTAAATCATCCTCGAACTCTGAGTCATCCTCGAATAAGAAATGGACATTTACTTCAGATCCTACAGGGTATTCATCGATTTCCACTGAAAAACTGCCGCTGTCATCAACAGTCACTTCCTCAGTAGAGCCATCCGGCAATGCAAGTGTGACTACTGTATTTTTAGGCGCAGAACCATCAATCGTTAAGTAACCATCGCCTTCATATCCACTTAAATTAGCACTGAAGTTACTGGATTCAGATAGTGGTGGTTCTTCGCTGTCAGGAGTTTCTTCATCGTCTGTATCCTCATCATCCTGACCGTCTTCAGAGTCATCTCCGTCCTGGCTGTCGTCTGAATCGTCGCTGTCATCTTGACCATCGTCACCGTCCTGGCCATCGTCATCTGAATTGTCATCTTCTCCTTCATCCGACTGATCATCTTCCCCTGGAGTTTCTTCTCCATCTTCCGGCTGATCATCTTCTTCAGGATCATCTTCCTCTTCAGGGTCTTCTTCAGTCGGAGTTGAAGTATATAGTAACGTCTCTTGGTATGTTCCTCCCTCAGAATCAGTGAAAATTACTGTAATTTCAGTATTATCATCAAGTGCTATCGGAAATACTTCATCAACATTACCCGTCTCATCTGGTTCAAATACATACTCTTCTCCATCTGGAAGTACAACTGTGATCGTACCACCTTCGGCAGTGTTACCATATATGTCAGGCTGTTCACCAGCATATCCTGACATACGGAAGCTCAGGTAAGCCTCATCGATTGACTGATAGTCATCTGCTTCTTCCTCTTCATCTGGCACATCAGTACCTTCTCCAGCTGTAATTTGCTGAGTATAATCTGTACTTTCCGTTACGTTCCCATAAACGTCTGTAACTCTGACATTCACAAGCTCATAAGTGACTCCTGGTTCAGGCGCAATACCCGCCGTCCCCACGTAATTACCGTTGGCGTCTTGTTCAACTGTCGGCAATGAAGTCAACTGAGAGTTTTCAGGATTGCCTACTTCACGGAATTCACCTTCAACAGCAGCTACTTCAGATTCATCCGATGCTGTAACGTCTATAGCTATAAATTGAGTTTCATCTTCCGTCCCTTCGTTAGAAGCACCTTCATATACCTCCACACCTAAAATTTCAGGTCCCGTGGTATCTTCAGTTTCATCTTCTTCAACTTCTGTCTCTTCTTCAGTTTGAGTAACTTCGTCTTCAGCTGATTGCGGTTCTTCTTCTACTGTCGCCTCTTCTTCTGTTACTGCATCATCTGTTGTTTCATCTGCATCAACCTGTGGGCTGATAAAGATCATACTACCTACCAGAATTGAAGCAGCTCCTACTGAAAATTTACGTATTGAGTACTTATTCTTACGATTCGTTAAAAAATCCAAATGATTTTCTCTTTTCATAATTTCCTCCTGTAAATAAAAATATGTAAATCCCATCCACAAATCATTCACAATTTGTGTTAAGTTACACGTTATCACTGTGTATTTAAATTTCAATTATTTATACAATATTTTAAATTATTTTACAATATTTTAATCACGGTGTAACACTATTGTAATATTACTCCCATTTTTATCCACTGCATACAAAAAAAGAGCCTCGATAAACTTTCGCTTATCGAGGCTCTTCTAATTTTATCTTATTCTTCTGTTACTGGTTCTTTTTCTTCGACTTCAGGCAATTCTGCATCAACTTCAACATCACGGTATCTCGGCATTCCGGTACCAGCCGGTATCAGCTTACCGATAATAACGTTCTCTTTAAGTCCAAGCAGATCATCGCGTTTACCTTTGATTGCTGCATCTGTGAGCACTCTTGTTGTCTCCTGGAAACTTGCAGCTGATAAGAAGCTTTCAGTTTCAAGTGATGCTTTTGTAATTCCAAGCAATACAGGTTTAGCTGTTGCCGGGCGCTTTCTCTTCTTAAAGATTTCTCTATTCGCATCCGTAAATGAGTGGACTTCAACCAACGCGCCTGGAAGCAGCGTCGTATCTCCGGCATCGATGATTCTCACTTTGCGTAACATCTGTCTGACCATTACTTCAACGTGTTTGTCATCAATTTCTACACCCTGCATACGGTATACTTTTTGAACTTCTTTAAGCAGATATTCCTGAGTTCTGTTCAAGCCGGCAACTGTTAGTAATTCTTTCGGTTCGATTGAACCTTCACTTAACGATTCACCTGGAACGACTGTATCACCAATATCGACTTTCAGTCTTGCTGCGCCAAGCGCTGTATATGTTCTTGTTTCCTGTTCGCCTTTGATTTTAATTTCCTGCTGACGATCTTTAACAATTTCAATATCAGTCACTTCACCGCCGATTTCAGTAATGACAGCCTGACCTTTAGGATTACGCGCTTCAAATAATTCCTGGATACGCGGCAGACCTTGAGTGATGTCACTTCCGGCTACCCCGCCCGTGTGGAATGTACGCATTGTAAGCTGTGTACCCGGTTCACCGATGGATTGAGCTGCGATTGTACCCACTGCTTCGCCGACTTCAACTTTCTCACCGGTCGCAAGGTTTTTACCATAGCAGCGTTCACATACACCATGACGTGTATTACAAGTGAATGCTGAACGGATATACACTTCTTCAATGCCGCTGTTTACAATTTCTTTAGATTTTTCAACTGTAATCAATTCATTTGAACGTACAATAATCTCTTTCGTTTCCGGATTTCTGATTGTTTCTTTGGAATAACGGCCTTCCAGACGGTCGATTAACGGTTCTATCAGCTCTGAACCTTCCGTAAGTGCTGAAACAAGCAGTCCTTTGTCAGTACCACAATCTTTTTCACGGACAATCACATCTTGTGCGACGTCTACCAGACGGCGGGTCAGATAGCCTGAGTCAGCCGTTTTCAATGCTGTATCCGCAAGTCCTTTACGTGCACCGTGGGTGGAAATAAAGTACTCAAGCACTGTTAAACCTTCACGGAAACTCGATGTGATCGGTAATTCTATGATTTCTCCGGACGGGTTGGCCATCAGACCACGCATACCTGCGAGCTGCGTAAAGTTTGATGCGTTACCACGGGCACCTGAATCACTCATCATGAAGATCGGGTTCAATCTGTCTAATGATTTCATCAGTTTTTCCTGGATAACGTCTTTTGCCTTAGTCCAAAGTTCAATGACTGTGCTGTAACGTTCATGTTCTGTAATCAGACCACGTGAGAACTGTTTCTGCACTTTCTCGACTTTAGCATCTGTTTCATCAATAATCTGCTGTTTATCCGGCAGTACAACAATATCGGAAACACCGACCGTAATACCTGCTTTGGAAGAATACTTGAAACCGAGGTCTTTCATCAGGTCCAGCATTACAGATGTTTCAGTAATGTGGAACTTGTTGAAGATTTCAGCGATGATCTGACCCAGATAACCTTTATCGAACGGGTCGACAAGCGGTCTGTTTTTATAGTATTCCTTCAAGCCGCCTTCACCTAATTCTCCGACTTGTACGAAGTATTTATCAGGCGTTTTATTTTCAAGATTTGTTCTTGTCGGTTCATTTATATATGGGAATGACGGCGGCATGATTTCGTTGAATATAACTTTACCTACCGTTGTCAACATTACTTTGCCATGATTTTCTTCACATACTTTTTCAACTTCCAATGAACCTGCATGAACACCGATTCTTGTATGAAGTCCGACATAACCATTTGTATAGGCCATGATGACTTCATTCGCATCTTTGAAAATGTGACCTTCACGTTTATCATTCTCACGCTCAAGAGTTAAATAGTAGTTACCCAGAACCATATCCTGTGACGGTGTAACCACCGGTTTACCATCTTTCGGGTTCAGGATGTTTTGAGCCGACAGCATCAGCATTCTTGCTTCTGCCTGTGCCTCTTTGGAAAGCGGAACGTGAACCGCCATCTGGTCACCGTCAAAGTCAGCGTTATAAGCAGTTGTCACCAGCGGGTGCAATTGGATTGCCCTGCCCTCGATCAATACAGCTTCAAACGCCTGTATACCCAGACGGTGCAGCGTCGGTGCACGGTTTAGAAGTACCGGGTGTTCTCTGATAACATCTTCCAAAACATCCCATACTTCGCTTTCCATGCGCTCTATTTTACCTTTGGCATTTTTGATGTTCGTCGCCATCTCACGCTGAACCAGCTCTTTCATAACGAAAGGTTTAAACAGCTCAAGCGCCATTTCTTTCGGCAGACCGCACTGGTACATTTTCAAGTTCGGTCCGACAACGATAACTGAACGTCCTGAGTAATCCACACGTTTACCCAGTAAGTTTTGACGGAAACGCCCCTGCTTACCTTTCAACATATGAGATAACGATTTTAACGGACGATTACCCGGTCCTGTGACCGGACGGCCACGGCGGCCGTTATCGATTAACGCATCAACAGATTCCTGAAGCATGCGCTTTTCGTTTTGCACGATGATTCCCGGTGCACCTAAGTCCAGAAGACGTTTCAGACGATTGTTACGGTTGATTACACGACGGTATAAGTCGTTTAAATCACTTGTTGCAAAGCGTCCACCATCCAGTTGCACCATCGGACGGATTTCCGGCGGGATGATTGGAAGTACATCAAGAATCATCCATTCAGGTTCGTTTCCTGAGTTACGGAAGGATTCCACGACTTCCAGTCGCTTGATCGCACGTGTCAAACGTTGACCTGTCGCAGATTCAAGTTCTTTTCTCAACTGTGACAACTCTTCTTCCAAGTCGACATTCTGAAGCAGTTCCTTGATCGCTTCAGCACCCATTTTCGCTGAGAAAGTATTACCGTGCTTGTCATAATAATCACGATATTCTCTCTCTGATAAAAGCTGCTTAGGCTCTAAGCCGGTTGACCCCGGTTTAATGACTGTATATGACGCGAAATAAATGATCTCTTCTAAAGAACGTGGTGACATATCCAGCAGAAGCCCCATTCTGGATGGGATGCCTTTGAAATACCAGATATGAGATACAGGGGCAGCAAGTTCAATGTGCCCCATTCTCTCACGGCGTACTTTTGCACGTGTAACCTCTACACCACAGCGGTCACAGACCATACCTTTATAACGTACTCGTTTATACTTACCACAACTACATTCCCAGTCCTTAGTAGGACCGAAAATTTTCTCGCAGAATAATCCATCACGCTCTGGTTTTAAAGTTCTATAGTTAATTGTTTCAGGTTTCTTGACTTCACCGAAAGACCACGAACGGATCTTTTCCGATGAAGCAAGACCGATTTTCATATATTGAAATCTATTGACATCTATCAATGAGCTTTCCTCCCTAAAAGTTTAATCAAGCTCAGTACATCACTCAGTGACATTCTCAGTTTCAACTTGTTTTTTATCATTAACATTCAGTTGATTCGAATTGTCCTCATCTTCAATATCATGCATATCGACTTCATTGTCTTCATTATCCATGATTTTGACATTTAATCCTAAGCTCTGAAGCTCTTTCATCAATACTCTGAATGACTCAGGGACACCTGGTTTTGGCACGTTCTCGCCTTTTACAATCGCTTCGTAAGTTTTAACACGTCCGACTGTATCATCTGATTTGACCGTCAGTATTTCCTGTAATGTGTATGCTGCACCGTAAGCTTCAAGTGCCCATACTTCCATCTCACCAAAACGCTGACCGCCGAACTGGGCTTTACCGCCAAGAGGCTGCTGAGTAACAAGTGAATAAGGTCCTGTACTTCTCGCATGGAGTTTATCATCAACCATGTGAGCAAGTTTGAGCACGTACATTACACCAACAGAAATTCTGTTTTCAAACGGTTCGCCGGTACGGCCGTCATACAATGCCGTCTTACCGTCACGTGCAAGTCCCGCTTCTTCCATCGTACTCCATACATCATCTTCGTTCGCACCATCGAATACCGGTGATGCCATCTTGATGCCCATTGCACGGGCAGCCATGCCAAGGTGAAGCTCCAATACTTGTCCGATGTTCATACGTGAAGGTACACCCAGTGGGTTAAGCATAAGATCGATCGGTGTTCCATCCGGCAGATAAGGCATATCTTCTTCAGGCAGGATGCGTGAGATAACACCTTTGTTACCATGACGTCCAACCATCTTATCTCCGACATTGATTTTTCTCTTTTGAACGATATAAACTCTTACCAGCTGGTTTACACCAGGGGATAATTCGTCACCGTCTTCACGGTTGAACACTTTGACATCAAGTACGATTCCTCCGGCACCATGCGGTACACGAAGTGAAGTATCACGTACTTCACGTGCTTTCTCACCGAATATTGCATGTAACAGTCTCTCTTCTGCTGTCAGCTCTGTCACACCTTTAGGGGTTACTTTACCGACAAGGATATCGCCGTCCGTCACTTCTGCACCGATATAAACAATACCGCGGTCATCCAGTTTTTTCAGAGCATTGTCTGAAACGTTAGGGATATCACGCGTGATTTCTTCAGGTCCGAGCTTCGTATCACGAGCTTCAGATTCATACTCTTCAATATGGATGGAAGTGTAGACATCATCTTTTACAAGTCTTTCACTCATGATTACAGCATCTTCATAGTTGTAACCATCCCAAGTCATGAACCCAACGACAAGGTTACGGCCAAGCGCCATTTCTCCATTATCCATGGATGGGCCGTCAGCCAGAATTTCACCTTTTGAAACAACATCTCCGACAGAAACAATCGGTTTCTGGTTATAACATGTACCTGAGTTTGAACGAGTGAATTTAGTCAGATTATAGATATCTTTTTCTGTTTCAACCTCTTTACCATTCTTCTCTTCTATACGGTACACATGGATTGATTTCGCTTCGACATGAGACACTCTGCCTTTATATTTGGATACTACTGCTGCACCTGAATCGCGGGCAGATACGTGCTCCATTCCTGTACCGATATACGGTGATTCAGGTATAAGAAGAGGTACCGCCTGACGCTGCATGTTCGCACCCATAAGTGCACGGTTGGAGTCATCATTTTCCAGAAACGGGATACATGCAGTCGCTGCTGATACAACCTGTTTTGGTGAAACATCCATGTAATCCATGCGTTCTCTTGGCATTTGTGTGTTATTACCACGGAAACGACAGAAAATCTCATCATTCTGGAAACGATTGTTTTCATCAAGAATGGAGTTTGCCTGTGCGACAACATAGTTGTCTTCTTCATCAGCTGTCAGATAATCTATCTGGTCAGTGACGCGGTTCGTTTCATGGTCAACTCTTCTATATGGTGTTTCTATAAAGCCAAACTCATTCACACGTGCATAGCTTGATAATGTGTTGATCAGACCGATGTTCGGTCCCTCCGGTGTTTCAATCGGACACATACGGCCATAGTGTGAATAGTGTACGTCACGCACTTCAAATCCGGCACGCTCACGCGTCAGACCGCCGGGCCCGAGTGCTGATAGACGACGCTTATGTGTCAGCTCTGCAAGCGGGTTCGTCTGGTCCATGAACTGTGATAGCTGGGAACTGCCGAAGAATTCTTTAATAGAGGCAATTACCGGACGGATGTTAATCAGCTGTTGCGGTGTAATCGACTCTGCGTCCTGAATTGACATACGTTCCCGGATAACACGCTCCATACGTGAAACACCAATTCTGAACTGGTTCTGGAGCAATTCACCGACTGAACGCAGACGGCGGTTGCCCAGGTGGTCGATATCATCTGTATATCCGACACCATGCAGCAGGTTGAAGAAGTAACTGATTGAAGAAATGATATCTGACGGTGTAATTGATTTCACTTCGGCATCAGGGAACGCATTACCGATGATTGTTGTTGTTCCTTCTTCAAAGTTTGGCGCTTCAACACTGATTGACTGCACTTCAACAGGCTCATCAAGCGCACCCTGTTCTAAATCATATGTCTCCAGGTTTGCTGTTGACTCAAGTGCCTCAGTGATTGAGTCTAAAGTTCTGCGGTCGATTGTCGCACCTTTTTCGGCAACAATTTCTCCTGTCCCTTTATCAACAATCGGTTCAGCCAGCACCTGGTTGAACAATCTGTTTTTAAGATGCAGCTTTTTATTCATTTTATATCGTCCGACGTTTGCCAAGTCATAACGCTTCGGATCGAAAAATCTTGTATACAGCAGATTTTTGGCATTTTCCACCGTCGGCGGTTCGCCTGGGCGCAGACGCTCATAAATTTCAAGCAATGCCTGATCGACCGTTTCCGTAGTATCTTTGTCTAATGTGTTGCGTATATATTCATTATCACCAAGAAGGTTGATGATTTCCTGGTCAGTTGAGAATCCAAGTGCACGAACAAGCACTGTGATTGGAAGTTTACGAGTACGGTCAATACGGACATAGACAACGTCTTTAGCGTCAGTTTCATACTCTAACCAGGCCCCGCGGTTTGGTATTACCGTCGCACCATAGCTCAACTTACCATTCTTATCA
Source organism: Salinicoccus sp. YB14-2 (assembly GCF_001265075.1). GTDB lineage: Bacteria > Bacillota > Bacilli > Staphylococcales > Salinicoccaceae > Lacicoccus. The sequence goes on from NZ_LFKO01000001.1 coordinate 635,051, forward strand.
TATTTCTCTGAGTAATAAACAGATGGGCTGCGTACGAGCTGGGAAACAATGACACGTTCAGCTCCATTAATAATGAAAGTACCAGTGTCCGTCATCAATGGGAAGTCACCCATGAATACTTCCTGCTCTTTCACTTCGCCTGTCTCTTTAATCACTAAGCGGACTTTCACGCGTAACGGCGCAGAATAAGTTGCATCGTGGTTCTTTGCCTCATCTTCATCGTATTTTGGTTCACCAAGTTTATAATCTACGAACTCTAATGACATATTTCCAGTAAAATCTTCTACTGGTGAAATATCCTTGAACATTTCAATCAGACCCGTCTGTAAAAACCATTCATAAGACTTGGTCTGAATCTCAATCAAGTTAGGCAGATCCAATTGCTCTTCGATACGTGCATAGCTCCTGCGTGTAGCATGTCTTCCATATTGAATCACTTGACTCATCGACAGATTCACCCCTAATAAAATTTACGTAAAACATACACATTAGCATACTAGAATGTTTAAAGACAAAAAGAAAACGGAATCGAAATCAACCCCATTTTCTATTTATATTAAACAGTATTTAATACGCTCCATTTCAATAAGCAGACAAAAATGCATACTTATTGGTATTATATTTTTACATTCTATAACTATAACACAAGTATTTTGTCAAGTCAAATTGGTTATTGATTTTCATTTCAATTTGTGTTTTGACCTGCATCCTCATGTCTTTTTATACCTTTTAATACGTAATAGCCCTTATCTTTCAAGAGCACTTCCACATTGCCAAACAATTGCTCGATCGAGCGTTTATATGATTTCATGCCCTGCTTCTTTTGAACCACCATATAAAACTTACCGGTTGAATCAAGACGGTCAAATCCATCTTTTATAATTTCTTGAACGACATCTTTCCCGGCTCTGAACGGGGGATTGGTAACATAAAGCTCCGTTTTCACATCAGACTTATCATATTCTGCTCTCGATAAGATTCTGGCACTGATACGATTCTTTGCAATATTTTCATGAAGCAGGCTGAGTGCATCCTCGTTCACTTCGACCATTACCGGCTGAGCATTTAAACTTTTGCCCAATATGATGCCTATCGGACCATAGCCCGCTCCCATATCAATCAATGAAACAGCTCCGTCTGCAATATCTGAAAATACACCGTGTATCAGCACTCTCGTACCGTAATCCAGCTGTTCTTTTGAAAACACACCGCGATCCGTTTTAAAATTGTAGACGATATTTTCAAAAGTGTAATCTATATCCTTGTAATCATGGGATGTTTGATCCGTTGTAAAATAATGCGACATCAAATTCACCTCCGGCAATGTTATATGTAATGAAAAAGAGAGACCCATCTAAACAATATGTTTATATGAGCCTCACTTCAAAATTTTATCTATACACAAAAATTATTTAAGTTCTACGCCAGCGCCTACTTCTTCTAACTGTTCTTTAAGTTCTTCAGCTTCTTCTTTAGCCAGACCTTCTTTGATTACTTTAGGAGCTCCGTCTACAAGTTCTTTAGCGTCTTTAAGACCTAAGCCAGTTGCTTCACGTACAACTTTGATAACTTTGATCTTAGAAGAACCAGCATCTGTAAGTTCAACATCAAATTCAGTCTGCTCTTCAGCTGCTGCGTCTCCGCCGCCTGCGCCTGCTGCTGCAACTGGTGCTGCTGCAGTTACGCCAAATTCTTCTTCAATTGCTTTTACAAGATCGTTTAATTCTAAAACTGTCATACCTTTAATCGCTTCAATGATTTCTTCATGATTAGCCATTATAAATTCCTCCATTTTTAATTTGATTTAATTTCGATTATGCTTCTTCATTTTCCTTATCTTCACCAACAGCTTTAACTGCATAAGCGAAGTTGCGTACTGGAGCTTGAAGAACAGATAGCAGCATAGATACAAGTCCATCTTTTGATGGTAATGATGCGATTGCATTCACATCTTCTGCCGGTGTGAAGTTCCCTTCCAGGACACCTGCTTTGATTTCCAGCGCTTCATGTTCTTTAGCAAAGTTGTATAGAACCTTAGCCGGAGCAACAACATCTTCATTTGAAAATGCAATTGCGTTTGGTCCAGTTAAAAATTCGTTCAACTCTGTAAGTTCAGCTTTTTCAGCAGCACGGCGAGTCATCGTATTTTTGTATACTTTGAACTCTACGCCAGCGTCTCTTAGACTTTTACGAAGCTCAGTCATTTCAGAAACTGTTAATCCACGGTAGTCTACAACTATTGTAGATACAGATTCTTTCAGTTGAGCAGCGATATCGTCTACCAATTGCTGTTTTGATTCCATCACGTTTGACATTCTTACACCTCCATAATTTTGTGTGTATAGGCTGGTGCAATTAAAAAAAGCACCTTTTACCTACGGCAAAAAGTGCTTGAATATATATTGGTCCATTCAAGTCTTTTTCATTTGCCTCGGCAGGATGATCTTTTAAGTAACGTGCAATACGTTACTCCTACTGTCTTAGGTAATATTTTAATACAAGTGCAACTGTACAACAGCCAGCTGCACTTGTCAATATTAACTTTTATTAAACAAGTCTTGCTGCGTTGTTGTCCACTTTAATCCCAGGTCCCATCGTTGATGTAACAGCTACAGATTTAAAGTAGGTACCTTTCGCAGATGCAGGTTTCGCTTTGCTCAGAGCATCGTGAATTGCATTGAAGTTTTCAACCAGTTTCTCAGTATCGAATGATACTTTACCGATTGCAACATGTACAATACCTGATTTCTCTGCACGGTATTCAACTTTACCTGCTTTGATTTCTTCTACTGCTTTTTTAACATCCATTGTTACTGTACCTGTTTTAGGGTTCGGCATTAAACCTTTAGGACCTAATACCCGTCCAAGTTTACCAACTTCACCCATCATGTCAGGTGTTGCAACGATTACGTCAAAATCAAACCATCCGCCATTGATTTTCTGAACGAATTCTTGATCTCCTGCGTAATCTGCGCCTGCTTCTTCTGCTTCTTTAAGCTTTTCACCTTTAGCAAATACCAATACACGCTGTGATTTACCAGTACCGTGCGGCAATACAATCGCACCACGGATTTGTTGGTCGTTTTTACGTGTATCAATACCCAGGCGGAAAGCGACTTCAACAGAAGCATCAAAATTTACAGTGCTTGTTTCTTGAGCTAATTTAACTGCTTCTTCAATTGAATATGAAGATTTGGCATCAAATTTTTCAAGCGCTGCCTGATACTTTTTACTTCTTTTAGCCATTGATAATTCCTCCTTGTGGTTTTAGCGGGTTATCCTCCCACGTTTGTATTAATACGTTTTTATACAGTCATTGTTATTTTTACTTTTCAATTTCGAAGCCCATGCTTCGTGCTGTACCTTCGACCATACGCATTGCCGCTTCTACATCAGCTGCATTAAGGTCTTCCATTTTCGTTTCAGCAATTTCACGCACTTGTGCTTCTGTTACTTTCGCCACTTTGTCTTTGTTCGGTTCGCCTGAACCTTTGTCGACATTTGCAGCTTTTTTCAGCAATACTGCAGCTGGTGGTGTTTTTGTTATGAAAGTAAATGAACGGTCTTCAAATACAGAAATTTCCACTGGAATGATCAGACCTGCCTGCTCTTGTGTACGCGCATTGAATTCTTTACAGAATCCCATGATATTGACGCCTGCCTGACCTAATGCCGGCCCAACTGGCGGCGCTGGATTTGCCTTCCCTGCAGGAATCTGCAATTTCACAACGTTGATAACTTTTTTAGCCACGATGTGCACCTCCTCGTTTATCGTGATGTGGTCATAGGATATTAAGATTTTATCCTCCCACTCGCATCTATAAAAAGATGGCCGGAAATTTCCGACCATAACATTTTACCATTATTAAAATTAAAATACAACCTGTATTTTACAGTTTTTCTATTTGATCGAATTCAACTTCTACAGGGGTCTCTCTGCCGAACATTTCAACAAGAACAGTCAGTTTATAGCGTTCTTCATCAATCCCTTTGATTTCACCGGATTGGTTATTGAACGGACCATCTATAATGTTGACGACTTCGCCGATTTCAACTTCGAAATCAACCGTCTTTTCAACCATGCCCATGGATTTCAAAATAAACTTCACTTCTTCAGGCAGTAACGGGTTCGGTTTACTTCCTGCGCCTTGTGAACCTACAAATCCTGTGACACCCGGGGTATTTCTGACAATATACCAGGATTCATCTGTCATTATCAATTCTACAAGCACATAGCCTGGAAATGTCTTTTTCATCGCCGTTTTACGTTTACCATCTTTAACGGTTGTTTCTTCTTCTTCAGGTATCACTACTCTGAAAATTTGATCTTGCATATTCATAGAGTCAAGACGGGCAAGTAAGTTTGCCTTCACTTTGTTTTCATATCCTGAATAAGTATGAACGGCATACCAATTCTTTTCACCAGACATCCAATCGCTCCTTTAAATTACAATAAATCTATTACTGCTGTAATACCTAAGTCCAATGCATAGAAAAAAGCCAAGAAAAATATAACCGTTATTGCAACAATCATCGTAAATCTGGCAGTTTCCTGACCTGTCGGCCAGCTTACTTTTTTCATTTCGCTAACTACATTTTGAAAGAAATTCTTATTGTTTGCCATTTTGAACATATCCTCCTACTTCAGATGGAACTTTTATGAGTCGTATGTCGATTACATTTTTTACAAAACTTCTTCATAACTAAACGTTCTTTATGGTCATTCTTTAATTGATAATTTCTAGATCCACATTCATTACACGCCAATGTTATCTTCATTTAATACATCTCACTCAATTCTTATTTACTATACCGATTTTAAAAAACAATGTCAAACACTGTTAAATCACACTATAAATTATTTTTTACGCTTTCTTCTCACTCTGTGCAGGCTGTTTACTATCGCTTTTTCACTGACACAGAGTTTCTCTGAGATTTCTTTAATCTGATATCCGTAGTTACAATAATAAACGATTTGCCGCTCGAGCGGAGAACATACTTTCCGGTTATTTAAAATATGAGATTTGTTCTCTTCATATATGATAATATCCAGCGGGTTGTCCTGCATCCTGTTTCTGTGGTCCCCGGTTTCAAAAGTGATGTCTTTCACTGATTTGATAACTTCTCCCAAACCGTAATCGGTCCATCTGTGGTAGAGCTTCATCAGCTCATAGGTGATGACCTTCGAAACGTAATGACGGTAGTTGCCGAGTTCGGGATTGTATTTATAACACAACCTGAGGGCAAGTTCCATCATATCCTGGAGGGCATCTTCCCTCTCATAATAGTCAAAGGGATATTTCAATGTCTTTTTAAAAACAACCTGCCTTAAATTTTCATCTATCCAATCAAATGCACTAATATCACCATTGTAAACTTTGTATGCATAATCGTTCATCCGGTCATCCATCGATTCTTTGAGAATAAAGTAATGTTGAGTAATTAGATACATAAGCCGTCTCCCATATATTTTATATATATAAAATATATGGCGGGACGGCATTTACTTCAAGGTGCTATTTTAAGCCCCTTCTCCATTTTTCAAATTCTGACAGGACATCCGGACGGATATCCAATTTCTGTCTTGGCAGTTTTCGATTTATTGCATCTATTTCTTTACTGATATTTTTTTCTGAATCTGCCAGTGTCATCCACATCTCTCTGGATGAAATACGGTAGGCTCCAAGAGCAAATATAGCATTCTGTTCAGTCAGGTCACTTGTCACCACACTGATTTCACATAGGAATGGATGATAATTATCATGAACAAAACGCTCTATATATTCATCTGCAGTCTCTTTTTCCTTTGTGAAAATAACCGTGATTCCATGCTTTTGAAGAATGGATTCCATACTCTTCACTTCATAGGCATCAAACACGACAATGATTTCAAAGGTCGTCACCATCTGATATTCGGCAAGTGCTGTTATCAGTTCTTCCCTTGCAAGCTCCAGCGACACTTTCGATTCGCTGAACAGCTCTTTATTGGCACCGATCAGATTATAACCGTCTACAATTAAAATCCTCCGCTTTTTCCTCATCAGATCACATCCCGACGGGATTTTGTCTGCGATATACTTCGTACATAAGGAGCGCCGCCGAAACCGAAGCATTTAAACTCGTTATTTGCCCGACCATCGGAATTTTAACAGTGAAGTCACACTTTTCCAATGTTTTACTGCTGATTCCCTCTCCTTCACTGCCGATAACGATTGCAGTGCTCATCTCCAATGAGAGCTCCCGGTAATCCGTGTCTCCGCTGCCATCCGTTCCGACGACCCAGAAACCTCTGTCTTTCAGTTTATCAATTGTCTGATTGATATTGGTTACGCGCACTACAGGTATATATTCAATCGCACCGGTCGATGTTTTAGCCACTGTTTCTGTCAGTTGTACCGAGCGCCTTTTCGGAATGATTACGGCGTCAAACCCTGTTGCATCACATGTTCTTAATATCGACCCCAGATTATGCGGGTCCTCCAGTCCGTCCAGTATGATGACATTTGCGGTATCTTTACCTTCAACCGTCTGCAGGAATTTATCAAAATCCATATACTCATGGGCACTGATTGATGCAATGATCCCCTGGTGCTTTTCGTCCGTCATACCATCTATTTTACTTTTCGGCACATTCTGGACAATCACTTTTTGCTTCTTGGCCAGATCCAGCAGTTCTTTCACCTGATTTTTATTGATTGAATCCTGAACATATATTTTGTTTATATCGCTTTTTGAGCGCAGCGCTTCCCGCACTGCATTTCTTCCGGCAACTATGGAATTAGTCATCGTGAGCCCTCCCTTCCATAATGATTTCCTGCATTAATTCTTCTATTCTGGAATGGTTGTCCGTCAGATCGAGATAACCGATCAGAGCTTCCAGACCAGACGCATTCCGATACTCTTTAATCGTTGCATTTTTAGCTCTTGTCGCGCTCGATTTGTTACGGGCACGCTTGGCTATTTGCCATTCTTCTTCTGTAATCAGTTCTTCTTTTCTCAAATGAAGCAGCGCATGTGACTGAGCTTTCGCACTCACCAGCCGGTTCGCTTCCCTATGGAGTGCCTCAGGTTTCAGGCGTGATTTGTTTTTAACCAGAAACGTACGGATGTAAACTGCGTATACCGAATCGCCGAGGAAAGCTAAAGATAAGCTCGGCACTTCTTCTACATTAAAGTCAGCCACGCTTGAACCGCACTCCCTCTTTAGTGTCTTCCAAAGCGATACCCTGCTCTTTTAAATAATCCCTAATTTCGTCGGCGCGTGGGAAATCTTTATTTTTCCTTGCTTCGTTACGCTCTTCAATCAGCTTTTCAATTTCCTCATCAAGTAAAATCATTTCTTCCTCTAATACAATACCCAGCACCCCGGCATATTTTTCGAACACATCGATGAACCTGGACAGCACGTCTGTGTTCGTCGTGTTGTAACGAAGATATTTATTCAGTTCCGAAGTGAGCTCATGCCATGCACTGATGGCATTGGCAGTATTGAAATCATCATCCATATGAGCTTCAAATGTTTTGACATTGTCCTGGATGATTTCCATTATCTTAGCATCGACTTCAGTGCCGACCGCGCTGTCAAGACGCTCTTTTGCCTGACTGTAGCTGTCCTGGATACGCTCGAGACCCGCTCTTGCCGCGTCGACCAGTTCGCGGTTGTAGTTGATCGGGTTGCGGTAGTGCACACTGATCATAAAGAATCTCAGCACATTCGGATTGATTTCCTTGATGATATCGTGAACCAATATGAAGTTCCCGAGTGATTTGGACATCTTCGTGTTGTCAATATTGATATACCCGTTATGCATCCAGTAATTCGCAAATGTTGCATCCGTCATACATTCACTTTGTGCAATCTCATTTTCATGGTGCGGGAAAGTCAGGTCCTGCCCGCCCGCGTGAATATCAATTGTGTCACCCAGGTGTTCTCTCGCCATCACACTGCACTCGATATGCCATCCCGGACGGCCTGCGCCCCACGGAGAATCCCATTTAATTTCATTCGGTTTCGCCTGTTTCCACAACGCAAAGTCCAGAGGATCTTCTTTTTTCTCTCCGGCATCTATACGTGCCCCGACTTTCAGATCGTTGATGGACTGCTGGCTCAATTGGCCATACCCCTCATATGAACGTGTTTTAAAATAAACATCGCCGTCTGATTCGTAGGCATGACCCTTCTCGATCAATACCTCGATGAATTTAACAATATCATCCATATGGTTCATCACTCTTGGATGGACTGTCGCCCGCTTGACATTAAGTGCGCCCGTATCTTCAAAGAATGCTTCGATGAAACGCTCTGCGATATCTGGAACAGTTTCTCCCAATTCCTGTGACGCGTTGATCAATTTATCATCGACGTCTGTGAAGTTGGCTACGTATTTTACATCATAACCTTTATATTCCAAATATCTGCGGACTGTATCAAATGCTATCGCAGGTCTGGCGTTGCCGATATGAATATAGTTGTATACAGTCGGACCGCAGACGTACATTTTAACCTTTCCTTCTTCAATCGGCTTGAACGTCTCTTTCTGCCTTGTCAAAGTATTATATATGCGAACCATCTTTAACCTCATCCCTTACTTCTTTTCTAAAGTCTTTTATTTCATCTTCCAGACCTATGATCATTTCCAATATAGGGTCTGGTAAATCCGTCACATTCAAGTCACGTGCACCTTTAACCTTTTCGCCGGCCTGTTTGACGACGCGGGCCGGTATACCGACCACTGTGGAGTCCTTCGGGACATTGATCAGTACGACTGAATTGGCACCTATTTTCGAATTTTCACCGATGCGTATGTTCCCGAGCACTTTCGCTCCTGCAGCAACCAGCACATTATCATCCAGATCCGGGTGTCTTTTTGTTTCTTCTTTTCCTGTACCGCCAAGCGTAACACCTTGATATATCGTCACATTATTACCTATGCGGCATGTTTCACCAATGACCACACCCATGCCGTGGTCTATGAATAAACGTCTGCCAACCTGTGCGCCGGGATGTATTTCTATCCCTGTTATAAATCGGCTGATCTGCGAGATGACTCTGGAGAGTGTTGCAAATTTCCGCTTGTACAACTTATGCGCAATTAAATGCATCCATACAGCATGCAGCCCTGAATAAGTAAAAAACACTTCAAATTTACTTTTGGCTGCAGGATCCAGCTCAAGTATCATATTGATATCCTCTTTCATTCGACTAAACAAGATGATCCTCCTCTCAAAATAAAAAATGCCCCTGTCCAAAAATCTGGACAGAGGCGCATTAGCACGGTTCCACTCTGCTTACAAAATAAATTTGCACTTATAAATATACAATTCATGACAGAGTGCATTTCTGAATTTTATTATGGTTGCCTTCTCACCTGCCAGACAATCTCTGCTTTCCATAATAAACCATACTTCATTTCTCTGTTACTGATTATAATAATCGATTATAAATTTGACTTCAACAAGATAGACTCAAAAGCCGATTATTTTAATTTGGAAACTCTGTTCAGTACTTTTTCCTTACCGATCAGGGATATTGAATCCGGCAGTTCAGGGCCTTGAGTCTGTCCTGTAACAGCAACACGAATCGGCATGAACAGTTGTTTCCCTTTATATCCTGTAGTTTTCTGTACATTTTTAATTGATTTTTTGATTGTAGCAGGGTCAAAGTCGATCAAGTCTTCAAACTCATCATACAATGCAGACATCAGTTCAGGTATATGTTCCTGGTTGATTACTTCTGTCGCTGCTTCACCAAATTCGATATCATCCTTGAAAAACTGCTCGGATAAAGCTGTAATTTCTCCAGCAAAACTCATCTGCGGCTGATAGAGTGCGACAAGCTTCCTTGCCCATTCAATTTCTTCCGCACCTGAATCTTCATTGACCAGCCCTTCTTTAATCAGGAATGGCAGTGCCATATCAAAAACTGTTTCTGCATCTTTTTCTTTCATGTACTGATTGTTGATCCATGTCAGTTTCTGCTTATCAAAGAAAGCAGGGGCCTTGGATAATCGTTTCTCATCAAACAGTTTAATGAATGCCTCTTTGTTGAAGATTTCTTCCTCGCCTTCAGGTGTCCATCCAAGCAATGCGATAAAGTTAAATAATGCCTCCGGCAAATATCCAAGTTCTTTATACTGCTCGATAAATTGAATGATTGCACCGTCACGCTTGGATAATTTCTTTTTATTTTCGTTGACGATCAACGTCATATGACCGAATTTAGGTGCTTCAAGTCCTAAAGCTTCATAGACCATCAGCTGTTTCGGTGTATTTGATATATGATCATCACCGCGCAGCACGTGTGAGATTTCCATTTCATGGTCATCTATTGCCACAGCAAAGTTATAAGTCGGGATGCCGTCTTTTTTAACGATAACCCAGTCACCGAAACCATTTGATTCAAATGACACTTCGCCTTTGACGATATCATCAAATCTGTAGACTTTATCCTTAGGGACCCTGATACGTATAGCCGGTTCACGTCCTTCAGCAATAAGCGCTTCTTCTTCTTCTTTAGTCAGATTGGCATGGCGGCCGCCGTACCTCGGCATTTCCCCGCGTGCGATCTGTTCCTCACGTTCTTTTTCCAATTCCTCGCTCGTCATATAACAGCGGTAGGCAAGGTCTTCATCCAGCAATTTCTGAATATAAGGCTCATAGATGGACCCGCGTTCAGATTGACGGTAAGGACCGTAGCCGCCGTCGATATCGATACTCTCATCCCAGTCGATACCCAGCCATTTCAAGTTTTTCAACTGGGATTCTTCACCTGTTTCAACATGCCGTGATTTATCAGTATCTTCAATCCTGATGATGAAGTCTCCGCCGTAGTGACGTGCAAATAAATAGTTAAATAACGCTGAACGAGCGTTTCCTATATGCAAAAATCCGGTCGGACTCGGTGCATATCTGACTCTTACTTTATCCATTATGATTCCTCCATTTTTGTGAGCAGTACCACTGCTTCAGAAGTGACGCCTTCTTTTCTGCCTACGAAACCCATTTTTTCTGTTGTAGTCGCTTTAATATTAACATTAGAGATGGATGTCTTCAAAATTGTAGCAACACTTGCCCGCATATCATCTATATGAGGTCTGAATTTTGGCGCCTCTGCCATGATGACGGCATCGATGTTACCAATCTTGTATTTTTCATCATGCATTTTCTGCACAACTTCAGCCAGTAATATTTTTGAATCCATATCTTTATACTGTTCATCTGTATCCGGAAAGAATTTGCCGATGTCACCCAGAGCGAGTGCCCCAAGTATGGCGTCCGCCACCGTATGCAGCAGTACATCGGCATCAGAATGGCCAGCAAGCCCCCTGTCATGCGGGATATTCAATCCGCCTATAATCAGCGGTCTGTCATCGGCAAATGCATGAACATCAAAACCATGTCCGATCCTTATCATTTATCTTCACCTTCTCTGTTGATGATTGATTCTGCAACTACCAGATCTTCACGGGTAGTTATTTTAATATTGTTATAGGATGATTGAGCAATGTGCACTTCTTCCCCCAGTGCCTCCACCATGCTCGAATCATCCGTTACAGTCAGCTTGTTCGAACGGGCATTTTCATGAGCACGTCTGATCAATTCATAATCAAAAGCCTGTGGTGTATGTGTAATGAACAGTTCTTCTCTCGGCAATGTTTCAATGACACGGGAGCCTTTCACCATCTTAACAGTATCTTTCACTTTCACTCCGCAAATGACTGCTTTGTGTACTTTGACTTTGGCATGTATGTCTTCCAACAATTCTTTTGTGATGAACGGCCTCGCGCCGTCATGAATGAAAACATAATCACATTGCGGAATTTCCTTCAAAACATTATAAATACTGTCCTGGCGTTCTTTTCCCCCGATGAATACACCATGCACTTTGTCATACCCGGACAGCTTTTCCTTTAACAGTTCTGCTTCATCTTCTCTGGTTGCCAAATAAATCCCATCACAATTATGATCATTCTGAAATTGCTCAACGGTCAGTTCAATAATTGATTTTTTATTCAGCTCGATAAATACTTTGTTTTTGTTATAACCCATACGCCTGCCTAGGCCTGCAGCGGGAATGATTGCAATATAAGCCATGATTAACTCTCTTTCTTAGTAAAAATAATGCGCCCTGAATTGGTTTGCAGTACACTTGTCACTTCTACACTGACAGTCTGATTCACCAGTTTTCTGCCATCTTCGATAACAACCATTGTACCATCTTCAAGATAGCCGACACCCTGGTCTTCTTCTTTACCATGTTTTGTCACCATAATATCCATTGTATCGCCCTGCTTGATGATCAGTTTGATTGCATCTGACAGTTCATTGACATTTAACACTTTAATATTGTGCACCTGGCATACACGGTTCAAATTGTAATCGGTCGTGATCAATGCCGCATTCTCTTCTTTCGCCAGCTGTACCAATTGCTGATCGACGTCCAGTTTGTCATATTTAACCGGCTGGATATTCACATTTTCGGAGCTTTCCTGAAGTACGCGAAGCATTTCCAAACCTCTCTGCCCGCGGTCCCTTTTCACGGAATCCGTGGAATCCGCAATCAACTGTAATTCATCCAGCACAAATTGAGGCACTGAGAGTTCTCCCTCTATAAATCCTGTTTTTACTACATCCACAATTCGTCCATCTATTATGGCGCTGGTATCCAGCAGTTTTTTCTGCCCCTGGGGGCTGTCCTGTTGTTCTTTGACATTCTGTTTAGGGAGCAGTTCCAATACTTCGCTGTGTTTTTTCATACCAATCTGAAAACCCAGGTAACCTAAAATAATTGCCAGTGCGAAAGATATGACTTCGCTCACGATCGGAATATTTAATGTATTTAATAATAATGATATTAAGACAGCAACAACAAGTCCAATGACCATGCCCAATGTCGCAAAAATAATTTCAGGCAGATTTCTGTTTAAAAGGATACCTTCACCTTTACGGATCAATTGCTCCACTTTATCAATAGACCAATAGAAGAGGGTCAAAAAGAGCAGTCCGCCAATCAAAGCGTGTACCAGTGCGTTGTTCAGTATGGCCGGCAGATCGGCAGGCAGGATGGAAATCAAGTCAGGAAATAACCACACACCTAGTGATACACCACATAAAAAGTATAAAATATACAATAAGTATCTCAACATGACATTCACCTCCTTAATATTGTATTTATCAAGTTAATTAAATGCGTATTTTATCGCCTGGCCCAGATCATTCACACCATAAACTTTCAAACCTTCCGGAAGCTGAATGCCGGACAGGCTCGCTTTGGGTACAATGGCCCGCTTGAAGCCAAGCTTGGCCGCTTCCTGCAAACGCGATTCAATCTTGGTTACACGCCTTATTTCGCCCGTTAAGCCGACCTCGCCGATAAAACAGTCATCACCGCGAACTTCTTTATTTTTAAAACTTGAAGCTATGCTGATAATGACACTTAAATCTACGGCGGGCTCTTCCAATTTCACACCGCCTGCAACCTTGATGTAGGCATCATGCTGCTGCATGAGATAACCGCCGCTCTTCTCCAGGACTGCCATTAAAAGTGACAGACGATTCTGGTCAATTCCTGTTGCCATACGTCTTGGATTATGAAAATGAGTCGGTGTAACAAGCGCCTGGACTTCTACGAGCATCGCCCTTGTGCCTTCCATTGTCGCTACAATTGCAGAGCCCGGCGTGTTTTTAGAACGCTCTTCCAGAAAAATTTCAGAAGGATTCAACACTTCTTTCAATCCTATGTTTTTCATTTCAAATATTCCCATTTCATTCGTCGATCCAAAACGGTTCTTCACAGCTCTTAAAATACGGAATGTATGATGCTGGTCTCCTTCAAAATAAAGGACGGTATCCACCATATGTTCCAACAGACGCGGCCCTGCAATCTGGCCTTCCTTTGTCACATGACCAACGATGAATGTTGCAATGTTTTCACCTTTGGCAATATTCATCAGGCTTTGAGTACATTCTCTGACCTGCGATACACTGCCCGGGGCGCTCGTAATATCCGGGTGGAATATTGTCTGAATGGAGTCTATGATCAGAAAATCCGGTTTCGATTTCTTTATCTCGTCATGGATGTGATAGAGATTCGTTTCACAATAGACATTCAGGTTATCACTTGATTCTTCCAGCCTGTCTGCCCTTAGCTTGATCTGTTCAAGCGATTCCTCTCCGGAGACGTATAACACTTCATGCTCTTCAGACAATGTTAATGCAGTCTGAAGTAGAATCGTCGATTTTCCGATACCCGGATCTCCGCCGATTAAAATAAGAGAGCCATTCACAATACCGCCGCCAAGAACGCGGTCAAATTCCCCGCTTTTCGTTAAAGTTCTTGGTGTAAAAGTTTTTTTGACGTTATTCAATTTTACAGGCCGGCTGCTTTTCTCCGGCTCCTGTTTGCCTAGTGTCCCGCGGCCTTTCGTTTCTTTATGTATCAATTTTTCTTCCATCTGATTCCACGCACCGCAGCTTGGACATTTTCCCATCCATTTAGGTGATTCATATCCGCACGCCATACACTCAAACACATTTTTAGTTTTCGCCATATTTGACAGCTTCCCCCAGTCTGTACTCTTTATTATTGTATTACTATTTAGAAAGATTTTAAAGTGTGGAATCTATAAGTAAAAATGAAAACAGAATAGCCCAAACCAACACTCGATTTGGGCTTTCTGCTTCTACTTCTTGACTGCTTCTTTTTTCTTCGTTTTCACTGTGAACTCTTCATTTTTATAATCGACTACGACCACTTTATTTTCGAAGTCTGCACCTGACAGCAGAGACTCACTTAAAGTATCTTCGATATTTTTCTGAATGCTGCGCGCAAGCGGCCTTGCACCGTATTCAGGATCATATCCATCTTCAGTAATTTGAGCTTTCGCTTTGTCAGTCACTTCTATATTGATATTCTGGTCGATCAGTCTTTCCTGCAGCTGTTCAATCATCAGTGAAACAATCTCGGTCAAGTGTTCTTTTTCGAGACTGTGGAAGACGATGATGTCATCTACACGGTTGATGAATTCAGGTCTAAAAGTATCTTTCAGCTCCTTCATCATCGTGCTCTTGATAGTATCGTAGTCCTGTGCATTGGAATCAGTTGTCGTTCCGAACCCTGCAAATTTACGATCTCTGAGCTCTTGTGCACCGACGTTTGAAGTCATCACGATGATAGTATTTCTGAAGTCGACCGTACGGCCATTCGCATCAGTCAGACGCCCATCATCCAATACTTGCAGCAGCATGTTGAAAACATCCGGGTGTGCTTTTTCGATTTCATCAAACAGTATGAGTGAATATGGTTTTCTGCGGACTTTCTCCGTCAGCTGACCGCCATCATCATAACCGACGTAACCCGGAGGAGAACCGACCAGTCTGGAAATCGAATGTTTCTCCATGTACTCGCTCATGTCCACACGTATCATAGCATCTTCTTCACCGAACATTGTTTCACTCAATGATCGGGCAAGTTCAGTCTTACCGACACCTGTCGGGCCGAGGAAGATGAAACTTCCAATCGGACGCTTCGGATCTTTCAGTCCGGCTCTTGCACGGCGAACCGCCTTGGAGATTGATTTCACCGCTTCTTCCTGTCCGATCACTCTGCCGTGAAGGATTGATTCCAGGTTCAGGAGACGTTCAGACTCGCCTTCAGCAATTTTAGAAAGCGGGATGCCTGTGATGCCGCTGATAACCACTTCAATATCACCCTGCGTCACCGATTGGGACGATTGCCCCTGCTCTTTCTTCCAGCTGTCCTGCTTTTCTTTCAACTGTTTTTCGAGTTTCGACTGCTGGTCCCGGTAGTTCGCCGCTGATTCAAATTCCTGGCTTTGCACTGCCGCGTTCTTTTCTTTCTTTACCGCTTCCAGCTTGCTCTCGAGATCTTTCAAATCCGGCGGAGAAGTATAACTGCGAAGTCTGACTTTCGAAGATGCTTCGTCAATCAGGTCAATCGCCTTATCCGGCAGGAAGCGGTCCTGGATATAACGTGCACTCATTTTAGCTGCTGCATCCAGCGCTTCATCTGTAATATTGATTCTGTGGTGCGCCTCATACTTATCTCTCAAACCTTTAAGGATCAATACAGTATCTTCAACACTCGGCTCATCCACCTGGACCGGCTGGAAACGACGTTCAAGCGCAGCATCTTTCTCTATATGCTTACGGTACTCTTCAAGTGTCGTGGCACCGATACACTGCAACTCACCGCGGGCAAGGGCAGGTTTCAAGATATTCGATGCATCGATTGCACCTTCTGCACCGCCTGCACCGATCAATGTATGCAGTTCATCAATGAATAAAACGACATTGCCTGCTTTATGGATTTCTTCCATCACTTTTTTCATACGCTCTTCGAATTCACCGCGGTATTTGGTACCTGCGACAACCGTACCCATATCGAGTGACATGACACGCTTGTCCTTTAAAGTTTCAGGCACTTCATTTTTTATGATGGATTGCGCCAGTCCTTCAGCAATTGCCGTTTTACCGACGCCCGGTTCACCGATCAATACCGGGTTATTTTTAGTACGGCGGGACAATACTTCAATCACTCTCGTGATTTCTTTGGAACGCCCGATGACCGGGTCCAATTGCTCTTCCTGTGCGATTTCTGTCAGATCCCTCGCAAGTGAATCAAGTGTCGGCGTATTGTTGTCTTTCTTTTGAGGATCTTTACCTTGAAGTGCTTCAGGGTTGCCCAGCATTTTGATGACAGATGCACGGGCTTTCGTGATATTAAGGTCCAAGTTGGCAAGAACACGCGCTGCGACACCTTCACTTTCACGGATGAGTCCGAGCAGTAAGTGTTCTGTTCCGACAAAATTATGGTGCAGCTTGCGCGCTTCATCCATGGACAGTTCAATCACTTTTTTAGCACGCGGTGTGTATCTGATGGATGCTGTTGCATCATCACCTTCATTAATCAGATTGAATACTTCATCACGTACGTTATCTTCACTGATATTGAAGCTCGATAACACCTTTGCAGCGATTCCTTCTTTTTCTTTTATCAGACCGAGCAATAAATGCTCTGTTCCAATATTCGAATGCTTCAGGCTGATTGCTTCTTCCTGTGCATATGCAAGTACTTTCTGGGCTCTTTCTGTCAATCTTCCAAATAACATTTATATAGTCCCTCCTATTTGTTCACGTAATAATGCAGCACGTTCTTCGGCAACTGCCTTCTCTAATGATACATACTCTTTATTCAGACTGTTTAAACGCATTTTGATGAATGCAGGTTGAATCAATTGAACAAGTTCCTGGAACCTGATTGTATCTTCAGGCAAATAGCCGAGATCTACGCCCAGTTTAATATTGCTTAAATGATTGGCAGCCTCTTTCAATGAGATTGTATATGCATATTTAAGTATGCCGTATGAACGAAAAATCGAATCTTTGGCTTTTATGAGATGTTCGTTATTCATAATTGAGCGCATCTCTATTTCCTCTTCTATGATTCTTTCTTTTAATTCATTTAAACTCTTGATGATACCTTCTTCAGACTGACCCAGCGTCAATTGATTGGATAGTTGATATATATGACCGAGCGGCACTGAACCTTCTCCGTATATCCCTCGAAGTGTAAAACCAAAGCGGTTTAAGTTATTTGAAACTCTCTGGATTCTGTTGCCAAGGGATAATGCCGGCAAATGGAGCATTATTGAAGCTCTCAGTCCGGTGCCGATATTCGTCGGACAGGCTGTCAGAAACCCATATTTATCGTCAAACGCATAGTCGAGCCTGTTCTCCAGGCGATCATCAAGTGCAGAGGCTTTCTCATAAATCTCATCAAGGGAGAGTTCTGCTCCCATTGCCTGAATCCTGATGTGATCCTCTTCATTGACCATTATAGAAACGGATTCATCATCATTGATATAACTGAGCCGTCCGCGTTCGGTAAATAAAGGGCTGATCAGATGTTTCTCCACCAGCAGCGCTTTATCTTCAAATTTCAACTCTTCCAGATCAACTTTTTTAAAATCACTCAGCGTATCATTCAACGTCTCAATCATCTGAGTCATTTCCTCGTCTTTCACCATATGAGGGAACGGCAGTTCCCTGACATTTCTTGCCAGACGTATTCTTGATGACATTTCTACAGGTATTTCTTTCGCCTGGCTGACCCAGGGGCTAATTTTTGCCATTGTCATCACCCGCTTCCAATGATTTGATCTGATCGCGTACTATTGCGGCTTCTTCAAATTCCTGCTCTTGAACCAGTTCAGAAAGTTTCGTACGCAGTTGTTCGATTTCTTTCTTCACCTTAATGTAAGCTGAAGATTTTTGAGGTATTTTACCCACATGCTCCGTTTGATAGAGCTGTACTTTAGTAATGATTTCATTGCTTTTCTCGTTGAAAGTTTCATAACATTCTGCACAGCCGAACTTCCCTTTTTCCAATATGGATTCAACAGTCGAACCACAGTTCTCACAGTGCTTCTTCTGTTGTTTGTGGGAGCCGAATGGCTGTTGGGCAGACAACGACTGCAAGAGTTGATGAATGTTGAACGAATCGTCCGAGAAACTTGAAAACTGACTGGAAAACGACTTATTGGCACAAGCTTCACATAAATATCTCTCTGTTTTGTTTAAGCCACTGCCTGTCGTTATATGAACAGTCGCTTCATTCTCCTGACATGATTCACAAATCATATAATCACTCCTCGGTGTATAAAATGACATCGATTATTTTAAGTAAAATTTTTGCTCTCAGCTGATCCCTAAAAGGTAATTCTATCATTAAACTCTCCCTGTCCAGAGCAGCATTGATAATTTTACCTTCTTTTAATGTAATCACGTCATTTTCAAACATCGATTGTACGATGTGCTGGGCATTTTGCTGGCTTAACCCATGACCTATCAGATTTTTTAAATGAGCAAGATATTCTGATTTTGAATGTGTCTCAACTTTGGTAATTCTTATATAACCGCCGCCGCCGCGTTTACTCTCTACCATGTATCCGTGTTCATTTGTAAACCGCGTTTTGATGACATAGTTCAACTGGGAAGGGACACAGTCAAATTTTTCAGCAATAAAAGCACGCTTGATTTCGACGCCTTCGCCGTCGGAAGCTGCGAGTAATTCTTTCAAATATTGTTCGATAATATCTGACATATTACGCATGCTATCACCTCTTTTGACCTTCTTTGACTAAAGTATACATTCTGCTTGGGTTTTTGGCAAATTTCTTGTTCAAAAATAAAGTTTCTCTTTATTTTTGTAAACGTTTGCATTATAATGATTCAGTATCGCGTTTCAGTCTTATATACTTTATAATGAACTTTTAGAGATGCATATACATAAACACAGCACATATCTTATATTTTGGAGGATTATTTATGGGTATTTTAATGGGAATAGTCGGTATACTATTCACTTTGTTCCTGGCATGGATTGCGAGCAGCAATAAGAAACTTTCATTTAAAAAATGGAAAAATATTCTAATCTTACTCGCTTTGCAGCTGTTCTTCGCATTCTTGTTCTTGAACACCACATGGGGGCAGACTTTTATCGGCTGGCTGGCCGAAGCATTCAATCATCTGCTTGGTTTTGCCGCTGAAGGCGGACAGTTTGTATTCGGTGATTTGATGTCTTTATCTACAGAATCAGCCGCAGCAGGCGACCAGGTTTTATATAACAGTGAAGATGGATTGGCATTCAATGTATTCTTCTTCAACGTATTGGTCCCTATCATCTTCATCAGTGCAATCATCGGTATTCTTTCCTACACAAGGATACTGCCTTTGATCATTAAAGGTATCGGTATGCTGATGACAAGAATTACAGGTATGCCTTATATCGAGTCATACAACGGTGCAGCTTCAATGTTCCTCGGTCAGTCCGAAGTGTTCATATCACTTAAAAACGTTCTGCCGAAAATGACGACTCAGAGAATGTATACACTGGCCGCACAGGCAATGAGTTCCATCTCGCTGTCAATCGTCGGTGCATTCTTTACGATGCTGGAACCGCAGTTTGTCATCATCGCCATCGTTCTTAACTTTTTCGGTATTTACATCATCGTGCATGTCATCAACCCGTACGAAGAAGAAATCAGTGATGCCGGAGTCGAAATTTCAACGAATCCTGAGAAAGGAAAGTCATTCTTCCAGGTGCTTGGTGATTACATCATCGACGGCGGAAAAGTGGTACTTGTCGTTGCAGCAATGCTGATCGGTTTCATCGCTCTGATCGGCCTTTTGAATCAGCTGTTCCTCCTGATACCAGGAAGCAGCCTGACGTTCCAGGACATTCTCGGATACATCTTCATGCCGATCGCATTCCTTATCGGTATACCATGGGATGAAGCCCAGACTGCAGGCAGCCTGATGGCAACTAAACTGATAACGAATGAGTTTGTTGCAATCGGTGAATTTATGACTATCGCAGAAGATTTATCAGCTAAAACACAGGCAATGGTTTCAGTATTCCTGATTTCATTTGCCAACTTTGGAAGTATCGGTATTATCGCCGGTTCGGTTAAAGGTCTTCACAACGAGAGTGGAGATGCAGTTGCGAAATTCGGACTTAAGCTTGTATACGGTGCGTCACTTGTAAGTTTACTTACAGCAACAATGGTCGGATTCTTCTTCTAATATACAAAATAAAAATCTCTCCCAATAATCAGTTTGGGAGAGATTTTTATTTTTCCAGTGAAAGTATTTTGTTCAGGTGATATTCATCCGTCCAGCCCGACAATAACAAGTACACCCATTAGAATGATCATGATTACAGTAAAAACAATGAAATATTTAACATATCTAAGGGGATGCTTTTTGAAATAACCGGTGAACTGCAATATGGTCAGCATGCCGCTGACAAGAAAGAAGACGATGGATATCAGTAACATTGTATACAGCACATTTATAAACATGATTGGAAGCTCCTTAATTTCATCCTAAGACCATTGTACAGGAAATATGATCTTACACCATCAGCTCATATAAATTTAAAATTTATCTTGTTTGATAGTAGTTTTTCCATGTGATATCATATGAATGAATATAAGAAAGAGTTTACTAGGGTTCCGCAATCTGATTGGTCTGGACCGAGAGTAGACCCATGAAGCAATTCATGACACGGAAGGATAAAAGCCTGGGAGATTTCAATATCTCCCAGGCTTTTTTATTTTATCTTTGAAAGGATTTGAATTTATGAACTGGATTAAAATCATCATCGCTTCCATTTTTGAAGTCGGCTGGGTCATCGGCATCACCCACGCCGATAACTGGTGGCAGTGGGGGCTCACGATCATCGCCATATATGTCAGCTTCTACCTGCTGATTGTCGCTTCCATGGAACTACCGGTCGGTACATCCTATGCCGTATTTGTCGGTTTAGGTGCAACAGGCGTCGCAATCAGTGATTTTCTGTTCTTCGGTCAGCCTTTTACAATCTGGAATATAATCTTTATAGGTGTGCTGCTGATCGGTGTCATCGGCCTGAAGATGGTCACATCCGAAGAGCGTGTGGAAGGGGCTGAGCAATAATGACATGGATTGTACTGATATTTGCAGGAGTTTTTGAAATGCTTGGAGTCAACGCCATTAACGTATACACGCATAACCGGACCATCAAAGCACTCTTTGGAATATTACTGTTCTTCGGCATCAGCTTTATATGCCTGTCGATTGCTATGAACACCATAGCCATGAGTACAGCTTATGCCGTCTGGACGGGCATCGGCGCAGCCGGCGGTGCGATCCTCGGTATGCTGTTCTATGATGAACCGAAAAATTTCCCAAGAATATTCTTCATCTCATTAATCATAGGCAGTGCGGTCGGTCTGAAGGCGATCAGTTAAATCATGTATTGTGAATATACCTGTTCAATCTGATTAAATCAGCTGAACGCACAGTTTTTATATCTGTGTCGGAATAAGGGTTGGAAATCATGATAATGCAACAAAAAAATACTCCGTAGTGTTGCCATAACGTAAAATAAACAGCTATCACAACACTGCGAAGAAAAAAGTGTCGGAATAGAACGAAATCTCGCACTATCCCGACACTCTCTTTCTAAATGCTGCCGTTTTTATTTGCTTAACGGCCGAGTTTCTCCCTCACTTTTACTTCTAAGGACTGAAAAGCTTCGTCGTCCATTTCCTTCAGTTCTCCATTTTCGGAGATATGTTTTAGATTTTCAATCTGGAAATGCCAGCCGGTAAAATCTTTGACGATGCCTTTGAATGCCAGCGGCATCCTTTCTTTAAATGTCACTGTCACTCTGTTTTCATCAATTTCATGTATTTGGAATTGCACATCTCCCGGATCCCAGGTGAACATCAGCCTTTTTGGCTCCAGGTAATCCAGTATATACAAATGCTCATATGTGCCGTCACTCTGTTCAAAAAATAATTTTTCCGGTCTTGGTTCATCTTCGAATGTCAGTTCCGGAAACCATTTTTTGCTGCCTTCCGTCGTGCCGAAAAAATAGAATACATCCTCAGGTTTTGCATTGATTTCTATCTCAATTGCCTGATATGCATTATATTCATCCGTCCTGTATTCAGTTTTCATAATCAAAATCCCCCTCGTCATGATTTTAGCCTGTTCACAACAAGTATATCAAATTTCCGGCAAATTAAAAAAGCTGTGCTCTTAAAATCTATTCTTCAGCCACTTTCACTATCTGCTTGCCAAAGTTGGCGCCTTCAAATAACTTTCGGAATGCTGCCGGAATATTTTCAAAACCGTCATCGATCGAAACTTCAGTGTGGATCTTGCCATCATCCACCCATTCGGAAAGTTGCCGGTCTGCATTTTCGAAATCATCAGCGTAGTTGCCGACGATGAATGCCTGCATCAATGTCTGGGTTTTTATCAGTGTCGGCTGAATCCTCGGTCCGATATCTTCAGCCGGGTTATTATAGGCGGAAATTGCGCCGCACACCACAATCCTTGAGAATTTATTCAAATGCTTAAAGACTTCGTCGGAGACCGGTCCGCCGACATTTTCAAAATAAACGTCGATGCCTCCGGCAACCGCTTCTTCCAGGTTTTTATTGAAATCATCAGCTTTATAATCCACGCCTGCATCAAAGCCAAGTGTTTCGGTTAAATAGCTCGTCTTATCCTTACCACCGGCGATGCCGACGACATGTGCACCTTTGATTTTGGCAATCTGTCCAACGACCGACCCTACTGCACCTGAAGCGGCAGATACAACGACCGTCTCTCCTTCTTCAGGCTTCCCTATTTTTAGTAATCCATGATAAGCCGTCTGACCGGGCATGCCGAGGGTGCTCAGATAAAGGTGAAGCGGCAGGTCGGTATCCGGAATTTTCGTCAGACCGTCAGCTGAAACCGTATTGTAACGCTGCCAGCTCATGATGCCTTTAACATAGTCCCCTTCTTTCAGCTTTTCTGCATTCGACTGCTCGACCTTGCCGATGATATGCCCCGCCATCGGTTCATCCACTTCAAAAGGGTTAGTATATGATTTTGCCCGGGACATGCGCCCTCTCATATACGGGTCAACTGAAACGTAGATGCTTTTAACAACCACTTCGTCATCCGCGGGCGCTTTCACATCAATTTCTTCAAATCTGAAAGCATCGTCCTCCGGCACCCCTTCAGGTCGTTTGGCCAGTACAATCTGTTCATTCTTCATAATTTTACCTCCATCCAATTTAACTCTTATCCAGTATAATACTGGAACAGGAGGGTATCAAATATTCAGCAGTCCGTTTGTTCTGAACCTTCCGCTGCTGGTTGGTGTACAGTACTTTCGCAAGCTTCTTTGAACCATCGGATGGAGTATTTCAACACCTGACATTAATTTTAGGCGCATAAAAACCCCCTTATAAGTATCAGGAGGAAAATCGTGTTTTTGATTTTTCATTCTTGGATCATATTAGTAATACTACTTTTTCATGGTTTAATTTCTCTTTTACTTAAATTCATATCAATAATCACTGCCCACCTGATTGATAGAACACCTTCCAGCATTGATGCTTTAAAATTTACAACAGTTCCTTCGCCAGCAATCTGTAAACGTCGAGACGCTTCTCCTGTGAATGTGGAATACTGCAGATCATCGCCTCTTCAAAACCATACATTTCCTGCTCATTTTTCAACTGCTCTGCAACTTCTTTTGCAGAGCCGACAAGGTGCAGCTTACGTCCTTCTCTGATGCTCATCTTATCGAGTTCACTGAGTGGATAATTCTGTGCCTCTTCCGGTGTCATCGTCTGGGTAATACGACCTTGCTGCATCATCAGTCTTGAAATATCATAAGGCAATGCTTCATATTCTGCTTCTTCTTTAGTCTCGGCGGTCGTGACCATGTAAGATACGTTGATTTTCGGTTTCTCCATCAATGCAGACGGTTTGAATCTCTCTTTATAGATATCGAGTATTTCTTTCGACAGTTCACCGTTGAAAAATTGTGCAAATGAGTAGCCCGCTCCCATTTCCGCCGTCTGGATTGCACTGTTTCCGGTCGACCCGAGCATCCACGCTTCCGGAAGTACAACATTGGAAGGTAAAGCCGGTGTTGAACCATATAACCGGCCTTCCGGCACTTCATCATTGATCAGCTGCATCGCAATTTCGAATTTGTCATACATATCATCCATCTTCGGCTGTCTGCCCTGTGCCAGCGCATACATGGCAAAATGGTCGCCCCCGGGCGCCCTGCCGACTCCGAAATCGATTCTGCCGGGAGAAAATGCACTGAGAGTTTTAAACACTTCAGCCAGTTTCAGCGGCGAGTAATGCATCATCATGACGCCGCCTGTACCGATTCTGATATTTTCGGTTTTAGCAGCAAGCCTTACCGCTGTGATTTCAGGTGCAGAACTCACATGGGATTTCGTTCCATGGTGCTCAGCCATCCACATCCGGTGGTATCCCAGTTCATCTGCCAATACCGCAAGCTCTTCCGCTTTAACCAGTGCATCAGCGGATTTATTTCCTATCGTTACCGGTGCCTGATCCAACACGCTCAATTTCATTTAAAGCCATCCTTTCAATCTTCATCCAGTTAATTTCCAAAGCAGTAGTAATAGTATCAATAGTCATCCGTTCATTCAATTTTACTGCCTGTTTTACATTGGAATACGAATAATATATTCTCAAAGTAACAAATCCATAAAATAAAGGGGTTTTATCATGACGGAACCACAATCTGAAAACAGCAGAACCTCAGACACAGACAGTAAAAATGAATTCTGGATAACAGTAGCACTTTTCCATATATACTTTATATTTTTCTATATGCTGGTGCTCATCATCTTTTCACGCTTCACAGTCAGCTGGCTTTTACTCATCATCCCGTTCCTGATTGCCGCCATGGTGCCGCTTGCGGAAAAAGGGATAATGGCCGAGAAAGAAAAATCAGCCAAAAAAGAAATACTGCCGACTGTAGGCTTCTTAATATTATTTGCGGCCGCTAAACTGATTCTTATCTTTTCATTACACGACTATTTCGAATCACTTTATATCATTGATCTGGAATCATCGGCAATCGATCTGATTGTCGTCAGTATTTTTACAGTCATTCTTGCTTTGGCTCTTTATTTTCTGTTTACGACAGACTCGTGGGTCAACCGCTTCATTTTCGTCATTCTTTCAGTCTATTCGCTTGCCAGAATTTTAAACCCTTTCAACGTTATGACTGCGGTTACCGGCTGGACTCTGCAGTACTTGACTCTTATCGCACTGCCGATTATTCTGCTCGCAATTTTTATAAAAGCAAACAGAAGAAACGAATAAAATCTTCAGAGCTGTTTTATTTTTCGTCAAATCTCGGACAGTCACCTCTGCTTCTGTTTGATATAATATTTGTAAATATAAATTGTGGGCCGGGTGATTATTGTGTCACGTGAACATTTGAATTCATTGATTATTAAATTTATAACTTTCATTACCGTATTCGCGCTGCTGTATGTTATATCAGCCTATATTCTGACTTTCATTACGCCGAATATCAACTGGGCGATGGTGCTACACATCCTTAATATCGGTGTGATGTTCATACTCTCCCTGTTTATCAGCAAACATCTGGGCAGATGGATTATAGCAAAAATTTCATAACAGACGATATGTCCGGACAGGAATTCATTTTCTTGTCCGGACATATTTTTATTGTCGTAAAATTTCACATTGTGTAATATGATAACTATATTAGGGGGCGGATGAATCATGATCAGTATTTATGAATTAAAGCCTAAATTTCAGCAGTTGTTGAAGCCGATTGTCAACTTCCTGTACAAAATGAATATTAAACCGAATCAGGTGACCATTGTCGCATGTATTCTTTCAATAATGATTGGCGTGATTTTTTATTTCAATCATGATTCGACATGGATTTATATCGTCATCCCGATCTTCATGTTTGTGCGCATGTCACTGAATGCGGTTGACGGCGTGCTCGCCAAAGACTTCAATCTCCAGTCCGGTCTTGGAAAATATTTGAATGAGCTGACGGATGTCATCAGTGATGCCGCTTTGTTCCTGCCGTTCATACTGGTCGTGAGCCCACACTCTGAAACAGTGATGATTTTCATCCTGTTATCCATCATCAGTGAGATGGCCGGCGTGATGGGAGAGAATATTTCAGGCATCAGACAGTATAGCGGACCGATGGGAAAAAGCGACCGCGCTTTTTTAATCGGCGCCATTTCGGTACTTCTTATTTTCTGGCATCCACTCACACAGTATTTATGGATCGTATTTCTGATTGCATCGGTTTTAATTGTCATCAATATATATACGAGAGTTAAAAAAGGATTGGAGGAGAAAGCATGAATTTCAATGTACTGACAGATGAGGTGCTCTACGTACTGATCGGTATTATAGGAATATTAGTCATTTCCACTGCCATCACTTTAGTTTTAAAGAAAAAGAACCCTTCCCATACTGTGGACGAAGTGATGCTCCGCATCAAATCATGGTGGGTGATGTTCTTCATCTTCACTTTCGCACTCGTCATCCATTCGACAATATCGCTGATATTCATGGGAATATTGTCATTTCTTGCATTGAAAGAATATTTTTCACTGATACCGTTCAACCGTGCACACCGTCTCGTAATTTTCTGGTCCTATATCGCAATACCGATTCAGTTTCTATTCATATACTTTGAATTTTACGGCATGTTCATCGTCTTCATACCTGTCTATATGTTCCTGCTCATTCCGATTCAGGCCATCATTGTCGGGGAAACGAAGAACTTTCTGCAGTCCGTCGCATCCGTACAATGGGGACTCATGCTCATGGTTTTCGGCCTGTCGCACCTCGCCTACCTGCTCGTGCTTCCGGGAAAGGAAAACAGCGTGCTCGGTGCCGGACTCGTTTTGTTTCTTGTTGTGCTTACACAGGCAAATGACGTCGCTCAGTTTTTATGGGGGAAAACACTCGGCAAACGAAAGATTCTGCCGAAAGTCTCTCCGAATAAGACATGGGCAGGTTTTTTCGGCGGCGTATTGACAACAACAGTGCTCGCTGTATTGCTCGCTCCCCTGATCACCCCGTTCACTTTGACCGGCAGTATCATCGCAGGGCTCTATATCGGTCTGACCGGATTTATCGGCGATGTGAACATTTCCGCATTGAAACGGGATTTGAACATCAAAGATACTTCCGCAATCATTCCGGGCCACGGCGGCATACTGGACCGCGTGGATTCACTGACATACACAGCACCGCTGTTCTTTCACTTTGCTCGATTCTTTTACTTTTAAGGGTGAGATAAATGAGAAGTTTATTATTTTCTATTTTAGTCAGGCCTGTCATACTGTTTGTACTCGGAATTAATATACGGCACAGGGAGAAACTACCGGGGTCCGGCCCGGTTGTAATCATTGCGAATCATAACAGTCATCTGGATACACTGGTCCTGATGTCTTTATTTCACGGGAAAAGTTTTCAAAAAGTCCGGCCGGTGGCTGCCGGAGATTATTTTATGAAAAATAAATTTCTGGCTTTCTTTTCTACTAAAGTCATGAATATCATCCCGATACAGAGAAAGATGACGAAGGATATACAAGGCATGTTTTCACCGATTCTTGAAGCTTTGGAAGATGACAGCATCATCATATTATTTCCTGAAGGCTCAAGAGGTGAGGCGGAACAGCTCAGCAGATACAAAAGCGGCATCTACTACTTGATGCGGGAAGTGCCTGATATCGATATCGTCCCGGTATTTCTATATGGCCTGGGCAAAGCTCTGCCAAAAGGTTCTTTTATTTTCGTGCCGTTCTTTGTTGATATTCTCGTCGGTGAGTCATTTAAATACAACGAAAACCGCAAGGAATTCATGGATACTTTAAATGAACGAATGGATAATCTTGGAGAGGAAGGTCAGTTTAAAGAATGGTAATGATGATTGCATCTTTTATATGGGGTTTCAGCGAAGCAACCTTTTTCTTCATAATTCCGGATATGCTACTGAGCTATTACGCTCTAAAGAATGACAACTTAAAGAATATATTTCTAATAAACATCATCTGCATCACCGGTGCTGCCATCGGCGGCACCGTCATATTCATTATGAGCACCGTCAATCACGCCAATGTGGTTGATTTCATGCTGTCAGTCCCCGCCATCCATACATATATGCTCGACCATGTGGAGGCTGAAATGTCAGCCAATACTTTTCTGGCACTGGTTACAGGGCCTTTATTCGGCGTGCCCTATAAATTGTTTGCGGCCTTTGCGCCGCTTTACACTAATATATTTATCTTCATACTATTTTCCATCCCCGCCCGCTTAATACGATTCATTATCGTTTCACTGATGGCGTATTACTTTTCCCATAAGATTTTTAAAAATTTGTCTTTAAAAGTTAAAACCTTGATTTGGCTCTTTGTTTGGATGGTTGTTTACATAATCTATTTTTCTATCCATCCTTTCTAAATACCCAGTGTGTTTTTTGTTAACTTGGTTAATACATATTGACTTACCAGTATTTTTCAGTTAGTATTCCTATTAGTTTGGTATGACTTTATTTTGTGAGGTGAACGGACTTGAAAGTACAGTTGAAAGATGTACATAAAGAATTTAAGAAAGAGCAAAATCAAAAGCTGCAAGTATTGGATGATATCAACTTTGATATTAAAGAAGGTGAGTTCGTTTCGCTTCTCGGTCCTTCCGGCTGCGGAAAGTCGACAATATTAAAATTGATCGCAGGGCTTGAAACAACTACAGCCGGTGAGGTGCTGGTCAACGGCAAGGCAGTGAACAAACCCGGAACAGACCGTATCGTGGTATTCCAGGAAGGTGGATTATTTCCGTGGATGACCGTAAAAGAGAACGTATCTTACGGTTTAAATCTAAAAAAAATGTCCAAAACAGAAATAGAAGAAAAAACAATGGACGGCCTGCGGATGGTACATCTTATCAATTTCGCAGATGCCTACCCGCATGAATTATCCGGCGGGATGAAACAGCGTGTGGCTATTGCACGTGCGCTTGTAATGGATCCGGAAGTATTATTGATGGATGAACCATTTGCAGCACTCGACGAACAGACAAGACTCGTGCTCCATAAAGAACTTCAAAATATCTGGAGAAATACGGGCAATACGATTTTATTCATTACACATAATATTCGTGAAGCACTGACATTGTCGGACCGTGTCCTTCTTATGAGCACCCGTCCCGGTAAAATAAAAAAATCTTTTACCGTCCAGTCTGCGCGTCCGCGCGATCCTGCGGACAGTGTCATCGTCGATCTTGAAAGACGTGTCATGGCGGAGCTTGAAGTTGAAATGGAAAAAGTGTTAAAGGAGGAGTTTGGTGATGACTACAGTTTTAAGACGGATAATCTTCGTAGCAGTGATCATCGGGATATGGGAAGTCATATCTAAGCTTGGATTCTTCCCTACATTTATGTTCCCTCCTATCATCATTCCGAATGAGCCCGGCGGTGTCACCGTCATCGGCACACTCATAGGCAGCATCATATCAGGTCAGATTGTGACTGCTACAGGAACAACGCTGGTCAGATTATTGATTGGTTTCTCGATTGCTGTCGTACTCGGCTTAACATTCGGGTTTCTGATTGCCCGCTATAAATGGGTCGACGATACGCTTGGATTCTTTGTTACAGCACTCCAGTCCATTCCAAGCATTGTCTGGTTCCCGCTTGCGATCGTCTGGTTCGGTCTCGGCAATGCCTCCATACTTTTCATAGTGGCAATCGGAGCAACATGGACAATGACAGTAAACTCGAGCACAGGATTTAAAAACGTGCCATCAATTTATATGGATGCCGCAAAAACACTAGGCTCTTCAGGTTCACACCTGCTGAGAACAGTCATTATACCTGCCTCAGTTCCACATATCATTTCAGGACTGCGCGTAGCATGGGCATTTGCATGGCGTGCAATCATGGCCGGTGAACTGCTCGGTTCAACAGGCGGTCTTGGATATTTACTTGACTTGGGACGTTCAATCCAGGCGATGGATCTGGTTCTGTCCATTATGATTGTCATTGGTGTCATCGGAACAATTATAGACAATCAGGTTTTCTTACGTATGGAACGTGCAGTTGCACGTCGCTACGGTCAAACTGTTTAAATAAAATTCAGGAGGATATACATGAAAAAATTTATATTAGGCATCATCGCATTGTCTTTGGCAGTCGTTGCAGGATGTAACAGTTCAGAAGAAGCAGCTGAAGAGGTCAGAATCGGCTACTTCCCGAACTTGACGCACATCTCGACTGTTGTCGCTTTACAGAATGGATACTTTGAAGAAGAGTTTGGTGAAGACATTTCAATCGATACGATGACATTCCCGAACGGCAGTGCTTTCATGGAAGCAATGTCGACTGAGGAGTTCGATATCGGAACTGTCGGTCCTTCACCGGCAACAACGACATATATGAGAAACCCTGCACACTCGATTATTGCAGGTGCAGTGAACGGCGGTGCCGTACTCGCAACAGCAGAAGATTCAGGCATTGAATCCGTCGCAGATCTGGACGGTAAAAGCGTCGCTGTGCCGACTATCGGTTCCACTCAGGACATCATGCTCAGAAAAGCGTTACACGAAGAGGGATTGGACGTGGATGATTCCGGCGGCACTGTCAGCCTGAACCCTCAGGCACCGGCGGATACTTCAACATTATTCCTGCAGGGCGATGTGGCAGCTGCCGCTACCCAGGAACCTTGGGGCGTATTTTTGGAAAACCAGACGAATGCAGACATTCTCCTTGATGAAGATGAATTCGGCTGGGGTGCAGACTCCACAATTACAGTCGTCACTGCAAGAAATGCCTTTACAGAAGCCAACCCGGAACTGACTGAAGGTTATCTGCGTGCCCATACAAGAGCCATCGAGTTTATCGAAGACAACCGTGAGGAAGCGGTCAATATCTTCGTAGATCATATTACTGACATCACCGGCAGTGAACTGAGTGTTGAAGAAACGCTCGAGGCAAGCGAACGTCTCTATCCGACACATGAAGTTGACGAAGAAGTGCTTCAGGAAATGGCAACAATCAGCTATGAAGCAGATTACATGTCAAGTGATGATATTGAAGGTCTGATCAATACAGAATTCATCGACAATGTCACTTCAGAATAATAATAAAAATGCACTCAACATTAAAATGTTGAGTGCATTTTTATTTACCAGCCTCGATCCTGCATTCTTTCACTCTCAGAAAGTGTGCGTACATCAATGCCGGACATCGGCGTTCCAAGTTCTTTCGCAAGCTCCCCGATCAATTTATAATCCTGATAGTTCTCAGTAGCCTGTACAATCGCTCTTGCGAATTTTTCAGGCTGTTCTGATTTGAACACTCCGGACCCTACAAATACTCCATCAGCACCGAGTTCCATCATCAATGCCGCATCCTGGGGTGTCGCCACACCGCCTGCGGCGTAATTGACCACCGGCAGTTCACCCAGTTCCCTGATCTCTTTCAAAACGTCGTATGGCGCGCCAAGATTTTTAGCAAAGGTCATCAGTTCATCATCGCTTAAAACAGAAATCTGTTTCACCTGCTGATTCACTTTCCTGATATGTCTCACCGCTTCAACAATGTTGCCTGTACCCGGCTCCCCTTTTGTGCGGAGCATTTCAGAACCTTCACCGATGCGGCGTGCAGCCTCACCAAGGTCACGGCAGCCGCAGACAAACGGCACTCCGTAGTCGGATTTCATCAGATGATACTCTTCATCTGCAGGCGTTAAAACTTCTGATTCATCAATGAAGTCGACACCCATCGCCTCAAGTACACGTGCTTCTGAGATATGTCCGATACGACACTTCGCCATTACCGGAATGGATACCGCATCTACCACCTCTTCTATAATACGCGGATCTGCCGCACGGGCGACACCGCCTGCTGCACGAATATCAGACGGCACCCGTTCGAGTGCCATAACAGCAACCGCTCCCGCAGCCTCTGCTATCTTTGCCTGTTCAGCATTGATTACATCCATAATTACTCCTTTATAAGGCATTGCCAGTTTATCCTGAGTCATCTTGCATCCCTCTTCCTTAAATTATTATCTTATGATATATTCTAGTTGATTAACTGACTCTTACAAAGTGTCAGATTACCAAATAATATAGGGGTCAGATCATGTATATAAAACTGGATGCAAAAAATGGACAAAACTTATATGAACAGCTTTACCAGGAAATAAAAAGCCAAATATTAAAAGGTGAAATAAAAAGCAATGATAAACTTCCGAGTAAGAGACAGCTGAAAATGGATTTGAACATCAGTATGACCACCGTCGAACGCGCCTATAATCAGCTGCTCGATGAAGACCTCGTGTACAGTGTGGAAAAGAGCGGTTTCTATGTCTCGGAAATCGATCTGCTCAAAGCGACGCCGAAGGAAATCCCTCATATAGTCAAGCCGCAGCAGAAATCATTCAAACTAGCTCTCGGCACAATAGATACTTCTATCGTCCAAAGAGACGTCATAAAACAGATTTCTAAAGAAGTATTCGATCAGCATGACCTGCTCAACCCCGGGGAAAACAGCGGTGAATATGAACTTCGTAAAGCAATCTCAGATTATCTTCACTTCAACCGCGGTGTCTCCTGTTCAATCGATCAAATATTTATCGGGCCGTCGACAGAGTATCTGCTGCAGCAGGTTTTACTTCTGCTTGATTATCCTCGGATGACGATTGAAAACCCAGGATATCCAGTCGTAAAAAAGGTGATTTCACATTTAAAGCTCACACATAATATTGCGCGTGTTAATGAAGACGGCATCAATCTGGATGATGTCGTCAGCCATAACAACCCCGTTGTCCACATCACACCCTCCCACCAGTTCCCGAGCGGTGTTATTCTGTCTTTGAAAAAACGCATACAGCTGTTGAACTATGCACTGGAGAATGATGTCTATGTCATTGAGGATGATTATGACAGTGAGTTCAGATATACAGGCAAGCCCTTGCCTTCCCTGCAGGGACTTGATCAGAGTGACCGCACGATATATATGAGTACATTTTCAAAATCACTGTATCCATCTCTCAGACTTTCTGTAATGGTTCTGCCCAAATCACTTTCTGAGAAGTACTATTCCGAAAGATTATCCTGCAACGTTTCAAGACAGATGCAGCATATTGTTGCCAGATATATCTCAGAAGGCTATCTGAACCGTCATATTAACAGAGTCCGGAAAATCTATTCAAAAAAGATGCAGAATATCATAGAGTGGCTGAATAAAGCCTATCCCTCTGTAGATGTTGACGGTGATCATACCGGCATGCACTTTATCCTTAAATGTCCGGAACACGACATCAGCAATCTGGTTCTGAAACATCAGCTGATCAGTAAAAACAGCTATTCAGTCCATAACCAATTTAATGATTCAGTCATCGTCGGCATCGGTGAGGAAAGCACGGAAGATATCATCGAAACATTGGATACATTTTTAAAAAATGTTTATAAGTAAAAAGATTCCTGAAGCGATACGCCCCGGGAATCCTCAATTACAAGATTTGCATATTTGACGTTTCTCACGTTTTAATTCCCCGGCGACCAACAACAATTCCTGATTCAGGCTCAAAAGGACTGAGGAATGTACCGATGGTATTACCGATAAGAACGGTATATATTATTCACAATATGATTTTTTTCAACAAAAAACACATGGAATGCATTCCATGTGTTTTCAAAGTGGGCCTAAGTGGACTCGAACCACCGACCTCACGCTTATCAGGCGTGCGCTCTAACCAGCTGAGCTATAGGCCCCGGCTATGTATAATTAAAAAATAAAAAATGGAGACTAGCGGGATCGAACCGCTGACCTCCTGCGTGCAAGGCAGGCGCTCTCCCAGCTGAGCTAAGCCCCCAATATAAAATATGAATGATGCGGGTGAAGGGACTTGAACCCCCATGTCGTTAAGACACTAGATCCTGATTCTAGCGCGTCTGCCAATTCCGCCACACCCGCGGATTAAAATCGGGAAGACAGGATTCGAACCTGCGACCCCTTGGTCCCAAACCAAGTGCTCTACCAAGCTGAGCTACTTCCCGTGATTTCAATTAAATGTTTTCAAAAAAATAAAACGGTATAACCGCTTAATAGAAATGGAGCGGAAGACGGGATTCGAACCCGCGACCCCCACCTTGGCAAGGTGGTGTTCTACCACTGAACTACTTCCGCTTACAATAAATTATTTAAATGGAGAATGACGGGTTCGAACCGCCGACCCTCTGCTTGTAAGGCAGATGCTCTCCCAGCTGAGCTAATTCTCCTTCGCACTAATTGTTGATTGCCTATTAATAATAATACAAAATTCATTACAATGTCAACATAACCTTAACATTAAAAAGTGTAAAAAGGGAAAGCAAGTAGAATCCTTCAGCTAAAAGTGATTCTACTTGCTTATGGGTGCCAATCTATATAAAGTATTCTGCTTAAATACCTTATAAACTTAAATGAATTGCGCTATCATATCAATCGGAATACTTTTTTCACCAACAATTATGAGGATGCCTGTTACTGCCAAAATCATTAAAGTAACAATTCTTTTATTCATTGTATCTCCCCCTCGTATAATAAGTTTTGTTTAGTTCTTAGACTTGGATATTCCGGGATACCCCTGGATAATAGAGCCATAGATTTGAAAGGATCTAATGGGCATGAGCTAACTCCCCTTGTAGTTCGACTACATAGAAAGACTGCTTCCCTGGTCATGCGAATGAATTTCAAACGCACAAGCTGTATCCGTAGTAATGAATTGAATCCATGTAGTAGTTGATTCTGTAGCCAGTCATTATTACGAATGAATACTCATACGCGAGGTTGAATCTTGTCGCATGTATTCAGGGATATCCCGGAGTACCCAAGTCTATTATAAAATCAAAGAAAGGAGGTCCTTTCAATGAAATTGTTTGTCGGTATTGACGTCAGCTCTGAATCTTTAGATGTGTGTTATCTAGAGTCTAATCAAAAAGTTTTAAATCAAATGACAGTTGATAATTCCTTGGTGGGTGCGAAACTGATTCAATCCAACATTTTACTCTATGCAGATAATCGAAAGTACGAACAGATCATAATTGGTTTAGAGTCTACTTCTGTCTATAGTTTTCACCCAGCTACCTTCCTACATCAGGATGAAGCACTCCGTGCACTAAATGTGACCGTCTCAGTCATTAATCCATCCAAAATTCATCGATTTAAAAAGATGTTTGAAGAAGAC
The DNA here is from genome assembly GCF_001265075.1 of Salinicoccus sp. YB14-2. Taxonomy (GTDB): domain Bacteria; phylum Bacillota; class Bacilli; order Staphylococcales; family Salinicoccaceae; genus Lacicoccus. The sequence continues at coordinate 670,690 of NZ_LFKO01000001.1, forward strand.
AAGACGGACCGGGTGGATGCTTACCGGATTGCCGATTTCTTAAGATTGGAAATCCATCAGACCAGCCTGATCAAAGAAGAACAATACATGGCACTACAGCGTCTGACCCGTTCGAGATATCAACTTGTCACGTAACTCACTGAGTGTAAGCAACACTTCATCGAAAACCTGTACTACAAATGCAACACTTTAAAACAAAGCATCGATACCTCTATCTTTGGCACGACAATGATGTCTCTGCTGACCGAAGATGTATCTTTGGATGAAGTGGCTGAGATGCCTTTAGAAGACTTGAGCGACTTCCTGGACACCAAAGGCAAAGGCCGATTTGCAGATAGCGAGAAACTGGCGAAATCCATTCAAAAAGCCATCCGCAGTGCGTATCGTTTAGGCGCTGTCATGGCGGACTCTGTGGACCAGGTCCTGGGTACATACGCAATGTTGATCAAGACTTACACCAAGCAAATCAAAATACTCGAGAAAAGTATCGCAGACGTCTTAGAGACCATTCCTGAAGCGAAATCGCTACTCAGTATCCCGGGCATTGGTCCCACCTATACTGCCGGTATCCTGGCAGAAATCGGTCAGATTGAACGTTTTGACAACCAGGCTAAACTGGCTAAGTATGCCGGTCTTTACTGGAAGAAAAACCAATCGGGTAACTTTACTGCGCAAAATACTCCCATCACGAAATCCGGAAACCATTACTTGCGGTATTACTTAATTGAGGCTGCCAATTCAGTCCGCAATAATATTCCAACGTTCAATGAGTACTATAAAAAGAAAAAAGCAGAAGTCCCGAAGCATCAACACAAAAGAGCCCTCGTCTTAACCGCAAGAAAATTTGTGCGTCTGGTGGATGTCCTACTACGCAACCACCAACTATACATGCCAGAAAGGAGCGTGTCACTCGAGATTTTAAATATCTCGAATCCTTTCTCAGCGCCTAGAAAAAATTAAATTTTACTAGGCTTATTTAAACACGCCTTAAAACACAACTAACAGGCAAGACATGTCGATGCATCATGAATTTTCAATTTGACTTAGCACCACAAGTCTTTGTTAATAATTTTATTATACTACATATTCAGACTATTCCTTTAAAATTTTCATATATGAAAATTTTAGGGTGAAATACTTTCCTTTTTTAGTTATTTTTATCTATAATACTGATTAACAATAACTTATGGAGAGGATCATATGTCTAATCAATCTATTGGAATGCTGATCAGAGAATTCAGGCAGTCAAGAAACCTGACCATGAAAGAAGTTTGTGACACCGATTTATCCGTTGCACAATTATCAAAATTTGAACGCGGGGTAAGCGAGATAACAATCAATAAGTTATTAGTAATTTTAGATAAGCTGAACATAACCATTGAAGAATTCTTTCACGCTGAGCAGGAATTTGAGTTGAGCGAGTTTGAGCAGCTCATAGTGAAGATGAAAGAGCATTACATAAAAAATGATGCCGACCGGCTGCTTGAATTAAGAAATGAACAGCTAAAAAAATACAAGAAGAGCAATATTAAGTTTTTTGAACTGAATGCAATCATGTTATCTGCACTCCTGAAAGATCTGACGAACGACAAAAGTAAAGCACCCGAAATGGAAGAAAAGCTGATTGATCATCTTCTTGAAGTGGATATATGGTGCCATTATGAAATTGTTCTTTTCGCCAACTCAATTTCACTATTCAATACAAACACTCTGGTCACTTTGACAAATGAAATGATCAACAACACGAAATACTATCAGGAAATTAAAAAACACCGCGTCATTACTATACAGACATTGATAAATGTCATACTCACGCTCCTTGAAAATGGCGAAACGGACCAGAGTAAAATATTTCAGAATAAACTTACAGAGCTGCTTGAGATGGACCAGTATATGCTTTATGAAAGAAATTACTCAATATATTTAGCCGGCTTCTATCTTTATAAAACCGGTCAGAAAGAAGCCGGTTTAAAATCAATGAAGCAGGCAATAACCATCTTTAAAGACTTGAAAATTAACCAGCTTGCACAAAATTTTCAAACCCACTATAACCAGAACGTATCCGAATGATAAAAGGCCGTAAGCACCCATCCAGTACTTACGGCCTTCCATCTTAAATTTCAGTGTCTTCAACAGGGTCCATCCAGTTTATGGCGCCCGCCGTCATTGCCAAATGTATGAGTTCACTGTCTTTTTTCGCACCATGCCAGTGAACAATATCTTTACCAATGTTGATGACATCGCCCGCTTTAATCGTTTCAGGTGCCTTGCCGGCCTCCTGATACCACCCTTCACCATGAGTGACAAGCAGCACCTGTCCAACTTCATGAGAATGCCACTTCGTTTTGCCGCCCGGCTTGAAGGTGACGTTCGCAATCGGAGTATTGAGAGGCGCAGCCTCTTTGAATAGTACATTATGATAGACTTCACCCGTAAAATGATCCGTCTTTTGTTCACCTTGCGGAAAAATCTTTTCTGCAGTCATTTACCCATCCCCTTTCAAATCTTATACTTTTAAAATATCACGTTTATAAAATATATTGAAATGATGTACTTTAAAGACATTGCCAATACAGAGCTTTTGTCCCGCTTGTCAAGAAATAACAGCGAATCTTCAAACCGTACAAAATATATGAGTCATTTGCACAGCTCCTAAGCGCTCACTTTGCTTGAACGAATACATTCATTTGCTAATCTCTGATTTGACCGGAGCCTTCCACAACATATTTATAACTCGTTAATGCTTCTAATCCCATCGGTCCTCTGGCATGCAGCTTCTGTGTGCTGATGCCGATTTCTCCGCCGAATCCAAACATTTCCCCATCAGAAAAACGGGTTGATGCATTAACATAAACAGCTGCGGAATCCACATCATTCAGGAAGTCCTGTATAGCCTGATAATCGGTCGCCACGATGACATCTGAATGTCCTGTGGAGTATTTCTCTATATGTCCGATTGCATCGTCGTAACCATCAACCACTTTCACCGCGATATCATATCCGAGATACTCATCCGTATAATCCGACTCTTCTGCAGGTACAGCATGTTCGACTAAATCCAAGACGGTTTCATCACCATGGATAGTCACCCCTGCAGCGTCGAGGGCTGCCGCCAGTTCAGGCAATACTTCGGAAGCAGTACTTTTATCCACCAATAAAGTTTCCAAAGCGTTACAGACGGACACTCTGTGAGTTTTTGCGTTAACGAGTATCGATTTTGCCATGTCGATATCCGCTGATTCGTGAACATACATATGACAGTTCCCCGTTCCTGTTTCAATAACCGGTACTGTGGCCTGTTTCAGCACCGCCTGGATCAATCCGGCACCACCTCTTGGTATGAGACAGTCCACACCTTCATTGAACTGCATGAACTCCGCTGCAAGCTCTCTGGATGGATCTGTGATGAGCTGGATGCTGTCTTTCGGTACATTCGTTTTCGATAAGCCGTCCTGCAGCACTTCCACAATTGCCTCGTTGCTGTTCATCGCCTCTTTTCCACCACGTAAAATTACAGCATTCCCTGCTTTTAAGCAAAGACCGGAAGCATCAGCAGTCACATTTGGACGCGATTCATATATGATGCCGATAACACCGAGCGGTACTCTTTTTTTACTGATCGAAAGACCGACTTCATTCACCCATTGTCCGTCACTTTTGGTCGTCGGATCTTCAAGGCCAGCCATTTTAACCAGTCCTCCGGCCATGCCTTCGAGTCTCTCTTCATTCAATGTCAGTCTTTCCACCAATGCTTCGGTCAAGCCATTTTCCTGTCCATTTTTAATATCCTGTGCGTTCGCCTTTAAAATCTTTTCATGATTATCTTTGAGCGCTTCAGCCATCGCCAGTAGCGCCTCGTTTTTATCCCCTGCCGGCAACACTCTCAAAACTTTCGCCGATTGTTTCGCATTTTTCCCAAGTTGTTCAAGTATGATATTTTTTGTCATTGTATTTTCGTTCATCATCACTCATCTCCCTGTATTAATAATTCCGGCTGTTCTTTTTTGAACAGCGTCCCGACTTCCTGGCCATCCACAATATCAAATATGATATTCGGATTTTCAGCAGAAGCGATGACCATGGCCTGATTGTTATCCATCACACGTTTAGCTGCATTCAGTTTCGTTTCCATACCCCCGGTTGAAAATACAGAACCAGCGCCGCCTGCCATAGCAAGTATTTCATCGCTGATTTCACCCACATAAGGAATAAGTTTTGCTTCTGAATCAGTATGCGGGTTAGAATCGTACAGACCTTCTATATCACTTAAGATGATTAACATATCTGCTTCTGTCACTTCAGTGACGACTGCAGCCAGAGTATCGTTCTCACCAAACTTCGATCTGCGTCCGGATTCATCAACGGACACGGCATCATTTTCATTAATGATTGGAATGATTTTATTTCTAAGCAGTGAATTGATGGTCGTCTGACAGTTTTCATATGCGTTCGGATAGCTGACGATATCTCTCGTCATCAATATTTGTCCAACGTGCTGGTCATAATGTTGAAAAAAACGGCTGTATAAATTCATTAGAACACCCTGCCCAACAGAAGCCAGTGCCTGTTTTTCTGCAATGCTGTCAGGATACGCATCCATATTGAGCGTACATGCACCGGCACCTACAGCTCCCGAAGCCACAAGAATGACATCATGCCCCTGCTGCCTAAGTGTGGAACAGACATAAGCGAGTCGGTCAATCTTATGATAGTTGATTTTGTCTATCGATTTCATTATTGAGTTTGTACCGATTTTTATGACTATGCGTTTAGAGTTCTTTGATAATCCAATATTCATATGTACCACTCCTGAAATTCATAATGATTGTAATTATACATCAAACCGCATATAAATAAACCCTAATAAAAATGAATACGTTTTCATGCATAAAAAATGCAAACCACGACATTTATCGGGGTTTGCATCTTCTTATTTATTTCATTATTTCTGTTTCATATAAGGGAATAACAGTACATCCCGGATACTCGCTGAATCTGTGAGCAGCATAACAAGTCTGTCTACACCGATTCCAAGGCCGCCTGTCGGCGGCATACCGTATTCCAGTGCCTCAAGGAAGTCCTCATCCATATCGTGGGCTTCATCATTGCCGGCTTCTTTTTCTGCAACCTGGGATTCAAAACGGTTTCTTTGATCTATCGGGTCATTCAATTCCGTGAACGCATTCGCATGCTCACGTCCAACGATAAACAACTCGAAACGGTCTGTGAAACGCGGATCATCAGGATTTTGTTTTGCAAGTGGTGATATTTCAATAGGATGACCGTATACAAATGTCGGCTGCATCAGAGTCTCTTCCACTTTTTGTTCAAAGAATTCATTCAGGATATGCCCATACTGCATAGTCGGCTTAACATCGATACCATGCTCTTTGGCAAGTGCATGCGCCTCTTCATCTGTGTTGACTTCGTAGAAGTCCACACCTGTTTCTTCTTTAACCAGATCCACCATATGCACGCGTTTCCAGCCTGTAGCCAGTTCAATTTCCTGTTCACCGTATTTCACCTTGGAATTTCCTGTTACTTTTTCAGCAATATATGCAATCAGGTTTTCCGTCAGATCCATAATATCATTATAATCCGCATAAGCTTCATATAGTTCAATCATTGTGAATTCAGGATTGTGACGTGTGGATACACCTTCGTTTCTGAAGACACGGCCGATTTCATAAACTTTTTCAAGTCCGCCGACGATTACTCTTTTCAAGTGTAATTCAATCGCAATACGCATGAAAAGCTCGACATCCAGTGCATTATGATGCGTAACGAACGGTTTTGCCTGAGCACCGCCTGCTATCATATGCATCATCGGCGTTTCAACTTCCAGGAAGCCTCTTTCATTTAAATAATTACGCATTTCCTGAATGATGCGGCTGCGCTTTATGAATGTACCTTTTGACTCTTCGCTGGTGATTAAATCCAGGTAACGTTTACGATAACGCTCTTCTATATCCTTCAGCCCATGATATTTATCCGGTAGAGGACGGAGTGCTTTCGTCAAGATTTTGAATTCGCTCGCTTTAACGGAAAGTTCTCCGGTGTTTGTTTTAAACATGACACCTGTCACCCCGACAATATCTCCAAGGTCAGCCTGTTTCCACAAGTTATCAAAATCTTCTTCACCAATCTGGTCTTTCCTTACATAAATCTGTATCTGGCCGTTGATATCCTGTATATGCGCAAAGCCTGCTTTACCTTTTCCGCGTTTTGTCATCAAACGACCTGCAATAACTGTTTCAGATTCATTTTCTTTTTGTTCCAATTCCTCTTTTGAAAATTCATCCCAGTCTCTTGTAAGCTCGTCTGAATACGCTGTACGCTCAAACTTCGCACCAAATGGATCAATCCCAAGGTCAATCAACTGCTGCATCTTCTCTCTTCTGACACTCACCTGGTCATTCATTTCTTCAGTCAACAATAAACACTCCTTCAATATATTAAACTGTCAGTTTTCCCTGTCTATCTTTCAATTCTACAGCAAAGTCATCAACAATCTCAGCCACTTCGTCTCTCGTCTGTGCCTGATTGATCCGCTTACGTACTGTACCGTTGCCTTTAATTCCTTTTAAATACCATGATGCATGTTTACGCATCTCAAGGACAGCAATTTTTTCACCTTTCAGTTCGATCAGCCTGTCCATATGAAGTTTCATGACTTCAAGCTTCTCTTCAAAGTCAGGCTCATCAATCAGTTCGCCTGTTTCCAGGTAATGAACGGTTCTATAAATTATCCACGGGTTGCCGAGAGCTTCTCTGCCGATCATTACGGCATCCACACCGGTTTCATCCAGCATTTTCAAAGCTAGTTCAGGACTGGTTACATCACCATTTCCTATTACCGGAATACTGACCGCTTCTTTGACCTGTCGGATGATATCCCAGTCCGCTTCCCCTTCATACAGCTGGACGCGTGTGCGCCCGTGCATGCTGATTGCAGAAGCACCGGCTCTTTCCGCCATCTTCGCGTTTTCAACTGCATAGATATGGTCTTCATCCCAGCCGATCCTCATCTTGACGGTCACAGGTTTCGACACATTATCGACCACAGTTTTCACCATGTCATAAATCTTGTCAGGGTCAAGCAGCCATTTCGCACCCGCTTCACACCGGATGATTTTGGATACCGGACATCCCATGTTGATATCGATGATATCAGCTGTTGTATTCTGATCCACATATTTAGCCGCTTCAACCAGCGTGTCCTTTTCTCCGCCGGATATTTGAAGAGACATCGGTCTTTCATTTTCATCAATGTACAACATCTTCATCGTTTTCTCATTACCGAATAAAAGTGCTTTATCGCTGATCATTTCTGCACACACCAGCCCTGCACCGAATTCTTTGACCGTCAATCTGAATGCTGCGTTGCTGACACCTGCCATCGGTGCAAGAACGACTCGGTTTTCAATCTCTACATCACCAATTTTAAAGATGTCATTCGCCTCTTTCCAAATCTTCTTTAAGCTCAATTACCTGCCTGCCGAGTGTCGGGTGCTTTACATTCGGTGCAATTTCTGAAAGAGGTTCCAACACGAAGCTGCGCAGATGCATTTCTTTATGAGGGATGGACAGATCATCAAGTTCCAGCTCCAAATCTTCATAAAGAAGAATATCTATATCTATAATTCTAGGTCCCCAAACTTCTTCTCTGACTCTTCCCAAAGAATGTTCTATTCCCAGTACCGTTTCAAGAAGGCTGAGTGGAGACATACGTGTTTCGATTTCCACACACATATTCATAAATTCAGGCTGATCTGTCTTACCGTAAGGTTCTGTTTCCAGAATGGATGACCGTTTTTTCACTTGAATATCTTCAAAATTATTAAGTGCTGCAATGGATTTTTCCAAGTTCTCTTTGCGATCTCCTAAGTTACTGCCCAGGCCAAGATACACATTTGCCATTAGCTCTCCCGCTTTCTATTCAGAGTAATACTCACATTATCATATTGCCCGTCAATCGGCGGACTCGGTTTTGTAATCGTAACTTCTACTTCTTGTATTTTACCATACTGGTCAAACAGTGACTGTGAGACTTTTTCTGCGAGATGTTCAATCAGGCTTACAGGCTCACCTTTTATGATGTCTTCAATCAGCTGATAAGCTTCTCCATAATGAACGGTAGCTTCCAGATCGTCATAGACACCGGCCTTTTTCAAATCCAGGTAAATAGTAACATCGGTGATAAAATACTGTCCCAATACCCGTTCAGCATCCAAAGCGCCGTGGTAAGCATATGTTTTAATGCCATTTATTTTAATATTATCCATCTAGATCTTCCTGTAGTTTGACATAAGCATCGCTAAGCTCCCTATTGAGTCCCACATTGTGGACCCTGACCGCCTTCACGCCTTTTTCCATACCATGAATTGTTGTGGCAGCCGTTGCAGTGTCCCTTTCGTCCGCCTTGGACTCACCTTCTATGAGTTCCCTGACCATCCGCTTACGGCTGGTTGCCAGAAGAACCGGATAGCCGACTGCGACCAATTCGTCGAGACGTCTCATGACCTCAAGCTCTTCCTGACGTGTCTTAACAAAACCGATACCCGGATCAAGCCATATATTTTCTTTTTTTACACCGTGCTGAAGTGCAAGGTCTACAGACTCCTGTAATTCCTTGATCATATCTTCAACGACATCCTCATATGTTCCATGATCATTGTTGTGCATCAAAAAGATGGGTGCATTAAATTCAGCAGAAACATCGAAAATCGCCTCATCGTAAGTGCCTCTCCACTGATCATTGATCATCGTCGCTCCTGCTTCCATTGCAGCTCTTGCCACATTCGAACGGAATGTATCTATAGAAATCTCCACTCCAAAATCTTTAATCGCCTCTATTACAGGTTTTACACGAGAGATTTCTTCCTGCTCAGAAATCTCCGTATATCCCGGACGTGTCGAATAGCCGCCTACATCGATGATATCCACACCTTCATCGACCATTTCACGTGCACGGGCCACAGCACTCTCTGTATCACGATATTTACCGCCATCACTGAAAGAATCAGGAGTGATGTTGAGTATTCCCATGATTTTTAATTTGTTCATAACATATACCTCTTACTCTTGTAGAATTTGAATAGACATATTATAACATGTTTCAGACTGACGATTCCACACTTCAAAATGTCAAATCCGGGAAATGATTCCGTGACTTGAAACATGCATAAAAAAGCTGCAGACAGATTTTGTGATCTGTCTGCAGCATCGCTATATTAGTTATAATGATTTAGTCATCAAAATTGAATAACGCAGTTGATAAATATCTTTCACCGTTTGACGGCAGGATGACAATGACATTTTTACCTTTGCCCAGTTCTTTTGCAGCATCAAGACCTGCTTTAACTGCTGCACCTGATGAAATACCGCCGAGTATTCCTTCTTTGGCCGCAAGTTCACGTCCGACTTCCATCGCTTCATCATTTGAAACAACAGACACTTCATCATAAACTTCCGTATTTAAAGTTTTTGGCACAAACCCTGCACCGATTCCCTGAATTTTATGCGGACCTGGTTCCTTGCCGCTTAAAATTGCAGAATCTGTCGGTTCAACTGCATAAATTTTTACATTTGGATGGTGTTCTTTCAACACTTTACCTGCGCCTGTAACAGTACCTCCTGTACCGATACCGGAAACAAATCCGTCAATTGACAAACCTTCCATCTGGTTGACCAGCTCGACACCGGTTGTTTTCTCATGGATTTCCGGGTTTGCCATGTTTTCGAACTGTTGAGGCATGAAGTAATTTTCTTTTTCAGCAAGCTCTCCAGCCTTTTTAATTGCACCTTTCATACCGTCCGCACCCGGTGTTAAAACAAGTTCTGCACCATATGCACGAAGCAGATTACGGCGTTCTTTACTCATTGTGTCCGGCATCACTAAAGTTGTTTTATAGCCTTTACTTGCTGCAACCATAGCCAGGCCGATACCTGTGTTACCACTGGTCGGCTCCACAATCATTGTATCTTTTGTAAGTTTCCCTTCTTTTTCAGCTGCTTCAATCATCGCTAAAGCAATTCTGTCTTTAACTGAGCTTCCAGGGTTCATGAATTCCAATTTTACATATACATCTGCACTGTTTTCATCGGTAAGACTGTTCAATTTTACTAGAGGTGTGTTGCCAATCGTCTCTGAAATGTTATTGTAAACTTTGCTCAAAATAAGCACTCCCTTTTCCTAGTATACTGCTATGAATAATATAGCATGAAAATGATACCTTATCAATATTAATGCGTAATCAATTCTTTCAATTCTTCGCCTTCAATCCAAACTTTATTGCGGCAGAAATGGCAGTCGGCTTCCGCCCCGCCATCTTCCTTGATCATGGTCATGATTTCTGCAGGATCCAGAGCCGAAATCGCATTTAAGAAACGCTCTTTCGAACAATTGCATTCGAAGGATACCGGCATTTCACTCAGCTCTCTCCAGTTCTTTTCCCCAATCGCAGCATCTATAATCTCGCGCGGGCTGAGTCCATTGTCAATCTGTTGTGAAACAGGTGTCATTTCTTTGGATATGTCATCCAGAAAATCAAACGTTTCTTCGCTTGCACCAGGCAGTACCTGGATGATGAAGCCACCTGAGGCCTTAACAGTATTATCGGGATTCACCAGCACGCCAAGACCGACAATGGAAGGTACTTGTTCACTCGTGTAGAAATAATAAGCAAAGTCTTCGCCTATTTCACCCGATACAATTTCCGTAGAACCAGTAAAATGTTCTTTTAATCCGATGTCTTTTACAACTCTCAAGTAACCGTCTGTTCCCACGGCTCTTCTGACATCCAGTTTTCCTGAATCATTCAGGTCAAAGTGTACTTCCGGATTACCGAGGTAACCTCTGACGTGGCCCTTGGCATCACTGTCAGCAACGATTGCACCGATTGGTCCTCCACCCTCGATCGTGGCAGTCACTTTCTCTTCATTTTTAAGCATCGCACCCATCAGTACAGCAGCTGTCATTGAGCGGCCAAGAGCTGCAGCAGCTGTCGGATAAGCGCCGTGACGGCCTACCGCTTCATTGATAGTTTCTGTTGTATCAACAGCAAGTATCCGTATTTCATCATTTAAACCAAGTCCTCTAACTAAATAATCACTCATATTTATCCTCCTGAATTATTAAAAGTCGCCTTGCGGCGACTTTTAAGTTGATTAATCTCTTCGATTATTATTTTCCCACTCTTCTTCACGTCTCTTTTGTTCATCGACACCTGAATTATCTTCACGCTGTTCCGGTTTTTCCGCCATGTCCGGACGCTCTTCAAGTTCGCGGTTGTTCTCTGTGTTGCCCGTGCTGTTATCAGAACCGTCTTTATCATCGACTTCTTTCTTCACTTCGTCGTATGACTTGCCGATTTTTTCATCATCTGAATCATCTGCTGTGTGATCTTCAAAGTTTCTCTCAGGCAGTTTGCCATCGTAGAATAAACCTTCGATTTGTTCGCGATCCAATGTTTCCACTTCAAGCAGTGTTTCAGCAATCAGTACCAGCTGATCTTTGTGGTCAGTCAGTATTTGACGGCATCGCTCATATTGGGTCTTAACAATATTTTGCATTTCCTGATCGATTTCATATGCAATCTTATCTGAATAGTTAGGATCTGACTGCATATCTTTACCAAGGAATACCTGCCCGTTCGATTCACCGAACTGCAACGGTCCGAGCTTATCACTCATACCGTATTCTGTAACCATTTTACGTGCGATGCTTGTCGAGCGCTGGAAGTCATTGTGGGCACCTGTGGATACTTCACCGAAGTTGATTTCTTCGGAGACACGTCCGCCGAGCAGGCCGACAATCTTATCCTCAAGCTCCGGCTTGGTCATGAAGTAACGGTCTTCACGCGGCAGCATAACAGCATATCCGCCTGCCTGTCCGCGCGGAACAATCGTCACTTTGTGCACCATGTCAGCGTCGTCAAGTACCATCCCGATTATTGTGTGTCCCGCTTCGTGGAATGCAACAATATTTCTTTCTTTTTCGGAAATGATCTTGCTCTTCTTGGCAGGTCCTGCAATCACTCTGTCTGTCGCTTCATCGACATCGCGCATATCAATCTTCGCCTTGTTATGTCTGGCGGCAACCAGGGCTGCTTCATTCAGCAGGTTCTCAAGGTCTGCACCAGTAAATCCTGGAGTACGCTGCGCAATTGCTTTCAAATCAACCGTGTCATCTAGCGGTTTGTTACGTGCATGCACTTTCAGCACCGCTTCACGGCCTCTCACATCCGGTCTGCCTACTTGTATCTGTCTGTCGAAACGGCCCGGACGCAGTAACGCAGGGTCAAGGATATCGGGTCTGTTCGTTGCTGCAATCATGATGATACCTTCGTTTTCACCAAAGCCGTCCATCTCTACAAGAAGCTGGTTCAATGTCTGCTCACGTTCATCATGACCGCCGCCGACTCCAGCCCCACGCTGACGTCCCACTGCATCAATCTCATCTATAAAGATGATACAAGGTGCATTCTTTTTCGCATTTTCAAACAGATCACGTACACGTGATGCACCGACACCAACGAACATTTCAACGAAATCAGAACCACTGATTGAGAAGAATGGCACGCCCGCTTCGCCTGCAACGGCTCTTGCAATCAATGTCTTACCCGTACCCGGAGGGCCGACCAATAAAACACCTTTAGGAATACGTGCACCGATTCTGTCAAAACGACGGTGATCTTTCAGGAAGTCCACGACTTCTATCAATTCCTGTTTCTCTTCATCTGCACCGGCAACATCGTCAAATCGAACTTTTTTCTTATTCTGGTCATAAAGCTTTGCCTTAGACTTGCCAAAGTTCATCATTTTGCCGCCGCCACCGCCGCCGCCTTGCGCCTGACTCATTAAGAATAAAAACAGGAACAAGATGATCAATAACGGTATGAATGTAAATAACATTGTCGTCCAAGGACTCTGTTCATCTGCAGGCTGTACTGCAAAGTTCAATCCATCCTGGGCTCTTGCTGTGTCTAAAATACTGTCCAAGTCGCTCGCACTGTTGTAAGGAATCACTGATGTGAACGATTCCTGCTCTTCCTGTCCGCTCAAGCGTCCTTCGATTAAGTAAACATTTCTGTCAGGCTTAATGTTCATTTCCTCAACATTGCCAGATTCCAATTGTTCAATGAATTCATTATATTGAAGTTCTTCTTCAAGTTCGGAAGAACCATTAAACTGTGAAAATATACCAAACATGATGACTACTAATACTAAGATTAGTATAATATTACGCCCTGTATTCTTCGGCATTCATACTCCTCCATTTCTAATACACTAAAAGAGATAATATCATAATTTATTAATCTACTTCCACTGATATGTTTACGAATAGAACTCCGGTTTAAGCAACCCGATATAAGGCAGGTTCCTGTATTTTTCATCGAAATCCAATCCATAACCAACTACAAAACCGTCAGGAATTTCAGTTCCTATGTATTTAACATCCACATGCAGCTTCCTGTTAACCGGCTTATCCAGTAATGTAACAATTTCAATCGATGCAGCATTACGGGATTTGATCAGATTGATAATTGAGTTCAATGTTGTCCCGGTTTCAATGATATCTTCCACTATTAATATGTGTCTGCCATCAACCGAACCGGATAAATCTTTTAAAATCTGAACTTCACCTGTTGATTTCGTTCCTACATAGCTGGAAACATCCATAAAATCGATTTCCAGATGTGTGTCGATTTTTTTGATAAGATCTCCCATAAACAGGACCGAACCTTTTAACAAACCGACTAGTATAGGTGTTTTGCCTTCATAATCTTGTCTTATGGTTTCACCAAGATCTGTAACAATCCGGTCGATATCTTCTTCTGATAAGACCACTTCACTAATATCATTATTCAAACTCATGAGTTTACTCCTTTGAAATATTTAAGCCTTTATAATTTTCTCGTGGTTTAATTATATTATATATTGTTCCGAGTGCAATAACTTCATTGCTCTTATTTATAATTAAAGGGATTTTACGACGTTCCTCGACAGGAATTTTTTCATCGATGAAAACTCTCGATATTTTTTTCGTACCCACATGCGGCAGACGTATAACATCACCGTCTGCCTTCGATCTGACAGTCAAAGGCAGCATATCCTCCGGAAGCTCCACGTCCAGCCTGTGGCCATTAAAAAAATATCGCCCACTGTGACTGATTAAAAAACTCTTGTCTGTCGACTTTACATTATATTCCTCTGCATTATCAATATATACATCATCATATCTCAACATGATCCGTTTATTACCTATTGAAAGATCGGTTTGAGGCAGTTCACTTTGTATTATATTGATCGTTTCTTCGATGAATTTACGGCTTGGAGTCACATTGCGGCAGTTCATCCATTTCTTGAGGATGAAGACTTTGATAATATGCGACTGCTTTTGAAATGCCCGCCTGGAAAACATACCGTCTGAGGAACGGTCTAAAAATTCCGATGCTTTAATATTTGCAAGTTGTTTTAACGCGTCAAAATCATCTGCGACCTGGGAGAGGCTTTCTTCATGCAGGTTTTCATTCTCTTTAATATTCCCGGCAATGTGATGCCTGATATAATTCCTTGTGTAATCATCTTCGGCATTTGTAGCATCTTCAAAGTAGTGCACATTATACCGCTGCTGATAACGCCTGATGTCAACTTTCAACAAATTAAGCAGCGGCCTCGCCACCGCCATATCGTTGATGACATTGTCTTCCTTTATGCCGAGCGTACGATTCAGGTGCCTGTTCGTCAGCAGCTGATGAAGAACAGTTTCAAAATGATCATCCTTGTGATGCGCAGTCAACAGAACATCCGCACCGCAAGCTTTATATTCATCTGCAAAAAAACGGTATCGCATCTCTCTTGCCTTCCCCTGTGAAAATTCCCCGCCCATGGAGAGGTGTTTCACTGCCACCGTATGATCGTTCTCTTTTGCCAGCTGCTTTATATACTGCTCTTCTTCCTCCGACTCTTTGCGCACACCATGATTGACGTGGAACAAAACGAGCTTTTGATAAGTATTTCTATACTCATGAGTTAACTGGTGATACAAAACCATCGAGTCCATACCGCCTGAAATCGCGAGCGCAACAGTATCTGATTTCTGCCATTTTATATTTGCGAGTTTAAATCTGCCTTCTAACATTTCAGATCTCCAACTTGTATTTAAAATAAAATAAGACGATTACAAGAATCGCCTTAATTTTTATCTGCGTCCGCGTCCGCCGCGACGAGATTCTGCTTGTCTCTTAATCGTGGAAAGTCGATCTTCACTATCTTTAAGGAAAGACGATAGTTTCTTCTCAAAATCTTCCGGTGATGGTTCTTTACGCGGTCTTGGTTTAGGCTTCTGTTCTTTAGCCTTTTTAATCGACAGGCTGATTTTGCCGTCATCACCGACAGACAGTACTTTAACCTCTACTTCCTGGCCAATGCTCAGATGATCATTGATGTCTTCTACATATTGATCTGCCACTTCACTGATGTGTACGAGTCCGTTCTTTCTTTCCGGTAATTCGACAAAAGCACCGAAATGTTTAATACCTGTGACTTTCCCTATGATTTTACTGCCCACTTCAACTGACATGTTTATATATTATCCTCCCAATTACTGTTATCTCTATTTATAATACTATAAAAATGAAAAATAATCATTACATATGTAATGATTATTCCACAGACCCGCTTTCTTCCGTAACAGGTTCGTCATTATTATCCTCGGACAGGTTGAAAACAATCTCCCCTTCTTCCGATAAGAAAAATTCACTGCGTGCGATACGCATAATATAGTCATCATCATTCAGCTGTTTTATTTTCTGTTCTAAATCTTTCGCTTCAGTGATTTTATTATCAAGCTGCTCTTCGTTAACAGCCACTTCTTCTTTTAAATAGGAGTTCTGATGATTTTGATGCAGTGCAATGACGAGCAGAACACCTGCAATAAGCAGCAGAATGCTGCCGAAAAGCAGCATACGGTTCCTACTCACACGACTTTCATTACTTAATACTTTTTTCTCTGTTTCTTTTCTTTTCGTGTAGCTGTTGAGTAATTTAACAACTTTTTTATTCACAGCACCACATCCATTCCTTTACGTTAACCCTCACTCCTAAAATACACCATTTGCACTCAGATTTCTATAGAAATTCATCTATTTCATCTTTATTTTCATTTTTCTCCAGTCTTTCTTCGCTTATAATTTTATACATTCTTTCCGATTCTTCTTTTTTAGTATGAGCACCCAGCATCAGAACTTCAAAAGTCACAATCTTGTTGCCGAACCTGATTTTCACAATATCGCCGACATTGAGTATCGTACCCGCTTTAGCGGTGCTGCCGTTGATCGTGACACGCCCTTCATCACTGACTTCCTTTGCAAGTGTACGTCTTTTTATAATACGTGATACTTTCAAATATTTATCGAGTCTCATTATTATCTCCTTTTTCTTCTACTTGTTCGGATAAAGCTTCCTGATCATGGATGGTATTCTTCATCCACTTCAGAACTTTATCCGCATACTCTTTTTCATATTTTATCTTATCTTTTTTACCTTCATCCTTTTTGGCCTGCTTCCACACACGGTCCAGATCTTCCATATCTTCAACGACCACATCTGAAAACACGTGCGGATGACGTCTGACAACTTTTTCATTCATGCTGGAAAGGACATCAAAAAAGTTGAAATAGCCGTCTTTATTCCCTATTGCTGAGTGCAGTGCCACTTGAAGCAGAATATCCCCGAGCTCTTCCACAATCGCTTCATCATCCTGCCGTTCAATCGCTTCGATGACTTCATATGATTCTTCTATCAAATACTTTTCGAGTGACTCATGGGTCTGCTTTTTATCCCAAGGACACCCGTCCTCTCCGACAAGTGTGTCGAAAATGTCCATCATATAATGGATGGACCGGTGATCCTGCATCTCAAGTTCCACTTCGGGAATAAAGAGCGCCATCAGGTTGCTTGTTATCTGCATATGGTCCAGTTCATGAAGCGCCGTCTCATACACCATTTCATCACTGCCGCCGGCGGCAGTGACAATTTTGACGTTCATTTCTGCCGGATAATAATCGAGCAGAGTCAATTTGACATCGCTTAAGCTGAACAGGTCGTATACTTGCGTTATAATTGTGTGTTTCTTGTGTGATAGATCTTCAACTTTCAAAGTTGAAGCGTCCAGCAGCTGGAAACCATCATTGACCGGGACTTCCACAGCACTGATGACCGCATCAATGAAACTCTGCCCGCCGACAATGTTCACCTTATACCCGCCGCTCTCTGCGCGCGCCATTAACAGCTCAGTCGTCGTTTCATAAAATAAAGGATGCCCCGGCACAGCGTAATCCACATCCCCAGACTGTACCGATTCAGTCAGCCGGCGGCATATCTCTTCATAAGTCGCTTCAAAAGTATCACTGCTTTCGTATACATCATCAAACGTCTTCCAGTTAAGTCCTTCCTCTTTCAAAGTGCTGACGACCGGATGGTCTTTTGTCCGTAAAAATAAGTTCCCGGAAGACTTGATTCGTTTAAATATACCGACCGGCATACTGTCTATATCGGAACTGCCCAGTCCGATAATATTTATGGTGTTCATCAGGCAACCTCCATTCGACTGTCTTGAATATCTTTCATAATGCTGACCAGCTGCTTTATATCTTTAGTCCCTACAGTAATTTTCAGCTCACTGTCCTGCACTGCAATTTGTATCATTCTTCCATAATCTCCCGTATCCATGAACAGTTTCTCACCGTCCACCTGTCCGGTCGCCGTCTTGGAAACCTGCAGATGGATTTTGCGCCCGTCTTCTTTCACCTGGTATATGCCGTACATCAAAGCATATACTTTCACACGAACAAGCTGTATCAGGTTGTCGACCTCTTTTGGATACTCTCCGAAACGGTCGATCAGTTCATCTTCGATATCTTCGATTGCTTCGATGGAATTCGCACCCCTCAGACGTTTGTATATATCAATTTTAGACTGTTCATGCGTAATGTAAGTGCCTGGAATATATGCATCCAAAGTGATATCAATCGGTATATTCACCGGCTGTTCCTCTTCTTTGATGCCCTGCTTTTCCTTCACTGCCGATTCCAGCATCTCGGAATACAGCTCATAACCGACTGAATCGATGAAACCGGACTGATGTTTACCGAGCAGATTACCCGCACCGCGTATATTCAAATCTCTCATCGCGATTTTAAAACCGCTGCCGAGCTCCGTATATTCCTTAATCGCTTCCAGTCTTTTTTCTGCAACTTCAGTCAGCACTTTATTCGGCTGGTGGAACAGATAGGCATAACTGATTCTGTTGCTCCGTCCGACACGCCCCCGCAACTGGTAAAGCTGGCTGAGTCCAAACCGGTCCGCATCTTCAATGATCAGAGTGTTGGCGTTCGGTACATCCACACCTGTTTCGATGATGGTGGTGGTGACAATCACATCGAACGCATTGTTGACGAAGGCAAGCATCGTTTCCTCGACTTCTTTCTCTGTCATTTTCGCATGCATGACACCCACTGATGCATCCGGTACCAGCGATTCAATATGTGCCTTCTTCTGATAGATTGTATCTACCCTGTTATGCAGATAAAACACCTGTCCGTCCCGGGCAAGTTCCCGCTCTATCGCTTCACGCACAAAGTTGCCATTATATTCAAGGACATATGTCTGAACAGGGAACCTGTTTTCAGGCGGTGTTTCAATGACGGATAAATCTCTGACACCTGAAAGGCTCATATGCAGTGTTCTCGGTATCGGTGTGGCCGTCAATGTCAGTACGTCCACATTGGTTTTCAGCTGTTTGATACGCTCTTTGTGCCGCACGCCAAAACGCTGTTCCTCATCCACGATCAATAATCCCAGATCTTTGAATTCAACATCTTTACTCAAAATTTTATGTGTACCGACGACAATATCCACCGTCCCTTTTTTCAGACCTTCCCGGGTCTTCTTGTTTTGGGCGGCCGTTCTGAAGCGGCTCATCACTTCAACGTTGACCGGATAATCTTCAATCCTTTCAATAAGGCTTTCAAAATGCTGGGCGGCAAGAATGGTCGTCGGCACTAAAAATGCCACCTGCTTATTATCCTGCACAGCTTTGAAAGCAGCTCTGATCGCCACTTCAGTTTTACCGTAGCCGACGTCACCGCATAACAGACGGTCCATCGGTTTTATTTCTTCCATATCATTTTTAATTTCATTTACAGAGGCAAGCTGGTCCGGTGTCGGTTCATACGGGAATTTTTCCTCGAAGGATTGTTGCATGTCTGTATCCGGACCGTACTTGAAGCCTTGAGCTTGTGCACGTTCCTGATATAGTTTCATGAGCTCATCCGCGATTTCATTGACGCTTGCTTCAACTTTCGCTTTCGTTTTCTTCCACTCTGTACCGCCGAGCTTGTGCATTTTAGGTGTGCTGTCTTCATTCGACACGAATTTTTGGACGAGGTCCATCTGGTCCACAGGGATGTACAGCTGATCCGTCCCCTTATACTGGAGCTTCATGTAATCATTATGAATGCCGCCGATCTCCATCGTTTCGATGCCGAGATAGCGGCCGACCCCGTGATGCACGTGGACGACATAATCTCCGACATTCAAATCCTGATAGGACTTTATTTTTTCGGCATTGGAAAGCTTTTGCCGGCGTTGTTTGCGTTTTGCCGTCTTATTGTACAGCTCTTTTGAAGTAAGCATCGCCACTTTCATAAACGGCAGTATAAAACCTTTCGGCATCTCACCTGTCGTCAACACAATTCCGCTGTCAACGGGAATGTTATGAATATAGCTTGTGATATTCAAGTCTTCAAGCAGCTGCTTCGTCTTTTCCAGCTCTTCCTCATTTCTTAAAATGATATTGATAAGATATTCATCTTGTATCATCCTGTTCAGATTAGAGGCGAGAATATCATACTGACCGTAGTATATTTCCGTCGGACGGACCGAGATTTTGACAATTTTTCCGATTTCCACCGGCATGCTCTTTGTAAACAAATTGAAATAGGTGTTGCCCTGCAGGGACACCAGTCTATCCAGCTGACCTTCAAGGTAATTTCCGCCACCTTTGAACATTTTGCCCGCTTCAACCATCGAGCTGTAAAATTCACTGACCGCTTCAAACTCCGTTTCATATGCAGACGTTATATTCGTCACTTCATCGACGAGTATATGGTGTGCATCGCTGAAGTAATCAATGAGTGAATTCCCTTTTTCATGGAGCAGATGGCTGTATTGGACAAGGTGTTCGAAGATAAGGTCAGGATGCGTTACTTCCGCGTAATGTTCATCCAGCGTCTCTTTGACCGCTCCATCAGCAGTTTCTGCCGTCTCTTCATAAAGCTTCTGAACTTTATCGAGAAGCACGTCTCTGTCCTTTTCGTCCAATATATACTCGGCATAGGGGTTTAATGTGAAAACTTCAATGTTTTCAATCGAGCGCTGCGATTCCGGGTCGATGACTCTGAGTGAATCGATTTCATCGTCAAACAGCTCCATTCTGTACAGTGCATCTGATGTATAAATATCGAAAATATCACCTCGTACGGCAAATTCACCGACATTCTGCGCCTTTGTCATCCGCTTATAACCGAGACTGATCAAATTTCCAATCAGCGTTTCATAATCGACTGTACCTCCGATTTCAAATGATTGCTGATATTCCAACAGCTTATCTTTAGGCATAAGCGGTTTCATCAGTGCATGTACAGGCACGATAAATAGCCCTGGCACCTTGTGTGCTAGAGCGTAGCTTGCCGACATCCGGGATTTTATGAAATCCGGACTCTGTTTTGAATGGTTTTCAATCATGATATCCCCAACAGGAAATGTATACACATTATCATCCATCAGGTCCATCAGAACTGAAGCAAGTTTTTCCATCTGATGATTATTTTGTACAAAGACGACATAAGGTCTTTTATTCGCTTCATAAAGCTGGGATAAAAGAGTTGCTTTGAAATCCTCATTGACACCGGTGACCAGGAGATTTTCTTTTTTATCATGTTTGGCAACTTCTAAAAATCTTTCATCTTCCTGAATCCGTTTGAATATTTTATCATCCATCCACATCACCATTAAACTCAGTCATCACTTCTTCAAATGGTTCGTTGATAAAGCTTGAAGAAGCATCAGTCGTTCTGTCGATCACTTTTTCAAGTAACGGCTGTTCATCCTTCCGGAATTTGCTGAGCACATATTTGACCACTGTCATTCCGTCATCAGGACGGTCAATCCCGATACGGATGCGTTTATATTTTTCACTGCCCAGGTGCTGATTCAGGGACTTCATCCCATTGTGCCCCCCGCCGGTACCTTTTCCTCTCAATCTCAGTTTACCGAGTGGCAGATCCAAATCATCATATAGAACAATGATATCTTCCAGTTCTATATTATAATAATCGGCTAGAGGGCGGACCCCTTCACCTGATAAGTTCATGAAAGTCTGGGGTTTTACCAACATGACTTTTTGCCCGTTATGAATGCCGATGCCATAGTCACACTTGAACTTCCGGTCTGTCACTTCAATGTTCAACTCTTCTGCGAGCTTGTCAATAACCATGAATCCAACGTTATGACGTGTCTGTTCATATTTCTTCCCTGGATTTCCAAGTCCAATAATACATTTCATCTTCTCACCTCATACAACGCTAAAAAAGGCGATGGTTGCCCACCGCCGATTGTTCAAATTATTACTCTTCTTCTGATTCTTCAGGAGCGTCAGCAGACTCTTCGTCTTCTGCAGACTCTTCGCCTTCTTCGACCTCTTCGTCTTCAGGCTCTTCCTCTTTTTGTGGAGGAACAACTGTAACGAGTGCTTCATCTTCTTCGTTTTCGATAGTGAAGTTACCTGTAGTTGATACGTCTGATACGTAAAGTGTATCTCCGATATCAAGTTCAGTAACATCCAATTCCAATGATTCAGGAATGTTATCCGGTGTAGCAGTAACCTGTACTTCGAATATAGGCTGCTCTACGATACCGCCTTCGTCGGCACCTTTCGCGTCACCGGTAAGTTCGATAGTAACATCCACTGTAACTTCGGTTTTCATGTTAATTGCAACGAAGTCGATGTGTGTAATCTGGTTTTTCAGTGAATCGAACTGATAGTCAGTAACCATTACTTTTGTAGGTTTTCCACCGAGTTCTAAGTCGATAACACCGTTACGACCCACTTCACGGATCACTTTGATGAATTCAATTTCATCGACTGCAACAGCTGTGTTTTCAACTTGGTAGCCATAAACAACTGCTGGTACCTGACCAGTATTACGCAGATTGTTTATTGCTGAACGCGTTTTTGTTTCTCTATTTGCCGAGGCCAATTTTGCCATGGTAATAATTCCACCTTTCATATAACAGACAATGTATTATGTCCAATTTAACACATAGCACAAACAATAATAACATATTACCCGCTTGTTTGTAAAAAAAACTTTTAATTATCAAATAAAGTGCTTACCGACTCTTTTTTATAGACGCGGACAATTGCCTGTGCAATCAGTGCACCGACTGAAAGTTCTTTGATTTTATCAATCTTTTTATCTTCAGCAAGCTGGATAGAGTTTGTCACCACAAGCTCTTTTATAATCGAACTTTCAATTCTTTCGATTGCAGGACCTGATAATACCGGGTGGGTACAGCATGCATAAACTTCTTTTGCACCTTTATCCACGAGCGCCTGAGCCGCCAGTTTTATCGTTCCGCCGGTATCGATGATATCATCGATGATGATTGCAGTTTTACCATCAATTTCGCCGACGATATTCATCACTTCCGCAACATTCGGTTTAGGTCGTCTTTTATCAATGATGGCGATTGGTGTCTTAAGACGGTCCGCCATTTTACGTGCACGGGTTACACCGCCATGGTCAGGGGACACGACGACCACTTCTTCAAAGTCCAGATCTTCTTTTTCTGAGAAATAATCACTTAATAAAGGAACGCCCATTAAATGGTCGATTGGAATATCAAAGAAACCTTGTATTTGAGGGGCGTGCAAATCCAGTGAAATCACTCTGTTGGCACCTGCCGTTTCCAGAAGGTTCGCCACTAATTTAGCCGTGATCGGTTCACGTGAACGGCTTTTACGGTCCTGTCTCGCGTAACCATAGTAAGGGATGACCAGGTTGATTGTTTTGGCAGATGCACGTTTCAGTGCGTCCACCATGATGAGCAATTCCATCAAATGTTCATTTACAGGCTGGGACGTCGGCTGAATAACGAAAACATCACACCCCCGCACACTTTCTTCAATACTGATTGAAACTTCCTCGTCAGAAAATCGATTGACTTCACATTCACCCAGTGGAATGCCGATATGGCGGGAAATCTCCTCTGCAAGTGGTTCGTTGCCGTTCAAAGAAAAAAGTCTTAAGTTGGAATTAGTTACGTGAGTAGCTGACATGATTTGCCTCCATTATTTTAGTTTTTATAATAGCCTTCTTTTGTCGTCTGTCTGTTTCTTGCGATTGCCAAACTGTCTTCGGGCACTTCTTCGGTTACAGTGGAGCCTGCTGCGATAAATGAACGTTCTCCGATTTTAACAGGTGCAACGAGATTGGAGTTGCATCCGATAAACGAATCTTTGCCGACCTCGGTCTTATGTTTATTTTTACCGTCATAGTTCACTGTAATTGCTCCGCATCCGATATTGGCACGTGCACCTATATGCGCATCTCCAATATAACTCAAATGAGAAACTTTTGCCTCATTTTCAAGCTCTGATTTTTTGACTTCGACAAAATTGCCGATTTTCACTTCTTCGCCAAGTTTGGATCCTGGTCTCAGCTGGGCAAACGGCCCGACATTTGTGCCTCTGCCCACTTTTGAACCGGTGATTACAGACTGTTTGATGACTGCATCATCTTCTATCTCCGAGTCAGTAATATGGGACGAAGTGGTTATTGTAACATTTTCTCCGATGATTGTGTTACCGCTGAGTATGACGCCCGGCTGAATTAAAGTATCCATGCCGATTTCCACCGCGGTATCTATATAAGTATTTTTAGGATCAATGATTGTCACACCATTTTGCATATGCCGGACATTGATCTGTTCACGCAGCAATCTTTCCGCCTGACTGAGGGCGACTCTGTCATTGATGCCTAACGTTTCTTCAAATTCCATCGTTTCATAGGCATCAATCAGCTTATGCTCCCTGAAAAGAATATTGACTGCATCCGGCAGATAATATTCATTTTGAGCGTTATCATTAGTGACTTTATCCAAAGCTTTAAAAAGCGTCTGATTATCAAAGATGAATGTACCTGTACTGATTTCATGCAACTCCCTGATTTCAGAAGTGGCATCTTTTTCTTCAACAATTCGTTTTACCGAGCCGTCATAATTTCTGACAATTCTGCCATAACCGGTCGGAACCTCCGCTTCTGCAGAAAGTATTGTTGCCAAAGATTTTCTTTCATTATGAAATTCCAGCAGATTTTGAATCGTATGAGAAGAAATGAGCGGTGTATCTCCACAGATGACCAGAGTCTCCCCTTCTTCATCAGCCAGCTGGTCTCTCAGCTGATTCACCGCATGCGCAGTGCCGAGACGGTCCTTTTGTACTGTTTTTTTAACACTGTCACCCAGGTAATCACTGACTTCTTCACTGTCCGGGCCGATGATGGCATGCACTTCATCAAATCCGGCCTGTTTAACATTATTGATGACATGTTGAATCATCGGCAATCCACATAACTCATGTAAAACCTTGGCCTTCTTTGATTTCATGCGTGTACCTCTGCCAGCGGCTAAGATTATCGCTCTAGTTTGCATAGTTACCCTCCAATTATTCGATACATCAATTATATTTTACTCTATAAATACTTTCAAGACGAACGTTAAGAGATTGTAAATCTCCCCGGAAGGAACATTTCAATCTCGAACAGGAACAATGTTGTCAATCGTAACTCTGTGAACAGCCGCTTCGCGTGAAACAAACATTTATTCACAAAATAAAAAGAGTATAAAACCTGTATGAAGATTTTATACTCTATTCTAAGTTTTATTCGTTCTCGATATCATTGTCTTCTTCTGATGAATCATCGCCGGCTTCCGTTTCTGTTTGTTCTTCTTCATCGTTGTTGTCTGTTTTCTGAGTCTCTGCGACATCTTCAGTTTCATCATAGACCTTCATGATTTCTTCTTGCACATGCTGTCTCATCTCAGAGTTGATCGGATGGGCAATGTCTCTGAATTCACCATCCGGAGTCCTTTTGCTTGGCATTGCTACGAAAAGACCATTATTGCCTTCGATGACTCTTAAATCATGAATGACAAAAGAATTTTCAAATGTAATCGAAACTAACGCTTTCATTCTTGTATCCTGATTATTAACTTTACGCAGCCTAACATCTGTAATTTGCATATCAGTTCCCCCAATAAGTTGATATTGTTGGATCAAATGTGTTACTGCTGCAGTCTAATAATATTAAATTGGTTATTGCGTTTCCATCTTACTCTTCCGATGCAACAACTTCAATTTCTACCTGAACATCTTTAGGTAGACGACTGACTTCCACACATGACCTTGCTGGTAATTTACCCGTAAAATAAGAACCATAAACCTCGTTGATATGCGGGAAGTTATTCATATCAGATATGAAAATCGTCGTTTTTACTATATTGTCAAAGTTCATCCCGGCCGCTTCAAGTACATGCTGGACATTTTTCATGACCTGGTCCGTCTGCTCTTTGACATCTTCGGAAATGATGTCTCCTTCTTTCGTCAAAGGAATCTGACCTGATGAAAAGAACAGGCTGCCCACTTTTACGCCATGGCTGTACGGTCCTAATGCTTCCGGTGCTTTTTCTGAATTGATTGGTTTCATAACTGACACTCCTTTTAATTGTTACTTTCAATATACTGTATACAGTTGCCTTCTTCTACTACAAAGGATTGATTATATTCATCTATATTGGACACTTTCAACAACGACGTATAATCTTTGAATTTTCTATTGGCAACTTCTTTTGCTTCCACGAGCACACTGACACCGACAATTTTCGCACTGAACTCCTCCATGAGATTCATCACTCCGGAGATGGAGCCGCCTGCACGCAGGAAATCGTCGACGACAAGTACACTCGACCCCTCTTTCAATGTGCGCTTGGACAATACCATTGTCTCAATCTTACGGGTCGAGCCCGAAACGTAATTCACGGAAACGGTCGATCCTTCCGTCACCTTGTTATCCTTCCGGATGATAGCCACCGGCGCATTCAGCTTTCTCGCGACTGCGTTCGCAAGTGATATGCCCTTTGTTGCAATAGTAACGACCGCATCTATTTCCTCATCTTTGTACATCGTCGCAATCAGTTCACCTATATCGTTCATCAGTGATGGATTGCCCATGATATCGGACATATATAAATAGCCTCCCGGAAGAAGACGGTTATTCGTTTCCAATATCTCTTTAAAATTCTCCACAATCTCTTTCGCACGTTCTGTACTGATTTCAGGATGGTAGGTGATGCCGCCGCCGGCACCCGCTGTCGTCCGGATAGTCCCGATGCCATCATCTTCAAATACATGTTTTATAATGCGTATATCTTCACTGATCGAAGACTTCGCCTGATTGAACTGATCGACAAAATAGGTCAACGGAATAAGCTCATTTGGATGTGAAACTAAATATTGCGTCATAAATACTAGACGTTCACTGCGTTTGTATTTCATTATAACTCTCCAGTTCCGTATTATTAAGTATAATATTATCACAAACGTTCGGTTTCAGGCAATTAACCAAGCAGTCTTACCCGGTAAACTTCGTCACAGCACCCCCGCATGGAATTGTACAGATGAATCGCCTGTCTTTCCTTTTGAACGAGACCGAAAACTGTCGGTCCGCTGCCGCTCATCATCGCTTTGTCCGCCCCCGATGCTTCCATGTTATCAATCAGTTTCTTTACTTCAGGATAGTGCTCTATCGTTACCTCTTCCAGGTCATTCTTCATATGATTGACGACCCCTTTATAGTCACCTTCGACTGCGGCCTCAACCACTTTCCCCGAGGCAGGTTCATGCCGGCCCGGTTTTAAATGAGAATAGATAACCTTGGTAGAGACACCGACCGATGGTTTTGCAAGTATCACCCATGCATTCGCCGGCTTCGGGAGCAGCTCAATTTTCTCTCCTCTGCCGGTACACAACGCCGTTCTACCAAAGACACAAAAAGGTATGTCCGATCCAAGCTCCGCACTGAGGTCCGCAAGCTCTTCAAGCGGACGTCCGAGTCCATAAAGTGCATTCATCCCCCTGAAAGTCGCTGCGGCATCGCTCGAACCGCCTGCAAGCCCTGCTGCGATAGGTATGTTTTTCTCAATCACAATATTGACCCCGGTCTTTATACGATAAGTTTTCATCATTAAAGCCGCAGCCTGATAAGCAAGATTCTTTCTGTCATTCGGTAAATACTGGTTT
This sequence comes from Salinicoccus sp. YB14-2, assembly GCF_001265075.1. Classification (GTDB taxonomy): domain Bacteria; phylum Bacillota; class Bacilli; order Staphylococcales; family Salinicoccaceae; genus Lacicoccus. The sequence goes on from NZ_LFKO01000001.1 coordinate 698,117, forward strand.
TCAGTCTCTATCATTATTTTATTGTCCGTACGCTTTTCAAATGATAATTGATCGTTCAGATCGACTGTGGTCATCACCATGCTGACTTCATGAAAATTATCATCTCTTTTGAAAAGGGTGTCCAGTGTTAAATTGATTTTAGCCGGAGCTGTTTCATAATGCATAATACTATCTCCATTTTGTCCTTTTATTTTTGTCTATTTTAACATAATCCAATATGTATATGGAGATTCTGTAAAATAAAAGGCTGAACAGCGATGTCTGCTACGCCGTCCAGCCTGATTTTTATCAGTCGTCTGATTTTCTTTTATTGAATCCCCGTAACACGACGACAAAACTTACAGCAATCCAGGCAAATAGAATCAGAAACTCCGGCATGCCGCCGTTACCGTTCAGAATGTACAGATTCTGGTACAACGGAAAGTATTCAGCAATCTGTCTTGCGATATGACCCTCATCCGTGACCAGAAATTCGATATACGGCGTGAAACCGAACAGAAACATGATTGGCATCAGATAGACAGAAGTCGTCGCGACACTTTTGACCAGCAGTCCGATACCGATACCCAAATTTAAAAAGAATATGCCGAGCAAAATTAATCCTGCAATATTTTCAATCGTCCAGAAGCTGCTGACTTCTATCAGCATGATGGATGCAACCAGTGAAATGATTGTCATCAGTATAATGACTGCACTTTTTCCTGTAATGATATCTATAATGGTCGCCGGTGACTGCAGCAGTCCCCTTAAAGTATCCTTCTCATTCTCTTCTGCCATCATCGTTATCATGGAGCTGAATGTCACAGCAGTAAAAACCACGCCGACGATAATAATGACTATTTCATTCGGCACACCTTCTCCAGCACCGTCCATTCTGCCGAAAAATGCTGCGAGTACAATCGGGATCAGCACAGATGTAAACAACATCATATTCCTCATAAATTCTTTGACATCTTTTTCAAATATTGCCGCCACTCTTGCCATATTCATATTAAACAAGCTCCTTTCCGGTTACTTTTTTAAATACTTCACCCAGTGTCGGAAAATCCGTCCGGATATCAATGACACTCTTATCGAACAGTGCTTCTTTTAAAAATCCTTGATTCTCCAAGTCTCTTTCGACCGTCCTTACACCGCCATCTTCATAAGTGAGATGCACTTCATTCCTTTTATACTTATGTCTCAAATCTTCCGGCGAACCGGTTTCTTTAATGACACCTTCATACAGGAAAGCAACTCTGTCACAAAGTCTCGTCGCTTCATCCATATTATGTGTCGTCAGCATGATTGTCGTCCCTTCATTTTTCAGCTCTTCCAGCATTTCATGAATTTTTTCTGTTGTTGTCGGATCCAGCGCACTGGTCGGTTCATCCAGGAACAGCACATCCGGCTTATGCAGTACCGCTTTACACAGCATCACCCGCTGCTTCATCCCTTTGGAAAGTTTGGAAACTCTTTTCTCCTTCTCTTCCAAAAGCCCCACTTTTCCCAGCACTTCATCCACCATATTTTTAGGTGCATCATATAACTTTCTGTAAAGTTCCAAGTTGTCACTGACTGTCAATCTGTCATATAGTGACGTTTTGTCAGATAAAATACCTAAGTTCTTGACATATGATGTCTTTCCAAAATGCTTATCAGCCGTCCCGTTAACTTCCAAATTGCCGCCGGACGATTTAAATTCTCCCGTCAACAGTTTGATCGTTGTCGTTTTCCCTGAACCGCTCGGTCCGAGTAATCCGAACACTTCACCTTTCGCCACTTCAAAACTGATGCCTTTTAATGCATGCTCCGCACCAAATGTCTTTTTCAATTCATTCACATGTATCATTTGAATTCCCTCCATCTTTTTCGATTGGTTTTGTTGTTAATTCAAGATTACAGGCAAAATAAAAACACCGCGATACAATCACGGTGAGTTGTGGCTGACAGTTTTTCAATTGTGTTGAAATGGTTTCAAATGAACCTTTGAACGGCCGGACTGTACCCATCCGATCTGAACTGTACCTTGAAATGTACCCCTTCAGTCCCAAGTGTTACAATGGTTTTGCCTTTCGGGAGAAAATGGCCAGAAAGAATATAAAGCTGACTATCAGCCAGACGGTCAATATGAGATGAGGCACTGCCACAGCACCTTCTTCAATGAATTTGACCTGATATACAGGGGTCAGTTCAAAAAATTGTCTGAGCATATTTGTCCTGTCATCAATCAGAAGCTCGATATACGGCGCCATGGCAAACACGAAAAGTATGATCATGATGAACAGAGAAGATGAGGCCACCGAGTTTGACAGCATGCCGAACCCTGCAGAGATGAAGAAGAAAAACAGCCAAATGAGCAGCAGTGAAGGAATTCCTCCGAAAGTCAACATCTCGGTATAGCCGATAATGATTAAATTGATGCCGAGTATCACAAATGTGATGACGAACAGCAGCAACGCCTTGCCCATCATATTCGCCGCCATTTCCTTTTTACTGGTGAGCATATGATCCATCGTGCCGTACTCATTCTCTTCTGCGAGCAACCCCATCACTATCGCGCCGAGTGCAGAGGCAAACGTGATTCCGACAATGACATTGATTATGATGAAAGGGACGGTCTGGCCCTCTACCATATCTATCTGCCGAAACATGAGCGTCATGAGAACCGGCAATAGGACGCTCGTCAGCATGGACATGTTCAATAATATTTCTTTGGCGTTCATTTTGAAAACAGCGATTATTTTGTTTCCCATAGTAAACCTCTTCTTATAATGTGATTAAACGTTCCTGGATTTCATTATACTTTGTGCGGGATAACGGGATCTTGGACTCTTCGGGGTTCCTTATAACCACAGAGTAAGTATTTTTGGACCAGGTAATGATCTCTCTGACTTTATGCAGATTCACGATGTAAGAGCGGTGACACCTGTAAAAACCATGGCTGCCAAGTGTCTTCTCAGCTTCCTGCAAAGTCGATTCCATAACAAACTTTTCCCGGGAAATATTTATGAATACTTTTCCTTCATTGCTTTCCAAATATTCTATATCACCTATATTAACAAATAATGTCTTATCTTCCGCTTTTACTTTTATCTTGCTGATCTGATTATCATTCTCGGCTGATGCGCTATCCTCCGTCTCCACTTCCTGCAGACCGTGCTGTGTCAGACGCATGATTTCCGGCTGTACCAAAAAGGCATCTTCCGTCTTGGTGACGGCAACCACTATACTCTTCCCCTGATCCTTAAGCTGGTCTTTCAATTTATGGAACAGATGAATATTTTCTCTGGTTGCCTGAAAGAAAGGTTCTATGAATAATATATTTTTCTGCTCACACAGCAGACTGTGTATGAAGCTGAGCCTCTGGTTCAACTCATCACCCGCATCGGCAAGCCTGACTTTCCCCGCATCTTCCAGATTGAATTGTTTCATCAGATCATCGACATTGAACTTCCGGTTGTACCATTTGTTATAAAATGAAATGTGATCTTTTATATTAAGACGCTTATAAACCGGAATATCCGCCCTGACGACATTTATCCATTTTGGATCTGCTGTTTCCTCCAGCCGGGTCAAATACTCAAAAGACATCTGAATCGCTTCTGTCCCGCCGGTTTTGAAATGTATGTGATCGGCACTCTCTGTACCGATAATTCCACTGATCTTAATCTTCATACCGTATCACTTCCCTCTTCTCTCATTATATTAAAATTAAGTCCAAAAAACTATCACTATAATGGAAAACGCATTCATTTAGATTTCGAGACTTTATCCCTTTATTTCTTCCGGAACATATTGTAAGATAAAGTTACAGTTAGTTACATTATGTAATTAAATAAAATAATGTTATTCGGAGGAAAGATTTATGACTAAAATTGGTATTATTGTAGGTAGTACACGCGAAGGCCGTGTAAGTGTTCCAGTTGCAGAGTGGGTTAAGGAATTTGCTGAGAAGCAGAATACTGACGCACAATTTGAAATCGTTGATATTAAAGAATACGGTTTAGACCGTTTCAACGAAAAATTACCGCCGGCTATGGCAAATAAAGAGTACTCCAATGAAAAAATTACTGCATGGTCTGAAAAAATAGATGAGTTGGACGGATTCATTTTTGTGACTCCTGAATATAATAACAACATCTCTTCATCACTGAAAGACCATATCGACTATATCGCTTCTGAGTGGAACAACAAAGCAGCAGGTATCGTAAGCTACGGTTCGACACTTGGCATGTATGCTTCACTTGCACTGCGCAACACACTTGGAAACTTGAGAATGGCTATCGTTTCACCTCAAGGTGCTTTCAGCCTGTTCACAGACTTTGAAGAAATGACTAAATTTGCGCCACAGGAAGTCCACAATGCAACTATGGAAGCATTGGTCAACGATGTAGTAAATTGGTCAACAGCTCTTAAAACAGTACGTTAATCTCTGATTAACATTCCTAATATAATAAAGCCTGCATAAATGGATTTCATTTATGCAGGCCTTTTTTGTTTAAAATCCGAACTGAGCTTCTTTTTTAGCTGTGATTTCTTTATATGTTTCCGACAATACCATCGTGTCATCTATTAGTCTGTCAAGACGCAGGTGGACATCATCTCCCTGAAGCTGACCGTCGATAAAGTTCGTATCCAGAACGAAAACATATCTCGGCACTATATTCGCTTTTAAATAGCTAAGAACCGGCTTGTAGTTATATTCCGGAATTAAGAAATGTTTATCTGAGCCTGCAGTGATGAGCAGGCTGACTGTTTTGCCTTCAAGAGCATTTTGAGGCAGCAGATCGAATATATTTTTCAGCGCTGCCGGCATTGAAGCCTGGAAAATCGGGCTGCCGATAAAAATGACATCTGATTCTATGATTGTCGCCAATACTTCTGTGGCATCACCGCCGTAATCCAGATAATTTCTGCCATCGCTGAACGGCAGATCTACATCTTGTAAGTTAATGTATTTGATTGTTGCATCACTGTACTGCGCTTCCAGCTTTTCTTTCAATAAAGTTGTTGCGATACGTGTTTTGTTGCCGGCATTTGAGCCTGATAATACTAAAATATTCATTACAACTATTCTCCTTTAGTCCGTTTTGTATATTTCTTAATTTCCGGTACCACTTTCTCACCTAATAGATCAATTGTTCTTTTAACATCATCAATGGGCACACCGCCAAAATCTATCTGGGCAATATAGCGGTCGTGATTGAACATTTCATGCTGATATAGAATCTTTTCCACAATATGTTCCGGAGATCCCACGTTGATGACACTCTTTACGTCCTCTCCCTGGGCGAATGCCTGTTTCGGAAATCCCTGTCCATTGGACAATTTCATGCCTTCGTTGATATGAGGATAATATTCCCTGTAGGCGTCCATCATATTTTCCCGGACATATAGGAAACCTGCTGTTGCAACCGGCAGATCATCCGGGTTAAAACCATTTTCAAAAGCGGTCTGACGGTACAGGTCAATCCTTGATTTAAACGCTTCAGCCGGACCGCCGAGATGCGCCTGATACATCGGCACACCGATTCTTCCTGCCTTCTGGGCAGATGCGAGAGAGCCTCCGACTGCCCGCCATATTGGCAGTCCTTCTTCTTTATTTTCCGGACGCGGTATGACCTGTGCATCATTCAGCGGCGCACGGAATTCACCATTCCAGTTCACAGTCTTGTTTTCATTGATTTTTAAAAACAGTTCGAATTTCTCTTCGAACAATGCTTCATAGTCGTTTAAATTATATCCGAGCAATTCATAAAGACCGACACGTGACGCTCTTCCTGCGACGACTTCCATGCGGCCGTCAGACAGGAGATCGATTGTCGAAGCATCTTCAAATACCCTCACAGGATCTGAAGTGCTGATGATTGTCGATCCTGATGAAATCTTTATTTTACTTGTTGCCTGTGCTATCGCAGATAATAAGACCAGGTGTGCCTGGGATACGAAATGTTCCTGGTGTGATTCCCCGACCTGGAACACGTCAAGTCCTGCATCTTCAGCCATTTTTGCAGCCTCTATAATTTCTTTCAGTCTCTGACTCGCCGGAATCCGCTCGCCGGTATGCGGATTAGGCATATGTTCCCCGAGAGAATACAAACCGATTTCCATTCCATTTGAACGATCGATTTCAGGCATAACATGGGGGTTTTTATTCTCCATTCCGTCACTCTCCAAACTTTATTACTTCAAGTATACGCAAAACGGCAAATATTTTCTAACATATTGTTTACTTGATTAGTATGAATTAACATTACCAGATCTTTTAACCCATTGCATGATTTCTTGAATTATAATTCTTGATGATGGAACATCCTTACTACATCAAGAATCTGCATGTAAAATTAAAAATCAGATGAGTATGTCAACTTGCAGAAACGTCGTATTAAAAAATTAGGAGTGGTTTTACTATGAAACGTTTGGCAAAAGCAGGAATTGCAGCAACTTTTGCACTGGGTACATTCGCGACAGTAAACACGACCGATTTAGCAACGCACGCGGAAGCGGAAGAAATGACAGATGACGTTAAGGAAAACGCTTATTACTATAAATATGAAGGACATACAGGCTATCAAAATGATGCATCATTCCTCCTGGATAAGACATTCCTTAAGGGATTAGCCGATAACAACTTCACCTTGAACGGTTATGAAGTCGATGCTGACCCAGATGCTTATTTTGACAGCGGGTATCACGAAATTGTTGAAGTTTATGACCAGACATTACATGTCAATGAACACGGTGTCGCCACCCAGGCTGAATTACCTGTAAATGAAGGCACCATTTCTACTGAAGACCTTGAAGAAGTTTACGGCGAACCAGAGGATTCATCTTACTTGGACAATGAAGGAAACGGCATGTACTTTTATTTTGAAGACGACAGCCAGATTAGTTTCAGCATAAGCGATGGTGAGGTCAATCTTGCCAAAATCGGTGCTCATGACTCTAAAGGCGCAGGAGACCAGTAGATTCACAATTTAAGCAAAAAATAAGGTGGAAAATCGTATGTTCACGATTTTCCACCTTATTTTATGTTTGGCTGAGTCTGTACCAGCCGTTACCGATCTTATTGGATTACAAATGCTTCACTCTGCTCATTGACGAAAGTCATTTCAACATTGGATGTCAATACATCAGTGTATGTATATGACACTCTTTCAAAATTATGTTCTTCTTGATCAAGCTCTACTACGAAAATAGAAGGATATGTTTCTCTCAAAATACCATGTCTTTCTATTAACTTCTTACGGCCTCCGTTGGCACGAAGAATAACGCGATTACCTAATTGACAATCAAGAATCTTTTTGATGTCGACTAAAGATTTTGGCATTTGGCCCACCTCACTAGATTCATTATAGCAAGTTTACATAACTTTGTCAAAAATTTGTTGAATTCAGCCGCCCTTACACGAACTTTAAGTTCGGATAATTTTCTAATTTACGGTATATCGCCTCAAAATCTTCAATCGATAAACTTTCGCCGCGTCTCCTGGAATCAATTTCTGCATCATCAAGCAGCTCGTTTATCTCAAGTTTATGCTTTTTCCCATCCTCAAACAGTGACAGATAATTATTAAGGATTGTTTTTCTCCTCTGTACAAATGCCCCCCTTGTGAGCTTGAAAAACTTCTCCTCATCCTCCACTGACACTTTCAGCTCTTTTCTGGTTTTCATCTCAACTATGATTGAATCGACATTCGGAGCCGGCATAAATACAGCCTTCGGCACATTTTGAACCGTTTTAGCCTCCGTATAATAGTCGATGGCAATGGATAGTGAACCGTATGCTTTTGTACTTGGTTCGGCACTGATGCGTTCGCCGACTTCTTTTTGCATCATCACATAATAACGGTCTATCGGCAGTTTCTGCATCAGGAAGTTCATCAGAATCGGTGTTGTGATATAGTACGGAAGATTAGCAATGACCACCACTTCTTCGAACGCCGCCAGCTCTTCTTCTATCATGCCACTGACATCCGCCTTCAAAATATCTTCATTTATCACCTTAATGTTGTTGTAAGGCGACAACGTATCATTCAATACCGGAATCAACCTTTGGTCGATTTCATAAGCAACCACTTTCCCTGCTCTTTTGGCAATTTGTTCAGTCAGTGAGCCGATTCCCGGCCCGACTTCAATCACCGCTGTATCTCCATTGACGTCCGCCCGATCCAGCACTTTATGGATGACGTTCGCATCAATCAGAAAGTTTTGTCCCAGACTTTTCTTAAAAGTGAAACCGTGCGTTTTCAATATTTCTTTAGTTCTTGATACTGTTGCGATATCTTTCATATCATTCATCCTCTTTTAACTCTGACAGTATTGCCGTCACTCTGTCTTTCTCTATTCTGTACCTGTTCAGTTTGTTTCTCAGTTGTTTTGCATTCGCATAGCCGATATTCAATTGCCGGGTCAAATAGTCCCGCCGTGCTTTTGAATCGCCGATACCGCTCAACCGCCAGAACTGCATATCTTGTACTGATATTTCTTCAGTCCGCACCTGATGATTTGTAAGTACATTCTCAAGCGCGTTTCTAATGGCGTCAATCGAAGCATGTTCAATTCCGATACCTCGTTTACTGGTCGCAGCTTTCCTCGAAATAAACGCCTCTTTTATATCAGGGAACCTTTCTAAAATGATATTTCTAATTTTATGTCCGGGGAAGTCGGGATCCGTTAAAATGATGGCTCCTCTAGTGGACATTGCCACTTCAATCTCCTGCATGATTCTTTCATTGATAGCTGAGCCGTTCGTTTCTATCGTCTCGCAGATTAAAGCTTCCTTCAATCTGCGGGTGTCGTCCCGGCCTTCAACTATTATTACTTCATTTATAACTGGCTTATCCATAAGTTAACTCCTTTGGACATTATCATAACATAATATTTCACAGCACTTATCATTTTATTTCACATGAAAAAAAGCTGAGAGAATCTCTCAGCTTCATCATTTAAAGTTGAACAGCCTTTCAGCATTTTCCGTCGTCGCTTTGGCAAACGCTTCATAAGGCATATCTCTAAGTTCTGCTATTTTTTCAGCAACCAACTTGACATATGATGGTTCATTCCGCTTCCCCCGGTAAGGGTGCGGTGTCAAAAATGGTGCATCCGTTTCTACCAGCAGTTTTTCAAGAGGGACATGAACGGCAATATCTTTCGGCAGCTGTGCATTTTTAAAAGTGACCGGTCCGCCGAGTGAGATATAGAAGTTCATACCGATGACTTCATCTGCGACATTTTCATCTGCACTGAATGCGTGCATGATCCCGCCGATTTCTCCGGCATTTTCTTCCTTCAATATCTCTACACAGTCTTCGGTGGACTCTCTGTTATGAATGATGATCGGCAGATTCACCCGCTTTGCAAGGGCAATCTGCTTTTTGAACACTTCTTTTTGAATGCCCTTCGGGGATTTATCCCAGTGATAATCCAATCCGGTTTCACCGATGCCGACAATCTTTTCATGTTTCGATAATTCTTCTATCCACTCAAGGTCTTCATCGGTACAATCCACCGCGTCTACGGGATGCCAGCCGATGACGCCGTAGACATCACTATGTTCATCAATCAGTTTCATCGTACGCTCGATGGTTTTGCGGTCAAAGCCGACAACGACCATTTTTTCTATACCGGCATCTCTCGCACGGTCAATCACTGCATCCAAATCTTCATCATAATGATCTGCATTCAAATGTACGTGTGTATCAATCAGCAAAATAAATCACTCCTTATTTTACGATGCTGCCGTTTTCTATACCATCAGGCACGCTGATCAGTGTCAGACGATTTTCTTTTTCTGCTGTCAAAATCATGCCTTCTGACAACTCACCGCGTAATTTGACCGGCTCAAGGTTTGTGACAACAAGCACCTTCTTACCGATGATGTCTTCAGGTTCATACTGCTCCCTGATGCCAGAGACGATCTGACGCTTTCCTTCACCCAGGTCGACCTGGATTTTCAGCAGTTTATCCGCTTTTTTAACACCTTCGGCATTGATGATTGTACCGGCCTTAATTTCCACTTTGTCAAAATCATCGATGTTAATACGGCCTGATGTTAAATCTTCCTGCTCTTTCTCTTCTTCTTGTTTAGGCGGCTTCATTGAATGCTTAATATGTTCAACTTCACTTTCGACATCAAGACGCGGGTAGATCGGCTTCGGTTTATCGATAACTTTTCCATCAACCTGTATACGGCCGTATGTCTTAATGGAATCATACGCTTCAAGTGTTTCATCCACCATATTCAGCTGTCTGAAAATTTCTTTCGGTCCATGAGGCAGGTAAGGTTTTAGAAGAATTGCCGCAATACGGATATTCTCAGCCAGATGTACCATCACATTGCCGAGCTCTTCTTTTTTACTTTCATCTTTAGCCAGAACCCATGGTGTTGTTTCATCAATATACTTATTCGTACGGCTGATGATTGTCCATGTTGCTCTGAGCGCTTTATTGAATTCAAGAGATTCCATAGCATCCTCATAAGCCTGGATGTTCTCTTTGACGACAGTTTCAAGGTTAGCATCAAATTCATTTAAATGACCTTGATACGCAGGCAGCTTTCCGTCAAAATATTTATTGATCATAGAAAGTGTACGATTGACCAGGTTGCCTAGGTCATTTGCAAGGTCGAAGTTGGTACGGTCCACAAATGACTCTGGTGTGAACACACCATCTGAACCGAAAGGCACTTCTCTCATCAGATAGTAACGCACTGCATCAAGACCATATCTTTCAACTAGCGTTTTCGGATAGACGACATTCCCTTTGGACTTGGACATCTTACCATCCTTCATCAAAAGCCATCCATGACCCATCAGTTTTTTTGGCAGTGGCAGATCGAGTGCCATCAACATTACCGGCCAGTAAATTGCATGGAATCTGACGATTTCCTTACCTATCATCTGGACATCAGCCGGCCAGTATTTACGAAATAAAGTTTCGTCATCCGAACCGTAGCCAAGTGCCGTGATATAGTTCGTCAGTGCATCTATCCAGACATAGACAACATGTTCCGGGTTTGATTTAACCGGAATTCCCCAGTCAAAAGTTGTTCTGGAAACTGCCAGATCCTCGAGACCAGGCTTTATGAAGTTATTCAGCATCTCATTTTTACGTGAAGCAGGCTGGATGAATTCAGGATTATCTTCATAGTATTGAACAAGTCGATCCGCATACTTGCTCATTTTGAAGAAGTAGCTTTCTTCTTTAAGCAGCTCGACTTCATGACCGCTCGGTGCCACGCCGCCCGTCATATTGCCGTTATCATCCCTGTACACTTCAGCCAGCTGGGATTCCGTAAAGAATTCTTCATCTTCGACAGAATACCATCCTTCATATTCACCAAGGTAAATATCACCCTGTTCCAACAGCTGTTCAAAAATCTGCTGAACCGCTTTTTTATGGAAATCATCCGTTGTCCGGATGAACTGATCATTTGTAATTTCCAGCAGTGACCACAGCTTCTTCATATCTTCGGCCATACCATCGACATACTTTTGAGGAGACACTTCCATTTTTTCGGCTTTATTCTCTATTTTCTGACCATGTTCATCAGCACCTGTTAAATAATAAACGTCATATCCGCGCATGCGCTTGTATCTCGCCATAACATCACATGCAATAGTTGTATACGCATTTCCAATGTGCAGCTTACCACTTGGATAATATATTGGCGTTGTTATATAAAAAGTTGGTTTTTCCATGCCATTGCCTCCTAATTGTTCATTAGTTAAATATATCTAATTTTGAACTAATTTTCAATTGCCGTTGTATAATTGTTGGCAACTTGAAAACCTTTTGTGCTATAATCATTTGTATCTTAAGGCCTACCATTTTTAAACAAAAGAAGATGTATTTTCATCTCTATATTTTAATAAGCTTAATTATGAAAGTAGAGTCTTAACAATATAATTCCTAAAACCCCAACGTAGAATCTTCATGAGGAACATAGTAAGGAGGAACTCATATGAAGTCAACTGGTATCGTGCGTAAAGTCGATGAGTTAGGCCGTGTAGTAATCCCTATAGAGTTGCGACGCATTCTCGATATCGAAGTAAAGGATGCTTTAGAGATCTATACCGATGATGATACGATCATCCTAAAGAAGTATAAACCATCAATGACTTGTGATATTACAGGCGATGTCTCAGATAAAAACATGAGACTTGCTGAAGGCCGGATCATTTTAAGTGAAGAAGGCGCCAATATGCTTATAAAAGAGATTCAAGATAAAATGTCTGATGATTAATGAACTACTGCCGAAAATCTTATGATTTTCGGTTTTTTTGTTCTTTTATTTCTCTTTATCATCATGATAAAGATTATAGACTTCCTGCTTCTTCATCCCTTTCATATCTGCAACCATCTTAATCGCTTTCGTCGGCTTCATGCCCTGTTCAATAAACTGATTGACATGTTCCTTAATCGGCGTATCACCGACCATAACTTCTTCTTCGTAACCTCTGATAACAATGACAAATTCTCCTTTTAAAGGAATTCCCGTGTTCAGCATGTCATAAATTTCTCTGACAGTACCCCTGCGGTGCTGTTCGAACTTTTTCGTAATCTCTCTGGAAATACTCACTTCCCTTTCTTCATCAATCTCCATCATATTTTTAATTGTCTGTTTCAATTTATGAGGGGATTCGTATAAGACCGAAGTCTGGGGATGAAACATGATCTGTTTCAGCTTATCATTCTTCTTACTGCCTGTTTTCGGAAGAAAACCGAAGAAGGTGAATTCATATGAGGGGATACCGCTCGCAACCAATGCGAGCGTAAATGCTGATGCAGAGGGAATCACAACATATTGAAGATCTGCCACCTGCATTTTCCTGATAAGTTCATATCCCGGATCTGAAATAACGGGCATACCTGCATCACTCACCAATGCAAAAGTCTTTCCATCTTTCATCTCTGCAATGATATCTTCCTCCACCTGTTCTTTATTGTAATCATGATAGGAACGGAGCGGCGTGGAAATTTCAAAATGATTGGTCAATTTCCTGGTCAACCTTGTATCTTCGCATAAGATAGCATCCACTTCTTTCAAAGTACGGACTGCCCGGACACTCATATCTTCCAGATTCCCAAGCGGTGTACCGGTTATATAAAGGTTCATGATTTTCCTCCTTTAATCAAAATCAATTTCTCAAGCCGTGAAAGCTTCTTAATCTGTATCTCCCTTTTCATCGCATCGCTCTTAGATTCAAATGTTTCCTGATACTTCAGCTTTACCGGACGCCTGTTGCGGGTATATTTTGCACCCGTGCCGAGATTGTGTTTTTCCACCCTGGCCTCGACGTCTCTTGCATAACCTGTATAGAGGCTGCCGTCATTGCACTCGACGATGTAAATATAATAATTAACCATAGTAGACCTCAAGCATTTCCTCTGAATACTGATTGTCCGGACCATATATATAGAATGACGGCAGAATATCAACATACGCCTGGCTATGAAATGCCGCTTCCAGTACGACAAACATCGCAGTCTTCGACGCCGGATCATTATAGACAAATTGTTTCTTCTTTACACGGAATCCATTTTGCATCAGCTGATATGTAACTTCTTCGCTCCGTTCCGCACGGTGCACCATATAAAGACGCCCTTTATTTTTAATGAGATAGCGGGCGGCTGTTATGATGCCTTCCAGATCAATCATGACTTCGTGCCTTGCGATACTATGGGGACCAAGCGTTTTCAACGGCTGATCATTTGTGAAGTACGGCGGGTTGACCGTTATGACATCATACGACGAATGCTCAAAATGTGATTTTATATTTTTAATATCAATATTATGTATGGACAGCTGAGCTGATTTTTCATTCAGTTCAAATGAACGTTCAGCCATATCGACCAGGACTTCCTGAATCTCCACACCATCTATCGGCAGTTTTGTCCGGTGGGACAGCAGCAGCGGAATGATGCCATTGCCTGAACACAAGTCCATAATTGTCAGGTCCCGCTTTGTGATATTCGTAAAATCAGCGAGCAGCAGGGCATCTACAGAAAAAGAAAATACTGCTCTGCTCTGAATGATCTTCATCGATTCACGAAAAAGTTCGTCCAATCTCTCTCCGTTTTTTAACAATTGCTTCACCTCTGTTGAAATAAGAAAAGCGGCATCCGCCGCTTTTTATCGTTATGATTGATTTATAAATCCCTGACAGAAGAGACACTCTTCACCATGTCTGTGCGTACCAAAATGCACATTACAAATATGGAACCCTTCATCATACAAATTTTTTAAAGTATTTTGCTTAAATGAAGCATCAGGCTTTGCTTTTGCATTATTCACCAATGTTTCGTAATGTTCTTTTTCCATTTGTAAGCTGACATTTTCCTCGACCAGCTTTACAGCATGGACCTTGATTGATTCAAGGTTTTCCTGCATATTTTGAAGGTCGTTTTCGAGCTTACTGATATGGTTGAAAAGCTGTTCCCGGTCCATTATGAAACACCACCACCGGAAGCCATTTCTTCCAGCTCATCATAATGATATTCCTGTATATAGTCATCATTATATTTCACCTGAATGACCAGATCCAGAATGTTCATACCGATCACTTTGCCTTTGCCGTTCGGAGTCTCAACCATTTCCCCGACATCCGGCATTTTATTTCTTGTATCTTCATAATACTGATCTTCGTAATTCAAGCAACACATCAGCCTGCCGCAGGCACCGGAAATTTTTGTCGGTGATAGAGACAGATCCTGATTTTTAGCCATCTGGATGCTGACCGGTACGAAGTCGCCGAGGAATGTCGAGCAGCAATGCGCCCGTCCGCAGGGACCGATACCGCCTAAGTATTTTGCTTCGTCACGTACACCGACCTGTCTTAATTCAATACGTGTTTTAAAACGTGTGGCAAGCACTCTGACAAGTGATCTGAAATCCACACGCTCATCTGCTGTAAATTTGAAAATTAGTTTTTTATCATCAAGTGTATACATCGCGTTGACAATATTCATATCAAGCTTTTCTTCCACTACCGACTTCTTACAAAATTGTAATGCATCGGCTGCTTTGGATTCATTTTCGTGATATTTTTTTAAATCGCTGTCATCTGCGAATTTTATAAATTGACCGTCCGGTTCAACTATATTATCTTTTGATATTTCATATGTGCCTTTGACGACGCGCAGCAATTCTTTCCCGCGCTTTGTTTCGGCAATAATGTAATCATCTCTTTGTACAGATGCTTTACTACTATCTATATAAATATTACTAAAGTAATCTAATTGAGTCGCAGTCATGAGTTTTATCATAATTCATCAACCTTTCGAAATGATAACCATTCCCTCAAATGCGAGCATTGGGTGTACATTGAATTGAATCATCTTATTAGCCTGTTCAATTTCATCCAGCATATCAGTCAGATGATTGACACCGATGAAATTCTCCACTTTGACGCCGTCTTTAAACGGTTCAAATATGTCCAGTTTCAATTTCGAATGCATGGCTTGACGCACATACCCATCTATCAATTGCAGCAGCAATGCGTAATCACGGCGTTCAACACATAAATCCAGCATCGGTTTAATATCCAGCAGCACCAGAGAATGGCCTTTTATCCATTTGGATGAAAATTCTGCTGCTGCACTCCGCAGTTTTGTGAAATTCTCGCCGATATCTTTTACATGCTGTGCATTCAGAGACAAAACGTCAATAGTCTGCAAATCCGCTTCTGATAAGTAATCCAGCTCTTTTAAACGATCACTGCTCTGCCCCTTGATATGCACATGCTGCGCCCTGGAATGAATGGTCTGCAAAATATTGCTTTTATCAATCGTCAGCAAAATTGCTATCGTTTTCTCCGGCGGTTCTTCCAGAAACTTGAGCAGACTGTTTTCAGCCTGAGTCGTCAGCTTATCAAAAGCTTCTACAATGTACACTTTGTACTCCGATTCAGTCGGCTTGTTGTTCATCGCATGCATCAAATGACTGACTTCTTCTTTTTTTATCGAATTTTCATCAGTTTTCAAGTAATAAAAATCCGGATGATTCCCCTCTTCCAGCAAAGACTGGTTTCGCGGAGTATCCCCAAAAATATTCAACGCAAAAAACATGCCGTACCTGCGCAATGTTTCCAACGTATCCCCTTCGAACATATAGGTATGACTGAGCCGTTTATTTTCAATGGCATTCAAAAGATAGTTTTCCGTCGTTTGATTAGTATCCATCTATATTTACTTTAAAATCTTTCAAATTGCTCTATTGGTAATACGAATACCGTAGCACCGCCGACTTCCACTTCCACCGGATATGGAATATAGGAATCGGCATTGCCGCCCATAGGCGTCACAGGCGCAACCGTCTGTTCTCTGTTACCGCATGTGTCGTCGATGACATTCAGTAAATCATTCACACGCTCATCATCCACACCACAAAGGAATGTCGTATTCCCTGCACGCAGGAAACCGCCTGTAGATGCCAGCTTTGTATTTCTGAAATTTGCTTTGGTCAGTCGATCCGTCAATCTTTGGCTATCATGATCTTGCACAATTGCTATTACCATTTTCATGATTTGTCACCTCTACGATTCATATATTTTTCTATTATACTATAAGTATCTTTGAACACATCTTCAATATTCTGGTCTGCATCCACTACCTTGATACGGTCCGGATAATTTTCAGATAACTTATTATACCCTAACACTACATCTTTATGAAACTCCAGTGTTTCTTTATCCAGACGATTGCTGTCACGTTCATTATCCTGAATTCTCTTAAGACCTATCTCCGGTGAAAGCTTTAAATATATCGTCAGATCCGGCATATGATTTTCAACGGCAAACTTGTTAATCTGCATGATCTCATCCATACCGAGATTTCTTGCATAACCCTGATATGCGAGTGAACTGTCTATGAAACGATCGCATAAGACAATTTTCCCATCATCCAGAGCCGGTACAACTTTCTCCATCAGATGCTGTCGTCTGGCTGCCGCAAATAATAATGCCTCTGTACGGCCGTCCATGTCGTTCTCATTGGCGAGCAGTATGTCCCTGACTTTTTCACTGATCGGAATACCACCGGGTTCACGCGTGATCATCACTTCATTTGTATCTTTAAGTGCTTCACTCAGCATCGATATAATGGTTGTCTTGCCAGAGCCTTCCGGCCCTTCAAATGTAATAAATATCGTCATGTGTCATCCTCAACTTTATAGCATTCAATATTGTCTTCTATGCCTTCCATTTTAACATGATAATACCTTTTGTGTATTATAGTTTTAACGATGTCATGTGTAAAATGTTCCCCGGCATGTATAATTGGCACTCCGGGAGGATATGGCACCACCGCACGCACCGCTTCTTTTCCAATCAGAAAACTCAAATTTTCTCCCTTTGATTCAAGCGGATCCGGCACATTAAATGATAATTTTTCCAACCGTTCAAACAATAAAGAGAGCGGATAACTGTGACCCGGGTGAAATAAGGGCAGACACCACAACACCCCTTCGTCCGTCACCATCTCTGAATAAACATCTGCACCATTCAAACTTTTAAATAACCGGTAAGGTGAAACGTCTTTCTTATTGAGTATGATTTTGGCCGGATCCTCGCTTTCATGGACTGTGAAGTCCAGCGCTTTCAAATAATCAATGAGGGCACTTCTTTCTTTGTAAAATTCCTCAGATGTATAATCATTATAAAACTGATGTGCCAGTTCGATTGATGCCAGTATTAAATAGGAGGGGCTTGAAGTTTCAAAATAGTCGATGTACTTCATCATGTCCCGATGCAATGAGCGGTCATTTGTAAATACTACTGAAGCACCGGTGAGTGCAGGCAGCATCTTATGGTAAGACTGGACAACAATATCAGCATTGAATGTCATTGCCGAAGGTAAAAAACCCGGTGCGATATCATTATGCGCACCGTGAGCTTCATCCACTATGATAATGGCGCCTGCTGCCCTCGCCTCTTTAATGATGGCCTCCAAATTGTCCACCCCCCTGCCGCTGTATGTCGGATATGTAATAATGAGCGCTTTATTTTGAACTGATGAATTTAATACATCACCGGCGGATTTCTGTTCAAAAGAGGCTCCGGTAAGATTCAGACCGTGATAAACAGATTTATGGGCATCATCAATGACCATAAAACCATCCACCTTATCTTTGACGGCATACACGGCCGATAAAATACCGGTAGTCGTACCGTTTACCATAGCCTGCGCATGGTATCCCGGGTATTTACCGGATAGGAATTCATTCAATTCAAACAAAATACCTTCAGGTGAATGCAGGTCATCAAGCCCTGTGATTTCCGTCATATCATCCTTCCAATCCAGCAAGCTCAAGTTCCCTAAAGTCATGTTTTTATGGCCGGGCACATGCATGGACAGTGCTCCGTCTTTTCTTAATTCATTCAACTTATTCATTAAGCGCATTCAATCACCTTTTTAGTCATCTGTTAATATTTTTTTATAAAATGGATCTTTTCCTATAAATATTGTACGATCACAAAGTTCTTTGATTTCTGTCATATCGTGTGATGTATAAATGATCAATGTTCCTTTATCGGAAAGTGCTTTTAAAAATTTCCCGATTTCAATCCGGGATTTCAGGTCGATGCCTGCGGTCGGCTCATCCAGCAGCAAAAGTTCGGGCGCATGAATGAGGCTGATTGCCAGATTCAGTTTGCGCTTCATACCACCGGACAACCGGTTCACTTTTGTATTATATTTTTCCAGATGAAGATCTGACAGCATTTTTTTTAATTCAGCGACAGAACGGCTGACTGATGAAAGCGCTTCAAAGAATCGCATGTTTTCCATGACAGAAAGCTCTTCCCACAACTCTATTTCCTGGGGTACATAACCAATTTTTTGTCTAATTTTCTTATAATTTTTTCTATAACTGCGCTCATCTATATAAACTTCTCCGCTCGTCGGTCTGTTCAATGTTGCGATGATTCTGAGGAGTGTAGACTTTCCTGCACCGTTTTCACCGACAAGCCCAATAATCTCTCCCCTGTCCGCCTGTAAATTGAAATCTTCCAGAATCGTATCTTTACCGTAACTCTTATATAAACCTTCAACTTTCAACACCGGACCCACGTCCTTTCCAAAAGATGATCACCAGCAATAAAACAGGCAACAGGACACTTACAGATCCTTCCATCAAAGACTCTACCGGGTGTAAGTATTCATATACCGGCTGCACATTATTCGCCGCAAGCGGCCTCATCGCGTGCAGTGAAAGCAACACAACCGTGACTGCCAGACTAAGCCTGTACAGACCGAATGGACTTCGGGCAATCACCGCCAGCATGAAACCCATGACATTACAGAAAATCCTGAACATTAATAATCCAAAAATACTGATGTCTGCATCAAACATTACATTAATCAGAAAATATGTCAGCAGATCGATACACAGCACAACGAACGTATACATGATCAGACTGTATAATAAATACGATTTATGTGAAATTGTCGTAAATCTGAACCGGTCGGAAATATTTCCACGATACTCCTTATTAATCATATCAAACATAAAAACCGACAGCATAATCGTCATGTATCCCCATACCATCCATGGATTCAAAACCCCTTCATAATCATAGGTGGTTTCCGTATCCTGGAATGATAACTCCTGAGTCAGTAAATTGCTTTCTTCCCGGATGATTTCAAGCCTGCTGTCAATTTCCTGTTCTGAAATGTTTTGCTCAGGAGCGAACTCATCACGCAGTGAATACACTTCCTCATAGACACTCAACGCTCCAAGATATTCCTGTATGAGTGAAGCCAGCTGTTCTTTTACCGGTACATAAAATAAAGATCTGTCTGTATAATAAGCTTTTATTAAGTTATCTCTATCGTTATCAGATATTTTATTTTCGAAATTTTCCATAAGTATAAACGCGCTGTCATAATTATACTGTTCCAATTGATGGAGCACATATTCTTTCTCATTGACTTCAAACTTATCGAGTCTGATAAACTCACTGCTTTCCAATGAATTCAAAATATTCCCGGTCACTTCTCCCTGCTCACCTTCAACGACAACCGCTACAGGCACTCTGAAATCATCACTTGTCTGATTGACAATACCGGTTATAAAAACGGTCAGAATCAGTGGCAAAAACAGCCATAGAAGTACTCTCCAAAGAACAGGCTTCAGCAGCATCCAGCGTGTGATTAATAATTTTTTCACCGGGGTCTCCTCTCCTTCCACAGGCCGGCTGAAATCAACAGTGCCAATAAGACCAGAGTCGAAATAAGGAGAACATCGAGTTCAAGTGAAAATCGGCTGCCGAGCATGATATCCTCTATCCAGCTCAATGCCTGATAGCTGAAACTGTAATCAAAAATACCATCCATATAGATTGGAAAATATATTCTCGGTATTATAGATCCCGCAAATAATAATACGGCAAACAGTGCCGCAACTTTCGCCAGAAGAGTCACTTTAAATGACGGTATGAGCCAGTCGATGAGCAGCAGTATCATGGTGAGCACTAATATGTATAAACCAATCAGCACGAATACCCTGATAAAATTCTCACCTACAATATAAAGACCGCTGACTCTGGTGACTATATACAAAAATAAAATACTCATTAAAGATGTCATCCCAAAAGTTATTATTATTTTAGCAGCACCTTCAGAAATATATGTTGCACCGAACATCTTCACTCTGTTTCTGAGTTCGGGTCTTACATCCTGGATGAGTATCAGATGGGTGATCAGAACCCATAGCGATATGATGATAAACATGCCGTTGACGATGAAATATTCATAGCCTGATGATATATGGTGAGTACTTTCAGACTCATCCATCATTGCCCCGCTTGATAAAGTCTGCAGGAAAAAGTTGATGAATTGATTCAGCATCAGTGCTTCTCGCTCGCCTGCATCCATTCCAAAGCTTGTAGCATAATGATTGATCGTCATTATATTCGCCTGAGAATTTCTGATATGCCTTACCACGGTCTCTATCATCTCATTGACAACATGACTTTCCAGCATACGGTTCGGATTGCCGACTACTTCCAGCTGACTTTCCTCTCCCTGTATCATTTTGGTGAAGAATTCGGCTGGGAAAACGATGTATGCAGCAATATCATCCTCTTCAATCTGCTGATATGCTTCCTCCTCTTCAAGTCCGATGAGTGTCAGTCCGGCATCAACATCTGTTGCTTCCAATAATAATGAGACAATCTGGCTGGTTTCATCACTATCATCCAAATTGACGACCCCAACAGAAACCGGTTCTTCTTCATCTGGTATAAAAAATAATGATGCCATCCATATGACCAGACCCACAAATATTAAAGGTGAAATATAAATAAGAGGAAGTGACAGCCACTTCCTCCTCATTCTATTGATGTCATTAGCCAGAAACACGAATATATGTTTCAATGTTTTCATTGCTAATGCACCCTTTCAATTCATTTTATTAAAATCCCTGATTCATACCAGGTGAGTTCTGCCCTATCCATTCTGTGAATTTTTCACCGAAATCGTTGAAGTATCGTTCCAGCTCCGGTTCATCCATACTGCCCAGATCAACCGTATTTTCAGCTTCAGGGCGCTCCACTTCATTTAATGTCGACCCTGTGACGTCTATATTTAAAGCGAAATTATCTTTTGTGACTGTTGCACCGTCATCCGCATATAATGTATGGCTTTGTGACATCTGGTCTCCCTCATAAGTTCCTTCGATATCCCAGAACAACGATACCGTTTCACCTTGGTAACCTGTAGGGAAATCAAATTGAATGTTTGTCTGTTCAGTATCTCCCGATATTTTATCCATAGACAGAGCAACCACATCTTCAGTTCCCGGCTCCTTGATCTCAATATAATCACTGAATCCATCTTCAGTCTCATTGAAAGCTGCCTCTAAATCAAGACCGTTCTCTTCAGATGATATCGTATAATTCAATTGTTCTCCCTCGTCATTGACTGCCTTTTCACCGTCAATATTAATCGGCACAGTTTCACCCGAATCAACAAATGATGTAGTGAATTCACGCTTCACAATATGATCGCCATCTGACCAGATTGTTGAAGTCAAACCATCTGGAAATCCTCTGTTGTGAACTTCTTCGGCTTCTTCTCTCAATGATTCGTTAAAATCACTGACAAACTCTTCACCTTCAATGTCAGTTGCGCTCATAGTGAACTCCATTCTAAGTATTTCATCCAGCTTTTCGTCATCCGCAACCTTTGTATAAAAACTGCTTAAAAATTCTTGAATCTCCGCCTCACTCAAAACCATCGTCAGTTTCTCAGCACTGATATCCTCTCCGCCCACTGTAATGTCTTCGCTTTCGGAGCTGAAAGCATCATCAGGCAGCTCTTCTCGGACAAATGTTATATATTCGTCTTGTATGTATTCCATATTTTCCTCACTCAAAGAACCTGTAAAGAAATCAGAGTAATCAACTTCGGTATTCTCTTCTACAGCTCCCGGTTCTATAGTATTCAGGAAGGAAACCGCATCGGATTCATTTAAGGTTATGTACTCTTCTATAAATGGAAATGTGACACCTGCTGATTCTGCATCCAGATATGCGAAGATTCCGTCAAACTCAAATCCTGAGATATTACCAGAAATATCTGCAGAAGAATATTCATTTTCGTTATCCAGTTGAGTCTGCAAAGTGATTTCAGATTGATTAATCATCTGGTCAATCCCCATTTGACTTAAACTGGGATCATTAACATCAGCAGTCAAAGTGTAGCCTGTTTCCACCGCATTCGTCTGAGTCTGTTCATACCAGTCCAATTCATTTTCAAAACGCTCTTCAATCACTTCCGTGAAATAATCCATTTCTTCCTTTTCAGTAAGAAGATAACTGTTCTTTGGCGTGTTGACAAAGAACTGATAAGCTGCAAAACCGCCTATTGCCGCTAATAATAATACACCTGCAAGCACTCCTAAAATTAATGCTATTTTAGATTTACTTCCCATCGCAATTCCCCCAGACAATAATTTGAAATTTCTTTAATGTTACCATATAAAATTTGACATGTACACGCCGGTAAAAATATACTAAATATGTCAAAAGATAATACTCACGTCACATTTCAAGCTTAAAAGATGTAGAATAACGACAATAAGCCGGTCAAAGACTATTTGCTTTGACCGGCTTATTTATACGAATATATAATAGTATTTTAGTGTTAATCAAAAAAAGAGACCGCAAAGGGTCTCTAAAAGTTTGCCTGGCAGCGTCCTACTCTAACGGGACGTCAGTCCAACTACCATCGGCGCTGGAGAGCTTAACGACT
>NZ_LFKO01000001.1:726318-747903 GCF_001265075.1 Salinicoccus sp. YB14-2
CAGTATCATTTGTTGCGTGTTCTGTTGTTCGCCTCAACTTGTGTTCCTATTCAATAGAAACTTTTATCGGAATTAAACGTTGACATATTGTCATTCAGTTTTCAATGTTCTCGTTTTTGACTGCTTTAATACCTTAACACACCAGCTTATCGAATGCAAGCATTAATTTCAAGTGTATTCTATTAATTTCTGCAGCTGCCGGTTCAATCGGTGTTTCGTTTTGACCCGACAAGAAATAACTATACAGGCTTTCAAAACATAATGCAAGTGTTTTATTAAATTCTTTTAAAATTCTTTTTCGCTGCTTCCCTTTTAGAATGCGACTCTTTATTAAAAGGTATACTATAGGAAGGAACTATTTAATAACAGCCGAGTGTCCGCTGTGTTCTTTTGCAAGTTCCAGTCCGCATCTCTTTTCATTGAGAAATGAACTAGACTTACAACTATACCAGTATTATTTTAAAAAGCAACCCTAATGCTCTAAATTTTAAAATGATTATAGTTCACTCTATATATAGTACTCTTTGAGACATGCTTAACAACTCATACAGTAATCCGGTTCCTACTATATAGTAGAGATGTTTCTCCACGATCCGGGTCTGCACATCGTCAAACCCCTGTCATGACAACATTGACCAGGGTTTTCCAGTATGAAACAATGTAGTTGTCAAACAAAGATCAGTGAGGGTGATGGATATGGCAAAAGAAAAAGTGGAGTCGAAAGGTGTGGTCGCAGTCATTATGGCTGCAGCCTTTTTATTTACATTCAGCCAATTTTTACTGATAACAGCTTTTCCTACTATAATGGCAGAGTTTGATATCAACGCTACACAGGTCCAGTGGCTGACGACATCATTCTTATTGACCAGCATCATCTTCATACCGATGTCCGGTTATTTATCAACGACCTTTTCCTCAAAAGCGCTCGTGGTATTCGCGATGTCATGCATGGTCGTCGGTACAATCATCGGCGGGTGGTCTCCGAACTTCGGTGTGTTGATTCTTTCAAGAGTTATCCAGGCCATCGGAGCAGGTATCATCCTGCCGCTCGTTCAAACGATATTGTTAATCGTCTTTCCATATCACCGGCGGGGATTTGCAATGGGCATGCTCGGCGCTGTTACAAATGTCGCCCCCGCTTCAGCGCCGTCGATTTCCGGGGGGATTATCGATGTGCTCGACTGGCGTTCACTGCACTGGGTGCTTCTGCCGCTCGTTCTCATCACTTTGATTCTAGCAATCTTCCTGATGAAAAGTGTGTTGAAGAAGAATGAGGTCAGTCTGGATATGACTTCTATTATATTGTCAGCGCTCGGATTTTCTTTATTCATATTCGGATTAAGCAATGTGAGTGTCTATGGTTTTATGGACTTGATGGTTCTCCCACCAATCCTTATCGGCTTACTCCTGTTGTGGTTCTTTGTCACAAGACAGTTTAAACTGCCAGCACCGGTTTTGAACTTGAATTTATTCAGAAATAAAACCTTTACGCTTTCGCTGATACTTATCTTCATCAACATGATGCTGCTCTTATCGACAGAAACGATCCTGCCCATGTTTTCACAAACAGTGCTCGGTACGAGTGCATTTCTGTCCGGCTTTTTATTAGTGCCGGGAACCATACTGCTCTCGGTCATCACTTTTGTTTCCGGTTCATTATATGACCGGTATGGCGGAAGAACGATTGCAATTACAGGTTTCGCAATGACGACCCTGTCTCTAATTTTATTGAACACGGTCGGCATGGATAGCTCGCCCTACTTCATAATGGGTTATTTCTGCATATTCATGTTCGGTTTCGGCTTAACACTGATGCCGCTGGTCACGATAAGCATGTCAGAACTGGACGATGAAGAAATTCCACATGGTTCTGCGATCAACAATACAATCCGTCAGTTCGCCATGACATTCGGCATCATCGTACTGACTTCAATCATCAGTATCACAGTAGTCAATATGGATGCAGCTGAAACGGTCGCCACATACTGGGGCACAACATATGCATTCGGTGTGATGGGCATTCTCACTTTCATTGGATTCATACTGACCTTCATGCTGAAGGACAAACCCAGATATCAGTAAAATAAAAACCATCTCTGCATGTCAAAGTGAGCAGAGATGGTTTTTTTATTCAACATCAGCGAGCGGCAGTCTGTACAGTTTATCATCTGTTTCATCAGGATCCCCGCGGCCGTCGGTATTGTTTGAAACGAAGTACAGGTAATCACCATCCACCATTACATCTCGAATCCTGCCGAGATCGGTAATGATTTCACTGTATTCTTCCGTCTCCAAATCAAATGCCATCAATGCATTCCCTCTGAGCGCAGCGACATATAAACTGTCTTCATGATAAGCCATCCCTGACGGCGCCCATGTATCATCCCCGGATGTAAAGAGCGGCAATTCCATACCTTCTTCTTCTTCCATCCCTTCGATGACCGGCCAGCCATAGTTATTGCCCGCTTCAATTAAGTTGATTTCATCATTTGTATTATCACCGTGTTCACTTGCATACATCGTTTCATCGTCGCTCCATGCCAGACCCTGCGGATTTCGGTGACCGTAACTGTATACATACGAATCATCAAACGGATTATCCGATGGCACCGCTCCGTCCAATGTCATTCTGAGTATATTACCTCCGAGTGAATCCAGCTGTTGTGATAAATCTGCTTCGCCTGCATCCCCGGCTGTGATATAAAGATATTCGTCGGGTCCGATCACAAGTCTTCCGCCGTGATGCACCTCGCCGCCTGGAATATCATCCAGTAATATTTCATCCTCCGACCAGATATCATCCGACAGAATCAGTCTCACCACACGGTTAAACTGGCCATCTTCATGTTCATAAGTGTAATATGCATACGCCTCGTTTGAGTCTTCAAAATCCGGTGACAGTACAAAACCAAGAAGTCCCGCTTCAGAAGCATTGGACAATTCATCTGATAATTCCACTTCCTGCCGTTCATCACCTTCAGCGTCAGCCTTCACTATACTTCCCGTCCTTTCAGTAAGATAAAACGTATCATTATGCCGGTCAATCGACCAGGGCGACTCCAGGTGTTCCACAATTGTTTCGAGTCCGACCTCAGCTTGTTCCGTCTGGTCTTCACTCATCTCTTCAGAACCTTCATCCGTTTCTTCGCATGCCGCAAGCAGCATGATTGGAATAATCAGAAGTCCAAACCTCTTTATTATCACAACAAACCCTCCTCGTTATCAATCTACTTAGTAGTGTCCATTATATTACAGAAATAATATAATACTGTTACAGAGCGGGTTATCGTTTGATTCTCACATCAAAATATTTTATCTTTATGATTAATCTCAAGCAGGAGTGTGGATCCAATGAATAATCAGAATAACGTGGATGACATTAGTATAAATGGCTTCTTCACCAAAATTGTCAGTCTGATGTTTATCTGTTCCGTTTTTGTAAGCAGTGTTGATGTTGTACCGGCACAGGCCAGGGTGGATTCGGACGCAGGAGGAGAGCGTTCAAATATTATACTGGATGAAGTGTATCTGGAGTCGAGCATCGTTTCTTCATCCGAAACCTCATCCGTATTCGGCAGCACATTACCGGAAGCTGAAGTGGCAGTGACTTATCACGATGGCGGAACATATTCGACAAAAGCCGATGCAGACGGATATTACGAGTTAAACAATCTGCCACTCATGAATGAAGGAGATGCCATCGACATTACCGCTTCAACAGGCGGCGTGAAAATGAGCGAGCATCTACAGCTGAACAGATAGTAATTAAATTTATCTCTATGGTCCGGCAGTCAACCATAGAGATATTTTTCATTCAATCATATGCCGATTAAATATAGACATATCGGTATTGTCAGTATGCTGATCAATGTTGTAATCAATGTAGAAAATGACACTACATTCGGCTTCACATTAAACTGGACCGCGAGCATTGTCGAATTCGCCGCTACCGGCATTGCATTCAATAAAATGAATACCATTTTCATCGTATCGTCCACAGGCATGATCATGACCAGTGCCGCAGCGATGATTGGTGACAGCACCATTCGGATGGACACAACAGCAGTCATGTCTTTAATTTCAAAACTTTCTCTAGTGATACGCGCAAGCTGCATTCCTAAAATCAGCATGACTACAGGAATAGCGGCATTCCCAGTCATTTCGACTATATCCAGAATACCCTGATCGAGCCTGATATTTGCCAGCTGGAAAACAATGCCCACAACCGCTCCGTGAATGACCGGTATTTTAAATATATTTATAAGCGCTTCTTTAACCGTGATGGTCGCCCCGCTGCCGAATGAGGCGATAAATATCCCAACCGTACTGATGACGAATCCATGAAGCACCATCAATACGATCGCATAGTCGAACGCAGTCGCTCCGAGCGCAAAGAGCGCAACCGGTGTCCCGTAGTTACCGCTGTTCGGAAATAAAGTCCCAAGTAATATCGCTGATATATCTTCCTTTGAGGATTTGATGAAATATCCCCAGACGACAGTGATGACAAGTAAAATTCCAGTCAGCAAAAAGGTGAAGAAAAATACATACAAATAATCGATAGTCAGTTCATTCCGGTAAAAGGTATTGAAGGTAAGAATGGGCAGTAATATATATAGAGACATCGATGAAATTGATTTAATATCAAATTTAAGTATTTTATCCGAAAGATAACCCACCCCAAAAATCAGAAAGACCGGTAATATAATCATTATTAAATCCATGAAGTCACACTTCTTTCTGTCATAGTAAGCTGCGTTGTCATACTTCTATGATAGATGAAATTTTCAGATAAAGGTACCCTAATATAATAAAAAAAGCCCGACTGATAACAGTTAGGCTCCAAATAATTTATGAATCAGTTGTTGACACCGTTCTTAACCCATTCCGCCACTGTTACAGTACGTGCCGCCCATACTGTAGAATATAACTGCTAATTTTATATTTTCCATATTTTCTTTATTCTCCTTTGAACTGTTAAATAGTTTTTAAAAAGAATTCATCTGAAATGCTCACTTTCCATTTATCTTTTTATTATTCCGGTCGTTCCACAGTGAAAATCTTCCCAATATCAGCATAATCATTTCCAGCGAGTCTGCTGACCGCTTTAAGTTTTAACGGGTCAATATAACCGTTGTGATAAATATCCGAATCGATGTGATAATGCTTCACCTTTAACAGCAGCAGATCCGTCGTTGGAATATTCTCTTCATTATATATCACCACATTTTGATGCAGTTCTGTTTCATACCTTACTTTTGTTTCATTTAATCCGGGTACTTTCAAAGTTTTGGAATCCACTGTTGTAAAACTTGAAATATCAAGTTCACTCTCGCCTTTTGACAGCGGTGCAGAAGTGTTATTCGCCTGTTCGACATTATCCGCATCCACGATATGGACCACCGCTTCTTTATTGTCCAGTATATTCCTTGCTGTATCTTTGCTCTCGCCTTCTTCACGCTGTACTGCTACAGAGAATATCGGCGGATTATAAGTGACAATGTTGAAATAGCTGAACGGCGCCACATTTATGACACCATCATCAGAAATTGTCGATAACAGCGCGATTGGTCTCGGGATCACCGAACCGATTAAAAACTTTTTCTTCTCTTTATCCGTCAGTTGTTCAGGGGAAAATTCGAGCATTCTACCCGCTCCTTATATATCAAGTTTAGGCAGTGACTTCTCATATTCCGGTCTTAAATGTTCATATTGTGCCGGAAGTTTCAGTGAAGTGCCCAGTTCTGATTTATCTTCATCGACGTCAAACCCGGGACCGTCAGTTGCAAATTCAAAGACAACATTGCCTTTTTCACCGGTATAAATCGATTTGAAATAGTTTCTGTCCCTTACTTCTGTCACTCCAAAGCCATCATGCGTCAAAGCACTCTGCCATTCTTTTAGAACATCCAAGTCAGGGACAGACCATGCGATATGGTGGACAGTTCCAATACCGAACCGCCCTATTGGCTGAGGCGGTAATGAAGTGATGATATGATTTTTTTCTGCACCCACAGTTTCAAAGTGCTGATTACCATCATTTATATCCATTTCATTCAGCCCCATTTTTCCTGTCAGCAATTCTTTCGTTCCATCAGGATCACCTGATAATAATTCCGCACCGTGGAATCCGAGAATATCGTTGCTGTCAGCTGTTTCCGTCCCTTCAACAATTGCAAGATCCAGAGCGTGGACATCACTGAATTCCAAAGTCTTCGCTCCAAAAAATTCAGTCTCAATAACATCAACACCATGATCAGCTAAACGCTCTTTCCAGTAATCAATGCTGCCTTCAGGTACTCGGTAAGCAATTCTACCCACCTGTCCGCTGCCTTTTCGGCCAACATTATCGTTTGTCCAAGGAAAGAATGTGATGACCGTCCCCGGTGTCACATCTTCATCAGAGAAATACAGGTGATACACTCCATTATCGTCAAAGTTCACTGTCT
Source organism: Salinicoccus sp. YB14-2 (assembly GCF_001265075.1). Lineage (GTDB taxonomy): Bacteria > Bacillota > Bacilli > Staphylococcales > Salinicoccaceae > Lacicoccus. Next base: position 732,768 of record NZ_LFKO01000001.1, read on the forward strand.
GCTTGATTAATCTCTGACCTAAAACATCTCTGTAAAATTTCAAATTTTCGTTTGGATCTCCTACAATTGCTGTAATATGGTGAATCCTTTGAATTGCTTCCATAATCCCATCTCCCGATTTATCATATATTATTATTTATCTGTCCGCGTTGTATCAAAGTGACGGACCTGAGCCTCAATCTGTTCACGTTTCGGTTCAAGCATCGGCGGCAGTGCCAAACTTTCACCAAGTGTTTCATATGGTTCGTCACCCATGAAACCTGGCCCGTCAGTGGAAAGTTCTATTAAGATATGACCGACTCTCGCATATAAAGCTTCAAAGTAGAACCTGTCCACATTGCCTGAGTGCCCGACACCAAGTTCATTGTACTTCTCTTCCCAGGCTTTAATCGCAGCGTGATCTTCCACTCTGAAAGAAACATGGTGCACTTCTCCGTAGCCCTGCTGTCCCTGCTTCGTTTCGTCTTTTCTTAAAATAACCTGGCCGCCGTTACCGCCGGCGCCGACATCGAAGACAGTGACGTATTCTTCTTCAATTACAGGTTTCATATCGTATATAGATGTCAACACCTGTTTGAAATCATCGTAATAGCTTACTGTTATTTCAATCGGCCCCAATCCATATATTGCTTTATCTTCCGGAACAGGCCCATTTTTCCATGGTGTGCCCGGAGCTACACCTTCATTATTTTCATCTGAGAATAGCTGGTATCTCTGACCGTCAGACTCTTCAAAAGGCAATATCTTTTTGCCAAACAACTCTTTAATACCTTCATTTTTAATACCGAATTCATTAAAGCGCTCCAGGTAATATTCCAGCGCTTCATCATTCGGCACCCTGAGGCCCGTCCTTGAAATTGAGTTCGTTCCGCGGATGCCTTTAAGGTTGTTCGGAAAATCAAAGAATGTCATGTCCGTCCCCGGCGATCCGACATCATCCGCAAAAAATGTATGATATGTCTGTATATCATCCTGGTTCACGGTCTTCTTAACAAGACGCATTCCAAGTATATCTGTAAAAAATTCATAGTTTCTCATCGCATCATCTGTCATTGCAGTTACGTGATGGATGCCTAATAATTCTGTAGTCATATATATCCTCCAAGTTCATTATCTCCAATTCGAGATATTAGTTCTAATTTTAAGCTTATACCAAAGATATAAACTTTATTTTTTCAATAAACGCTCTGAGTGGGTGCCGATACGCTTCAATAAATTGATCGCATCTTCTACTTCACCATCGTTCCACTCATCAAAAATCGAATTGATTAAAGCTTCCTGCTGGGCAACCCGGGTATCCATGTACTCCTTACCCGCTTCTGTAATGCAGGCAAACATTTTACGGCGGTCTTCCCGGCACGGTCTTCTATATAAGAAGCCTTTATGCTCAAGTTTATCGATGACATAAGTAATGCTGCCCGTCCCCAGCAGGATACGCCTGCCAATCGACTGAATCGGCTGATCGCCCTTATGATAAAGGAGCTCCATCACCGCATATTCATTTAAGTTAATTTCTTTTTTTAGAAAATCCTGTTTGATGAGTTTTTGTACTGACTGGGAAGATTTCATGAATACCGTAAAAACTTTAATACGCGGATCCTTTTCTTCCAAAGCAATGCACACCCTTCATTAATTCGATTTTAATTATATTAAATTTAATCTATTCACTTTCGAGATTTATTATATGACAGATGCAACCGAAAATCAAGGGACAGGTTTGAAAATTGAATATTTTAGTCATAACTATGTCAAAACCGCATGACATATGCCGATTTACAGTCGAATTAAATATAATCGGCTTAAAATTATAGAACTTATGCCTGCCGAAGAGAATATCCAGACATGGAAAAGAGTGCCATCACAATAAAATGTGGTGGCACTCTTTCAGATACACGCTTACAATTCAGTACGATATTCAATCGCCTTCGACAATGTCACTTCATCTGCGTATTCCAGATCCCCGCCGACGGGCAGTCCGTGAGCGAGTCGCGTCGTTTTCAAACCGATGGGTCTGACGAGTCTTGAGATGTACATCGCTGTAGATTCGCCCTCGATGTTTGGATTGGTCGCAAGAATCAGTTCCTGGACTTCTTCATCTTTCAGTCGCTCGAGAAGCGGTGGGATATTGATATCTTCAGGTCCGATCCCGTCCATCGGGCTGATTGCTCCGTGCAGTACGTGGTACATTCCACGGTATTCCCGCATTTTCTCCATAGCGATGACGTCTTTTGTATCTTGGACGACACAGATGACACTTCTGTCCCTTGATTTATCCGAACATATATAGCATGGGTCCACGTCAGTGATATGGCCGCACACTGAACAGAACTGCAATTCTCTTTTCACTTCCATCAGGCTGCGTGAAAAATCAACAACGTCCTCTTCATTCATGTTCAAAACATAAAATGCCAGACGCTGGGCTGTTTTCGGCCCAATGCCCGGCAATTTCATGAAGCTGTCAATGAGCTTTGAAATTGGTTCAGGATAATGCATATTACATCATTCCTGGAATGTTTAAACCTTTAGTGTGTTTACCTAAACGGTCACTCATCAGTTCATCCGCTTTAGTCATCGCTTCATTTGTTGCAGCAACAACCAGGTCCTGCAGCATTTCAATATCTTCAGGATCTACCACTTCTTCACTGATTTCAACATCCATGATTTCTTTCTGACCGGATACAGTCACTTTCACCATTCCGCCGCCAGCTGAACCTACAACCGTTTCTTCTTTCAGCTTTTCCTGCTCTTCTTCCATTTTCTTCTGCATCTTCTGCATCTGCTTCATCATGCCTTGCATGTTATTCATTCCACCGCGCATTTATAATTCCTCCAAAAATTTAATTTTCATTTATTCATTATATATGATTATTATTATACTATAAACCTTTATTAATCCCTAGTTTCCACTATACTGCTGTCGAACAGTTCTTTCGCAACATCGGACGGTTTTTTCTCATCAGTTTTAGTCTCCTGTTGTCTGCCTGACTTTCTTTCTTTGATATAGTCCGCTCTCACCTGCTGCCAGCTCGATTGAGGCACACCCACGACTTGGACTTCCTTACCTATGATCGTCGGGATAATGGCTTCCAACTCCTGTTTTTTCTTATCATCGTTATTGATAAGCTCGGAATGCACATCGTTATCAAATTTAATCAGTACGTGTGTGTCACTTGCAGCAACCGGTTCCGAATCTTTGATGAGAGACCTTAAAGCATGGAATTTTTTCTCTTCCACATACTGATACACCTGCGGCCAGCCGTCTTTCAGCTTAACAATATCTTCCTTGTTCGCCTTATCCAGCACTTTTTCTATCTGGCTGATTGAATAACCTTTACCATTTGTACGTTTTGTCTGTTGTTTTTTTACATCACTGTTTGACTGTGGTGCGAGCTGGGCATTTTCCAGCCTGCGCTCCAGCTCACCCAGTTTCTCTTCGATATGCGACAAGTCCACTTCAGGTGCTTCCACCACATTATTGTGTTTTGACAACACTTCAATCAGCTTCACAATGACCACTTCCAAATGGACACTCGTATTAACGGAAAATCTCATCATGACCATCGCATCATTCAGAACATCAATCATTTCATAAAGCACTTTATCTTCAACATTGTAAAATGCGATATCTTCATTCATCTCATTCGAATGCTTCATCAAAATGATATCCCTGATGTAATAAACAAGCTCATGAATCAGGCGTGTCGGGTCCTTACCTTCATCAATAAAATGATGATACTGTATGAACGCCGCTCTGGAGTCTTTATTTTCGATGAGTTTCAGCCACTCGTTCAAAGAATCCTGCTTGATGCCGCCGGTGATCATCACTGCATCATCCAGCGTGATTATGTCGTTGCTGTACGCAATCACCTGGTCCATGATACTCAGTGCGTCACGCATACCGCCCTCGGCTGTCCTTGCGATGTAGTCCATTGCTTCTGCGTCATATTCAATCGATTCGGATTCAGCGACATATTTCAAACGTTCAATGATCTCATTATTTTCAATCGCTTTAAAATCGAATCTCTGACAACGCGAAATGATTGTTGCCGGAATTTTATGAGGTTCTGTCGTAGCAAGGATGAATATCGCATGTTCAGGCGGTTCTTCCAATGTCTTAAGCAGTGCGTTGAAGGCACCGGTCGTCAGCATATGGACCTCATCGATGATATACACTTTATATTGTGTGAGAGATGGGGCATATTTCACTTTCTCCCTCAAACTTCTAATTTCATCAACACCGTTATTACTTGCGGCATCAATTTCTATCACATCATTGGCACTGCCGTCCGTAATGCTGATACATACATCACATTCGTTGCACGGTTCACCATCCTGGCCAAACTGACAGTTCAGCGCCTTCGCAAAAATCTTTGCGATACTCGTCTTCCCCGTCCCTCTTGGACCACTGAATAAATAAGCATGTGATTCCTTATTTCTGATGATGGCATTCTTTAATGTTTTAGTCACATGCTTCTGCCCGACGACATCTGTAAAACTCTGGGGCCGAAATGCACGGTATAATGCTTGATACTCCATTCAGCGGCACCTCCACATTTTCTAATATCGTCCACTATTATAACATTAATAACACATCTTTTACGAATTAAAAAAAGACTGTATCTATAAAAATAGATACAGTCTTCTATATGTAGCCGTGCACCGCTTCCTTGAGAAATCAGAACAAACGTTACTTAAAACATCAGCTCAACCTCGGCAGCCCTACGGCACATGGGATGGGTCACTTAATGCTGCTTCCTTCCGGACCTGACATGATTCATGACGTCCCATTGCATAGGACCGAAGTCTCAACACCAATGATATTAAGGCAGTCTTCACACTGATACCCTCAGAAGCGGGATTCAGCCTTGCTGGAGCGGCTTGCAAGTACAGGGCACCGCTAATTCCCCGCTTAGCACGGTATCTTACATAATAACAAAATTAAATTTATGATGCAAGGAATTATTTACTCGCCGGTAAATCTTCTTGAAAAATCGACAAATTTAAACTCATTTGTCAGGTGTTTTGACACATTATACTGGAACGGCGTGGCATCACTCAAATGCACGACTGATTTAACATTTGCTGTATAGGGCGGCTGAACCGGCCCGAATAATTCTATATCCAATTCTGTCATTGGGCTGAATGTAATCTCCTTTTGTGAATATGAGATTTTATGGCCCAATCTCTCTTCTATATATTCATAGATGGAGCCGGCGGCTATTTCTTCCGTCAGCCCGGGCATCATATCATACATGAAATAATCCGTATCTATAATGTGCGTTTTATCTTCATACAATCTTTGACGGATCAGCTGCCATATCGGCGTTTGGTCACTCAGGTTCAACGACACCTGAACATTTGGACATTCTTCTGCCGGGATTTTTTCTAAACTGTAGACTTTTGTAGTGTAGATTTTTTCTTGCTGTTCCTGTACTTCTTTGAAACTAATTAAATGAGATACCGTCAGATTCATTGAAGGGTTGTAAATGATAACGGATCCCTTGCCCTTCATTTTCTGAATATAGCCGTTTTCCTGCAGGAGATTCAGTGCTTTTCTCACCGTTTCCCTGGAAACACCGAAACTCTTCAGAAGCTTATGTTCCGAGGGCAGAATTTCTCCTGTTTCGTATTTACCTTCAACGATGTCACTCGATAAGGATTGATAAATTTGATTGTACTTATTTAAATTCATAGCGTCACCTTAGTCAATTCAATTTTAAATCGTTGTTTCAATTGTAACAGTTATTTTTTATAAATCATCATTGTTTCAAAAGGTCTCAGTTCTGATATCCGGTCATCATAGTTTGAGATTAAAATTTCTCCGTCTGCATTGACATCTTCAGGATAAGGCACCGTCCTGGCACTGTAGTTTGAAATCACCAGAAGTGATTCTCCACTCAGGTTTCTTTCATAGACGAACAAATTCTTATGTTGCATCAATAAAGGCCTGATATCGCCAGTTGTCAATATTTCCATATTATGACGCAAATCAATGAGCTTTTTATAAGTATAAAATACTGAATTATTATCTTCAACAGCATTTTTGGCATTAATGTCAGCATAATTTTCTGCTACATCAATCCAAGGCTGTCCGTCAGTGAATCCAGCATTCTTACTGTCATCCCACTGCATCGGTGTGCGTGCATTATCACGGGACTTCGTTTTTAAAATTTCGATGACTTCCTGATACGTCAATCCTTTATCTTTAAGCAGGTCATAGGCATTTAAACTTTCCACATCTCTGTACTGGTCGATGCGTTCAAAGCCTGGATTGGTCATCCCAAACTCTTCGCCCTGAAAAATATAAGGTGTGCCCTGAAGTCCATGCAGTGAGATAGCAAGCATCTTTGCACTTCTCAGACGGTTTTCCTCTGTATCATCTTTACCAAAACGCGACACAACTCTCGGCTGATCATGGTTACACCAGAATATGGCATGCCATCCGCCGCCCTCATAAATACCGAGCTGCCACTTCATTAACGTCTCTTTCAGCTGGATAAAATCATAAGGTGCCTTCGCCCATTTCTCCCCATTCGGATAATCCACTTTTAAATGGTGGAAATTAAAGACAGAGTTCAATTCCTGTCTTTTGGGATTCGTATATTTAATGCAGTGGTCGATTGTCGTTGATGACATTTCACCGACAGTCATCACTTCTTTATCCCCAAAAGTTTCCTGATTCATTTCATGAATGTACTCATGTATTCGCGGGCCGTCCGTATAGAATTCTTTACCCGGCCCGTCCGAATTCTCGAATGCGCCTTTTGACAGCAGATTCATCACATCAAATCTGAAACCGTCTATACCGAAATCTATCCAATAATTGATCATTTTAAAAATTTCGTGACGGACTTTGTCATTTTCCCAGTTCAAGTCTGCCTGGGTGACATCAAACAGTCTTAAATAGTACTGATTCGTATCATCATCGTACGTCCAGGCATTACCGCCGAATTTTGATTCCCAGTTCGTCGGCGGCGTGTCATAAGTCCCGTCTCTCCATATATAATAATCACGATATGGATTATCCTTTGATTTTTTGGACTCAATGAACCATGGATGTTGAGTTGATGTGTGATTGAAAGCCAGATCCATCATGACTTTTAAATCTTTTTTATGAGCTTCATCAAGCAGTTCCTGCAAATCTTCTTTCGTACCGAATTGCGGATTCACTTCATAATAATTACTGATGTCGTACCCATTATCATTCATCGGGGATTCATAGACCGGAGTCAGCCATATATAATCCACGCCAAGTAATTGTAAATAATCCAGTTTCTGAATAATACCTTGAATATCGCCTGTACCGTCACCATTTGAATCATTGAATGATTTTGGATAGATCTGATACACTACCGACTTTCTCCAATCTGAAACAGCCACTGTCAAAACTCCTTTAAATTTAGTCTACGTCTACCATGTCTTTCGCTTCATCTTTTGTGAATTTCGAGAATACGAGCGTGAGCACGAACGGCACTACGATCGCAATCAGCATACCGATCGAGAACAGCAGCCAAAAACCTTCTGTAATCGATATGACACCTGGTACACCACCGACACCTACACTGTATGCCGTCAACATGTTCGCCCCGAAAATACCCCCGACTACAGAGGTCGTCAGTATCGCAGCGATAAATGGATATTTCAACGGCAGATTCACACCGAACATCGCAGGTTCAGTGACACCCAGCCAGCCTGAAATTCCTGAAGTCATGGCCAGACCTTCTTCTTTTTTCTTTTTATTTTTACGGTAAATCATCCATGCGCCAAATGCTGCGGAGCCCTGTGCAATATTTGAAATTGCCAGTATCGGCCATAAAAATGTAGAACCTGTCGTCCCGATAAGCTGCAGATCCACTGCCAGGAACATATGATGCATCCCGGTAATGACTAACGGTGCATAGAACAGACCGTAGACTGCTCCGCCCAGAATGCCTGCAGTTTCAAACAGCCAGATAATTGCATCTGTAACAAGTGTACTGCCCCATAAAGTGATCGGACCGATTATTGTATAAGTAAGAATACCCACGACAACTAGCGCAACCGGGGCGACAACCAGCAGTTTAAACATATCGTGAACGCGCTTATTCAGGAACTGCTCAACTTTTGCAAGCACCCAGGTCGCCACAAGTACCGGTAGCACCTGCCCCTGATAGTTCAGCTGCTGGACTTCCAGACCGAATACATTCCATGTCGGAATATCTGCAAGTTCTCCGGCTTCACTGTCAAAAAGACCATATTGACTGGCGAGATCCGGGTGACACAATGCGACACCGAGCGCGATACCAAGCAACGGATTCCCGCCGAACACTCTCATCGCAGACCAGCCGATCAATACCGGCAGGAAGATGAATGGTGCCACGGCAATGAAGTTGATCATGCTCGCAATACCTTCAATACCAGGGAAACGGGTAATCACAGAATCAGCTTCCCAGAAAAGCCCCTCCAAAGTAAGCAGGTTGTTCAAACCGAGCAAAAGACCGGCTGTAACTATCGCCGGCAATATTGGAATAAATATATCCCCCAGCATTTTAATGAACCGCTGCAACGGGTTCATCTTAGCTGCAGCAGCTTCTTTCACTTCATCTTTGGAGCCGCCCCCTTTACCGGTCTCTTCTTCAAAGATTTTAAATGCTTCATCCACCGTACCTTGTCCGATAACAACCTGGAACTGATTGTTAGCAGCAAAAGACCCTTTAACCAGATCGATCGAATCCAGCTTTTCCTTATCCACCTTGCTCTCATCATCGAGCGCCAGACGTAACCTGGTCACACAATGCGTCGCCGCATTGATGTTCTCTTTTCCACCGAGTGCTTCGATAATCCCCTTTACATCATCACGATTTACTGCCATTTCACTCACCCCTTTAGTTATATGAAAACCTTACCATGTATAGACAGCGATAACAACAAAACCCGCGACTGATTTTTGTATATTCGAAATATTCTATCTTATATCAATTATATTTTATAACACAAAAAAAACACCAGAACCAGCAACAGCTGATTCCAGTGTAATTTTAGGATAGGAAATATTTATTATTATCAGTTATTTAATATATACCACATTTACATGGTTTAAAACATACTAATTTAATTATTTCTAACTCTTTTGAATAATAGTACGAATAAACTGATTAAAGCAAACACAATACCAGTGCCGATCAATGTCCAGTCCATGGAGCTTAAAGAGCTGGTTTCAGCCGCCATCACCTCTTCTTCTGTCGTCACAGGCTCGGAAGGTTCTGATTCCTCTTCTGCCGCTTCGGTCAAATTAATTTCCAAGCCTCTTTTACTGCGGTCTGTCACTTCCAATTCCATTGTAGGCTCGGAGACTTCATACTCTTCAGTCGGTTTTATTTCTATCTGATAATCACCTGACTGCACTTCCTCAAATAAAAATCGCCCGTCCTCGTCTGTTGTAACACTCTGTTCATCAAAAGACTCACCATTCAATATAAGCTCGATGCCTTCAACCCCTTCACCGTCTTCATCAGCGGCTTCACCAGATATAGAGAATACTTCCGCATCTAAAGTATTCACATCTACGGACGGCTCAGGTTCCTCAACTTCAACAGGCTCTTCAATTATCGGTGCTTCTTCTACCGGTTCCTCATACTGAGTTTCAGGTTCGACCGGCTCTTCTATGACCGGCTCCTGTTGTGCAGGTTCTTCATACTGTTCTGCAGGCTCCTGCTGTGTTTCCCAATTGCCCTCATCATTATTGTAATTATTTTCATTGTTGTAGTTGTTGTTATCATAGTAATTTTCATCATTATTATAGTTGTTGTTGTTATTATTGTTAAAATTATTATTATTGCCGCTGTTATCATATGACTCTTCCGGCTCTGTCCAGTTACCCTCTTCCGACGACTCCGTATAATCATTTTGCTGTTCATTATTTTCATTATTGAAATTCTGTCCGGGCTGCAATGTGTTTGCCATTGCGTTGACCGGTAATAATGCTAAGACAAGACTGGATATTATAAAAATCAGTTTAAACTTGATGATCCCCACTCCTCCATTAAGTTGTACATTATCACATTAAATATAACATAAATTGTATGTTTATTTACTGGAAATTGACAGCCACGGGCGTTTATTTTCCCAATGGACTTTTACAGGGGTTTTATAAATATCACTTAGATTTTCTGATGTCAGGACATCTTCTTTTTTACCGCTGACTACGGCCTCCCCGTCTTTCATCAGCAATACGTGGGTAATGACATCGGTAATTTCTTCAATGTGGTGCGTGACATAGATCAAGTGGCTTTCACGCTCTTTAATATTCTCGGTAATGCCTAGCACATCTTCACGCGACAATATATCAAGACCCGAACATGGTTCATCCAGTATGAGAAGCTCCGGATGGGTCATCAGTGCACGTCCGATAATCGTTCGTCTCTTTTCACCTTGGGATAACGTCCTATAATATTGACCTTCCAAATAACCCAGTCTCAAATCGTTCATGATGCTTTCAGCTTTTCTGCGGTCCTCTTCAGTCACTTCCCTGTAAATGCCAAATGAAGAAAACTTGCCGCTCAGCATGATATCTTCTACCGTCTGGTTATTTAATGTCGCATCAAATCTTTCCAGTGCAGTTGAAACTACACCGGTTCTCTTACGCATTTCAGGAATGCTCGCTTTTCCAAAAGTCGTGTCGAGTATCGTAACGTCACCCATCGTCGGATAATTATAACCTGTCACAATGTTAAGCAACGATGTTTTTCCAGAACCGTTCAATCCCAGGACAGCCCAATGTTCACCATTGTTTACCGTCCAGTTGATATCTTTTAGAATTTCTTGTCCGCCCTTAATCCATTTCACATCTTTAATATTTATAATCTTATCCATATGTATCACTCCCGTTAGATGTTTATCCCTATCATAGTCAATTTTACATAAAAAAAGAAGACAGGAGGGCTCCCATCTTCAAATTCACTGTCATTATTCACCTTCAGCCGGTTCATAGCCGGCACCTACTAATTGTTCTTCGGATTGCTCCATGCTGATAAACTGAGCATCTTCTGCCTCTTCGTCAAATTCAGCACCTTCAAGATTCGCGATTTCACCAAGATTTGCGACTGTATAATCCACTTCAAGCGTTTCTGTGATTCCGTCACCACCATATTCTATACTGTGTTCCACACCATCCACACTGCTGTAATCCACAGCCTCTTCTTCCAGTAAGCTTCTCGCTTCATCTTCATTTTCTACAGCCAGAGCTTCGTAAGTAATTTCACTTTCTGAAGTTTGTCTTTGTACTTCATCATCAATATGATAATAGACCAGTTCGTTCATAAAGCCTTCTTCTTCTATGACGAATGTTTTTGACTGCTCTTCATCGGATGCATCAGACTCTGTTTCTTCTGATTCGTTTTCTGATTCAGCGTCCGCATCTTCAATTTCTTCCTCGTCTGACACAGAATCTCCCGGACCACCCTCTGCCGACCGACTCTCTTCAGTTGCAGCTTCATCACTCGTGTCAGCTTCTTCCTCACCATTCCCGCAGGCTGCGATGACCAGGGCGATACCACCAATCGTGCATAATTTAAATAGTCTTTTCATTAGAAACCCTCCGATTGAAATAAAAAACATATTCCAAACCTATCACTATAGTATTCCACAATCAATATATTCTATATTTACCAGACACTAAATTCAAAAAGCCGCAGAAACCGTAAAGGGTTTCTGCGACTTTAAATTTTATACATCAAACAGGTTGTTGAATGATTCCGCCATCGTCGGATGGGTATAAATATTGTTTTTCAATGCCGTTGCTGTGATATCGTGATCGATTGCGAGCTTGACGATGTTGATAATCTCCTCTGAGCTTTTACCGTATAAACTTGCTCCGAGCACTCTATCAGTGTCTTTATCAACGACCGCTTTAAATACGCCTCGCTCATCATTATTCACTTTATGGCGAGGAATTTCTTTGACGGGCACTTTGCCTTCAACGACTTCATGACCTTTTTTCTTCGCCTGTGACGCTGTCATGCCGACCCTGGAAAACGGTGGGTCGATGAATACCGTATACGGTACTGCACCGCGACTTTCAGTTGTCCGACTGCCGCCTGCTTTCAACTGATTGTAAACGATTCTAAAGTCATCCAGTGAAATATACGTAAACTGCATACCGCCTTTTACATCGCCGACTGCATAAATATTATCAGCTGACGTCTGCAGGTGGCCGTTCACTTCAACAGCCCCCTGATCGTTTAAATTCACGCCCGCATTCTCAAGTGCCAAACCTTCAGTGTTGGGTATACGTCCTGTGGCAACGAGCATTACATCTGCCTTGAACTCACCATTGTCCGTTTCAATCAACACTGAATCACCATCATTGGACACTTTCTTCGTTTCAGTTCCACTGACAAACTCGACACCCGCTTCTACGAGATCGTCATAAACAGCCGTGCCTATATCTTTATCCTCTTTGATCAGCACATGTTCAGATCTGTCTATAACAGTGACTTTAGTTCTCAATTTGGTGAATAAAGAGATGAACTCCAGTGACACATATCCGGCACCAAGGACAACGAGTGAGTCCGGCTGCTTGTCCAGTTCCATGATACCTTCTGAATCATATATATTTCTGGTACTGTCCATACCTTCAATATCAGGGATGTTGTTCTTCGCACCTGTATTGATGACAATCTTATCTGCGGTGATTTCTTCCTTAACATCCTCACCGTCTAATATTTCAATGGTCTTATTATCTTTAAAACGCGCTGTGTTTGTATAAACATCGACGTTTTCGTTGTCTGCAAGATTATCATAGTTCTTTTTATTCAATGCATTTACAACATCAATTTTTCTGTCCATCGCATCTTTAAAAGATTCACCGCGTCCGACTTCTTCAATCAATGTCTTCGAAGGGATACAAGCAGTATTAATACATGTACCGCCGTACATTTTGCTGCTTTTCTCGATCAGCGCAACTTTCTTACCATCATTTCCAAGAGCACCGGCCAAAGTTTTACCGGCTTTACCGAAACCGATGATGATTATATCGTAACTCATTTAACACCCTCCATTAATAGTCAATACTGTTATATTCCCGGTATTGACTATTCAAAACCAGACAGGGTGCCCGGTGAACTATGGCCACAACAAATACTTCTGCCACTCCCCATTCACTTTTTCATAGTTCAGACGAATGTGTGCCAGATCTTTACGCGCCTGGAAGAACTCCATATTTTCAGGATTCACTTTATATAAAGTCCATGTTTTATATGCTTCCTCATCATTTTCAACCAGCTTCGCTGCGCTTTCCATCTCCCGGTCCAGTTCATTCATGCTGTCCAGTTTGCTGCTTTGCTTTGCGATGATAGACAATGCCTTCGATGTTTTATTACGCTTGATGAAGTCCCTTCTGTTTTCTTCCTCAGAAACAATTTCCACCTGGCCGGTGATACGGATCTGCCTGCCGACTTCTCGCCAGTAAAATGTCATCGAAACATTCTTATTATTTTCCATATCCAAACCTTTACGGCTTTCAGAGTTCGAACCGATGATAAAACCTTCCCCGTCCATATCCCGCAGGTTCACAATCCGCGCACTCGGGTGCCCCGAAGCATCCACCGTGCTGAAAACGAACGCAGCCGGTTCCGACACCTTTCTGTCAACCGCATGTTCAAACCACTCATAAAAAATATCTACAGGATGATCCGGTGCATCTTCAATATTGAATTCAGGATAATCACCCGACAAAGCAGGATTTTTATAAATTAATTTCTTTATGTCCATGAAATATCTCTCCTTATATTAACTACTATAATACTAGGTAAATAAAAATTGTTACAGTAACTTCAAAATAAAGATGTTCAACTGTTGTGATTGCACAAAAAAATGAAACACACTCATGATTTGAGCATGTTTCATTTATAAGTTTATATCAGAAGTTCCTGTCTCGTCTTTTCGTGCTTATCCAGCATAATCTGTTCAGTCTCGATACCCTGGCTGCGTAAAACTGAGATATTTTCACTCAGGAATTCATCACTGCCGACGACATAAAAGAGCCCATCCTTATCTTCTGCGAGTTCTTTTACTCTGGTGTAATAACCGTTGCGGTTATCGATGAATTCAGATGTCAGACCATTCTCGGATTCAGGTACGAACAAATCGGGAAACAAGTAGTTTTTAGATGAATCCACATTTAAAGAATGGATTTTTTTGACGTTATCAGAGTTGTTCAGGTAATCGAGAACCAGCGGTCTGAAAGTTGCTAGACCCACGCCTGAAGATAACAGGTAGACTGACTTATCTTCCCTTTTCAAAGGGACGTTTGAATGTGTTTTGAACAAAGCCACCTCGCCGCCTATTCCCAATGCATCCAAACGAGTTTTGAACTCTGAACACTGTTCCCGTACACGAGTGGTGATTCCTATCGTCTTTTCGTCAGGGAGAGTACAGATCGACATATGTCTTATTAAACTTCTGTTCGGCTTATCGCCGGCGTTAAACCCCTCCAGTGCCAGATGGGTATGTGCGCCCTCTTCCCATGTGAAACCTTCAGGGCAGTCCAGTATGTATGTTTTCGTCTCAGGTGATTCTTCAATTACATCGTTGATCTTAGTCCAATAAATTTTCACCATATATAACGCTCCTAATCAATATTAAATGTTTCATTACATATTAATATACACCAAGTGATAATCGTTCTCAATTAAACAGCATCATTAATATGGATATTTGATGAAATCAGTCGTTGGTAGGAGCGTGCTTTTCATATTTATAATACTTTGTTGCATAGATTATTAGTTAGGAATAAGGTATATCCATAATTACAAACTTGCTTGCGTAATTCTTGTGAAGCATGTACAAAACATTTTACCACTTTCTAAACGATCATAGCTTTAAAACTCTATATCTTTTCTAAATGCGAAAATCGGCGTTTTACCACTTTCTAAACGATCATAGATAAGTTAAAATAAGCTTAAAGCGTCAAAGTTGAATACAATTCATTCCCCCAGCCGTATCGGTTGGGGCTTTATTTTGTAAAAAAGAAATAATTATAATAAATAATAACCACGCGAATTTCAAGTTTAAGTTAGCCACTAGGGTATGACCCTAATCCAGAGTTTGTGAAAGCCTCTGGTGGCTGGGCTTCTCCTCCCCCGAGGGGGAGGAGAAA
>NZ_LFKO01000001.1:749116-826578 GCF_001265075.1 Salinicoccus sp. YB14-2
TAAATAATAACCATAATAATTCACTCATAATTTCTAAATTATTTATACTTTAAGATGCCTCACTAAAATTCACTATAAAAAAGAATCACTCTAAAAATAGAGTGACCCTTGTCCATAACTAAATCTTCATTAGTGTTAAACTTTGATGTTATATCATGCATATATACAGCGTTTTAATACACGTTATCATTAATTACCGGTGCTCCTGAAAAAAGTTCCTGCAGCTTTTTATTAATCTGCTTTTTCTGATATGTCTTTCTGTAATTCGTCGACCGGACCCAGAGTGAAATATCCTCGTATTCAGGATGGTTTTCATCATTCAGTATCTTTATTGTCTCTTCCAGACCATGAACGCCGCCTGAATCTTCAATTGGAATCGGTCCTTTCCGTTTGTCGACTGATGGATATAAAGGTGAAGGTTCCTTTAAAAGCTCTGTAAGTTCAACTTCATGCTCCCAGTCGTCACCGTAGTCATACAGGTATGTCAAATCCCCATGTTCGAGTAACACACTGTCCACCATCGTTTCGATGCCATTTAAATCTATTATCTTTGAGGTTCCGAACTTTGTATCAATATCATTCAATCCGTACATATGGATCATTTTTTTATCTGCTTTAAAGTGCGCAAGATGTGATGTCCACCAGCCCATGGCTCTTTGGATCACCAAATGGAATTCAAAAAAGTTCAGTCTTGCCGGAATGATGAGCTCACGTTCTATCGGCACGTGTGCATCTTTCAATGTCACTTTTACGCGCATCGCATTATATTCTCCGATACTTACCCCGCTTTTTGTAATGGCTGCCAGACGTTTCAGGTTCACCTTTTTCAATGCTTTAAAAACTTCAGGATATATATAGCCGTGACTATCTGCCTCACCGGAAATCCCAAAATGGAACAATGCCTCGGTTTTACTGTTCACTTTAAAGTAACGGTCATCATTGTCTACAGCATTCTTCAGGGATACAACCGCATCGTACGGCAGATTGACCAGTGCCTTGTCCATAAGCTCCGGATCTGTCAAGACGTGGTAGATCACCAGCTCTTCAGTCTGGCCCAGCTCAGAATCCACCGCAAAATTCAGGTTACCGGTAATGGTTTTTAGCCCAGCCAACGGATACATTTCCAGCTCATTTTTCAAAGTGGCTTCTTCACCGACCCCATATACAAGATTTCTAACATGTTGCGGAAGTTTATCCAGATATTCTGATCCAGTTTCCAAATCTTCATCTGAAATAGAAAGAAATAGCTCTCCTTCATCAAAAATGAATTTCATCAGCCCTTCGACAACCGACCTGTGAAGCACGCCTTTCCCATCCTTATCTTCGATTAACAGAACAAAGTCCGTCAATACAGGATACTTGGATGGTTTGTAGTCCAATGTATAATATTGCGTCAGCGTCGTTGTCTTGTGCAGGCGTTTAATCAAATTCATTTCACCTTCTGTCAGTACCTCAACGGCCAGCTCTAAAAAGTATCCGTCATCGACCCGGGATGTCAGCACCTGGGCAAGTTCCTCCAGATTCCTGATCATATCCATGCCCTCAAGTCCGATGTTCGCACGAATCAAATCGTTATTCGACAAATATTTCCTGTAAAATTGCAACGGCTTCATATCATCATCCCCTTATGTAAATTTAAACTTGAATGTTCAATCTCATCAATACTTCATTATTTTCCGTGTCAAAACCTGTTCTTTTAAACCCGAGCGACTCAAGCAAATACTTCATCTGCACGTTTCCTTCAACATAGTCGGCAATGAGCACGTCATAACCTTTATCGTTTCCAGCCCTTTCTATGACTGTTTCAACGATTTTCCGGCCGTGTCCTCTCCCCTGATGCTTTTCATCCACCATCATCCGCCAGATCATATATTCTCTTTCCTCTTCGTCCAAGTCCAGCAATAAAAATCCGACGATTTCATCCTCATTGTAGACCGCATAAGGAAAAACATTTTCATCTTTACGGTACAGCCAGCATTCGGCAATCGACTTCACATTTGGAGCGACGAATTTAGATGCTTCCTGTGCATCATTTACCTTCAACTCAATCACTTCATAAAAATTATCTTCCGTGATCTCTTTCAGTTCAACCATAGACTTATCCCCCTTATCATATAAAAAAACTGCCACTATTAATTTTATAGTGACAGTTGACTGTTGTCTATTTTCTTTTCATATCAAAATTATTTATTTTCTTCAAATGCTTTCACAGCTGCCTGCGCGACCTGCATATCCTGATTGACAGCACCGCCGCTGACACCGACCGCTCCGACGACTTTGGCGTCTTTTTCAAGTGGGTAGCCACCGCCGAAAACGACGATGCGTCCCTGGTTGGTCGTGTTCAAACCATACAGTTCACCATTTTGCACTGTTGCTTCTGCAAGGTCTACAGTCGGCATTTTAAGTGCAACAGAGGTCCACGCTTTGTTCTGCGCAACATCAAGACTTGCAATCCAAGCGTCGTCCATACGGTGTGTCGCGATTAAATTACCACCTGCATCTACAATTGAAATTACCATTTGCACGTCAATACTCGCCGCTTCTTTTTCTGCAGCATCAATCAATTCTTTTGCTAAATTCAGATTCATTTCACTCACTTTATTACCTCCTGATCATTATTCGATAATACTAGTGCTTTTCGTGAAAATACTCATTATTGTTGTTGACATGATTTTATCATAGAGATAGTTGTTTTTATACAATTCAGCTTATTCATCGGGAGACCGGTACCGCTCGCGGTAACGCTGGCGATAGCCGTACGTGCTCTCTTTTATCACTTTCTCATCTTGAACGCCGGCTCCGATAGCAGCGACTACTGTTGACAATGAAGCCGAAAACCATGCCAGCTCAATGTAAAAAATGACGCTGATCTGGTCGGGCTGTATTTCATGGACCACGTAACCGGACGGGAGGAGTACCAGTGTTGCGGTGAGAAACATCAGAAAAAGGATGCCATAATAAAATAATACGGAAATGAACAAAGTGAAGAACGTAGCCCCGTTATATAGCTTCAGAATCTGCTTGTCGCTCTTGCCCCTGACCGGCTCCCACAATTCATGGGAGATGATGATCCATAATGTCATCGCGACGATAGCAAGAAGCGATACCGCAATCAGACGTTCTGCCGGAAATATATTACTCAAATTCCATGACGTTGAAAATATGATGCTGAACGTCCCTGTCGCAAAAGCGAGTGCCACTACTGAACCCAGACTGCGCATCATATTGAACGGATTGTTTGCAGAAGACATCCCGCTTATCAGACGCAGATTGCCACGCCAGTTGTTTTTCATATAATAGACCGAATGTCTGGATTCGGTTTCTTCAAAGTGTCTTTCTTCATAATAAATTTTACTGGTTTTCAAGTAACTGTTGAAGGCAGTTGTCAGCTCTTTTCTGTCTTTCCCGCCTCTGACACTTTCAATTATGGAAACGATCGTGTTGAGTGCACTTTTTCTGATTGGCGGCCAGCCGAATGCCGGCAGTGAAATCAATCCCACACCCGTCCCTTCGTTTATATCGATAGTGACGATATTGCCGTTACGGTATATCGGGAGGTCTGTGATAAAAATCGTATAATCCCAATCATACTTATCATGATACTCATCCGTTTTTTTGTACAACTCTTCTACCAATTCAGCATAGCCCGTCAGAGGATCGACATGAATACCGACTTCCCACTCAATATCTGCATCCACTTTTTTATTGAGCACATCCGGCAAGTCTTCCTTGATCTGTTTCGCAAGACGATCTGGCGCTCCCGGAGCGGCAACGATGCCGACGTATTTACTCACCATATCATTCTCCCTCCTCGGATTCGTCATGTGTTTGTTTTTCGCCGGCGTATTCTTCGTCTTCATCAGCTTTGGATGCTTCCTTTTCTTTCTTCTCTTCCTCTTCGAGCTGCCTGTATCTGTACCACTGACGATAGGAATATGTCACATTTCGAATATTCTCTTCTTTTTCAACAGTGGATCCTGAAGCACCCGCCAAAATTCCAAGTGAGGCAGTAAACCATATCAAGTTCAGGTAATCCACCCATTTTACATCGGAATCGACATCCGTCCATGTTTCAAATAGTCCCATCGGCACGAATAACAGAATTGAAATTGTGAGCAGTACACTGACAACAAAATAATTCATCAAGGTCATCCCTGTAAGTGTAAGTAAGGTAGTGAGGTTATACAGCCGCCGGTAGGCCGGCTGGTTTTTCGTTGATGTACGCTCCCATAAATTATGTGTGTATATCAGCCATCCGACCATGCCGAAAACTGCAATGAACATAAGCAGTAGAAACCGCCACAATGAATAGTCAAGACTCAATTCCCAAGGTGTACGGAAAATTGAAATATACGTACCTGTCGCAAATGCCAGTCCGATAATCGTTTTAAAGTTCCCGTATTCTTTCCAGGGTTCATTCAAATAAATCATTCCGGTTACGAGATGAAACCAGCCACTCACGGTTGATTTAATTACATAGCGATAGGTATCGTCCTCACCTGATTCAACCTCGGAAATCCGGTTTATAAAACTCGGCTGCACCTTCTCGGTCTCTTCCGTTTCCTGATTATCGTACAGTACGTCCATATGATGGATCAAAAGAGTTTTGAGCTTGTTTTTATTTCTGAAAACACCAAGAGCAGGCATTGAAATCAAAGAAATCTTATCATTATAATCAAATTCAGACAGGACGACCTTTTTGCTCGATATACTCGGCAGATCGGTGATAGCTATGGCCACGTCCCAGCTGTTATTTTCTTTGATGGAAGCCGCTTTACTGAAAATATTGTCGATATATTCTGATGAACTTGCCAAAGGGTCGGATTGATAATCAATCTGCCAGGTGATTCCATCATCTATTGATGTCCCGGCCAGTTCCTTTAAACTTTCCATGATATCTTCAAGTATTTTTTCTGGCAGACCAGGTGCTGTAATGACCCCTACGGATATTTCATTCATGATTTCCCTCCCTCAGTAACTTGTTTATTTTAAACGACACAGAACATCATATTAAATCAATTGGTGATGCAGTTTATAGAACCCTCTAAAAAGCAGATATTTCATAACGCTTCATTATACCGATACCCGTATGGACTTCTGTATAACCGGACATCAATATTTTTCCAGGAAAAAATTAAGAAATAAACGTGCCACCAGTCTCACATCTCTAAAACTTCATCTGGCATGGAAATTTCATGTACAATAGACAGGGAAGACTACTTAGGAGGAATATCATGGCAATCGATTATGAATTCAGGTTAAATCAGTTCATCTCAAATACGGAAAATAAGAATGTGGATTTGATTGTGGTGACGGACCCGATCAACATTTACTACTTCACAGGTTTTTATGCCGACCCGCATGATCGCTATATGTCACTCGTCATAGATTCTGCCAAGGAAAGTTATTTGTTCGTCCCGGCACTGGACCGGGATGCTGCTGTAGAAAAAGCCAAGGTCGATTATATTATCCCAATCTCTGACGAAGAGGACCCATTCGATATAGTGGGGCAGCATCTGGAGGCATCTGTCCATACCATCGGAGTGGAAATGAACGTCATGACGGTGGCGCATCAAAACGGTCTTAAAGTGATCTATGAGGATGCAGAATTTCTGGATATTGAAAAGGAAATCAATACACTCAGAATCCACAAATCCAAGGAAGAAGTCGAAGGTATGAAAAAAGCTGTAAATATCATCGAGAAAGTATTGGAAGATGGGTTGAAAACAATCAAGGAAGGGATGACGGAAGCGGATCTTGTAGCAGAGTTCGAATACTTGATGAAGAAATACGGTTCTGCAGGCCCATCCTTCTCCACCATGGTACTGTCTGGTGCCAAGGCCGCTCTGCCTCACGGTAAACCTGACAATACAAAACTTGAAAACGGTGATTTTTTATTGATCGACTTCGGTGTCATCACCTATGACAGATACTGCTCCGATATTACAAGGACATTCATCATCGGTGAAGCGGATGATAAGCAGAAAGAAATTTACAATATCGTTAAACGCTCCACACAGGCCGGCGTCGATGCTGTAAAAGCAGGCGTCCCGCTGAAAGAGTTCGATATAGCAGCAAGAAATGTCATCCAGGAAAGTGGTTACGGCGAATATTTCAATAACAGAGTCGGCCACGGGCTCGGCATCGAGGTTCACGAAGCGCCTTCCATCCATCATCTGAATGAAGATATTGCTCAAAAAGGCATGGTTTTCACGATTGAACCCGGTATTTATATACCTGGCTACGGTGGCGTCAGAATTGAAGAAGAAGTTTATATCAATGAAGAGGGTAAATGTGAAGTACTGACGAGCTTTCCGAGAGAATTAAAAGAAATTACATTATAAAATGCAAAAAGACAGACACTGGTCTGTCTTTTTTTAGATTAAAGGCTTTTTTACATATGACTAAATACTCTGTTGTGGATTTTATTTTCCTACTTCACTGAGGAAGTGGAAGCTTGCCGGATGCTGTGAATACCCTTCAATATCATCATTCATACCTGTCAATAATGACGGATGATAGATTGGAATGATCGGTGCTTCTTCGAGGATGATTTCCTGAGCTTCTTCATATAGTTCCAAACGCTGCCCTTCTTCAATTTCCGTTCTGGCATCTTCCAGCAAAGCGTCCACTTCATCGTTTGCATAACGGGATCTGTTTCCTGAGTTTCCTATACTTGAAGAATGGAATAAGGGATATAAGCCGTAATCTGCATCAAGGGTGACAGTCCCCCATCCGCCAATGAACATATCATGGTTGCCGCTGCCCACATAATCCGTGTAAGCGCCCGGATCAATCTGATAAATTTCCAGTTCGATATTCAACTCTCGTAATTGCTCCTGTATATATGTAGCAATGTCTGCAGCTGTCCTGTCCTGGACGGTAATTTCAGCTGAGAAACCATCCGAGTACCCGTTTTCTTCCAATAATTTTTTAGCTGCCTCAAGGTCATATTCAATTCCTTCTATATCTTCACTATGGCCGAACACTGCCGGAGCAAGTAATGTATCAGCAACAATCGCTTTGCCTTCCAGCATGATATTGATGATATCTTCCTTATCAATCGCCTGTGCAATTGCCTGACGGACCACCGGGTCATCGAATGGTTCCTGCTCTGTATTGAACCCGACATATTCCATACGGACACTTTCCGTTTCATTTACAGACGTCCCTTCTCCCGAATCAATTTGTTCGAAATCGTTCGGATCCAGCGGGAAAATCAAATCAGCATGTCCTGTCTGAAGCTCGGCAATTCGCGTCGAGTCTTCAGGCACCGCATTAAAGGTGAAAGTGTCTGACTCAGCTTCTTCGCCCCAATACTGTGGATTTTTAACTAAAGTGACATAATCACCCTCTGAAATTTCTTCGAACTGAAATGGTCCCGTACCTACGGGATTCAGATTCACTGCAGTCAGCAGTTCGTCTTGTTCATAATCTTCTTCGATGACAGCCGGACTGATTATGCTCCCTGCTGTATGAGCGAGGTGAGAGGGTAAAGCGGCAAACGGACTGGACGTTTCGATATGTAATACATAATCATCGACCACTTCAACTTCCTCTATCAATTCAAATAAAAATGCAACTGGCGATCCGACATCTTCGTCCCTCAATCGATCCAGATTCACTTTAACAGCTTCTGCATTCAATTCCTCACCATCATGGAACTCCACACCTTCTCTTATTATGAATTCCCAGGTTGTATCATCAATCTGTTCATAACTTTCAGCCAGCCCCGGCTCTAAATTCAATTCGGGTGTGAATTCCACTAACCTTTCATAGATGTTTACATTCACATGGTTGGATGGCTGATCATTTGCTGCATGTGGATCTAGAGAGTTTGGTGTGGACAGCAGGCTCATATTAATCACTTCAGTACTTGTTTCTTCACCTGCGACATCTGTTGACTCTTCTGCTGCTTCTTCTACCCCGCCGTCATCTGTGCATGCACTGAGCACAAAAAGTACGGACAAGATCAATACCAGATATTTCTTCATTTAATGCCCTCCTATAGTTGTTCAAACTAATTATACCTAGTATTCAACTAGGATTAAAGGACATTTTGATTTAACCTTCATTTTTCTCCCGCTTCATCAGTACATGATAATGATGTTTTTCATGTATCAGCAGCAGTTTTACCGTCTGAACAACATTCGGATAGTCCGGTACCGGGTCCGGATACCTAATGGAGTAGGCTTCATCATCGCTTAAATTCTGGACCAACTTCTTCAATTGCTCCGTCTCTTCTTCAAGCATCAATCTGAGCTCGCCTTTAGAATACCTTCTGTCCATATCCGGCTCCAAAAATTTCGGTGCTTTCATCGTCGGGCCGGCATATATATTTTCCATCTCACCGTTATATTCCTTAGCCTTGAACCTGCTCACATTTATCAAAAGTCTGCTCACCGGCAAATAAACTTCAGAAGCCTGCCTTGTGAGTTTCAACAATAAGTAACAATGATAAATGACTTCACCTATACTCCATTTATCATTCTGCACTCTTTTATGAATCTCTCCGTTAAATTCTTCGGTTTTAAAATATTCATTTCTTAAAATTTCGAGCTCATCAAATGTTTGTTTGATTTCATCATTCATCCAATCATCCTTTATCCAAAAGCTTTAGTGTAACGCAGTACCCCGCTCACCCCATCCAGCCCGTACGCTTCCAGCGCCTTCACTAGAAATGCTTCATCCGGTACTTCAAATGGAGCTGTAATACCAAACATGCCCGCCGGTTGATATCCAAACTTTCCATAATATTCAGGAGAACCTAAAATGCTGATATACTGATAACCCTGATTCTTTGCCCGCACCTCGGCTTCCCTGATAAGTGCAGATCCGATTCCTTTACTTTGCATACCTGGTCTGACAGCAATAGGTCCGAGTGCAAGACCTGTATTATCACCTGTTTCCCCGACTGCCACTTCACTGAGCATCGTATGTCCAAGCACCTGCTCTTCCTCCACCGCAACCAATTCAAGCTCCGGATTATATGTCTTCTCTGCCCGGATTTTTTTAACCAGTTCCGCTTCACCCTGGTAACCGTGCTCAGTTTCCGTAAAACTGTCTCTGAGCAATAAAGCCACTTCATTGAATTCAGTTACATTTATACTTCTGATTTCCATCTTTTTCTCCTTTACCGCAGACATTTTCTATTTTCAGTTCAAATACCCTGACTCAGGCACTTTAATCGTCCGCATGAGTTTCAAATGTTACAATCATTACTAATAATAATCTTATGTTTATGGAAGGAGCGTCAATCTATGAGTAAGAAACAAAATGAATCCGTTTCAGAAACAGATAACGAATCCAATAACCCCCAGAGTGAAGTGATAGAGTTGAAATCATTCAGTCTGGACAGTTCAGAAGGTATGATGTGTGACGCTGACACAGGCATCTGCGGACCTGTAAACGAAGAGAAAGAGGATGAAAGATGAAAATAACAATCTGGTCGGATTTTGTATGCCCGTTCTGCTTTATCGGACAGGCACATTTAGATAAAGCATTGGAAACATTCGAGCATAAAGACGAAGTGGATATTGAATATAAAAGCTACCTGCTGATGCCGGACATGGAATATCAGCCAGGCGTGTCCTATTATGAGTTTTTCGCGAATAAATTCGGAACACCCGTTGAAAAAGCCAAAGAACAGCTGAAACAGCAGGCCGATACCGCAAAAGGTTCCGGAGTCGTCATGAACCACGATATCGCAAAACCCGCGAATACTTTTGACGGTCATCGCGTATTCCAATACGCAGAAGAACAGGGTAAAGGTACGGAATTCTTCAAACGTTTTTATGCTGCACACTTTACAGAAGGCGAAATCATAAGTGACACAGATTCAATCGTCCGCATGTCCGAAGAAGTCGGATTGGATGGTGGTGCAGTCCGAGATATTGTTGAAAACGGTAAAAATACAGATAAGGTCGAGCAGGATATTGCACAGGCACAGAAACTCGGTGTCCAGGGTGTCCCATTCTTCCTGGTGAATGATAAATACTCCATTTCCGGTGCACAGCCGGTCGAACTCTTCCAGCAGGCACTGAATCAGATCTGGGAAGAAGAACAGGAAGCATAAATATCTTCTATAAAAAAATGTCATGCAGCTGAATTTCCAGCTGCATGACATTTTTTATTTGATTGGCCACTGACAAATAATCTTCAAGTCATCTTCAAGCGGCTCGGCCTGAATGGTACCTTCCATCTTTTCCATTAAGCTTTTAGTGATCGGCAGTCCGAGACCGGTACCTTCGCCTTTCCTGGTCTGATCGGCTTTATAAAACGGATCGAACATATGAATGATATCTTCTTCACTCAATTTTTTTGCAGGATTTTTAATATTAAATTGAATCACGGAGGCCGTCACTGTTAAATGGATATCGATATCTCCCGTCGAATGTCTGATTGAATTGATGATAAGATTTTCAATGACACGTTTCAGGGTGGACGGGTCTGTGTATAGATACGTTGATGTTTCAGGCATGTCGATGTCCGGCGTTATTCCTCTTTGTTCAAACTCATTATAAAAACTGAAAAGAACTTCCAGTATGACTTCTTTAATATCCACTTGTTCCCTGGCCAGTGGATATTCATCCTGATCGATGAGAGATAGTTCATAAAAATCTTCGAGTAAAATATTCAGACGTAATGAACTGTCTCTTATGATTTTCAAATATTCTTCTTTATCTTCATCACTCAAGTCCTTTGATTCCAACAACTGGATATAACCGTTAATGGACGTCAGAGGTGTTCTTAGATCATGAGAGATATAGGAGATCGACTGCTTCATCATATTTTCAGATTGTTTTTTCATCGCGAGGCTGTGTTTCCTCTTATCAATATGATTATTGATTTCCTCGGTTAATCTTTCCAGGTTTTTGTCATATAAATGAATGTTCACTTTTTTATTTGTTTCATCTCTGTTGATCGATGACAGAATTTTTGTAGTTCTGTTGATCTCTCTTTTCAAATAAAGATGGCGGAATGAGACTGAGGATAATAAAATCACCAACAGTATTACAATGTAAATCATCTCTCACCCCCCAGTCTTTAATTACTTTATTTCTTTCCTGTTAAATATAACAACACCGACTACACTTAAAACTATGATTACTCCAACAGGGTAAATGACAAAACTCATTATTTCTTCAGTGCCAAAATGATCTAGATGATCAAGAAACGGCAACTGATTATACTTGATGAAAATAGAGTTTTTAATGAATGGTTCAAGCATAGGGAACATCCCAGAAATGCCTCCAAGTATCGAGTTGAACAGTGCGAAAAACAGCAGCAGGACACCAATGACTTTGCCACTCTCATTCAATAATGTGGCAGCAATCATGACGAATGTCGCAAATGCAACTGTATACAAACCATTTAATAATAAAGTCTGTAAAAAGAATGTCAAATCAGGAAACATTGAAAATCCGTGAATGATACAGCTGGATAACAACATGACAGTCGGTAAAATTGTCATGATAACCAGTGAACCTAAGGAAAGTACCAGCAGCTTCGATAAATAGATACTCATCCTGCTGTTGCCTGAAGCGACGAAAATTTTCATCGTCCCCGATTGATATTCATTCGCTATAAAAAACCCTGCAAGTATTAACGGCAAATAGATTACAATTTGATGATTGCCCGACAAAATATATGTACTGTAAAACTCATTGGCTTCCATGCCGCTGATATCACCGAAAAATAAAGGTGCTAAAACGGCAATAGTGAACAACATGATTACAATAAATCTGAACGTACGATCTTTTAATAATTTACTGATTTCACTTCTGATCAGATTATTCATCAGTGACACCACCAATCAGATGGCTGAAATAAGACTCCAGGTCTTCACCCATCGGCATAAATTCTTCAATCAACAGTCCATTTTCGGTTAAAGCCTTTGAAACTTTCATCGGTTCATCCACATAATCCAACATGCGGATGCTGTGATCTTCCTTCACCTCGAAATTATTTGTTTCAAGAACATCCTGCAGCACCGTCGAAGCTTTTGATGCATCGTCTACTTTGATGTGAATGTACTTTTGAGATTTATCATCAAGTTCTTTCGCAGTCAGCTGTTCCATCAATCGTCCCTGGTGGATGATCCCGTAATCGGTGGCCAGCAGATGAAGCTCACTTAATATGTGGCTTGAAATCAGAATTGTAATATCGTAATCATTATTCAATTTTTTAACAATTTTCTCACTGCCACGACACCCATCGGATCCAGCCCGTTGATCGGCTCATCAAGTATTAAAAATTCCGGATCGCCGAGCAGCGCAATCGCAATTCCCAGTCTCTGCTTCATACCTAAAGAAAAGTTTTTGACTTTCTTTTTACCGGTATCCAGCAAATCGACCAGTTCCAAAGTCTTTTCAATCGACTGTTTTCCCGGGACCCCTTTTAAAAGACGGTGGACTTCAAGATTTTCTCTTGCCGTCATATTCATATATAAAGCCGGAGCTTCAATCATGACACCAATCCGGGATTTAGCTTCGGTAAACTCTTTTCTATCCGAACTGCTAAACAGTCTGAATTCTCCTTCAGTCGGAAAAGCGAGCCCGGTAATCAAGCGGATCAGTGTCGATTTCCCCGCTCCGTTCTGTCCGATAAAACCATATATACTGCCTTTCTTTATAGACATATCTATATTGTCCAGCACCCGCTTGTCTTTATACTGTTTAGACAAGCCGTGTGTTTCCAAAATATGTTCCGGCATTTTCCTCACTCCTTTATGATATGCATTAATCATACAAAGCAAATCATAAATAAGTCTTAAGTCAATTCTTAAAAAAGTCTTAAATCTTCATCTTGTAACCCATGCCCCACACTGTTTCTATATATTCATCTTCTGAATTCAGTCTGTTGAGTTTGTGACGCAGTTTGCTCAAATGGACATTGATTGTATTATCATCCCCGTAATATCTATCCTCCCACACACTTTCGAATAAGTTCGCTTTGCTGAGCACTTTTTTCGGAGAAGACATCAACGTATGAAGAATCCTGAACTCGGTGGAAGTCAGTTTCACTTCATCACCATCTACAAGCAGCTCGAACGCATCAACATTCAATTCTAAATCCTTAAACTTGATGATTTCAGCCGCACCCGGTTGATCTGATGAGCGGTGTCTAAGCAGACAATTATCAATTCGTGCGGACACTTCATCAATATCAAATGGCTTTGTAATATAATCATCCGCCCCCGCCCTGAGCAATTTTACTTTGGATTCAATTTCCAACTTGGCTGAGATGATGATGACCGGTATATGATATTGTTCACGTATCTTGGCCATCAACTCTTCACCTGTCAGGCCCGGCAGCATCAAATCAAGCAGAACCAGATTCCAGTCACTCTGCTCCAAGTGAAGCAATGCTTCAGTACCGGAATATGCAGACTGCCAAACGTAACCGCTTGATTCCAAAATGTTACAAAGCAGCTGATTAATATCTTCATCATCTTCAACAACCAGTATACGTGGCTGATCGCTCATTTCCACCTGCCCCTTTCACTTGCCAAAGTATAAAGAAAACCAGGAGATTTATCCTGGTTTTAATATGATTATAATACTGATTCCAACATTATTATCTTTCTTCGAAGGTTTCCACTCCTGCAACTCTCTGACTTTCAAAAAAGTCCTGGAAGTAATACTCAAGTGAATAACGGTCCAGATGATCTTTATAAAAAATCTTTCCTTTATCTTCTGACTCCTCGGATGGCAATGCCTCCATCACAAATGTATCCAGTTCACCGATTGCCTGAATGACATCTATCTCCAGGTCATAATTAAAGTGTGCGAGAGAAACAAAATCCGTCTGCCCTTGCTGCAGCATTTCAAGCGCTTGAAAAACATCATCAATCGTAGGGTAATCATTATGCCCCTGATCTATCGTCAGACATGTATATGGCTGTTCTTCTTTATCCTCGACCGGCTGGTCCGATTGAAAAAATTTCCTTAAATTAAATAGACTCATGCTATCCCCTTTCTGCATAATTATTTCCCGGGTAATTATCCCAGCACTACGCTCGCCACTAAGCGATCAAGCTCTCTAATATCTACACCTTTAGATAAATTGAGTTTGAAATGCCCGGCTCTTGTCCATAGTTCGAGTTCAGCATTAACATCAAACAAACCTTTCGCGTTCTCACTGGACCACATATTTATCATGTTGTATGGCAAGGAATAGACTTCCACTTTTTTACCGGAGAAGCCTTAAGAATCCCTAAAGACGATTCTTTTATTTGTAAATGTGACACTGTCCCTGAAAGTTTTATATGCCTTAATGAATGTCTCACCTTCAAGCATGATTTCCTCTACTTCTTTAGGTAAATCACACTCGCTGACCAATGTATATTCCGGGATATTTGCATTCGCCATTTGTAAATTCTCCTCTTAAAGTTTATTTAACGTTTATATCTTTTCATTCCAGCTGATAATTTCCACATCATCAATCCGGACTTTCCCTTTGCTTAACACATGCGGAACGTAATGGAACATCGCGACCCGTTCATCTTTTTCACTTTCATCGATAAAATATTTAAGTGTATCTATCGGCAGGTCCTCGAGTTCTGTGTAATCTTCGATATTCAAAAATTCCAGGTTTTCTGGTGCAATGGGTGCTTCGGGACCGCTGTAATGTTTCTTTTTATAGTGATACAGTGCATTTTCATTATCCTGCAGGTGCTCAATCGGTATTTTATAAAACTTCAAGTCTTCTTTCAGGTTTAAATCCAGTTTTTTCAATTCTTTATATATATCGTGAGGATGCAGTGTGGAAAAATGAACCACATCATTCCACAGACAGTCGAGCAGAGGGATTTCCCTCTCCATCAGGAACGCTCTCTCCGGATGATCATCATACTTGCTATTGTATCTCGCGTAGAGGTTTTCATCGATAGTCTTCATTCTGTTCAAAGGAATCAGGTAATGTCCCGACATATTTTTAGGTACCTTGTGATAAACGAAATTCATAGCTCTTCCCCCATTTTTTTGATTTCACCTTAATTCTTTTTACATAGTCAGTTTCTTTAGCTTCAGTATACCAACTTCAGCACTAAAATAAGCAAAATAAAAGTACTTTTTATTTTTATTCCGCTTACAATAACGGCTTGGACAGATCAGCTATGTATGAATGGAGTACTGTCTCCTGATGAAATCCCGGTAGAGCTTATAAGTTGTGCCTTATTCTTCGCCCGGGGTTTCTGCTTCATATATATTAAATCTATCAGATTCTGCCCTTCATTTTAAACAGAGTTTTTAATTTCATAACTGAATGCCATCTTCCGGTTGAATTTTTATTTCTATTCTTCTAAGTTTTCAACATATGATAGGCTGTGAAATCTTTCTTTTTAATGGCGACCATCGTTTGATAACCGATTTTTTCATAATAGCTGACGTTCTCTGCATTGGCTGTATAAAGATATATAGGCCGACTGAGTGCTTCAGCATAGTCGTCAAGCGCATTCAGCACTGTTTTGCCGATGCCCTTGCCCTGATAATCAGGACTCACCGCAAGCATTTCCAGTGTTATCGCTTCTTTAGGTATACTCTTAGGCTGCTGCATCGCCTGATACAACCTGAAAAGCTTTTTATACTGGACCCGCTTCGCCACCGGAACAACTTTCCTGAGTCTTTTCAACGTTTGTTTAAAGTGTGAAAAACCATGTCTGTCCCCGCTGATCTTCACAGTGGCCACGCCTGCGACATTGCCGTCATATAATACGACATCCAGTTTTTCATTGTGCTTCTTAAATACTTCCAGCTCTATTTTCAATACTTCAGCAAACAATACTTCCGTTTTTGGATCATTGAAATCAAAAGTGTTTACAGCAAACGCTTCAGTCTGAAAACTTTTAGCGATTAAGCGCGCCGCCTCATCCAAATGTTTATTTTCCATAGGTACGATTTGTAATGAATTCATATCAGACTCCTTAACCGAGTATCCAAAAATACTTACTTATTGTTATAAATAAATACCCTGAATCCCTTGTCTATAACACTAAATAAAAGAATCCCCGTGAGATATTATGTCTCACAGGGATTCAAAACTGGTATCAGATTAATTATTTCTTCTTCTTGCAAAGAATAGTAAGGCTGCACCTATTGCGAACAATACTGCTGCAATGATTGCAATTGTACTGCCGAGTGCTACACCGGTAAGCGGTAAAGAAGTGCCTGTACCTTCATCATTCAAAGTTTGTACTTTTCAAATACATGTAATATTATCATGAGCATGTTGCTTCACTTCAACTTCTCAAGCTCTTCTATCATCGCCGGACGGTGTTTGTATTCTACTGTCCATTCTTCAATCAATTGATCCACGCGCGCTCTGCCGCCCGGATAATCCAGCATACCTTTAGTAAACTCCACTATTTCACGGTACAGCCGGCGTTCGTTGGCCATCTTCATTCTGCCTCTTGCAAATTTTTCATAAATATCCAGCATTTCGTCAGGATATTTATCTTTTAAGTCAGCTTCGTAAGTGAAGATATCACCGGAGTATGTGGAGTTCTGCACATATTCGAGAATACGTTCTTCGAGACCTTCATTTCTATAATAATCGGCAAGACGCGCATTTTCAGGAAGTGTCTGAAAAATTTCTTCACGCACTTCTGCCCATTCTTCATGACTATATTGCGCTTTCAGCTCATTGAAGGGTTCGAGGCTTTGAAGTTCATATTTTGTTGTCAGAAGCCATAATTCTTTGATATAGGCTTCACGGTTTTTCTTTATTTTATATAGTTCTTTCAGCTGAATCGTATACTGCCTGTTCAGATCAGGACCTTTAAATTCAATTGCTCTGCCTTCTTTTAACAATTCTACCGCTTTATCGTACTCACCTTTTGAAATATGCCGTTCTATCGCAAAGTTCCTGATCTCAATCAGATAAAGATGACTCGGGATGAACTGTTCGATCTTTTCTTCATCATCCATCTGATCCGCCAGTTCCAAATAAAACTTCGCCCATCTTTCTTCTTCAACAGGATAGGAGCCAGGAGGCGTTTTATCCTCCAGTTCTTCAACCTGCTGGCCGGCAATCTGAAGCTTCCTTTCCATCTGATTGGGTTCCCTGAAATTATCCAATAGGAATTCCAGATACTGGTCAGGATCTGTCGTATCACCCAGTTGGTCACGTCTTGAAATAATCCATCTGAACATCGTGGTTGCGATTATTTTCGGTCCTTGATTTAAAATGGCCTGCCAGACTCTGAAAATTTCACGCATAATATCATGGACGACGCCGCCGGAATCATCAATATTTAATTTATTCAGCCTGAGGAAGATCAGCTTTGTAATATCAAATGCCTCATCAAAGTATTTATTGTTCACGAGACCTGTCACTTCTTCAGTCAAGAAATCATTCAGCCCTCTTTCCATTCTCATCGCTTTTCTGTAAGGGACAAATCGTCCTGTTTCTATATTGGGATTGACGATGCCCTGATACCTCTTTTTATACTGTTCAAAATCTTCTTCCGTCAATTCGTTGTTACTGAGAAGACGCAGACGCATCACCAGATTTTCATCTTCACTGAGCAGATTCACGACAAAATTTTGAAGGGTTTCGTGATCTGTATTTTCTACAATATCTCTTATTTCGTTAAGGTTCGTCATTTTTTCACCTGCTTTTAATTTCTTATTATCCTGATTATACATCAGCCCGCTGTGATAAGCAGAGTCTCCCGCATATCTTTCATGAAGAATTTATTTATGCAGATAAATTAAATTTCTATGATTTTTACATATAATTACAGATTGGATCCATATATTAAAGGGTACATAATTTATAACTCAAAATTCAGGAGGGATTTTTTAATGTCCAAGAAAAAAGACGAACTGAATAAGCGAGATACGATAGACAATACGAAGAAAGCACCACTTACTACAAACCAGGGTCTGCCAGTCAGTGAAGATGAATTTTCTCTGAAAGCAGGAGAAAGAGGCCCGACTTTAATGGAGGACTTTCATTTACGTGAAAAGATCACCCATTTTGACCACGAACGGATTCCTGAACGTGTCGTCCATGCCAGAGGTTTCGGTGTCCATGGTGAATTTGAAGTTTATGAATCATTGGAAAAATATACAAAGGCAAAATTTCTGACCGAACCCGGTAAGAAGACACCTGTTTTCACACGATTCTCTACTGTAGCGGGAAGCCGGGGCTCCATGGATATCCCGCGTGACGTTCGCGGCTTCGCTACAAAATTCTATACTGAAGAAGGGAACTACGATTTAGTCGGCAACAATATGCCCGTATTCTTCATGCAGGATGCAATCAAGTTTCCTGACATGGTACATGCAGTGAAACCTGAACCTCATAATGAAATGCCACAGGCCGCTTCAGCGCACAATACATTCTGGGACTGGGTGTCTCAAAACACCGAAAGTGCACATATGGTCATGTGGCTGATGAGTGACCGTGCCATTCCAAGAAGCTTCAGCATGATGGAAGGTTTTGGCGTCCACACTTTCAGACTGGTTAACGCAGAAGGCAAGAGCCACTTCGTCAAATTCCACTGGAAGCCTGTCGACGGCATGCACCAGGTATTATGGGACGAAGCCCAGATCATCAATGGTAAAAATATAGACTTCAACCGTCAGACACTTTGGGAGAATATAGAAAACGGCCATCCTGCAGAATTCGAACTGGGGCTTCAGATCATCCCTGAAGAAGATGAATTCAATATGGATTTCGATATTCTTGATCCGACTAAGTTATGGCCGGAAGAAGATGTCCCCGTACAGATTGTCGGTAAAATGACATTGAACCAAAACGTGGATAACTATTTTGCAGAAACTGAGCAGGTCGCTTTCCACCCGGGCAGTGTCGTGCCGGGCATCGATTTCTCAAATGACCCGCTTCTGCAGGGCAGACTATTCTCATACACGGATACCCAGCTGATCCGTCTTGGCGGACCGAACTTCCACCAGCTGCCGATTAACCGCCCGTTAGCCGGTTTTACCAATAACCAGCGTGACGGTTATGGCCAGATGTCCATTCATAAAGGCAGGACGGCACATCATAAAAACTATATAAATGATAATCAGCCTGAACCCGCCGGTACAGAAGAGGGCGGCTATGAACACTATCAGGAGAAGGTTGAAGGCAGAAAAATCCAGGCAAGACACGACAGCTTCACAGACCACTTCAGCCAGGCGAAAATGTTCCTGAATTCTCTTTCCAAAACGGAGCAGCAGCATCTATATGATGCTTTCAGTTTCGAGCTCAGCAAATGTGATATGGACATCAGAAATATCGTCGTGAAAGAATTGATTAATAAAATTGACCGTAATCTGGCGGAATATGTTGCCAATCATACCGGTGCAGAACTGCCAGCCGAAAACGAGGAATCGACTTATGAAAAAAGTTCTCCTGCACTCAGTATGATGAACACCAATTTCTCACTGAACACCCGTACGGTCGGTGTCATCATCACGCCGGACGTTACAGAAGATACTCTTGATGAAACAAGAAGTAAACTCGAAGACAAAGGTCTGCAGGTCAAGTTCATCTCAGATAAGATCTACACAATCGGGAAGACTACGATTGATGAGACACACGATACAGTCCATTCAGTCCTTTTTGACTCAATGATTGTCATCAGCGGGGAAGAAGATCTTCAGCCGCCGGTAATCGAACAGCTGGAAATTGCCTTCAAGCATAAAAAAGCCATCGGCTTTGGCGGCAATCCATCTTTCGGAACACTGTCATTCTCAGAAGAAGATAAAGGTGTATCAAATATAGAAACGGAACTGGATCAGTTCCTGGATGACGTTAAAAACCACAGAGTATGGGAAAGATAACCAATATGCAGTAAAAGAGCTCCTTTTCAGGGGCTCTTTTTATTTGCGGTATGATTTTAAGAATGAGGCCAGGATACTGTTAAAAGACATTTTCATCCCGGTACTCCTGAACCGTCTGGATGAACTTATTCATCGCAGTCGTCATATAGGTCTCCTTATGCCAGATGAAGTCCGTAGATATTTCACTGTACTCAGCGGACAGTTCATAACCGAAGAGCTCCCCTCTTTCCAGCGCGGACTTCACCGTAGACTCCGGAACCAGACTGATTCCAAGACCCGATTTTATACTGCCGAGAATCGTTTCAAGCGTACCGAATTCAACAATCGCTGCACCTTCCACCTTCTCATCACTCAGCCATCTTTCAAGATTTCTTCTGTAGTTGCAGCCCGGTTTGAACACAAGCATCGGCATTTCTTTCAATTCATCCAGTGTCGCATTTTCATCACCGTATACGAGCATCAGTTTTTCTTTGAACAGTTCGGCCCTGCTGATTGAGGGGTGCTGCACGAAACCAGCAACAAAGGCGCAGTCCAGCTTTTTATCCGCCACTTTTTCAGTAATTGTATCAGTGACATTACTGTCGATGGATAATGATACATCCGGATAGGACTTTCGGAACATCGACAGGATGCCCGGGAGTCTGGTAATCGTTTCAACCGTGCCGATATCGAGTCGTCCTGAAGGCTGTTCGGTATCGTGGAACGCTTTATCTATGTCATTCATGGTTTTCATTATCTGCTCTGCATACACCTGCAGTTTCTTACCTTCTGAAGTCAGCGTCGTCCCTTTCCGGTGACGCAGAAACAGCTGTGTGTTGAGCTCTGCTTCAAGCAACTTGATGCGGGAAATTACATGGGACTGGACGTAATTCAAGGACTTGGCTGCGCGGCTGATGCTGCCATGTTCACTGACACTTTGGAAAATCTTCAAATCTTTGAACTCCATAAAATCGCCCCGTTCCTATCATTTGAACCGTATTATACACAAAATCCTTTTGAATTTGTTGCCAAAAATACTCTCCTCAACGCTTTCATCTGTTAAAAATTTAAAAACGGCAAATCCATCACAAGATCTGCCGTCGCTTTATTTCAGCCCGCATATTTTTTTATCAAGTCTTTATAAAATTCTATTGATTCCTCAAATGCTTCGACTTCCACATACTCATTCGGCTGATGTGCCAGCGTTTCGATGCCCGGACCGTATATCAGTGTCGGTATTTTGCTGTCCGGATTCAATAAAGACCCGTCCGTATAATATGACACACCACCGACGGTATCTTGTCCGGAAACTTCAAGCGCATCCCGGATGATGGTCTCATCATCTTCGGTCACTACCGTCGCCCGGTCCAGAAGTACTCTTGTTTTCACTTCCGGCTGGTTCTCTCCTGAAAATAAACTGCCCAGTCTTCTATTAAATTCCTCGTACAAATCATCATGGACATTCGGAGTGACTGTCCGTATATCCACGTTCAGCGTGCATTGGTCCGGAATGACATTAGTCTGGATGCCGCCTGAAATCATATTGGCAGAGGCGCTGCTTTTACCAAGCGGCGTCTTTTCTTCCAGCCATTCTTCCTTCAATTCCTCGACCAGGCCGATCACTTTACCCATCGCTTCGACGGCGTTGATGCCCTGCTCCGGCATAGCACCGTGTGCGGTTTTTCCGGTCAGGGAAACTTCAATCCACAGCGCCCCTTTATGACCGGCAACGACTTTACCGCTTGTCGGCTCGGCAATCACAATCGCGTCGACACTTTCCATCCCCTCTGTCTTCACATAATGCGCCGCACCGACGGAATCTACTTCTTCACCCGCTGTCGCAAGAAACTCCACATCCCTTGCCGGTTCGAACCCTTCTTCATGCAGTGATTCTATCGCCAGGTACAATGCAGCGAGACCGCTTTTCATGTCTGTCGTCCCTCTGCCGTACAGCCTGCCGTCATCCACCTCTGCATCGAAGGGACCGTGCGTCCATTCCTGCGAACCGATTTTTACAGTATCCGTATGACCGGACAACAGCAATCGGCCTTTATTTTCATCACTGCCCTTCAGCGTCACAGAGAAATTGCTTCTGTTCTCCGAAAGGACGGTCACTTCATACGGAAGATCTGCCGCTTCGCTCCTCTCGATGAACTGTTCAACCACACGGTGTTCATTACCCGGCGGATTTGTACTGTCAATTCTGATGAGTGACTGTAGAAATTCAACGTCCGT
The DNA here is from genome assembly GCF_001265075.1 of Salinicoccus sp. YB14-2. Taxonomy (GTDB): domain Bacteria; phylum Bacillota; class Bacilli; order Staphylococcales; family Salinicoccaceae; genus Lacicoccus. The sequence continues at coordinate 771,127 of NZ_LFKO01000001.1, forward strand.
CTGCAAAAAATCACTTCCCTCTCGCTTTGAAATAAACTTCTCCCGCATTTTCAGGCTGGAGACTCTGGCGTGTCGCTTTGAACAGTGAAATGTCCTGCTTCGTTTCGCCGGCAGTGACCAGTTCACTCAACACTTCGCCAACCGCACTTGAAAATTTATAGCCGTGGCCGGAAAAGCCTCCAGCTATCGCCACATGGTCATGTTGTGGATGTTTATCAATGATGAAGTTTTCATCGGGGGTGTTGGTGAACAAACATGTTTTTCCGACGTTGATGCTGCCGTTCGCCGCTTCCATATACTCTCCGAGGAAACCGCGTATATCCGCTTCATCTCTTTTAGATGTGCCGAACTGCTTGTTATAGTATGCCGGATCTATGTCTTCCCCGTTGTCGTAACGGCCAATTTTTAAACCGCCGCTGTCGATGGAAGGGAAACCGTAATAGACGCCGGTCGGTACATCCGCAAAGAACCCGGGGAAACTGTCTGCTTGATACAGTGTATCGTCGGAATCAAACCATGCGATGGTCTGTCTGGACGGCTGGATGTTTATTTTCATATCCAGGTCGTCGAGTATTTTTTTATTCCATGCACCGCCGGAGATGATCAGCTTATCTGCGATGAACGATTCTTTGTCCGTATCCACTTTGACGGAATCATCATGGATATCGATATTCATGACCGGTGAATTGACTTTCAGTTCTGCGCCTTTATCCAGAGCGAGACGTCTGAATGTACGAATACTGTTTTCGGAAAAGAGCATGCCCGCATCCGGTTCATAACAGCCGACCTGGCCGTCAGGTACCGTGATGCCCGGCCATCTTGCATTTATCTCATCTGCTGACAATGTTTCAAAATTAAGTTTGTATTCGTGACCGCCTTCGATTGCAGTCTGGACGAACAGTGATTCTGCCGGTCCAAAAGTGACGACGCCGGTTTTCATAAAAATCCGTTCGTTCGTTTTAGTCTGGAGATCGTCCCATAATTCCTGTGCACGCAGTGCCAGGGGTACATATTCAAGACCTTCTCCGCATGCGTGTCGGATCAGACGCGTCTCTCCTCCGTGACTGCCATTCTCATGCGGCGGATCGAATGCGTCAATCATCAATGTTCTGACACCCTGTTCCGCCAGATAATAACCTGCTGCCATCCCCATGGATCCTGCGCCCACTACGATCACTTCATAATGCTTTGTCAATTCCACCACTCCCCGCGGCATAAAACAATGCCATAATATTGGTATCTGCCCTTATTTTAAGCGCTTACAACAATGTATGTAAAATAGTTATGAAAGATGATGGATATCTGTATTAGAGATAGGTTAAATTATTTTGATGCAGCAGTATATAAAAAAAGGAGCAAAATCCATAAGATTCTGCCCCACCCGTACTCTTTACTGCGCTTCAGTAATCACACCGCATGCAACCGGATTACCTGCGTCACCTGAGGGCTGAGATTCATAGTCATCTTCACCGGAATGAATGATTAAAGCTGTACCCTCTGCCGTCTGCAGTGACGTTTCTACTTCTTCATCCAGAAGTGTGACGTTTTCAGCCGGTACTTCTGTTGATACAGTACCATCTTCACTCACTTCTATATTCTCAAGATCACCGGCATGGGGACCGTCCTCATGGTCAAAACCGTGTGATGCATCTGTCGGGTTGAAATGATCGCCGGCAGACTCAAAATCAGGCCCTTCACACATACCTGCATTATGAATATGCATGCCGTGCATTCCCGGCTCCAGACCTTCCGCTTCCAACTCAATAGTCAGTCCGTCATCCGCTTCAGTAAATGTTGCTGTACCCATTTCCTCATCATCTGTATCATACATCGTCACTTCAATCTCTTCCGCAGCATCCTGCATTGCACCTTCGTCGCTGTCCGAACCTCCATCCGTACCTTCTCCGGCTTCTTCGCCCATTCCGCATGCAGCAATTACAAAAACCAATATGAACATTGGAATAAAAGCCAATTTCTTCATGATATCCCTCCACTCTTTATTTGAATCGTTCCCTGTCTAAAATCGTATAAACGCATTTTGCATATATTTTCATAAATTCTTATATTTTCACACCTGAGACACATCGCTCTTTATTCAGTTTATGAAATTCGTTTAAAGGATATGGTTTAAATAACAGATGGAGGATGATGAGTTTGAATAAATTATTGAATTACACCGGCCACCGAACTGCGCCGCTGCCAAAGTTACCATGGATAATGCATCAAAAGTGGGAAGAACTATTGTCTCTTCATATTCCGGTCGATCCGGCAGAGATATTGCCCCACGTTCCTAAAGAATTGGCACTTGATTTATACGACGGCAAAGCATGGGTTTCCATTTTTCCATTTCTTATACGGGACCTGGGCTTAAGAAGCATACCCAAATTCCCGTATTTCCATAAATTTCTGGAGTTGAACGTAAGGACGTATGTAAAGTACAAAGGCATTCCCGGCGTTTATTTCTTCAGTCTGGATGCTGAGAAAGTCATGCCCGTACTCGGTGCAAGAACAGTGACACTGCCTTATTATAAAGCGAAGATGAAGAAGGCTGAAAAATACGGATGGACCCATTATTCAAGCAGACGCCAGCATGCCGGCAAAGCATATTTCGAAGCAAGGTATAAAACGCTCACCAGTGCCGCTCCCGCTGAAAAAGGTACTTTGGACCACTGGCTGTTCGAGCGCTACAGACTGTATCAGACCATACGCGGAAACGTAATTCATATCGACATCCACCACCTCAAATGGAATCTTGCCGACGTATCTATTGACTACAACCCCGATTCGATCAATTCACTGCTTCCCGGAAATATAAAAGGCGAGCCTGCGACTGCACACTACACCCCTATGCTCGACGTGATTTTCTGGCCGCCGGTGATATCTGAATGATGATTGGACGCGCAGTTCCTACGAAATCTTCGATATACTCGGATTCAAACGTCAAAAAACGAGTATGTCCGCCTAAATCTCCGATATGTTCGGATTCAAACATCACAAAACGAGTATGTCAGGCCAAATCTCCGATATGCTCGGATTCAAACATCACAAAACGAGTATGTCCGCCCAAATCTCTGACATACTCGTTTTTACGACCGAATCTCCTTACGCATAATCTTTTGTCTGCCGACCGGCCCGACGAAGCTTCTTCCGGTGTTTTTAAATCCACCTTTTCTATACACGTACTGTGCGGCTTCATTCCTGACATTGACACCGAGCACCACCTCGTTTATACCTTCATAATTTTCATTCACAAAAGCATCGAGCTTCCTGAAGGAATCGGTCGCGACACCCCGTCCCTGCTTGTTTGAATCGACAGAATAACTGAACATCACGAGTGCATCGGGATTATCCGTATACTTCTCTACGACTTTGCCGCTCTGTAGAATAAAGACCCCCGCCACCTGACGTCTCTGGATCATCAGGACCATATTTTTCTCATCGTTATTTTCGCAGCTTTTCAGAGCATCGAGCGGCATGGATGAAAAATGTTCATCTTCTTTAGTGAGCACATATTCTTTAAGTTCTCCGTAATAAGAATCATCATAAAATTTCAATGTCACGTCCGTATCCACTTGATACTCACTGCCATCATCCGTGCGCCGCAAATATCCGTAATCGACCAGATACCTTCTCAAGATAGCATAATCCGGATAAGCTCCCATTAAAACTTCATTCACTTCCTGCTCTTTATATTCACGATTCCGGTCAAATGACTGAATCAGCTCATCAAACAGTTGAAGCTTCATTTTTTCCTTTTTTGGAATTTGAACAAGTTTACCCTCTTTGAAAAACCTTTCCCTGATTTTCGACATTTTCATCACCTGCAAATTATTAAATAGTATCACTGTCTTAAAATTATGATACTATACTTACAATAACTTTTATAATACGGGTGATCATATGATATTGGTGAGTGCGTGCCTCATCGGACAGAATGTCAGATATGACGGCAACAACAGTCTCAATGAAAAGATCAGGAGATTGATGGATGAAGGAAAAGCGATTGCTGTCTGTCCGGAAGTTTTCGGCGGACTGTCCATCCCAAGACTTCCGGCTGAAATAGAACACGGTGATGGTCATGATGTGCTTGAAGGAAAATCGAAAATCGTGGATACATCCGGTAAAGATGTCACTGAGGAATTTTTAAAGGGTGCCTATGAAACACTGGATGTCTTCAAAGAATTCCAGCCTTCAATGGTTGTCCTGAAAGAAAACAGTCCTTCATGCGGCAGCTCGTTCATATATGACGGCACATTCAGCGGCAATAAAATCCAAGGCGCCGGTGTGACGACGGCATTGCTTGAAAAAAACGGCATCCATGTCATTTCCGAAAAAGAATTTGAAGCATTATAAAAAAAAGGTGAGTATCCAATCCTGGACACTCACCTTTTATGATGACTATTTGTCTTCTTTTTTCTCTTCTTCTGTTTCATCATCTCCCTTGACAATCTCTTCATCTTCTTCCTCGATGTCAGGTGCCATCTGATCCGGCAGTGATGATTTGAATGCTTCGATTCTTTCTTCAAGTTCTTCTTCTGTCTCTTCACGGTAGCCCGGCTCATAGATAAGCTGCTTTCTTTCAAGCTCTATAATCTTGAATTCGCTTCTCAACGCTTTAAAGAGCGAGATACCAAGCAATACGACAACCAGAGTGAATGGGAATGCAGCAATCAGCATCGCCATCTCAAGTGCGCTTAAGCCTCCGGAGAACAGAAGTACAAGTGCTGTACCTGAAAGGATTGCACCCCATACCAGCTTAACTCTGAGTGGCGGGTTCAAGGAACCGCCCGTTGTCAGCATACCGAGTACGAAAGTACCACTGTCTGCGGAAGTCACAAAGAATGACGCAATCAGAAGAATTGCGATACCCATGACAACCGGCGCGGCAGGATAGTTTTCCAGGAAGGCGAACAAGGCGACTTCGTTACCCTCTTCTGCGATCAGGTTGTACAGTCCCCCGCCAACCAGGTTATCTGATTCGATACCTGCAACGCCGAATACTGCGAACCAAAGTGCACTGAACAGAACCGGTACACCGGTCACACCCAGAATGAATTCACGGATTGTTCTGCCTCGTGACACACGGGCGATGAAACTTCCGACGAATGCAGACCAGCCGATCCACCATGCCCAATAGAACAATGTCCAGTCATTGAGGAAACCTCTGTCGCCCTCAAACGAATTCATACCGAGCGTCATACTCGGCAGGTTTTGTATATAGTTACCCGCATTTGTAAAGAATGTCTCGAACATTGTGACGGTCGATCCGAAAATGAATACGAAAATCATCAATGAAATGGCAATGACCACGTTACCCATACTCAAATAACGGATACCGACGTTCAGACCTGTCGATGCTGACGTGATGAATCCCATTGTGATCAACAGGATTACAATTGTCTGAGTGACGATATTGTTTTCTATGAAATCAAAACTGTAGCTCAGGCCTGCGGTGACTTGTGTTGCACCGAGACCAAGCGATGTTGCGATACCAAAAATTGTACCGAATACCGCAAGCACGTCCACACTTTTACCCATCCAGCCATTGGCACGGCGGTCACCGATCAATGGTACAAGTGAGGAACTCATAAGTAATGGTGCCTTATGCCTGAAGTTGAAATAGGCCAGTGCCAGACCGACAATCGCATAAACTGCCCATGGATGGAAGCCCCAGTGGAACAATGTATACTGCAGCGCTTCTCTTCCGGCTCCGGGCGCTCCGCCTTCAAGACTCGGCGGATTATGGTAATGTGTCAGCGGTTCTGTAACACCATAGAACACGAGACCGACACCCATACCTGCAGTGAACAGGAATGAGAACCATGTGAAATATTTATACTGGGGTTTTTCATTTTGTTTACCCAGTCTGATTTTACCGTATGGACTGAACACCAGGAATAATGCGAACAGGACGAACCCTGTCATTGCCAGCATATAGACCCAGCCAAAGTTATTCGAGATAAACCCGTTAATAAATCCTAATACCGTCTCTACATTTCCAGGCGCAATGACGCCCCAAAGAATGAATACAATCGCTATCGCAAGCGAGATGTAAAAGACGGGAGTGACTTGTGACTTATTTTTCATTAATAGACCTCCTTATAAAATTACAACCTTTTAAATACACATTCCCTACTATACCACTAAAATTCGGATATTTTTCCAGACCGGCAGTCAAACAACAGGTAATAAAAATTGACAATAAAAAAAGACCCTTAGACAGTGAACAACTGTAAGTCATACCCGCTCTTCAGACCCTGGTTCAAAGTAAATGTATCTATAAGAGATGATGTCATCCACATAGGAACGTAGTCATGATAACATGAATAATAGTAGAATAAAACACCCGTCGATGATGAATACGTTTTAATCCGGCCTTATTTGGCGGCTTTTTGCTTTTTTTGATACGGTGTTTATTTTAAAACTTCTTAATTGATTAATGAAGATATATACGGAGGAGATAGCATGAATATAGGTTTAATCGGTTCCGGTGCAATCGGACAGTATTTATTGAAGAAGATTAATAAAGAAAACCATCACGCGCTTACAATCAATAATATCCTGGTTAGGAACAGGGATAAATATCAGATGCTTGAGCCCGAGTATAACGTGGAACTCTATACGGATATTGATGAATTTCTGGCTTCTGATATCGATATGGTCGTTGAAGCGGCAAATGTCCGGACAATACAGTCGGTGCTGCCGGAGGTTCTGAAGAAAAAAGATGTAATGCTGATCAGCGTCGGCGCACTGGTTGATGAAAAGCTTCTGGCCGAAGCCATCAATCTTACAGAAGAATATGACCATCAGCTCCATCTGCCCTCCGGTGCCATCGGTGGACTTGACCTGATTCAAAATGCAAAGTCATACGGCAATTTGGACAGTATCGAGCTCACGACAAGAAAACCCGCATCATCATTGGTGGATGAAAACATTGAAGAAGAAAAAGTCATCTTTGAAGGCAAAGCTGTCGAAGCCATTGAAAAATTTCCTAAAAATATGAATGTCTCCATTATCTTATCTTTGGCAGGTTTAGGGATTAATAAGACGAATGTCAGACTGATTGCCGATCCCGACACCGATAAGAACATTCATCAAATATCACTTTCCGGTGATTTCGGCGAAGCGGAATTAACGATTAAAAATGAGCCGCTGCCTGAAAATTCAAAAACGAGTGCCCTTGCCGCCCTCAGCATTCTCGGGACACTTGAGAGAATCCAATCGAATGTTAAATATGGAAACTGACTCTTAAGACAAAGTTAGAGGGGCCGGGACATAAGTCCTTAAAAAAGATTATATTTCATGCAGAACAGATGAAATCCGTACGTTAGACTCCTTGGGGCATCGCGTAAGACTACAGGCTTACGCGATGCCCCAGGAAAGCTAACGTACGGATTATTTTTTCTGGATATATTTATGTCTCAGCCCCTTTCTATTCCAGCGCCATGTATTCCCTGTACATCGTTTCGTAATTGATTGCGCCTCTCACCACATACTGCGTGACACCTTCAGAATCAATCATGTATGAAGTCGGATAGGCAGACAGCTGATAGCTGTCCTCCACCGAACCCTCCGCGTCCAGCAGAACCGGCATCGTCAGGCCGAGCTCATCGACAAACGCTGAAACACCCGAAATATTGTTTTCCGAATGAGTCAGATTCACCGCCAAAATAACAGCATCCTCTTCTTTATGCAGCTTTTCAAAATCAGGCATTTCAGCCCGGCACGGCGGACACCATGTCGCCCAGAAATTGATGATGACCGGTTCACCCCGGTAGTCAGACAATTTTACGGTGTCGCCGCCAAGCGTCTCCACTTCAAAATCCGGTGCAGCCTGCCCCGTTTCCAAACCCGCATCCTCCTGACCGGTTTCGTTAGCCGATGAACCGAAAAATTCATAGAATGACCAGGCCAGCATGCCCGCAACTACCGTGATAATGATATACTTTTTCATCGTCCAACTTCCTTCTTATCATATTCTCCGAACTTGCCATATGCAGACAGAATAAGCAGTATCACACCCGCCGCAAGCAGGACGGCAAACCACGGACGCATTGTATAATCAAAGACCGTTGCCGTACTGTAAACAGCAGATAAAATAATGATGACCACTCCCCATAAAGCGACCGCGGTGATCATCAGATTCTTCTTTATAATCCGATTATAAAGTACATAAAACACCAAAAATATAAAGGCGAGTGCGAGAAAATAAACGAATGCAGATGTATCACTGTAGATGAGGAAATAAATAAATTCATACATCATCGATGATGTTAAAAATAAAGTGATCATCCCGTCCAAAAAGCCCTTTAAATCCAGCTTCCCTTTTGAATTTTTATAAATGATCACAAATGCAGTCAGCACAATTGCCGAATAAAACACCGTGGAGTCGCTTGGATACGCCAGCACCGCCAAAGGATCGGCGAGGAAGATATGCAGATTCAATATGATCTTTATTATGTATATGAAGATGATCAGATTGATGAACTGTGACATCAGCGCTTCCAATGTTTTCTTTTTCTCACTTTTAACAGAATCATTCATCAACATATAAATGACACTGCCGAATGCTGCACTCACGGCCAGAATGACGGCTGAAATCAATGTCTCGGTAATCACCATGGCAGTCCCTCTCAGATTAAAATTTAACTTACTCTGTATATTATCTGTCTCCGGCCATTAAGAAAAGCCCTCCGTTTCGGAAGGCTTTAAATGATCAGTCCTGATCCTGCTTCTTGATGAACAGCTTTTTATTGCCGGAATTTTTATATCTCGGCTTTTCCTCACTCAATGATATGAACAGCGACCATGTCATGAGTATGATGACAATTGAAAACGGCAGTGCCGCGACTATGAGCAGATTTTGAATCGACTGTACGCCGCCGGTGTAGATCATGATGATTGCGAATGCTGATAAAATGACGCCCCATGTCACTTTTACCAAACCTGACGGATGGATGCTCCCCTTAGTTGACAGCATACCCAGTACAAATGTTGCAGAGTCCGCAGATGTCACAAAGAATATCACTATGACCACCACTGTAAATAAACTCATTAAATATCCCAGCGGATACTGCTCAAGCATGGCAAAGGTGGCTGTTTCAGTCGCATATTCTGAAATTGTTGCGATGCCGTTCAGTTCAAGATTGATTGCTGAAGCACCGAACACTGTAAAGAATATGAACATGACAAGTGATGGCACGAACAGCACACCGATTATAAATTCCTTGATTGTACGGCCGCGGGACACGCGTGCGATGAAAATACCGACGAATGGTGCCCATGATACCCACCATGCCCAGTAGAATATCGTCCAGTCAGTGACCCATGACAACTGGCCTTCATCGCTCATCGGCAGACGCAGACCCATTTCAAAGAAGTCCGTGATGTAATTCCCGATCGAGCTCGTAAATGAATTCAAAATATACAACGTCGGACCAATGATGAATAACACCAGTAAAATAATAAAAGCCAGTGACATATTCAAATTGCTCAACCGCTTGATGCCCTTATCAATGCCTGACCAGGCAGACCATGTAAAGAGTACGGTCGATACTGCGATGATCGTAAATTGAATCGGGAAGCTGGATGGAATGTCAAAGAGATAGCCAAATCCTTCGTTGATCTGCATTGCACCGAATCCCAAAGTCGCTGCAACACCGGTCACTGTCGCAATGACAGCTAAAATATCTATCATTTTACCAAAGATGCCCTGTGCCCATTTCTCTCCTATCAAAGGCGTGAGCGTTGCACTGACAAGTCCGGGATAGCCTTTATGGAAGTTGAAATATGCAAATGTCAGAGCGACGATTGCATATACTGCCCAAGCATGGATACCCCAGTGGAAAAATGAATACTGCAGCGCTTCATTGACCGCAGCATCAGAGCCCGGTTCTGATACCGGAGAAGATATAAATGCGTGACTGATTGGTTCTGCAGTTGTCCAGAACACAAGTCCAATCCCCATTCCCGCACTGAATAACATCGCAAACCAGGACGGCAGTGAGAACTCAGGGTCCTCATCTTCCTTGCCCAGCTTGATGCTTGAGTAACGGGAAAATAATAAGTAAACACAGATCGCCAGTATGATCATGATCAATAATAAGTAGTACCAGCTGAAATATGTAGAAATGAACGCTGTAATGTTTCCTGTGATCTGTTCGGTCTGTTCCGGCACTATAGCGCCAAACAACACAAAGATTACACAGATTGAAAGTGCAACCCAGAAGACCGTTGAAACTGATTTGAGTTTCATGAAAATGCTCCTCTATTCACTTTTTATCAATCCCGATAAACTGTTCCGGATTAATTTACAGTTTTATACTATAGACTAATCGGGCCGCTTTCTCAAGGTTATACAGAAGACTTAAGAGTAAAAAGTAACCGAACTTCATTGTTTTTAATCACTTTACATATTTCTTTAATATTCACTCATCTTTTACAATAAGACCCATCAGCGTTGCCATCTGCACCGCCTGCATACTGGAAACGACGCAGCCTGCGAGGTCCTCCCGCTTAATGCTCAGAGATTCAAAATATGAGGTGCTGATATCGACGCCGGCAAGGGAAGTATCGATGAACCTGGATTCACTCAGATCACAATTTTCAAATTCAATATTTTTAAATTTAACATTGAAGAAATCAGCGGTGACGCAGCGGGTATCTTCAAAAAGTACATTTTCAAACTTCGATTCATGTATGCCTGAGAAATTTAAGAGTGATTCCTGGAATTTGATATGTTTCATGATCGATTCATCAAAATTTACACCCGTCATTTTACAGTTGATGAATTCGACACGGTGCATCGATACTTTATTAAAAGTCGTGTTTGAAAAATCACAGTTGATAAAACGGGTGTCCGTCAAATCTGCCCCGTCGAATGCATTACCGGACAAATTGCTGTCTCTGATGACAGCTCCATATGATATGAGCCTTCTTAGATCTTCAGTACTGAAACGGGCGTCGATAATTTCAATACCGTCAAAAATCTGATCCTCATCTTCCTGCACAGAGTCGTATGTCACTCTTTCCGGCTCAGGCATTATTTTCGGCTGCTTAATATTCATATCCATCCCTCCGGTTATTATAATCATTCTACTTCATTTCATTTTAATGTTATCATTATAACAACTCTATTAAGGTGGGTGTTTATGAATAATAATGAATGGATTGAAGCGGAAAAAATTTGCAGCCGTGCTTTGGAAAAAGTTGAAGCGGCTCTGACCCATTTAAAATCTGCGAAGAGCTGGGGCACTTTCGACCTGTGGGGCGGCGGATTTTTGACCAGCTATTTTAAAACCAAAAAAATTGAGAAAGCAGAAACAGAAATCGGACTGCTGCATGAGGAACTCAGAAAATTGAATGATTCTTCAGAGGAAATCAGATATGCCCTTGATGGGTTTGAAGCATTGTCCAGCCTGCAGAAAACGTTGGATATCGGTCTCGATGATATTTATACAAACTGGAAAAACCAGGAGCAGATCAAACGCAATATTTCGTTAATGGATGAACTCCATGGAAATCTGAACGATCTTAAAAACGATTTAAGCTCAAAACATGCATAATAAAAACCCTCACTCGAGAGGGTTTTTGTCATCTTTTGAACTGTTCAGGCTTTTCGACTTTCATACTCAATATCTCACCACAGTCCGTACATACGTCGGCTATGATCGCGCTGCCGAACGACAACGCCCTGTGTTTCGGCCGCATTGCTGCATAACCGCTCAATTTCCCTTGTTCTATATCTCTGCTTCCGCATTCCGGACACTCTTTTTCTTCCACCTTTCTCCTCCTAGTCATTGTTCAAGGCTGTATCAAAAGCTCTTTTCGTCTCTTCATCAAATAATACCCACTTGATCAGATCAAAGTCCTCCGGATTTTCTTCGATCATTTCTCTGACAGTCTCCACCCCGATGGCTGCCGCTTTATCAACCGGGAAATGATACACACCAGTTGCAATCGATGGAAAGGCAATTTTACGGATACCGTTTTCTATCGCTACTTCCAAAGCTCTGCGGTAACAGCTCGCGAGCAACGCTTCTTCATTGCTGCCCCCGCCATTCCATATCGGGCCGACAGTATGAATGACGTGATTCACCGGTAAATTGTAGCCGCCGGAGATTTTCGCATCCCCTATGTCACAGCCGCCAAGCTTACGGGTTTCCTCAAGCAGTTCAAGCCCTGCCGCTTTATGGATCGCACCATCCACACCACCGCCGCCCATCAGACTTTCATTCGCCGCATTGACAATCGCTTCCACATTTTCAACTTTTGTTATATCGCCAAGTTCAGTCTGAAGCATTTCATCACTCCTTTAATACCGTTATACCCTGAATTTTCAATGACTAAAATGTATTTCCAATATCTGTTTAAAAATGGCTGAAAACGTCTATAGTACAATAGATCAAATAATACACGAGGTGAATATCTTTATGACAAAAATCGCAGTTGTTGTCGGCAGTTTACGTAAAGATTCTTATTAAAGAAAACTCGCAAAAAATCTGGCATCACTTCTGCCGGATGGTTTTGAACATGAATTTGTCGAGATTGGAAACCTTCAGCTTTATAACGAGGAATACGACGGCAATGAGCCAAAGGAATATATCGATTTCCGTAATCAGATCAAAGGCACGGATGCAGTCATGTTTGTTACTCCGGAATATAACCGTTCCATACCGGGCGTGCTGAAAAACGCAATAGATATCGCTTCCAGACCATATGGCGAGAGTGTCTGGGACGGCAAACCGGCAATGGTTGCCAGCCAGTCCATCAGTAACCTGAGCGGATTCGGTGCCAACCATCACCTTCGCCAGTCATTGGTATTCCTGAATATGCCGGTGCTGCAGCAGCCTGAAGTGTATATCGCAAACAGTACCGAGCTTTTTGATGATAACGATAATGTGAAATCGGATGATACTGTAAAATTTCTGCAGTCGGCAGTAGATGCGTTCGCATAACATGTTAAAAGATATGTATAATTTATAGAAAAGGACGCCTCTGGCAAAACACTGCTTCAGAGGCGTCCTTTATTTTACTTAATGTTTTCTATCAAATCTTCAATAAAAAGCATATCATCAATCGGCTGCGTTCCCGCTGGTTTCGGACGGGCCGATGAAACCGCGACGACCACTTCTTCTGTTGGATCGATATGAAGGACCTGCCCGTGAATGCCGAAAGCCTGGAAGGCTTTATGCTCTTTCGACTTTTCTGTCCATGCCGGCCACCACATCAGCCCGTAATTCACTATTTCACCATCGTCCAAAACAATCGGCTGTCCAGCTCGCTCTGTCCACCATTCAGGCAGCACCTGTTTTCCGGCAGCTTTTCCGCCGTCCAGAATGAACTGACCGAAGCGAGCATAATCTCTTAGCACAGCTGAGAATCCGCTGCCGCCGATTTCATTGCCGTCAGGTGAGTCCAGCCACCATGCCGCTTCACTTTCCATACCGCACGGCTCCCAGATTTTTTCTGACAGATACTCAGACAAACTTTTTCCTGTCGCTCCGATGACAATTTCACTCGCTACAGTCGTCTCTCCCGTTGAGTAATTATGAGTCCTGCCGGGTTCGCCGGCCTCAGGCAGTTCAGACATCATTCTAAGCAGTCCACCCGGCTCCTGCGCCAGCTGGGCTTTTAAGAAATTACGGCGGTCCGAGCCAGGATTCGTGTAGGTCTCATCCCATTTCACTCCTGAATTCATTCCTAAAATATGCCTGACAGTCGTATGTTCATAGGCACTGCCTTTCAGTTCCGGTACGTATTTCACGGTCAGATCATCCATACTTTCTATGCAGCCGTCCTGGATGGCGGCACCCACCAATGTTGACGTGATCGATTTTGCGACCGACATCGACATCCACCGTGTATCCGGACCATTGCCCCTCAAATAATCTTCATACACCATCTTCCCCTTTTTCAGCACGACAATCCCCGTAATAGAATTCAAGGTCAGATAATCATATAAATCATAATTCTGGTCGGCCAACGCTGTCGTATTATCCTTGATCTGAGATTTAAACGGTCCGAGAGACAATGATGATTTCTCCAAAGACCTGGGCGCGGAAGAGGCAGGAATTTTACGTACCGGAAAAAGCCGTTCTATATTGCGGAATGTATTAATCGCAAGATCCGGCATCATATCTCCGTTGTATATATTATTTATAGTGCCTATTTTTTCATTCGCATGTCTGTAGAAGCTCATTAAGCATTCTCTCCGTTTCAAATATGTATATATTTTAACCTTCCCCTGCCCGGCTGTTCTCAAACGGCAGTAATATCTGTGTTTAAGCATATCACTATAAACCACTTCTCATTTGATGTATAATTACAACAGTAAAATTCAAGTATGAACTTCGTTTCAATCAATTTTAAAGGGGCAATATAAGCTGTTTATGAAATTTTTATTTAATTTTTCCTTACTCACCATCTTAGCGATTGTGGCTGTGTCACTCACATTTATCAGTATAAATACAGTACTGGCAAACCAATTCATACAGGAATCCACTCAGATCGCTTCAACACAGATCACCTCAGAATCATTCTCCTCCGAAAACTCCGAGGAAAAACCTCAACCGGATTCACTCCATCCAGAAGTCGCTGAAAAAGCAGATATACTAAAAGAAAAAGCTGCAGAAAAAGACATTACGATACAACTTACCGACGGTTTCCGTACCCATGAAGAGCAGGACGCCCTTTATGCACAGGGCAGAACCGAGCCCGGCAATATCGTGACCAATGCCAGAGGCGGAGAGTCCTATCATAACTACGGTCTTGCGGTCGACTTCGCGGTAGTAAATGACGGACAGATCATGTGGGATACCTCTTATGACGGCAATGGCAACGGTAAATCCGACTGGGAAGAGGTTGCTGAAATCGCCAAAGATGTCGGGTTCACCTGGGGCGGCGACTGGGAAGACTTTAAAGACTATCCGCACCTCCAGATGGATTTTGATGCTTCCATCAATGATTTACAAAATGGCAATCATGACATTTATTAGAATATAAATAATGGCTTTTCAGTCGGATTCAATCCACGGCTGAAAAGCTTTTTATTTCTCTTTGAAATTCCAGCATATAAAATCTGGTATTATTGAAAGAGTGATGTGTATGATATGAGAAGATATAAAACTTCAGGGAGGACTGCTCATGGAAATACTCGCAAATGTACTTTCAGGCCTGGTCGGCGGTGCGCTCGCATTGGTCGGTGTCTGGATGCAAAATAATAAACAGGATAAAGATACACAGCAGGAATTGAAGAATAATATTGTCAGTCTTATTGATATACACCTTTATAAAATCGCCCAGACACGAAATATAGAGCTGAATAAATATAAAGCGATGGCAAATAAGCAGGAATCTTCAGAAGCATTTTATGATGTCAAAAATAATTTTGAAGAGATTGATGATCAGATTCAGGAACTGATGAGTTTAATCAGGGTCTATTCGAACAACTCAAATGATTGTGTTCAGGATTTACTGGAACGATTCCAGCCGTTAAATCAGCAGCTGAACAGATTTACACGTGCCCACAGTATATATGCAAATAAATTTGATGATAGAAATTTTGATCGTGAGAATTTAGCGAAATCCAAGTATAAATTAGATACTGAATTAAAGGACTACATAGATAAGATGAGAGATTTTTCCAATAACCATTTTGATCATACAATCTTTGAGTATCCTCTTAAAGATTTAGAGTATTGATACGGATAAAACGCTCCAGGCCATAAATAATCCAAAGCCTGAAGCGTTTTTTTATTACGTCAATTTCTATTCATCAATACTGATTTCATATAATGAGAAGCTGGTATTCGGCGATATTCTTAAATTATTAACAGACTCATGATATCCGACACTCACATTTGTATGATGCATCGGTACCCAGACTGCGTCATTTGTGGCAAATTCGTTTATCTCGTGGAGCAGATCCAGTCTTTCATCCTGATCGATGGTTGTTCTTGACTGTTCTACGAGCGTATCAAACGCTTCATTGTTATACCTTGCACGGTTGGTGGCGTCTATATTGTCCGAGTGAAGGTTCGGGTAAAATAATTCACTGCCGTCTGCAGTACTGTTTGCCCAGCTGACGAATGCCATCTCATAATTCCCGGCTGCTGCTTCTTCCAGGAACGCACCCCATTCCATCATTTCGATATTGACATCAAATCCTGCTTCCATCAGCTGCGCCTGGACAATTTCACTCATCAGAACGAAATGCCCTTCATTTGCTACAAGCAACGTAATCGGTGTTTCATCAAAACCGTTTTCTTCTATCAGCTTTTGAGATTCTTCCATATCATAATCATAGCCGAATTCCTGTGCAGATTCATCATATCCGAAAACTTCCGGTCCGATGATGCTGTTGTTCTTGATGCCTGCACCGTTCAGCTGTTCTACATATTCATCGCGGTCAATCGCATGCGACACAGCTTTTCTGAACTCAAGGTTATTGAATGGTTCCTTTTCCATATTAAATGCCAAGTAGTTGATTCCTGTACCAGGCGTCAGATCAAGTTCAGTCTCTTCCATCTCTTCTATTCTTGGAATATGCTCAGAAGGAATATTCGGCAGGAAATCCACCTGGCCGGTTTCAAGCATTCCTACAGCAGAAGCGTATTCCGGAATGACATGCATGGTGACCTTGTCGAGTTCAGGAACGCCTTTAAAGTAATCTTCATTCTTGGTGAGTACAATGTTGTCACTGCTTGCCCACGAATCAAATTTAAAAGGGCCGGAACCGACCGGTTCAGTCATGATATCACCGGATTCATCCGCTTCAGGTGACACGATTGAAGCATTGACGTGTGACAGTGCTGCCAGCAGCGGTCCGTATGGCTCTTTCGTATTGATGACCACAGTATATTCATCTTCAACTTCGATGGATTCAACCGGTTCAAGCAATGAAGCCCTGGGCGCCGCTCTTTCTTCATCCAACAGCTGTTCGAAAGTGTATTTGACAGCCTCGGCATTCAAAGGGGTGCCGTCATGGAACAAAACGTCTTCTTTCAATTTGAATTCCCATGTCGTATCATCCAGTGCTTCATAAGTATCTACAAGATGCGGTTCAATCTCCATTGTTTCAGGATTATGTACAAAGAGCGTATCGTAAAGCTGTTCAAGCATATAAGCAGAGACAGAATCATTTGTATCTATAGGTGACAGCCCCACCGCATCAGAAGATGTAGCAAAAGCAATCTCCTGACTTCCTGAGTCAGCTCCTGCATCATCTCCGGATGCCTCAGGTTCCACATCGGAATCATCACTGCAGGCAGTGATAAACAATGAAACAACTGCAGCGAGTAGTGCATTTCTTAAAAATTTAAGTATCATAATTCCATCTCCTTTTTTATTGAATAACACTGATTATAGCTTGTCTGAAAAATAAATACAATATAAAATTTAGATAATTGAAACTATTTAGATTTTAACTTCATAGAGTTTTAATTATTTCTGGAATTACGCTCTTTGTAAAATGATAAAATGGTCCCCATGAGGAGTGATAGAATGTCACACGGAGAAAAAGTTCTACAGGAACGATTCAATACAACGAGACGAGCCAATGCATTTTACAATAATCAGATGATTGAATTTTTAAATGAAGATATGATCCATTTCATCAGCGAGCAGTCTTTTATGTTCATGTCTACAAGTGATGCCGGGGGCAACTGCGATTCTACATTTAAAGCCGGTGAGAAAGGATTTGTATATATCATAGATGAAACACAGATTATGTATCCTGAATACCGCGGCAATGGTGTAATGGCCTCACTCGGTAATATATCAGAAAATCCCCATATCGGACTGCTCTTTATGGATTTTATAAATCATCATATCGGACT
Source organism: Salinicoccus sp. YB14-2 (assembly GCF_001265075.1). GTDB lineage: Bacteria > Bacillota > Bacilli > Staphylococcales > Salinicoccaceae > Lacicoccus. The sequence continues at coordinate 788,964 of NZ_LFKO01000001.1, forward strand.
TCATGTTAACGGTTCAGCCGAAATTTTTGAAAATGATGAACTGAATCAGCTTTTGAATGCAGATGATGTCGAGAAGTTGAACGGAAAGCACGCAGGCCGTGCCAAACGCTGGATACTCATTAAAGTTCATGAAGCATATATTCACTGTTCAAAACATATCCCGCACTTTGAAGAGAAAAGTACTTCTGCCGATTGGGGCACGGATGATGCAAAGAAAAAAGGCGGAGATTTTTTTAATGTTAAAAAGATAAAGTGAATCACGATGAATACGAAAAAACAGCTGGGTATCATCCCAACTGCTTCTGATGTACTTAATATATTTACTTCTTAGTCTTACCCAGATAATAATAAACACCGGCTACAAATAATCCGCCACCGATGATGTTACCGATGGTCACCGGTATTAGATTGTAGATGAAACCGCCGACTGTGACTGTTTCCACACTGCTGTGCAATAACGCAATGCCGAGTATCGACATGTTTGCAATACTGTGTTCGAATCCTGTCGCCACAAACGCAAAAATCAGTACGAACACCAATGCAAGTTTTGCCGCGTCGCCTTTCGCTCTTGCCGAGGTCCAGATCGCGAGACACACGAGCCAGTTACACATGATGCCCTGAAACAGCAGATTCACAAAACCATCGCTCATCTTATCCGACGCAGTGGCGACGGTAAAACCATCCATTTCAATTTCCGCGAGTATACCGCTGAAAAAGATCAAATAGGAAAACAGTATCGCACCGATCAAGTTTCCGATATAGCACCAGAACCACAATACGAGCGTATCTTTCCACGTCGTCACTTTTGACAGTGCACTGAAGGTCAGTGTCATCACATTACCCGTAAACAGTTCAGAACCGCCCCATATTACTATCGCGAGCGCCACACCGAATGTAATGCCGGTGATCAAGTTCAAATACGGTGAGCCTGCTGCATAAAGCGGTCCGCCCATAAAGAACAGCACGATTGTTCCGACTCCGATATATGCCCCTGCCAATATCGAAGCCACGAGATATTTCATCTTCGATTCATTATATACGCTCACTTTATTGGCCGCCTGATGATTCATCGCATCAATGGTATCTTTGTACATCGTTACACCTCCCGTACGATCAGTCATTTATACAACATCATAAAAGGTCATAATCGTGAATTTTATTCACATTATTGTATGATTTTTTATTCCAACATTAAAATAAAGTACATATTATCCGTTGAATATTGTAACATGTATTTTGTTTTTACCAGTGTTTATTGATTGGCCGGTCCTTATAAAGTATCGTTGGAATATTATGTATACTACTAAAAGCTGAAAGGCATAGATGCAATGATGAACACGAACGATTTCATTCAAAGTTACATGAACTCGCCTGAAAAACAGAAAAAACTATACAATCGTACACTGCTCATCGTCGTCATTCCCCAGATGATCGGCGGGGCCATGTCCGGTACCATCGTCACCGACTCCAGTTTTGAAATTCTGTCCATTACCGGTGGCTTATTATCGCTGATACGGATACCCATGGTGTTCTGGTCCACGCGTGACGGTCAAACAGTTTAGCAATTAACCATTGAGTAATATTCAAATATGGCTTACAATATATCTTATGTAATAAATACGGGGCCATAGCTCAGCTGGGAGAGCGTTGCGCTGGCAGTGCAAAGGTCAGGGGTTCGAACCCCCTTGGCTCCATTATATAAAAACTAAAAACCCCCTGGAACTTTGAGGTGCATCCGAAAAGTTCCAGGGGGTTTTTCTGATTGTGCGGGGCTATCTTGCACCCCCGCCGCCTCCGCCGCCGGCACCGGCGCCACCACCGGCACCTGTTGAACCTCCGGCGCCTGAGGCTGCTGAGGAACTGAAACCGCCCTGTCCAAGTCCTTTCGACCAGGTTTGTGCAGCGAGATGCGGTCCATAATAATAATGCATCATTGCAGGGTACATCGAATCGCGGGTTTCTTCCGGTGTCAATTTTGACAGATGCTTTCTGACATCCTCGCCTTCTCCGACCAGTACACTCCAAATGATATGTTCTCTGTAATTCTCATCATTTTCGTAAATTCGGCTGTAATCTTCTTTAAGATAGTTTTTATACTGAGATAAATGATCAATCAGCTGGTTCCCTTTGTCAGTCGGTGCCATTATTGGTACAGGAATCCCCCATACTTTATCTTTCTTATAATTGGCATAGCCGTTCTCCTCCAGCCAGCGGCCTGAATACTTCTTAAGTTCATCAGCCACCGCGCCGACTTCTTTCGCATGTTTTTTCGACCATTTCTTTAATCTTTTTTCATCAATGACCCCTTCTTCATCCGCCGCTTCAAGCAGCATACGCCATAATAACGCATCATAGCCGCTCTTTAGATCATTGTCTTTCAGATGGTCGCTGACCGCTTCAAATGAATAAGAATAGCCATCGAGCAATGACTGATAATCATGGATAATTATTTTAGGCGATCCTTTATCCAGTGCCTTACCCGGCTGTTGATCAATTTCGATCGTAATTCTCTCTTCGTCCGTCCACTTCATCAAATATGCTTGGAATATATCTTCAAAGTAAGCCATATTCATATGCATCAGTATAAATGCGATGCCGGCGTAATCATCAATTTCCGGCGGCACGCTGGTTTCATGATCTTTATTCCTTCGGTTGATTTTCCCGGCTGAAGCGATATGTCCGCCGTCTTTATATCTTGAAGCAAGCTGCGTAGTAAAAATAACTACAACCGCAGCAAGCGCTCCAAAAATACCGATAATCGTGACAATCCAGCCGGTGCCGAGACTTCCGTCATCATAGATGGACCCGTCCATCGCTTCTTCCTCTTCTTCCTCAAGCGTGCCTTCACCTGAAACATTCGTATTATATGTCCCTTCAGGGAAATGCATAAGCAGCACTGCATCATTGCCGTCCGTCAACGTTTCGCCGGCAGTCCACTGAATGCCGTCATCGACCGTCACGATGTCACCTTCGAAACCGAATCCCCAAAATTTAATGTCTTCATCATTAAGAGATATATCCGATCTCACATTCATCCTGAAGTTTTCAGTTGGAAGATCTGTAAATGTATCGAAGTTCCAATATAAAGACTGGCCGCCGTCCAGATTACGCACGGCATTGTCCAAAGTATAGTTTACGACATATGTATGCTCACCATACTCACCGATACCCCAGACCAGTTCAGTCCCGTCATCTGTATCGATCGTTCCGTACTTGCCGGCTTTTTCTTCCTGGCTTGCATCCATATCCCAATTTTCTTCTTCAGTAAATCCTTCAACGGAAAAATCAGTGACTTCCACTTCGTCCATATCCTCATCATTGAATACGATGTAATTTTCCGTGCCTTCATCCATATCCGCTTCACGTGTCTCCGTGACGGAGACCGAGCCGTCTTCGTTGATTTCTATATCCATTTCCAAACTGTTGATTTCATTCGCTTCTGCATTCAGACCGAAGAAAATAAAAGCCGTAAATATGATGACCGTTGTCAAAATATGCTTCATAATTCTCCTCCACTTCATAAGATGCTTAAAAAGGCTGATTAATTATTAAGTAAGTCATCACCGATTTTTAAAGGGTCGACAGATTTCCCGGCTTTGAATACGCGCATATTGCCGCCTGACAGTTCATCAATTAACAGCACTTCGTCCGTTTCCGCATCCCGGCCGAATTCCAATTTAATGTCGTACAGTTCCAATCCTTTTTGTGCGAGCTCATCTTTAATCAATTCACTGACACGCACTGTTAAATCCGCAACTGCCTGATATTCACCCGGCTTTAAAATACCCAGAGCTTCAAGCGCCGCCTCGTTGATCAGCGGATCTCCCCGCTCATCATCCTTCAATGTCATTTCCACATATGAAGGCAGGTCCGCACCTTCTTCAATATAATCACCATAACGCCGGATAAAACTCCCGACAGCTTTAAAACGGCAGATGACTTCCAAACCTTCGCCGAACACGGTTATATTTTTCACTTTCATCGTGCGCGCTTCCACATCCGCATCCACATAATGTGTTGGAATGCCCGCTGCATTGATTTTTTCGAAAAGGTAGCTGCTCATCTGAAGCCCCGCCTTACCGGAGCCTTCAACCGTCAGTCCAACCTGGTTTTCACCCGGATCAAACACTCCGTCCTTTCCCGTCATATCGTCTTTGAAATAAAGTACAATCCCGCCATTTTCATCCTGATACACATCTTTTGTTTTGCCTTTATACACTAGCTCCATATAGACACCTCATAAGTTAAGTTAATTATCATTATAATCCTCTTGAATAAAAATAGAAAATATTAATTGAAATTTATGCCGACGAACCATGCTTGGTAAAAATTCAAAATAATAATTTCAGCATTAATATAAAACAAGGGCCGGGACATAAATGTATCCAGAAAAAATAATCCGTACGTTAGCTTTCCTGGGGCATCGCGTAAGCCTGTAGTCTTACGCTGATGCTTTTCCCCAAGGAGTCTAACGTACGGATTTCACCTGTTCTGCATGAAATATAATCTTTTTTAAGGACTTATGTCCCAGCCTCTTCATCTGTCTATTGAGATGCCGTGCTTTTATGAATCCAATGCATACTGACATCCTTATGGTTCAAATCTTTTTCATAAGTCAATATTACACCGTTGCCATTATCTGCATCAGCGACTGACTGTGCTCTGGTTTCTTCCATCGCAGACGCAATCGCAGGAGGCAGTTCCATTACTTTAAATACGCCCGGAAGCAGCCCTGCCACATCAGCAAGCTCGCCGTTCATATCTGCTGTATTTTGAATTTCCGCTGCTTTATCTGTTGTTTCACATGAATTTAAATAGACATGTTTAATCATCGTCGCACCTTCCTGGTCCTCTACAACTTTATTTACACCGTTACACGATGCCGCTTCAGTACTCTGGTTACCCGCTATAGCTCCTAGACCTAACGCAAGTGCCAATACCATCACTACTTTAAATAGATTTTTCATAACATGAAATCTCCTTTCATTGTAGTATATTCAGAAGATTCCACGCTCACATTGAATCAAACGTAAAATCACAATTTTATTTTAACTTCACATTCCAGCATTGATTTATAAAACTTAAAGAAGGCTCCACAATACTATTTGTAGTGGCATTATGGGTTTTCAAGTCTTTTCATAAAAACCCCCCCGGTTCCATATTGAAATTGAATAAAATTATATTTCATGGTAATGTTTGGATAATTCAAACATCATATATAAAGGGGATTAAAATATCTTTAAAAAAGACACTGCAGTACTGTTGTCGACAGGAAATTTTCAAACCGCACTTTCAAGCTTGGCGGATGATGTGAGATGGAATATCATAGATGAGCAGATACTGAACGGGATTGATGAAGTCGAGGCATACTTTAAGTCTGTCCGGGAATATTTCGACAGTGTAACCACCGATTTTAAAGTGAATGAAGTCATTGAAACAGAAGACAAGGTGGTGGTTATCGGTACGGCCGAGTTTTACAGAGATGATGCACTCATCAATGTGATTGAAGCATGTGATGTGTACTTGTTTGAAAATAATAAAGTGACTGATCTTAAATCTTACTGCATTCCGATGAAAAATATTAAGGGTTAAAAATTATTGAACCGGGCGCTCTATTATGAGAGACCCGGTTCTTTTCATTTTGATATTGTGTCATTCCACAAATAACGGTGCGATTTCAAATCCGCTGTCTGTCATTCGGACGAGTCCTTTATCGGACAGTCTGATTTCTGGAATGACGACCAACGCAAGCAGTGACAACGTCATAAATGCATAGTTTAAATGACATCCCGCCGCCTGCAGTGCCTTAGAGATATCGCGGGACTGCTCTGCCACTTCTTCATACGGCGCGTCTGACATCAGGCCGGCCACGCGCAGCGGCAGTTCAGCTTTACCGGATTCGCTTGCGACAGCGACACCGCCCTGCATCTCCACCACCTGATTGGCCGCTTCCGCCATCTTTTCCCGGTCATTGCCGATTACCATCAGATTATGGCTGTCATGGCCCACAGTGGTTGCGATTGCCGCCGGCTCTTTAAATCCAACGCCTTTTAATATGCCGAAGCCCTGGTTGCCGTTTTTCCCATGCCGTTCTATCACCGTCATATAACACAAGTCATCCGAAAGCTGCAGTTCACCCTCTTTACTTTCCACCTGGACAAGCACCTCTTTTGTGCCCACCTGATTTTCAATCAGCTGGATGGCCCGGACCGTATGCTCGCTTTTCCCTTCAGGCACTGCTGTTTTAAAATCTTCAGCCGTGAACTTTTCAGTAATATGGACTGAGTGTGTGGCTTTTTCCGACAATGGATATTCCAGTATATCCACAACCATTTCACCGTCTTCTGCAACCACCTGTCCGGCTGCGATTGTCGTCTTCACATTGACAGCTGCAAGCGTCCCTTCAAGTATCACAATGTCTGCAAATCTGCCGGGAGCGATGACGCCGACATCATCGCTTAACCCAAAACGTTCAGCAGTATTAATCGTTGCCATCTGGATCGCAGTGATTGGAGGTACGCCCTGTTCAATTGCGTGACGGATGACGAAGTCCATATGACCTTCATCAATCAGGGATTCCGGACTGCGGTCATCTGTGACCAGCATCATCCGCCTTGTATCCATGCCCTGCTCTGTAAAAGCTTTGATCGGCTCCTCCACATCCAGCCATGCAGATCCTCTGCGCAGTTTGGCATACATGCCAAGACGCAACCGTGCAGTGACATCTTCGGCAGTCGTGATTTCATGATCGCCGCTTATGCCGGTTGCAGTATATGCTGAAAGTCTTTTCCCTTCATCAGATGACCATGTATAATGACCGTCTGCGACTTTCCCGTGGCTGAGCGTCGTCTCAAGGATGGACATCATTTCATCATCGCCGTAAACCACACCCGGGAAGTTCATCACTTCACCCAGCGCATTCACATCATCACCCCAGGAAAAGGCTTCCGACACTTCATCCGGACCGATGTCAGCACCATTCGTTTCAAACTCGTCACTCGTTGAAGGCACAGATGAAGGCACCTGCATATAAGCTGCCATCGGTGTCATACGTGCTTCTTCCAGCATATATTTCAAACCTTCGAGCCCGAGCACATTGGTTATTTCATGGGCGTCAAAAAAGCCGCCGGTCGTGCCGTTCGTCATCACTGCTCTTGAAAACTGGGCAGGTGTAAGTTGTGCACTTTCGATATGACAGTGACCATCTAAAAATCCCGGGGATACATAACGGTTTCCGGCATCAATCACCTGCGTGTCCTTACCGATTGTGTGCGTGGCATCTTCACCTACATATGCAATGCGTGCATCTTTTACTGCGATATCTATCCCCGGCAGTATTTCATTGGAGACGACATTGATCAACTTCGCATTCTTTATTACCAGCGTTGCATCATCATCTCCGCGTGCTGTTGCTGCAAGTGATCTGATGGAAGCTGCCCGGGGCGGGCGAGGGAATTGCTGTTCATTTTTCATGTTTTATCTGCTCCTTGTCATTTTAATGGTCACTCTTTTAAAACCATATTAACACCATTGGCTGCAGGTGATAAAAATAATACCTTGCGGGAATAAATCCACCCTTGGATGTAAAATATTTATAATGACTTCATTTCAGACCTGAAAACATGCAATAATCGAGGAAGATGACTTATTATGAGAGTAAGATCTTTATCATAAATTACTCAATTGGAGGATTTTAGCATGAATGAAGATTCCACGAACCTTTACGACATCACCATCATCGGCGGCGGACCCGCGGGCCTGTTCAGCGCTTTCTACGGCGGCATGCGCGAGATGAAAGTGAAAGTGATTGAAAGTATGCCACAGCTCGGCGGTCAGCTTTCCGCCCTCTATCCTGAAAAGTATATATACGATGTCGCCGGCTATCCTAAAGTCCGTGCGCAGGAACTCATCGACAATCTGATATCTCAAATGGAGATTTTCGAACAGACCGTGGTCCTTGGTCAGACTGTTCAAAATATCAATAAGCAGTCGGACGATACTTTTGTAATCGAGACTGACGAAGAAATACACTATTCAAAAACGGTTATCATCACCGGTGGTATCGGCGCTTTCGAACCGAGGAAACTGAAAATTGAAGAGGCGGAACAGTATGAAGGCAAAAACCTTCATTATTTCGTGGATGATATAGAAAATTTCAAAGATAGGAACGTTCTAATCTGCGGCGGCGGAGACTCTGCGGTTGACTGGGCGCTGACACTTGCAGATGATGCGAATGTCACCCTCACTCACCGCAGAGATAAATTCCGCGCACATGAGCACAGCGTTTCCGAACTGCGTGCTTCCGCGGTCGATATCCACTCCTCATATGAAGTGGCGGAACTCATCGGCGACGGTGACAGAATCAGACAGGCCGTTTTGCAGGAAGTGAAAGGCACTAAACAGATAGTGGTTGATGTCGACAGCGTCATCGTCAACTATGGCTTCATCTCATCTCTCGGTCCCATTAAAAATTGGGGACTCGATATCACCAGGAATTCCATCCTGGTCAATCCCCGCATGGAAACCAACATCCCGGGCATATATGCGGCGGGTGATATCACCTCTTTTGATGGAAAAGTGAAACTTATTGTGACCGGGTTCGGAGAGGCGACGACAGCTGTGAGTAATGCCAAGTCATTTATCGATCCGAAAGCCCGTCTGCAGCCGAAGCACAGTACGGATATGTTCTGACATCAGCAGCCTTGGATTGAACTGAAACCGTCCGACGCGCGGGAAATGCGGAAAAGAGAGTCTGACAGGGTTTATTCGATTTGAGAATCAAAACTCTAACCTTACAAAAAGTCTTATAAAAACAATATTTATCTCTTATTAAATGTCATGATTTCAGGTATATTAATATGCGGAGGATTGTCTGTTACATTTAATATTTTATCACCTCTAATCTGAATATATTAACGAAGGAGCATTAACATGGGCATTCTGCGCGTCTTAAAACTCTGCCTGTCATTTCCGACGAGGCAGGTAGTCTTTCAACTGAACCGCGTTAAAACAAAACACTTTTTCGGCTATATATTTTTACTTCTGCTGATTTCTCTTCTGCCGAACGGCATCCAGCTGGTGGGAGACTCCATAAAAAGTGGCGGCTTCAGCCAGGAATATCTGATCATTCTGATCCTTTATCCATCTCTTGTCATACTTTTCGGCATTCTCGGTATATCATTGCTTGCATCAATCGGGATTTTATTCAGATGGATGACCGACAGAAAGCTGGTATATCCACTATTATGGAGAATGACGGTCTTTGCACTGACTTATCCTGTCATCATCTTTACTGTTTTGGATATCTTTGAAATGAATGGTACTATTTCCAGCCTGTTACTGTTGGTTTTGTTTATACTCCTATTTTTCAAAATGATTCTTGTTTATCCGAAAGCCAGAAAAAAAGAACAGAAAAAATAAAGGTATGTTCCAGAAAGTTGGAACATACCTTTTTGTATATCAAAATTCATTCCTTAACTGATACAAAGCCATATGCGCTTATTTTCCACCATAATCCGATTCAGATACATAATCCTCATGTTGTTAGAATCATTTCCATCCGTTTTATTCACCGGACAGACTTTGAATTTGATATTCATCAATCATATTCTTAACAACCTCTAAATTTTCAGTATCTGCGGCGGCAGATATATGCCCGTCGGGACGGACGAGATACAACGAATTTTCCTTGATACCTTTATCTTTCAGGGATTTGCCCCATGGCAGGTGGAAAAGCCCGAGCCCCGTATCTTTTACCAGCGCTTCAACATCACTGTTCACTTCGCCGTAAGCATGAATCTGCCAGTCAAGGGACTTGAGCGGCCGGTAGTTGTTCACTTCACCGCACCGGATCCACGGCAGCCTGTCACCGCCTTTTATACCGCCGGATTCTCCTACGCTCAGATCACTGTCATGATAGCTGATCTGAATCTGGGAAATCGTTTCAAACAGTCTCTCTCTCATATAGTTAAATTTCAGCAGGCGCGGAATAAAAACCGGCACTACAACATTCCTCAGGCGCTCCCTGTCCACCATGAACTTGAACAGCCGGTCTGTCGTATTGACCAGCGAGCGGGCAAATTTGATTCTCTCGCTCTCATAAGTTTCAAGAATGGAATTGTGTGTCTTTCCTTTCAATACCGCACTCAGTTTCCATGCCAGATTCACTGCATCACCGATGCCGGTATTCATCCCCTGTCCGCCGGCCGGACTATGGATATGGCCCGCGTCTCCGACGATGAACACACGACCGGTCCTGAATTTTTCAGCAACCCGGTGATGGGAACGGTAGGGAGAATACCAGTTTACTTTCTTTAGTTCGACTGGCAGAATACTCTCTGCATAAGGTATCATTAAGGAAAAATCTTCCGGCGCTTCTCCATCTTCCTTGAATGCTTCGGGAATCAAACCAATCAGTCTCACCTGGTCCATCGTTCTGATGGGGAATCCTATGCAAAAATATTCATCGAGAAAACCGATGGTCGGCCCTCCCAGCACTCTGTCACTTTCGACGTCCGCGACAAAGAATGTCTGCTTGTATGTGCCGCCCGAAAAATCGATATCCAATGCTTTTCTGACAGTACTCGATGCCCCGTCGCAGCCACATATATATGAAAAGTTCTTAGTCACTGTACCGCTTTCCGATTCTATGACTGCTTCCACTGAATCACCGTCATCCCGGAAATGCTTCAATTCATGGTTCCACTGCACATCATGCCCGGATGATTTCAGTTCATTCACCAGAATATTCTCATGCGCATCCTGCGGCAATATCAGGACGTACGGAAATGCGCTCATTTCCTGACCCAGCTGCCCAATCGGAACCCTGGCCAGATGGTTTTTATTTTTAAAGAAACTGACGTTGTTGACGATAATACCGTTGACTACAATCTTATCAGCGATCCCAAGCTGTTCGTACAGCTCCAGCGTCCTCGCCTGCACAACCATCGCCCGTGAAGTCGTGCCCGGCCCGCTGTCCTTATCGATGATGGTAAACGGGATACCCTGCCTGCTTAAAGATACGGCAAGTGCCAGACCGCTCGGACCTGCGCCTGCTATCAATACTTCCTTCTCCATAATATACACCTCCGTTGCAAATATCCCGGTTGATTCACTATACCCTTTAGAATCCATGTTAATTTATAAAAACATTTACAATATTAACCTCATTTTAAGCATATATTCACCGTGTTTGGGGAACAGTCCATTATACATAGAGGAAAGCAGGTGGATTTTATTGGTCAAGCGTGAAGATATTTTTGATTTTGCGAGTGAAAGATATGAGGTCAAACCGGACTATCCATGGAAAGAAAACACCACCTATGCCGTTTTAAGACATTCAGACAGTGGAAAATGGTTCGCACTGGTCATGGATATCACCGCTGATAAATTAGGTCTTGACAGTGATGAAGAAATCGATGTGCTGAATGTAAAGGCGAGAAAAGAATTTATCGGACCTTTACGTGAGAAAAAAGGCATTTACCGCGCATATCATATGGACAAAAATAATTGGGTGACAATCAATCTGAAGGAAGTTAAGAAGACGGAAGAAATTCAGGACCTTATTGCTGAAAGTTATGAGTTGACCCAATAGTCCGATGTCTTCGATTTTATCAAGAATTAATTTTGACAATTTTATGAATTCACTATAAACTTCAATTACAGTGAATATGATTTTTTTCACCAAATGATTACGGGAGGGGATTATAATGGCTGAACACGATAACAAAGGTAAAGAAAAAGTGTTCTCAAGACGTGATTTTCTTAAGACTTCCGGTGTTGCTGCAGGCGGTATCGTCGGCGGTGCAATGTTCGGAGGTGTGGTCGGCAGTCTGTACCAATCTGATGAAGGTACACAGACAGCTGAAACGGAGACCGATACAGAAGGGGCATCGTCAGAAGGAGAAGTCCTTGATGATGCGCGTACTTACTTCAGCAGAGGAGAAGATTTTGAAACACTTTCTGCTGCGACTGAAAAAATATACCCGGAAGATGATAACGGACCCGGAGCCATCGAACTCGGCGTGCCTTATTTCATCGACAGACAGTGCAGTCACTTCTGGGGCCGAAATTCAAGGGAATACATGATGGGTCCGTTTGATTATACAGCAGCAGAAACTCACGGTATCCAGTCGAAGATGACCCGTGCAGAAACATTGCTCTTTGGTGTGCGCCGCATGCTTGAGATCAGCCGGGAAGAACATGATGATGATTTTGCAAATCTGGATGAGGATACACAGATTAACATTTTGGAAAGTTTCGAATCCGGCGATGTAGATATTACAGGGGTCCGTTCTGAAGATTTCTTCGCACTGTTAAGAAATATGACGATTCAGGGGGTATACGCTGACCCTGTTTACGGCGGAAACCGCGACTACGGCGGCTGGAGGATGATAGAATTTCCCGGTCCGCGCATGGGTTGGGGCAATGATATTGAATCAGAAGATTTCCAGGTCATAGATCCTGAAGGACTGCGTACTTATCAAGGAGGAGGAATGTAGATGGCTGAAGAACTGGACAAAGTTGACGTTGTTGTTGTCGGGACCGGCTGGGCCGGCGGTATCGTCAGTGCAGAGCTTGCAAAAGCGGGTAAAAATGTTGTCGCCCTGGAAAAAGGCGAGGAAAAAATCCGCAGTGACTATATCGGCGTCAAAGATGAGCTGAGATTCGACAACCGTTATGACATTATGCAGAACTTGAAGGGGGATACCGTCACATCCCGTAATGAAATAGATGAAACGGCCATGCCGATCAGATCTCCGCAAACAATGCAGATTGGTATAGATACAGGCGGAGCCAGTGTCCACTGGGCAGGTGCCACATACCGTTACTGGCCATATGAATTTGAAATGCGCACCCAGACGATTGATCGCTACGGCGAGGAAAAAATTCCAGATGAGATGAACTTACAGGACTGGGGCATTACATACGAAGAGATGGAGCCCTATTACGAAATGTGGGAAGATACAGCCGGCATCGGAGGCGAACAAGACCCGCTTGCGCCTGAACGCAACAAGCCATGGCCGAACCCGCCGATGAAGGAAACACCCTCATTAAAATTATTTAAAGATGCCGCATCCAACTTAGGACTGCACCCGTATCAGCTTGCTGCAGGCAACATGACTGAAAACTATGAAAACCCGGACGGCGAACAGCTGAATGCATGTATGTATTGCTCTTACTGTACACGTCACGGTTGTGACTTTGATGCAAAATCAGACCCGATCGCAACGGTGGTCAAAACGGCAAAGCGCCATGACAACTTTGAACTCAGACATAAAGCAAATGCACGCCGTGTTTTATATGATGAAGATGAAAACCGTGCGACAGGTGTATTATACGTGGATGAAAACAGCGGTGAAGAATTTGAACAGCCGGCAGATGTCGTTGTTCTCGCTGCATTTGCATTCTCAAACAACCGTCTGCTGATGCTTTCAGACATCGGTGAGCAGTACGACCCGGAAACGGAGGAAGGTACACTCGGCCGTAACTTCAACGGACAGTATAACCATGCTTTCCATGGTGCAACAGGATTTTTTGAAAATGAGAAATTCAATCTTTATATGGGCGCGGGTGCGCTCGGTGCAACACTGAGTGACTACGCGGCGGATAACTTCGACCATAGTGACCTGGACTTCATCGGCGGCGGTGCCATCGAACTCAGACAGTACGGTTTCGCTGCGATCTCCAGCAGTAATAACGTACCTGAAGGTACACCCGGCTGGGGTAAGGAGTATAAAGACACGTCGTTACATTATGCATACCGTACATTGACGATCTGGTACACGGCCAACGCAATGTCCTACTCCCACAACTATGTAGACCTGGACCCGAACTACAGCGACCAGTACGGCGATCCTTTACTTCGTGTCACATATAAATTTGGTGATAACGAAAGAAATATCGCACAGTTCGGCATTGAAAGATGTACTGAAATCATGGAAGAAATGGGCGCTGACATCGTTGAACCCGGCTCAGTACCGGACGAATTCAACCACAGCTATACAGGCGGCCATTATACAGGCGGTGTTGTCATGGGAGACGACCCTGAAACATCTGTAGTAAACAGCTACCTGCAGATGTGGGATGTCGATAATCTGTTCGTTGTCGGCGGTTCAGCCTTCCCGCAGCACGGCGGACACCACCCGACACCGACGATCGGCGCACTCGCCTACCGTGCAGCAGAAGGCATCCAGATGTATATGGATGAAGTAGAAGGACAGCTTGTACAGGCGAACAGCAGAAGAAGAAGCGTTTAAATAAGATATACAAATACCCGGGATTAAAATTCATTTTGAATCCCGGGTATTTTAAATTTCTATCCAATTAAAAATTCTTAACCTTTTCAGCAAATGAGTAAAAGATATGTCCTGACATATCTTTTACTTTTTTATGCTCCCGATCAGACACCTTCAGCCATATCACGTCTTTTGTAACCGATATAACCGAGCACCATTAAGGCAACACTGATTGCTGTAATGGTAATAAAGACCGTTAAATCGAAGCTTTCCACCGGCATCTCCGGCATCCAGCTCTGAATGGCCGTTTTTAAAAACCAGTCTGGAAAGTCCACTATACCGCCAAAGTAATTCAATATAAATGAATAAGCCAGATATATATACACCAATTTTCCGGCAGCAGGCACCCAGCCGATGATTAGCGCGGATAAACCGGTAAAGAACAGTACTGACGGCCATAAGTTGAAACCTGAGACAAAAAAGTCCTTCATACCCATCGGTGTATCACTTTCCATAAAGGAAAGTGCCGTCCCACCGAGACCAGCTACCGATAATAAAGTTCCCAGCACCCCGGCAAATATCGCGAGACCCACCGTCGTCCAGTAAAGTGCCGTACGGGACACTTTTGTCGAAAAGATCTGACTGAGGTGCGACCTGTTCTCCTCGGCAAACAGCTTATTTATAATCACAATCGGTAAAATTGAAACAAGTACGACCATCACCATTATAATCGTCGATGTAAAGGACTCTTCGAGCGATACTTCTGCCTGGGTAAACATCTGCTGCATGATCTCATTACTTTGAAGGAAAGTCTGCATATCCCCGTAAATCGAGCCGTAGGCGGCACCCATTACAAGGAAACCGATAGACCAGCCGATGATTGCACCTCTGTTCAAACGGACGAACAGCCCCTGAACAGATAACAGAGAACGTTTCGCATGTGCCCGGCCTTCCTTTTCAGGAAGATAGCCCGCACCCATATCACGGTTGCCTTCAAAAACAAATGCAATCATTATGACAATTACACTGAATATGAGCGCAAAAATGAGCGGCATCCAGTTATTCTCCGTAAAAGGATAAGTCAGATAAGTCCATCCCATAGGATTAATCATCGACAAATCAGCATTCGAAGCATCCGTTCCCGCACGCCCCATATATAAAAGCCCGACAAGACCGAGACTGATGCCCGTTGCACCATGGGCATTCGGCATGAGCTGTGCAAATAACAAGCCCAGAACCGCACCGATAATACCTGCGGCACCAACCGATGCACCAAATAAAAATGATCCTTCCACTGTAATGGTGTCGGCATTGAAACTCATCATGACAATACTGATGACAACGGCCAGCAGCACATTGATCAGCACGGTTTCTGCCATGGTTGCCAAAGAGTTTGCCTGCCGCCCGATTTGAAATGATCTGACCAGCTCCGTCAGTCCGAGATCCTCCTCTTTACGGGTGTGGCCCACTACATGGAGCAGCGACACAATCATTGAAACCAGACCGCAGAATAATAACATTTCATGGGCATACATCGCCCCAAGTGTATAATCCGCAGCAGAATCGATTGGTGTCGGTCCCACCATGGAAATCATTGCAGGGTTCAGCATCGTTTCATACATCCCGGCCAGACCATCTCCCTTGGCAAGCTCTTTAAAAGCCGGGATGAAGCCTGCCGAAAATAAACCGATGCCCAAAATCCAGATGATGATCTTTTTCCAATCACGCTTTAAATACTGCAGGAAAAGTATATCCCAGCGTGCAAATTTTTCTTTCATTATCATTATCCCCTTTCACACTCAGCCCTCATAATGACGCATGAACAAGTCTTCGAGTGTCGGCGGTGATGAATCGAACTTTTTGACATCCAATTTGCCTGCCGCCAATAATATTTCGTTTAAATGCTGCTGCTCGGCAGAGAACGTGGCCTTGTTGCCGTCCTGCTCAAAACCAAACACGCCGGCAACATCCGCCATCGCAGAAACATCGCCATCAGCCTCCATCTCCACCGTTGAACGGGTCAGATGACGCATTTCTTCAAGTGTTCCTGTTTCAACAATTTCTCCCTGACGGATGATGACCACCTTATCTGCCAGACGTTCCACTTCACTCAAAATATGAGAGGATAAAAGAATGGACTTTCCTGCACTCTTCAGCCTTTCAACCTCTTCCTGGAATATGGACTCCATCAGAGGATCGAGACCCGAAGTCGGTTCATCAAAAATATATAAATCTGAATCCACGGATAATGCAGCAATCAGACCAACTTTTTGACGGTTTCCCTTTGAATAGCTCTTTGCTTTTTTCTTCGGATCCAGCTCAAACCGCTCGATCAGATAGTCACGCCTTTCCTTGTTACCCCCGCCATGCAATTTAAGGAAAAGATCGATGATTTCACCGCCTGTCAGACTGCCCCATAAATTCACATCTCCCGGAACATAGGAGATACGTTTATGAATCTCAAGGCTGTTTTTCCAGACATCCTTTCCGAAAATCTCAGCATTTCCGGCATTTCGCTTGATGATGCCGAGTAAAATACGAATGGTTGTCGATTTACCGGAGCCGTTCGGACCGATAAAGCCGACCACTTCACCCGCTTTAATCGTGAATGTAACATCACTCAATGCCTTCGCTTTGCCAAAATTCTTTTGCACGCCTTCCACTTTTACTACTTCTGTCATAACAATCCACCCCGCTTAACCTTTCAAATCATTTATAAAAACTGTATTTCAGTATTTCGCTGTAACGTTCCCATTCTTCCAGGTATCTTTCGCCAAACTCACTGAGGTCTTCAAAACTTCTGAGTTGTTTGATCGCTTTATCCCCATATCCGCTCATCGTCCAGCTCAAAATTTCTATCGCCTTCTCAACGTCGACATCTTCACGGAACAATGAATAATCTATATTCTCATATAGTCTTTTCTGACTTACGCTGTAGACAGGATCAAGCTTCATTTTAATAGTATCTCTAACGGCCTCTGAATCCTCTGCGACTGCAGCTGTCATTAAATCAAACAGATGTGGAAACTCCATCTGAACGTATAACTTCCTTATGCCGATATCATGGATTCTGTTGAATAAATCGCCATTTTCAAGGTCAATGTCATCTATAATTTTATCCACGACCTTCAGACTGTAATCCAATAAAAATAAATAAAGATCCTTTTTATTATTGAAATAATTGAATAATGAGCCTTTGGAAATACCGGCTTCCTCGACGATTGCGTTCGTAGAAGATTTATCAAATCCTTTTTTTACAAATTCTTTAATGCCTGCATTAATGATACGCTCCTGCTTATCCCGTTTTAAGTTATAAAATGAAGGATTGATGACGCTTCCTCCTTTCGGTCACATTTCAATTGACCACATCGGTCAATTAGAATATAACACGAATGACCACTCCGGTCAATTTTAATTTCACACAAAAATAAAACACCAGCCAAAAGCGTGCTCCTGGCTGGTGTCTGCGGTCAATCATCATACTTTTTTAATAAATCCTTCGGTATATGACAGTAATCATCCGGATATTTATCCAATCGGTCCTGATGCTCCTCGGCACTTTTCACATAGTTTTTTAGCGGGAGCACTTCTACAGCAATCATGTCGTAATCTTCTCTCCTCTGAAGCAATGCTTCTGTCCTCTTTAAATGCACCACGTTTTCACTGTAAATACCCGTTCTGTATTTTTCACCGATATCCTCACCCTGCTGATTAATACTGTATGGATCGATGACTTCAAATAAATATGTCACTAGCTCTTCTATTGAAACCACTTGTGGATCAAACTTTGTTTTTACACACTCAACGTAACCATCATAGTCGCCTTCGATTGTCTGACTTCTGCCATTCGCCCTGCCCGCTTCAGTCCACCGGATGCCCGGCAGGGTCTTAATGAATGCCTGAACACCCCATAAGCATCCCCCTGCTAAATATACTGTCTCCAAATGATTCACTCCAATCCCTTATACACTGAAATTGTACCATGTACTCAACTATTATTTCCCGGAAAATAAAATGCTCCCCGCTAAAAAGCGGAGAGCCTGTCTTCCTATACAATATGACCTGCAGATGCTTTCTCTATTTCCATCTGTTTTAATTCCCGGCGCAATATTTTACCGCTGATTGTCGTTTTCGGCAGTTCACTCATCACTTCAATTTCTTTCGGTGCAAGGTGTGCTGCGAGATTGTTTCTGACGAATATACGGATTTCCTCCAAAAGGTCCGATGACTCTGTGAATCCTTTTCTCAAGACGATGAATGCTTTAACAATTTCACCGCGCACTTTATCCGGCTTACCGATGACTCCCGCTTCCTGTACCGCTTCATGTTCGATGAGCTTGCTTTCCACTTCGAACGGTCCGATTCTTTCTCCGGAAGAATTGATCATATCATCATCACGGCTCTGGAAAAATACATAATCATCCTCATCCTGGTAAGCGAGGTCTCCTGACAGATACCAGCCTTCATATTTGAAGTAGGAATCGAATTTATCTTTGTTGCCCCATATTTCTTTCATCAGTCCCGGCCAAGGTGTTTTCACCGCCAGCTGCCCGGCTGTGCCTCTCGGTACAACCTTTCCTTCTTCATCCAATATACCCACTTCTACACCAGGGAACGGCCTGCCCATCGAACCGGGCTTTATTTTTTCACCCGGCAGATTGACGACCAGATGCGCGCCTGTTTCCGTCATCCACCATGTATCATGGATTCTGACGCCGAGTTCTTTCCATGCCCAGTAGATAACTTCGGGGTTCAGCGGCTCGCCGACACTGAGTATATGTCTGAGTGAGGATAAATCATAATCTTTCAGAACGTCCCCCTGCGACAGAAGCATTCTGAATGCGGTCGGTGCACTGTACCAGATGGTGACGCCGAGTTCAGCAATCAGTTTGTACCAATGCTCTGCTTTGAACCGTCCGCCTTGAATGACGATGGTTGCACGGTTCAGCCACGGCGCAAACAGTCCGTATACACTCCCGGTCACCCAGCCCGGGTGGGAGGTACACCAGTAGACATCATCATCTTTGATATCCAGTACCCATTTGCCCGACTCATACTGATGCGTTACGACCCGGTGTGCATGCAGCACGCCTTTCGGTTTGCCCGTTGAACCGCTTGTATAGTGGATCAGCATGCCGTCTTCTGAGTCCATCCACTCCACATATTCCTCGCCGGTGTCCTGAAAAGGTTCCGCTTCAATATCTTCAGCAAAAAGAATCGTCTCAAGCGTCGGGATGTCTGACGCCGGCACCCGGTGAACCATATCCTTATCCGTAATAAGAAGTGTGCCGCCGCAATCGTTGATCCTGTCTCTGACGGCATCTTCCATGAACGCTTCAAATAAAGGCCCGGCCACCGCGCCGATTTTTATCACTGAAAGAATCGCAATGTAGCATTCCGGTGTTTTCGGCAGGAAGACAAACACTCTGTCCCCTTTTACCACACCGTTCTCGTTTAATATGCGTGCGTAGTGATCCGTCTTATCCTTCACTTCTTTAAACGTATAGCTGACTCTTTCATCGCCGTTTACATAATGCAGTGCTGTTTTACTGCCGTAGCCATCATTCACATGCCTGTCGATCGCTTCGTAAGCGATATTCAATTTGCCGGTTTCGATAAAACTCAGATCCGCTCCTGCATCTTCCCATTTAAAATTCTTCCTTACTTCTGAATAGTCAGGGAGGTTATAGTCTCCCGGCAACGGTTCAATAATTTCCAACTGATTCAAAGTCACATAAAAAACTCCTTTACTAAGGTCATACATCCATCCCTTAAACCCTGCTCAAATCCAGATTGTCCAGTATGTCCATTTTATATTTCGCGAGTTCCTTGCTACCCCTGTGGCGCGGGCGGGACTCATCCAAAATGATTTCCTGACCGACTCTGCCCGGCCAGTCTTTCAAAATGACGATTTTATCACATAAATATGTTGCCTCTTCTATATCATGGGTGACCAGGACGATGGTGGTCCTGTATTCTTCCCAAATTTTTAGGAGCAGATCCTGCAGCTGCATTTTAGTGAAGGCATCCAGCGCACTGAACGGTTCATCCAGCAGGAGCACTTCAGGGGAAGTGATGAGGGCACGTGCGATGGCAACACGCTGGGCCATACCGCCGGATAATTCCTTTGGATAAAGATGTTCACTGCCCGCGAGGCCGACATCCCTCAAGTACTTTCTCCCGATTTCATCCTTCGACTCCTTTTTGCCTTTCAGGCCGAACGTGACGTTTTCCATCACATTTAACCACGGCATGAGGCGGGGTTCCTGGAATATGAAGCCGGTGGAAGCCTCGACTTTCCTCGATGCTTTTCCGTTGATTTCAATTTCGCCCCGATATCCCGTATCAAGTCCGGAAATTGCCCTGAGGACAGTACTTTTACCGCATCCACTTGTCCCGAGTAATCCAACGATTTCACCCGGTCCCGCTTCAAAGGAGATGTTTTTAACGACTTCAGTGCCGTTGAAGGACCTGGACACATTATTGATATTCAAACTCATCTGACCCCTCCTAAGCTTTCACAGCATTATCCTGCCAATGCAGGGATTTCTGTTCCACAATTTTCAAAAGCCAGTCGGTGGCTTTACCGACCACCGCAAAAAGAATGATGCTTGCCAAAATGGTCTCAGGAGACAATGTATTCTGACCGAGCACGAGAAGATAACCGAGACCTGAACTGGCGCCCATGAGTTCCGCCGCCACGACAAACATCCAGCCGAGGCCGAGACCGCTTCTGATCCCTGTCAGAAATGACGGCAGGGATGCCGGCAGGATTACACGGCTGATCAGTTCAAATGTATTCAGGCCGTACATCTTCCCCACCTCGATCAATTTCCGGTCCACACCGTTGATACCGCTGACGATGTTCAGATAGACCGGGAAAAATACGCCGACAGCAATCATCGTGACTTTTGAAGGTTCTCCGATGCCCATCCACAGGATGAATAAAGGCACCCATGCAAGGGAAGGGATCGAACGGAAAGCCTGTATCATCGGATCGAACAACTGCTCCGCCTTCTTATAGAAGCCGACGGTCGAACCGAGTATCACCGCAAATGCCGTACCGATCAGGAAGCCGATCAGCACCCTGTATAATGTGATGCCGACATGCCCCCATAAACTGCCGTCGCCGGCAAGCCCCGCGATGGTCTCCACTATGACCGTCGGAGCGGGCAGTTGATAAGAAGGGAAAACACCTGCACGGCTCAGCACTTCCCATGCAATGATGAGGATCACCGGCAGTATGCTCCCGAGTATGACAGGCTGAAGCCTGTTCTTCTGAGATTTCCACCCGTCTTTGACCTGCGGGCTGGTGCAATTCAGCTCACCTGCTGTCAGTTCCGAACTTTTTTTCACTAAAACCACTCCATTCCACTCTAATTCGAAGCTTCTATTGTTTCTTCTGCGTATGATGAATCAATCAGGTCATCCGTCAGCTGTTCCACATCAATATCCGCGCCGATGGCATCGGAATCCTGAAGTATTTTGCCTGCTTCATATACCGCTTCATGATGAGCGGCACCCGGTACCGGATTTGAGAAGTCATTACGCTCAAGCTGCTTTTCTGCAACAGCCTGATCAATTTGGGCTTCCTCCATCAGGATTTCAGCTGCTTCTTCCGGGTTTTCCTGTATCCATTCCCTCGCTTTTTCATACACTTCAATCACACGGCTCACATATTCAGGGTGTTCTTCTGCAAATTCCTCCCTTACATTCAAAAAGCCGTAAGTGTTGAAATCAGGATTCCTGTAAAACAGCTCTGCACCCGAATCGACCTCAAGGCGTGCCATATGAGGGTCCAGTCCTGCCCATGCATCCACCCCGCCGTTATTCAGCGTCGTTGCACCATCACTGTGCTGTACGTTGACGATTTCCACATCCTCCTGTGACAGACCTTCTTCCTCCATGGCTCTCAGCAGGAATATGTATGGATCCGTGCCGAGTGTTGCCGCCACTTTCTTGCCTTTCAAATCTCCTACCGATTCAACGTCCGAATCTGCACTTTTGACGAGCGCGGTCCACTCCGGCTGGGAGTATATATATACGTTTTTAATGGGAGCACCGTTCGCCTTGGACATCAATGCAGCCGCTCCGGCGGAAGAACCGAAGTCGACGCTGTTGCTGTTCAGAAATTCGAGCGCTTTATTGCTCCCGTGGCTGAGCGTCCACGAAACATCGATGCCGTCTTCTTCAAATTCCTCTTCAGCCCACCCGAATTCTTTCAATACAAGACTCGTCGGTGAGTAATAAGCGTAATCCAACCGGATTTCTTCCGGGCCCCCTGATGCATCCGAAGATTCTGCATTATTAGATGAACACCCCGCCAGCACCACAAGTGAAGCCAGGGCGGTGAATATTCCAAGTTTTCCTGAAAAAATTTTCTTCATTCCGTCTCCTCCTCAATTAAATTTCGCATGCGTACGTCGATACCGTCCCGCGGAGGCGCTGTGCCTCTTTATATGTGCAGCGGTTATGCACGACCTGCAGCCCGCCGTCTTTTGCGATATCCGCCGCTTCTGGAGAGATGACTCCCTCCTGCAGCCAGAAGACTTTCGGCTTCACTTCGAGCGCTTCTTTTGCAATTCCGATCGCAGCTTCAGGACTTCTGAACACCTGGACGACATCAATCTGTTCAGGCACGCTTTTCAGATCCGGATATGCCTTCTCGCCGAGTATCTCGGTTTCCCTCGGGTTGACCGGGATGATCTTATAACCGAGCCTCTGCATCTTACGGGCAAGCCTGTAGCTCGGGCGTGCCTCCTTGCCGCTCAGTCCGACGACAGCCAACGTCTTCTGACGGGTCTTCTCCTCCCCGTCCTCCGTCACTTTCTCGGTCGCCGCGCCGAGGATGCCTTTGATGACACCCTCATCGTTGATGACGATCTCTTCCGCTTCTCCCGTATCGATGCCGGTCGCTTTTGACAGCGCCTGGCTCAAATCATTTTGGATGTCCTTTACGGATTCGATGCCGACGGACAGGCGGACCAATTCCTCATATACACCCGTCTCATCCAGCTGCTCTTTCGTCATTTGCTGATGCGTCGTCGAAGCCGGATGGATAATCAGTGATTTCGCATCACCGACGTTCGCCACATGCGACCAGAGCGCCACATTGTCGATCAGCTTCTTACCGGCGGCTTTTCCGCCCTTGATGCCGAATGTGATGATGGAACCAAAGCCGTTTTTAAATGTTCTTTTCGCAATTTCATGTGATGGGTGACTTTCAAGTCCCGGATAAGTGACCCACTCAACCGCCGGATGTTCAGATAGAAAACGAGCCAGTTTTTCTGCGTTTTCATTATGTCTCTCTACGCGGACGTGCAGAGTTTCAAGCCCTTGAATGAGATGGAATGCATTCGTCGGACTGAGAGTCGCTCCGAAATCTCGCAGCAGCTGGACACGGATCTTGGTACTGAATGCCAGCGTTCCGAAGTCCACTGCATAACGTATGCCGTTGTAACTTGAGTCCGGCTCTGTAAACTCAGGGAATTTTTCCAGATTCCAGTTGAAACGCCCACCGTCGACGACGACACCGCCGATTGATGTCCCGTGGCCGCCGATCCATTTTGTCGCGGAATGAACCACAATGTCTGCACCGAGCGTAATCGGTTTGCATGTATGCGGTGTGGCAAAAGTATTATCGATGATCAAAGGCACATCCGCCGCGTGGGCGATGGCGGAAACCGCTTCTATATCCAGCACCTGAAGGCCGGGGTTGCCGATTGTTTCAACGAACACTGCCTTCGTCTTGTCCGTAATGGCATTCTTAAAATTCTCAGGATCCGTCGGGTCGACAAATTTCACATTGATGCCGTATCTCGGCAGTGTGACTGCGAAAAGATTATATGTGCCGCCGTACAGATTCGAACCGGCAACAATCTCATCCCCCGCACTTGCCAGGTTGAGAATGGACAGTGTGATGGCAGACATCCCCGAGGAAGTCGCAACAGCCGCCACCCCTTCTTCAAGCAGTGCCATACGTTTTTCAAATACTTCTACAGTCGGGTTGCCGATCCGGGAGTATATATTGCCCGGTTCATCCAGTGAGAATAAGCTTTCCGCATGATCTGTATCGTGGAATACGTATGAAGTCGTCTGATAGATCGGCACAGCTCTTGAGCCCGTCGTCGGGTCCGGTGCCTGACCGCCGTGCAGTGATAATGTTTCCAGATCGTAAGTTGAATTATGTTCGTTTGACATGTCCATTCCTCCAAATTTATATGTATTAAAAAAGCTCTCTTCTTTAAATATAAGAAGAGAGCTTTTCCTCCTCTTATCTTCCAGGAATAAAATCCTGCAGGAATTAGCACCTTTTTAAGCAAAACTGCCTAATGGTTGCCGGGCGTCAAAGGGCCGGTCCCTCTGCCTCTCTAGATAAGCTGAATCAATATTTCTTTAATGCATACTACACTACTATGATTAAAATTGTTTGTCAAAGTATTTTTTAAATATTTTGTTTAGAAAGAGATTTTAGATAACTTTGATGGTGTTAAAATCTGCTGAAGCACTTTATTTCCAAAAGAAAAAGACCACGCGGACAGTGGCCTCATTTTTCCAGAGAATTAGAATATGAATAAGTGGGCAATTGTTATGAAAACTGCACCTAAAGCATATTGAATCAATATTAAAGGCCAGACCCAGCGTATCCACTTGACCCATGAAATACCTGCAGCTGCCAGCCCCGCCATGAAGTAACCTGATGTCGGTGTAACAATGTTTGAAATACCGTCACCAAATTGGAATGCAAGCACTGCTGTCTGTCTTGCCACACCGACCAGATCCGAGAGCGGCACCATGATCGGCATCGTGAGCGCCGCCTGTCCGCTTCCGGACGGAACGATGAAGTTGATCAATGACTGCACGATAAACATGCCGATTGCGGTCAGACTTGCAGGAAGGATACTCACCGCATTTGACATTGAATAAAGAATCGTATCAATAATATTGCCTTCCGACAGCACCGCTTGTATACCGTACGCAAAACCGACGACCAAAGCGCCGAGGACCATCAGCTGACACCCTTTGACAAAGTTTTCAGCGATACTGTTAATCCGCATGCCTGATACCAGCCCCATGACGACACCCATCAACAGGAACAGCGCGGCTATCTCTGTAATATACCAGCCATGCTGGACGACACCATAGCCCAGTGTGATGATCGTCGCCAAAAGCACACCAATAATCACCATTTGTCTTCCAGTCAAATGCTTTCGTTCCTGTTCTTCCAGAGTTTTTCTCTTTTCTTTATCTTCGTCATACATTATGCTCTTTGTTGGGTCTTTTTTGATTTTTCTCGCATAAATCATCACATATACAATCGCAACAGCGACAAAAATCGCCCAGAAAATCAATCTTGTGAAGAACCCTGAATAGATCGGCAGTTCTGCGATTCCCTGCGCGACCCCGACGGTGAACGGGTTCATGAAAGCGGCTGAAAACCCTGCCGATGCACCGCAGAGTACGATCGCCGCACCCATAATTGAATCATACCCGAGAAATACTACAAGCGGCACGATGATCATAATATAAGGAATTGTTTCCTCGGCAAGCCCGAAAATGGCACCCCCGATTGCAAACAGTGTCATCAATACCGGAATAAGTAATATTTCATTGCCTTTCATCTTATGCGCCACCGTATTCATACCGCTTTCCAAAGCACCGGTCGCCCTGAAAATACCGAATGCACCACCGATAATGAATATGAAGAATATGATTGGAGCGGCATCCACCATTCCCACATGCACGGCCTGAAATATATCAAAAGCACCTGCGGGATTCGCTTCAGTAGCACTGTATGACCCGTCAACGACGACCTCCTGTCCGTCCACTTCGGCTCGTTCATACTCCCCTGTCGGTACAAAATAAGTGGCTGCCGCAGCGATTATTATTAAAACAAACAGGATGATGTAAACATGTGGAACTTCAAACCCTCTCTTTTTCTTCGGTTTAATTTCATTTTCATCAGATTCAGACATGATTATCTCCCCTTTTATAAAATATTCCGGAATTAAGCACATATTCAGATTCTATGCAGTCCCGGATTTTTCCCCTTTAAGTTCCCTATTACAACAATCACTGACACGGAGATAAAATATGTACAATGACGCCTCCCCATGTACTGAATGACATGCATAATATTTCCGTCTGTTGAATAAAAGATTATACTACTTTCGGAATTTTCACAAGCATATTCCCAGAATCTTCTGTGTATATATTACATTTTAAGGTCATCCGTCATTTTGATCGGATGCCGGCCGGAGATGACACTCTCGACCGGTTTTTGACGTCTTCTGCTGACCAGCGTAATGGTTGTATCAGGTTATGGTCGATTATATAATATAGTAGCGTGTCTGTTTAAAACAGACTGCTTAATTTGAAAGGTCCGCTATTATGAAACTCAAAAAGGCTGACGACAGAGAAACACATGCATTATGATACAATTACAAAGTAGATGTATTTGATATGTATTAATGATAATTGAAGGGATGAATTAATGGTGCAAGTTGTAGTAACAGGCATGGGGGCAGTGACCCCGATCGGCAACACCGTCGGAGAGATGTGGACAAATATCCGTACCGGCAGACATGGTTTCGGTACTGCCACTAAAGTCAATCCCGAGGACTACAGAACGTCGCTTGCCGCTGAAGTTAAAAACTTTGATCCAAAAAAGGTAATGGGCCGCCGTGAAGCGAAGAGAATGGATTTGTTCGCGCAGTACGCGGTTGCTGCGGCAGACGAAGCGTTCAGAATGAGCAGTTTCGAAATAAATGATGATAATGCATTTGATATCGGTGTCATTGTCGGCTCCGGTTCAGGCGGATACATATCCATGGAGGATAACGTCATCAGACTGAATGAAAGAGGGCCGAACAAAGTTGAGCCGCTCTTTCATATCAAGACGCCTGTCAATATGGCAGCGGCAGGTATCGCCATACACTTTGGAATGAAGGGCGATTCAATGTCCATTTCATCTGCCTGTGCCAGCGGCAGCCACTCGATCGGTGAGGCATTCTTGAAGATAAAGTCGGGCCAGCTGACAGCATGTCTCGCCGGTGGCGCTGAAGGCACTTTGAGTGATTCGACTTACAGCGGCTTTTCGGTGCTGAAAGCCATGTCATCTCAGACGGACCCGGACCTTGCCTCCCGGCCGTTCGATAAAGACCGGGACGGCTTCATACCCGGTGAAGGATCTGGTATCTTGATGCTCGAATCACTCGAATCCGCACAGGCCCGCGGAGCAAAAATATATGCTGAAATTACCGGCTACGGCGCGACGACCGATGCCCACCATGTCACTGCACCGCTCCCTGACGGCAGAGCTGCGGGAACGGCCATGAAAAAAGCGATGAAGATGGGCGGCATCACAGCTGAAGATATTTCATACATCAACGCGCACGGCACCAGCACGCCCGCCAATGATTCCA
The DNA here is from genome assembly GCF_001265075.1 of Salinicoccus sp. YB14-2. GTDB lineage: Bacteria > Bacillota > Bacilli > Staphylococcales > Salinicoccaceae > Lacicoccus. The sequence goes on from NZ_LFKO01000001.1 coordinate 816,625, forward strand.
GTGAAACGAAAGCGATCAAATATGCACTCGGAGATTCAGCATACAAAACGCCTGTATCCAGCACAAAAAGTTATACCGGCCACATGTTCGGCGCAGCAGGCAGTACAGAAGCAATCGTATCTATAGAAGCAATGAGACATAACTTCGTTCCGCCGACCTTGAATCTTAAGAACCCGGACCCCGAATGTGATTTGGATTATGTACCATTGAAAGGGAGAGAAGGAAAATTGGAATACGTCCTTTCCAATTCCATGGGATTCGGCGGACACAACAGCTCACTGCTGTTCAAGCGGTGGAGTGAATAAATTCATCTAATGCACCAGGAGGAATATTTATGAAAGCAGCAATACTATTTGACAGTTCGGCATACTTGGAAGCTTCTTTAAAAGAAAGAAGCGACCTTTTCCAGGTCGACTTCACTCTGGCGCTTCCGAATGGCGAAATCATCACAGAATCGACAGATGAATCACATCTGGAAAATTTCTTTGAACAATGGATGCAGGAAGGCACTGAACAGCCTAAAACAGCCCAGCCCAATGTCCAGGATTATCATACAGCCTTTCAGAAAATCATTGACGAAGGATATGACACCGTCTTCGGTGTTTATTTGAGTTCAAGTGTCAGTGGAACACTGCAGACTGCCTATTCCATCGGCCAGGAATACAAAGATAAACTGACAATCCATAATTTTGACGCGGTCGGTCTTTCCGTCAATATGGAGCAGCTGATAGTACAGATGACAAGAATGATTGATGCTGGAAAGTCTTACGAAAAAATAAAAGATGAAATGACATGGCTGATGGACCAGAGCAGATTTTTCATCGCAATTGAGAAACACGATAATCTGATAAAGGGCGGCAGAGGCAGAGCACTGAATGAACTTGAGAACAATTCTTTCAAAACACTCCCCGTACTTGAATACGTACCGGGAGATATGCCGGTATTGACAAAGACCTTCCGGACAAATAAAAACCGGAACAGAAGTCTGGCGGAACTGACTGCCGACTACCAGAAAAAATATCCAGATTATAAAATCCAGGTCGGTATCGGACACACGCTGTCTGAAGATAAAGCACTGAGGTTAAAATCTGCCATTCAGGAGCTTCTGCCGGAACAGTCCGTGGAAATCCGCATGATCGGCACAGCTTTTTGTTCCCATCTAGGAAAGAATGCTTTATCACTCGGCCTGATGCCCGTGACGAAAGAGGTTGAATAGATGATTAAACTTGCAGTCGATACCGAAGGCGGTGATTTCGGAGCGGAGACGACCGTCTTCGGCGCCTGTCTCGCCATGCATGATGATCCGGAATTGAATTGTCTGTTCTTCGGTTTCCCTGATCAGATTGAAAAGGCCTTACCCGATTTTGCAGACAGAGACCGGATTGAAATCATTTCTGCGGATGAAGTGATTGCAGATGAAGACAACCCATTGAGAGCAGTCCGTAAAAAACAAAACTCAGCTCTTGTGAAAGGGTTGAAAGCCGTTGCGGACGGTGAAGCCGATGCTTTTGTTTCTGCCGGCAGCAGCGGTGCAATTTATGCAGCAAGCCTTTTACACATCGGGACAATCCCTGAAATCAAACGGCCCGCATCCGTGACGATTTTACCGACAGCATCCACATCGTCACCCCACTACATGCTGATTGATTCAGGTGCGAATACTGCTTCCAAGCCTGAACACCTGACAGACTACGGCCGTGTCGGAAGCAAGGTTGCAGAGCAGCTGCTCGGAATCAAAAATCCGAGAATCGGCCTGCTGAGTAACGGAACGGAACCTTCCAAAGGCAATGACTTCACAAAAGCAGCCCACCAGCACCTGCAGGCGTATGAAGATTTGAATTTCACCGGCAACGTTGAACCGACCACGCTGCTGAACGGCACACACGATATCGTCCTGACGGATGGATTCACCGGTAATATCATGTTGAAAACAGTAGAAGGCACGGCAGAAATTTTAATGAATGACCTGCTGGAAAACGTTAATAAAGAAAGACAATTGGATGAAAGTGCTGAGAAATTCATTGAAGACACTATACAAAAGAGCATTAGAAGATACACCAATGAAGACATCGGCGGCGGATTTATACTCGGCGTCAAAGCACCCGTCGTCATCACCCACGGTGCAGCCGATAAAATGATGTTCAAGCACAGCGTTGAAATCGCAGCCAGACTGACAAACAACAGCACCTTTAATAATTAACAGTACACTCTGCTTATGATCAGGAAACGGTGATATGGATGAATACAAACCACTTATTTTATAAAATTCTTAAAAGGACAATTACTGCCGGAGACTATATAGACTGGTCTTACAATGTATTGGAAGATGGTTTTTCATCTCCTTCCCTGGCCATTCTTTCTTCATGTTCATCCACTGATAATATTTTTGAAATAGAATCTTATTTCAGACGGGCAGCAGGAGAGCTTGAGATAGAACATCCGACATTTGAAACGGCTGCACGAGCCCGCATGGCATTTCTTGCGATGAAAATAATGGAGACCAAAGATGATGATTACAGGCAGATTTATCATCTGACCGACAGAATCTTTAAAGTTGCAGCTGTTGAGCTGAATTATCCTGATGACCTGATCCCCTGGATCCACCTGAGTGAGCTGATGGACAAGGTTGATTATAATTATGATAAAGGTGTAATATCGGAAATGAAAAATAAGGCTGAACAGTTACTTAAAACAGTAAATTAATATGACAAATGGATATTTAATAATAGATGGATACACAGAAATAAGCAGAGACGACTGATAAGATTAATTATCCTGCTTTTGAATTATTTTGATAGCTTGATTATAGGAGAAATGAAAAATGATTTTAGCTTTAATACTTTTAATAGTTGCAATCGGTTATGCATATAAGCGCAGAGAAGAACCGATGGCAATGGCCACCGCCGGAAGCAGTCTGCTGGCCGTCGGCATCATAGCATTATTGTTATTTGCTCTGATTGCGGCAAACATCCTGCATTTCAGCGCAAGTGTGGAAGATATCATTGCACTCCTCGCCATGGCTGACTCACTGATTTTGATACCATCCGGATTGATACTCATGGTTACCGGTCTCGTTTTAAACCGTAAGAAATCAAAATAAGTTTTATAAAACATTGCATATCGCATAATGATTATCAGCAAAATATTATTCCACTGGAAGATTTCATTACTATATGGAAGTCAATATACTTTTTAAAAAAGAAATTGGTAAATAAACTCCATCTTTATCAGAAATATAAAATCACCCGCAGATTTCGATATCTACGGGTGGTTTTCAATGTTTTGATATTTTACTTTATTCACTTGATCTTTACGATAATTTTACCTCTCGCATGTCCGGATTCACTCAGTTTATGTGCTTCCTGCACACCTTCAACACTGAAGGGGAATATTTTACCGACGGCCGGCTTCACCTTTCCTTCTGACACCAGTTCTATGATCTTTTCCAACTGATCGACTTTAGTGGAGGAATTCAGGTACATTGCAGTCACGCCTTTCTCTTCAGCCACTTCTTTATCCGGTTTTCCTGCAATGGACACCAATCTCCCGCCCGTCTTCAGGACATCGTAGCTTTTTTCCAGTATCTCTCCACCGAGTGTATCCAGCACGACATCGAACTCCGATTTACATTCAGAAAAATCTTCTTCTTTATAATTGATCACTGTATCTGCACCCAGACCTTTTACGAAATCTACATTTTTACCGCTTGTAGTCGTTGTGACCTCGGCACCGAAATACTTGGCGAGTTGAATCGCAAAACTGCCGACACCACCTGAACCCGCATGAATGAAGACCTTCTCTCCTGCTTCGATTTCTGCTTTATCCTTAAGCATCTGCCACGCTGTCATACTCGTCAGCGGTACCGCAGCCGCATCTTCATAGGAAACATTCTCAGGCTTATTCACGAGAAGTTTATCTTCCATTACGATATATTCTGCAAATCCGCCCGGCTTTTTAAGTTCTGCTTTACCGACCACTTCATCTCCGACCTTAAAATCTTCAACACGTTCGCCCACTTCTTTTACAGTACCTGAAATATCCCAGCCAAAAATAATGGGGAATGATAAAGGGATTACTTTTTTGAAATCCCCGGCACGCACTTTCACATCCATCCGGTTCACAGCAACTGCATGAACCGCCACAAGCACTTCATTTCCTGCCACTTCCGGCTTCTCCAGCTCTGCCATCTTAAACTCTTCCACACTGCCATACGCCTCTGTTATGATTGTTTTCAATTAAATTCTCCTCCTTGGAATTGTCGTAAAATTTATGATAATCGTCCGATATTTTCACATTCATGGGACCATCTCCCGACCTTCATTTTCAGTATACATATCCATAAAGTACTTCACAAAGATGATGATATATCGCCGGTTCTGCCTTTTCTTCTGCCACACGGCAAAAAGCCCGTTACAATCATCATATAGAGATTGTAACGGGCTGTAATTAATGGTTATTAGTTAATTTCGATGCGTTTTAAACGACCTGTGTTTTGTGTTTTCGGCAATGTGATGTTCAGTATGCCGTTGTCAAATTTTGCGTCAATTTCAGCTTCCTCAATATTTTCGAATGAAAACTGTCTTTTGATATTGCTTACGCTTCTTTCACGGTGGATGACTTTTCCTTCATCATCAGTCGCTTCATTATCCACTGACTGTTTGCCTGAAATGGTCAGTATACCCCGATCAAATTCGATATTGATATCTTCTTTGTTCATGCCGGGAAGTTCCGCTTCCACCATGTAGGAATCTTCATGTTCTGTAATGTCAGTTTTCATCATCTGATTTCTATCCTCAGAAAAGAACGGCCGTCCAAAATCTTTAAACACATCACCAGGTTTCATATCGAAAAAACTGTTATTGAATGGTCTCATTTCAAATGCCATGATCCAATCTCTCCTTTAATGATTATATTCAAGTTTTGGTAAGGCAGTTGACATCACTCAAACTGTCTTATCAACTTATATATATATTATAGCACATTGGTCAAATATAGTCAAAGTCAGGAACGAACAGTTAATAACCAAATTCGTTGAAAATAAAATCATCGATTGAAATCAGCAGTCCAGAAGATAATAATGTAGTGATAAGCCCCCTCCAAAGCATTCTGATTTTGGAGGGGGCTTAAGATTATTTCACATTGATGATGATGTCTTCATTATCCACTTCACCTTCGTTTGCTGCTGCAATTTGTATATTTGCAGGACCGGTAATGATGACAGGTGTAATATCGCTCTTCGCATTTTCCTTGATATAATCCAAATCAAATTCCAACAATATATCACCTTTTTTAAATGTATCTCCCGTACTTACATGAAGTTTGAATCCTTCTCCTTTTAAATTGACCGTATCCAGACCGATATGAACAAGTACTTCAAGTCCGCCTTCGTTCGTCAGACCGAGTGCATGCTTCGTCGGGAAATCCGTCACGACTTCACCGTCAAACGGTGCACGTACAACGCCTTCTGAAGGCTTGATAGCGAGACCGTCCCCCATCATTTTTTCACTGAACACCTGGTCCGGTACTTCCTCAAGTGATACGGCTTCCCCTTTGATTGGACTGAAGATATCTTTTGTATCTGCGTTCAGCGGACTGTCACTGACCGCTTCTTCAGCATCTGCATCGTCCGAAACCGTCGTTTCATCTGCAGAAGTGATTTCCCCATCGATAATCCTCTGCATATCATGTTTAATCTGATCGGATTTCGTGCCGAAGATTGCCTGCATATTATTGCCGACCTTCATCACACCGGAAGCTCCAAGGTTTTTAAGCGATTCTTCATCAACTTCGGTTGTATCGTTCACTTCCACACGAAGACGTGTAATACATGCATCCAGGTGCTTGATGTTCGACTCACCGCCCATTGCTGTTAAAACGTTGAACGGCAGATCTTTGACGTTCCCTGAATCAGATCCGGCAGCCACTTTTTCACGCCCCGGTGTTTTTAAATCCATTGCCTTGATTAAAAATCTGAAAATGACATAGTAGAGCACTGCATAGACCGCTCCGACGATGAACACCCACCACCACTCAGTGCGGTTCTGCAGTATCCCGAATAGGAAAAAGTCTATGAAACCGCCGCTGAATGTGTAACCAAGGTTCACATCAAGCAGATAAAGTATTAAGAAACTGAAACCGTCGAGCACTGCGTGAATTACATAAAGAAGCGGTGCGACGAATAGGAATGAAAACTCCAACGGCTCCGTAATACCTGTTAAAAAGCTCGTCAGTGCACCGGACAGCATAATACCTGCAACATATTTCTTATGCTCAGGACGGGCAGCATGGTATATCGCAAGAGCTGCAGCAGGCAGACCGAACATCATTACAGGGAATTCACCCTGCATAAAATTACCTGCCGTGAGTTCAGCACCGTCTCTCAGCTGTGCGAAGAAGATGTTCAGATCCCCTCTCACAATATCCCCGGCTGCGTTCGTGTATGTACCAAACTCAAACCAGAATGGCGCATGGAAAATATGATGCAGACCGAATGGAATAAGCAGCCGCTTAACCATACCGAACATGAACACACCGAGTGCCGTCGCCTCTTCCATCAGGAAATATGAAACAGAGTTTAAACCTTCCTGAATCGGCGGCCAGATTAAAAATAGCCCGAGGCCGACCAGGAATGACAGCGCAGCCGTCATAATCGGAACGAAACGTTTACCTGCAAAGAATCCTAAAAATTGAGGCAGTTCAATATTGTAGTATTTATTGTATGCCCAAGCGGATAACACACCGATTATAATACCGCCGAACACACCTGTCTGAATGGTAGCCACACCCAGTACTGAAGCATAAGCAGGCTCGTCAGCAGCCATTTCAGGCGTAACTCCCGCCACTTGTCCCAAAGTCACGTTCATGATCATATAGCCGACAAATGCAGCAATCGCAGCCACACCGTCACCTTTTGCGAGACCCACTGCGACACCCAGGGCGAATAAAAGAGCTAAGTTATCGAAAACGATACCGCCCGCCGCCTGCAGCATGTTGGACAGAGCGATGATCCAGCCCGCTTCTAAAAACGGCATGAAATCAACCATCGCTTCCGTCTGCAGCGCAGCTCCGATACCAAGCATCAGACCCGCAGCCGGTAATATTGCGACCGGCAGCATCAACGCTTTACCGATACGCTGCAACTGTCCAAAAATCTTTTTAAACATGGTAATTCCTCCTTTTGATAGATTCAAAATCATACAAAACAAAAAAGGACATGAGTATACAGAAATAGTTAAATAAACTACTCCCTGTAAACTCATGCCCTCTGATGGTTACACATTTACTTAGAATAATGTTCGAATTGATTTATGTGCATCGTTAAGTAAACAACTTCAGAGTCGTATACTTTCCGCTGCAGTTTGTTTTGCATCATTTTTACAATCTTTATGGCAACATTATAGCACAGTGGATATTGCGCTTTCAACAGTTCGCCAAAGTCGGCCTGGTCAGGTACACTCTCACCTTTAATCACCCTTTGAACACAGAAGCTGATGTGCCTGACAAACCGGTCGTACCATAATGATGTCTGATCGACGGATATACCGAGACCTGTTTCAATCATCATTATCGCCTGGTGCACGACTTCCGAGAAGATGTTCATCTCCAGGACAGATTTATTGTAAATCGAAGAATGGACATGCAATGCGATAAAACCAATTTCAGCTTCAGGCAGGTGAATATGATATTTCTGATTCACCATCGTCACCACTTCTTCGGCAATCTGGTACTCCTTAGGATAAAGTGCCCGCGTTTCATTGATGAAAGGATTCGTAATCTCAATCCCTTCCTCCTGACGTTTTATGCTGAAGAGCAGATGATCCGTTAAAGACAGCACAATCCGGTCGTTCATCTGATTCGCCGTCAGCTCATCAATCAATTCAATTGCCTCGAATATCAGTTTGAATAACTCCTCATCACCCATGGTCAGAAGCGTCTGATACCTGCCGCTGTCCTGCTTGCCGGTCAGCTTATACACTTTATCCGCTTTCCCTGTATCTAATATGTCATTTTCCTTTGCACCAAAGCCGATTCCCCTGCCAATCAATACGACTTCCTCTAAATCATCATGTGCAATCACTACGTTGTTGTTCAGTGCTTTTTCAACTTTATACATACTGCTCCCCTTAAATCTTCAACTATGTTAATTGATCAACCGTTTCATCCAGTCAACCAACTCCGGTATCTCATCATTATATATTATTGCTAAAACTTTCTTACCGTCCGTTATAAACAGGGAATCCAGAGGGACATTATTTTCTTTTACAACTTCCGATATCCCACTGTCCGGCCAGTCCGTGCCACATAAAAATGGCGGTTCATCTCCAACGATAAAACCTGAAGGTTCATTTTCCAGCTTTGAAATCAACCCATTGTCGACATCATAGCCTTCAAATTCATACGTCTGATCATTTGCTTCTGCAATAATCGTCAGCTCATACAATGTTTTTCTGAACAATCTTTTTCGTTCTTTAACCTCAGGTTTCACTTTGAAATCGACTTCCTTCAATTTCAGCGGTTCAGTGTCTTTCACATGATAAGCATCATGATCCAAATCCATAGTCACTTTCATAATCTATCTCCTTTCTCCGTGTTTTGTCATTAAGCAGCTTCTCTTTCAAATTACTATAACATAGTATAAATTAAAAATAGCCCGGAACACTGTCAGACAAAACGTCGTGGACTAATTTCCGGTACAGTTGTTTATCCAAATTCAATTCCGGGAAAATAACAGCTGATGAACTTTTTTAGGAGGACTATGATGAATTCTTTCAATGCTTTAGTTGCTGATAAGATAGATGAAAACACAGAAATGCGCATCAAGGAAATGCAGGTTGATGAGTTGACTGAAGGTGAAGTCCTGATCGACGTCCATTATTCCAGTGTCAACTACAAAGATGGCATGGTCGCCGCAATGGGTCAAATTGCAGATGAATTCCCTATCATCCCCGGTATTGACCTTGCCGGTGAAGTCATCGAATCAAGCGATGACAGATATAAAAAAGGTGATCCTGTCATCGCCACAAGCTACAAAATCGGGACGGGGATCCCGGGCGGTTTTTCCCAGCTGGCACGCATCCCTGCAGATTGGATCGTGCCTCTGCCGGAGGGGATGACTTTGAAAGAGTCAATGGAACTTGGCACTGCAGGTCTGACGGCAGGCATCTCAATTAAAAAACTCGAATCTGTCGGTGTCATTCCGGAAAATGGCCCTGTCCTCGTTGCCGGAGCGACCGGCGGTACAGGCAGTTTATCCGTCAACATGCTCGCTGCTTTGGAATATGAAGTCGTAGCCAGCACAGGCAGCATGGATGAAGCGGAATATTTAAAATCCATTGGCGCATCAAAGGTCGTCCACCGGGACGAGGTCGCAAATCAGGACGGGAAGCCTGTCGGGAAGCCTGAATATCAGGCGGCCATCGACCCTGTCGGCGGCAAAACGACAGAGTATATCATCAAGCATATACAGCCCGAAGGAGCACTCGCAACATTCGGGCTGGTGGCCGGTATCGAAGTGAATACAACAGTTTTACCTTTCATCGGCCGCGGCATTCATTGGGTCGGTGCAGATTCCGTCAATTATCCGATGAAATTACGGAAAGAAGTATGGAAAAGGCTGGCTTCAGACTTGAAACCGGACATCTTAAATAAGGAAGTCGTCAATGAAGTGTCCTTGGATGAACTGCCTGAAGTGCTTCACGATATTATCGACGGCAAAGTCAAAGGCCGGACAATTGTAAATCTTAAAAGTCAGTAAAATGCACGGAAATATGTAGAGTGACAACATTAGTCTTAAACACACTTATAAACATGACGAATTGTAATATTAAGTGCAACACCTGAAATAAAAGGATAAAAAACACCCATGACAGTTTCGTGTAGAATGTAGATAACCACACCTAACACCTACACGGAGGTACTGTCATGAGCTATCAACATCTTACCACATTCGAACGG
>NZ_LFKO01000001.1:827514-848009 GCF_001265075.1 Salinicoccus sp. YB14-2
CATAAATTCATTCTAATAGAATTCTTATTATTTTAATCTTGCTGATGAGATTTAATATTATTATTAATTCCAGTACGATTATCGCATTGACAATATAAATGTTATTGATAACTAATAATGCACTGATTATTGAAATAAGAATCATACTAATTACAGCCGTTAAAATAGTCCCTCTACTTTGTTTCACAACTTCCATATCATTATTCCATGAAAAATTTGGATGCTTTAAGTTAATATAAACTCCAATCACACTGATTAAAATTAAGGTGAAAAGTATTAGTGTAAGCATTGTTATTAGATAAAAGATATTTACATTGAAAACATTTATGTACACCAAAAACGAAAGCAGTATACTTGGCAGGAATAACAATATATTTATTATTATTTTTGCACTTGATATATCCCAGACATCTATAGGTGCAGTTAACATTATCCATATACTTTTGCCTTCAAATGAAATACTGCAGGATGTTGTTGTCGTTAAAGTCACTAAAATTATACATACTACTGTATAAATAAGATGGGCATCTATTGTAAAATTCAATATTTGTACAGAAAATGTCTCAAGATCAGGAATAACATTCATTAAAAGAACTATATTCAAAATGAAATAAATCAATGGGGTCAGTATAGTATTCATCACATATGTCATTGAAGAAAAATATAATCGAAACTCCTTCAATAGAAATGTAAATGATTTTGAGTTGATACTGAGTTCCCCTGTACCCCTTTTCTTTGACTGTGGATGATTTAATTGATTCCTGAGGGTGGAAAGAAAATTTATCATGATTAATGAGACTAATGAGGTGGTTAAAAATGCAATTACAATGAGTATCAAAACATTAGTGAAGAATCCTACTGTATAAATTTCATGAGCAGAAAATCTTAATATAGACGCATCAATGAACCATTTTTTATAGTCTAATTCTCCAGACAGTACAATATGATATACTAATGGACTTATGAATAATAGGAGTGTCAACAGTGACTCAAAAATCCTGGTTCGGATATTAAAAATCCTTAATATACTCCTTACAATCAATGTTATTAAAAAGGGTATATTTATGGATAATAACGGTATAATAAAACTCAATATGACTATAGGAATGATGATTAATATATTAGAGAAACCGATATAATAGATTGTAATAACAAACCCAAATACCAAGACCAAGAAAGTTAAAGTAGTATGAATCAGATATTTACTGATCAAAATCGCAAGTGTTGCCTCCCACGACTTTATTGGCAGACTCCAGATAAAATCACTATCTTTAGATTGTATTACTTCATCAAATCCACTTAATAAATTCCATAGACCAAACACCCAAAATAAAAGTGATGTTAATAGCATAAAAAAATCTTCAAGATTATTGTCCATATTAAGGTCTACAGCAATGAAAACAATATAACCTAAAAACATTACGAAAGCAGTCACATAACCAGCAATAGTATAAATGGAATGCTTTCTGACTTCTTTATTACTAGATTCCAAGTTAGACACCTGCATGTTATTTTTGTACCTAAAAAAAATTAGTGTCATTATTTTATTCATTTGAAGTCACATCCGCAAAGACCTTAGTTAATGATACATTTTTGGATAGTATATTTTCCATATAATCATTCATAACTACTTCACTATCATCTATAATAACAATCCTGTTACAGATTTTTTCTGCCACTTCTAACACATGTGTAGAATAAATTATTATTGAACCCATTGCCGCCCTTCTTTTCATTTCCTCCACCAAAAAACCTGTCGCATTAGGATCTAATCCAACAAACGGTTCGTCTAAAATAATCAGTTTTGGATTGTGCATTAACAATCCAATTAAAATTAATCTTTGTTTCATACCGTGAGAGTACGAAGAAATCAATTCATAAATTGCATTCTCAAACTTCAATGCCTTCAACAGCACAGTCAGTTCACTTTCTAATTCTGATTGTGACATGTTATATAATGATGCAATCAATTCTATATAAGCTTTTCCGGTCATATTATTATATAAGGTTGGTGAGTCAGGTGAGTAACCTAGCATTGATTTAAATTTTTCAGGATTATTTTTTAAGTTGATTTCAGAAAGAATAACCTCTCCTTCATCATATTCATGTAGACCGACGATAGATTTAATTGTTGTCGTTTTCCCCGCCCCATTGGCACCTATAAAAGCGCATATATCGCCTGCATTCAAATTTAAATTAAAGTGTTTAACACCTTTATCACTGCCTCTATAGATTTTACTTAGATTATTGATAGTCAGCATTATTTCCCCCCTAAAATTTCCTGATCAGTGATGTGGCAATTAAAAGATTTATAGTAATAAACAAAATTGGTGCGATTAACATCATTATGCTGGAGTTTGCCCCTTCTATAAGCTGATTCTCAGCCAAAGTCAGTGAACTGCTTGGTAGAAAAAATGTCAATTTGTCATTAATGCCTGCAAGAAGCATTAAAATAATTGAAATAACAATAGTCGTTACTGCAACAAAGATGGAGCTGTTGATAAAAGCACTTAGCAAGACGGTAATACTGACTACACATAAAATCCAAATACTATAGAAAAATAGGTATACTAAGAAATTTGTAATAGAATAATCGTTAAACAAATAAACCGTGTATAAATACGATACAACCGCACCGATAGAAATACATATCATACTAATGATCCAATTACTCAATAATTTAGAGATGATATATTCAAAGTTTGATACTGGTCTAGTAAAAATAAATCCTAAAACACCACTATTTTTTTCAGCAGTGATCATGCCCATAAAACTAATAATCAATACAATTAAACCAATTTGATTAAACTGTCCAGAAAATGTTGCCAGTAAAACTTCGTTCGATTGTGGCTCTGGAGTATTCGGATCTAACATAATACCATCGACACCTCCAAAATTTTGAAGTATCGTTTCCATGTATCGATCTATCAATGGTTGTGTCACCCCGAGAATCGTAAAGAATACCGTAAGCCAGATCAGTTTAAGATTCTTAGCTGCTTCAAAGGTTTCTACTTTACTGAGTATAAGTATATTTTTCATATATCCGACACCATTTCTAAGAAAATTTTCTCTAAATCTTTCTGTTCGAATGCAATATCAATCAAATCTAGATTGTGTTTATTAAAATCGCTCATTAAACTGGATAATGAAATTTCCTCGGCACTGATAACTTCATAGTAATTTTGATTAATTCTATTCAATTCATAAGGATACTGTGAATCTAAAACCAAGCCATTGATATCTTGATTGCTAATCTGGAATAAAACTCTTTTTCTATTAATTTCTTCATCTTCTTTATTAATAGATCCTATAATAGATCCTTCTTTTATGATGACAAAGCGATCACAGAATTCACTGGCATCGTCCAATATGTGTGTTGAAATTAATACCGTACTATACTCTTTCAGTTGATTTATCAACTTTTTAATCTCATTTCTGCCAATTGGGTCCAATGCGGAAACTGGTTCGTCCAATATAAGAAATTTTGGCCGATGAAGGATTGCTTGCGCTATCCCAAGCCGTTGTTTCATTCCTCCTGATAGCTCTTCGACTTTATAATCATTTTTTTCTTTTAACCCTACATCCTCCAAAACTTTGTTTATATTATTGTTAAGGTATGATTTACTCAAGCCAGATAAACTGCCAAAAAATTTTAAAGATTCTTCACAGCTCATCCACTGTTTAAAATCGGTATTTTGAGAAAGATAGCCAATCTCATCCTTAAAATTTGTAATAGCCTTATCTTTAAAACTAATCTCACCTTCATCGAAATTAATAACGTCTGTCATACACTTTATCAATGTTGTCTTTCCCGCCCCATTCGGACCCAACAGACCAATACATTCCCCTTCTTTAATACTGAAAGAGATATCTTTCAGTATTTTTTTATCACTAAAAGATTTTGAAACGTTTTTTATTTCAATCATTTTTCTATAATTCTCCTTCCTATTACCAAGTAAATTATTGGCCCGACAGTATTAAATAATAGGATTACCAGCAGCCAAATGATTGGATACTGAATGATATTTCTACGTTTGAATAGATCATACAAAGCTATGGCTAGAAGTATTAAATGTAATAATAAAACTGGTAATACCAAGGGAATGATCGCTCCCCAGTCTATTTCTTGTAAAACAGTAATATCTGTGTTCATCGCCCTCAACTCCATTATCATTATTGATAATGATAATTATAGTGTACTTTTTAAAAAAATCAATTATTATTATAATTAATGAGGTGAGAATAATGGAGTTTAAACTATTTAAAAATCAAACGCGTTTCAAAATAGCATTAGCATTAATAGACAAGCCGGAAGGCCTATCTATTATGGAACTTAATGAATTACTGGATGACGTCGCTCAGGCAACGTTATACAGGCATGTGAACGCAATGCATGAGGATAAATTATTAAAAATAGTGAAAACAAAAAAGCAGCGATTCGGCGTTGAAAATTTCTATGCGATTGATTCTAAAGGTTATAAAATTGATGAAGTTGAGTGGTCAAATGCCAGCTATGATGACAAAGTGGATTTTGTTTCTTATTACTTTATGTTTGTTCTTCAATCTTATCAAAGCTATTTGAAGAGCAATGGTAAAAATGATGACAGAACAACTTTCTCTATTACCAAATTAAATTTAAAAGATGATGAATTTGAGAATTTTCAATCCGACCTTAATGAATTAATCAGCAAGTATTATAATGGTAGACAGAGTAAAGATAAAAAAGAACGAATGATTTCATTAGTTATTGTTCCGTAAAAATTTAAAATCATCATTTATAAGACAAATTATTATTGAATATTCTGTTAATTAATCTAAATTTTTATGTATGATATAAAATTGGAGTAGTACAAAAAAGGGACTAGACAAATGTCCCAGCCCCTTTCATTCTTTTATATAGTTATATCGACTCAATGATAATCTCCTACTGGTACTTTACAAAATTCGTATTTCTCACCTATTGACAGACAATCAGAACCTACCATTAACTTAGTAGTCACAATAGTTTTACCTTCATCCCAAGTATATGTCCCGGTATTGGAGTACATTCCTACAATAGAATTAACTGAAATGTCTATTCCATACAACCAGTCAGTGTATCCTATAGTCCCTTTTTCCGGTGGGCAGTTAAACGAAGAGAAAGCCGCCATAACCTTACTCAAATGCTTAGAGAACCGATTGTCACTACCATATTTGTGCTACCAGACCATGGATGCCAGCTATAACTACACCGATTTACATCCAAGTCCATCAGATGGGCCAACAGTCTGTGATTGTCTACAATCAACTTGAACCCGATGGTTTCAATCAGCATTTTGCACCGACCTGTGTGCGTGAACATGCGTACAGCTACGACGGTTTTGATGTCAAGTATGAAACCTTGAAGTATACACAACCAAAGAATGTAAATAGTGCCACTGTTGAATGAAATCATCTGTCAAAAGGTCTGGAAGATCAAAATCATCAATGATCTCAGGCGATATACTGCACCGGCCAGAGGATTCAAAGCATGGAAAACGATTTTCAAACGCCGCACCGCCTTCGAGCGGATCAATGCTTACTTGAAAGAATACTTTCAGCTCAATAACGTCAGATATCGGACCGGCCAACGTGCAAATGTCCATTTTGATACAGTCGCTTTGGTTTACAATGCATCCAACCTCGCTGCTGACCGTATCAATGCTCAGCTGAACACACAAAATATCGCACGATTTCTGCTTTTAAAAATTCAATAATGGGATTCTGTTCAACTTTGAATTTTTAAAAGAAGCAATTATGAAATTGATTCAAATACAAAGAAATAATAATTATTTTATCGTATCAATTAAATTCTCAATTGACATAGTTCAGTTGAGGATTATTTTTTTATGAAAATTCCCTTAAAATATTTGGCAATTTTAAAAATACACCGTTGAAGGCTATGAAAGAGGAAAACATCACCCACCTTTGCAGTATTGCGAAGGGAGATGACGCATGCATGATAACACCCAATCGTACTGAATGGGAAATACGTTGTGCCTTTAATGCGTTCTGTAAACGAGTGCTGAAGCATAGCGCCATTGACATTTACAATCAACGACGTCTTCAACAGTCAAAAGAAATGTCTTTTTCTGATTTAACTCCGTATGAAGAAAAACAACTCCATTCATTAGATGATTACACAGTGACGGATGCACATGGTTTTCAATATGCCAACAAGAGAATTACTTCCGAGTTACTTACGGAAGCGATGGGCACTTTGTCTCAAGAAAAACGACATCTAATCTTACTTTATTATTTTCTTCGTCTTTCTGATCAGGAAATCAGTCAAAAACTCAATGTTCCGCGTAGCACTATACAGTATCGTCGAAGTTCCGCATTAGAACGATTAAAATATTTTTTGGAGGAACATGCGGATGAATGGGATAAATAATACAAACACCAATAATAATGAACGTGGTTTGTTACCGTATCCAATAATTTTAGCTGCAAACCAGGGGAATCCCGAAGCAATGCATACAGTAATACAACATTATGACAGTTATATTGCCAGTCTTTCTATGCGAAAGCTACAAGATGAACAGGGCAATATCTACTGGGGACTTGATGAAGACATGAGAAATCGCTTACGTTCTAAACTGATGCAATCTGTTTTGGTTTTCAAGATATAAGTCTTCATAAGTTATATTCCTCTTTCATGATAAATCATTGTACTTTGACAAATCTGTATGGCAGATAACACCATACTGTATATCAAAAAATCAGATACTTTCGTTTGATGTTGAGCTACCGGATTATCTTGCGCCATGACTTTCTAATAGAAAAGAGCGATAAAACAAGATATCTGAGGTGATTGTGGTGAATGACTGGCAAAGATGCATCAATATATATAATGATACTCCCCTACCGTCATAGTCCGAGCGTTTAAAGCGTCGCAGGCTATGAGTTGGGCTGGAAGAAATACTTGCAGGGGTGAAATTCCCGTGGTGCTGTACCAACAGCCGTCTGATTTTTTATCATTACTAAGTAAGTTTGGAAATGATGATTTCTCGCATAACTATTTTTCATATTCTTTAATATAAGAAGTATATCATTTCAAATATTCGCTCACTGAAAATTCACACGTTATAATAGTAGACAAGATATCAATTTCATATCCTAGTCTACGGAAAGGAGCGTATATGGTTACCCTTACTAAAAAAGACTTAATCGCACTAGGTTATGGACCTTCTTTCGCAGCGGAAATAATCAAAGAATGTAAAAAATTGATGATTTCAAAAGGGCATACGTATTATGAATCAAAGAAATTAGATCGTGTGCCGAAAGAAGCTGTAGAGGAAGTTTTGGGGATAACTTTAGATGAATGATTTGTACTTCTTGCACTGATTGCTTTAGGAGTGAAATCATGGCTAAAGATATCATTAAAAAAGCAAAGAATGGCACGTATCATTTTAGAGCCAATTTAGGCTATCACCCAGTTACAGGGAAACAAATTCAGAAATATCGTAGTGGTTTTTCAACCAAAAAAGCAGCAAAGGAAGCATACTCAGAACTGTTGCTCTCTAACAACACAGAGATAGAGATAAAAGGAGCCGAGAAACCTTCGATGTTATTTCAACACTATATTGAAGATATTTTCCTACCGTGGTATAAAACTCAAGTTAAAGAAAGAACTTATGATAATCGATTACCGACAGTTCGGAGACACTTTCCTTTTTTCTATGACTTTTCAGTTTCAGACATTGAACCCATTCATGTACAAAATTGGCAATTAAACTTATCAAAAAAGGGATATAAACCTTCTTATATTCGAGCTGTTCAAGGATTATTTTCTGTGGCGATGGACCGAGCAATTGTTCTAAACTTGTCTGAGGTCAACCCATCCAAAATTATTGGAAATGTGAAGAAAGTAAAAAGTAAGATTGATTTTTGGACAAAAGAAGAGTTTGAGAAAGTCATCTCCTGTATTTATAAAGAAGATTACTACCAACATTTTTTATTTATATCACTTTGGCTCCTGTTTATGTCAGGGATGCGGATTGGAGAAGCGACAGCACTCCAATGGAAGGATATTGACTTTGATACAGGTGTCTTATCCATCGATAAGACGCTCTACTACAAAAATTTAGAAAATTTTTCTTTTGTTGAACCGAAAACTCAAGCCAGCGTCCGTCAAATTGTGTTAGATAAAGACACTTTAAACATGCTTAAACAATGGAAAACTATTCAACAAGAAGTCGTTCAAACGGGTTATGTATTAAGTTATAATGGATTCCCCACTCAAAAGTATACGCTGTCATATGCCATAGAGCGTTTTTCTAAAATGGCTGGTGTCCATCGTATTCGACTCCATGCCTTAAGACATTCTCATGCATCTCTTTTAATCAGAATGGGAGAAAATCCGCTCATCATTAAAGACCGTTTGGGTCACGAAGATATTGAAACCACTTTAGGCACATATGGTCACCTTTATCCAAACAGTAATTTTGAAGTGGCGCATAAATTAGAAGGTGTTTTATCTTATCAAGCAGCCGAAGAAAACAAGGATACATCACCTAAAAATCAATTTACCGTTCAATATCGCAAAGACAATAGTAATGCAAATGATCAAAAATAATGCAATAACAATGCAATAACAAATGGAAAAAGAGCCGGAACCCTTGTCCTGAAAGGCTTCTCGACTCTCCTACCACTACTCCCACTCAATGAAAATCTCTAATTATCCCTCTACAAGGGTTAATAAAAATCCTTTTAAATCAACCTTTCCCAATCATTTTCTTAAGAAGACTTCCAATACTATTTGCCCTTTCCCAGATGATTTGCCCTTTTATTGCCCTGAAAACTCCACTAGGTTCTTATTTAAGCAACTTACTTAATTTAAAATAAGAAGGCAGCATGTCATGTATAGAATCGATGTATTGTTACCTAATTAATCATCGCAGTTATTTAGAGTACTTAAAGTTTATTCAAAAAGACACGAGATGTTTTATTCAATCTCTGATGTGCTCCTCCTAAAGTAGATACTTAAAAAGTAAAATAAAAAAAGCTTTCTAAATCTAGTAATTTAAGGATTTACAGTAAACGATTTAATTAAATTGGTTCTAAAAAAAGTGTTACCTACACTTATAAAGTCGTTATTTACAATAGTATCTCTTAGCTCTTTTCCAATTTCTTTAGCTTTTCTCTCTAGCATAGCTTCTAACTCCTTTTTATTCTGTCCATCTTGAAACTCGACAGTTTCTGAGTATTCTGCTTTAGAATCCTTACCTTCTATGAATTCAAAAACAATATCAAAGTCTACAACTACTTTTTTAAAAGCCATAACCTCTACCTCCAAATAGCCATTTATTATAATAACAAAGTTGGCTTTTTCACTTCTCTCATCATACCAACTATATAATCTAATTAATAGTTCCTTATATTACCATAAAACATACTTCAGTTATCGCTCCGATATATGTCAAAAATATCTCATTTAGTATTTTGATTTTAATTAATTAGAATGATATAATATAAGTAACAAAAATCAGTTTCATGGAATCACCGAACCCCCAATCTATGTCAGTAGATTGGGGGGTTTTTGGTGTGGTTATTGTCGCCTACTTATTGTTACGCTTATCTAACCAATAGACAAAGAACGCAACAATGCCCCCTGCGATAATTGGGGCAATGATGTTAACAAAAATCAGTTCCATGGTGTTCACCTCCTTCCTGGTCGATGTTCGCCCAGGAAGTATAGGCGACTATGATATTGTATCATTTTTTATGTCCCGCAATAAGATTCGATCGGTGCTTTAATGTAGACGCATCGGTTAGACTGGTTGCCCGTAATATACTGTCTTCTCCGAACCGTCTTTTGATTTTATCAATTGTGTCGTACAGTTTTTCTTCTTTTAAGTTTGCATCTGTATCAAACAGTGATAACTGCATCACTGAATCCGGTATAAAATTAGTGAGTGATATATTAACTGTTCTATATAGCCCATATGGATCAGCCACTTTTTTAAGATGATTCCATATCAATTTGACGATTCTATTCGAATGATTCGTCCCAGTTTTTATCGTAAATTGTTTTCGATATATCTTTCTATCTTTTGTACCGATAGAAAAAGAAACTGTCCGTGCGAGCTGTTTGGCTTGTCTAATACGGTAAGTCACTTCATCAACGTGTTCCAAAAGAATGACATACAACTCATTAAATTTATAGTCTCGCAGTAGCACCTGACTTTTCGCAATAGATGGGCGATGTACGGTATGTTTATCTCTTATTGCACTTTCATCAATCCCATTCGCATGGAGGTGCCAGTCCACACCAATGATGCCAAAATCTCGTTTTAAATATTGCCACGGATAATTTGCCAAATCTCCAATGCTGAAAATCCCCCGATGATTGAGTTTGATTTCACTTTTTTATTGATTCCCCAAAACTTTGACAATGGTTTAATATTCCATAATTTTTCTTCCACATCCTGATATCGCCACTCTGTAATACCATCAGGCATTAGTTTTGCTTCTGAATCTAAGGCTACTTTACTTAATAGTAGATTCTCTCCAATGCCGATGGCACAATGTATCTGTGTAGCATCATAAATCTCTTCCTTTAAGTGCTTCGCAAAAGCTCTCGGGGTATTAGAAAATAAATGATAGCTATCAGTAATGTCCATAAAAAATTCATCTATGGAATATTGATGAAAATCTTCCGGATGGACATATTTTAATGCAATTTCAGAAATTCGAGTGGAGTATTCGATATAGGTCTGCATAGAAGGATTTATAATATAAATATCACTTCTCGAAGGAATCTCATACAAGCGGGAACCGGTTTTAATTCCCAGTTTTTTTAACTCAGGTGTTGAAGCTAAAACAACAGAGCCTTTTCTTTTCGTGTTTCCAACAACAGCAAGTTTAGCTTTTAATGGATCTAATCCTTTTAAAATACATGATACACTTGCAAAAAAACTTTTCTGATCTACACAAAGAATATCTCTATTACAACATAGATTATAATTGTACATAGCCGATTCTCCTCTCTTAAATCGAACGTATGTTCTATTTATAATATATCATAATTGAGATAGATATTAGAATTTTTCCAGAAATAGATAGAAGATTTAGTTCAATTGACATCGCTATTGGAATATTTGTTCACAGAAACAATAGTATTAATAGAATTAATACGTTATATTTAAAGAACTCTTTGTGGTTTTTAAGAGAGCGTAAAATAGTTTGTGTAAATGGATAAATAGAAAAAGGGAGCCCCTTTCTTGTAGAATTGAGTCACCACAACACATCCCAAGAAAAGAGGACTTCCCTTATGGATCATTTTACATCAGATATTATTCAGGCTCTAGTAAAAAAAGAAGATGTCACAGAAATCTTCCGCAGCCACCTGGAAACGGCGGTGAACACATTACTGAAAACCGAATTGACTGCATTCCTGGACTACGAGAAGTATGACCGTGTCGGCTTCAATTCCGGAAACTCAAGAAACGGTGCTTATTCCCGCACGCTACATACGGAATATGGAGACCTTCAGATTGACATTCCCCGGGATCGGAATGGGGACTTCAAGCAACAGACCGTCGCGCCCTATAAGCGGTCTAATGACACACTGGAATCCTTTGTCATCCACATGTTTCAAAAAGGCGTGACGATGTCTGAGATCTCTCATCTGATTGAACGGATGTATGGGCATCACTATACGCCCCAGACCATTTCAAACATGACCCAGGCAGTCACGGAAGAGGTGGAGGCATTCCGCCAGCGGTCATTATCCGAGCGGTATGTGTGCGTGTATCTGGATGCGACGTTCCTGCCTGTCAAAAGAGAGACGGTTTCGAAAGAAGCTGTCTATATCGCTGTCGGCATCCGGGAGGATGGCTCCAAGGAAGTCCTGGCCTATACCGTCGCGCCGACCGAATCCGCCCATATCTGGAAGGAATTGATTGAAGACATCCATGCACGGGGTGTGTCGGAAGTCCTGCTCTTCATTTCTGATGGACTCACAGGCATCAAAGACAGTATTCATTCGGTATTTCCAAAAGCGAAATACCAGACGTGTTTCATTCACGTTGCACGCAACATTTCCCACAGGGTCCGTGTATCGGACCGCAAAGAAATCTGCGACGACCTGAAGTCCTTGTATCGTGCCACTGACAAAGCAGATGCTGAGCAGGCTTTGGACGCGTTTATCGAGAAGTGGAAGAAATCTTACGCCAAAGTTACGCAATCGTTGAAAGCCAATCCGGATCTGTTCACTTTTTATGATTTCCCTGAAGCAATCAGGAGAAGCATCTACTCCACAAACCTGATTGAATCGTTTAACAAGCGAATCAAACGGTACAGTAAGCGCAAAGAGCAGTTTCCGAACGAAGAATCACTTGATCGTTTTCTCGTTACTCAATTCGAAGCATATAACCAGCGGTTTGCCACACGGTGTCACATCGGTTTCGACCAAGCACGGGCCGAACTAACTGAAATGTTTAGCGAGTAACAAATACTACAAGAGAAGGGATGCCTTCATTTACACATAATTATTGACGGTTCCGGATTGAAAAACGTAAAGGCATTTTAAATATCACATTACCTTTCCTTAAATTAATGTTTATGTTAAGTTTTTTACATAACATACTCGTGCTAGAAAATGATGAAATTATCATTTCTGAAAATTAATATAGATAATTTACGGAGGGATTTAATGAAAGAAAAAGCAAAGTTAGATCATTTAGTTTTTTGGCTATCTAACATTGTCTTTGTAATCTTTTCTAAATCGTACTTCGGCTCAAACCCCCATTGCTTTTTAGCCTCACTACTGTCTAGACTTTCTGGCCAAGTATCTGCAATTTTTTGTCTAACTGGATCAATGTCATAATCAATTTTAAAATTTGGAATATGCTTTTTGATTTCAGTATAGAAAAGTTTAGGACTCGCACTAATTGCCGTGATATTGAATGCGTTTCTTGTACTTAAGTTTGATGGGTCGGTTTCCATTAGTTGAATAATTGCATCAACTGCGTCATCTATATACATCATATCTAAATAAGTATCTTCCTCTAAAAAGCAGGTGTAAGAGCCTGTTTTAATAGCTTCAAAGAAAATATCTACTGCATAATCCGTTGTACCGCCACCAGGCTCTTTTATGTGTGAAATTAATCCTGGAAACCTTACACCTCTCGTATCTACGCCAAACTTTTCATAATAATAATCACATAGTAGTTCACCCGATACTTTATTTACACCGTACATCGTATTTGGTCTTTGAATTGTTGTTTGTGGTGTATTTTTCTTCGGTGTGGAATCACCAAATGAACCAATAGAGCTTGGAGTGAAAAATTTCAGGTTGTGAATTCTAGCAACCTCAAGTGCATTAACCAGACCGTTCATATTGATATCCCAAGCTAATAATGGATCTTTTTCACATGTCGCACTTAATAATGCTGCCATGTGCAATATCGTATCAGGTTGAAATGCGCTAACTAATTCATCCATTCTTTCAAAATCTCTTACATCTAAAATTTCAATTTTATCTGCGATTAATTTGTTATCAGTATTTTTGTGTACATCAGTTGGTAGAACATTATCAACGCCATATAAATCCATTAATTTGTCTGTTAGCTCTGTGCCAATTTGTCCCAATGCACCAGTTATTATTATTCTTTTCATCAAAAACTCCTCACTATAAATTTGTCCATTACATTCTACTGTGTAAATATTCTTCATATTTGCTGGAAAGCGTAACCGTTATGGCCGAGATTGCCCAATACATTAGTGCCGCTGCAAAAAATGCTTCTACATAATAAGAATTGTCCGTTGCAATTAGACGAGCTTCTGCAAAAATATCGACAACTGTAATCATGAAACCTAAAGAGATTGCTTTCATTACAATTAAAAACGAGCTACTAAATTCAGGTATAGCTTCTACTAAAGCTTGGGGGGCAATTATTTTTTTAAACATTTGATACGGCGTATATCCTAGTGATTGTGCCGCTTCAATTTGTCCTTTATTTATCGATAAAAATGATCCCCTAATCGTTTCAGCCTGGAACGATGCTACAGTAAACGAAACAGCTACGATTAGAATAATGGCAGGTGGAATATTCGTCCCATTGTAATCAAGTCCGACTAGACCGGATAGGAAAGTTACGGTATCCGGTAATGAGTAATACATCAAGAATATTAGTACAATCAAAGGTGTACCTCTTAATAATAATTTTACTATCACTACAATTAGTTTGAGTACGGGTACATTATATTCTTGAATCAAAGCCATGACCGTACCAATAAGGATTGATAATATAAATATCGTTATCGCCAACAATAACGTCTGCGGTACAACTGCTAATAACTGAACAAAATCCTCAAACAGTATCAAAAAATTCATAGCCTAAGCCCCCTTTGTATTTAAACCAGAATCTAGTTTGAACTTCTTGTTCTTTTTCTCAAAGAATCGGATGATTGCATCTGAAAGGAAGGTAAGTACAATATAAATCGCTGCAATAATTAAGAATATCTTTACTTGGTTCATCCCATAAGATGAGGCTGCGATCAATTGTCCACGTCCCATAATGTCTACAACACCAAGTGCAAACACTAATGATGTATCATGAATTAAATGAATCAGTGCATTCCCCCAACCAGGTAGAGCTACTGGAATTGTTTGAGGTAAAGTGATTCTTCTAAACTTTTGAATTGGTGTATACCCCATACTGTCAGCGGCTTCGTGTTGCCCCTTATCTAAAGCTCTGTATGCAGCTCTGAATACTTCAACTAGATAACCACCGTGATATAGTGATAATGCAACGATTGATGCGACGGTCGCAGTGATATAGGTCGTGCTAAAACCCATACTTTCAATGACTGGTGGAAGTGCATAAAACACTATAAATAGTTGTATAATTATCGGTACACTTCTTGTAAACGATGAAAATGTGACTGTTATCTGCTTTAGTACAGGTATTTTCTTCACCACAATAATCGTTAAAATTGTTCCTAATATCAGCCCGCAAATTGCTGAAACAACTAACACAATCAATGTGATATATGACACCTGCATTAATGAAAGCAGAATCTCAGTAATTGTAGGATTTAACATTTTGTGTAGCCCCCTTTGTTAAATTACTATGTTATTCTTCCTCTTCTGTTAATTGATAATCGTAAATATCTTCACCATAGTACTCTTCAGAAATCTCAGACAGTGTCCCTTCTTCACGCAATTCCGCTAAAGCTTGATCAACTTCCTCAAGTAACTTTTGATTTTCTTCTGAGTCGTAGATCAACATAATTGTCTCACCGACAAATATGGGTTCAGTTTCAACCACATCTAGGTCCATTGCTTCAATTACATCCATTTGACCTAGGTTAGCCGGGCCTATAAATGCATCATATTTACCTGAATCAATTTCTTTTATTCTTTGTGCATAAGGAATATCCCCACTTGACTCTTCCAACTTCAAGTCGTATTCCGGATTTTCTTCCATCCAATCAATAACGACTTGTATTGTACCTCCTCCTGCAGTAAATGGCGTGATTTTCTTACCTTCTAAATCTTCCAGTGTTTCAATGCCACTATCAGGCCTGACATACATCTTAATCAAACTTCTTCCCGTCGCATTTTCAGGAACTAAATACTGCTCCTCTCTTTCAGGAGTGGGATAAAACCCTCCGACATTCAATTGGTACTTCCCTGTTTTCAATCCTGTTTCTTGAGCACTATCTGCTACAGCTTGAATGTTAAATTCATAATCCTCTAGCTTCTCATCAACCGCCCTTAGCACACCTGGCTCATAACCTAAAATTTCACCATCTACTTCTTGCCAACTTAAATTTTTAGATGTAGGTGGCGTAGTCACGTCGATAACTTTAGCACCGTCTTCTGATACTTTATTTTCATCGTCATCATTACCACATGCCGCTAGTAATACCAATAATCCTAAACATATCATCATCAAATATTTTTTCATCTGCAATTCCCCCTCTGTATCACTTATTTTGCAGATACAGCTTCTTTCAAATAGAACTTACTTAAAAATTGTTTCGTTCTTTCATTTTGTGAGTTTTCGAAGATTTGTTCTGGTGAACCTTCTTCTACAACATAACCATTCTCCATAAAGACAACCTTATTAGATATTTTTCTAGCGAAATCCATCTCGTGAGTGACCAGTAAGATGGTAACCCCTGTTTTTGCTACTTTTTCTATCACACTTAAAACATCGTTAACTAGCTCTGGATCTAATGCAGAAGTTGGTTCATCAAACAACACAATTTCAGGGTTTACTGCCAAGGCTCTAGCAATACTCACTCTTTGCTGTTGACCCCCAGATAATTTAGAAGGATATTCATTTTCTTTGTCACACATTCCGACTTTATCTAGTAGTTCCATGCTCTTTTCATAGGCTTCACTTTTCGACTTATTATGAACAACAATCTGCGCATCCATAACATTCTCTACAACCGTTTTGTTTTTAAATAAGTTAAACTGTTGAAATACCATCGCTGTCTTTCTTCTTAAACTCAAAATATCTTTCTTATTTATTTTCTTGAAATCTACACTCATATCCGCAAGGTGCATGTTCCCCTCATTTGGTTCTACTAAATAGTTTACGCACTTCAGAATCGTTGTTTTACCAGTACCACTTGGACCAATAAATGTCACAACATCTCCTTTGTTTACATTCAAATCCACTCCCTTAAGCACTTTCTTATTACCAAATGATAACTTCAGATTTTTGAATTCTAACATTTCAATTCCCCCTATTTTTCTAATCCACAATCTTGTAGAATTTCTTCAATCGATAAGTCGTTAAAGCTTACGCCTGTTTCTAAATAATCATTACCTGAGAATAGAGATAAGATATGAACTAATTTTTCAGTGTAAACCGTGTCTACTTCTAGTTTTTTTGCTAACTCCATAATCGGTACTAACCCAAAAGGTATATCTTCAGTAAAATATCTGTGATTTAAAGTGTTCGGTCCCGCTCCATCCGGAAATAGTGATGGTAAGGCTTCAAATAAAGAATCGTGACTTGTACCATAGAATTCATTTAATAACGACAGAATATCTTTCGTTTCAATATTAAAGAGATCTGCAATCTCCATTCTTTCCTTATCTAGATTTTCAATATAATCAACAGTTAATTTAGAAACACCATCTGGGTAAAATTCAAAATTTTGCGCAGAGTCTATTCTGCTCGCATTGAAGGCAACTATAGGAACATGTACAACAACATTTGTGTTATTTAAAGATGTCATTAAGACATTATTTGCGTGGTTTAAGTGCGGGAATTTTTCAAGTAGATTCTCGTATTTTGTTCTATCTTCTGTATTGGTATGTAAAGTACTGACCATTACATTGTTTTTAATTTTTCTTACCTCTACATTTCCTTTATCATCTGCCTTACTAATAAATGGTTGTGCACTCGTTTCTGCGACAATAAGGTTCTTGTCTTCAATGTCAGAGCCTAGGACTTGTCTACATTCTAGTGCACCCCAATAACCTGGAATGAATAATATAATTTGATTCTTTTGTAAATGACCCTTCATCTTCTTGATAACATTTTTATGACCATCGGCCGTTGTAGATACAATGACAACTTCCGCATCAGGCACTACATCAGCCATATTTGTATACGCTTCCAAATTAGCGGAGCCAGAATAGACACCACTTACTGCAAGTCCTTTTTCGTTTAAAATTTGAGCTCTTTCTATATTACTTGTGTATAACTTAACTTCATTCCCATTTAAAGATAAGTACCCGGATATGGCTTGTCCCGTATTTCCTCCACCAATAACTGCAAATTTCATTAAAATCTCCCCTTTGTTTTAAAAGCTAATTCGTATCATATTCTTCTAGAGACTGCACAACAGAATCTTGTGCATCTAGAATGTGTTTTTCAAGAGTTTCAACAGCTTTTGATTTATTCTTTTCAATCATTAGCTGTAAAATTGTTTCGTGTTCATGTGACGATGACTGTATGCCTAACTTGGTATTATGGGCAAGATTACGGTATCTATTAATCCGATCGTTTAGCTGCTCTAATAGAATTAAAGCTGTGTCATTCCCACTTAAACGATAGATCTCATTGTGAAATCGGTAGCCGAAATTCTCAGTTTCATCTCGACTTTCGAGCTTAGAAGTGACTTTAATCATGTCGGTTAAGTATGTCAGATGATTGATACTTTCTTGATCCAGATGATCGATTGCTTCCTCGATTAGGATACCTTCCAATTTACTGCGGATTTTGAATAGTTCTTTTACTTCTTTTTTTGATATAGAAGAAACTTTAAAAGTACCGTTAGCTTGTTGTGCAACTAACCCTTCCCCTTCTAACTTTTGTAAAGCCTCTCTCATCGGTGTTCGACTTACGCCAAGTTCTTTTTCTAGGTTAACTCTGTTAATTGTTGAATCTGGTTTAAGTTCTAGTTTAA
Source organism: Salinicoccus sp. YB14-2 (assembly GCF_001265075.1). GTDB lineage: Bacteria > Bacillota > Bacilli > Staphylococcales > Salinicoccaceae > Lacicoccus. The sequence continues at coordinate 845,917 of NZ_LFKO01000001.1, forward strand.
TGATCCTTTCCTTTACTTGTTCATATGCGATATCTTTAGTTGAAATTCTGGATAATCCATTGATTGTGTTAGTCAAATTTTGGTTCACCTCCGTGATTCGTATAATTGTATACAATTATTATAACATACATAATTCAGATTACAACGAATATTATAATATTTCTGATAATTAATTATGTAGTATTTCTAATGTATTAATAAAAAAAGCTTGCTAACCTTTAAATTGATATGCTCCCCTTGTAGTAGACAGAGAAATAATAAACACTCTGTAAATACTATAAGGGGAGATTTCTATGTCTAAGCGAACCAGTAAACATACATTAGATGAAAAGGTGAATATCGTCCGACAGGTGGTGGATGAGAACCGATCCATCTATAATGGACCCAGGATTTTAGACGCGAAAGAAGGAGATGTTAAGGTAGGTATATGAAACGTAAAAGATATACACCCGAATTCAAATCCCAAGTTGTGTTGGAAGTCTTGAAGGAAGAAAAAACAATGAACCAGATCGCTTCGGAACGTGGCGTCCATGTGAACCAACTGCATAATTGGAAAAAGCAGTTCCTACAGGAGATGCCACAGATTTTTGACAGCCAATCCAAAGATCTGGACAGAATGAAAGCCGACTATGAAGAGACGCTAGAAAGCCTCTATGCGGAAGTCGGAAAACTCACCACGCAATTGTCGTGGGGCAAAAAAAAATCTGGCATCTACCACGACTAGACAGGAACGCATGGAAATGGTGGACTGGGCAGCCACTGATTTTCCCATTTCGGAACAAGCCAGACTACTGAGTCTCAATCGATCCAGTCTCTACTACAAACCGGTGACGCCCTCACCGGAAGAGGTAGCCATCAAACACCGGATTGATGAGCTCTATACCCGATTTCCATTCTATGGATCACGCCGGATTACCGAAAAACTGAAACATGAAGGCATCGCCATCAACCGTAAGCGGATCCAGCGGCATATGCGGGAAATGGGCATACAGGCCATCTATCCAGGGCCCAACCTGAGCAAGCGCAATCTGCAGCACCGTATCTATCCCTATCTGTTGAAAGGTCTGCCCATCACCCGTCCCAATCAGGTGTGGAGTATTGATATTACATATATCCGACTTCAGAATCACTGGGTGTATCTCACCGCCGTCATCGACTGGTATTCCCGCTATATCATCAGCTGGGAACTGGACCAAACACTGGAAATGGACTTTGTTCTGGATACTGTGCAACGGGCACTGGCAAGTGGGACGCCCGAAATATTCAACAGCGACCAGGGCAGTCATTTCACTAGTCCTGGATACATCGAGCTCTTGAAATCACAGCCGGGTATCCAGATCAGTATGGACAGCAGAGGGCGTGCATTGGATAACATCATGATTGAGCGTTTCTGGCGGAGTCTCAAGTATGAAGAGGTATATTTGAAGGACTATGGGACGCCAAGGGAGGCACGGCAGCATATCCGTGACTATATGGCATTCTACAACCACGAGCGCCTGCATCAGTCATTGGACTATCAGACACCAGGCACCATTCATATTCATTAGATGCGCCCCCGCCCCTTCCTTGAACAATTATCTTTCCGATGTCAGAACCTATAAAGGGCAGTACGCCTTGACAGAACCTGACCTCGGAAAAGCGGATCTGTAAGCGGGGAAGGAACAGAACTGAGGCCCCACCTTATTTTCATAAAATCCGTGTCTTGACAATGGGGGCCACTTTAAAGGAGGGATATTAAAATGAAAGGTCGACATGTAATTGAGAAAAAATGGGCGTCAGAGAAGTACAATGTTATGTGGCACTCACAAAAATATTATAATCGTATAAGAGAAGAAATGAATAAAGGAGCTTCTATGGACTTATTGGAGTCAATGATTTTTGAAGCGAAGAAAGAGGTGTGTTTCGCAACAAGAAAGTACATAGAAATGCAATGAAAAGTGCAGAGGGTTGCCACCCTGTTGTGTCCACTTAACGTGATTTCGATAATGCTTGACTGAGTCGATAGCTTTCTCCGGTGAATGACAGCACGTGGGCATGGTGGATGAGCCGGTCCACCAGTGCGGCTGTCAGTCTACTGTCTACAAAGATTCTGT
>NZ_LFKO01000001.1:850231-919111 GCF_001265075.1 Salinicoccus sp. YB14-2
AGAGGAGCCTAGTAAAGGATCTATTGTGAATACATTTGATCATATGTGGGGATACTTCAAGAGAATATGCACGGTGGATTTTATAATCAACTTAGCCACCTTTGATACAAAAAACGCCATGTGAATTTCATGCTATATTGAAGTTAACCACTACTCTCAATAAAGGAATGAAATCACATGACGCAACTTCATGATAACACTGAATCCATCAAAGGAAAACACCTGACCAAAGATGAGCGGGCACAAATCGCAATATTAAAGCGTGAAAATTACTCCAATCGTCAAATCGCAGAACGATTGGGCCGTGCCCCTCAGACCATCCATAATGAAATCAACAGAGGCACTGTGAAGCAGATGCGCCGTCAGAAACAGAACGGTAAAACATATGATTATTACCATACCGTATACGATCCCGACTATGCGCACGAGGCCTATATGGAAAACCGCAGACACTGTGGCCGGCGTCCAAAATGGAGCCTGTCGGATGCTTTTGTCGATTGGGCGGATACGCAGATGCTGGACCATCACTGGTCGCCGGATGCGGTCATCGGTGCAGCGAAACAACGCGACCTCTTTCCAGCCGCGCTCATGCCATGTACGACGACATTGTACAACTGGATCGACCGGCAGATCATGCGCACCAAAAACATGGACCTGGCTGAGAAGCTGCATCGCAATACAAAATCAAACCGTCGCAAAGCACCGGCTCATAAACGGAAACTGGGCCCATCCATCTCCGAACGCCCTGAAGCAGTGAACACCCGGGAGACATTCGGCCACTGGGAAATCGACACAGTCATCGGCGCCAAACATAAGCATGATGCGGTGCTGCTCACACTCGCCGAACGACAGACGCGGTTTGAAGTCATCCTGAAAATCGATAGTAAAGCCGCCCGGCCCGTCACACAGGCGGTGGCATCACTGGTCGAACGGGCCGGCGCGCATATGCCATCACTGTTTAAAACCATCACGTCGGATAATGGTTCGGAGTTCAGTGAACTGTATGACACGCTGAAAGCAGTGACTGATGTGTACTTCGCCAGGCCGTTCGCTTCATATGAACGTGGCACGAGCGAGAACCATCATAAACTCATCCGCCGGTTTATCCCGAAAGGGCAGCCGATCTCTGAGATCAGCGATCGACAGATTCAGCGCATTCAACGCTGGATGAACAATTATCCACGGAAAATCCTGGACTATCAGACCCCGCATGAATGTTTCATCAAAGCATTCAAGCAGACGCAACCGGCCCAGAGCGCGTAGTGGGAAATCGCCGCCTCCCCCTCGGGGGAGGCGGTACACCCACCACCATAGGACGTTCACAATCTCCGGAATGGGGATATCACAAGATGGCTAACTTAAACTTGAAATTTACGAGAGAATATGCACATTAAAAGAAAAGTATGAGTATAAAAAAATAAGAGCATTATTCTTAGATGATAAAATAAAAGATATAGAATTGAAGCGATTTATTATTAAACTTTCTAATCAGTATGATGTGAAGTATCTCCAAGAATCTAAAATTTTAAATATATGATAATAAAACTATAAAGTTATACTGGCAATACGAGGAAGTTTTAATTAATTAAAGCTAATTAAATATCACTATGAAATGAGTGTTTAAATGAATTGTCTACACTTGATTGGACAACTCTTATGAGGGAGGTTATTGTTCAATCAAAGCAAGTAGACGAGTTTTTATGACAAGACTTCTGATAGTTAGTAGTGGCAGTCGATGATTAAGGCTGAGCCATTACCTTTGGAAAGTGAGGTATTATAAAAACAGCAATAAGATAATTTTCAATACGAAATTATCTTATTGCTGTTTTTGATTTATGTTCCAAACTCTTTTTTAAAATAAATTCCTTTATTTAGTGTAACAGTTTATTTACCTTTAACTATTACTTCATCATTTTCAAGTACGATATCTACATGTTTTACGTCTGTATGATCTAAGTAGTAATCTGTGATTTTGTCGCGTACTTCTTGTTCAACAACACGACGTAACGGACGCGCACCCATTTGTTCGTCGTATCCTTTATCAATTAACCAATCTTTGACATCTTGTGTAACGTCCATTGTGATTCCTTTTTTATCTAATGTTTTTTGAACATCTTCTAATAATAAGTTCACAATGTCTTGTAATGCATCTTTACCTAAATGCTCGAATTTAACGATACCATTGAAACGGTTAAGAAATTCAGGGCGGAAGATTTTTTTCATTTCATCCATAATATCATCAAACTCTTCCTTTCCATCGCCAAAGCCAGCATTAGAAGTACAAATAATAATTGTGTTTTTAAAGTTAATGACATTACCTTGACCATCTGTTAAGTTACCATCATCCATAACTTGTAATAATAAAGTTAAGATTTGTGGATTCGCTTTTTCAATTTCATCAAATAAGATAACTGAGTATGGGTTACGTCTAACTTTCTCTGTTAATGTGTTTGAATTATCATCATAACCTACATAACCAGCAGTTGTTCCAATCATTTTAGATACAGCAGTTTGATCACTATATTCACTCATATCTAAGCGAATTAATGCATCTTTATTACCGAATAAATCAATTGCTAACTGCTTTGCAAGTTCTGTTTTACCTACACCTGTAGGACCTACGAAAAGGAAGCTACCAATTGGGCGGTTGCCTTCATCAAATCCAGCACGGTTACGACGAATTGCACGAGAGACAAGATCAACAGCTCTATCTTGACCAATAATTTTATCTTTTAAACGCTTATTAATCTTTTTCAATCTTTCGATATCACTTGCATCCATTTGAGATACGGGGATACCAGTTAAACGTTCAATTGAATCAGAAACATCTTTTACCGTAGCTTTAGTATTATGTGCAACATTACTGTTTTTTAGTTTATCGTGTAGTTCTTTAATTTCGTTTTGGATTTTGTCAGCTTCTTTATATTCTTCATTACTCACGGCTTTACTTTTATCATCTTGTAATTGTGCAATGCGCTTTTCAATTTCCACTTTATCTATTGCAGGACTTTGTGCTGACAAGTGAGCTGCAGTAATATCTAGTACGTCAATAGCTTTATCTGGCAATAAACGTTGAGGAATATATTGAATGGATAAGTCTACACAAGCTTTTAATACATCATCTGGTAGTTCAACATGGTGATGTTCTTCAAATTTTTCACGTATACCTTTTAAAATATTAAAAGTGTCATCAGCACTTGGTTCATTAACAAGTACTTCATTAAAACGACGTGTTAATGCAGCATCTTTTAAAATATTATTCCGATATTCATCTTGTGTAGTTGCACCAATAATTGAAAATTCACCACGGCTTAATGCAGGTTTAATTATATCGGATAACCCTTTACTACCAGAATCACCGCCAGTTGAACCTGAACCAATAATTTGATGAATTTCGTCAAAGAATAATACAACATTTTTCGCTTCTTTAACAGCCTCAACTAATTTTTGGATATTTTCTTCAAAAGCGCCACGATATTGTGTGCCAGCTTCTAAGGAAGAAATATCTATTGAGATGATTTCTTTATCTTTAATAGATGATGGTACATTGCCTTTAACTATAGCTTGTGCTAAACCTTCAACAATAGCTGTTTTACCTACACCAGCTTCACCAACTAAAATAGGATTGTTTTTAGTACGTCTACTTAGGACTTCAGCAGTTTCTTGGATTTCTTTATCACGACCAATTACTGGGTCTAATAAATCATCGCGTGCTTCTTGTGTTAAATTACGGCCAATTTGATCTAAATAATTACCTTCATCATTTTGTCTTTGAGAATTAGATTGTTGAAATGCACGCGCGTTTTGCTCAGCAGAATTCCCACCTTGCTGTTGTCGTAATTGTGCTAATTGTTCCGGAGAAACTTCTTTGCCATTGATATAATATTTTTTAGTACCACTATTGACAGATTCTTGCATATCTTGGAATATTCTTCTGAATATTGAATCAAAATCATCATTGAAATATCCGTTATTCATACATATCACCCCTAATAATATCCAATAATTTAATAGTCGAGAACAAAAGTTTTTATAGTCTATTCTGGTTTAAATACAACTTTAATGCTATTATCCTTCTTCTGATCAAATACTTTGTAAGCTTCGTCTGCCTTTTCAAGTGGGAAAGTATGTGTAATAATTTCTGTAGGATCAAATACTTCATCTTTAATCATCTCGTAAAGTTTAGGCATTAGATGAATAACAGGAGCCTGTCCACTTGTTACTGTAATATCACGGTTAAATATTAAATCTATAGGAAAATTATCAGCAGGCGATCCATATATACCGGTAAGCTGTATTGTCCCAAACTTTCTTACTGATTCAGTAGCAGTAAGTATTGGACTTATTGTTCCACGTTGTTGAGAATGCTCAGACAGCTCCTGTTCTGGACTCGATTGCTGTCCATCCATTCCTACACAATCAATAACAACATCTGCGCCACCACGCGTTTTTTCTTTAAGAAGTTTACCTATTTCCTGTTCTTCATCAAAGTTATACACTTCAGCACCATTGTACTTTTTTGCGTGATTAAGACGATGCTGTACATTGTCAATCGCAATCACTCTCTCTGCACCTTTTAGTTTCGCAAACTTCTGCGCCATTAAACCGATAGGGCCACAACCTAATACAATAACTGTATCACCAGGTTTAACGCCTGAGTGTTCTACACTCCAGTAAGCAGTAGGTACAACGTCTGATAAGAATAAAACTTGCTCATCTTTTAGATTGTTATCCGGAACCTTAAATGAAGAAAAGTCAGCATGAGGTACTCTTAAGTATTCTGCCTGTCCTCCCCAGTGATTACCATGAAGATTACCAAAACCGAATAGTCCACCATTATCTAATTTCCAGTTCGCTGGTGTTTCATTAGAATTGTCACACTGAGATTCCATGTCGTTATTGCAGTAGAAACATTCTCCACACCCAATATTAAAAGGTATTACCACACGATCTCCTTTCTTTAGTTTTTTTACATCTTTTCCTATCTCTTCAACAATACCCATCGGTTCATGTCCAATTACAAAACCAGGTTCCATGAATAAATCACCTTGATGATATAAATGTAAATCTGAACCACAAATCCCAGATGCTGTTATCTTTATAATTGCATCAGTTGTTTCAATAATCTTAGCATCTTCAACTTTTTCCATCTTCATCTTCTTATGTCCTTGTTAAGTGACTGCTTTCATAAAATAACACTCCATTCTTGATATTATTTACAATAATACTAAAATATACCTTTGACCTTGACTTATAAACATAGATTTTTATAAAATCAATCATCTTACTAAGAATATCTTCATTTGTGTTAATGATGACTATTTTATATAAAACTAAAGAGAAGACTGATAGTCTCCTCTTTAAAAAATGATTATTTTAATAAATTTACAGATTCACGGTTAAAGTCTTCTAAATCATCAGGTGTACGTGAAGTGACGATATTATCAGAAACTACAACTGATTCATCTACTACTGTTGCACCAGCGTTTTCCAAATCTTTACGAACTGATAAGAAACTTGTTAATTTTTTACCTTTTAATAAGTCTGTATCGATTAATAGCTGTGGTCCATGACAAATCGCAAATACAGGCTTTTCATTTTGAACGAAATGTTTTGTAAATTCTCCAAAACGACCTTCTTCATCTCCACGTAACATATCTGGTGAGAATCCCCCTGGGATAAGTAATGCGTCAAAATCTTCAGGTTTTACATCGCTAATCGCTCTATCTACTGTTACTTCAGTATCTTCAGACTTACCTTTTACTGTACCTGTTTCTTTTCCTATTACAGTAATGTCATGTCCTTCGTTTTTTAAAGCCTCAACTGGGCTTGTGTATTCAACGTCTTCAAAATAATTATCTAGTACAACAGCAATTTTTTTTGCCATAAATAAATTCCTCCTAAAGTTATTAATATATACCCACTCCATAATCTTTAAAACATATGGTATGTCAACTGTATTTTAGACAGTTTTTATAGAATTCTTTCTTATACTCCTTTGGCGTCATATAACCGAACACACCATGTGGTCTAATAATGACATTTTCCATTTTAAGTTGTTGGTTTTCTTTTCTGAGTTGTCTCATTTCTCTTTCTTCAACTGTTAAGTTATCTAATTGAGTGATATTTGGAAAGAATCATTTAACAATTCATTCATTTTATTCTTTCACATTGAGAGCGACTGTATCCACTAAGTTAATAATCAGAATAAACCAACTTCCAACTATTTTGCACTTTTGCTCTAAAAAGTACGCAAGTGCTAAAATTCTTGCCCATACAAACACAAACAACGACACGCTATCTTCTCATGATTCTGCTAAAGAAGTAATGAGCGACGACACCCAAAGAGCAATTGCGTATGAACTGAATAAAGTAATCAAAGAAAATTTGAGTGTTGATTGACATAAGAGAGAGTATTCACAAGTAAGGATGAGACTTACTGTAAGAAGACTACATAAAAAATACGGAATATCCACTTGATCTTCAAAACTAGCATTAGATAATGTAGTCGAATAAGCAGAATTGATGGCTAGTGAATTATAATTACTAAAAAGAGACCTAATATCAATCAGATATTAAGTCTATATTCATTAAGCATAAATTATAATTAACACGCATCAACGGTGATAAGCTTCAAAACGTATCACTTTGAACTACGGGTTATTTGTGGTAACTCTCATTCTTCAATATCTTATTTACTGACAAGATTGCTCTATATATTGGTAATTGTATAGAATAAACTAGTTTTAACCGTCAAATAGAACGGTTCTTACGCACTTTTGGGGATGGAAAAATCACTTTACAGGGTATAGGCCAGTAAAAAGGAGCGGGTTAAAATGAACAATTCTGTCATTAATCCAATCGCATATTTAGATGGCAATGCTCAGGTGATTTATAAAGTGCAATCAGAAAAAGAAATCTTCTTAATCATTAAAATTGATTCTCAATCTGCAACTTGCCCATCCTGTCATTCAGGTTCCTCCCACCGCCACAGTCGATACTGCCGAAATGTGCAGGATTTACCGGTTTCTGAATGTTATTTTCATTTTCAAATCATTGTACAAAAATGGTTTTGCGACAATCCGGACTGTCAAAAGAAAGTGTTTACAGAACGGTTATCATGGTTAGCACCGTATCAGCGTAAAACAGCACGTCTGGAAAGGGTGATTGAGAAAATCGCATTTTCAACGAATTGTCTCACAGCAGAAAAGGTGTGCGAGTCGCTTCATATTCGTATTAGTCATGATACCCTACTTCGTCGGGTCAAAAATGTTTCTTTCAATCATCAGGCCTCTCCCTTTTGTCGGTATCGATGATTCCGCATTTAAAAAGAGAACATCCTATGGAACGATTTTAATTGACTTAAAAACAAAACAGCCCATTGATTTATTGGATTCCAGAGGACGGGAAAAGTCACGGAGTGGTTAAAAGCCCATCCTGATATTAAGCTCATTACACGGGATGGCTCCAGAACTTATGCGAAGGCCATCACACAAGTTTCTGAGGAGATCCTGCAATTGGGCGACCGTTGGCACATTCTCCATCAGTTATTTGAAGCTGTTAAGAAAACGATTACTGGTGTAATTCCATTAAAATGGAAGCCATCTCAAAAAGAACAGCGACCCTCAAAAGACGCTTCCGATGATATCATTGTTCGTAAAAGTGATGTGGCACGACTCCAAAATGAGGAGAAGCGATGGGCACGCATCCAAGAAGTGCAAAGTCTGCACAAACAAGGCGACTCGGTCACAGCGATCCACAAAAAAGTTCAAATTTCACGAAGTACTGTATACGCCGATTTGCGTCAAAAAGAAAGGCCGAACCACAAGCGGGGTTCCCCTTATCAAAAGTACCATCCGCTCGTTCATTCACTTGTCAGGGAGAATCAGTCAAATCGGCAGATAGAAGCAAGGTGCCGCTCGGAAGGTTACAGTGGATCACTTTCCACTTTGAATGCCATAATTGCGGAAGTACGTAGACAAGTGCGCACTGATGCACCAAAATCGTATTCATTTCGGCAAAAGATCATTAATATCTTATGGGATTTCAAAAAGGGGCATCGCATGGAACGGTTGCTTCAACTCCATCCGTGTCTGTTGGAAACATTCTCTGAAGTTATTGAAATTGAAGAGCTCGTTCATTCATTCCGCAACCTTTTTAATGAAAAGAATATACCAGCGCTAGACAATTGGATGCGTGAATATCAGAACAGTGAATTTCCTTATATCATTTCCTTTATAAACGGCCTAAATCAAGATTTACAGGCGGTTAGATTAAGTGTGCAAGAAGATTGGAGTAACGGTGTGACTGAAGGTCACGTGAACCGACTAAAAACATTCAAGCGGTTAATGTACGGCAGAGCGAGTTTTCCAGTATTAAAAAACCGAGTTTTATATCACTTTTAAAAATAAGGTGTAGGGATCCTGGCAGCCAGAGGTACTTAAACCCCCAAAAGTGCGTAAGAACCACTAGACTTAACAGTTTTCCGCAATTAAGAGTAAACAGTTTACGATCTTATAAATCACCTTCGGTATACTGAGACAGAGTATATTTAAAGGGAGAGAACATGGAGTGGAAAAACGGATAATCTATCAAGAGGTACACCGTTTAAAAAACATGGGATTTTCAAATTGTAAATGGCAAAGGTGGTGAATTTGTCTGGCAATAATCAGTGAAGACTTTAAAAACAAACTTTTATAAATAAACACTCAAACCCCTGGCAATCAGATTCTATTAATCATCTAATTGCCAGGGGCATTTCATTCACTATAACAAGCAACCCTGTATTAAGTCGGTTTTGATGAGTACCGGAAACCGGAACAAAGCCCTGTATTAAATTAGTTTTGGGAAACTCCAGAAACTTAGATTACAATACTTTTATTATATCATCACTGATTGGATTCATTCAATTAAACATTAAGCCAATCGTCATCGTCAATGATACTCTTTTTAATTTCAGATTCTCTTTCCTTCAATTTATTTTTCGATTGTGGAGCATTTTTAAAAGTGCTTTTTCTATTATTACTATCTTTTTCTCTGATTGATTTTTGCACTTCTTTCCTGGCTTCTACAAGGTAATAACTTTCCAATGTATCCCTATGAATTATTCCTCTAGGATGACGTTGCATTTCAAATTCTCCGGTTAGAAATAAATTATTGATAGATACATTCAAATCTATATTGTTCGTTTTTTTATATAGCTTTTCTACTTGGTTAGTTAGTTCTTTTATCATTCGCATATTTCTATATTCTAGAGAATCATGCTCAATCATTTCAGAAAGAATATAATGATCTATAGCATCAACTATTACACTTTTTTCTGTTCCTATCCCTTTTGCCTCTTTTATAGTATTTATTTTAGAAATCGTGTCTTCGTCAAATTTATAGTGTTTTGAAACCATTTTAACCTCCTAGTCTGAGATATCATAATTATCTTCGTCTACAATTAATTCTTCTTTTGTCAGCAGGTCAATAAAGAACCCTCTGAATCGTTTATTCTCTTCTATGAATAAATTATAAGCTTCAGTATTTGCATCCAGGCTTATTTGAGTATTCCTTAATGCAATTTCAAACTTAGTGATAGAAGAAAATAATATCCTATCTTCTGTATATTTTTCTAATACTTCTCTGACCAGCTCACTTAAAGTCATCTTGCGTTCTTTTGCGATTGCTTTTAGTTGGATCAATATCTGTTCATCAAAATCTTTAACATCGATTCTGGCCATTAATTTCACTCCTATTACTATTTTTGATATACATTTCTGTGTATATTAGTGATTTAACATCTGAAAACAGCTGTTTTTGTGTATATTTAGGTGTATACCCGTTAAATTAGGTACGGTGAAAAATATTGCCGGCACTGCCGGCATATCAAGGGTTTTGAGGTTTTGGAGGATGTAAGTCCGGAAAAACCTCCTTATGCTCTTACTTACTAGAGATTTACACCTCCAGCAATACATTCTTCGGTTGAATACTATATTAAAACAAACTTTGATTTTTTATGTCCCGTTTGTCCCGGATGTCCCAAAAACCTCATGACATCTACAATAATTTGGGACAACTGGGACATTTGGGACAAATTATTTTAAACTTTATATCTCTCTTTTAAATCAAGTATTATCTCTTCATTCAATTCAAGACCTCGTTGCTGTCCATAATGTTTAGGATATAGAATCTTACTGAATGTACTAACATTAAAGATAATCTTTAAACATTCATTAATACGTTTAGACAGTCTTCTATTTTCAACATTATCGTCTTTCAAAAGAACCTCTTTAATTTCTCTGGCTGAGATTTTGTCTCTGTACTTATATCCATAAACTTTACTATCATCTTCTTGATATTCTTTTACATACTCTCTTTTTTCATTCATGGATATAAAATCCCATTCTTCTGGTACTCTCATTAATATATATCGAATTATCTCGAGTTCAAGTTCATCTTGTGCTTGATGAGGCTCCTGTATATCTTCTAATACCTTTAATTCTTGTTCATTTAAATGTGTTGGCACATTTTGTTCATGGAAGTACTTAGCCTCAGCCCACACTTGATCTACAATTTCTTCTGTTAACTCATTGATTGTATATTTCTCAACTGGATTGACTCCCACTTTCATCGGTATAAATCTTCTATTACCAGTTCTATCAAATAGAAATTCATCATCATTTGTTGTACCGAAAAATATACTCTCTCTAGGATTTGTTGCTGCTGATTTTCCAAATTTAGCTCTATACGTATCATGAGTGGATGAAGTTATTTGCTTTATCCGTTCTATTTTAGAAGAACTGAAGGCTGTCAGTTCAGAGAATTCTATTATCCAGCTGTTGGCAATTTGCATATAGAACTCATCACCTCTTAAACTGTCTACACTATCATTAAACCAGCGTTTTCCCATTTTATTTAAAAGATACGACTTTCCTAGACCTTGTCTTCCTGTGAGGATGATTAAAGTGTCATGCTTATACCCTGGTTCATAAATTCTTCTTACAGCAGCAACAAATGCGTTTCTTGTTACTGTCCTGTTAAATTCCGTATCATCAGCATAGATATAATCAACAAATAGTGTTTCCAATCTTTTAACACCGTCCCATTGAAGACCATCTAGATACTTTTTTATTGGATGAAAATAATTATTGCTTGCCTCTTTCCGTACCAATTCCCTCAATTTTTTCGGACAATATATCCCGTAATTCATTTCCAAATAAACTTCCAAATTTCCGTAATCATTATTTTCATCAAACGTTAAATCGTAACTCCATGTATTCCAAAATGGCTTCCTAGTCAGGTGGATAACGTTTGTCCGCTTGTCTCTTTGGAATAAATTCTTAAGATAAGGATCGTTATTAAAAATTTTGTATAGGTTTCTGAAGCTTCTATATGGGGTACTTTCATTATTAACCGACAGTGTGTCAGAAATATTACTTATTAGACTTTTATGTTCGTTATCATCCATTGAACTTACTCCTTTATAATTAAATTAATAAGGAGTTTTTGAGAGTGAATTTACATGTTATACTTACGGTAGGTTATTTTAAAAATTACCGACTGGCATCGGTGGTTGATCGATCACAAATTTTGTGGTCGATTTACTTTTTATAAAAAAGATTTGTTTTTACTCTTCAAAAACTCTTCCATCGTTTCAACATGAATCAACGTCACGGTAGAACTTGGTCTAATTGATAATGATGACCATTCTTTTGAATCCTCAGCTTCCTGACACCAATTATAAATAGTACTCTTACTCACACCGAACATCTCAGAAGCTGTTGCCTTATTAACATAAACTGGTCTACTTAGAATTTGATTTTTCTTCATAACTGTATTTGATTTACTCGGCAGTACCTTCATATAACCATCCTTCCTACTTTTTTACTTTCTTATTAATAAAAAATAGCTCATCAGTACTTTTACCTAACTTTTTAGAAATTCGTATTGCTAAAAGTGGACTAATTGAATTTTTTCTAGACAGTACTGTGTATAAATGTCCTCTAGTGACTCCCATCTCGTCTGCAAATTTTGTTACAGTATATCCATTGAAGGCTATACTTTCGCTAAGAATATTTTTCGCATATAGTTTCATATCACCCCTCCTTTTTACTATATATAATATTTATATAGTTATTTATACTGTTTATAGTATTTAAAAACTCTGTGTTTGTCAACTACATACGATACATTTATAATAGAAAATAATGCGAATAGTATATAGGAGATTATTATGATTACAATTAACCTCAGAAATGTGTTAGAAAAAAAGGATATATCCATTAAAGAAATATTCGAAAAAACAGGAATATCGAGAAATACTCTAAGCCTGATGGCAAATAGCAAAACTACAGGTATTCAGTTTGATACGTTGGAAAAGCTGTTAGGTGTACTGGATTGTGATATTGAAGATCTGATTACTTATAGCCAGCAAAATTTTAATTTTGGATTTCTTCTTCCAAGTGAAGAATATATCGATTTAACAAAAAATAAAAATTATAATAACGAAGCCTATTTTAGTTTTGGATTTTCTAAAAATTATATCCGGAAGATTGTTTTTAATTCCTCAGTTAATGAGCATGGTGTTATTGAAATAAATATCTTAAACGATGAAAACTACTTTACTAATGACTTAGACGAGAATGAAATCGAACAATCTCTAAGAGAACTGAGACAAATAATGTCCTCTAATCATTACATGTATGATCTATTTTCGTATCTACTCATTTACAATCTAGAACTATGTAAGAAAGTGCTTATGCCGGAACACTCAAAATATGTCACAGTGAATCTAAGTAGCCTTTCTTTTTTAAATAAAGCCAAAATTAAATCACAATATCTTTTGCCTACACCAGATCAGCAGGCAACCCTAACCTTATTGCAATATAAGAACTTCATTGAGAAAGATGAAGATTATAAATTGTATATAAAGCATGATGAAACCATGGTTAAATTTGAAGCAAAAAATTCCAAGGAGTAATATCGTCTATGTGGAAAGAATCATTTATCGATAAAGAAGGTAATAAAAAATTCCGTTTTTATGAACGGTATAGAGACCCCCTAACGGATAAAACACGACGTACAAGTGTTGTTATGAATAAAGATACAAGACAATCTCAAAAAGAGGCTCAGAAACGATTAAATGAACGTATAGACAATAAGATTAAATCTAGTGAAACTTATGTTCCTGGGGCGGATGAATTAACTTTCCATATATTAATAGATGAATGGTTTGAAAGGTATGAGCTCGCTTCAGGTAGCAAACGTTCTACTATTAAGACTAAGTACAGCAAGATAAATACAATTAAAAAATATACTCCTGAAGATGTCCTTGCTAAAAGTCTAAACAGCAAGGTGATTCAGGGTTTTGTAAATAAACTGGTAGAGAACAACTATAGCCAAAAAATTATCCAGGATTTTTTTAGTCTTATCAGAAACATACTTAAATTTGGCCAAAAGAAATATAAATTGAATGATTTGTCCTATCTGGATGATGTAATCATCCCCAAGAAAGCACCTACACGAGAAGAGATTAAAGCCAAGAGAGAGAACTACTTAGAGATGCATGAAGTATATAAAATGGTAAATGCTATTAATGACATGGCCTCAAACAAGAGAGCTGCTTATATGCAACATGCCTACATAATATGCGCATATGTTGCAGAATTTCAGTCTTTAAACGGGATGCGTATCGGAGAGTTATTAGCTATTCAGCCGGAGAACATAGATTTTGAGAATAAGAAACTCACAATTGATGGAACAATCCTTTGGGAAAGAAGAGGAGCTGAGTATGGCTTCAAAGACACTACAAAAAACGAATCCTCTTACAGAACTATTTCCATCACATCCAGAAGCGTAGAAATTCTTAAAAAAATAATTATTGAGAACAAAAAATTAAAACAGTGGGAAGAGCAGTATCAAGACAGAGGATTCCTCTTTACTGACTACAAAGGAAACCCTATTAATAAATCGACTGCTAATAGGTGTTTACAAGCTGGAGCAAAAGCAGTTGGTATAGAAAAGCACATAACTACACATACACTAAGGCATACTCATATATCGTTGCTGTCTCAACTCGGAGTGTCTTTAAGAGCTATTATGGACCGAGTTGGACACAGTGATCATAAAACCACCTTACAGATATATTCACATGTAACGGAACAAATGGATCAAGATATGATGAATAAATTGGAAAATATTAAGGTGGTAAATTAATATGATTCAAAAAGTAAAGAAACAACATTTTGTCCCAAGATTCTATTTAAACAATTTTTCAGTAAGAGAAAAACAAAAAGTTGATGTATTATTTAAGGACCAAAAACATTTTGCAAAAGTGAATACGAAATCAATATGCCAAAAACAATATTTCTATGATACTGAGGATAACGAATGGATTAGAGAATGGTTAAAAAAACTAGATGAAGTATACAACTTACAAATGAATATCGAAGAAAAATTGGAGAAAAACCCTCAATATATAGAAACTGTATTTCTAAATTCTTTAGAAACAGATATTTCAAAAATAATAAAGCAAATTATTAAAGATTACGATGGCCGACTACTGCAGGATAAAATTGTAAAGGTAAAACTGCTTATCTTCATAGAAAATTTATATCTTAGAGGAGATTCATTTAGAAATAAACTAACAAATATCCATAATCAAACTTTAGAATTTTTAGACAAAAGTAAAATTAGCTCAGATAAAATGATGAAGTTTAAAGACGATTATAATAGAAATTATAATCCCAAAACATCTCAATTGAAAGCAATGATGAACCCCATAAAGAATCTAAATCATTTAAGATATAAAGGTGAGCAATGTGATTGGTCCTTAGTAGTAATTAAATCTAAAGATTTCTTCACAAGCGATAATCCTACTGGTCATTTTTTAATGAATGAGATATGCCTACCCTTAAGTTTAAATTGTGCAATATTAATACGCCCCAAAAATATCAGACAACAAAAATTTTTTAAAAATGTAGAAACTAATAATTATATTACTCATTTTAATGAGAAAGAAATCTTTATTAGTAACGCTTTACAGGATGACGCAAGTTCCATTTTAATTGGAGAGAAATCATCTATAAAAAAATTTAATAATACTAAAAATTGGATTAATAATTATAAAGCCTAAAATTCTTGCCCTGATTTTGCCCTTAAAACTAAAAAGAATACAAAAAGAAACCTTATGAACATTGTTTTCATAAGGTTTCTTTCTTATTTATCGTTATTCCCACTCGATCGTTGCAGGCGGCTTATTCGTAATATCATAAACCACTCTGTTTATGTGCTTGGATTCGTTCACCATTCGCTGGGAGATTTTACTCAGCACATCCCAGTCGATTTTCGCAAATTCGCTTGTCATACCGTCCACACTTGTAACGGCTCTGATGCCGATTGTGTAGTCATACGTACGCTCGTCCCCCATGACACCGACGGATCTGATGTTCGGAAGGACTGTGAAGTACTGCCAGATGTCTCTTTCGAGTCCTGCTTTACGGATTTCATCTCTTAAAATCCAGTCTGATTCTCTGACGATTTCAAGTCTTTCTTCCGTAATTTCACCAAGAACTCTGATGCCAAGGCCCGGCCCCGGGAATGGCTGTCTCCACACGAGGTGTTCTTCGATGCCAAGTTCAATTCCAAGCTCTCTCACTTCATCTTTGAATAAAGTGTTCAGCGGCTCGATGAGTTCGAACTCCATATCTTCCGGCAGCCCGCCCACGTTATGGTGGGATTTGATCGTTGTCGCTGTTTCGGTGCCTGACTCGATGATATCAGTATACAACGTTCCCTGTGCGAGGAAGTCGACGTCTTTCAGCTTGCCCGCTTCATCATCAAATACATAGATGAACTCGTTACCGATGATTTTACGTTTCTGCTCAGGATCTGACACGCCTTTAAGTTTATTCAGGAAACGGTCTTTGGCATCAATCTTGATGATGTTCATATTAAATCCTTCACCAAACTGTTCCATGACCATTTCGCCTTCGCCTTTACGGAGCAGACCGTGATCGACGAATATACATGTCAACTGGTCGCCGATCGCTTTGTGCAGAAGGACCGCCGTAACTGAAGAGTCTACGCCGCCGCTCATAGCACACAGCACTTTACGATCACCGACCTGTTCACGGATTTTCTCCACTTCGATGTCGATGAAGTTTTCCATCGTCCACTCGCCTGTAGCGCCGGCAATATCTCTGATGAAGTTTTTAAGGAATGCATCTCCTTTAACGGAATGCTTGGATTCCGGATGGAACTGTACACCGTAGAAAGGTTTTTCCTCGTGTCTGATTGCTGCATACTCGCAGTTTTCAGTATGTGCAATTTTTTTGAAGCCTTCAGGAATTTCTGTAACTTTGTCACTGTGGCTCATCAGCATGCGTTCATGTTCATTCAAGCCTCTGAAGATATCCACTGATGGATCCAGTACAAGGTCAGTCGTGCCGTACTCTCTGCCCGGTGAAGAAACGACTTTACCACCGAGTGTATCTACAATTAGCTGCATACCGTAACAGATGCCGAGCACTGGAATGCCCAAATTGAAAATTTCCGGATCCACTCTGTAGGCATCTTCTTTATAGACACTCTTCGGTCCGCCTGAGAGGATGATACCTTTAGGATTCAATTCTTTTATTTCTTCTATTGAGACACTCGGGTTGTGCAATTCACTGTACACACCGAGGTCACGGATTCTCCGGGTAATCAGCTGATTGAACTGACTGCCGAAGTCTATTACCATTATTAGTTCTTGCTCTTTAGCCATTTCCATTTATAAAAATCTCCTATCAAGTAGTATAGTTCGGTGATTCTTTTGTAATCTGAATGTTATGCGGATGACTCTCCACTAAACTTGCACCGGTGATTCTTATAAACTTGGAATCTTCACGTAAAGCTTCCAGATTTCTGCTGCCCGTGTAGCCCATACCTGATTTCAGACCGCCCATCAGCTGATAGATTGTATCTGCAATTGGTCCTTTGTACTCGGTACGGCCTTCAATGCCTTCCGGTACATACTTTTTGGATTCTTTATCTTCCTGGAAATAACGGTCTTTGGAACCCTGGTCCATTGCACCCATGGAGCCCATGCCGCGGTATGTCTTATAACGGCGGCCCTGGAACATTTCAACTTCACCCGGTGATTCCGTCGTACCCGCAAGCAGGCTTCCGAGCATGATTGCATGGCCGCCTGCAGCAATCGCCTTCGTGATATCACCTGATAATTTTATTCCGCCGTCTGCAATGATTGCCTTGCCGCGTTTACGCGCTTCTGTTGCAGCGTCATATACCGCTGTAATCTGAGGCACCCCGACCCCTGTCACGACACGCGTCGTACAGATTGAACCCGGTCCGATGCCGACTTTGACAACATCCACCCCTGCATCGAATAATGCAGCAGTACCTTCTGCAGTCGCCACATTACCTGCAATGAGCGTGATATTCGGGTACTTGTCACGGATATCTTTGATCGCGTCAAGCACGCCTTGCGAGTGTCCGTGTGCCGTATCTATTACGAGTGCATCTGCACCCGCTTTAACAAGTTCTTCGGCACGCTTTTCCGTCTCTTTTGCGATACCTATCGCTGCAGCGACTAGCAGTCGTCCCTGATCATCTTTTGCGGAATCAGGAAATTCGATCACTTTTTCGATATCTTTAATTGTGATCAAGCCCTGCAGAATATTGTTTTCATCAACAAGCGGCAGTTTTTCTATACGATGTTTCTGTAAAATTCTGCTCGCCTCTTCCAGTGTCGTACCGACAGTCCCTGTCACAAGGTTATCTTTTGTCATTACATCATCAATCGTTGTCGAGTAATCTTCTATAAAACGCAGATCACGGTTCGTAATGATGCCGATGAGTTTCTTCTCTTCGGGATTGCTGACAATCGGTACACCTGAAATACGATATTTAGCCATCAGATGCTCCGCTGCGTACACTTCTTCTTCTTTTGTCAGGAAGAATGGATGTTTGATGACACCATTTTCCGACCGCTTCACTTTCTCCACTTCTTCCGACTGGGCTTCGATCGACATATTTTTATGAATAACACCGAGGCCGCCCTGACGTGCAATCGCGATTGCCATGGCTGATTCTGTCACCGTATCCATTCCCGCACTGAGCACCGGAATATTCAACGTAATATCGGATGACAGCTGAACGGACAAATCCACATCCTTCGGTAATACTTCTGAATGCGCCGGCTGTAACAACACATCATCAAACGTTAAACCTTCTTTTTCAAACTTACTTTCCCACATCTTATTGCCTCCTGTATTATTGTTGATAACCTCCAATAAATGAACATGACGAAGAACAATTAAAGTATTCGATTAATTGCTATCTCATAGTAGGTTTTTTTATGGAAAACCATAGAAACTCACAATCCATATTACTGTGATTATATGAAATAAATAATTATAATATCATAACAAAGTGAACGAGAATATACAACTCAATTGTACATGATAACTGGATAAATATCTGTAATATGACGAGTAAAAATTGACAGGTGAGGGTAAATATAAATAACACATCAATTATCGGAGGCAAAATCTATGAACTACTATGAATTCTTTTCTGATCGAGATGAGGTATTGAAAGAAATTGAAAGATTGAAAAGAGACGGCTACTTTGAAGAAGATTTTCATTTACTGGCAGATGCGGATTCGGATCCTGATGAGATGCAGTGGATAAAATACACCGGCATCAACTTTCATCCATATTATGAACAGGCAGAGAGCTTAAAATCATTATTTAATTCCAATGAGCCGGCAAGCAATTACATTTACAACATCGACCTGAGGGAGGAGACCTCAGATGATTACTTAAGAAGGATTAAAGATGGTGAGTTTTTCCTATACTATACGGACGAGGAAAAGTATACGAGAGATGAAGATAGCGGTGAATCTCCAGATTCGGAAATCTATTAAATTAAATAATGAGTGGCCATGCACAGCTAAGTCCATGGACACTCATTTCATTTTTTATGTATCATTTCAAGATGACTTTCTATCCTGCTCTGAAAACAACTCAATCAGCTGCTGCTTTGTGATGTAAGTCGGGATGCCTATTTTCGGAATATCAAAGTCCTTGAACTTTATCAGCATACGGCGGTATATCTCAATATTGAGCGCCGGATTTTCAATGACTTTCGGTAATTTCTTCTGTTGATGCTTCTTTAAAAACTTGTAATAGCTTAAATAATTATGTTCTTCCTCCATATCACTTCTGAAGCCGCCGAAGTCGATAATATATTCCTTTCTTAAATACTGCTGATCATCAAATGTCAAAAATTCAAATGATGTCTCTATACAGTGATACATTCGGAGAATGATCTCGACTTCCTCACTCACTTCTTTTGAAATTCCGTTGTCCATATGATGTATATGATCAAATATTTCATCATACTTACTTTCAATCCCATTGATGACAATGTCGATATAGTAGTCGTAGTTCCTGTAACTTTCACTGCCCTTTTTGTAGCGGTCACGCCTTTCCATGAGCAACAGGTATACGAGCAGTCGTTCTTCTTTGCGGCTGAGCGGTGATTTATTGTCCATATTCATCAATATATACCGGTTGGTTTTCTGCAATCGTAAATCGACTCGCATCTCCCACTTTTCCTTTGCTCCAATTCTGTTAAAAACAAATTCATATTCATAATAAACAAACCCCTTCGTAAATGTAATTCCCATTTAAATATGGAAATTTATCTCAATAATAAATGAGAAAAACATATATGGAAATAGAATTTATTTAAATATTCACTGGTGAATAGTTTTCTAATTTATCCAATAAATCCAGTCTATTCGCATGTTCGAAAATAATGCGGGCACTGGTCTTTAACACCTCATATTCATCCGTTTCATCCAGCGCAATCAGTGCTTTCATCCGCAAATAATAAATTTCACACATTAAATACATAGACTCATTTAAACTCAACAGTTTAATCGCCTTTTTGCTTTTTAGAATGACCTTATGATACTGCGCTTCTCTGTTATAGAAAACGATTAGATTATAAAGTATTTTCATTTCCAGTTTAAAATTCGTTACTTCCAATGTATGACATAACTCTTCAGCATATGCATAATATTTTAATGGTCTTTCCCCAAGATGAAACACTGTATTGCCTTTTGCCATATATAAATGAGGAATGCAGTCTCTGTACTTGAATTTTTCAGCGATATATATTGCATGATTCAACAATGCTGATGCCGTGTCATAATCCTTCTTGATGAACGCAATCAGACCCTGATGCCATTTCATATACATTTTAACTTTTGCAGACTGTTCTTCAGTCATATGATTAAAGCCTGCGATAATTCTTTCCATCTTCATATAATCACGTGAATCTCTTGCCTCATCCAGCCTGTTGAAGAAGATATTTTCCTTAATCCATTCTTCCTGTGCAAGCAGATCATTGACCGATAAATTCAGCCGCCCCAAAATCTGGTTCACAGTTAAAAATGATAAATTCAGCTTATTGCTCTCAAGCCTCGATAAAGTGGCCTGCGAACAGATGTCCCTGCACAGTCTTTTTTGTGAATACCCCTGTCTTTTACGTTCCCGTCTAATTCTGTCCCCTATTGTTGTCAACACGTTGCCCCCTATAAGTATTAATTTAATCATATTATGATTATCATCACTGTCAATATAAATTTTCGTGTCTGTTTATTATTATTTTGAAGGGGTATCTTTTTAGTAACAAGATGTATATGGATATCGAATAATATTTTACCTGGAGGGTTACTATGGGACAGTTTGAAAGCTTTAAAAGTGAACAGGAACTAGTTGGACGAATCGAACGTCTGAGAGCTGACGGCGTACATGATAATGATATTACAGTATTTTCAAAAGAAGCTTTGGAAGGCACTTCTCTAAATTACACCGGAGTGAATTTCAAAAATGCAGATGGTTCTCCCTGGGATAGATTCGTCTCACTTTTCACTTCTGAAGCGCCTGAAGAACGTGCACTGGCGGACCTTGAGTTAAACGAGTCAGAGAAAGAGGACTATATTACATCACTGCAGGCAGGAGATATTCTGCTGCACGTCAATAATGTTGCTTTAGGCGAATCGGATAAGATGGGCAGCGATGAAGAAGAAACGTCCCGTTACGACAGCGGCGACAATAATGTCGGCGGAGAACCGCACGAAAAACAAGGTGTTGGTGAAGAGGAAAACCCAGGTGTGGCAGGCACTGCTGCAGCTGACACCGAAAGTACCGGCTCAGCACGTGCAGCACTCGACAGAAACTACGAAGCACGTGAAGTCGACAGTATCAACGAACTCGATGATACGGAAGAAAACAGCGGCCGTGTGGTCGATGCGGAACCGAATATTGAGTATGGTACTGATGAAGCAACGAACCCTGAAAATAAGGCGTTCGAAGGCACGATGAGAGCGGAAGATCGTGAATCTGGCAATGTAGGAGAAGCAAGCGACCGGGTCGTCGACACTGAGCCGAATGTAGAATACGGGGCCGAGGCTCCGGCAGACCCTGAGGATAAGGAATTCGAAGGTACGATGCGGGCGGAAGACCGCGGAGACTATGCAGACACGGCAGAAGACAGAGTCAACGTGGCGGACGACAGAGTCGATGTTTCAAATTACGGTTATGATGACGCTGAAAATCGTGATGATATTGTAACTTCCAACGAAGACAAGAATGCAACAGATGACGAAGATATAAAAAAACAGAAAGCTGATTTGGATCAGCAATATTACAGCAAGGAAAATGACATCCATAAAAATGAACCGGACCGACGTAATTTGAATATGTAGTGTTAAAGATTCTCTCCTTGATTGTAATCAAGGAGGATTTTTTCATAAAAAAGGAATTACGACATCACCCTGAAAAAAGGTGAATTAGTATTAGCCGGTTCCCTGACCAAAGCGATGGATGTGGCTGCGAGGGGTGTATTTGAAGCCCATTTTGAAAAACTCGGATCAGTCAAAGTAGAATTTTAATATGACAAAGACCTTAGCGAAATGCTGAGGTCTTTTATTTTATCCATCTTTAACTTTCAAGTACATTTCTCTGAACTTCTTTTTACTGAAAATTACAGGCACAGGATAAGCCGGGTTCGCTTCATCATATGAGTATTCAACCATCTCGTCCAAATCCGCTTCTTCAATTTCAGGTATGCGGTCACCGATGTCCATCTCTTCATTTAAATCCCGGATGCTCTGTACGAATTTCCGTGCTTTACGCTCATCTGTGTCTCCTGTTTCAGTTATGCCTGCATAATCTGCAAGTCTCGCCAGGTCGTCATAAACGGTTTCACCATACGCTTCCAGCACATACGGCATAATGATTGCGTTGGCTTCACCATGTGTCACAGGATATTTCGCGCCAATCTGATGGGCCATCGCATGGATATTGCCGACATACCCCCGGGTAAAAGCACGCCCTGCAAGATAGGCAGCATACTGCATATTATCCCGTGCAGTGATATCTCCTCCATTATGATGCGCTTTTCTTAAATTCTGATAGATCAGTTCAATCGCTTTTTCTGACATATTTCTGGTTTCTGCAGTATTGTTCAAATTAGTATAGGATTCGACGATATGGCTGAGCGTATCCATGCCTGTGTGCGCGGTGATCTTTGCCGTCAGTCCGGCAGTGAGCGATGCATCAAGAACAGCAATCTCCGGCAACAGGACCATATCCGACACAGTATACTTCATTTGATTTTTGCTGTCGGTGATCACCGTCGCGATTGTACCTTCACTTCCGGTTCCGGCAGTTGTCGGTACCGCTATGATCGGCGGCAGTTTTTTACGAATTTTCATAAGCCCCTGGTATTTTTTAATATTTCTGCTGCCGGTGCCGATAATCGCTGCCGTCCCTTTTGCACAATCAAGAGAAGAACCGCCGCCAAAGCCGATGATCGCTTCACACCGATTTTTATTGTAGATAGCAGCTGCTTCAACGATGTTCTCATCCGTCGGATTCGGAACCGTTTCATCGTAAATAAAACACTCTATACTTTGTGAGTCCAGTCCATCCAATAACGAATCGAGCAGCCCCGCCTTCCGGACGCCTTCATCAGTGATGATGAGGACTTTTTTATAATTTCTGGCTTTTAAAGCGTTTGGAAGGATGTTCAGAATCCCCTCTCCGCGCAACAAAAGCGGCGGTGTCCAGTCCAATACTTTTGACAGTTGTTTCATACCTTTTTGATACGTTCTGGCATACTTTTTAAACCATTCGAAATTCACTTTATCACCTTCATTGTTTTATGAACCTCTTCCCTGAACCGGACAGTTCTTAACATCATTTCAGCTGTTGAATGTATTTGTCTCCATATCTATCAGCCAATGGTTTTTAAGTGATAGCGCCCGTTCTGTCGCAGCTGCCAGGCCGAGTAAGACCAGCATCACATTGAGCCAGCCCGGCAGCTGGAAAGGACTTTTAAAAGTGCCGATATTATCAGCGACCAGGTCCATGCGGGTAATCATCTCAATCACTGCAGGTATCGCAATAATCAGGCTGATGATGAGGATGGCAATCGCGATGTAGCCGATCCATTTACTCGCTGTTGGAAATTTCAAATCAAATCTTGCCCGCTTACCCTCCAGTGAATTTTTATCGGGCATCATCTGTAATTCACCAGTGTCGGTAACATAGTGAATTTTCTTCACACCGTAATTTGTAGTTTCAACTTCTATGAATACACCCGGAACCTCATAGACCGAAGGGACGGTGGATTCTTTTATACGCACACCATTTTTATACAGAACGCTTTCGGAACCCATCAGTTCCTTACCGTACAGATCCACATCCACAGTATAAAGATCGCCCTCAATCTTTTGATGAAAGACCGTCCGATGAAAATACTCCCAGAAATGGATATCCTTCAGACGCTCCCCTTCGCATCCTTTACCTTTTTGATTCTGCGATTTTTTCTGAATTTACTATATTTCTTCAACACCTTATCCATCCCCTTTTTGATTGCGATAAAGTTTATATGTATAGTTACAATTTACTTTAATAGTGATTTTTAATCAATTATATTCATGGTGGAATCGGTGTGTTTGGAATGCTGATGGCACGAGACCCGGATTTCTCATGCATTCGTGCCGAAATCTGGGTGGAATCGCCACGAAACCTCCCTGACAAAAATACTGCCCATAAAAAATAACCCCGAAAGGCTGAGCCTCTCGGGGTTATTCACATATTATGCTTCTTCTTTTACATATGGTAATAATGCCATATGACGTGAACGTTTGATCGCCACTGTTAGACGACGCTGATACTTCGCTGAAGTACCTGTTACACGTCTTGGAAGAATTTTACCACGCTCTGAAATGAACTTTTTAAGAAGTTCTACATCTTTGTAGTCGATGTGCGTAATTCCGTTTGCTGTGAAATAACAAACCTTTTTACGACGACGACCGCCTCTTCTTGGACCTGCCATGTGAGACATCCTCCTTTTATTATAGATTGATCGGCTGAGACCGGTGTGTGGCCGACTTCTAATGCCTTACGAATCCATAATTTCGTTCATTACGTGTAATATGCCCTGTGTGTATGTGCAGAATATATCATACAATATTTGAATCGCATTGTCAATATACACATTTTAAGATTCATTCGCTTTGACCCGGATGAACATCAGCATGAAGAATGACAGTACGACTATGACGATAACCCATGCCCAGGCGAGTGACATATTGCCGGACTGAAGTGCGACATAGATTGCTGTCGGCAGTGTCTGTGTACTGCCCGGGATATTGCCTGCGATAATGATTGTTGCGCCGAACTCGCCGAGAGCGCGGGCAAAACTGAGGAGCGCCCCGGTAATCAAGGCTGTCTTGGTCAGCGGCAGGGTGATTTTTGTGAAGACCTGCCATCTGTTTGCGCCGTCCACTTTCGCGGCGTCTTCAATTTCTTTATTCACATTGAGAAAACCGCCTTTTGCGGCCTGGTACATCAGCGGAAATGCAACCACCGTACTTGCTGTGACTGCCGCATACCATGTAAAGATGATGGTCTCTCCGAAAAGCCATGTGAACATGTCGCCTACAACGCTGTTGTTTCCAAACAATACCAGTAATAAAAACCCCACCACCGTCGGGGGCAGTACGAGCGGCAGCATCAATATCGTTTCGATGATCAGTTTTCCCCGGAAATTATTTCTCGCCATAAATCTCGCAATGACAACCCCGGCAATCAATACGATCACTAACGCTATGAACGCAACTCTTAATGACAGCAGTACGGGAGTCAGAAATTCTGCAGTTGTAATGTTACTCGATAATAAAACCATATTCATTGAAAACCTCGCCTGCTTCCTCACTTTGGACGAATTCGTAGAAAGCGCGCTGCGCTTTAGGATTATCCGTATCGTTCAAGGTGCCCAGCGGATAGATGACCGGTGAATGGCTGTCTTCCGGCGCTGTATCCACGACTTCAATGCCGTCACTGGTCAATGCATCCGTATGATACACAACCCCGGCATCTACATTTTCAGTTTCTACATAATTCAATACCTGTCTGACATCTGTTGCAAATATGAACTTAGATTCAATCTCTTCCATTATATCCATATTTTCAAAAGCTTCCATACTATACTTCCCGGCAGGCACAGATTCCGGATTCCCGACGGCAATCCGATCTGCATTTTCTAATTCATCGAATGATTCGACCGTGCTGTCTACGGGAACAACAAGGACGATTTCATTTCTCAGTAAATCAACAGTGTTCTCTTCATCTATATATCCTTCATTGACCACTTCTTCAAAGTGGCTCTCATTTGCTGAGAAAAATAGGTCAGCAGGTGCACCCTGCATAATCTGCTGCGTTAAAGCACCGGATCCGCCGAAGTTGAAGTCCACCTGAACTTCAGGATATTCCTCATTAAAATGCGTCGTGACTTCTTCAAGCGCATCCACCAGACTCGCTGCGGCGGATACCGTGATTGTACCTTCAACCGCATTACCTGAATGAGTGCCCTCTTCTCTTTCATCAGCAGTCTCCCCGTTTCCACAGGCTGACATTACAAAAATAAGCATCAGAAGGAGTATATATTTCAAGCTGTTCGTAAACTTCATCTTACATAAGCCTCTTTTCACTTAATGCAATTATTTATCTTTAAGTATATTGGTAAAATAATTCAAAGTAAATGATACAAAGACAGTTGAAATGACAATAATAGCAAATTTTTAAATCCGTTAGTCTCCCTTTATTTTCAAGCTTTAGCCAGTAGGGTTCTATCGCTTTACTCGAAGGTCTCACATCGATACACTGAAAGTAATAATGATTACAGGGGGATTTTAAATAATGGCGGATGAATCGTTAAGAGAAGCAGGAATCCAGTTCAATTTAAGTGTGATGAGTGATGATTTTGCGAAGATTATTTTAGATGCACTCGGCAGCGTCGATACGACGAATGTATGGATGAAGACCGACGATGTCGCCACAGCAGCCACGGGCAGTATCGTCGACGTTTTCGATGTAGTAAAAGCAATTTATCTACATGCGGCAAAAACAGGTATTCACACAGAGATGAGCGGAAATATCGTTCTTGGCGGATGTAACACCGGAGACGACAAAAACGACAATGATAATGTTCAGTTGAATAAAAAGAGTTCCGATAAAATTTTCCAAAAAGCAGGCTGCCGCTTTTCAATATACCCTCTAGGTGAGGAAAACTATATTGATAAGATCACAAAAGAAGTAGAAAAACTGCCCGATTTCGGTGTCGAAGTCAGCATGGCACCTTTCGCCACACGTCTTGATGGTGAAGTGAATGATATTTTCACAGCACTCGAAGGCACATTTACTGAAATTCAAAAAACGAGCGAACATGTCGTCATGCCTTTTACGATCTCATGCAACAGTCCTTCCAATCAATAAGCGAATGCATCAAGAGCCGGAGTATTCCCGGCTCTTTTTATTTCCCGGGAAATTCCTTCATCTTGCAACGGTGCCCGTTATCTTATTCAAATGCATCATATCAGTCTTTTCCTGAGATTATAACATTCCTTATAACGCCCTTGATACGGCGTAATTTCAGCCGGAGTATCAGGGCCCCGTCGTCAGATTCATTCTCGCATCGTCGCTTTTCCGCCATGTTGCGGCAGGAACTCCAAGCCGTCTTCAATGAAGGATATCTCAACTAATTTTATAAAATGAGGGATTATATTTTAATCACATTGGGATAACACTTATAATGGGAACATATCAGAGTTTAGAAAGGGGTATTCACTTGGCACAACTTGCAGGATTAGGGAAATCGGGAATCTATGTTCATCCTATTGCACTTGGAACAAACTTCGTAGGTGGTCACAACTTGTATAAAAATGTGGATGAAGAGGCAGGAAAGCAGACAGTCCGTGATGCATTGGATAATGGTGTCACTATGCTGGATACTGCTCAAATGTACGGACCGGACCGTTCGGAGGAACTGGTCGGTGAAGTGCTTAAAGAATATCAAAGAACCAAGGTGACCATAGCAACAAAGGTTGCACACCGTGAAGATGAAAATGGGGAGCTGGTCATTGATAACAGTCCTGAATTTCTGAAAAAGAAAATAGATGAGACTCTGGAACGCATGCAGCTGGAGTATATTGATCTATTCTATATCCATTATCCGGATCCTGAAGAAAAGACACCATTGAATGAAGCAGTCGCAGGTTTGAAAGATGCAAAAGATGAGGGGAAAATCAGGGCAATTGGTGTGTCCAACGTAACATTGGAACAGCTGAAAACTGCGAATAAAGATGGCTATGTCGATGTTGTTCAGAATGAGTATAATCTTCTGAACCGCGAAGCTGAAAACGGCATGTTTGATTACTGTGCTGACAACAACATCACTTTCGTTCCATTTTATCCGCTGGCTGCAGGATTGCTTGCAGGACACTATGATGAGAATTCCAAATTTGATGATCTGCGCTCAAGATTGCCTTTCTACCAGGAGGGTGAATTTAAAGAGAACCTCGTGAAAGTGAATCAGCTGAAATCAATCGCTGAAAAATACAACGAGGACGTTGCCCAGATTGTACTGGCATTCTATCTTACACGCCCGTCTGTCGGCGTAATCATCCCCGGCGCTAAAAAGGGGTCTCAGATTAAAGAGAATATGCGCGCAGCGGATATTGAACTGCAGGATGAAGATATTCAGAAAATCGATAAAATTTTCAAATAGAAAAACGGTAAATGCGTCGGCAGACGCATTACCGTTTTGTGCTATCCGGAGTCCATCCATTCCACCAGCGGTTCAAGGTAACTCTCGCTTTTCCAGTCGTAAGCTGTCATTCTGTCTCTTAAAATATTAATACGTTCCCGGCTGCCTCTCTTAATCTTTCTTCTGAAAATGACATTTCCCGTCCTGATGGTCATACGGTCGAAAAACGTCAAATTTTTATAGTTGTATTCCCCTCGTGCATAAAATACTTCAACATCGATTTCAAACTCTTTAAACTGATACAGCCACAGCGATTCTGTCATACCTTTATAAAATTCTTCCAGCCCGACAGCAAGCACCGCAACCCGATGTCCCTTCAACGCCTCCATATTTCTTTTCAGAAATTCACGGCCGGTAACCTCCCCATTGTATATGCCGCCGGCAATCACAATGTTTCTATAATCTTTCAAGTTCCGGGGCAGACTTTCGCTCAGTTCTTTGACGTCACAGCTGATCATCTCTTCCAGCCATGCTGCGTATTGTTCGGTCGCACCATATTTTGACTGATAAAACACCAGATTTTCAGGCAACTTCCGCTCCCCCCTTTTAAACGTACATAATATGCATTACTCATACTTTACCCTCAAACTGTCAAAACAATCTAAATCTTTACAATCTTCCCCCGGTGTATTATTATTTTGGTATACAGTATACAAGGGGTGATTGCACATGTTAGACAAGATAAATCAAAGAGTGACACAACTCGAAATACCCGGTACACGGCAGTTCTCAAACAGAGTTTCTGTCTTACGTGACGGTATCAATTTCACAATTGGCGAGCCTGATATACCAACACCGCAGACGGTGAAAAAAGCAGCCATTAAGGCGATAGAAAATAACCAGACGGGTTATTCACATAATGCAGGATTGTTCGAGCTTCGGGAAAGCGTATCAAATTTCTTCAAGGATATTTATGACGTCAAATACAATCCCGAAGATGAAATCGTTATCACAACCGGGGCAAGCGAAGGATTGAGATCGGTTTTTGAAACCATTCTGACCGAAGGTGATGAAGTCATCATTCCAGCACCATGCTACTCCGCTTATGAACCGCTGGTCGATCTGCTCGGTGCGAGTGTGACGTATATGGATACTTCGGATACGGATTTCGTGCCGGACCCTGAAAAGTTGAAAAGCATGATCACTGATAAAACAAAAGCGGTACTCCTCAACTTTCCGTCGAATCCGACAGGAAAAGTATTATCAAAAGAAGAAATGGCCCCGCTGGTCCAGGAGCTCGCGAACCATGAGATCTTTATTATTTCAGACGAAATATACAGCGAGATCACTTATGACGCAGAGCATATTTCATTTTCACAGTATCCTGAACTCCGCGGGAAATTGTTTCTTGTCCACGGGTTATCCAAATCCCACTCGATGACGGGCTGGAGACTGGGTTATGTGCTTGGGCCTGCCGACTTTATGCCGCACGTTCTGAAGGTGCATCTGTACGATACGATCTGCGCAGCGCTGCCGAGCCAGTATGCAGCCATTGATGCGCTCGATAACAGTCGTCACTCAGCTGCTGAAATGGCTGCGACATACAGGGAGAGACGTGATTTGATCGTTGAGAGACTGACTCAGATCGGCCTCGAGACGAAAACGCCTCAAGGCGCGTTTTATGTGTTTCCGTCGATCGAAAAGTTCAATATGACTTCCTTTGAATTTGCCGACAGACTACTCGAGGAAGAACACGTCGCAGTTGTACCCGGCAGCGGTTTCACAGCGTTTGGAGAAGGGTTCATCAGAATTTCCTATGCCACTTCAATTGAGAATATAAATGAAGGACTGAAAAGAATCGAAAGATTTGTGAATGGCCTTTCATAAAAGTTTTAGAAGGTGAAGCTATGAAAACGATTCAGACAAAAATCTCTCTTAGTGAACAGGCATTCCATATTTTAAAAGAAGAGATTGCGACAGGAAAATTAAAAGTCGGCGATCCGCTGCCCGAGGAAAAAATCTCGGCACAGCTCGGTATCAGCCGCACACCGCTCCGGGATGCGCTCGCCAAACTGGAGAATGAGGGGTTGGTTCGGACAAGAACCCAAAAACCCGCAGTCGTTTCCGGTTTTTCCAAACAAGACTCGCTCAACCATCTGGAAATGCGGCGCATTTTAGAGATTGAAAACCTGGAACGGATCATTCATAAAATGGATGAAGAGAACTTAAAAAAATTACATGAAAATATTAACCGGCAGGAACAAGCTGTGAACAGCGGTCACCATCAGCTCTATCTGGAGCTCGACAGTGAATTTCACATGCTGCTCACTGAAACGAACGACAACCGGTTGTTTCACGAAATGGTCGAACGGATGAGCAGAGGTGTGGACAGAGCTTTTCTGACTTTATCCAACACAATTGGATTCAGCCTGCATGATTCTTTCATAGAGCATAAAGAAATTCTGGATGCTTTGTCAGTGAAAGACCTTTCGCTTGCGAAAGAAGCGCTGCTCCGGCATCTGGACAACATAGAAGAAAGATTCTTGAAATTTTACGACGATGAGGAGAATACTTATGACTGATAATTCACATACAAACTGGCAGACACCTGAAGAATTACAGACGCTAATCACCCAACTGGTCAGTTTCGACAGCAGATCAGGCACATCCGGTGAAGTCGGGTTTCCCCATTTCATAAAAGATAAACTGCTGACGCTGCCCTACTTCAAAACACATCAGGAACGGCTCTATTTAGTCGATTCCGATGAGGACCGGCATGCTCTGGCAGCTCATTATAAAGCAGATGACACAAAGGATACCGTCATACTGATCAGCCACTTTGATGTCGTACATACTAAAGAGTTCGGAGACCTTGAAGAGATTGCTTTTGATGTTGAAAAACTGACTGAGGCAATCGCAGAAAGAAAAGAAAGTTTCAATGCCACGATCAAATCGGACATCGAATCAGATGATTACATTTTCGGACGCGGCATTATGGATATGAAGATGGGTCTCGCCCTCCACATGAGTCTGCTCGAGCTCGCAAGCATCGAAGAGTGGCCGCTGAATATCATCCTTGTCACTGTGCCCGACGAAGAAGTGAATTCCGACGGCATGCGTGCGGCCGTAAAATTTTTATCGGAACTGAAAAACTCGGAAGAGCTGGACTTGAAACTCATTTTAAACAGTGAGCCGTCATTCAGCCAGAGTCCGCAGGATACGAACTATTACATTTACTCGGGTTCAATCGGCAAAATCATGCCTTCCGCCCTTTTCTACGGGGTCGGCACCCATGCGGGCGAGCCGCTTCAGGGCATGACGAGTCATTTTATGAACTCATATTTAACAAAAGAGATGGAGTTCAACGCCGACTTTTACGAAGAGAAGTTCGGAGAAAGCACGCCGCCCCCGGTCTGCCTGCAGCAAAACGATATGAAAAAGGACTATTCCACACAGACGTCGCATCATTCATATGCGCTCTATAACGTCTTCACCTTGGAACGGAGTCCGAGCCAGGTGATGGATATTTACCGGAATGTTGCAGAACGTGCGATGAACGAATGCTACTCCGATTATATCGAGTTATGCAAAAGACTGAATACGACACCTTTGAATAAAATAAACACCATAACTTTCAACGATCTCGCTCTGCACGTCATCAATAAGCATGGACAGGACCGATATGATCTGATCACTGACAGCGTGTTTAATGACAGTACTTTGAACATCAGGGAAAAAGCGATTAAAATTGTCGACCGGCTGATGGATGCAGCAAAAGAACTCGCACCTGCGACAGTACTCTTTTTGGCACCGTCGTACTACCCTGCAGTCAATGCATCGGATGATCCGGTGCTACAGCAGAAAATAAAGTACATCCAAGAGATTTTTAAAGCGGAACATGATGTGGATGCGAAGCAGGTCCATTATTTCAATGGTATCTCGGATTTAAGCTATGTGAACTATACCGGAAGCGAGGATGGATGGCTGTCATTTAAAGAAAATCTGCCGGTTTGGGGAGAACCTTACACCATCCCATTTAAAGAAATGCAGAATTTGAAAGCACCTGTACTTAATGTCGGACCTTACGGCAAAGATGCACACAAAATGACCGAAAGACTCCATAAGGACAGTGCATTTATTTATACACCGGATATTTTAAGAAAGCTGATCAAAAGCTTTATCGAGTAATCGTTATTAAAAGGGGTGATTTAAGTATGAAAAATTTTACTTTCCTGATATTGGTCACTGTATTGGTATTATCTGCCTGCGGCAGGCCGAATGCGGATGAAGAGACTGGACAGAAGACCATACGTATTGCCTATCTGGTCAATCCGACCCAGTCTTCACATCTGATAATGGAGGATTTTAAAGCTCAGGTGGAAGAAGAGTCCGGCGGGGATCTGCAGGTGGAACTTTATCCGTCAGGGTCTTTATTCCCTTCTGACCGGGAAGCGATTGAAGCAGTGCAGCTGGGTAATGTCGAGATGACACTTCCCGCACTTGCCAGTGTCTCAGGGTTTCACCAGGACTTCATGATTCTGGACCTGCCCTATCTGTTTGAAGATGAAGAAGAAGCATATTCTGTTCTTGACGGTCCGTTCGGCCAGGATCTGCTCGACGGACTCGAGGATGCCAACATTAAAGGCCTGGCTTACGGTGAAAACGGCTTTCGTCACATTACCAACAACATACGGCCGGTCCATACTCCGGAAGACATAGAAGGACAGAAGATGAGGACGCTTGAAAGTCCGGTACATACAGACGTCTTCAATGCTTTTGGCGCGAACGCTTCACCGTTTGCTTTCGGGGAAATGTACTCCAGTCTTCAGCAGGGCACATACGATGCGATGGAGTCACCCATTGCCCTCTTGTATACGAGCAACCTGTATGAAGTGCAGAATTATATGTCACTCACTTCACATGTATACATGCCGACAGCTTTACTGATGAATGATGATTTTTATAAATCATTGAGTGGAGACCATCAGAAAATAGTGATGGACGCATCTGAGATGTTCAAAGATGAACAACGGCAGTTGGAACAGGAACAAAATGAAGAATATATGCAGGAAATGGTTGATGCCGGCCTCCAGGTCAACGAATTGACCGATGAAGAAAAACAGGTATTCAGTGAAAAAGCACAGCCGGTTTTTGACAAGTACGAAGAGATACTGGGGCCCGAACTGTTTGAAAAATTGGATGAAGCCATCGAAGCAGCTGAATAACTGCATGATGTCACAAATTGAGGAGTAATTTTTATATGAGGAATTTAAGCCTTCTGGTGTTGATCACTGTATTGATACTATCTGCCTGCGGCAGACCCGATATAGATGAACAGAACGGCCAGAAGACGATACGTCTGGCACATCTGGTGAATCCAACCCAGTCTACACACATCATGTCAGAAGAATTTAAAAAACAGGTCGAGGAGGAATCCGACGGACGTCTTAAAGTCGAACTCTATCCATCCGGATCTTTATTCCCGTCTGACAGGGAAGCGATTGAAGCAGTGCAGCTCGGAAATGTCGAGATGACCATTCCCGCACTCGCCAGCGTCTCCGGATTTGACCAGGATTTCATGATTCTGGATCTGCCTTACCTGTTTGAAGATACAGAAGAAGCATACTCTGTTCTCGACGGCCCGTTCGGCCAGGGTCTGCTCGACGGACTCGAAGACGTCAATATCAAAGGTCTCGTATACGGAGAAAACGGCTTCCGTCATATCACGAATAATATTCAGCCGGTCCATACTCCGGAAGATATAGAAGGACAGAAGATGAGAACACTGGAAAGTCCGGTACATGCGGATGTCTTCAATGCCTTCGGCGCCAACGCTTCACCGTTTGCATTCGGGGAGATGTACTCCACGCTGCAGCAGGGCACATACGATGCAATGGAATCACCCATTGCCTTGATGTATACGAGCAATCTGTATGAAGTTCAGCAATATATGTCGCTCACTTCCCATGTGTATATGCCGGTCGCACTCTTGATGAATAATGATTTTTATGAATCACTTGAGCCGGACCTGCAGGAAATCGTCATGGATGCAGCGGAAGACTACAGAGAAAATCAGCGGGTTCTCTCTCAGGAACAGAATGAGGAATACATGCAGGAAATGGTCGATGCCGGTCTTCAGGTCAATGATTTGACCGATGAAGAAAGACAGGCGTTCAGTGAAAAAGCTGAACCGGTTTACGAGAAATATGAAGAAATGCTGGGGCCGGAGCTCTTCGAAGCACTCGATAAAGCTGTTGAGGAAGCATAATAGACATGTCACAAAATAAGGGGACTCTATATGAAAAAATATTTTAACAGATTTGAAGAAGGTTTTCTGATTGCCACACTTGTACTGATGGTCCTGCTCATATTCGGACAGGTTGTCGGCCGTTACGTTTTCCAGAGCGCACCCAGCTGGACGGAGGAATTCGCAAGATACATCCACATATTCCAGGTCTGGATCGGTGCAGGCTATGCGGTTAAGCTGAGAGAACACATAAAAGTGACCGCATTTGTAGATTTATTTAACGGGGCAACTAGGAAGATTATGGATATCGCCTCGACGTTAATATGGTTTCTGCTCATTGTCCTTGTTGCGGTTTTCGGCACTCAGCTGGTGATCGCCACCCTTCAGTACGGGCAGGTGTCACCGGCAACACAGATTCCGATGTGGGTTGTATATCTTGCGGTGCCGCTGGGCTCTATCAGCATGGCTGTCCGTCTGATCCAGCAGCTCGTGGACATCATCCGCAAAGATTACTCGAACATTAAAGAAGAAGAGAAAGAAAAAGATGAGGTGCCGCTATGAATATAATTCTTATATTATTTGCTGTATTGATAGTGTGCTTCATGATCGGCGTACCGATTGCGATTTCACTCGGCGCTTCCGCCATCATCGCCATATGGTTTGGTACCGATCTGCCTATCGATCTGATTGCCCAAAAGGCATTCACATCACTCGACTCATTCTCGCTTCTCGCGATTCCGTTCTTTATTCTTGCCGGCATCCTGATGGGCCGCGGCGGCATTTCGAAACGTCTTTTGAATCTTGCGACCGCACTCGTCGGATGGATTACAGGTGGTCTGTCACTCGTGACGATTGTTGCCTGTATGTTCTTTGCCGCCATCGCCGGTTCAGGCCCGGCAACAGTTGCCGCCATAGGGAGTTTCATGATTCCTGCAATGATTGCCAATAAATATCATCAAGGATTCTCAGCAGGGGCGACTGCCGCAGCCGGTTCCATCGGAGTCATCATCCCGCCTTCGATACCATTTGTCGTATACGGTGCCGTCGGCAGCGTCTCAGTCGGAGCAATGTTCATGGCCGGTATCATTCCGGGTGTGCTGATCGGTGTTGCACTGCTGCTCACAGCATATCTGATGTCAAAGAAACGCGGATACAAACCGCAGGAAGGTGCAGAAAAATTCATCTTCAAAGATGTATTGACTGCGACATGGGATGCAAAATGGGCTTTACTTGTCCCGGTAATCATTCTCGGCGGTATTTACGGCGGGGTGTTCTCCCCGACAGAAGCTGCAGTGACAGCAGTGGTCTATGCGATTATAGTCGGTGTCTTCATACATAGAGAACTCGACTGGAAAGGCATGTACGACTCCTTCATGGAGACCATCCTCATCAACGCGACAACGATGATCATCATCAGTTTTTCTGTGTCATTCGCATTTTTCATGACACTTGAGCAAATACCGAATACGATTGCCGAAGGATTGATGAATCTGACTTCGAACCCGATTTTCATACTCGTCATCATCATCATTCTGCTTTTGGTTGTCGGCATGTTTATCGATACAATTTCAGCATTGATCATTTTAACGCCGATACTCCTGCCGGTGGTCACTTCCGTCGGTATCGATCCGGTTCACTTCGGGGTCGTTCTCGTTGTGTCACTGGCAATCGGTTTTGTAACACCGCCGCTCGGAGTCAACTTATTCGTCGCCTCCAGTGTCGGTAAAGTGAAATTCGAACAGGTCGCAGTCGGTGTTCTGCCGTTTGTTGCAGTCATGATCATCTGCCTGTTCATCATCGCATTCATCCCGGCACTTTCAATGTTCCTGCCAGGCTTGTTTGAATAATTGATTTATGGAGGTAACCATTTATGAATAAACCCCTCATCTGGATATTAAATGATGTCTGGGAAGCACATGATTATGAAATTGAACG
The DNA here is from genome assembly GCF_001265075.1 of Salinicoccus sp. YB14-2. Taxonomy (GTDB): domain Bacteria; phylum Bacillota; class Bacilli; order Staphylococcales; family Salinicoccaceae; genus Lacicoccus. The sequence continues at coordinate 886,531 of NZ_LFKO01000001.1, forward strand.
ATTGAGTGAAGAGGGATATGAAGTCGCAGTCACCAGACTGAAAGACTTTGATGCGGACTTGAAAAAATATGCGGGTTCAGCATCGGTCGTCATGTTCCAGGTCGGTTTCATCGTTGATAAAGCACTGATTGATACACTCGATAATTGTAAAGCGATCATCGCACTCGGCATGGGCTACCAGAATGTGGACATGGAAGCAGCAACCAATAAAGGGATCCATGTCTCAAACATTCCCGATTACTGTATCGAGGAAGTGTCGGACCATACCGTTGCCATGATGCTCCACGGCATGAGAGGACTGTCAGATTACAGTGCCGTCGTAAAAAGCGGCAGCTGGGATTCATTTGCGGTTTCCGGCGTAAAACCGATAGGCAGGCTGACTGTCGGACTGCTCGGTTTCGGCAGAATTGCCAAAAGAGTTGCTGAAAAACTGAAGCCTTTCGGTGCACGGATCATTGCCCATGATGCCTTTATTCCCCGGGAAATATTTGAAGAATATGACGTCGAGCCCGTGTCATTTAAAGCATTGATGCAGCGTTCCGATCATTTGAGCCTGCATGTACCGCTCACTGAAGATACAAAACATATCATCAATACCGGCAGTCTGGAGCTGATGCAGGACGGTGCTTTCATCATCAACACATGCCGCGGCGGAATCATCAAGGAAGATGATCTGATCCAGGCCATCGAGTCCGGAAAAGTCGGCGGTGCGGCTTTGGATGTTCTGGAGGAGGAGCCGCCCGACTTCAGTAATCCGCTGTTGAATAGAAAAGAAGTGCTGATTACACCACACGCTGCCTATTATTCCGATGACGCCCTGAAAAATTTGAGGATTAAAGCATGTGATAAAGTGATAGAGGCAGTTGAGACCGGAACGATCGGCACTGCTTTGAATCATGATAAATTAAAATGAATATTAAAAGTAAGAGAACCTGTTCCAGATGATATCAACTGGAACAGGTTCTCTTACTTGATTTCATTCACTGCAAAATAATTATCTTCATCATCCGAGAAATTGAATACCCGGCCGTCAGGAGTCTCTACAATATCCCCGCATCTGATGCCTTTATTATTAAAATCAGCATACAGCCCATCAAGGTTTTTGACTTGGAACATCAATGAAGGTGTTCCGAGATTCACTTCAGGACTCGCTTCTCTTATGAATGCTTTGTCAAAGATTACGATGCTCGTCTGTGAATCCAGACTGGGCGCCACTTCCACTGATTTATAATCATCGTAAATAATGTCTTCTGATTTAATCACAAACCCCAAGTCTTTTGTCCAAAAAGCGACGGATTGTTCCTGATTATCCACGTATAACATGACACTTTGCAAACCATCAATCATATTTACTCCCCCTCATAATAAAGTGCATCAAACAGCTTACTGGTTCAATTATAAATATCAGTTTACAATTACACAAATTTAAGCAATAAAAAAACAGCGCCTCATCACTAAAGAGAGGCACTGCTTATATCGATCATTTTTTATGAATAGAGTGGATGATAAGATCTTCACCGTAACGGCGGCGGCTTATTTTCCTGGCCTCGATGGCACTGCGTGCCGGAACTTCATAAGTCTGTTTACCGTTATCTTTTTCCACCGTCACCATAAAGCATTTCGTACCACATCTCACATGTATACACCCTTTCATATTTTAAACTTTAGAATGGACCCCAGTTGATGAAGAATGCAATAAGTAAGAATACTGCACTTAATCCATACCATAACAGAAGCAACGGCCAGATGAACTTGAGCCAGTCTGTATACTTGATTTTGGCAATCGCAAGCGCCGCCATAAAATAACCTGATGTCGGATAGAAAATGTTGGAGAATCCGTCACCAAACTGGAATGCAAGTACAGCAGTCTGTCTTGTCATCTCTGTTAAATCGACAATGCCAACCATAATGGGCATCGTTGCTGCTGCCTGTCCGCTTCCCGAAGGAATCAGGAAGTTCAGTATCCCCTGCATGATCATCATGGCTACAGGTACAATCGATTCCGGGATGGCGGTAATCACCAGACTCAGCCCGTTAACTACCGTATCCATGATCAGACCATCTTCAAGCATGACGGAAATCGCACGCGCAATACCTACGATGAGGGATCCCAAAAGAATATTTTTGACCCCTTCGTTCATCGCTTCCGCGATTTGCGACGGTTTGAGACCACCGATTAAACCGGTGATCAAACCGGCAAGTATATAGAATCCTGCGAGTTCAGTGAAGTACCACTGATATTGGAATATACCGAATAACATGAATCCTAAGGCTGCAATAAACACCCATGTCGCAACCACTGTTCTTGTTGTCACTTCTCTTTCTTCGTCACCTTTATCGGTAAACTCCGAATCATCCACATCATCAGTGATCAATGTTTTAGTCGGATCTTTTTGTACGCGTTTAATATACATTGATACAAAAATTATACCGACAATCGTCATTACAGTCAGTACAATTGCACGGTAGCCTATCCCCGAGAACATCGGCAGCTCGGCGATTGCCTGTGCTGTACCTAAGTTCGCAGGCGCAGTCAAGGCAACACTGAACCCGACCACAGTCGCAATCAATACAGTGGCTGACGCAGCCATTCTGTCAAAGCCGAGCCTTAAGAATAAAGGCAGCAATGCCGGTAAGAAAATCAGTGAGGATTCAATATTACCCGTCAAAGCGACGAAAATCGCCAAAGGCACAACAATCGTCGGGATGATCAATAAACCTTTGTTTCCAAATCCTTTAATTAAGAAGTTGATGATTAAATCGATGACACCTGTTTTTTCGATGACCCTGAACATTGCACCAATTGCCATAATACCGAAGATAATCGCGATTGTCTGCTCAACCCCACGCGGAATCGCCGTCATAAATTCCAAGATCCCCACAGGTGACTGCGCGATAAATTCGAACGTGCCTGGAATGATTACAGAACGGCCGTCAACTTCCTCCCGGGCGAACTCCCCTGCCGGTACTATGTAAGACGCGATTGCGGCAAGTGTAATCAAGATGAACAAAATGACGTAAATATGCGGCATTTCAAACTTACGTTTAGCTGTCTTTTTTGCCAAAATAAAACCTCCCATCAATATTTTTAAAATTTAAACAATTACATAGAAGTCATTATTACATAATTCACTGGTAATTTGGAGTTAAATTTTATTTTGGTTTAAAGTTTTAATATAATTATATATATTAACGAAACTGTATTTCTCCAAGGGCTTTCTATGTAAATTCCAAATTTATGTTATCCGCCTTATGACGCTCCTTCCCGGAGATTATTAAAGCAACCCGGCGGTGGATGCACCTCCAAAATCGGGGGAGCGTAGTCAGGTGCTCAACGGCCCTTCCCGCATCCCCGGACGGATTGTTGGATGTCTTTAAAGTCATACTGAAAATACGAACACAGCAAAATTGAGACAGAAAAAGATACAATGGTATAATTTATGGGAGTCTATTTAACATCTGTAAGTGGCCGCAGCAGACTATGGGAAGATTAGAGAAAGGTGACTTTTAATGGAGCGTATAGTGAGTTTTCACGAGGAAATCAGAGCGGCATTATCAAATGATGATCAGACGGCATTCAGGGAAATCTTTCTGAATATCCATCCAATGGACCGTGCCGCCATCTTTGCTGCCCTGGATCATCAGCAGCACGAACAGATCAAAGGATATTTATCTGCAAAAGAATTTTCAAGCGTCTTCCAGGCATTGGATTTAGAACACCAGAATGCAGTGTCTGAGGAGCTGGATGATCATTATATAGCAGAGATGTTTGATCATATGTTTGCAGATAACGTGGCAGATTTTCTGGAAATCCAGGATGATTCCTACCGGCTCAGAATTTTGTCATTGATGACGGATGAAGAAAATGCGGAAGTTGAAGAACTGCTGAACTACGCAGAAGACAGCGCCGGCACGATCATGACCAAAGAATATATCGCTGTCAGCCGTATGGATAAGGCTGAAGATATTTTGAAACGCCTGCAAAAAGAAGCGCCGGCTGCAGAGACGATATATTATTTATATGTCGTGGACGATCAGAACCGCCTGCAGGGCGTTTTATCATTGAGGGATTTGATTGTTGCACGTGACAGCGAAACGGTCGAATCCATCATGCAGACGAATTTCATTACGACCAGTGTGGATGAAGACCAGGAAGAAGTCGCAGAAATAATTAAAAAATATGACCTTATTGCACTACCTGTCATCACTGAACACGGCCTCCTTGCCGGTATCGTCACAGTGGATGATGTCCTCGATGTCGTCCAGATTGAAACAGAGGAGGATTTCGGTGAACTGGGTACTACAAGAGGCGCAATGAATCATAACCTGACCATCTTTCAATCTGCGAAAAAACGTGGTCCCTGGATTATTCTATTGATGCTTTTCGGCATGATCACAGCCAATATCATCGGCGCTTTCGAAAACACGCTGGAAGCGGTCGTCCTGCTGTCTGCCTTCATCCCGCTGATCATGGATTCTGCCGGGAATACAGGCACGCAGGCCCTGACTGTCGCCGTCCGCAACCTCGCCCTTGGAAACATCGGGCCTGGGTCCATACTTAAAACGCTGTGGAGAGAACTGGGCACCGGCTTTTTACTCGGCCTGGCATGTTCCGTCATGCTGCTCATCATCATTCCACTGCTGTATCCTTCGGGGAACCTCATGCTCGCTGTCATCGTCGGTTCAACTCTGATAATTACACTCAGCTTATCAGCGGTGATCGGCGCAATCATACCTGTCGTCATCAAGAAATTGAATATCGACCCAGCTGTCGCTTCCGGGCCGTTCATCACTACGATCAATGACATCATGGGCCTCTTAATCTACTTTACAATCGCAACGACACTGCTCAGTTATTTATGAATAAAACCCGCTTCATCTGTGAAAATCCCACAGACTGGCGGGTGTTTTCTTTTTTATATTTTGAAAGTTGAATCCTCCATACTGAATATGTATTGTAATTCTTCAGGTACAAAATGAAAATGCCATAACTCATGTCTCAAAGCGCCACTTATGGCGCGAAAAGCTTCAAAACGCCATAAGTCGTGTCTCAAAGCACCACTTATGGCGCGAAAAGCTTCGAAATGCCATAACTCATGTCTCAAAACACCACTTATGGCGCGAAAAGCTTCAAAACGCCATAAGTCGTGTCTCAAAGCACCACTTGTGGCACGAGCACTATAAAAAAAGAGGCTGCATCATCATGCAGCCCCACTCATCAATCGCCCCAAACTTCATCTGCAACTTTTTTTACTAGACGCAGCTTACTCCACTGTTCTTTTTCAGTTAAATTGTTGCCTTCTTCTGTTGAAGCAAATCCACATTGAGGACTCACACACAGTCTGTCTTTGTTGATATACTTCGCAGCTTCTTCTATGCGTGCCTTGATTTGTTCTTTGTCTTCAAGTTCAGGCAATTTGGATGAGAATAATCCAAGTACGACCTGCTTGTCTCCACTCACTTTCGACAATGATTCAAAACCGCCTGCACGTTCTGTATCAAACTCCAAGTAGTATGCTTCCACATTTTCTTCTCCGAATAAAACATCCGCAACAGTATCATATGCACCTGAAGATGCCCATGTTGAACGATAATTCCCGCGGCACACATGCGTTGTAATCACCAGATCCTCAGGATGATCTTTAATTGTTTCATTATTCAGCTCCACATATTTGCGGCTTAAATCTTCCACAGTGAAGTCTTCATTCAAAGCCTTCCAGAAATCTTCATCGACGATCATACCCCACGTGCAGTCATCCAGTTGAAGATTGCGGCAGCCTGCCTCGTATAATTCTTTGATGAATGCCTGATAAGCTGCTGCGATATCTTTAAGTAGCTCCGTTTCATCTGGATAATGGTGATCAGTCGCTTCTTTATTTTCAGGGCGGGTCAATTCTGCCAAAAATTGGGCAGGTGCAGGGATTGTCTGTCTCGCGATAATCTCGTCATCCGCAAACTGCTGGACATATTTGAAATGCTCAATGAACGGGTGGTTCTCACCGGAAAGTTTCCCTGTCAGCCTCGCAGTTTCTGCTCTTGTTTCAACATGTTCGAATTGATAGCCCTGATCCACATCTTCTTTCTCTACTCCGCCCAGTCCCCAGAAAAAATCCAGATGCCACCATGAGCGGCGGAACTCTCCATCTGTAATTGCTCCCAAGCCGATTTCTTTTTGTTTTTCAATCAAGTCTTTAATTGTAATATCTTCAACATTCTTAAGTTCTGATTGTGTGATGCTGCCTTCTTCAAATGCCTCACGTGCTGCTTTTAATTTTGCCGGACGCAGGAAACTGCCTACGTTATCAAATTTGAAAGGTGCGACTCTTTTTACTTTTACTTGTTGGTTCAATGCCATATCCGACCACTCCTATATGTTTTAATGTAAATTCATCTTATCATAGGAACAATGCAATAGTATAACTGCTAATATTCATGGCTTGTTATAACTTTTAGCTATATGGTAGAATGAATAAAATCAAAATCGGGGTGAATCATTATGACAATCCAACAATTAAAATACCTGATCGAAGTCGTGAATACAGGGTCCATCAATGAAGCTGCGAGAAATCTGTTTATTTCACAGCCGACATTGTCAAAGTCGATCAAGCTGCTTGAAACTGAGATGGGCATCGTCATCTTCACGAGATCTTCAAAGGGAATCATCCTGTCCTCGGACGGGGCGGAATTTTTAAGTTACGCGAGACAGGTCGTCGAACAGGTCAATCTGATGGAGCGCCGATATCTGGACTCACCTTATCAGGAGCAGTTACTGTCCGTATCCACACAGCACTATTCTTTTTCGGTCGATGCGATGGTGAAGATGATCGATAAATACGGCGGGGATAAATACCAGTTTACTTTAAGAGAAACACGGACATTTGAAATTATAGAAGATGTGAAAAATATGACGAGTGAAGTCGGCGTCCTTTTTATGAGTAATTTCAATTCGAAAGTGCTCTCCCAATTGATCAAGGAAAATCAACTGATCTTTGAGCCGCTGTTTACAGCAAGTCCACACGTGTTCATCAGTAAGGACAATCCCCTTGCAGAGAAGGATCTTGTGACACTTGAAGATCTCACGCCCTACCCTAGACTCGCCTATGAGCAGGGGCATAACAACTCATTTTATTTTACCGAAGAGATTTTGAGGACGCTGGACAGTCCAAAAGACATTCTGGTAAGTGACCGTGCGACGCTGTTCAACTGTCTGATCGGACTGAACGGCTATACGATTTCCTCCGGTGTGTTAAATGCGGATTTGAACGGCACGGATATCATTCCGGTCAAACTGGATGTTGAAGATCAGATTACGGTCGGCACGCTGGTCAATAAAAAAGCACAGCTCAGCCGAATGGCGAAACTGTACTTGGAAGAGCTGGAAAAATGCATCATATCGTATAATCTTTTATAAAAATAATTTCATACCTTCGTGGGTAACCTGGAACCCCAGTTTTTCATAGAAAGAATGCGCTCCCGTGCGTCTTTTGTCCGTCGTCAGCTGGACGATGCCACATTGATTTTCTTTCGACAGCCGGATCGCCTCTTCAAATAAAGCCCGTCCGACACCTTTCTTCCGATATGACTTGTGAACCCGGACCCCTTCGATCTGGGCCCGCTTCATGCCGCCCCTTGCGAGCGTCGGGATGAAAGTGAGCTGCAGGCAGCCGGTGATCACGCCGCTTTCGGTGGAAAGCAGAATCTGGTTGCCCGCCTGCGCCTCGATGTCCTTGAATGAGCGGAGATACTTGTCCTCGAGAGAGTCCGAGACCGTCTCACGGGTTTTCCCGAGCGCATCATCCGCAAGCATCGCCACGATACCTTTGAGGTCGTGCTCTGTTGCGAATCTGAATTCCATTGCCTCACCCCTTTTACTGGATTATAGCAATATATGATGAGGTTTTCATTTTGGTGATGACATGAAACCCTGGGTTTCATAACGTTCATGTCATAATTCCCCCATAAATGACACGAAACCCTGGATTCCACGCCTCTCGTGTCACAAAATGCCCGCAAATGACACGAAACCCTGGATTCTATACCTCTCGTGTCATAAAACCTCCATCAGTGACATAAACCTCTGATTTTAACGCCTATCATGGCAAGAGGCCCTCCCTTAACCCATAACAAAAAGACAAAACCGAAGTTTTGTCTTTCTATCTATTTCACTAATTGCCTATCGGGCTTCTGCAGACCCATGTTTCCTTATATTCATTGGTCAAAACCCTCTTTATATTTAATATGGCGTTACCGCTAAAGATTTCCTCCCTGATAACATCCAAAGCCTTGGATTCTTCCTCCGTCAGAGATTCATTTGACAACAGTTTTCCGAACCAGTCCTTCACTGCTTCAGGATGGAGATTGCCTGAGATGGAAGACAGGCGGTTATATCCCGAAGATATTTTATCTTCCAGGCCGACTTCACCGCCGGCGTAATAAAGAAAACCATCATCAATCGCTTCTTTCAATATCTTCATTTTATCGCTGTCTCCCGGATCTTTTATTCCTAAGACCAGGTCGTTACGGCTCAACGTGATGATGCTTTCGGCTGAGAGGTCAAAGCCCGTACGCCCGGGGTTATTATATAAAATGACCGGTTTGCCGGCCGAATCTATGATTTTCTCAGAGTAGGCCACGGCTTCTTCCTGAGACGGGAGGATATAAGGTGGAAAGCCCAGTATGATCGCTGAAATGTTCGACTCCTTCACCCGGGACGCCAACTTTTCCGCATCTTTTTGCCTGATTGCCGAGATACCCATGATGATTTCCATTTCCTCAGTCAACCCCGGCTCCCCCTCAATTGATTCAAGCAGCCTCAGCTTCTCATCCAGACTTAAACCATGCTGTTCCCCGGTGGTGCCGGAGACCAGAACAGAGCGGACACCGCGGGAATACAAAGCTTTAATATGCTTGATCGTCTTCCCGGTATTTAAGGACTCATCTTCATCAAAAGCTGTAGGTACTGCCACATGCATCTTTTCTTTAAGCATATAACTGCATCCTTTCATTTACAATATAGAGAATAAAAACAGAGACTTACTCCTCCTAATTCTTCTGTTGCCTCCCGGGCCGTTTCACGCAGATTGTGAAGCTCATTAATTGCAAGCACCCCTTAGGCACCTGTTAGCGTTCTTCTGAAAATCCTTTACTTCACTGTTTATTGGAGTATAACAAAGTTCCAAAATATTTCATTTTGGAGATGCGTTGAAATTCCTAATTTTTTCTCCTTTTGTGTCATTTTCGATATCGACCGACCAGAAAACACTAATTTTTATACATATCTTTGAGCACACCTAGCCCTTGAACTGTAATCAAAAAGACAAAACCTAAGTTTTGTCTTTTCTTAATTAATTGATATTTTCAATACATTATTTCCACTTTCTAACCCTAAAGATAATAAGAAAATTTTCTTAGAGGCCTTCGGTTTTTGGTTTCAGATTCTCTCTCTTCTTCCTATTCCCCTTATCAAAATAAGAGACGGTAATGATTACAATTATATTAACCACTATACCGTAGATAATTGGGTTGTTAGCGCCCAATCCTTCTACCCATAACCCTATCAGGACTGTAATTGCAGAAAGCAATATAGCCGCGAATGCCGCATTTGGTGTAACTTTTTTAGAAAATAGACCAAATAATATTGGTACAAAAATTGAGCCGGCAAGAATAGCATAGGCAACATCGATTGCCACGAGCAACTCTTCAATCCATAATGCAATTATAATTGCAATTATAGCTAACGTAAAAGTGGTTATTCTTGAAATTAATAGAAACCTTGTATCATTTATCTTAGTAAAAAAGTGATCTTTCAAAATATCTTTGGATATTAATGTTGAAGATGCGAGTAAAGTCCCAGAAGCGGTCGACATGATAGCTGCTGCTACTGCTGCGAAGACTATACCTAAAAAGCCGGTTGAAATTGTTTCAAACGCCATTGTTGTAAATACATCCTGAGTATTTTCAATCCCCGGGAGCACGACAAGTGCCGCCATGCCTATTAATACCATAGCCAGCGAATATAATAAACTGTAAATACCAACCAATACCCCGGCGGTTTTCGCAACTTTGGAGTTTTTTCCAGTAAAATACCTTTGCCAAATATCCTGACCGACCATCATTCCCAATGTATAGGTTAATAAATATGTTAATATTTGTCTGAATCCAATCTCTGTAACATTGAAGTAGCTGCTCGGCAAGTTAGCTGACAAGCCATCAAAACCACCTGCAGCACTCAGGCTCTGAGGCAGCATAATTATAAAAATACCCAAAGTCATGATGCCAAACTGAATGACATCCGTTATGGAAAGAGTCCACATTCCACCAAGGATTGTATAAAAGAAAACAATACAGCCACCAATTAAAATAGCCTGGGTCAGCCCCCAATCAAAGACGCCCGAGAGTAGAGCGCCGATGGCGATGATCTGTGTAACACTTATAAGTAATGTATATACAGCAGCTACTACTGCACCTATAAGCTTGGATTTTGTACCAAATAACCTTCCCAACAATTCACTGATTGTCAGGAGTTTATATCCCATCACCCTGTCCAGAAATAGTAAGCCGAACAAGGTAATACCAAGACCCATTGAGAACACAAACCAGATACCCGACAAACCCATTTCGTAACCTAACTGTGAGGAGCCGATTGTTGAGGACCCGCCCAGGAACACGGCAGTCAGACACCCGAATAACATCCATACACCGAGGTTCCGATCTGCTACCATATACTGTTCACTAGTTTTTGCCCTTATCATTCCCAGTACACCGACACTGACTAGTAGCAGAAAATATAATATAAACACCAGATAATCTAAAACTTCCATACCTCTTTATCCCCCTCTTTATGTGGACTAGATACTTTTAAGATGATGAATCACGTTTTTGAATTGCTATTAAGCTGATCATTTCAAAGATTACTGATGAAGCTGCTACGGCAGTGATTTCACCACTATCATAAGTCGGCAGCACTTCCACCAAATCAAAGCCTTTAATATCCAGTCCTCTTAAATTCCTTACAAATTCCAGTCCTTCGAACGAAGTTGGTCCACCGACTTCCGGCGTCCCTGTTCCAGGAGCATAAGCTGGGTCAAGAAAATCAATATCATAAGATACAAATGCTTTTGCAGTTCCAACCCGTTCCCTGATTCTTTCTGAGACTTTATCGAAGCCCATTTTTCTGGCTTCCCTCATTGTGATGACTTCAAAGCCTAAGTCTCTGGCGTCTTCGATACAGCCAGGTCCGTATAAAGGCCCCCTCATCCCTACTTGGATTGAGTGCTCCGTGTCGATTAACCCCTCTTCTACTGCTCTTCTGAATGGTGTTCCGTGCATATACTTTTCACCAAAATAATTATCCCAAGTATCACCATGAGAATCGAAGTGGATGAGTGCCACAGGGCCATACTTCTTATGGAAGGCTCTTAGGTGACCAAGTGATATAGAGTGGTCTCCCCCCATCATCACAGGAGTGATATCGTTATCTAAAACCGGGGTAAGGGAATCTACTATATTGTCATAAGTGGCATGAATGTTTCCTGGAATCACATCAATATCGCCGTAATCAACGCCGGAACAGTAATCAAATATATTAATATCCTGATCCGGATTATATGGTCTGAGCAAGACTGAAAAATCTCTGATATGTTGAGGACCGTATCTTTGTCCCGTCCTATTGGATGCTGCAGTGTCAAATGGCACACCTATAACAGCAAAATCCACGTCTTCTGTAGTTCTAACGTTCTCTAACCTCATAAATGTTCGTGGTCCCACAAAACGAGGTGATTTGGATGAATCTTTTGGTCTGTACATATATAGATTTACTCCTTCTTAGTATTAAATATTTTTAACTCCACTATTATATCAAATTCCCAATCGACAAATATTTCGTATCCAGGTAAGCTTCGATGCCTTCCGGGCCGCCTTCTTTGCCGAGTCCGCTTTCCTTCAGGCCGCCGAACGGTGCGTGGGCAGCTGACGGTGCGCCGTCGTTCCAGCCGATGACACCGAAGTCCAGCTCTTCCGACAAATACAGCCCCACTTTATAATCATTCGTAAAGTAGTATGCTGCAAGTCCGAACGGCAGACTGTTGGCAAGTTCAATTGCTTCATCAATCTCTGTAAATGACTGGATTGGGATCAGCGGGCCGAATGTCTCCTCGCTCATGATCTCCATGTCCTGGGTTGCATTCTTGATGACCGTCGGCTTAAAGAAGTAGGTACCCTTCTCATCATCCGCAGCACCCTCGCCGCCGCAGAGTATCTCAGCCCCGAGGCTTTCTGCATTCTCAGCCTGCCCGCTCACCTTTTCATACGCCTGCTTATTGATCAGCGGACCGACCTGGGTACCTTCCTCCAGACCGTTGCCGACTTTCAGTCCCGAAACTTTCTCACTCAGCTTCTGCGAGAATTCATCGACGATTGACTCATGGACGAACAGCCTGTTCGCACATATACATGTCTGCCCCGCATTCCTGAACTTCGATGCGATGGTCTGATCGACCGCGATATCAATGTCCGCATCACCGCAGACGATGATCGGCGCATGACCGCCAAGCTCCATTGAGACATGCTTCACCGTATCTGCACTGTTTTTGATCAGTGATTTACCGACCGGCGTCGACCCTGTGAATGTGATTTTCCTGACGAGCGGACTGTCCGTGAATAAAGAACCGATCTCACTGCCGGAACCGTTGACTGCTTTAAAGACGTTCTCGGGCACACCCGCTTCGTACGCGAGCTCCACCAGCTTCATCGTCGTGAGCGGCGTTTCCGCCGCCGGTTTTATTATAAAGGAACATCCCGCCGCAAGTGCAGGTGCCACTTTCCTCGTCAGCATCGCCGCCGGGAAGTTCCACGGGGTGATGCCCGCCACCAGTCCAACCGGCTGCTTTTTGATGATGATGTTTTTATTCGGTGAATTGGCAGGGACGGTCCTGCCGTACACGCGTTTCGCTTCTTCTGCGTACCATTCGATGTAGGCGTTCGCGTAGGCGACTTCACCCAGAGCTTCGTGCAGGGGCTTGCCGCTCTCCTTCGTGATGATTTCGGCCAGTTCATCCTTGTGTTCATTAATCAGGCGGAACCACTCTTTGATGATGCCTGAACGGTGGTGGGCGTCGGTTTCGCGCCATTCCCTGAAGCCTTCGTGACATGCCTCGATCGCCGCCTGGACTTCCTCCTTCGTATTGACGGGCAGGGTGTCCACGACTTCACCCGTCGCCGGGTTCTTTATTTCGAAAGTCTGCGTCACTGCGCTTCACCCGCCTCTTCAAGTGCTGCATCCAGTATATCGAGCCCTTTATTGAGCTCATCATCCGTGATGACGAGCGGCATGAGGAATCGGATGACGTTGCCGTAAATGCCGGCAGACAGCAATATCAACCCGTTATCGTTCGCATATCTCGCGATTTGACCGGCCAATGCTTTGTCCGGGGTTTTCTCTTCATCATCGCTCACGATTTCCACCGCTACCATCGCACCGAGGCGTCTGAATTCGCCGATGAACGCATATTTATCTTTATAAATATTGAATACATCCTCAAGTTTCTGTCCGATCCGCTCCGCTTTGTTGCAGAGGTCCTCTTCCTCGATCACATCGATGACGGCAAGTGCCGCTGCACAGGCGACCGGGTTGCCGGCAAATGTACCGCCGAGTTCGCCGGGTTCTGCCGCATCGAGTATTTCAGATCTGCCCACGACACCGCTGAGCGGCAGTCCTGCTGCCAATGATTTCGACACGAGCATCAGGTCAGGCTCGATGTCGAAGTGTTCAGATGCGAACCATTTACCTGTACGGCCGAAGCCTGTCTGGATCTCATCCGCCACGAAAATGATGCCGTGTGTTCTGCAGAATTCAACGACTTCCTGAACGAAGCGTTTCGGGGGAATGATGAATCCGCCCTCACCCTGTACCGGCTCCATGACAACGCAGGCCACATTTTCAGGGGCCACGGTCTCTATGAAGAAGTCCTTGAACTCCTTGATGGACTGATTGATGTATTCTTCATCAGTCAGCGCAGGGTGCTTGCGGTACAGGTATGGGAACGGTGCCGGATAAATATCCGAAGCAAACGGTCCGAAGCCGTTCTTATAAGGTTTCACCTTGCTGGTCATGCTCATCGTCAGGTTGGTCCGCCCGTGATACCCGCGCTTGAAGGAGACGACCGCATTCCTACCCGTATATTTACGGGACATCTTGACCGCATTTTCCACCGCTTCCGCACCGGAATTGAGGAAGATCGCTTTTTTATCAAAGCTGCCCGGGGTGAGATGGCATAGCTTTTCGGCAAGCTCGATATAACCGTCATACATGATGCAGTTGAAGCCCGGGTGCAGGTACCTGTCGACCTGATTCTTGACCGCCTGCGTCACTTTCGGGTGTGTATGGCCGACATTCTGGACGCCGATCGCACCGGCGAAATCGATGAGCTCTTTCCCTTCCGGATCGGTGACCGTCGCGCCGTATGCGTGGTCCGCAATGCTCAAGTTACCGTTGCTCACGCTTCTTGACACATATTTCTCTCTTTTTTTCTGTAATTCCTCAGTTCTTGTCATGATATGGAAACCCCTTTCATTATATGAGTATAGCCATTATTTCAAAAATTGGTATAATTGAAAGTACCAATCTCATAAAAATATAGGCACCAGATTGAAAGGAGCCCCCGTATGTTGGAAATCAACTTGTCTTCAAGCCATTCGAAATTCAAATACCGTCAAATATATGAAAGCCTTAAAGATATGATCATATCCGGTAATATCCCGAAAGGATACAAGCTTCCTTCGAAGCGGGAACTCGCAAAAGATTTGAATGTGAGTGTGAATTCGGTCGCCACGGCATACGATCAGCTGATTGCGGAAGGGTATGTCTACGCCGTTGAAAAGAAAGGTTATTATACAGAGGCGATCAATGAGTATAATACCGAGACACACTTACCGGAAGAACTGCCCGGGGAATTAAAGGAGAGCAAAGTCCTGGAACGGTATAAGTATTCCCTCTCCCATATGACCGTGAACAGCAGCTTCTTCCCCTATAAGAAATGGATGAGCTTTCAAAGGGACGTGATTCAAAATCATCAGTTCGACATTTCCCAGCTGAACCATCCCCAGGGGCCGCTCGAAGTCCGTGAAGCCATCAAAAATCTGATTTCGGTGACCCGGGGCATCAACTGCTTCGCTGAACAGATCGTCATCGGCACCGGCACCCAGCCGCTGATCAGCCAGCTCATCGATCTCTTCGAATCGAACGTCAAAGTCGGCATTGAAAACCCGGGTTACTCCAGGGTCCGGGACATGTTGAACGACAAAGGCATCAATGTAGTCGATATCCCGCTCGATGTCGAAGGGGTGGATATACGGGAGATGGAAGAGGCAGATACGACCATCCAGTTCCTCACACCCTCCCATCAATTCCCGCTCGGCATCATCATGCCGATTTCCAAAAGGATTGACCTTTTGAACTGGGTGTCGGAAAAAGATGAGCGTTACATCATAGAAGATGACTACGACAGTGAATTCAAATACTGCACGGACAGCATCCCTTCACTGCAGAGCCTGGACAAGAACCAGAAGGTGATTTACATGGGGACATTCTCCAAAACCCTTCTGCCGAGCTTCCGCATCAGTTATATGATCCTCCCCATCAAGCTGCTAGAAAAGTATAAGCAGCGGTACAAGTACTGGCTTCAGGGAAATGACAGCCTCCAGTTGTACACTTTAAAATACTTCATTGAATCCGGTGAGTACAGCCGTTACGTCAAAAGGATGAACAGCCATTATGAGCACAACAGGATGATACTGGTCGAGGCATTGAGGGCGCATTTCAAGGAAAAGATCGACATCGTGGATGTGCCGGCAGGGCTTCATTTCATCGCGAAATTCAAGACGGACCGGTCATATGACGACATCAAGGCCCGTGCCGAAGCAGCCTCTCTTGAACTGTACGACATCAGGCGCTTTTCGACGGATTACGTGGCGGACGATGATGCATGGAAGGAATATGTGCTCGGCTTTGCTAACCTTGACATAGAGGAAGTGGAGAGCATCACTAAAACCCTTTACAAGACGATCTTTGAATGAAGAGCTCGCCAGTCCCCAAGTCGATGACCGCTTCAAACACAATATTTAAAAACGATTTCGACAAGTTGTATCGTTGGACTATAGACCAATAAAACAGACGGGGCAACATCTTAGGTAAATCATTTGAAGACAAAGTAGTGTTGATTACAGGCGATGTCGGCGGCATCGGTCAGGCAGGCGCCAAGGAATTTTTTGACAATGGAGCTTCAGTCGTATTGGTCGACTTGAATGAAGACGCGTTGAAACAGGTTGCAGAAAATCTGGGCTCATATAAATTCCATACCATCAAAGGGGACGTCACTGATGAAGAAAGCGTAAAAAATTATGTAGCGGAAACCGTGGAGAAATTCGATAACATCGATGTATTCTTCAACAATGCGGGCATCAACGGACCGTTCAAGAACATTAAAGACCTGGATAAGAAAGAGTTCGATATGATCATGAATATCAAGACCACCGGCGTATTTTTAGGAATGAAATACATCATCAGACAGAGGGTGCAGCAGGGCTACGGTTCCATCGTCAATACAGCCTCCAATGCCGCATATATCGGCTCAGCGGAAATGGCAGGTTATATTGCATCGAAGCATGCGGTCGCAGGCTTGACCAAAACAGCCGCCGCGGAAGTGACGGGTGACGATATCAGGGTGAATGCAGTCGCACCTGCCGCGATCGATACGGATATGCTGTCGGATATCCAAAACAACCTGTCGCCCGACGAGCCGGAAAAATCGGGTGAACCCATCAAGCAGGGCCTTCCCTTCGGGCGTTTCGGCACACCGGAGGAAGTGGCAAAAGTCGTCGCTTTCTTGGCTTCCGATGATGCCAAATTCGTTACAGGCTCACTCTATAATGTAGATGGCGGCGTGCAGGCGGATTAATGAATATAAAACAAGCGATGAGGCAGTTTACCAACCCTCATCGCTTGTTTTGTTTTAAAGCTTATCCAGCAGCCAGCCTGCGATGTCTTTCTTGTTCTGTTCACCGATCTGATGCGCTGTATCATACGTTGTATAAGAGACATTCGCACCTTGTTCTTTAAAGAACGCTTCATTTTTCTTTCCGATTTCCGGCGGGAAGATTTCATCTTCTTTCCCGTCTGACAGGAAGACATCCAGATGTTCTACGCTTTTCACGCCGTATCTTTCTTCCAGAAATTCAGGTACATAACCGTTCATGGAAACAATGCCGCTGATCGTATCCCCCATCTGGAGTGCCAGTGTATTCGACAGAATCGCCCCCTGACTGAATCCGCCAAGATATACATTATTCTTATCTACCGGATACTCATCAATAATTCCACTCACAAACGCCGGCATCTTCTTCATGCAATCATCGAACGTATCCATGTCGGGCTTGCCGAATCCTTCAAGTAAGTAATAGGCATAGCCGTTTTTAAATTCCAGATCGCCGCGCACACTGATAACGATAAACTCATCCGTCACCCCGTCAAAGTTGATCCACGCAAATTCTTCATGGTGACCGATGCCGTGGAATGCAATCAACATCGGGTATTTTTTATTTTCATCGTAATCCTGCGGTGTCTTCACTTCATAATAATATTCATTCTGCACACAAATGCCCCCTAAGATCATGTTACTGCTCATTATATGGCATAGAGGCAGAGTACGAAATCAATTCGCACTGATCATCCGGTGCATCTTCGAACATTTCATGGCTTGCTTCCGTCACTGCATACACTTCTGCGTCAAAACATTCCACGAAGTAATCGATTGCTTCGAGTACGTTTTGGAAATTGAAACAATGAATGGCCTTGAATACGGAACCTCTCATGTATTGAAGAATATTGAAGGGTTCATTATCGAACCCTTCAATATACGGAAGTATTATTACACTCCAATATTTCATCAAATTCATTCTCAGAAATCAGCTGCTCCAGCCACAGACGCTGGCTCTCATGCATATGTGCGCTGTCACGGTCATCAATCAGGCACCAGCCGCCCGCTTCATAGATGTCATATGCCTCACCCAACGCCTCATCGCGGGCGCCTCTGATCAGTACACGTTTACCCGGTTGCGACAGGCGCGACACCGCCTGTACGCTGATCAGATTTACGATATCGCCGACGATGATGATTGCCGGACTGCCGCCGCTTTCCCCGCCGACTTCACCGACGATGGTCGAGACCTTCCCGCACACGAGCTTAGTGTCATGACGGGTTGCATTGAATAGGACCGCCACCGGATAATCCACATCCGTCGTGCTGCTGATCTGTGCCATCAGATGTCCCATACGCTTCACACCCATGTAGATGGCCAGTGTGCCGCCATCCAGCAGTGCCGACAGGCAGATCTCCCTGTCCACGGATTCTTTGAAATGACCTGTCGTGAAAGTGACATGGGTGGAGACGTCACGGCTTGTCAGCCCAAGGCCCAGCATGGCAGCGGCAGCGCTTGCCGATGTGATGCCGGGGATGATTTCACAGTGGATGCCCGCTGCTTCCAGCACTGCCACTTCTTCCTGGACACGGCCGAAGACGGCCGGGTCCCCGCCTTTGATTCTTACCACCGTCCGATGTTCGTCAGCTTTTTCAACAAGCAGACGATTGATCTCTTCCTGTCTGATATGTCTAGTGTAAGGAATCTTGCCTACATCGATGATTTCAATACCCGGCTTCGAGTATTGCAATATGAAAGGACTCACCAGATGGTCATACAATATTATATCTGCTTTCCGAATCAGATATTCAGCTCTTTTGGTCAAAAGACCCGGGTGCCCGGGACCGGCACCAATAAGATATACCCGGGATTCTACAGGCATATGTGCACCTCTCCATCCACCACTTCGACTTCGTAAGTCCGCACACATTCATAGTCCTCTTCAGGTGTTTCACCTGTGCACAAGTCGACTTTCGTGTCATGGAGCGGGCAGAAGATGAAATCCCCACTGACAGTGCCCTCTGAAAGTGGTCCGCCTTTATGAGGACAAACATTGTTCACTGCTTTTATCTCATTATTTTCAGTTAAAAATAAACCGATCTCCTCACCTTTGACGATGACTTTCTTACCCACCAAAGCCACCAGGTCACTGACATTTGCAACTTTGATCTTTTCTGCTGCCGGCATATTCTACACCCTCTCCACTTCAAATATTTTCTGCTTCTCTTCATTTTCAATGATTTCCTGCCAAGGATCTTTTTCAACCGCTTTTTTTGCATCCATCACTTTATCAAACAGCGCCTGCTGTCTTACAGGATCAAGCAGTACTTCCTTTACGTTCTCAAAGCCCATACGTTTCAGCCACGGCGCAGTACGCTCGGTGTAAATTCCGGTTTCACGGTAATACTGCATCAGCGCACCGCATAATTTGATCACTTCATCTTCTGTTTCGACAGTCGTCAGCAGCTCTGCCGCGACGATTTCCGTACCACCGTTCCCGCCGATGAAAATCTCGAAGCCGTTTTCAACACCGATGACCCCGAAATCTTTGATTCCGGATTCCACACAGCTCCGCGGACAACCCGAGACGCCCATCTTGAATTTATGCGGTGTATCGATATATTCGAAAGTCTGCTCCAGACGGATGCCGAGCTGCGTGGTGTACTGTGTGCCGAAGCGGCAGAATTCCTTGCCGACACAGCTTTTTACGGATCTCGTCTTCTTACCGTATGCGGATGCCGAACGCATGCCGAGATCTTTCCAGACCTGGGTCAGCTCCTCTTTTTTCAGACCGTATAAGCCGATCCGCTGCGCCCCTGTGATCTTCACGAGCGGCACATCATACTTGATCGCCACTTCGCCAAGCTTCATCAGCTGTTCTGCATTGGTGACCCCGCCCTGCATTTGTGGAATGACGGAAAACGTCCCGTCCTTCTGGATATTTGCATGGTAACGTTCATTCGCATATCGTGATTCCTTCTCATCTTCATGGTCATGCGGATAGACCATATTCAAATAGTAGTTGATGGCCGGGCGGCACTTCGGACAGCCGCCTTTATCGTTGAAGTCCAATACGTGACGCACTTCTTTCGATGTCTTCAGCCCTTTGGCGCGGATCTGCGTCACAATCTGATCTCTTGAAAGATCTGTACAGCCGCAGATGCCGGTCGGTGCATTGGCAACGAAATTATCACCCAGTGTATACTCCAGCAGATCTCCGATCTGTCCTTTACATTTTCCGCATGAGTTCCCGGCCTTCGTGACTTTGGATACTTCTTCGACACTCGTCAGACCGTCACGGTGGACTGCTTCGACGATGGTGCCTTTGGAGATTCCGTTACATCCGCAGATGATTTCATCGTCATCCATCGTCTCCACACTGATCGCGTCAACTTCCCCCGCTTTATGCATGAGAGACACGAGGGTGAACTCCTCGATCGAATCGCCCTTCTTCATCATGTTATAGAAACGGTTCCCTTCTTCGGTATCGCCGTAAAGGACCGCGCCGACGATATGCTCATCCTGCACAAACACCTTCTTGTATATACGGTCCACACTGTTGTAGACTTCAATGCCTTTAACATTTTCACTTTCATAAATCTTGCCTGCACTGAACAGGTCGCACCCGGAGACTTTCAAGGAAGTGAACGTCGTCGATCCGCTGTACCCCTCAGTCGGCCGGCCTGTGATATGATCAGCCAGCACGATGCCCTGGTCATAAAGCGGGGCGACAAGGCCGTAAACTTTCGAGTTATGTTCACAGCACTCGCCGACTGCGTATATATCCGGATCGCTTGTCTGCATATAATCATCCACAATGATGCCGCGCCCGATTTCAAGCCCGGCCGCCCGCGCCCCTTTGGTGACCGGGCGGATACCTACTGCCATGACGACCATTTCCGCCTCAAGCACGCGTCCGTCCGACAGGCGGACACCTTCCACATGTGCCTCTCCGAGAATTTCCTGGGTGTTCGCCTGCATTTCAAAATGCATACCCTGCGCTTCCAGGTCCTCCCGCAGCAGGTCTCCGGCTTTTCGGTCGAGCTGCATTTCCATCAGCCATTCTGCAAGATGGAGGACCGTCACTTCCATTCCCTGGTCCATCAGTCCTCTTGCACATTCCAGGCCCAGCAGGCCGCCGCCGATGACGACCGCTTTCTTCCTTGTTTTCGCCATCTCGATCATGCGTTCAGTATCTTCAATCGTCCGCCAGCCTATCACTCCGTCGAGCCTTGAGCCGTCGACCGGCAGCAGGAATGCATTCGATCCGGTCGCAATGATGCATTTGTCATATTCGATGACACGGCCGGCCTCGGTCGTGAGGTTCTTCTGCGAGCGGTTGACCGCCACCACCCTTTCCCCGGTGATTAATGTAATGCCGTTTTCCTCATACCAGGAATACGGGTTCATGATCGTCTCATCCATGGTCATTTTATTCTGCAGTATATTGGACAGCATGATCCGGTTATAGTTGGGATACGGCTCCTTTCCGATGATCGTGATATCGAACATGTCAGGTTCACGTTCCAGAATCTCCTCGATGGTGCGTATGCCCGCCATGCCGTTACCGATCAAAACAAGTCTTTTTTTACTCATTGGTCTCCTCCTCCATATTCTTCAAACACTTCTTCAATTGTGTTGCTATATACTTCACTTTTTCTATGTCCCTGCCTTCACTTGAGACGTGGATATTGATATCACCATATGACACACTCTTCATATTGTGGAAATCGGAACGGGCTTTATCACCTGTATGGTTCACCCATTGATTGTCACCTGCATCTCTGCATGCCTGATCATTCACACGAGCATCTTCTGTGGCTAAAAATATCAAGTCCGCATTTTCAATATACTTTTTCCTGTAAACATCTTTGATGAGGGAAAGTGCTTTGCCTTCGCGTTCAAATTCATACTTGAATTCCGGACTGACGACAGTGATATGGCATGGTTCCTCTTTCAGCTTTTGAAATTTCCTGTTTGCAATTTTACCGCCGCCGATGATGACGGCCTTTTTATTTTCCAAGTTGAGATTGACCGGATACATACCACTCAGCCCCTTCCAGCCATATGATCCATGACCACCCGCTTCAACAGCGGATCGAAATTAAGACTCGGTGTCACTTTATATGAAGAATCAAGATTCATTCCATGAAGTCTCTCTTTCATCTTGTTTACAAGGTAACCGTCATATAAAAATAAAGGGACCACAATCAGATGCCGATATCCTTTTGAAATTTCAGGCAGAAGCGCTTCAAAACTCAAATTCCCGTAAAGCATCATCGGATGGATGCCCCGATCCATACCCATCGCCCTTGTGAATGATTCCAGTTCTTCATCGGTTTCCGGGAACCGTGCATTCCCATGCGCGATGACGACGATGCCCGTGTCCGGTTCGTCCGGGTTTCCTGCTGCAGTGATGCGCGCTTTTACAATCTCTTTAGTGAGGGGATGATGTGCGAGTGTCGGCCGCACCTCGATCTGCACCCGGGGATGTGACCATTTGAAATGCTCTACGATTTCTGCTGCATCCTCTTTCATATGAGATGCCGATAATATCAGCAGCGGCGTGATAACAATATGCGTCGCACCTTCTGAGATCAGCCGTTCAATCACGATATAAGGATTCTGCTGCTCACTTTCCAGAAATGCAGTTGATAATCCTGTTTCATGCGGTGACATCAAATCGTCTATGAAAGCTGACAGTTTTTCGTTTAAGTTGCCCCGCCTCATACCGTGGACGAGCAGTAAATGTTTAAGCATAAGACACTTCCTTTCAACAAAATTATACAATAATACTGCGGATTTGAACCTATTTAGTGAATAAAATCACAATTATAGGGTTTTCCCTTACTTTTGAATATTCACTGCCGCTGTGGAATAATTAAATTAAAACTGATCAGCATAAGATTTTAGAGAGGGATATTATATTGGAAACATTACAGAATCTGGACTACAGCGGTCGCATCACATTAATGAAAAAAACCGCAAAACAGTTTAAGGAAACAGCACAGGAACATGATGAAAATGTCACGTTCCCATTTGAGAATTTTGAAAAGCTGAAAGAGATCGGCTATCCTGCCCTGTCCATACCGAAGGAATACGGCGGCGCAGGCATCAGTCTCTCTGAACTTATGAAACACCAGGAAACCATTGCGAAATATGATGGTGCCACTGCACTGTCTGTCGGCTGGCATATGGGCATCATCATGGATCTCGGTGAGAAGCAAACGTGGGATGCAGAAAAATATAAAAAAATTTCCGCTGATGTGATTGAAAATGGCTCGCTGATCAATAACCTGGCGACAGAACCTGCAACGGGCAGCCCGACACGCGGCGGCAAGCCGGAAACGACTGCGGTAAAAGACGGAGACTCATGGATTTTGAACGGCAGAAAAACATTTGCCACACTTTCCCCCATTTTAAAATACGCCTCGGTCAGCGCAACGATTGAAGAAACCGGCGAGGTCGGGGACTTTATTGTTGATACAAACCTTGAAGGTGTGAGCGTTGATGAAACATGGAATTCCGTCGCAATGAGAGCGAGCGGCAGCCACGACTTCATAATGGAAAATGTGCGTGTAAAAGAAGAAGATCTTGTATCATTCAGAACACCCGGCAAAAAAGATCCGTCCGGCTGGCTGCTTCATATACCCGCCTGTTATTTGGGCATTGCCAAAGCGGCGCAGACCGCTGCAGTCGAATTTGCCACCACTTATTCACCGAACAGTATTAAAGGCACGATTTCAGAACTGCCGAATGTCCAGGAGAAACTCGGACGGATTGAAATGGCAGTGATGGAAGCAGATGCTTTCCTGTATACAGTTGCGAAAGAATGGGACGACTCGGACCCGGAAGAAAGAAATGAAATGGGCGCAAAGCTCGGAGCGGTTAAAACTTCCATCGTCAACAAGGCAGTCGAAATTGTCGACCTGTCCATGAGAGTCGTCGGAGCGAAAAGTTTAAACGCAGACAATGAGCTGCAGAGACATTACCGAAACGTCCGTGCCGGCCTCCATAACCCGCCGATGGATGACATGGTGATCATCAATCTTGCCAGATATTCGGTAGAGAAACTGAAATGATGAAAATCTCTTAAAACCCCGGAAACTTAATTGACCTGGTATCACTAAAGTTTACAGTGGAATAAAATAATTTTTCCTGAGATTCGAATATATTCGAATCTCAGTTTTTTTATGCGGCAATACTGCGTAATTCGTTGGGTGTCAGACCGGACAATACGTCCTGGGGGCGTTCATGATTATAAAAGTGGATGTAGGCGTTCAAATCATTGACGAGCTGGTTGAACGTCAGATACCCCTCAGCTTTTCTCACTAAGTGATAGCGTTCTGCTTTGAGCTTACCAAAAAAGGCTTCCATCGGACCATTATCAATGCATTTCCCAACCCGGGACATGCTTTGTGTCATGCCATGGGCCTTCAAAATCTTTCTGAAACCATATGAAGTGAACTGGAACCCCCGGTCACTGTGTATCATCGGCGCAGCACCCGGGTTGGCCGCCAAGGCAGCTTCCAATGTTTCAAAAACAAGCTGGTTGTTGTTACTGAAACTAAAACGCTGCGCCACAATACTGTTATCGAACACATCCAGAATGGCACACATGAAAACACGGCGTCCATTCTTCAGTTTGTATTCCGTCACATCGGTCAGCCATTTCTCATTCTTGAACTCGGATATGAACTGTCTGCCCAAATGGTTATCTGCTGTAAAGTTGCCGGATTTTTGTGTACGGACGATTTTCTTTTTCCGTGTGAGCGATTGAATGCCCATGAGTCGCATGATGCGTAGGATCCTTCCCGCACTATATGCGGTTTTCAAGTGACGATTGACTAAATGCCGCATCATCCGGTAACCCGGCACGCCGTCATACTTGACATAGAACTCAGCGATGCATTCTGCGATGCTTTCATTCTCAATCTCATATTGTGGTTTTTGGCGCTTCTGATATTGATAATAGGCCTGTCTGCTGATGTTGGCCACTACGCACAGGTCAGAGATGGAATGACCTTCCCTGTGCAGTTCTGTGATTGCATCATGGATGCGCTGTCCCTGAACCCGGCTTACTTGCGTCTCCTCTCGAGTTCTTCCAACTTTTTTAAGAACGCATTCTCCACCTCGACTTTCTTCCGTTTACGGCGTTCTATTTCCAGTTTCCTTTTCATTTTATCCATTTCCGTCAGCTCACTGTCGGATTTACGACGGCCGCGGCAGTCTTCCAAACCGTATGGACCTGAGGCCTTATACTTCTTCACATATTGATAGGCCTGTGAATAGGATATATCATACAGCTCCGTTAATTCACGGATACTGACATCATGGGTTTCGTGATATTGGGCGATCTCCAACCGTTCTTCATAGGTTGTCTTTCTGGATTTAGTCATGGCATACGTACCTCCGAAGGTCGACTTTAATTTCTTACCCTCAGTATACGCGAGAACCCACTTTTTGACTGTCTTATGAGAAGGAACATTATATTTTCTGGCTAATTCCCGTTGAGTGATCTCCGTATTCAAATATTCATTGACGACCCTGGCTTTAAAGTCGGTGGAATAGGTATTGTGTTGCCGGCTGACTTTGAGTGAGTCCGGACCTTTATCCCGGTACATCATCACCCACTCTTGAATGGTCCGCGCATGAACATCGAACAACTGAGCTGTCGTTTTCATGTCTCCATTTTCTAGATAGTATTCAACTATTCGTATTTTTTCTTCAAAACTTCTATGTCGAGCCATAAAAAATCCTCCTAAGTTTACAGATTTTTTATTTCATCTGTAAACTTAGGAGGTAGCAGGTCAAATTGTTTTCGGGGGTTTCGTTTAATATCCTGATATAAAATCACTTCTATGTTTGAAAGCGAATTATTTGGAAAAACTAATAATGAAAGTCTATTTAATGATAGGAAAGCATGTATTTGATAATCAATGGAGGTATATTAAAGCAGAGAGCTATGTCAGCTATGCTGAAATTTTACGTCAGGCAGCTCCAAGCCACTGAACTTAAATCATTCCAATAAAGAAAACCGACAGGTGATAATATGAGTGACAGACATGCAATTGAAAAGAAATGGGCTAAGGAAAAGTATAAAGTGATGATGCACAGCCAGAAACACTATGAACGCATACGTAAAGAGTTAAAAGGAAATCCTGATATTGAGGTGTTGGATGTCTTGGATGTCTTGATTGACGAGGCAATGGAAAACACTCCCACGAAAGGTTCGATCATTAATACATACAACCATATGTGGGGATATTTTAAAAAAGTGTGTACAGAAAAAGAACGTACAACAGCCATGGACATGGAAGAAAAATTCAAGGCGCAGGAGGTTGAATCTGAAGCGCTGCTGAAATTCATTGCAGAACTTGCTGATAAATATGAAGTGAAATATCTTCAAAATTCATCGGTTCTTCAATGATTCACACCGAATAATCGGCCGCAGTGCCATATTTCGCTTCGATCTGCTTAAGTATATCAGCTCTGTTTAACATATAATTCCTCCATTGAAAATCTTTTTATCAACCACACATCCCTCGGCCGCTTCTGGGATAAACTATCCATCACTTTCGATATTCATTTCGGCCGGATAAGTATAAAATATTTTACAGCAGCCCGGCCATCGGAAGGTGGACCGGGTTGTTTTGTTCTCTGTATTTAACCGCTTGGAGCTTTGCATCGAATTTTATATTTAAATTTCATATTATAAGTTTATATCATTAAAATAAGTGAATAGAAAAGTAAAATGTAATCCGGGGGTAATATTATGGAAGAATTTTTATTCACAGTCTTGTCTGCTGCTTTTTTCATGTTTCTGGTTGCATGGTATTCCTATTTGAAGACTAAAAATACTGTCGGTGATTCGGCGGGATACTTCCTTGCAGGCCGCGGTTTGACGGGCGGCTTCATCGCCGGCTCCCTGATTTTGACCAACCTCTCTGCCGAGCAGCTGATCGGGTTGAATGGCCAGGCATACAGCGGCAATATGACCAACATGGCGTGGGAAGTGACCGCTGCTTTGTCCGTCATCATTCTTGCATTGATTCTTTTACCAAGATACTTGGGAGGCTCATTTACGACGCTGCCGGAATTCATAAACGACCGTTTCGACCAGGGCACACGCATCCAGATCGTCTTCCTCTTTATGCTCGGCTACGGGTTTGTGACCATTCCGTCAGTTCTGTACTCCGGTGCGATTGCGGTGCTTCAATTGTTTGATATACCTACTGCGATCGGCATCACGTTCGAACAGGCCATGTGGCTCACAGTATGGATCATCGGCATCATCGGTTCGTGTTACGCGATATTCGGCGGTCTCAAAGCCGTCGCGATTTCAGATACACTGAACGGCATCGGCCTCTTCATCGTAGGACTGATCGTGCCCGTCCTCGGCTTCATCGCCCTCGGTGACGGCAATATGCTTGAAGGGATGAGGACAATCACTCTGGAGAATCCCGAAAAGTTGAATTCGATCGGTTCGAGTGAGGACGGTGTGCCGTTCGGTACGATATTCACCGGTATGATATTTGCGAACCTCTTCTACTGGGGGACCAACCAGTATGCCATCCAGAGGACGCTCGGAGCGAAGAGCCTCGCAGAAGGGCAGAAAGGGGCTTTACTCACAGGATTTCTAAAAATCCTTGTCCCCTTCCTGATGATGATACCCGGCATCATCGCGTTCCATCTGTACGGACCCGATCTTGAGACGATGGACCTTGCATATCCCGCCCTCATAGCGGATCTTCTGCCGACGTTTCTGAACGGTTTTTTCCTGGCAGTGCTGCTCGGCGCCGTTTTTTCCAGTTTCAATTCATTGCTCAACAGTGCGGCAACGATGTTCGCCTATGATGTCTACAAAGTTCTAATCAATAAAAATGCGACAGATCGCCAGATGATCCGCGTCAGCCAATGGTTTGGCGTCGTGTTGTCACTGGTTACATTTTTCATCGCACCATTGCTGCTGAATGCACCGGAAGGATTGTGGACAGTCATCCGTGAATTCACCGGCTTCTTCAATATCCCGATCATCGCTATTGTATTGGTGGGCATATTTTCAAAACACATTCCGCCGATCGGGCCGAAAATCGCAATCCCTGTCCATGTCGTCGTATACTTCATGCTGATGTGGGGGCTGCCGATGTTCTTCAATGTGGAAATACCGATCAACTTCATCCATATCCAGGGAATGTTATTTGTACTTGCAGTGGCCATAATGCTGCTGGCAGGAATATTCAGACCGTTGTCTGAACCGTTCAAATTCACACCGGATGCATCTGTAAGCATGAAGCCCTGGAAATATGCGATCCCTGTCACTGTCATATTATTCAGTGCAATGGTGTTCGTCTTCGTGCTTTTTTCCACCATCGGACTCGCAAGCCCGGAGAATATCGTTTCCGGCTGGTTCTTCCCGGCTGTCGGCGGGTTGATTGTGATTACCGCCATCCTGTACTTGATTTCACTGAAATCGTGGAACAGGAAATACCAGGACTTTATCGTGGGCAGACATGAAGAGAGAGTCGAAGAAATGGGAAATACGAAGCGATGAGGACTTGAGGTATAAAGAAAATACTCCAGGGCAGTGATGTCCTGGAGTATTTTTATAAATATTAACCGTTATTGAACTCTCTCTAATTCTCCTTCCGAATCCACAAGCAGACCGTGCTGTGACGCAGTCATCAGATCACGGTAGATGCGGTTCAGAGTGTGACTTTCTGCGACAATATCCATCCCGAGGCAGCGGTAAAGTTTCTGGACTCCGCTGACTGCAACGTCAGCGACGATTTTGCTCCGGGTGGAGATCATCTTCATGTCCTTGTCATCAAGAGATCCACCGGCAAGGTGGGCATCCCATGATTTTTCGACTGCCTGATAGAATTTCCGGCGCTCCTTTTGAAATCGTGCTTCATTTTCTTCCAGGATTTTATTGACATGGTCATACCGGTTCGAACCTTCTTTTGTCCAGGCTGCTTTTTTAGACTCGACATGTTCGTGCGCCGCTTCAAAGAAATGTTTTGCGACACCGATGGCAGTGGAAGCGATATTCGCTGCGGCGAATGGCACAAACGGATAATGGTAGACCGGATGATCGAAATGGAAATGCGGGCCGGTCACATCAAAACGGTGTGTCGCAGGGACGAAGGCGTCATCCACATGGATGGTATGGCTGCTGGTCGCTTTCATGCCGAAGGCGTTCCAATCCTCTTCAATTTCAACCTGATCGGGTGTGAAAGCAAAAGCATACAGTTTCTCATCCTCCGCGTCATCGGATTCTATCCGGCATGTTGCGGTGAACAGGCTGGCATGGCCGGCCCCGCTCGCAAATGCCCATGTGCCGTTCACAATATAGCCGCCATCAGTCTTTCTGGCCACACCCGTCGGGCGGTCGCTGCCGGCAATGTAGAAATCTCGGGCGGTGAAATATTTTCTGACCGCTTCCGGCGCCATCGTCGTCGCAAAGAATCCGGCGCCTGAACCGATCTGCACGAGCCAGCCGAAGCTGCCGTCCACATGTGCCGCTTCCTCGAATATTTTCAATGCCTCCGGCAGCGGCTGCATATTGCCGCCCAACGCGTCCGGCACAAACAATTTGAACAGTCCCTGATCATAGATGTACTGCAGCACCGTCTCTGACAGCCTGCCCTCCTGCTCCATCTGAGACGCCTGGTTTCGGATGAGTTTCGTCATTTGTGCATCAATCATTCTGAACCCCTTCTTTCAACAACAGGTAGATTTCCCTTTTAAGCTTGGCAAACGTATCATCCAGCGTAATGCCGGGATCACGCGGCCGTTCGAACGGCACGTCGATTTCCTTGATGATGCGGGCTGGTTTATTGGACAAAATCAGTATACGGTCGGACATGTAGAGCGCCTCCTCTATGCTGTGGGTGATGAACAGCACCGAACGGCGGTCGGTTTCCCACATTTTGAGCAGCCAGTCCTGCATGTCGAGCCGTGTCAGTTCATCGAGTGCACCGAACGGCTCATCCAGCAGCATGAGACGCTGCGGGCTGAGGAGCGAGCGGATGAAGGCGACGCGCTGGCGCATACCGCCGGACAGTGTATCAGGGTAGGCGGATTCATAACCACCGATCCCGGCCCGTTCCAGCAGTCTGCGAGCAGCCTCCCGGTCGACGGCGCCGTTTACCTCCTGGACCAAAACGACATTATCCTCGATTGTCCGCCACGGCAGCAGGGAATCCTGCTGGGGCAGATAGCTGATGTTGCCCCGTGTGCCGTTGGCACGCTTACCATCAATAAAGATATCACCACTCTCGGCATCGATCAGTCCGCCGACGAGATTGAAGATGGTGCTCTTTCCGCTGCCGGAAGGGCCGAGCAGCGTGACGAACTCCCCGTCAGCGACACTCAGCGAAAGGTTGTCGAGCACGTCGATGTCCGACTGCCCTTTGAATGTATGAGACAGATTTTCAATACGCAGTTTGTCAGTCATCCGTTCCACTTCCTTTCTTGTCCTGATTCCATGGAGTCAGCCATTTCTCGAGCAGCAGAATAAAACCGAACAACACCAGACTGATCAGCATGATGACAAAAATCGATACGAATACCTGATCCGTCCGAAACGCGGAAGATGCGACCGTCATGAAGACCCCGAGACCCTGCTGAGCACCGAGCCACTCGGCAATGACCGCACCCATCACACTGTATGTGGCAGAAATCTTAAGACCTGAAAAGAAATACGGCAGGGCACTCGGCCATTCCAGCTTGAAGAAAATCTGCCGGCGGCCGGCGCCGATCATCCGCATATAATTGAGCAGTTCGGGATTCGTCTGCCGGAAACCGTCAATCAAGGAGACGGCGATCGGAAAGAAGACGACGAGCGTGATGATCAGTATCTTCGGCAGTGCCCCGAAGCCGAACCACAGCACAAGAAGCGGGGCAAGCGCAATAATCGGCACATTTTGCGAGAGCACCATAAGCGGGTAGATGCTTTGCCTCGCCTGCGGCACCAGATGCAGTGCAACCGCCAGAACGAGTCCGACCGATACACCGATGGCAAACCCGCCGAGCGCTATCAGTATCGTCGAGATGCTGTGGTCGATGATGCGTGGATAGATCTCGATGCCTTCCTGTATGATCTGAACCGGGCTTGGCAGCATCCACGCCTCGATCTCAAAGATGCCGACAGCCAGCTGCCAGATGACAAGTATGGCGAAAATGGCGAGGAGCGGTGAGAGTACGCTCCATGATAAAAGTCGTTTCATCGTTTATTCCTCCGATTCATCCGGCAGAAAGTCATTTGTGAATGCAGCATCGACATCCAGCTCAGACTCGATCAGATCGCTTTCATACATCCAGTCCGAATAATTCTGCCAGACCTCCCGGTCCTGATACCCCCAGTAAGGCGCGTCACTCTGATAGACATCCGCCAGCCACTCCTGGCTCGCCATCACGAGCGCTTCGTCGAGATCCGGCTCGGCATCAATCAGGTGAGACGCCGCCTGTTCCGGATTTTCCATCGCCAGCTGGTAGCCTTCCGTCGTCGCACTCATAAAGGCTTCAACCGTTTCCGGATCGCTTTCAATCATATTCTCATTCGTAATCATTACAGGTGTATAAAAATTCAATGCATCCGAATACTCGGTGAAGTCGATTGTATTGAGCGGCATATCCCTGAGCTCAGCTTCAATCCCCGTCCATCCGTAATAGATCCATGCAAAGTCGACATCACGCTGCACTGTAGCAAAGAAATCCGCCTCCCCGACGTTGAGGATTTCGACTTCACTGAAATCTGCACCATCCGCCTGCATGATCGAGTGAATCGTCTCCTCTTCGATCGGTGAACCATAGCCGCCATATGTGTGACCTTCAAGATCCGACGGCGTTTCCAATCCGTATTCTTCAGGTGAAGCCAGATATGACGTATTATCCTGGATGATTGCAGCGAGTGACACGATCGACACATCCTGCAGACGCGCCTGCGTCACATTTTCCTGTGCACTGATGCCGAAATCACCATTGCCTGTCGCGACCGTCTGTTCCGCGCCCGCTTCACCCGGCAGGACGATTTCCACATCCAATCCGTGTTCCTCGTAATAGCCTTCCGCCTGTGCGGCATAGACACCTGTATGATTCGTGTTCGGCGTCCAGTCCAGCACAAACGTGACATCCGTCAGTTCATCCATATCAGCAGATTCCTCCGCACCACCGCCCCCGCACGCTGCAAGCAGCAGTACGAATACGACGGGAAATAGAATTTTATTCATAATAAAAGCACTCCTCTCAAAAACGGCATAAAAAAACACCTTCCTTATCCGGAGGCGTCAAGACTTGTGAGGGTGGACCATACATCCATGGCATAGCCGTCACACATTCCCTCCGCTGGTATTATCCAGATCAGGTCCAAGGGTCAGGATACATCCTTCTCAGCCACAGTATGGCTCCCCTATGCATTAATATTCGTTTGTGGCATCAATTATATCATGATGGAACCGTATGTCAAAAAGTGATGACTTCGTGTTGAAACCGTTACCGCAATTATATATCGCCGATTGTAAAATTAAGCTAGACACATAAAGAAAGCCACTCGTGATACACTCAAAATGTATTTCCGACCAAAGAAATCATAGGAGTGATCACGAAT
>NZ_LFKO01000001.1:920233-956874 GCF_001265075.1 Salinicoccus sp. YB14-2
AGAAAATAAGATTAGGAGAAATTCTCTCTTCAGATGAATAGCAGTATTTGAATTATACTTTTCTTTCAATATTTTATTAAATCAATTCAGCTGCTTTCTTCACTAAAATCCCCCACTATTGTTTGAAGCCTCGTCATATCACTCTTTAATCATGAATGACTTTCCTAAATTTTATATGGTACTTCTGTTCTTTTTACAATATATACATTTGTTTATCTTAAATTAATATAGATAGGGCATCTTTTCCTCTGTTTTGTAAATACATAAAATATAAAAGCACCTTCTTTTCAAATATAAAATAACCCGATAATTATTAGTACGTATTAGTTTATCTCTAAAATCTTTTCGGCACTTAAATAAAATCCGGTCACAGAAAATATGCTTTCCTTCTAAAGACAGTTTGGCAGAGGCGCAGTCTCTATCAACTTTCCTACTTTTAAAATTAACTATTATGAAGATGATTTCACATTAACAATATTGAAATAATCTCCTAAACTTTTAAACACTTCATCAACATGTCCTAACCGCGGAAACCTCCTTATGCATAGCTTGATTAAATAATTCACCAACCCGTAATGCGTTAAATTTGTAAAATATATGATTTTCTTTTTAACAATAATTTACCTTGAATTAACCATGGTCTTCGACTTATTTCTTATACTTACATTGTCGAAAAATAAATCAACACCCTATCCAAATCATAAAAGGAGTACAGATATGCCAGAAGTATTACTAGAAAACATTGTTAAAAAATACGATTCTGATCACGTTGCAGTGAACGATTTTAATCTCGAAATTAACGACAGGGAATTCATCGTTTTTGTTGGTCCTTCCGGATGTGGAAAATCCACCACTTTGAGAATGATTGCCGGACTTGAAGGAATTACAAGCGGCAATGTAATTATTGATGGAGAAGTGATAAATGATGTTCCACCTAAAGACAGAGATATCGCAATGGTTTTCCAAAACTACGCTCTTTACCCTCATATGTCCGTATTCGACAACATGGCTTTCAGTCTGAAGCTCAAAAGAATCAACAAAAAAGAAATTAAATCAAGAGTTGAAAATGCAGCTGATATTCTGGGACTCACAACTTTTCTTTCAAGAAAACCAAAAGAATTATCCGGCGGGCAGAGACAAAGAGTTGCTCTGGGGAGAGCAATCGTCCGGGATGCAAAAGTTTTTTTAATGGATGAGCCACTTTCAAACTTAGATGCAAAATTACGTGTACAGATGCGGGCTGAAATTCAAAAGCTTCATCACAGACTGGGAACAACCTCTATTTATGTCACTCATGATCAGACCGAAGCGATGACAATGGCCACAAGATTAGTAGTTATGAAAGACGGGGTGATTCAGCAGGTTGGAAAACCAAAAGATGTCTATGATAAACCTCAAAACAAGTTTGTTGCCAGTTTTATCGGCTCGCCGGCCATGAATTTTTTAACAGGACAAATTAAAAACGGCCATTTCATAATTGATGATTTGGAAATACCAATACCTGATGACATTTATGAAGTATTAAAAAGAAAATCTTACGAAGATAAAAAAATCACTTTAGGTATTAGACCGGAAAGCGTTACATATTTAGGGACACATACAGAAAAAACAAATCGGAATGCTATCCCTGCTGCTGTCGGTGTAAGTGAACTGATGGGAGCAGACACACTCCTGTACTTAGACATAAATCAACAAAGTATTACATGTCGTATCAATGATTCAATCGAAATAGGATTCGGTTCCCAAGTACACGTTCAGTTTGATATGTCAAAAGCGCATTTCTTCGATATCGAGAGTGAGGAAGTAATTCAGTGAAAACACGCAATATTTATAATGTGCTGTATACAGTGACTGATTGGATGGTCAAACTTGGCTACCTGAATATTTTATGGGCTTCTTTCACTATTTTAGGTTTAGGTGTTTTCGGATTATTTCCTGCCAGTTTTTCAGTATATGCCATTGTAAGGAAATGGTTAGATGGTGAAAGGAATATCAATTTGTTTAAAACTTTCAAGACTCACTATTTTAAAGAATTTTTTATAACAAACTTACTCGGAGTTATCACATCCATTTTAATCACTCTCTTTGCTTTAAACATAGTTTTTTATACAGGGTTCGAACATAAAGTCTCAGATATTCTAATGAGCTTATTTGGGGCGCTGCTGATCATTACCATTACTTTGGCACTGTATCTTCTACCGCTTTTTGCATCGGTTCGACTGAAGTTCTTTGATTATTTTAAAGCAGCGACTTATATAATTATCACACATCCGGTTCAAGCGCTGGCTTTACTCGTTTTCACACCTGTATATGGAATGATTTTGCTTACTTTACCGTTTTTAATACCATTTTTCAGTGTCAGTATTTTTGCTGTTATTTCTACATGGATCGTTCGAAATTCATTTACACCTTTAATAAGAAAAATCAGCCATCAGTAAAGAGTTTGTGTAGAGTGCCTTACCATCTTGAATCATCTTATAAAGATTACCTGGTATATTCTAATTTCAAAAATGCAATTGCATCATATAGATGCAAATACGTAAAGGAGCAAAAAAAATGGTTAACGTTCTTTTTATATTAACTGATCAACTTCGCGCTGATTGTCTCGGTGCTTTCGGTAATACAGATATTGACTCAAAAAATATAGATTCAATCGCTGAGGACGGTGTCAGATTTACAAACAGCTTTTGCACTTCACCGGTGTGTACTCCCTCAAGATATTCCATTTTAACAAGTATGTACCCACATCAGCATCAGGGTTATACGAATGATTCCAGCATCCCTTATACATACATGACTTTCCCTGAAATTTTGAAATCTCATGGCTATGACACTGAAGTGATTGGCAAGATGCATACAAATCCTTCTGATTTAAATGTGGGATACACAAAAGTGACGCTGGCCGAACAGACAGAACCCGGCCGCTACGAAGATGACTACCATAAAGTACTTCAATCAAAAGGTTTAACAGACCGTATCGATGAATATGATCAAGTACTTAAAATTCGTGAACGTGCACCTGAATCTTATTGGAACTCATTTGGTGCCATGGAGTCCACTTTGAGTGAACAAGATCATTCCACCAATTGGATTGGAGATCAGGCAATAGATGCCGTCCGGCAATGGAAGGGAGACAAAAACTTGTTAACTTTGAGTTTTATAAAGCCGCATCACCCTTTCGATCCGCCCTACCCCTGGTCCACCATGTACAATCCTGAAAAGCTTCAGCTTTTGCCAGGGTGGATTGAGACGACCATGGATCGTGACCTTGATTATCATGAAGGCTACTTTCCACACGATTTACTCACTGTAGATAAATTAAAGCAGGTGATGGCGTATTACTACGCAAATATCAGCTTTATAGACTACAAGATCGGGCAGATTATAGGCATCTTAAAAGAAAAAAAATTATATGATGATACATTAATCGTTTTCTCAAGCGATCACGGTGAATTTATGGGTCATCACCATATGCTGCTAAAAAGCAACCACATGTATGACCCGATTGTAAAAGTCCCTTTAATCATAAAATATCCAATATCTTATAACCGGCTTGGCACTTCAGATGAACTTGCCAATAACATCGATATCGGACCAACAATATTAGAGATTGCAGGTATTGACAAACATCGTGATATGGCCGGCAACAGCTTACTGTCCAAAAGTGACAGGGAGTTCGTCATTACAGAGGATAACCGTGGATCGGCTTATATGATCCGTTCAAAAAGATATAAGCTGCTGAGTTACAACACAGAAGATGAGTCATTATTTTTTGACTTGGAAACCGATCCCTATGAATTTGAAAATTTATATTTTGATGAATCATATAAAGACACAGTGGTCTATTTTGAAAAAGTTTTAGCAAGATTTGTATTATTCGACCACCCTGCTCCAATCTATCAACCACCCAATAAGGAGAAAATATAATGACTACCTTCCCAAAAATCTATGATGATGTAAACAAACCATTCATTGAAGCACACCGTGGTGCGGTGAGGCTCGCACCTGAAAACACAATTGCTTCATTTAATAAGGTTCTGGAAGAAACTGATGCCAGATTAATAGAAATTGACGTGCAATTAACTAAAGACAAAGAAGTCGTTGTGATTCATGACTCAAAAGTCGACAGAACCACCAATGGCACAGGAGACGTTGAAAATATGACTCTGGCTGAAATTAAAAGGTTGGATGCAGGCAGCTGGTTCAGTAAAGAGTTCACCGGTGAAAAAGTACCAACTTTGGAGGAAGCTCTCGCATGGTCTAAAAATAAAATATGGCTGAGCATCGAATTGAAAAATATCACTGAAAATAAGAAGGAACTGGTTAAAAAAACTGTAGAAAATATCCTTGCTTTTGGAGTCGAAGATCAAGTACAGATCATTTCATTCAACCACAGAATGTTGGAACTCGTTAAAAAGTATTCTTCTGACATTAAAACAAGTGCCATTACACCTTGTGCCATCGTAAATCCACCGGTTTATCTGAAGAGTTTCAATTGCCAGGTACTTAACGGGCCGGGCGAATATTTAACCAAAGAATTAGTTCAGGATCTACACGACTCAGGTCTGCTTGTAAACGGCGGCATGGTCAATGACCTGGAAACCTGGGATCGTCTTAAGTCTTTGAATGTTGATCTGATGTGCACAAATATACCGGAAGAAATTTCCGAACACGAGAGACAAAAATATATATCCATTTAAGGAGGTGATTCGTAAACCCAGAGTGAGCTACATACAGTCATTCGCTGTCTCATAAGTTTTTCCGAAAAAAATTGAAAGGTGATCATTTGTGAAAAAAAATCTTTTATTATACTTATCAATACTAACAATGTCCGTTATTTTAGTTGCGTGTGGAAGTTCAGGAGAAGCTAGCAGCAATGAAGAAAGCGAATCGAACGGCCCGGTAGAACTAACAATGTGGTACTGGGGGGATGAAAGTGAAGAAATTGAACAAAAGGTGAATGAACAATTTGAAAATATAGAATTTCAGGTCCAAAAACAACCATCCGGAGAGGATTATAAAACCCGGCTTCAGACGACACTTGCAGGCGGGGGTGAAGGACCGGACATCGTAGCCATGGATAGCTGGATTACAGATTTTCTTCCAAATCATGATATGTTTTTAAATTTGAATGATTATGGTGCTGAAGAACTTGGTGATACTTATCTGGATTGGAAAATTGAAATGGCCACAACCGAAACAGAAGATGGAGAAGAAAAATTAATCGCCCTTCCAATCGATGTGGGTCCTGTAGGATTATTCTACCGGGCAGATCTATTTGAAGAAGCCGGTTTACCAAGTGAACCTGATGAGGTTGCAGCAGAATTGCAGGATTGGGAAGATTATTTGGAAGCTTCAAGAATTCTAGCTGAAGAAACTGGTGCGAAGATGTATACGGCAGATGAACTTTATAGAAATATTACCGGGCAGACTGAAGAGCTGTACTTCAACGAAGATGGAGAGTTCATCGCTGACCAGCCTCACATCAAAAATGCATTCGACACCGCTGTACAAGCATACCAGGAAGACATTACCATCGTCAGCGAATCAGGCAGTGAGAAACGTGCAATGATGAATACCAGTGATGTTGGATCATTAATTCATGCGACTTGGTTTACAGGTGATGTTGTCGATTCGGCTGCTGACCATGCCGGCAAGTGGAGAGTTGCATTCCCGCCGGGCGGTGGCGGCAACCAGGGTGGTTCATTCCTTGGAGTTTTAGAATCTACAGAACATCCAGAAGAAGCCTATGAGGTCATCGAGTGGGTTTTGAATCCGGAAAATCAGCTGGAAAGTCAGGTCAACCATGGATTATTCCCTTCGACACCTGAAGTTTACGACGCACCGGAAATGCAGGAAGAAGTTGATTTCTTTGGTGATCAGGTGATTAACGAAGTGTTTGCACAATCTGCTGAAGATGTAAATATCGTCCACAGAACTGAAGATGACACATTCGTGGAAGCTTCCATACTCGAGCAGTTACAACTTGTTATCAACGAAAACAAAGATTCTGAAGAAGCATGGAACGATGCTATAGATCGCGCCAAATCACAGTTAAACAGATAAATACATTGGCTCTTCGTTCACACGAAGGGCCAAATTTTAAGGAGGATCGCAATGAAATTTGGACATATTGGTACCGAAAATGAACAGACTTTCGGTCACAAGAGCACATCTGCCATAAAAGATATCATCAAGGACAGAACTTTATATTTGTTTATCTCGCCATTCTATTTAACTTTCCTTGTTTTCGGACTGTTTCCAATCATATTTTCAATTTACCTTTCATTACATAGTTGGGACGGCATCGGAGAAATGACATTTGTGGGTCTTGATAACTTCGCATATCTCTTTGAAGACAGTGTGTTTTGGGGTGCTATCGGTAATACATTCATTATCTGGATAATGTCAGTGATTCCGAGTATTGTATTTGGTCTTATTGTTGCGAACCTGATAAACAGCCCTATCACAAAATTTAAAGATTTTTTTAAAGTTGCATACTTTTTACCTAACGTAACTGCAACAGTGGCTGTAGCGATTATATTTTCATCCGTATTCTCAACGAATTATGGTGTTGCAAACTTTTTCCTTGAAACGATTGGTTTGGACCGCGTGCCATGGTTAACAAACTCCCTGGGCATTAAAGTTGTCATTGCACTTATGGTGATATGGGCGAGTGTCGGTTACAACACAATATTATATCTTGCCGGTTTGCAAAGGATACCAAAAGAATTATATGAAGCTGCTGCTATGGATGGTGCAAACTCTTTTCAAGTATTCACTAAGATTACATTACCTTTAATGAGACCCATCATTCTCTTTACGGTCATCATGTCTACAATCAGTGGTCTACAAGTATTTACCGAACCGCAGGTGCTGGCAGAAGGCAGGCCGATCCAAGGTTCTATAACCATTGTACTTTACCTTTATGAACAGGCATTCAGTTTCAATTCATTCGGCTATGGCGCCGCACTTTCATGGGTTCTGTTCTTTATAATTTTAGCTGTTTCAATTATCAACTGGAAAATATTCAATAAAAAGAATAAAGGAGGAAGAATTTAAATGGTACGTGCGTTCTCTCTTAAAGGCATTATACTGCATGCACTCCTGTTCTTCGGTCTGCTGCTTTCTCTATTTCCCTTTTTCTGGATGATTGTCATGGCGACGAATGATACGAGTGCAGTCTATACTGTTCCTCCGACCTTCACCTTTGGCTCAGAACTGATGAATAACATCAGTGAAGTATTCGCAAGTACGAACTTCCTGAATTCATTTAAGAATACAGTTTTTGTAACTGTTGTCGCAACATTTTTCAAACTGTTTTTTGCTTCATTAGCAGGATTCGTTTTTGCAAAATACGATTTTAGAGGTAAGAATTTTCTATTCTTCTTCCTGCTTGCAACCATGATGATTCCTTCTCAGCTTTCATTGGTACCTAATTTCATTGTTATGGACACTCTCGGATGGCTGGGTGATTTCAAAGCATTGATAATTCCAGATCTTGCAAGTGCATTTGGTATCTTCCTCATTCGTCAATACAGTGAAGAAGCGATTCACAATGATTTGATGGATGCAGGTGTGATGGATGGCTGTAATAATTTCAGATTATATTGGCATATTGCACTGCCGATTATGAGGCCCATGCTCGCCTTTTTTGGAATGGTGACTTTCATGGGGGTGTGGCAGGATTATTTATGGCCATTAATCGTCATGACCAATCCTGAGAAATACACATTGATGATTGAACTTGCACAACTTAAATCCTTATATTCCATTGATTATGCACTTGTGATGACCGGATCATTACTTGCGACATTGCCATTAATTATTGTGTTTTTGTTGTTCAGTAAACAGTTTATCGCCGGTATTGCAGACGGCGCAGTAAAAAGTTGATTATATTATGGAGGACTTTGAAATGTTATATGAAAAAACTTTAGCAGGAGCAGAAAAGATTGTCAGAGAAAATGTTGCTGATAACGATGTGATAGATATGTTCCTTCAGTGCTATAAAGATACTTTGAACAACACAACCAAGATTCTTCCGGACGACACAGTATTCATGACAACAGGGGACATCCCGGCCATGTGGCTTCGGGACTCGACTTGTCAATTACGGCCATATCTCCCTTTTATAAATGAAGACAATGATGTCCAGCAGCTCGTCAGAAGAGTAATTAAAAAACAGATAAAATCAATTTTAACAGACCCTTATGCAAATGCCTTTAATGAAACGGCAAACAACAACAAATGGGACGATGATCTCCCGCCCCAAAAACCTGAAGTATGGGAACAAAAGTATGAATTGGACTCATTATGTTTCCCGATTCAGCTGGCACATCAATACTGGAAGTACACAAAGGATACAAGTATTTTTGATGATGATTTCAAGAAGGCGATCTCCACCATCATCGGTCTTTGGAAAGTTGAGCAGCATCATAAAGAATTTTCAAAATATACATTCGAAAGACCCAGCAGAAATGGTCTCATGCTCAGAAATAACGGTCAAGGCACTGCAGTCGGTTACACAGGAATGACGTGGTCCGGTTTTCGGCCGAGTGACAGTGCATGTACATACCATTACTCTATTCCAAGTAATTACTTTGCGGTCCGTGCGTCACAAATCATTTCAGAGTTTGCCAGTCAAATATTCAATGATGTAAATTTGACACTCAGTGCGATGAACTTATCCAAAGAAATTAAACTTGGCATAGATACATTCGGTGTTGTGAATTATAACGATGAACAAATTTTCGCTTATGAAGTGGACGGTCTCGGCAACCACGTCCTTATGGACGACAGCAATATGCCAAGCCTGCTGTCGTTGCCGCTATTAAATAATATTTCACCCCATAATACCATTTATAAAAGAACGCGTGATTTTATATTGAGCGATGAAAATCCTTACTACTTTAGGGGGAAGTCACTCACGGGTGTAGGGAGTGAAC
This sequence comes from Salinicoccus sp. YB14-2, assembly GCF_001265075.1. Lineage (GTDB taxonomy): Bacteria > Bacillota > Bacilli > Staphylococcales > Salinicoccaceae > Lacicoccus. Next base: position 929,179 of record NZ_LFKO01000001.1, read on the forward strand.
ACACAAGAAATGATTTTGTATGGCCGCTTGCTCTCGCCGTCGAAGGATTGACAAGCACAAGCCGCAAGGAAAAATGGAAGAAAATCAAGATGATTGTAGAAAATGACGACGGAACTAAATTAGTGCATGAATCTGTAAATCCAAATGATCCGACCGATTATACAAGACCCTGGTTCTCGTGGGGGAATTCGATGTTTTGCGAACTGGTTCTAGATTATTGCGGTCAGACCGTTAAACATAAATAAGGAGAGTCAATATGTTCCTTACAACAGAAAAGATAGAGAAACGTCATAAAGAACTGTCAAAGTCAAAATTTGAAATGATTGAACCCTTAAATCACTGGTACTTTATTGAGGATAAAAATAATGCTCTTCAATCCCCTCCCGAAACCTCTTCAACATCCCCGGCTGCCGCAATCGAAGATGAGTGGTCTGGGCGCGATCAATATTTCTGGTTGATCAATAATATTAAAATACCTGAAATAAAAAACAAAAATTTGATGGTTTATTTTGATATAGGCAGAACAAATTCAGGTAACAATTCAGGATATGAATCCTTATTATTTATCAATGGCAAAGAAGTTCAGGCTCTCGACTCAAATCATCCAGTCTATTTTATACCCGAAGAGCTGCAAAACACATCAGTTTCTATTGCAATAAGATTATGGAGCGGTTTGGAAGGAGGCGGACCGAAAAAAATTCAAAATCACAGACTCGAAAATACTTATCTGGGAATACATCATCAATATATTCATAAGCTTTCTACACAGATAGAAATGGCTTTAAAGTATACAAGATTATTAAATGAGAATGATTCAAAAAAATATTTTATAATCTCTATTTTAGATCGGGCAATCGGCAGTTTAAATTTGGATGAAGCACCTGAAAAACTGGATAGGAACTGTAAAATTGCTTATGATACGATGCTTTCAGAACTAAAAAAGATAGCACCGGAAAACTTTGTCAATTTAAATGCTATAGGTCACAGCCACATCGATGTCGCATGGCTCTGGGAGATAAAACATACAAAAGAAAAGATTGTAAGAACATTTACTACCGTTCTTTCTTTGATGGACCGATATCCTGAATTCGTTTATATGCAGTCACAGCCACTGCTCTATCAATTCATAAAAAATTCACATCCTGAAATCTATCAGAAAATAAAAGAAAAAATTTCATCCGGCCAGTGGGAAGTGAACAGTCCGATGTGGGTTGAAGCAGATTGCAATATACCCAGTGGAGAATCTTTAGTGAGACAAATTCTATATGGAAAACTGTTTGCCAAAGAAGAATTTGATATTGACTCTACAGTCCTCTGGCTGCCCGATGTATTCGGCTATTCCTGGGCTCTGCCCCAGATTCTGAAAAAATCAGGCATCGATACATTTGTAACTTCTAAAATCAGCTGGAACCGGTATAACCAGATGCCTCATGACACTTTTAAATGGAGGGGCATCGACGGCACAGAGATTCTAACATATCTTATTTCAACACCCGAACCACATAACTACCATGCTGATTCATTTCAAAACACTTATAACGGGGTCATTGAGCCGGAAACTGTTTTAGGTACTTATAACAAATATCAGGATAAATCATTAAATCAAAATCTCCTCATTCCTTTCGGATATGGAGACGGCGGAGGCGGGCCGACATTTGAAATGATTGAAAACATCGAGGCGTTGAATAATATTCCATCCGTTCCGAATATTAATATTGGCCCGATAGAAAAGTATTTCGATAACTTACATTCGAGTTTGAATGAGATTGATGAATATATTCATACATGGGATGGAGAATTGTACCTGGAAGCACACAGAGGCACCTATACATCTCAAAGTAAATTGAAATCTGGAAATCGTCGTTTGGAAATATTATTGCGGGAACTGGAATTGATGGCTGTGGTTAAAAATGTATTTCATAACCAGGAATATCCTGACTATAAATCGATATGGAAGAACTTCTTAATTTACCAGTTTCATGATATCTTACCCGGTTCTTCAATCAAAGAGGTAAACGATGACACGGTAAATGTATATAAAGAGATACACACACAGCTTTTAGAAACCGAGAATGATCTGATGAAAGATGTATTTTATAAAAATAAATCAACATTTTCTGTGTTCAATTCCAGCCCATGGAATTTAAAAGATTATATCTATATAGAATCGCGGGAGGACCTGTCCTTTTACAACTGCAAAAATAGGCAGTTAGATGCTGCGAAATACCGGGACGGTCATTTAGTCTGGCTGGAACATAACAATCCATTCGGCTTTGAAGTCATCTATTCAAAAAAAGAGAGTAAAAACACCCTGACAAATGGATTTATCGTTTCGCATAATCATATTGAAAATCCTCATTATATTATTGAGTGGAATCAATCCGGGCACATCACAAGGCTTTTTGATATTGAGTATAAGCGTGAGATCATCACCGATAACGGTATACAGCTAATAATCTATGAGGACAAACCGCTGATGTTCGATGCATGGGATATCGATATATTCTATCAGCAGAAATACGATATTTTAGACGCAGACGAAATTACTGTAATTCAGTTCGATTGTGCAGTTGAAATTATATTCAAGTATGAATACAACAAATCGACTATAGAGCAGAGAATGAAAATCTATACTCATTCCCGCCGTATAGATTTTGAATGTACAGTAGACTGGCACGAGAAACAAAAATTATTGAAAACTCATATTCCAACAACAATCAGATCAACCGAAGCCACTTTTGATATCCAGTTCGGCAATATTAAACGGCCGACCCACTGGAATACAACATGGGATTATGCAAAGTTCGAAAGTGTCGGACATCAATGGATCGACCTTTCTGAATATAATTATGGACTGGGACTGCTTAATGACAGTAAATATGGTCACAGTGTCAAAGACCACATCATGACTTTATCTCTATTGAAAAGTCCTGTCTATCCTGACCCGGAAGCAGACGAAGGTACACATCATTTCACTTACAGCCTGTATCCCCATGATAAGGATTTTGTTCAATCTGAAATCGTTCAGGAAGCCTGGAAGTTAAACAACCCTTTTAAGGTATTCAATGGTGAAGCTGCACAGAAGGCACCGTTAATAAAAATACATGGCACCCCGGATATTCAAATCGATTCGATAAAGAAATGTGAACATTCAGATGACGTTATTATCAGAATGCATGATTTCTCCGGAGGGAGGCAAAATATATCAATATCACCAAACTTTGAGTGCTCCGGCTGGACAGAAACAAATTTACTTGAAAAAGTCATATCACATGACAACAAGGTTTTTCCAATTGAATTTATACTGGAACCTTTTGAAATAAAAACAATTCTTATAAAAAGGATGTGATTATATCATACAATTACGAAAGACAACCACCTTTAGAATATTACAGCTGACAGATTTACATTTTCATAATTATCCATTCAGCAGTGAAGATGAAAAGTCTATTGTGAACATCCATAAAACAATCCGTACTGCCAGACCAGATTTAATTGTACTGACAGGTGACATTATTTTCTCACCTGAAGTGCCTGACCCTGATCTGACAATCCAAAAAATCGCTGAAATTTTTAATCAGTACGAAATACCGATAGCACTGACATATGGTAATCATGACAGTGAAAAATACGTCTTGAGAATAGAGCTGCTTCATCTTGAAAATCATTTCAAGCATCTGGTACAGAAAAAGAACAAAATGCTGGTCAATGATAAGCTCTTCTATAATATAGAAATAAAAAATAGTAATGAGGAGTTAATCCATATCATATATTTGATAGACAGCGGTGACTATGCAAAAGAAGATAATATATTTTATGACTATATAGAACCAGAGCATGTTGCATGGTTGAACACTGTAAATCTCAAATACTCAAAAGCTGCAACGAATGTATGCTTCACACATATCCCTTTAATTGAATATGAAGAAGCAAAAGACAATATCATTAAAGGCAGGAATAATGAAGACATAAGTTCTTCAGAAATTAATTCGGGACTATTTTCAGTCATGTTAAAGCATCAAAATCTGAAAGCAGTATTTTGTGGCCATGATCACGATAATGATTTTGCAGCTGATCATTTAAACAAAATTCTAGCATATGGCAGAGTGTCCGGGTATAACTGTTATGGAGATTTACCCAGAGGGGCCCGCCTTATAGATTTAGACCAAAATAATGATATTAAAACTACTGTTATTGAGTATGACAGTTAACTATGGCTGCTAAAAATATTAACAGTCTCCAATCTATTCCTACATTCAGATATCTGTTTATACCAATACTGATTGAGCAGCTTTTTATATTACTTTTACAAAATATGGACATTGTCATGTTAAGCCAGTATTCAGACGGCAGCGTCGCAGCTGTCGGTCTGGCCAACCAGATTATTATTGTCACAACCATGATTTACGGCATTATAAATGTAGGGACCACAATTCAACTGACTCAACTTTCTTCAACATCCAACTATAAGAGCAGTTCAAAAGTGGTCTCACACTCCATATATTTGAACTTATTTTTCACCTTGACATTAACACTCTCCATCGTTATATTTGGTGATAATTTACTTGAATTAATTCAAACCCCTGAACATTTAATGCAAGAGGCACAGACTTACTTAATCATTATCGCCTTGGGATTTGTCTTCCATTCAATCATCGGACTATTCAGCAGTATATTTAAAAGCTATGCTATGGTCCGTTTGATAATGACAGTGAACGTGATCATCAACATCATGAACATAATACTGAATTACCTCGTTCTCTTTACTAGTTTTGATTTATTGGGCTCCGGCGTGTTTGGTGTCTCTGTTGCCACAAACGTGAGCAGAGCAATAGGCGCTGTAATTTTAATTTCTTATTTCATAAAACATAAAAATCAACTGGTTAAGCAATTATATTTTAATGAAATTGACTGGCCAGTTTTCAGGAACACTCTGTATCTGGGCATACCTTCTGCAGGTGAAACAATTTCATATAATCTGTCACAGCTGGTCATTACAGGCTTTATAGCAAGTCTTGGAGCTGTGATGGTCAATGCGAAAATATATTCTCAATTGATTACATCAGTCGTATTTCAGATCTCTATGGCAATCTCACAATCCGCACAAATTATTATAGGGAAAATGATAGGCAGAGACCTTAAAGTAGATGCATATAATTTTTCTCTTAAAATATTGATCAGGAGTACAATATTCAACTTTTTGGTCACCTTGTTGATTGCTCTTTTATCTTTTTATATCGTTCCATTTTTGACTGATAATCCTGAAATCATTAAATATACAATTACATTGGTTTTCCTCAGTGTTTTATGGGAGCCTGCAAGGAATATTAACATCTTGCTCATTTCGAGCCTGAACGTTTCCGGTGATGTGAAATTCCCTGTAACTGTGAGCATTTTGGTGATGTGGATATTTGTCGTACCCATGTCTTATATAGTGGGTATCTGGTTCGGTTATGGGTTGATCGGTATATGGATCGTCAATATCGTCGAAGAATGGCTAAGGGCCCTGATCTTGTTCATCAGATGGAAAAATGGAAGATGGCGGAACATCCATATTATATGAACTCCCTTAATAGTGATCCCGGAAAATTTATGGATACCCTTAAGTACTGCATCATAAATCATTCATAATGAAGATCAAATAGTTAAAACCCTGAAACTTAGATTGTTTCAGGGTTTTATTATCCGCATGCCAAGATGTGAGAAGAGTTCCAGCTGTTATAAATTTAAGTGAATAATATTCATAGACTGGTTCCCTATGAAATCATCCTGTTCATTTCATTGTGTCACTTCCTTTTCGGATGTATGCTGTATCTGAATATCATCGCATTTATATTTTACCGTCTGATGTTCGTCAATATTGAGGAGACATCCTTAAAACCGCCCTACTGGATCAATATGGGGGCGCTTGCGATTACGACACTCGCAGGATCGGTCCTCTTGATTCACGGTACGGGTGCAGGCATCATCGTTGAACTTGAGATCTTCATCAAAGGGTTTACACTGTTTTTCTGGGTGCTCGTTTCATGGTGGATTCCACTTCTGATCACTCTCGGTATATGGCGTCATATCGTGCGACGCTATCCACTCTCCTACACTCCGGAAATGTGGGCCATGGCTTTTCCAGTCGCAATGTATACGGTAGGTACAATCCACCTGTCCATTGTTCTGGAAATGGAATTTTTAATGATTATTCCTTACATTACAATATTCGGTGCGGCAGGTGTCTGGCTCTTCGTTCTTGCCGGTATGGCCGTCCATCTCGGCAAAAGGCACATCGCATACTTTAAAAATCGTGTCGGTTCGGATCATGCGAATAAAAAGCATATCAGCTGAAGTGGACTATCAAAAGTTACTTTGTTCACCCAAAGTTAACATTTCATACAAACATGACACCTTATTTTATAAGAATGATACTGTATAATAACGTTAAAAGCATAATCAGGAGGGCTGTAAATGAGTCAGTTTGAAGTGTTTAATGATGAAGAGCAGTTGTTCAGACGTATTGACCAGCTGCGTATCGATGATATAAAAGATGAGGATATCACAGTCGTTTCAGATGACAAGCTGGACAATCATTCCATCATTTACTACACGTCTGTCAACTTCAAAAAATCTCACGGTACATTGTGGGACCGTTTCGCTTCAAAGTTCGGTGATGATGACGCAGGCACGCGTGTCATGGACCAGCTCAATCTGTCCGGAGATGATAAAGTCAAGTATGACAAAGCTTTGGATGAGGGAAGTATTTTATTGTTCGTGAGAGGTCTGTCACATACTGAAGAAGTGGAAGAAGCGCATGAAAACAGTGCTGACAGTTCCACAGATGAATCCCGTGAAGCAGCCGAAGATACAATAAGTAAAACAGGCAGTATTTCAGATGATGAAGAAAAGAGGTCGGATGAAATGATCAAAGAAAAAGAACGCGAAACGGTGACAAAAGATTATGACGGCATTACCGTCACTACGGAAGTGGCACAGAAAAAAGAGAAACCGGTCAATGAGATCAGAACTGACGAAGACACTCACCGCATAGACATGAGCACTTACGTCACAGACTATGATGAAGAACTTGAACTTGAGGAAGAAGAAGTTCAGCATGCCAAAGTGGATGCCATATTGGAAGAAGAAGAGGAAAAAGAAGAAGAAAGAAATTATTATCATACAGTCAAAGATAATGTCGTCAATATGCAGCCTGAAGAAGATGAATACGGAATCAGACAAGGCTAGATTATATAACCGTCCCCTGGTAAACCAACCGGGGATTTTTTTATTTCAGCTAAGTTTATGCGGTTTTAAAAGGGGTAAAATACTACAATGACATCATTATATAAATTCAATTAATCTGGAGGGTTGATAATGAGCCGCTTTGAAAAATTTGCTACGGAGCAGGATTTAATGAAAAGAATTGAACAGCTGCGCAGAGAAGGTTTTGAAGAATCTGACATTACAGTGATATCCAAACAAAAGCTTGAAGATGCCTACTTGAAATATAGAAGCGTACACTTTAAAAATTCTGAAGGTACGACTTGGGACAAATTCCTCTCAATGTTTTCTGATGATGATCCGAAAGACAAAGTTCTGAGCGGGTTCGATATCACAGACAGTGAAAAAGAGCACTTCAAATATGCCCTGGACAGACAGGAGATTCTTTTGCTTAAAGAAGATCATATGGCTGATGAAGATGGATATGTACAGGAAGAAGCTCGTGAATATCATGAAACCCAGCAGCAGGATGCACAGGCAATGGAGACTGAAGCAGCACAGAATGAAAGGCTCGATGCCCGCAGGACAACAACTGAAACGGGAGGCCGCCACTCATATGAACAAGATTCAGCTGCAAAACGTGACAATATCGAAGCCGACAATGATATCACACTTAAAGATACAGAGAATGATGATGAACACCATTACAGACCCGTAAATGATGACAATCAAATAAAGAAAGCTGCTGACCCTGAAGTAAAAAGTGAATACGATTATAACTCCAATGAGTATGACTATAAAAAATGACACTGGAAGCATCGGGAAATTCCCGATGCTTTTATTTATAATACATATGGTTTTTCAAAGGTGTGATGAATTTGAAACTGGATGCGGTGGATGTGCTTTTTATGCACTATATTACTGACAGAACGACAGGAGAAGCACATAAATATGATTTCTGGCAGTTCCAATATGACCGGCAGCCGGCAGATCTCGTACGGCGTCTTTTGGATGCGGGTGTAATCTATGAGGATGACAGCCTGCCGGAGACTCTCCGTAAGTTAAGGGCATTTGAACTGAAATACATTTTAAAAAATTCCGGTCTCAAAGTGTCAGGAAATAAACCTGACCTCATCAAAAGAATTCTTCAGCATGCAGCAGAAATTGATTTCACGGATGTTCCTTTAAAAAATGTCTATAAACTTTCTGAAGACTGGTTCGATTTTTACAATCAGACACGCTTTTTAAATTATTTCCACTTCAACGGCAGCTTTGATTTAAATGAAATTTATGAGTTTTATCTCGCTAATGATGATTTGGACAATCATCAGATTGCTATAGGATATTTAGAAGAGAAAGTCCATGATCATATTGATGACGAGAATAAATACACCGTAGTCAAATCCTATTTTCTGCTGGCAAATTATGCCCGGGTTGAAATGGAAGACCTGTCACTGTCCATCTATTATTTGAATCACTTCACCATGCTTGTTGTCCTTCAGGCAGCCCATCACTTCGATGTGGATTCAGTCCGTGCATATTTTGACCTGGACGGTTATACGAAAGACAGATACAGAGCGTTTATGAAATCTGAAGAGATGAGCCCTGATGAACTGTCACGGTTTCTTATGGATTCCACAAAAGCACTGCCCTATTCCTCTGAAGAGCTGACATCCGCTTCCGATTTCATCGTGAAACTGATAAATGAAAAGGCTTAGATCCTCTCAACAGGATATAAGCCTTTATTTTTAATGGGCATGACCGTGGTGGTGATCCGATTCCGTCTGGAACGCCATGTCGCAGATGACTTCCTCTCCGTGACTGTGGTCTTCGCATTCAATCTGAATCGTGACGTGCCCGATATTATTTTCTTCCAGTTCATGTTCGATTTTATGGAGCAGGTCCTGACATTCGAATACTGTCATCTCCCCGTCCACGACAACGTGGGCGGACAGTGCGTTCATGCCGCTTGTAATCGTCCATGCATGGAGGTCGTGTATGCCTTTCACCGCTTCGAAAGTCTTGATTCTCCGGACGATATCTTCAAGGTCGACATTGACCGGCGTGCCTTCCATCAGGACGTGCAGCGCGTCTTTTGTCACCCGCCAGCCGCTGATCAGAATGAGTACGGTGACGATGACACTGGCAAGCGGGTCGGCGATGCCCCAGTTGAAGAAGATCATCAGGAGCGCCGCGATGATCGCACCGACGGAACCGAGCAGGTCACCTAAGACGTGAAGGAACGCGGCTCTCATATTCAGGTTATCCTGGGTACTGCCGCTCCGCATCAGCATCCATGCGACGATGATGTTGACGACGAGACCGATTGCCGCAATCCCGAGCATGCCGAATGATGCGACTTCCGGCGGGTTTTGGAATCTGCCGACGGCTTCGTAAAATATGAATCCTGAAATCAATATTAAAGTGACGCCGTTGAACACGGCGGCGAGTATTTCAAACCGTTTATAGCCGTATGTCTTACTGTAGTTTGCGACCCTTTCACCGAGTGTCAGGGCAACCACCGCAACACCGAGTGAAATCGCATCACTCAGCATATGACCGGCATCCGCCAGAAGTGCCAGACTGTTCGTCAGGAAACCTCCGATGGCTTCGATGATCATGAAAAATGTAATGATGATAAACGCAAAGAACAATGTCTTTTTATTCGCATCATGCGAATGATCGTGACTCATATCCTCACCTCCTAAAGTTAATCATTAACCGTGTTTAATATGGCTGATCATCTGATCCAGCATCAGCATGACGTGTTCATCATCATGGGAATAATAAATCGTCGTCCCGTCTCTCCGTGACTTGACCAGCCTTAAGTTTTTCAGCGTCTTCAACTGGTGGGAAACCGTTGACTGTTTAATATCCAGTGTCGTTGAAATGTCGCCGACCGAATGTTCATTGTTGAACAGATAAGTCAGTATGCGTATTCTCGTCGGGTCTCCGAGTGCCTTGAATGTCTGAGTGACCGTGTCTATCGTTTCTGGGTTCAGTTCTTTATAATCCATATGCTCACCTCTTATTCTTCATTCATCTATATATTAACATATGTTCATATAATAATTAAATGAAAATAAAAGACTGCAGACCGTGTGAATGGATCTGCAGTCTTTGTGTCGTATGATTTTTTATTCTAATCCGCTCTATATTCATTTTTGCGTTCTTTTAAAATATTGATGAAGAGCAGCGGGAGATTCAAAGTGATCGGCGGGTCTTCGGGCAGCGGGGGGCGTAAATTTAAATTCTTTTTATATTTCCCGGGAAATGTCATCTTCTCTTCCACTCTGCCTCTTAAATTATCTTTGTGGACAAAGATTTTAAGTGGATTATAAGTCTTGTGAATGACACATGCCAGGCAATAGTAATCGCCTTTAGGCACATCGTTGAAATAAACGTCCCGTCCTTTATTGAATTTCAATATCGCTTTGCCGATGACGGGAGACTGGTTCGGTATCGGCTTTTTGAACAGCCCGATGAATATGATGCCTTCGAATGTCTCACTGGAAGTCAGACGGACGGTAATGTCTGCCTGTTCGCTGACTTCTTCCAGCGGCTCATCATCTTCATACAGCTTATAATCGCTGTAAATCTTATAGTGCTGCATCGTCAGCTGTTTCGGCGACAAGATCATTGATTTTTTGATGCGGTTTGTAAAAGTCCCCTCGCTTAAATAGCCGGACTTCAACTGGATATTAAGGACAGAGGCATTCGTCTTTAAAAGCTGCTCTACACTGTTCTGTACTTTCAGGCTCACGAGATAATCCTGCGGGGTGACACCCGTTTCCTTTTTGAAGACACGATAAAAATGCGACTCACTATATCCGAAATAGTCAGCCGCTTCTTTTACCGTCGTATCATTGTAATGGATTTTAAAGTATTCCAGTACTGCATTGATATCCATGGTCATCACCACCGGTTTCATCTTGGAATTATCGGTAAAGTAATACTGGATGGGTGGTCGCTGTCATGATAAATCGTCTGCTTTGCCGTTTTCATCTCACTCGTCACGCCCAACGGGTCACCTGTGTTCAGCTGACGGTCATATTTTGGAAATGCGCTGGATGCCACTTCCACTCTGATTTTATGTCCTTTTTTAAATACATGGCTCGTGTTCCAGCAGTCGATTTCAAATTTATAAATTTCGCCCGGTGTTAAAAGCTCTGGCTTGTCCATACCCTTTTTAAAACGGCCTCTAACCATGCCGTCCGTCAGTCTCTGCACATATCCGCCGGGATGAACATCCAGAAGCTTCACCATAAAATCAGTATCCTTCGCATCGGTCGATGCATAAAGTTCCACAGTCACCGGTCCCGTCACTTCTGTATCTTCAGAGAGTGTCTCCGTTGAATAGACAAGCATATCGTCCCGTCTTTCAATTGCCGAATAATCATCCGGGCCGCCAATCTGATGGGATACGAGTTCCGTGATGAACGGCACAGGGTCTGCCGGATCATAGTCATATTGATCGGTTTCACTCTGTTCCGGTATTTCCTTCTGTAGCGTGCCGTCACCGAACCTTGAATTCGCCCTGCCGCTGCTGTTCAAATAATATTTGGTCCACTCCGTCCGCTTAAGGGGCCACTCGTATTCCTTACGCCACTCATTATCACCCATGACGAAAATATCCACAGGTGCAGCGTTCTCCTGCCCGTTGGTTTTATTTTTCAAATAAAAATCGAACCACTTGAGCTGATAGCCGTTCATATTGATCAGTGCATCTTCGCCGAAGTCGATTCCCCCGACTTTCGTCGAACTGTTGACCTGATGGGACCACGGGCCCATCAACAGACGCTGCTGGTTTTTGGATTTCTTATCCTTCTGTGTATGTGTCATGCCGTGAAAATTCAGCGGTGTGCCGATCTGCTCATCGTCATACCAGCCGGAAATATGCAGCACAGGCAGGTCGATATCATCGAATTTATCCTGATAGCACAATTCTTTCCACCAGTCATCGAGATGGTTATGACTGACCTCTTCGCGCCAGCGTTCGGAATATCTGCCGGACGCTTTATCCATGTCGATCAGCGGCAGTGTTTCATATACGCTTTCCCAGTCGACCAGACTGATATTCTGCTGCATCCGTCCGCTCGTCATATATGTCCAGCAGATACTGTGGGGCCCGGGCACACCTGTCGGCCATTCTACAAACGGATCGGACGGTGTGACGATCGGTACCATCGTTTTCAGGGACGGCGGCTGATGCAGTGCGGTGAGCCACTGGATTCTGCCGAGATATGAGCCGCCGAGTGTACCGATATTTCCGGTACAATAATTTTGTGCAGCCAGCCATTCGATGGAATCATAGCCGTCGGCGCCTTCATTTCTGTACTCTTTGAACACACCCTCAGAGTCTCCCCGGCCTCTGACATCCATCACCATGACGATGTAGCCGTTCTGTGCAAAAAACATCCCGGTATCATGATGTGCTGCTGTCGATTTTCCATATGGTGTCCGGATGACGATGCCCGGAAACTCCCCTTTATCTTCCGGCCGGTAAATATCTGCAGATAATTTTATGCCGTCACGCATCGTCACATTTTCACCCCTGAATACCTGTACTTCCAAACGATTTTCCATTGAGATTCCCCTTTATATATTTCCTTCCAGTTTAACGAATATTGCGACTTTTTACCACTTTAAAATGTAAGCCTTTTCTTTTGCATAATCCTAAATTTTTAGGGTAGAATAAACATATGCGCTTTCTCGCAATAATTTTATTTTAGGAGGAATTTTTAATGGTATTGCCTTACAAAGCAGAGGCTGCGACTGATTTTACACAAGAATCAAACAAGCAGGCATTCAAACAAGCATTAGAGCAAGTGAAAGAAGATTTTGGTGTTCACCGTCCACTCGTAATCGGTGGAAAAGAAATTATGACAGACGATAAAACGACTGTTATCAATCCTGCTGATAAAGAGCAGATTCTTGGTCATGTTTCAAAAGCTAAAACAGATCATATCGAGCAGGCTTTCGAAGCTGCTGAAGAAGCATTTGAATCATGGAGTGCGTGGACTGCAAAGGAACGTGCAGATCTGCTTTTAAGAGTTTCAGCAATCATTCGCCGGAGAAAACATGAATTCTCAGCATTAATGGTGTACGAAGCTGGTAAACCATGGAATGAAGCTGATGGAGATACAAATGAAGCAATCGACTTCATTGAATACTATGCCCGCTCAATGGTGGAATTGGCAGACGGTAAACCGACACTTGACCGTGAAGGTGAAACAAACAGCTACTTCTATCAGCCGATGGGTGTCGGTGTAACAATCTCGCCGTGGAACTTCCCATTCGCGATCATGGCAGGTACGACACTTGCACCGGTTGTTGCAGGTAATACAGTACTGTTAAAACCTTCAGGAGATACACCTCTGATTGCATATAAACTGATGGAAGTCCTTGAAGAAGCAGGACTGCCTGCAGGCGTGGTCAACTTTGTCCCTGGTTCATCACGTGACATCGGTGACTACATTGTAGACCACCATAAAACACACTTCATCACATTTACAGGTTCTAAAGGCGTTGGACTCCGCATCACGGAAAGAGCGGCAGTTGTTCAGGAAGGCCAGCACTTCCTGAAACGCACAATCACTGAAATGGGCGGTAAAGATACAATTGTCGTTGATAAAGATGCTGACCTTGATGTGGCAGCTGAATCTATCGTCACTTCAGCATTCGGCTTCTCAGGACAGAAATGTTCAGCATGTTCACGTGCTGTCGTTCACGAAGATGTTCATGATGAAGTACTTGCAAGATCAATCGAACTGGCGAAAGAACTGACTGTAGGTAACACAGTAGACAACACTGACATGGGACCTGTTGTCAGCCAGAAACAGTTCAACAACATTAAAGAATATATCGAAACAGGCAAAAAAGAAGGTAAACTTGAATTTGGCGGAGAAACAGACGATTCCACTGGATTCTTTGTGCACCCGACAATCTTCTCAGACCTTGATCCGGAAGCTGTAATCATGCAGGAAGAAATCTTCGGGCCTGTTGTCGGCTTCACTAAAGTTAAAGATTTCGAAGAAGGTCTTAAAGTTGCAAACAACACTGAATACGGTCTGACTGGTGCAGTCATCACGAATACACGTGAAAACTGGCACTTGGCAGTTCGCAAATTCGATGTTGGTAACCTTTACCTGAACCGCGGCTGTACTGCAGCTGTCGTTGGATACCACCCATTCGGCGGTTTCAAACTTTCAGGTACAGACCAGAAGACAGGCAGCCCGGATTATCTGCTTAACTTCTTGAACCAAAAAGTCGCTTCAGAAATGTTTTAATTGAAAGACTTGAATTTCGCTCCATCCTTTTGGATGGGGCGTTTTTTTATTCTAAATGAAATGAAAACGAAACCATTGATCACCTCGCTTAAAACATGTATTGACAGGTCCGTTTTAAATTGTTAGAATTTAATCACTTTTTTTAAATTTAATAATTCTTTAAATTTTTTTCGGTACTTCTGCAGCCTGCTGCCATCATCTTTTAAGGAGCAAATTTCAATGAAAAAATTACTGACAGGAAAAAATCATCTATTCACCCGCATTGCCATCGGTTTTGGACTGGGTATACTGCTGGGAATAATTTTCCCCGAATTCTCCATCCAGACAAGCTTTGTCGGAGATATTTACTTAAACCTGATCCAAATGATGATTATTCCGGTCATTTTTGTAGCTGTTTCCACAGGCATCATCAATATCGGCAGCTCACAGGATCTCGGCCGTATCGGTTTAAAGAGTATTATAGTTTTCGTGCTGATGTTCATCGGTACAGCTGCCATCGGTCTGGTCATTTCCTACCTGGTCCGTCCGGGTCAGAGAATCGATGTTGAATCTGTCGGGTATGACGGAGAAGTTGCAGAACCGACATTGGCTGAATTCTTTATGAATATCGTTCCCGACAACTTATTTATGGCCATCTCCGAAGGTGATATACTGGCGACGATTTTGTTCACCGCCATCTTCTCCATTGCGATTGTCATCGTCGGTAAGGAAGCCGAACCCGTAAAGAATGTGATCAACAGTCTTTCAAAAGTCATTTTCAAAGTACTGGACTTTATTATGGAAACGACACCGATCGGTATCATTTCACTGATGGCATTTGCGGTTGCTGAATACGGCACCGGGATTTTCTCAGCGCTCGGACTCTACATATTTACCGCATATCTCGGATGTATTATGGCTTTCATCATTGTCATGCTTATACCTGTATGGCTATATACCGGTCGGACACCATTACAATTCATCAAAGGTATATACAAAGTATGGCTGGTTTCATTATCTACAACGAGCTCCGCGGTTACCCTGCCGACAACGATGCGCGTTTCAAAAACGGATTTCAAAGCATCTGAATCCATTACGAATTTTGTCGTCCCGCTTGGTACGACCATTAATATGGCCGGTGGTGCAGTATCATTCAGTGTGCTTGCGGTATTCGTTTCCGACTTTTACAACTTGCCGCTCGATGTCGGCCAGATCATCTATCTTGTCCTGATTGCTACAGTATTGAATATGGCTGCCCCCGGTATTCCCGGCGGCGGTATCGTCCTCGGCGCATCATTTTTAACGCTGCTCGGACTGCCGATTGAAATGATGGGGCCGATTGCTGCGATTTACCGTCTGCTTGATATGGCATATACAACGATGAATGTTACCGGCGACGCAGCTGCCAATCTGCTGGTTGATCAATCAGAGAAGAAGCGCAGGCTGAAACTGAACCAGAGCCATTCGTAAAAATACAAAAGATTAAAAAAGAGTCACTGGAAAATAAAATCCAGTGACTCTTTGTGTATGGGGCTATTGTGTATCGTCTATGCCCTGCTCACTTACGGCTGATTTCATCTCTATGTGAGCAGATTTTGTGATGGCCTGCTCACCTGCGGTTGATTTCGTCGCTATGTGAGCAGATTTTGTGGTTGCCTGCTCACTTACGGCTGATTTCATCTCTATGTGAGCAGATTTTGTGATGACCTGCTCACTTACGGCTGATTTCATCTCTATGTGAGCAGATTTTGTGATGACCTGCTCACTTGCGGCTGACTTCGTCGCTATGTGAGCAGAGCTTGTGGTTTCCTGCTCACTTACGGCTGATTTCATCTCTATGTGAGCAGGGCTTTATTTTCCTACGATCAGCTTGTCATGGTCTTTCGTAAACGGTGTTAAATATTCTACCCCGTCTTTAGTGACAAGTATGCTGTCGCCGACCTGGGTGCGGTAGTTGTCAGAGTCCGTACCGCCGTCGACGGCAAATACCATGCCTTCTTCAATGACCGCCTCGCTGTTTTTCGCAAGTTCCGGGGAGGCAGTGTATGAGAATCCTAAAGAGCGGCCGGCTCTGAACGGAATCGGATAGCCATTGTCTTCGATGACTCCGGCATATGCCTCAAATACGTCTTTCGCATACGCACCGGGCTTAATCTGGGCTATCGCCGATTTCTGTGCCTTTTCGGCCACATCGAGCATTTTTGCAGCCTCGTCGTTGATGTCGCCGACGAAAAGTGTACGGTCGAATCCGACGAAGAAGTTTTTGAACTCTGCCGTACCGCAGTGGCAGATGAAGAGTGGCTCGCCATGGACGAGTTTCGTCATGCCGCTCCTGTGGTGGCACATTGTGATTTCGCTTCCTGAGCTCATAATCTGTTTATTTCCGATGCCGGGATAGTTAAAGGGCTGCACATGCTGATAGTGTTCTTCCATCAGCTTTGCTGCGTGGCGTGTACCCGCTTCTTTTGATGCGAGTTCCACTTCGTATTCATAAACCCCGGATGCTGCGACTTTCATCGCACCTTTCAGCATTTCCACAGCGACTTCGCCTGCGTGTCTTGCGACTTGGATTTCCTGCGGATCTTTAATGCTCCTGAGCCTGTCTATTTCCGGCCCGATATCGGATATGCAGTCTTTTGGAATCACTTCTCCGATAAAGTCCCAGACGACGCGCGGCATCCACATATAATCGACGGAAACTTTGTCATTTTTATATTTGTCCAGATACTTTTTCAGATCCGGGCGCCACTCCCCGTCTATGCCGTCTGTCCACGGAATGATTGTTGTGACATCCGTCTGTTTGTGCGCCATTTCTTCTTCCATTACAGGAACAATAAGTACTGATTCGCCGTCTACAGTCTGGATGAAGATATTCGGCCGGCCCCACTCGATACCGAGAGCGCCGTGATAACCTGTCAGATAATAGACGTAGTCCGGATTCATAATGACTGCGACTGCATCGCCCTGTTCTTGAAGTTTATCGATGACCCGTGATCTTCTTGATTTGAAATCAAACACAGTATCCCTGCTTTCATATAGATTATAAATCTTCCCCCGTCAGACCTTTGACAGAATCGACCAATATTTCCTTGCCGTCTATTTCTGAGAAGAAAAATGCCTTGTATACTTCCTGCTGCTGTACAATTTCTATTTCAGGGTTTTTGAATGCATGAAATTTATGCATCACCCATCTGATTACCAATTTTCGCGCTTTATTGATGGCTTCTTCCGTAGTCAGTACCGGGGGCACCAATGCTGAAGAATCTATATTAATTTCATTCGTTTCTGGGAACATATTTGAACGGAGCGGCACACCTTTTACAAGGTCCACCGTAATGACCGTCCATGCCGTTCTCGGTTTCATGAATATCCGCGGCATGGTCACTTTACATAATACGATCAAGTACGGATAACCAACCAGTTCCCTATCGCTCAGATCCATTGGTGTATTGATGATAGAGACCTGTTGGTTTTCAACGTTATCCATCTATTTTCATCCTTTTATCCATTCGTTTCAGCTGTTCCCGTCGTTCTGAATGTACCCGCCGATTTATAATCACGGTCAATCAGGTCCATAATAATTTCTTTTTCAGTCTTATTGTCCAGGTTGCTCGCTTTCAGATTTTCAATGACTTGTTCATCCGAAGGCAGGAATGAAAATCTGCCAAGTTCGTTCTTCTCGGTGAAGTCATCCCATAACTTATCAAAGTCATCGTCTTCAGGCGGTCTTGTGAACAGACTGACCACAACGATTGCAGCCAATGCCGCAATAAACGCCGGTCCGCCTTCATAAATATCAACCGGCGGCCAGAAATACCAGATGACTGTTACAACCGGTCCGACGATCATACCTGTGATTGCTCCGACTTTAGTGACACCCTTCCAGAAAATTGAAAGGATAATCGGCGGTCCGAAACATGTAGCGAGACCCGCCCATGCGAAGACTGCCAGCCAGAAGACCGAGTCAAGCGGGTTCAGGGCGATGATGATTGCGAACGCACCGAGTACAGCCGTTGCGATACGGGAGATAAGAATTGTCTTATCCTCTCTGAGCTCGCCTTTATTGAAAATTTTATTCCACATATCTTCAGCGATCGTTGAAGATGCAATCAGCAGCATGGAGTCGATTGATGACATCATTGCAGACAATGCCGCTGCAACAATGACACCTGCTAGCCACCAAGGCAAGAGTTCAACGGTCATTGTCGGGAAAATATGTTCCGGATTCTCAATGCCCGGGAATAATGCAAGGCCCGACATACCGATAAGAACGGCACCGTAGTATGCAATCATCATCCAGACGATACCGATCAGTGCAATACGTTTTACATCACGCGTATTTCTCAGTGCCATGTAACGCACCAGAACGTGCGGGGAACCGTTGAATCCGATTCCGATGAATAAGTAACTGATAATAGCGATCAGGCCCGCCACTGTCAGTGCCGAGTTGCCGAAGAATGGTGCAAGGAATTCCTCGCCCATCATATCTGACAGCTGGTAGCCCATTTCCGTGAAGCCGCCAATTTCTATAATACCGAGAATCGGCAATACGAAAAATGCAAATGCCATCAGTAAACCTTGTATAAAGTCAGTCAGGGACACCGCAAGGAAACCGCCCATCATCGTATAGATGATCGTAACGATACCGCCGACGATGACACCTGTCGAAAAGCTGACTCCAAGTACGACTTCAAATAAAACACCAAATGCCACGAACTGAGCCGTAACATATACCGTCATGAAAACTGTCATGACAACGATGGAGACCCATCTCATGACATGTGTATCATCTTTGAAACGTGCGGACAGGAAATCCGGCACCGTAATTGAATTCTGCAGCTCTGATAAACGGCGTATCCTTTTTGCGAAGAACAGCCAGTTGAAGATGGAGAACACACTGGATACTGCGTTCCATGCTGCACTCATACCAGTCGAGTATGCCTCACCAGGCAGACCGACCGTCATAAAACCACTGGATTCCGATGCTTTTTCACTCATGGATAGAACCCATGGCCCAAGATTCCTTCCGCCAAGAAAATATTCGGAAGAACCTTTACTGCTTAATCTGGCAGACCACATACCGAGGCCCAACAGAAATACGAGATACAAGATAACAATTATTAGTATACCGGTACCACCCATTGATTAAGCCTCCTCATTTCTTTTTTGTTTTGTAAAAAGTTCATTTTCCAGTTTTTCCATTTTGAGTTCCCGTATATACCATATGACGACTGAACCGATAAAAAGTATGGGCGGCAAAATTAAAATCAGCCACCCTGATAATGGAAATGCGTCCATATTGAAAATCTCCTTCCCGTCAGAATTCTTTGTTAAAAATCACTTGAACGTCGAGCGAAATTATTCAGATAATTATAAAAAGCTTAGCATAGTAAAATTGGATAGTAAACTGAATGGACAGGGTTTTATTTATAAAAAAACGCTTATCCCTTATATTTATAAAGGATAAGCATTTTTTAACTATAGTATTATTCTGCATCTCTGTACTCATCTTGAATATCCGCAAATTTCTGTGCTGAATATTCACTCATGCCGCGATCTTCCACATCTTCAGCGTAAAGACTTAAAATCATGTCTTTTGAATCCTGATCATAACCGATGAACCAGCCCGTTTCCGAACCGCGTGTGTCCTGTGACATTTTATTTTCACTGGTGCCTGTCTTGCCTGCAAATGACGCATAGTCCCGTTCCATATCGCTTGCGTGGTAATCGGTCACGACGCTTCTCATTGCACTTTCAAGGTAGTCCAGATCATCCTCGTCTGCGATGTTCTCCACCTGGATTTCATCTTCAGAATCCGCAAGTATATGCGGCACGTAAATATCGCCGCCGTTGATGACACCTGCATAGATCGAAGTGATCTGTATCGGTGAAATCAGCAGCTCACCCTGGCCGTATGCACTGTCGGCAAGCAGTACTTCATTTTCAATCTGTTCTTCGTTTGAAACCTGACTGGTATATATCGGATAGTCGGTGTCATATTCCTCACCGATGCCGAGCGCGTGCATGCCTTCTGTGAAACGTTCGCCACCAAGTTCCAGCATCGTCTGTGCAAAGTAGATGTTGTCGGAACTTGTGATTGCGCGGTCGAGGTCGAACGCGCCATCTTCCACATGATAACGGTTGACGCTGTAGCCGCCCCATGAATCATCCTGCTGCCAGCTCTTGCCTGAAATTTCACGGGTCGCATCACGGTCAAATCCATCGGTATTGAGCGCAACCAGTGCAGAAAGTATTTTCTGGGTTGAGCCCGGTGAAGTCGTGCGGTTGAATTTTCCGACAAGCGGGTTTTCATCATCATTCTGCAGTTCTTCCAGCTCATTCTGGCTGATGCCGAACATGAAATCATAAGGGCTCGGGCTCGGATAGCTGACCGTGGCCATCATATCTCCATTGGCCGGATCCAGTGCCACGCTTGAGCCTGAATCATCTTCCATCTCACTGTAGATGATTTCCTGCAGCTCCTTATCTATCGTCAGTACAATATCCGATCCGTCTTCGGCCGCTTCATTGAATAAAGTCTCGACGACATTGCCGCTGTCATCCGTAATCGCGATTTCATAACCGCTTTTCGGCTGAAGACGTTCATCGTATAACTGTTCGAGTCCGCGCTTGCCGGTCACATCGCCCTCGCTTAAATAATCCGATTCTTCAAGTTCTTCTGCATTCACGCCGCCGACATAGCCGAGCAGATGGAATGTTGCCGCATCCAGCTCATATTCCCGGGCAGGCTCTTCCTGCACCTGCAGATTGTTCTCTTCAAAACCGGCTTTGTCCTCATCAGAAAACCGGTGTGTTTCCTTAATGGGAACAAACATCCCTTCACTGATCCACTCCTGATTGAAAGTGCTCTCCAGTGATTCCTCACTGATTTCAAGCGTATCGCTCAGAGCCGTCAGGTCTTCTTCTTCAACCTCTCCGGCAATAAAGCCGACCACTTCCTTGTGACCGTTGAACGCCAGGGGTTCTCCGGATTTATCCTGGATTTCACCGCGCTCACCTTTAGTGAAGTTGAAGTCCAGTACATGATTGCCAAGCTCCGGAATGATCATGTCAGGTGTCCATTCCACATGCCAGTCATTCTCTTCCTCATTGTATAAAAGGCTTACCTCGATATCTTTGGAAAGTTCGCCGTATGCGGAATCGATTGCCCATTCCCCGTCGTAGATCTTATGGACATCTGTAGAGTTTTCTTCATCCAGTTCTAGGTTGTTGATTTCTCTTTTTTCAACGCCCAGATCTTCGTAAAACTTTTCATAACGTTCTGTCACATCTTCAGCGCTGTATTCTTCTCTATGCTCTGCGCTGAGATTTTCATAGATTTCTTCATAGCTGCCTTCTTCAAAATTTGAAACATATTCATTCAATGCTTCATCTTCATTTGCCTGGAAAATATTCGTAAAGTTAAATAATACTATTACAGTGACTGCGAGAACCGCTATCACGCCAATTATGATGCCAATCCATTTCTTCATCTTTACACCTGCAATTTCATGATTTAAAAAGAATAAACGAACAAATCATTAACTCTGAGCGTTAATCGATCATCCGTTTATTCAGATTTCATTATTCTAAATTCAACCTTGAATTTGTCCGTTCAAGCGAGCGGTCGAGACGTTCCAATATACTGTCCGGCAGATTTTCGTCACCCTGGAAATCTTCTACAGGCAGTATCTCATAATCAAACGGTCTCTCGCCGGTTTCACTGTGGCGGTACACCCATGTCGGCGTGTAGCTGATGTCGGCCACTGTCGTTTCATCGGATGCCGTATCTTTTTCAATATCGAAGTGCATGATGACGCCGTCTTCATTCGGCTGGAAGTCCTCTCCGATTGTTTCAAGGCGCTGGTTGGAAACGAAGTTACCCAGTGAGTAAGCGACGAATGCTTCATGTTCGCCGTCGCTGGATTCAATGGTTTCCCCGCGCTGCAGCACGTGCGGATGGGAACCGATGATGAGGTCCACGCCCTGATCCGCTAAAAACTGTGCGTAATGTTTCTGGCTGTCACCCGGCTCCTCTACATGTTCAGGGCCCCAGTGCATGTATGTGAGAATGATGTCCGGATCGTCCGCTTTCGCTGCATCGATGGCCGCTGTCAAATTCTCTTCAGAGATGACGTCAATCATATTATGCACTTCTTCGTCCGTATACGGGTCGTCCATGCCGTTCATGCTTTCTGTAAACGCGAGCAACGCCACTTTGATGCCGTTGACATCTTTAATGACATGGCGCTCTTCCGGTGCTTCCTCATATGTACCGACAACATCCATATCCGCTTCCTCAAGCTTCTGGACTGTGCGTTCGATGCCCTGTGCGCCCATGTCCAGGCTGTGGTTATTGGAAGTGACGATTGAATCAAACCCTGCATACTCCACACCTTCGACAATTGCATCCGGTGTATTGAACAACGGATAGCCCGTGTAGCCCCGGTCCTCACCCGCAACTGTCGTTTCAAAGTTGCCGATTGCAAGGTCCGCCTCTTCCAGATAGGGCTTCACGTGTTCAAAGACCGGTTTAAAATCGTATGAATCCGTCTCTTCTACGTAAGCGCCCCAATACTGCTCATCATGGGCCATTATATCGCCGACGGTCGAGATTGTAATTTCCGTCGTTTCAGATTCTGATGCCGCTTCGCCGTCCGCTTCCGAGCCGCTGTCATCCGAGCCGTCACTTTCCGGGTCATCGCCGTTTGTCCCCCCGTCATTTTCACTGTTTTCCGATTCTCCATCCACTGCCACTTCTTCACCCGGTTCACCGTCATCGTTCAAAAAGGTGAAAGTGCCGTATGCCGCCCCGATGACCACAATGAGCAATAATATGGGAACCAGTATTTTAAATAAGATTGAACTGTTTTTATTCTGCTCAGTTCTCTTCAATGTCTATCCCACTCTCCATAATATATTCTTCATAAGTCAGACCACTTTCTTTTATATCATGCGCCAGCTCTTTGCCGACATATCTCAAATGCCACGGTTCATACATGTAGCCGGTAATATCTTCCTTGCCTTCATGATAGCGGATGATAAAGCCGTAGACGTGAGCGTTGTCTTTTACCCATTCGCCTTCAACCGTCTCACCGAAAGATTCCAACAGTTCATAGCCGACACTTTCACTCGTCACATCCATTGCGAGCCCCGTCTGATGTTCACTGGCCCCCGGCGGTGCACTGAAACGGCTCGCCGCTTCCTCACCGTGCGTTTCCACGTAACTCCCGTATTGTATCTCCTGGGTCCCGTATGAACGGTAGCCGGACCTTGCATATAATATAATGCCCGCTTCCTCTGCCGTTGCAAACATCTGCTTCAATGCGTCAGCTGCCGGGGCCCGGAGCTGATTGATTTCCGTATGCTCCGGGAATATCAACGGCACTTCGACAGCCACCAGATCACGCGGTACATAATCTTCGCTCAGCAGGTACTGCCTGTTTACAAGCGCCTCGATGCCAGCCTCATCAAAAACTTCTTTTTCAGTTACAAGCTCATATGTACGTTCTTCAATCTCTTCCGATTCAGATGTCTCTTCTGCAGACTCTTCTCCCTCGTCAGCTTCCCCAGAGCTTTCTTCGGTTTCATCCTGTGCTTCCGTCGCTTCAGGTGCTTCCGATTCTTCAGTTTCTTCCGCCGGTTCGGAGTGACATGACGCGAGTATCAATACCACAAACATTATCCAAAGGCACTTTCCATCTATAATATGTTTCATTGCATTCACCTTAATATACGTATTTTACTTAGTTTCATTTAACCACAGTACGGCGCTCTATACCATCACTAAGTGAAAAAGACCCGGATTGTCTCGGGTCTTTTCAAAAGTTCATTTTTAAAATAAAACCATCCAAATGTTTGTCTGTCCCAGGTATGGCGTCATCCAGCCTTATTCGCTGAGCCAGCTCCAGGCGTCGTCCATTTCTGCCTTATCATACTCTTTGACGTTAAGGCCGGGGAGGTAGTCTGCCACAGAATCTGCTTTTTTCAGTCTTTCATCATCGGTGACAAAAGCAATTTTTTCATACTGGTTCCAGTACCACATATCGACGAATGTACCTTTCACCAAGGCGCCGACTTCGACATTCTGTATCTTTTTAAAGTAGGCAAGTACATTGATTTCACTACTTTCACCGTAATGTCTGCTTATAAATTCAGCGGCTTCATCTGTATCTTTTTTAGTCACGCCGCCGTCCACTTCCATATAAATGACATTTGGATAATCACTTTCAGTTATTTTCAACATATTGGGTCATAACTCCTTCTCGAGGCATTTATTAATTGGTTACCCTTTATCACTGTTTAAAAACGTGATATCAGCGCTGGATCGAGCCGGTCTCAGGATTGATGATAAGCAGCTTCCAATTTGGCAATATCAAACTTTTTCATCTTCAGAAAGGATGCGGTCACGCGTTTCAGCTGTTCGGGTGTGCCCGCCTCCACCATCTCATCCATCACTTTAGGTACGATCTGCCACGATACACCATATTTGTCCTTCAGCCAGCCGCACTGTTCAGATTCCGGCACATGTGACAGCTTGTCCCAGTAATAATCGATTTCTTTCTGGTCTTCACATTTGACGAGGAGCGACACCCCTTCGCTGAAGTTGAATTCATGTTTTTCAGCCGAATCCATCAATGCAAAACACTGATTTTCCAGCTCGAACTGGCCATGCATGATATGATCCGTCATATTCGGTTCCATATTTCCCGGGTAATAATAAACTCCGTCCGTTTTTGAATCATTGAAGATGTCCATATAGAAGTTCATCGCATCTTCCGCTTTGCCGAGATTATCATTGATGAACATCATGGCGGGTATGATCCGGCTGTCGATTTCTTCTGCCGGTGCTTCCGTCCGGTACAGTTGCCAGGACACCCCGTATTTATCCTCTGCCCAGCCGTACAGTTCGCTGAAGTCGTATTTCTGAAACGGCATCAGAACTTTGCCTCCCTCTGTCAGTGCTTCCCAGATGTTTTGAAACTCATCCTGTTCATCTTTGGAGAAAATGACCATAAATGAAATGGAGGGATTTTTTGTGACGTAAGGTCCTGCACTGATGCCCATAAAACGATAATCCATCACTTCGAAGTCGACCTGCTCCGCATCGCCGGACGGCGTCTGTTCAAAAATATTTGAATTTATCATTCTCGAATCCGGGAACAGGCTGGTGTAAAATTCAGCAGCTTCCATTGCTTCAGTATCAAACCACAAGTGCGGTACAATCTTTTGATAAGACAAAATGACTCACCCCTTTAATTTAGTGACTCCATTTTACAATGGAATCGGTTTTTATTTTTATTCTAATCTGCTTATTTCTAAAAAATGACGGTCTGAGATTGTCCAAGCCGCCATTTTTTATCGGTTATTCCACATTTTGTACGTCTGCGATCATCTGTGCGAGATCGTGCTCTTCGATGTTTGTAATCTGATTGTGCTCATCCATGAACACGACTTTCGGTTTCAGCTCCTGAATCTCTTCTTCTGACATTTCCGCCATGCTTAAAATAATGACGAGGTCACCTTTTGAAAACAGGTGCGCAGGCGGTCCGTTCAGACAGATTTTTCCGCCTTCCGCTTCAGCAGGCAGTGCATAAGTCTTCCATCTTGCCGCATTTCTCAGATTTGTTATCTGCACCATCTCGTAAGGATGGATATTCGCTTCTTTCATCAATTTCGCATCTATTGTAATACTTCCAACGTAATCCAGATCCGCTTCCGTTACAGTTGCACGGTGCAGCTTACCTTTACACATCATTTTTTTCATTTGAAACTCTCCTCCTGGTCCGGCTCATGACTGATCAACCGGATTTAATACCATATCTTTTATTTAAGATTACACTAACATAAAACATCTGGGAATTAAAAATATAAAAAAGCGCCTGTGACCGAGTCACAGACGCTTTACACACATTTTATATTAAACATCCACACACATTGGACGTTTTTTTGATTACACACACAGTTCACACACGTAATACGAAATTATTTCTATACTTTAATTAATTATGGTTAAATCTTAAAACGGTAAGTCATCATCACTGATATCCACCGGGCCATCTGCATTGGCAAATGGATTTTCCTCAGTTTTATCCTGTCTTGGTGATGATTGGGCAGGTCTGGAGCCAGTTGACTGGTTTCCAGCGCCTCCACCGTATGCATTTGCATAATTATCTGCTGAGTTATAATTATTTTGAGATTGATTACTACCTTGTTGTCCTTTTGGCTCTAAAAACTGAACACTGTCACATACAACCTCGGTCACATAAACTCTCTGGCCATCTTTATTCTCATAGTTTCTGGTCTGAATTCTGCCATCAATACCTACGAGACTGCCTTTTTGTACATACTGGTTAACATTTTCCGCCTGTTTACGGAAAGTAACACAGTTTATAAAATCCGCACCACGTTCACCATTTTGCCCTGTAAAAGGACGATTGACTGCCAGGTTGAAAGTTGTAACAGATATATTGTTCTGACTGACTCTAAGTTCCGGGTCACGTGTTAAGCGACCGACCAATACAACACGGTTTATCATGCAATCAACTCCATGTCATTATTTGACTAAATTATTTGCTTGCTTTTTCTTCTGCCTGCTCATCACGGACAATGATATGACGAATGATATCATTGCTGATCTTAGCAAGACGCTCGAATTCTTGAGTAGCTGTGCCATCATCATTAACTTTGATGATTTGGTAATATCCATCTGTGAAATCATTGATTTCATAAGCTAAACGACGTTTACCCCACTCTTTTGATTCGACGATTTCCGCACCATTTGTAGTTAAAAGGTTATCAAAACGCTCTACTAAAGCTGTTTTTTCTTCCTCCTCAATATTTGGGCGGATAACATATAAAATTTCATATGCTCTCATCTTCTGCACCTCCTTATGGTCTTTGACGGCTAATAACAACTCGTTATTAACAAGGAATAATTTTCATTACTCACAATCAATTATTATATCAGCAATGTGGACTTATTACAATAATTTAATTGTGTTTTTTATTTTAATGTGAGAACAGGTGATGGATTTCCGGTGCCATAACTCTCCTTTTTTCATGGGAGTTGTAGCAGAAAGCCTGCTCCAGCGCCATAACTCTTTCCTTTTCATGCAGGTTGTGGCAGAAAGCCTGCTCCAGCGCCATAACTCTTTCCTTTTCATGCGAGTTATGGCAGAAAGCCTGCTCCAGCGCCATAACTCTACCCTTTTCATGCGAG
>NZ_LFKO01000001.1:957120-979370 GCF_001265075.1 Salinicoccus sp. YB14-2
TCCTTTTCATGCGAGTTATGGCACGAAACCGCTAATCACAAGCAACTCGTGCCATGCTCGCAACCACAACCTTCATCCTTTCAAAAGTTATAGAGTTTTTCATGTTTTATAAGTGAGTTTTCTCATCCAGGTTTCGAGCAGCCCGTGCTTTTCTCTCTGATCCATGAAATAGGCAATGGTCAGCGTAACTGCCCATAGCAGAACAGAAAAGAGAAAGCCGATGGTGATGTTTATATGCGCCCCGAGGTTGAGTGCGATCGGCGACAAGAATAATACGAGGAGTATTTCATGCAGTACGAAGAATGTCAGTGATCGTTTGCCCATCGCCGCCATGGCAGATGTGATTTTATTCGGTGAATTGATTTTATGTCCTAAAATGCCGAATAATGCTGCGTAGCCGAGGCCGGCAAATAATCCCGAAATGATGTGCACGCCATATATCACTCCTGCGTTGAAGTACGACGGGAATATGACATCATTGATTAGTACCAGAGGAATCGCACCGATAATGGATATCGAAAGCGTGATGATCATTAACTTTTTCAAAAATGGCAGGTGTTCTTCAGGTTTAATCAAAACATTCAGCTGCCCCAGCCAGAATCCCATCAGCACGGACGGAATGACCGGAAACATCAGATGGGTGAACAGCGGTACGAATGGAATGCTGAAAAGACGCGCCCAGACTGTATTGAAGTATGTTTCTTCACCGGTGAATTCAACAGGGATGCTGTACCCTTCCATTGCAAATAAAATCCCGCCCCATAATAGGGAAACAAATACTGCGTAGATGACGGTTGTTACAGCAGTCCAGATCAGCAGCGTCTTATTGCTCCTGCCGAGAAAAGGCAGAAGTATGATTCCTGCAATGCCGTAAACCATCAATATATCCTGACCCCAGAAAACACCGGTTAAAATCATGCCGAACAGAATTAAATAAATGCATCTGCGGAGGATGAGACGCTTCGCTTCATAAATACTGCTCCGCCTGCTCTGCTTGTTGTATATCATAATGATGCCGTAGCCGAACAACACTGCAAACAGCGGCCGGGCACGGTTGTCCACGAAAAACTCCATCATCATATTTATGAAACTTTCAAAAGCGTTTCCAGGCGCCATTTTAGTGACGACACCGAGTTCACTCAAGTACATCATCAACGGTACGTGTGACAAAATAATGAGAAACAGCATCGAACCGCGGGCGAGATCCAGTGACAGCGCCCGCTTACTTTTCATTGTCTGTGTTTTCACTTCAAACATATTAAAACTCCTGACTTAATGAATGACCAGCCGGATAAACTGGGCGTTATTGCAATCTTTGACAATGACACCGAGTTCCATCAGATCGTGTCTGAGATCTTTCACTTTATTTTCATCGTCATCCCTTTTGGCCTGTCTTCTTTCATAAAGAATCGTGTTTGCCGTCTCACTTAATTCATCGTGACCGGCAGTCCATTTGAAAAACTCATTGATATACGGATCTTCACTGACCCACGGATAATGGAATTTTTGGTATGCATTTTGAAGTTTCTCAGTTGAATAATCTGTGTCCTGTCTTAAAATCTCAAACCCGTCATGACCGATGATGACAAGCTTTTTTCCTTATTTGAAAACACACTGGATATCCGACTTCTGTATTTCAGATTTTTTATCAAAAATATCCACAACTACGTAATCGCGAGTGACTTCCATCTTCAAAATCTCTGTGTAAATAAAGACCGATAAAAAGACACCTGATATAAACCCGACTGCTCCAAGTCCGCGGTTCAGCCAGCTGCTTTCGATACCTGTAATGAAATTGATCAGCTGATTATCCGACAGAAAAGGGATCATTTCAATCCAATGGACGACAGATGGGAGGTAATAGAATATGACCGCCATTAAAATTGGAATGATGACAATGAGCGTTTTCTCAAAACCATTCAGCCCCAGCTTTTCACTATTCATTGTGTCCGCCTCCTATACATAAGTAATCTTTCACCATTTTGAACAGTTCTTCGCCATATCTTTCACTTTCCGTATCGTTTTCCGGAGCAAAAATCATTTCATCAATCGCGCCGTTAATAATTCTTGTTAAAATTTTAACGTCGACATTTGATTTGAACTGCTGTGTTTCAATACCTTCTTCAATGATTGAATTCAATATTAAATAAACACCATCAGGCTCATCACCATCCATCAGATAAAATGCTTTGTTATCTTCTGTCCTCGCGTTGAATATGATTTCTATCATCGCGATGTTTTCTTTCCTGAATTTTCTTTGGTAATTCAGGGATGCATTGATATATTCCTCTATTCTTTCAATAACTGGTTTATCTTCTGAAAGGGACTGTTGAATATGTTCAATTTTGTGAATAAAAATATGCTCAAGCAGTGCGAATAACAATATATTTTTAGATTTGAAATGATAGGATACTAGACTCGGGTTGATCTCCGCCCGCTTTGCGATATTTTTAAAAGTCATATTTTCATAGCCTGATTCAGCCAGTTCTTCGATACAGGCATTAATGATCTGCTCTTTTCTCTGTTCCTGGATAAATGACAACGCGTTCACCTCTTTTGAATATTCATTCAATATTTTAAATGAACGTTCAAATAATGCCAACAAAGGGTTACTATTTCAACATTTTGCACAAAAAAAGTGCCATCCGACGAATCGGATGACACTTTAATCTTTGATCTATACGTTAAACCTGAAATGAACGACGTCTCCGTCTTTCATAATATATTCTTTACCTTCCAGACGGACTTTGCCCGCTTCTTTTGCTTTGAGTTCGCTGCCCGCTTCGACAAGATCGTCATAGGCAACCGTCTCTGCACGGATGAATCCTTTTTGGAAATCGGTATGGATGATGCCTGCACATTCAGGTGCAGTCATACCTTTTTTAAACGTCCATGCACGGACTTCCTGAACACCTGCAGTGAAGTATGTTGCAAGACCGAGCAGATCGTATGAGGCACGAATCAGTTTATCGAGACCAGACTCTTCAAGACCGAGTTCTTCCAAGAACATTTCCGTTTCATCATCATCAAGTGCTGCAATCTCTTCTTCAACTTTTGCAGAAATGACAATGACTTCGGACCCTTCATTTTCAGCATATTCCTTGATTGCTGTCAGATTTTCATTCGCAGACAGATCCATCAAATCATCTTCTGCTACATTGGCCACATATAACATCGGTTTTCCAGTCAGCATGTGGAAGTGTTTCACTGCGTCCTGCTCTTCTTTTGAAAATTCAAGTGCACGGACCGGCAGGCCTTCTTCCAGTCCTTCTTTGATGCGTGTCAAAACGGCATATTCCGCCATCGCTTCCTTATCTTTCTGTTTTGTCATCTTTTCCACTCTCGGCAGTCGCTTTTCAACACTTTCAAGGTCTGCCAGAATCAATTCCATATTAATGACTTCAATATCTTCAATCGGATTCACATTGCCTGAAACGTGCGTTACGTTGTCATCATCGAACGCACGGACGACCTGCGTAATTGCATCCACTTCACGGATGTTTGCAAGGAATTTATTCCCCAGCCCTTCACCTTTTGAAGCACCTTTTACAATACCCGCGATATCCGTGAACTCGAACGCTGTCGGGATGGTCTTTTTAGGTTCGACCAGTTCTGTCAGTTTGTTCAGACGCTCGTCAGGCACTTCAACGATGCCGACGTTCGGGTCAATCGTTGCGAACGGATAGTTTGCAGCAACTGCACCTGCTTTTGTGATTGCATTAAATAAAGTGGATTTACCGACGTTTGGTAAGCCAACAATTCCTGCTGTTAAAGCCATGTTATTTCTCCTTTAATTACCATTAGATTTTTTTACGATGCGCTTCATGCGCTTTTCAAAATCCCGTCGCGCCATCATAATCGTGCGTGCGCATTCGGTACATTTTATTTTAATATCCGCCCCCATGCGGGTGATCTGGAAATTACTGCTGCCGCATGGATGCTGTTTTTTCATTTCAACTATATCATTTAAATCATATTCTTTTTTCATCATTCTTCACCTTTTCTCACTGATTCGTCAAAATCCTGAATATCCATTGACGGGACGGAAATATATACGCCGTTTTCAGCAAGGTGATTCTTGATTGCTTTTCTGTTGCGTCTTGTCGCACCGAAATGTTCCATCGGTTGTGTAATCAGCATCACTCTCATGATTGCTTCACCGTTCACGATATCGTTAAGCCCCAGAACCTGCGGTTTCTCGACAAGTGAATCATCCGCATCCATCGCTGTTTCAGCATAACTGTTCAACAGATCCTCCACATGGTCCAGATCTTCTGTCAGTGACAGATTGATATCAAGGAATGAGATTGAATTGTATTTGGAAAAGTTGATTACTTCATTGATTGTACCATTCGGGATGATGAACAATTCGCCTTCATACCCCTGGATTTTTGAAATACGCAGTCCCATGGAAAGGACTTCACCTTCTGCAACTGTCGTGCCGGATGTATTGATCCGTACAAAATCACCAGTATCAAACTGGTTTTCCAGTAAAATAAAGAACCCGGTCAACATGTCTTTGACTATGCTTTGTGCACCGAAACCGATGGCCAGACCAACGACACCGGCACCGGCAAGTAATGTCGCAACAGGGACGCCAAATGTTTCCAGCACCATGACGAACACGACGAACCAGATGAAGATGCTCACTGCATTCTGCAGTACATTGATCAGTGTTTTATTACGCTTGGCATTGCCCGGTTTTGGATTTTTACCTTTCAACTCTGCCTTTGATTTGAACGTAAAATAATTTTCAATGATGCGGTTCAATACTTTAACGATAATTCCCGCTACAATGATTAAAGCTACCGCGAATAATACATCTGTTCCTATACCGATCCATAAATCCGGATCTTTCAGTTCAGCAACAAGGCTCTCTATGAGCCCCAAAGTTTCTTCCACGTCGTTTCCAGTATTGAATAAGTTCGATAAACCCAATTTTAAGCCTCCTATGATTCTTCAAATAATTTCATCAATCGGTTGAATTCTTCTTCATTTTTAAATTCGAATGAAATCAGCCCTTTATTACGGGTCTTTTTTATTTCTACGGCTGTGCCGAATCTCTCTTTTAAATTACCTTCATGTTTAAGCAGGAAGTTCGGTTTTTCCTTCGGTGCCTTCTTTTTCGGCAACCGCATACTTCTCACATATTGTTCGAGTGCACGTACGCTCATACTTTCAGACACAGCTTTCTTTGCCGCTTCTTCCTGTGCAATCGGGTCTTTCAGACTGAGCAGCGTGCGCCCGTGTGCACCGGACAATTTCTTTTCATTGATCAGTTTTTTAACTGCATTCGGCAGATTGAGTATGCGCAGCATATTTGCGATGTACGGTCTTGACTTACCGAGTCTTTCAGCCACTTCTGACTGTGTCAGTTCCCGTTTTTCCATCAGCTGCCTGTAGCTCATCGCTTCTTCCAGCGGATTCAGATCCTCGCGCTGAAGGTTCTCGATGATGGCAAGTTCCATCATATCATCGTCCGACAGCTCTTTGACGATTGCCGGAATCGTTTTTCTGCCGGCAATTTTCGAGGCACGGAAACGTCTTTCTCCGACAACGATATCATATCCTTTGACCGATTTTCTTAAAATGATCGGCTGCAGTACACCATGTGTGCCGATGGAGTCCGCTAGTTCCTCCAGTTTCTCAGGATTGAATTCCACTCTTGGCTGATATGGATTTTTACGGATTTCCGACAGACTGACGTCGGTCACCGATTCTTCTTCGACACTTGTATTGAACAAGGCATCCAGACCTTTGCCGAGACGTTTTTTATTACTTGTCACGTGCAATCACCTCTTTGGCCAGCTTCGAATAGTTTTCGGCCCCCTGTGATTTCGGATCGTAGACGGTGATCGGCTGACCGTAACTCGGCGCCTCACCCAATCGGATGTTTCTCAAAATCACCGTATCATACACCTGGTCTTTGAAATGGGCTCTCACTTCTTCTGAAACTTGAGAACCGAGGTTCGTGCGGGCATCGAGCATTGTAAGCAGCACACCTTCAATGACGAGACCGGTATTCAGATGGCGTTTTACGAGATCGATCGTATTGATCAGCTGGCTCAGTCCCTCCAGTGCATAATATTCAGCCTGCACGGGGATGAGTATGCCGTCTGCTGCGGTAAATGCATTGATCGTCAGCAGGCTGAGTGACGGCGGACAGTCGATAATGCAGTAATCATAGCTTTTGGATAATTTCTCAAATGCCTTCTTTAATCTGAGTTCCCTGCTCATCGCGGAAACCAGCTCGATTTCGGCGCCGGCAAGTGAAATATTCGCCGGGATGATATCCAGGTTCATATTGGATGTTTCATGGACCACATCATTGATATTTTCATCATCAATCAGTATGTCATATATCGATTTTTCCAAATCACTCTTTTCGATTCCGAGTCCGCTCGTCGCATTCCCCTGCGGATCGATATCGACCAGCAGCACCTTTTTCCCGTACTCCGTTAAGGAAGCACTCAAATTCACTGCGGTTGTCGTTTTTCCTACGCCGCCTTTTTGGTTGGCAATGGCAAAAGTCTTCATGAAGATTCGCTCCTTACTTAAAAATCACATAAATATATTATATCAATCAGATTGACAAAAGTAACACAAAATATGAAAGCACCCAACGGTAGTTGAGTGCATTATTTATAGATCTTTATCGATACTTCGACATAGTCCTCATTATCTGTACTGTTAAAAGCGAGCGAATGTCCTTTGCCTTTAAGCTTTTCCACCTGGCTCGTCAGATCATTGACGACAAACGAAACTTCATTGTTGAAGTTTATCTGCTCGGTACTTTTATCGGAACACTTTTTGACGAGCTGCTCCGTATCTTTGACCGTCAGTTTTTTATCCTTGATATCCGTCAGTACTTCGCCCTGGTCACTATCTTCCAGACTCAATAAACTTCTTGCATGCCTTTCGGTGATTTCACCTGAACCCAGCGCCTCGATGACGCTGTCTGAAAGCTTCAAAAGCCTCAGTTTGTTCGCAATGAAAGACTGGGATTTACCAAGATTCAGAGCAAGATCCTTCTGTGTGATGTCTTCCATTTCAAGCAGCTTCTGGTATGCACGCGCCTCTTCGATGCTGGACAGATTTTCACGCTGAATATTTTCTATCAATGCCACCGCTGCGGTTTCCTGGTCCGTCAAATAACGCACCAGCGCTTCAGTCTCTTCAAAGTTTAAAAGCTTCATCGCCCGGAAACGTCTTTCTCCGGCGATGATTTCATACATGCCTTCTTCTATCGGACGGACGGTGATCGGCTGAAGCAGACCGTGTTCCTGAATGGAATCACCAAGTTCACGTATCCGTTCATGATTGAACACGGTTCTTGGCTGATAACGGTTGGGAACAATATTTTCAAGCGGCAGCTTCTGAAGGCTCTCCGTATCCGGCTTGGCCTCACTGCTTTTATCTATCAGATTGAATAATTTTGAAAATGGTTTTTTCAATGTTCCACCGTCCTCTCAGTTTATTTTAATGGTGATTTGTTTGGTGTGCCCGGCTTTCTCGGATATTTCTTTGGTGTTTTATGCACTTTTTCAATTTCCAGTATATAACGCTCACTGTCTTCTTCGGGCAAAGTGAACTGATGTGTTTCCAGTATTTTTCCGCCGAGAAGATCGAGTGCAAACGTGCTGTCTTCAAGTTCCTCAAGACCTCTTTTGCCTTTCAGGACGATGAACTTCCCGTCTGTACGGACGAGCGGCAGACACAGTTCCAGTAAAGTGTTCAAATTAGCAACAGCCCTCGCTGTCACCATATCAAACATGTGCCTTGCCGTGTGGCGCCCGAAATTCTCTGCCCGGTCATGCACGAGGTGCATATCGCCGAGCGACAGTTCCGCTGTCAGTTCATTCAGGAAGTTGATCCGTTTATTCAGCGAATCAACAATCGTCACTTTAATATCCGGTCTGACAATCTTCATAGGAATACTCGGAAATCCTGCGCCCGCACCGACATCGCACAGACGCGTCCCTTCAGGAATGTCCTTATAAAATAACGGTGTCAATGAATCATAAAAATGCTTCAAATAAACTTCTTCTTTGTCCGTGACCGCTGTCAGGTTAATTTTTTCATTCCAGTGAATCAGCATCTCGTAGTACTTGTCGAACTGGCTGATCTGTTCTTCGGTCAGTTCTATGCCATGTCCTTTAAGTGCGTCTATGAATTGTTGTGGGTTCATGCTTCTACTCTTTTCACATTGCCCTGTTCAATATAAACAAGGAGTATTGAGATATCCGCCGGATTAACACCTGAAATCCTTGAAGCCTGGGCGATATCCAGAGGTTTCACTTTCTTCAGTTTATCGCGTGCTTCTGTTGCGAGTGAATGAATCGCATCGTAATCGATGTCTTCAGGTATTTTCTTTTTCTCCATGCGTCTCATCTTATCCACTTGGATCAATGATTTTTTAATATAGCCATCGTATTTCGTCTGTATTTCAATCTGCTCATATTCAAGCTTGGAAAGCTGTACTTCTTCATCCAGAATTTCAAGAATGGACATGTAGTCCATCTCCGGACGTCTGAGAAGATCAAGCGCAAGTATACCATCTTTCAATGGTGTGCCGCCGCGTTCTTTGATGACGCTTTGAGTATGTTCATTCGGCTTGATGCGTATTTTTGACAGACGGTCGATTTCAACATTGACGTTGTCTCTCTTCCGGTTGAATCTGTCATAGCGCTCTTCAGAGATCAGGCCGTTTTCGTAACCGATATCCGTCAGTCTCATATCCGCATTGTCATGTCGGAGCAACAGGCGGTGCTCGGCTCGGGACGTCAGCAGTCGGTACGGTTCATTCGTTCCTTTTGTGATCAGGTCGTCGATCAGTACACCGATATATGCATCTGCGCGGCTTAAGATCAGCGGCTCCATACCGAGTATTTTATTTGCAGCGTTAATTCCTGCGACGATACCCTGTCCTGCCGCTTCTTCATAACCGCTCGTACCATTGATCTGGCCAGCGGTAAATAAATTCTCGATCTTTTTGGTTTCAAGTGTCGGCCAAAGCTGTGTCGGATCCAGTGCGTCATATTCGATCGCATAGCCCGCACGCATCATACGTGCGTTTTCAAGCCCCGGTATTGATGACAGCATTTCACGCTGGACATCTTCCGGCAGGCTTGTTGACAGACCCTGTACATAGACTTCTTTCGTGCCGCGTCCTTCCGGTTCAAGGAAAATCTGATGGCGCGGCTTATCGTTGAAACGTACAATTTTATCTTCGATTGACGGGCAGTATCTTGGACCCGTACCCATCTTCATACCCGAATACATCGGGGACAGATGAAGGTTTTCATTGATGATTTCATGTGTGTGATTTGAAGTATATGTCAGCCAGCAAGGCAGCTGATCCATTATAAAATCAGTCGTTTCGTAACTGAAGGCACGCGGAACATCATCACCCGGCTGTATTTCAGTTTTTGAATAGTCGATGGAATCCGAGTTGACACGCGGCGGTGTACCCGTCTTGAATCTGACGATATCAAAGCCGAGATCTCTGATCTGATCGGCTAAAGCGATCGACGGCATCTGATGGTTCGGGCCGCTTGAATATTTCAGCGGGCCGAGTACGATTTCACCGCGTAAAAATGTGCCGGTCGTTATAATGACTGATTTCGCATTATAGACGACACCGATATTCGTTTTGACACCTTTGACTTCGTTATCTTCAATGATCAGTTCATCCACCATGCCCTGTAATATATCCAGGTTTTCTTCCTGTTCCAATATGCTCTTCATTTCCTGCTGGTAAAGCACTTTATCCGACTGTGCACGAAGTGCACGGACCGCAGGGCCTTTACCTGTGTTCAACATACGCATCTGGATATGTGTTTTATCCGTCACTTTGGCCATTTCACCGCCGAGTGCGTCCACTTCGCGGACGACGATACCTTTGGCGGGGCCGCCGACTGACGGGTTGCACGGCATGAATGCGATATTATCCAGATTGATTGTCAGCATCAGTGTTTTCAACCCTTTACGGCTTGCAGCAAGTCCCGCTTCGACACCTGCATGCCCGGCACCGATGACAACAACATCATAATTTTGTGCGTTCATAATTTTCCTCCTATTATTATTTTCCTAGACAGAACTGGCTGAACAGCTGATCGATGAGCTGTTCGCTCACATCTTCCCCGATGACTTCACCGAGCAGTTCCCATGTTTTCACTAAATCGATCTGTACGATATCGATCGGTACATCCATATGTGCGGATTCGATCGCATCGCTGATTGCACTGTTTGACTGTTCCAATAAGCTGATATGGCGGTTGTTTGAAAGGTACGTCGAGTCGGCGCTTGAAACCTGGCCGCCGAAAAACAGCTCGGCGATTCTGTCTTCCAGATCATCGACACCTTTGCCTTCCGTAATCGATGTTTTGACGATCGGGAAATCGTACCGGTTTTCAAGTTCCGCAACATCCAGCTCACTGTCGAGATCCAGTTTGTTGATGATCACAATAACGTTCTCATCTCTGACTGAATCCAGAAGTTCCATATCTTCTGATGTCAGCGGCTCATTATTGCTGAGCACATACAAAATCAGTTCCGCCTCGGTCAGCGCCTGACGGCTTCTTTCCACACCGATCTTCTCAACGATATCATCCGTATCCCGGATGCCGGCAGTATCCACCAGTTTCAGCGGTATGCCGTTGACGTTGACATATTCCTCTAAAATATCGCGGGTCGTTCCCGCGACTTCGGTGACGATCGCTTTATTATCCTGAATCAGGTAGTTGAGCAGCGAGCTTTTACCCACATTCGGTTTACCGACGATTACGGTGCTTAAACCTTCCCGCATAATCCGGCCCTGGCGGCTCGACTTGAGTAGTTTTTCTATTTCTGTTTTTACTTTTTCTGCTTCTTCCAATAAAAGTTCCGTCGTCGCTTCTTCAACATCATCATATTCCGGATAATCGATGTTGACCTCGACCTGTGCGAGAATATTCAGGATGCTCTGTCTTAAACTTTCTATATATACTTTCAGACGCCCCTGCATCTGGCCGCTTGCGACTTTGGATGCTTCATCCGTTTTCGAACGGATGAAATCCATGACGCCTTCTGCCTGTGACAGGTCTATGCGTCCGTTTAAAAATGCACGTTTTGTAAATTCGCCCGGCTCTGCCATGCGTGCGCCGTGTTTTAAAGTCAATTGCAAAATTCGATTGATAGTGTTGATTCCACCATGACAATTAATTTCTACAATATCTTCACGTGTATAAGTCTTCGGTGCACGCATCACAGCCGCCATCACTTCTTCTACTACTTCATCCGTATCCGGATCAATGATATGCCCGTAGTTAATCGTGTGGGTATCCACTTCATCGAGCGTTTTTTTGCCACGATATAACTTACCTGCAATCTCTAAAGCATCAATACCGGATAATCGCACAATGGCAATTGCCCCTTCTCCGACTGGAGTGGAGATACTGGAAATTGTTTCTAATTGCATGATGGTATAACTCCTTTATTTCTTTTCAATGACGAGATAACGGTTCGGCTCGTTCCCTTCAGAATGTGTACTGATATTTTCCAAATCACTTAACACATTATGCATGATTTTTCTCTCAAATGAAGGCATCGGCTCAAGTTTTACCGGCTGTTCCGTCCTTAGTGCTTTTTTCGACATATTTACCGCCAGATTTTCAAGTGTCTGACGGCGTTTTTCACGATAATTTTCTATATCCAGTACGATGACACCGTAACTTCTGTATATGGTATTCAAATAGTTCTGGCCGATTTCCTGAAGTGCATTCAAAGTCTGGCCGCGCTTGCCGATCAGTTTGGCGGCAAGTCCGGATTCGAGTTCGATGTGTCCCGTATTATTATCCACTTCATAAGTGACAGTATTATCAATATTCATACCTTCAATGACGTTATGAAGATAATCCGCCGTTTCGGAAATTGCCGCGTCAAATGTAAATTCGTCTTCCGGCTTCCCACTTGTGTCTTCAACCGGCTCTTTTGCTGCAGCCGGTTTTTCTGTTGTGACCGCTGCTTCTTCTGCAGGTGCCGCTTCCTGTGTCTTTGTTTCATCTATCGTTTCAGTGTCGTTATGTGTCTCTGTTTCTTCTTTTGGTTCTTCTGTTTCTTCTTCTGCATTTCTTTCTTCAAGTACTTCATCGACCATCGATTTTTCCTCGCCCGGGTGATCGCGGTTGATTAATGCATCGATTGTGTCATAACTTTTCAATTCCGGATTAATAACAGTGAGCGTTACTTCTGCATCTTTTTTGCCCAGCCCTAAAAAGCCTTTAGAGCCGCCTTCAATAACATCAATTTTAATATCTTCTTCTGCTACTTTCAGCTCTTCGAGTCCGAGTGCAATTGCCTGATCTACAGTTTCTGCTTTGTAATTTTTGTACATTTAAAGTACCTCCGCGTTATTTTATACATTTTGCTATTTTTAACACGTGTAATAATGACTTTTCAATCTGATGATAATCCATGCTGCTGACCGGGTTTCTCGCTATTACAATATATTCATGCGGTTTTAAACTGTCTTTATGCTGCTGAAAAAATGCTCTGATGCGGCGTTTGATCTTATTGCGCATCACTGCGTTGCCCAGCCGTTTGGATACACTGACGCCCAGCCTTAAATGTGTAATATCGGGATGGTCACTCAAATAAACTACAAACTGCCTGTTGGCATATGATTTTCCTTTTTTGAAAACAAGCTTGAAATCCTGCTCTTTTTTTATCCTAAATCGCTTTTTCATCATTATTACGCTCTTTCACAGTATGATATATTATTATAACAAAATTTACACTAATCTAAAATTATCTACTTTAAACCACAAAAAAAGATCACCTATTCATAGATGATCTCGAATTATTATGCAGAAAGTACTTTTCTTCCTCTTCTTCTACGGCGCGCTAGAATCTTGCGGCCATTAGGTGTGCTCATTCTTTTACGAAATCCGTGCACTTTGCTGTGTTTACGTTTATTTGGTTGGTAAGTACGTTTTGTCATATTTAAACACCTCCGTAGACCATTGAATTACTTACATTCATTTTCTTCTCTGTGATTGCAACTATTAAAGGATAACAGAATCACCAGCTGATTTCAATAAAATTTGTAATGTTTTTATAGCAAAAAATGTGGATTATTAAGAAACTGTGGATAACTTTTGTGCGAAAATACGTTATTCACATGTTAATTCATCTCTTTTCCTGATTATTCACAGCTGTTAATTCAAAAATTGTGGATAATTGTGAGTTCTGTGTATAACTTTTAAAGAATTGCGTAACAATCATTGTTTTTTAATGTTAAATACTTTAGAATTTGAATGTATCTCTGTGGAAAAACAATATTGGCTATGCAGTTATCCACAGACTGTGTATAACTTGTGGATAGTTTATTCAGTGCTGTGGTTAACTTTATCCACAGCATGTGATTTTTGTGAAGAGAGAGGATATTTATGAGTTCGATTAATGATATTTGGCAAAAAACTTTAGATGCGATCCAATCAGAAATACCGATTACCAGTTTCAAAACGTGGTTCAATGACACGACGATGATCCATCTGGATAATAAAGTCGCAGTCATCAAAGCAGAAACCGAATTCCAGCGTGACTGGCTGGAAAACCATTACAGTGACCTGATCCAAAAAAAGATATATGAGTCCATCGGCGAACAGCCGGCCATCCAAATTACGATTCATGATGAGGTCCAGGATAATGAAAAGCCTGCACCCGAGAATGAAGTTAAAGATGCTTCCCCGCAGACGCACGTGCCCGCACAATTGAATATGAACAATACTTTCGAAACATTTGTTATCGGCAGCGGCAACCGCTTCAGCCATGCCGCTTCACTCGCAGTGGCTGAAGCGCCGGCAAAAGCTTACAATCCGCTCTTTATTTACGGCGGTGTCGGTCTCGGGAAAACTCATTTAATGCATGCGATCGGCCATTATGTTCTTGAACATAAACCGAATGCTAAAGTGACCTACTTATCAAGTGAAAAATTCACCAATGAATTCATCAACTCCATCCGTGATAATAAAACCGAGGAATTCCGTAATAAATACCGCAATGCAGATGTTTTGCTGATTGATGATATTCAATTTTTAGCAGGTAAGGAATCGACGCAGGAAGAGTTTTTCCATACGTTCAATGCGCTGCATGAAGACAATAAGCAGATTGTCATCTCCAGCGACCGCACACCTAAAGAGATCCCGACGCTCGAGGATCGTCTGCGCTCGCGTTTCGAATGGGGCCTGATTACGGATATCACGCCGCCGGACCTGGAAACGAGAATCGCAATCTTAAGGAAGAAATGTGAAGAGGAAAATGTTGAGATTCCGAATGAAGCCATGATCTATATTGCAAGCAACATTCAGACGAACATTCGTGAACTTGAAGGGGCACTGACACGGGTTGCAGCATATTCCAAGCTGTCCAACCAGCCGATGACTTCCGATACGGTGGCCGAAGCGCTGAAAGATATCGTTTCACAGAAGAAACCGAAAAAAATAACCATTCAGGACATCCAGGAAATCGTTGCTTCGTACTACGGCGTGCAGATTGAAGAATTCGCATCGAAAAAGCGGACGAAATCAATCGCATTTCCAAGGCACGTCGCCATGTACTTATCCCGTGAACTGACGGATAACTCCCTGCCTAAAATCGGAGAGGTTTTCGGCGGCCGGGACCATACGACAGTCATTCACGCGCATGAGAAAATCTCCAAACTCGTAACCGAAGATGCGCTGTTCAAAGATGAACTGGAAGAGATAGAGAAAAAACTCAATTAATCGCTCCAAATCTGATAAAATAATTAATGTGTACAGTGTGGATAAATGATACACTTGGCCTAACAGTTTATACACATGTGGATAAGTAGAGACCATTGTGCTTAATCGAGTTATCCACATATTCACAGTGCTTATTACTATTATTACTATCTTTTTATAATTTATTAATATATAAGGAGTTATGAATCGTGAAAATAAACATCAATCGTCAATATTTCATTGAACAATTAAATCATTGCTTAAAAGCAATTTCTCCAAGAACGACTTTACCTATTTTGAACGGTATTAAAATTGATGTAAAAGATGACCATATGATTTTAACCGGCAGTGATTCAGAAATTTCTATTGAAATCACAATACCTGTTGAAGTGGATAACGAAGAAGTTTTGGAAATTCATGAAGCAGGCGCAGTCGTACTATCAGGACGCTTCTTTGTGGACATCATCAAAAAGCTTTCAGGTGACTTTGTTCAATTGGAAACGAATGATGCATTCCAGACTAAAATCACAGCATCAAAATCAGAATTCAACTTAAGCGGGAATAATCCTGACCAGTATCCTTTACTACCGGACGTCAGTGACGAGGAAAGCCTCGTCATTTCCGCTTCGGTATTAAAAAATGTCATCAACCAGACGAACTTTGCAGTATCTTTATCAGAAACAAGACCAGTCCTGACGGGTGTGCACTGGCAGTTTGACAACGACGAGATCACGTTTACTGCAACCGACTCACACAGACTCGCACTCCGCCGTCTGACAGGTGAGCAGTTCAATAATGACAACAGTGACGCGATCATCCCAGGGAAATCACTTACAGAACTGAATAAAATCATCAATGATACCGATGAAGAAGTCGAGCTGCATCTGTCACAGAACCAGGTGCTGTTCAGCTATGGCAATATGCGCTTTATTTCAAGACTGCTTGAAGGAAACTATCCGGATACGTCAAGATTGTTCCCGGAAAACTATGAAACGAAAGTGA
The DNA here is from genome assembly GCF_001265075.1 of Salinicoccus sp. YB14-2. Taxonomy (GTDB): domain Bacteria; phylum Bacillota; class Bacilli; order Staphylococcales; family Salinicoccaceae; genus Lacicoccus. The sequence continues at coordinate 972,864 of NZ_LFKO01000001.1, forward strand.
CTGTGAACAATGCTGAGTTCTATCATGCGATCGACCGTGTATCTTTACTTGCACGTGAAGGCGGCAATAACGTCATCCGTATGAGCGTCAACACAGACAGCGTTGAGTTATCATCCAACTCGCCTGAAGTCGGTACGGTGAACGAAGACATCAATACCGGTGAAATTGAAGGTGAAGGATTGAAGATCTCCTTCAACTCCAAATATATGATGGATGCACTGAAAGCCATCAATAACGAAGATGTCACCATCGAATTTTACGGCACGATGCGCCCATTCACTTTAAAATCCAGTGAGTCCGATGAAGTTGTCCAGCTCATCCTGCCGATCAGAACGTATTAATCATCAATTAAAAGCATTAAAAACTGAATAAAATGCAGACTGTCCTCTATTTTTTACGATAAAAACGATGGACAGTCTTTTTTTGATTATCAGTAGGTTGACCCTATTTAAGGTGAAATACGCTATAAAGGCCGATTTTTGGCTTTTTAAATGAAAATTAAAGAAAAATAGTGTATAATATAATAGTGTGAAGTTTTAGGAGGCTGTGTATATGGAAACTAAAATTTTCGGCGATATCATCACATTGGGCCAATTTTTAAAGCTTGAGGGCATCATTGGAAGCGGTGGCCAGGCAAAGTGGTTTTTAAGTGAAAATGTCGTCTATATAAACGACGAAGTCGAAGATCGACGAGGTAAAAAGCTGCAGCATGGCGATGTGATCAAATCAGATGAATTTGGTCAGTATAAAATAGAGTACAAACAATGATTTTAACAGATATCAGTATCGGCAATTTTAGAAATTATGACTCTCTCGAGCTTGAATTTCATCCAAAGCTCAATATTTTTATCGGTGCAAACGCTCAGGGCAAGACCAATCTGCTTGAGTCCATTTATTTTCTTGCACTCGCTAAAAGTCATCGGACTTCCAAAGACAAGGAGCTCATTCGATTCAACGAAGAAGAAGCTTTTGTAAATGGTCACATCAATACAACTTACAGTACCCTCCCCCTATCGATCAGTATTAACAAAAAGGGAAAAAGAGCAAAAGTGAATCACTTGGAAGTTTCCAAATTGAGTCAGTACATCGGACATCTGAATACCGTTCTATTTGCGCCGGAAGATTTGAATATCGTCAAAGGGTCTCCGCAAATCAGAAGAAAGTTCATCAATATCGAATGTGGACAGATATCAAAGGTCTACCTGAGTGCGCTGAGCAGTTATCAAAAGGTGCTGGCCACTAAAAATCAGTACTTGAAACAGCGCAGTCCGGACAAGATGATGATTGAAGTATTGAATGTCCAGCTTTCTGAATACGCGAGTATCGTGATTTTAAAGCGTGCGGAGTTTATTGAAAAGATAGAGAAATTCGCAGCGGAAATCCATCATGACATATCAAACGGCAGTGAAAATCTGAAAATAAAGTATGCACCGAATATAAAATATGAAAGCAGCATCCAGGAAGAGCTGCAAAAAGAACTCGAACTTTTATTCGAAGAGAACCTGGCAAAAGAAATGGAACGCATGCAGACATTAATCGGACCGCATCGTGATGATATCACTTTCAGTATTAATGATTTTGACGTGCAGACTTACGGTTCACAGGGCCAGCAGAGAACGACGGCCCTCAGTGTGAAACTTGCTGAACTTGAATTGATCAGACAAGAAGTCGGAGAATATCCGGTGCTGCTCCTTGATGATGTATTGAGCGAGCTTGATGAAAACAGGCAGGCACATCTGCTCACATCAATCAGGGACCGTGTCCAGACATTCGTTACAACCACTTCAATCAGTGATATCAACCACGCCATCATGAATGACATGAAGACATTTGCTGTTGAACAAGGTCAAGTTAAAGCTTAATGGAAGGTGAGAACATGGAAGATAATAATATAGAACAATATGGTGCCAGTCAGATACAAGTACTCGAAGGTCTTGAAGCGGTAAGAAAACGGCCGGGAATGTACATCGGTTCGACGGCTTCAAGAGGTCTCCATCATCTGGTGTGGGAAATCGTCGACAACAGTATCGATGAGGCGCTCGGCGGTTATGCAGATACTATAAATATTACAGTTGAAGAAGATAACTGGATTAAAGTGACGGATAACGGCCGCGGTATTCCGGTGGATATACAGGAGAAGATGGGGCGCCCGGCAGTTGAAGTCATCTTGACTGTACTGCACGCCGGCGGTAAATTCGGCGGCGGCGGCTATAAAGTTTCCGGCGGTCTGCACGGTGTCGGTTCGTCGGTCGTGAACGCACTCAGTGAAACGCTTGAAGTATACGTTCACCGGGACGGCAAAGTCCACCACCAGTCATATACCCGCGGTGTGCCTGATTTTGATCTGAAAGTCATTGGCGATACGGATAAGACTGGGACAATCATACGTTTCAAGGCGGATCCGGAAATCTTTACAGAGACGACGGAATACGAATATGAGGTATTCAAGCATCGTACAAAAGAACTCGCTTTCCTGAATAAAGGCCTGCAGCTTAATTTATCTGATGAGCGCGGAGAAGAGACAATCAGTGATGAATACTACTATGAAGGCGGTATAAAATCATACGTCGAGCAGATTAATGAATCGAAAGAAGTGTTGCATGACGAAGTGATTTATATGGATAAGGAAAAAGAAGATGTTGAAGTGGAAATCGCAATCCAGTACAACAAAGGTTTCTCTTCCACGCTCCTTTCCTATGCAAACAATATCCACACTTATGAAGGCGGGACACACGAAGAAGGTTTCAAGCGTGCGCTGACAAAAGTGATCAACAATTATGCAACGAAAAATAATATGATCAAGGCCGGCGAAGAGCGTCTGAGCGGTGAAGATGTGCGTGAAGGCATCACTGCCATCGTATCCATCAAACATATGGATCCGCAGTTCGAAGGTCAGACGAAAACGAAATTCGGAAATTCCGAAGTGCGTCTCATTACAGACCAGCTGTTCACAGAAGGATTCGAAAGATTTTTACTTGAAAATCCGACTGTTGCGAAAATCATCATTGCAAAAGGCGTAACGGCACAGCATGCGCGCATGGCAGCGAAAAAAGCGCGTGAAATGACGCGCCGAAAATCAGCACTGGAAGTTTCCAGCCTGCCAGGTAAACTCGCAGACTGTTCAAGTAAGGATCCGGCAGAAAGTGAGCTCTTCATCGTCGAGGGTGACTCCGCCGGAGGTTCTGCAAAATCCGGCCGTAATTCAACGACACAGGCGATCCTGCCGCTCCGCGGTAAGATTCTGAACGTTGAAAAAGCACGTCTCGACAGAATATTGAACAACAATGAAGTCCGTTCGATGATTACGGCACTCGGTACCGGAATCGGCGAGGAATTCGACTTGTCGAAAGCGCGTTATCATAAGATTGTCATCATGACGGATGCCGACGTGGACGGTGCGCATATACGGACACTTCTGTTGACATTCTTCTACCGTTTTATGAAACCGCTGATTGAAGCGGGCTATGTGTATATTGCACAGCCGCCTCTCTACAAAGTGGAACAGTCGAAGAAAAAATATTATTTGTTTGATGATGCGGCACTCGATGAATTGAAGGCGACGCTGCCTGAAACACCTAAAATTTCTTTATCGAGATATAAAGGTCTGGGTGAGATGAACGCAGATCAGCTGTGGGAGACGACGATGGATCCGGAATTCAGAACATTGCTGCAGGTGCGCCTGACCGATGCAGTGGAGGCCGATCAGACATTTGAAATGCTGATGGGTGACATTGTCGAACACAGGAGAAACTTTATCGAAGAAAATGCTTTATATGTTCAAAACCTGGATATTTAATGATGGAGGTCAGTATGAATGGCAGATAACCAAGATAAGCTGCAGGAAATTAATATAAGTAAAACGATGCGTACATCTTTCCTGGATTATGCAATGAGTGTTATCGTTTCTCGTGCCCTGCCGGATGTCAGAGACGGTATGAAACCTGTACACCGCCGTATTCTTTACGGAATGTACGACAACGGTATGACCGCTGATAAACCTTATAAGAAATCAGCGCGTATCGTCGGTGATGTAATGGGTAAATATCACCCGCACGGTGACTCATCAATCTATGAAGCGATGGTCCGCATGGCCCAGGACTTCAGTTACCGCTATCCCCTCGTGGACGGTCAGGGTAACTTTGGTTCGATGGACGGCGACGGTGCTGCGGCAATGCGTTATACAGAAGCGAAAATGAGCAAAATTTCCGCTGAACTGATGCGGGATATCAATAAGGATACAATTGACTATATCGACAATTACGACGGCAACGAGAGAGAACCTGCTGTGCTGCCGGCCCGTTTCCCGAACCTGCTTGTCAACGGTACAAGCGGTATCGCTGTCGGTATGGCTACAAATATTCCGCCGCACAATCTGATTGAAATCATTAATGCAGTGCTTGAAATTTCAAGAAATGACGAAGTGACATTGGCAGAACTGATGGAACATGTGCAGGGACCGGACTTCCCTACTGCAGGGCTCATCGTCGGCAAAAGCGGCATCCGCCGTGCATATGAAACCGGCCGCGGTTCGGTCATGATGCGCGCAAGATGTGAAATTGAAATGATGAAAAACGGCAAAGAACGCATTGTCGTGTCGGAAATACCGTATCAGGTCAACAAAGCAAGACTGGTCGAGAAAATCGCCGAGCTTGCGAGAGATAAGAAGATTGAAGGCATTACGGATCTCAGAGATGAAACGAGCTTAAAAGAAGGCGTCAAAATCATCATAGAAATCCGTAAAGACAAAAATGCGAATGTCATTTTGAACAACCTTTATAAACAGACACCGCTTCAGACATCATTCGGCGTCAATATGCTGGCGCTTGTGAATGGTGAACCGGTCACCCTCGGCTTGAAAGAAGCACTCGTCCACTATCTGGATCACCAGAAAGTGGTCGTCAGACGCCGCACAGAGTTCGATCTAAAACGTGCCCAGGACCGTGCGCATATTTTGGAAGGTCTGCGCACTGCTTTAGATCATATTGATGAAATCATTTCATTGATCCGCGGCTCCTCCAATGATGAAGAGGCGAAAAACGGGCTGATGACGAAATTCGAACTGTCCGACCGCCAGGCTCAGGCGATTTTGGATATGAGACTGCGCCGCCTGACAGGACTTGAACGGGATAAGATTGAATCGGAATATACAGAAATTATGAAGACGATCGAAGAATTGAAAGCGATTCTTGCAAGTGAAGAACGTCTTCTGGACATCATCCGTGAGGAACTGATAGAAATCAGAGACCGTTTCGGTGATGAGCGACGTACGGAGATCACAATCGGCAATATGTTTGATATTGAAGATGAAGATCTGATTCCTGAAGAGCAGATTGTTGTCACACTGAGTCATAACAGTTACATCAAACGTCTGCCGTCATCGACATATCGTGCACAGCACCGCGGCGGCCGCGGCATACAGGGCATGAATACCGTCGAAGATGATTTCGTCAGCCAGCTTGTGGCGATGAGTACCCACGACTATATTCTGTTCTTTACGAATAAAGGCCGTGTATACAGGCTGAAAGGTTATGAAATCCCTGAGATGTCACGTCAATCGAAAGGTATGCCGATCGTCAATATGCTCGAAATTGATAAGGATGAAAAAATCAGTACCATCATCGGTGTGAAGGATAAAGATACAGAAGGTATGCATCTTGTCTTTGCAACGAAAAAAGGGATTGTCAAACGTTCTTCGCTGGATAATTTCGACCGTATCAACAAAAACGGTAAAATTGCGATCACATTCAAAGAAGATGATGAATTGCTTGCAGTCAGATTGACAGACGGCTCCAAAGAAATCATTTTGGGTACACAGAAAGGTTCACTCATCCGTTTTGAGGAAACTCAGATCAGAAATATGGGCAGAACAGCTGCCGGTGTCCGCGGTATCAGACTGCGCGGCGACGATGAAGTCATCGGCCTTGATGTACTGAGCGAAGATCAGGAGATACTGGTCGTCACTTCAAACGGTTACGGCAAACGGACTGTGGAGTCAGAATACCGCAGTGCAAACCGCGGCGGTATGGGTGTGAAGACTGCAAACCTGAATGACCGTATCGGTGATCTGGTGTATATCGGCTCTGTCAACGGCGATGAAGATCTGATGATTGTTACGGACTACGGTGTCATCATCCGACTGATCATGGAAGAAGTTTCTATGACTGGACGTAATACACAGGGTGTGCGTCTGATCCGTTTAGCGGATGAGCAGAATGTCGCGACAGTCGCCAAAGTGAAAGAAGAACTTGAAGAAGAGGACCTGACCCTTGATGACGATGAAAAGATAGAAAAACAGATTGAGGGCGAAATGGAAGAAAGACTCGATGAAGATGATCACGAGTTGAATGATGAAGTCGAAGCACCGCTCGACGATGAAGATCATCCGGAAGAATAAATAACACTTCAGGGGCTGAGACATAAATATATCCAGAAAAAATAATCCGTACGTTAGCTTTCCTGGGGCATCGCGTAAGCCTTTAGTCTTACGCTGATGCTTTTCCCCAAGGA
>NZ_LFKO01000001.1:979449-1010188 GCF_001265075.1 Salinicoccus sp. YB14-2
TGATATTTATTTGGTCGGGAAAATATGCTCATTTGTACGGTTCAATACTTTTAAAAAATCTGTTTGTTTGATACTTTTTATCTGATTAATATAAGGAAAATAAGGGAGGGTTTATATGGAATTTACTATTTGGGATGTTTTAATCGACTTCTCCATCATCTCAGGGCTGCTGCTTATGGGTGTTCTCTTGAGGGCGAAAATTGTTTTTATTCAAAGGACGTTTATGCCTGCCAGTATCATCGCTGGGATTTTAGGGTTGATTTTGGGACCCTATGCGCTTGATATTTTACCTTTTACAGAGTTGATCGGCTCTTATCCGGGCTTGTTGATCGCATTTGTTTTTGCGGCGCTGCCATTCTCCACAGGCAAATTTAAAGTGAAGGAAGTTATCGGGAAAGTCGGCGGATTGTGGTCATACTCACAGACGATCATGTTATTGTTCTATGGTCTCGGCCTGTTATTCGCACTTGTCTTTCTGGCACCTTTTTTCTCTGATTTACATAATGGTTTCGGTCTTCTGCTGGCAGCCGGCTTTGTCGGCGGTCACGGTACAGCAGCGGCAGTCGGTGATGCGTTTGCCCAGCAGGGCTTTGAAGAAGCGACCTCGATCGCAATGACTTCAGCGACCGTCGGAGCACTGACGGCTATCAGTATCGGACTTGTCCTGATCAAACGCGCGGCAGCCAAAGGTCAGGCAAACTATATACAGGACTTTAAGCAGCTGCCTCATGGTTTACGCTCCGGCCTTTTACCCGACAGTGAATGGGATTCAATGGGTGAAGGCAAAGTTTCATCAATTGTCATCGATCCATTAATTTATCATGTCATGTTTATCGTGATTGCGACAGGCATCGGTTATTACTTAAGCGTACTTGGTGAAGAGCTGATGCCGAATGTTGCAATTCCTGCATTCTCCCTCGCCTTTATCGTTGCTTTGCTCATCAGGCTGGTGATAGAAGCATTCGGTGCCGATAAATATCTTGATAAAGAAATATTTTCTAAAATCAGCGGCGGCGCAACAGATTATCTGGTTGCTTTCGGTATCGCATCGATCAACTTGACCGTTGTCGCACAAAATATGGTGCCATTCATCATTCTGATGATTTTTGGTATCGTTCTGGCGTATTCATTCTACCGTTTCCTGTCCGGTTACTACTTCCAGGAAAACTGGTTTGAAAAAGGAATATTCACATTCGGCTGGATTACAGGTGCCGTGGCGATGGCCATCGCCCTCATCAGAGTGGCCGATCCAAGGCAGGAAAGTGAAACACTGGATGATTTTGGACTCGCCTATGTGCCGATTACACCGGTTGAAATCGCGTTGATCACTTTTGGGCCGTTGTTTATAGCGAGCGGTCAGCACTGGCTTTTCGTCGTCATTACATTACTCATCACAATTGCGATTCTATTATTCTCATACAGCCAGGGCTGGATTAAAAAATCACGCACATAATAAATGTATTTCCAGAAGAACGGTATTTGATATCGTTCTTCTTTTTTATCCCTTTACAGTGGATTGAAATCTTTTCATGAAAGCGCTATAATTAAGAGTAGACATTAGTTAACAGAAGATAAAAGAGGTAGACGGACCAATGGCAAATGAACATTCATCAAATAAGGACAATGCGTTCGGCAAATTTGCCACACTCGTTGCTCTGACAGATAAAGAAACAGCACTCGGCATCTGTCCGCAGTTTGAATCTTATAAAGTGGTCACAGGTAAAGTGGGATCCATGGATTTGAAGAAAGTCATTTCTTCAGTGGAAACGGCCGCAAAACGCGGTGACCTCATCCATCCGGATACATACCGTGAAACGCACGCCCTATACCATGCGATTGTTGAAGCGGCGGAAGGCGTGACCAGGGGCAAGTTGAGTGTCGGTGATATTATGCGTACAGTCGGACTGTCATTCTCGGTAGTGAGAGGCAATCCATATGGGGATGAGCGCGAAGGTGAATGGCTCGCAGTCTGTTTTTACGGAACGATCGGTGCGCCGATCAAAGGCAAGGAACACGAGACACTCGGTCTCGGTATCAATCACATATAAAATATAATTGTCATAGATATCAGTTAATAGAGACATTGTTACTTCGTGTAACTGTGTCTTTTTTTAATGGAAAAAGGAGGAAAAACGCATGTCAATTTTAAAATTAACAGGGGAAAATCTGTCCATTGAATCCATAAAAGATTTCCTGGGAAATAGTGAATCGACAGTGGAAATCACGGATGCAGCCTATGAAAAATTGAAAGCATCACGGAAAATTGTTGAAAATATCATCGAAGAAGGCAAGACGGTTTACGGTATTACGACTGGTTTCGGGTTATTTTGCGATGTGTTGATTTCGACAGAAAAGACGATTGATCTGCAGGCGAATCTGATCCGTTCCCACTGCTGCGGCATTGGAAAGCCATTTTCAGAGAATGCGGTGCTGGTGATGATGATTCTCCGACTAAATACGCTGGTCAAAGGTCATTCCGGTGTGACGACGGAACTTGCAGACCAGTTGAAGAAATATATCAATTACAAAATCATACCGAAAGTGCCTGAACAAGGTTCGCTCGGGGCGTCGGGGGACCTCGCCCCGCTGTCGCATATTGCGATTACATTGATGGGAGAAGGAGAAGTTTATTACGAAGGGGAATTGAAAGAGACGGCCGAAGTGCTGGATGCACTCGGGATTGAACCGCTCGTGCTCCAGGCAAAAGAAGGGCTTGCTCTGATCAATGGCACGCAGCCGATGACCGCACAGGGGGTGCTGAACTATATTGAAGCGGAAAGTCTGATGGAAGCGTCGCTGTGGATAGCTTCCCTCACCCACCAGGCGCTTAACAGTATTACGGATGCATATAACCTCAACATCCATGCTTCAAGAGGATACGAAGAACAGATTTACGTGGCCGGGAAAATGCTTGAGTATCTGGAGGGGTCTGAACTCACTACGCATCAGGGGGAAGTGCGCGTGCAGGATGCCTACTCCATCCGCTGCATTCCGCAGGTTCACGGCGCCTCGTTTCAGACATTGGTGTATGTAAAGGACAAGCTTGAAATCGAGATGAATGCGGCGAATGACAATCCGCTCATATTCAGCGAGGAAGAAGTATTTTCAGGAGGGAATTTCCACGGCCAGCCCATTGCGATTGCAATGGATCTGCTTAAAATCGGTGCAGCAGAGATTGCCAATATTTCAGAACGCCGCATCGAGCGTCTTGTAAATCCGGCATTGAATGGGGACTTGCCGGCGTTTTTAAGCCCGGAAGAAGGTCTGCAGTCCGGCGCGATGATTCTGCAGTATGCTGCTGCAAGTCTCGTTTCTGAAAATAAAACCCTCGCCCACCCTGCGAGCGTCGATTCGATACCGTCTTCAGCGAACCAGGAAGATCATGTATCCATGGGGACCATCGGTGCGAGGCATGCGAGGGATATCATCGGCAATATGAGAAATGTGCTGGCGGTCGAGCTGTTGATTGCACTGACTGCAGTTGAACTGAAGGGGAAAGAAAAGCTGTCGCCGAAAACACGGGAGAAATTTGAAGAATACAGAGAAATCGTCGATTTCATAGGACACGATCGTAATTTTAGTGATGATATAAAAATTTTATCAAGTAAACTGGAACGGGTTTATTGATTCATATTATTTAAAGGCGCTTTACCGAAATATTCAAGAACCAAATCTATGAATTCTTTTGTAAATGGGGATAAGTATCTCTTATTGTCATATACCAGATAGACTGTTCTGAGAGTGACAGAGTCCTCGATTTCACAAATATGAATCTTATTGTGATCGAGTGATTCTGCGTATTTTTCGGGCATTATGGCGACGCCCAGTCCACTTTTAACAAAGTCAGAGACAAAATCAAAGCGGCCGATTTCAAATTTGATATTTGGTGTGATACCAAGTTTATTGAATGATTGAAGAATATCTTTACGTGTTTGGTATCCTTCATGAGAAATAATCAACTCCGCCTCCTTTAAGTCACGAATTTGTATGAACTTTTTATTTTTTAGAGGATTGTCTAAAGGTAATACAGCTACAAGTTTTTCTTCATAAAGTGGGACGGATGTGATTGTTTTGTCGTTAATATACTGATTGGTGATTGCTACATGGACATCAAAATCTTCGAAGGCTTTGATGATTTCTTCAATGCTAAGGACGGGTTCGAGTTCTATGAATACATCCGGATAGGACAGTTTATATGATTTGACCACCTGGGCAGTCCAATGTTTTGCACTTTCTATCAATCCTATCGAAAGATGCGGCGGTCCATTTTCTTTAAGTTTCAAGGCGGTGTCTTTTACCTGATTGAAATGCATGACGAGTTTTTTGGATTCATTGTAAAGAAGCTCACCTTCTTTGGTCAGCTGGATATTACGGTGAGAACGGTCGATGAGCTTGAACCCTATTTCATCTTCTAAACGTTTTATGGATGTGCTGAGTGAAGGCTGTGATATGTGAAGTGCATAGGCAGCAGCTGTAAATGATGCTTTTTCGATGACGGTTACAAAATGCATCAATTGATTAATTTGCATGTTTATCATCCTTTTTATAAATGTTATTTACTATTATCTCGCAACTTCCAATCGTATTATAACTAAAAGCTATCAAGTCATTGAATATAGGTATTTGTATTTTATATATTCACACCATAAAATTAAACTCATAGAGATGTAAACGCTTTCTAAAAGTGAGTACAAAGGGGTGAAATTTTGACATACGTAACAAAAGGGGAAATGAAAAAGCAGAAAGGAAAAAGTATGTGGCGCTTTTTCCTTTACAGTGCGATAGGAATTATCATGTTTTTTATTCCCGTAACACTGTTTGGTGAGAGCTCTATACTGTTAGATCATTTTGTCACATTTGTAGGCAATGTTTTTGGAGATTCCATTAAATATTATACATTACTCGTAATCATAGCTGGAGCGATTTATCCTTTCATAACAAAAGAGTGGAATAAAAGTCTGATTGAAATTGTTATTACATTCTTCAAGATTGCAGGTGTTGCCGTTGGTGTCATGGTGGTATTTCAGATTGGCCCGGCTTTTGTTCTTAGAGAAGATATCGGACCATTTCTGTTCAATTCACTCGCAGTCAATCTTAGTATATTGATCCCTGTCGGCGGCGCTGTTTTAGGTCTGCTGGTGGGCTACGGCATGCTTGTATTTATAGGTGTCATTATGGAACCTGTCATGAGACCGTTATTTAAAACACCAGGAAAATCTGCTGTGGATGCTGTAGCATCATTCGTTGGAAGTTATTCAATAGGACTGCTGATTACGAACCGGGTGTATAAAGACGGGCACTACAGCAGAAAAGAAGCAATGATTATCGCGACCGGTTTCTCGACTGTTTCTGCAACGTTCATGATTGTGGTTGCAAGGACATTGGACTTGATGGATCACTGGAATTTATACTTCTGGACTACTCTTATTGTGACATTTGCCGTCACCGCAATATCAGTCAGAATACCTCCGCTTCGGACAGAAGAAGACTATTACTATGAAGGAGTAGATAATACCGAGAAAAAGAGTTTCGAAGGAACCCGGTTTGAATATGCGTGGTTTAAAGCAAAACAGCAATCTTTTGAAAGCGAACGTCTGTGGAAAAATATTGCTGAGAATTTAAGGGACGCTTTTAAAATGACAATGACTGTTGTACCAACAATACTTTCAATTGGTTTGCTGGGGATGATAATAGTCGAGTTTACGCCTCTCATTTCATGGGCATCATACATCTTCTACCCGGTACTTTATTTGTTCCCGCTCGACAATATTTCATTGCTGGCCGAAGCGGTTACAGTATCGATCATTGAAATGTTTCTGCCGTCCTTGCTGGTAGTTGATGCTGCTATAGAACTTAGGTTCATTACAGCAGTTTTATCGATTTCATGCATCATCTTCTTTTCAGCGGTGGTGCCTTGTATTCTGGCTACAGATATAAACATGAAAATATGGAAGATGGTAGCTGTTTGGTTCATCAGAGCAGTACTGTCCTTGTTGATTGTAACACCCATTGCATTACTGATATTTTAAAAGGAGTGGATAATATGTCTAGAAAAATTACTGCTAAAAAAGGTTTGGAAATTGAATGTAAAGGCTGGGAACAGGAAGCGGCGCTCCGTATGTTATATAACAACCTGGATCCGGAAGTGGCAGAACGTCCTGAAGACCTTGTCGTATACGGGGGTATCGGCAAGGCGGCGCGCAACTGGGAAGCATTTGAAGCGATTGAAAATACACTGCGTGAACTTGAAAAGGACGAAACGATGCTCGTTCAGTCCGGGAAACCGGTGGCTGTTTTTAAGACACATGAAGAAGCGCCGAGGGTTTTATTGTCGAACTCGGTTCTCGTACCGAAGTGGGCAAACTGGGAGCATTTCAACGAACTCGATAAAAAAGGCTTGATGATGTACGGCCAGATGACTGCGGGTTCATGGATCTATATCGGCTCACAGGGAATTGTCCAGGGGACTTATGAAACGTTTGCGGAACTTGCCAACCAGAATTATGACGGGTCGCTTAAGGGAACGATAACTCTGACGGCAGGGCTCGGCGGCATGGGCGGCGCTCAGCCATTAGCTGTGACGATGAACGAAGGTGTCGCAATCTGTGTGGAAGTGGATGAATCACGGATAGATAAACGTCTGGAAACGAAGTATCTGGATGTAAAGGCTTATTCTCTCGATGAAGCGAAACAGATGGCTGAAGAGGCACGGGATGCAGGTAAAGCGTTATCCATCGGACTGCTTGGCAATGCGGCGAAAGTCCTGCCTGAAATTCTTGAGAGTGATCTTAAAATCAATATCGTCACAGACCAGACGTCCGCCCATGACCCGCTGAACGGTTATGTACCGGAAGGTTATTCACTGGAGGCTGCTGCTGAACTGCGCGAAGCGAATCCGGTGGAGTACGTCAAACTGTCGTCTGCTTCAATGGCGAAGCATGTGGATGCGATGCTTGAATTTAAAGATGCCGGTGCCGTCGTCTTCGACTATGGTAATAATATCCGCCAGGTTGCTTTCGATGAAGGAGTAGAAAATGCTTTTGATTTTCCGGGGTTCGTTCCGGCGTATATCAGACCTTTATTTTGTGAAGGGATGGGACCATTCCGCTTTGCAGCACTGAGCGGAGATCCGAAGGATATTGAAGTGGCCGATAAAAAGATGCGGGAACTGTTTCCCGAGAACGAAAAGTTATTGCGCTGGCTGGATATGGCGAGTGAGAAGATTGCATTCCAGGGGCTGCCGTCCCGTATCGCCTGGCTCGGTTACGGTGAGCGCGCGAAGATGGGGCTCGCTCTGAATGAACTCGTTGCGAGCGGTGAGATTTCAGCGCCGGTCGTCATCGGACGTGATCATCTGGATTCCGGTTCCGTTGCGAGCCCGAACCGTGAAACGGAAAGCATGAAGGACGGCAGTGACGCAGTCGGTGACTGGGCGATTTTAAATGCTCTCGTCAATACCGCAGCCGGCGGTTCATGGATCAGTGTGCATCACGGCGGCGGTGTCGGTATGGGTTATTCACTGCATGCCGGTATGGTCGTTGTTGCTGACGGGACTGAAAATGCAGCCCGCCGTCTGAAACGTGTGCTGACGTCGGATCCGGGCATGGGCGTTGCGCGTCATGCGGATGCCGGATATGAAATCGCAGTTGATACAGCGAAAGAACGCGGCGTAAATATTCCAATGCTGGAGGAGAATGAATAATGAATGATGTGATGATTAAAAATATAAAATCTTTAATATTGCCTAAGAAGTCGGATAAGCCTTTAAAAGGCAAAGAGATGGATGAACTGAAGATTGTCGATGATGCTGTGATTGTTGTGAAGGACGGCAAGGTCGTCTATGCAGGTGAAAAGACGGATGAGTACGAAGCATCTGAAGTGATTGATGCAGAAGGCAAGATTGCCTCCCCTGCCCTCGTTGAGCCGCACACGCATGTGGTGCACGGCGGATCGCGCGAACATGAAATGACGTTGAAGCGCCAGGGAGTCGACTACTTGAAGATTTTGGAACAGGGCGGCGGCATTTTAAATACTGTGGAACAGACAAGAAAGGCCGCGTTTGACGAGCTGCTTGAAAAAGCGTCAGTGAACATTACACGGATGATCCAGCACGGTGTTTTGACTGTTGAAAGTAAGAGCGGCTATGGACTGGATAAGGAAAATGAACTGAAACAGCTGAAAGTGTCGAAGGCACTGGAAGAAAAATTTCCGATTACGATGCGTCATACTTATCTCGGCCCGCATGCGATTCCTAAAGGTCGTGAGGCCGGTGAATTTATGGAAGAGATGATCGAGCTGCTGGATGATGCCAAAGAATATGCGGATTTTGCGGATGTCTTCACTGAGACAGGTGTATTTTCAGTCGAGGAATCCAGGAAATACATGGAAGCGGCACGTGAGAAAGGTTTTCGCGTAAAGATTCATGCGGATGAAATCGATCCGCTCGGCGGACTCGAACTTGCGATTGAACAAAAAGCGGTCAGTGCCGATCATCTGGTGGCAGCAAGTGAGGAAGGCAAAAAGCAGCTGGCTGATTCGGATACAGTGGCGGTATTATTGCCGGGGACGACGTTTTATTTGGGCAAAAATGAATTTGCCGATGCCCGCGGCATGATTGAGGGCGGCGGTGCTGTGAGTCTGGCCACCGACTATAATCCGGGCAGTTGTGTCACCGATAATCTGCAGATGATTATGGCGATTGCAGCATTGAAGCTGAAGATGACGCCGAACGAAATCTGGAACGCGGTGACTGTCAATGCGGCGCATGCGATTGATGCGGCAGACCGTGGTACGCTTGAAGCGGGTGATGATGCGAATATCGTGATTTGGGATGCGCCGAATCATGAGTACATTCCCTATCACTACGGCGTCAACCACGCATACAAAGTAATTGCGGATGGCAAGCTGCTGTATGAGAGACCGGGACTGAAGTTTTAGTTTTGGCTCTCGCGCTATAAGCCTATATCAAAATCCCAAAGTATAGCGTCTGGACCTTGTGTACGCTATAATTCCATCAAATTGGCATGAGATATAGCGCAGCGGCCCGTCTTACGCTATAACTACACATCAAAAAGTTAAGATATAGCACAGATACCTGCTGTACGCTATAACTTGCTAAATTCCACTCAAGTTGTAGCGCCAGTCATCAAATGGCATACTCAAGCTTTGAATCAGTGACATGACACCGTCAACTAAGGCCGGTTGGTGTCATAAATCTCATGAAAATGGCACGAAGTGCAGTTTATTCCGGATTTCATGACGCCCGGGCCAGACACACCCGCCTCATAAAACTTGCATTTTTTATAATCGCGTTATAAAATGACACCAAGTCAGTTTAATAATCACTACTTTGAGGGAAGCAGTAGCATCATCTAATTTCAGAGAGACCATGGTCGGTGTGAATGGTCGGCAGATAATGTGAATTTCTATCCTTCGTATAAAAAGTAGCCGGCATGTAAAAATGTCGTTATGTAAATGAGATAGTGCCGGAAACCGGCGCTAATTTAGGGTGGCAACGCGTAATCAAAACCACGTCCCTTCAACAAGGGATGTGGTTTTTTTATTTTCTAAAAAATAAAAACATGGAGGTTTGAGAATATGTTGGATATAAAAATGATTAGACAGGAAACGGATTTGGTGAAGGAAAAAGTTACGAAGCGCGGCATGGATCCGGCGGTCATTGATGAGATTTTGAATCTGGATCAGGAACGTCGTGATCTGATCAAACAGACCGAAGAGCTGAAGAGCCGGAGAAACAAAGTTTCCGGTGAAATCGCACAGAAGAAAAAGAACAAGGAAGATGCAGAGGATGTCATCAAGGAAATGCGTGATGTCGGTGAAGAGATCAAGCAGATTGATGCCCGCCTGAACGAAGTCAAAGAAAAATTCCATGATGAGATGAGCGGTATTCCGAACCTGATCCATGAAGATGTCCCTGAAGGTGCGGATGATACTGAAAACGTCGAAGTCAAAAGAACCGGAGAAATCAGGACGTTTGATTTCGAACCGAAAGGCCATTGGGATATTTTAGAAGCGCTTGAGCTGGCCGATTTTGAACGTGCTGCGAAAGTATCCGGCGCACGCTATGTTTATCAGACGGGTGACGGTGCACGTCTTGAGCGCGCGCTGATGAACTTCATGCTGGATGTGCATAATAAAAACAGCTACCGTGAGATGATGACGCCGCAGATTGTCCGTGCGGAGGCGATGTACTCAACCGGCCAGCTGCCGAAGTTCGAAGAGGACCTGTTCAAAATTGAAGGGATGGACATGTACACCATCCCGACTTCTGAAGTGACGCTGACGAATTATTATAAAGATGAGACCCTGACGGATGATATGCTGCCGGTCAAATTTACGGCCCAGACGGCATGTTTCAGAAGTGAAGCGGGTTCTGCAGGCCGGGATACAAGAGGTCTGATCCGTCTGCACCAGTTCAACAAAGTCGAAATGGTACGCATGGAGCGTCCGGAGGATTCATGGGCGGCGCTTGATGAGATGACCGGACACGCTGAGAACATTTTGGATCTGCTCGAAATTCCATACCGCACAGTGATTTTATGTACAGGAGATATCGGCTTCGGCGCTTCTAAAACATATGATGTTGAAGTGTGGCTGCCGAGCTACAGTGACTACAAGGAGATCAGTTCTGTTTCAAACATGACAGACTTCCAGGCGAGACGCGGGAATATTAAATTCAAGCGCAGCAAAGATTCAAAGCCTGAATTGCTCCATACTTTAAACGGCAGCGGACTTGCTGTCGGCAGAACGATGGCTGCGATTTTGGAAAATTACCAGAACAGTGACGGAACTGTCACAATCCCAGCAGTTCTACAGCCCTATATGGGTGGTCAGGAAGTACTTAAAAAGGTATAATAATAATATTAAATGCTCCTATTTTTACGTAGGAGCTTTATTGCGTATTGGAAAGGAAAGGGTGTTTATTTGAAACAAAACGTTTCACTGGGTCAAACATTTCTTGCGATACTGGTCATATTTGTGTTCATCGCAATCACATCGTTGAGCGTTTTACTCGGTGCAGTTATTCTGCCGCTCGTCGTCTATTACCTGCTTAAAATCAAACATAAATCGAACTATCATTTCTGGCTGATATTCATCAGTTTCATGTTTCCTGCACTGCTGTTCCTCTCCCCTCTTCTATGGATATGGGTTGTGGTACTATATATACTGACTGCAGTGATTCATCATACACTGGCTAAAGGGTTCTCACAGGAGTTGACCCTGTTCTACGGTACTTTTGCATTGATGCTGAGTGTCGTCGGCGGTTTGAACATGCTCGTGTTCATGGGTGTCATCAATCCGCTGTCTGAAACATTTTCAACATTCAGAAGCTGGTATATGGAACAGATTGAAAATATGGGCGGACTGAACGTCGGATTTGTAGATGCTGAAATGTTCAGTGCAGCGCTTACCCAGATGTTCGCGCAGCTGCCGGCATATATTACAGTCATCTCATTTTTTGTTATTCTATATACTGTATTGATGTTAAGATTGTTATTACAAAATAAAGAACTTCCGGCATGGTCATACATGTCGTTCAGCGAATGGGCGTTCCCGCGATTCATATTATATTTATTTTTCATTCTGTATATCGTTTCGCTCTTTACTACAACTGAAGACACATTCGGTACGATTATCAGCAACTCATATGTTTTAGTGGAATGGGCAGTATTCCTCCACGGGCTGAGCTTCTCCTATTTCTTCCTTCTGGAAAAAAAGGTGAACAAAGTTTTATCAGTCATCATATTGATTCCGCTGGCAATCATCAGACCATTGACACTCGTAATCGGACTGCTTGAAATGGTATTCAGATTCAGACTGTTGATGAAACTAAAAAGGAAGTGAATCAGATGTTCAACATTATCGATAAAAAACTAATTTATATCCCGTTTGGAATTGCAGCATTCCATGTATTAGTGTTGAATATCTTTGTCATGGCCAATCACGTGCGATTAGGCCTTATCGTGTTATTATTCAGCATCATTTTAATGCTGGCTCTGTTTTTGTACCTGATGCGTTCAATTACAAGCAGTGAGGAACGATCAAGAAAAATTGTATATGGGATAGCCGGCTCGAGAAAATATGCTGTGGATGAGCTTCCTGCAGGCTTGATTTTATTGAACGATGAAGATGAAATTGATTATATGAATCCGCAGATTTTAAATGTATTGACGGATGACAGTATCGGGGAACCGATTAACAAAGTGTTCTCCAATATCATGACGTCGCTCAAGGCGAACAATATGAAAGTCATCGAGTCCACGTACCAAGATAAAAATTATCGTATCTTTTGGGAAGAAGAGCACAAGGCGCTTCATCTGCTTGATATTACAAAAGAACGTCAGCTACAGAAGCGTGTTGAAGAAAAGACACCGGTCATCGGAATTTTATTCCTCGATAACTATGACGATGTCACACAAAACATGAGTGAAGCTTTAAAGAGTGAGCTGAACAACACGATCACGAATACGATCAATGACTGGGCCAACCGTCATAACGTCTATATCAGACGTTTTTCACAGGATCGTTTCATCGTCGTCCTAAACTCGAAAATATTGAATGATATTGAAGATACAAGGTTCAATCTGCTGGATGAAGTGCGGGACCGTTCCCAGGAAATCGGCGTACAGATTACGCTCAGCATCGGTATCGGTGAAGGGACCAACGAATATATCGAAATCGGTGAACTTGCCCAGTCATCTCTTGACCTCGCGCTTGGCCGCGGCGGTGACCAGGTGGCAATCAAAGCTGCAAACGGCAATGCCAGGTTTTACGGCGGTAAGACGGATCCTATGGAAAAACGGACACGGGTCAAAGCACGGGTTGTTGCACATGCGCTCAGAGATATTCTGCTCGAAGGCGACAATGTGCTGATCATGGGTCATAAACGTCCGGATATGGACTCAATCGGTGCATCACTTGGTGTCGCAAGGCTTGCTTCGATGAACGGCATCCAGGCACACATCATTTTAAATGATGAGGATATCGATGATACGATGCAGAGGGTGATGAATGAAATCACCGAACGTGAAGAGCTGATGGAACGTTTTGTGACAAGTGAAGATGCATGGGATCTGATGAATCCGAAGACGACCATCGTCGTTGTAGATACCCACCGTCCGGGCATGGTGCTGGATGAAGACATTCTGAACAAGTCGACGCGTAAAGTTGTGATCGACCACCACAGACGCGGTGATGAAATCATCTCGAATCCTCTGCTCGTCTATATGGAACCTTATGCATCAAGTGCCAGTGAGCTTGTTGCCGAGCTGATCGAGTATCAAAATGTCGAGAAGAAATTGTCACGTATCGAAGCGACGGTCATGCTGACAGGGATCATCGTTGATACGAGAAACTACACATTGCGTACAGGATCGAGAACGTTTGACGCCGCAAGCTTCCTGAGAAGCCACGGTGCTGATCCGGTGCTTGCCCAGACATTCCTGAAGGATGATATCGATACGTTCATCGCACGCAGTGATTTAATCAAATCCGCAGAGATTTCAGAGAACGGCATAGCAATCGTCAAATCGGATGAAACAATGAGCTACCATCCGGTGACGGTTGCCCAGGCGGCAGATCAGCTGCTGCAGATTGAAGGTGTCAAAGCGTCGTTTGTCATGGCTTACCGTGAAGACGATTCGGTCGGCATTTCCGCCCGGTCATTCGGTGAAATAAACGTCCAGATCATTATGGAACAGCTTGGCGGCGGCGGTCATCTGACAAATGCGGCAACTCTCATAAAAGACCGCTCGATCGATGAGGCATATGAAGATTTGAATGAAGTAATTGATGAAGCTTTAAAAAACAGGAGTGAAGAATAATGAAAGTAATTTTCCTAAATGATGTTAAGAATCAGGGTAAAAAAGGTGAAGTTAAAAATGTTGCGACCGGTTATGCACAGAACTTTTTGATTAAAAAAGGACTTGCAGAGGAAGCGACACCCGGCAACCTTCAGAAATTGAAAGAGCACAACGAACAGGTTGCAGAAGAAAAAGAACAGGAATTGGTCGATGCCCAATTGCTGAAAAAAGAACTTGAGTCCAAAGAAGTTGAAATAAAAACCAAATCCGGTGAAGGCGGACGTTTATTCGGCTCAATCAGTTCAAAACAGGTGGTCGAAGCCTTCAGCAAGCAGCACGACCTTAAAATCGACAAGAGAAAACTTGATATGGAACAGCCTTTGAAGAGTCTTGGCTACCATAAGATAAATGCAAAACTTCATCCGAAAGTAACTGCTGAAATAAAAGTTCATGTAGCAGAAAAATAAATGATGCATATTGAAGGGAAGGATTGATTATGAATGGCAATAACCAGATGCCGCATGATGTTGAAGCAGAACAATCGGTATTGGGTGCGATCTTAGTCAATCCCGAAATTTTTATATCGATCTATGAAATACTGGATCCCGAAGATTTCTACCGTAATGAACACCAGCAGATTTTTCATGCGATGGCGCTGCTCAGTGAAGAGCGGACACATATCGACCTCGTGACGCTGACCAATCAGCTGCGCACGATGGATCAGCTGAACGTTATCGGCGGACCGAGATATTTGGGTGAACTGTCAGAGTTTGTGCCGACGAGCTTGAACTGGACGTTCTACAGCAATATCGTCGCCAAATATTCACTGCGCAGAAGACTGATTGAAACAGTAAGTGAAATTGCGACGGACGGTTTTTCCGAAGAATTTGAAATCGAAGATATTTTGAATGAAGCCGAATCCAAAATCATGTCCATTTCAGAAGCACGCCGGAATGAAGGGTTCAAGTCGATGAAATCCGTCGTCCATGAAGTGTACGAGCAGGTCGAGGAAAGAGCCGGCCAGAAATCGATGACGACCGGTATCCCGACGGGCTACAGAGACCTTGACTTCATGACTTCCGGGTTCAACCGCAACGATCTGATCATTCTTGCAGCCCGCCCTTCCATGGGTAAGACGGCATTTGCACTGAATATTGCAGGTCACGTGGGGACGTCCCAGGACAAGTATACGGTCGCAATTTTCTCACTGGAGATGGGTGCCGACCAGCTTGTCACAAGAATGATCTCTTCCAAAGGGATGATTGATGCCACCAAGCTGAGACAAGGTAACCTTGAACATCAGGACTGGGATAATTTCACGACCGCAATCGGTCAGCTTGCAGACTCTAAAATATTCATCGATGACAGCCCGGGTATCCGTGTCAGTGATATCCGCTCTAAATGTATGAGACTGAAACAGGAACACGGTCTGGATATGGTCATCATCGACTATCTCCAGCTCATTCAAGGTTCCGGTACACGCAGCAGCGACAACCGTCAGCAGGAAGTATCGGAAATTTCACGTATGCTGAAATCATTGGCGCGTGAAATGCACTGCCCGGTCATCGCCCTGTCACAGTTATCAAGAAGTGTGGAATCACGTCAGGACAAGCGTCCGATGATGAGTGACCTGCGTGAATCGGGTTCGATTGAACAGGATGCGGATATTGTCGCATTCCTATACAGAGAAGACTACTATACCCGGGGCGACGGCGAGGAAGAAAGTGCAGGCGCACAGAAGGAACAGGATGAAATTGAAATCATTCTGGCCAAGCACCGTAACGGTCCGACAGGTACGGTTAATTTAATATTCAATAAGTCTTATAGTACCTTTTTTGACCAGGATAATAGAGATTTTGGGGATGGATACATCCCTCCGAACTAAATTTACGAATGTTTTTATATGGTGTATATAAAAACGTTCGTATTTTTTGTTGCATATTATTTGGTATATTGGTAAAATGTAGACGGTATTTCTATTGAATAAATTGGAGGCTCTTAAATGTCTGGTACAGTAGTAGTTGGAACGCAGTGGGGAGACGAAGGCAAAGGTAAAATAACGGATTTCTTATCGGAAGATGCGAATATCATCGCACGTTTTTCAGGTGGAAATAATGCAGGCCACACGATTCAGTTTGGCGGCGAGACTTATAAATTGCATCTGGTACCATCAGGAATTTTCTATAAAGATAAACTGTCCCTGGTGGGTAACGGTGTCGTAATCGATCCACTGTCCATCATTAAAGAATTGGATGGTCTGATCGAGCGTGGTATAGATGTTGACAACCTGCGCATATCCAACAGAGCTCAAGTTGTTCTGCCGTATCATCTTGCTCAGGACGAATGTGAAGAGGAAGAACGCGGTGAAAACAAGATCGGTACAACAAAACGCGGCATTGGTCCGTGTTATGTGGATAAAGTCCAACGTATCGGCATCCGTATGGCTGATTTAATAGATGAAGAAGTATTTAAAAAGCGTCTGGATGAAAACTTGAAAATTAAAAATAAAACGCTCAAGGCATTATATGATCACGAAGGATTTGAATTCGATGATATTTACATTCCATACATGGAAGCAGCGAAACGCCTTGCGCCGTATGTTACAGATACTGCAAAAATTTTGGACGACGCATTCCAAAATGGCGAAAAGGTTTTATTTGAAGGTGCACAGGGTGTCATGCTCGATGTGGATCATGGTACGTACCCGTTCGTTACGTCCAGCAACCCGGTTGCAGGTAACGTGACTGTCGGCTGCGGCGTCGGTACTGCAAATGTGAAAAACGTGGTCGGCGTCTGTAAGGCATATACATCCCGCGTCGGTGACGGCCCCTTCCCTACCGAGCTGTTTGATGACAACGGGGAACACATCCGTGAAATCGGCCGTGAATACGGTACGACGACAGGCAGACCGCGCCGTGTCGGCTGGTTCGACTCTGTTGTCGTCCGCCATTCAAGAAGAGCGAGCGGCATCACTGATCTGTCCCTGAACTCAATCGACGTATTGAGCGGACTGGATACGGTGAAAATCTGTACCGCCTACGAAATTGACGGTAAGGAAATTACAGAATATCCGGCAACTTTAAGTGCATTGAACCGTGCAAAACCGGTTTATAAGGAACTTCCGGGCTGGAAAGAAGACATCACAGGTGTGAAGCACCTCGATGAACTGCCTGAAAATGCTCTGAATTACTTGCGTGAAATTGAAAGATTATGTGACGTCAACGTCTCAATCTTCAGTGTCGGTCCCGACCGCAACCAGACAAATTTATTAAAAGACTTCTGGGCATAGATAGAATTTGAATTGATGAAACCGCTGCAACCTTCGGATTGTGGCGGTTTTTTGATGGGAAGTGCGAGCTGAAAACTGAGGTGCGATAAACTGCGCCTTATTTAACAGCTGGCAGCAATATCGGCATGGGCAGCCTGAACACATGGATGACGTGCTCCGCCCGCCCCTCCTCTCTCAAATAAAAGACCTTCTTAAATTCAACTCACGCAATAAAATTCACTTCGGATAAAAAACTTTCATAAATAAGTTGAAATTAAAAATGTTCTCATGGTATACTATATCTTGTGCCATATCCCACATGGCCCGTTGGTCAAGCGGTTAAGACACCGCCCTTTCACGGCGGTAACACGGGTTCGAGTCCCGTACGGGTCACTTTTTTTATTTAATTTAATATCATTATGGTCCTGTGGTGTAGCGGTTAACATGCCTGCCTGTCACGCAGGAGATCGCGGGTTCAATTCCCGTCAGGACCGTCATCTAAAAGTCATCAACATCTTTGTTGGTGACTTTTTTGCAGTCTCGAAACTGTAGGATAATGGATAATTTTGCTCAAAAATGATACATTAAACTTGGGTTATTATAATATTTGATTATAATTATGAACGAAATTTATACAGAATGGACGAGAAAAGTGAGGGAAGATAATGGCTAAGAAAATTGTAGTAGTCGATGATGAACGACCGATTGCAGATATATTGGAATTTAATCTGGAAAAAGAGGGTTATGAAGTTCACAGTGCTTATGATGGCAACGATGCCCTGGAACTCATACTGGAAGTTGTGCCTGACATAGTGCTGCTGGATATCATGCTTCCGGGAATGGACGGTATGGAAGTATGCCGTGAAGTGAGAAAGAAGTATGATATGCCTATCATCATGCTCACAGCCAAAGATTCAGAAATCGATAAGGTGCTGGGACTGGAGCTTGGAGCGGACGACTATGTAACCAAACCATTCTCTACCAGAGAACTGATTGCCAGAGTAAAAGCGAATCTGCGCCGCAATACTGCTCAGGCAAAGCAGGAAGAAGAACCGGATAATAATAATATACAAATAAAAAATATTACGATCATACCGGATTCCTATGCGATTAAAAAGAATGGTGAAAGCATAGATCTGACACATCGGGAATTCGAACTGTTTCACTATTTGACCAAACATATTTCACAAGTGATGACACGCGAACATTTGCTTGAGACAGTGTGGGGTTATGACTATTTCGGCGATGTGCGGACTGTGGATGTTACTGTACGGCGTCTGCGGGAGAAGATCGAAGATGATCCATCTCATCCCGAATATTTAATGACACGTCGTGGTGTGGGGTATTTCATCCAGGGCGACGAATAAAGGGGCATTTTATATATGAAGCAGTTTTTAAGAAATCTGCAATCCTTGCATATTAAATTAGTGATTATATATGTGCTCCTGATTGTCATTGGGATGCAGATTATAGGCTTATATTTCACAAACACGCTTGAACGTGAACTCACTGAGAACTTTCAAGATAATATTGAAACTCAGGTCGATCTGATCGATACCCGGGTTAAAGAATTACATACAGAGTATGCCGATGATCAAGAAGGCATGAATGAGGAAGTTCAAAGTTTGCTGACGGAGTTTGGAAACCGTCCTGAAATTGAAGAGATACGTTTTGTGAATACCGACAATATTTTGATCGGTACCAGCCGTATTTCCAATGAACCGAACATCGGTTCACGTATCAATCAGCCATTGACAGAAGAAGCAATCACGACAGGTTCGAGGAATGAAGAGATATTCGTTAACGTAAATCAGGATAATCAGCGCACATGGCTGCTCAATCACCCGGTAGTCAATGAAGAACAAGTGCTGGGTGCTATTTATGTTGCGTCGAATATTGAAACGGTCTATCAGCAGCTGGAAGCCATCAACAATACTTTCATCATAGCGACGATCATTTCCCTGATCATTACAAGCATCCTCGGAATCTTTATTGCGCGGACGATTACCAAGCCGATTACGGATATGAGAAACCAGGCGCTGTTAATGTCCGAAGGTGACTATACTTCCAGAGTTAAAATATACAGTAATGATGAAATCGGCGAACTTGCCGGCTCATTCAACATTTTATCAAAACGTGTGCAGGAAGCTCAGGCAAACACCGAGAGTGAAAGAAAACGTCTGGATTCGGTCATCACGAACATGTCCGAAGGTGTCATCGCAACGGACCGTAAAGGCCGCATCACAGTAGTGAACGATATGGCACTGGACATGCTGGGCATTTCGAAAGATACGAATGTTCACGGTAAAAATATGCTTGAAATATTACAACTGGACGGCGAGATGACGCTGGAGGACGTCCAGGAAATCAATGAAAGTCAGCTGTTGTTTACGGATGCCGACTACGAAGCGGCCATCCGTGTGAATTTCTCGACGATATTCAAAGATACAGGGTTTATGAATGGTTATATCGCGGTGCTTCATGACGTGACGGAGCAGGAGAAAATCGACAGCGAGCGCCGTGAATTCGTTGCGAATGTATCACATGAACTGCGTACGCCGCTCACTTCGATGCGCAGCTATTTAGAGGCACTGCAGGAAGGTGCCTGGGAAGATACGACACTGGCGCCGCGTTTCTTAAGCGTGACGCGGGACGAGACGGACCGGATGATCCGTCTGGTTGAAGATCTGCTGCAACTTTCAAGAATGGATAATGCAGCCGAGGAGATAAATAAAGAGATTGTCGACTTCAATCTCTTTTTAAACCGGATTATCGACCGTTTTGAAATGACGCACAAAGGTGAAATGGAATTTATCAGAAACATACCTGAAACCGCGATTTTCTCTGAAATCGACATGGATAAGATGAGTCAGGTGCTCGATAACGTCATCTCAAATGCGATCAAATATTCCAACAGGGAACATAAACGTGTTGAATTCCATGTTAAGCAGAATTCACTCTATAACCGCATGACCATCCGCATCAAAGACAACGGCATGGGTATACCCGGCAACAAAGTCGACCGTATATTCGAACGTTTCTACCGTGTGGACAAAGCCCGTGCGCGTAAAAAGGGAGGTACAGGTCTCGGACTTGCGATCTCCAAAGAAATTGTCGAGGCACATAACGGTCGTATATGGGCAAACAGCCTAGAAGGAGAAGGAACGACAGTATTCATCAACCTGCCTTGTGAAACGCTCGGGGAGGATGATTGGGATGAATAAAGAGAATATCAAATCAGCCGCACTTTTCCTTCTTGTGGTGACGAGTGCCGTGCTGACGATAATGGTCTGGAGCTATCAGCCGGAATTCTCTGAAATAGATACAGATATTGAAAGAACGTCGAATATCGGTCCCGGTGAACCCGTGGCCTTCAATTCGATCATGCGTGCTTATCAGCTCGTCTGGGTCGATGATACTGATATACAAGGAACGATAGAAGAAGAAGCTGTTGTCGGTATTCGTGAATATATAGACGGTACTGAAATAACGGATATCAATGTTTATAACAGCATAAGCAGGCTGACCCCGAGCATCGATGAAGACAATGGAGAAGAGTTCCTGATTGTTGATTATGCTTCCGATATGCCGACCAAATCATTGTTCAAAGTGCTGGACTTCACGTATGAAGGTGACTATCCGGATTACAGTTATAACCGTATTATCGTTGATCTGGTCGATGAGCATGTGACTTTTTATTTAATAAATGAAGATCTGGACAGAGTTGCGGTAGCAACGACGAATCTTGAAAGTTCTTATTTGAAATCACTGCTGTCTGCTCACGATCATCTGTTTGAAGAATATTCAGGTGTCATTACCAACCAGCAGACTTCCAACAATAAAACGGCAATATACGGCCCGACAGAACCTGAGGATATGCCGGTGGAAAGCTTTTTATATAATGTGTTCAGTGCGGATGCGGTGAACAATATGCTGTTTTTAAATGACAGTTTCGAAACGGAAGTCAGCGAAGAGACTTATGTCTATGAAGGCGATACGAATATTGCGACTTACAACAGTGAAACATATGCCTACTCCTACAATAATTTAAGGGAGTCCCTGACCGGCAACAGCAACCCGCATCAGACGATACAAAACAGTTTCCATTTTCTGAACTCACATATCGGACTGGATCAGACGCATATATTGTTTGATTACTTTCCTGATGAAAATAATTCTGTATTCCGGTCTTCGATGAACGGATATTTCGTATTCAGTGATACCATACCGACGACAATGTCTGTGAAGTACGGACAGAATGCCGTTTATGAATACAACAGACCTTTAATCAGGGTGACTGCCCGGGTGCCCGGCGGCGAGGACCAGACTTTACCGCCGCTTGAAAGTGTCCGGTATGAAATTGCATTGAATGAAAATTATGACCTCCAGGATGTCACTAAAATAACGATCGGCTATAATATGGCCTTCTCTACAGATCAAAATGAGATAAATGTTGTGCAGTATACACCATCATGGTATATCAAGTATGACGGAGAATGGATGCGGTTTGACGAAGGGGGTCTTGAGTAATGGATTGGAAACTGACAAAATCCTTATACATCATTGTGTTCCTCCTGATGAATGTTGCGCTCATCTATATGTATTTGAATGAACGGCAGGAATCCGTCGAGGAAATTCAGGAATCGCCGGATGTTTTGAGTACGACGGATATCGATATGAGTAATATCGAAAAGTATGAACCGGTCGAAATGAACGTATTGACCGGTGCCGTCCAGAATTTCTCAGATGAAGATAATCAGAATTCCGAAGTGGACGAAGATACTGTATCAGGAACAAAAATTACAGAAGAATTTGAAGAAGACGGTCCATCAATGACGGAACAGACACTTCAAACCTATATAGACGAGAATGTTTACAGAGGGCATGATTACCAGTATGATAATGTAATGAGCACTTCGGACCAGGTGATTTTCAACCAGTTATACGAAAACTTTCCAATCTTCAATCATGAAACTGCGAGAATCATATTCCATGGTGAAGGCAGCCAGGTGAATTCCATGGAACAGACGCGATTGATGAATTTGGAAGAAAATGAATACACACTGAGTCTGACGGCGAAATCACCGAAAGAAATCGTTGAAGAATTGTATGAGCGTGAAAGTATTTCTTCAACGGCGGTCATCAATGCAGCGAGACTCGGTTATTACATCATTCTGACCGAAGAAAATAATGCCATACTAAGACCGAAATGGGAAATGCATGTTACAGATCAGGATATATCCAAAACGATTTATGTAGATGCAACAACAGATTCAGGTGAAATAATTGAAAGTGAGTGAGTAGCATGAGAATGAGCGTGTTGGCCAGTGGGTCTTCGGGCAACAGTACTTATATCGAAACAGAAAAAGGCAGCCTGCTCATCGATGTAGGGCTTACGTGCAAAAGGATAGAAGAAGGATTGAACCATATCGGAACATCCTTGAAAAATATTGATGCAATTTTGATTACCCATGAGCATTCAGACCATATAAAAGGGTTGAAAGTCATTGCGAAAAGATATGATATTCCAATTTTTGCGAATGCGCAGACATGGCAGCAGCTGGACAGAAAAAATATAGAAGTGCCGGGAGAACAGCGGTTCCACTTCAATCCGATGGAGACGAAAGAAATCGTCGGCATGGATATTCAGTCATTCAACGTATCGCATGATGCGATCGACCCGCAGTTCTACACCCTTATGAGAGACAATAAAAAACTCTCCGTCATTACAGATACAGGTTATGTATCAGATCAGATGAAAGGCATCATCAAAGAAAGTGACTGCTTCATCTTTGAAAGTAACCACGATGTGGATATGCTCAGAATGGGCAGATACCCATGGGTGACGAAGCAGCGTATACTTTCCGATGTCGGCCACGTATCGAACGAAGATGCAGCACATGCGATGCGGGATGTGATTACTGCCAATACTAAACGCATCTATCTGAGCCACCTCAGTCTGGATAACAATATAAAAGAACTGGCAAAAATGAGTGTCGAACAGGTATTGAATCAATATAACATCGATACGAAAAATGAGATTCAGCTGTATCACACCGATAAAGATACACCGACAGAAATATATACAATTTAAGTTATGCACAACTGTGGATAAATTTTGTGGATAACTGTGGAAAACATTATACAAAAAATGAGCTGTGTCTCTTAATGAAGATGCAGCTCTTTTTGTTTGCCTGATATTTATTTTATGTGCTATAAGCGTGAGATTTTCAGGTGAGTGACAGCATCTGACTGACCTCCGCATTATAAGCGTTAAAATTTCAACCGGGTGACAGCTTCAAATCCCCCATCACGACCTCCTGCAGTCCGGTTTCCTGCATCCCACACTTTCATACAGACTGTATCGCATCATATAAAATGCATGAATGAATAGTTATCCACACTTTGTAATATACTTTGTGGATAACATGTATTTATTGTGAATAATTTGGTAAAATTGTGGATAAGCAAGGTGATTATCTTGAATACTGGAGGAAATTTTAAATGACGACATTACCGAATTGTCCAAATTGTAATTCAGAATATACTTATGAAGATAGCGGCCTGTTAATCTGCCCGATGTGTGCCCATGAATGGACGAAAGCCTCGGAGCTTGAAGAACAGGCAGCCGCCCTCGTCAAAGATGTGAATGGCAATGTTTTGAATGACGGTGATAATGTTGCGATCGTTAAAGATTTGAAAATAAAAGGCTCTTCGAACGTTATCAAGCAGGGAACGAAAGTTAAAGGGATTAGAATCGTTGACCCTGAAGATGGTCATGATTTAGATTGTAAAGTACCCGGCTTCGGGAAGATGGCTTTAAAATCATCTGTAGTGAAAAAAATAGATTAATCAATACTAAAGTTATGGAGTGGGAGTATGACTAAAATATTAGTTGCGGATGACGATCCAAATATCTTGAAATTCATCACAATCAATTTAACGGAGGCCGGCTTCGAAGTCATCGGTGCAACAGACGGCAGGGATGCGCTCAGAAAGCTTGAAAATGAAGTGTGTCAGCTCGCGGTTGTGGATATCATGATGCCGTATATGGACGGATTGTCTTTGATTAAAGA
Source organism: Salinicoccus sp. YB14-2 (assembly GCF_001265075.1). GTDB lineage: Bacteria > Bacillota > Bacilli > Staphylococcales > Salinicoccaceae > Lacicoccus. Next base: position 1,003,617 of record NZ_LFKO01000001.1, read on the forward strand.
GATGCGTAAAACATTGGATATCCCAATCATCATATTGACCGCCAAAGGCCAGATTGATGATAAGGAAAAAGGATTTGAAGCAGGCACTGATGATTACTTAGTCAAACCATTTGAAGCAAAAGAACTTTTATTCAGAATCGAAGCACTGCTCAGACGTTATAATATCGATACGGACAAACAGGTGATTCAAGTCGGCGATGTCCATATAGATATTGATAGATATGTAGTGACGGTGAATAAAAAAACATTGAAACTGCCGTTGAAGGAATTTGAATTATTACAGGCACTCGCCACCCACCCGGATCAGGTGTTCACCCGTGAACACCTGATAGACAGCATATGGGGCATTGATTTTGAAGGGGACAACCGCACGGTGGATGTCCATATAAAAAGACTCCGTACACGTTTCAACAATTTGACCGATGCGATTAAATTTACGACTGTCAGAGGTGTCGGCTATACATTGGAGACGGTGGACACATGAAGTTGAGATCGCTGTACTCAAAATTTGCTGCGACCACCATCGGCATTATGATTGTGAGTTTCCTGTTTGCGTTTTTTATTTCCAATACTTATTACCAGCATTATCTGAAACCTGACAATGATGCGAAAAATACTGAAATAGCACAAAATATTTCAAGTTTCATAGAAGCGAATCCTGAAATGGATATCAGTGATTACTTGACCAGTGTGGCGGATGCCGGCTATCAGTTCTATTTGGCGGACGGTGATGCAGATGGCCGCTTTTACGGTGCCGACTTCAGGGAGACTGACCTTTCAGACAGTACGGTTGAAAGTGTGCAGAACGGCAATGTGTACCACGGTATGCTGGAGTTCCCGCGGGAAACTTTCGTGACCGGCTTTTTTGCGAATGAACTGGAAAATACGATCGGGGTGCCGGTGGAAACTGAAGACGGCACACACGCCCTATTTATGAGACCGGACATATCAATGTTATTCAATGAAATGCATCTGCTGTTCGGCTGGCTGCTTATTTTAACCATTGTCATCAGTATCATCCTTGTTTTGATCAGTACCAAGTATTTAGTGAATCCGGTGACCAGATTAAACCGGGCGACCGATACACTGGCAAAGGGTGATTACAATGTCAGCGATTTGAATACAAACAGGAATGATGAAATCGGCCAGCTGTCCAACAGTTTTGTGCATATGGCTGAAAAAATCGAACAGAACGAGGAGATGAGAAAGGATTTCATCTCAAATATTTCTCATGACATCCAGTCTCCCCTGTCGAACATCAAAGGCTATAATGAGCTATTGAAAACGACTGATCTGAGTTCGGAAGATGAGACGGAATACTATAATATCATCGACCAGGAAGTGACCCGGATCAGTACGATGACCAATCAGCTGCTGATGCTCTCGTCATTGGACCAGGAAGCGCATGCTTTAAACATTTCAGAGTACCGGCTCGATAAACAGATCGAGCGGCTGATCCATTCATATGAATGGAAGATAAACCAAAATGACATGATGTTGTCCTATGATCTGCCTGAAGTGAGAATCTTTGCAGATGAAACGATGCTCAATATGGTATGGGACAATCTGATTTCAAATGCGGTCAAATATAACAGCGAAGCGGGCAATATCGATATATCCCTGACTGAAGATGACGGAATGATCACATTCAGGATTTCTGATACAGGCATCGGTTTAACCGAAGAGGAAAAAGATCATATATTCGACCGGTTCTATAGAGTGGACTCATCCAGAACATCAAGTGTCAAAGGGTCCGGGCTGGGACTGTCAATCGTCCATGAAATCATCCAGCGGCATGAAGGTACGATTAAAGCAGAGTCCAATAGAGCAACAGGAACAACTTTTATTGTTGAATTGCCGCAAAATCATAAATGAATACAAATAAATCCTCCTTGTTCATCCTGCGTTCATATTCGAAGTATAGAGTATGTAGTGCAGATGAATGAAGGAGGATTTTTAAATGAATAAACCAGTTAAATTATTACTAGTTTTCGCAGGGATATATGGATTAATCGGCACAATCATGGGGGCACATATGGCAGGTGCGGGTTCATATGCACTCAGACCGATTCACGCCCACGTCCTTGTTGTCGGATGGCTCAGTTTATTTTCATGGTCGGTATTCTACCAGGCATTTGACGTCAAATATAATGCTCTGTCGAAATTTCATGTATGGACGGCAATCATCGGTACAACAGGATTGATACTCGGTATGTTCATCAATAATGTGGCGTCACTCGGACTTCCGGATGTCGTGACATTGATCGCATATATCGGCGGCGGTGTCATACTGTTACTCAGCTTCGCGGCATTCTTCGTACAAACGGTATTATATAAATCTGATAAATAAAGGACGGTGTGACCATTGAAAATGGCATGGAAAGAAATGATGAAGTACAAGACAAGATATTTGATTCTCGGCTCTATTATATTTTTAATCAGCTTTTTAACGTTGATTATTTCAGGCCTGGCGAATGGCTTGTCCTTCGATAATGCGTCCCTGGTCAAAAATATGCCTGAGGGCACATATTATATGGAAAGTAAAGCTGAAGAGCAGTATAACTTTTCAGAGATCAGTGACAGTCAGCGGGAAACAATAGAAAATAGCCACGGTGATGCGGTCTTCATGTCAATCCAGATGGGAGAACTTGAAGACGAGGATGGACAGAAACACGGTATTACCTACGTTACGGCAACAGATAATGAATTTTTCCCTGATGTGGAAAAAGGAGAACTTATTTTAGATGAATCGATACAGGAAGACGGCATCGAAGCGGGAGATGAATTATCTACCAATTTGATGGATGATTCGTTTACTGTGAGAGACTTTGCAAAACAGGAGAAATTCAGCCACTCGGCCGTCGCCTTCATCCATCCGGATGATTTCATGAATATGTACCAGTCAGAGAAATATCAGCTGGCATTTACAGAAGATGAGGAAGAAGATATCGATGAGATGTCAGCATTCAACCAGAACCAGTTTTTAAATACGATTCCGAGTTATTCTGCAGAGATGTTATCACTGAATATGATTATCGCATTCTTGTTCGTCATCAGCGGGATGTTATTCGCAATTTTCTTCTACATGATCAACGTTCAGAAACTCGGCACTTACGGCATATTAAAGGCTGTCGGTGTAAAAACCATTACGCTGCTCAGACTGATGTGGGTGCAGATGATACTCATCACTTTAATATCACTCGTCATTGCCATATCCTTGAGCCAGTTGATTACACTGGTATTGCCTGAAGAAATGCCGTATCAGCTGGCGCTTGAAACGTCGGCAATCATGGCTGCCGGATTCTTTATTATCGGATTTATCGGAGCGACATTGTCCGGAGTCCAGATTAGTAAAGTGGAACCGATGGAAGCAATCAACCAAGGAGGTGCATAATATGTCATTACTACAGATCGAAGAATTGGAAAAATCATTTAAGATTGGCAGAAATGAAGAAAAGATTTTAAAGAGCGTCGATCTTGAGCTCGAAGAAGGCAGAATCACCGCACTCGTCGGCACTTCAGGCTCGGGTAAGAGCACACTTTTAACAATCGCAGCCGGTCTTCAACAGTCAAGCGGCGGTATAATAAAATTCAGTGATAAAGATTTAACAAACATGAGCAGCAGTCAGATGAGGGACGTCAGAGCAAAAGAATTCGGCTTCGTCTTCCAGCATGCCCACCTCGTGCCGTTCCTGTCAGTGAAAGATCAGCTGAACTTGATGATTGATACTGCAGAATTGAAATGGAGCAAAAAAGAAAAGCAGCAGCGTATACAGGATATACTGGAAACCGTGGATATGTGGAAACACAGAGACAGCGACCCGGACCAGTTATCAGGCGGAGAAAAACAGCGTGTCGCAATCGCAAGAGCAATCATTCATGAACCGAAACTTCTCTTTGCAGATGAACCGACGGCAAGTCTGGACTCCAAGCGTTCAGTGGAAGTCATGGAATTGATACGCAGTCTGTCAATAGAGAGAAACATCACTGTACTGATGGTGACCCATGATGAAGATATGCTGGTGTATGCAGACCGGACTGTTGAAATGAAAGACGGTAAAATTGAAAAATAAATTTTTATCCACATAAAACTGTGCATAACTTGTTGGTAACTGTGGATAACTATGAATAATCAGTAGATAAAAAATGAGTGAGAACCTGAATAATAGGGTTTTCACTCATTTTTATGTTTTAATATACCGCTTCGCTGAATACGATGCTTGAAGTCATACTCATTGCAGGCGGTGTTGCAGTTGGACTGCTGTTTGCAGATCAGCTGGCGAAGATGTTCATTCATAAAAATAAGAACTATGCGGATGCCAGAGCGAGGAAAGTCAATTGATATAGGATATACTACTTTATGAAAAGTTGGTTAATTTATCATATAACAGGGAAAAGGATAGAAAAATGAGAACCCAAAAGGAGATGTGAAAAGAATGAGTCCTGAACAGATAGGGTTTGCATTGATATACTTAGGGATTTTTCTTTAGATAGGTAAATGGATCAGGATGCACTCTGAATGTATGCAGAACTTGTTCCTTCCCGCTTCGGTCATCGGCGGGTTTCTGGCATTGATTCTTGGACCGGAGGCACTGGGTCTGCTTCTTAGGAATTTTACCGGAGACGACTCATTTTGGGCGAACGGCTTTGTGACAGAAGAAATTATGGAAATATGGTCAGAACTGCCGGGTCTTTTAATCAACGTCGTGTTTGCCACCCTGTTCATCGGTACGGTCCTGCCAAACTTGCAGAGGGTCTGGGATGTTGGTGGACCGCAGCTCGCTTTCGGCTGGACGCTCGGCTGGGGACAGTATGTCATCGGTCTGCTGCTGGCGATGCTTATACTGGTGCCTTTCTATGATATGCCGGTTTGGGTCGGAACGCTTATTGAAATCGGTTTTGAAGGCGGACACGGCACTGCTGCCGGCCTGCAGGGCACTTTTGAGGAACTCGGGTTCCCTGAAGCATACGACCTTGCTATCGGCCTTGCGACAGTCGGTATTTTAACGGGTGTCATTGTGGGTATTGCATTCGTCAACTGGGGTGTACGAAAAAACATGCAAAAGTCATCAAGGATGTAGAAGGTATGTCAGCCATTCAAAAATCAGGTGTTGTTGAGCTTGACAGTCGTGGAGATGCCGGAAAATTGACAGTCAGACCCGAATCGATTGATACATTGAGTTTCCACTTCACTATAGTCGGTGTGTCCATTCTTGTAGGCTATATCATACTGTAGAGCATCACCTGGCTCGAGATGACTTTATTCGGCTCTGATTTTATGACGTATGTACCATTGTTCCCGCTGGCGATGATTGGCGGTCTCATTGTACAAGTCTTCGTCAGCAGGTTCGATAAATCGAAACTGATCGACAGGGAGACCGTTATCAGAATCCAGGGCTTTTCTCTTGATTTCCTGATTGTGAGTGCAATCGCGACTGTTTCGCTACAAGTCATAGGCGAATATCTAGTACCATTTCTGATACTGGCTGCCGGCGGAATCATGTGGAATGTGATCGGGTTCTTCGTATTCGGCCCGCGGATGCTGCCGGATTATTGGCTAGAAAGAGCGGTCGGTGATTTCGGGCAATCCACAGGTGTAACCGCAACCGGTCTGATGCTGATACGTGTGGCCGACCCTGAGATGAAATCACCTGCAGTCGAAGGTTTCGGTTATAAGCAACTTGTTTTTGAACCGTTCCTTGGCGGCGGTCTCGTGACAGCATTATCCGCCCCGCTCGTATTCATGTGGGGACCATGGCCATTCCTTATCTTCTCATCTGTCATGCTGCTGATCGGTTTACTTGCCGGACTGCTCTACTTCGGTAAAAGAAAACCAAAGTATGATTAATCATTAAAAAAAGAATATATTAAATGCACAGGGACGCTCCCCGGGTCGATGAGATAAATCCGGAGAGCGTTCAATTTATTTTGGAAAAAGCATGGTAAAATAAAAAATGATATAACATGACTGGATAGATGGCAGTCGATGAACGGAAGGACGATGAGCAATGAAAATCACTATGATCACAGTGGGAAAGCTGAAAGAAAAATACTGGGTCCAGGCAGTGGATGAATATAAGAAGCGGATCAGCAAGTATGCGAAGATCGACCTGATTGAAGTCAATGATGAAAAAGAACCGAACAATGCCGGCGAGAAGGATATCGAGCTGATTAAAAACAAAGAAGCAGAAAAGATTCTGACTAAAATAAAAGACAACCAGCATGTAGTGACCTTGGAGATACACGGTAAGACATTTACCAGCGAGAAATTTGCCAAGGAATATCAAAGATGGATGAACACCGGAAAAAGCGACGTTGTATTTGTCATCGGTGGCAGCAACGGGTTGGGAGAAGCGGTTAAAAAACGAAGTGACCAGGAAATCAGCTTCGGTGCCCTCACCTATCCCCACCAGATGATGAAAGTGATGTTGATGGAGCAGATATTCAGGGTGAATAAGATATTGAGGCATGAGAATTATCATAAGTAAAATCACGCAATATAATGATAAAATTGTAACTCCTTAAGGAGAGGTAATTTTACAGCGTAAATTTTAGGAGATATTTCTCGCAGT
>NZ_LFKO01000001.1:1010354-1011149 GCF_001265075.1 Salinicoccus sp. YB14-2
TTTTGTATGAGTCGATATCAAGATTCTCAAAAATTCAATGTATATATGTTATGTAAAATATAAAAGCCAAAATCTAAAGACTTTATATGTCATTCTAGATTTCGGCATTCACTTAATATATGATAATTTCATTCAAATAGAGTAACGTTAATTAATAATATTTAAATATTTATCTTCGGCTTCTTTAAATTTCTGCTCTATTCTATCTATTATATCTGTCTTCTCTGCTTTTACTCGTTCAATTTGTTGATATAAATGTTGGTATATTATTTTTTCAGCTGGATTTACTATTTCTCTCTCTTGAAAATCAGACATGCAAAAACCTTCTTCTTCAATAACAGCATCTAATATTTTGTAAATATCATCCACTGTGATTTCTACTATCGATATGTACTGTTCTTTATTAGTTTCATAAAATAAAGCTTTGCCACTATTATCAATTTTTAAGTAAGTCATATCTTGTTCTCCTTTCATTATAAGCGTCTTCTCCTGCCTCTAAATAATTTAATTGTATCTTTCTGTTTGATACTTTGTTTCTATTCTTATCTATTAGATATTCATCATTTGGAGAACCATAATATATATTGAATGTATTAGTTGTGTTTCGCAACAAGAAAGTACATAGAAATGCAATGAAAAGTGCAGAGGGTTGCCACCCTGTTGTGTCCACTTAACGTGATTTCGATAATGCGTGACTGAGTCGATAGCTTTCTCCGGTGAATGACAGCACGTGGGCATGGTGGATGAGCCGGTCCACCAGTGCGGCTGTCAGTCTACTGTCTACAAAGATTCTGT
>NZ_LFKO01000001.1:1013333-1021673 GCF_001265075.1 Salinicoccus sp. YB14-2
TATTAGTCCCCTTGTCTTTTATTTTTTCACAATATACTAAGTGATCTGGGTTAATAGATGCTCCTATAGTATTATTATGCGTTGAAATAATAACTGTAACTTTTTCAGCCATATCTTTAATATAATTATTAATTTTTTTATTTAAGAATAAGTTGTCGAATGAGCCTTCAGGTTCATCAATAATTAAGTAATCATAATCCATTGAGTCCTTTATTTTCTTTAAAAAGTTAAACTCTGTTCTTTCTCCCCCAGAAATTTCTTCTCCATTATCATTATTAATAGAATGAACTACATTAATAAAATACTTATGGAGTTCTGATTCGACGACTGAATCTATTTCTTTCAAAGCTAACATGTAATCATAAGGATTCTCATAGTGTTTAAAGGCATGAGAGAATGCATCTCTAGATTTGGCGACTTTCCTAATGTCACTAACTTTTTTGAAGCCCTCTCTTTTAGAAACTCTTTTAAAGTTCATATATGCTTCTTGATCGTATATATAGTCTTCTTTCATATTGTTAACCAAACTATTAAACCTCTCTACTATCATTCTGTTTGTCATAATATCAACAAGGTTTAATTCTTTAATATTAGGGGTGGTTGATTTCTGAAACAACTCATCTTTAATGTTGGTAATAGCTTGATTAGTATGCTTGCTCAATTCCTCTTTCTTCTTTAATTTCGAATATTCCTTGGCCAAATCAATATATAAATTTTTTAAGTTATCTTTACCCAAATTAGAGTCAATGAGCTTTTCATAACCTTTATTTTCTATTAATGATTCAGTAGATGCTAATAAATTGGAGAGGTTTTCAAATCTAGGCAAATCTATTTTATTCTCATTAAATATCTTAGTTCTTGAAAACACGTCTTGCTTATTTGTATATTCAGCATAATTTTTTAAGGATTCTATATATTGATTTACTTCTTTTTTATCAGATCTTAAATCTATATCTTTTACTGTCGCCACAATATTTTCTAACTCTAGTAAGTATGACTTTGTATTACTACTTAAATCCTCTTGTAGTTTTTTATGGAAATCCTCACTTGTGTTGTTCATTACTAATTCAAATTGTTTTATATAGTTCACATCGATGTTTTGTTTTACTATTTCTTCTAATAAATAAGTTTTTCCAGAAGATCTCTCTCCAATGACGACATTTAAACCCGTTGAAATATCTAAATGAGGTAAAAGCTGAATTATTTCGTTACTTTCGTCTAAATTAACTTCTACATGTTTTTTGTTTCTCAAAGCAAGTTTTATACCATTAATGGTTATATCATTTAGTCTTATATACGTATGGTTATTGCTAAATACTTCTGTACTTTCTTCAATTCTACTATCACTAAACATTACTGGTGTTAAGGCATGTTTGTCTTTCTTCTTCTTCAAAAATTTCTTATGACTACTCACTTCACCCCATTGAATTTCAGTGATTTTATTAAGCTTTTTTATTGTCCCCATATCTATATTGGGATTTTTGTCATAATGAGGTATTAATAATGAGTTGCTTATTAATTCTCTAGGAAATATTTCTATAAACTCTTCATAACTTATGCCAGAAGAATTGCTTTCAATGTAATCATATAGCTTTTCACAACAATCATGTAATACTGTTTGATTGTCTAAGGATGTTATAAATAGAATATGACCATTAACTAAGTCAATTTCAACTCCAGGGAAGCAAACAATATCTAGATGAGTTGATATTTCTTCAAACTGTTTCAAATCAAAGGTGTTGTGGTTTGTAATAGCAATTGCATCTAAATCCGTATCTTCAACATATTTTTCGAGAACATCTAACGAAAAGGTAAAGTTTTTATTAGTATCTGAAGATGTTTTCTTTGTATGTATGTGTAGGTCGATTTTTTTCATTGTAATCCCCCTGCCTAGATAAATTTATGGAACTTACTTATCAATATACTATAACTTTCCCATTTATATGCATAATACAATTTGCTTGTAGTACTTATTTAATATGTAAGTTTAATTAGGGTAGGCCCTAATCATACATAATGAGCAGATTGATTTTACTGCATTTACGCCGTATGATTAGGGTGTATTTTAAATATTTTTAGAAAAGATGATTTATATGAAAATTGCATATGCTAGAGTTTCTACGCTCGAACAAAATTTAGAAAGACAACTAGAGAACTTGAAAGAGTTTGGTGCGGAGAAAATATTTACTGAGAAGAAATCCGGCGCATCTATTAATGACCGATCTGTCTTTAAAGAAGCCTTGAATTTTGTAAGAGAAGGCGATCAATTCATTGTAGAATCCATTGATCGTTTAGGTAGAAATTATGATGAAGTGATAGAAACAGTCAATTTCTTAAAACAGAAGGATGTCCAATTAATCATTACGAGTTTGCCCATAATGAGTGAAGCTGTCGGCAATCCTTTATTGGATAAGTTCATCAAAGATTTAATTATACAGATACTGGCCATGATTGCTGAACAAGAACGCAGTGAATCGAAAAGAAGGCAAGCCCAGGGCATTGCGATCGCAAAAACGAAAGGTGTTTATAAAGGCCGGCCAGTCCTTTATTCGCCGAGAGCCAAAGACCCTCAAAAAAGGCTTGTGTATCATCGCGTGGTGGCTCAATTGAATGACGGCACCCCCATCTCTCAAATTGCGAAAGAGGTTGGGATTACACGGCAAACGATATACAGGATTAAGAATAATTTAGATTAGTCTTCACGATATAAAATCCATGTATTCAAAAATTTTTTAGTGGTCATTTAGTCCACTTCTTTGCATCTAGCATGAAAAACAAAGCCATTTTAAGACAAGTTATGTCCCTTTATCCATGCTCATACTTCTAACTTGTCTTAAAATCGACCTGTCTAGCATCATTTTGCATCAAAAATTCTTTATCTTGATCAATATGACGGACAGTACGAAGAGAAGTAGAAACTTGTTTTTAAAACCAAAAAAGAACCTCTTACTTTAATATAAAAGGTTCTCAAAAGAGGAGTAATTGTTATATTAATTACCAAGCATTTCTGCAAACAAATCCATAATAAGCTAATTGTGCAGCAGTAGTTACAACGTTAGCCTTCATCCCTTGTCTTTTTAAAAGACCGACTATAGATTGAGCCGCTAAATTCCATTGATGATTAACGATATATGAAACAAGTACACCATTAAGAATTAACCTGACATCTTGAGAAAAATCACCTGCAAATTCATCAACTACACATGAAGCAAAACTACCTGCTCCCATAGTGCTCATTCCTTCAGAACTAATATTTTCATTTTGTTTCTCAAGAATGTCTTTTAAAGCAAGAGCTACCTCATCACCTTCGTTGACTTTCTCATCAAAAGCTTCATGATCATGAACAACATAACCACTAGAAGTAAGTTCACCAATTTCTTCATAATAATATTCTAGCGTCATTTCCACTTCTTGTTCTAAACTAATATTTTTGTTAGTTTCTGCTTGAGCAGCCGTCGCTCCAAGAGTTGAAAATATCATTACAAATGTGAGCATAGATACAATAAATTTCTGCATTATTTTACATCCCCCATAATATTAAAATAATTAAAATGACAAGTATTATTATTTCTAAACCAATCAATTGCTTTAAAAAAATACTCGCCGTTGAATTCTTTTGATTATAGTTACTATTAGCAAACAAAGCAGACTTATTAACGAACAACAACATTACTGTAAAAATTGTTATTGTCATTAATAATTTAAAAATTCCAAGCATATAAATCTCCCCTTTGTTTTCAAGTTACACAAAAATAAAATCGAAATCAATAACCAATAGAAAAATGTCATAATTTTCCGAATGTGAATAGTATTTATCCCAATTTACTTTTGGTGTGAATCAACCGCACCCTGTTAAACGTTCAACCAATCATCGTCAATATCTTTCTTTGCTTGATTGCTTATTTCTGAATCTGCAGATTTTCTGTAGTCATTTTTTGCTTGTGTCATCCGATTCTCATTATCTTTTTCTCTAATCATTTTTTGAATTTCTTTTTTAGCCGAAGAAAAATAATATCCGTCTAAAGTATCCCGATTAATGATTGCTTTTGGATGTTTTTTGATTTCAAAATCAGAAGCCAGAAATAAGTTGTTGATACTGACCCCTAAATCGACGTGATTCATTTTGCTGTTCAACCGTTGGATATCATCTTGAATCTCATTCATTTTTTGTAAAGTTTTAAACTCAATCGATTCATGCTCAATCATTTCTGAAAGCAGATAATGATCCAATGCCCGGATCAACACCTCTTTTTCTGTTTTAATATCTTTCGCTTGTTTGATTGTTTTAATCTTCGAAACTGTATCCTCATCGAAGTCATATCGCTTAGAAATCATAATAGTCTACGTCTCCTTCAATCCATATTATTGTCATCTTCATCTATCGAAAGTTCTTCCTTTGTGAGCAAGTCAATCATAAAATTTCTAAAGCGTTGGTTATCTTCTATAAACTGATTATAAGCATCGGTGTTGTTGTCCATACTGATTTGCGTATCCTTGATGGCATGCTCAAATCGATTGATTGAAGCTGACAACATCCCGTCTTCGACATACTTAAACAAGATTTCTCGCACCAGTTCACTCAGAGAAATCTGTTGGTCCTTTGCAATGCTCTTTAATCTAGAAAGGATCTGTTCATCTACGTCACGCACGTGTATATTGCCCATAATTCCCCTCCATTTCGATTTTTATTAATGTACATTCCTGAGTACATTTAAATTTACTGTAACATATACTTGTCATTTTGTGTACATTTTGAGGTACGTAATGCTGAATTCATTCCGCCTTCTTATATCGCCGGCACTGCCGGCATATCAACCGTTTTGAGGTTTGGAATGCCAGAGTGCATGCAAAACCTCCTTATGCTCTTACTAGAAATAAGATTCATATGGAGAACTGACAGATCTGTTTCTAAAGTCTCTTGGGTTTTTCTTCTGCCCAATACAATAGAAAATATCATAATGGATTGTATGCCACTTTTATTTTTAGATGATATCGTCGTCGATTCTGAGTGCTGCAGGATAATATACCCCGATTGTTTCATCCAGTGATTTACGAATGATTTGATAATCCAAGTAAAATAAAATGTCTCTGTTCGGACTGTCTTCATTCATTTGATTGAAAATAGCCACTGACTTTTGCGGATATTTCGTTGATTTCAAGTAAAATAAAATCGATTTTTGATATGGATAAATATAATTAAATCGCTCTAAATACTGCTTTAAAATTAAGATGTCTGCGGCTTCACGGGCATTTTGATAAGCGGATGCCACTTCTTGTGTCCCTCCGCTATATTGCGGCCGGGTCGTACTATCTAATAGCGTTCGTTCAATATTAGTGACAGAGATGGACTTGGAAAAGCCAATGGGTTTCTGCTTTATGATACCCGTATTATTCGTATTTTTAGTATTCAATACATGCACTCTATAAAAATTATTTTTGTAATTAAAATGATAAATACTTTTTGTTTTTCGCATGGGTTTGGAAAAAGCATAATTCACTTTCCCTTGGGTCAACTGTGCATTTTTAGTATTTCTGGGCTTCTTAGACTGCTCCTTATTAATGTAAATATCTTTCGGGTTATTAAGGGTCAGGTCATGCACGTACAATGCACTGTAGTGAGATAAGAATGAACGGGACAGTAAAGAAAGTGCGATTTCATAAGGTGAAACAGACGTATATGTGGCGACATACCGTTCAATTCTCTCCCCTTCTTTTTCAAAAAAGATCGGCACTGCTTCAAAAATCCCCAGAACATTGATTATAAATTTTTTAAATATTGAGATCGAGGTGCGTGCTGGCACGCCATACTTTTCTTTTAATACATGAAGTAATTGTATGATGGTGGTCCGGTTCAGAATGTTGCCAGTATCCATTGCCAGTTGCTGTATGGTATCTCTGTTTTCGATCAATCTGTAAGTGTCTTTCCTTAAATTGTTGTTTTTCAGTATGACATCGACTTCTTTAGCGGATAGGGACATATGATCACCTCTTTTAGCAGTTTTAATTATAGCTATGGTATATATACCATAGGGTTCTGTTGCAAAGTAAAAAAATATAGCTAACCACTAATTTATCATGTCAGTGTTCGCTTAACTTGCTAGCATTATGCTAATTTCGTGGCATGGCGAAAATCCGTAGATCTGAAGAGACCTGCGGTTCTTTTTATATAGAGCGTAAATACATTCAATACCTTTTAAAGTATTCTTTGCTGTATTGATACTTTGATACCTTGTCTTTCTTACTTTAATATGACGGTGATCTTGCTCAATGAGGTTATTCAGATATTTCGATGTACAATGACAGTCAGGTTTAAGTTTAAAAGCTTTAATTACTTTAGCCATTGCTACCTTCGTTGAAGGTGCCTGATCTGTAATTACCTTTTGAGGTTTACCAAATTGTTTAATGAGACGTTTGATAAACGCATATGCTGAATGATTATCTCGTTGCTTACGCAACCAAATATCTAATGTATGTCCCTCTGCATCAATGGCACGATATAAATAACTCCATTTTCCTTTTATTTTGATGTACGTCTCATCAATACGCCATTTGTAATAAGCTTTTTTATGCTTTTTCTTCCAAATTTGATATAAAATTGGGGCATATTCTTGAACCCAACGGTAGACCGTTGAATGATGAACGTTTACACCACGTTCCCTTAATATTTCAGACATATCACGATAACTCAATGCATATCTTAGATAGTAGCCAACGGCTACAGTGATAACATCCTTGTTAAATTGTTTATATCTGAAATAGTTCATACAGAAGACTCCTTTTTGTTAAAATTATACTATAAATTCAACTTTGCAACAGAACCTGATAAAGACACTCTAAAACGGGAGATGTCAGTAATACAATGTCAGATGATCTAACAGGTTGATCTTTTTTGAATGATGCTGGTTGTTTTAAAATAGATTTGATGTGATGCATGGTATTAGCGCCAGGAAGTATCACAGATGAGATGGTTTTATTTATTTTTGAAATAAGGCGTCTTATTTTTTCGTCATCAGGGTGATTAATAAATACATTATTTAATTCATCGTTATATTTATGCCAATTTTTAATAGTGTCATTGAAGTCTTGTCTCATAGATACATCATGAGTTAAAAAATATAATTCGGGAGAGCTATTACCAAATGAGTCATCTTTATATTCATTAGATGGGTGTGAGTAATTATGATTATTAAAAGACTTATCTTTTAAATCTTGTGAAGTGGCTTCTTGTTCTTTATCGAAACAAGAGGAACACGTATGTTTCCAGAAACTTGTATCGTCTACTGATGGTGTTAAATGAAATTCCATATTGAGCTTTGAAATATAGTTATCAACTAAATCACTATCATTTTCTATGAGTAAATTATATAAGAAAAGACCGGTCTCATCCTCATCTAGTGATTCAAATAATTGTTCCCTAAATCTCCCAATGAGCATACGTAAATAGGTTGAGAAATGTTCACTCTCAGTATTTGTTGATTGAAAAATATATTCTTTTAATAAGTCGACATATCGGTTGACTAATAATTTGATTCGTTCAATCTTCTCTGATGACTCAAGCTCTTGATCTCCTCCGTTAGATATTCCTAGTACATATTCAAGGTCGTTCACTTTGTAATTTAAATGCCTTTTAGAATAGATGGCATTTTTGTTTGAAAACTGAATTGTTAAACCCTGATTATAGTTCCAAAGATCATCCAACGATGACACGTATGGATGCTTGTTGATAAATTCGCAGATTACCATCAATGTGTGCTGGTTTTCGTATTTCACAGTAAGTGTCACGTATATTCTCCTTTTAATAATGATATATATTTATCTTACACATAAATTTTCCTTCTAGTACAGAGTTTCATCTGCATGTAACTGGTTAAGCTAACATGATGACTGTCTGCATAATCGAAGTTAGTTCTTGATTAATATTTAGTAATGTTGATAATGATAGAAATATAGCAACATATAGAATCAAAAAAGTACCTAGCTTGCTTCATGCAAACTAGGTACACAGATTAAATATTTCATCTGTCTATTTTAATTCAAGGATGCCAATACTTTAACTTGTTAACTCTGTTTTCTTCTAGTGATGAAGAACAATAATACCCCAATTAATAGCAGAGAAATTACCGCAATTATTGAGTTATTAACAGGAATTCCCGTTAGAGGTAATGTATCATCTTGATTTTCAACTGATGATTCACTATTTATATCATCTTTTTCACCTGTACCTTGACTTTCAGCTGTATCCTTTTCTCCTTGTTGTATGAACTCTTGAGGTTGCTCAGGTTGTTCCGGTTCTTGAGGCTGCTCAGGTTGTTCTGGTTCTTGAGGCTGCTCAGGTTGTTC
>NZ_LFKO01000001.1:1027213-1033023 GCF_001265075.1 Salinicoccus sp. YB14-2
CAGTGTTTCTTACTTCAAATGTATAATTTATCTCTTGCCCCGCTTCTGTTAGTACTTCAACATCGCTCGTTTTGATTAATTCTAAAGATGGTTCTGAATTTAAAATGTTTGTTACATCCAGTCCATCCTCACTGTACTCAGATGTATACCCGTCTACAGTGACTTCTTGAACGTAATAATCATAAACTTCTCCTCGTGGTGAATATGAAGGGTATGTTCCGAATTCGTATGTCCATTCATCGTTTTCATTCGGTTCTACAGTAGCACTTGCTATATGAGTGCCTTCACCTCTATCCCCTGTACTTCTATATAAATGTATGTCAATGCTATCTGGTCTATTATTTTCACCGCCAGTATCATCCCATACTTTCATACCACTGACTTCTAGAGTTGTACCTCTTATTTGTGGGACTTCAAATTCTCTAATAGGTGCGTCAGGATTATTGGTATTGGGGTTAAATGTAGTTGTTCCGTTTGTAGGGAAATTTGTGTCCTGATTATAAGATTCATGCTCAGTATCTAAATGTACTTTATAGCGAAGATTAATATACTCATCAGCAGATAAGTTTATATTATCAACTCTTATAGTTTCACCATCAAGTGATACTCTCGCTCTATTAAGAATAGAACTATCACTTGCACTTAAGTAGTAATCGCCATCAGATAGCTCATTATTAGATGCACTTGTAAAACCATCTCCACGGATTCCTAGATCAACCATTTCTCCCATTGGATCAGTCACAGATCCATTTTGAACTGAACCAATTAGCCCAGTAGAAATTTGATTAAGTATCTGAACAATTTGGCTTACTTCTGACGCGTTATAATACTGTTCTGGTGTTGATGCTATATTTTCCATGACATTTGTCACTTGAGCTAATGAAGCACCAGCATCTCCAGCTAGCTCAATACCAATAGAATGCATATCAATCCCATTTTGTTGAATTGTTTTAGCAGCATTAATTGTATTTACACCATGGTTTGTATTTCCATAGTGGAAAGCTGTCCCTCTCCCTTGAACTCTATAACCATCATGACTAATAGTAGGTGCACCATCAGTAATTGTGATAATTACTTTATTTTCAGCGTTACTTGATGCTAAAATTCTATTTGCTTCATTTAATCCATCTTGAATATATGTACCGCCATCACCACCGGCGCCGCGTTCGGATGGTATATTTGTTGGTAATTTATTTATCAAATTATTAGGGTTGGTCGTCAATGATTTATATGAAAAGTCACCCATACGACCTCCATAAAGAGTGTTCGCTCTTCCATCCATAACAAAGGTTCCATAAGTAACTAATGCCATTCTTATGTTTTCATTATCTTCGGTAAGCATTTGATTAATAAAATCTGTCACCGCATTACGTGCTATGTTGACTCTATTGTTAGTAGCCATACTGTTAGAATTATCATATACAATAACAATATCTGTAGGCTCTATAATTTCTCCATCTTTTCCTTCAACTTTTAAATCTATAAAATACTCACCTGGTGTTCCTGTGTATGTGGCATTTTTGGAAATAATAGATTCTTCATATTCTTGTGGCCCTTCAGGATTAATCATCCCTCCAGTCCCATCTTCATGTACAACATCAGCTAAAACTTCATCATTAAAATTAGATAAGAGTGCTAACGATGCTACAATGCTAACTAATAAGGTCAATACAAATAGTCCAAAACTCTTTGTTAGGTTCCTCTCTTGCAAAATTATCCTCTCCTTTTATTTGTACATCTATATTAATGATCTTCTCATTTTTGTAGTGACTGTTTTCACTTATAAAATTCGCTGACTAATATGTATATTTAATTAAATGGAAGAAATTATAATGTAATCTTACTATAATGCAATTGGAGTTAGAAAGAAAGCCTTTATCTAAAGGACTTTCTATATTAAAAACCGATCTTGAGGACTTCTAGGTGAGTGGATTTCTCTTTAATAGGAATCATATAATTAAGTCTTTATATAGTATAAACAGCCCTCGCTTAATACACAGGTGGATATATCTTGAACAAGTGTCTAGAATCTCGTGTTACCTGAATAGTTATTTTCTTAATTATGTTTCCTTCCAGAGATACTGGATAATTAATATGAATGAACTCGGTCACGCAGTCGAAGGTTACATCAATAAGGGCAATACAAAAGAGACAAGAAACATGGACAGAAGGGGTAGTGAAACAATATGCAGTATTGTGCTTATCTTGAGTGACACGGATTTACAAGAGAATATATCGACAATATCCACCCACTGTCCCATCAGATCTGTGAAAAATAATTTGAGGAAGTGATGAAAAGAATACAATAATGATTGCAAAGACCGCATCAGAAAACGATACGCCGAGGTGTATCATAAGTGATTCAGGAACTAGATTTGATTAGGACAAGAAAACTTGTTATAAACTCACCGCCCTAAATTGTTAGAATGGTGAGTTTAGTATCAAGACACAATGAAATTTCTCAAATTATAAGTCTTTAAATTTTATCTTATCACTTTCTCTATTTTTATTTATCAAATCCTCTATATATAATCCCATAAGTACTACAACTTGAAATAGGATTAAAATAGCACCAAAAGTGAGTGACACTAAATGGTATAGATAGAGCTGTAGAAGCTATCAAAATAAGGCTTGGTAAATCCATTTATTCATCTGTTTGTTTTTAACAATATAAACTTCTAAATGGCCGAAAGATATACCTATTAATAAATATACTATATATATAATTATTGATTTTCTGAACGCTGATCTCTTTTTTGACATTGGAATGAATAATTAAATTTTCTCTGTCTGCCGCAAAATGATTTATATAAGCGAAAACCTGAGTTTAAGCTGTTGCTGTTTTTGTGAGTTTTGACTTCATACTCTTTTACCGGGATATCAATAAGCAATTCAGCCCTTATAACCTTCACTCTTAGGGCTGGGGGACATAAGTTCTCAAAAGTTATTATTTTTCTGGAGATATCTATGTCCCAGCCCCAATATAAAAACACAGCGTAAAATTGAGGTGTACCTAGGAATCATATAGCTTAATGTTTATCGAGTTCCAGCATTTCTCTAAACGTTTCACCGTTATAATCTTTTCTAAAAATGCCGCGTTTTTGCATTTCCGGAATGACTAAGTCGACAAAGTCTTCAAGACTTCCCGGGAGTGTTGGAGGCATTAAGTTAAATCCATCTGCGACACCTTCATTCATCCATCTTTCTAATTCATCGACAATTTCTTCAGGTGTGCCAACGAGTGTTAAATGTCCACCTCCAGCGTTGAGATAACCGAGTAATTCTCTGACTGTGGGATTTCTGTCTTCTATAATTTCTAAAACAGTTTGATAACGTCCAACAGGTCCTTTGAATTCTTCGACTGGTGGCAATTTTGGTACTTTTTCGTCGAGTTTCCATGATTTTGTATCTTGTTGAATAAAGAATTCGAGCTGATTAAGTGCAGTATCGATTGGAAGTAGGTTGTCTAATTTTGCTTTCTTTTCTTGCGCTTCTTCTCTTGTTTTACCCACGTAAGTCACTAGTCCTGGAAATACTTTGATACAGTTGTCTGGACGATGGCTGTCTTTTATGGCTTGATTTAATTTTTCACGGTAAACATTTGCTTGTCTTAAGTTCCAGGAAACTGAATAGACGGCATCAGCATATTTCGCAGCAAGTGCAACACCTTCTTTTGAAGCCCCGGCTTGCATAGCAACTGGTTTACCCTCTTTTCTTAAAGGCAAAGTTAATGGCCCTTTGACTTGGAAGTTTTCACCATTGTGATTGAAAGGTTGAATATTTTTATTTTTAATAATTGTGTTATTTTCTTTATCTGGATTGTAGCTTTCAATTGACCACGATTCAAATAATTTATTCATGAGTTCAGCAAACTCATCTGCTTTCTTATAACGAACTGCTCTCTCAGGTAATTCAGGTATACTGTGGTTTTGTGCTTCGCGGTCGGTCATTGATGTCACTAGATTCCATCCCATGCGTCCTTTTGTTATGTGTTGCAGTGTAAGTAACTGTCTTGCTGAGGTAAATGGGTTATTAAACGTACCTGAAATAGTTGAAACAAGTCCAACGTTATCTGTGACTTTACTCATAGCAGTTAATGCAACAACTGGGTCAAAATAACTCGCTGGTAATGCTGTTGCACTATCTGCGGAGAAGGCTTGTGAATCTGCGAAAAATACGGCATCAAATTTTCCGCGTTCTGCAATTTTTGCTAGATCTTCATAATATTCAATTGTCGTGAATTCATTGATACTCGAATCATCTTCTAACCATGCTGCCTGATGATGACCCACACCATACATTAAAACTCCTATATTTAACTGTTTAGAATTATTCATAATATATACCGCCTAGTTCATAGTAAGTCCGCCGTCTACTGTGATGTTTTGTCCTGTAATTCCATCTGCTGCCTCAGAACAAAGGTAAACAACCATATTAGCCACGTCTTGTGGTGTTGTTACTTTTCTCAATGGTGTGGACTGTGCGATTAAATCAAATACTTCTGGTGTTGTGACTGCACTTGCGTCTGTTGTTTTCAGTAAACCGCCAGAAACAACATTTGCTCGGATACCATGCTGTCCAAGTTCTGCTGCAACGTTTCTGGTGAACCCAATTAAAGCAGCTTTTGCAGTTGTGTATTCGTGATATGGTACTACAGGATTTTGATATAGATTCGTTCCAATACTAATGATTGCACCGTCTTTACGTTCTAAAAACTGTGGTATTACACTTTGTGATACGTTGAATGCAGCTTTTAGTGTCCCGTCTAACTGTTGCTCGTAATCTTCATAAGTTAAATCTTTAAATGCTTTTTGAGTGGTTGGATCAAATTTAAAGTTAACAAGTGCATTGTTTACAACGACATCAATCTGGCCAAAATGTTCAGTCCCTTTTTTAACTAACTGCTCAACTGCTTCACGGTCTGTAATGTCCGCTTGAATCGCAATTGCTTGTGCTCCAATTTCTTTTTTTAACTTCTCTGATTCTTCTTTACTGTTGTTGTAGTTAATTATGACATTAAAGCCTTTTTCACTTAGTGCTTTTACGATATAGCTGCCAAGTCCTCTTCCGCTTCCCGTTACTAAAACTGTCCTTGTCAAATAAATCACTCCTATAATTTTTAGAATAAAAAATACGCAACCTTCATAGGAAAGTTACGTATCGAGAGTGGATTATATACCCACAAAGACGTAGATATACAACTGTATCGATGTAACACTTTCCTACGCCAGTTTTAACTAGATCAGGTTCAAAGGGTCTGAGGTTACCCTCATCTCAGTTTATAAAAACGCCCCTAGTGCGAATCTATTCTATTTAACATCATTGTAGTACTTTACAAAGATACGTCAAGTAAAGCACAAATTATATGTTTGTTATTATTTTTAAAAACATGTGTGAATTGGGACAAACACAATTCAAATTCAACTCTGTAACCGTACTGCTATCTAGTTTTTATATGATTGAGTGAATGTTAAAAGATAGTTATCAGCATAGTTAAAATCTGATTTTATTTGCAATATTTAACTTTTTAGATTAACTTGAGGTTATTGATTGGAAAATTAAATAGTTAAGACCACTGGAAGTGTCTTTGAAAAAGGCTGAGATTAAAGTGTAGACTTTGGGATTCCGGGAACCTGATACAGTTCATACTGGCGTAGGAAAGTGGCGAAAGTAATATATGTTGATACATACTTGCGCTGTTTTTCTATATGACGAATTGTAATATTAAGTGCAACACCTGAAATAAAAGGATAAAAAAACACCCATGACAGTTTCGTGTAGAATGTAGATAACCACACCTAACACCTACA
>NZ_LFKO01000001.1:1034005-1065080 GCF_001265075.1 Salinicoccus sp. YB14-2
TATAGAAAAACAGCGCTTTTTTCTGATAAGAGGTGACATAATGCTTATTTGTAACCGTCAAGTAGGACTCAACACTTTATCACAAATAAGATTCAACAGTTAACCGCAATTAAGACTCAACACTTTTTTCTTCAAACAATGCTCTTCTGTACTTCATTCTGATACTGTCCTGATTTTCATCAAAGGTGATGATTTCACTTCTATGGAGGAGGCGATCCAAGATCGCCGTGGTGAGGGTCGTATCTCCCAGAAACTTGCCCCATTCATTTGGGCCCTTATTCGATGTCAGGATGAACGCTGTTTTGTCATACATATCGTAGATGAACTGGAAGAACAACTGTGCATTCTGGGGTTCATACGCCATATACATGATGTCATCGATGATGATTAAATCCGAGGCGGCCATGCGTTTATACCGGGTTCTCGACTTGCTGATATACTCCCGCGTTTTCAGTATGTACACCAGGTGGTCCATGGGGACGAACGAGACCTGATAACCCTGATTCACCGCGTGGATGCCGAGACCGGTAGAGAGGTGGGTTTTACCCTTATGAAAAGCTTTCTATAAGGGTAAAACCCACCTGGCGATCGCTCTGGGGGTCGAAGCCTGCCGGCAGGAGAAACGCACGCTGTTCATCAACTGCCATGAGTTGTTGATCCGACTTCGGGCCGCTTATGAAAAAGGGACCGTTGAGCGTGTGCTCAGACGGTATGCCAGATACGAGCTGTTGATCATTGATGAAATCGGCTACCTCCCCATTCAGAAGCATGAAGCCGACTTGATTTTCCAGTTATTGAACATGCGCTATGAAACCCATTCAACGATATTCACCACCAATATCGCACTCTCTGGATGGGGTGAACTATTCAAAAGTCCGGAAACGGCCGCAGCGATACTGGACCGCATGGTCCACCATGTAAAAATTTATAAAATCAAAGGTAAGTCATACCGAATGAAACACACTTAGGCTTTCCTCCACAAATTACATTGCCAAAAACCTACATTTTTAGATTGCCGAAAACCTACAATTTTAAGTTGCCCTTGACAAAAAAGATAAACCAAAGTCTAAAGAGTCTGAGTAATTCTGAGTTATGAATATATTGAAAACCACTTTCCATTATTTTATTGGAAAGTGGTTTTTTTGTGAACCAAAGCTAATGCATCTAGTAATGATTTACCTGACTGATCCCTTACTGACATTATATATTCGGTATCTGTCGGTATATTTTAAACGATACCTTTTAATAAAAAACTATATCACAAACTGATACGTTGAAAGCTATCGCAAGTAGTACGTGTCATCTGAAGATTTACATGAATATGTGTTGACCGGAAAATTCTTATAAATAATTATTTATTTCCAATATGTGTATTTCGCCAGTAACGGTAGGATGTCCAGGTAGATAAGAGTACTGTAATCCAGGCAGAGATCAGTATGACACCGCTAAAGAAAGACTGATTGACTGCGAAGGCACCAAGGGCAACGAGTGAAACTTGTCCCGGGAGAGAAGCAATAAAGGTTGCTGATAAAAAGGTAGATTGGCTGATACCCAGGGCACCTGCGCCGTAATTGACCGGCCAATACGGTAAACCCGGCATCAGTCTTGCTGTGCACATGGCTGTTAGACCTGCGTCACTCAAATACTTTTTAACTGTTGTTCCATGGCGGCCAAGGAGTTTGAATATCAGGTCCTGACCGGTAAACCTTGCTAACCAGTATCCAATCCAGGAGCCTATTAATATGCCTGTAAAGGAAAACAGGCTGCCAGCTATGACACCGTACAGAGAACCTGCGACTAAAGCCGGGATGGTTACAGGAATCGGGGTAATGGCAATCAGGGCTGTAATGCCTATAAAAATCAGCCAACCTGCCCATCCGTAGCCTTGGATCATCTCTCTCAGGACCTCAGGTTCCGGAATATTTACATTGAAACTCAGCCAGATCATTATACCTATGACTATTACTAAAGTGAATAGAGAAATTATTGAACGTAGAGAAAAAGCATCTGTAGATTCTTTTGAATTCATTATGTTTCCTCTTTTCTGAATGCTTTATTGAAAATGTAATTTTATCGGACTGTATACTCCATTTAACTTTAACTGGGTGATTAATAAAAGGAAATAGATTATATTTCTTAAATTTTTGCAAATGTTACGAACAAATCATGTCATCATTAGTAACTGGCTAGCTGCACACGATGTGAGTGTAGATTATATATTAATGAATAATAAAGATAAAATTGAAATAGCACTGCATAAGTTAGAGCAATGGGAGTCATGTCGATTATAGAGGATGATGGAGAAATCATTTATCCAAAAACGATAAATAATGCTGAACAACGATATTAAAAGTTCAAATGAAATCGAAACAAAACAGGCAGGCAAGGAAAGTGGTATCAAAATCACTGAGCACGAAGACTTACGTCTTATTCTTTTTGTAGGTGAAACAATCAAATCACCTGTAGTCGCACATGGATCTTCGCAATGAATACTGAAGAAGAGATCATCCAGTCCTAGCAGGATAATCAAGAAGGTAAGTTCACAGATTTCAAAGAGTATAAATGAAAATAAACCCAAAAATCTTATATAAGATTCTTTGGGCTTATTTTTGATATTTAAAGTAACAAAATAGATAAATATAGCGACAGCATAATGAAAAACATTGAGAAGGCTACGCTTGAAACTACAATTGATGTAACAAGCGGCTTTTTCAATATGGCATTTCTTATCAAAATAATAAGTGGAATGATGCTGCTGATCAACCAGAGTATTGTAAGCTGTAAAACGACATTTTCTAAGTTTGTGTCTAAAAATAAAAAATCATTAAAGGAAAAATAGATAAGTACTGCAATGGATACAATGAATAAAACTGTACTGTATAGGAAGGGGAAAAATGGATCTTCTTGTCTGATGGAATTAACAGCACCCATTACTAAATAATAGAGGGCAGCAGCTGAAATGATGAAAATAAGTATGGCTAACATTTTACTCTCTCCTATATGATTTCAGAATATATCGTGAGGCTCGTGCTTCAGTTTGAATGCTTATACTGAGGAGGGTGTTTCTCTCCTACAGTATTTTATATGTAATCATTTTAAGGGTCTGATTAATTTGGCAGCCGGCAACTACATCTGAAGCAAAAATCGTAACGTCTACGTTTTGTAATTTATCATTTAATGAATGATGATGCAATTGATAAATTGTGAACTTTTTTTCAAATAAAATAAAATTGAACTATCCAATTTTTCTGGATAGTTCAAACTCAAAATCATTCATCTTCTTTGACGCGCATCAGCCTCATACTGTTCAATGCGACAAGCACTGTTGCGCCCATATCTGAAAGTATCGCAATCCAAAGCGTCAGCCATCCGGGGATGACGAGCAGCAGTGCGATGATTTTGATGCCGATGGCGAAAACGATGTTCGCTTTAATGATGTTCAGTGTTTTGCGGCTCAGTTTTATTGTGAATGGGAGTTTATTCAGATCATCTCCCATCAATGCAACGTCTGCTGTTTCCAGCGCGGCATCCGTACCGGCACTGCCCATTGCAATTCCGACAGTAGAGGCAGCGAGAGCCGGGGCGTCATTGACGCCGTCTCCGACCATGGCTACCCGTTTATGTCTGGATTTTAACTGTTTGATGACTTCCAGCTTATTCTGAGGCAGAAGTTCAGATCTTACATCTGTCATCCCAACCTGCTCGCCAATCGCATTTGCAGTACTCTGATTATCTCCTGTCAACATGACAGTTTCTTTAATACCCGCCTCATGCAGTTTGCGCAGTGATTCCTGACTGGTTTCACGGACTTCATCTGCAACAGCAATAATGGCTTTGATACTGTTGGCTGTTCCTGCCAGCATGACAGTCTTACCCTGCTGCTGAAGTGAAGTGATAGTATTTTCAATTGCATCGGTCAAATGAATTTCCGGCAACTTTGAAAATAGTCTGGAGTTGCCGACATAATATTGAGTGCCATCTATTTTTCCGCTGATTCCCAGTCCCATAATAGAAGAAAAGTCTTCTACGGGCACATCCGAATAGGAAATATTTTCATCACTTGCCCTGTTCATAATTGCAGAAGCAAGTGGGTGCTGAGAACGGTATTCAAGTGCAGTAATGATCGACATCATTTTATTTTCATCCATCTGCTCATTAATCATTTCAAAATCAGTCATCACAGGTATACCTTTAGTCAGAGTACCTGTCTTATCAAATGCGATTGCATCAAGTGCACCGATTTCTTCAAGGTATATGCCGCCTTTGACAAGCACACCTTTCTTCGCCGCATTACCAATCGCAGATACAATTGATATCGGTGTCGAGATGACAAGTGCGCACGGACAGCCGACGACAAGGACAGCGAGGCCCTGATAGACCCATGTGCCCCATTCAGCTCCAAAGAACAGCGGAGGAACGACAACAACAAGCGCTGCCACTGCCATGATGGCCGGTGTATAGTATCTTGCGAATTTATCGACGAATGCCTGTGCAGGCGCACGTTCGCCCTGTGCTTCTTCAACAAGATGTATGATTTTTGCAATCGTCGTATCTTCAACAAGTTTGGTGATCTTTATTTCCAGAAAACCTTCTTCGTTGAGTGTTCCCGCAAATACTTCATCTTCTTCATGTTTTTCAACAGGCACCGACTCACCGGTAATTGCAGCCTGGTTGATGGATGAAGAACCATCGACAATGACGCCGTCCATCGCGATCTTCTGGCCGGGTTTGACGAGCATGATATCACCGATCGCAATATCATCCACATGCACAGTCATTTCCTGACCGCTGCGTCTGATCAAAGCTTCGTTCGGTGCAATATCCATCAATGAAGTGATGGACGCCCTTGCCCGGTCCATGGAGAAGCGTTCGAGTGACTCACTGAGGGCAAAAAGAATCACGACTACCGACACCTCCGCCCATTCGCCTATGAGCACCCCGCCGAGGACAGCGATTGTCATCAGTGTTCTCATATCAAACTCAAAACAGACGAGGTTCTGAAGCCCGGTTTTCATCAATGAAGTGCCGCCGACGATCATTGATGTAATGAACAGAGCCGCTGTCACTATATTCTCATTACCGTTGACAGCCATGGAAAGAAAGCCGAGGGCCATAAACAGCGCAGAATAAAGTAAAGTACTATGCTTTTTGTAAAATGGGATTTTATCTTCTTTTGGCTCATCTTCAGCCACGGGTGTACGGGTCGGTTTTTCCGGTATGACTTCCAAGTTTTCAAACGCCCCGGCTTTCTCGAGTTCTTCAATGCTCGCTTCGCCATACACTGAAATTTTGGACGCGCCGAAATTGACCTTGGCATCGTGTACATTGGATAGTTTTTTAACATTGTTCTCAAACTTTCCTGCACAGTTTGCACATGAAAAGCCCTCGATTCGATAAGTGGTCTTCTCTTCATCCAATTCTTTCAACTGCTGTTCAGACATTGGCCACCACTTCTTCCCTGTGGGTTAATGCAATCATCATGATCTGTCTGATATGGTCATCATCCAGTGAATAAAAAGCAAGTTTGCCCTCTTTTCTGAACTTGACGATACCCTGTTTATTGAGTGTGCGGAGATGATGGGAAGTATTCGCAATCGAAGCATCGATAATATTCGCGATATCACAGACACAGAGTTCCTCTTCCTGGCACAAGGCATATGTAATTTTGGCTCTCGTTTCGTCAGCAACTGCTTTCAGGAGCTGGGAAACTCCGCTGATATCCGCTGTTTTCATATCCTCCTGTATTCTATTGACCTTCTCTTCGTCATAGCAGAAAATTTCACAAGTATCTTGTTTATTCATGACAATCAGCACCTCATTAAAATATTGATTTGAATATAGTATAACTGTTGAGAATCCATTATTCAAGTTTCTGCTTGAATGAGGAATGTCCATATAGACAGCAGGTTTTGCCATTCAATGTGCGTTAAATAAAACTCGAACGACCCGGTAAATCGAATCGTTCGAAATGAATACTTACAGCCGCCCGTATTTTATTTTTCATTCAATTTCTTATTGATTCTTCTGCTGTCGACAACAGAAATGATATAGAACACGAGAAATATGAGGAGCATGATAACAAATGTTGCGCCAGCATAGAAGACAATATCTGTCGGATTGAGTGCTATCCAGCCATTGAAGACTGCAATGGTGGTAAACGCGATGATGCCTGTTCCGAACTGGACGACAGTGACGAGGGTGCTTTCCATTTTTGTATAGTACAGAGCGGATGCAACACCGATCAGTGCCGACGCGATCCATACTGAAATTATTTCTTGCGGCGTCACTTCTGCAACAGCACCGGTCACGCCGTTCAACAGATAGATGAAACTTCCGAGACCTATAGATATTGCTATACTTTTCAATAGATTTTTTAACATCATATTCCCAGCCTTTCTTTTAATGATGGTACATAACGTCTTGAAATATTTACTTTTACACCGTTTTTCATGCGTGCGGTCAGGTTACCGGAAAAAGACGGCTCCACACGTTCAATCATCAGGATATTCAACATCCCGGATTTTGATACTTTCAAAAATGTTTCGGACTTTATTTCTTCCATCAGCGCACTCAAAGTTTTCGTTGTAACAATCTCATCGGCTCTCGTATAAATCGTTAATGTCTTATCCTGCACTTCGGCACAGATGATATCCGACCGCTGAATCATCAGAAATTCTTCATCTGATCGGATGGCCAGATTTTCACGGTCAGTCGTGAAATGATCTATGAAAGACAAAACACGTGCTCCGGCCGTGGTCGTCTTTGCATGAATTATTATTTCATTATCTTTTAATTGTTCGTCTATAATTAATTCTGTCTTCATGGAAATCCCCCTTAACTCTGCATAGAAGCCCGCTAATTTTGCAAGGGGCTTAATATGATAGATGCGATGAACGTACTTTTATAATTGTCACCACAGTCTGCATCTCCTTTGTTTGCTGCTCACAGTATATAATAGAAAAACTGACTGTTGGTTGGTTTTTCCGCAAGCGGTATGAAATCGTCCGTAACCGGTAAGTATATTTTATTCGGTGTGATGCTCCCCTTAGGTTTTCTGTGTTTTCTAAGGTTTTTAAAATGGTATATGTATTATGAACATATTTTTATCAGAGGGTGAATATATGATGGATGCCGAGTCACTTGAATTTAAATTGAACACTATTAAGGAGGATGTGTCATGAATATACTAAGAAACGATCAATATTTTCGTTATGGTGGCAATGAGTTCCAGGTGTATACGAAACGACCAGGTTTAATCTTTCAGGACTTTGACCGGGAAGATTATGCATTCGGCCCTCTCAGCCGTATTGACCATGTGAATCTGACACAGGACTATTGCATTGATATGCATCTGCATCATAACGATGAAATTTTGAGCTATCTGTATAAAGGAGAGATACTCCACCGAGATACAGCTGACAATAAAGTGCTGCTCACACCTGACAAGTTAATGGTCATGAATGCTGGACATGAATTTTATCATGAAGAATCGACACCGAACGAAGGCAATGAAATGCTGCAAATACTAATCCGTCCTGAAAAAGCAGATTTGGCAGCCGATGTGCAGTTTTGGGATAGGGAAATCGAGTTTGATTCCGAGTGGAATCTGATCGCGGGGCCTTCATCAATGGAACCTCCGATGATTGTACGAAATGACGTTGCGGTAATGGATGTACATGGGCGTGCCGGTGACGAGCTCCGGGTGCCGGCTGAGAAAGGCATGACGCCCTGGATGTATGTGATGGATGGGAGTATTGAAACTCTGGGAGAAACGTTTTATAAAGGAGATGCAGTTACGAGTGACGCTGAACGATTGACAACCTTGAAGCTAATGGAAGATTCAACACTCGTCCTTTTTCTCGTCAATCTGAATGCACCGATGACTCTTAAAGGGAATTTCAGCGGACATAAACGAAATAATATGAAGCGATATCAGAAGTAAATATAAAAAAGGCATCCATAAAATTTCAATGGATGCTTTTTACTGTGTGATTGTTTTTATTTATTGACCTGGTGATCCAAGGCTTCGCCTGTCAGAGCTTTTACGGCCTGATCAGCCGCGGTTTCTGCCATTTGATCTCTCGCTTCATAAGTATCGTTACCGATGTGAGGTGTCAAAAACACATTATCGAGTTTGGCGAGCTTTTCATTGATATGGGGTTCTTTTTCATGCACATCAAGCGCTGCAGCCTGAATCTCTTTATTTTCCAAAGCTTCAAACAGGGCTTCTTCATCCACTACTCCGCCGCGTGCAGTATTGATGAAATATGCGGTATTTTTCATCTGTTCAAATTCCTTTTTACCGAACAAATGATGGGATGTTTCATTATAGTTCACTTGAGTAACAACATAATCGGACTCTTTCAAAGCTTTTTCAAGTGTCACTTTTTCAGCATTGATTTCCGTTTCTTTTTCTTCGTGGTCTACATATAGGATCTTCATATCAAACGCTTGGGCGAGTTTGCCGATGTACTGTCCGATCTGGCCGAATCCGACAATCGCAAGTGTTTTACCGATGACTTGGTTGCCGCCGAGGTAACCCATGACCTGCCAGCCTTCAAACTCGTTTTTCTCCGCCATTTCCTGGCCCGGGAGGACACGGCGTGATAATGCGAGCATTAATGTAATTGCGAGTTCCGCCGTGGATGCGACAGATTTATGGACAGGTGTATTCGTTACAGCGATGTTGTGCTTCTTTGCTTCTTCAATATCTATATTGTTGAAGCCGGCACCTACGGTTGCGATCACTTTCATGTCCGGGTTCGCGTTGATCACCTCTGCCAGTGCCTGAACATTCACCCCTGTAATCAGTCCGTCCACATCTTTAACGTTTTCGATGATTTGATTTTGGTCCGGTGTGGTCAGTTCATCGTGCATATTTAATTCAATGTGCTGATCTTTAATAATTTTGGGTATTCGGATTTTATGGTGGAAAAGGGCTTATAAATCACCCTTCTCCAAATTCTTAATAAGTGTGGAAAAATCGACACCAAAGTTGTCTGTAATGTCGTGATCATTCACTTCATACCAATTGAAAGTATCGTATAACATAGCTTTATTGAAAGCACTTGAATTAAATCGTGGCTTACGCTTTTTATGGAGCTTCTCATTGAAAAGGATTTTGGCTCGTAAGGCATCAAACGAGTAACCTCTACCCATTCGCTCTACCTGCCTAATAATGCTGTTAATTGACTCCGTATAAGCATTAGTGAGCCTTTTATCAAAGTAGTTGAATATTTCGACATGCCAGTTGTCTACGGCTCTCACGAGGTCTTTATATGCGTCTTTAGAGTTGCTGGACATACAACGGTGTCTCCATTGACTATAACGAAGATGACCTTCATCTGGATCAGGAGTATCCCATATCCAGTAAAACTCTTCTTTGAGTTCATAGGCTTCTTTTAAAGCAGGAAGATTACCTAACCAAGTATCTAAGAGGAATGATTCACGTTCATTTAGATCGTGTTTACGCTTTAGAAGGATAAACCTTTCACGCATAAGGGTACGTCTTTCTTTTTGGCTCATATGGGCTTTCAAAGACTTTCTGACGTTATCTAAGGCTTGATTAGCCATTCTAACTACATGAAACTTATCTACGACAACTTTAGCGTGTGGAAGGATAGTGTTCACTGCGTCTTTGTAGGGCTTCCACATATCCATTGTGACGTACTCAATGTAAGTCCTGTCACTGATTTCTGAAAGACGTTGGATGACTGTTTCCTTGTTACGGTTAGGCTTGATGTCATAAATAGTCCTGCGTTCAATATTAGTCAATACAAGCCGAGGTCTACGGATAATATGTATCTCGTCTATCCCAAGCCACTTAGGAGTTTCAAACTGGTATTCACGTTCTTTGAGTGCCACATAGTCCTTAAAAACGTTCCTAATGGTTTTCTCGTCAACACCAACGCTTTCTGCGACTTCTACAAAGGTCTTAGACATGGATTGCTCTTGAATGGACTTTAAAAGCCTTTTGGTCATACTACGCTTTTCATCTACAGATATTAGGCGTTCCCAGAAGGTAGATCCGCATTCACGACACTTGTATCGTCTACGGTTCAATTGTAAGCCCACTCGCTTTAAACGAATGGGCAAATCCATAATTAGTTGATTTCTTGAACTGTGTTTGTACAACTTGTCAAAACCACATTCAGGACAACGTTCAGGTGGTCCGACTGCTTCAACTTTAAACATCATATCGGTTTCATTTTCTTGTGGCGGTTCTATTGTTTTAATGTCTGGTAGGGATAATAAGTCTGACATATTATTCATCCTTTATTACTCTGCGGTGTTAAGGTATCAATTATAGATTTGATGTCGAAATCATCAGTGTTAAATTATTTTTGTGACCACAAATGCACTTAGAAAATCCCTTAAAGCATTAGCTGGTTCACTTGAATAGGGAGTTGTAAAAAAGTTCCCTTAGCCTGCACAACAAGATAATTTCGAAATATCTTTATCGAACGTAAGTGCAGCTAATTTTAGCCCTTCAGCCATTGTTAAATATGGTGCTAGGGTTTCTGTTAAATCTTCTATCGTTAAGCCAAATTTAACAGCTAATGATGCTGCATAGATGACATCTCCTGCATTCTCAGATACAATATGAACCCCTAATACTTTTAGTGTTTCTGCATCTGCTACTAGTTTAAATACACCGGTTGTTTCACGGTTTACAATTGCTCTTGGAACAGCATCTAAAGGTAATACAGATGTCTTCACATCATACCCTTTCTCTTTTGCTTGTTCTTCTGTTAAACCAACCGTTGCAACCGTCGGATTCGTAAACGTAACAGCAGGAACTACCGATAAATCTATTTTTTTGTTTAATCCACCAATAGCATTATCAGTAATAATTCCACCTTCATAGGCTGCTACATATACAAATTGTGGTCCTAAAGTCACATCTCCTGCTGCATAAATCTTTTCATTACTTGTTTGACCAAAATCATTGATCAGGATTTCATTATTTTTTCCAGTTTCAACACCTGCTGCACTTAAATTTAAAGAATCCGTATTTGGTTTTCTTCCAGTGGCAACAAGTAACTGATCTGATTCAATGACTTCTCTACTGCCATTTACTGTTACGTAAACCCTTTTTATCTCTCCACTTTGTTCAACACGCTCAAAAGTTGCCCCTTTGACAAGGTTTATACCCTGTTCAATTAACGCTTTTTCAACTGACTCTGAAATCTCAGGATCATACTCCTTTAAAAGTCGCTCACTTCTTTGCATAAGCGTTATTTCTGAACCTAAATGATGAAATAGTTGTCCAAGCTCCATTCCAATGTATCCTGAACCAATTACAGTTAATCGTTTTGGTATTTTCTTTAACTCAAGAAGTGTTGTACTAGTTAAATAGTCCATTTTTTCAAGTCCTGAAATTTGGGGCAACGAAGGCGATGCACCTGTTGCAATTAAAAAGCGTTTTGCAGATAACTTTGCCCCATTGACCTCAACCGTACTAGCATCAACGAATTTTGCTTCACCTTTAATTAAATCAAAATTATATTCATCAATTAAATCCATATATTTTTGATTCCGAAGTTCGCTCACCAATTTATCCTTTTGCGTGATTAAACTAGCTAAATCCACTTCTCCAGCGGATGTTTGTAAACCTATAAACGGATTGTCTTTTGATAAATGATTGATTTCCCCTGCCCTAAGAAGAGTTTTTGACGGAACACAGCCAATATTCACACAGGTTCCCCCAACCGTTCCACGCTCAATCATTCCAACTTTTGCACCGTATTCTATAGCTTTAATTGCCGAAGAAAAGGCAGCAGCACCAGAACCAATAATAAGAAGGTCATAATTGTCTTCATTAATTAACGCCACGTTTTCTAGTGATGATACTTCTTCAATTTCTCCGGCTTGGTAATTTGCTTCATCAATCGCCTTTATTGCACTTTCAACCTCAATATCATCGGGCAGTTCAAATACTGCTTCACCACGACGATAACTAGACTCAATATATTTAGCACCTATCTTTTCAAGTGCTGATTCTACGTGTTTTTCACAACCCGTACAAGTCATTCCTGAAATGTTTACCTTAAATTTATTCATAAAAAAGCTCCTTTCGTTAATTAATCTCTCATGTTAATGTTTCTATTATTGGACACGAATGTAATTGCTTTTCATCTGGACATCGTTGTTTTAAGTCGTCTAACATAGTTTCAATTCGTTTTAAATCCTCTATTTGTTTTTGCACTTCCTTTTGTTTTTTAGAAACAAATTCGAACATATCTTGACAACGAACTTCATCTTTATCTACAACACCAAGTAATTTATAAATCTCGCTTAAAGAAAAACCAAGTTCCTGTATTCGTTTAATAAACCCAACACGCTTAACGTCATCATATGAATATATCCGATAACCAGCTTCCGTTCGGTGAGGTTCTTGTAATAAATTTTTTCGCTCGTAATATCTGATCGTTTCTTTATTAACTCCACATTTATCTGCAAACTCACTAATGCGATAAATCATCTTATTTCACCCCATGAATATTATAAACCGTGTACCATAGTACACGGTCAAGTAAATTGGACTATTTTATTTTTTTCCCAAAGTATCACTCGTATGTGATTGATACTTTTATATAATACTATTGATTATCCTAACATCCCACCAGAAAATCCGATTTAAACACCAGTTGTTTTTAAACTATTAAGAAAGTAATTCCACTATATATTCCGAAGACCCTAAATTTTTCAACCATAAATACACTTCCTAATCTATTAAATAACTAAAGCAAGTATAACAGAAAAGTTTCATAAGTCTACCGATTTTGAGAATTTAAATCGAAAAATAATGTTATAATAATGTAAAGACAGGAGTGGGATCAAATGAAATATGGTTATATCCGGCCAATTGAATTATACGATGAAATTGCCGGTCAAAAGGAAAAAATAAAACCACACACAAATGCTATTCATATAGAGGAACATGCAGAAAATAAAAAGAGAAATCAGCTGGATACCCTTCTTGAACAGATTTTAGAGGCAAATGATGAACTGATTGCCACTGATTTATGTATACTGGCGGATTCAACAAAACATCTCGCAGATATTATAGATGTGTGCAGTAAAAAATCTGTTCATATAAAAGTCCTCAATCCAGCCATTTCAATTTCATCTGATTCTAAATATACTTTTGAACAGGTGTTGAATGAGATATCTGCTTTCCAAAGCGATGTTGTTAAATTCAGAACACAACTAGGTCTCGACAAAGCAATCAAAGACGGGAAAAAGATGGGCAGACCGAAGAGAAGCGATGACAATATTAAAAAAGCGGTTGAGATGTATATGACAAAAGAGTATACGCTGGATGAAATCAGGGAACAGACGAATATCAGCAGAGCAACGCTCTATAGACATTTGGAAAGCTGATGGTTTTTATTGAAATCAAACAAGGTTTTATAAAAGATCTGACAGACTTCAATTATGAAAATAGTTTTACAAGAATTGCGGCATAAAATTTAAACGCGTTACGAAATGAGGAATAGAATTGGAAAGTAATGAATACAAGCAGCTCATGGATGAAATAGAAAAACTTAAGTTTCACAACACCAATCTGCTAACTCTTATGGGCTCATTGAATGATGAAAAGATGCAGCAGCCTACAATTCATGAAACGATAGTGATGTTTGATCTATCTAAAAATGATTTAAGAGCATTCACCGAACGTGTTCAGAACTATGAAGGTGATATTCATATATTTGAACAGAAGGCATTGGGAATTAATCCCGTTTTCAGAAGGGATAATATCATTTCCATTTTGAAGTCCTTTGTCACTTCAGAAATGGTGGAAAAGAAAAGCAAAGAGATTCTGAAGTCGTATGAGACAGATTGACTTACATAACTATTGATAATTAACAGATTTGAGACGGATAGAGAATCTGGACAGATGGCCTGGACTATTAAAAATAAGAATAATCAACTCAGTTAGTTTGAAATTTTTCACTTATCTCATACTATGAAATAAACAGGTTGATCGTCATTCACAATCAATAGTCGCTGGATTTAAATTTTCTCCACCAGGAACATTCCTATAAAAAATATTTACTATCCTAAATTCTAATTACCAATCATTTCATTAAGATATTAAAAATAAAAAACCTGCAATGTCTGATAGTTTTCAGGCATTGCAGGTTTTTATATTAGGGGGTGAAAATCTTACCACCAGTTATTTGCTTCACGGAATTCGATTGCTTCTTCAACTGAACCATAACGTTCGTTTGCATAGTCGATCATGCCTTCAGTTTGTGTTGCAACTGAACCTGTACCCCAATGTTCTTTAGTCTGTCCAAGGCCTTGGTAACCAAGTGGATTGACTGCATTTGGATCACCGCTGGATTCTGGCATAACGATTGAGTTCCACATAGCTTCACTGCCGCCGGCAGCTAAGAACTGCTCTTTAGTAGAACCATTAGCTGTGGGTTCTGACTGTTGAGTATTTTGTTCCGGCTGTTCAACGTTCTGAACAGGTGCAGCTGGCTGTTCTTCTACAGGCTGTGCTTCCTGAGTTTCTTCAGTTACTTGAGGTTCAATTTGTTCCTGCTGTACATTTTCTTCTGCAACTGGCTGTTCTTCCTGAACATAGTTTTCAGTTACTTCAGGTGCAGTCTGCTCTGGAGCTTCTGTATTTTCAGCTGTTTGGTTATTGTAACCATTGTATGCCCATGAGTAGTTCACGCCATCTGACTGAAAATCATAATTTACTTGATCAAGATTGAAATTATAGTGATACTCGCCTTCATGAAGTGGCGCATTGTTTAACTCTTCTGATTCAGCCTGAGCCATTTCAGAAAGTTCTTGTTTATCAATATTCTGCTCAGAAGCTTCTGCATTATCAGTTACTGCTAATCCGCCGACACCGAGTCCTAGAGCGAGAGTTGTAGTTAGTATTGTTTTCTTCATAAATTTAATTCCTCCAAAAAGCTACATTATAATCAGTGATTCCTTATTAATCTAAAAAGATTAAAATTCACTGTCTGCCTTAAATTTCAAGGCAAGACCTAATGTAACACAGAATTATTCTCAGCAGGTTACAGTCAAATAATAATGAAGTTACAGTTATAATTTTTAATGTAACATTGAAATGTCATTGTATTATTTCTGAATACTGCCATAGAGAGGACAAAATTTATTGCTTGGAGACATATAAGTGCAAGTCATTCAGAAAGGCGGAATGACAAAATAAAGAAAGATCATTTTGACAATCTTGGCTCCGTCAAAGTGGAATTTTAATATTAGAAAAACCGCACAGTCTGTGCGGTCTTATTTATAGAATTTCAGTAGTTATATTTTGATCACTTATTTACTTAACGATCGGCTTTGCTTTTCTACAGGTTATTTAACAGGTGTGTATCCATCTGTCAATTCCAGAACGCGTTGTTCGGTCTCTTTATTATTCAACAGCTTTGTGAGGACCTGAGCAATTTAGTTATTATTTAAGAAAAGGCAATTTATAAATCCTCTTCATCAATACCAGCGTCTTTCTGTTTCTGATACTCTTCCTCTTCTTTAGTAAGATATTCTTTCATCCGATGTTTATTCGGAGTGAGTGTGAGTCCCAGATATTTTCTTTCTTCGTTCGCATCTTTATAAAATGATAATATCATCATAATAATTACGAAGCTGAATGGCAGTGCTGCGATAATCGCTGCAGACTGCAAGGCTTCAAGGCCTGTTTCCCCTCCTGAAAGGAGCAGTACATATGCGATGGATGACAAAGCGATTCCCCAGACAATTTTGATTTTTGCTGCTGGGCGCAATGATCCGTGAGAAGTCTGCATCCCGAGTACGAAGGTGGCAGAATCTGCCGATGTGATAAAGAATGAAGAAATTAATATTATCGCAACGATTGATAACGGTATGCTTATCGGCATTTCATTGAATATCGCGAAGAGCTGTGTTTCCGGTCCGAAATCGAGTATTTCCGGAACTTTGCTGGCAACTTCGATACCTGTAACACCAAATACTGTAAACCAGATGATACCTATTGTCGTCGGCACTAAAAGAAGCGCCATAACAAATTCTCGCACTGTCCGGCCTTTTGAAACCCTCGCAATGAAAATACCTACAAATGGACTCCAGCTTAACCACCATGCCCAGTAATAGATTGTCCAAGTCTGCAACCAATCATTTTTCTGGTCATTCATAGGTGCAGCATCCAATGTTCTTGCTACAAATGTATTGATGTATTCTCCGGCCGCGGTAGGCAGCATATTCAAGATCAACATCGTAGGTCCCAATATTAAAATGGCTAAAAGCAATATTGCTGCCATTATCATATTCAAATTACTCAAATATTTGATGCCTTTGCTTAATCCGCTCCATGCACTCGCAAGGAAAAGCACCGTAACGATACCGATGATGACGCCCTGCATCGTCAAGTTGATAGGTACACCAAATAAATAATTGAGACCGCCGTTGATTTGAGTCGTACCTACACCAAGTGAAACAGCGACACCGACGACTGTTGCAAATACTGTCAGAACATCAATGACTACACCGACGGGACCGTCAACTCTGTCACCCAGTATCGGGCGTAGTGTTTTGGAGAGTAACCCGGATTCTCCCTTTCTAAATTGGAAATAGGCAAGAGCAAGTGCGACTGCACCATACATACCCCATGCATGTGCACCCCAGTGAAATACAGTTGCCCGGACAGCTTCCAGCATTGCCTCTTCCGTTTCAGGCTCGGCTGTTGCAGGCATGAAATAGTGTGCGATAGGTTCGGAGGTACTGTAAAATACCATACCGATGCCCATGCCTGCGCTGAACAACATGGTCAGCCATGAACGTGTACTGAACTCTGGTTCGTGATGCGGTTTTCCTAACTTTAATTTACCAATCGGACTGAAAACAAGAAATATACAAAAGAATAACATTCCGGATGTAATGATCATATAATACCATCCGAAATAACTACTCACCCAATTTGATATGGTGCCTGAAACTGCACCGAACCGTTCTGGATTTATGACACCGGCAATTACCAGTAAGGCGACGATAATTACAGAATATATAAAGACGTTCGATAATTTTTTGTTGCCGGGATTTGAAGAATCCTTCATTAATCTGCTCCTTAAAATTTTATAGACATTGAATGATACCCAATGTTCTTACTATCTTCTAAATGAATAACCTATTGATAATAACAAATTCAAACTTAAAGGGCAACGTGAGTTTGAAAAATCAGGTTATTATATATAATGCTTAGCGTTATTTTAATATTGTTACTTAAAAAAGTATTGATTTATAAGGGTTCGTTGAGTATCGGGTGGCATTATAAAATAACGGTTATACATTACGCAGGATAATGAATCATTACAAAAGAATAATAGATTTATAAGTTTTTGGAAACTAAGTATAAAAATACAACAATTAGTTTTTGAGAAATGTATATTTTTACTAAGGAATTCATTATAATGAAATGTAAGCGCTTCATTTATTTGGACGCCGGTCAAAATGTGTAAATAAATAATAAGCGGTACTTTTCACAATAAAGTTTACTGAGTATTGACAATTTTTTGAAACAAGGATAATATTTTAAATAAGAATGTAAATAAGGGGGATGTCAAATGAAATTGAACAAATTTTGGTTACTGACTGCAATGTTAGTGTTTATGTTGGTACTTGCAGCATGTGGTAACGGGGATGACGCAGCTGAAGACGGTGCAGAGTCAGAAGGTGAAGGTACAGAAGAATCCGGTGGTGAAGGTTCCGGAGACAGTGCTGAAGGCGAAGGAGAAACGCCTGACTTCCTGACATTACTGACAGGTGGTACAAGTGGTACGTATTATCCGCTTGGTGGTGAAATGGCCTCAAACATCACAGATGAAACCGGAATTCAAACTGATGCACTTTCGTCAAATGCTTCTGCGGATAACATAGTTGACCTGCAGGCAGGAGAAGCAGATCTTGCGATGGTTCAAACTGACACAGTCGCTCAGGCTGTTGAAGGTAGCGGCGCATTTGAAGGTGAAGCTGTTGAAAATGTGCTGGCGTTGGGATCACTTTATCCTGAGACCGTCCAGATTGTAACCACAGCTGATTCCGGCATAGAGTCTGTAGAAGATCTTGAAGGTAGATCAGTTTCAGTTGGTGCACCGGGTTCCGGTACATTCTATAACGCTGAACAAATTCTTGAAGTTCACAGTTTGAGCATAGAAGACGATATTGAAGCCCAAAATCTTGATTTCGGTGAATCTACCGGCGGTATTCAAGACGGAAATATTGATGCAGCAATTATCACAGGTGGTACTCCAACTGGTGCTGTAGAAGAATTGACAGCAACAGTTGATGTGAAAATTTTGCCGGTCGAACAGGACAAGATAGACGAATTGGTTGAACAGTACCCATTCTATGCTGAAGACACTGTTGAGTCAGGCACATACGGTATTGAGGAAGATGTAACGACAGTTGCGGTACTCGCAATGATTGCCGTATCAGACAGCTTGTCCGAGGATGCAGTCTATGACATCACAGCAGCTATTTATGAAAACACAGAATCAATGGCGCATGCGAGAGCTGAAGATATTACAATCGACAGCGCTCTGGACGGTATCGGTATAGACATGCACCCGGGTGCACAGAGATACTTTGATGAGCAGGGCGTAAGCGCAGAGTAAAATATAATTAATGAATGAGATGACCGGCGGTCGATCACGGATTCATGTGATGGGCCCCGGTCAATAATTATTTTTTGAGTGCTTTTACAGCAAAAATTTATTTTGGATGGATGATATATGAAAAAATTTTTAATGATATTACTACCTGTCATCCTTCTGTTTTCAGTATTAATATTTTTATTTATTCCATTTAAACAATCACTTGTGTTTTATAAAGAAAATACAAGCAATATCGAAGCATACCTGCCGCTCGAGGATGGAGGGACTTTCCAGATTATATTCACCCACTCCATTCACTTAACAGATGTGGTGGAAAAATATGTTGTTTTGGATAATCAGGATATACAACAGTATGAGATAGTTTATGAAGAATTTGGAATTGGAATGCCTTCCAATGCACAGGGGAATGAAGAATTCGTTTATGAAGATGGCAAATATCATATAAAAAATATGGAGAATATTTTTCCTGAAATTAAGCTGAGAAATGGTAAGACGGTATCGGAACACAGGCTTGTATGGGGTTCAAATCATGAGTATATTACAAAGTTCAATAATTATTTTGAACCGGGTGCCTGGTTTACCATAAAAATTGATAAATTGTCATTATGGCAAATGATACAAGGGGTGAGGGTCCATGAGTGATTCAAAAAAACAGAATGAAAAGCAAAATGAACAGGAACAGCTAGATAAAAAAATAGAAGAGAAAAAGGCGGCAGGAGAAGAATTATCCCGAGAAGAACAGGATAGACTGATAGAAAAGTATGATACTGAATCAAATACCAGGAATCTTACCGGTATCATTGGCACCGTAGTTTTCCTGATACTTATAGCATTTTCATTATTTCAGATTTACACAGGTATGTTTGGGCAATACACCGCCTACGTACAGCGTACGGTCCACCTGGGATTTGCTCTTGTACTGATCTTTCTTCTGTTTCCAGCAAGAAGGGGTGGTCCAAAAAGGAAGATTGCCTGGTATGACTATATACTGGCAGTATTATCCATTGTCGTCGCCGGGTATTGGCCGGTATATTATGACACAATAGTCCAGCAGCTTGGTGGTGTAACCGAAGCTCAGTTGGTTATTGGTATTCTTGCTATCTTACTTGTCCTGGAAGCTTCAAGAAGAGCTGTGGGACTGCCGATTGTAATCGTCGCCGGCGCTTTTCTTGCCTATGCATATTTTGGGCCGCAAATGCCGGGCGGACTCGCCCACCGGGGTCTTAGTCTGAACCAGCTGGTGAACTCGATGTTCTTTACAACTGAAGGTATTTTGGGTACACCATTAGCGGTTTCCTCAACTTATATTTTCCTGTTCCTGTTATTCGGGGCTTTCCTCGTTCAAACTGGAGTGGGGACGTATTTTAATGACCTTGCTTTGGCCATAGCGGGAAAACGTGTCGGCGGACCGGCAAAAGTAGCGATCTTTTCCAGTGCCCTTAACGGTACGATTTCAGGGAGTTCAGTGGCAAACACAGTGACAACGGGTTCTTATACCATTCCGATGATGAAAAAATTGGGTTATCATAAAAACTTTGCCGGAGCGGTAGAAGCCGCTTCCTCCACCGGTGGTCAGCTGATGCCGCCGATCATGGGTGCTGCAGCATTTCTGATGATTGAATTTGCAGGGGAAAGTTACTGGGACATTGCAAAAGCAGCGACCATACCTGCACTTTTATACTTTACAGGGATCTGGATAGTGACTCATTTCGAAGCAAAACGAATTGGTCTTTTAGGTCTCCCGTCGGACCAGCTGCCGAACAAATTGGAAGTTTTAAAGAAAATACATTTATTACTTCCGATTGTAGCTATCGTATGGCTGCTGTTCCAAGGGTTCAGTATTGAAAGAACGGCACTTTATGGTATAGGAATTACTATTATTGTCAGTCTGTTCCGTAAAGACACAAGAATTACACCAAGTAAGTTTATCGTGGCCCTGACGTCAGGTGCCCGGACCGCACTCGGGGTAGCTGCGGCTACAGCTTGTGCAGGTATAATAGTCGGTGTTGTGACTAGAACCGGCCTGGGGTTAAAATTTGGTAACATGCTCGTGGATATTGCGGGTACTCTGGCATTCAATGTAGATATGCAGCTGCTGCTGACGCTGGTATTCACGATGATTGCATCCATTATTTTAGGTATGGGCTCACCGACTACAGCAAACTATATCATTACTTCAACAATAGCACTGCCGGCAATTCTTGCCCTCAATGATCAATTGGATGTTGCAGTACCTGTACTTGCAGCGCATATGTTTGTATTTTACTTTGGTATAGTGGCAGATATTACGCCCCCTGTTGCCCTTGCCGCTTTTGCGGCCACGGGGATATCCGGCGGCGAGCCGATGCGGACAGGCGGAAACGCAGTCAAATTGGCCATAGCAGCATTTATCATTCCTTATATGTTTGTCCTTCAACCGGA
Source organism: Salinicoccus sp. YB14-2 (assembly GCF_001265075.1). Lineage (GTDB taxonomy): Bacteria > Bacillota > Bacilli > Staphylococcales > Salinicoccaceae > Lacicoccus. The sequence goes on from NZ_LFKO01000001.1 coordinate 1,055,062, forward strand.
GATACTAATGATTGATACAAACGTTTGGGAAGTCAGCTTTATCGTGATTACTGCATTAATGGGTATGAATGCCATCGGGGCCAGTATGGTTGGCTACTGGTATAGAAAAATTCCGTGGTATGTCAGGATCATTGCATTTCTGACAGGACTGCTTCTAATGTATCCTGGCACTATGTCAGATATCATCGGTTTCCCGGCCTTTGCACTGTTGATTATCTTACAGTTTGTAATAAAAGGCGGTACCGGTAAAAACAAAGAAGCACAGAGTGCCGGTTAAACTATTAAAATAAAAGGCGCCCCAATATTATAGTTTGGGGCGCCTTTTATTTTCTTAATGAATACAACAGAGAACAGCCTGCTTAAGCATGGATGGCTGTTATTTTAAAATCGATTGACAAATAAAGACAGCATACTTTCAAAGTGTATGCTGTCTTTATTTATTATGTTGCTGGCAGTTCTTTGTTCTTCCATTTGAAATAATTCAATCCAAGAACGACTGCTATAATTATAATTCCGGCGATGTCAGTAAAAGTTTCCGGTGCTACGGATAGTACAGCTGCAGCGATGAGGACAAATCTGGAGATCACTCCCAGGTGGGTTTTAAAGAATCCTTCAAGTCCTGCTGACAATGCTGTTAATCCAATGACGGTGGTGATTAGGACTATGATGATATCAAACACATTTGCGAGCGGATATTCACGTGCGTTCGCCGCCAATCCTTCAATATCGACCATTAGTAGTGCGGGTTCATATATGAATATGAATGGGATAAGAAAACCGGCAATGGACAATTTTAATGCCTGGAACCCGGTTCTCATCGGGTCGCCCCCTGAGACCCCTGCGCCGGCAAAGGCCGCAAGAGCGACAGGCGGTGTGACGTTTGCAAATATGCCGAAGTAAAAGACAAACATATGTGCAAGCAGCACAGGTACTCCAAATTCTGCCAAAGCCGGTGCTGCCATAGTTGCTGTAATGATATATGCAGGGATCGAAGGCAGCCCCATTCCGAGCACCATTGAAGCAATCATCGTAAAGAATAATGTCAGGAAGAGTGAGCCTGCACCGATACTTGCAATTGCTGATGTCAGTACTGCGCCAAATCCTGTCAGAGAAACGACGCCTATTATGACACCGACAACAGCACAGGCGATCATTACGGATAGCGCCTGCTGTGCACCGTTCGCCATGGCATCAAAGATATCTCTGAATGACATACGGGTTGATTTTCTAAGTGTAGCAACAATTATTGTCAGGAATATTGTAAAGATAGCCGCTCTTGGTATCGGCATATTCATGAATAACATGACAATCAGGCCGATTATAGGGATAAGCAAATGACCTCTTTCAAGCAATACTTCCTTTACTCTGGGCAAATCAGCTCTGGGTATGCCCTTCAGATCACGTTTACCTGCACGGTAATGGACCTGCAGAATAACGGCGAAGTAATACAATATCGCAGGGAGGACTGCTGCAAGTGCGATGACTCCATAGTTGATGCCTGTGGTTTCGGCCATGATGAAAGCACTGGCCCCCATGATCGGAGGTAAAATCTGTCCGCCGACAGAGGCGCTGGCCTCGACCGCACCGGCAAAGTTTTTATTATAACCGACCTTTTTCATGAGAGGGATCGTAAATGCACCGGTACTCACTACGTTCGCCACCGCTGCTCCATTAATACTCCCCATAAAACCGCTGGAGACAACCGCAACTTTCGCCGGCCCGCCTTTATTGGCGCCGGCAAGTGCCATTGCGAGATCGTTGAAAAACTGTCCCATTCCTGATTTTTGAAGAAAAGCGCCAAAAAGTATGAACAGGAATATGAAGTTTACCGAAGCGGCAATGGCCGTGGAATATAATCCTTCAGTACTCAAATATAACTGGCCGAATATATCACCGGTGCTGTAAGGTTTTTGTACATAAGTCAGGTCTATTCTTCTATAATTGCCACTGGATTACATATGCTGGCGTCTCTTCCGACAATCCTCAGAGGTGTGCAGTAAATTTTCCTGATTGTTTTATCAACAATTGGTTCAAGGTTCACGTCTTCATAAATCAGTATTGTATCATTCGGCTTGGAAGGATTGAGAAACGCTTTATGGGTTCTGAAGTTGTTGGTCTTGCCAATCGGTATATTTTCGATACTCAGTGTATCGATGGCTACGGCTTTCACTTTTGGCAGGTGTGCTCTGATGTATTCAGCGGCTTCGGGACTGACTGTAGAAAAGCCGTTCGAGTAATCTTCAAAGTCAACATTTCTTTTTTTGTATGCGTGTGTGTTAAATATCAGCATATCCGCTTCATAAAGCTGGTCGCCACGCTTCTCCAACTGATCTATTGTAATCAAGTCATTTTCTTTTTGTGCGGGTACATCCAGAACTAAAGGATTGTCATATACGAAATTTTCAGCGGGTATACTGTCTATACCGACGCTTTCATCATTGAAATGATGAAAAGGTGCATCCACATGGGTACCGGCATGTAAATATGTTGTCAGTACACTGCCGTTCCAGTGGTCCCCCGCCTCCTTATCTTCTTTCAATTCCACTTTAACTTCGGGCAGCCCGGGAAAAACCGGCATGCCTTCATAAATCGGATAACCGAGATCTACATACTTTTCTGTCATTATCCATCCCTCTTTCTTCTTGATATTATTAACCTCTTATCCCCTGTATATTCCATAGAAAGAACCGTAACATCTGTTTATTTTCAGAAAATTTAGATGTTATAATATGATAACATATGTGGATGAAAGCCGTTCCAACAGTGAATTTTAAATTTTATTTCAGGAAAAGAGAAGGTATACTTAATAGAAAGAGGGAATACTATCCGTAAAGGAAGTTATATAAATGACTAATAGGTATAGACAGGCGCAGAGAGCGACAATTTTAGGTATCATCGTCAATATAATATTGGCAATCATTAAAGGTATCGGCGGAATTATGGGAAACAGCCGGGCATTGGTTGCGGATGCTGTGCATTCAGCTTCAGATGTGGTCAGTTCAGTTGCTGTTTATATCGGTGTGAGAGCTGCCCAAAAGCCGCCGGACAGAGAACATCCATACGGTCACGGGAAATCTGAAAATGTTGCAACACTGATCGTGGCGATTCTTCTGGTCGTCGTCGGTTTCGAGATCATGTATAACTCAATCTCTTCAATCTGGACTGAAAGAGCCAATGAAGTGACGTCCATGATGGTGCTTTACATCATTATTTTTTCACTTGTCATCAAAGAAGTGCTTTTTCAGTACAAGTATCGTCTTGGAAGGAAAATAAACAGCCCGGCGCTGATTGCGGATGCCTGGCACCACCGTTCGGATGCAATATCATCTGCCGTTGCACTGCTCGGTGTAGGATTGACAATCATTGGTGCCCGCTTTGATGTCCCCTACCTCATTTACTTCGACCCGATCGCAGGTGCCGTCATTGCCATCATCATCATGTACATGGGCTTCCAGCTTGCCAAAGAAGCGGTGAGTATGACACTTGAAGTGGTGTTGAATGAAGACGAGACACGTGACATGATGAGGACAGTAAAAGCGGTGGACAAAGTGGTGAAAATCGACCGACTCAGTGCCCGTTCACACGGCTCATATGTCATCGTGGATATTAAAATATCGGTCGATGCGAACATCACTGTGGAAGAAGGTCACAAAATCGCAAGAAATGCGAAGCAAAGACTCATTAAAGAGCACGATATTGTGAGAGAAGTCAACGTCCATGTAAATCCATATGACCTGGAGAATTTTAAAGATATTTAACATAAAAAGATGCATACCGTATTTCTGATATGCATCACTCAACACCGACGTTAATCTTAGTTATGAAGTGTTGTTTTTGAAGATTCATTCGCGACCAGAATCTTATCCTATAATGGTAAAGTGTTACTGCAGAGCAGGTCCATACTTCATTCGCTGGTGCATTGGGGACGTCTTGTGAGGTTGATTCCACTGAAAGTTCTGTAAAACAAAATGGTTAGAATTAAAGACGGGTGCTTGTAATAAACAAGCACCCGTCTATTTACTTTCACAAGGCGTATTTCTCCCGCTTCAGATTTCATTATATTTTCTGGACTTATGATCCCATCAGTTTATTATAGGACTTCAAATATACTTTCACATTATCCCGCCGTTACTTATGAATTTCCCGGGAAATGATTGGTTAAAGGGGAATGTTTGAAAATGCCTGTTCCAGGTCTTCTTTTAAATCTTCAGGATTTTCAAGTCCGACGGACAGACGCAGCAGATTATCGGGTGCCATCGTCAGCTCTTTTTCAACGGATGCACGGTGCTCGATGTAAGTATGTGTGCCGCCGAGACTCGTTGCCTGTGTAATGATTTTGACGGTATTGGCGATTTTCAATGCATCTTCCTCATTGCCTTTTACTTTAAACGACAGAAGACCTCCGAAGCCGGTCATCTGTTTTGCTGCTATCTCGTGACTGGGATGACTTTTCAGTCCCGGGTAATGGACGGCTTCGATCATGTCGTGGGTCTCCAGGAATTCAGCGATGATTTTTGCGCTGCTGCACTGCATCATCACTCTGGCTGACAATGACTGGACGCCGCGGAGTGCAAGCCAGCAGTCAAAGGAAGAAGGAACAGCACCTTTAGCATGCTGCCATGATCTTAGATTTTTAAGCATGTCAGTATCTTCTCTTGCAATTACAGCCCCGAGCAGCAGGTCACTGTGTCCGCCGATATACTTTGTCACTGAATGCAGTGAGAAATCGATACCGAGTGAGAGTGGCTGCTGAAGCACCGGAGTCGCAGCGGTATTGTCAATCACTGAATATGCCCCGGCCCGACCGGCCATGTCAGCCACGGCTTCAATATCAATTATTTTAATTTGAGGATTTGAAGGTGTCTCCATCCATACCAATCCCGTCGGTGCACTTTCAATGGTCCTTTTCACTTTATCAAGATCTGTCATGTCGACTGTGACGATATCGAATCTTCTTCCGATATCTGTCTCCATCAGCATAGTGCGGACTCCGAAGTACATATCGTCCGGCATGACGATTCTTTTCGGCTTTTCTTCCGGCAGCGCCTCGATGACTGATGATATGGCGGCCATCCCTGATGAGTAAGCCACGCAATCATAGCCATTTTCAAGAGAGGTCAGACATTCTTCCAGCGAGCGGCGGTTTGGATTGTCCCCCCTGCTGTACATAAATCCATCTGTATAAGAACCATCAGCTGACCTCTCATACGTAGTGGAAAGATGAATCGGTGTAGTTACAGCTCCTGTCGTCGGATCAATCTCACGTCCAGCATGGACAGCTTTTGTTTCAAAACGCATATATATCCCTCTTTTTTTCATAATATATCAATATTATATAGCTTATTGACAGACTAATCACTAAATTCAAAATAAAAAAGCCTTGAAAAGACTTTTTTATTTCCATGAAATGCTTTGCTGTCCCTATATATTGATGACCATTCCGGCTTCAGCCAGCTGTATATCCTCTTTTCCATGCTGCTTTGCACTGTCGAGTAAAGCTTCCAGTGCTCCGCGATGAGGAAGATTCGTCAAAATAGTCATCCCCGCATCGGATTTGGCTGCAAGCAGGCCCGCCTCTCCGGCGTTCATATGTCCCTCCGACCTCGCATCAAAACCTTCATAGAAACTGCAGTCGGTGAGCAGCAGGTCGGCGCCGAATGCAAACCTGACGAGCCCGGCATTGTAGCTTGAGTCAGAGGTGTATACAAGTGTTGAACCTGAATCATCCACTATCCTGACCGCATAAGTTTCTACCGGATGCACATTGCGGTGGAAACCAAACTTGAAAGGGCCGATTTCCACTGTACTGTTTTTCTTAATCGAGTGGAACTTGCTGTACTTCGCCCGTTTCATCAGTCTGACAGGTTCACCGCTTTCAGGACCATACAGATTCAAGCGCTGATTACGGTGCTTAAACCGTCCAGCCAGTTTCCGTGACAACATGAAAGCTTCAAGATCTGCAGCATGATCATGGTTATAGTGCGTCAGTATAATGTGATGGATATCGTGGATGCTGATATAATCCTGTACGTGTGCCGCGATACCGCTTCCGGCATCAATGAGTACAGAAAATCCATCCTTCTCCAAAAGGTAGCCTGAAGTCGCTTCATTATTTTTAGGGAAACTGTTCCACAGACCGACAACAGTAATTTTCATGATTTCCTTCCCCTTCCCTTTTATTATCTATACCCCCATGAGTGTATACACAAGCAATATTTTTATAATTATGCAGTCAGATGATTAATTAATTATAAAAATAAACGGAGAAAACCTCCTGCAAAGTTCATTACAGGAGGTTCTGATCCGGACTGATGGTCTTTATTTATCAGCGCGGTCATTTTTCATTTTGTTTATCAATTTCTGCATTTCATTGATGAAGTCTTCTTTTGATTCATCACTGTCATATTCTTCAATTTCAGGTGCCTTTTCTTCATCCGGATGATGGTAATCATAATTATGATCATCATCTGTATGAGTCATTTCCTGTGCCTGTACTTCTTCACGTTTTTTCGCATCAATTTCTTTTTGAGTAATGACCTGCCCCTCGGGGGTCATATATTTTTTATGCATATTGCGTGTTTCTTTATCAATATAGCTGTAGAAAATCGGTATGACGAACAGTGTAAAGATGGTACTGCTTGCAAGACCGCCGATTACTACGGTACCCATCGGTGCAATCATATCTCCGCCTTCTCCAATACCCATAGCAAGCGGCAGCATACCGAGTGCCGTAGTGAGGGCAGTGATGAGAATTGGTCGGAAACGGTGCTGCACACTGATTTCCAATGCTTCCAGTGTCGGGATTCCTTTTGCTTTTTGCTGGTTGGTATAATCCACAATCAGTATGGAGTTATTGACGACAATACCGAGCAGCATAATAATACCGACAAATGAAACGACACTCAGTGGGCTGTTGGTGACAATCAATGCAGCCATGACACCTATGATGCTGAGCGGCATCGCAATAATGACGATGAATGGATGTTTGAATGATTCAAATTGCGCAACCATTACAAGGTAAATGAATATGATTCCTAAAATTAGAGCGAGCAGCATCTGCGGCAGTGCATCCGATAGCATTTCCAGATCCCCGCCTATGGTATAGGATGTTTCGTCACTGAAGTCTGCCTCGGATATAATATCATCAACGTGCGTTCCCGCCTGATTTAAAGACATACTTGGAGAGTAGGTGACAGTAATTTCACTGGTCTCTTCCATATCGTCTCTTGTGATTAATGGGAGCATCTCTGCTTCTTCGAGATTTGCGACTTCACTGATTGTGATATATTCACCTTCAGCATTTGGGATTTCAATACTTTCAAAGTTTTCAATGCTGTCAAGATACTCAGAAGGGTATTTGACAGCGATGGAAAGGAAGTCCTCTCCACTTTCGACCGTCGTTGCCTCGATACCATTCGACGCTTCGTAAAGCGCAGAACCGATCTGGGCCGGCTGGAGGCCGTTTTCTCTTGCAGCTTCCCTGTCGACTACGACCTGCAGCTCTTCCACCATATCTTCACGGGTGGATGTGACATCTTCGATTTCACTGTCGGCTTCCAGTTCATCGATAATGATATTCTCTGATTCTTGAAGTCTTTCTGAATTGTCATCAGAGAGACTGAATGTCATTGTATTTGGTTCAGCGCTCATGCCGGACTGGGACATCGGTATCACATTAATATCCGCGGATTCATCCAGACCTTCTATATCATCTTCAATACTTCTGATGAAATCGTTTGTTGTGACATTACGCTCATCCGGGCTGACGAGAGTTGCTGTAATATTGGCCTGGTTATTCGCTTCAGACATCATCATCGGCTGAGTTGAGCCGATATTACTTAAATAAATATCCACTTCAGCATGGTCTTCCAGTTCAGCTTCAATACTTTCAACAGTTTCTAAAGTGTCCTGATAAATTGTGCCTTGTTCTTTTTCAATTTCAATTGTGAATGCACCTTCATCACTTTCAGGCATCAATGTCAGCCCTTGTACATATATGCCAAAAATACCGGCAAACATTAACAGAGCGGTAATAACAAGTACAATGACCCGGTGATTCAAAGTCCAGCGTGAGAATTTTCTCAAGACTTTCATGTATGACCGTTCGCTTCTGATTTCTTCCAGGTTTTCCTTTGGTGCTTTAAGTATTCGGCTCGCAAGCATCGGAACAACTGTTAAAGCGATAAATAGTGATGCAAATAAACTGAAGACGACCGTGATTGCCAGCGGTGTGAACAGTTGGCCGACCAGACCGCTTACAAATACTACAGGAAGGAAGACAGCACCTGTAGTCAGTGTCGCTGCAACGATTGCAGAAGCAACTTCCCTGGCTCCTTCACTTGCTGCTCTTTTAGGGTCCTTGCCCATGGAAAGATGCCTGTATATATTCTCAATCACGACGACTGAGTTATCCACCAGTAAACCGATACCGAGCGTCAGCCCCCCGAGTGTCATTAAGTTTATACTGATATCCGTAAAGAACAGCAGTGCAAATGTAGTAATGACGGAGAATGGAATGGCGAGACCTATGATTAAAGGTGCTTTTAAATTTCTGAGGAAAGCAAACAATATCACCATCGCGAGAATGGCACCGAGAATCAGTGCAGTGTATACACTGTCGATTGCGATATCGATGAATTCACCTTCATCATATAAAGTTTCCACGTTCAAGTTGCTGAATTCATCTTCATCCAGTTTTTCGTTTAAAACTTCATTGAATTCCTTATTCACATTTGAAGCATTGGCATCGGATGCCAGCATTACATCAATAGAAAGTGCATCTTCCTGATTCAATCGTGTAATGGAATTGTCATCCTGATTTTCAATCGAAACGTCTGCGATATCGTTCAGCGACAAAGTTTCTCCATCAGGGAGGTCGGTAACGACAAGTTCCCTGAGTTGTTCAACGCCATCGATGGAACTGATTGTACGGGTCGAAATGGATTCACCCGCTTCTTCATCTACAATAGTAGCATTGGGAATGGAAATATTATTGGCTTCTATTATGGAAGCAACATCAGATTGACTGAGTCCATATTCTGAAAGTGCATCGGTGTCCAGATTTACTTGGATCTCTTCGACTACATTGCCATTTTGAGTAATTGAAGCGACACCTTCAATATTTTCAAGTTCTGAAATCAAATCATCAACCTGATCTTGATATTCAACAACATCCTCTCCACTGGATGATACCGCCATCTGTATGCTCGGCATCATGGATATATCGAATTCAAGAAAAGACGGGGCGCCTGCCTGTTCAGGTAAATCAGCACTGTCCATCGCTTTTGTTATATCATTTTCAACATCTTCGATAGACATATCGTAACCAAATTCCAAAATAACGATGGAAGAACTTTCCTGTGATTGGGATTGGATATTGGTTAAGCCGTTCAGTGAAGACAGTTCTGATTCCATGGGTTCAGTAACATCTTCCATAACTTCTTCAGGGCCGGCACCCTGGTATGTTGTGGCTACTGCTGCGATTGGCGGCTGGATGTTTGGCATCAGCTGCAGGGGCAACTGTGTCAGTGACACCCCTCCAAGTAACATCAGAATAATCATAATTACAATCGTGAATTTAGGGCGTCTTATGGAAAAATCCGATAATTTCAAGTTATTTTCGCTCCTTATTTTATGTATTTAATATAAGTAATCATTTATTTGTTTTAACCCAACACCGTGTTGTACAATATTATATACTAACTATATTGCGCTGTTCTATCAACAAACAATCTTTAAATAAATGTTGAAAAGAGGGAATTATGTCGAAAATGAGTCAGACAGAAGAGACGCGGAACAACTTGATTGAGGCATTCTGGGAGTTATACAAAGAAAAGCCATTAATGAAAATAACCGTCAAAGAAATTACGGATAAAGCGGGCTACAACCGCGGCACATTTTATACTTATTTTTCCGATGAATATACGTTTTTGCCCATGCAAAAACACCTCCGATTGAGTACTTGATTTATTGTACCATCTCGAAGGTGTTTTATACTGTCTCAAATAGTTAGGTTAGTC
>NZ_LFKO01000001.1:1065104-1099959 GCF_001265075.1 Salinicoccus sp. YB14-2
TTGTCATGGCTTGTTTTTTATTCAGCCGGTTCGAGTTCTTCAATAGACTCGATATCCATATATTCAGGTACAACGATACCGTTTCTCGTATCTGTTGAGTTAGGACCTAAGTCTTCAAAGTTGCCTTCATGCTCATCATAGTGATGCCCTTGAGTGACAGGCAGCCACGGAGCAACCGTTGCATCTGCTTCACCGTTTGCGATAGCCTGAAATACTACTGCAGGATCCACATCCGTCACAGTCACATCATAACCCAGTTCTTCCAACACAGTACGTGTGACTTCTGCGGAAGCAACTTCAGATTCCCAGGACATTGAGACAAGTTCGAATGGTTCGCCGTCCACCGGCTCAATACCGTCCACCCACTCGTCTACTTTATCGCGGTTATTATCCACCCATGCTTCTGCAGCTTCCGGATAAGAGCTGTCCTCACCTTCATACATGACTTGTTCCATGTCTTCAAGGTCCCAGGAGAATGCGTCGAGCATCTGATATGCTTCCGGCTTATCTTCCTCGAGTCCGAGACGGGCGATAGTATGTACATCTTCCGTTTCGCCCATTCCGCCTTCAGGATCTTCAAGATATTTCAAATCAAACTCAACAAATTTATAGTGCGGTGACCAGCCAGTGATAAATATAGGCTCTTCGTTGTCAATCGCATCTCTTAATTCCGTCATCATGCCGCCTGTGGAACTCTCTTCCAAAGTCCAGCCGTCAAGATTATCGTAAGTATCCAAAGTATTATGAGCGAGCTCGGTGATGCCTGCACCCGGTTCGATGCCATAGATGGTATAGTCGACTGCCTCACTGTAGTTCACTTCTTCCCCATTACCCTCTGCAGAACCATCGTCAGCGCCTTCTTCAGCACTCTCTTCTCCGCTGCCGCAGGCTGAGAGAACTAAAGTTAAAGCAAATACTGTAATCAGACTTAAAACTTCTTAATAAAAAACCCCTCCATAATTTTGAAAATACAGAAATTTATATGTAATAGTTACCTTATCATAGTAAGTATTGCTGTCAAGGTTCTGAGCGGCTGGCATCAGGCTTATTTTGACGCTAAGAAGACCGGAACATAAGCCCCGGTCCTTCATACAAATCAGTATGATGAATTGTATCCGATAATCCCATTCGTCACGTCACCGTCTTTGACTTTCAGTGCCAGTTCATTCTTTTCGGTATCGTCCTTCTGATCACCTAAAAGATATACATAGGTGTCATAAGTACCGTCGTGTCCCGGATGTATGTCGTAGTCATCTCCGTAAGCATCAATAACATCTTCAATCGGGAGTTCACCCGGCTTTATAGGAAAATCAAGCTTTGTAGAACTGATGGAATCGCCGTATAAAGTGATTTTCTGATCATAAACTTCTTTTATCTCAACTGGTCCGCCATCTTCTGAACTTTCTATATAGTCTCTTTCTGAGGCTTCAATATTATATCCGTTAAAATTTAACTTACCGTCTGTTTCCAATGTTTTTTTAAAATCAGAATCGAGAATGAAGCTGCCGTTCCCGTGTCCTGTGTCACCTTTATAATTATAGTTGTGAGATTCTGTTTCAGATGCTTCTGCTGTATTCGTTTCGTTTTCCTGGTGAACAGCATCCGTGCCTACGACTAAGGAAGCTGCCACACCTGCCGAAGTCAGTACTTTTAACAGTGCATGTTTATTCATATAGAACATCTCCTGAATTTAATCTATATTCAATTTTCAATCAGAGTATTACATATCATGAAGCGGATGTGCAATGAATAACTGTGAATCACTATTACAATTCAATTATTTTCTGAATTTAATCTGTTCCCAATGAAAATCTCATAATTTAGAAGTACAATTGGACCAACCACTATTTTTATTTTAAGCGGCAGGTGAGAATATGACTGAGATCAGACTCAGAAAAAATAAACTGATGATTGATGAACCATTGAATATTAAAGTTTACACTTCGGAACCGGAGCAGCAGGTCACCATCCGGATGGAAGTGGATGACGATGAACAGAAGACATTCCATTCATACGGCGATTTCACATCAGATGAAAGTTATGAAATAGATTTAAATAGTGCAACGCCTGAAAACGGCACTTATCAACAGGCTGACGGTGCAGGTCTGCTCTGGTCAATGATCAGTAAAAAAATAAATAAAGACGATTACTTCGTTAAAAAGTCTGATAAAGATCTGGAGGCAACGCTTTATGTGACTGCTGATGATAAAATTCAGGCGACAGAAGTCATTACCCTACAGTTCAGAGATGATTCGGTCGAAAAGATCGAACTGGACAACCCTGATATTAAAGGAAGTTTATATGCACCCAAAAAGCCGGGGGACTATCCCGCTGTGATAATCTTAAGCGGTTCGGACGGCGGCAGTGAGTCACATGCAGCATCATTTCTTGCAGGTGAAGGCTACCTGGTACTTGCCCTCTCCTACTTTAATGATGAAGGGTTGAATGAACATCTGGAGAAAGTGGATCTGGCCTATTTCAAATTGGCGGCGGATTACTTGTCCAACCATGAGAAAAGCAACGGCAGCGTCAATCTTATCGGCTACTCCAAAGGTGCTGAACTTGCATTGCTGCTGGGCAGCATTTTTAATTGTTTTCAGTCCATTATAGCGGGATCTGCTTCAAACTATGTCACCTCCGGAATGAAAGGCGGTATTTTCGCCCCGGTGCCCGGATGGATGCTGGATGGTAAGCCACTGCCTTATTTGAAGATGAAGTTTCCGGTCAGTTTCATGTTTTCCACCATCAAGAACTATATAAGGAAACAACCGATGTACTTTCTTGAAATCTGGAAAAAATCTCTCGGCAGAAAAAGTGTCTCAGAATTTAAAATCAGTGTGGATAAGATTGGAGCACCGCTGCTTATCATTTCAGGCAGTGATGATAAGTTATGGCCATCAGGAAATTTCAATGAGGAGATTCAAAAAGAGAGAGATAACGGAAATGATCTTTACCTTTCATATAAGAAGGCGGGTCACTTTATTTCTTTCCCATACAATTTTTATCAATTGCCCGCAAATATCCATATGGATCTCGACGGCATGATCATTGATTTTGGCGGTACAAAATACGAAAATGCAAAAGCGGCGGAAGATTCTCTGGAAAAAATACTCGCGTTTCTCAGGCAGAATAATGGTTAAGATATTTTAAATCAAATGTGATGGACATCATCTTATTTTATATACAATGATAGGATGAGTATGGATAAGAAACGTGAAAAGCCGAAGAATCCTGCGAAAGCGGATTAACTAAATGAAGATTAAAAAAACAACGAAACTAATTTCGTTGTTTTTTAATCATGTCAGCTGCTGCTTGAAAATTTTATCGTAATGCGCAAGTGTAAATGTGGCGTAATAAGGAACCAGAGGTGTCTGTGTCAGCTCGTCTTTCCACGCTTTCTCAAAAGCATTATCAATAATATAATTTAAAGCCGTCCCATAGTATGTTGAATCATATATTTTGCTTAATATATGGGGATTGTCGTTTACGAGTATTTCCATGACGGTTTTAAATGTGTCATTGAACTCTCCAGTGTTTTTCTCAATCAGTTGGAGGAAAGGTTCCATACCTTTGGTGAATTCAATAATTTTATTTCTGACTGAAATATTAATGCTGTCCATTTCCTCCGGAAGCTGCAATTCATGAAAATCAATCTCATTTTTGTTTAAAGTGAAATTATCCAACACTTCCTGTTCCATCGGATAATGCGGTGTATCACCTTTGATGAATATGCCATGTGTACTTTGTATTAAAGATAGTTTCAACAATTCCACTTTAATAAAAGTACGGCATAGTTCGACGATGGACAGATGATTAAATCCTTCGTCTTTAAAAGTTGTCTGAATCTCTTCAAAATAGGCAGTTTCTTTGTCCATCATGCCGGGAAGATACCGGGAACGCATGACAAAACTTTTGTAATCCTCTTCTTCAAGCAATTTTTTCTTTGTTTTTTTATAACTGTCCATTGAAACGCTCCTCTGTTTAATATCATTGCCAGTATTTTAACATACCTCTAAATCTACATATAAAATTAAAACCGGCTGTCCTCTGAAATTAACTAATTATTAGGCAAAGTACTAATATTTCGAGTAAGAGGATTTAGGGGGTTAATTAATTTATTTTAATGCATTTTATAAATGTAGTGTATATAATAAATTTGAAGTGAAGTTTGTAAATGTTATATTAATTAAGTAAATATAGAGTAAAGCTTCTCAAGTACCAAAGTGGAGGTATTTAAATGGAACTCAGCCCGATGGAAGTGCTATTCACCTTTCTAGGTGGTCTTGGTATATTTCTTTACGGTATCAAAAGCATGGGAGACGGTCTGCAGGCATCAGCCGGAGACCGGCTACGTGAAATACTGAATCGTATGACGACAAACCCGTTTCTGGGTATTTTGGCGGGTATTATAATCACTATACTGATTCAAAGCAGTTCTGGAACTACGGCAATTACAATCGGCCTGGTTTCAGCAGGCTTTATGACTTTAAGACAGGCAATCGGCGTCATTATGGGTGCGAACGTCGGTACAACTGTCACAGCCTTTGTCATCGGTCTTGATATCGGTGCATACGCACTTCCAATTCTGGCCTTCGGTGTAGTATTGATCTTTTTCTTCAAATCGCCGAAAGTCAACAACTTTGGTCGTGTATTCTTTGGCTTTGGTGCATTATTTTACGGTTTGGAGTTAATGGGTGAGGGTGTCGGACCGCTTGCAGACCTTGCATGGTTCTCAGATCTGATGCTGCAGCTCTCTGATAATTCCCTGCTCGGTTTTGCAGTGGGTACGGTACTCACGATAATCGTTCAGAGTTCAAGTGCGACCATCGCAATTTTACAGAATTTCTACATGAATGATCTGATGGATCTAAACGCTGCGCTGCCCGTACTATTGGGTGACAACGTCGGTACGACCATTACGGCTCTGCTGGCGGGGCTTGTAGGAACAATTGCTGCAAAACGTGCAGCGGCAGTCCATGTGGTTTTCAACTTGATCGGGGCGGTCATATTTATGCTGATCCTGCCGCTCTTTACAATCTATGTGGGATATCTTGAAACCGCACTGGGCTTAAACGGTCGTATGACGATCGCTTTTGCACACGGTTCATATAATCTGGTAAATATGCTTATCCATTTACCGTTGATTGGTTTTCTTGCATGGCTTGTTACGAAAATTGTACCAGGAAAGGATTTCTCGGAAGACTACAAACCGATCCATCTGGATGAATCTTTGATGATGCAGTCTTCATCACTTGCACTTCAGGCTTCTCAAAAAGAAATCCAGCAGCTTGGAAAATTGACACTCAGCATGCTTGAAGACGCGAGGGATTACAGCGAAGAAAATAATCCAAAACTAGAAAAGCAGATACGGGAAAAAGAGAATGTAGTAGATGGTTTGAATGAAAGTATCAGAAAATACTTACAAAATTTATCAAAATATGATATTTCAAATGATGATACCATCAGACAGACGACATTGCTTGAAGTGAACAGGATGTTGTATAAAGTCAGTGAACAAGTTGTTTATTTCACCGATTTGAATGTTAAGAAATATCATAAAGGTATAGAGCTGTCGGAATCTGCAGAAAAAGGATTAAATGATTTCCTGAAACATGTCGGAAAGTCATACAGAAAAGCTGTGGATGCCATTGATATCTATAATCCACAGGAAATAGAACATATTTTAAATATGAGTCAGAAAGCGACGAATATCGAGAAAAAACTTAGAAAACAGCATGTGAAACGTATGAATAAAGGAATCTGTTCCACAGATGGCGGTCACTTATATGTGGATCTGATCAGTACTCTTGAGAGAATCGGATATAACACAAGAAACATCATAGAACTGAGTCTCGAAGAAGATGATGGAACAGAAGAAGAACAAATCATTTTTGATTAATGATAAAGAAGCCCGGGTTTGGAATATATATTCCAAATCCGGGCATTTTAATTTTAAAGTTGTTTTAAGCACGTGGTATGAGCGATATAAGGTTGTATGGTACAATCAAGGTACTATTTAAATGATGTGAGGATATATAAATGAATCAATTATTGGATGTATCTGATGTTAACAATGTGAATTTCACAGGTGTTTCATTTATCGATGATATTGTGGGTCTCGGCGAGAAAAAGATTGCTCTGGATATCAAACATTTCAGTGACTTGAACTTGGACTCCGATAAAGTCGAGCTGGTCATCAACCGGGAATCTTTAGCAGAGTTTATGGCCGGCCGGAATGCGGTTTTACTGGAATATGAAAATTATCCTGAATTCGACCATATGAACAGTATGATTGTCATGCTCGAATATGATTTCAACAGCATCGACAGAATCAAGTTGTTCTATAAAGATGAACACAACTTGTCGGGTGAGTATGTCATCGACACTTCTGACGAAGATGTAGTTGCCATGAAGAGTGAATTCGACGAAAGTGAACTGGTATTGAAGCTCGACATTAAATCATAAATTGAATATAAAAAGTGTGAAGCAATCAAATGCTTCACCCTTTTTCATTATTATATATTCACCCGTTGTGAATATCTGTTTTCTTTAAATTTCAGTCCAAGCTCTCCGCGTAAAGTATCACTATCGTAAGATGTATCATAATAGCCTTTTTCAACAAGGATCGGAATGACTTTATTTAAGAAATCATCATACAGCTCACCGAGTACATGTGGTGTAATAACAAAACCGTCCGCCGCTTGTTCGTCGACCCACTCAATAATTTTGTCAGCGACTTGTTCAGGCGTACCCATGAACGGTGTTTCACGTGTTGTCTCCTCGAGGGCGACTTCACGCAATGTGAGATTTTTTTCTTTTGCTCTTCGTTTAATCTCGTCTGTCGTAGATTGGAAACTGTTTTTACCGACATCACCGAGTTCAGGGAAAGGCGCGTCCAATTCGTATTGGGAAAAATCATGGTGGTCAAAATAACGCCCCAGATATGCAAGCGCCTCTTCTGTCGTCACCAGGTTCTGGATTTTCTTATATTTCTCCTGCACTTCTTCCGCAGTATCTCCGGTAATCGGTGACAGGACGGGGAATATTTTAATGTCATCTTCACTTCTGCCGGCATCGACCGCTTTTTGTTTCACATCTTTATATGCATCTTTTGCCTGTGCCAGTGTACCGCCGTTTGTGAATACTGCATCGGCATACTTTGCAGCAAAACCGGACCCCTTCCTGGAGGCGCCTGCCTGAAAGATGATGGGCTGGCCCTGTGCCGATCGGTCGATATTGAGCGGGCCCTTGACTTGGAAATACTCGCCTTCATAGTTGAGTTCATGCATCTTTTCTTTATCGAAATATTGATTGTTCTCTGCATCACGGACGAAAGCATCATCCTCCCATGAATCCCAAAGTCCCTGCACGACCTGAAGATGTTCTTCAGCGATATCGTAGCGGAGGCTGTGCTCGGGATGCTTGTCCTTGCTGAAGTTATCGGCACTGCCTTCAAGTGGAGACGTCACGACGTTCCATCCGGCACGGCCGCCGCTGATCTTATCTATTGAAGCGAGTTGTCTTGCTACAGTGAACGGCTCGCTGTAAGAGCTTGAAATCGTTCCAACGAGACCGATTTTGCTTGTTATCGGTGCCAGCGCCGCAAGTATCGTGAGCGGCTCGAAGCGGCTGAGAAAATGTGGAATGGATTTTTCATTTATATATAGGCCGTCTGCTACAAAAACAAAGGAAAAGCCGGCCGCTTCCGCTTTTTTTGTCACGCTCTGGTAGTGTTCGAAGTTGGTACTGGCATCAGACGGCACATCATCACTGCGCCAGGCGTTCATATGACCGCCCGGGCCATGCAGCATTACGCCGAATTGTACTTTTTTACTGCTCATACTATCCCTGCTTTCTCTGAATTATGAATCGTATTGACCGGTGCCAGTGCTTCGAGAGTCTGTTCACGAATTTCAGGGTCGGCCGTCGGCAGATGGAACATGAATTCATCGATATAATTATCTTTGTTGAGGGCGGTCAATTGGGCCAGTACCTCGTCGGGGCTGCCCATAATGATATCTGGCTGTTTTTTAACAACCTCGATTTCTTCATCTGAATTTTTCACGAAATTTTCAGCCTGTTCCTCGGTGATTACTCTGTATTTTCTGCCGTCTTTATACATTAATTGATAATATTCATTTTCTTTGATTATTGCTTCTTTGCTTTCTTCGCCTTCAATGACCAATACGGATAAGGCGACGATGAACTTTCCTTTTCGGACATTTTCCTTATAATGCTGCGCGACTTCTTTCAACAGCTCGACATCATTATTTATAAAATGGGCGAACATATAGTTTACGTTCTCTTCAGCTGCAAACAAAGCCGAATTCACACTGCCGCCAAGAAGAAACAGATCAGGCGGGTTATCCGTATCCGGAGATATTTTCAGTTCATCTGCATTTGAATGTTTACCATTCAGGTATTTTTTCAATTGGGTGAAGCGGTCATTGAATGGTGCAATATCTTCCTTGAGTTCATGTTGGAGTGCCTTAGTTGCATCAGGTGTGCCGCCGGGTGCTTTGCCGACACCAAGATCAATACGGCCGTCGGCCAGATGATTGATCAGCTGGAACTGTTCAGCGACATGAAATGGATTATGATGGGACAGCATGATGCCGCCTGCTCCGATATGCATTTTGTTTGTGTGTGCAGCAAGGTGGGAAACGAGCACTTCAGGTGCCGTACCAATCAATGTTTCCAGGTTGTGGTGTTCTGAGACGAAAAACCTTTTATAACCAAGGTTCTCTGCTTTTACGGCAAAGTTTATAGTATTTTGCAATGACTCTTTAACTGTATGATTTTTTAAAATGGGGCTTTGATTTAAAAGACTGAATTCCATATACACCATCCTTAATATATAACCTACTACGTAAGTATGAATTAAAACCATAGTAACACAGTCGGAAAAAGAATCAAGTCTTTAATATGGTAGCGTTTAAAAATTTAAACAATGAAATATTGAAGAAACAATTTTGTACCCTGGAGTGACAAGAGATAAATACACCATATTAATGTATAATAAATTTAAATGCTCAATGATTCTGAAGGAACAGGTGGTTAACATCGAGACACTTTATATACTACTTATTGTACTGGCTTTAATGATTTTAATTTCAGCAGGTATCAAGATCAATGAAATTTACAAAACCAGAAAAAGCGTCAAAACTTTATGGGACAGAAAAGTGTCATTTCAGGGGGATAAGGATGCTTTTGTTCATTATCACAATTACTTCGTCAATATTTTAGAAAATGAAGATACAGATGACAGAAATATCGTGGATGATGAAACATGGAGTGACTTGGATTTAGGTCAGCTGATTGATAAAATTAATTTCACCTTTACGACCATCGGCGATGAAATGCTTTATGCCTCGATGCGGAATTCAACCGAGCACAAAGTTATCGATGAAGATTTAATAGACGATATCAAACAGGACGTCAATTTTCGGGAGAAGCTGTCCTACCGGCTGGCAATGCTGGGGAAATATAAAAATTCGGATACGAGCAAGTTCATGTATGAATTTTCACCCGGACAAAAATACAAGCCTTTGTACATAGTGTTGTCACTGCTGCCGGTCATCGGTGTTTTTCTTTTTATATTTAATCCGATGATTGCGCTGTTGGCGATAATATTCGGACTCGGTGCAAATGTGTATATTTCACAAAAGCATAAAGGTTCGACGGGTTTTGATTACACGGATATATTTTATGCGCTGAACATCATTGTCACTGCGGGCAGGTTGAAGTCTGAGTATAACAGTAAAGGGTTGAAGCGGCTGTCTTTCCTCAGCCCTTTGTTCGTCAACGACGATAATGCGGGGGAGATGAATATAGCAATCCAGCTGTTTGTTGTGATGAAGTCGTTATTCCTGATCGATTATCATATATATCATGCGATTATAAAATCGTTGAATAAAAACCATGACTTATATAAGGCCGGCTGGCGATATGTTTCGGAACTGGATTTGAATTACAGTGTCGCTATGTGGCGTGAAACACTGCCCTACTACAGTCTTCCGGAAGCGACCGGCGATTCGTTTATCGATGTTGAAGATCTCTATCATCCATTGGTGAGGGCGGCGGTTGAGAATGATCTGGATTTCAATAAAGATATACTGCTTACGGGGTCAAATGCCTCCGGGAAATCGACATTTATGAAAGCTCTGGGAATCAACGTCGTACTCAGCAACGGTTTGAATACCTCTACGAGTACGCACTTTGAATATCGGCCCGGTAAAGTGATTTCGTCGATGGATATTACAGACAGCGTAATAGAAGGGGACAGTTACTTCATCAGTGAAGTGAAATCTTTGAAGAGAATCATTGATGAAGCGGAAGATTTCGAAGGTAATCTGTACTGCATTATAGATGAGGTGTTCAAAGGCACCAACACGGTTGAGCGTGTGGCAGCAGCAGAATCCCTGCTTCGTTATTTGAATGGTAAAGAGAATGTCTTTTTGATTGCTGCCACCCATGATATGGAATTAACTGAACTTATGGATAAAGAACTTGAATTTTATCATTTCAGGGAAAATCTGATTGATGATGAAATTTATTTTGATTATAAAATCAGGCAGGGCGTCTCCTCCACTACAAATGCGATTGAACTGCTGAGACTGTATGAGTTTCCAGGAGAGGTGTATAAAGAGGCGCGGAGGAAAACAGGCAGAGATTCTGAAATCTATACTCAATAAGAAACAGCCATTACATTCTGGGAAATCAGAAGTAATGGCTGTTTTATTCATGTTTACATTCTTGTTGGTTCAGCAGCTTCACTGTTTGTTAAGGACAGCTGTTCATTTTTAGACGGTACGGTACCGAATATAAAACTGCCGCCGACATAGATGACGAGATTAATCATCAGCCCCCAGACACCGCTGAATATACCGAGCGGGGTAAGACCGAGGAAAGTGAAGGCTGCAGCAACCACTGCCCCAATCAGCATACCTGTAAAAACCGACTTGGCATGGCTGCGTTCCCAGTAGAGTCCGAGTATGATGGCAGGCGCGACCTGTACGAGTATTTCCAGTTTAAGGACAAATATCTGGTACAGTGTGCCCGGTGGATTCCATGCGATGATCAGCAATAAGGCTACCGCTATGACACCGATGATTTTACCGACATGTATCTTCTTTTTATCAGAAGCTTCCGGATTGATGTATCTGCCGTATATATCTTTCGATATGATGGAAGAGAAGGTCAGCAATACGGAATCCGCAGTTGAAACGATTGCAGCAATAATTCCACCAAACAGCAGTACCATTGCGATATAGAAAATAATATTCTGATTGGCAATGGTGCTTGCCATAATCCCTACGAGCTGCTCTGATTCAGCAACAGAAAGGTTCGGATAGGCAGTGTATGCCATAATTCCGATAAAGAAAACAACACCGGCAGTCAGAAATGGCATCCATGCCATCTGTGTGAACGAACGTTTTAATACGCGTTCATTTTTAGCGGAAAATATTCTCTGGATGGCGTTGGGATAGACGGCAGCACCAATGCCGACAAGAATCAGGAAGTTGCTCCACCTGATGAGTCCTCCGCCTTCCGGCACACCGAGGTTCTCAGGAGAATAAGTCTTCATGTAATCCCCCGCAGCAGGCACGCCTCCGAAGTAGACAATCGTCCCGATAAGCAGCATGAATACTCCAACGAGCAGAGCGATGCCTTGCATTGTGTCTGTATAGGCCACAGAGCGCATACCGCCGAGCCAGCCATAGGCAATCATAATGGCGATAAAAAATATTACACCCGCCTGTAAGGCCTGCGACGCCCTGCCCGATGGCTACCAGCTGCTCCAGAAGGAAATTGGCCAGTGCATAGAGCATCAGTATCGCAGCAAGAATGGAAACTGCTTTTGATTTGAATTTCATTTCCAGCCAGTCGACCGGTGTGACGATATTATGTGTCTTTCCGAGCTTATACATACGCGGAGCAAAGCTTAAATAAACTAAAATAATCATAATAAAGAAAGGGATGGTCACAAGGTTTGCATAACCGACACGATATGCCTCGGCTGAATAGCCGATTACAGTATTTCCACTGTACTGAGTGGCAAAGAAAGTAAAGAATAATACCATGGTGCCGAGTCCGCGTCCACCCAGATAATATTCATCCAGACTGCTGTGCACGTTTCTATTTTTCATGTATGTAACAATTCCGATGCCAAGCATGAGCAGACCGTAAAATAACATGATCAGAATGCCGGACATTCCTGAAAAAGCCAGATCCATTTCCATAGTTACTCCTCCTCCCTGATGTCTTCATCATCTGTATCCCAGTGAAAGTGGATGACATAAGTGATATAAAGCGATAAAACAACACTCATTAAAATAATGACGAGTGCCCAGACCGGTACGCCGAAAACAAGTACAGACCCTACTAAAGATGGGAAATACCAGGGGTTCAGCAATATGAATATAATAAGAAAGCCAATCCAGATTTTATAGTTTTTAATCGGTTCCTTCATTTTCTCACTCCTAAATTTCAATGTGGGTGTTATTGTTAAATAAAATATAATTATCGATACATTATCACTATTTAACGAAACTTTCTATACTTTCTGAATTTTAAGTGTATGAATGCGTTTTCATTATAAAAATAAACAAACCGCTGCCCTATTGTTTTATCAAAGGCAGCGGCTGCTACTATTATTTATTTGTGAGTAAAGTTTTTACAGTGCGTCTTCATTCAGAGAACAGCACCTTTTTATCCCATTTGCCAAATCTGTAATAGCCATAGGCAAAAGCACTGCTGAGAATAAAGCTTGCGCCCATTCCCATGCCGATTCCGTCTGCACCGAACATCGAAGAGAATAGATCGGTCACAGGAAATCTGAGGACCCAGAAAGAAATAATATTGAGTACGAGTACTTGGAACATTGCACCTGAGGCACGGACGATGCCGTTCAGTACAAAGTTAATACCAAGGAAAGGAAAACATAATGCGACGATTCTTAAGTAGGTTGCGCCAAACTCTACAGCTTCCGGCTCCTGTATGAACAACCGGATGCCCGCTTCGGCAAAAATCATTATGACGACGGCTATGGCAATCATGATAGAGAGGTTATATACAACCGCATATTTCGCAATGCTTTTCACGCGGGTCCAGTAATTCAGACCAATGTTCTGTCCTGCCATACTGTTCACCGCTGTGCCGAGCGCCATTGCCGGCAGAGTAATCAGACTGGTGAGTCTTTGTGCGGCACTGAATCCTGCGACTGTCTGACCGCCGAAACTTGTGACGACACTTAATATGGCAGCGGATCCAGCGGCAATGACGCCCATCTGCAGTCCGGCAGGAACGCCCAATTTTAAGATCAGTGACACTTCAGAGAACTTCGGCAATGTCGGATAAGTGAAAGGAATCAATTTATATCTCATGGAGAGATAAACACTGTATAAGAATGCAATCCCCTGTGAAGCAACTGTTGCAATCGCTGCACCGACAATACCAAGTTCAAAAATGATCATCAAGACGGGTGCTAAAATTGCATTCAGCACCACAGCAATCAAAACAATTCTCATCGGTGTCTTACTGTCCCCGAGCGCTCTTAAAACCGTATTGAGAAAGTTATAGGCGAATAGGAAAAACATGCCTAAAAAGCTGATTTGGAGATATGTCTGCGACTGATCTAATATTGATTCAGGTGTTCCGAGCAATAGAAGCAGCTCTGCAGAGAATATGTAACCGAGAAGTCCGAAACCGATTGACATCACTGTCATAACAACGATAAAAGCATTTAAATAACTTTTCAGTCCAGCTTCATCACGCCTGCCGTACTGCTGTGAAAGGATTGTCAAAGCTGCATTGTTTAACCCGAGAACAAAGGACAGCACTGTGACGAGTATTGTTGTTGAAATGTTGACTGCAGCCAGGGCTTCTGCACCAAGAATATTACCGACCCATAAGCTGTCGATGATTTGAAATGATGTCTGCAGCAAATTTGTCAGCATAATCGGCCCCGAAAATAGTATTAAAGGTTTTAATATCGGACCCTGTGTGAAATCCTGCGTATTTTTAGCCACTTTGTCACCTTCCAGTTAATAATCATTAACATATATTATAAAGATGATGAATGTTTATTACTAGATTGCAGATTATCACTACTCTGACTGCACAATCATTTTATCCAACCAGAGATAATTTATATTGAAAAATAAAGCCCCTCATAATAGTCACGTCGATTATGAGAGGGCTTCTATAAATATTAAATTATTAATCGAATGAAATCGGACGGGAAACTTTATTGATCTGACCGCCGTCCACCATCATCGTATGACCGCTGACAAATGTTGAATCATCTGAGGCAAAGAACAGACAGGCTTTTGCGATATCATCGACTTTGCCAAAACGTCCCATAGGATTGAATGCAAGTGACTGCTCCATCGCCTCTTCCGGATCATCAAGACTTGCAAATGTCTTTTCGAGCATCGGAGTATCCACAGTACTCGGTCCGACAGCATTGACGCGAATCTGATCTTTACCGTAATCGAGCGCCATCTGACGTGTCAGTGCAGTCAGTCCGCCTTTGGCACTGGCATAGGCAGCAAGTCTAGTTATCGTCGTTTCGGCATGCCAGGAGACGATGTTTATGATTGAAGCACTGTCCTGTTTCTGCATTTCAGGAATCGCATATTTACTGCATAAGAAAGCACCGGTCAAGTTGATGTTCATCAAGTTATTCCACTCTTCCAATGATGTTTCATGCACTGCTTTACGATAATTGACCGCAGCATTGTTGACAAGAATATCAATGCCGCCAAACTTATCAGTGGTGAATTTCATCAGACTTCTTACATCATCTTCATTGCCGACATCGGTTTTATGAAAAGCGACTTTAAGATTTTCTTCCGTAAACTCTATTTCTGCCTGTTCCCCGGACTCACTGTTAACATCCGCTATGACGACTTTTGCGCCCTCTTCAGCAAATAATTTAACAATTCCTCTGCCGATGCCTTGAGCACCGCCGGTGACAATGGCCACCTTGTTTTTTAATCTCATAATTTCATCCCTTCTACTAGTGAAGTGCTGTTGGATTTCATTTCGATAAATCAGGACTTTTATCACGCCAATTCATACGATGCATCCAGTTTTTAAGACCCGGGAGCACCAGCTGGTAAAGACTGATGGAAATAAATATCCCGGCCATGCCGAATGTCATCCCTCCAATTGTATCCGATGGATAATGGACGCCCAAGTATATTCTTGAAGTCATGACGAATAATATGATGATACCTGCGATGCTGCCGATGATGATTTTCTGCCAGAGCTTTTTAACCAGCAGTATGAGTATCAGTCCGACAAAGCCTTAGAGCATGACTGAGGCAATCGAATGACCGCTTGGGTAACTCATTGAAGTTTCAGTGGTGATGACCATCAGTTCAGGCCGTTCACGGCCGATGATCGCTTTCATGGCATCCATAAAAAATGAGGCGAATGTTAAAATGGTAAGTCCGAACCATAAAGCTGCGATGTACATTTTCTTAATCAGCAGCCCCAAAACGACAGCCAAAGTCAGTATGAAGACCGGAAGGAAAGCCGCAATATCAGTCGCAACGGATACGAACCCCGCCCCGCTCTCTGTAACCCACCCCTGAATCAGAGCAATGAGTGCATAATCAAATCTCTGCACCCATTCAAAGTCTGCTACGAACCCCCAGGTGATGACGGAATATAATATTAAGAAGATAATTCCCGTAAAACCAAATTTTTTAATCATTATTCCGCTCCTTTAATTTGAGTGAGCTTACCTCTTTTTATTATATAGATTACCACTGAATATTTTAAGGGCTTTAGAAAGTGAGTATGTAACGAGAAGAACGATTCCCATTAATATATTAAAGATGATGAAAGAACCGGATACGTCGGTTGTGAACGTCAGGGTATCATAATTGATGATCAGAAGAAGCGGGAAGACAGTGACTAGCATAGAGAAATAATGTATGATGGTTTGTTTTATAAGACTCCAGTCAGTGACGAGGAACAGAACGCTTCCAAATCCTAAAAATAAAGCGATAAAGCCGTAATAAAGAAAGATTCTTACATTTTCAGCCGGGCCGATAAAGAGGCTCCATACCGACAAAAGCACAAAAATCGAGAACAGTGCAGCGCCTCTGAAAAACCCTCGTACGAATAAACTGATAAGACCCCTCCTTTATTTGAATAATATAACAATTTTGTATTTGTCTTATATTATAGCTGTCAATGCATAAAAAAAGTAGCCCATAATTTAGAAGGCTACTGAAAAGATTGTATTAAAAGAAGGACAGACTAGCTGCTGTAAGGTCCTTTTAAAGCCATTTTAAATAAACTGCCTGCAGCCTCTTCCGCCGTCATGCTGTAATTATTCTTTATCCACCATAAAATTGTCTCTGTATAGGCGCCGGTGGTGTATGAAATGAGGAAGTCCCGGTCGACCTGTACGAGCCGTTCCTGTGCCTTCGAATACCGTATGCCTTCAATTATAAATTGTCTGATGATGGATTTAACATCGTTGATGAATAACGCATCCGGCTGATTCACAAGCAGTATTTCATAGGCATAGCGGTGCTGATATATATGTTTGAATAATAAAACCATATTTTCCGGAAGGGCGTTTGATGCTTCATAGTCAGCCATCGGGATGGGATGATTAATCGTGAGTGCCTTTTTCAGTTTGGACAGCAGATTATTGTGAATATCGAGACGCAGCGCTTCTAAATCACTGTACTGCTTATAAAAGGTCGGACGTGTAATGCCTGCCCTGGTACATAATTGCTGGACAGATATGATGGCTTCATTATCGGCAAGCAAATCCAGATATGCATCATACATGCTTTCTTTTGAACGATGCTGTCTCGGGTCAAGTTTGGCCATGATCATCCCTCTTTTTAAAATTAATCACTCTAATGATAACACAGCCCGGACCAATGAAAGAATTGGTCCGGGCTATTTTTCAGTTTATATTATGTGACTGAAGTAAAAACCTCAGTTTACTGTGCAGTCAATCCGCCATCGACGATGAATTCTGAACCTGTCGAGTAGTTGGATTCATCTGAAGCGAGGAACAGCACCAGGTTGGTTACATCTTCAGACTGTCCCATTCTCTTTGACGGGATTGATTGGGCAAACTCTTTGATAAGTTCATAGGAATCTCCTTCTTTGACCATAGGTGTTTCAATGACGCCCGGGTGAACAGAGTTTACACGGATGTTATCTTTTGAAAACTCAAGGGCGGCAGCTTTAGTCATACCGCGTACTGCAAATTTAGTATCTGTGTAGCCGATTGCTCCGCCGACGATTCCATTGATGGACGAAATGTTGACGATAGACCCGCCTTCAGCTTTAATCATTGAAGGGTGCACATACTTCATACCGAGGAACACGGATACCTGGTTGATGTTCACAGTACTCATATAGTCATCCAGTGTCGTTTCAGCGATGGATTTGTTTCTGCTGATTCCTGCATTGTTTACGAGTATACCTGCCGGACCAAATTTATCTTCGGTTTTCTCGATGACATTTTTCCAGTCGTCTTCATTCGTTACATCATGCTTGATGAACAGTGCATTTTCGCCAAGTGATTCAGCGAGCGCACTGCCCTTCTCTTCATTTAAATCTGTAATGACAACTTTTGCACCTTCACTCAATAACTTACGCGCATGGGATTCCCCCATACCTTGTGCTGCGCCTGTAACAACCGCTACTTTGTTTTCTAATCTCATTATAATAGCCTCCTTACTAATTTACGTTCTGTAAAATAGTTCTTAAGTTATTTATACCACAGAACGGAAAATAATGTTTTTAAAATGCATGGTATAATGATTAAAATATAAAAATTTTTAGGCGGCATTTTTCATGGGAACGAGAAATCTGAAGTAAGGCCGATTGACCGCATATTAAATAACAGGAGTATTTAAAATGAAAAGTAAATGGGCAGACGAATTTTATAAAATGCAATATGGGAGCATGAGTGCAATCGATGCATCGTATTATGAAACACAGGCAGATGAAATAATGGAACAGATTGGAAAGCCGATTGATTCACTGCTTGAGCTGGGTTCCTGGGATGGCAGTCTGGCATGCGTGATTTCGGAGAATGTAAGCCGTATGACGACAGTGGAACTCGTTAAAGAGATGGCTGAAGAAGCACAGAAAAATAACCCGGGAAATATTGATAGTATTCACGGCAGTTTTTATGATGTTCAAATCACAGATAAATTTGATGCGGTGATTTATATTGACGGTTTCGGGACAGGGACCGATGCAGATCAGTTGAAGCTGCTCAAAAATATTAAACATTGGATGAACGATGGTGGTTGTGCGTTGATTGATATTTATCAGCCTGAGCATTGGAAGAAGGCAGACGGTATTGAGATGCGTCCGGACCCGTCTAACAATCATGACATCACCCGCAGATACTCTTATGACTACGAACGGAACATCATGATGGATACTTGGTGGCAGGCAGATAAAAAAGAGCTGGGACAGACCCAGTATTTAAGGTGCTATACCCCTGAAGAGATTGATGAAATGTGCCGGCAGACCGGTTTGAAAGTGACCGCCTATTTCCCTAACGGCGCGATGGATTATGGAAGCATGA
This sequence comes from Salinicoccus sp. YB14-2, assembly GCF_001265075.1. Lineage (GTDB taxonomy): Bacteria > Bacillota > Bacilli > Staphylococcales > Salinicoccaceae > Lacicoccus. The sequence continues at coordinate 1,083,691 of NZ_LFKO01000001.1, forward strand.
GTTATCATGAAAATGCATCATTGGAAGAATGTATGTCTTACCGTATTAAAATCATGAAACAGCCTGAAACGATTTGAAAGCTGATTTCTGCAGTAGCAAATCGATTTTGAGGGTCGATTTCGATTTGAGGGCCTGTTTTCGATAGAGACAAGCCGTTTTCAACTCTGTTTTTCGATTTAAAGACCTCTTTCGGCACGTACAAATCGGTCCCCGGGTCTTTATTTTCAAAATGATTTACACCTCGCCTTTAGTGGTATATATATGTTGAGCACATCAATATAAGAAGGTGAGATTTATGGATCAATCAAAAGCGATAGAACGGATTACGGAAATATTGAATGACTCCAAGATCGGCATATTATCTACAGCAAAAGACAATGTACCGAACGCTCGTTACATGTGGTTCTATAACGACGGCATGACATTGTACGCAAAAACGAGTGATGAATCTCCGAAGTTTGATGAGATAGAAGAGAATCCGCAAGGGTTTGTTTTACTCGGTTTCCACGATGAAAAGAATCACGCATTTGTAGAATATTACGGTGAGATTGAAGTTATCAGAGACCAGAAGACGATCAACTGGCTGTGGGAAAATCAGGATAAAGACTTTTTCGATAATAAAGAAAACCCTCATCTGGTTGCTCTTAAAATCAACCCGACGGCAATCAAGATTATGAATGACGATAAATTTGAAAATGTTGAGTTGTCACTGTAAATATTGTGCTGGAAGTGGGTTTATTCCCACTTTCTTTTTATGTACAGATGAAGCGGGCTTAAATTAAATTGAGGGAATTTCGGGTAAAGAGAATTATGACTATCTTTTAAAGACAAGGAGAGATTTGAATGCTGGCATTTGTCTGGGCTGAAGATGAAAATAAATTGATCGGTAAAGGTGACGAGCTGCCATGGCGTTTACCGGCGGACGTTGCTTTCTTTAAAAAGGTGACGATGCGCGGTGATATGGTAACGGGAAGAAAAACATATGAAACGATTCCTAAAAGGCCGTTACCGGGGCGTCGCAACATTGTATTGACTACCCAAAAAGACTATGATGCACCGGGTGCTGTCGTCGTCAATTCCAAAGAGGAGATTTTGGAGCTGGAAGAAAAAAACGGTGAAGATTTATATATCATCGGCGGTGAGTCGTTATTCAGAATGTTTGAAGATGAAGTCGATGAGCTTTACAGGACAGTCATCCATGACACTTTCGAAGGAGATGCGTATTTTCCGAAAGACTTTGATTATGAGCCTTTCGAACGCGTTAAATCCGAGAAAGGTCCTGTAGACGATAAAAATATATATGAACATACGTATGAGCTATGGCGACGTAAGTAAAATTGAAGGGGCTCACTTGTTTACACTGGTGACAAGTGAGCTTTATATTTAAATGATACATAAATAATGAAGGAGCACATCCCTTATGAGAGAAGAAGTCAATTTACGGAGTCAGAGGAAAAATGAACACGTACAGCATGCATTGGATCAAAATCCAAAAAATCTAATATCTGATTTTGAAAAAATGCATTTTGTCCATCATTCCATGCCCTCGATTAATTTGGATGAGGTGGACCTCTCCGGGTCGATCGGGGGCATGAAATTTACTGTGCCTTTATATATCAATGCAATGACCGGAGGCAGTTCGTGGACGAAATCCATTAACGAAAAGCTTGGAAAAGTGGCTGCTGCCACAGGTATTCCCATGGCTGTCGGATCTATGCACGCTGCTGTCAGACACCCGGAACTCGCAGGTTCCTACTCGATTGTCAGAGAGGTGAATCCCGACGGATTGATATTTGCCAACGTTGGTGCAGACGTTTCGCTCGAAGGTGCAAAGAAGGCAGTGGATATAATCTCTGCAGACGGCCTTCAAATTCACCTGAACGTTGCTCAAGAGCTGATCATGCCTGAAGGAGACAGAAATTTTAAGAACTGGCAATCCAACATAGAGAGTATTTTAAACAATGTGGATGTGCCTGTAATCGTCAAAGAAGTCGGGTTTGGTATGAGCAGGGAAACGATGCAATTATTAAAAGCGACAGGCGTAAAATACGTTGATGTGAGCGGCAGAGGCGGAACGAATTTCGCAGAGATTGAAAATGCGCGCCGCAGTGCAAAGGACATGGATTATCTCAGTGATTGGGGAATGTCTACAGTACAGTCACTGCTGGAATCAAAGGAATTTCAGAAGGATATGACAATACTCGGAAGCGGAGGCGTCAAGACGCCGTTGGATGCGATGAAATCCCTAGCACTCGGAGCCAGTGCAGTCGGAATGTCCCATACGCTGCTGAAGTATGTTGAAGAAAACGATGTGGAGTCGACGATAGAATTTGTCGAGCAGTTCTTCGATCAGATGAAGAAAATCGCTGTGATGGTCAATGCAAAGAATATAGAAGAACTGCACGGGAAGCCAATCGTTTTCAGTCCAGACATAGTGTCATGGATGGAACAGAGAAATATTCAGAGACATTAAAAACAAGCTGCCGGAGAAAATCCGGCGGCTTGTTTTATTTTAGACTCAGCTGTCCCATTTGGAATTCACGATGCATGTACAGAAGTTCGGGTTGGCGTAATCCGGCTGGAAGTGTTTGATGACATCTTCTTTCATGTTGCCGAAAGTCGTTTCCGGTTTATGTTTGATACCGTTGTAGAATGCTTCGATAATATCATTTTTGAAATCATTTCTCGGGAATTTCTGAGTGACGGCTTTTCTAATCGCTTCAGAAAACTGCTCGAAGTTGTCACCCATGACGTCCATGCCGACACCGTGGAAAAGCAGTGCGACTTCACTCTCTTTATGCTCTGCGACACCAGGTGTGGTATGGAGCGCAATCGCATCCCAAACAAGCTGCATCTGGTCCGGTGTAATATTGTGGGTATCTAAAAACTGACGTGCAGCATTCGCGCCGTCGACTTCAAATCGAAGATCATCACTGCTGTACTGCTTCGTCAGACCGAGATCATGGAAAAGTGCACTGATGTATAAAAGTTCATGATCATACTTTACCTTGTCCTGGTCGCCCTTAACTGCGCCAAAAAGATAAACTCTGTTCGAATGGTTCCAAATCAGTTCGTTACCGTGTTCATGTACGAGGTCTTGTGCTTCAGTGATTATCTTACTGTCCGGGACTATGATTTTATCCAATTCTGTTATCATTACTGAATCAGCTCCTTATACTTAAATGATAAGAACAAAATATATGATAATCAAACTATAGTGCTATAGTCTGTGTGAAATGGAGAGAAGATAATGTCCTATAAGCGGTTGTATTATTTTTTTATACTGGGCTGTGAGAAAAATTATTCAGAAGCGGCTAAAAAAATCGGCATCAAGCAGCCGACCTTGAGCCAGCAGATCAATCTGCTCGAAGAAGAACTGAACATCAGATTGTTTTACCGGAATTCAAGAAAAGTCTTATTGACCACAGCCGGAGAACAGCTGTTTCGTAAAATATCCGAAATGAAGAAAGGGCTGGACGATGCTGTCGATGAACTGTGGCATGAAAACTCCAGCAGGAAAGTTTTGCGCATCGGTGTAATGCAGGGAGAACTTACGGATTTAATATCCAATGTCATGATTCGATTCAAAATGAATTATCCTGATGTTCAATGTGTACTTTATACTTTGGATCTATCTACTTCAATGGTAGAAAAAGGAGAGCTGGATCTTTATTTTGATTATGATACGACAGATAATAAAAATAACATGAAATTTTTATATGAAGATGGTTTTAACATCATATCTTCAAAAGATGTTGGGAATATCGACCTGGAGACACTTTCCAATTATTCATGGGTGCTGATGAATGATAGATACTCATGCAGACACATATTCGAAGAACTGTCGTCCCGCTATGGCTTTAATGTACGCCCTGCCATTGAACTCAGGGATCTGTCAGTTGTTTATAACATGGTGAATAATAATATGGGAATCTCTCTTGTATCAGATACTTCCCTTTCTTTCTACGACTCTGAAACCTTGAATATTTTAAAAATGAAGGAGTCTGAATTGAAGCGGAATGTCGTCATGCACCATAACGGCGGTTTGAAGGCGGAAGGCTTCCATAATGCATTTTATCAGCTGACCATTCAAGAACTGAAAAAGCTTAAGATCATCAGGTAGAATATATTTCAAAAAAGATTACTCCAATAATCCAAGAGGACTGTTTTTAAATGTCCATTCAAGGGTAAATGTGAAATGCATGAATTAAAAGTTCGAATATTTTAGGAGGAACTTTAAATGACTGAAGAAAAAATTCTTGTTACAGGTGCAGGCACCGGCTTCGGTAAAGGCATCGTTTTCAAACTGGCTGAACAGGGTAAATCCGTGATTGCAGGTGTAGAAGTGATGTCACAGGTGTCAGCGCTTGAAAAAGAAGCAAATGACCGTGGAGTGAATATGCAGATTGAGAAGCTGGACGTGACGAATCCCAAAGACCGGAAAAAAGCATGGTCATGGGATATAGATGTTCTGGTCAATAACGCAGCTGTAAAAGAAGGCGGTTCACTCGTGGATATACCCGAAGAGAACTTGAGGCATCAATTTGAAGTGAACACATTCGCACCGGTACTGCTGACACAGGAGTTTGCGCGTAAAATGATCAAGAAAAATAAAGGCCGTATAATAAACGTTTCTTCCGTTTCAGGGCTGATGGCAGACCCATTGTCAGGCCCTTACTGCGGTTCTAAATTTGCACTGGAAGCATTCAGTGAATCGTTAAGCAAAGAACTGCAGGAGTTTAATATAGAAGTGGCGACAATCAATCCGGGTCCATATTTGACAGGGTTCAACGACCGTGAGTTTGAAGCATGGAAGAACTGGCATGAGGACAACAGTGAAACTGTTTTCGACTACGAGAATGCAGCTTTCCCTTATGAACAGTTCGATCCTGAGGAAGTGATCGAACCTGCAGTAAAAGTCATACTCGGGGAAACGAAAACTTACAGAAATGTCATCCCTGAAGGCATGGTTCCCGAAGTGAAGAAAAGAAGAGCGGCTGTCTGGGAGAAAAAGACAGATGACGATCTTGGACAAAGACATGAAATGATTGAAAAGTCATATGAAATGAAACCGGGAACAAAAGCAGAATAAGAAAACATTTTCCGGGAAGTGAGCGGTTGTTTCACCTCCCGGATTTCATTGATTGGAGTGAGTGAATGACGCGACAGAGGAAATGGATTATCGGATATTTCACAGCTTTCATCATCATGATCATTATGAACTATTCTGCAGGTTCGAATGTAGGCGATGTTGCAGATGATCATCCGACAATTATTCAGCCGGCAGGTTTTGCATTTGCAATCTGGGGACTGATCTATGTATTAATTTTTATTTGGATGATCAGAATTTTCATTTCCAAAAAAGGTCAATCTGACATTGTGGAACGGCTGAAATACTGGCCGATTATAAATTTCATATTGAATGGTATATGGATCGTTGTATTTACCCAGCAGTGGATGATTATTTCTACAGTAGTCATACTGGCGCTTTTGTATACATTGATTAAAATGCACACTGTCATTTCAGCTGAACCGTATCATTGGTATGACCGGCTGCCGTTTTCCATTTATTTTGGCTGGGTGACGATTGCTTCAATTGTAAATACATTTACGGTATTCTCAAGTTACAATATAGACAGCCTGCTTGGGATGAGTGAGTTGATATGGACGATTTTCGCAATAATAATGGCAGCACTTATCGGTATATTTCTTGCCTGGTTCTTCAGTGACTGGCTTTACCCCCTTGTATTGATCTGGACATTTTTCGGCATATTCATGGAGAATGGTGATATTTCCACAGGCCTGAATGTCAGTCTGGCAGCCTCAAGTTTAATACTTGTGATGACAGCGATAGTGATTATTGTCAGAAAGATAAAAGCGGTGAATATTTAAATGTAAAAAGGGAGCGGCTTTCAGCTGCCCCCTTATATTTATTTCAAGTTCTTTATTTTCATGACGCCGTTTGCGACAGCGAGATCAAAATATCCTGCACCCACACATTTGTATAATGTAATTTCGTCATCAGAAGCTCTAAAATAACCTTTGTCGAAAATATCCACGAGCGTTCCTTTAATATCGTCCCAGGAAATGACGCCTTCTTCGACGGCCTTTATAATTTCGCCGGCTTCCTCCTTCGCTCCATTCATATCATCCAGATAAATCTGCCCTGCCCTTTTGACTGTTTCCATATCCATCTCAATCATTTCAGGTGTGAAGGACCCGACGCCGTTTATATGTGTACCTTTTTTTAATCTGGAGCCATCAAAGACAGGTGTTTTTGACTGTGTCGCACAGTTTAAAATATCACTTTTTTCAACGAGGTCATCGACTTCACTGACCACTTCGATATCAGTATCAATCCCGAAGTCTTCTAAATCTTTCTTAAAGGTTTCCGCTTTGTTTTGAGTTCTGTTAAACAATAAAATCCTATTTATATCTCTCACTTCAAGTACACCTAAAACCTGTTCAAAAGCCATTCTGCCCGTACCGATGACTCCAAGTACTCCTGAATCTTTTCTGGCAAGCTTATCGGTCGCAATCGCTGTCATTGCGCCTGTGCGCAGTCTCGTTAAGTAAGAAGCCTCCAATGAGGCAATATGTTTGCCGTCGTTCAGGTTTGAAACCAGTATATTTCCCTGGGTCGTCGGCAGGTCGGCGTTGTCAGGGAAGATCGATACAGTCTTGATGATGGACACTTTCTGGGCCGTACTGATACATGGCATATAGAGCATGGAAGAGCTGTCACTTGCCGGCAGGACAATTCTGTTGGCTTCGACCAGCCTGTCATTTCTGAAATCATCCAGCACCAGTTTCACGTCTTCGATGGCATGATGAATTTTATATGCTTTCTGAATATCTGAATCTGTTAATATCTGCATTTGAATATCTTCCTTTCGATAGTTATTTGTGCGTATTGACTCTTATTATTAACCATACAACATTGTAAGAGATTATTCATTCAATAAAAGACTCATGCCGCTCTATCCCAACATGAGTCAAATTTTATATTTCATTCATAAAGTTCATCACGCGTAATGGAGAACGAGGAAATATCATGTCCGGTTTCTCCTTTGGTAACAAGATCGGTCAGGATTTCCCCCACTACCGGCACATATTTGAAGCCGTGACCTGAAAATCCGCCGGCAACATAAATGTTGTCGTACTCGGGATGCTGGTCGATGATGAAATCTTCATCCGGCGTATTTGTAAATATACATGAGAGCCCTTTATTCAGCTTGCCGTTCGCACCCCGCATATGGGCACTCAGAAATTCTCTTAAATAAGCTTCATCTTTTTCGAATGAACCGAAATTTCTGTCCATCCCTTCAGGTTCTGTATCATCTTCGTCACTGCCGTCATAGCGGCCAATCTTCACACCAGTGCCATCTATACTTGAAAAGCCGTAATATGAGCCGTTTCTGGAACGCCCGATAAACCCGGGGAAATGTTCTGAACTGTATAGATTATCATCCGCTTCAAACCATGCGATGGTTCTCCTTGAGGGCTGGATTTTTAAATCCAGGCCAAGGGCTTTAAGCATTAAGCCATTCTGTGCACCTGAAGTTAAAACCAGCCTGTCAGCTGTAAAGGTGTCATGTTCAGTTTCGATACGGACATGCCCGGTTTCAGGGTGAATACTGTTGACCGGTGTATCGACCAGCAGCTCAGCACCATTCGACAGTGCAAGGCGTCTGTAGGTCCGGATGGCATTTTCGCCCATGATGACGCCGCCCTTTTTCTCATAGTAGCCGATTTCCAAATCCTCACCATGAAGTCCCGGCCAGCGCTTCTGCATTTCTTCCACTGTCAAAGTTTCAATGTCAAGATCATAATCTTTCGCGCCCTCTATAGTCTTTTCAAGGAACCCGGACCCTTTATAACCAAAGTTGAGGATACCGGTCTGCCTGAAGATCTCGTCATTTGAATGTGTCTGGAGTTCATTCCACATTTCCTGTGAACGTAAAGCAAGCGGGATATACTGCAGACCTTCACCCACTGCATGGCGGATAAGCCGTGTGTCACCGCCATGACTTCCATGGGGATGAGGCGGGTCATGTGCATCAATCATCAGAACTTTGAGGTCCTTTTGAGACAAATAGTAGCCTGTAGACATTCCCATTGCGCCTGCTCCAACAATAACGACATCATAATGTTTATTAATAAGATCACTCCTGTCCGATATGTTTACATCAAATCACTCCTACTCTACCCGGCGTGATAATCACTTAATTATAAAAAAGATATTCAATTGAAAATAAACACCTATTAATCAGAAAATTTTGATAACCACAGTGATTCATGAGATAATGAGTATAAATAAGTATGTAGTGAATCGGAAGATTTGTTACTAAAAGGAGTGTGGCAACCATGGGAAGAAAGACGAAGCTGGTCAGTGCAGTCGGGTTAGTCGCAGGCGTGTTGTACCTCAGTAAAAATAAAGAGACGGTAAAAAAAGGCATAGATAAAGGAATTGATATTGCCGTCAGCCAGGTAGGCAAATGGACAAGCGATCCGTATGTTAAAAAACTGGGCAGACCGGAGAATCTGAGAGATTCTAATATGGTGGATGAGGGTGCAATGACAAGTGTTCAATACTATATTGACTTAAGGGAAGATTCGCGTCAGGAAAATAAGTGATATAAAAACGGCCGGGCTCTGGTTGATGTGAGCCCGGCCGTTTTATGTTCATCGTTGAACGGTACCTCTGTAAGTGAATTTTCCACGGCATCTGCCGCACATATACCTTTTCTCGTACCCCTTCATATTTTTACTGAATTGATATTCACATTTCCTGCATTCATATAAATATGACTGTCCTCTATATTTATAACTGCGTGTTCTTGAAATCTCCAAACGTTCCAAAGTATTGATAAACTCAGGGTCAGAATCCCTGAAAGGCAACTTTCTTTTATACAGGGCATAATGGACGCATTCATGATACAGAACATCCAGTACGGCATCTTTATCGTTGTTGATTATAAAGTTATGGGACAGAACAATCTCACTGCTTAAAACTTCATTCTTATTATATTTAATGCTGAAGACGCCAAGTTTCGATTTCATGCGTTTGGATACACGGAGCGGTGCATCCAATGATAAACCGAAATTCTTTCTTAGGAAATCATCAGCATATGCCTGTAATTGCTGAACATTCATATTCAATCACTCTCAATTTCAAATGGTTAAATCTATAATATCATTAAAACTTTATTCTGATATAAAACTTTTTTCTTCTGGTATATTTTTCAGAATGTCCGGATATCCTTTGAACTCCCGCAGAAGTTCCATTTTTGCCGGATTGATTCCCGCAGTATTCAATACATTTTCCTTAAAGTTTCATGAGAAACATCAGCCTGTAATAAAGAAATCCTATGATATTTATCATAGGATTATTAGCATGATCCGGAGAAATACCCGGTTATCATCATTTTATTTAAGGTTCGGAAGAATTCTGTGGCCGACTCTGGTAAATAACATTGTACCGAGAAAAGTGGTGATCAATGTTGATATTGTAATTGTTACAAAGCTGAACCAAAATGGGATTTCAAGTACTATAAGCAGCATCAAACCGACGAAAATACCGCATAGTAAGCTGTACTGGACGGCATTGATCCAGACATTTTTAACGAAATAGCTGATGGTATATGAAATGACGGCAATACCGACACCTGTCGCTACATCAATTAAACCCAGCGGTGAGAAAAAGTTTGCCACTGCAAGCCCGATCAGCATCCCGGGAATGAATTTTCGGTTGAAAAACGGAATCACTGCGAGCATTTCGCTGATTCTTATTTGTATCGCCATCGTTCCGATGGGATTGATTACCGTCAAAGCAACGTAGATTGCAGCAAGAACGGCATTATAAATCATTATTTTGTTATTGATAATAATCATTCTCCTTAGTTTTTTATACAGGGAGTTTGCGAACCTGTGAAGTAAAACATAACAAACTGCCATATAATTATATCAGATTAAAATATAATTTGAAGCATATTAAGTGACGGTCTGATGATAAAAATTCCCTGAACCATTTCAGTTTCAGGGGATTTTATTAATATTATCCATTCATTATTTTCTTATAATTATCAGGATCCGTATTACCTTCAGTATTAATGACCAACACTTTTGAATCGCTGCCTAGATTCAGATTGGCTTTAAGATCAGCATGTGATTCATTTGTCATCACTTCATACAGAAATCCGGCGGGTAAAGCACCTGAGGCACCTGAAGTGATTTTTGCATCATCTTTTGCCGGTCTGCCGAGCATACGCATGCCTTTGGCACTGATTTCATCATCGCATGAAATGAAATAATCAGCTGTTGATTTTAAGATATTCCAGGCAATTGGACTCGGTTCTCCGCATGAGAGACCCGCCATCATGGTGTTCATATCACCGTATATTCTGAGAGGGTCTCCAAGTTCGCTTTCGGCCGAGTGAAACATGCAGTTTGCCTCTGAAGGTTCCACGACGATGATTTTCGGAGGATCGCCATCAGTGATATTGTAAATGGCTGCTGCAACTGCACCTGCAAATGAACCGACGCCCGCCTGTAAAATGACATGTGTAAGCTGATCCAGATTTCCAGGTTCGAGCTGCTCTGTAATTTCTGACACTATTGTTGTATAGCCCAGCATAATATCGGATGGTATTTCTTCATAACCTTCCCAGGCCGTATCCTGCAGAAGAATCCAGCCGTGGCCGCTGGATTGATCAGCAGCGTACTGCACAGTATCATCATAGTTTATATCTGTTACCTTCGCTTCGGCACCGCGTTCGGTCACGGCTGTGACACGTGTCGATGCAGCACCTTTTGGAAGAAAGACTTTGCAATTCTGATTGAATATTTCAGCACCCCACGCGACACCTTTTCCATGGTTGCCATCAGTGGCGGTGGCAAACGTTTCTGCCGGGTATTCACTGACAGCTTCTAATAATTCATTGAAAGTGGAATCTGCCATATCTAATTTACGTGAAAAATAACCGGCCATTGCATATGATGCACCAAGCCCTTTAAATGCATTCAAACCGAATCTTGATGACTCGTCTTTTACGTAAACAGCCCCGAGACCTGTCTCTTCTGAAAATCCCGTCAATTGATGAAGAGAAGTTTTGTCGTACTGGGGCAGAGAGTTGTGAAAGCGTCTTGCTTTTTTCATGTTTTCACCGGTAAAACCCCCGGTGTATCTTTTAGCGTTATCCTCATTCTTGAATTGATTTTCGAGCCATTCCATTTGATGATCCTCCTGATTTAAATATATGTTTGTGCTATCATCCATTACTTTGCCTGGATAAAGAAGCCTTCTGTTTCGCTCCATTCAGCTAAAAATATATCTTTTGCCTTATAGCCAGTTTCCTCTTCAACTGTACGTTCCAGCCAATCTTCATCATACCCGGCTGCCTGGAGTGCTCTGTATTCAATTTTTCCGCCATCGATAAAAAGAAATGACATTGCATTCTCTTGATAGTCCTCCAGCAGTTCACTGCGGTGTGCCGGTTCTTCGCCGGCATATCTGACGATGGATAGCTTTCCGCTTGTTTCCATAATCGCGTGTTTGACTTCACGCAGTGAGAACACGCCGTTCATTCTGAGTAATTCTCTGAGTTCGTCAATATCCATATTGTGTCTGTTCAATACTTTATCATCGACTTTTCCGTCATTGATCAGCAGTTGAGCCTGTCCTTTAGTCAATCTTCTAAAGCGTTCATTCTTCATAGAAAACCTCTCAATCACATAGATTAAGAGTCCCCAGAATGCAAGCATAATTACCATATGATAAAAAGGTGTTGTGGTTTCATAGAGAGATTCTTCAACGATACTTCCTAAAATAAGAGCATACACAAAATCGAGCGGCGTAATCTGTGCGAGTTCTTTATGACCCAGCAGCTTTATAACAGCCATGACACCAATAAGACCCACCGTCAGCTTTACGAAATACGATATTATATCTTCCATTGATCCCACTCCCGTTCCTTATTTTGAAAATAAACTTCAAGTTCTGATAAAAACAGTATTCAATATGAATACATATCTGTTTATATATCCGATTAATCTTGCATCATGTTCAGAAAGATGAACTGTCTTAAATACAATTCATCTCTGTAAATTTCTATTAACTGAATTGGAATTAAATTCGCTACTCCACATCTTTTCTGAATTCCACAAACGTCACATATTCAATGACCGATTCCGAAATAACGCCGTTATTGTCCTTCTCTAACAACTTGAGCGCCTGCATATGAAAGTCTCCGACAGGGATGACCATTTTGCCGCCCGGGGCAAGTTGATCAACCAATGTTCCGGGTACTTCCGTTGCTGCTGCGGTCACCATAATCTTGTCATAAGGCGCACTGTGCTTCCAGCCGGAGTGACCGTCGCCATAATGAAAATGGACATTCGAATACCCCAAATCAGTCAGTCTTTCTTTCGCAGAATCATACAATGCCCGAATGCGTTCCACTGTATAGACAGAACTTGAGAATCTCGAAAGTAATGCCGTCTGGAATCCTGAACCTGTCCCTATTTCAAGCACCTTGTCGTCTTTGCTTAAATCTAATTTCAAAGTCATGTTCAATACAAGTGTCGGCTGGGATATTGTCTGACCGTGTCCGATAGGCAGCGGTCTGTCGAGTGCAGCATGTTCTTTTTGGTCATCTATAAATTTACTGCGGTCAAGCTGGCTGAAATACGCTTCGATTTCCTCTTTACTGTACTTCATAAAATTTATCCCTCCTTTCAAATATTTTTGTGTAGCTGTTATAAACCTATACCCAGGTCAGCCAAGTTTGATTTAGCCAATTAATGTTAATATATGAAACAAGAGAGAAACTATAATTCAGAGGTGATTTGTAATGAACCAGATTCATATTAAAGGTGCAAACCAGAATAATTTAAAAAACATCAGTGTTGATATACCGAAACATAAATTAACGGTCTTTACAGGACGGTCGGGTTCAGGAAAATCATCACTTGTTTTCAACACTATCGCTGCTGAGTCAGAGCGGCTGTTGAACGAAACATATTCTACTTATATTCAGAACCAGCTGACACAGTATGAGAAACCTGAAGTGGACCAGATATTGAACTTGCCTGTTGCAATGGTTATCAATCAGAAGCGGCTGGGAGGAAATTCACGCTCGACAGTCGGTACGATTTCCGATATATACGCTTCTGTGCGGCTGCTGTGGTCACGACTCGGCAGTCCGTTTGTAGGATACTCCAGCGTATTTTCTTTTAATAACCCGAACGGAATGTGCGACACGTGCCAGGGTCTTGGCTACGTTGAAGATATTGATTTGAATGAACTTCTTGATTTCGACAGATCATTGAATGAAGATGCGATAAAATTCCCATCTTTCCGTCCGGACAGCTGGCGCGGAAAACGTTATCTATATACGGGTTTATTCGACAATGATAAAAAACTGAAAGACTATACAGAAGAAGAGATGGATACATTTTTGTATACAAAACCGAGAAAGCTTAAAAATCCCCCGGACAACTGGCCGAGGACGGCGAAGTATGAGGGATTGATACACCGTTTCAGACGGTCATTTCTATTAAATGATAATTTTGAAAAGAAGCGGTTTTTAACTGACGTGGAGCGGGTGGTCACATCCAAGGACTGCCCGGAGTGTCATGGGCAGAGACTCAGTCGGAAAGTGCTGACGTGTAAAATAAAAGATTTGAATATCGCAGATTTCACTTCACTGACTATTGAAGATGCCATTCCTTTTCTGGAATCTCTTGAAGATGAGAAGGCGAAGTACATCATCGAACCGCTGTTAAAACAGTTAAAAGCATTGAAACATGTCGGTTTGAACTACTTGACGCTGGACAGGGAAACGCCGACTTTATCCGGCGGTGAATCACAGAGAATCAAGCTGATCAGACATCTGAACAGTCCTTTGACCGACCTTGTATATATCATAGATGAACCGAGTATCGGTCTCCATCCTGAAGATATCGACAAAATTAACGACATCATCAAATCCATACGTGATAAAGGGAATACTGTATTGATCGTCGAGCATGACCCCGATATCATCAAAATTGCGGACTACGTTATAGATATTGGTCCCGGAGCCGGTAAAAGCGGCGGTGAGATTACATTTACCGGAACTTATGAAGAACTGCTCGAATCAAATACGGCGACAGGTACAGTGTTGAGAGAAAAGCATGCTCTCAAGCAGAACACTAAAGAACCTGCAGGCAGAATAAAACTGAACAATATTACTAAAAATAACCTGGATAATGTCAGTGTCGAAATACCAAAGAACATGACGACAGTGTTCACCGGCGTTGCCGGATCAGGTAAGAGTACGCTGCTCAGTGAAGGGTTAAAAGCAAAGGAAGACTGCATATTCGTCAATCAGAAGAGCATTCACACATCCAGCAGATCCAATGTGCTGACCTATATGAACGTGTTTGATGATATCCGCAGCTTTTTCAGTAAGAAAACAGGCTTGAAGAAAAGCATGTTCAGCTATAACTCTGAAGGGGCATGTCCGGAATGTGGGGGTAAAGGTGTGATTAAAACAGAGCTTGCGTTTATGCCGGAACTGTCACAGGTCTGTGAACTATGCCAAGGTTCGAGATATAAAGAAGAAGTACTGGATGCCAAGGTGGATGGATATTCCATCGCAGATATATTGGCACTCACTGTAGAGGATGCAATCAATTTATTCGAAGAAAACAAAACCGTAAGAGAGCGTTTATATCATCTGGAACAGACCGGTCTGCAGTACATGACACTTGGACAGTCGCTGAATACTTTATCCGGTGGAGAGATGCAGCGTCTGAAGCTCAGCTGGCATCTTGACAGTGACACTAGTGACACTGTCTATGTTTTTGATGAACCGACAACCGGACTTCATGAAAAAGACATACCGACGCTTCTGGAATGTTTTGAAATATTGATTGAAGCGGGAAATACGGTGATTATTGTCGAGCATAATTTGACGATGATGACACATGCGGATTGGCTGATAGATATCGGACCCGGTGCCGGAAACGACGGCGGCCGGGTGTTATACAGCGGATTTCCTGCTGGTATTTTTGATGTGGAAGAGTCAGTGACAGGAAAACACCTGAAACGTTATATTGATGATAAAGGATGAGACAATGCAGGTCAGATTACTGAAGGAGAGCGATGCAGAACAATACAGGGAACTGAGGTTGAAAGGATTGAAGACGGACCCGGAGGCTTTCGGTTCCACTTATGAAATGGAAAGTGTACAATCATTGGAATCGTTTGAACAAAAGCTCGTGGTCCGGGATGGACAGTTTGTCACCGGAGGCTTTGATGGGGATAAGCTTGTCTGCATCGCGTCCTTTATTAGAAGAAGCGGTCCAAAATCAACCCATAAGGGAGAGCTGCAGGCGATGTATTGTGATCGAGAATACAGAGGGAGCGGAATTTCACGTGAAGTGGTTCATTTTCTGATTGACCGGGTTGGGAAAATGAATGATATCGAACAATTGAATCTTGAAGTGATTACTGAAAACCAGCGTGCCAAAACCTTCTATGAATCCTTTGGGTTCATCATTTATGGTACTGAACCGAGAGCAATGTTCGACGGAGACAGATATTATGATGAACACAAGATGAAACTCGAATTCGAAGATTAAAATTTCCGGAGGTGCTGACTGATGAGGAGTATAAAGGTGGTCAATTATAATGATCAGTGGCCGCGTATATTTGAAGAGGAAAAAGAAAAGCTTGAAGCGGTATTGAAAGTTGAATTGATGGAAATTTATCATATCGGAAGCACTTCTGTTCCGGGACTGAAGGCTAAACCGATCATTGATATCATGCCGGTTGTGAAAAATATTGAAGATGTCGATCGTTATGAAGCGGAAATGGCTGGACTGGGTTATGAAAGTCTCGGAGAAAACGGTATCGCAGGCCGCCGGTATTTTAGAAAAGGCGGGGATGAACGGAGCCATCATGTTCATGTGTTTGAAGAAGGCAGTGAAGATATCACCCGCCACCTTTCTTTCAGAGATTATTTGAGAGAACATCAGGAGGTCCGCTTTCATTACGAAAATTTGAAAATGAAACTGGCCAGTGAATTTCCAAATGATATCGGGGGATATATGGATCGTAAGAATCAGTTTATACAGGAGACTGAGCAAACAGCCATGATATGGTATAAAGATAATAAACAAAAATAAAGGGGCTGGGACATAAGTCCTTAAAAAAGATTATATTTCATGCAGAACAGATGAAATCCGTACGTTAGACTCCTTTGGGAAAAGCATCGCGCAAGA
>NZ_LFKO01000001.1:1100059-1213481 GCF_001265075.1 Salinicoccus sp. YB14-2
CACTCTGTTTTTCAAGATAATCGATAGATGATTCAGTCATACTGCTCAACAGAAACCATCACTTCCAGCAGTTCTCCAAAATCATCTTATTCCGATTCCGGATTAGATTATTCTTTTGGCTCCTTGTCACCGCATGCAGTGACAAATAAAATTAAAAAGTATTTCATTGAACGGGCCCCTAAAATGCTGTTGCCGCCTGATAATTCCATATAAGCATACAAGGGGTTATAATGCATGGCGTTATAACCGTTAAATGTTGACATATCAGCATGTCAAAGGGTTTTGACATGATAAAAGTATCGCATGTAAAAGAAGTTTGGTAGTTTGATAGTATGCGTTCCTCTAAATTTGAATCAGAAGGTGAATTTGATGGAGATTGGCAGACAAATAAGAAAGTACAGAGAAAGGGATCGGTTCTCACAGGAAGAGCTTGCTCTGAAGATATACGTTTCCAGACAGACTATTTCCAACTGGGAAAACAATCGAAGTTATCCGGATATACAAAACTTGATGCTGTTGAGTGTCCTATTCAAAGTTTCTCTGGACGAGCTCGTCAATGAAGATGTTGATGTGATGAAGAAAGAAATCGACAGAAAAAGCTGGAACAGATATGGATATGTCATGTTGATCGCATCGATGCTCGGACTTTTTCTCATGGTACCTGCTATAAGAAATGAGTCATTACTTTTAACAATCATTGCAGGTGGTTTGATTGCTTTGTCATTTTCAGCAAGCATCAAAGTGGAAAGATTGAAAGCTCGGTATGATATCAATACTTATCAGGATATAATTGCATTTTTAGAAGGTGGAAATAAAATGACTGATAAAAATGCTTTAATCCATAAAGCACTTCCTTATGTTATTTACTTAATCATGTCTGCGATTGTTGTGACTCTCGGTCTTATCATCTTCTAAAACTTAAAGAGGATGAACATTATGAAAAAAGCATTAAACACGAATTGGTTTTGGATTATAGTTATCATTACAACAGGGTTGATACTGGAATTTACGACGAATTTTAACGGATTATTTTTACTCGCCATGGTTGGTGTCTGGATAGGAACCGTTTTTTATCACGAATGCGGACACTGGTTCTTTGCAAAGACAAGGAAAATGGAGTTATTCATGATTTCTTCATTCGCAGGGATGTATATGAACGGCAGATGGTACTTTTCAATCCCTGCCTATATCAGCTGGGGTGTATGCGGTATGTATAAACCTTTAAGGAACGGCAGGATGTCAAAAACAGATGCAATCTGGTATATATCAGGTGGTATGATATTCAATCTGGCTGCTGTCCTCATTCTGATCGGAATCAAATACACATTCAATATTGAAAATGAAATTCTGAATTTTACCATCTTGATGAATGGACTGATCATGATTGCGACTGCCATACCGACAAAAAATAATGATGGCGGCCGTCTTTTAAGCATATTGCGCGGTAAGGAGGACGAATTGGAAGTATTTAATTCTTCTAATTTTTTGTTCTCACCGGAGTTATCGGCAGAAGAAATATTTAATGAAATCTCTTTGGATAATGAAAATGATTATATGGCAACTTATGTCAGGAATTTGGCTTATATGGAGAAAGAATCACATAATGATTTTAAGAATATTTACGAAACCGAACTGACAGAGAGGCACGAGATAAATAAGATGGTTATAGAGGGTTTTCAGGCAATGTACAAGTATGCAGATGGAGAAGAACTGGATTCTCATGAGATAGAGATTTTTAATGAGCAGGCAAGTGTATATACGATACCTTTCAGCCGGATATATCAGTTCTTCAAAACTGGAGAGATCGAGCATCTTGTATACTTTGAAAAACACAACTCACATTTTCCGGGCGAACTTGAGAATAAAGTGTTTTTGAGAGCACTTGAAGGATTCTGAATCCACTTTTGTTTTGTTAATTTTTATATAACCGGGTATAGATGAATGTGCCTAATAATACCTATTTAAAAGAGGGATGATCATGAATGAAGTGCAAAGGATTTTATTGAGTAGAGCAAAGAAAATCAGGATTTCTTATCATGATTTTCTAAATAACCCTTTTGATGAAGTGCATGTTCATAAATTACGTGTGAACACCCGGAAACTCAGGGGCGTGTTGAACGTATTAAAAAAAGCATTATATAAAGAAGATTACATCAGACTGAACAGTGCATTAAAGAATATCGCTATGATGGTGAGTCATTTGAGAGACATTGATGTGATGAATGAATCAGCAGGTAGGATTGCACGTGCTAATCCTGAGAGGAGCGAGCACTATCAGGAAATGTTTTTTTATTTAAAGGAAAAACGGGATGAAGAAATGAAAAGCGTTTTAGAAAAAGTTTCGGAAGAAAAAACGGCGTCCAAAATCGATCAGATTGAATCTAAAGTTGCGACATTGCAATTTAAGAAGAAGTACAGTGGGGATGATAACCTGAAGCAATTTTTAAATAAGCGCCTTTCCAGAAAATATCAAAGGTTAATCGATGATTATGAAGCCAAAGATATAAATAACTATTCTCAAATTCATGAAATTAGAAAAGATGCAAAGAAGCTGAGATTCGGAGCAAGATATTTGGGTAAATTGACTGAACTCAATTATAAGTTAATCAGTAAGGATGCAAATAAAATTCAGGATGAGCTGGGTGATATTACCGACCGTCATGTGAAAGAGCAATTGCTGCATGAGTTCGCAGATTCAACAGACAATAAAGATTTGCAGAAACTATTTTTATCCATAATGGATTTAGAAGAAGAGAAGTAGCTCTGCGTATTGTCAGAGCTGCTTCTCTTTTGAAAATTGAACCTATTCGGTACTTGATTAATCTTTGATAATATTGAAAGTTTTATCCAGGTGATCTGTGATTTGAGAGGCGGTTATCGTTTCAACACCTGCTCCATGATATAAAAGATAATCAGCAGTATAGCCGTGCATAAACACGGCACTGGAGACTGCATGCTGGATATTTTCATATCTTCCGAGGAAGGCTGCAATCATCCCGGTCAGTACATCTCCGCTTCCGCCTTTCGCAAGTCCCGCGTTGCCGTTATCGTTGATGAAAATTTCACCGTCAGGTGTTGCCACCAATGTATGCGGTCCTTTTAGAACAACATATATTCCATACTCCACAGATATTTCCCGGGAAATGTCGAATCGGTTTTTATTGACCACGCCTGCTGAAGCATCAATCAGCCTGGCCATCTCCCCTGGATGAGGTGTGATGATGACAGGATGTTTTCTTTTCTTAATTTTATCCTTTAATCTTTTTAGTTCCGACAGCCCGTCGGCATCGATGACCAGCGGCGCCTCGAATTGGTCTATCAAATATTCTACTGTCCTTCTGGTGTTGGCATCCACACCAAGACCGGGCCCGACCGCTATAATATCTTTATCATTAATAAAGTCATCTAAGTCATTTGTTCTGTCAAAGAGCGTGGCTTCCGGCACATGGCCGGTGATGGTGGAAAAGATATCAGAATGTGTATTGAGGACGGTGAGCCCCGCTCCGCTTTTTACCGCTGCAGTGGTCGTAAGTACCGCAGCCCCCGGCATGTTGCTGCTGCCTGCGATGATTCCGACTTTTCCATGAGAGCCTTTATGGGAATTTTCGTCTCTTTGAGGCCAATTACCCACAACATCATTTTCAGTCCAGACTCTTATCCCCGACTTAACAGCCATCTCCACTGCTTTGTTCGGGATGCCGATATGAATGACTTTCGTCTTTCCAAAATAATTACGTGCAGGATAAGTATAATAGCTCAGCTTTGGCAGTCCGATTGTCAGCGTATAATCTGCTTTTAATGTATTTTCAGGTACCGGTGATTCATCAGCCGGCATGCCGCTTGGCAGATCTATGGAGACTACGATGTTATCCATATTGTTCAATTCCTGAAAAATTTCCGCATAAGGTGATTTAATCTCACCTTTAACCCCTGTTCCGAGCATTGTATCGATAACGATATCTGCCTTTTTCATAATCTCACTGTCATACTGTGTGAAAGTGAAACCGGAGTTTAAATAGATATTTTTATGATAGTCCGCATCTCCATTGATCTTGGGAAGGTCGGGTATCACACATACATCAACTTCATGTCGGTTTTCTTTCAATACTTTTGCAATGACAAAGCCGTCACCGCCATTGTTCCCGCTGCCGATAAGTACACAGAATGTCTGGTTATGAAATCTTTTCATAATATTTTTTGCAGCAACACGTCCGGCATTTTCCATCAGAATCCTGCCGTCTATGCCGATTTTCCCGATGGCATACTGATCGATTTTTTTCATCTCTTCGCTTGTCACGATTTTCATAATGACACCTCCACTTTCAGTATAAATCAAGCCGTTGGACTTATAAATATTAATGGAATGTGAAACTTTCGATAATTTTGTTACACTTTTCACATTGAACTCGAAATAATCACCCAATCTGATATTATTGGAAGTAAGAAAGAATAGAAAAGAGGAGGATTACTCTTGGCGGAAAAGAAGACAAAAGAATTTAAGCCGCTTTGGATCATTATCAGTTTTGCCGTTCTGATTTTGATTAATCTTATACCCGTGCCGGATGATTTAAGTGTCATGGGTCTTCGTGCACTGTCGATATTGGGCTTTGCGGTCATCATGTGGGTCACGGAAGCGGTGAAATATCCGATATCTGCAGTGATGATCGTATCATTGCTCATCATACTGATTGGTTTTTCACCGGTTGAAGACCTTGGGGAAGTCATGGGAGCACCCGACTTATCCGGTTCTGACATGCTCGGGACATCCAACGCACTGTCGATGGCTTTTATCGGTTTCTCCACTTCTGCAGTCGCACTGGTCGCAGCTGCACTTTTCCTGGCGAGTGCGATGCAGATTACCAATCTGCACAAGCGTATGGCACTTTATGTGCTTAAGATCGTTGGCAATAAGACCAATGCGATTGTATTGGGTACAATATTGGTTGCTATCATACTGGCATTTTTCGTGCCGTCGGCTACAGCGCGCGCCGGTGCGGTCATTCCGATTCTGATCGGAATGGTTGCGGCATTCGGTCTGACAAAAGAGAGCAGGCTCGCAACGCTGCTTGTTGTGACTGCGGTTCAGGCGGTATCCATCTGGAACATCGGCATCAAGACCGGTGCTGCACAGAACATTGTGGCTGTCGGATTCATCAATGAAGCGATGGGACAGGATGTGTCATGGATCCAATGGTTCATCTATGCTGCGCCCTGGTCGATTTTGATGAGTATCGTCCTTTATTTTGTAATGACACGATTATTCAAGTCGGAAACCAGTGAAATCGAAGGCGGACGTGAGATGATCCAGAATGAAATTGAAAAGCTGGGTGCCATCAAGCCGTCTGAAATCCGGCTCATCGTGATCGCAGGACTGCTGCTGTTGATGTGGTCGACTGAAGGGATATTGCATCCGTTTGACTCGGCTTCGATTACGCTGATAGCACTTGCACTCATGCTGGCACCGAAAATTGGCGTGTTTACATGGAAGCAGGTCGAAGGTACGATCAACTGGGGGACGATCATCGTATTTGCAATCGGTATTTCGTTGGGGACGGTGCTCCTCAGAACAGGCGCTGCACAATGGCTTTCAGATGTGACATTCGGTGCTATGGGTCTTGAATCCATGCCGTTGGTTGCAACGATTGCATTGGTGAGCCTCTTCAACATCCTGATTCACCTAGGGTTTGCGAGTGCGACGAGCCTGGCATCTGCCCTGATTCCGGTATTCATCGCCCTCACGACCACGCTGGGACTTGGAGAATCCAGTCTAGGGTTTGTTCTGATCCAGCAGTTCGTCATCAGTTTCGGGTTTTTATTGCCGGTAAGCGCACCGCAGAACATGCTCGCTTACGGTACAGATACGTTTACGGTACAGGATTTGCTTAAATCCGGCATTATCCTCACAGTTGTCGGCTATGTATTGGTGCTGATTATGTCTGCAACATACTGGCAATGGGTCGGACTGTTGTAATCGCACTGTGGTGCTGAAAGTACATGATCAACAGAATAAAAAACCACTGGGAATCTTAGGATTTCCAGTGGTTTTTTGATTTGCCGCCATGAAATTTGGTTATCTAAAGGAGATTTCACGGACTGCTATCGAGTCCGCAAAATCTTCTCCATCTTCTTGCCTTTGGCAAGCTCATCGATGAGCTTATCCATATAGCGTATTTCCTGCATCAACGGTTCTTCTATTTCTTCGACTCTCACACCGCAGATGACGCCTTTGATCAGTCCCCTTGAAGGATTCATATCCGGCGCCGCGTCGAAGAATGTTTCAAAATCATTTTCAGCTTCCAGCTGGGCGTTGAGCTCTTCCTGTGTAAACCCTGTCAGCCAGCGGATGATCTCATCCACTTCTTCTTTTGTCCTGCCTTTTCTCTCAGCCTTTTTTATATAATGCGGATATACGCTTGAGAAAGGCATCGAGTAGATTTTATGGCCTGCCATTCCGTCACTCCTTATTTAAAATTATTGAATATATCTGTAAGCGAGCAGTTCTTTAAGCGATTTTATTTCTTCTTTCAGTTTAACACCGATGTTCGTGTCCCGGACCTTTTTACGTTCGAGCTCTTCATCGACGACACGGCGTACACTTAATGCGTCCGCACCATTTCTTAAAACTTTTTCTTTAGTGTTGAAATGCTGGTGGGCAACAAGCTGCATACCGAATGAATTGTATAACAGTGTATAACCTGCGATACCTGTCGTTTTCTGATAAGCTTTTGAGAATCCGCCGTCAATGACCAGCATCTTGCCATTCGCTTTGATCGGATCCTCCCCGTCGATCTCCTTGACCGGAGTGTGTCCGTTTATGATTCGCCCCTGTTCCGGATCCAGATTGAATTCTTCCAGCATTTTACGGCACATATTCACGTCTTCCCTTAAGTAGTAATACGGGTTCTTCTCTTCTTTATGGGATGCTTTATCCGTTATGAAATATCTTTCAAAAGTTGTCATCGCCCGTTTACCGAATAGTGAAGAATATTTCCCCGTCCACAAATACCAGACGATATCTGTTGCCAGGTCGTCTGTATTCTCCTTATTTGAAAATGACTGACGGAGATACTCTTCAAATTTATCAAGCAGCTCTCGGCCTTTGAATGTTTCACCTTCGATTTCCATGGATTCCATTTCCCCGTTCTCGTCGACCGGTATACATCCATGGATTAATAGGTTGCCGTTATATTTTAAGTAAAGGCTACCCTTTTTCATCAGAAAATTCATATGTCTCTTCAGTTTTTCGGATTGCTGAATGGACAGTAATAACTTATTGATGACTTCCTCTTCTTCAGCCAATAGTTTTGTCGGATCATTTCTGTCGATCGTCTGGAAACATGTATTTTCCAGCGTATATGTATCGCCATAGACGGTCAGTTCATTGTTATCATAATCGACTTTTTCGAGTACCAGCCTCTCTTCCATCTCAAAGAATGGACGACGTTTAATGATTGGTGCTTCCAGCTTGAACTGGATGATTGCAATCGCCTGGTGAATTTTGGTGATTTGCAGTTTTTCCAGCTCCGACAGATCGTCTCCTGAAGTGATTTTCGGGTGGAAAGCTGAATTGTCATCGTAATACTTCTCGGCGAGGTTGACCAAAGGTCTGAGATTGATGCCGTAGGCGTCTTCGATAATATTCAAGTTGTCGTATCTCGCACAAATTCTTAAGATATTTGCAAGACACACTTTGGAACCTGCATAAGCGCCGATCCATAACACATCGTGGTTGCCCCACTGGATATCCAGCGAATGGTAATCGATCAGAGTATCCATGATTTTATCAGGTTCAGGCCCCCGGTCATATATATCGCCGACAACGTGCAGATGATTGACCACCAGACGCTGCGTGGAATATGACAGACCGATGATGAGCTTGTCCGCCTGACCAAGTGAAATAATCTGATTGACCAGTTTTTCGTAATATGTCTTTTTGTTCGCATCTTCATCAGTTTTATAAAGCAGTTCTTCAATAATAAAAACAAACTGCTGAGGCAATGCTTTCCTCAGCTTTGAGCGGGTATACTTTGTAGATGAATGTGCAATCAGATCGATCATCTGATGAATCGTTGTTATATACCACTCATCCAGCGCTTCTTTAGTTTCAAACTCATTTTTAATGAGCTGCAGTTTTTCTTCAGGATAATAGATCAGGGCTGCGAAATTACTGATTTCATCATCGGACAGTGTATCTTTGAAAAGCTCGGCGATTTTTTGACGGACATTGCCTGAGCCGTTACGGAGTACGTGTTGAAATGCTTGATATTCCCCGTGAAGGTCACTGACAAAATGCTCAGTCCCTTTAGGCAAGTCCAATATGGACTCCAGGTTCATAATTTCAGTTGCCACTTTTTCCTCGTTATTATATTTATTGGCCAGCAGGTCTAAGTATTTTTCTTTTAAGCCTGTATCATTTGTCTCAACCATAATAGACACTCCCATTTAATGTTACATACTATTATACAAGATTTCTGACTGAGTATAACCCATTCAGCAAGTAATTTATTATTATACATCCATTTAATAAAGGAATTAATGACAGTGAGGATTGAATAGATAGGATTATGCCTATTCACATGAGAAAAATAAAGGGATAAATATGCTTTTTATTTTATAAATACACTTTAGATGGTATAGTGAGATAAAGGGACTTATTACCCTTTTCTCCAACATGAATAACATTTCAGTACAATTATGTAAGTGTTTACAATATTGAAGGGGAAGTGAGATGATGACAAGAAAAGTAAATCGTGCAACCGCAGCAGTCTGGGCAGGGGAAAAGGATTACAGAGCACACGGCGCCACGCAGGTACCGGTGGTTAATAGTGTATCTTATGACTACACGGATCTCACACACTGGTATGATGTTGCCACAGGGGAAGCGGCAGGACATATCTACTCGAGAAACACGAACCCGACCGTCGCTTCTTTTGAGGATAAGGTCAGACAGCTGGAGGGTGCAGAAGCGGCAACAAGCTTTGCGACAGGGATGGCTGCAATCAGCAATACGTTCTACACATTTTTGAAACCCGGAGAACGGGTGGTGAGCATCAAGGATTCATACGGCGGTACGAACAGGATCTTCAGTGATTTTCTGCCGCATATGAATATTGAAGCTGTGCTGTGTGATACGGATGATCATGAAGCGTTGGAAGAAGAGATTAAAAAAGGGTGTAAGCTGGTCCACCTGGAGTCACCGACGAACCCGACAGTGAAAATAGTTGATATTAAAAGGATTGTAAAAGCAGCGCATGAAGAAGGTGCAATCGTAGTTGTGGACAACACATTTGCAACACCTATTCTTCAAAGTCCGCTGACGCTTGGGGCAGACCTTGTTATCCACAGTGCGACCAAGTTTTTAGGCGGGCACGCGGATGCACTCGGCGGTGTTTTATGTGGAGAATCAAAACTTGTGGGTGAAGTGTACCACTACCGTGAGATCAACGGAGCAACTCTGGATCCCCATGCTGCATATTTATTATTAAGAGGTTTGAAGACACTGGATTTAAGAGTCAGAAAACAGACTGAAAATGCTGAGAAGCTTGTAGAATATTTGCAAACACATCCGGAAATTGCAGATTTGTTCTATCCGGGACTGAAAAACCATCCGCATCACGATATCGCAACGGAACAGATGAGAGGCTACGGCGGTATTTTCAGCTTCTCATTGAAAGGCGGTATGGAAGCAGTCAGAAAGGTGCTGCCACGGCTGAAATATGCCAACAGAGCGGCAAACCTGGGCGCAGTGGAAACGACAGTTGGTCCTGCAAACACGACGAGCCACGTTGAATCCACGGAAGAAGAGCTGGTGAATCTTGGTATACCCTCCAGTTTAGTACGCTATTCTGCCGGGATTGAAGACTTTGATGATTTAAAAGACGATTTGGAAAATGCTCTCAGTATTCTTGAAAATTAAAATAGAGAGAGGAGGCATGTGATGTTCTCCAAAAAAGAATATAAAAAAAGGCTGAATAAAACCAAACAAAGCATGATGCAATATGGTATTGAAGTTCTGGTTGTTTCCAACCCGTCGAACATGTGTTACCTGACCGGATATAATGCTTGGAGCTTCTATGTACATCAGGTGGTCGTCGTATTCATAGATGAAAAGGAGCCTTTATGGATTGGCAGGGGGATGGATTCAAGAGGTGCGGAACAGACGACCTGGATGCATCCCCAAAATGTCATGAATTATCCTGATGAATATGTACAGTCGACGATTAAACATCCGATGGATTATGTGGCGGAAGTACTGCTTGAAAAAGGAAAAGGCGAACGTAAAATCGGAGTGGAGATGGATGCATTTTACTATACGGCGAAATGCCATGAAAGAATGCTCTATGAACTTCCTGAAGCGGAGTTGAAAGATGCCAGCGGTATCGTCAACTGGGTGCGGCTGATAAAAAGTAAAAAAGAAATCAGCTATATGAGAAACGCTGCATATATTGTGGAACAGGCGATGTCGGCAGCTTATGAAAAGATTGAAGTCGGCACACGGGAGAATGATGTGGCTGCTGCGATTTACAGCGCACAAATGCACGGCAATGATGATTTTGGCGGGGACTACCCTTCCATGGCACCGATGATTCCTACCGGAGAGCAGACGGCGAGTCCGCATTTGACTTGGTCTGACAGACGGTATGAAGAAGGAGATATTGTCACGATAGAAATTGCAGGATGTTATCGGAGATATAACGTACCGATGGCGAGAACGATGTCACTCGGGAAAGCGGAACCGAAAGTGCTTGAGATCGGAAAAGTCATCATGGAAGGCATTAATGAGACATTGAATTATATCCAGCCCGGCTTCACCGCTGCGGAAATCAACAATGTGTGGGCAGGAACAATTGCTAAATACGGTTATGAAAAGGAAGCAAGGATCGGTTACTCGATCGGTCTGAGCTACCCTCCGGACTGGGGAGAGCATACAATCAGTCTTCGGCAGCATGATAATTCAATTTTGGAACCGAATATGGTCTTCCATTTGATGCCGGGCATGTGGTTTGAGAACTTCGGGGTCTCGATCACCGAGCCTTTTGTAGTGACAGAAACAGGTGTTGAGATGCTGACATCATTCAACCGTAAAATTTATGAGAAAGAAGTCGATTGAATATGGACGAAGAACAAAATAAAACAGGAGGGATCTTAAATGTTAAGATTCCTCCTGTATTTTTATGCTTTCAGTACATTATCTGTCGCTTTTGCGCCTGCTATATCTTTTTCTGTCAATTCTTTCTTAGAAAAAGTCGTCCACGTTATAGAAACATTTGTGTGGTTGATTGATATGCCCGGATGGTGCTGTTGACTTTCGGCATATACTGCAAGTTTCTGAACAAATGCTATACCCTCAAGGTATTGATCGAACTTAAAAGTTTTCTTCAGTTTTTCACCGTCAAGTTCCCATCCATCGAGTTTTTCAGCTTGTGCTTTTATATCACTCATCAATTGGTCACCTCCGTAAATTGCTTACTTCTTTTTACCTTTTAACTGAGATGATTAAACGTCATACAGTTTAAAATCTGCCGTCAGTCCAATCTGTCGATGATTCTGTGGTAGCCGTCGCTGCCATAATCGAGGCAGCGTTTGACGCGGGAAACTGTCGCACTGGACGCGCCTGTACTATCCTGCACTTTTTTATATGTGTGGCCTTCTTTAATCATTTTGGCAACCTGAAATCTCTGTTTGAGGGCGATTAATTCATTTGTTGTGCACAGATCATCAAAGAAATGATAGCAGTCTTCCAAACTTTCAAGCTTCAGTATGCCTTCAAATAAATCATCGAGCTCCTGACCTTTAATATTATCTATTTGCATAAAACTCCCTCCATTAATAAAGTCATCTTATCAAATTACTTTAGCGAATTAAAGCGTTAAATAATTTTTATGACAGTCCTTGCATATCGCGACCATATTTGTTACTATCAGATTTATCAGTTATTCTTTACTACGCTAAAGTGCTAAAGGAGATTTATTATGGAGAACACATTAATTATCAATCGTTTAAAGTTAGCACAGGATTACACAGCACTCCTGGACCACGAAAATTACCAGCTGGTCGACATGAATATGGTGGAGCCTTTTTATATCGAGGATAAAGAACATCATCCTTCAACAATCATTTTTGAAAGAAACGAACAATTGATGTCTATCAGAAGTGATTGGACACGCTCTCTTTTAAACTACAATGAAAATTACCAATTGAATCACCGCCACTTCGGCTATTTTGGTCCGGTTGTCAGAGGCTATGAAACATTTTACCAGGCAGGTGTCGAGCTGTATGGTCCCGGTGAAGAGGATATTTTGAAAAGTATCGATATGCACTTATCATTTTTCCAAAGTAAAACTGCTGACAGATACAGGGCAATCGTCGTAAATAACGATGAGCTGCTTGATTTGTATATTGAAAAATACAACCTGGACAGCAATATAAAAGAACTTATATATGAAAAGAATATATCAGAGATCAGAAAAGTGCTCGGTGAAGAGCACCCGCTCACTGTTTTGATGACTGCCAAGGTGAGTGACCAGATTGAAATCATCAATAATGAGTTTGAAAACAGCGAGGTTCTGGGGTTCATCAATCATCTGAAAAGCTATCTGGAAGATTACAATATGAAATTCATACTGGATTTATCATTCCGTTCCCCCCAGTCATATTACAACGGTTTTTATTTTCAAGTATTCTTAAACCATGACTACCCGCTTTTAAGCGGCGGTGAATACAACAGTAATGCATTCGGTATTGCTGTGAATCTTTCGAATGGAGGTTTGCTATGATTACTGTAGCGCTGACCAAAGGCAGATTATTTAAAGATTTTACAGCTTATTTGGAAGATAATGATTTGCCGCAGTATATCAAGCCGTTATCTGAAGAAACCCGCTCACTTTACACAGTGGTTGATAATGTCAAATTCATCTTTGCCAAAGGGCCGGATGTACCGACATATGTCGAAAGTGGTGTGGCGGATATAGGCATCGTCGGTTCGGATATTATTGTGGAGGATGTGTTCAACATACTGAATGTGTCCCAGCTGCCTTTTGGCGACTGCCATTTTTCGGTTGCGGGACTGCCCGAACAGGGAGAGCTGAAAACGATCGCAACAAAGTACACCAATGTTGCTTCGAAATATTTCAGGGAGAAGAAGATGGATGTATCGCTGGTGCATTTGAACGGGTCTGTTGAGCTCGCACCTCTTCTCGGTTTGACTGACGGCATTGTGGATATTGTCCAGACGGGCAATACACTGAAAGATAACGGCTTGATCGAGTATGAAAAAATTATGGATATACACGCGCGTCTAATTGCCAATAAAAGAACTTTCTACACTAAAGAAGATGAAATATATAAATTTTTGACAGAAATAGGGGTTTTCTAATGGATGCTCTGGAGTTTAAGAAAGTATTTGAAGAGAAATATGTCGAGAATCAAAGTTTTGACGGCATGAGTGATATCATAAAAACTTTGGAAGACGTTAAAAAAAATAAAGACCGTGCCTTGAGAAGCTACACAGAGAAATTTGATGGTGTGAAGCTGGATAATTTCAAAGTACCGGCTGAAAAACTCAAAGAGAGCTATGACTCACTGCCGGAAGATGAAAAAGAGTCCTTGGAAATGATCAGACAGAGAATAGAAGATTATCAGAAGACGATAAAATATTCGGATCAGAATGACGGTGAGTTCAAGTATGTTTACCACCCGCTTGAAAAGGTCGGGGTTTATGTGCCTGGTGGCACAGCACTCTACCCATCCAGCGTATTGATGACGGTGGTTCCTGCGATGACCGCGGGGGTTAGGGAGATTCACGTCACTACACCGACGTTCGGGGACAACAACATCACATTTGCTGCCCTTTATTTGTGCGGTGTGGAAAATGTATATACTGTCGGCGGTGCCCAGGCAGTCGCGGCACTCGCCTACGGCACTGAAACGATACCGAAAGTGGATAAGATTGTCGGGCCGGGAAACTACTATGTAGCGATGGCAAAAAGGCTGTTATTCGGAGAGGTCGGCATCGATATGATTGCCGGACCGAGTGAAATCCTTCTATATATAGATGACAAAGTGGATGTGGATTCAATTGTCTATGATATTTATGCCCAGTCGGAGCATGATGCCAATGCACGGACATTTTTACTCAGTGAAGATGCCGGTATCATTGACCGTATCGAAGGGCGTCTGAAAGAACTGATTGATGCCCAGCCGAGAGCGGATATCATCAGAGCTTCGATTGAGAACAATCACTATGCAGTGATCGATTACAGAGAAGCATTGATAGACCTCGTAAACCATATTGCGCCTGAACACGTGTCTGTACAGCATAAGGATTCTGCTATGATCGTTAAAAATATAAAATATGCAGGTGCAGTGTTTGAAGGGTACTACTCTCCTGAAGCAATCGGTGATTATGCCGCCGGACCTTCCCACGTACTGCCGACGGACCGTACAGGACGTTTCAGCCATGGTTTGAATGTCAACGATTTTCTGACGAGCCATGCAATCATTTCTTTGAATGAAGAAACATTTCTGGACATTGCGGGCTCGGCGATGACGGTCGCTAAAAAAGAAGCACTTGATGCACATTATCAGTCATTGAAAATTAGAACGGAGTGATTACATGATCATCATGGACAGAAATACGAGTCCAATATCACCATTGTCGGATGAAGCGATGATGGAAGTGTTATCCAGAACAAAAATTAATGAGTATCCAAGTGCTGAAATCGATCATTTCAAAAAAGTGTATGCGGATTACTATAATATAAATCCAGATAATATTGAGGTGGCCAACGGTTCTGATGAATGGATTCAGAAAGTGGTCATGACACTCGGACAGGACGGCGTAATGACTGTGGCACCGGATTTTGTCATGTATGAAGAGTATTCAGCTCAGATTGATGCGAAGTTCATCACTGTGCCGTGTGATGAGCACTACAGATTTGATTTTGATGCAGTCATCGCTCAGATTGATCAGGAAAAACCGTCTTTATTTTTAATATCAATGCCGCATAACCCGACCGGGCAGCTGTTTAAATATGAAGAGCTGAAAAGATTGTCAGACGCTATGAAAAATATCGGCGGGTATCTGGTCATTGATGAAGCCTATGCCGAGTTTGGACCGGATTTTGATAAACCATCGGGAGAGCATGTTCTGATTATCCGGACTTTAAGCAAAATGTACGGTATCGCAGGACTCCGGGTCGGTCTGGTCATTGCTGAAGGCGAAACTTTCAAAAAAGTGACCAGCATCAACCATCCCTACCCTGTGAATTCTCTGTCTCTGAACCTGTCTTCAAAAATCTTTGAAGACAAAGAAGCTTTGGCGGATTTTATCGATTATCAGAAAAAATCGAAGGAAATGCTGGAAGATGCATTCGATAAAGTCAGTGAAAAAGTGAATGTTATAGAATCCTATACCAACTTTGTATTCACCTATGGTGACAATGCAGTGGCTTTGGGACAGTATTTGATGGACAATGGTTACAGATGCAGAATGTACAATAATGAAACCTTGAAGAATGTTGTCAGGTACTCCATTATTAAGCATGAAAATTATGACCGTTTAAATAAACTAATTTCAGAATGGGGCAATCAGAATGTATGAAAAAGAAAGATCTACCAAGGAAACACAGATCGAAATCAAAATAGATGATGAAAAATCTTTTAAAGAATCCAGTATTTCAACGAATGTCGGCTTCTTTGACCATATGCTGACACTGCTCTCATTCCACTCGGAGCTGTATCTTTACGTGGATGCGAATGGTGATAACGAAGTGGATGACCACCATACAGTTGAAGATGTCGGAATCATTCTCGGCCAGCTGCTGAGAGAACTGTATGTTGGAAAAGAATCATATCAAAGATATGGTACGACGTATATTCCTATGGATGAGTCGCTGGCGCGTGTCGTCCTCGATTTATCGGGCAGGCCGCATCTGAACTTCCAGGCAGATTTTTCGAAAGAGACCGTCGGTGCCTTTGATACAGAGCTTGTGATGGAATTCTTTAATGCTCTGAGCATGAACAGCCGGATGACGCTGCATGTGGATCTGCTGAAAGGCGGCAACACCCACCATGAAATCGAAGCAATCTTCAAAGCCTTTGCACGCAGCTTGAAAGCGGCGCTGCAGGAGAGCAAGTCAGGTGTCCCTTCTTCTAAAGGGGTCATTGAATGATAGGCATTGTCGATTATTCACTGGGAAATATCCAGAATGTCAAAAACGCACTGGAAAAGCTGGAGCAGGAATTCATCTTATCAAGCAAAAAAGAAGATTTGATGGAATGTGATTCCATCATCCTGCCCGGCGTTGGCCATTTTGGAGAAGCGATGCATACTATCGAAACTTTAGATATAAAGGAAGACTTAATCGAACTGGCTGAAACTAAAAGAATTATTGGAATCTGCCTCGGCATGCAAATTTTATTCGAATACAGTACAGAAGGCGAGGTTCCGGGGCTGGGACTCATTGAGGGCACGGTGAGCAGGATAAACACTGTATACCCGGTGCCCCACCTCGGATGGAATACATTGAACAGCAGGTATGAAACGCTTGATCAGAAAGATGTGTACTTTATTCACAGTTTTATGGTCACCGGCTCGCCTTACGTCATTGCAACAGCTGACTATGGAGTGGAAGTGCCCGCTGTTGCACAAAATAAAAATATTATCGGCATCCAGTTTCATCCCGAAAAGTCGGGGGATGCCGGATTGGAAATATTGCGCAAAGCAATCAAAGGAGGATTATAATGAATATCATACCGGCTGTGGATATTATTGATGGTCAGAATGTTCGCCTGACACAAGGTGATTACGATAAAAAAACATCGATGAAAAGAACGCCTGAGGAAGCGGTGCAATTTTATACGACGTTTGAGCAGGTCGGAAGAATCCACATTGTGGATTTGATGGGGGCCTTGAAACAAGATGCACTGGAAACAACGATTATCAGTAAGCTCAAATCCATAACAGATCGTCCGCTGCAGATTGGCGGAGGCTTACGGAATTTGGAAACGATAAAGACTTATGACGAAATCGGCATTGATTATTTCATCCTGGGTACAAGAGCGATCATGGATGTTGAATGGCTGAAGGAAGTGGCCGAGCGCTATCCAGGCAGAGTATTTGTCGGCGTGGATGCCAGACAGGATGATATTTATGTGAACGGCTGGACTGAAAACAGTAATATTACGATTGACGAATACTTATCTCTTGTCGAAGAATTGGACTTAGCCGGCATCATCTATACAGACATCAACAAGGATGGTATGAATCAGGGGCCAAACTTTGAGAACACAAAACGGATCAATGATCTGACAAGGCATACGGTCATAGCAAGCGGCGGAGTCAGAAGCAGAGAAGATCTTGAAAAACTTGAATCAATGGGCATTGAAAGTGCAATTGTCGGGAAAGCGAGTCATAATGACGAATTCTGGGAGGGTATCAAATGATTAAAAAACGTATTATTCCCTGCCTGGATGTCAAAGACGGACGCGTGGTCAAAGGTGTAAACTTTGTCGGTCTGAGAGATGTCGGCAGCCCTGTAGAACTTGCCAAGCGATATAATGAAGAAAATGCAGATGAACTGGTGTTCCTTGATATATCCAAAACACAGGACGGACATGACCTGATGCTCGATGTCATTCGTGAGACAGCTAAAGCGCTTTTTATCCCGCTGACGATTGGCGGCGGCATCAGAAGTGTGGATGATATCAGACAGCTTTTGAATGCGGGTGCAGACAAAATCAGTATTAACTCTTCTGCGATTAAAAACCCTGGTCTGATCCGGGAAGCATCAGATACTTTCGGCAGCCAGTGCGTTTGTGTAGCGATCGATGTTAAATATGACAGTGAACGGGAAGATTACTACGTTTATACACACGGCGGCAGTAAAAATACCGATATTAAAGCGTTTGACTGGGTAAAAAAGGCTGCTCAACTGGGTGCCGGAGAACTGCTGATTACAAGTATGGACCATGATGGTGTCAAGGGAGGGTTCGACATCGATTTCTTAAAAGAAGCGGTAAAGCTTGTCAACATACCGATTATTGCGAGCGGCGGTGCAGGTAATATAGAGCATTTCGTGGAACTTTTCGACGAAACAGATATTTCGGCCGGCCTTGCAGCATCGATATTTCATAATCAGAATGTAGATATTAAAGAATTGAAAGAAACATTGGATCAACGCGGATTTGAGGTGAGACTTCCATGAGACCTGATTTTAATAAAGGCAACGGTCTTCTTTCGGTGGTATTGCAGGACTGGCACACTAAGCAGGTATTAATGAACGGTTTCATGAACGAAGAAGCCTATCAGAAAACTATTGATGAGAATGTCGTATGGTTCTACTCAAGAAGTAAAGAACGTCTATGGAAAAAAGGTGAATCAAGCGGGCATATCCAGGTGGTAAAAAAGATTGCTCTCGACTGCGACCAGGATGCACTGCTGATCCAGGTGGAACCGCACGGCCCGACGTGTCACCTGGGTACACAAAGCTGCTTCGGCAATGACTACTTCAGTCTGCAGAGCCTTGAAAAGATCGTTAAAAATAAAATTCAAAATCCGGAAGAAGGATCATATACCAAATATCTGACGGATGAAGGTCTGGATAAAATACTCAAAAAATGCGGAGAAGAAATGACGGAGATTGTCATCGCCGCAAAAAATGAAGACAAAAAAGAAGTCATTGATGAGACGAGCGACCTGTTCTATCACCTGCTTGTATTGCTTCAGGAACAGAATGTCTCTTTAAAAGAAGTTGAGAAAAACCTGGAAGAGCGCCACGGTGAAACATTGTCGTATAAAGTACGTGAAGATATAGAAGAATGGTAATGGTAAAAAAATAAGCATCCGGCAATTTCTGCCCGATGCTTTTCTTATGAACGATTTTAACCGATGCCCTGTTCTTTCTCCCTCTTTCTAATATCTAAGAACACTTTAGTTTCAGCAACTACAACACCGGATAGTAACACGAGTCCGATCAGGTTTGGAACAGCCATAAGAGCATTAAAGATATCTCCAAGGTTCCATACTGTAGAAAGTGACATTGTAGCACCTGGAATGATTGCAAGAACGAAGATTACTCTGTATACCATTGTAAATTTCGAACCGACCAGGTAAGTGAAACATTTTTCACCAAAATAGCCCCAGCCAAGGATTGTTGAGAATATAAATACGAGCAATGTTATAGCTACAACGTAATCACCGATGCCTGGCAGGAAGGCTTCAAATGACTGTGCAGTCAAAGCTGCACCATCAGTGCCTGAAGCGTACATATCTGCCATTACTAATGTGATACCAGTAATCGAACAAACGACGATTGTATCGATGAAAACCTGCGTCATTGAAATCAGAGCCTGACGTGCAGGTACATCCGTTTTTGCTGCCGCTGCAGCAATACCGCCTGTACCAAGACCGGCTTCATTGGAGAACAATCCTCGGGCGACACCCATACGAATTACAGTACCAAGCGCACCACCGGCAACAGCATTACCAGTAAATGCATCGGTAAAGATTAAGCCTAACGCTGCCGGCACCTGATCAATTTGTAAGATCATTATCACAATACCAGCTATAAGATAGAACACAATCATGAATGGTACGAGTATCCCTGCAGTTCTACCGATACTCTTAACACCACCCAATAACACTGAACCGACTAAGACAGCCATTATTACACCTGTAATCCACGTCGGGACATTAAATACGTCAAGTGCAACATCGGAAGCTGCGTTGGCCTGGATCATGTTTCCAATGCCAAAGATTGCTGCGAAGACAGCGAAAAATGCGAATAATACGCCCAGCCACTTTTGACCAAGGCCGTGTTCCAAATAATACATCGGTCCGCCGGACATTTCCCCTTTTGAGTTTTTCTGACGATACTTGACCCCTAATATACCTTCGGAATACTTGGTCGCCATACCGACAAGTGCTGTCATCCACATCCAGAACACTGCACCGGGTCCACCGAGTACAACAGCCGTTGCTACACCAACGACGTTTCCGGTACCGACAGTCGCTGCGAGCGCTGTCATAACTGCCTGGAAGTGTGAAATATCCCCTTCACTTTTGGCATCCTCTCTCTTAAATAACATCTTCAATGAATATGGCAGCATGCGGAATGAGAAAAACGAAATTCTAATCGTTAGGAATATCCCTGTACCTACCAAAAAGATAATCAGCGGCCGTCCCCAAACAAAACCACTGAGCCAAGCAAGAAAATCTGCTATTGATTCACCCATTATAAAATCCTCCCCTTAATATGTATTCTTCACAAAGGTATACGAATTCTCAAATAATGTCAATATTGTGAATAAGATAATAAATACTTTAAAAGTGTATTTATTATATATGGTGTAATTAAATTACGTATAGTATGCTGTTTACATTTTTCACGGGTTGGTTAAACACTGTATGCAACTACATTCTCTTAAAAGTGATGTTTAAAAGTTTCATTTTCGAGATACACGGAGTAATGTTGTATTTTTCTAATTTAAAATTTTCAAAATATTTATTGACAACGCTTTCACTTATTAATATAATGAAATTGCGTTCGAATATCATATGTAAGTACGTTTATCGTACAGATGGAGGTGTAAGAATGGATAATGTATTTATTGACAGCGTGGACACTTACGTTTGTGATCTGCCTGTAAAAAGACCGCACCAGCTTTCGATGACTACCATTACGACGCAGGCGATTGTAATCACGATCATTAAAGATAAATCCGGAAGAACCGGTGTTTCTGAAGTAGCAACCATCGGCGGTGCCTCATACGGTGACAGTACTGTAGAAGCCATAAAAGCCAACATAGATAAATACATAAGTCCGCATCTGTTAGAGCAGAATCCGATGCATTTTAACAGAATCATGACAACGGTTTCCAAGTACGTCAGAGGAAACTATTTTGCGAAAGCAGCCATAGAAACTGCTTTGATAGATTTAGCTGCAAAGCAAAGAGAAATCCCTGCCTATGAACTATTCGGCGGAAAAATTCATGATTCATTACCCCTCGCATGGACATTGGCAAGTGGTGATACAACTAAAGATATAGAAGAAGCACAGGAAATGTTGCATGCAAGAAGACATAATATTTTCAAACTGAAAATTGGTCACGGCGACCCTGAAGCCAACGTCAATCATGTTGGAGAAATCATTAAAGCTGTCGGTGATCAGTCCAGAATAACTGTGGATATCAACCAGGCATGGGATGAGTACACTGCATCCAAGCAAATCAGAGCTTTGGAAGAAATGGGTGTATCCATGATAGAACAGCCGCTTTCGACATGGAACTATGAAGGTATGAAGCGATTGACCGAGAAATTTGATGTGTCAATACTGGCAGATGAATCAACGACATCTCTGCATGATACATACCGCATCATCAAAGAGAGAGCCGGAGATGCAGTTGCACTTAAACCGGCAAAGCACGGTGGTATTCTGGAAACGAAAAAGATTGCAGGTATTGCTGAAGCTGCAGGCTTCGGAATATACGGAGGGACGATGATTGAGTCGACTGTAGGTAATGCAATCGCAGCGAGTGTTTATTCAACGATATCTGAATTTAAATTCGGAACGGAAATATTCGGTCCGCTGCTCTACCAGGATAAATTGACTCTCGAAGATATCAAAGTTGAGGATTTCGAGATAAAAATTCCGGATGACATCGGTTTTGGAAGCACTTTGGATTATGACAAACTTAAGCATTATAAGAGATAGGCAGACCGTCAGACGGTTGTTATATAAATAATAAAAATTTTAATAGGAGTGTTGATTATGACAGTAAACAATCAGTTGCCAACGACTAAAAACGAACGTGTTGAAGAGGTATTTGATATATTCATCAAACATATGCAGGACTTTTTCGATGAAGCGAAACTGAATCACGAGGAATATACGAACTTTGTAAACTGGGCAGACCGATTAGGTAAATCCGGGGAACTTCCATTATATGCAGACGTATTCCTGGAAACTCATGTATTACAGTCAATGTATACTGTATTACCAGGCACCCAGCCTTCACTGCTTGGACCATACTATGTTGAAAATGCACCATTTGTTGAAGCGGACAGTGAGGGTGTTGTTGAACTGCCACAGCGTGAAGATGAAGAAGGTGATGTATTCTACTTCAGCGGCACAGTTAAAAACGTAGATGGCGAAGTACTTAAAAATGCAGAAGTTGATTTCTGGCAGAATGATGGCTCAGCGAAATACTCAAACTTCGACTCGGACGCGCCTGATTTTAATCTGCGCGGACGTTTCTTAACGGATGAAGAAGGTAAGTTCACAGTGAAAACGTTCCTGCCCCTGCCGTACTCAATTCCGGATCAGGGACCGACGGGCGAATTTCTGGGCTATATGGATCAACATCCAATGCGACCGGCCCATCTGCACATCATGTTCAAAGCGGAAGGTCATGAAACGCTGATCACTCAAGTATTCTTTGAAGGTGATGAATGGATGGAGACTGACGTTGCACAAGGTGTGCGTGAGGAACTTATTACAGACCCTGTAGACAAAGGTGATTACAAAGAATCACACTTGGAATTCGTACTTCGCAAAGATAGCTAGTAGAAAAAAATCAGGGCATGGAGACATGCCCTTTTCGTATTTATATCAATAAATGGAGGAATGAACTGTGAGAGAATTGCCAGAACCAAAACTGTCACTATTGGGACATATGGAATTATCGGTGGCAAAGCCGCATCTGCCTAAGAAAACGCCAATTGGAAACCGCAGAATAATTCAGGTGACCGGCGGTAAATTCGAAGGTGAGTATTTTAACGCGAAAGTCCTTCCAGGGGGTGACGACTGGATTACGGTACGCGAAGACGGCACGATTATCCAGGACGTCCGAATCACTCTGGAAACGGATGATGAAGAAATAATTTTAATGACATACAGAGGGGTCAGAACAGGCGACCGGTCGGTTTTAAACCGTCTGGATCAGGGAGAAGAAGTGGATCCGGATGAATATTATTTCAGAACCAATCCTGTATTTGAAACCGGCAGCGAAAAGTATCACTGGATGAATAATAGAATCTTCATCTCCAACGGAATCCGAATGCCAGAAAGTGTCAGTTATTCAATATATACAGTCGAATAGGCGGGGAAATTATGAAACAGATCAATACAGAAAATAAACAGATGAATGTCAATATTACCACTCATCCTGAAAGTGATGTCTTATTAATTTTTATACACGGCTTAACGGGCAATTATTTACAGATGTATCATTTCCAGAATTACTTCAAAGATAAGTGTAATACGCTGAGCTATGATTTGAGCGGCCGGGGTGACAGCACGATGCAAAACAACCCGACTGATATTCATCAGCACAGTAAAGATCTGATTGAAATCATAGATTCATTGGAACATGACAATATTGTCCTGGCAGGATATTCCATGGGCGGCTATATTGCGGTTGATGTTGCCGGCCAGACTTCAAAAGTGAAGAAAGTCGTTTTATTGGACGGCGGCGGTGAAGCAGATGAAAACACTAACAGCCTCGTCCTGCCCTCCCTGGGAAGACTTGATAAAACATTCGATTCCAAAGATGAGTATCTGGAAATGATGAAGAAGTCTTATGGCGCGATGGGTATTGAATGGAGTGAGGTCATGGATCAGGTGCTAGATCATGAAATTACTCGGATTGATGATAAAATTCATCATAAATCAGACTATGAGCTGACTAAACAGGATTTTGAGAGCTTTTATGAATTTCCTTTCGATGAGGCATACAACAAGCTTGAAGTTCCTGTATTCCTGATTATCTGTACTGGTCCCATAAAGGATGATACAGCGCTGTTCAGTAAAAAAGGGTACGACAGAATACTGAATACCGTTAAAGATATAAGTTCTACGGTTATAAATATCAATCACTATGAAATTGTATTTAATAAACAGAAAAAATTGAATGAACAAATAGAAGACTTTTTAGAAGAGGAGTAATTTAAGATGAAGTCAAAAATCACTGATTTGAAATCTGCTCTTCAACCGGTTAAAGATGGAGATACACTGATGGTCGGCGGTTTCGGCCTTATTGGTGCGCCCCTCTCTTTAATAGATGAGTTGACGAAGCTCGAGGTTAAAGAATTGACGGTGGTAAGTAATAACGTCGGAGAAGCGGGAAAAGGACTGGGTATTCTGCTGGACCAGGGTAAGCTGAAAAAAGCGATTGGTTCATATTTTACAAGTAACAGAGAAGTGGCCAAATGGTATAATGCCGGTAAATTGGAGCTTCAACTGCTGCCGCAGGGTACTTTGGGAGAAGCAATCCGTGCAGGAGGCGCCGGCATCGGTGGTTTCTATACAAAAACAAGTGTGGGTACGGACCTTGCCAAGGGCAAAGAAACAAAAGAGATTGATGGTGAAGAATACGTGTTGGAAAAAGCATTGAAGTCTGATGTATCCATTGTACGTGCACATAAAGCTGACAGACTTGGGAATCTTGTTTATTACAAAACAGCACGTAACTTCAACCCGATGATGGCGACTGCAGGTAAATATGTTGTTGCAGAAGTCGATGAGATTGTGGAAGTCGGAGAACTGAACCCTGAGGAAATTGCCACTCAGCATATATATGTGGATAAACTTGTTCTGACAGAACAGATTCTGACTAAAGAAGGAGTGGTTCAGAAATGAGTATGAAAAACATGATTGCTGAACGTGCTGCTCACGCTTTAGAAGAGTATTCGGTAATCAACCTTGGTATTGGCATCCCTACTCTCGTAACGAACTATTTAGATAAAGAGAAATTTTATCTGCATACAGAGAACGGCCTACTGGGAGTTACGTCAGTGGAGGAAGAAGACGTTGATCCGAACATTGTCAACGCAGGAAAACAGCCGGTCGGTGAAGCGACAGGTGCAAGTTATTTTCACAGTGCAGACTCATTTGCAATGATCCGTGGTTCACACGTTGACGTGGCGATTCTCGGTGTACTCCAGGTGGATGAAAAAGGCCGGGTGGCAAACTGGGCGATTCCGGGCAAAGATATTATCGGTGTCGGCGGCGCGATGGATTTGCTTGTCGGAGCTAAAAAAGTGATTATCACAACGAATCACACTGCTAAAGACGGCTCGCCAAAATTCCTGAAGAAATGTACATTCCCGATTACATCAACCAGACCGGTGGATATGATAATTACAGAACTTGCTGTATTTGAAAGAAAAGACGATAAATTTGAATTGATAGAATTAATGGGTGATACAACACTCGAAGAAATTGCAGAAAAAACAGAAGCGGATTATACAGTGTCAGAATTGCTGAAAGGAAGTGTGGAATAATGACAGAAGTTGTTATAGTAGATGCGGTAAGAACGCCGATCGGCAGATATAAAGGCGCTTTAAAATCAGTGAGACCGGATGACCTGGGTGCAATTGTCATAAGAGCACTTGTTGAAAGAAACCCAGGTCTGGATATAAATCAGATAGATGAAGTGATTTTCGGCAACGCCAACGGTGCAGGTGAAGAAAACAGAAATGTTGCACGTATGTCTGCATTGATTGCCGACCTGCCTGAAAGTATTGGGGGGACGACGGTAAACAGATTGTGCGGTTCAAGTCTGGACTCTGTTTCAATGGCAGCCCGTTCAATCATGACCGGTGAAATAGATATCGCAATCGCAGGCGGCACAGAAAGTATGTCGAGAGCGCCGTTTGTCATGCTGAAGCCTGAAAAAGAGTTTCCGAGAGGCAATATGGAACTTGTAGATACAACAATCGGCTGGAGATTCCCGAATCCGAAAATCGAATCTGAACATGGAATTGATTCCATGCCGCAGACAGCTGAAAATGTGGCACAGAGATACAACATCACAAGAGAAGAACAGGATGAGTTTGCTTTTGAAAGCCAGCAGCGTGCCAAAGCTGCGGTTGAAGCCGACAGGTTCAAAGAACAGATGATACCTGTAACAATCACCGATCGCAAAGGAAATGAAACGATTGTTGATAAAGATGAGCATCCGAGGCCGGAAACTTCACTTGAGAAGTTATCCCAGCTGCGATCCATTTTCGCGGATGGTACAGTGACGGCAGGAAACGCTTCAGGTGTAAATGACGGCGCAAGTGCACTGCTGGTGATGAGTAAAGAAAAGGCTGAAGCGCTTGGTTTAACACCACTTGTAAAATACACATTCTCTGCAACTGCAGGTGTTGAACCGGCTGTAATGGGTCTTGGTCCAATAGATTCGACAAAAAAACTGCTTGAGAAAACAGGACGGACGATTTCAGATATCGGCCTTGTGGAACTTAATGAAGCATTCGCTTCACAGTCGATAGAGTGTATCAACCAGCTGGGCATTGACAGAGATATCGTTAACGTCAATGGCGGTGCCATCAGCTTTGGTCACCCACTGGGTGCAAGCGGTGCTCGTATATTGACAGATTTGATCTATGAAATGAAACGCCGTGATACTAAAACAGGATTGGCAACGATGTGTATCGGTGTCGGCCAGGGTATCTCATTAATGGTAGACAATATATAAAATGAAAAACAGAGGTCCGGCTCCTGTAATCTGGATGCGGACCTCTGTTTTTCATTTTTAAAAGATAATCAATGGTTAGATCAGTCGTTTTCTGATCGCTCCTGACAGAACATCTATCAGGCTGACAAATACG
Organism: Salinicoccus sp. YB14-2; assembly: GCF_001265075.1. Lineage (GTDB taxonomy): Bacteria > Bacillota > Bacilli > Staphylococcales > Salinicoccaceae > Lacicoccus. The sequence goes on from NZ_LFKO01000001.1 coordinate 1,126,674, forward strand.
ACGACGACGACAAGAATCATACCGACTTCTTCCCAGTTTCTCTGGTATGTCGCAAGGATGAGCGGTGCACCGATACCACCGGCACCGACAATGCCGAGTACTGTAGAAGCACGGACATCAATTTCGAAGCGGTATAAGGAATAGGACACAAATTCCGGCAGTACCTGCGGCAGAATGCCGTACCACATGGATTGAACCCTGTTACCGCCGCTCGCCTTGATGGCATCGACATTTTCAGAGTCAATCGATTCAATGACTTCGGCATAAAGTTTACCGAGCATACCGATTGAGTTGATACTGATGGCAAGAACACCGGCGTACGGTCCGATACCGACCGCAGCTACGAAGATGATTGCAAAGATCAGTTCAGGAATTGCACGTATGGCATTCAGCAGTGCTTTTCCAATATAGGATAATCTGCCGCCTACGTTTCTTGCCGCCAGAAAACCGACCGGCACCGCGAGTATGGTGGCGACGAAGATTCCGGCGTAGGCAATTGCGATTGTCTCGAGCATATAGCCGATATATTCCGGATATTTTTCATAGTTATCCGTGTTGATCAACGGTTCTATGAACAGCCGCCTCAATGTCTCGAGTGTGGATACCGATGAGCTGTTGATGTCGAAAGGAGTGGACACGAGCGCAACGATATAGATGAAAGAAAGTATGAGAACAGTGGCCAAAACATACATGCGCTTCGTCCTGTTAAAGGTTTTATGCGTTCTTATTTTATCATACTGCTTCATTATTCAAGACGCTCCCTTAGTTTATTACTGATGAAATCAATGATTGTAATCACTACGAAGAGTGTAAAGATGATTGCTGCCACATTTTCATAATTGAACATGCTGAGTTGTTGGCTAAGAATGATACCGATACCTCCGGCACCGACAAAACCGAGCACTACTGACGCTTTAACATTGATTTCCAGTGAATACAACGTATAGGAAGCATACTGCGGCAGAATCTGCGGGATAACAGCATATCTGATAACCTGCAAAGTGTTGCCGCCTGATGCGCGGATGGCTTCAAGAGGACCGGGGTCGACGGACTCAATGGATTCACTGAGCAGTTTGCCGATGATTCCTATTGTAAGTACGGTGAGAGCGAGTATACCTGAAATATCACCGATGCCGACAAGCGCAACGAAAAGAACTGCCAGTATTATTTCCGGTACTGTACGAAGTATATTGAAGAAAAACCGGATAATACGGTAGAACGTCAGATTAGTATTGATGTTGGCCGCGGCAAGAAAACTGACAGGCAATGCCAGTATAGCTCCGAAAGTTGTACCAAACAGTGCGATATTCCATGTTTCAAGAAGCGGCTGCAAGACACTCGTAAAATAGCTCCAGCTCGGCGGCCAGAGGTCTTCCACTACAAACAGGAAGATAATCGGGAAGCCTTCTATCACCCTCTGAGGGAAAGCTTCAGTCTGGTAGGCCGCTGCTATGTAAAGCATTATGATTAGAAGAAGAATGCCGAGAATAGACAGCTTGAACCGCATGGGTGTCAGGACGATACGTTCAGATTTGTCCGGACTCGTTTTTTTCATCAGTCTCCTCCTCGCTGCCGAGAAGATCGTCATCTTTGATCGGCCGGTCATAAATTTCTTCGAAAGTCTGGTCTGTCACTTCTTCTATAGGACCGTCGAAGACGAGGTTACCGTCCCTTAAGCCAATGATGCGGTCTGCGTATTCCATCGCCATATCAATGAAATGGAGATTGACGATTGTGGTCAGGCCATCTTCTCTGCTGACCCGTTTCAAATCCTTCATGACTTTATGTGATGTTGGGGGGTCAAGACTCGCCACCGGCTCATCCGCAAGGATGACTTTCGGCTGCTGTGTCAACGCACGTGCGATACTGATGCGCTGCTGCTGTCCTCCGCTCAGGTTGCTTGCCCGGACATATGCCTTCTCCTCTATTCCAACACGTTCCAGGTTATTCATCGCAATCTGCAGGTCGTTCTGGGGGAACCATCCGACCAGACTGCGCAATGTTCCCGTATGTCCGAGTCTCCCCGCCAGAACGTTCCTAAGCACGCTCATACGTTTGACAATATTATAACTCTGGAATATCATACCGATATTCGTTCTCACCTTTCTGAGCTGGTTGTCCTTGAGCTGTAAAATATCTTCACCGTCCACGATAAGCGCACCGCTGGTCGGAGTCACCATACGGTTGATACTGCGTATCAACGTCGATTTACCGGCTCCTGACATGCCGACGATAACAACGAATTCTCCTTCGTTAATTTTTAAGTTGATGTTTTTCAAACCTTCATGTCCATTCGGATACATAAGGGAAACATCGTTAAATTCTATCAATGCATTCACCATCCCGGGAATATAATTAAAAACTATGTAAAAAGGAGATGTATAAGGAAGCTCCTCCATCTCCTTTTGATAAAATTCTTACTCGTTTAAATCACTTTCGAATTCTGCATATACTTCACGTACTATGTCGTAGTCTTCCGACTCAGCTTCAGCTATGCCATCCCACTCATAGATTTCATACATGATTTCAAGCATTTCCTCATTTTCATTCAAATTCATGAACGCATCGGTAATCTGCTGTTTCATATCATCCGGCAGTTCGGAACGGACAGAGATGGTATCATTCGGAATCTCATCTGTATTGCCGATCACTTTCACCTGATCCATGACATCCGGAAGGTCTTCTTCAACAGTCACTCGTGCATCATCAAAGGTAGTGGCGAAATCTGCCTGTCCGTCATAAACTTGTGTAATTGCGTTATCATGTCCGCCGACGGAAAGCTGGTCAAAATGACTTTCAAGCTCATCAACGCCCATCTCTTTCAACTGCATTGCAGGGAAAAGATAGCCGGAAGTCGATAATGTATCCGGGAATGCCCACACAAGCCCTTCTTGATCAACCAGATCTTCAACGCTTTCAATATCTGAATCTGCATTGACTACATACTGTGCAACGTAAGATTCTGAGCCATTTCTGACAGATTTTAAAATCACGTCAACATCTGCACGTTCTTCGGCCTGTACAAAACTGAATGGTGCAAGAAAACCAATGTCAACCTGCTGTGTTCTCATTGCCTCGATCAGACCACTGTAGTCGACCATGACTTCAGCTTCAACTTCAATGCCAAGTTCTTCTGAAAGGAACTCTTCAAGCGGTTCGGCTGTTGTAGCAATATTACCTGCATCACTTGAAGGAATAAAACCCATGGACAATGATTCAATCTCTTCACCGGATTCTTCCGAACTCTCTTCGGTATTCTCCGCAGCCTCACTCTCTTCGCTGCCTTCAGAACCGGAATCATCACTTTCGCCATTACCACATGCAGCAATTACAGAGATGACCATGACTAGAGCGAACAGTAAAAGAAAACGTCTTAATTCAAATTTCATTTCGCCTACCTCCCAAGTAGAAATATGTATTTTATTTTCTAGAAGAGAGAAAAATTTTCCTTCTTCTACCTTAAGAATATTTAAAGTGTTTTCCAAAGTCAATGCAATTTACAAATAATTAAGAAATATGTCATCAAGTATAAAATAAACCCCCCGATATCTCGGGGAGTTGCGTCAGATTCAATAATATTCGATTTTTAAAACGGCAGTTCAATCTCTGTGTTTCTGCTGATCAGCTCTGCAGTCTCAAGAAGCGGTGATAAATAATTATCTTCCACCTCTTTTCTTGTCGTCCGGGAAGAGTTGGTGGAGCAATTGATTGCTGCAATGATTTCTCCCTGCATATTCCGTATAGGCGCAGCGATGGACATCAGACCGATTTCCAACTGATCTTCACTGATTGCCCAGCCCTTTTCACGAATTTCTTCGAACTCTTTTCGCAAGTCCACTTCTTTATATATCGTGTTTGGAGTGAGCGCTTCAAGTGTTGCGGTTGCAAAAAATTCCTGGAGCTCTGATTCACTTTTTTGAGCGAGTAACAACTTACCCATTGAAGTTGCGTAAGCAGGCAGATGTGTGCCGATATTGAGTGAAATATTCATGATTTTATTGGCAGGGACACGTCCGACATAGACAATTTCCTCCCCGACCAATTTAGCGATGGAGCTTGATTCATTTGTCTGCTTTGATAACTCGCGCAGCAGTGTCGTTGTAATTTCCCAGCTGTCTCTTGCAGTCATATAAGAGTAGCCGAGGGATAAAATTTTAGGCGTTAAATAAAATCGGTTATCGAGCGCCTGTGCGTATCCGAGGTTCACCAGCGTGATTAAAACACGTCTCGCCGTCGGTCTGGATATGTTTGTCAGTTTTGCTGCCGCAGATATAGTCAAGTGATCATGGTTGTCAAAAGCTTCAATGACTTTCAACCCTTTGGCAAGTGTTTGAAGATGATCAGCATTATTAAACTCCTGTGTCATAATAACCCCTCAATCGTACGATAGTTAAAACTTTGTACTATTATTATATCATTTTTGGTGATGAATTTTTCAAAATTAAATATTACGGCCAAAAACCGATCCACTGCCAATAAGTATATGCGACCAGTGTAATGATGAAAACACTCGCAATCGTTGAAAGGATTCCGGGCAGCAGAAAGTCCTGCTGGACCACCCTGCCTGTACTGTGGGCGACGACATTTGGCATTGTCTCCACGACCAGTATGAAACCGAGCAGTAAAGTCACTGCTGAAAGCACGGACATGACCACCGGGTCCAAGCCGGACTGGGCTGATAGGCTGATCAGTACCGGGAGCAATGTAATTACGGCAGTGGAGACATTGGTCACGCCCAGATGGTACAGGTGTGAAACCAGTACTGTAATGGGTATCGCAAGCCATGGGTTACTGAATATCTCCACTATGACCGGCGGAGATATCAGAACTTCAAGCAAATCAATCGCCCCGGATTCAATCAGAGAATAGCCGAAGGATAATGTTGCTCCAATCAGTAATACGATGCCGAAATTAATATCAATCAGCTTTCTCCACTCTACAAACCCAATTCCCGGCAGAGCCATCATGACGACAGCAAACAATGCACCAAACGTAGGATGGTAGCCATGCCATGACTCTGTTAACCATATAAGTATAGTAATGATTAGTATGACTATACATTTTATTTCATCGGCCGCAATTTTTCCAATCGCAACATTCTTTTTCTTCATCTCTTCTTGCAATGTTTCAAAAGAATCTTCTTCCTCCGGAGGATAGACTTTCCAAATGATATATAAGACTGAAACGACCAGCAAAATCCATATCGGGGCAGTGTATATAAACCATTGCAAATAAGATATGGAAACTCCGACATACAATCTCAGAAGTTCGATGGTCAAAATGTTACCTATCGCAGCGGTGAGTACTGCGACACCACTGATACTGATGCCAAAAGCTGTGCCAATATACAATAGCTTATTGAAGTTTGAATTCTTCCCGACATTCGTTTCTTTGATGATGCTGTCCAAGACAGGCACCATTAAAGACGCTCTGACAGCCGTTGCAGGAATGAAAAAAGCCTGAATCTGGTTGATCAGCCCGACCCCTATGTAAATGCCCTTCGCTGAAGACCCCATCGTGGCGAGCAGAGAGTACGTCATCCGTTTGATGAGCGGTGTGTGATTGACACCGATCGCCATCATCATCCCGCCAATGATTAAGAATACTGCCGGAGAAGCAAAACCGCTCAATGCAGTTTCAATTTCAACAGGTCTGAGCAGTATTAGTAAAACTAAAACGATCATGGAAGTGAGACCGATTGGAACAGGTGCGAAAGCCCACAAAATCAGTCCGTAAACCATAATGGAAATTGTGGCTCTTTCAGACCACCCGATATTTTCAGGAAGAAAATATAAGACAGCTAAAAATAAGACTGTCGCTGCTGTTAAAATAATAATCTGACTGAGACTTACTTTGGAATTTTCTTTATTTGTCATATGGAGCCACTCCATTTAATTATATGTAAAGAAATACAGCATTTTAAAATGCTGCATTTCCAGTAAACATTATTCACGTTATCTCCACGTTGTCTCCATTTTCAGATGAAATATTCTTCTGATGAGGTTCTCTTTTATTTACAAATTTCTGAATCAGAAATGCAATGACGATCAGTCCAAGTGCAATCGCATCTGTGGCCAATCCTGAAAGCATCAGCAGGACCGCAATCGTAAGGAGTAATATTCTAGTATACCAGGCTGCTCTTTTCTTGAAGAACCAGCCCTGTACAGCTGCTGATAAGAAATATACACCGACAAGTGCCGTGATTACAGCCAAGATGATTGCAAAATTATCATCGCTTAATAATAACAACTCTGGACTGTAGAACATCATGAATGGAACAATGAATGCTGCAAGTCCGATTTTGAATGCTTCTGCTGCGGTTTTCATGGGATCGGTACCATTGAACCGCTTGCTGCACTTGTTGCGAGTGTGCTCTGGCTGAATGTCTCATTTCAGAGCTGGCAGCTGGCCGGTATGTTTTTAATACTGGTACTGATTACAATGTTGTCTCTTAAAAAACAAAATGAATAGCCAAAGGAAAATGTTATTTAAATGAATCTGTCCCAGGGTGCTTTTCCCGGTGGCGGGCACTCAACTGAAATGATTTCATCTTTTGTAGGGTGTTTGACTTCAAGCGTATGTGCCCAAAGCGCAATCTGCTGTCCGACCTTGTTTAGATTCCGGCCGTATTTCTGGTCACCGTATAAAACATTGCCGTGATTGGCAAGCTGTACACGTATCTGATGGGAACGGCCGGTCTCAAGTTCTATCTCCAGCAGCGACAGGTTGTTATTTTTATCATTACCGAGCACTTTGTAATGTAGTATTGCTTTTTTAGCGTCTTTTTTGTTTTTATCGACGATAGTCACCGTGTTATTCTTGCGGTTTTTAAACAAGTAGTCGGTCAGTGTGTTTTTGGGTGGGGATACCTGCCCGCGCACAACGGCTTTATATCTTCTCACTATTTTATTCTGTCTCAGTTGATCGGATAATCTGGACGCCGCTTTAGAAGTTTTCGCGAAAACAATTGCACCGCCGACCGGACGGTCCAGCCTGTGTACTAGTCCAAGATACACGTTGCCGGGCTTGTTTTCATTTTCTTTAATATAGGCTTTCAGTATATTGAGCAAATCCTTATCACCCGAAGCATCTTCCTGGACTGGAATGTTGACAGGCTTTTCCACAATCAGCAGGTGATTATCTTCATATAAAACGTTAATATTCATGGTGTACTCTCCTTTACATCTTCATCATATTATATCATCCGATCATTTATATGAAAGATGAAAACAGATGTCTGGCGGCCGGATTAATAGAAATGGTTCCACGGAGCTTCATCGGGCGGAGTGGATTCTACAGCGGCGGAACTTTCTTTAGCTGGATGTTTGACATTGACGCTGTACGACCATAGTGCAATCGGCTGGCCGACTTTGTTATAGTGCTGACCATGATTCGTATCACCATGCAGAACATTGCCGACATTGGTGAGCTGTACTCTTATATGATATGAATACCCTTTCTCCATCTCGATTTCCATAAGTGTCAGATCGTCTTCAGAATCTCTGTCGATGACCTTGTAGTGAAGTGCGCTTTTTATGGCCTTTTCATCATTCTCATTTGTAATGCTGAATGAATTATTCTCAGAGTTTTTAATAAGATAATCGGTTAATGTGTCCTCATCTTTCGGCATTTGGCCACGGACGATTGCCCTGTATTTTCTTGTAATATTGTTATTGTCCTGCATTAAATAAGAAGCGGTGTCAGAGGTCTTGGCGAATACGGCAGCACCGCCTATCGGACTTCCCAGTATTTCATCAGCTTCAGGATATAAATCATCATTTTCCGCATTACTGTTTTTAATGTGTTCTTTCAACGAATTCAGCAGAACTTCACCTTCTGTGCCTTCAATATAAGAAGGGATGATGGCAGATTTTTCAATTATGAGCAGGTGGTCATCCTCATATAAGATATTAGTATTCATTGGTGCACTCTCCTTTACTCTTTTAAACAAATATATCAGTATTAAATAAATTCCCTATTTCATGATTTTATAACATTAAAGTAAGATTTCAGATATTATACAGATGAAGGATGATTTAAATTGCTGGATCGACTGACTCCTGTTTTGATATTAATAATGATGGGCGTTGCATTGTTCATAGGACAGTACGAATGGGTTTCAGACGTTCTCGGTATATTGGTTATACCGTTATTAATGGCGTTATTATTTTTAATATTTCTTGATGTGCCTTTCAGGGATATTCCTGCCTCCATAAAAAACTATAAATTTAACTTTATATCTCTGGCGATAAATTTCATATGGACACCGGTGCTTGCATATTTGCTGGGGTACATGTTTTTAGCGGATCAGCCTGTACTGTGGCTGGGTCTGGTCATGCTTCTCGTCACTCCCTGCACAGACTGGTATATAATATTTACGAACCTTGCCAAAGGTAATACAGCATTATCCACAACGATTTTACCAATAAACTTCATACTGCAGATCATTCTTCTGCCGGTGTATATTTATTTGTTTTTCGGTGTGTTCGAATGGGTGTCGTTCAGAGTCGTCTTGTCGATGATATTGACACTGATCATACCGCTCGGACTCGCAGCGTTTGTAAAATTGTTATTTCCCGGGGAATACTTACGGCGAGCCTCCTCGATTAACCCCCTGGTCCTAAGTCTGGCCGTGCTTTCCATTTTTGCTTCTGAGAGGGAAACACTGTTCAACAATTTGAATTTACTTCAAATAATATTATTACCGATATTGCTGTTTTTCTTGATAAATTTTATAGTCAGCAACATCGCAGCGAAAACATTCAAGTTCAATTACCGTAATACCGTCAGTCTGGTCATGACGACGATGGCGAGAAACTCTCCCCTTGCTCTGGCAATCGCAGTTGTGGTTTTTGATGACCTGCCAATCATTACTTTGGCATTGATCATCGGACCTCTGATTGAGATACCGGTACTTGCAGTGACAAGCAGAGTAATGCAATTGAAGATGTAACAGGAAACGAGACTCCTATTCTATGAAAATTGACAGGTGTCTTTATTTATAATTAATTTTTCACTATTTTTTACGCATATTTATAATATACTGAATAGTATGATAGAATTAGGGCACTAAAAAGCGACTTTCAAAGGGGTGTATATGAGTGGATATTAGAAGATACTCCGAAAATTCTATAACCATTTACATCGGAGATGAAATCAATGAGGATACAAATAAAAAACTGGTCCATTTGAAAAATGAACTGGAGAAAATGGAGATAGACGGTGTCTCGGAAATCGTCATATCCTATACCAGCCTTATAATTTACTATGACATTTTTAAAACAACGGGCAAAGACGTGGAAAATGTATTAAAGAAAATGGACCTGGCCAAACTGGAAAAGCGGTCATTAAAATATAATCTGGTTGAAATACCGGTCTGTTACGGTGGAGAATACGGTCCGGATCTGGCATTGTTCGATGATAACGGTTTATCCCCGGAGGAAGTCATCGAACTTCACAGCAATACTGAATACCTGGTATATATGCTTGGATTCATGCCGGGGTTCCCCTATCTCGGCGGTCTGGATGAGAGATTGTTCAAAGACAGGCTTGATAATCCGAGGACGAGAATTCCGGCAGGTTCTGTCGGTATAGGCGGAAAGCAGACAGGGATGTATCCTTTCACATCACCGGGCGGCTGGAATCTGCTTGGACGTACGCCGATCCCTTTATTTGATGAGAACAGGGAACCTCAGATTTTATATGAAGCAGGAGACAGAATCATCTACAGAGCGATTGATGAAAAAGAATATAAACAACTGCAGCAGCAGGTGGAAGATGATGACTATGAAGTGAAAATCACCAGCAGGGAGGCAAATTAATGACTTTCAAAGTATTGAATCCAGGAATGTTCTCGACGATTCAGGATGCAGGCCGGTTTTCTTATCAGACCTTTGGTTTCTCGCCTTCCGGGGTATTGGATTACAAAGCACATAAATTGGCGAACCGCCTGCTCGGCAATGAAGATGATGCAGCAGTATTGGAAATGACTTTGCAGGGTGTTGAGCTGCTTGCAAAGAAAGATACGGTCATTTCAACATCCGGAGCGGTAGCGCCTGTAACAATAAATGACAAACGATATACCCATGGCAGCGCGATTAAAATAATTGAAGGTGAAACCCTGAAGATTGGCAAGTGTGAAAATGGATCGAGAACATATCTTGCAGTTCTGGGCGGGTTTGATGTTCCTCCGGTACTCGGCAGCAGATCAACACATACGAGAAGCGGAATCGGAGGTTTTAAAGGCAGAACTTTAAAGAACGGTGATGTATTAAAGAGTATAGGCGGCGATTTCTCAGAGGGTCTGAAGAAAATTAAACCGTTTGAAAGCGACAACATCATCCGTATTATACCAGGTCAGCAATATGACCGTTTCAAAGCGCAGGTAAAAAGAAAACTGTTCAATTCTGAGTACACAATTACAAAAGACAGCGACCGGATGGGAATCCGTTTGAACGGACCTGAGCTTGAAACTGATGAAGGTCATGATGTACTCAGTGAACCGACTCAGCTCGGCAGCATCCAGGTGCCCAAAAACGGACAGCCTATCATTCTGCTGAATGACAGGCAGACTGCGGGCGGATACGTGCGTATAGCGACTGTGGCTCTTGCCGATATTCCGAAGCTGGTACAAAAATCACCTGGCGGGAAGCTTGCATTCAAAGAGATTGATGTAGATGAAGCAACTAAGATATATAAAGAGGAATTGACCAAAATTGATTCCGGTGAATACTTTGAGGATTTACGTGATTTCACGTCAATCCGCCGGCATATTTCTTTAAAGATATCAAAACTGATGGAGGAATAACTATGAATGTTAAAAAAGTCAAGGAACTCATTAAACTGTTCAAAGATGAAGAACTTACAAAACTGAAAATCGAAGAAAAGGGAATGAAAATCCATATTGAAAAGGGAGGTGTCGTACAGTCGTCGACAGCGGTTGATGAACAGACTTCTGACGAAACAGCACAGAACAAATCTGGGAAAATTGAGATTAAAGCGCCGCAGGTGGGTACTTTCTATATGCAAAAAGAGGAAGGCTCTGATGAAAATTTTGTGGATGAAGGTGACACTGTCCAAAAAGGTGATCAGGTCGGCATCATCGAAGCAATGAAAGTTTTCAATGATGTTCATTCCGATCATTCAGGCGTCATTGAAGAGATTCTTGTGGAAAATGGTGACACTGTCGAGTATGACCAGGTGCTGATGACTGTGCGCAAAGAGGGTGAATGACATGAAAAAAGTTCTGATAGCAAACCGCGGTGAAATCGCAGTAAGGATCATACGGACTTTAAAGGAAATGCACATAAAAAGTGTTGCTGTATATTCCACGGCGGATAAGGACAGCCTGCACGTGGCACTGGCAGACGAAGCACTTTGCATCGGTCCACCCCAGAGTAATGAGAGCTATTTGAATATAGAGCGGATACTCACTGCTGCAGAAATCAGCAAAGCAGATGCGGTGCACCCGGGTTACGGATTTTTATCTGAGACACCCGAATTTGCAAGACGTTGTGAAGAAAACGGAATTACTTTTATCGGCCCTACTTCAAAAATCATGCAGAAAATGGGTGATAAAGCCGAGGCGCGGCGTACGATGAAGGAAGCGGGTGTGCCTGTCATTCCGGGCAGTGACGGTGTCGTCGACAGTCTCGAAGAAGTCAGGGAAGTCATTGAAAAAATAGGCTATCCTGTCGTCATCAAAGCAGTGTCGGGGGGAGGCGGTAAAGGGATGCGTTTTGTCCATGATGAAGCTTCGCTTGAAAAGAATTATAAAGAAGCAAAAAAAGAAGCGAAGAATGCATTCAATGATGACAGAATCTATGTAGAGAAATATATTTCCAAAGCAAGACATATTGAAGTTCAGGTTGTCGGAGACGGCAGCGGTGATGCTGTACACTTGTATGAAAGAGACTGTTCGATTCAGCGTAATAATCAAAAGCTGATTGAAGAAGCGCCGGCACAGATTTTATCCGTCAAGTCGAGAAAGTTCATCACTGAAACGACGAGGCACGCGATCGCTGAACTCAATTACGGCGGTGCGGGTACGGTTGAATATTTGTATGTCGAAGAGGAAGATGAGTTTTATTTCATAGAAATGAATACACGTGTTCAAGTTGAACATACAGTGACAGAGGAGATTACAGGCGTCGACATCGTCCGGCTGCAGGTGGAAGTGGCACTGTTCAATAAACTGAACATCAGCCAGGAAGACATCGGTATTAATGGTTTTGCGATTGAAACACGCATCAATGCAGAGGATCCGGAGAAGAGTTTCCAGCCGGCACCCGGGCAGATTGAAATGCTGCATTTCTCACTTGGGCGCAATGTCCGTGTAGATACAGCAGTGTATCCGGGATATAAGATTCCGCCAAATTACGATTCGATGATTGCTAAAGTGATTGTCAACGGGAAAGACAGACAGGAAGCGATTGACAAGATGACACTCGTTCTTGATGAAACGGTCATCGGTCCGCTTAAAACAAATCTCGATTTTCAATATTATCTCATGCAGCATCCAAATTACATTGACAATATAGTAGACATCAAGTTTTTATCACGCAATAAAATTATTGAAGACTAGGAGGATAAAGATGCATAAAGTAGATTTGAATGCAGATTTAGGCGAAAGTTTCGGTAATTACACGATTGGAAATGACGACGAAATCATCCCCCTCATCTCATCGGCAAATGTCGCATGCGGTTTTCACGCCAGTGATCCGAGTGTAATGATCAAAACGGTTGAGATGATTAAAAAAAGCGGCACAACGGGATTAGGTGCACATCCGGGTTTCCCGGACATGATGGGTTTCGGCAGACGTTTCATGGACATGACAATGAAAGAAGTCAGGGCAATCATGCTGTATCAGCTCGGGGCTCTGGATGGTATTGCTAAAACATACGGCGTTGAACTTAATCATGTCAAACCGCACGGTGCATTGTATAATGGGACATTTACCGACTATGAATTGTCGCTGACAATCGCGAATGCGGTGAAAGAGTATAATCCGGATTTGAAATTGATGGGACTGAGTAATCAGAATCTTGTCAAGGCAGGCAAGGAAGCCGGCCTTGAAGTAAGGCATGAAGTATTCGCAGACCGTGCTTATGAAGATGACGGTACGCTGGTTTCTAGAAGGAAAGATGGCGCGATGATCACGGATACAAAAGAAGCCGTGGACCGTGTTGTGAAAATGATCAAAGAAAAGAAAGTGGAAAGTATTGACGGTAATTTAATAGATATTCAGGCTGACAGCATCTGCGTGCATGGAGATGGTGAAAAAGCTCTGGATTTCATTAAAGAAATACGTAAAGCATTTGAAGAGAATGATATTAAGATAGAAACAATGTAAAAAATATCTTTCTGTATAAGGGGGAAATACAATGGACAATGAAAAACCAAAAATGACAGCCGCTCAACGGCGATTGCTCTTCGGTTCGGTTTTCTTGATGGCGACCTCAGCAATTGGCCCGGCATTTCTTACACAGACAACTGTTTTTACTGATCAGTTTTTAGCGAGTTTCGCATTTGCGATTGTTGTATCGATTATTATAGATATCGGTGCCCAGCTTAATATATGGAGAGTCCTCAGTGTTTCCGGAAAACGCGGTCAGGAAGTGGCAAATGAAGTAGCTCCGGGTCTTGGTTATGTAGTCGCTTTCTTCATCGTCCTGGGTGGTCTCGCCTTCAACATCGGAAACGTTGCCGGTGCAGGACTTGGTTTCAACGCAATATTTGGGTTGGATGTACGCATTGGTGCAGCGATTGCCGGCGCGTTTGCGATCTTTATTTTCCTGGTGAAAAATGGACGCGCCGTCATGGATGTGGTGACTCAGGTGCTGGGTATATTAATGATTGGTATTACTGCTTATGTCATGATTCAGTCGAATCCGCCTTACGGAGAAGCGGCTGTAAGAACTTTTGTGCCTGAAGATCCGATCGGGATGTTCGTCCCGATTGTTACAATCGTCGGGGGTACGGTCGGCGGTTATATTACATTTGCCGGTGCACACAGATTGATTGAAGCCGGCATGACCGGTAAGGAAAGTATACGATTTGTGAGCCATGCAGCAAATTATGGTATTTTAACAACCGGTGTTATGAGAGTTATTTTATTTCTTGCTGTGCTTGGTGTGCTTGCACAGGGCGCGGTGCTCAGTGAAGAGAACCCGCCGGCATCAGTCTTCCAGTTTGCATTGGGTGATCTAGGAATGCAGGTGTTCGGTGTGGTATTACTTGCTGCTGCATTATCTTCTGTCATTGGTGCAGCTTACACCAGCGCTTCATTCTTAAGGTCTTTTCATAATATTTTTGATAAGTATAATAACGTGGTTATCGTTACGTTCATTGTATTTTCAACATTGGTATTTACATTTGTCGGTCAGCCGGTGACGCTTCTGATTCTTGCCGGTGCATTTAACGGCTTGATATTGCCATTGACATTGGGTGCAGTATTGCTTGCATCGAGAAAGAAGAAACTGGTTGGCGACTACCGTCACCCGACATGGATGATTATCTGGGGCGTTGTTGCAGTACTCGCTACTTTAATTATCGGCATCATGTCACTGGGCGGGATTGCTGATTTATGGACAGGCTAACTTTAAGAGGTGAATAAAATGAATGCTGAAAGTATAAGGAAACTGATTAGAAGCGGTGAACATCAAGGGACGACATCAGGTGTTGCAGGCGATAAAGTTCAGGCGAATTTAGTCATATTACCGAGGAAATATGCATTTGATTTTCTGCTGTTTGCAATAAGGAATAAAAAAGCCGTCCCGATTATCGAAGTGATGGAAGACGGCCAATATGAAAGCAGATATGCAAGAAACTCTGATATCAGGACTGATATACCGAAATATAATATATACAGAAATGGTGAATTGATAGAGACTGTTGATGAGGTGTCTTCTTACTGGCAGGATGATTTTGTGACATTCCTGATCGGCTGCAGTTTTACATTTGAACAGGCGATTATGGATGGCGGCATCGATATTAAACATATTAAAGAGAAAAAGAATGTGGCGATGTATAAAACCAATATCGATGCAGCGTCCGCCGGTGTCTTTCGCGGGCAGGCGGTCGTCTCGATGAGACCGTTTAAAAAAGACGAAGTGGATAAAGTGAAAGAGATTACCGGAAAATTTCCCGATATGCACGGCGATCCTGTTCATGTCGGTACTCCGGGAGACATTGGTATTTCCAACATATCACAACCGGACTACGGGGATGCAATCGATATTGATGATGATGAAGTCCCGGTGTTTTGGGCGTGCGGTGTAACGCCGCAGAATGTCGCATTAAATGCAAAGCCGGATGTTATGATTACCCATCTGCCCGGTCACATGTTCATCACTGATATCAATAATGACGAATTTAAAGATTGAGTTTTCAAGAAACCGATTTGAAAGCACTATAATTAACAAACAAATTGAAAAATCATTTATCATACAAAAAAAGCGGCTTTAATCATTAGATTTTCAGCCGCTTTTATTTTAAATTCATCTTTTTATTTATATCAGATCATCAGGAAGGCGAGCATGGATAATCCGACGGAGACAATAATCATGGCCAACAATGGCTTGAATGCTTTCGTCCTTAGATCCTTCAGGCTGACATTAAGACCAAGCCCTACCATCGCCATGGTCAGTAAAAAGGTGGATAAGTCATAGACTTTTGAAATTACTGTCTCGGGAATGAAGATTACCTGGCCGATTATGTAAGTATTGATCAGGCTCATTAAGACGAAGCCCAATAAAAACCAAGGGAATTGTACTTGAACATCGCCGGGTGCTGACCTTTTCTGATACCGTCTGACAAAGTATACAATAATGAAGCACAATGGAATCAACAGTAGGACACGTCCCAGCTTTGCAAGCAGAGCAATAGCGAGAGCATTGTTTCCTGCAGGTTCTGCAGCAAGTGCGACATGTGCAAGCTCATGCAGGCTCATCCCCGACCAGGCGCCGTATTCATTGTTGGAAATATCCAGAACCGGACGCAATAATATGTAACCGATAGAAAATATCATGCCGACGAGTGCGATGATTCCGACACTGATTCCTGTATCTTCATCTTTTGCTTTTATAATCGGTGCGACAGCCGCAATTGCCGCAGCGCCGCATACCCCCGTCCCTACTCCAAGAAGCAGTGAAAGCTTGAAGTCAGCCTTGAACAGCTTAGCGAGTCCGAGCATGGTAAGAACCGCGAAGGTAATGACTATCGTATCTTTAAGCATGAACTCAAGTCCCTCACCGAGAATAATATTTATATTTAAACGAAGCCCATATAAAATGATTGCGACCCGCAGTAGTTTTTTAGATGAAAAAGTGATTCCACTGTTATATGCATAGGGGTACCCGAAAATCTGCCGGTAGGCGATTGCGACAATAATTGCACTTCCAAGGGGGCCAATCAATGAAAAACCGGGCAGGAGCGCAATAAGATATCCGATGATTGCCATTATCAATGTAATGCCTACCCCGATCAGCCACTTGGACCGTGGTTTTAACTCGTTTTCTGAACCAGTCACTTACTCACCTCCATCATCAATAATTTATTTTAATCTAATATACTTCAAAGGCTGAACTTCTTGAAATTGAGCCACAATATAAAGACAAATCATATTTTAATGATTTGTCTCAGCATACCTTATTTATTTTTCCAAAAGTCATTGGCTTGTGAAATTGTGTGAAAATGTATTGCCACCACTTCGGATGCATGGGTTAAATTTCTTGCATCCCCTATATAATCCGGATACATCTTTTTACGGGATTCAGGGTCCGGCAGTATTGTGGATATCGCTTTTCTTGAGAGCTGGACAGCAAGCTGATACCCTTCTTCCGGAGTTTCTGTAATCAGAGAAGTAATCTCATTGGACATATAAACCCTCCTATAAAAATTTAGGTCAATTATCATTATATATGAAATACATTGTGCATGAAACGTTTATAGTAAATATGTGTAACAATAGAGGGTTAACATGAGGAAAGGATTGTATGATCCAGTATTAATTTAACAAGTATCATTTAAGGAAATCTTATTCCATATTATGTTATAAATGAATTGAGTATGTATATCTGTCTAATTTGAAAACAATAATTAAAGAGGTGGATGAAAATGTTCTTCAAACAATTTTTTGATGAGAAGTTATCCCAGACATCGTATATGGTTGCCTGCCAGAAAACTAAAGATGCCATTATCATAGATCCGAGCCGGGTCCTCGATGAATATAAAGAAGAGGCAGACAAACAGGGTTATAAGATCACTTATGCTACAGAAACGCATATACATGCAGATTTTGCATCCGGCCTGAGAGATGCAGGGAGAAAGTTTGGTTCCCGGTTACTTGTGTCTGACGAAGGTGATGAAAACTGGAAATACGAAAATTTACCGGATGATGCAATCTACCTTAAAGACGGTGATACGATCAAAGTGGGCAATGTTGAACTCAAGGTGATGCATACTCCCGGGCACACCCCTGAAAGTATCACATTTGTATTGACAGACCGTGGCGGCGGCAGTGAT
Organism: Salinicoccus sp. YB14-2; assembly: GCF_001265075.1. Lineage (GTDB taxonomy): Bacteria > Bacillota > Bacilli > Staphylococcales > Salinicoccaceae > Lacicoccus. The sequence goes on from NZ_LFKO01000001.1 coordinate 1,144,198, forward strand.
GAACCGATGGGTATGTTCACAGGAGACTTTTTATTTGTCGGTGATATCGGGCGTCCCGATCTGCTTGAAGAAGCGGCAAAGATGGAAGGAACCACTGAACTTGGTGCAAAGGATATGTTCAAATCATTGAAAAAGCTTGAGAGCTATCCGGATTTTCTTCAAATCTGGCCAGGACACGGTGCCGGCAGCCCATGCGGTAAAGCGCTTGGCGCGGTACCACTATCTACCCTGGGTTATGAACGCCAGAACAACTGGGCATTAAAAGAAACGGATGAAGAACGCTTCGTCAAAGAGCTTGTGAGCGATCAGCCGGAACCGCCGAACCACTTTTCACATATGAAAAAAGTGAATAAAGAAGGTCTGCCTGAATTTAATTTGAAAGAAGTGATTGTCGGTACACCAGAGCAGCTGCCCGGGCAGATATTCGACTTAAGAAGCAAAGAAACATTTGCTGAAGGGTTTAAAAAAGGATCGATCAATATTCCGTTCAATGATAAATTTCTGCAGTTTGCCGGATGGTATGTAGATTTCGACCAGCCGATGACGCTGATTGCGGACCCTGAAAACACGGAACAGCTGCAAAAATATTTTGCCGCTATAGGGTTTGATGATATTGCGCTGATTATACCTGAGGATAAGGTTGATCAGTATGTGGATGCATCATACGTAAACGTGCAGCCTGCAGAATTGACGGCTGACTATGAAAATAAAAATATCCTGGATGTCCGCTCAAAATCGGAATATGAGGAAGGTAATCTGAAAAATGCTGCACATCTTCAGTTTGGACAATTAATGTCAGATGATAAAATAGTGCCTTTTGATAAAGAAGATAATATTTATGTTCATTGCCAGTCGGGCGTCCGTTCAGCCATTGCCGCGAGTGTGTTGAAGGCGGAAGGTTATGATAATATATTCAACGTGGAAAAAGGATATAACGGTATTAAAAATGAACTGAAATAACAAATATCCATTAAATGATAAATAATCCTATAATATACGTTTAACTGTCTGTGGAGAGGTTATAATAGTATATAAAGTTAAATGACGTAAAAATAAGTATGTCAAAAATATTAAAGTATCATAAGGAGCGTGTATTATTAAATGGCTGAATATTCACGAGAGGATATTCATAAAAGTGTTGAAGCGGACGGCGTGCAATATGTCAGACTTCAATTTACTGATGTGTTGGGTGCAATTAAAAATTTGGAAATACCAGTGGGTCAACTGGAAAAAGCAATGGATGGAGAAATGATGTTCGATGGCTCCTCCATTGAAGGCTTTGTCCGTGTTGAAGAATCTGATATGTATTTAAAACCTGATTTGAATACATGGGTGGTTCTGCCGTGGACTGAAGGCGTAGACAAAACTGCACGTCTGATCTGTGACATTCACGATATTGATGGAGAGCCATTTACCGGTGACCCAAGGTCAAATTTGAAAAGGGTCATCAAGGAGATGCAGGCACTCGGGTATGAGAATATGAACCTGGGGCCTGAACCGGAGTTTTTCTTCTTCAAGTTGGATAAAGACCGTAATTATACAACTGAGATCAATGATGACAGCGGTTATTTCGATCTGGATATAACGGATACGAGTGGACAGTGCCGCAGAGAAATTGCAAGAACTCTAGATCAGATGAACTTTGAAGTGGAAATGTTCCACCACGAGCTTGGTCCAAGCCAGCATGAAATCAGTTTTAAATATATGGATGCGTTAACGGCAAGTGATGCACTTCAGACTTTTAAACTTGTAGCTAAAACGATTGCAAGGAAATATGGATTACATGCCACTTTCATGCCGAAGCCGATGTATAACCAACCGGGGAGCGGTATGCATTACAACGTTTCTTTATTTAAAGACGGCAATAATATATTCTTCGATGAAAGTGACGATTTCGGTCTAAGTGAAGAAATGCGTTGGTTCATGGCAGGGTTACTAGACCATGCCAGAGCATACACAGCAATCTGCAACCCATTGGTCAACTCCTACAAGAGACTGGCATCAGGATTTGAAGCACCGCGTTATATCGCCTGGAGCGGCCGGAACAGAACACCGCTGCTAAGAATTCCATCCAGCCGCGGCGCGGGTACACGTGCCGAAGTCAGATCACTTGATCCTTCTGCAAATCCTTATCTCGCAACGGCTGTCATTTTGGCGGCCGGTTTGGACGGCATTAAAAATAAAACCGACTTGACGACTCCTGTAAACGAAAATATTTATGAAATGACACAAAAAGAACGTAAAGCTGAAGATGTTGAAGATTTACCGACGACTTTATATACAGCTCTGAAAGCGATGAGAGAAGCCGATGTGGTCAAAGATGCACTTGGTGAGCATATTTATGAACACTTCGTTGAAAATAAGATGATCGAATGGAAACAATACAGTGCTCAAATCACCTCGTGGGAACTGGATGAATATTTAGGGAACTATTAGTAATAATCAAAAGCAAACCTGTTTTTATACAGGCTTGCTTTTTTATCTTCCAATAAGATTACCCGTCATATTAGAAAAATGAATATATAACGGCTGCATTTTAAGTATAATTTCTATAATGGAATCCACAACACATATCTTGCGATAGATGTTTTGAACCCATTAAAGCAACAAAAATAAAACCCGGGTTGTCGTACCCGGGTTAAAATTATTGGAGTTTGTTAATCACTGCATCGGCGACAGCTTGCGCTGAGGCCGGGTTCTGACCTGTGACAAAATTTCCGCTTGAAACAACGTTCTCTTCCATTTCACGTCCTTCAACAAAACCTGCGCCGTTCTCTTCCAGTTTTGACTGGAGCAGGAAAGGCATGTCTTCTGTAAGATTCATAGCCTTCTCTTCAACATTTGTAAATCCTGTGAGTTTGATGCCGTCAACGAGATATTTACCATCTTTTGTTTTGGCATCGGCAAAAGCTGCCGGTCCATGACAGACAGCGCTGATGATTCTGCCATCATCTTTAAAGTATGCCATTATGTTCTGGATATCTGCATTTCCCGGGAAATCATACATTGCGCCATGTCCGCCGGCAAAGAAAATTGCGTCATAGCCTTCGTATACCAAGTCCCCGATGCGCTCTGTCTGCTGGAGCATCTTCGTCACTTCAGTGAATTTTTCATCATCATTTCCGTTCTCCACCGAATTGGGGTCTATTGGTACATTGCCACCTTTAGGTGATGCAATATCAACTTTGAAACCAGCGCTCTGAAAAGCGATATAAGGCTCAGCTGCCTCTGATAACCATAATCCTGTAGGACGGTCTTTATTGCCTGCTATTCTGTCATGATTTGTAACCACTATAAGTACAGATTTACTCATATTGCTAACCACTCTCCTTTCCATTGATTTACCCTAAAGCACACCTGAATAATCTTAAATCATCGATTAAAACCGGAGTCAGACCTCCCTAAATCACTATATACCCTATATGGGTATATAGTGAGTGCATTGATGTCAATGAACACAATCATAGTTGCGATCGATGCCATGACTTTAAAAATGAAATAGTGAGAACTGAAAACAGGGTCGAAAATCCTGTTTTTTAAATGGTCCAATCTATATTGACAACTACCTATATAGACGGTAATCTATACAGTGGAAGGTGGAGATGACGTGACATATGAAAATTTATCAAGTTACTTAAAGATAATTGCAAATCCAAGCCGTTTGGAAATACTGGATTTATTATCTTGCGGAGAACTATGTGCAGATGATCTTTTAAAGTATTTTGATTTCTCACAGCCGACATTAAGCCATCATATGAAAGCTTTGGCTGATAATAATCTGATAGAAATCCGCAGAGACGGCAATAAAAAAATGTATAAATTGAATAATGAAGTGTTAGAAAAAGTAAGTAGTTACATAAACTTAATTGCCCGGGATAATGAAGAGTGTGTTTGCAAATCCATCAGCAAAGGTGATTGTGCATCATGACGATTTTGGCGATAGTTATATTTTTACTGACATTGGTGTTTATCATATGGCAGCCGAGAGGGCTGGATATCGGTATCACCGCAACAGTTGGAGCGGTATTGGCAATTATCACAGGTGTCGTATCATTCAGTGATGTCATAGAAGTTGCGGATATTGTGTGGAACGCCACACTGACTTTTGTAGCTGTGATAATAATATCCCTGATACTCGATGAAATCGGCTTTTTTGAATGGTCGGCAAGACACATGGTTAAAGCGAGTAAAGGCAATGGCATTAAAATGTTCGTCTACATAATATTACTCGGTGCCGTCGTTGCGGCATTTTTTGCCAACGACGGTGCAGCGCTTATATTGACGCCTATTGTGCTGGCCATGGTACGTAATCTGAAATTCGAAGAAAAGGTTGTTTTTCCTTTTGTGCTGGCAAGCGGTTTTATCGCGGACACTGCTTCCCTGCCGCTTATTGTGAGTAACCTTGTGAATATCGTGTCTGCAGATTACTTTGGTATCGGTTTTCTGGAATACTTGAGCCGCATGATTATCCCAAACTTGTTTTCAATTGCAGCAAGTATTGCAGTTTTATTGATTTACTTCAGAAATTCTATTCCGCACCATTTTAAAGCTCAAGAAATTGCTGAGCCGGAAGATGCAATCAAGGATAAGAAACTCTTCAAAGTGTCCTGGGTAATACTGGGTATTCTTCTGGCCGGTTATTTGGCCAGTGAATTCGTTGCGGTCCCCGTATCATTTATCGCAGGAATTATCGCAATTGTATTTCTATTGCTGGCCGGCAGATCATCTGCTGTGAATATCGGTAAGGTCATTAAAGGTGCGCCATGGAATATCGTCATCTTTTCCCTGGGAATGTATATTGTAGTATTCGGTTTAAGAAATGCGGGTATTACAGATTTACTTGCAGATGCTCTGACGATGATTGCAGGACAGGGTCTGTTCGCTGCAATCATGGGTATGGGTTTCATCGCTGCATTTTTATCATCGGTAATGAACAATATGCCGACAGTGATGATTGATGCCATAGCAATCGACCAGTCCGGCGTGCAGGGCTTGCTGAAGGAAGGTCTGGTTTATGCGAACATCATCGGTTCGGATCTGGGTCCTAAAATAACGCCCATCGGCTCGCTGGCAACTCTGCTATGGCTTCATGTCCTGACTCAAAAGGGAATGAAGATATCCTGGGGTGTATATTTTAAAGTTGGGATAGTCATTACGATACCGGTGCTGATATCTACACTTATCGGTCTTTATTTAACATTGCTCTTATTCTAGGAAGGAAATGATTTTATGGATAAAAAGATAATTTATTTCATATGTACCGGCAATTCGTGCCGCTCGCAGATGGCTGAAGGTCTGGGCAGAGATATACTTGGCAGCGAATGGGAGGTCTACTCTGCGGGGATAGAAACCCATGGCGTCAATCCTAAGGCTGTTGAAGCTATGAATGAACTGGACATTGATATATCGTCTCAGACTTCGGAGCTGATCGATCAGAGTATTTTGAAGCGTTCTGATTTAGTCGTTACATTATGCAGTGATGCAGATGAGAATTGTCCTGTAATCCCTCATGGGGTTAAAAAGGCGCACTGGCCGTTTGATGATCCAGCCGGTAAGGATTGGGCCGAGTTTCAGAGGGTGAGGGATGAAATCGGAGAAAAGATAAAAGATTTTAAAAGGACTTTCTAAATGAAAGTCCTTTTTTAGTACCATACAAAGTATACGATTGTCGAGGTCATCACCATCGTAATGAGTACTAATGGCGTACCTATTTTTATATAGTCACTGAATTTGTAACCGCCGGGGCCGTAGACAATCAGATTTGTCTGATATCCGATAGGTGTGATGAAACTGCATGACGCGGCGATTGCAATGGTGATAATCAGTCCCATATATGGGATGTCCAGCTGAGCGGCAATTTCAAATGCAATCGGGAACATCAAAACTGCTGCGGCGCTGTTTGTGATCAATTCTGTAAATATATTGGTCACAATGTAAACGATGAATATGATACCAAGAACGCCAAGCGGACGCGCAAAGGAGAGCATGTTTTCTGCAATGAATTGGGCGAGTCCCGACTGAGTCATAGCTGCACCGATTCCAAAAGCACTGGCAATCAATAGTATGACATCAAATTGGATATAAGTTAATATCTCTGACCAGTTGATCAGTCTTGTGATAATTAATAGCACCACTGCAATAAGCATGGCTTCGAACATTGACAGCATGCCCAGTGTAACAGAAAAAATCATCACTAATAGAAGACCGAGTGCAAGTATGCCTTTTAAATTGCTTTGTCTCAACGTTTCAGGCGGATTAACTGTAGAGACGACATAAAAGTTATGCGAATGTTGATGTCTCTGGACGAAACTGTTTTCAGCCAAAAGAAGTAAAGTATCCCCGGGTTTCAAAACAATGTCGCCAACACGGCTTGTAATCCGCTGGTTGTTTCTGTGTACTGCAATGACGCCTGCATTATACGTTGATCTGAAAAGGGAGCTTCTGATGGTTTTGCCGACCAACCCTGAATTATGAGAGATGACTGCCTCGACAAGGTGATGGTTGTCATTCTGCAGGACTTCCAGGCTGTCGTCGGTGCCTGTTTTCAAAGAAATGCCTTTTAACTTTTCGACTTCAGCTATTTTGCTGAGAGTTGCTGAAAAAATTAAGTTATCCCCTTTTCGGATGAAGGTGTGCGCACTGACTGGAAATATATGTTGCCCGTCTTCACGGATAATCTCAATGATGTAGATCCCTTTTAACGAATTTTTTGAAGCGGTAATTATTTTATCGTTGACATACTCAAATTTTTCTCCGATAGTGGCTTCAGCTAAAAACTCTTTTGCCTCTTTACGAATCGTGTCTTCGGCTCCCAGATTATTCGGGAGGATTTTATAGCCGACGGTTAAAATATAAATCAGTCCGACTAAAGTGATGGGGACCCCGACAATCGATAGAGTGAAAAATGAAAAACCTCCGACGCCTGCATTTATCAGTAATCCGTTAACAATCAAGTTGGTGGATGTGCCGATCATCGTAATCGTCCCGCCAAGAATGGTCGCGTAAGACAACGGGATTAAAAGCTTTGAGGGTGAAAAACCATTATCTCTTGCCCAGTCTCTTAATATAGGGGTCAGTGTAATAACGATTGGTGTATTATTTAAAAAACCGGAAGCGAAAGAAATGGGCGCGAGTAACTTCACCATGGAAATATGTAAGGATTTCGACTTACCCAGTATCCCATAGATGAAGTTCTCTATAATACCATGCTTTTGAATGGCACCTGCGACGATGAACAGCAATAAAACGGTCAGCATGCCTTCGTTGGAAAACCCGCTCAATGCCTGTTCGGTTGTTATGGTGCCAGACAGTAAAAATAATACTAAAAAGAAAAATATGATAAAGTCCGCACGGGCCACTTCAAATAGTAATAAGCCGAGCATTAAAATAATCATTATGGCTACAAAGATCATTTCTACAGTCATGTTGGCACCCCCTGTCTGAAGAATAAATCATTAAGAATATTTTAGCATATATTTTAATAATCGTGAATTTATATTCTTAATATTCAAAATACCGGGTGTGTAATAATGAAGTCACAGGTGAAATGTTTAGGTTACTGTCATTTAGTTTATTTAGTATATATGTGGAGATAAATAATTACACATTGAAATTTACAGTCTGTTAGTTTGACCACAAAATATTTTTGTACTATAGTTTGTGTCGTATCGAGTAAAAATCGACTTAATTTCAAGGAGGAGTTTTATTAGAAAAGGAGGCAATTAAAATGATTATACAAGTGATTCAACATGACCCGCTTTTACCATTAGGGTATATAAAAGACTGGGCAAATGAAAATAATTATCAAATCAATACTGCCAAAATTTATGAGGGTGATCCATTACCTGTGGATGAGACATTTGATCTGCTGGTCATATTAGGTGGACGCCAGACGGCATATGAAACAGAAAACTACCCTTTTGTGGTCGAAGAAGCAGAGTGGTTAAGAAAGCTTGTTGATGAAAATCAAAGTATGCTGGCAATTTGCTTAGGGGCACAGATTTTATCAACTGCACTTGGCGGCGAAGTTCAGAGAATGGCACACATGGAAATCGGTTGGCACTATTTATATGAAGTGGAAGATGCTGCACAACATCCGCTTCTTAAGGGACTCCCGAGTGAAATCCGATTATTCCAGCACCATCAGGATTTCTTCTCAATCCCTGAACGTGCTGAGAAGGTATACTATAACCAAAACTGTAATAACCAGGGATTTGTTGTGAATGACAATATTCTTGCATTGCAGTTCCATCCGGAAATCGATGCAATCGGCATTGAAGAATTTCTGGCAAAAGACCAGATTTATGAGCCGGATGAAGAAGTGCTTGTTCAGACTGAGAAACAGATCATCAATGATGAGAAGTTCGAAGCCGGTCGTAAGTATCTCTATAACCTGATGGACAATTACAAAGCTGTGATTAATCAACCACGGCCGCATGAGGTTTAATATATAAACAGGAATCCGGACTCTAAAATGAGTCCGGATTTTTAAATTCCTTAATATTTATATGACTGACCACCATCAATATTGATGACCGTACCATTGATGAATCCTGCTTCTGACAATAAAAATGCTACTAGTGATGAAACCTCTTCAGTTGTACCAAAACGCTTCATAGGATTGACCGAAACGAATTCTTTTCCTGCATCTTCCCAATTTTCCGGGTCCATTTGTTTTAGCGATCCCTCAACCATTGCCGTCATAATAGCGCCGGGAGCAATGGCGTTGATATTAACGCCGAATTGGCCATATTCGACTGCAGAGTTCCTTGTAAGCCCGACGACACCGTGCTTTGTTGCAGAGTAGCCTGATTGGTTGCCGATGCCTCTGATACCGCCGACAGAAGCTGTATTGACGATCGAACCCTCTCCCTGCTCTTTCATTATTTTAAGCACATGTTTCATACCGAAGAAGACGCCGTTCAAGTTGATTCCGACCACTTTCTCAAATTCTTCGGATGTATAATCTTCTGTTAAATTCTGCTTTCCTTCAATCCCGGCATTGTTGAAGAAACCGTCGATTCTGCCGAATTTTTCAAGGGTATGCTTGACGTAATTCTCTACATCCTCTTCTTTGGATACATCAGCGGGATTTTTAATTTTGCTCAGTCTGGTTTTCACGTGGAACAATTTGGGGTGTATTGTTCCAGCAATTTTTATAACAGCTTTTCTGATCGGCGGATATTACAGGGACAAAACCCGCCTGACAGAGCTGTTCCAGGATAAGAATCTGAACATTGATGTTTTGATGATACTTACTGAAGTTGGTGCTTCCATGATTGGCTATTGGATGGAGGCTGTGCTTCTGATATTCATCTTTTCATTGGCCGGTTCCATGGAAACAATGGCTCGTATCTGGAGCCGCAATGCGATTTCTGAATTGATGAAACTGACACCTGAAGAAGCCAGAAAGTATAATAGTAATGGCGAAATTGAAATAGTGGAAACTAAAAAACTGAAAATCGAAGATGTACTCCAGGTTCCGAGAGGTGCCACGATACCCATCGACGAATCGAGCGTGACCGGTGAATCTGTGCCCGTGGAAAAACTTCAGGTGATGAAGTGATTAGCGATACAGCGCATCAACATTGAGGTAAATGTCGAGGATGAAGGTACTTTATTTTCGAAAATTATCCGGCTCGTGGATGAAGTCCAGTCTCAGCCTGAAAGGGACAAGTATGGGTGATGTGAGCGAAATCACGTTAGGAAAATCAGCTGTATGATAAAATAGAGATAGGTAAATATAATATAGAACGGAGTGTTTGAATGTCAAAATTACAAGATAAAATTGTAGTGATTACCGGCGGTATTTCAGGTATCGGTAAAGCATCTGCCGAACTTTTTGCAAGTGAAGGTGCCAAATTGATTTTAGTTGATGTTAATGAAAATCAGGGTCAGGAAGTTGTTTCTGAACTGGAAAGTAAAGGTCATGAGGCAACCTTTATTCAGGCGGATGTGACCAGTGAAGAAGATGCCAAAAATGTATTTAGTACAACGATTGAAAAATATGGCAGAGTGGATGTTTTATTCAACAATGCTGGAATTGGCGCAACAAAACCGACACATGAAGTCACTTATGAAAAGTATCGTAAAACTGTGAATGTCGATTTGGACGGCGTTTTCTTATTTGCTCAAAATGCAATCAAGCAAATGCTTACGCAAGAAAACGGTGGTGTAATCGTCAATACTGCTTCAATGTATGGATGGATCGGTGCTTCGGGATCAGCAGCATACAATGCAGCTAAAGGCGGGGTTATAAACCTGACACGTTCTTTAGCCATTGAATACGCATCAAATAAAATTCGTGTGAACTCATTATGTCCCGGATTTATCGATACCCCTATCATTCCTGAAGAACAAAAAGAGCCATTAAGACAAGCGACACCAATGGCACGTCTCGGCTTACCGGAAGAGATGGCTAAAGCTGCGTTATTCCTGGCATCTGATGATTCAAGCTATATGACAGGAAACAGTTTAACTGTAGACGGTGGATTTACTGCACAATAATGTATTCAGGAGAAGGCTTAGTCTCGGCTTAGTCTTTTTTTTATTGAGAAAATTCATTAAAGGCGGAATATTTGGTATCATTACATATGGATATTATTCAGAAAGAAGTCGATAGTATGTTTCAACTGAGAAAGATATTCGGCGAAAGGATTATAAAAACAGGAATATCAACATTTCTTACTGCCCTGATATGTATATGGCTGAATCTGCCACCCATATTTGCGGTAATCACAGCGATTGTGACAATCGAACCGACGGCGAAAGCTTCATTAAAAAAAGCATATGTCCGCTTTCCTGCTTCGATCATTGGCACTTTTATTGCTGTCGTGTCTTTATTCATATTCGGCGAAACAGCCATTACATATGCAATCGCTGCAACGTTAACCATTTTGGTAACTTACCGGTTGAAACTTTATGATGGTGTTCTGGTTGCTGCCATAACAGCTGTTGCGATGATTCCGTCAGTACAGGATGCCTATATTTATCATTTCACTTCAAGACTTGCAACGACAATGATCGGTCTGACGACAAGCACAGTAATCAACTATCTGATATTGCCGCCGCAATATACAGACCGAATCAAAGAGCTCGCGACCACTGCGAAAAAAGACATTCAAAAACTTCTTAACAGACGTTTGAAAGAAATGACTGATGAAAAATTCCAGTCCGGAAAGTCGGATAAAAGTTATAAAGCTATACAGAAAACGATGAATGAAGTGGAACGGCTGCTGCAGTTTCAGCATGATGAATACAGCTACTTGAGGTTCAATGAAGAAGGTCTGAGGGATTTAAACAAGATTCAAAGAGAACTGCAGTTCATCAAGTTATATTTGATTCATGTGGGGAATCTGATCTATATACCGAGAAATCTGAATTTGAAGTTTACACAAAAGGAGCTGGATACTCTGGAGCAGGTGCTGCCTCTGATTGATGAGGATATGTCAAAAGTTGATGTGGACCATCCGGTTTTAGAAGATTTGTATGACTGCATTAGAGAATTGGACGAAGACTCTGTCTTCAAGGCGCATATGCTTAATGAAATCATTCTGTTGTTCAGAATGCTGATCAACCATGATAAGACAACAGATATTACGAATGTGAAAAAAGATGCCGGTTAAAGCTGCTGAAACCTTATGAAGGTTGAGGCAGTTTTTAATTCTTATAATCCTTTCGGTATGATAAGTTTAAACTATATTAAGGAGTGAGAATAATGGCGATGGATTTTAGAGAGAAAGATTTGGACCTCCAGAATATTATTGCAGATGAGGTCAATAAATATTTAAAAAGAGATCTGGGTATGATGTCTGCGACCAAAAGAGCACCACAGGCATTGATTGATAAGTACGAAAATATGAATGTGCCTGAAACTGGCCGGGATATTTATGAAATTATGAATGAACTCGACAATGAAGTTCTGGAATATATACACCGTAACAATCATCCGCGTTCATTTTCATTTATCCCGGGTCCGGGGTCAAGATTATCATGGCTGGGTGATATTTTAACGACAGCGAATAATATCCACGCATCCAACTTTAAAAATGCGACGATACCGATCAGTATCGATAGGAATCTGATCAACTATTTTGCAAAGAAACTCGGCTTTGAAATAAAACCCGCCGGCGGTGTATTCGTCTCCGGCGGTTCTATGGCAAATCTGACAGCGGTCGTCACTGCGAGAGATGACAAAATTGCAACCAAAGAACTGTATAAAGCGGCTGTTTACATATCAGACCAGGTACATCACTCACTGAGTAAGGCGTTTCATACAGCGGGAATTCCAAAAGAGAATGTAAGAAGGATTTCAGTAGATGATGAGTTTAAGATGAATGTGGATGAATTATCAACAGTAGTCAAAAAAGATATTGAAGCGGGTATGAAGCCGGTGTTGGCAGTGGGCAACGCGGGAACAACGAATACAGGTGCCGTGGACGATATCGAAGGAATGGCGGATGTCTGCACGGAACATGGTCTATGGCTCCATATAGACGGTGCCTATGGTCTCTCTCACCTGCTTTCTACAAAAGGCAGAGCGTTGTTCCCAGGCATTGAACGCGCTGACAGCGTCAGCTGGGATGCGCATAAACTGCTGTTCCAGACCTACAGCTGTGCAATGGTCATCGTCAAGGACAAGCAGCATCTGCTGAACAGCTTCAGTGAGCAGGCGGAATATCTGGATGATATCCAAAGCGATGATGATGTCATCGATCCTGAGATGATCGGTATGGAGCTGACCCGACCTGCCCGCGCAGTGAAGTTGTGGATTACTCTGCAGGTACTCGGTGAAGAACAGTTCAGGGAACGCATCGACTACGGCCATCAGCTCGCGGAGCATACGGAAAAATGTGTTGAAGAGATGGAAAACTGGAAGATTATATCACGTCCGAGTCTGTCGATATTGAGCTTTAAGTATGTTCACCCAAATTTAAATGAAACTGAAAATAATAAAATACTTTCAAATGCAGCCGGACGGATGGCGTCATCCGGTTATGCCGTCACTTATACGACGGAATTGAATGACCAGAAAGTCATCCGCATGTGTACAATCAACCCCGAAACGACAAAAGAAGATATCATGGGTACACTCATGCGCCTCGATGAATTCGTGAAAGATGAAGTGGAAAGTCTGTAAATACAAATTTTTCTCATAATGGACATATTTGAACGTCAGAAATGACCATTTTATGAAAAAGTCAATCCCTCCTCCTGAAACACTATATATTGTGTTAGATTTATAAATAATTCTACATATTGTGTTTAGGAGGATGTATATATGCAAACATTAGAAAAGAATTTGGACAGTCTGATAACGTATAAACCTGAAATAGTGAATGAGAATGCGAACAAGGACAGTAAAACTTTTAATACTTTCAGGGATCTGACCGCCGGGGTGGTGGCAAAATCTTATGCGCTTAAAAAAATGCTTCCGAAAAATGTTTCAGAAGCGCATCAGAGCGGTGATATCCATTTTCACGATTTGGACTATCATCCGTTCCAGGCGATGACGAACTGCTGCCTCATCGATATAGAAGGCATGCTCACGGAAGGTTTCCAGATGGGGAACGCCAAAGTCACGTCGCCAAAATCAGTTCAGACTGCTGCTGCACAAATTATTCAGATCATAGCCAATGTCTCCAGCAGCCAATACGGCGGGGTAACTGTTGACCGTTTTGATATGACGCTGGGTAAATATGCGAGACTGAATGAAGACAAACATCGTAAAATCGGTGAGAAGTTCGTGTTGCCGGAAAAATTGGAGCAGTATGTCAAAGAACGTGTGGAAAAGGATATTAAAGATGCTGTACAAAGTTTTGAGTATGAGATCAATACGCTTTATACTTCAAACGGCCAGACGCCTTTTGTCACAATCGGATTCGGCCTCGGTACGGACAAATACAGCAGAATGGTGCAAAAAGCGGTGCTGCAGACGAGGATTGACGGTCTGGGTGCTGAGAAATTTACAGCAATATTCCCGAAACTCGTATTTGCCTTGAAAAAAGGGGTTAACCTCGATAAAGAAGATGTGAACTACGATATTAAGCAGCTGGCGTTGGAGTGTTCATCAAAACGCATGTATCCGGATGTATTGAACTATGACAGGATTGTCGAGCTTCTAGGCGATTTTAAAACCCCGATGGGCTGCCGTTCCTTCCTGCCGCAGTGGACGGATCCTGAAACCGGAGAGAGCATTAATGAAGGCCGTGCCAACCTTGGAGTGGTCACACTGAATCTGCCAAGGATCTCCATAGAGTCAAAAGGCAGTAAAGAGAGCTTCTGGAAGAATTTCCATCAGAAAATGAATCTGATGCATGATGCGCTTGTCTTCAGATTAAAACGCCTTGAGGACGTCACCAGTGACAACGGACCCATCCTCTATAAAAGCGGCGCATTCGGGAGACGCCTTGAAGCGGGTAAAAGCGTCATGGAGTTATTCAAAGGAAAACGCTGTACATTATCAATGGGCTATATCGGACTGTATGAAACAGCTGTCTCATTTTACGGCCCTGACTGGGAAACGAATCCTGAAGCGAAGGAATTCACTTTGGACATCTTGAAGGAAATGAAGAAATACCAGCTGGAGTGGACAGATGAATACGATGTATTCTTCAGCATTTACGCAACGCCGAGCGAGTCCCTCACCGACCGTTTCTGCAGGTTGGATAATGAAAAATTTGGTGAAATAAAAGACATAACAGACAAAGGATATTATCAGAATTCATTCCATTATGATGTCAGAAAAGACATTACACCGTTTGAAAAGATTGATTTTGAACAGGATTATCCTCATCTCGCCGGCGGCGGTTTCATTCATTATTGTGAGTATCCTAAGATGACTCACAATTTGAAAGCACTGGAAGCAGTATGGGATTATGCATATGATAAAGTGGGCTATCTCGGAACGAATACACCGATCGACCAGTGTTTCGACTGCGGTTTTGAAGGTGATTTCGAAACGACGGATACAGGGTTTAAATGCCCCGACTGCGGCAATCAGAACCCCGAAACAGTCGATGTGGTCAAGAGAACATGCGGTTATCTGGGAAATCCGGTTGTACGTCCGACAATAAAAGGCCGTCATAAGGAAATCAGTGCGAGGGTCAAGCACATGGATGATACAAAATGAACGCTCTGAATATATATGAGGGGCGTTACCATATCGCCAAAGTCGAGCCGAGAACCTTTGTGGATGGTGAAGGTGTGAGATGCAGTATCTATCTATCAGGATGTCCTTTTGACTGTAAAGGATGTTATAATCTTGCGGCACAGAACTTTACTTACGGTCAACTGTGCAGCGATGAAATGATTGACGAAATCATCTCTCACTGCGAAGCGGATTATATAAGCGGCTTAAGCATTCTTGGCGGGGAACCCTTCTGTAATTTGAAGCTCGCAGAAAAAATTGTCAGCCGGTTCAGAGCGCGATTTGGCAGGGGGAAAACAATATGGGTCTGGAGCGGTTTTGTATTTGAGTATCTTAAGAACGATGCAAAACGGCAGTATCTGTTAAGGAATATTGATGTTTTGGTGGATGGTCCGTTTATGCGGCAGTTATTCCGGCCAAACCTGGCGTTCAGAGGTTCATTGAACCAGAGAATCATCGATGTATCCCGATCCCTTTCGAATGGAAAAACCGTCTATTTGAATGACTGAACACTTTTTCATAGAAATATAAAGAAGACCATGGATTTAAATCCATGGTCTTCTTTACCGTTTAAACTAATAACTTTTTTTCTTTGAGAACATGAGCGGGATTGCTACTGCGGCAGCACCGGCTACACCTGTGCCGGCAGCCAGAACAGCTGCTTTTGTAAGTGAACCTGACTTTTTATCATCTATTTTTGAATCATCTTTGGATAGCTGATAACCTTCAGATTCATCGCTCATTGTTGAAATGGAATCTTCAACCTTGAATTTCTTCTTAAGGTCGTCAGCATTGGCGCCAAATCCTTTGACAAACTGCGTCAGAACATTCGAACCTTCTATAAACTGCGGATCCATCAAAACTTTGAATAATCCGAACCAGCCGCTGCCCCTGTTTTTATATTCATACTCAGAGGCAGCTTCTATACTGTTGTTCACTTTCAAAATGACAGGCTCGAGCTGCTCCATATTAACTTTGCCAAGTAACTGGCTCATTAATAGTACATTTTTAATGGATTTGCTTGCACTTGAAGATTCGACTGCGGTCAGAAGGCGGTAAAGAATACTGTCGCTTTCTGCGAGGCCGCCTTTGACCATGTTCAGTACTTCGTGATCTTCGAGTTTATTTAATATATCAAAGAGCTTCTCAAGCAGCTCCTGATTTTCAACAAGCAGCTTTTCAAGTTCTTTTAAATCACGTTCGTGCTGGACTTCAGGGTCGACTTTCATTTTATGAATGACTTTCGTTTCTTTTGCCATTATTTTCTCGACCTTCTTTCCTTAACGATATCACCAGGGAAGATGTAATCTTTACGTGCCCATTTCTGTTCAACATTTACACCGATCTGTGGCTGAGGATTTCCGTATCTGTGGTTGATTTTCGGTAAAGGACTCTCGCCTTTTTTCTCCAGCACTTCAAGTTTTGCAGATACTTCCTTATATGCCGGTGTATCCGTATCTTTATCTGCATAAGAGCTGGTCAAGTAGTTTATCGCGCCTTCGCCAGCATCGTTCATCGGCAGGTATACCTGCTTGCCGTATACACGGTCGGTGACGACAGCCTTCAGTTTCACGCTGCCATAAGGCGATGTGAGTCTGACCATTGTGCCATCTTCTATACCGCGGTCTTCTGCCAGATCATGAGATACTTCTAAAAAGACTTCAGGTGTTTTTCTGGTGATTGCTTCAGATTTGTAAGTCATGTTGCCTTCATGGAAATGCTCCAGCAGACGACCGTTATTTACATGAATATCATATTCTTCTCCGAAATCAAGAGGCTCAGTCCAGTCCACAGGATAGAAACGTGCTCTGCCGTCCGGGAACGGAAACTCTTCAGTAAACAGCAGCGGTGAATCCGTACCGTCTGCATCCACCGGCCACTGCAGGCTGTCATAGCCTTCCAGGCGGTCATAGCTTACGCCTGCAAATAATGGTGTCAGTGATGCTGCTTCAGCCATGATTTCGCTTGGATGCTCATAATCCCAGCCTGCATCCAGACGGTTCGCAATTTCCATGATGATCTGCCAGTCGGGCTTAGTGCCTTCAAGCGGATCGAAGACTTTGTACAGACGCTGGAATCTGCGTTCAGTATTGACGAATGTACCGTCTTTTTCGAAGCTTGGACTTGCAGGCAGTACGATGTCTGCGTATTCGCATGTTTTTGAGAAGAAGATATCCTGCACTACGAAAAATTCAAGCTTCTCAAATGCTGCCTGCACGTAGTTGATGTTCGAATCGACAATGCCCATATCTTCACCTTTCAAGTAAAGCATGTCGAGGTTGCCATCATGGATGTAATCAACCATCTCGTGGTTGTTCAGTCCCGGTTCTTTTGGAAGTTCAGTACCCCATCCTTCTTCGAAACGGCCTCTGACTTCATCATCGGTTACGAACTGATAGCCTGGGAAACGGTCCGGCATACTGCCGAAGTCACTTGCGCCCTGAACGTTGTTATGGCCGCGCAGAGGATAAGCTCCAGCACCAGGTTTCATATAGTTGCCTGTTGCAAGCAGCAGGTTGGAAATTGCGGTACTTGTATCACTGCCACCCTGTTTCTGAGTGACGCCCATCGCCCATAAAATACAAGTCGTTTCCGCTTTATGGATCGATTCTGCAATTTCAATCAGTTCATCTTTGGAAATGCCTGTTTTTTCAACAGCATAATCCATAGTATATTTTTCGAGTGTCTGATAATATTCATCAAAGTCATTGACATGGTCAGTGATGAATCTTTCATCGTGCCAGCCCTGATCAATGATATATTTTGTGACCGCTGACAGCCAGATCAAGTCTGTTGTCGGGCTCGGCTGAACGAAAAGGTCTGCTCTGTCTGCGAGTTCGTTTTTACGCAGGTCACTGACAATCACTTTTTGACCGTTCAGCTTTTGAGCGCGTTTGACACGTGTCGCAAGCACCGGGTGTGATTCTGCTGTATTGGAACCGATAGAAATGACCAGTTCAGACATGCCGATATCTGTGATGCTCCCTGAGTCTCCGCCGTGTCCGACTGTTCTCCATAGTCCCATCGTAGCTGGTGACTGACAGTATCTTGAACAGTTATCCACGTTGTTTGTGCCCACTACGCCACGAGCGAGTTTCTGCATTAGATATGATTCTTCATTTGTACATTTGGATGAAGAAATGAATGCCAGTTTATCCGGCCCTTTTTCTTTAATCTTATCTTTGAACTTGGACTCGATAATGTCGAGTGCTTCTTCCCATGTTGATTCTACAAAGCTGTCGCCTTTACGGATTAGAGGTTTTGTCAGTCTTTCTTCACTGTTGACGAAATCCCACCCGAATTTACCTTTTACGCAAGTTGAAACACCGTTTGCCGGTGCTTCCTCCTGAGGTTCAATCTTCAAGATTTCACGGCCTTTCGTCCATACGTCGAAAGAACAGCCGACTCCACAGTAAGTACACACAGTTTTTGTCTTCTCTATGCGGTCTTCTCTCATTTCAGCTTCAACATCGGAAACGACCATCAATGAATTATATCCAGTTTCAACTTCCTTTGTGACGTTGACTGCGGGTCTGAATGAATCTTTGAGCATACCTGTTAAGTAACCCGCTTCACCTTCCATACCGACTTCCATCATCGCATTACATGGACAGACTGTCGCACAGTGTCCGCAGTTCACACATGATGAATCATCTATTGTTGTATCGTTATCCCATATTACTTTTGGACGGTCCAATGTCCAGTCGATCAATAATGTTTCATTTACCTGCAGGTCCTGACAGGCTTCTACGCACCTTCCGCATAGAATACACTGGTCCGGGTCATAACGGTAAAAATCATTTCTCTGAATTTCATGGCCTTTTGCTGTATGTGGTGATTCCTGATGATCAATCCGCATTTCTTTAACTGTATTATGTATTTCACAGTTGCCATTATTAAAGTCACACACTGTACAATACAGTTCATGGTTTCCCATTACTCTATCCATTGCAATCAATTGTGCTTCGTGAACCTCGCTGCCGACCGTTTCCACAACATCTCCATTATTCAATTCAGTTGAACATGAACGTACAAACTCGCCGTTTACTTTAACAATACAAGTGTCACATGTTTCCAACGCGCCAAGGCTTGGATGGTAACATAAACTCGGGATGTCTATATCTTTGGATTCAAGGTACTTCAGCAGACTGCCTTGCCTGGGTGCAGTAAAATTCATGCCGTTCAGCGTGATGTCCACTGTTTCTGTTCTGATTTCCGCCATATATAAGCTCCTTCCATACAGTTTGATATTCTCATTCCCATGTAGAATGATATCAAAACATTTTTAGACTATTTCGACAATTATAATGGACAAGAAAAAACTGTGTGTAAGCTAAAATCACTTCTACACAGTTTTTTGTTGTATAAATTGAAATTATGCATGCTGTCCCATCAATTCATCGATTCTTTCAAAAAGAATGTGATTTTCCATGTACACATGCTCGAATGTCTGCTTTTCAAGTGCTTCAAGGCGCGAGTAAACCAGCGTGTATGTCCCACATGCATTTTCAGGCAATTTATAGCCGTCAGTAATTTTTCGCATGCGCATCAAAATGTTTCCGGTCGTATCATGATCTTCCACGAGTTTCTGGACGGCTTCTTTTACTTCAGGGACGGGCACAATTTCTACGTCATCAACATAGTTGACAATCAGAGGGAAAACATTCACGTCTTCATCTGCAGTATGTGCAATCATTTCCTCTTTGAATTTCTCGAAAAGATCATGCAGCTCGAGAAGGTGAGGCTGGGTGGCGCCGTGTCTCCCCGCTACTCTCTCGACGAAAGGGGTCAGATTGGCCAGCTCTTCCTTCAAATCCTTATGAAATCTGTTCTGGACATACTCGATGATGCTCGGTATTGATAAATACTTCATATCAATCTGACCTGCTCCCTCACTTGACTGATTGACCTTATCTTCTACTTCGAGAAAAAATTTTTCTTTGTCAAAATCACATTTCTCTACAGCTTCATTCAATGAGATTTTACCGCCGCAGCAATAATCTATCCCTGCTTTTCGGAACACATCAGCAGTTCTTGGATATTCTTCAACGATGGTAGCCACGTGTCTGTTCTGTAGTTCGGTTTTCAATATAATCCTCTCCTATAGTCATATTCAGTATAGGAAGTTTACAGTGATGAACACATAGGTGAACTCCCTACTCTTTCTTCTGATTGTACAGTGTATGAGAGATGCATCTATGATATGAATCACACTTTCAGTATAATAAAGGGAAATACTGTTTGAACAAGAAGATTTAAGAGAATAGAAAAGAGAATCAGACAAAGGGGGCTTTATTTTGATTGAATTTAAAAATGTCTCAAAGAAATACGGTGATAATTTAGCAGTTGAAGATGTTAATTTCAAGGTGGAAGAAGGAGAGTTCTTTGTCATCATCGGACCGTCCGGATGCGGCAAGACCACTACATTGAAGATGATTAATAGACTGATACCGCTGACCACAGGCTACATATACTTTAAAGAGAAACCGGTCAGTGATTTTCCGTTGTACGAAATGCGCTGGGACATCGGTTATGTCCTTCAGCAGATTGCCCTGTTCCCGCATATGACAATCAAAGAAAATATTGCACAGGTACCTGAGATGAAGAAATGGGCCAATAAAGACATAAATGCCCGTGTGGACGAACTGTTGGAGATGGTCGGCCTTAAGCCTGAAACGTACCGCAACCGTATTCCAAGCGAGCTGTCAGGCGGTGAGAAGCAGCGTATCGGTGTCATACGCGCCCTTGCTGCAGACCCTCCGGTAATATTGATGGATGAGCCGTTCAGTGCGCTCGATCCCATCAGCAGGGAGAAATTGCAGGATGATCTGCTTGAACTGCAGAAGAAAATAAAAAAGACGATTGTTTTCGTTACACATGATATACAGGAAGCATTGAAAATGGGAGACCGCATCTGTATGCTCAATGCCGGCAGTGTCGAACAAATCGGGACACCGGAGGAATTTCTGTCCGAGCCTGAAAATGATTTTGTCAAAGACTTTATCGGTGATATTGACGGACATCTGCTGAAGCAGTCCACTGCAGGTGATATTGTAAGAGATGCACCTGAAATTGGTGTGGATACAGACGTTCATCTACCGGAAGTCTGCCATGATGTAGATATGCACAAGTTATTCAAATATTTCAGTGAGCACGATACATTGATCATTGTGGATGAAAATAAGCGTAAATACTTGAACCGTCAGGATCTGTTCAAGTATTTATCCAAAGATGAGGGCGGTGGTCGTCAATGAACAGCCTGCTGAGCACACTGGAGTCGAGAAGCGGAGATCTGTTCACATCATTGATAGAGCATGTCCAGCTTTCGTTCATCGCTTTATTCATCGCAGTAATCATAGGAGTGCCGCTGGGTATCCTGCTGACAAAAACGAAAAAAATTTCTGAGGTAGTGATAAATATCGCTGCCGTAATGCAGACTATTCCCTCACTCGCACTGCTCGGTCTGATGATACCGCTGTTTGGAATCGGGACGGTGCCGGCAATCATCGCACTGGTGATCTACGCATTGCTTCCCATCTTACGGAATACTTATACCGGCATTGATGAGGTGGACGAGTCACTCGTGGAAGCGGCTGAAGGCATCGGTATGAAGCCCGCGAGGCGTTTATTTAAAGTAGAACTGCCGCTTGCAATGCCCGTCATCATGGCGGGGATCCGAACAGCGATGGTATTGATCATCGGTACAGCGACGCTTGCCGCTCTGATCGGTGCGGGCGGCCTGGGTGACCTGATTTTACTCGGTATAGATAGAAACAACATGTCGCTCATCATTATCGGGGCGATACCGGCAGCGTTACTTGCGATATTCTTTGATATCGTCCTGCGTATACTTCAGCGTCTGTCGTACAAAAAGATGTTGATCACACTCGGTTCAATTCTGCTGGTATTATTGCTTATAGCGGTTGCCCCGCTGCTCTCGGGACGTGGGGAAAGTATCACGATTGCAGGAAAGCTGGGCGCGGAACCTTCCATAATAACTAATATGTATAAAATATTGATTGAAGAAGAGACGGACTACATGGTCGAAGTTGAGGACGGTCTCGGTAAAACGACGTTCCTTTTCAATGCACTGCAGTCCGATGATATCGACGGCTACCTGGAATTTACAGGGACTGTGCTTGGTGAGCTTACACAGGAAGAACTTGAATCTAAAGAGGAGGAAGCGGTTTATGAACAGGCGAAATCCAGCCTGGAAGAAGAGTTTGATATGACATTGCTTGAGCCGATGGCGTTCAATAATACTTATACTTTGGCAGTTAAAGAAGACTTTGCTGCAGAGCATGGATTGGAACAGGTAAGTGACCTGGAAAATATGGATGATGATATCAGTGCCGGATTCACTTTGGAGTTCAATGACCGTGAAGAGGACGGCTACCCTGCCATTCAGCGTGCATATGATCTGGAGTTCGGAGATGTCAGTACAATGGAACCCGCACTGAGATATCAGGCGATTGAAGCGGGAGACATCAATCTTTTGGATGCCTATTCAACGGATGCAGAGCTTGAACAATTTGATATGGTTGCGTTGGAAGACGATCAGAATGTCTTCCCGCCGTATAACGGTGCACCGATGTTCAAAGTTTCATTTTTAGAAGACCATCCTGAAATCGTTGAACCGCTAAATAAGCTTGCAGGACAAATTACAGATGAAGAAATGCAGCAGATGAATTATGAGGTCAGCGCCGAAGATGCGGATCCATATGAAGTCGCAGAAGAATACCTGATGGAATCTGGATTGATAGAAGAATAGAGTTTTCAAAAAACCTTCTTAAGTGAAGGTTTTTTTATTTTCTTATAAATAAATGTTTACAAATTTCATTTAAGGATATATAGTTATATACATATGTATAGGACTATAGAGCGAGGAGGGAATACTTTGAATGGAAAATTAAATGAGAGAAAGCCAATCTTTGAACAGATCAAAGACTGGATCAGTGATCAGATTATCGATGAGACACTTTATGAAAACGATAAGATTCCTTCTACCAATGAAATTGTAGAATTTTTTAAAGTGAATCATCTGACTGTTGCCAAAGGTGTCAACCAGCTTGTTGACCAGGGCGTAATTTATAAGAAAAGGGGTGTAGGTATGTTTGTCGCAGAGGATGCGAGGAATACACTGCTGAATGAACGAAAACATAAATTTAAGGATGAATATGTGAAACCGATGATAGAAGAGATGTCAAAACTCGGGCTGACAGTAAAAGATCTGGATCAGCTGATTGAACTGGTAAAGGAGGATTATCATGGGAAACGTTGAATTTAAAAATGTGGATTTGAAGATAAAGAAAGAAAATATTCTAACAGATATTAATTTAAAGTTTGAACCCGGCAGAGTATATGGACTGCTTGGCAGGAACGGTGCAGGTAAAACGACGTTGCTGTCATTGATTGCGACATACAGAAAAGTGACTAAAGGTATGTTGACTGTAGATGGCCAGGATCCGTATGAAAACGCAGATATCATGCCGCTTGTCGATTTTCTGCATCCGGAAGACTACAGTGAGGAATCGGAAACGGTAGAAGATTATCTGCAGCTGGCTAAAAGATATAAGCCTTCGTTCGATATGGGTTATGCACTTTCTCTTCTGAATGAATATAACATTGATATGAAGAAAAAAATGATGGAGTTGTCCCAGGGGCAGCAGGCGGCGGTGGATGCCTCCATG
Organism: Salinicoccus sp. YB14-2; assembly: GCF_001265075.1. Lineage (GTDB taxonomy): Bacteria > Bacillota > Bacilli > Staphylococcales > Salinicoccaceae > Lacicoccus. The sequence continues at coordinate 1,168,036 of NZ_LFKO01000001.1, forward strand.
GGGCTTGCGACAATGTCACCGGTCGTTCTGTTTGATGAGGTGACAAACGGTATGGACGCACCGTCTAGAGAGAAGTTTTACAGCCAGGTACTCAATGCCAAAAACAGAGAAAACAGAGTAATCGTACTGTCTACGCATATCGTCTCTGAGATGGATTATCTGTTTGATGAAGTTGTGGTCATCCATCACGGTCAAGTGCTGGTCGATGAACCTGTGGATGAATTTCTGGATAGAGGCTACCAGGTGACAGGGAGCATAGAAGATGTAGATGAATTTACGAGAGATAAAAAAGTGGTGAATACGAGAACACTTGGACCGACGAGTGCAGTATCGATACTCGGCTCCCCGTCAAAAGAAGATGAGAAAATGTTCGATAGTGGCAGACTTTCGTATTCATCCATGAGATTACAGGACTTATTTATAAATCTGACGGAAGATTAGAATGGAAAGGAGAGAAATTATGAATAATAATAAAGTCAAAAACGGCACAATGGATTTATCCGTAATCAGTATTTTTGGTGCATTTTGGTATATTCCAATCTTCACTGTAATATATATAACGCTGTTTCTGATATTCGGTGCTGAAGAGCTTGACAATCTGTCCTATTTTTCGATGGGGTCAAACTCAAACAGAATCTTTATGCTTGTAATGGGCATCATTATTGGCAGTTCTTTTATAAAATGGGCGATCGGTCTCGGAATGACACGGAAGCAGTTCTATAAGGCAAATATGTACTCGGGTGCAGTCATGGCATTGACGTTGACGATAACGATGGTCATTATCAGTCTGATTATTGGATTATTGCCATTTGCGGGCACTGAACATATAAACCAGCAGCTTGAAATGCATCCGGGGATGAATTTGCTGGCAATAATATCGATGGTGTACCTTGCATATCTTGCGGGCACATTGATTGGTACCGGATTTTATAGAAATGGATGGTTTGGTGCTCTCGGCATCATCATTACAATTTTCTGCAGCGCCTTTCCCGAGGCTATGGATTCAGTGATAGTGAATGCTTTTGGTCTGCCGTCGGGGGCTGGGACGTTTATAACCGTCATTGCATTAATCTTTGCGCTGATTGTGATGAACTATTACTTTGTAAAAGATATTGTGATCAAAATCTGATAAAAGACGAAAGCAGGAGGATTTCAGATTCTCCTGCTTTCACTTTCTTTTCTGATTCTTCTCATTTCCCGGGAAATTTTCTTATCGTCATCAGAATTTCTCACCTCGAGTGCTTCCACTACATTTTGATGATCGGTTTCATTTCTGTTCTGGCTCATCTTATACGCGGCCTGGATTTCCTGTACTTTCACCTTGAATCCGACAATTCCTTTTATCTGGGCTTTTGAAGATTCTGATAAATTTTCCCATGTTGCACCGCCTTCACTGCGTCCCTCATACTTTTCGAGCAGATTGACGAGGTCCTGCTGCAGTTCCTCTTCACTTAACAGGACACATTGACCGTACAAATGAACGGACTGATAGTTCCATGTGGGAACATTTTCTCCTTCGTACCATTTGGAAGAGATATAAGAATGGGGGCCTTTAAATATAAGCAGCGTATTTTCATGGCGGTCAAACATCTTCCACTGTGTATTTCCTCTTGAAATATGTCCGGTGATTGTCCATTCACCATTTTCTTCGTTCAGCATCATCGGGGTATGTGTAGCCACCGGCCTGTTTTTATCAGTTGTAATAATCGTTCCAAAATTATTATGGATGATAAAATCTTTGATTTCATCTAAATCATCGACTTTAAAATGTTTGGGAATGTACAAGTTCATCTGCTCCTTCTATTTAACTGAATTATTCAAGAGTATCTTTAGGACGTGGATTTTCTTTCGGATGAATAAAGTTATAATCGCTGATGTCTTCTGAGTCTATAGTTCTTTCGGTAATTTCATATTGTTCATAAAAATTCATTTCTGAGATTTCAATGGATCCGTCATTGTTTACATCAGTTACATAGGCCACGTGTCCGATTTCACCACTTGAGGTTTGAAGGAGGGCACCTGCTTCAGGGCTCTGATTTACTGTATAGCCATCAGCCTCAGCCCGTTCAGCCCAATGCTCGGCATCTCCCCAGCTGTTCTCGATCATGTTCAAATCATTCTTTACCAGATCAAAGACGTAATAGGTGCACTCACCTTCGTCATATAAGTTATTTGTCATGGGATCCGGAAGAATAATATATCTTATATCTTCAATCAAACCATCTTCCGACTGGCTGTCAGCATAGAATAAGCCGGCCACAATGAATGTAAAAATGGCCAATATTATAAAAAACTTCTTCATATTTCACCCGTTCACTCAGTATTACTATGTTTATATCATATTTATTTTTAAAACACTAACAATCGATATGAAAAAATTGCTGTAAACTCCGCCTCTATGATCGTTTCAATCTATCCTGCGTATGCACACAGGCCAATAGTCATTATATCGTTGATGATGAAATCCGGCTGATTGTTGACAGCCGGATTTCTTTGACATCAAATATTCAATTTACCCCTGAACCCGCGTGCGGCATAGTAGGATTCAGCGCCGTTATGATAAGTGAATACTGTGCCGTAGCGGTAATCGCAGAATAAAGCACCGCCAAGAGCGCGTATGTCTTCAGGGGTCTCAATCCATGAAGAAGTCTTTTTATCGAATGTATCCAGAGTCTGCAAATATCTGTAATCATCTTCGGTCAGCAGTTCGACACCCATCTTTTCAACAGTGGCTATTACTGAACTTTCAGGTTTGTGTTTTTTTCTGGATTCAAGCGCTTCCTGATCATAACACAGGCTTCGTCTGCCTTTAGGACTTTCTGCGGCACAGTCCATGAAGATGTATGAATCATCTTCAGTTTTGACGACGTCCGGCTCTCCGCCGCTGCTTTCCATCTCTTTCAAAGATCTGATTTTATCCGGAGAAGCCAGCAGCTTTTTTTCAACATCTTCCCAATTTACATTTTCATGACGATGGTTGTTATTTTCAAATCTTGTTTTAAGTGACTGAAGCAATTCAGCTTTAATTTCTTCTGTTAAAGTTTCTTCTTTCATATACATCCCGCTTTCGTCAGTTTTTAATAATTCTAATATAAAAAAGCCCGGTACGCCAATGTACCGGGCTCAACCCATTAAATACCAGGAGGATCTTCTTTCGCTTTCTTTTTATAATCTTCAAGTTCCTCTTCATATTCTTTTGCCGAACCTTTGACATAGTTTTCGTAACGTCGCTTGTTCGGACTGATTGTCAGCTCGAAATATTTACGTTCCGCATTTGCATCTTTATAGAACGATACGACCATCAGTATCACGACGATACTAAATGGTAATGCCGAAATTATGGCGGCTGACTGTAAGGCGTTTAACCCGGTTTCCCCGCCTGCCAGTAAAAGAACGAAAGCAATCGAGGACAGGGAAATACCCCATACGATTTTAATGATTCCGCTCGGTGTAAGAGATCCGTAGGATGTCTGCATACCGATAACGAATGTGGCAGAGTCAGCTGATGTAACAAAGAATGAAGATACCAGTAATAATGCAATCAGTGACAGCAGTATCCCCATAGGCAGCTGGTCGAATACAGCAAAGAGTTGTGTTTCAGCAGCCATTTCAAAGATTTCAGGCGCATTCTGTCCAACGGACACACCTGTCATACCAAATGTGCTGAACCATATGATACCAATCAATGTCGGAACGAATAGTACAGCCATAATGAATTCCCGGATAGTCCGGCCGCGTGATACACGGGCGATGAAAATACCTACAAATGGACTCCAGCTCATCCACCAGCCCCAGTAATAGACTGTCCATGTACTCATCCAGTCGCTCTTTTGTTCGTTTAATGGTGCAACATCAAAGCTCTGGGTCAGAAAAGTGCCCAGGTATTGGCCGGTACCGGCCGTCATCATATTTAGGATTAAGATCGTGGGACCGATGATAAGAATCACTATAAATAAAAGAGCGGCCAAAATCATGTTCAAGTTACTCAAGTACTGGATGCCTTTACTCAAACCAGACCATGCACTCATTAAGAACAGAACAGTGACAATTGCAATGATGATTCCCTGAACGAATGTGTTCACAGGCACATCGAATAAGTAATTTAAACCGCCATTGATCTGCATCGCACCGATACCGAGTGAAACAGCTACACCGACGACAGTGGCAAATACAGCCATTACATCGACAATGATACCGAGAAGACCGTCTACCCGGTCCCCGAATAATGGACGGAGTACTTTTGAAAGCAGCCCGACCTCACCTTTTCTAAATTGTGAATAGGCAAGTGCAAGTGCTACAACCCCGTACATTGCCCAAGCGTGGAAACCGTAATGTAAAAATGTAGACCTCATGGATTCAAGCATTGCTTCACGAGTCTCCGGCTCCGCAGTCGGCGGCGCTACATAGTGAGACATCGGCTCTGAAGCCCCGTAGAATACGAGCCCGATACCCATTCCGGCACTGAACAGCATAGCCAGCCATGAAACGGTATGGAACTCCGGCTTTTCATCCGGTTTACCCAGCTTTAATTTTCCAATAGGACTGAGCAATAAAAATACACAGAAAAATACGAGTAACGTGGTTAATATCATATAATACCAACCGAAATAATCAGTGATCCAACTTGAAATCGAACTGGAAATCTCACCAAAACTGTCTGGGAATAATGCACCTGTTAAAACAACGATACCGATGACAATTACTCCATAAACAAACACTTTTGATAACTTTCCGTTTGATTTATTATTTTCCAAAAAAATTGCCTCCTCCGTATAAAATTATATTACATACAAACCGTCTTAAATGAAAACAACGTTTATGATACTATCAGTGTTTATTTACATTTTCAACCTTAGTATTGAGTTTATTCCCCATGCCTGGCATTATAATCGCAGAAATGAAAAATAAAAACACACTCAGCTGTTGAGTGTGTTTAACCTGCTAAATATTTATAATTTCATAAGTTTTATTATTTATCTTTCTAATCAGTCCTTCATCCTCCAATTTTTTGAAGTTACGGGTCAAAGTCTCCGGCTGCATACTTAAATAGGAAGCGAGGTCCTTTTTAGGCATATTTAAATTTAACTGATCAGCCTGAGTGTGGGTTCTGATATATTCCTGAAGTCGTTCGTTACTGCTGAGTAATGAGATGTTTGTGGTCAGCAGTTCTGATTCATTGAGTCGTTCAGCGAAACTTTCAATAATTTTTATGCTGATATTGGGATACTTTTTCATAAGGTCATAAATATCCTGCCGGTTAATTGTACAAACCTGCGCATCTTCCAACACCTCGGCATAAGATTCATGTATATTATCCTCATTGAAAAGTGAAATCTCTCCTGTGAAGTCAGCATGGCCAAGCACTCTGACAAGTTGCTCTTTCCCTTCGGCATTGAGTCTGTATATTCTGACTTTACCTGCATGTAACACTGACAGAGATTCATTTTGATCTCCTGCCATATACAGGTAGTCTCCTTTATTTAAGTGTTTATGGTTAATTTTACTGAACACCTCGTGTAACTCATCATCATTAAGATGGCTGAAGATGGGCACTTTGCTGACACAGAGTTGGTGACCCCGCAGTTTTGCCATTAAATAACCTCCTTGTAAAATCCATTTCAAAACCTTCTTTTGCTTTTACGAAAATCATATCAATTCCTATTATACCGGCAGCATAGATAAAATGAAGAAAGTAGCACTCAAGAGATCGAGTACTGTTTAGACAAACCAGACTGTTTACAATTGATTCATCCATTGGGATCAAGCGGATGTTTTAACCGACTTAACAGGGTAAACCCAATTTTTCAAAGAGTTCCCTGTCACTGTATCATCGTGTTCGACGGTGATTTTGTTCAAATTGAATTTTACATCAACACCGCTGATGCCTTACGTTTTCTGATGCCTGCTTCAATTTTTTAATACAGCTTGGACATGTTAAATCACCTGTTCTCAATATTGTTTTCATAATCGGAAACCTTCCTGAATACTTTGATTTCACTATTACCTTAATTATAATGATTTTGAGATTATAAAAAATTGATCTATATCAAGAAATCATGTAGGAGAGAGTTTTATCAGGATATTCGGGTATTATAATTGAGAGGTGATAATGATGAGCCTTTCCATCCAGTATATATCTAAGAATAATGAGATTGGGAAAGTGGAAAATAAAGAGGATGTACCGGAGCATGCCACTTTTGTCTGGTATGACTACGACAGCTTTGATGACAAAGAACAGTTGAAGAAAAATCATGATTTTGAGCACGGCAGACTTGAAGATGAAAAGATTAAAAACTATCGTCCCGCGTATTTTAAAAATGAAAACTATCAGCTGTTGATCTGTCATGTCATCGATAAGAAAACATTTGAAGCCCATGCTGTAAATGTATGTGTGATGCAGGACGTCATTATAACGTTCCATAATGGCTCACTGGAGCAATTTATAAATATAGAAGAAATAATCAAAGATAAAAATGATGATTTGGAAATTGATATTGCACTCCATATTTTACTGAATACTATTGAGCAGTATTTTGATATCGTTCATGAAATAGAGGATGAAGTCATCCTATTTGAAGAAAGACATGTTGGTGATGATAAAGGGAAGGACATTACATCTGAAATATATGAGCTGAAACAGAGAATATTTAAAGTTAAGCGTGTCATTATTCCAATGGAAGAACTGGTGGAAAAGTTTAAAGAACAGGATGACGTACTTGAAAGTGAAAGAAGTGAGGACATTTTAAATAAGGTCGATGCTAAAATAGACCGGCAAAAATTAATCATTCAATTCACTGAAGAAATGATTGATGAGATAAAGGATAATTATATGTCCTATAATACATACCGGATGAACAAAATTATCAATGTATTGACCATCATCTCAGCGATCTTTCTGCCACTAACTTTAATAACAGGGGTTTACGGCATGAACTTTGAAAATATGCCGGAACTCAGTTGGAATTTCGGTTATTTCATAACGTTGGGCATTATGCTGGGAATCAGCGTTTCCATGATTGTTTTCTTTAAGAGTAAAGGTTGGATGTAACCAATGTTGTATAAAAATATCATGATGAATACATTAAAAAACTCCTTCAGATAAAATTTCGGAAAGAGTTCTTTATTACTCATGGGTAAGTGCTTTTGCGGTTTCAAATAATACTTGTACGGCGGACATCATACTGTCTTCATGAATATCAAATTTCTCGTTATGATGACCTGCAGCAAGGTCGGTGCCAAAGACACAGTATGTTGCATAACCGCGCCGCTTTTGTACTGCATCGATAAAATAAGTAGCGTCTTCAGAAGCTTTAATGGAATTTGTCTGTGATTGACTGATCATTCCGCTTTTGTCAGCACACTGTTTTAATATATCAGCAAGTTCAGGAGAGCCTTCAGCACCTATCGCTTCTCCGACAGTATCTATATTATAATCAATCTGGTGCATCAAAGCGGCACCTCTTATAATTTCTTCAGCATAATTCTTCATATATTCATTGAGCTCCGTGGTTTCACCGCGCAATTCCATTTTTAATTCAGCTGTACCAGGGATAATATTTCTTCCGCTGCCGGAATGCAACTCGCCTACATTGACCCGTGTAACCCCGTCTGCATGCCTTGGGATTGAATGCAGATTCGACACTGCGGTGACTGCAGCAAGCATCGCATTTTTACCTTCTTCCGGATGGGCACCGGCATGTGAAGAAACGCCAGTGAATTTAACATCGAGTTTGGACGAAGCCAGGAAGCCGTTGTTTGATGCGATGAACTGGTTGAAAGGCACCCCGAGCCCTATATGTGAAGCGATGAAATAATCGACATCATCCACGACTCCGGCATCCACCATCGACTTTGCTCCGCGCGCGCCCTCTTCAGCCGGCTGAAAGATCAATTTTATCCTGCCGCGTATATTTTCTTTGTTCTCACTGATGAGCGTGGCGAGACCGAGTCCTATAGAGGTATGGACATCGTGGCCGCAGGCATGCATATTATTATTGGATGACCGGAAACCTCTATGGTTAGGCAGGTGAGCATCACTTTCACTTTCAGAGATTGGCAGTGCATCCATATCCACTCTGTATGCAACCGTCGGACCCGGTGTATTGGAGTCAAGAACACCCACCACTGCCGTATACCCATCTTCGAAGTGCGGCAGATATTTTTCAATTGCACCATTTGCTCTGGCCCATTCAAGGTGTGAGCGAGTTTTATCCATCCCCGGTTTACCCATACATGAATCAGGTTTCATGACTTCTTTTCCTAAAAGAAGTTCAAATCCCAGTTTTTCCAGTGTATCAGCGACAATTGATGCGGTTCTCATTTCCAAAAAACCGAGTTCGGGATACTTATGAAAATCCCGTCGCCAGGCAACCAGTTGATTTTGAAGATTTTCCATCATAATCACCCCTATAATTGATATTTATACTTATAATATAGTATATCACTTACTTTTTATATTTGAGACGGTTGACCTATAAGATTGAAATGTAATATAAAAGAGATTTTGGAGGACTTAATTATGAGTGAAAAAGATAAAATGCTGTCCAACGAATGGTACGATGCGAATTATGACGAAGACCTTTTGAAAGAACGCCTTAAAGCACAAGACTTATGCCATGACTTTAATATGACTAAGCCGAGTGATGAGAAACGCCGGCAGGAAATACTCGTTGAACTTTTTGGATATATTCCTAAAAATGCAGAAGTAGCCAGTCCTTTCATGACAGATTACGGTTATAATATAAAGCTAGGTGAAAATGTTTTTATCAATATAAATAATTATTCTATGGACGGTGCAGAAATCACTTTGGGCAACAATGTTTTCGTCGGTCCATCATGCGGATTCTATACAGCGAGCCACCCTCTGGACGCAGAAGACCGCAATAAAGGGCTTGAAAAAGCATCGCCTATATCTATTGGAAATAATGTATGGGTGGGCGGCAACGTGAGTGTAATGCCGGGCGTTACAATTGGAGATGGTTCGGTTGTAGGTGCCGGCAGTGTTGTCACGAAAGATATACCGGAAAATGTTTTGGCAGCAGGCGTGCCATGTAAAGTTATCAGGGAAATAGATTGAAAATGACGCCCGGTGTATGAATGAACACCAGATGCTGCTGTATTAAGTCATTTGAATGATGACGCTCAGCATAAGCAAGATCCAGATCAAAGCGGCAAACACTATAAAGAAAATACTCCATTTTGATACGCGTTTATTTTCATTGCGTTCTCTTCGAACTCTATTGATAAAAGGGATAATGAAAAAGATGAATACCAGAGTACCGACTATTGCTCTTACAATCATGATATCACCTTCCGAGTCTGAGATTTAATACTATCTCCATTGTACAATCTATGAAAGCATCATATCCAGAAAGCTGTTCTAAAGATTTATCCGGGCTTGTAAAATAAAATAGCGCCATGCGATACTTAACAGCAATGCATGGCGTTATTTTTAATATATAAATTGAATCTGATACTGTTGAATCAACATCTACTTGACCATCTCACTCAGTTTATCCATAATATCATCGATATTTGTACCGATACTTATTTCGACGGCTGCTAAAAAACTGCCTTCTACAACAGGTGCGTTGGCAATATGGATATTGTGTGAGCCTTCATACATTTCAACGGCCATTTCCAGATTCATCAGACTGGACCCTATATCGAAAAAACAGATTGTATCATCTTTCACTTCAGCCAGCATATGATCAATCTGTCCGATATTTGTGCCGATACCGCCGTGGACGCCGCCTGATGCATGGACTGTCACACCTTCAGCCATCTGTTCAATCAGTGCTTTAGTGCCTGAGGCTATATCTTTACTGTGGCTGATAATCAATATTTCTGTCATCCTTTATTCCTCCTCCAAGTCAAAGGCACTTAAAATATAAACTGCACTTTGTGCACCGGGATCTATCGTCCCTTTGGACTTTTCTTTAAAATATGCTGCGCGGCCTTTTGTTGCCATCATATCTTCAGTATCATCAGCGAGATTTTGAAGGTCATCAAGTTTCAGTCCGCCGCTCTCTTCAAGAACCTGCACGGCTTTTGAGATGACGTCATACATGGTCTTCTCCCCGCCGGTCACTTTACCTTTTGAACTGACGGTCTGATCGAAGATGTCCAGGAGTTGTTTCAAATTTTCTTTATCGATTTCATCTTTGGCCGCTTCACTCATTTTCACAAAGCTGAACCCGTAAAGGGGCCCGCTGGCTCCGCCGATGGAACGCATCAGTGTCATCCCTGTCTGTTTGAGTATCTCCTGTGTACTGCCGTCTTTGACATTTTCTTTTACAGCATTAAATCCACGCTTCATATTAACCCCGTGGTCGCCATCGCCTATCTCACGATCAAGAGAAGTAAGTTCTGATTCTTTCTCTGCAAAGACTGCCTGTAATTTTTGCAGACGGTCCAAAAGTTTATTATTATCCATTATTGCCTCCTTAAAAGTGAGTGGATTCAGTCGGGGCATTCAGTGCACTGACTATATGATCATCATGATTTAAGACAGTGAGTGAAAAGCCCTGCATATCCAGTGCTGTCATATAATTACCGGCAAACAGTTTTGTCACTCTGATGCTTTTCTCTTCCAAAGCTTCCATAACATTTTTTGTAACGATATATAATTCACTTAAAGGTGTGGCCCCCATCCCGTTGACCATTAAGATCAATTCTTTACTATCGTTATATTTGAAGAGCTCGGATAAAAGTCTGTCAGTAATCTTATCGACTGTTTCAGCCTTCTCTCTGTAAATCCCCTTTTCACCATGTATACCGATGCCAATCTCCATCTCTTCTTCTCCAAGATCGAAACCATATTCACCCGTTGTCGGCACCATGCACGGTTCAAGCGCCATGCCGATGGAAAATAAAGAGGTCATCATTTTTTCAACTTCATCTTTGATTTGATTCAAGCTTTGCTTTTTATCTGATAAATATCCAGCATACTTATGAACGAGCACAGTGCCTGCAACGCCTCTGCGCATTTCAGGATCTTCAATTGCAACGTCATCGCTGACTATGACTGTCTCGACTTTGTGGCCCTCTGCTTCAGCCATCTCTTTAGCCATATCAAAGTTCATCACATCACCGGCATAGTTTTTTACGACCAGAAGCACGCCGTCGCCGTTATCAACATGTTTAATTGCCGAGAGTACTTTATCAGGCGTCGGTGACGTAAACACTTCCCCGCATACTGCTGCATCCAGCATGCCTTCAGCTACATATCCCGCATGTGCCGGTTCATGCCCGCTTCCGCCGCCTGAAACCAATGCGACGCCGGATTCTTTTTTATTTTTCCTTACAACAACGTTTTCCTCAATGATATCTATTTTCGGATCACTGTATTTTAATCCGGCCAGCATATCACTTACAAATTGTTCACGGTCATTAATAAGCTTTTTCATAATTAAGTTCCCCCTCATAATATTATTATACTCATTAGTTATTTTGATTAAAAATAAAATGTATAAAGAAATCATGATTAGTCGATCCAGAGTAAACATTGGACAAATGATATAAATAATTGGAAAATGATAATAGAGAACAGTGAGTTTAAGAATATGGGGTTTTGATTATGAGGATAGGCGTTATTTCAGACTTACATATCGATCGTTATAATAACGACGTTGAAAACATTCCCTTATATGAACATGCCTTAGTCGAAGCAATGCAAAACAGACAGATAGATATGCTGCTGATTGCAGGAGATATATCCAACAGCTATGAACGGACGATGGATTTCATACATACCGTTTCAAAAGAGAGTGGGATTGAAGTTAAATTTGTACCGGGAAATCATGATCTATGGCAGTCGGACATATCAAAAAATACTGAAGAAATATTGCAGCGTTATGCAAAACAGCCTGAATGCCTTGTCAAGAGACCGCATATCATCAATGAAGAATGGGCGATTGCCGGTCATACGGGCTGGTATGATTACAGCTATGCCTCAGACCGTTTTTCTTATGAAAGACTGGCGAGACGTGCATATTACGGGGGAACGTGGCAGGATAAGGAAAATATCGCATGGCGATACAGTGATGATATAATGTCAGGAAAATTCGCTGGCGATGTCAAGGAAGACCTGGATGATCTGGAAGGCAGGAAAATCATACTCGTAACGCATATCGTAACGCATAAACACTTTAAAGTGCCCATGCCGCATCGTCTGTTTGACTATTACAACGCATTTATAGGAACCGGTGATTTTGATGAAATTTATAGTGATTATAACATTCGTTACAGTATTATGGGGCATGTGCATTTCAGACATTCACTGACCGAAGGAGACGTTACATATATCTGTCCCTGCCTCGGGTATAAGCGCGAATGGAGAACAGACGACATTCAGATGGAAATTGGAAACTCGATGTATGTCATTGAAATATAGAACTTTTTGAAGGAGTGAATGAATTGGAAACATTTCAGGATTATATTGACACAATTGATGATATTGCCCATCGTAAACAATTTGAAGAGGTTATTGATTGGATAGACCTAAATTACCCGGACCTTTCAAAGGTCATTAAATGGAATACACCCATGTACACAATGGACGATACATTCATTCTGGGGATTGACAGTGCCAAAAGACATATGTCCATTTCACCAGAGGGAAAGACGATAGGTATTTATAAAGATGAGATTGAAGAGGCGGGCTACTCTTTTACAAGCGGATTATACAGAATCAAGTATTCCGAAACAGTCGATTACAATCTGCTCAAAAAGATGATCGACTATAACATAGAGGATAAAAAGGGCTATCAGAAGTTCTGGCGCTAATATGTCCTGGGAAATAACCACGCTTGTATGACCAATGAAAGGATTAAGCTATGGCAAAGTTATATTATCGTTTTGGAACAATGCAGAGCAATAAAAGCAATCAGATCATTACTACACATTATCAATATACCACTCAGGGGAAGAATTGTCTGGCATATTCCACCCCTATTGATACGAGAAGTGGATTTAAAAAGATTGAGTCGCGTATCGGGCTTAACCTTGATGCAGAATATGTGACGGATAAAATCTTTGAACAGGTTGAAGAAGCACACAAAAAAGAAAAAATTTATGCAGTGTTGGTCGATGAGGCTCAGTTTTTAAAAAAGTCCGAAGTGCATCACCTGAGTGATATCGCCGACAAACTGGATATACCGGTTATTGCTTTCGGATTAAAGACGGATTTCCGCAATCAGCTGTTTGAAGGCAGCAAAGCATTACTGGAATTGGCTGATGCCATCGATGAATTGAAGACAGTCTGTCAATACTGCAACAAAAAAGCGACATTAAACATGAGAATGCTCGACGGCAAGCCTATAAATGTAGGTGAAACGATACAAATTGGTGATGAAGAGTACGTGCCTGTTTGCCGTAAATGTTATAAAAAGCATCTGGATCTTGTTTGAACAGTCAGGTTCATGTGAATTCTTAGGAGTTCATATGAACTTTTTTTAATGTATAATTACTGTAAGTATGATTTTAATGAGATTTTAAGAAATCTCTAATAATATTCAAAAGGTCCATATATACAATAAAGATAACTACTGAGTATGGATGAAGCCATCTCTTAGGGGGAAAATTTATGCACAAGATTTTAGTCGTTGAAGATGATGAAAAAATTGCCCGTGTGATTCAACTGGAATTGGAATTTGAATCCTATGAGGTCAGTAATGCATATACAGGTAAGGAAGCGCTGGATAAATATGAAGAAGAGAACTTTGATCTGATTCTGCTTGACGTCATGATACCTGAGCTTAATGGTCTGGAAGTTTTAAGAAGGGTCAGACAGAAGGATGAATCCATTCGCATCATCATGCTTACAGCCAGGGATGCGGTGATGGATAAAGTCAGCGGTCTGGATTCCGGTGCCAATGACTATATGACGAAGCCATTTGAGATTGAAGAACTTTTAGCAAGGATTCGTGCACACCTTAAACAGAATGAAATCGGCCAGAACGCCAAGCAGGAAGAAATGATATTTAAAAATATTAAAATACTGCCCTCTACAAGGGAGGTCTTTATTGATGGTGAAGATGTGTATCTGACCCAGAAAGAATATGACCTATTTTTCTATTTATTATCAAATAAAAACCAGGTGCTCTCGAGAGAGCAGATCATAGAATCTGTCTGGGGTTATGACTATTTTGGAGATACCAACACCGTCGATGTATATGTAAGATATTTACGTAAAAAAATCGATCAGGATTCTCCGTCGGTAATCTCCAGTGTCAGAGGCATTGGTTACATGATAAAGGATTAATCATTATGAAATTAGGGACTAAAATTCAGCTGTATATCACTGTAATGTCCGCAATCGTAGTCATTCTAATCAATACTTTCGTCTACTTCAGTTACAAAAATTTCTCACTGGATGCAGAAATGAGCCAGCTTGAAGGCCGCGGGGTAAATATAATGCAGGAGCTCCAGAATGCTATCGGAAGTGATGCAAATACCCGGGCGGTACTGCAGTCACATTTACTATCTGACGGTTTTATTGTCCTGCTCAATGAGACAGGGGGACAAGAGCTCAGAATAACAACCAGTGCGAGCTATCCTGAAGATTTTGAAGACTATAATACCGGACAGTACAGGGATGTCGTTACTTATAATGATATCCATTTTGTTATGGTTTCACTGCCGATTATCTGGGAGAACGGTGAAGTTTATAATTTGCAAATATATGAAAATATAGAGTTTTTATATGATACTTTCAATATACTTCAATGGATATTGATCATCTCCACGCTTATTATTCTCGTTGTCATCTACTTTTTAAACCGCATTATCACGAATGTCATTTTAAAACCTGTAAATAAATTGATTGGTAAAATGAAGGAAACTGAGAACACCAGCGGGTATACAATGCTTGAGGTAAATAAAAATGATACGAAAGAACTGAAAGATCTGTCTGAGTCTTTTAATGAAATGATGCTGGACCTTAAAGAAAATGATGAACAGCAGCAGGCATTTATAATGAATGCGTCCCACGAACTGAAAACTCCGATCACAGTAATCGACTCCTACAGTCAGATGCTCAAACGTTTTGGTAAAACAAGGGAAGATATTTTAGATGAGAGTATCTTTGCGATATCTGATGAAGCGAAACGTATGAAATATTTGACTGAACAATTGCTCAGTTTCAGTAAAGCAGCACAGGCCAGAGAAAATTTCCATCCGGAAAAACTGAATCTGGTACAAATGATATCAGGTATTAAAAACAGACTGGAACCAGTTTACGGCAGAAATATTGATATGCATTATGATATGGATTATATGTTTGTAACCGCCGATGCGGACAGTCTGGACCAACTGCTTAAAATTTTTCTCGATAACGCTTATAAATACAGTTCAGATGATATCAAGATAGATATAACACAAGACAATGAGTATACGTACGTCGATATTATTGACAGTGGGATTGGCATACCAAAAGAGGATATAGACAAGATTTTCAATCGTTTTTATCGGGTGGATAAGGCACGTGCGAGAAAAACCGGAGGTTCAGGCCTTGGTTTATCAATCGCAGAGGAACTGACAAAAATGAATGAAATAAAGGTCAGTGTTGAGAGTGCAATTGATGAAGGGACAACATTTACGCTGAAATTTGATCGAGCAAAGGAGGAAGAAGATGAAAACCAGTAAAATACTGATCGCAGTAGTTGCAGTAATGGTGGGCGTTATAATCGGCATCGTCTCCATGAACTTCATGGAGACTGATTACATCAACGAAGATGAAGTAAGAGCTATAGTCACAGACCGTTACCAGGGCGATATAAGTAATGTGTCCCTGTCTGAGAATGACGATTATTTTCTGGTCACAGTGGATGATGAACAATATTTATATGAAATCACAATTAACAGAGCAGAAGGCACAGTTGATGATGTAAAATCATCTGAGAATCCGGATTATGTTGAAGAAAAGGACAATGACACGGCCAATTCTGAGCAAAAGGGAGCTGAAGCGTCTGGCTCTGAACAGAAAGACACCGAAGAGACAGGAAATAAAGAAACAGAGTCTGAAGAAAGTTCTGCGGATGAGAATGAGGCTGCTGAGAGTAATGAAACCTCAGACAATAATGAAGCGGGATCAGAAGCTACCGATATCATTTCTGTGGAAGAAGCGCGGGATATAGCAATGAATGAAGTCGGCGGGCTGTTTTTGCACTCGACTTTGAATGAAGGAGTCAACCCGAGTGAGTATCTGGTAGCCAATTTAATTGATGGTGATGATGAAGGGGCGATTGTCTCAGTTAATGCGCATAACGGTACGATTAATAAGGTAATCTTCCTGGATATTGAGTTTGATGAAATCGGTGATCTTGAGACCTTCATGCGTCAGGTGGCTTCATACAATGCACAGAGCCAGCATTATTATATAGAATATGACGATGATGACGACTGGGACGATGACGACGATTGGGAGGACTAATGAGTAAGAAGACTGATTGGATAATCAGTCTTTTTTTGTATATAATTATAGGTATTCTTTATTTTCAAGAAGTACTTTGGTATATTCAATAAGTGATGATCAAGGGATGAAGGAGGTGTTCACGTTGATAAATATGGCCGGTGTAACAAAAACTTATGATGGGAAAAATGGTCTGTTCAATGCTGTAGACAACGTCTCATTTAAAGTTGAAGAAAATGAAATATTCGGTCTGATTGGCGAAAGCGGAGCTGGGAAGTCGACATTACTCCGTTTTATCAATGCGCTTGAATCCCCGTCTCAAGGCAAGGTGACTGTAGGTGATATCGAAGTTTTCAACCTTTCAGGAAAGCAGCTGAGACAGCATCAAAAAGATATCGGGATGATATTTCAACAGTTCAACCTGTTGAATAACAAGTCTCTCAGAGAAAACGTACACCTTCCCTTGGAACTACATAAATACGAAAATCCTTTAACTGTAGAAGAAGTGCTGCAATTTGTCGGTCTTCCGGATAAGGCCGATAATTATCCCGGTCAGTTATCAGGTGGTGAAAAACAACGTGTAGGCATAGCACGGGCGTTGATCACACGTCCGAAAATCTTACTCTGTGATGAACCGACTTCTGCTCTTGATGAAAGCACTACAGAAGAGATTGTGGATGTATTGAAACGGGCGCATACAGCATTCGATATGACAATGCTTATCGTCACACATGAGTTGAATGTAATTAAAAGTATGTGTCAGAGGTGTGCTGTAATGGAAAAAGGAAAGCTTATTGACGTTATAGATATTGTTCCCAATACTCATCAAAAAAGTTATAAATCCTACCATGAACGTGTTTTGAAGGTATTGAAAAATGTTTGATATCATTGAAGAATATGTCTCTCGTGTAGTAGAATTTTGGCCGGCGTTATTTGAAAGTTTATGGGAAACTGGAATTATGATGGGCTTTGCCATGACAGCAGCGATACTGTTGGGTCTGCCTCTGGGCACATTGTTATACTTAACGGCCAAAGGCAAACCGATGGAGAATATTTATATATATCAGCTTTCAAATATCTTCGTAAATATCGTCAGATCTTTTCCGTTCCTGCTGCTGGTTGTGGCAATGCAGCCTTTTATAAGAACAATATACGGAAGAGCGACCGGGGACCCAGTCGCAGCATCATTTCCTATGATGCTCATAGCAATCGCACTATATGCCCGCTTTGTACAGCAGTCGCTATTGGATGTACCGCGTGGCGTTACAGAAACGGCCCAATCCATGGGAGCATCCATATCTCAGCTTGTATGGAAGTTTCTATTTGTAGAATCGAGAAGTTCCTTAATCATCGGATTTACCACAGCATTTGTGAGTTTCATATCGTACTCGACAATTATGGGGGTTGTCGGCGGCGGCGGTATCGGTGACTTTGCCATCCGTTACGGTTATCAAAGATATGAAACAGATATAATGTATACAGCGATCATTGTTATCATCATCATTGTGCAGATTATGCAGTGGCTGGGATTAAAGCTCGCTAAAAAAATGGATAAAAGATAATCATAATTTATAAGGAGTGAGTGTAATGTTTAAACGTAATTTGTTGTTTGTATTGCTGGGCGTTATAGTATTTTTAATGACAGCATGCGGTAATGGAGAGGAAGAAAATACTGAGGAAACTTCAGAGAGTGCTGAAACGGAAGAAAATAGCACTGAAGAAGCGGTTGACGAAGAAGATACTGAATTAGTGGTTGCATCTCAAACGATTCCTATGACAGACGTAGTAGAATTGGCAGCAGAAGCAATAGAAGAACCTTACACGGTTGAAATGGTGGAAGTGGCTGATAATATTCAATATAACGAAGCATTGTTGAATGAAGAAGTGGATGCAAATTTTGCACAGCATGAACCATTTATGGAAATGTTTAATGCAGAAAGAGATGGAAACCTGGTGGCAATACAGCCAATCTATAATGCGATTGTAGGATTCTACTCACCTGTATATGATTCAATAGAAGATATAGAAGATGGTGCTGAAGTTGCAATTCCAAGTGATGCAACAAACGAAGCACGGGCATTAATGATTTTGGAACAACATGGTTTGATTACTTTAGCTGATGATGTAACTTACGATGCCACTGTAGATGACATTGAAGAGAATCCGCATGACTTCACATTTACTCATGTCGATTTGTTAAACCTGACATCTTCATACGAAGATGGTATTGAACTGGTCTTTAACTACCCTACATATATCGACAGTATTGGATTAACGTCGGAAGATGCAGTATTCCTGGAAGAGGATGAGGATAATACATTTGCAATTACACTCGTAGCACGGGAAGATAATCAGGATTCTGAAGCGATTCAGGCGCTTCAAGAAGCTTTTACATCGGATGAAGTCTATGAATTTTTATCCGAGCTTGAAGAAGAGGGCCACCTGGAGCCTGCTTTTGAACAGGGTGAATAGTAAAAAGGTGAAATGTTCACATTAGAACATTTCACCTTTTTTATATCTTTAACTCATATTCCTGAGCGAGTTGAGCTTTAAACAGCTTAGTATAGATATCTGTCACGACAGCTTCAAGACGCGCATTATGGATGTTGTCCATATCATGCATACGGATTACAGTTAATTTGACATTAGAGGATTCCAGAAGTTGTTTGAAGCCCTCGTCTTTTTTGAAGTCGGTTTTCAGCTGTTTGAATATATTATCTCTGCTGTTACCGACGATAAACAAATCACCATCTTTGAATAAGAGATAAATTCCCTTTAAATCATGCATGAATTGTAGTTCATATTTATTTTTTAGATCATTTTTAAGTTTATTAAAATCAATTGAGCGTTTGTTATTTTTATTAATAATTGTCAGCTTGAAATTTTCTAAATGACTGTTCTCCCAAATTTTACCCAGGTCACATGCATATTTTGTAATAATTGATTTCATCAATTTTTTATCTTCCAAATATTCGTTAACCATATTATCACCTCGTTCATAACACTGTACTTTAATTCAGCAGAAAAGTCATCAAATAAAATTCATGACTATGTGTGGTTTATGCGAAATAACCTTTAATGGTTTTAACTTCTAAAAATTCTTCGATGCCGAAATCGCCCCACTCACGTCCGAGTCCGGATTGTTTGTAACCGCCGAATGGCAGATCGGACTGACCTGGTACATCGTTTATGCCTACTGTACCCGCTTCAATAGAACGCGCAATTTTTTTCAGAGACGCCTTATCATTGCCCATAACATAACCGGCCAGTCCGTACTTTGTGTCATTAGCTATCTCTATAGCTTCACCCAGGTCTTTGTATGTGAGGACAGACATGACAGGGCCGAAGATTTCTTCTTGTGCTATCTGCATTTTATTATCGACATCTGTGAAAATGGTCGGCTTTGCAAAATAACCCTTATCCAGTCCGTCAGGTTTTCCTGTGCCGCCATAGTACAGTTTCGCCCCCTCTTTTTCTCCGATGTCTATATAACTCTGCACCTGATCAAATTGCTTCTTACTGATGACCGGTCCCATTGTTGTCGTTTCATCGTTAGGGTCACCGACAACGACTTCATGCATATACTGCTTAGCTTTCTTAATGAACTCATCTTTGATGGATGCAGGGATAAGCGTTCTTGTGCCTGCTGTACATACTTGTCCTGTATTGTTCACTACCTTTTGGACGGCAGACCTGGCTGCTTTGTCTATATCGACATCGTCCAAAATAATGTATGGAGATTTCCCGCCCAATTCGAGCGCGACTCTTTTAAAATCCTGACTGGCTTTTTCCATTATTTTAGAACCTGTTGGACCCGAGCCTGTAAATGACATCATACGTACTTTAGGATGGCCGGATAAAGGTGTTCCTACTCCTTCTCCATCACCGTTCACAAGGTTGAAGACCCCTTTCGGCACTCCGGCTGCATCAAAAATCTCTGCTAAAATTATTGCGGCAAATGGTGTTTCTTCAGATGGTTTCAATACCACGGGAGAACCGGCTGCCATAGCTGCGGATAATTTTAATGATGTCTGGTTGGTCGGGAAATTCCATGGTGTGATCAATCCGGCAACCCCAATTGCTTCTTTTACTACAAGCGCGTCTCCACGCCTTTCTTCAAACTGGAAATCATCAAGGGCGTCTCTCGCTGCCTTGAAGTGGGTCAGCCCCATTTCGTAATGGACGTTTTCCGACTTACTTTTTGGAGAGCCGAGTTCGGATGTAATGGCTTTGATGATATCATCTTTTCTATTTTCATATTCAGTCACAATCCTGTCCAGCATATTTTTTCTGTCTTCCACCGGCATATTTCTAAATGTGAGGTAAACGGCATCTGCCGCCTCTACTGCTTTGTCCACATCTTCTGAATTGCCTTTTGCAATCTTTCCATAAACCTCTTCTGTTGCAGGATTGATAACATCGATGGTTTCACCGCTCATGCTGTCAATCCACTCACCGTTGATATATTGTTTTGTATAAGTCTCCATTATCAAATCTCCTCATAACAGTGCTATATGTATTCTATCCTATTCTTACCACAGATAAACCGGTAATGGACCCTTAAAGACTTCATATGCTTTATATAAAATGGGTTCTGAAAATATGCGATTCAAAGGTCATATATAATGAAAAATAAAACCATTGTGGCTTTTCACAATGGTTTAAAATGATTATTTACGGAAAGTTTCAAAAAAGCTCAGTGTATTCAATCCGAAAAATTTAATGGCGCCTTTTGTTTCTTCAAAGCCGTCACCTGATTTATAATGCTTGAATATTGCCGTGCCTAATACCAGGTTCATCATAATGATACCTATTCTTACCAGTGTTTTACTGAATAGTGTAAAGAACAGGAGTGCCCCGCCGATTGATTCGAAATAACCGGCAAGTTTCATCTGTTTACTGTCCACACTGAACTTTTCTTCAAAACCGGTGCCAAGCTCCCCATCGTTTTGTACTTTTTGAAGTCCGCCTTCAAACATATTTTTACCTACATAAAAGTTGACTAAATGACGTAACATATTATGTCCTCCTAATTAGTTGATCCTAAATTACATATACCCAAAAGTTTACATGATAATTTATGATAGCATGATATAATTTAAATTACTTATTATCAATCTGAAAGTAAGGTCAAAGTTATGAGTAATCACTCTAATCAATTGAAATTACAAAGCTCAAGATACATGCCTGGTTTGGATGGCTTAAGAGCTATTGCAGTCATAGCGATAATACTTTACCACTTGAATCCTCGCTGGCTGCCAGGTGGATTTTTAGGAGTGGATACTTTTTTTGTGATTTCTGGCTATTTAATCACCAGTCTGCTTCTAAGGGAATATCATAATACCCAGATGATTGATTTGAAGAACTTCTGGATAAGAAGATTCAGAAGATTGATACCTGCTGTGTTTTTTATGACCAGTGTTGTGATTACATATGTCTTGATATTCGAGTCCGGCATTATTCGAACGGTGAAAGAAGATGGCATTGCAGCCTTTTTGTATATGTCCAACTGGTGGTACATCATTGAAGATGTCAGTTATTTTGAAGCATCCGAACCAAAACCGCTGATGCATTTATGGAGTCTGGCAATCGAAGAGCAGTTTTATATCATATGGCCGGCAGCTTTATTGATTTTATTGCTGAAAATTAAAAACTACAAACATATTATGCTCATCATCTTCATGATGACCTTGATTTCATTGATATGGATGATGGTACTTACTGTCCCTTTCGAAGATAATTCCAGAGTATATTTCGGCACTGATACACGTCTGCAGACGCTTTTGCTGGGCGTGCTGCTCGCTTATATCTGGCCGCCCTTCAAGTTGAAAAAAGATATCGGTCAAAAAATAAAGGTCTGGATTGACGGTGTCGGTGTCGGTGCATTGCTGGTATTGGTCATTATCTTCATTACAGTCGATGATTCCAGCCACTGGATATATTATGGCGGCCTGTATTTAATTACACTGGTGACGTTACTATTGATTGCAAGCAGTGTGCACCCTTCGACAGTACTGCCCAAAATATTGGGTAATCCGTTATTTTTGTGGGTGGGAACAAGATCGTACAGCCTGTATTTATGGCATTATCCTATCATCATTCTTATTAATGTGAATTTTGTTCAGGGTCAAATACCATATTATATTATCCTGCTCCAGATTTTATTGACTATCATATTTGCAGAAATATCCTACAAATGGATTGAAACACCATTCAGACGACATGGATTTAAAGCAGTTTGGCCATCATCCCAAAAAAGGTTGCGGCTAATCACCACGGTAACAGTCGCGGCTGTCAGTCTTACAGTAATGACTGGATTGTTTGATGATTTGCATGAGGACGTAAATAAAAATCGTCAGACCCATTATTTATTCGAACAGAACACTCAGAAAGAAAGTGAGGAACCATCGGATGAAACGCTCAATCTACAGGAAATCACTCCCCTTTTCATCGGTGATTCTATCATGGTAAATGTTGGAGAGGAACTGGAAAGCAGAATTCCCAATGCAGTGATTGACGGCGAAGTTGGCAGACAGGTAAGGGATACTGTAGAGCTGGTTGAACACAAGTACAGTGATTACGGCAATCCTGATGATATTATAGTAATTCAGCTCGGGACCAATGGAACATTTACAGAAGATGAACTGAATGCGCTTATCGATATTTTCGGTGATGCTGAAATATATTTCGTAAACACCAGAGTCCCAAGATCTTGGGAAACCTCAGTGAATGAATCTTTGGAAGAAGCAGGTAATAATCATGGGAATGTGACGATTATTGACTGGTATTCATATTCTGAAGATAAAACTGAGTATTTTTCAGCAGACGGGGTACATCTGTTACCGGAAGGAATAGAGAGTATGGCGGACCTCATCATAGATGCCATTAAGCAGAATTAAAGCAGATATATTTTACATATTTAAGTGAATATTATGTCCAAAGTGTTAATATTCACTAAAAATAGTAATATTCTATCAAAATTTAATTGTGGTTTCCATTTTATGGTTTGTGATTTTTAGAACAAGTTACTATAATGGTAATATTGAAAGCCTTTTTATAGGAACAAATATTGGAGGGACTTAAAATCGATCAGTTAATAGGTATAGGACTTTTATTATTAATACTCGTATTTTTCAGTTTGTTTACATACTATGCGCCATACGGCAGTGAGGTCATGAGTGCGCTGGCGGCAGCAGCAATCGCAACGTTTTTAGTGGAGGCATTACAGGGCTATGTCATCGGAGATATCTTCGCTCTTGATTTCTTTAAAGAGGCAGGAACAGTGGCTGGAACACTTTCAGGTGTCATTGTCGCGATGTTAGTCGGTTTGAAGATGGGTGTTAACCCTCAAAACTCGGCAATACTTGCTGTAGCTTTCGGAGAAATCGGTTTAATCCCCGCATTATTCTCAGCATATCTTGTAGCATTTTTAATTAAATTTTTTCAGAATAAAGTCGGACTTGGAATGGACTTTATTTTAGTTATCTTGCTTGCTGTACCTTTAGCCAGATGGTTCGGATTATTAATTACGCCGCTGGTTGATGGTTCCTTGCTTAGAATCGGTGCGATCATTGAGTTGGCTATGGATGCAAGTCCATTGGTTATGGGCTTGATGCTTGGTGGAATCGTCACAGTGGTTGGTACTTCTCCGCTGAGTTCTATGGCATTGACTGCAATGCTCGGATTGACAGGCGCACCGATGGCGGTGGCAGCACTATCAGCTTTCGGTTCTGCATTTATGAACAGTACTTTACTTCATAGATTAAAAATTGGTAAATTGAAATCTGTAATTTCTATTGCAATAGAGCCATTGTCTAAAGCGGATTTGGTTACTGCAAACCCAATCCCGATTTATACGACGAACTTCTTCGGAGGTGCTCTAAGCGGTATCATCATTGCATATTCCGGTATGATCAACGATGCCCCGGGTACAGCTGCACCTACACCAGGACTTCTGGTGATGTTCGGATTCAATCCTGCCGGACAAGTACTACTATATGCAGCAATTTGTGCGGTCTTGTGTTTCATTGTCGGTTTGGCAGGCAGCTATGTATTTAGAAACTTCCCTATCAAGAATAGTGAAGTTTTAACTGAAGACCAAACTTTTTCAAGTGCTAAAGCATCAAAAGAATATTAACTAATGGAAGAAAGTCTATGACGGTTCCGTCATAGACTTTCTTTTTGATTTCGGACCAACGACTGAACGGAATATTATTGGATTGAATGAAATATTGTTATAATATCTCATAAGGAGTGATATGAATGTCAATTTATGATATTGAAGTTACAGAGACAGACGGCAGTAATTATTCGCTTGAAAAGTATAGAGGGCGTCCGATACTGATTGTAAATACAGCAAGTAAATGCGGTTTCGCACCACAATTTGATGGCTTGGAAAAGCTGTACCAGGACTATAAAGATGATGGCCTGGTTGTCCTTGGATTTCCTAGTAATCAATTTGGTGGCCAGGAACCGGGTACATCTGAAGAAGCAGCGGAAAACTGTAAGTTGAATTATGGAGTATCTTTTCCGATGCATCAGAAAATTGATGTTAACGGAGAGGATGAGCATCCCCTGTATGAGTATTTGAAGTCGTCAAAAAAGGGGTTGTTCAATGACAAGATTAAATGGAATTTCACTAAGTTTCTTGTGGACAGGAATGGTGAAGTGAAAGAAAGGTATGCACCTAAAACAAAACCGGAAAGTATAAATGAAGATGTAGAGCGGATTTTATAACGGCACCCATTATATGAATTAAATGCATGGATCCAAAGGGTTCAAAGTATTTACTTTAAAAGAGCAACGCCTTTATAACGGCAGAAAAAAACAGGAATGTTTCACGGGAAACATTCCTGTTTTACATTCTATTTATAAATATATTTTATGACCTCAACTGCCTGATCCACAGTTTCAACAGTCACATTTGCTTTGTTGGATAATTCTTTAAGAGCATGGATTGCGCTCTCCGGTCTGATAATGATCAAAGGTTTGCCAAGGTTGATGGCGGTTGTTGCATCCATCGTCGTATTCCATTGCTTATACTTTTCACCGTACAATGCAATAACGAAATCAGCCTTGTTCATAAGAACTGAAGTTCTGAAGTTATTAATGCTTGAAGCAGCATCGTCCCTGAAATAATCACTGGGCTGCTTACCTAAAACGTTTTCACCGATGTCATCAGATAAATCATGATTGGTCTGCGGACCGACAAAATTTAAATCCAAACCACTGTCTTTTGCCTTTTTCTCAACTTCTCCGCGCCAGTCATCATGAATCTGACCTGCAAGATAAACTGTAAACGTCATTAATTAATATCCTCCTTGTAAATCATAAGTTATATATACTCTACTACAATTATGATAATATAGAAATTGAAATGATTAACACTGTAAGGATGTGTCTAGATGAAGGTTGCTCTATTTGATTTTGACGGTACTCTGTATCCTCATGAGACATTTGATATATTGATAGAAAAAATAAAAAAGCATCCTGAATATAAAACAGTCTACACTAAATTCATCAGAAGTTTTGGACCAACATACATTGGTTATAAACTGAAACTGGTATCAAGATTGACCATGCAGAACAAAGCGCTTGAAAAATACATCCATTCTTTTAAAGGGATGTATAAAGAGGAAATCGAGAGTTTCTTTCATGAGATAGCAAATAACATGATTGAAGATATGCGCCCTGGCCTGGTTGAACAACTTCGTAAACTCAAAGAAGACAATTATTATATTGTGCTGGTTTCCGGCGCTTTCATGCCATTGCTGGAAGCATTATTCAAGTCTGATTCAGTAGATTATATTTTTGGTTCCGTCATCCATTATGATGAAGGTAAACTCGATCACAAAAAACAATTCAACAGGGTGCATTCCGGAATGAAAGTTAAGCTGTTAATGGATTATTTTAACAGCAGAGGTGATACAGTGGACTGGGAGAACAGTCTGGCTTTCAGTGATAGTTATTCAGACATACAGATGCTGGAATTGGTAGGAAATCCAGTGGCAGTACAACCGGACGAAAAGTTGTTGAAAATAGCAACCGAGAAAAACTGGAAAATATATAATTAAGGAGTTAATGATATTGGATTTAACAGTTATAGATGAACATGAACTTTACCCGACAGAAAAGACAGGACCGGCGGTTCAGGGCACACTGCTTTATAAAGTAGGAAATCAGACAGAATTTGAAGGCGCATATATCACTACGACTGAGAGAATGATCATGAATGTGGACATGAACGGTGAATCATACAAACGTGTATTCAGTTATCAGGATATTGTTAAAGCCTATATTGAAAAAGAGGCTTTGTTTCTCGAGTTCCCTGAAGGTATGGGTAAAATAGCAATGGTCAATGTGACTAAAGGCAACAGCGAAGCATTCATAGAATTTGTAAGTTCTAAATTACAGAGTTGATAATGGGTCCTGATAAGGACTCTTTTCATTTGTATGACACATTTAAGATATCGTATGACACAATTTATTAAAACCCTTTAATCATCAAATTAAAAGGAGTATAATGAGTAGTAATAGAATATAAAAAACTAAACCTTCTTATTTGTTGCAACCATAGAAGGTTCTAAATGTGTAAAAGGAGCGCTTTAAAAGATTATGAGTCAGATAGAAGATAAAAAAGATATTATACTAATCGGCAGCGGCGTCATGAGTGCTACTCTGGGGACAATTATAAAGCAACTTAACCCCGGGTGGAATATCAAAGTATTCGAAAAGTTGGAGAGTTCGGGTCAGGAAAGTTCCGATGCGTGGAATAACGCAGGAACAGGACATTCAGCGTTATGTGAACTAAATTATACACCTGAACAGGCTGACGGATCACTGGACATAAGCAAAGCAGTAAAGATCAATGAACAGTTTCAAATCAGTAAACAGTTCTGGGCTTATCTTGTGGACCAGGGAATGCTGGAAACACCTGAAAAATTTATTAAGCAGGTGCCCCACTTAAGTTTTGTCGAAGGCAAAAAAAATGTGGAGTTTCTAAATAAACGTATTGATTCACTTAAAGATAATCCATTATTTGAGGGTATGGAATTCTCAGATGACTATGAAACACTGAAAGAATGGATTCCATTGATGATGGAAGGACGGGAGCCTGGTCAGGAAATTGGAGCTACTAAAATCGACACAGGGACAGACGTCAACTTCGGAGCACTATCCCGTAAGTTGTTTTCTCTGCTGGAGGAACAAGATGTCGAAATGAATTATAACCATAGTGTGGAAGATTTTAAGCAGCTGGAGAACGACAAGTGGCAGGTGACTGTGAAAAACCACTATACCGGTAAAACGGAGTATCACATGAGCGACTTCGTCTTTATAGGTGCTGGAGGCAACAGTCTCCCACTCCTGCAGAAAACAGGTATTGAAGAATCTAAAAATGTCGGCGGGTTCCCTGTGAGCGGTATGTTCCTTGCATGTACCGACGAAGAAATAATAAATAAGCATAATGCCAAAGTATACGGTAAAGCGAAAGTGGGCGCCCCGCCTATGTCGGTGCCTCATCTTGATACACGTTATATAGATGGAAAAAGAAGTTTATTATTTGGTCCGTTTGCCGGTTTTTCACCAAAATTTTTAAAAACGGGTTCTTATATGGATCTTATAAACTCAGTAAAGCCTTATAACGTACTGACAATGCTCTCAGCAGGAGCTAAAGAACTGGGTCTGACGAAATACCTGATCCAACAGGTCCTCCTTTCTGATGAAGAGCGTATGAACGACCTCAGGGAGTTCATACCGAATGCTAAAAGTGAAGATTGGGAACTTGTTGTTGCAGGACAACGTGTGCAGGTCATCAAAGATACGGATGATAAAGGAAAAGGAACGTTACAGTTCGGCACCGAAGTTATAACATCATCAAACGGCACTGTAGCAGCACTTTTAGGGGCATCTCCAGGTGCCTCTGTAGCGGTAGAAGTAATGCTCGACATACTACAACGATGCTTCCCGGCAGAGTATCCTCAATGGGAAGATAAGATAAAAGAAATGGTCCCTTCATACGGCATCAAACTATCAGAGCATCCGGAAATATTTGAAGAAATTCATGAAAACACATCTAAATCACTAAGATTATCAACTGGTGAAGACAGTGTGCTGTTAAGTTAAAAAAGAAGCGATTCGACCGAATCGCTTCTTTTTTTATTACTTTGTATAACTTTTGGACAAAGCCTGATTTATGTCATTTTTAATGTCTTCATATGCTTCAGTCCCGACGGACAGACGAATTAACTGCTGATCAATCCCTCTTGCCTCCAGTTCCTCTTTAGGCATATCAGCATGAGTCTGTGTGTAGGGGAAAGTAATGAATGTTTCTGTACCGCCTAAACTCTCAGCAAATGTACACAATCTAACACTTTCGAGCAATCGTTTTACGCTATACCCACTTTCCAGTTTTAAACTCAACATGCCTGTTTTTCCTGAATATAAAACATCTTTGATGGCGGGATGATCATCAAAATACTCTGCAAGTTTACGGGCATTTTCCTGTGCTCTTTCTATTCTGAGATGTAAAGTTTTCAGGCCCCGGATTAATAAATAGCTGTCTATAGGAGATAGTGTGGCGCCGATCATATTATGGTACTCAGCCAGCTGATTTCCAAGTGATTCATCGTTCACAGTAACAACGCCGCCCAATACATCATTATGTCCGCCGATATACTTCGTCGCTGAATGAATGACTATGTCAGCGCCCTGTTTGAGCGGTTGAGATAAATATGGTGTTAAGAACGTATTATCAATAATGGTGATTATATCGTTATCCTTGGCGATATTAATTAATGAATCCAAGGGGGCTTTCATCATTGAAGGGTTTGTAATAGGTTCTATGAAGAAGGCTTTTGTATTGCTGGTCATTTGTCTTTTAACAGCATCAACTTCAGTGAAATCTACATATTTGAATTTAACATTATACTGCTTTGTATAGAAATCGAATAATCTAAATGTGCCACCGTATAAATCGAAGCTTACAAGAATTTCATCTCCAGGTTTGAAAAGATTGCATACAAGCTGTATTGCAGCCATACCGCTTGAAGTCCCGAGCGTGTACTTACCACCTTCCAATTCTGCAAATGCTTCTTCGAATTGGGATCGTGTCGGATTTTTAGTTCTAGTATAGTCAAACCCGGTAGATTCGCCTAATCTGGGATGTTGGTATGCAGTAGCCAAATATATAGGATTTGAGGTAGCTCCGGTATGATCATTCACTAATGATAATTGAGAAAGTCTTGTGTCCATTTAATACCTCCAAGTCTGATAGGATTAGAATATTAGGATTAATATACAAATAATTCTTATTAAAGTCAATATGGATAAGTGATAATCAATTTAAATATCTCCGGAATTATAGTATAATTAACGCTATAGAAACTAAACAGTATAAATTTCATTTGATATTGCAACGATATGAATAATTCAATGGTTATATCGCCAGTAAAGCTGATTTGCAGCGTTTTAATTTATTAATAACGCCGGTCGCACTAGCGTTTTCGGAACGTTATAATATAAAATTTAACATAGGCTGTTACTGGTTATTTGAATGTAATGTCGTTATAATAGATATTAATGACTAACCCGGAGGTAATAAGGATGAAAGAACTTAATCAGGCAGTTTATTACACAACTGCACAGGTTACAGAATTGGTTGATTTGTCTGATCAAAATGTCAGAAAGTATGTAAGACTACTTGAAGATAGAAAGTATGAAGTGGCAAAAGATGAACATAATAGACGTTTGTTTTCAGCAAATGATGTACTGATACTGAGAGAATTAATTACTAAAGCTAAGAAGCCAGGTCATACACTGGAATCGGCAGCTGATGAAATAGTGAATGAAATAGGAGAAATAATATCTGCTTCGGGTCATGGAGTTTCAACGACATCGAGTGATAATGATATTAAAGAGATGTTTTCACATGTAATAGAAAGATTAGATGCAATACAGGATGAAAATAAAGATCTAAAAGATAATATACGTAATTTGGTCGAACGTCTGGAACAGTATGATCAAAATAATTCACAACGTTATATTGAAACAACCTCTGAAGAAGAATACATTGCTGATGATAACGTTACAGAAGATGCTGAACCAACAGATACCACTGATACGAATGCGGATATTGAAGGTGAAGATCGCAGCGTTGAAAATAATGTTGAAGAGATGGATAAGGAAGAAATTGATAACGATGTTTATAAAGATACAAATCAGACTTCTGAGTCAGATGAGACAGAAAAAGAACAATCAGTTGATGAAGCACCTTCTGTCAGTGAGAATCCAGAAAAAAATAATATTGATATGAGAGATTTCAATCAAGAAGAAGAAAGTGAATCAAAAGAGGCACAGGGTGACGATATTCAACAAGAGAATACCCAAGTATACAAACAGAATGATGAAGAAAAAGAGGGGTTTTTCAGTAGTCTGTTTAAAATGTTTAAGAAATAATACTTGATTTTAAACTTCAAAGGGGAGGATGACTTGACTAAGAAACATTGGTTTCAACTTGCTGTCGCAATACTTTTTGTACTCATCATTTTAGTATTATTTATGCAAGTGTCGATTATATTCTATCCTTTAGCATCCTTGTTGGATACGTTGTTTATACCGTTGCTTTTCGGTGGTCTTCTCTATTATATCGCCTTGCCTTTTCAAACGCTTTTAGAGAGAAATGGATTAAACAGAATATCGAGTATTTTAATAATCATACTCATGTTTTCATTATCCATTGGAATCATAGGATATTTTGCTGTACCTATAATCGTAAGTGAAAGCCAAAAGCTGATTTCAAGGTTTCCGGAATTTCAACAGGAATTGGAAACTACAGCAGGGTACATCATATCTCAAAAGGAGACACTGCCTGATTTCGCTGCAACGTTCATCGATCATCTTATCATGATTTTGAATGATTCTTTTTCAGGTGCGATAACAGATGTGGTGGGTCTGGTGACTAATACTATTTCAACGTTATTCATGATTATAATAATTCCGTTGTTTTTATTTTTTATGTTAAAAGATCATGAGAAATTTATTCCGGGTTTAGCTGGTATCTTCACAGGAAAATTGAGAACATTTATAATTGCTCTTTTGATTGATATCGATGATGCATTAAAGGCTTTTATTCAAGGACAGCTTATGGCAAGCATTATCAGAGCGGTATTTCTATACATAGGTTTTGTACTTATCAACGCTGAATACGGTATTCTTCTTGTTATTATAGCGTTATTTTTGAATGTTATACCTTTCATAGGCGGTTGGCTTACTTTCATTATCGTCATGATTTTTACCCTGGTACAGTCGCCCCCAATGATGATATGGATCAGCGTTATTTTTCTGGTAAGCTACTATGTTGAATCAAAGTGGTTTACACCCGAGATAGTCACAACACAGATGAAAATACATCCCTTGACTGTTATAACACTGATTATAGGGTCTGCTAATTTGCTGGGATTCTGGGGAATGATACTGTCATTACCGGTCTATACGGTATTACGAGCGGTCTTTATCAACATTTATAATTATAGACACGATATAAAAGCAACAATGCTTAGTGATACTATAAAAAGATAATAAAAATCCGGTCATATAGACCGGATTTTTATTATCTTTTATCCATTCTGATTAATGGACATTGCCGCATGTCACCGCAATTAATGCTTTAATTGTGTGCATTCTGTTTTCAGCCTGATCAAAGACTTTTGAAGCTGTGCTTCTAAACACATCATCTGTGACCTCAAGTCCATCTACATTAAATTTTTCATATGCAAGTTTGCCGACGTCTGTTGATTTATCATGAATTGCAGGGAGACAGTGTAAAAAGATGGTATCTTCTTTACCTGTCATATCCATCAAGTCCTGGTTAACCTGATAATCAGAGAGCAGATTAACTCTTTCATCGAGTGCGTCTTCTTCTCCCATTGAACACCATACATCTGTATATACTGCATCGCTGTACGCAATGCCTTTTTTAATATCTGACGTAATCATTAATTTGCTGCCCGAACCTTTTGCAATATCATAAGCAGTTTTTTGAACAGATATTTCAGGTTGAAGGGATTCCGGTGCAAGAATGTTAATATTAGCTCCCAGAATAGCCCCCGTTACAAGTAAGGAATGTGCAACATTATTTCGGCCATCTCCTACAAAAGTTATTGTTTTACCTTTGTATGTACCCAGATGCTCTTTAATGGTTAAAAAGTCAGCCAGCATCTGTGTAGGATGCCATTCATTAGTCAAAGCATTCCAAATAGGAATGTTTGCATGCTCTCCGAGTGACTCAACAGTATCCTGATGATCGCCTCTGTATGCAATACCGTCAAACATTGTACCGAGCACTTTTGCTGTGTCTTCGACTGATTCTTTTGAACCGAGTTGAAGATCATTTTTGTTAAGGTATTCTACATTTGCTCCAAGTTTAGTAGCTGCTACTGTGAATGCAGAACGTGTACGTGTCGACTGCTTTTCAAAGATCAATGCAATATGCTTTCCGCTCATGAATCGCTGAGGAATGCCATGTTTTTCTTTCTTCTTTAAATCTGCTGCAAAATTAATCAAAGTTTCCAAATCACCTTTGGAAAAGTCGATTTCCTTTAAAAAGCTTTTACCGTAAAATTTATTAAGTTCTATTTGCTTTGCCGCCCCATGTAACCATCTCCTAAATCGTTAATAAATCACATTATACATAGAAATCACCATTATGTAAATAAATATTTAAAATAATGTATAAACATACTGTTGGTGGAGATGAAACAAGAATAGAAAAAGCACAGCCTATGATCAGGCTGTGCTTTTTCTATTCCTCTGACATGTTCAAACTATGTAAGTCATGGTATCTTTTGCGGGATTCGACCATCATTTGCTCCATAGTAGCTATATCTTCATCGTCAATTGCTGTCGATAACTTATCGAGTTGCCGTTTAAATTCATCGATGTGCTTTTGTAGATAATCTTTATTCATAACAAAAAGTTCGGGCCAAAGTTTGTCATTGATGTTTGTAATTCTGGTCAAGTCCCGGTAGCTGTCTCCCGTATACTTTTTTGTATTCCGGTTTATATCATCACTGTTGATTAAAGAAATCGCGATAACGTGCGCCAGTTGACTTGTAAATCCTATAACTTCATCGTGGAACTCAGGTGAGATCTCGGTAATATTACTGAAACCGATAAGGGTCAGAAAATCTTTTAAGATCTGTATATTTTCAGGTTTGTTTCTTTTGGTCGGTGTAATCAAATAGTTGGCACCGATGAAAACTTCACTGCTGGCGTACTTTAACCCTCGGTTTTCACGACCTGCCATGGGATGGCCAAATATGAAATCAACATTTGGAGGCAGTTTATCTTCTATTTCTTCAATGACCTTCCTTTTAACACCTGTAACATCATTAATAATCGTATTTTCCTGAAAAAGTGAGTAGTACTGATCGATAATATTTACAATAACTTTTGGATAGACTGCAAAAAGAATGAAATTCGCTTCAGGAATGATATCTTTTGGATCGGTATATCCTTTTTTTATCAAACCTTGTCTTTCTGCAGTCCGGAGCGTTTCTTCATCAACGTCTATGGCGTATACATCATGACCGTATGTATGCTTTTGTATAGCCTGTGCAAATGAACCGCCGATATTTCCAAGGCCAATGATGACTATATTCATTTAATTCCTCCAATATGATTATACTTTTGAGTATATAACTAAAGTAAATAAACGACAAGATTTTTAAAAGTCTGAACATTTTAATATTTTGGGTTGACAAAGAAATCATAACCCCATATAATTGCAATCAACCACATTACAAATTGGAGCGATTACTATGTTGACGAGATTGACAGAACAACAAATTAATAATCGATTTTACTTTAGCTATTTTTGATGCCGTTTGTACTCATCATTGCGTACAAACGTAAAACTAACCAAAGTTTGTATCAATGATGGCTAAAGCATTTTGTAATGTCTAGCCATTTAAAATAAGTGGCTGGAGAATCGGACTTCTATATTGTTTCAACAACTGCCACTTATTTATATATTAAGTGGCAGTTTTATTTTTCAAAAATTATGGGAGGTTTTTATTATGATTATTCATGTTACGCATGATGCCAAAGAAGCTGAGATTGAAACGTTAGTTTCAAATATTGAGGGAGCGGGTTTCCGGGTACACCGGTCTGACGGGGAAAGAAGAACAATTATCGGACTTATAGGAGATACTTCCCGGGTGGACGAGAATGACTTCAAAAAATACAGAATAGTGAAGGCGGTATACCGTATACAATCACCATATAAAAAAGCGAATCGAAGGTTCCATGAAGATGATAGTGTCATTGATATAGATGGAGTGAAAGTCGGCGGCAGTCATTTCATAGTATGTGCCGGACCTTGTTCAGTAGAGAACGAAGATGATACTGTAGCACTTGCAAAAGCGTTAAAAGATGCCGGGGCAAATACTTTAAGAGGCGGAGCGTTCAAGCCGCGTACTTCACCATATAGTTTCCAGGGACTGGGTCTTGAAGGGCTGCGTATACTTAATACGGCTAAACAGGAAACCGGCCTGCCTGTCGTATCAGAACTGATGGGTACTGAGTACATTGATGAATTCGTTGATATGGTAGACGTTATCCAAGTCGGTGCACGTAATATGTCCAACTTCGATCTGCTTAAGGCACTTGGACAGACGAATAAGCCGGTTCTTCTCAAGCGCGGTATGTCTGCAACGATCCAGGAGTGGTTAATGTCTGCAGAGTACATCATGGCCGGCGGAAATGACAACGTAATCTTCTGTGAAAGAGGTATCCGTACATTTGAAACAGCTACACGTAACACGCTTGATTTACAGGCTGTACCTGTGATTCAA
Organism: Salinicoccus sp. YB14-2; assembly: GCF_001265075.1. GTDB lineage: Bacteria > Bacillota > Bacilli > Staphylococcales > Salinicoccaceae > Lacicoccus. The sequence goes on from NZ_LFKO01000001.1 coordinate 1,203,298, forward strand.
AAGGAATCACACCTGCCGATAGTGATTGACCCGTCTCACGCTGCAGGAACAAGATACGTCATTCCGTCCATGGCTAAATCAGCTGTTGTATCTGGTGCAAATGGTCTTCAAATAGAAGTGCATCAGGATCCTGAAAATGCATGGAGTGACGGGCAGCAGTGTCTGACACCTGCAGAATTCAAAGACTTGATGCAGCACATAAATATCCTTGCGGAAATGGAAGGTAAGACTATTACGAACGATACTATCGTTCAAAAATAATGATAAGGAGGAGTACCCATGACGAAACATGAAATGTTGCGTAAAGAAATTGATGAAATTGACCAGGAGTTAATGCGTTTGTTTGAAAGAAGAATGCAGATATCAGAGGAGATAGCTCAATATAAATATGCTCGGGATATTGCTGTATTCGACTCATCACGTGAAAAACAAGTGATTGATAAAAATGTAGCTCTAATAGAAAATCAGAGTTTGAAACTCTATGGTGAATTATTTATTAAAAATCTCATGGGACTCTCCAGAAAGCATCAAAATGATAGTATCAATCATATGAAAGTTTCCCACAAATCATAAAAAACTCAGGTCCATCTTTGGACCTGAGTTTTTTATTTTTCTAAATCATTTAAATCATAATATGTGTTCTGATACGTTTCATTCAGCCAATTATTGAATAATAAGTGGCCATGTGACTTCCAGTTGAAGTAAGGTTCGTTATTCGAGTCATCATCAGGGAAGTAGTTATGGGGCATACCGATATCAGCCCCTTTTTCAATATCTCTGATGTACTCATTATTCAGCGTATTGCGTTCATATTCCAAATGTCCGAATATATAAAGATCTCTGCTGTCTTCGGTACTTAATATGTCAGGTCCAAAATCAGGATGGACAGACAGTACTTTCAATTCTGGATGTTTGTCCAGAGTTGAGAAATCCATTCTCGTGTGTCTTGAATGTGGCACTTCAAACTGATCATCAAAGCCTCTCATTAAAGGATGTGTAGGCAGAATGTTTTTATATTTGAAAATACCGAATAATTTACTCGACAGAGTGATTTTATCAAACTGATAGTAATAATTCAGAGCATGCTGGGCGCCCCAGCATATGAAAAACCTTGAGAACACATGTTTTTCCGACCATTTTAGGATGGCTTCCAACTCATTGATATAGTCGACCTGGTTAAAGTCCAATTTTTCGACCGGAGCGCCGGTGACAATCATACCGTCAAAGCGCTCCTCCTTAATTTCATTGAAAGTTCTGTAATATTTATGAAGATGACTGGTCGGCGTATTCTTACTTTTATGTGTCTCGGTATATAAGAATTCAATATCTATCTGCAATGGTGTATTGCCGAGAAGTCTTAACAGATGCAACTCCGTCTCTTCTTTTTTAGGCATCAGATTTAAAATTAAAATTCTGATCGGGCGGATGTCCTGGGTTATTGCCCTGGAGGCATCTATTGTAAACACATTTTCCTGTTCTAACTTTTTTTTAACCGGTAATCCTTCAACTATTTTTATTGGCATTAAATCGCATCCAGACCTTTATTGATATCATCCAGTATATCATCTATATGCTCAAGACCGATAGAAAGGCGTACTGTTTCCGGTTTTACACCGCCTGCCAGCTGCTGTTCTTCGGTCAACTGTGCATGAGTAGTCGACGCCGGGTGAACCACGAGAGATTTTGCATCGCCCACATTTGCAAGCATTGAAAACAGTTCGAGTGACTCAATGAATTTTTTGCCTGCTTCATAGCCGCCTTTGACTCCGAAAGTGAATATGGCTCCTGCGCCTTTAGGAAGATACTTCTCCTGTAATTGTTTGTATGGACTGTCGGACAAACCTGCAAAATCAATCCACTCGACTTTTTCATGGTTGTCCAGATACTCAGCGACTTTAGTTGCATTTTCAACATGCCTTTCCATTCTTAATGACAGGGTTTCGATTCCTTGAGTCAGAAGGAAAGAGTTGAATGGTGAAATCGCAGCACCGGTGTCTCTTAACAGAGTCGTTCTGATTTTATATGCAAAAGCCTGATTGCCGAATGTGTCGGCGAAAACCAACCCATGATAGGAATTGTCAGGTTCACTGAACCCGGGATATTTTCCGTTTTTCCAATCAAAGTTACCGCCGTCGACAATGACGCCGCCGATTGAAGTGCCGTGGCCGCCTAAAAATTTAGTGGCCGAATGTATGACGATATTTGCGCCGTGTTCAATCGGACGGCAAAGATATGGTGTGGCAAATGTATTGTCCACAATCAGAACTATGTTGTTATCCTGTGCGACTTTTGCCAATGCTTCCAAATCTTCGATGTTGCCTTCGGGATTTCCGATGGTTTCTACGAATATCGCTTTAGTATTATCTTTTATTTCACGTGAAACGTTATTTATATCTTTAGTATTTACTAAGGACACATCAATTCCAAACTTTTTGAAAGTGTGTGTGAATAAAGTGTGCGTACCTCCGTATAAGCTCGTTGTTGAAATGATATGGTCACCTGCATCAGCGACACCCTGTATAGCATAAGTGATGGCAGCCATCCCCGAAGCCACAGCAAGTCCTGCTGTTCCGCCTTCCAACTCTGCAACTCTTGTTTCAAGTGCGGCGGAAGTCGGATTCGTAATGCGGGTATAAATATTTCCCGCTTCTGATAAGCCGAAAAGGTTGGCACCGTGTTCCGTGTCATCAAAAACATATGAAGTCGTCTGATAAATTGGAAGTGCACGTGACTTTGTATCAGAATCAACCACTTGACCAGAATGTAATTGCTTTGTTTCGAACTTAAAATCTTTTGACATTAATATTTCCTCCTTAGTAAATAAAAGAGCCTGCTAAATTTAGCAGACTCTTATCTGCTCATCTTCCGGGTATCCCGGCTGGAATTGGCACCTTACTGAAAAGGTTGCCGGACTTCATCGGGCCAGTCCCCTCCGTCACTCTTGATAAGCTATATTTAATATTTTTTCTAATGTTACATCTGAAAATGATTTTTGTCAAATACTTTACAAGATTATAAATTATCTGACAAGTTGTGACTTTGTTGAAGTAACGCTTAGCGTTATCTCGTTCAGCCCTTTATTTCCAAATGTATTTCAATAATTTCTGAAACTTTCTATAGGTAGGGTAACGCAATGGGATATCGAATAATGTCGTCTGTTTCAGTATGCTTTTTGAATGGCTGAAAGTATCGAATGAATAACGTCCATGATATTTCCCCATACCGCTGTTTCCGCGACCTCCGAACGGCAAGTAAGGCGATGCCAGATGATACATTGTATCGTTGATTGCACCGCCGCCGAAAGGTATGGTTTTTATGACATGTTTGGCAGTTTTATCATTTTCAGTGAAAATATATAGCGCCAAAGGGTCGGGCAGATCTCTGATATCAATCAATGCTTTTTCCAGATCGTCATAACCTAAGACTGGCAGGACGGGACCGAATATTTCTTCTTCCATCGCAGGATGGCTGAAATCGGCATTTTGAATAATCGTCGGCTCAATCATCCGTTTGGATTTATGGCTGCGTCCGCCATAGGCAATATCACCTTGAAGGTAATTATGGACACGTTCGAAATGATCATTGTTTATAATTTGCATATAATTCTGTTGTTCAAATTCTTTATTATAAAATTTATGAGTGTAATGCTTTAAGTGTTTAATCAGACGTTCCTTTACACTGTTATCCACATAAATATAATCCGTAGCAACACAAGTCTGACCGGCGTTCATGAACTTGCCCCAGACAATTCTTTTGGCTGCATATTTCAGGTTGGCATCTTTTGTCACGATGCTCGGAGATTTACCGCCGAGCTCCAGGGTGACAGGTGTTAAATTTTTTGAAGCGGCTTCCATCACAATTTTACCGACATGAGAACTGCCAGTGTAGAATATATAATCAAAAGGCAGATTTAAAAGCTGCTGGTTGGTTTCAATACCCCCTTCTATTGAGGTGACATATTTTTCAGGGAAAGCAAGGTCTATCACTTTTGTAATGATTTCTGAAACATGAGGCGTATGCTCAGAAGGCTTTAAGATTGCAGTGTTACCTGCGCTGAGTGCGCCGACCAGCGGAGCGATTGCCAAGTTGAAAGGATAATTCCATGGTGAAATAATCAAAGAGACACCGTACGGCTCTTTGTAGATTGTAGATTTTGAGCCGAAGTGGGTCGCCGGTGTTTTCACATTGACCGGCTGCGTCCATCGAGACAAATTTTTAAGGTGGAAATTTATTTCATTGTAGACGATTCCTATTTCTGTTAAATAAGCATCACTTTCGTTCTTGTTGAAATCAGATTTCATTGCAAACATTAACTCATCTTCATAAAAATTGATTGCGTCTTTAAGTTGTTTCAAAGCTTTTATCCGCACATCCAATGACAATGTTTCCTTGGTTTGAAAAAATTGTTTTTGCTTATTAAATATAGATTCGTACATATACTCACTCCTTATAGTCTGGTTACCCGATTTTAAAAATGTTAATTAAAGAAGAAAACATTGCATTTTATTAATATCTTCCTATAATTAATGGTACTTAACAATAAAAGGTGATGCGCATGGACGAGAAGTTTAATATTTTAAAAGGCACTTTAACAACCTATCAGCTCAGCGAAGCTTTGGAAATAACAATGGAACAGGTCGAAGCTGTTTTGAATGAGGAAATTGATGTATCGGATCTCAGTCCTGAAGTGATCAATAAAATTCATCATTTGGAAGCTGCTTTATTCGGTCATGTTGAGAAATGATTTGAATGTATTAAACATATAGTTGAAGTTCATGGAATCTGTGGTATAATAAGTTATTGATACTTCGATACTTATGAAGAAGGTGACATTATGAACACTGAATTGAACCTTTCACTACTCGTGGAAAAATTAACTGCATACCAGATCAGTCGAGCTGTAGGTGTCGATATGGACTTAGCCCAAAAAATTGTTGACGAAGAAATAAAACTGGAAGATTTACCAGAAGACACATTAGGTAAATTACAAGAATTGAATCATAAATTGATGAACTGAGACTTGATAAAGTCTCTTTTTTTACTTCTTTTGACGTATGTGAACAGCTGTATGAAAAATGTTATCATTAGTATACTAAATATTTTTTATAAAGGAGCATACTAATGAATCTGCTGATTATTTCCGGGAGTCCTTTCCCAGGTTCAAGTACAGCTTTTTTAGCAGAAGAAATAAAAGCTCAGATTGAACAGCCAGAAAACCATGTGGAAATAATAGATTTATGCCAATGGGACATTCCATTACTCGGGCAACCTGAAACTGAAGAACTTGAGGAGTTTAAACGGGTTGCGACTAAAGCGGATGCCATAATAATTGGAACGCCAAACTTCCATACTTCATTTTCAGGTATATTAAAGAATGCTTTGGACCATTTATCATTTGACCAGTTTGAAGGGAAACCGGTCGCTCTTTACTGTACAAGCGGAGGTATGAGGAACACAGACCCGCTGGCCCAGCTGAGAATAGTAATGAGGGGGCTGCACGCGCTGGCTATACCGACCCACCTCTGTGCAAGCAGTTCCGATTACAAGAAGGATGAAAATGGGAAGTACGGCAGTCTCAGTAATGAGATGAAGAAAAGAATCGGCAAGATGGTGGATTCATTAATCGCACTTGCGGGTATGACTAAAAGTAAGCATCATATATGATGCTTACTTTTTTATGGCATTGCTTTAATGCCATCTAAGTATACAAAGGAAAAAGGTAAAATAAATGCTGAATAAAGATAAAGACGATTTACCATTATTGTTGTTGAGCGTTATCATGGGAGTGTTCGTCATTGCTTTTATCGTTTCAGAAACAACGGGGAATAGAAATTATCAGTCTGAATATACTTTTGATGAAGCTGTTTCATCTCACATGGAAAAAAATACACAGGATGTCACCATTCAGAATGGCGAGCTGACGAATGCCGATGAAGATCAAATCAGAAAATATATGACCACGGATAAAGACCATTATCCACTCCAGCATATGGATCTGCGGGATAAGGTGGACACCGACATTGAAACATTGAATGAGATACTTGAAGGCAAGGGTATACTTGAAAACCGCGGGGAAACTTTTTTGGAGGCTCAGAATTTACATGACATCAATGTGATGTATTTAATCAGCCACGCGCAATTGGAGACTGGGAATGGCCAATCGGAACTGGCACAGGGAATTAAAACGGATGAAACCTACTACAATTTTTTCGGTATCGGTGCTTTTGATAAACAGGCAGTGGAATCGGGGGCCAGTTATGCTGAACAGGAAAACTGGTCATCGCCTGAAGCGGCTATACTGGGCGGTGCTAAGTTCATCAGTGATAACTATGTCAACAATTATCAAAATACGTTATATAAGATGAGATGGAACCCTGAAAATCCAGGGCATCATCAATATGCAACGGACATAAGATGGCCGGTTATCATCGCTGATATAATGTCATCATATTATAATGAATATAGTTTAAGTACCGGCAACATGGAGTATACAGAATACCGTAATGACAAATAAAGCGCCGCCATCAGTTTAATTTAATGGCGACGTTTTTTAATTTAAAAAATTACGGACGGCCTGAGCAATGTTATCCGCTCCGGCAATTGCTGAAATTACTGCGATGCCATCCGCACCCTCAGTAATGCAATCAGTATAATTGCTTTCTGTTATCCCGCCGATGGCAACCATTGGGAGTGTGCCTATCTTTTGTCGCATCAATTTCAGCCCGGAAACGCCTATGGCAGCGCCTGCATCGTCTTTGGATCCTGTTGGAAATACGGGTCCTGTACCGATGTAACTGACATTGTCGAGACAGCTGACGGCAAGCTCGGCTTCATCTCGTACAGACAGGCCGACAATCTTATCATCGAAATAAGCAGGCAGTCTGTCAGGGTCCATATCATCCTGACCAATATGAATACCATCCGCCTTCAATGCCAGTGCGAGCTCCACATCATCATTAATAATAAATGGCACCTCATATCTGGTGGTCAGTTTCTGTACCGAAAGAGCAAAGTCTCTAAGCGCTTCTCCTGTCAGGGCGCCCTGTCCTTTTTCACGCAGTTGGAATAAGGTGATTCCGCTCTGTAATGCCTGTTCTATGATGGATAGGCTGGTGGTTGTGTCGCCATTATTTGAACCATATATAAAATAAAGTCTTAAATCAGTTTTATTCATGAATTTTAACAACCTTATCTTTTAAGGTAGCATCATCATTTAAATACAGAGCATCGATATAATTTGGCAGGAAAGTGCCTGGCCCTGCAGTGTTATTCTGTGCTGCCGATTCGGCACAGAGATTATAGTAGCTGACTGCATTGACAACAGCGTTATTTACATCGTTATTTTTAGCGATGAATCCCAGTATGACAGCACCGAGAAGGCACCCCGATCCCGTTATCTTGCCTTGCAGACTATGGCCGTTATGAAGAGTGTATTTTTGATCATGTGTAACGACACCATCTGTTTCACCCGTGACCAGAACAGGTATCCGATACTTACTAAAGGTGTTTTCTGCGATTTCAAGAGCGTCGCTTTCCTCAGTTGAATCCACGCCTCGTGATGTGCTTTCTTCACCTGATAAAGCGAGCATTTCACTTCTGTTTCCTTTAATAAAGTCTATATTGTATCTTTCTATCAGTTCATCTACCAGACTTTTTCTGAAGGACGAGGCTCCATAGCCTACGGGGTCCAATACTACAGGGACATTATTTTTATTTGCCTGGGCAATCATTTCTGACATCAGTTCTTTTTTATGGACATCAGCTGTTCCAATGTTGATCAGGAGTCCGTCAGCAACTTTCATCAGTGATTCTGCCTCATCTTTTTCACCACTCATAATCGGTGATGCACCGAGGGCAATAAGTCCATTGGCAGTAAAATTTTTAACGACATCATTTGTTATGCAGACAATCAGTGGCGGTTTTTCTCGTAGATTTTTAATCAGTGACATAATTTTATAATTCTCCTTTATAAGCAAAATGGTTTATCGGTCCGTCGCCTTTGCCGATTTCTGGAGTTTCTTGTATCGCTTTGGTGATATAATTTTTACCGATGCGAAAAGCATCGTTCAAGGATTTCCCTTTGGCCAGCTCTGCCGTAATGACTGCTGAAAATGTACATCCCGTCCCGTGCGTATGATTGGTATCGACTCTGTCAGATGACAGGCGGATTTCATTATCATTTTCAAACAGATAATCCACTGCTGCGCCCTTCAGATGACCGCCCTTTATAATGACACTTTTCACGCCAATTTCTTCAATGAATACTTTAGCAGCTTTTCTGACATCTTCTTCGTCTTCGATATCTACTCCGGTAAGCTTTTCAGCTTCCATGATATTTGGAGTCACGGTCAAGGCGACGGGGAGCAGTTCACTCTTCAAGTAACCTATGGCATCTTCACTGATCAGATTATGACCGGATGTTGAAATCATTACCGGATCGATGACGAGCGGAACCTCATATTTAGTGACGTAATCCTTCAAAACTTTCATCATCTCTTCAGTGGCAATCATGCCGCTTTTCATAGCATCAGGAATTTCATCGGAAAATATACTTTCAAGCTGCGCATTCAGAAAGTCTGCCGGGACATGATGGACATCCTGAACCCCCATCGTATTTTGTGCCGTGAGTGAGGTAACTGCCGACATGCCGTAGACTTCTCTCGAGTGAAAAGATTTAATGTCTGCCAGAACACCGGCGCCGCCTGTAGGATCAGTTCCTGCAACGGTCAGAGCAATCGGTAAGCTTTGTGCCATTTTCTCTCCATCCTTTCTTTTAAGGAAAATAAAAAGCCCGTTTCCGGCAATGAAATCATTGCAGAAGCGGGCTTAGTAATATAAATAACAGCACACACCAAAAGAGCATCATAGTCTATAGAAATATATTTGGTTAGCTGTTTGATATTTATGTACTAAACCACTTCCTTACGCTAGAATTACCCAGATCAAGTCGAAGGGATCAGCACTTTCTGATAAATTTATATCAGAAATCTGCTATCTCAGCTAATGCACCCCTAGTGGTACTGTTATTTACTTAGTTTTATGATAAATGTGTAAAGCATGTAAGTCAAATGACACGAGTCTAAATATAAAGATTATTCAATTTCCTTTATACGCCATGGATGGCTGTAGACATTAAATGAATTGCCGCGCACAAATCCGACTGCAGTAATGTTCAGGTCATGGGCAAGTTTTACTGCGAGATCCGTAGGCGCGGACTTGCTCAGAACGATGCCGACACCGATTTTAGCAGCTTTGGTCAAAACTTCGGAAGAAATCCGGCCGCTGAATACGAGAATCTTATCTCTGACTGAAATATTATTTTCAACGCAGTAGCCGTATAATTTATCAAGTGCGTTATGACGACCGATATCGCCGCGGTGGACGACAGTGCCATCAGGGCTGCCCAGGCTCGCATTATGGATACCGCCGGTTTCTTTGAAGATGGTGCTTGTCGTCTGCATTTCTATCATCAGTCTGCTGATCTGTTCCGGAGTCAGTGTCGTTTTACTCATCGATACTTTAGCTGTGTCTACATCATTTTGAAAGTAGAATTGACGGCTTTTACCGCAACATGAGCCGAGTATGCGTTTGGAATACTGGAAATGGTCTGTCGGAATCGATTTGTTCAGCTTTATATGACAAAATCCGCCACTGTCATCAAGATTGATGGAGAGGATGTCTTTATAAGATCTTATGGCGCCTTCAGACGCAAGAAAGCCGATGACCAGTTCCTGCAGGTGTTCCGGTGAACAGACAAGAGTGGCAAACTCAATATCATTTATATAAATAGTCAATGGGAACTCTTCTGCAACTACATCTTCTATATCAGAAAATTGCCCGTCTTGATATCTGACAATTTTTCTGTGTGTCGTTATTTCCATTTTATTACCTCTTTAAAATTATTTTCAAAAATATTTCATAATTTGGACAAAATACATTGTCGCAATTGTGACAAACATATATACTCCATTATAGCAAACAAATACATTTTATATGATATGTCTATTTAATGTAAATTTTTAAGCTTATGGGGGTAATGAAATGGAAGTGAACAAGAATCGTTGGCTGATTGCACTTGCCGGTGTCGGAATACATATATCCATCGGCTCTGTTTATGCGTGGAGTGTCTTTACGGGACCGCTGCAGGAATCAATCGGCTGGTCGCTGTCTGATGTATCATTCAC
>NZ_LFKO01000001.1:1213589-1217174 GCF_001265075.1 Salinicoccus sp. YB14-2
TTGCAGTCGGTATGGCAATGGCCGGATACGCAGTACAAATTGAAAGTTTATGGCTGTTATACCTTGGTTATGGTGTTTTTGGCGGTATTGGCCTGGGGATAGGTTATATTACGCCGGTTTCAACACTTGTCAAATGGTTTCCGGATCGAAGAGGGATGGCGACAGGGCTTGCAATCATGGGCTTTGGTTTTGCTGCGATGATCGCATCGCCGGCAATGGAATTTTTGATGAATGAATTCAGCATAGCTGAAACATTTTACATACTTGCCGCCATTTATTTTGTAGTGATGCTTTCATCCAGTCTATATTTGGAAAAGCCGCCAGAAGGCTATCTGCCTGAGGGTATGAAAAACGCAGATGATTCACCTAAAGAAATAAAACAGGACCTGGTCCAGTTGACGGCAAATGAAGCAGTTAAGACAAAGAGATTCTATTTCCTATGGCTGATGTTATTTATCAATGTCACTTGTGGAATCGCTATCTTGGCTGTGGCAAGTCCGATGGCTCAGGAAATTACGGGTATTACAGTAGGCGCTGCAGCACTCATCGTAGGGATTATGGGTGTCTTTAACGGAGGTGGCAGGCTGGTGTGGGCATCGATTTCAGATTATATCGGTCGTCCAAATCTCTACACTATTTTCTTTGTCATCCAAATAGGTGTGTTTGCAATACTTCCTGTAGTGACAAACGAATACTTGTTTGCTCTTTTATTATTCATAATGATTTCCTGTTACGGCGGAGGCTTCTCTGCCATACCAGCATATATAGGTGATATTTTTGGAACGAAACAGCTGGGCGCAATTCATGGTTATATACTGACGGCGTGGGCTGCAGCAGGTCTTGCGGGGCCGTTCATTGTGGCTGAATTATACGAAGCAACAGCAAGCTATACGCTCACACTGTATATATTTACAGCGATGTTTGTAATTGCTCTGGCCATTTCTCTATTAATCAGAATGGATATTAAAAAGCTGAAAGATGCCACTCCTGAGATGAGAGAAAGTTCACAAACTGTACAAGATAAACCGCAGCCAGCTGATTAAATATCCTTTTTAAACACATAAACTTAATGTATAATAAATATACTATGGATAAAAGGAGTGTCATAAATGGGTAAAACTTTACACCCGGGTCCTATTAAAAAAACAAAGAAATGGGATACCAGTTTATGGGTCAGCCCTGTACCTTTTGGATTCACAAAGGTTAAACCAAGACATATTATAGATTCAGCAAAAATTGCATGGAAAAATAAAGACAACCTGAACTATGCAAAAAACATAATTTTAAAAGGTGTTTGTGACGGATGTGCTTTAGGTGTGGGTGGTCTGCAGGACCAGACATTAACAGGGCCCCATGTTTGTACAACGCGTTTCAATGTCTTAAGACTGAATACAGCACCACCGATCGAACCGAAAATACTGCACCAGGATATTAACGAACTCAGAAAACTCGATTCATCAGAACTCAGAGAATTAGGCCGTATACCTTATCCGATGATCCGTCGTAAAGGCGAAAACAAATTCACTAGAATTTCATGGGATGAGGCTATGGGCACGGTAGCGGACAAGATGAAAAAGCTTGATCCGAAGCAGTATGCATTTTACTTAACAAGCCGCGGCATCACTAACGAGTCATACTATGTGGCTGCAAAAACTGCGCGTTATCTTGAGACGAACAACATAGACAATGCTTCAAGAATCTGTCACTCACCAAGTAAATCTGCCATGAAACGCTCAGTGGGCGTCGGTGCTTCAACTTGTAACTATCAAGACTGGCTTGGTACAGATGTATTGGTGTTCTGGGGAAGTGTTGCTTCAAACGCGAGTCCGGTATCCACTAAGTATATGATGGAAGCTAAAAAGCGCGGTACGAAAATTATCGTAATCAATCCATACAGAGAACCTGCTATGGAGAACTACTGGGTACCTTCAGTCGTAGAATCTGCATTATTCGGTACAAAGATTGCAGACGATTTCTATGAAGTGAACATCGGCGGAGACATTGCGTTAATGCACGGTGTCATGAAGCACTGGTTCGATATGGAAGATGCAGTTGAAGGTTCAGCTGTCAACCATGAATTCGTCCGTGAACATGTCAATAACTATGAAGAACTCAGAGAAACGGTACAGAAGCAGTCATGGGAAGAGATAGAAAAATCTTCAGGAATCAAGAAGGACAGAATCATTGAACTGAGCAACCTGCTTGCACAGTCCAAGAACGGTGTAATGGTCTGGGCGCTTGGACTGACAATGCACAAACATGCAACAGATAACATTTCACAAGTTGCAAACCTTGCATTACTGCGCGGCTGGCTTGGACGCAAATACAATGGTCTTATGCCGCTTCGCGGACACTCAAGTGTTCAAGGTTCAGGTGAGATGGGTGCTGATCCATTCTCATTACCGGGCGGAGACTATGATGAAGTCAACACTGAAAGAATTGAAAAAGTATGGGACTTCGAACTGCCTAAGTGGCCTGGAGACACGGTCGGCGTAACGATTGAAAATGCGATGCTGCCTGAAGATAACGAGAAGAAGTTAAAACTTTACTATATGTCGGGCGGTAACTTCCTTGAAACGATGCCGGATCCGGACTTCGTGAAAGATGCTCTGGAAAATCTGGATATCCGTGTTCATCAGGATATTATTCTGAATACATCCACTCTGCTGGATGCAAAGGAAGCGGTCATCGTACTGCCTGCAAAAACACGCTATGAACAGGATGGCGGCGGACTGTCAACTTCAACTGAAAGAATGATTTATTTCTCACCTGAAATTGAAGGGAACCGCAACCGTATAGCAGAAGCGCGCAGTGAATGGAAGATATATATCGATCTTGCCAAACGTGTGAAGCCTGAAAATGCACATCTGATCGACTTTAAGTCCGGTCAGGAAATCCGCAATGAGATTGCAGTGGCAAACCCTCAGTATGATGGCGTACAGTACTTGAAAAAAGCCGGAGACGTATACCAGTACGGTGGTGCATGGCTATGTGAAGGCGGCGTATGTCCGACACCGGATGGCCGTGGAAACCTGATCAGCATGGATATCCCGGATAATAATGCCAAAGCAGGAGAATTCAAACTCCTTATGCGTCGCGGAAAACAGTTCAACTCCATGGTCTACGGCGATACAGACACATTCAATCATATGGGCCGCTACAGTGTCCTGATGAGTAAGAATGATGCGTATAAACAAGGGCTGGAAGAAGGAGAAGCAGTTGTTCTTTACAATAAGAACGGTGTATTCCAAGGTTTCGTTCAACATGCTGATATCAAAGACGGCAACGTAGGTGTCCACTTCCCTGAAGGGAACTACCTCGTGGAGAAAGGGATTTACGAAAACTTCGTAGAAATGCCTGACTATGTTACTGATATTAAGGTGGAGAAAGCAGACCACTTCAACGCAAATAAAGACCGTCAGTATTATGAAAGACCTATCCCGGATTTGGAAGACAACCCGAACTAAATTATAAAAAAATTCGGGGCTGAGACATAAATATATCCAGAAAAAATAATCCGTACGTTAGCTTTCCTGGGGCATCGCGTAAGCCTGTAGTCTTACGCTGATGCTTTTCCCCAAGGAG
>NZ_LFKO01000001.1:1217286-1282468 GCF_001265075.1 Salinicoccus sp. YB14-2
TTATTATGTGTATTATATTATTGCACTATTAAAAATAGTGTTTATATGCTAATATATGAAAACGTTCTATAATTTTTAATTCAGGAGGGAAAGATTTGGAGAAATCTCAATGGGGTTCTAAGATTGGTTTTATACTGGCTGCAGCCGGATCGGCGATAGGTCTGGGAGCACTGTGGCGCTTTCCCTACATGACGGCTGAACATGGCGGCGGGGCGTTCCTGCTTATGTTTCTGCTGTTCACATTAGTGGTCGGTTTACCTCTGTTATTATCGGAATTCGTCATCGGACGTGCCGGTGGCCGAAATCCAATAGAAAGCTTCGAATATCTGGGTGGTAAAAGATGGTTCCGTCTGTTTGGCTGGAGCGGTAATATAGCGGTTATTTTGCTGTTGTCATTCTACAGTGTCATCGGAGGCTGGATATTACTGTATCTGTTTGTTGCATTTATCAATACAATCGGAATACTGCCAATTTCGGACTATGAAGGAATGTTTGGCCAGATTGTAACCAATCCGCTCTATGTAATATTAGGGCAGGGTGCATTCTTATTACTGACTGTTTTCATAGTTGCACAGGGTGTACAAAAAGGTTTGGAACGTGCATCTAAAATAATGATGCCGTTATTATTCATATTGTTTTTAATAATTATTATCCGTTCATTGACATTGCCGAATGCAATGGAAGGTGTCTCATTCTTTTTAACACCTTCATTTGAAAATATTGACTCTCAGGCAGTGCTGTATGCACTTGGACAATCGTTCTTTGCACTGAGTATCGGTGCGACAACAATGATTACTTATGCATCTTATCTGGATAATACACATAATTTAACCAAGTCGGCACTATATATCGTACTGATGAATATAACTATATCTGTCATGGCAGGCCTGGCTATATTCCCTGCGATTGCATCGTTTGAAATGGAGAACGTGTTCGGTCCGGGACTGATATTCATAGTACTGCCGCAGGTGTTCAGTGAGATTGCCCTCGGCAATGTGTTTTATATACTATTTCTGATTGCATTCCTTTTTGCTACACTGACTTCCGCAATCTCCATGATTGAGATAAATGTGGCGAATGCGATTAAAGGTAATGAAAATAAGAGAAAAATCATGGCCTATATTTTTGGTCTGATTGTGTTTATCGTGGGTGTTCCATCTGCTCTGTCGGAAGGTGTGCTGAATGATCTGCAGTTCTTTGCAGGAACAATATTTGATAACGTGGACTTTCTTGTATCGAATATGATACTGCCGCTGAACGCGCTCATTTCATCAATATTTGTCGGCTATATTCTGGAGCATTCGGTAATTAAAAGCCAGGTCGGCGTTCTGAATAACAGTGCAATGTATCCGTTGTTCAAAGCATGGATCTTCTTACTGAAGTTCATATTGCCGGTCATCATCGTTTTAGTATTCGTTATGAATATCATGAATTTCTTTTAAATAATCAAGAAAAGGGTGTCAACCATTAATGGTTGACACCCTTTTTGGGTGCGCCCGGGTCTCAGGCTGTGATTGATTAACAAATTTGTGATGAAGAAAAAATTATATACCGTTTAGTATATTTTCTATATAATAATACCGATGTCAGATAATCTGACATCGATTATAAATATGGAAAAAAATGTGTTATTATGTTTTTATGGTTGAGGTGATAGTCTTGAATAATGATAAAAGTCGAAGGGATACACCTGTTTTCCCAATGTCGTCAGCGATAAAATTAACCGGCTTGACAGCTCGTCAAATACGCCATTACGAAACATGTGGGTTAATTGTACTTACAAGAAGTGAGGGTAACCACAGATTATTTTCCATGAATAATCTCGAGGCACTTTTGACGATTAAACTTTTAATGGAAAAAGGTTTTACGATGAAAAGGATTGGGGAGATTCTCGACAAAGATGATGACTATTCAACTAAAGATATTTTGAATTACAAAGAGCTGAAACAGTCCTTGCCAAACCGCGGAGATTTATCAAGATTTTTCTAATAAAATACAGGAGAGTGAATGATGAAGAACAATTACACGAGAGAAGACATTAAACGTATTGCTGAAAACGAGAATGTCAGGTACATCCGTCTGCAATTTACAGATATACTGGGGACTATTAAAAACGTCGAAGTGCCGATAAGCCAATTGGATAAAGCAATTGACGGTGAAATGATGTTCGATGGATCATCAATCGAGGGATTTGTTAGAATTGAAGAGTCAGATATGTATTTAAAACCGGACTTGGAAACATGGTCAATATTCCCATGGACAGGCGGGAAAGGAAAAGTAGCAAGGTTAATCTGTGATATTTATACAGTGGATAATGAGCCATTTGAGGGAGACCCCCGTACAAACTTAAAAAGAGTATTAAAAGAAATGGAAGATATGGGGTATTCTGCATTCAACTTAGGACCGGAGCCGGAATTCTTTTTATTTAAACTGGATGAAAACGGTCACCCTACAACAGAGTTAAATGATCAGGGTGGTTATTTTGATCTAGCACCTACTGACTTAGGGGAGAACTGCCGTCGTGATATTGTGTTGGAGCTTGAGGATATGGGTTTTGAAATTGAGGCTTCCCACCATGAGGTAGCACAGGGGCAGCATGAAATTGATTTTAAATATGAAGATGCCATAAGTGCGTGTGACAATATTCAGACGTTTAAACTAGTCGTCAAAACTGTTGCAAGAAAGCATAATCTGCATGCGACATTTATGCCTAAACCGCTATTTGGTTTAAATGGAAGTGGAATGCACTTCAATGTTTCATTATTCAGAGGGAAAGAAAATGCCTTTTATGATGAAAATGATGAGTTTGGGCTGAGTCAGGAAATGCGTTATTTTATGGCAGGCATCTTAAGGCATGCGAGAGGTTTCACAGCTGTTTGCAATCCGATTGTAAATTCATATAAACGACTGGTGCCAGGTTATGAAGCGCCAAGCTATATTGCATGGAGCGGTAAAAACCGTTCGCCATTGCTTAGAATACCTTCATCGAGAAAATTATCGACCAGAGCTGAAATACGTTCAGTTGACCCCGCAGCAAACCCTTACCTGGCATTGGCTGTTATTTTGAAATCGGGGCTCGATGGTATTAAGAATGAGGTTAATTTACCGGAACCGGTCAATCTGAACCTGTATGAGATGACGCGTGAAGAAAGAGAAGCAGTTGGTGTTGAAGACCTGCCATCTACTCTGTACACAGCTCTGAAAGCATTGAAGAAAGATGAAATCGTTCAAGATGCTCTCGGACCTCATATATCCAAACAATTTCACAGCAATAAAAGCATTGAATGGGATATGTACCGTGCCCAAGTGACGGATTGGGAATTAAAACAATATTTGAATCAATATTAATATAAAGAAGCCTGATTGACATTTTGTCAATCAGGCTTCTTGCTCAGTATATATTTAAATTCTTTAATATAATTTTTCAGCAGCTTGAATTCTACTTCAGATAACACTTTGTCTTTATAGCGCATCTTTTGATAATACTGAAGCTTGGAGATTGAAATATGCTCATCCAGTGACAGACGGCTGAACCATTGTTCGATTGTTTCATCGTGGTACCTGCCGCAGCCTTTTGCTGAGGCCCATTTTTCAAAATCAAAGTACATCCTGCGGACTTTGTCGGCAGGTGCTTTTTTATTTCTCGGTTTATATGTTTTGGCACGATCAGCAAATGTGTGTTTATAGGCAGCTGATTTTTCTTCTGTGACAATATCCCGTTTTTTAAAATATAAATAGATGAACACGATGAGTGCGATGACAATTGCTGCGATGATAATCGGACCGAATGGAATACTCAAGGTCTGATTGGTCGAAGAGACGACTTCTTCAGGTGATTCATATCCATCCAGTTCAGTGTCCTCCTCTTCCAATAAATTCTCCGGGTAATCCAGTTCTACATTCTCTAAAAATGCAAAAACAGGTCTCAGCAGAAAAACAAATGCATTCAGCAGAAAGATTACGACATAGCTTAAACCGAATATAATGAATTTATATATGTATCCGATTGAAAAAGAGAGCGCCAGAAATACTGCAGTGAAAATTGAGACGACTTTCAAATATGACGATAAACCATAGCCGCTGTCCATGGCGAGGCTGATGAACTTACTCACGATATATCCTATTACGGCAATCACGAAAATGATATTGAATGTACTTAAGTTCTCATCGACCTGTGCTGTGGAAAGCATGGTGATGAGGATGAGCCATATCAGTGATGTGAGGATAGACAGAGGAGCGAGCGTGTCAGATACACTGTAATGCAGCTGCTCCAGACGCCATACAGGCAAGGTGCTGATCAACAATGCAGAAAGGAAATAACCCCCTGTAAACATCAGAATAATGAATGTCACCGGTACCAGAACATAGATGTATTTTGCCTGAAACTTCAAGTTGATCAGATGGCTGATTATATACTGGACTAGTACAACTATAAGAAAAATGAATACATTATTTCTGTCATCTGCCGCGTTATGAATATTTAAAAACAAGTAAATCATCAGAATAAAAGCCATTTCCACAAGGTATACACTTAAAAATGACGTGTGATATTTTAAGAGACTCATTTGCCGCCCCCCTGTAAAGCACTCAATTTAAAAGGCTCCAGACCATGTTCATTCAACTGGTAGATGACCGTGCCTCTGTCGATATACATTTGCAGTTCTTTAACCATTAAAGCGTCTACTTCTCCTGTAAAGATGATGTGGGTCGGTGTCTTTTCAGTCTGTTGTACAAATTTCAGGAAACGGTCAAAGCTGATTGTATATGTGACGGTTTTAATACGCGCCAATGCTTCAAGTGTTGTTCTGTAATGCAGTGTTCCTGAACTTTCCGGAATGGTAAAAAAATGATGTTGGTCAAAAGTCCGCATGTTGGCCATTAATTTAAACGGGATATTCTGTTTAGTGATCTCTCCAAATATGTATGCCAATTTTTCAAAGATGATTTCAATATTATTTGGAGGAGCGAATGATTTCTCCGACCGCAGGTTTATTAAAAACAA
Organism: Salinicoccus sp. YB14-2; assembly: GCF_001265075.1. GTDB lineage: Bacteria > Bacillota > Bacilli > Staphylococcales > Salinicoccaceae > Lacicoccus. Next base: position 1,222,289 of record NZ_LFKO01000001.1, read on the forward strand.
CCAGGACATGCGGGTCGTCCTTTCGTATTCTTTTGTCATCAGTTCGCCGCTCCGCGCACTCAGTTTCCAGTGGACATCACGCAGACTGTCAGTCCTTTCATATGGTCTGCTGCCGTTTGCGAGTAAAGGATCATGGAATAAAGTATTCTTTTCCAAATATAAGCCCTGTTCGATTTTTGTTTTCAGAGGCTGGTTATGAAGTGCATAACGGTCAGGATAGACGAGTATCTCATGGTTTGAATGACCGACTTGTTCAAGCAGGATATCACCGAATCCGTAAAGACGGGGGATGCTGATTTTAGTATTTATAATCTTGCTCGTGCCCCGGTTTTTCGCTTCGAAAGGGACTTCTATCACTGTTGATTTCCTGGGAAATACTGTGAACATAAAAGTGCTTTCTGTAACATTTCTGATTTTCAGTGCCTGGTCGTTGTGAAATTTAATGTCGTCACCGGCTGAGATATGGATTCGTGCCGATAGGATGGGAAGCCATCCTCTTTGAATGATTTTGAATTGTACAGTACCTTCCTGTCCTTTATACTTTCTGATCTGTTTCGGCAATATTTCAGCTGTCAGACGGACGGTAACATATTTTTCATAAATTAAATTCAGAATGGTCATTGCAATGACAATCCCTATGATCAGCTGCAACCATCCATTTAAATTCACTGTGAATAAAAGATTGAATATAATCATCACAGCGATGATGAAAAATAGCAGGGCTTCAATTTTAGAATCTGTATGGACGACTCTATACTTCATCCCGTGTGACCCCATATTCGACCGGTACTTCTGTCTGATTTAGAATTGTATCAATCACTTCATCGTGATTGGTCAAAGTCATTCCCTCGATGTTGAGGACGATTCGGTGCGAAAGAACATAAGGCGCGATATATTTTACATCATCAGGAGTCACATAGTCTCTTCCATTAATCAGAGCAGTTCCGATACTTGCCTGCATCAGAGCGATTGTACCACGCGGTGAAGCGCCGAGTTCAATATGTTCATGGTTGCGCGTCCGATGAACCAGGTTGATAATATAATCTTTAACGGCATCATTAATATCTATATTACCGGCCATATCCTGTATTTCTTTTATTGTTTCCAAAGTCAGCACCTGTTCTATGGCGGCATGTATCTCTGTATTCCTGTGAAGATCAAGCATCAATCGTTCATTTTCAAATGAAGGATAACCGAGATCTATTTTCAAAAAGAAACGGTCCATCTGGGCTTCGGGTAAATCGAATGTTCCCTGTTTGGATTCGATCGGGTTTTGTGTTGCAAGTACAATGAACGGCTCCTCAATCGGATAGGTTTTACCGTCGACGGTGACTTGGCTTTCTTCCATTACTTCAAGAAGTGCTGACTGTGTACGCGGTGTTGCACGGTTGATTTCATCTGCCAGCAGAATATTTGTTTTCACAGGACCGAGCTGCAGTTCGAATTCTTTCGTCTTTGGATTATATATATTCATACCGGTAATATCTGTCGGAAGAACATCCGGTGTGAATTGAACTCTCGAAAAAGTTCCGCCCATCACTTGTGATACTGATTTCGACAGGACGGTCTTCCCGGTACCGGGAACACTTTCAAACAGTATATGCCCCTTTTGTATAATACTGATGAAAATAAGGTCCACCACTTCTTCCTGCCCGACAATCACTTTGCCAATTTCTTTTTTCAAATCATTTAAATATGTAAGCGCCACTTTAAATTATCCCCTTTATTTGTAAATTCAGTTAATAGTATAACAGAGCGTTCATTGTATGGAAAAGATTAATAGCAATAGTGTTCGACATTTACCCGTTTATGTGAGAAACTTTAATATAAATGATAGACGAAAACCGCTTTGAAGGAGGCGCATTATGTCCGTTGTAATTTTTGATGTTGATGGAGTATTTTTAAGTGAAGAAAGATGTTTTGATGTTGCTGCATTGTCTGTACATGAACTGCTTTTTAACCCAAGATATTTAAATTTAACTCAGGAAAAATTTAAAACATCTTATACAGATGAAGAAATTGCAGAAATTAGAAGTAAGATCTTTTTAGACGATAAAGTTCTAAGCCGATATAAAGAGATGGGATTAAACTCTAACTGGGACATGTTATACATATCGTTCTCGATTATATATATCAATCTGCTGAAAGACGCGGGCATCAATATAAGTAATGTCAATATAAATAACCTTTATGAAATGGGCGAAATGCTGGGCGATGCTGAGCCTGACTACAGTAAAGTTTTAGAATTTCTTGATGGTGATGAATACACTAAAGAAACAATTTACGAAGGTCTGGTGAACTATGCAACTTCATTGAAGTTCTTAAATGAAAAAGACGATTTTAAAACAAACAGTAAACTATGGCATTTAGGCCAGCACATCTACCAGGAGTGGTACCTTGGCAGTGAAAGAATGAGAGTGAAGGACAGCGAACTTCCTATAGAAGGTGATAAAGAAGGTTTCCTTCACCAGGAAGAATGGCTTGCTCCGGTTGAAAAAATCGAAACTATGCTGAAAAATCTGCTGGATGCAGATCAGACAATCGGTATTGCGACAGGTCGTTCAAGAGAAGAAACCCTTATTCCTTTTGAAGCGGCAGGGCTGCTTGAATATTTTGAGGATCAGAGAATTTCCACTGCCTCCGAAGTTAAAGAAGCGGAAGCGAGAGAAGGTGTGGACCGTCAATTGTCCAAACCGCATCCTTACAGCTATTTATGGACACTTTACGAACACAATGAAGAATACTTTATACAGTCCACAGAAGGAGAAAACGTCTCTGAAGAGAAGGTTTATGTTGTCGGTGACTCAGTAGCGGATTACTTCTGTTCTGAGAAGATGGAAGTTGAATTCATAGGGACGCTGACAGGTTTGACCGGAGATGATATCATCCCGACATTTATAGAACTCGGTGTTTCAAGGGACAATCTGGTACCGGATGTTCTGCATGTTGAAAGCTTGGTTGAATAAAAATAAAAGCACCGCAGAAATTTTTGAATTTCTGCGGTGCTTTTCATTTTTTATAGTTGTAAATCCACCTGACGTACATTTTTGAATCCATCTATATTCTTTAAATCTTCCAATGCCTCTTCACTCACTGCGGAATCCAAAGATAATGAGAGCAGTGCAGCGCCGCCTTCATTGGATCTGCCAAGCTGCATGCTGGCGATGTTGACGGCATGTTTGCCCAGGATGACTCCCATGTCACCGATTACGCCGGGGCGGTCCATATGATTGATGATGAGTATATGACGTGTCGGTTTGATGTCGACCTGATAGTCATCCACTTTTACGATGCGTTCACCATATCCATCGAGGACACTTGCGCCAAGAACGAGATTTTCTTCATTATTGGATAATTCAACTTCAAGGTAGTTATTATAGCCTTTTGTTTTTCCTTTTTTCTCAACTTTATAAGTGACATCCTGTTCCTGAAGGAAATAGAGTGCATTGATGATATTTACACTTTCGCCGAAATGTGGACTCAGTAAGCTCGCGATAAATGAACGGGTGAGCATACTTGTGTCATCGACTGCAATATCGCCATGGTATTTGAGCCTGATCTCATTCGGCGGCTGATTCATCAGCTGAATACCGACAGAGCCCATGTGACTTGAAATGTTGATATAAGGTTTCAGTTCCTTGCTGATATTTTCACTGATACGCGGTGCGTTGACTGCGTGAATGATTGTATTGTTCTCGAGTATCTGGATGATTTCCCCGGAAATGCTGACTGCTACTTTTTCCTGGGCTTCGATTGTCGAAGCGCCGAGGTGAGGTGTCACAACAACGTTTGGATGTGAAAGCAGCTCCATTTCAGTCGGAGGTTCCTCTTCGAATACATCTAATGCTGCACCTCCGATTTTATCTTCTTTCAAAGCCGTCAGCAGATCTGCTTCATCAATGATACCGCCGCGTGCGACGTTGATCAGTCGGAGATTCGGTTTACAGTTTTCAAAGAAAGCCTCTCCGACAATACCTTTCGTCTGCGGAGTAAGCGGCGTGTGCACTGTAACAAAGTCAGCGACTTTCGAAATCTCATCCACTTCCATCTTTTCTATTTCTGATTCCTTTGCTTTTTCATCTGATAGATAAGGATCAAAAGCGACTATTTTCATACCGAAGACTTGAGCACGTCTTGCAACACCGAAACCGATTTTACCAAGGCCGATGATGCCGAGAGTCTTGCCATATAATTCGATCCCTTTATGTGCACTGCGGTTCCAAACGCCTTCTGACAGTTCTTTATGAGCTTCGGGAATATCTCTGGCAAGGGAGAGCATCATCGCCATAGTGTGCTCTGTAGCGGAGATGGTATTACCATCCGGTGCGTTTATAACAATCACCCCGAGTTTGGTCGCTGCATCGATATCGATATTATCAACGCCGACACCGGCACGTGCCACCACCCTCAATGAGCGGGCATGCTGAATGATTCTTTCTGTGATTTTAGTCTGGCTTCGTACGATGACGGCATGATAATCATAAACGATTTTTATGATTTCATCTTCTGTAAGTCCGGTATTGATATCCACCTGATAATTTGGGTGGTTGATCAGCTCACTGATACCATCTTCACTTACCGGATCCAGAACAAGAACTTTATAAGTCATTAAAAAATACCTCCTGCGCTTTTGTGATTGCTTTACCATAATAGTTTTCCTGACGATATTTACTTAGTATCCCTTCCATCGCACTTAAAACGACGATAATATCTGCCGGGAACATGTACCCCATATGACCGATACGTAAAATCTTGCCTTTCAGGTGTTTTTGACCTCCGGCTATCGTTATACCGAAGTTATTTTTCAACTCGTCTTTGATGTGAGAAAGCTCATCTGACGAGGATTTGAAGGCTGTAACGGTAGGCGATGCAAACTCATCTTTTACAAGGAGTTCCAAATCCAATGCTTCTAAGCCTGCTCTTAACATATCTCTCATTTTCAAGTGTCTTTCAAAGACATTTTCCAAACCTTCTTCAGCAATTGAATCGAGCACAGTTTCCAAACCTTGTATCAGAGATACTGCAGGCGTGAAAGGTGTAGTATCTTTATCCAGTGAATCGAAATACTGATTCAAGTCTAAATAAAATCTTGGAATGTCATTGCTTTGAACCTTTTGTTTTGCTGCTTGATTCATCGCTACAAATGCAAGACCGGGAGGCAGCATTAAAGCTTTTTGGCTTCCTGAAATCAGACAATCGATGTTCGATTCGGTCAAATTGAACTTTGTACCTCCGACACTGCTTACCCCATCAACGATAAACAGTGTGTCTTTATTATAATCTTTAACAATCTGACCGATTTCAGTAACAGGGTGTAAAACCGCAGTGGATGTTTCACAGGCTTGCGAAACAACCACTTTAATATTATCTAATTTGGAAAGAAAATCTTTGAAGTGATCTGGATCTACTGCTTCTCCCCATTCCACTTCGTAAGTATGAACGTTATACGGATAAGTTTCAGCGATGGCACAAAAGCGTGCACCAAACGCACCGCTCACAATAACTACGACATCTTCATCCGGTGCGGCTAAATTCACCATCGCCGCTTCCAGTGAACTCGTCCCGCTTGAGGATAAAATCACCACATCGTCTTTTGTTCCGAAAACATCTTTGATTTTCGGTTTGATATTGTTCATTAAATCAGTGAAATCACTTGAGCGGTGGCCGATCATTCCTTCAGCCATACGCTGGTTTACATTTTCCGGTATTGGTGTTGGTCCCGGGGTCATTAACATTTTCTTTTGCAAACTGAATTCCTCCTATATTTAAGCTTAAGTCTATAATATCGTAATTTTTAGAAAATAAACATAATGGAATCAATTATCTTTGCCATCTGCGAGCATTTTATCTACAAGCGAATGTGCCTCCTGATAAATATCCCTGTACGATGTACCACTTAATTCATGAGTTAAATTCATAAGATTATTGCTTTCAATCTCTTTTTGGAGTTCTTTATAAACTGTGTTGTCATATTCAACGTCCTCCGCCGGCGGCAATAATAATATCAAGGACCAGTTCTGGAGTTGAATATAATAATCAAATACATCGTACAGCCGATTTGAAGCTTCATTTGAATCAGACAGCCTGGTCATGACTTTGGCAGTCATCACATCGGTATCGGCAAAGAAAACTTTTCTGGTGGCAGGTGAATGAATATTTTTTCTGTTGATATCGAATTGTCCGATGCCGATGGCATGAAAATCTTTCACATCGAGTTCATCCGGACGGACCTGATGGTCCACCAGGTAATCTTTTTTATATTCAACAGAGTAACTTGTAGAATAACGCCTTGCCAAATCCTGTACCAGTTTTGATTTACCTGTATCCGGTGCTCCGATAACCAAAACATTCTGAACAAAGAAACGGCGGAATGGCCGTGTAACGTAGTCCCAGTTTATCAGTGCGGACTCTCTGATGTTCGTGCCGCTGATTTTAAGGACTTGTCTGTCTACAAGGATGACATTTGTTGAAACATTATTCCAATTTTTTGTGTAAAAATCTTTAAGAGGATCAATATATTCTTCTTCTCCGACATAAAATGTCAAATCCCCGAGTTTCTCCTTTGGATATGGCATATTTTCGGAAATGATACCAGACATCTTTTCCAGCCACAATTTCCATCCTTTTGGATACCTGGGAATATCGGTTTCATCCAATTTGAGGATGGTGACATTTTCATCTCCAGCGCACAGCTGTCTCATTGCCTTTACACGATGATTCAGATTCATTCCGTGCTCGTCCCCGCGATCTCCGTCATAGCCGCTGACAATGACCAGAGCATGATCATTTTCTCTTTTTGCACGAATGATCTGCTCGAAATGTCCGACATGACACGGAGCAAATGTACCAAAATAAACGCCTAGATTTTTCATGTATACAACTCCTAAATTATATATAGTGCATTAACAACTCCATTATACTCCTAATTCATGAAACTTTAATTTTATTTGTGCTACAATCGTTCTATAATATGAAAGCAATGCTAAAAATGAGTGTAATTTTTGCGTTATAAAGAGTGAGGAAATCGTATGTTTAAATGGATAAACATCTTCAGAGGATTTTTAATGGGAATTTGTGAAATCATTCCCGGAGTCAGCAGCGGTACAATGGCACTGCTGCTTGGAATATATGATCAATTTTTAGGTGCAATCGGCCATATTGTGTCAAAACATTATAAGAAATCAATAATATTTCTTTTGCCTCTGGTAATCGGGATGGGCATTGCCATATTGACGATGTCCTCAGTGATGGATTATTTACTGACGGAACATACCATACCGACGCACTGGTTTTTCATCGGGATGGTACTTGGTGTCGTACCGATGATGTTCAAGATTTCGAATTATAAAGCTGAATTTAAAACAATCCATTATATTTTGATGGGTTTGATACTGCTGCTGCTGTACTGGTTGTCGACCATGAATGAAAGCGGTACGGCAGCAGAGAGCATTGATGTGTCGCTGCCGCTGCTTGCCGGACTGTTTCTAAGCGGTATGCTGGCTTCATCGGTGATGCTTCTGCCGGGCATATCCGGATCGCTTGTGTTATTGATAATAGGTGCGTATCCGATTATCATGAGAGCCATCAACGAATTTACATCATTAAATTTTGGAGTCCTGCCCATATTGATAGCGACCGGACTCGGCATAGTGTCAGGTCTGCTTCTGGCGAGCAGAGGCATTCAATTTTTACTGAGAAATTACACATACCTCATGTATGCAATGATTATCGGTCTTTTATTCGGTTCAGTATTTTCCATTTATCCGGGACTGCCGGAAACTACGGGTACTTTTATAGCATCAATTGTTTCATTATTGGCAGGTTTGTCAATAAGTATATATATGGGCAGCAAAAATAAACAAAGTATATGATGAGGTGATGTGATGGCGGATCAACACCCATTGGTGGAAGATTATTTTGAATATGTGAAAAGCACGATCGACTACAGAATCGCTGTAGCAGGGCAGGTTGACGCAGGAAAGAGCGCTTTAGTAAATGCCCTGACAGGCGAGAATTCACATATATCCACAGAGACCGACGCAACCAGGGATGTCGTCAGCTATCCCTATAAAGACAAAGGAGAGCTTCTCGATTTTCCGGGAGTCGGCACTACTGAATTTTCACCAAAACAATATAAAAAACTTTTGAAAAAATATAAAGTGAAACATGTACTTTATGTCTTCTCATCGAAAATCAGAGATGTAGATGAAAAAATAATCAGGTTTCTTGCAAAGAATAAAATTAAAGTGACGTTCATCTACAGCAAGCTGGACACTCTGGTCGATGTCACCGGGAAATATGAACAGTCGCTATTACAGCAGGAGAAAAATTCCGAGCTCCACGTCACTTTTAAGAAAGTGATTACCGACCCGCTTAAATACCACTTTATCAGTGTGCGGGACAATCATGGAATTGAAGAGTTGAAGGCATCCATTGAAAAGTATCTGGAGACAAAAGAAGCAATATTCCAAAAGCGTGTTAAAAGCTCAAAATACTTTAATAAATACCTGAATAAAAAAAGCAACGCTTTGGCGGCCAAGCTCCTGACACCAGGTTTTAAAGACCTCCTTTTAAGCAGGGAATTTAAAACGATAGAACAAAAAACGAGAAGTCATTTTCATATAGATGAAGAAGATGCCGAACTGGTTGGGGAACGGATGCCGCGTGTCATTGACTTTGTCAATCAGGCGAAAGAAAGTAATAAAGCTGAAAACAACTACCGCAAGATGATAGGGCCGCTGACAACATTGATTTCGACTGTATTGAAAGTAAGGAAACTGAATGTCATTACATTCATCTTATCCACGTTCGGGGAAGCGGGTGTCAGAGCGGTTTATCCGATGCTCCGGGGCGTATTCGAATATGTGCGTGCAGTCAATGATCTGGCCAGTGATGTACTTGAAGCACGATTAAAAGAAATATAATTGAGAAACAGACCAGACGAGGTCTGTTTTTTAATTTTTAAAATGTAATGCAAATGTTTGCATAAAAACTATATTCAATAAGGATTGTATATTTTCTTAACCATCTGTGACAATGATATTAATAAAATCATTAATGCAATCGTTTGCATAAAACTCTTGACACTTCATATGTAAGCGCTTTAATATGGATATTGAGAAAAGCTTTCAAAACAAAGGGGGAAACATTTTGAAGAATTTTAAATGGTATTACGGATTACTGTTTGCTTTAGTGTTAGTGATTGCAGCATGCGGACCGGACCGCTCGGAAACATCGGCGGACGAATCAGGCGGCGAGGAGGAAGAGGCACCTGAAAAACCGGAATCATTATTAGTATGGCTTGATGGGGAGAATCAAATTGCGACTTATGGGGAAATTTTTGACAAGTACGAAGAAGAAACGGGTATTTCTGTTGAATACACTGAAGTGGGGATGACTGATCAGTTGGAGCAGTTGTCACTGGATGCACCGGCAGGACAAGGACCGGATATTTTCCAGCAGGCTCACGATATGATAGGCAGCGCCTACTTACAGGGGCTGGGACTGGAACTTGATCCCGAAGAATTTGAATTGGAGAACTTTAATGAAAATGCGGTGGAAGCCTATACATATGAAGGCAGTCTGATGGGTGTGCCGTTTGCTACAGAAGCGGCTGCACTTTATTACAACAAAGACTTAATCGATGAAGCGCCGGCTACTACAGAAGAATTGGAAAGCATAATGGAAGAGTTCACCGATTCAGGAGCGAATGAGTATGGATTTTTAATGGAAGCGACAAACTTCTATTTCGTCTATCCGTTCCTGTTCTCAAACGGTGAGCAGATCTTCAGCCAGAATGAAGACGGCAGTTATAACGCAGACGAACTTCAAATCACTGAAGATGGTGTTGTGGAGCAGGCAGAATTGTTCCAGAAATGGTTCGACGAGGGTTACCTGAGTGAAAATATAACCGGAGACGTATTGGATGGTCTCTTTACAGACGGTCAGGCACCGGTTGCACTGACAGGCCCGTGGAAATTAGCGGAATATGAAGAAGCACTTGGAGACTCTCTCGGCACAGCAATATTGCCAGAATATAACGGTGAAGCAATGACGCCATTCATGGGTGTTAAGGGATGGATGATCTCGGAGTACACTGAAGAAGAGTACTGGTCGAAAGATTTACTGAAATTCATGACTAACCAGGAAAACCTTCAAACTGTAACTGATGAAATGCAGGAAACTGCACCAAGAACAGATGTTGAAAGTCAAAATGATTTACTGGCTGTTTTTGATGAACAGGCTGAAATTGCTGTTCCAATGCCGAATATTCCTGAGATGGCACAGGTTTGGGAGCCGATTGGAGACGCGTTAATTTTCATCTCTAATGGAGAAGATCCAAAAGAAATTTTAGAAGAAGCAACACAACAGATTGAAACTGATATTGAATCAGCTTCAGGCGGGGCGGGTTCCGAGGACGAAGCGTCCGACGAATAGCATAGGGGGAATAGATATGAGTAAGAAACCTGGATTGGCTGCAGCCCTGTCTATCCTGCCCGGGCTGGGCCAACTATATAATAAGAGGTACATCAAATCCGGTGTCCTCTTTATTCTTTTTATCTCTTTTGTAACAGTATTTTATAACTTCCTTAATATAGGGTTGTGGGGGTTATTCACTTTAGGTGAGATACCGAGGCTTGATGATTCAAGGATTTTACTTGCACAGGGTATCATTTCCTTATTGGTCATTGGAATCGCCCTGACCTTCTACATCGTGAATATTATTGATGCGTATAAAGACGCCATATTAATAAATTCCGGAGACTTTAGAACTCTGATGCAGAGGTTCAAAGATTCATGGGATAGAAGTTTCCCGTATGTAATTGTTGCACCGGGTCTTGTACTGCTGCTTTTCCTTGTAGTATTCCCGCTCCTGTATATGTTCTTTTTAGCATTTACGAATTACAATTTATATAATGCACCGCCCAAAAACGTATTGGATTATGTAGGAATCGATAATTTCAAAGCGTTGATTGAAGTTGATATATGGAGAAATACATTTTTTAGTGTGTTTACATGGACTGTCGTGTGGACACTGGTTGCAACAACGCTCCAGATTTCACTGGCGCTGCTGCTTGCTATCATCGTGAATAATCCATTGATTAAATTTAAAAGGCTGATTCGTACGGTCCTGATTTTACCTTGGGCAGTTCCGGCATTTGTTACGATACTGATATTCTCAGCATTGTTCAATAATCAGTTCGGAGCGATCAATAATGATATTCTGCAGCCGCTGTTCGGTATTTCCATTCCATGGTTATCCGACCCGTTCTGGGCGAAAGTTGCACTGATTTTAATTCAGACGTGGCTCGGCTTTCCCTTTGTTTTCGCATTGTTTACAGGGGTTCTGCAAAGTATATCAGCTGACTGGTATGAGGCTGCGGACATAGACGGCGCATCCAGCTGGCAGAAATTCACCAACATAACATTTCCGCACATCATGTTTGCGACAGCACCGCTGCTTATAATGCAGTATGCCGGAAATTTCAATAATTTTAATATTATCTACCTCTTCAATGCAGGTGGCCCTGCCATCAGAGGACAGAATGCAGGGGGGACTGACATTTTGATTTCCTGGGTTTATAAACTGACTTTTGAGACTCAGAATTTTAATATGGCTGCTGCCATATCGATCATCATAGGAATCATTGTTGCCAGCATTGCAGCATTCCAGTTCAGCCGTACGCGCTCGATAAAAGAGGAGGGTAAAATATAATGACAAGAAAAAATAAAAACTTAGTGAAGATGATTGTCATGTACGGCATCATTCTGATAATGTTTGTCGTCATATTTTATCCGCTGCTGTGGACTTTCGGCATATCGCTGAACCCGGGAAGTAACTTATACGGCGCCAGCATGATTCCGGAAGACTGGTCGTTTACTCATTATAAATGGCTGTTCACAGATCCGAACAGCATGTATCTGACATGGTATAAAAACACATTGATTGTGGCATCTGTTTCATCAGTGCTGTCGGTGGTCTTTGTAACTTTAACCGCATACGCATTTTCAAGGTACCGCTTTATCGGCAGAAAATACGGATTATATGCGTTTTTAATTTTGCAGATGTTTCCGGTATTGATGGCGATGGTTGCCATTTATATATTACTGAATACTATCGGTCTGCTGGATTCACTGTGGGGTCTGATACTGGTTTATGTCGGAGGCTCGATACCGATGAATGCATTTCTTGTGAAGGGCTATTTTGACACCATTCCAAAAGAGCTGGATGAATCGGCCAAGATGGACGGTGCGGGACATTTCAGGATTTTCTTTACGATAATGATACCGCTCGCGAAGCCCATCATCGCTGTCGTCGCATTATTTAATTTCATGGCCCCGTTCATGGACTTTATTCTGCCGAGGATTGTACTGAGAAATCCTGAAAACTATACGCTTGCATTAGGATTGTATAACATGGTCAATGATGCTTTTGCCAATGAATTTACCCGTTTTGCTGCCGGTTCTATCTTAATAGCGGTACCAATAGCGATCGTCTTTTTATTCTTGCAGAAGTATTTGATTTCTGGATTGATGTCAGGTTCGACTAAAGGATAGATTTGAAGGAAGTGAATTCATTTGGTAACGATAAAAGATATTGCTAAAAAAGCCGGAGTATCACCTTCCACAGTTTCCAGAGTGGTAAAGGATCATGATGGAATCAGTCTGGTCACTAAACAAAGAATAAGAAAGATCATGGCTGAGATGAACTATACACCGAATGTTGCGGCGAGAAACCTGGTGACCAATAAGTCATACACGATCGGTCTGGTGATTAAGAGTGCTGTTCATGAGCATGAGCTTAATCCGTTCATCACTGAAGTGACTCTGGGTGTTTCCGAATCCTGCCGGGAAAGAGGGTTTTCAACTCTGTCGACATCCAAGCAGGATGATGAGAATCTGGTAGTTGAAGTGCAGGATTTGATCAATAGCTGTCAGGTGGACGGTTTCATCCTGTTGTATTCGAAAGAAAATGATGCTGTTACCAATTATTTGAGAAGTATCGACTTCCCATTCGTAGTCATAGGGAAAGACATTATGAATCTGAATGATTCCATTTACATTGATAACGACAATGAACTGGCATCATATTCATTGACGAACCACCTGCTGAAGAAAGGGTTTAAAGATATAAGAATTATTAATGACAGTGACGTCTTTGCAGTTGCCAAAGACAGAATCAGCGGGTTTATAAGGGCGCTTGAGGAAAACAATATAGATCTGACGAATAAAGTGATAGATATATCTGAAGGAATATCCACATTGGAGGATGCTTTGAAAGATCTGATAGAAAATGAAAGACCGGATCTTTTATTGACGATGGATGGCCTGTTCAACGCAAAAGTGTTATCCAAGCTTTATCAACTGGATATCAAAGTACCGAAAGATATGGCGACAGCAACGTTTAATGATTCACCGCTGACCGCCTTTGCCTCGCCGCCTCAGACGACAGTGGATATTTATCCGAGAGATCTGGGAATGGAAGCGGGCAAGAAGATATTGGATCTGATCAACGATCCGGAATGTTTGAAAATCAATATTACAATTCCGACGAAAGTAATAGAAAGAGAATCAACAAGGAGGACTACTGATGATTAATATAGGAGTGATTGGATGCGGCAGCATCAGCCGCGCCAGACATATACCCGAATATGCAGAAAATGAAAAGGTCAATTTGACTGCTTTTTGTGACGTTGTATTAAGCCGTGCAGAAGAGCAGGTGGAGACACACGGGGGAAAGGCATATGAAGACTACAAAGAGTTACTTGCCAATCCCGATATTGACGCGGTCAGCGTATGTACACCGAACTACTTACACGCCGAAATAACTATGGATGCTTTAAAAGCCGGCAAACATGTACTTTGTGAAAAGCCGATGGGTGTGACGGTTGATGAAATGGATCGGATGATAGAAGTTGAAAAAGAATCGGGTAGACAGCTGATGATTGCACATAACCAGAGACTGATAAAAGAACATCAAGTGGCAAGAGAATGGATCGATCAGGATAAGTTAGGAAAGATATACTCATTCAGAACTTCTTTTGGACATCCTGGACCTGATGACTGGAGCGTCGACGGAAAAGACAGCTGGTTCTTTAAAGAAGAGGAAGCGATAATGGGCGCCATGGGTGATCTGGGCGTACATAAAGCAGATGTCATCCGTTATATATTGAACGAAGAGTTTAATCAGGTTGCCGGTTTCATTACAACTGAAGCCAAGCATTTTTCTACAGTTGATGATAACGCAGTATGCATTTTGCGCTCGGAATCCAATGTTATTGGTACATTACACGCCAGCTGGTCATATAATGGCAAAGAAGATAACTCAACGATCATCTATGCTGAAAATGGCATTCTGGAATTATTGAACGATGATGACTATCCATTCATCTTCACTTCAAAAGAGGGGGAAGTTGTTAAGGAGAATTACGGTGGCATCCAGACTAATGACGGAGACGGCCAGAGTTTGAGTTCACATGTGATAGATACTTTTGTAGATGCTTTGGAGCGCGATGAAAGAGTGCCAATGACTGCAGAAGATGTCAAAAAGTCCGTAGAAATCATTTTAAATGCATTCAAGTCTAATGAAACTGATCAAATAATAACGGTAAAATAGGTGTTTATATGGCAAAGACGAGATTAGGATTTATCGGTGTAGGAGGTATTTCCACAGGAAGACATCTGCCGATATTTACAAAGATGGAAGAAGTTGAAGTTGTCGCAGTGCAGGATATCAATAACCAGCATGCACTCGAGGTGTCCAACGAATTCAGCATACCGAAAGTATGCAAAACGCCGGCAGACATGTATGACAGTGTCGATGCCGTCGTTATATGCACACCGAATAAATTCCATGCGCCGATAAGTATCGAAGCGATGAGACACGGGAAGCATGTGCTGGTTGAAAAACCTATGGCTATGACGGTCGAAGAGTGTGAAGCAATGATGGAAGCCGAAAGGGAGAATGATGTAAAGCTCCATGTCGCATACCACTACCGCTTTATGAAGCCCGCAATCGCAGCAGAAAAGATAGTTGAGCGCGGGATGATTGGTGAGCCGCTGGTAGTCAGGGTTCAGGGGTTGAGACGGCGCAAAGTTCCCGGCTGGGGCGTATTCACAAACAATGAGCTCCAAGGCGGAGGCGCACTGATCGATTACGGCTGTCATCTTCTGGACTTGTCGATGCATCTGATGGGCAACGTCCAGCCGATTGAAGTGTCGAGTAACGCTTATAACCGTCTGAGCAGAACAAAGTCAATTAATGAGTGGGGCGAATTCGACAGAGAAAATTTTGAGGTTGATGACCATGTGAGTGCATTCATCCGCTTTGATAACGGTGCATCCATGCTGTTTGAAACCAGCTGGTCGGCAAACATACCGCGTGACAGGGAGCATATCAGCATATCCGGTACGAATGCAGGATTGAATGTGTTTGAAATGACCGTCAATCAGGCAGATGAAGATATGATGACAACGATGAGTATCGATTACATTGAGGTTAAAGAAAATTATGCAAAGCTGCAGGCCCAAAATTTCATCGATGCTGTTAACGGGCATGCGGATTTGAAAGTACCGTCTGCTGATGCGATGAAAGTATCGAAAATTATAGAAGCAATTTACAAGAGTTCCAATGAAAATAAAAGTGTCAGATTATAATTAATTACAAGGAGGAATATGATGAAATTAGGTGTATTTAACCCTTTGTTCGGTCATATGGAGTTTGAGGAAATGTTGGATTACGTAAAAGAATCAGGTCTGGAAGCTGTTGAGATAGGCACCGGCGGATATCCGGGTAACAAGCATTGTGACGTGGATACGCTGCTTGAATCACAAGAAGCACGGGATGAATACTTGAAAGAATTTCAAAGTCGCGGGTTGATTATAAGTGCTTTCAGCTGTCACGGGAATCCATTGACTCCCGACAAAGATTTTGCAGCAGAGTCTGACGAAGCACTGAGAAAATCCATAAAGCTTGCGTCCCTGATGAATGTTCCGGTTGTGAATGCATTCAGCGGCACACCTGCGGGTAACGATACGGATACATCTGTCAATTGGCCGGTGACACCGTGGCCGGAAGAATATTCAGAGATAAAAAACTGGCAGTGGGAACATAAACTTATACCGTATTGGAAAGAAATCGGAGAACTGGCGAAAGAACATGATGTTAAAATCGGTCTGGAACTCCATGGAGGATTTCTGGTACATACCCCTCATACAATGTTAGAGTTGCGTAAAGCAACGAATGAATATATCGGTGCGAATCTGGACCCGAGTCATATGTGGTGGCAGGGCATAGATCCTGTCGTTGCCATTAAAATACTGGGCAAAGAAAATGCGATTCATCATTTTCACGCAAAAGATACTTACATCGATCCTGAAAATTTAAACATGTACGGCTATCTGGATATGAACCCGTACGGTGACATTCAAAACAGGACATGGACATTCAGAAGTGTCGGTCTGGGGCACAGCATCGAAGATTGGTCCAAGATGATGAGTGCGCTCAGAACATATGGCTATGACCATGTCGTTTCTATAGAGCATGAAGATGGACTGATGTCGGTAGAAGAAGGTTTCATGACGGCAGTAAACAATCTGCAGGGTGTTATAATAAAAGAGAAACCTGTTGATATGTGGTGGGCATAAAGGAGCGATTAAATGGCTGAGATAAAATTAAAGAACATCAAAAAAATTTATGACAGCGGACCCCAGGTTGTACATGATTTCAACCTGGAAATAGAGGACGGCGAATTCATAGTTTTTGTCGGGCCTTCAGGCTGCGGGAAATCGACGACTTTAAGGATGATAGCCGGTCTGGAAGAAATCACCGGCGGTGATTTTTATATCGATGGTAAAAGAATGAATGATGTCGAGCCGAAAAACCGTGATATTGCGATGGTTTTTCAGAATTATGCGTTATATCCCCACATGAGCGTTTATGACAACATGGCGTTTGGCCTGAAGCTCAGAAAGACACCTAAAAAAGAGATTAAGGAAAGCGTCAATAAAGCGGCGGAGATTTTGGGTCTGAGTGAGTTATTGGAACGTAAACCTAAAGCGTTGTCCGGCGGTCAGAGACAGCGTGTCGCTTTAGGGAGAGCAATCGTCCGGGACCCGGGTGTGTTTTTAATGGATGAGCCTCTGTCGAATCTCGATGCCAAACTGAGGGTTCAGATGCGCTCTGAAATTACGAAGCTGCACAAGCGCCTCAATACGACAACGATTTATGTTACCCATGATCAGACGGAAGCATTGACCATGGCCTCCAGAATTGTGGTGCTTGATAATGGGAATATTATGCAGGTCGGCACCCCTAAAGAGGTATATGATCAGCCGGAAAATGTTTTTGTTGCAGAATTTATAGGATTGCCTGCGATGAATATATTTGATGCAGAGCTCCGTGACGGTGCGCTTCTCATCGATGAAAAAACATTTAAGATTCCTGAAGATAAGAAGCAGATGCTGATTGATCAGGGATATGATAATAAACCGGTCAAATTCGGGATTCGTCCTGAGGATATAAGAGGTGAAGCGCAGTACGTCAAAGACTCTCAGGCGTGCTTTGATGCAGAGGTCAAAGTGTGTGAGCTGCACGGTTCGGAAGCGATGATATACGGGGATTTAGGCAATCAGGAATTCATAGCGAGAGTGGATGCCAGGCATAATATTACGGCCGGGGATAAAATAAAATTCGACCTCGATATGAATAAAAGTCATTTTTTTGATGCTGAATCGGAGGATAAAATAACAACGGCTGAGCTGCTTGAAAAAAAGCCGATTAAGGAAAAAACTTCTGATATTATAAAAGTTTAGCTTTAGCTAAGAGGAGCCGGTATGATTACGCTGAAAAATGTGATCATGCCGGCTTTTTATTTTCATGAAAATGGTATAAAATACATGACAATACATATCAAATGTTTAAAATGTTATGATTATATATGAAAATGAGGTGGCTGATTTATGATTAAGTTCGATCACATCATTCATTATGTGAACCAATTGGATGAGGTCAGGGACAAAGCACCATTACCTATCCATACCGGTGGTGTGCATACGCGTCTCGGGACAGAGAACCTATTGTCCTATCTTGATACGCGCTATATAGAATATATATCAATCAAAGATGAGAAATTGTTTATCGATCATGTCCGGGAAGCGGAAGACTCTTTTGCCAAAGCGATATATAAAACGAATTATACGAATGATTTCATACGTTATGCACTTGCTGTGGATGACATTATCATGCTGCGGGATCGTTATAAGGCACAAGGCTATGAAACGCTTGGCCCGTTGTATATGGAAAGGGAGACTGACGGTGAAACGCTGCGCTGGACTTTATTATATATAATGCATGAAAAAATCATGTTTCCGTTTTTCATCCAGTGGGAAGAACCGGAAAGTAAAAGAATTGAACGGATAAAAGGTTTTGGTGTGGATATGAAGCCGGCGAAGGTGATCATTAGGCAGGAAGTTGAAGATGTGGCGGAATGGCGTGCTTTCTTTGATGTAATCGGTGTCTGGCAGGGAGAAATTGACAACAATACAACGGTTGCGCTCACAGAAGGCAAAAGTCCGGCCATATCCGTTGAAATGGACGTGACCGGCAAGAGTGGAAAATACATGGGTGCGGATTATAAGTTTATATAAAGCATAAAGCCTAAATGTGAAAGAGCAGTGAGTATAGTGATGATGCTGAGCAGCCTGATTGCGAGGGAGCCGCCGACAAGCAGATATGCTATAGATAGCATAAATGATACGATGGCGAGAATGATACGTAAACTTAACAGCTGGATAAAGCCGCTGTCTAAATATTGTCCCATTTCTGCCATGCTGGCAATGTTCAATAATATTAAAATGATGATTATAGTAACTCTCATATTCAGCCACCTTTCATAAATGGAATTATAACAGATTATTGGATTGGAGATAACAATGTATAAACGATTGTATTTGAGTGAAGAAGAGCATAATAAATTTATAGAAGAACATCCAAACGGCGATCTGCTTCAGCTGACAGACTGGGCAGAATCAAAAAAGCTGACAGGCTGGTATTTCAGAAGGTTTGCACTTGCAGATGAGACTTCTGAATTAAAGGGTGTTGCGACACTGCTGTTTAAAAAGGTTCCGAGAATAAATACAACACTCTGTTATATATCAAGAGGTTTTGTGTGTGATTATCATGACCATGCATTAGTGGAAGCGATGCTGAAAGAAGCAATCATAATTGCCAAAGATGAAAAGGCATATACGATAAAAATTGACCCGGATCTGCCGATCGACGAGTATGAAGATGCTCTCGAGAACCTGAAAATATTAGGTTTCAAACATCATGGATTGCAGGACGGTATGAGCAAAGGTACAATCCAGCCGCGCCAGACAATGGTGACAGATATAGACAAGGACGATGCGGAACTGCTTCAGAGCTTTGAAAGGAACAATCGGACAAAGGTTCGCAATGCACTTAAAAAAGGAACGGAAGTCTATACAGGCGGAAGGGATGACCTTAAAACCTTTGTTGACTTGATGAAAGAAACCGGGGAGCGTGACGGGTTCCTGACGCGGGATATCACTTATTTTGAATCGATGTATGATCATCTCCATCCGAACGGTCATATGGAATTGTTCCTGGTCAGGCTCAACCCTTCAAAAGTCGAGGCGTCGGTGAGAGAGGACCTGGAGAAGATTGAAAAAGAAATGAAAAAAGCGCATAAGAAAAAAGACAGCGATAAGAAAGACAATCAGTTAAGGGATTTAAGCAACAGACAGAACAAATTATACAAGCAGCTCCAGGATGCAGAAAAACTTCATAAAGAGCATCCGGAAAAAATCGTATTGTCCGGTGCACTTTTAGCACTGTCCGGACATAAAGCATATTATTTATATGGTGCATCATCAAATGAGTATCGTGATTTCCTGCCAAATCATCATATGCAGTATGCAATGATGCAGTTTGCGAGGGACAAAGGCGCAAAAACTTATGATTTCGGCGGTGTCAGCGTGATGCCTGAGAAGGACTCACCGCACTTTGGACTATGGCAGTTCAAGAAAGTATGGGGGACGGAAGTTTCTGAAAAAATCGGGGAATTCGACTATATCCTTAAACGTCCTCTGTATACCGCGGCAGAAGTGGCCATGCCTCTTTTCCAAAAAGGCAAGGTTAAATTGAATCAATTAAGAAAGAAATAAAATGATTAGAAAAAGGTTGGCATCTGATTCAGATGTCAACCTTTTATAATAAGTACGGACGTGTGATAAACAGAAAAAATATGAACAGCAGCGACAATATACTTATGATAGATAATATTAAATAAGTTGCTTTGTACAAAAAATGATTTTCATATAAATAGGGTCCATTTCTCCATGAGCGGATGCTCATCAGAATACCAAAAATCGCTGTAAACGACCATAAGTATAAATTGAAAAACATGATGCCATCATTTAAAAAGTGATTTATAAAAAATAACAGCTGCATTAGGATTAAAAGTATAGATATAACTCTTCTCATATTTTCACCTTCTGATTTAATTCGTGAAAATCATTATGATCAGGACCGCGGCGAACATCGCTGTAAATGCATAAATTAAAAAAACATTGTCACGATCATTTTTATTCTCTTTAAAAGCAGCAATTTCAATAGACAGCATCAATGAGAGGCCGAGTACAAAAACAATGACCGTAGTGGGATTTACGAGAGACAGGCTGTAGATGAGAATCATCAGCATGAACGCGGCGCCGGAAATCAGTCTGAGTATATCCAGTGTACGGTTTCTCATTATCATAACTGTAGAATATCCTATTACGAGATATATAAGCATCATCAAGACGATAATCATAATGCCACCCGCTTTCTTTTACGATAGTATTGGAAAATGAAGAATGTCGCAAATATGGTCAAGCCTGCACCAAACCAGAACGGTACACCCGGTGTGATGATGAATAACAGGTTGAAACTGATCGGGCCGATTATTCTGCCCAGACTGTCCATTGAATAAGTGGTCGCAGTCATGCGTCCCATTTCATGTGCTTCTGCTTCTTTAGTTATCTGTGAAGTGATCAGCGTTCTGACAAGAGCATTACCGACCATCAGAAAGACGATGCAGAAACCTGCATATACCAGTCCGTTCATAAATGGCAGCATGATGAATGCGATTAATGTAAATGCCTGCCCAAAGAGCATAAACGGCATTTCTTGTCCGTCTTTTAATCTGCGGATGACACCGCCCTGAACGATGGCATTGAATATGCCGCCGATAAAGAACAGTATGCCCATTTCTGCAGGCGTTATATTGATTCTGTCAATCCCGAGAAGCTGGAATGTACTCTCCATACCGCTGTTGATCAGCATAACCAAAAATGTACACACTAATAAAATGCCGACAGGCTGCAAAAAATACTCTGTAGGCAGCGTGATGTTCTTACGGACACTCGTTGTCGGTTTATAAGTCTCTTTGATTTTAAATATAGAAAATACCAAAGTGGCCAAAATGACAAAAGTCGTCATAAAATAAGCTAAGCTCAGACTGACTTCAGCAAGCAGCCCGCCGATGCCGGGGCCGAAAATAAAGCCCATGCCGATGGACATGCCTACAAGGCCCATAAATTTAGTGCGCGTTTCCCGTGTTGTGATATCAGCAACCATACTTGTCGTTGCTGTGTACAGTGCGCCTGAAGCTGCACCGCCCAGTATACGGCTTATGTACAGTACAAATAAGTTGTCTATAAAAATGCCAAATATGAAAAAGCTGAAAGCAAAGGCGAATAGACCGTACAGCAAAATTTTGCGTCGGCCGAATCTGTCACTCAGCCTGCCAAAATACGGCGCGGATAGAAAGCTCGCCAACGAATAGATGGCGAGCAGCCATCCCATATGAGTGGTAGATACATTAAGTTCAGTAACGATTTCCGGTATGACAGGAATAATCATGCTGAAACCGAAATAGATCAGGAACTGAACAATCATGATTACGGTTATCATTCTCTTCATTTCATGCACTTCCTGAAATTATTGTTTTTGTTGTCTGATTTTATCTTTTGTTTCTGCAATTTCGTTTTCGAGTTTTACGAGCTGTTTTTCGAGAGGAACGGTATTATGCCCTGTATTTTCGAGTTTTTCCAAATCACCCTGGATACGGACATAATCATGTTTCAGTTCTTTCACTTTATATTCCAGATCCATGTTTACACCACCTTAAATACTAGTTGTATCATATCACAAAGTTGCAATATTAGGGGAATCACTAAATGACATTTCCACTACATCTTAGGTATGATTATTATGAATGGAGGAAATATTATGCATACCTTTGAGATATATGAAGAATATTATAAGTGGAGCCCGTTGAAGGGTGAAGAAGCAACTGAAATTTATTTACTGGAATATGGCAAAGATGAAGAGCCGAATCAATATGAGCCGACAGAGCCTTTGATTGCAAAGTCATATACTGAAGATATTAAAAAGACAAGAAGAGAACATAAGCGTCAGTTATGGCTTGAGATCAACGGAGTAAACGGTGTACCGAAACCGGTGACTTATTATCAGGAAGACTATGCTTTTCTATTTTATATTGCACTGCCTGGTGTCAGCGCAGATTCATTTTTGGAAGATGCAGATCAGGAAAAACGTGCGAGTGTTTTAAAGCAGACCGGACGGTATTTGAGTTTATTACATAAAACCAAAATAGAAGACTGTCCGTTCGTATTTTTTGATGAAGAAAATGAAATGCATAATGACATCGTTCTCGGTCATGGAGATTTTGTGCTGTCGAATGTCATCGTAAATGAAAGTTATATCACAGGGAGCATTGATGTGATCAACATCGGCCTGCGGGACCGCTATGTAGATATCGCAAGTATGGTTAAAAGTATCGAAGAGACGATCGGTCCTGAATATGTCGAACACTTCTATGAAGGCTACCGCATCTCAGGTGAAGTGGATGAGGACAAACTGGAATATTTTAAAGTACATGGGGACAGAGAATAACATAGAAGGTAAGAAACAACGTGATGCCACACAGCATCATGTTGTTTTTATTTATTCTCATTAAAAAGAATGTCTTTTATATTAAAAAATTCTTTAGTGAATACGGAATTTTTCAAATCGGATATGGACGATTCCAACCGTTCAAACTCGGTTCTTGCTTCTACCGTCCGTCCGGCCCTGAACAATGCCATAGGATAGATGGCAGCGCGCGTGGCAATGAGTATACGGTCCAGAGGGAACTGAGAGATCGGACGATCATACAGTGTGGAATCATAGTTTTTCAGAACGGTTTCGAAATTGCCGGCATGATAGTCGATTTCCAGGTTCATCATTTTTAATATGTTTGTATAATTTTTCTGATAAAACCGGTTTTGTTCTTCAGAGGAGATAAATTTTACTTTTAAATTCTTCAAATCATTTAAATGAGTATCCTGGTCTTCTACAAGTATATACCAGAGCTGTATCGGGTCCTCATCAGTGAAATATTCAAAAGAATCGATGGAATGAGGATTAAAATTCAAATAACTTCTCATTTCGTCGTTATATTTTTCATACTTATCCATATTGCCGGCCGTGCCGTAATAAAGACCAAACAGCTGAATCTGCTGAAAATAATATTTGAAATTCTCACGCTTGAATGACATATCAATCAATGCAGAACCGTATTCAATGAAATCATCTTCATCAAATTCGATTGCAAATACACTTCTCCAATGCAGATAGTCCAGTTCAAGTCCGGAATCGTATTCCTTAAACTGGCGGATATCGTCCTCGACCGACAGCAGCTTCTCATATCCTTCTTTATAATCTCGGCTGTAAAGCATCGATAATACATCGTTCAACTGATCTTTAAGGGCCAGGTTTTTGAGCCCCGTCTGTTCGTAAAATTTACCAATTTTTTCTGTTATCTGATTGGCAAGCCCGTGCTGTCCGGTATAGCGGTAATAGACCCTCACAATGTGATAAAGATCCATGCCGATTTTTGAAGAAGATATTTTCTCCATATTGGGAAGGATATTCTTCTCAACGAATTCTCCTGGAAATTTATAACTATCATAGAAGACTTCATTTTCCACCATTTCTCTGGTCCATTCCTCATCACCGTCCCGGGTCAGGTAGCCAATCGAGACATTCAATCTATTCGCAATATACTCAAGCGTCTCCATTGAAGGTCTGGATTTTTCATTTTCTATCAGACTGAGCATACCTTTCGTAATTTCGTCCCCCGCTAAATCAACGAGCGTCATCTTCTGTTCTTTTCTTATTTTTCTAATCCGTTTTCCCAGTGCCATAGGCTTCACTCCAATTCATTGGTTTAATTATATTAAACTTTTCATTGACAAGCAAGTATTGATGTTTTACACTGAGTTTAATTAGATTAAACAAAGGGTGGTAAAATGATATTAAAAAAAGAAATACCTTTCAGAGAGCGGTTGAATTTTTTAATTTATGTATTCAGCCGTGTGATGTTGAGTATCGGTGACCACGTGTATTTATTTGCAGTGTCGTATTTTATTCTTTATGAAACAGGATCGTCGTTCTATTTCTCGATCAACCTGGCGATAGCCATTATAGTATCTTTGATACTGCTGCCGTTTTCCGGACTAATCAGTGACTTGGGTAATAAGCGAAAGATAGTCATTTCCGGTGAAATATTGTTTACTTCAGTACTGCTGGGGTTATTCATCTATTCGTATTTCTTCGGCATAAACCTTTCGGCAATTTATATTACGACATTTTTAACCTCATTGATCAGCCCGTTCGTATCGAATGCATTTCAGGCGGCAATGACCGAGCTGTTCCATAAGAACAGAATCCAAAAAGTCATGGGATATATATCTGCAATATTATCTACTGCTGTCATAGCCGGTCCGATATTAGGTGGAATACTTTTTGGACTGTTATCTTTTTATCAGATTATATTAATTTATTTAATACTGTTTGGTATTTCGTCAGTGCTGGATTTTTTACTGAAGTTTGACTTGTATTTGGAACCTGAAAATTACGAAGAAGATATAGTCGAAAGCCCAAAACCTTTGAGTAAATTTAAAAAAGATATCAGTGAAGGCATGATGTTCATTGTAAATAATAAAGTGCTGAAAAGAGTATTCATACTCGCGGCATTTATCAATCTTGTCGGGGCGACAATGTCCATACTTCCGGAGAAAATGATGATTACAGAGCTTGATTTCAGCCCGGAGATTGTCGGGTATGTCAATGCATTTTTAGGGGTGGGAATGCTTGCGGGCGGTATTTTGATAGGCGGCGGCAAAAAGATAAAGAATCCGGTTGCCGTAGAAAAGAAAGGGCTTTTATTATTGGCTCTGCTCACAGTGGTCTATCCACTGCCAATCTACCTTGGATTGGGAACTGTATTTAATTTTATATATGTCGCCATGCTCGGCTTTGGTCTGGCGATAGCGATGCAGCTTGCTAATATTCCAATGGGGATATATCTGCAGCTGATTGTACCGCAAAAGATTAAAGGGCGTGTATTTTCCAGCCTTGGACTCGTTGCATCGAGTCTGATGCCGCTCGGCGCCATCATTTATGGCGTTTTGTATGATATAGGAGGTTACTGGATCATCAATATGGTCAGCGGTTTCTCTATAGTGATTTTTGCTGTGACTTTGTTGAACAGAAAAGTTCTGTCCATATCTGAAGAGGACTATGGAAAGGCAGTTGCAGAAGCAGCAGAAGAAGAAACGGCGGAGGAAAGATTTGAAGAAACAGCTGATGCAAGGGTGCAGGAAGCATAATCGACAATGATATGGATGCAATATTATTATTATAAAATAATTTTTCGAGTATAGAAACATAAGGATGTAATATAAATACATAATACTGCACTTTTACACTTTATCTAAATTTCAAGACACATTTTACACCATTACTGTTACAATAGTGTTACAACTATAGTACTATAAAAACATGATTCGGTTATTCAATACAACTTATTTTGTATTGAAAGCAATTTTTACGGCTATGCACCCATTTTTATCCAATCTAGGATTAACTTGGTTGGCGCTTACATATTATGTAGGCATAAGTATTTCAAAATATATAGGAGGAGATTTATTTGAAGAAAATTACATTATTTCTCACTCTTACCCTGGCGCTTGTACTGGCGGCCTGCGGTAATGGTGATGATTCAGGCAACGGTGAGGAGTCTGGCAACGGTGAATCTGAAGGTAATGGTGACAACGGCAGAGTAGCTGAGCTTCAGGAAGAAGGGACAGTCAATGTCGGCTTTGCAAATGAACCGCCTTATGCGTTTGAAAACTCAGAGACAGGGGAACTTGAAGGTGCAAATATTGAAATAGCAACAGCGGTGTTCGAAGAAATGGGTGTTGAAGAAGTAAATGGTCATTTAACTGACTGGGGCGAACTGATTCCAGGTGTTCAGGCTGGACAGTACGACGTTATTACTGCTGGTATGGCGATTCTTCCGGATAGGTGTGAAAATGCGATTTTCTCAGAACCGGAAATGCAGTATGGTGAAGGACTGGTTGTAGCAGCTGGTAACCCTGAAGGTATTCAGAGTTATGCAGATATTGCTGATAACCCGGATGTCACACTTGCATTGATGGAAGGTACAACACAATTCGATTTCGTTGAGCAGGAAGGTGTATCTGACGATCAGATCATGTCAGTTGCTGACATTCCAGGTCAGTTATCAGCTGTACAGTCAGGAAATGCTGACGTAGCTGCTGCAACAGAAGCGACAATCAGAGCGGCTTATGAATCTTTAGGCAGTGATGATGTAGAATTGGTTGAAGACTTTGAACAGCCGGACGTAGAAGGTATTCCTAGTTATGGTGCAGCTGCATTTAACCAGGATGATGAAGAATTACGCGATGCTTACAATGAAGCGCTGGAAAAATTAAAAGAAGATGGAACAATTGATGAGATTCTGGATAATGCTGATGGTTTCACAGCAGACTCAAACAGAGTTGAAGTAGGAGAAATGACTACTGAAGAACTTTGTCAGGGTTAAGTAAAAGAGTAAGTGTAATAGTTATCTGGTCCAGTGATTCCGTTGGAAGATCTGGACCTTTTTATTTGATTTTTAAAGGAGTGAGTCGATGTTTGATACAGGGCTGAATATCCTAAGCTACTTATCACAAGGGTTATGGACTACAATCAGTATTTTTCTTACGGCAACAGTTATTTCCTTTGCTATAGCTTTTGTTGCGGGTCTCTCTAGATTGTCGGGTAATATCGCTATCCGCGGATTCACTGCTTTTTATGTTGAGGTTTTTAGGGGGACATCATTAATCGTCCAGCTTTTCTGGTTGTATTATGCGGTGCCGATGCTGTTCGATATAAACCTTGGGAGCAACTGGTGGGTCGGCGTTATTGCAGTCGCGCTCAACTACGGGGCATATATGTCTGAAGTTGTAAGAACTTCAGTCGTTTCCGTGGATAAAGGACAGACAGAAGCGGGTATTGCACTCAATTTAAGCCGTTTCCAAAGGATGCGAGAAATCATCTTGCCGCAGGCACTTAGGTTGATGCTTCCTGAGTTCGGAAACTACTCGATTCAAATACTTAAAGGTACTGCGCTTGTCTCACTAATCGGACTGACAGACATCTTGTATTACGGAGATATTTATCGTTCAACAAACCTTTCAGAAGGGCCGATTGCTTACCTGATGGTGCTAGTCATGTACTTCATCATTGCACTGCCTCTCATCTGGCTATCTAAGAAAGGTGAGAAAATTGCTAAGAAAGGGGTGGCGAACTAATGAGTTATTGGAGTTGGGAAACATTTGTGGATGCGTTCCCTATAATCATAACCGGTATCAATGTCACGCTTGGATTAACCGTGACAAGTTTTATACTCGCGTTAATCGTCGGTTTTGTCTGGTTGATTTTGGAATCTACACCTATTAAGGCGTTTAATTTCATCATCTACTGGATCAGAGAATTCATCAGATCGACACCGCCGATCGTACAAATTTTCTTTCTATACTATGCATGGCCGATGGTGCCTTATATTGGTACATCGTTCACACCTTTCATAGCAGCGATGCTCGCACTCGGCATACACTTTTCAACGTATGTGAGTGAAGTATACCGTTCCGGCATAAACAGTGTAGACAAAGGTCAGTGGGAAGCATCAACAGCACTTAATTTGTCATTGAAGGACAAATGGTTCAATGTCGTCCTTCCACAGGCGCTGCCGCCGACAATACCGATGCTCGGTAACTATTTAATCATCTTGTTCAAAGAAGTGCCCCTTGCAGCAACAATCGGTGTGGTGGGCATATTAAGTATTGCACGCAGTTACGGTGCGGAGACATGGTCTTATCTTGAACCATTGACGATTGTGGCGATATTATTCTTAGTACTGAGTTATCCATCAGCACTGCTTGTCAGAATGCTCGAGAATAAAATGAACCGCCGCTTTGAGAAAAAGAGTAAGAAAGTGAAGGTGACCGAATAATGGAACCGATTGTACAGTATAAAGATATACACAAATCCTTTGGCGATACGCATGTTTTAAAAGGAATCAATTTAGATATTCGTCCAAGTGAAAAAATTGCGATTATCGGTCCGAGTGGTTCTGGTAAAACAACGATTATCCGATTGTTGATGACGCTCGAAGAACCGACTAAGGGCGATATATATGTGGCAGGTAAAAACTTGTGGAAAATGGAAAAAGGCGGGAAATCTGTGCCGGCGAAAGAAAAACATCTGGCAGAAGTGAGACAAGATATCGGTATGGTTTTCCAGCATTTTAATCTTTTCCCACATAAGACAATTCTAGATAATTGTGCAATGCCGCTCATAAAGGTTAAAAAAATGAGTAAAAATCAAGCGCGTGAGGAATCGAAACAGATGCTGGACCGTGTAGGGTTGGGCGATAAATATGACGCTTATCCTTCTAATCTCTCAGGTGGACAAAAGCAGCGTGTCGCCATGGCAAGAGCGTTGGTCATGAAACCGAAAATCATGCTGTTTGATGAAGTCACTTCCGCACTTGACCCTGAGCTTGTAGGTGAAGTGCTTGAGGTTATTAGAGATCTTGCTGAAAATGATGAGATGGCAATGGTCCTTGTTACCCATGAAATGGACTTTGCACTTGAAATTGCAGACAGGGTTCTATTCCTTGATGAAGGAGTCATTGCAGAGTCCGGATCTGCTGATGAAGTCATCAATACTTCCGATAATCCAAGGTTGCGGGACTTCTTACGAAGATTCAGAGACTAAAAAAGCTTTGGCAGGTTCATTTGACCTGCCAAAGCTTTTTTATTTTGAAATTTAATTGTCGACTTCAATGACTTCACCGGATTCTGCGTTAATGGTTATGTCAGTATCATCACCGTTATCGGAATTGGCCACTTCAACGTCGTATTCAAGCTGTCCGTCATCTTTGTCCAAGGACCAGCCTTCGAGTTCACCGCCGACTTTATCCAAGGCTGTTTGGACAGCTTCATCATGTGGGATTGCATCTCCGTAACTGAATTGATCTTCTGTGTCATTGTTGTCATCAGATTCAGTTTCTTCGTTTGATGTGGATAAATCTTCGGCCAATAGTTCCACTTCATATTCTTCTGAGTCATTTTCCAAGTGTACCTTATAAACCCACTCGCCGTTATCTTCATCCAACTCAAGTTCAGTCAGTTCACCATCAAAATTTTCCTGTGCTGCTGAAACGGCTTCTTCCGGGGTAGAGCCGAGTTCGTCAAGTACTGCGACACCGCTGCTGCCAGCAGTTTCACTGCTGGATTCGCTGTCATTACTACCAGATTCACTGTCTCCGCCTGATGAATCAGTTTCACCGTCATCTGAGCCGCCTGTACCATCTGATGAGTTATCTTCAACTGAACCCTCTGAATCTGCGGCATCGCCGGAAGTTTCTTCTTCTGATGTGTCATCCGGATTTTCTTCAGAGCTTTCAGTGCCTTCTTCTGTAGTCGATGTATCTTCTGTCTCTTCAACAGTTGTATCATCTTGTTGTTCTTCGGGTGGCTGCTCTTCACCATCGCCGCCGCATGCGCCAAGCAGTAGACCCGCGGATAAGACTAACGTGGCTAATTTGTATTTGTGACTCTTCATAATTTACAGCTCCCTTTTATAAAACAACATTAAGTAATCATTATTATCTACCTCGTAATAAATAATTTCAAACATCTATGAAAAGTTATTTGCGTTGTCTGGACACTTGCTTTGATTTCTCTATTGTTATTTCAAGTGTACAGCTATAAAATATATCTATATATAGATGGGAGGGTACTGATTGCGAAATTCGATAGTAAAACGCTGGATATTTTTTGTCACCGGAATGATTATTTTATCCTTGGGAGTCACACTTACCATAAAAGGCCGTTTATTGGGACTTGCGCCGTGGGATGTTCTGCATTACGGTCTGTGGCAGACCTTTGGACTAACAATCGGGACATGGGCGATTCTTGTCGGTGCCGTCATAGTTATATTTACCGCGGTTGCTTTAAAACGGCTGCCTAAGCTGGGTGTCTATATAAATATGTTCACAATCGGTATTTTTATAGATATATTTAATTACTTACTTCCGGATGTGAATGGCTGGATTATGCACACACTGATTTTTACGGCAGGTCTGTTTGTCATGGCTTTCGGAATAGCATTTTACATTACACCTAATCTTGGTGCCGGACCGCGTGACACGCTGATGTTGTTTTTCATTGAAAAGTTCAATTTGAAATTATCGAGTGCACGCAATATGATGGAAATCTTTGCGCTCCTCGCAGGATTTCTTCTTGGAGGACCGGTATTCATCGGTACCATCATCATCGTATTTCTGCTTGGGCGGCTTATAGAGAAATTCCTGCCGCTCACCCGGTGGATGCTCATCAAGTTCATTGGTTATGAAGACCCGGATATCATCAAGGTTGTATGATGGCTGGTTGAAAAACTTCCTATTATAAAGGTTAAAATTAAAAGAACGGAGAAGTGAAATGAAAAAGTACTTTGATTTCAAGGGGCACGGAACCAATTACCGGCGGGAAATAATCGGTGGTTTAACGACTTTCCTGTCAATGGCATATATACTCGCGGTCAATCCTTCAATGTTATCTCTTCAAGGCATTGATGGTGTTCCCGATGATATGAAGATGGACATGAACGCAGTTTTTGTAGCGACAGCACTTGCAGCTTTTGTTGGAACGATGATTATGGGAATCTTTGCAAGGTATCCTATTGCACTGGCTCCCGGTATGGGACTTAACGCATTCTTTGCATTCAGCGTTGTTCTTACCATGGGTATACCCTGGCAGACAGCACTGACAGGTGTTTTATTCTCAGGGTTAATATTCGTCATTTTAACTGTCACAGGGCTTCGTGAGTACATAATAAATTCCATACCTATGGAAATGAAGATGGCCGTCAGTGCGGGTATTGGATTTTTTATCACCTTTGTCGGACTGCAGGGTGCAGG
The DNA here is from genome assembly GCF_001265075.1 of Salinicoccus sp. YB14-2. Classification (GTDB taxonomy): domain Bacteria; phylum Bacillota; class Bacilli; order Staphylococcales; family Salinicoccaceae; genus Lacicoccus. The sequence goes on from NZ_LFKO01000001.1 coordinate 1,253,692, forward strand.
AATCATTGCTGCAGATGAAGCGACACTTGTCAGTCTCGGACCGGTTCATGATTCAGGGGTGCTGCTTGCAGGCTTTGGTTTGCTGGTCACTGTTATTTTAATGGCTAAAAAGACGCCGGGTGCCATATTCATAGGGATGATCATAACGGCTGTTGCAGGAGTGTTGTTGAACCTTGTGCCGATGCCGGAAGGCATGGTGAGTGCAGTCCCGAGCATGGAACCGACTTTTGGTGCAGCTTTTGAGGCATTTTCAGAACCATCACAGTTGTTAAATACACAGTTTTTGATCGTAGTTCTTACGTTTTTATTTGTAGATTTCTTCGACACGGCCGGTACTTTAGTAGGCGTTGCCTCACAGGCAAACTTCATTAAAGATAATAAATTGCCGCGTGCTAACCGTGCGCTGTTGTCTGATGCTGCAGCGACAATCGCAGGTTCAATTTTCGGTACATCTACGACGACTTCCTATGTCGAATCCACTGCAGGTGTTGCCGCCGGGGCCCGGACCGGATTTGCAAGTGTCGTAACGGCACTGCTGTTTTTATCGGCAATATTCTTTTCGCCGTTGCTTGTGACATTTACTTCAGAGGTCACAGCCCCTGCACTCATAATAGTAGGTGCATTGATGGCTTCCAATTTGACGAAAATACCGTTCAATCAGTTTGAAATAGCAGTACCTGCGTTTTTGACAGTGTTCATGATGCCGCTGTCATACAGTATAGCGACAGGGATAGCCGTCGGTTTCATATTCTATCCGGTTACAATGATTATGGCTGGACGTCGTAAAGAGATACATCCGATGATGTATTGGCTGTTCGTCATATTCATCTTATATTTCATATTTGTATCAGAATAATCATTGTAATAAGTAACTTAATATCGTATAATAATAGGGTCCGAAAAAACCCAAAGCAAAAAGAGTGTTAAAATCTTAGTTTATCTATTGATTTTCTCACTCTTTTCGTGTATTATATCTAACGTTGGACTAAAAAGGTGGATAACACTGCCTTGACTAAGAAAAGCAGGGACAGACATTGATGTTGCCGCTTTTCGATATCTATGAAGCGAGAGGTTACTGACACACCCGGCCGCATTGCCATGGCAATGTGTTAGAAAATTTTCGTGGAGAAGTCTATCAAAACTATTGATGACGACCAAAGGAGGTAAAAATAATGGCAAAACAAAAAATTCGTATTCGTTTAAAAGCGTATGACCACAGAGTATTGGATCAGTCAGCGGAAAAAATCGTAGAAACAGCAAAGCGCTCAGGTGCAGATGTTTCAGGACCAATTCCACTGCCGACTGAAAAAACTGTCTACACAGTGCTTCGTGCGGTGCACAAGTACAAGGATTCACGTGAGCAGTTTGAACAGCGTACGCATAAACGTCTGATCGACATTTTAAACCCTACACCAAAAACAGTTGATGCTCTAATGGGCTTGAACTTACCATCAGGTGTAGACATCGAAATCAAATTATAATTTTTAACAGGAGGTGGACTTTCGATGACCAAAGGAATCTTAGGTAAAAAAGTTGGGATGACTCAAGTTTTCGGAGAAAACGGAGAGTTGATTCCAGTAACGGTAGTAGAAACAGCAGGTAACGTAGTAGTACAGAAGAAAGTTGAAGAAACTGACGGCTATAACGCAGTACAAATCGGTTTTGACGACAAACGTGAATACTTTGAGGGAGCTAAATCCAATAAGTATGCTAACAAAGCGGAAGCAGGACATGCTAAAGCTTCCGGAGCTCTCCCTAAGCGCTTCGTTCGTGAATTCAAAAACTTGAATGTTGAAGAATTCGAAATCGGTCAAGAAGTCACTGCAGATACATTTGAAGCAGGGGACTTTGTTGATATAACGGGAACTTCAAAAGGTAAAGGATTTCAGGGTGCGATCAAGCGTCACAATCAGTCACGCGGACCTATGAGCCACGGTTCCCATTTTCACAGGTCACCTGGTGCTATGGCAGCAGCTGCATATCCAGGAAGAGTTTTCAAAGGCAAAAAATTACCAGGCCGTATGGGTGGTAAAACAATTACTCTTCAAAACCTGGAAATCGTCCGTGTGGACCAAGAACGCAACGTGTTACTTATCAAAGGTAACGTGCCGGGCCCTCGTAAAGGCTATGTAAAAATTGCTACAGCAAATAAAAAGAGTGTTAAATAAATAAAAATCAGGAAGGGAGGATTTAACACATGGCAATCGATGTTTTATCTAAAGATGGATCAAAAGTCAATTCTATGGAATTGAACCAGGATATATTCGGTATTGAACCGAATCAGCACGTATTATTCGAAGCAGTTCAATTGCAGCGTGCATCACTGCGTCGTGGTACTCACGCAGTGAAAAACCGCTCGCAAGTTCGTGGTGGTGGAAAAAAACCATTCAGACAAAAAGGAACAGGTAACGCACGTCAGGGTACAATCCGTGCACCGCACTACAGAGGCGGCGGAGTTGTATTCGGACCGACGCCAAGAAGCTATTCTTATAAAATGCCGAAGAAGATGCGCCGTTTGGCAATTCGCTCAGCCCTATCGGCTAAAGTTAATGAAGATGTACTGACAGTAGTAGACAACATCTCATTAGACGCACCAAAAACTAAAGAATTCCAGGCTGTCCTTGCGAATCTTAAAGCAGATAAGAAAGTTCTGCTGGTTTTAGAAAATGAAAATGTAAATGTAGAACTTTCATCCCGTAACTTACAAGGAGTAACGGTACTTACACCGGAAAACCTTAATGTCCTGGATATCCTTTCTGCGGACCGTGTTATTTTCACGGAAGGTGCAATCACTAAAGCAGAGGAGGTACTTCTGTAATGGATGCTCGCGATATTATCAAAAGTCCAGTAATCACGGAACGTTCTGCAGACTTAATGCAAATGGACAAGTACACATTTGATGTGGACGTAAAAGCAAACAAAACACAAGTTAAAAAAGCAATCGAAGAAATCTTCGATGTAACAGTCGAAAAAGTTAACATTATGAACTATAAACCGAAGAAAAAACGTATGGGTCGCTACGAAGGCTATACAAATAGAAGAAGAAAAGCGATCGTAACATTAAGAGAAGGCTCGATTGAAATCTTTTAATCAGAGTCATACCAATAAGGAGGTAAAACGAGATGGCAATAAAACATTATAAGCCAACCACGAATGCTCGTCGTAATATGACTGGTTCGGACTATGCTGAAATCACATCAACAACTCCGGAACGGTCACTATTACAGCCGCTTCCGAGAAAAGCGGGTCGTAACAACCAGGGCAGAATGACTGTACGCCATAAAGGCGGCGGCCACAAACGTCAATACAGAGTAATTGATTTCAAACGTATTAAAGACGGTGTGCCTGGAAAAATAACTACGATTGAGTATGATCCAAACCGTTCAGCAAATATTGCATTAGTTCAATATGCTGATGGTGAAAAGAGCTACATTTTAGCACCAAAAGGGGTTACTGTAGGAACAGTGATCGAAAGCGGAACTGATGCTGATATCAAGCCTGGTAACGCTATGGCACTACAGGATATTCCGGTAGGTACTACGATTCATAATATCGAATTGAAACCTGGCCGCGGTGGCCAGCTGGTACGTTCAGCAGGCGCACGTGCGCAAGTACTTGGTAAAGAAGGTAAGTACGTATTGGTAAGACTGAAGTCCGGTGAGGTAAGAATGATTCTTGCAACTTGCCGTGCGACAATCGGAGCTGTCGGTAACGAACAGCACGAACTTATCAATGTAGGTAAAGCCGGCCGTTCCAGATGGAAAGGCATGCGTCCTACAGTTCGTGGTTCTGTTATGAACCCTAACGACCACCCACACGGTGGTGGTGAAGGCCGTACACCAATCGGTATGCCGTCACCATTATCACCATGGGGTAAACCTACGCTTGGTAAGAAGACGCGCAGAGGTAAAAACCGCTCTAATAAGATGATTGTTAGAAAACGTAAGAAATAAATAAAATAAAATTGTGCGGACTCATACTCCGCACACAATTTTGATGAAGGAGGCTACCTAATGGCTCGCAGTCTTAAAAAAGGACCTTTCGTCGATGGTCATTTGATGAAAAAGGTTGAAAACTTAAATGAATCTAACAAAAAAAGCGTTATAAAAACATGGTCACGCCGTTCAACTATCTTCCCTAACTTTATCGGGCACACAATCGCAGTCTATGACGGCCGCAAGCACGTACCGGTTTACGTTACAGAAGATATGGTCGGACACAAACTTGGAGAGTTCGCACCAACAAGAACTTTCAAAGGTCACGGCGACGATGACAAGAAAACAAAAAGATAAGAAATAACCTGTTATAAAGGAGGAACGGAACATGCAAGCGAAAGCAGTTGCTAAAACAGTTAGAATTGCTCCACGTAAAGTGAGACTTGTTTTGGATTTAATCCGCGGAAAAGAAGTCGGAGAAGCAATGTCTATCCTACAGCTTACAAATAAAAGATCTTCGCCTGTTGTTGAGAAAGTAATCAAATCAGCAGTAGCGAATGCAGAACATAACTATGACATGGATGTTGACCACCTGATCGTATCAGAAGCATACGCAGACGAAGGGCCAACTCTAAAACGTTTCCGTCCACGTGCTCAAGGTCGTGCGACAAAAATCAATAAACGCACAAGCCATGTAACAATCATTGTTGCAGAACCTGCATCAATTGAAGAAGAAGATACGGCTGTGGAAACAGAAGAAAACGAAAAAGTAGAAGAAAAAGCTTAAAAATTAAGGAGGGAATTAATTTGGGTCAAAAGATTAATCCAATTGGTCTTCGTACAGGTGTTATCCGTGATTGGGAAGCAAAATGGTATGCAGATAAAGACTTCGCCGATCTATTACATGAAGACTTAAAAGTACGTGAATATATCGAGACAAATCTTAAAGATGCATCTATTTCTAAAGTTGAAATTGAACGTGCGGCAAACCGAGTTAATATTGCTGTTCATACTGGTAAACCAGGTATGGTTATTGGTAAAGGTGGTAGCGAAATTGATAAATTACGTACTGCTTTGAACAAATTAACTGGCAAGAGAGTTCATATCAACGTTGTTGAAGTTAAGAAAATCGACATGGATGCTAAATTAGTTGCGGAAAGCATTGCTCGTCAACTAGAAAACCGAGTATCATTCCGTAGAGCTCAAAAACAAGCACTTGGAAGAGCGCTTAAAGCTGGAGCAAAAGGTATCAGAACGCAAGTGTCCGGACGTTTGGGCGGAGCAGATATCGCTCGTTCAGAAGGCTACAACGAAGGAACAGTTCCACTTCATACACTACGTGCAGACATTGATTATGCGCATGAAGAAGCTGACACGACTTATGGTAAATTAGGTGTCAAAGTATGGATTTACCGTGGAGAAGTTCTTCCTGTAAAAAAAGATAACAAGTAAAGGAGGAAATTGATTATGTTATTACCTAAAAGAGTAAAGTACCGTCGTCAACACCGTCCGAATACTAAAGGACAGTCAAAAGGCGGTAATCAAGTATCATTTGGTGAATACGGTCTACAGGCAACTACTACTGCATGGATCACTTCAAGACAGATCGAAGCAGCGCGTATTGCAATGACACGTTTCATGAAGCGTGGCGGTAAAGTATGGATTAATATTTTCCCACACACGCCATATACAAAGAAACCATTAGAAGTACGTATGGGTTCAGGTAAAGGTGCAGTTGAAGGATGGATTGCAGTTGTAAAACCTGGAAGAATCATGTTCGAAGTTTCTGGTGTAGAAGAAGAAGTAGCTAAAGAAGCACTTCGTCTTGCAAGCCACAAACTCCCGGTAAAAACTAAAATCGTTAGACGTGAAGAATTAGGTGGTGATACGAATGAAAGCTAATGAAATCCGTGATTTAACAACGTCAGAAATCGAAGATAACGTTAAAGAATTGAAAGAAGAACTATTCAACCTACGCTTTCAGCTAGCTACTGGTCAGCTAGAGAACACTGCTCGTATCAAAACGGTCAGAAAAACTATCGCAAGAATGAAAACAACTATTCGCGAGAGAGAGCTAGAAGAAGCTAAAGCTAATCAATAATATAGGAGGGTTATATAGTGGAAGAGAAAAACGATCGTAAAGTTTATCAGGGCCGCGTAGTATCCGACAAAATGGATAAAACAATTACGGTACTTGTTGAAACTTACAAAAGACACCCTATCATCAACAAGCGTGTTAAATATTCTAAGAAATATAAAACGCATGATGACAAAAACAGTGCGAAAATGGGCGACGTAGTAAGAATTGAAGAAACTCGTCCGTTATCAGCGACTAAACGTTTCCGTTTAGTAGAAATTGTAGAAGAGTCAGTAATTATTTAAACTACCAGAAGATAAAGGAGGTCCATTCGCATGATCCAACAGGAATCCCGCTTGAAAGTTGCAGATAACTCAGGTGCGCGTGAAGTATTAACAATCAAAGTATTGGGTGGTACTGGACGTAAAACTGCGAATATCGGTGATGTCATCGTTGCAACAGTTAAAAATGCAACGCCTGGCGGCGTTGTTAAAAAAGGTGAAGTTGTTAAAGCTGTCATCGTCAGAACCAAGACCGGCGCTCGCCGTGAAGATGGTTCATACATCAAATTTGATGAAAATGCATGTGTTATCATTCGTGATGATAAAGGTCCAAGAGGTACACGTATCTTCGGTCCGGTTGCCCGTGAATTACGCGAAGGTAACTTCATGAAAATTATTTCACTTGCACCAGAAGTATTATAATCCCAATTTATATAAGGAGGTGCGATTTTCATGCACGTAAGAACTGGTGATAAAGTCGTTGTTATTAGCGGTAAAGATAAAGGTAAAGAAGGAACAATCCTTAAAGCCCTCCCTGCAAAAGAGAGAGTTGTAGTTGAAGGCGTCAATATCGTTAAGAAACACCAAAAACCTTCACAGATGAATCCTGAAGGTGGAATTTTAGAAACTGAAGCAGCTATTCATGTATCTAACGTAATGCACGTTGATCCTGAATCAGGTGAACGTACTCGTGTTCGTTATGAAGTCAAAGAGGACGGAACGAAAGTTCGAGTTGCTGCTAAATCTGGAAAAGAAATTCCAGTAGTTGAAAACAATTAACAGTATAAGTGAAAGGAGGACTTTAAGTGGCTCGTTTAAAAGAAAGATTCAATGAATCAATCAAAACAGAACTTGTAAATAAATTTAATTATTCTTCTGTAATGGAAGTACCTAAAATAGAAAAGATCATTGTTAACATGGGTGTTGGCGATGCAGTGCAAAATGCTAAAGTGCTTGATACAGCGGTTGAAGAACTGCAGGCAATTACAGGTCAGAAACCTTTGATTACTAAAGCTAAAAAATCAATCGCTACATTCAGACTTCGTCAAGGAATGCCTATCGGTGCAAAAGTAACACTGCGCGGTGAAAGAATGTATGAATTTTTAGACAAACTTATCTCAGTTTCATTACCACGTGTAAGAGACTTCAGAGGTGTTTCTAAAAAAGCGTTCGATGGTCGCGGTAACTACACACTTGGTGTTAAAGAACAATTGATCTTCCCTGAAATTGACTACGACAAAGTTTCAAAAGTAAGAGGTATGGACATTGTAATCGTTACAACAGCAAACACAGATGAAGAGGCAAGAGAACTATTAACTCAGTTCGGTATGCCGTTCCAAAAGTAAGATATTAAGGAGGCGAAAATGTGGCTAAAAAATCAATGATTGCTAAACAGCAAAAGAAACAAAAGTTTAAAGTAAGAGAATATACTCGTTGTGAAAGATGTGGACGCCCACATTCAGTAATTCGTCAATTCAGACTATGCCGTATATGTTTCCGTGAACTTGCTTACAAAGGCCAGATTCCTGGCGTTAAAAAAGCAAGCTGGTAATCGCCATAAATTGAAAGGAGGCAAATTTAAATGACAGTTTCAGATCCAATTGCAGATATGCTGACACGCATCAGAAATGCGAACATCGTCAGACATGAATCATTAGAAATCCCTGCATCAAATATTAAAAAAGAAATTGCCGATATCCTGAAATTAGAAGGATTCGTTAAAAATGTTGAATACATCGAAGATGATAAACAAGGTGTTATTCGCATGTTCATGAAATACGGAGGTAACAACGAAAGAGTTATTACAGGTCTAAAACGTATTTCTAAACCAGGACTTAGAGTATATGCTCAAAGAGAAGAGCTTCCAAAAGTTCTGAACGGCTTGGGTGTTGCATTAATTTCAACATCAGAAGGCGTACTTACAGATAAAGAAGCACGTAAAAGAAACATTGGCGGGGAAGTACTCGCTTACGTTTGGTAATATATTTTAGGAGGTGTAATCGATATGAGTCGTGTTGGTAAACGCGTCATTGATATTCCAAGTGGAGTAACAGTTGATATTGATGGTTCAACAATTACTGTTAAAGGACCTAAAGGTGAACTAGTAAACACTTTTAATGAAGAAATGACATTTAAACAAGAAGAAAATACACTTGAAGTTGTACGTCCAAGTGATTCTAAAGAACACCGCACAGTACACGGAACAACCCGTTCTTTAATCAATAACATGATTGTGGGTGTTTCTGACGGCTTCAGTAAAGACCTAGAGCTTGTGGGTGTTGGTTACCGTGCTCAAATGCAAGGTAAAAAATTAGTATTGAGCGTTGGACTTTCTCACCCGGTTGAATTTGAACCTTCTGACGAATTAGCTATTTCAGTTGATGGCAACACTAAAGTCAAAATAGAAGGTATCAACAAAGAATACGTTGGAGCATTGGCTTCAAAAATCCGTGCTGTAAGACCGCCGGAACCGTACAAAGGTAAAGGTATTCGCTATAAAGACGAAATCGTTCGTCAAAAAGAAGGTAAAACTGGTAAATAATTAAACAAGTGAGGAGTGAACATCAATGATCTCTAAAGTAGATAAAAACAAAGTGCGTCTAAAGAGACATCAGCGTATACGTAACGTATTAAGCGGTACTGCTGAAAAACCACGTTTGAACGTATTCCGCTCAAACAAACATATTTACGCACAAGTTATTGATGATAACAATCAAGCGACTTTGGCTAGTGCATCATCCCAAGACCCTGACTTTAAATTAGACAGTGGTTCAAACAAAGATGCTGCAGCAGAAGTCGGTGCATTAGTTGCAAAACGTGCAGTAGATAAAGGCATTGAAAATGTAATATTTGATCGTGGCGGTTATTTGTATCACGGACGCGTTAAGGCGCTAGCTGATGCGGCACGTGAAAATGGCCTACAATTCTAATCAAAGGAGGGAAAGCATAAATGGCTCGTAGAGATGATAAAGTAAAAGAATTCGAAGAACGAGTGGTTACTATAAACCGTATTGCTAAAGTAGTAAAAGGTGGACGTCGTTTCCGTTTCTCAGCACTGGTTATTGTTGGGGATAGAAAAGGACGTGTCGGCTTCGGTACGGGTAAAGCTCAAGAAGTTCCGGAAGCTATCAAGAAAGCAGTAGAAGCTGCTAAGAAAGATCTGATTGAAGTACCAATGGTTGACGGTACTATTCCACACGAAATAATTGGCAGATTCAGTTCAGGACAAGTGTTCATGAAACCAGCTGCTCCAGGTACCGGTGTTATCGCAGGTGGACCGGTTCGTGCGGTATTAGAACTTGCAGGTATTACAGATATCTTGAGTAAATCACTTGGTGCAAACACACCTATCAACGTGGTGCGTGCAACATTAACAGGTATTTCTGAACTTAAGAGTGCCGAAGAGGTTGCGAGACTTCGTGGTAAAACAGTAGAAGAGATTATAAATTAAGGAGGGACAATATAAATGGCAAAGATTACAATTACCCTCAAAAAAAGTGTTATTGGGAAACCAGAAACTCAGAAGAAAACTGTAGCTTCTCTAGGTTTAAGGAAAATTAACCAAACAGTAGAGCATGAGGACACTCCTCAAATCAGAGGTCAGGTCGAAAAAATCAGTCACCTAGTTACAGTAGAAGAAAAATAATGATAATATGAAATAGGAGGTGCGAAGATGAAATTACACGAATTAAAACCTGTAGAAGGCGCGCGTAATAAACGTCACCGTGTTGGTAGAGGTATGTCCTCAGGCAGAGGTAAAACTGCCGGACGCGGACATGATGGACAAAACTCCCGTTCAGGCGGCGGCGTAGGTTTAACGTTCGAAGGTGGACAACTTCCATTATTCCGTCGTATTCCAAAACGCGGTTTCACAAATGTTAACCGTAAAGACTTTGCGATTGTTAACTTAAGTGATTTAAACCGTTTTGAAGATGGAACAGAAGTTACTCCGGAGCTGTTATTGGAAAATGGTATTGTTAAGTCTGAAAAATCTGGTATTAAAGTGCTTGGAAATGGTACGCTAGAAAAGAAATTAACAATTAAAGCTCATAAGTTTTCTGGTTCAGCTGCTAAAGCAATTGAGGAACAGGGCGGAAATTATGAGGTGATCTAATGATTGGAACACTCACCAATTTTTTTAGGATAAAGGAAATACGTAATAAGATTTTCTTTACCCTGGTTATGTTAGTCATTTTCAAAATAGGGACCTATATTCCTGTACCTGGAGTTGATCCAGGTGTATTCGATATGAATCAAGGCCAGCAGGGCGTACTTGATCTTATGAATACTTTCGGTGGTGGGGCATTGATGAACTTCTCTATCCTTGCGATGGGAATCATGCCTTACATTACTGCATCAATTGTTGTTCAGTTATTACAAATGGATGTTGTTCCAAAGTTTTCAGAGTGGGCGAGACAAGGTGAAGTCGGAAGGCGTAAACTTGCTCAATTTACTCGTTATTTCACAATTGTACTGGCATTTATCCAGTCTATTGGAATGAGTTATGCATTCAACCAGATGTTTAATGGAATGCTGATTAACGATAATAATATTGGTTCATATTTGTTAATCGCGATTGTTTTGACTACAGGGACCGCATTTTTAATGTGGCTCGGTGAACAAATTACTGAACATGGTGTAGGTAATGGTATTTCAATCATTATCTTTGCAGGGATTCTCTCTGTGTTACCAAGTGCTTTAATCCAGTTATATCAACAGAGATTTACTGGTTCACAAGACACTACATTGGCGATTTTGGAATTAGTCGGTTTAATAATATTCTTATTATTATTAACTGCGTTTGCAGTATTCGTACTCCAGGCGGTTCGTAAAATCCCTATCCAGTATGCAAAACGTCAAAGAACGACATCACAACTTGCACCGCAGTCAACTTTCTTACCATTAAAAGTTAACCCTGCAGGTGTTATTCCAGTCATCTTTGCAATGGCATTTTTCATGATGCCGCAGACGTTTACATTGTTCTTTCCGGACGCAAACTGGGCACAGACGATTGCTCGATTCTCTGATCCGACAAACTATGTGGGCATGATTTTCTATATGCTGATTATCATTGGTTTCACCTATTTCTATTCATTCGTACAGGTCAATCCTGAAAAGGTGGCTGAGAATCTGAAGAAACAGGGGAGCTATGTACCGGGTATCAGACCTGGCAAAACCACAGAGAACTATATTACAAGTGTTTTATACAGACTTGTTTTTGTTGGTTCATTATTCCTGGCAGTAATTGCAATCATACCTCTAATAGTGACTAATGTTTTAAACTTACCACCTGCTATTCAAGTCGGGGGTACAAGTTTACTAATCGTTATCGGTGTAGCATTAGAAACAATGAAACAATTAGAAGCACAAGCAAACCAAAGAGAATACCGCGGCTTTAGAAAGCGCAGGTAGGAGGATTATTGGATGAATATTATATTGATGGGCTTGCCTGGTGCAGGTAAAGGAACACAGGCCTCTAAGATTATCAAGAAATACCCGATCCCTCATATTTCTACTGGTGATATGTTCCGACTGGCTATTAAAAATGAAACAGAGCTTGGACAAGAAGCTAAGTCATATATGGACAAAGGTGAACTTGTACCTGATTCAGTCACTGTAGGAATCGTTAAAGAGCGTCTGTCACAAAGTGATGCGAAAGAAGGCTTTTTATTGGACGGATTTCCTCGTACTGTCGAGCAGGCTGAAGCCTTAAATGATATAATGGACGAGTTGGGGACTCAAATCGACCGAACAATCAATGTTGACGTGGATGAAGAGGAACTTATGAATCGTCTGACAGGCAGACGCATTTGTGAAGTCTGTGGAACTGCATACCATCTAGTCTTCAACCCACCAAAACAAGAGGGCGTTTGTGACCTCGATGGCGGCAAGCTATATCAGCGTGAAGACGATAATCCGGAAACAGTTGCAAATCGTCTTGAAGTTAATTTAAAACAAACGCAGCCACTTCTTGACTTTTATAAAGAACAGAATGTTCTTGTCAATGTAGATGGCTCTAAAGACATCGATGATGTATTTGTTGAGATTGATGACATTTTACAAAGCTTATAAATGTTCACCTCTAAACAGTACTTTTAGGTGAATATTACGTAACTTATTAAAAAATATATGAGTTCAATATTTATTTGACGTTAAGTGAATGCGATCTTCACCTGAAGTATATTTCGACAGAAATATGAAACTGTAAAGGGGGAATTGAAGTGAGTAAACAGGATGTAATTGAACTTGAAGGTACAGTACTTGATACTTTACCGAATGCAATGTTTAAAGTTGAACTAGAGAATGGACATGAGATTTTAGCACATGTCTCAGGTAAAATCCGTATGAACTATATACGTATTCTTCCTGGCGATAAAGTTACAATTGAAATGTCACCATATGATTTAACACGTGGCAGAATCACTTATCGTTTCAAATAATGGACTCCACATTTTAAGGAGGTAATACTCGTGAAAGTAAGACCATCAGTAAAACCAATCTGTGAGAAATGTAAAGTTATTCGCAGAAATGGCAAAGTTATGGTAATCTGTGAAAACCCTAAGCATAAACAGAAGCAAGGATAAAATAAACGGAGGTGTAAAACTATGGCTCGTATAGCAGGAGTTGACGTACCACGTGATAAACGTGTCGTAATTTCTTTAACTTATATTTACGGAATTGGCAACACTAGAGCAGAAGAAATCGTAGCTAAAGCTGGCGTATCTGATCAAACACGTGTTAAAGACCTGACTGAAGAAGAACTGAACAAAATTCGTGAAGTTATCGACAGTTATAAAGTAGAAGGTGACCTTCGCCGTGAGCAAAACCTAGACGTTAAACGTTTAATGGAAATTGCTTCATATAGAGGTATTCGTCACCGTCGCAGCCTACCAGTACGCGGACAGAATACAAAAAATAATGCCCGTACTCGTAAAGGCCCAGTCAAAACAGTAGCAAACAAGAGAAAATAATTTAAAGTAAAGGAGGAGTAATGATGGCTCGTAGACAACAAAGTCGTAAGCGTAAGGTGAAAAAGCATATAGAGGCGGGAGTTGCGCACATCCGCTCAACATTCAATAACACTATTGTTACAATCACTGATGAATTTGGTAATGCTTTATCATGGTCATCAGCAGGTGCTCTAGGATTTAAAGGTTCTAAGAAATCAACACCATTCGCAGCTCAGATGGCTTCAGAAACAGCTTCTAAAGCAGCAATGGAGCATGGCCTTAAAACAGTAGAAGTTACAGTTAAAGGTCCTGGTCCCGGTCGTGAAGCAGCTATTCGTGCATTACAGTCAGCAGGCTTGGAAATCACTGCAATTAAAGATGTTACACCTGTACCTCACAATGGTTGCCGTCCACCTAAACGTCGCCGTGTGTAAGGCTTAATTTGTGACATCAAATCATATATAATAGAACACATGGTTGCATAATATTTTCGGCGTTTAAAGGGAGGAAAAGTAACTAATGATAGAAATCGAAAAACCTAGAATTGAAACAGTGGAAATATCGGAAGATTCTAAGTTTGGTAAGTTTGTTGTTGAACCTTTGGAAAGAGGCTATGGAACAACTCTTGGGAACTCCTTACGTCGCATACTATTGTCATCTTTACCAGGTGCGGCTGTAAAAACGATAGAAATAGAAAATGTACTTCATGAATTCTCAACCGTTGATAATGTAGTTGAAGATGTGACTACAATTATTACCAACATTAAACACCTTGCACTTAAAATTTATTCTGAAGAAGAAAAAACTTTGGAAATCGATGTTTCTGGTGAAGGTGAAGTGAAAGCTTCAGATATCACACATGATAGTGATGTTGAAATTTTGAACCCTGATCTTAAAATCGCAACTGTCAGCAGCGGCGGTGTATTCAGGATGAGAATGATCGCAAATCGTGGTCGTGGATATACTTTGTCTGAGGACAATAAGAGTGAACTATCCATCGGTGTTATTCCAGTGGATTCCATCTATACACCAATTGAGAGAGTTAACTACACTGTAGAGAATACTCGTGTTGGACAGATGACAAACTTTGATAAGTTGACATTGGATGTTTGGACAGACGGTTCGATCACACCTCAAGAAGGCGTTTCACTATCTGCTAAGATTATGACTGAGCATTTGAATATTTTTGTCGGCTTGACTGACGAAGCTCAAAATGTTGAAATCATGATTGAAAAAGAAGAAGATCAAAAAGAAAAAGTACTTGAAATGTCTATTGAAGAATTAGATTTGTCTGTACGTTCTTATAACTGCTTAAAGCGCGCAGGAATCAATTCAGTTCAAGAGCTTACTGATAAATCAGAAGCAGACATGATGAAAGTCAGAAACTTAGGACGCAAGTCTTTGGAAGAGGTTAAATTCAAATTAGAAGACCTTGGACTGGGACTCCGCAAAGAAGACTGATAAAGGAGGTTATTTCACATGGGCTACAGAAAATTAGGCCGTACTTCAAGCCAGAGAAAAGCAATGTTACGTGACCTTGCAACTTCATTGATTGTAAGTGAACGCATCACTACAACTGAGCAGCGTGCAAAAGAACTGCGCAGTATCGCAGATAAACTTGTAACTCTTGGTAAACGTGGTGATATCGCTGCGAGAAGACGTGCAGGTCAAACAGTGCGTAACGTTGAAATTCTTAATGAAGATGGAACAACTCAAAATGCACTTCAAAAATTATTTAATGATATTGCTCCACGTTTCGAAGATCGTCAAGGTGGATATACAAGCATTAAAAAATTAGGCGAACGTCGTGGTGACGGCGCTGAACTTGTTATTATTGAGTTTGTTGAAGGTGCAGCAGCAACTTCAGAAGAAGCTTAATAATTAAAAGCAGAGTGAGTGTTAAAATAAAAAGGACAAGATCCTTTTTGTTTAGCTCTACGTATCCTGCAGGCTATATTGAATAAACGCGCGGCTCTTATGCAGGGTACGCGCTTTTTTTACATAAAAATGGTGGTGGAGAAAATGATAGAAATTAACAACTTAACATTTCAGTATCAGCCGGATTCCCCTAAAGTGCTTGATAATGTTTCTCTATCATTTCAATCAGGGGACTGGGTATCTGTCATCGGTCATAACGGGTCAGGAAAGAGTACCCTTGTAAAAATAATGATGGGCATCCTGGAAGAGTATGATGGTGAGATACTCATTAGGGGCAATAAACTGACTAAAGATAATATTGCCGAATACCGTGAGAAATTCGCGATAGTCTTTCAAAATCCCGACAATCAGTTTGTCGGTGCAACGGTAGAAGATGATGTCGCTTTCGGACTTGAAAATCAGGGGCTGCCGCGCGCAGAGATAATTGAAAAGACCGAGGCTGCCCTGACTGCTGTAAATATGCTGTCATACAGGAAACACGCGCCTGCGAGGCTGTCCGGCGGCCAGAAGCAGCGTGTAGCTATCGCAGGGGCACTTGCGATGGAACCGGACGTGTTAATACTGGATGAAGCGACCTCGATGCTTGATCCGGAAGGACGCAAGGACATTTTAAATATTCTGGATGATATACACGGCTTAAGAAAAACGACATTAATCTATATCACTCATGATTTGAGCGAAATTGAAAAAAGTGATTATGCTGTCATCATGAAAGACGGCGAAGTGCTGAATCAAGGGTCTATTGAACATATTTTCAGTGATACCGACACATTGATTGAAAGCAAGCTGGTCCTCCCTTATCATATGCAGATTTCCCGTGCATTGCTAAATGGTGAGTATGTTACACATGATGAGTTGGTGGATGAACTATGAATATCGAAGTGAATGCACTGACCAGTATTTACCATCACAGAACCCCTTTTGAACACATCGCTTTGAATGAACTGACAACGACTTTCGAACAGGGTAAGTATTATGCGGTGATCGGACGGACAGGCAGTGGAAAATCGACTTTGATCCAGCATTTGAACGGCCTGATTCTGCCGACACGAGGCAGCGTCCGGGTCGGGGACCTGATTCTCAGAAAAAAAACCAAGCAGAAAGTCATCCACCAGGTGAAAAAGCATGTGGGTATGGTTTTTCAATTCCCGGAACATCAATTATTTGATGAGACAATTTTAAAAGATGTAATGTTTGGCCCTTTGAATATGGGCCTGTCTCCCGAGGACGCACAAAAAAAAGCTGAAAAGTATTTATCATTGCTTGGTGTCCCTCTTGACCAGGTTGAAAGGTCTCCATTCGATCTATCCGGCGGGCAGAGGCGTAAAATCGCCATTGCTGGCATTCTTGCGATGGAGTCGGAAGTTCTGATTGTTGATGAACCGACAGCCGGGCTCGACCCGAAAAGTCATATCGAAACCATGAAGCTGTTCAAACAAATCCAGCAGGAATTCAATATCACCATCATCCTTGTGACCCATGACATGAATGATGTATTCGAATATACGGACGAAGTGAAATTGCTCGGTTCAGGAAAGCTGATCAAAGAAGGCAGAACACTCGATATTTTAACTGATGAAAAGCTTTTGACTGATCACTATCTTGAGGTTCCGGATATTGTGAGACTTTTTCATGATGTCAGTAAAAAAGGGGTGAAGCTCAGCAGGATGCCCCGCAATACTGATGAGTTTATCAGCCTCTATAAGGAATGGAGGGATAGACGTGCTTAGTAATATGCTTCTTGGACGTTATATCCCGGGTGACAGTTTTATTCATCAGATGGACCCCAGAGCAAAAATAATTTCAGTGATGTTCTTTATGATTATCGTATTTTTTGCAAACCATTGGCTGGGTTATCTAATGTTGATTTTATTTATGCTTGCAGTGATCAAGATTGCACAGATCAATATCTTCTTCCTATTCAATGGATTGAAGCTATTATTTTTCATTTTGATATTTACTTTTCTGCTGCATATATTTTTCACAAGAGGCGGCACGACATTATTCGAATGGGGTTTTATTCAAATAGACTCTGAAGGGCTTATAACCGGTATATACATTACAATCCGCTTAGTGATGCTGTTGATCATCACAACGATTCTGACACTCACGACGAGTCCTATAGAGCTTACAGACGCCATTGAAAACCTTGGAGCACCGCTTAAGAAAATAAAAGTGCCGATGCATGAATTGGCGATGATGATTTCAATCAGTCTGAGATTCATACCCACGCTGATGGATGAGACGGAAAAAATCATAAAAGCACAGAGCGCAAGAGGCTCGACCTTTATGACCGGTAAACTGAAGTCCAGGGTCAATGCACTCATTCCGATTTTCATTCCATTATTCATCTCTGCATTTAAAAGAGCTGAAGAAATGGCGGTCGCCATGGAAGTACGCGGCTATAAGGGTGAGGAAGGCAGAACGAGTTATCGTGAACTGAAGTGGGAGCAGAAAGATACGATAGCAATCATAATCATTATACTGTTTGGTGTGATGTTATTTTTAGTAAGGATGTGAAGCGGGTAAATGCGAATTTTACTCAAGCTCAGCTATAACGGGAAAGACTTTCATGGATTCCAGTATCAGCATCACTACAGAACCGTTCAGGGCGTTATAGAAAAAGCTCTGAAGAAGATGCATAAGACGTCTGTGAGGATTCATGCTTCATCACGTACGGACAGAGGTGTCCATGCGCTTGAACAGTACTGCCATTTCGATACGGATTTGAATATTGAACCGGACAAATGGCAGTACATTTTGAACAGGAATCTGCCTGACGATATGAATATCGAGGAAGTGAAAGAGGTATCCACGGACTTTCATTCCCGTTTCCATTCAAAGGGCAAGACATACAGGTACAGGATATATACGACCGAAGCGGTTAATCCGTTTTATTTCGGCCTGAAAACCCACTATCCGGGCAAACTGGATAAACAGAAGATGCAGGAAGCCATGAATCCTTTCATTGGTACACATGACTTCACAAGTTTCTCAAGTGCAAAAGCCGAGATAAAAAATAAAGTCCGCAATATTTCTGAATTCAGAATTGAAGAGACCCAGGACGGCTTTGACTTTGTCATTACGGGCAGCGGGTTTCTCTACAACATGGTGAGAATAATGGTCGCATATGTCGTTCAGGTCGGTGCCGCCAAACGAGAAGCGGCGACTGAAGAGATTATGTCAAAGAAAGACCGGACGATTGTACCCAGAACTGCGCCGGCGGAAGGTCTTTATTTAGAAAAAGTGTATTTTGAATGAGCGATAAAAAGTAACTAAATTAGTAATTTATATTGACAAACACTCAATATAGTAGTATTATAATTAACGGTATAATTTTATATCATTCCCATGATAAGCCCCGGAAACTTATTGTGAAGAGTATATAGAAAAAAGCGAGATTTTTTTATTTTAAAGGGAAATATAGTGTGAATCAGGAGGAAAAATAATGCGTCAGACATTTATGGCAAATGAAGCGAACATTGAGCGCAAATGGTATGTTATTGATGCTGAAGGAGAGACACTTGGTCGTCTGTCTTCAGAAGTTGCATCTATCCTGCGCGGTAAATATAAAGCAACTTACACACCACATGTTGATACTGGTGATTATGTAATTATTCTTAATGCAGGTAAAATTGAAATGACTGGTAACAAAGAACAGGACAAAATCTATTACAGACATACAGGTCACGTCGGTAATATGAAATCAATTTCAGCCGGTGAATTAAAAGCGAAAAACCCTGTGCGTTTATTAGAAACATCCATCAAAGGCATGTTACCTAAAAACTCACTTGGACGTAAACAGTTAGGCAAACTTTTTGTGTATGCAGACGATAAGCATCCACATGAAGCACAACAACCAGAAAGCTATACGCTTCGCGGATAAGATTAGGAGGGAATTGATTAAATGGCTAAAGTAGAATATTATGGAACAGGTCGTCGTAAGCACGCAGTAGCACGTGTACGTTTAGTACCAGGAGAAGGTAATGTAACGGTTAATGGCCGTGATATGAGAGAATACCTTCCGTTTGAAAGCTTAATCCTGGATTTAAACCAGCCGTTCACAGTTACAGAAACAGAAGGTAACTACGATGTACTGGTAAACGTTAAAGGTGGAGGATTCACTGGACAGGCACAGGCAATCCGTCACGGAATTGCAAGAGCACTGTTAGAAGCAGATCCGGAGTACCGTGGACCACTAAAAAGAGCAGGTCTCTTAACACGTGACCCACGTATGAAAGAGCGTATGAAGCCAGGCTTCAAGAAAGCTCGTAAATCACCACAGTTCTCAAAACGTTAATAGACTTGTTGATATACCAACGTTTGCAAGCAATTTTTGGTGCAAGTTGGTGCAAATTAACGTTAATCTTATAATGCATTGAGTAGATTTAAGGCATCAGCATCTTGCTGGTGTCTTTTTTCTGGCATTAATTCGAGATAGTAATTCTGCGTTGTTTGAATATTAATATGTCCAAGTCGCTTTGATACATAAGAAATATCGATATCTTGGGCAAATAAAAATGAAGCATGTGTATCCCGTAAGCCGTGAAACGTGGTTTTCTCAATACCTATTTTTTTCAGTAATACGGCTAAACGTTCGGATTGTTTGAAACCATCTAAATTGAAAATGAATCCATTTTCTTTTGCTTCGATATTTTTCAAAATATCATATACTTCTTTATTGATTGAGACATCTCTTCTTGAATTATCTGTTTTTAATGATATGTCTTCAGAAGTAGGGCTGATAGAATGTCTGACTTTAATACCATATTCAAACAGACTGTCAGGTTGGATTGCGAGCAGTTCTCCTCGTCTCATACCAGTTTCTAAAGCAACCAATACCAGGACATTAAATTCATCATCAGTATGGTCAAGAACATATTTACGCAGCTTTTTAAAATCTGTGATGGATAAAGCTTTATTCCTTTTTGGCGGATTTTCTCCCCGGGTTTTAACTAAATGTGCAAAATCATTTGTAATATATCCACGGGCATATGCATCACGTAGAGCAGTTCTAATTTTGAGTAGAACTTCATGGGTTGTCTTGCGGGAATGTGTTTTCGCATATTCATCAATTTTCCCTTGCACGACAATATCATTTAAATCCTGCAACTTAATATCTCCAAATAAACTTCGAATAACCGCAAGCGTTCTGACATAGTTTTGGAAAGTTGTTTCCTTGATATCATTCTTTTTGACGATATAAAGCCAATCCTCAAAAAAGTGTGCAAATGTAGTAGTTCTTTTTGCAAGTTGTTTCCCATTGCCTTTGGCTAATTCAGTTTGTAGCGTCCATAACGTTGCTTCTTTTTTTGTAGTGAAAGTTTTCGTGATTCTATCATGTTTACTGTGCTTATAAAGTGAGACGGTCGCTCGCCAAGACTTGCCTCTTTTTTGAATACTTGCCATTTATCATTTTCCTTTCAGAAAGTTGATAGACAGCAAAATGAATACATGTTTATCTTAGAATGATTTTACTGATCTATCAACAAATAAATTCAGGCAACTGAATACTTCTTAACGAAATAGACCAATTCCTCCACAGTGAATCGTTCTTGTTTTCCAATCATGAAGCGCTTTAAATCGTTATGAGATCGAATATACTTATCAAAAGATTTCGGGTCAATGCCTAAGAAGTGGGAAGCTTGTTCTCGTGTTAATAAAAATGGATAATGGGTATCTCTATACATCGAATCACCTACATAATGGTTTTTTATTCGTTATTTGGAGTTTCGAGACAGTTGTGCGTTAACTAATTACTTTATAAATTTTTATGAATTTAAAATAAAAATCAGACGGCTGTGGGTACAGCACCACGGGAATTTCACCCCTGCAAGTAATCCTTTCAGCCCCACTCATAGCCTGCGACGCTTTGAACGCTCGAACCATGACGATAGGGGAGTATCATTATATATATTAATGGATTTTCGCCAGCCATTTACCACAATGGCATCAGATTCCTTGTATATCGCTCGTTTTTATAAAAAAGTCTTGGCGCAAGAATCAGGTGGCTCAACATCAATAGAATGTATCTGATTTTTCTAGCTATACGGAATGGTGTTATCTTCCATTCATCTTTGTCAAAGTGCAATAATTTATAAGAAAGGGGGATTGTAACTCATGATGGACTTATATCTTGAAAGCCAGAACAGCTTGCATCAATTTAGATCGCAAACGACCTCGCATCTCTTCATCCATGCCCCAATAAGTATTGCCGTGTTCATCTTGTAGTATTCGCATGGATAGACTGGCAATATAAGAGTCATAGTGTTGTACGACAATGTTCATTGCTTCGGCTTCGCCCGCGTTTGCAGCTAAAATAATCGGATATGGCAACAAACCACGTTCATCATTTTGAGTGTTTATTTTATTCATCCCATTCATCAGCATGTACCTCCAAAAATCGTTTCAACCGTTCTAGCGCACTTGTCCGTCGATACTGCACAGTGCTACGTGGTACCTTAAGCTGTTGACTAATTTCCATATCAGATTTTTGCAGGAAATAGTATAAGAGGACCGTCTTGCGCTTTTCTTCTGGCAGTGTATGCATCGCTTCTGCAAGTAAATGTGTCGTAATTCTCTTGTCTGCGAGTTGAAACTCTTCTGTATTGTCTTCACCATGATTATCTATAGAATAAAGTTGATGAGTTTCTTGTGGTGTCAATTCAGAAAAAGTTCTTTCTTTAGACTGTTGTCGACGCCGCTCCTTGGAGATATCAATGGCGGCATGCTTTAGGACGCGTTTGCAGAACGCATTAAATGCACAGCGTATTTGCCATTCGGTACGACCGGATTCTATCATGCGTGTCATCTCCCTTCGCAATACTACAAAGGTGGGCGATGATTTCCCCTTTCATATCCTTCAACGGAAGAAATTATAAAATTGCCAAAGATTTGAAGAATATTTTTAGAAAAAAACCCAACTGATTATTTATCAGTTGGGTTTGACAGATATAATATTTTGTAGGAAATCATATATATTCAAAAATAAAGTTGCTCTATTTAACAATATTGTAATAAACTCGAGCAGTGATACGATAAATCACTACATAAGTAATGGTGAAGATGAGAAAAGCACAAATAATTGCTATAGGAAATAGATCCACCTGATTTAACATAACAAGAACCATCGCTTTTTTCATAAGCAGTGAGAATGCTAAGATATGAAGACCGGTTACAATAAGTGGCAGGAAAAATACAATCAAAATTTGAGATTTGATTGCTTTTTTAATCTCAGATCGATCTAAACCAACTTTTTGCATGATAGAAAACCGTTCTTTGTCATCATATGCTTCGGAAGTTTGCTTATAATAAATGATCAATACTGTCATTAATAATAATAATGTGGCTAGATTCAAAGTGACAAAAAGTACACCGCTTCTGAGTGCCTGCATTTGACCGACCGCTTCTACTTCTGTGTCTATATTGACAATATCCATACCGGCATTTTCCATATTTAACTCCATGCGCTCTCCAAATTCAATCTCTTCCTCGGCACTTACTTCATTTCCTAAGTCAACTTGGGTAAATATTATAGTGCTTTGACTATAATCTTCTAAAATTTCCTGTTGTTGCTGTTCTAGCTGCCTCAGTATTTCCATATCTGGAACGATAATATAATAGATATCACCGATTTCACTTTCTGTCTCACTGCCTATAGAAAACTCTTCCATATCACTCATTTCACTTACTGAAAACTGCTGACCCATTAATGTTAGTGTGTTTTCATTGTAAGTTTCATTTACTCCATGAATATAAACCTCATTTTCATCTAAAGAGACATTATCTCCTGAAAATTGATTATAATTTTCTTGATCGGTGAGAAATAGAGAAGAGGGTCTTTGATTCCCCTGTATGAAAAAAACATCTCTTGTGACTTCAAATCCACCACTAGTCTCAAATACAGGAATTGTAAGATAAGCATGAGAGGAGTAATCAACCACTGAAGTATTGGTCTCATAACCTGTCCGATCAATCAACTCACTCATTTCTGATTTTATTTCTTCGCCAGTATCACTCATATCATCTGACAAACTGACTTGTGAGATAAAGTTGCCCGGATATTGTGTTTTAGCGGTACTGTCTGATGTGATAAATATAGAACCTGCAATGGAAAATAACACAATCACACATACAGATAAAATGGTAATGTTTGAAAGTCCTACTGCATTCTTTTTCATCCGATAAATCATACCGGAAACAGGGATAAAATGATTGCTTTGATAGTAATAGTTTTTATTGGCTTTCAACATCTTGAGTATGGCAATACTGCCTGTTGTAAATAATAAATAAGTGCCTATCATGACAGCTAAAACAGCAAGAAAAGCCAATTGTATTCCTTGAATAGGTGACTGTATAGTCAAGGCAAGATAATAACCGACGCCTATTAATGCAAAACCAATAACAGAAAGAAATACTTTCGTCTTAGGTTCTTTTTCGCCAACGTTGCCACTTTTCAATAGTTCAATCGGGTTTGCCAAACGGATTTGATATATGGTTACCAAAAGAATTAGGATGAATATAATAGTAAAAAGCCCTAGAGTCCATCCTACCGATGGCAATGAAAATTCAAATCCGAGTGATACAGAAGCATTCATCATATAACGAATTAACAGTATGCAAACCTTATTAAAAATTGTGCCTGCAATTAATCCAATTACCATGCTGAGCACAGCGACATAAAATATTTCAAAAGTGAACATTTTCATGATATGTTTTTTATCCATACCTAAAATATTATATACTCCAAACTCTCTCTTTCTATTTTTCATTAAGAAGCTATGCATGTAAAATAGAAAGACAGCAGAAAATATCATCAAAACAATGTATCCCATAAAGAGAATTGTCTGTAAATTATCTCCCCCGGGGATTTGTGACAATCCTGAATTCGTGGATAACGCTCTGATGATATATGTCATCATGATTGTGCTAATACATGAAATAATGAAGGGCAAATACATTTTCCAATTTTTACGGATGTTCTCTGCCGCCATTTTCATATAAAATTGATTATTCATCTTCATCACTCCCTGAACTCAGTACTGCGAGAGTGTTAGAAATTTCTTGAAACATTTCATCTTTGGATCGTCTGGCTTTATACAACTCTTGAAAAACCTTGCCGTCTTTAATGAATAAAACGCGTTTTGCATGGCTGGCCGCTTCGATACTATGTGTCACCATTAAAACGGTCTGTCCGTCTGCATTGATCTCTTCAAAATGATTTAAAAGTTCTTTTGAGGATTTTGAATCCAAAGCACCAGTTGGCTCATCTGCTAATACTAATTCAGGAGCAGCAATGAGCGCTCTTGCCACTGCTGCTCTTTGCTTTTGACCACCGGATACTTCATAGGGGAATTTGTCCAGAATCTGTTCAATATTTAGTTTTTTTGCGATTGGAACGACTCTCTCCGCCATTTCTTTATGCTTTTTACCAGACAAGACAAGAGGAAGAAAAATGTTATCTTGAATTGAAAAGGTATCCAGCAAATTAAAATCCTGAAACACAAAGCCCAAATTATTGCGGCGAAAAGTGGATATATCTTTTTCCCGTATCTGGGAAATATCATCGTTATTCAAAAGTACGTTGCCACCTGAAGGTTTATCCAACGCAGCGAGGATGTTTAGTAAGGTAGTTTTACCAGAACCTGATTCTCCCATGATAGCCATATAGTCCCCGGAGTTTACACTGAAAGAGACATCAGATAATGCTTGTACTTTATTTCCTCCAAAACGAGTGGTATAGATTTTCTTCAATTTTTGAACTTGTAACAGTGTCATAATAATCACCTTTCTTTTTCACTAGTAAGTGGTATCTTTACAGTAGCAAAAAAGAGAAATGCCATTCTATATTTCAATCTGACATTTCCCTTCGGTTTCTAACAGTTTTGTTAGATAAGCTATTTTATTGTGATTTTTATGTTTCAAATATAATTTTCACTGTAGTTCCTTGGTACAGTTCCGATTCAATTTCTAATTTGTGTCCCAGTTGTTTCAATATTTGTTTAGATAGATAAAGCCCCATTCCACTGGCACTCTTATGCTTACGTCCAGTAAATCCTGTAAAATTTTTTTCTCCAATACGCGGGATATCTTCAGGTCTTATACCAATTCCTGTGTCTTTAATAACAATCGCATTGTCTTCAAAATAGATTGAAATTGTGCCAGCATTCGTATATTTTAAAGCATTCGACAAAATCTGTTCCAAAACAAATGCCAGCCATTTTGAGTCGGTAAGTATTTTTTGATTGGTTTCTTTATATTGGATAGATAGTTTCTTTCGTATAAATATTGGTGCATGTTTTTTTATTATCTCTCGAATGACTGAATCCAAATCAATGTTTTGGAATTGATAATCCGTTGATACGCTCTCTAACCTTATATATTGTAAAATCATTTCTACATATTGTTCAATTTTAAATAATTGCTCACCCATTTCAGCAGAAATGTCATTATCTTCATCCTGAAGAATTAAATAAAGGGCAGATATCGGTACTTTTATCTGATGTACCCACATCGTAAAGTAATCTAATAACTCTTCTTCATTTTGGATCTTTTTGTTCTCTAACTGAAAAAAAGCAGCATTTAATTCTTTGACCAATATTTGATATTCAGACTCTATCAAGTTCCTTGGGGAGTGTAATGCTTCTAATTCCACTTGGGTTTGTTTTTGAAGCATGATTAGATTCTTATATTTACGATAATATTGGTTAAAATGAAAAATTCCTGCGATTATACTGATAAAACCACATATAGAAAACCAGAGAATAAAACTTTCCAAAGGTAATTGATATAAAAAACCTATAAATATATTAATTAATCCAAACGAAATCCATAAAATAATCAATATTTTATAGTCATTCAAATAATTTAAAAAGATTTTCATGTTAGCCACCTATCATATAACCTTCACCTTTTTTAGTGATGATAAAATTGTCCAAGCCCATTTGAGTTAACTTTTTTCTTAAGCGATTAATATTCGTGTACAATACACTATCATCTACAAAACTATCTGATTCCCATAAATACATCATAAGTTTTTCTCTTTTAATGATTTTACCTCTGTTTTCAAACAATTTCTGAAAAATTTTTGCCTCGTTCTTCGTTAATTCTTCCGTTTTATCATCAAATGAAATCGTAAAGTTATCCACATTAAAAATTAAACCACGATATTCAATTATATGATTGCTTTCAGTGAAATCATATGTCCTGCGAAGTATCGCTTGGACTTTAGCGAGTAACACTTCCAGGCTAAAAGGCTTAGCAATGTAATCATCCGCACCTTTTTCAATCGCTCGGATAATATTCAAATTATCTGAAGCCGATGAAATAAAAATAATAGGGACGTTAGACACTTGCCTTATTTCCTCGCACCAATAATATCCGTTAAAAAACGGAAGAGATATATCCATCAACACTAATTGAGGATCGAATTCAATCATTTCAGAGAATACACTTTGGAAATTTTGCACAATTGCTGCTTCATAACCCCACTTCTCTACATAAATTTTTATTTTCTCTGAAATGATTGAGTCATCTTCTACAATAAATATCTTCATCGCTTCAGCCCCTATTTTGAATAAGTCAATTCAATTTACGTAATATATTTTTCTAAGTTTTATCAGGGAAAGATACTCGTATATCAGGAGTAAAATTTCTATGTTGAATAGTTTCAGTTAGTTATCGATTTAATCCATTTTCATTCTTATAATAGAATACTAAAATTTTAAAGTAAAGTTAGTAAAAAGCAAACATGGGGATGATCTTTTTCACATAAATAATTTTCTCGAGTAACTGAAGAAATGATATAATTAGTCCCATAAAAGATAAGTTACGGAGGTTTCAGATATGTGTGCAAGTATAGCAGTAATCGATTTTACTTTATCTCTTTCATAATCAACCAGATCAAAATAATTGGTTATAATGGACTCTTAAAATCAGTTCATTATAACTAGCAAGGAGAAGGTTATAATGAACCAGAAAAACCCAAAAGACACGCAAAACTTCATTACTTCTAAAAAGAATGTAAAAGAAATATTGAATCACACGAATTTTAATAAACAAGACAAAGTTATAGAACTCGGATCAGGAAAAGGGCATTTTACCAAAGAACTAGTCAAAATGAGTCAGTCATTGACTGCCATAGAAATTGATAAAAACTTATGGCGAACCACTCAAAAAGCGGTGGAGTCTTTCGAGAATGTAAAAGTGATCCATACGGATATTCTAAAATTTGCCTTTCCCCAAAATACAAACTACAAAATATTTGGCAATATCCCCTTTAATATTAGTACGGAAATTGTTAAAAAAATTACTTTTGAAAGTCAGGCAAAATACAGTTATCTTATTGTAGAGAAAGGTTTTTCGAAAAGATTAAAAAATCTGCAACGTGCTTTAGGCTTGCTGTTGATGGTGGAAATGGATATCAAAATTCTTACGAAAGTGCCACGAATGTATTTCCACCCTAAGCCGAGTGTGGATTCTGTATTGATTATTCTTGAACGCCACGAGCCCTTGATTTTAAAAAAAGACTACAAAAAATATCAATCGTTTGTTTATAGATGGACAAACAAAGAATATTACGCTCTTTTTACTAAAAATCAATTCAGACAAGCCTTGAAGCATGCAAATGTAACCGATCCTAATAAGGTCTCAAAGGAACAATTCATATCTATTTTCAATAGTTACAAGTTATTTCAATGAATGAAATATCACAAAGCGTTCTTTAATTCTTTTAAGGACGCTTTTCTATTCAAAAATTTTTTAAATATTAGAGTCCAACCAAGTTGTTTCAAAACTTAGAAAAATAAATACTTATAATTTGTCTGTAATTATTTAGTAATATAAAATTTATACTTATTAATAAAATGTTTATACTGCATCATTTATAAAGCCGTAAATTTCAAGTATAAGTTAGCCACCGTGTATGTGCCTGGCTACAGGTATTGTGAAAGCATGATGGGTGGCGTGGGTGCCCTCCCCCGAGGGGGAGGAGGAAAATTTCACCTTTCCTAAGCTGCTGCTTTTTCTTGTTTTAATGCGCGCACCAGGCTGTCGTGTGCGGTCTGATAATTCAGGACTTTACGTGGATAATCATTCATCCATCGTTGAATTCGTTGGATTTGTCGGTCACTGATCTCTGCCATGGCTGTGTGTTTTGGGATAAACCGGCGCACGAGCTTGTGCTGATTTTCACTGGTGCCGCGTTCATAGGAGGCATACGGCCGGGCAAAGTAGACATCAGTGACCCCTTTCAATTGCGTGTAGAGTGCGCTGAACTCAGACCCATTATCCGCTGTAATGGATTTGAACAGTGTCGACATCTCAATGCCAATGCGGTTAGACAAGTCTTCGATGGCTTCAGAGACAGATTCGGCATCTTTGTTGTCCATTTTGATGAGCACTTTGAACCGGGTTTGTCTTTCTACTAATGTCAGTATGAAGTTAGACTAGAAACCGGACACAGTAAATTGAGACAGAAAAAGATACAATGGTATTGTGTATGGCAAAATGAAAGTGCAGAGCTTTGCAGGGAGAAAATGCAGAGTCCTGCACTGCTTTAATTGGTGCAGATATTAAAAAAGGACTTGCCAGCCACCC
>NZ_LFKO01000001.1:1285999-1343092 GCF_001265075.1 Salinicoccus sp. YB14-2
GGAGCATATAGTTCCAATATCTAAAGAGGTAGCTTTACTTATTAAAGTTCGGGAAGATAAAGTTTCAGAGGAATTTCCAGATAGTGAATACCTCTTTCCAAGAAAAGATGGATCGCCATTAAAACAAGAAACATTTAGAGGCGAGTTAAATAAATTAGCTTATGAGCATAATATAGTGGATAAATCAGGCGAGATTTATAGATTCCATGCCCATGCCTTTCGCCATACAGTAGGAACAAGAATGATTAACAACGGGGTGCCCCAGCATATTGTGCAGAAATTTTTGGGACATGAAAGCCCAGAAATGACAAGCAGATACGCTCATATCTTTGATGAAACTCTAAAAAATGAATTTACTAAATTTCAAGAAAAACTGGTTACCAATAATGGAGATGTGCTCAATCTAGATGATGATAGTGAAGTCGATGATGTAGAGCTTCAATGGTTCAAGAAAAATATAAATGCACAAGTGCTTCCAAATGGTTATTGTAGATTGCCAGTAATAGCAGGTGGTTGTCCACATGCGAATGCATGCTTAGATTGCACTCACTTCTGTACCAGTAAGCAATTCTTACCACAGCACGAAGAACAGTTAGAGCGTACAGAAGAGTTATTAACCATAGCAAAGGATAATCAATGGCAAAGACAAATAGAGACTAATAGCCGTGTTAAAGAGCGTTTAGAACAAATCATTGGAAGTTTGACGGGGTAATTATCAATGGATAAACAAGTTAGAAATACAACAGAAATTGTACGTTTGGCGAAGCAGAAATCACAAAAGACAAGGGAAAAAGTAGATAAAGCGATTTCTAAATTTTCGATTGAAGGTAAAGCTATTAATTTTAATTCAATAGCAAAGGAAGCTAATGTTTCTAAATCATGGCTTTATAAGGAACACGATATTAGGCAAAGAATCGAATCCCTTCGTGAGCGTCAAATAACATCAAATGTAGTCTCAAAACCCAAGAAAAGTTCTCGTTCGGAGGAAATCCTTATTAAAACCTTAAAAAGAAGAGTTATGGAATTAGAAAAAGAAAATAAAAAATTACAGAACCAAATTCAAAAATTATATGGAGATCTGTATAATAAAGAGTAGTTTTAATTATTAATCTGTAGATAGATTGTGAAAGGATACACTTAAACTAACGGGCAGGTTAGTGGAATAATGTAAATACCATTATAGAGGTAATTAGATGAGATATACTCACATATCCATGTTCTGGCTATAAACCAGTCATAAGATGGGTGGAGATGATCATGTTAGGTTATATAAGTTCGCCATTGCTATAAAAAAGAATTCATTTGATATTAAATAATCAAAATGGATTCTTTTTTATTGGTTCATTTATATCTATTCTAAAGCATGAAATAGTTTTACTTCAATTTTATGATTAGTTGTTTATTAACATTCTAATCTTAAAATCAATTACCTGTGTTCAACTTGAAAATTTATGGTAAAGTATTTATTACTAAAGGTAAAAAATACTTTACTTTTTGTACTAAATACTTTACCGTCATAGTATAAGAGGTGATTGAAGGTGACATTAAATAACAATAGAAAAATTCAAAATAGAATTGTTGTATTAAGAGCTGAAAGAGGCTTATCACAACGAGAAGTCGCTGATAAATTAGGTGTCAGTAGGCAGACCATTATATCCCTAGAAAAAAATAGATACAATCCATCCTTGAAGTTAGCATTCGATATTGCACTTCTATTTGGTGTAGATTTACATGATGTTTTTCAGTATGAAATAGAGGAGGAGAAATAAATATGGATATTTTTCTAGCCATTTTACGTGTTGTATATGTATTAATATTCTTTGTTGCAGTGTTTATTTCTTTAAAATTCGAAATGGGAGAAGAGAATAAAGATGAACGTGGACAAAGTATTTCAAATAAATCTTATGGTCTTGTTTTTCCGTTAATACCTCTTGGATGGATTTTAATTGAATTATATGATCAGTTCATTAGTCATCTGGACTATGAAACATATAAATTAGCCATTTGGTTTTTAATTACAGGTTTAATGATTCTTCATGCTAGTATCCTAACAGTATTAAAAAGAAGATATTAACACAGATAAATGTGGAAAGGAAGTTTTAGATGAATATATTTTCATGGATTGGGTTGACAGGAATCATTATATTTACCCTTATCCCCTTATTATCAAAAGAAAATAGGACAAAACAAGAGGTACGAAAAGCAATTATAACAATCGTTATTGTGATAGGTATTATCGTTGCGGTAATGATTTTTAACGTTAATTTTTTGAATGCAATTTTATTTGGTGTCATTGCAATGATTTTATTCGATAAAAAAACATATACAAAGAAACGATTAATTATTTATGGAGCGATTATTCTAGTTATTGGAATTGCAGGCTATTCCGTATTTAGAGATAATCCTGATTATGTGCTTAACCATTTGAAGAATCATCCAGAGACATCCTCCCTCTATGTTGCGGAAAATGGTGAGGAATTAATTACCTATCAATCAGATGTTGTACGCCCTTTAGCTAGCACAGTAAAAATACTAATAGCTGTCGAATATGCGATGCAGGTGGAGGAAGGAATACTCAATAAGGAAAGTTACGTACCACTAGATAAGCTGAAGAAATTCTATTATAACGGTACAGATGGGAATGCACATGAAACCTGGCTTAAGACAATGGAAGACGAAGGGAAAATCGTTAATAATGAAATAACCTTGCATGATGTTGCAAAAGGAATGATTACTTATAGCTCCAATGCTAATACCGATTATCTTATTCATGTACTTGGTATTGATTCGATCAATGAGCAAGCTCAATCTCTTGGACTTACAAGCCATGAGGAGATTTATCCACTTGTTGGTGGGCTTCTAATTCCAGATTATCTAAAAAATAATAAAAAAGATGAAAATAAATTAATAGAAGAGCTTGAAAAGATGCCGATGGAAATGTATCGAGAAACAGCTGAAGAATTAAGCCAACAAATGAAAGATGGAACTTTCAATATTGAAGACCATACTTTTGATATGCCGCTTGATTTACAAAGAGTATGGTCGGATCGCCTAATTGGGGCATCAGCGAATGATTACGGAAGATTATTAGCAATAATATCAAATAACGAACTTCAAATAGTAGCTGCCCAAACAGTTAGAGATTTACTTGAATGGCCGATGGAAGTAAATGAAGCAAATAACGAACGTTTCACCCATCTTGGTGCAAAAGGTGGATCGACAGCATTCATCCTAAATGATGCAATGTATGCAGAAGATTATAATGGCAATAAAATAGAAATAGTTCTTCTCACAAATGATTTGAACATTTGGCAACAGATTCTACTCAGTCATAATTTAAATTCCTTCGAGTCAAAATTACTTGGTGATGAAGCCTATCGCCAAAAAGTTCAAAAAGAACTTTCCTAATCGTAATTTTTACTGATGTGTTTTAACGTAAAGTTGCTTTCCCACATTGAATTTGATGATTTCAAGGGAATTTACGTTGGTTTAGGATATAAAATGAAAAGGAGTTATTTTAGTAATGAATACAAGTAAAAGTATTGTATTTATCATGATAATGATAGTTATTGGATTGTTGATATTTGATAATGTAGGTGTTTCGGTGGCTTTTGGAATAGGAACGGGCAGTATATTTGGTATAGTGTTTTCAGGCAAAGAATCAAAGAAAGAAGATTGTGGCTAAAACCGATAAATATTTTCACTAACGGGTGCTTTAGTTAAATAACAATGAATAAAAATCAGCCTGTATCTTATGTTACTATTAAGTAATTTAAGATACAGGTTTTACTATTTTTGAAATAATTACCTTTCACTTCAAATACATGTATTCAAAGTGAAAGTATTGATTTAAATGATTCTTTTGTAATTTACTCTTGATAAGACCCGAAACCATCGATGGAAGATATTAATGTTACAAGACGATTAGTCGAGGTTGGAAAGTTACTAGGTATCGAAGTGCTTGATCACTTAGTAGTAAATAGTGATAATAGTTTTACTAGCCTGAAAGAAAGGGGGTATATTTAAAAGGGAGAAACCACTCCCTTTTTTCTTCAAGGTATATTACAGGGGGAAAAAGGAAAATACATAATAAACTCCGATTAATGTTTAGTACAGAATAAAAATTAAGAGTAATGCAAATTGAATGTTAGAAGGTTGCAAAAAAAGTAAAGGCTTGCCAGCCCCTCAAAATACCCCATCGTTATTGGTGTCGAATCAAAAATAGGAGAGTGAAAGGATGCTAGCAATGCCTGAAATTAATCATTTAAAAAATTAGGGAATGGATAACCGTTATCTATCAATGAAGTTTCACTTTATGCTTTCTTTTTCTCTAATAAAGTCACAATCAAAAGGTAAATTCCAATACCTCCGAACATGATGACTGATTCTAAAATGAGTTGAGTTTCATATGGTAATGATGTCTGACTTAGTAAGTAACCTGGTAATGATATGAATGCAACAACAACAATTAGAATCCACGTTTTGGCCCAAAGGGACATACCTATAATGAAAAGTACTGTAATTATCCCAATAATCACGCTCGCTGTATTACCAAAATTAATAATAGGAGTATCGACTGTTCTATTTAAGAAAATCAAACCAAAGAATAAAGCTCCTGGTAACATCACTATAGGAAGTAATATTCCTATTTGTTTCCAGTTAGATTGCTTCATGGTGGAAATATATTTAAAACCCTTTAGTACTGAGAAAAAGAATATGGCAGTAATGACAAGATTTCCAATAATCTCTAAGATGGAATAGGAGAGCTCTCCTTCTAATACATCTCTAATAATTGTAATAGAAAATGATCCAATAATGATTAGAAAAATGTATTTAAACCAAGTTCGATAGTCAATTGCCATTTCATTGGAAATCGTTTCCATATACTCTTTTGGTGACTTTCCGATAATTTTTTCAATCGGCTTTCCTCTTTTTTCCGCTTCATGTAAATGATTTTCTAGTTCCTGGATAATTTCTTCTATTTCATCTGAATTTTTTCTACTAGAAAATAGGTAGACCCGTAAATTTTCTATAAAAGTTTTACTTTGTTCGGAAAGTTTTATTTCATTTTTCAATCGTTTCATCTCCTTTTCTAAGATTTGTACCTGATTCATGGTATACAACATTATTCACGTTAGTTTGTAGATCACCCCAACGTTTAATGAACATTTCTAATTCCTTCTCTCCTTTTGCTGTTAGAGAATAATATTTCCTTCTTGGTCCTGCTGTAGATTTTTTCAATGTGGAAGTTACCAATTCTTCCTTTTGCATACGCAATAATAATGGATAAATTGTTCCTTCACTAAAGGAATGAAATCCATAACTTTCAAGCTTATCAGCTAATTCATACCCATATACTTCTTTGTTCTTAATAATTGCAAGTAAACAGCCATCAAGTATTCCTTTAAGCATCTGTGTTGTTGACACGTTTCTATCACCTCTTTCATTACCTTGCAATGCAAGGGTTATGGTTAAAAAAGAAATACCTTGTATTGCAATATATGTTTAGCGTAACATGCTTAATCTTGTAATGCAAGGTATTGTTTAAAAGATTTTACTGCAATTGTTAATTGTATGTAACTGTTCCCCATTTTCAGTGACGAAACAGTGACGACTTCATGGTTATATAAGTCGTTTATGTTCAATTGGTTATCTAAAAACATTGATTTTACTGTTTTTTAGTCGCAAATGTTGCTTATATTTTTTAGATATACCCATGGTAAGATAAACATCATGTAATGTAACAAGAATAGTATTACAAAGAATAAATTAAATTGTATTCAACTAACATCTGTCATGTTGGTTCAAATTGGTTCAAGTAATGTCATTTTCTATCTTTATTCATACTCTTTTATCCATATAACAATTTCTAAAACGTTGATATAAATGGATTAAGATGTATTCAGTACACTTAGAATTTACTTGTATATTTCTCAAAACGTTAATATATGTTTATATATGGAAAAGCACTTCCCGAAGATGGGGGAGTGCTTTTTTTAATAGTATGGTTAATAACAGAGGAGTATTCATTTAAGGTGACACATTTGGATAAGTGATTGTGAAAATAATATAACTGATATAGAAGTAAAGCCGTTGATGATTTAAAATAAAATTATATCCTCTATGTACATCACTGTATTTTGATTTTTAAAAGATAATATAGAACATTATCCTAAAGTATTTTATTCAGAAGGAATAGAATTAAGTCAGGGTTATCGAGAAGGCGTACCATTTTTAAATAAAAGTTATTAGAAGGATAATTTGAATGCTAAAGGAAGTTGAAACTTTTGAAAGTATCACTGCAGACGAAAATACTGATAATGGTATTATCACTTGTACTCTTTGTCATTATTATTTTAACAGCCTCCTATTCTTATTATGAAGCAAAGGAAATAGAGGAAGAGAGGGGTCAGACAGCATTAAAAATTTCTAAGACGATTTCTTTGATGCCTGAATTGATAGATGTTTTTCAAACAGATGACCCTGCACAAGTGATTCAACCGGCTATGGAAAGAATAAGAAAACAAATAGATGCTGAGTTTATTGTGGTTGGCAATAAAGAAGGCATTCGATACTCTCATACCAGGCCTGAACGAATTGGAGAAGAAATGGTCGGAGGAGATAATCACCGGGCGCTTGAAGACGGTGAATATTATATTTCAAGAGCAGATGGCTCATTAGGACCCTCGCTTCGAGGAAAATCACCGATTTTTAACGCAGATGGCGAAATTATTGGAATTGTGTCGGTCGGATTCCTTGTGGAAGACATTCAGGAGCGGATTTTCGACGATGTAATCAATGTAATCTACAGATCACTTATCTTATTCGTGATCGCCATTATAGGCAGTGTAATGCTGTCAAGAAATATCCGCAAGGAAACGATGGGATTGGAACCTTATCAAATTGCCAAATTATATACAGAAAGGGATGCCATTCTGCAATCAGTCAGAGAAGGTATTTTGTCATATGATATAACGGGTGAGATAACGATGATGAATCACACCGCAAGAAAACTTTTAAGTGTTCAGGAGAGTTATGATGATTCCAAAATTGAGGACTTATTGCCCGGTTCCAATCCTTACCACGTATTTAAAACGGGGGAACCTCAAATGGATCAGGAATTGTTACTTGAGGATAAGACATTGATTGTAAACCAGACACCGATTTTCCAAAAAGATGAGGTGAAAGAGGTTGTCGCCTCATTCCGTGATAAAACTGAATTTGAACAAATGCTCAATACGATTTCTGAAGTTCAAAATTACTCGGAAGATTTACGTGCCCAAACTCATGAATTTACGAATAAATTATATGTATTATCCAGTTTATTGCAATTGGGTGAGTACGATGAAGCTGTTCATATGATACAGAGTGAAACGACAGATTTGCAGATTAAAAATCGTATACTCTTTAATCAGCTTGAGGACACAAAGATACAAGCCGTATTATTGGGGAAAATGGGGAAAGCATCCGAGCAAAAAATTGCTTTTGATATTGATTCAAACAGCTCGCTCGAATCGTTGCCTGAACATATCAAATTGACCCACCTTATCGTCATCATTGGGAATCTTTTAGATAATGCGTTTGAAACTGTGGCTTTGAATCATAAGGATTCATATGTAACGTTTTTTGCTACAGATCTTGGGAATGATATCATTTTTGAAGTCCATGATAATGGAACTGGCATTTCCGAAGAAAACAAATCACTTCTTTTTAACAGAGATTTCACGCAAAAGAAATCTCATGAACGAAGAGGTTATGGACTGGCAAATGTTCATGAAACCGTCACCCAACTCGGGGGACTGGTTGAAGTTCAAAGTGAAATAGGAGAAGGCTCTGTTTTTACAGTATACTTACCTAAAGAAATAAAATGGGAGGGGAACGACAATGGAGACGATAAAAGTCGCAATCGCGGAAGATGATTTTCGTGTAGCAGATGTTCACGAGAAATTTCTTGAAAAAATATCCGGTGTCGAGGTTGTGGGGAAAGCCTTAAATGCCGAGAAGACGCTAGAGATTTTAGATACAAGAAAAGTCGATCTGCTCCTGCTTGATGTTTATATGCCGGATCAGCTCGGTACTGACATCATTCCGATTATCCGGCAGAAATACGAAAGCGTCGATATTATAATGATTACAGCAGCGAAGGATAAAGTATTCCTTGAAAGAGCAATGCGAAACGGTGTGCAAAATTATTTAATCAAACCTATTACAATTGAGCGTTTTACAAATACAATAGAGAAATATATTCAAAACAGAAGTTTATTACAAAACAAAGAAGAAGTAGATCAAAATGTTGTGGATAAGTTGTTTAGGAATTCAGAAGAACATAAGATAGAAAATGAACAGATGCTGCCAACGGGTATTGACGCCAAGACGCTTAATAATATATTGGAGGTCCTTAAAAACAATCAGGAAGGTTTGTCGGCGGAAGAGATAGGTGAAAAAATGGGAGCATCCAGAACGACTGCAAGACGATACCTGGAATATTTGATTTCCATAGACGAATGTCGTTCAGAGGTGGAATATGGGACAGTAGGGCGCCCGGAGCGTAAATATTTATTAGGATAACTACTTCAATTACACACGGTTTCTTTATTAACATAATGGTTTTTAACCATTATGTTTTTTTGTTCATTAAAACCAATAAAACCATAAAAATAGTTTAAAAAAACAATACAATCATAACATTACATGAACTGAGTTATGTTATACGATGTTAAGTATGATTTTGAATGTTTGGATGATTCATTATAAAATGTATAATAATTTATTGCTATAAATGAAAGCGTGTTCATTTATGAAGAAGTTTTATTAACAGGAGGAAAGAATATGAGTCTGAGTTTAATTGGAATTTTAACAATTTTAACAATCGTGGCGTTATTGATTTGGAATAAAACATCGCCAATTATTATAATGATTATCCTGCCGGTCATTGGCGCTTTAATCGCTGGTTTTGGTGTGGCGGAAATTGGCGTCTTCTTTGAAGATGGTATTGCCCAGGTTATGAATGTTGTTGTCATGTTTATTTTTGCCATAATATTCTTTGGAATTATGCAGGATGCAGGGCTTTTTGAACCAATAATTAATAAAATGATAGATTTATCAGGCGGTAACGTAGTGAAAGTTGCTGTGGCAACCGTGCTGATTGCAATAGTCGGCCAGCTGGACGGTTCAGGTGCATCGACATTTCTTATAACAATACCGGCACTCTTGCCATTGTATAAAAGGCTGAATATGAATCCGTATTTGCTGCTCTTACTGATAGCCGGAAGTGCAGCCATTATGAATATGGTTCCTTGGGGAGGCCCGCTCGGACGTGCCGCTTCTGTACTCGGCATGGATCCAAATGAACTTTGGCAGCCACTGATTCCAGTTCAAATTGTAGGTTTACTTTTAATGGTTGGGCTTGCAGTTTTCCTTGGTTTCAGAGAAAAACGCAGAATTGAAAAGGAATATGGGCTGGTTGATGGTGGAATTGCGTCAGAATCGTCGTCCGAAGCAAATGACGAAGAATCCATTGAAGCTAAGAACAAAGAAACCGATTCATATGGAAATTCATTGGAAAGGCCTAAGCTTATTTGGGTGAATTTGATTATAGCGCTTGCTGTTATTGGTGTTCTGGTTTCAGGTATTATTCCATCAGGTTTTGCCTTCATGATAGGGGTCGCAGTTGCATTGTTGATTAACTATCCAAATGTAACAGATCAAACAGCCAGAATACGTGCCCATGCACCAAGTGCATTGACAATGGCAGGTATCATTCTCGCAGCGGGTCTGTTTTTAGGAGTACTTACAGGATCAGGTATGCTGGATGCTATTGCAGAAGATTTCGTAACGATTCTTCCTGAAAGCGTGACGCAATATATACATCTGATTGTAGGATTTTTGGGAATTCCTTTTGATATGCTGTTGAGTACAGATGCATATTATTTTGCATTGTTCCCGATTATAGAACAAATTGGTTCGACCGTTGGAATAGATTCCTTGTCAACGGCCTATGCCATGATTATTGGAAATATCGTAGGTACGTTCATCAGTCCATTGGCACCGGCTGTTTGGCTGGCACTTGGATTATCAGGCTTGGAAATGGGTAAACATATTCGCTATTCATTTTTCTGGTTATGGGGAATGAGCATCGTATTGATAGTTGTAGCTGTAGTATTTGGAATCATCAGCATTTAGGATAGATATATTGCGTATAATTGATCTATCATTTCAAATAGGTTATTGCAGCCAAAAGAGAGAAAAAAATTGAGATTTGAAGTGAGCCAGTTCCGTTTTCAAACGGTTGGTGTCTCCTTATATATGGAAAAGCGCTTCCCAAAGATGGGGAGTGCTTTTTTAATCTGCACTCAGTTAAACTTTTGAATAAAAACATCCTTAATATATTGACTTTCAAAATCAAATATAATGAAAAATTCTGTACATTTTCTCTAATAAATATAAAAGAGTAATGTTATAATTTAAAGGTTGTTTTTGTTTTATACCAGACTATAGGAGGATTTTGATGCGTAAGTATTTTTATTTATTCATTTTTTCTGCTGTGCTTATGATGGCTGCATGCGGTAATGAGGAGTCAGAGCAAGAAGCGGAGCAAGGAGATTTGTCAGCAGAAGAGAATGATGAGATTGAAGAGACAGAAGTGACTGAAGAGACAGAAGACAGTGAAATTTCAGCGGGTGACGGTGCATATCATCATGTAGGTGATACCGTTGAACTCGAAGAATCAATCATGATAAACCAGCCTTATACATTAACAGTAAATGATTTTACAATTACAAGAGAGTTTAAAGGGGAACCGATGGAAGAATATTTAATCGGTTTTGAAGAAGATACGGGATTCCATCTTGCAATTGTAAATGTCGAAGTTACTAACAATGGAGATGAAGCTTTTAAATTCGAAGAAAACTCCAACCTTTCCTTGATGGAATCCGACAGAGAAGGGTTTAACTATATGGAAGAATATGCGATAGAAGAAGCGCTTACGACAGATATTGAACCGGGCGAATCATTAACAATGGACCTGCCGTTTATAGTTAATGTAAATAATTCTGAAGGGAATTATTATTTCTATATAGATCCGCCAGAATCAAAGTTTCAGGAAGTCTATCAACTGACCGAACAGTAATAGAATATATAATGAAAAGGCACTTCCCGAAAAGATGGGGAGTGTTCTTTTAATCTTCATATATATTCAGACAGATATCTTTATTAACCTTCAATCACGCGACTATCATTTGGAATTATTTTACTCTTCAACCTTTCATCAAAGATTGAAAAGTGCATATTTGATAGAATGGAGATAATGGTTTAATGGGTGATTCTAATCAGGAGTGATAATAGTGATGACTGATATGATATTCAGGTTAGGCGGCAAAACATATAAAGTGGACAGTAACTGGGGGGATGATGCCAAGCAATACATTAATAACGTCTCGGCGGTTTCCAGTGATAGAGACGGATTTATTTATGTTCTGCAAAGAAGCAGCCCTTTTATGCTTATTTTTAACACGTATGGAAAATTGATGGATCAGTGGCACAATAAAGAAATTACAGATGCTCATTATTTGGAAATAAGCCCGGACGGCGAGGTCTTTATTGTGGAACGGGATCATCATAGAATCGTGGTCTTTAATAAGCAGGGGGAGATGCTCCGAATGATAGGTGATAAATATAACCCGGGAAATATTGGAGAGCCATTCAATCATCCTTCAGATATATCCTTTACAAATGATGGAGATTTTTTTGTATCTGACGGTTACGGGAATACCCATGTTCATCACTTCGATAAATCAGAAGAGCATATCAATACGTGGGGACAACCCGGTACAGAGGCAGGCAGTTTCATTACACCGCACGCAGTTTTAGTCGATCAGAAAGAGCGGGTGCTGGTAACTGACCGTGAAAATAACCGGGTACAGATTTTTGACCGGAGCGGAAAATATTTGAAAGATTTGCCGAATGTCTTTCATCCGATGGATATATGCCAGGATAAAGATGGTTTTATATATGTGACAGACCAAGTGCCTTCCTTGCATATTTTTAATCCTGACGATGAATTCGTCGGCAGATGCCGGACATTTGGTACATTCGGCCATGGTGTCACTGTTGATGAGCATGGTGATATTTATATTGCGGAGATGATGCCTGACGGACTGACGAAGATGACAGGTTTATAGATCTGCTCCTTCATTAAAAATGGGTAAAGATATTATTTAAAAAAGGCGGTGTGCGTCATTAAAATTGCAATAATTACCGATGTCCATGGCAATGCACCGGCTTTAAAAGCAGCATTGTCGGAAATTGATAACAGAAGGGATATTGAACACATCTATTGTTTAGGAGATATGGTTGCGATCGGCCCTGATACCAATGAAGTGCTCCACATGTTATTTTCAAGAGCAGATGTATCAATGTATTGACAACTGTTAAAAACCCGACAGGATGGTCGTCTGAAGGGGACCATATGCCGACGCTGGTCAGGATGGATGAATTAGATGTCGACGATGTAGGTTTCGGCGACCTGCCGACACGTGGGATGCCGATCCGTCCCGCAGAAGATGCGGTTCTCATAAATAACCCGAGTGGACAGTTCCGGGCTATTAAGGCTGACAATGGATTTGAAGTACAGAAGGAAAAAGGAAGTGTGTTTGAAACATTATATAAGGACGGTTTCACACCGCGTAAGCCTGAAGAGTTCTACGAGAACCTGGAATATAATCAGCATCATCCGGATTCCATCTTCGTTAAAAAACTGATCATTACAATGCCGAAGGCATACGTCCATGCATCGATGTCTGAAAACCATCTTACACTTACCAAATCTGCTGTGAAAGAGAAGGTTGAAGTCAATGCTGGTAACTATACTGAAATTTTAAAGGATTACTTCGGACTGGATATTAAAATAGACAGACTGGAATCTGCGTTATAATCAAATTTTAGCGATTAGGAGCATTTGTATGTATAAAGCTATTTTTCTGGATATCGATGATACGGTATTTAATTTTAAAAAATGCAGCGAGAGTGCGTTGGAAAAGACATTTTCAACGATGAATCTGAATTACGATGAAAGTATCTTTGATGTATTTACTGAGATTGATGAAGGATTGTGGGTAAAACAGAAAAGAAATCAGCTGACAGTCGCTGAAGTTTTGGATGTGCGTTTTGTACATCTCAAGGAAAAGCTTGGAATAGATTATGACAGTGAGCAGGTCCAGGCGCATTTTGGTAATTTACTCGGGGAACAATGTATTATGGAACCGGGAATTGAAAAAGTGCTTGAAAAACTATCTTCAGAATATAGGATTTATGCAGCATCCAACGGCGTCCTGACAATGCAGAAAAACAGGCTGCAGCTGTCAGGATTAAGAAAATATTTCACTGATTTGTTTGTTTCCGATGATATTGGCTACGCAAAACCGGACATCAATTATTTTAAGGAATGCATGAACAAGACGGATTTAAAGACATCTGAAATATTGTTGGTAGGTGACAGTCTGACGTCTGATATTGCCGGAGCAAATATCGCAGGAATAGAATCATGCTGGTACAATCCTTATGGTTTTGAAAATAACTCTGAAGTGGAAGCAGATTTTGAGATTAATCATTTAGATGACCTGTTACGTCTTTTGGATGTCTAAGTTATGTCAAATATTTAAATCATGTTAAAATCAGTAATGGAATATAAGAGGTAAAGGAGATTTATACATGCAAAACATAAACGGTAAAACAGCATTGATTACAGGTGCTGGACGAGGCATCGGCCGTGCGGCAGCGATTGCTCTTGCAAAAGAAGGCGTAAACATCGGACTTGTTGGACGCACGACGGGGAATTTGGAGAAAGTACAGGAAGAACTTAAGAGTTACGATGTTAAAACAGCAGTGGCTGCAGCAGATGTTTCGGATATGGAGGCG
This sequence comes from Salinicoccus sp. YB14-2, assembly GCF_001265075.1. Lineage (GTDB taxonomy): Bacteria > Bacillota > Bacilli > Staphylococcales > Salinicoccaceae > Lacicoccus. Next base: position 1,299,914 of record NZ_LFKO01000001.1, read on the forward strand.
ATCACTTCAGCAGTGGAGTCAATCCGCGGAGAGCTCGGGCCGATTGATATTCTGCTGAATAACGCAGGCATTTCAAAATTCGGCGGCTTTATGGAACTGACACCGGAAGAATGGACAAATATCATCGATGTCAACATCAATGGTGTGTACTATACAACACGTGCAGTACTGCCGGAAATGATCGAGCGCAATACCGGTGACATCATCAATATTTCATCGACTGCCGGTCAAAAAGGCGGAGCGATTACAAGTGCCTACTCTGCATCAAAAGCTGCAGTAATCGGCTTGAGTGAATCTCTGATGATGGAAGTGCGCAAGAAAAATATCCGTGTGGCGACAATGACGCCGAGCACGGTGGCTACAGATATGGCTGTTGAACTTAACTTGACAGACGGTAATCCTGAAAAAGTGATGCAGCCGGAAGATTTAGCTGAGCTGATTGTTGCGCAGTTGAAACTGAATCCGCGAGTTGTCCTGAAGCATGCGGGATTATGGTCCAACAATCCTTAATTGAATGATAATATTGGTGCGCTGTCAGATTGAATTCTGGCAGCCTCTTTTTTGTCATAGAAGTTTTACTGGTATAATGAAACCAATGATTAAAATGAACAAGGGGGATTGAAATATGGTGCCAACAGGAACATTGATTGTAATGGGAGCGGTGGGGGTGCTTTCAGTACTGCTGCCTTTCATTTTTATACTGATATTGAGACGCAGGTTTAAAATTCAATGGATACCGATACTTATTGGGGCAGGGGTCTTTATTCTGTTTGCGATGGTGCTGGAACAGATTACTCATATGCTCGTGCTTCGTCCTGAAATGGACGGCACGATACCTTTAATTGCGGATTCGCCCTGGTTATATGTGCTTTACGGTGTACTTGCCGCCGGGATTTTTGAAGAAACCGGTCGGCTTTTTGCATTTCTATTGATGAAAAGGAAGTACAAAGTGGTAGATTCGGCAGTATCGTATGGTATTGGTCACGGCGGTATTGAAGCGATTATCATTGTTGGACTCGGCATGCTGAACTCGATAATAGTCGGTATTATGATCAACAGCGGCGGAGGGATAGCTGAAAGTCTCCCGGCAGGCACGGCGGAAATTCTCACAGGTACTCCGACATATATGTACATACTTTCAATCATTGAACGTGTTTTCGCCATTACAGTACATATTGCTCTGTCTGTCCTTGTCTGGATTGCTGTAATGAACAAAGGCAAATGGTGGCTGTTTCCGCTCGCCATTGTTCTACACGCACTGACCAATACGACAGCAGCGATGTTTCAGGCAGATCTTCTGAGCAATATATGGCTGATGTACGGCGGATTTATAGCCATGACCCTGATTACTCTGTGGATTGCGTATAAGGCGGGTATTAAAAAATCGGACACAGATGCCGTTGTTGAAGAACGGGAAGAGTGAGGCCCCGTTATGAAAATTTTCAAAGTCATAGAATAGATTATGATGACCCCCTCCCCCATATTAATCGGGGAAGGGGGTTGAATTATGCATCCATTCTGTTGAAACATCTGACACTGCCTGTGTTACGGAATGATTTTTTCATCGTATAAAAAAATACTCCAGAAGTGATGAAATTGTTAACTTTCATGAATAATTCATTATTAAAAGAACAAATAATATATAATAGATGTATTATAGATGTATGTTTAGAATATTGAACGGAAATTACAAGTATGAGGTGATTTGGTGTCTAAAATAATGGAAGATGTAAACAGTGTAAAATCTCTGCTGACAAGAGTGCATCATGGTGAGGCGATTGACAGTATCAAATCTGATTACAGCGAACAGGTGGAAAAGCTCGATCTGATCGATGTTTTCAAAATGATTCTGCAGGTGAATCATACAAGTAAAGAGATTACGATATATGATATAAAAGAATTTTTTGAGATTCATCATCATTTATACGGCCATGATGTCAATGAAATTCATATAAGCGATGACGTGAACCATCCTCTGCATGTGTTGAGAAAAGAGAACCACCTCCTGTCGGACTCTTTGAATATCATCCAGTACCTGGTCGATGATGTTGAAAACGGTGAGAAAAACTTAATCGATACGCTGATTGCTGAAGCGAAAAGGCTGGGTGAAATAAACTGCCATTTTAACCGCAAGGAAAAATTATATTTTCCAATACTTGAAAGATACGGCATCTACCCATTGCCGCGGACAATATGGAAACTGCATGACCAGATCCGTCTGTTAATAAAAGGACTGGTCAACCGGCTTCACAAAATTGACAGTATAGAGTTCCGAAATATCAGAAGAACCTTTGATGACTTGAAAGCAAAGTGTGAAGAAATGATTTTGGAAGAGGACTTGTTAATCATTCCAATCACACAAATATTATTCAAAGAAAAGGACTGGTTGGCCATTGCAGAGGAAAGTTCAGCTTTCGGATATGCTGTGGAGTTGAACGGGAAATATCGGAATTATGTCGGTAACCAGAGAGTCAAACCGTTAAATCATACAGAACAGCTGCAGTTTGGTGGCGGCTATCTGACCACGAGGGAAGCAAATATAATACTGAACAATTTACCGCTTGAAATTACTTTCGTCGATAAAAACGGACTATTTAAATATTTTAATAACATTGTGGAATCATCAGAAATGATGTTTATAAGGACGCCTTTATCAATCGGAAGAAATGTTTCGAACTGTCATCCGCCGAAGAGTTTGAAGAAGGTGATGTATGTCATCCGCGATCTGAAGAACAAAGTGAAAGAGTCTGAAACGATGTGGTTTAAGACAAAGGATAAGTACATACATATCACTTACAAAGCGGTTTTCGATGAAGAAGATGAATTTATGGGAATACTTGAATATGTCCAGGATATCCAGCCGTTTTTCGAACTGCCCAGTGCAGTGAAGCGGAATGTCAGCAAGTAGAAATTACGATGTAAATGAAGAATCACCTTTTTGGATTAGAATAGTTATAAATAAATAACCCCTATCCTTTGATATTTACACTCATTACTATTTATAATGGTTTTAAGAAAGGGAGGTACTCTATATGTTATCAGACAGATTAAAGCAGGCTTTAATTGATCAGATGAATCATGAATTTGCGGCAGCTCATGAATATTTGGCAATGGCATCTTATTGTGAGGACCGCAGCTACGATGGATTTGCGAACTTTTATAAGCAGCAGGCTAAAGAAGAACGATACCATGGAACGAAGATTTATAATTATTTGAACGATCGTGGTGTTCACGCAAAATTCCAAGGCATCCCTGAACCTGAAAATGAATATGACTCACTGCTGGATACTTTCAAACAAGGTCTTGAGCAAGAGCGTACAGTGACTAAAAATTTCTATCAGATCAGTGATATCGCAACGGAAGACCGCGAACATATGACATTATCATTTGTCAGATGGTTCTTGGATGAACAGGTGGAAGAAGAAGCGATGTTCGAAACGCACATTGATTATTTAGAGCGATTGAAAGATGACGGTAATGCGTTGTACGTATATGAACAGGACATGGCAAAAAGGCAGTTTGACGTTCCGAAAGAATAGAACTTGGATGGATTCGGCACTTTCCGATGTGGAGAGTGCTTTTTTTAATTGAAATAATGAATGAAATTGAAAGATTCAGATATTGAGGGTTGACTTATTACTGAAATCCCTATATATTTTAACTATTCAGTAGCAAATATATTTTGTAGCCAAAGAAAGCTGATGGCGGATGAAAATCAGCACATGATATTTGTGAAGTGGACAGATTTTAAAATTGAAACGATTGATCAAGAGTGAACATTAATTTGTTAATTAAGGTGGCACCACGGTGACGCGTCCTTATTTGGATGTGTCGGCGTGGTGTTTTTTATTCAGATAAGAATTAGTAATTCAATATTTTATAACTGCAGAAAGTCAGTGGTTGATGCGAACTGACATGGATATTGGATGAAGTGGGTTTTATCGGTGGACAATTTAATAACTGTTAAGCGGGGATTTTTATCAGTCCCAATTTAGGTGGTACCGCGTGTAAGCGTCCTATTCTATAGGAAGCTTATTTTTTTATTTTAAATGGGGGTAATTGGGATGGAAATTATATATGAAACATTGAATGCTGAGTTTACACCGGAAGCGCTGGCACAGATGAGGGAGAAAAAAGTGATTTTCGAAAGTGCTTCGCAGCATGAGATGAAAGGCAGGTACTCGATAGTCGTTTTTGATTATTTCGGGAAGGTCACTTTGGACAGTGACACTTTAACGATCGAGTATCCGGACAGGATTTTCAGCCAGAATGAACATCCTTATGAGGAGCTTAAAGTACTGCTCAATAAATATAAGGCTGATATTGAAAATCCGGTACTTTCTGAGCTGCCGTTTGTTTCAGGTTTTGTCGGCAGCTGCAGCTTTGACCTGGTCCGTCATGCATTTGAGAAACTTCAGGATATAGAACTTGAGGACACGACGGATGATTTGAGGTTCTACATGGTGGAGAGTGTCTATATATTTGATCATTATAAAGAGAAAATCCATGTCATCACATCCAATTTATTTTCAGGTATCACTTCGTCTGAACTTGAAGGCCGTCTTCATAATATGGTGGAGGAAATAAAATCAATCAGACTGTATCATCCAGAAATTGCATTTGAAAATATTGCCCGGGAAATAGAGACAAATATATCTGAAAGTGATTTTATAAATACTGTGTCTTATTTTAAGTCACTGATCCAAAAAGGGGATATGTTCCAGGCGGTACCGTCGAGAATCTACAAATATAAACACGGTTTCGGTGATAATAAAAATCCGCTCACTTTTCAGCTGTATAAAAACTTGAAAAGGCAGAATCCGAGCCCGTATATGTACTATTTGAATCTGGATAACCCGATTATTGTCGGCAGCTCGCCTGAGAGTTTTGTTAAAGTGCAAAAAGGAAAAGTGATTACAAATCCGATTGCCGGAACAATCAAAAGAGGAAAAAATGCCGAAGAAGATATAAAAAATGCGGAGCTGCTGGCAAGTGATGAAAAAGAACTCAGCGAACACCGTATGTTGGTAGATCTCGGACGGAATGACGTAAACCGTGTGAGTGAGCAGGGCAGTGTGGAGCTCAACCGCTTAATGGAAATCGAAAGGTATGAGCATGTCATGCATATCGTCAGCGTGGTGACCGGTGAAGTGAAAAAGGATATTTCCCCGATAGATGTGGTGACGAGTCTGCTTCCGACGGGGACTGTATCCGGGGCGCCGAAACTTCGTGCAATCGAACGTATTTATGAAGTAAGACCAGAGAAACGGGGCATATACTCAGGCGGTGTGGGCTATATCAACTGCAATCAGGAACTCGATTTTGCGCTGGCGATACGCACAATGCTGGTCGATGATGAATATGTCAATGTGGAAGCGGGATGCGGCGTCGTTTATGATTCAGTGCCTGAAAAGGAATTGGAAGAAACAAAATTAAAAGTGAAAAGTTTACTGGAGGTGCACCCATGATTCTTGTCATCGATAATTATGATTCATTTACTTATAACCTGATAGATATGCTGGAAGCCTATGATGAAGTCATGATCAGATATCCGGATGATGATGGTGTGCTTAATTTGGAAATTGACGGGCTGGTGATCTCCCCAGGCCCCGGACATCCGCTGGACAATGATAATCTGATGGAAATCATCGAAAACTACAGGGATAAACCGATACTCGGGATATGCCTCGGATCCCAGGCACTCACGACATACTACGGCGGCAGGGTTGTTGAAGGCAGTGTCGTCAAGCACGGCAAGATGGATGAAATGAAAGTTGTGGATAATTCGGTCTTGTACGACTCACTCGGTGATTCGATCGAAATCATGAGATATCATTCACTCGTAAGCGAAAGGGAATCATTTCCTGTCGATCTGAAAGTGACCGGGGAAACTGCGGATTCAATACAGTCTTTTGAACATATAGTTATGCCGCATTATGGCATCCAGTACCATCCGGAATCATTCGCATGTGCGTCAGGCATGGATATCATCAGTAATTATATTGACGTTGTAAAAAAACCGAAATTTACAGCGATACGATGATGGAGTGACGAGAGCTGTAATGGTATAATTTACGTAATGAATGATTTTGAATGAATGGATAAGAAATATCAGGCAGTATCTGATTTGGTTATAAGGAGAGTTAATAATGGATTTTATGTCAATGGGGTTACTTCTGCTCGTTTTAGCAGCGGGGTTTATCATTATCGCCCAGCGTAAAGAACTGCAGCACTTGAGAGAGGTCAATGGAAAGCTGCAAGTTAAAGCGGGCCGGGATGAATGGGTCAAACAGACAAGAGAAGTCATGAAAAAGGACGGTCAAGTCAAGGCGGTAAAATATATCAGGGATGAAACCGGCATGTCACTTGTAGATGCGAAACAGTTTGTGGATAGTGTCGGTCATAAGAAGTAGCAGATTCAGTGTAAACACAAGCCGGGAGATGCTGGATAAGATTGCAAGTGCAGCAGATGAGAAATTGGAAGTTGAATTTGTATAGTCAGTGAAGATCACTCGAAGAGAGTGGTCTTTTTTCTTGAACTTTATTCTATTCACCAAAACAAGTATAATTGAAGAATATATTGTATGAACGAGAGAGGATGAATATTTTGGCAAAGAGTGTAGTACTTGCTGAAAAACCTTCAGTGGCACGGGACATCGCCCGTGTACTGAAATGCAGTAAAAAAGGAAATGGTTTCCTTGAGGGGAATAATTATATAGTGACATGGGCGTTGGGGCATTTGGTTACACTTCAGGACCCGGAACGTTACGACAAAAAATATCAAAAGTGGGATTTAAACGAGCTGCCGATGCTGCCGAGCCCATTGAAACTGACGCATATCCCGCAGACGACGAAACAGTTCAAGGCTGTACAGACGCAGTTGAAAAGAAAAGATGTAGGAGAAATCATCATCGCGACGGACGCCGGACGTGAAGGTGAGCTGGTTGCAAGATGGATCATCGACTACGTCAAGGTGAATAAACCGATCAAACGCCTGTGGATTTCTTCTGTCACTGACAAGGCGATTTCACAAGGGTTTCAAAACCTGCAGCCCGGCAATAAATACCGGAACCTTTATCAGGCAGCCGTCGCGAGAAGTGAAGCGGACTGGTATGTAGGGCTGAACGCAACACGTGCACTGACGACGAAGTTCAATGCACAGCTGAACTGCGGACGTGTACAGACACCGACCCTCGGCATGATTGCTGCACGGGACGAAGAAATTAAAACCTTTAAACCGAAAACATATTACGGTCTGGAAGTCGGCACGGATAAATTGAAGTTCAAATGGAAAGACGGCAATAATTATTCTACTTTCAATGAGGAGAAAGTTGGAGACATCCATAAAAAACTGAAAGCGGACAGTCTGACGGTCAAAGATGTTACCAAGAAGAAAAAGAAGCAGTTTGCACCGGGCCTTTACGACTTGACCGAACTGCAGAGAGATGCAAATAAGATTTACGGCCTGTCTGCCAAAGAAACACTGCAGACGATGCAGAATTTGTACGAGCGTCATAAAGTGCTGACATATCCACGGACGGACTCGAAGTTTATCTCCAATGACATCGTGCCGACTTTAAAAGAAAGAGTGCAGGCAAGCGGAATCGGCAACTTCCGTAAAGTAGGTACGCATATTTTAAGATCTCCGATCAAAGGTAACGGATCATTCGTCAACGATAATAAAGTCAGCGACCATCATGCAATCATCCCGACTGAAAGTACTGTGCATTACAGTGATTTCAGCGAGCGTGAGAAAAGAGTGTACGATTTGGTGATCCAGCGCTTTATGAGCGTTTTATTGCCGCCGTATGAATATGAAGAGACGATTGTGCTGGCGGAAGTTAATGGTGAAACACTGGAAGCCAAATATAACCGCGTACTTCAGCAGGGTTTTAAAATCGTCTATAAAGAAGAAGCTGAAGGAAAGACTGTAGATGTGAAAAAAGGCGAAGAGTTGAAAGTCAGTTCTGTGAACAGAACAACCGGTGAAACCGCGCCGCCGTCGAGATTCACAGAAGCTTCACTGCTTCAGGCGATGGAAAATCCGGCTAAATACTTCAGTATGGATAAAGAGCACAAGAAAACACTAAGTGAATCCGGCGGACTTGGTACTGTTGCGACACGGGCAGATATCATCGATAAATTGTTCAATACTTTTTATTTGGAGAAAAACGGCCAGGCGATCAAAATTACATCCAAAGGTAAACAGTTGCTCGATCTTGCACCGGAAATTTTAAAATCACCGGTGACGACTGCAGTGTGGGAAAAACAGCTTGAACAGATTGAAAAAGGTCGGCTGGATAAGCGGAAATTTATAGAAGATATGAAAATGCATACGAAGAATATTGTTGCAGAAGTGAAGAATAGTAAAAAGACGTTCAAGCATGACAATATTTCAGGACGTGACTGTCCGGACTGCGGCAAACCGCTGCTTGAAGTGAATGGCAAAAAAGGTAAAATGCTCGTATGTCAGGATAGAGAGTGCGGCCACAGACGAAATGTTGCGAAAATCACCAATGCAAGATGTCCAAACTGCAAGAAGAAAATGACGTTGAGCGGTGAAGGTGAGGGTCAGATATTCACTTGTACATGCGGCCACCGTGAGAAGCTCTCCAGTTTCAAAGCACGCAGAGACAAGGCTCAAAAAGGGAAAGTCGATAAACGTACAGTGAATAAATATTTGAAAAAAGATGATAAGGAAGAACCGATCAACAATGCATTGGCAGATCAGTTGAAGAAACTGAAACTGGATAAATAATAGAGCAGAATTTTATGTACTATCGGTCAGTGTCATTTTGTTTGGACGATAGGATCATACAATTAAATAATTTATGAATAAGTCTTTGAAACGAAAGTTTCAGAGGCTTATTTTGTTTGAAAATCATTTACATATTATAGACAATGCTTTGAAGTAATATTACTATATAGATACGAATAGAAGTGGTGTTTATGACAAACATTAACCAGATTGAATTTTATTGCTAAAAGCCAACGTGCAAAAAATTAAAAGGGGTTTTATAATGACGCATGTCAGGGAATTATTAATCAACCAGTTTCAGGCGAATGCAGATGATCCAAGTTTCTATGCACCGGTGAGTGCCGCTTTACAAGATTTGACCGAACAGGATGCAGGGTTTAAAGTTCATCCGGAAGCAATGACTATTTTAGAACTAGTGAATCACCTTATTTATTGGAATAGGACGTGGCAGCACCGCTATAAAAATAAAGATTTCAAAAGTGTAGAAAGCATTGATAATGATGATACATTTTTAGATCATGACAATTCTTCTTTTGAAAATAAAAAGAATGAACTTATCGAACTGTTATTATATTGGAATGAATTATTGGAAGAGTCGCAACTGGATGAAGGCGTCGAAGGATTTCCGGTCGACGCAAAATGGTGGGAATTGATCAGTAACGCAGCTGCCCATAATTCTTATCATATTGGACAGATTGTTTTTATAAGAAAAGTGATGGATAGTAAATGGAAGTCTGATATGTGATCATGAGAGACAAAGACAGATGATGTGATCCAGTAATTGCCGGGACAATCCATTAAACGCCTCGCGACTCATCCCGCATGCGCGGAAGGACCGTTAAAATAAACTAACAGAAAGGCAGGCGTATTTTTATGCAGATCATAGTCGATGCGGATGCGTGTCCTGTGAAGGATATTATATTTAAAACAACGAAGAATAAAAATATTTCTGTAACACTCGTTTCGAGCATCTCACATTTTTCCAATCAGGAGGTACCTCCACATGTGGAGACCATTTATGTAGATGCGGGCCGGGATGCGGCAGATTTCAAAATTGTTGCACTTGCATCAAAAGATGATATTGTCGTCACTCAGGACTATGGGCTTGCTTCGTTACTTCTGCCTAAAGGTACGGTTGTTCTCCATCATAACGGTTTTGAATATGATGATATGAATATTGACCACCTGCTGAACACCCGGCATATAAGTGCGGCCATCAGGCAGGGAGGCGGCAGGACGAAAGGCCCCAAGCCGTTTTCAAAAGATGATCAGCAGGCATTTTTAAAATTGTTTCAAGAGAAGATTGAAAATTAACCCCTCCAATATGACCTGGTATCACTTCATGAAAATAAAAAATAATATGATTTGTTTATCCAGCCGTTAAGTTATAAACTATAGAAATCTTAAGTATAGGTAAAAGGTGAAAAGAATGATTGATTGGTTAACGACTATAATGAATGATTTCGGGTATGCAGGAATCATACTTTTAATAGCGGTAGAAAATATATTCCCGCCTATTCCGTCAGAAGTGATATTGACATTCGGAGGCTTTATGACTACGACCTCTGAGCTCACGATCCCCGGTGTGGTCATCTCTGCGACAGGCGGCTCTGTACTTGGTGCAGTGGTTCTTTATTACATCGGTGTTCAGTTGAGTGTCAAAAGGCTGGAAAAAATCATTGATAGATGGGGACATATTCTGCGCGTAACAAAAGAGGACATTAAAAAAGCGGATAAATGGTTTGATAAATATGGGCCATGGACAGTATTCTTCTGCCGCTTCATTCCGCTGATCAGAAGTCTGATTTCAATCCCTGCAGGAATGTCTAAAATGAATGTGCTGTTATTTTTAGTTTTAACGACTGTAGGAACATTAATATGGAATATTGTACTCGTCTACCTGGGTGCTGCCGTCGGCAACTCATGGGAAGAAATTGTCGGTTATATGGATATCTATTCAAACATTGTATATGGCCTCATTATCATCGGAGTGATTGTCCTCATTGTACTTTATATCAGGAAAAGAAAATCATACAACAATTGATAACCATATATAAAAAGAGTATGATATTTAAGTCAGTGTGTAGAGATATTGACCAGATACGGTTGAAAATATATGTCTTTCTTATGATACATCTACCAGCTGAAATATTTTAGATTGGAGATGTATACAAATGGAGGCAGCAAACCGTTTTCCTAAAAATGGTGCAGAATTCCTTTTATTTTTAGCAGTGATATCAATACTTTCGGTAAATATTATCGGTCCATTGATTATGGGATTTGAATTTGGTTTCAGTATGGAAAATTATATGGAGACATTAAAAGTTTTGCCGTTTATCTGGGTTTGTGTTGTATTGCTTGTCGTATTCATCGCAAGACCATTTACTGCTTTTATGAATAAAAAGTTTGTGGGCCCGACAGATGGTTTTAATGCGAGAGTATTGTTTTCAGTACTTTTTAATGTGACTATATTATCAGTGATTTTAACGATAGTCGGGACATGGATCGGTACCGGGGCGATCAGTTTTGAACCGATCACCAACTTTTTTTACAGCTGGCCGCGTAACTTCTTTATCGCTTTCTGGGTAGAATTGTTAATTGCCCAGCCTGCGGCGAGATTTGTAATGATGAAATTACATGAGTATCAGGATAAAAAAGCAGTCCAAAGATAAAAATGAAAAAATGAGAACCGCTTTTCAACGGTTCTCATTTTTTATTGTTCTATATATTCAAAAACGACCTCTTCTTTTTCTTCATCGTACTCGACTGATAAATCATGGCCATCAAAAAACCATAGATCAGATTCATTGATATAAAACTCAATACCGTCCTCTTCGTATTCGACCGCTTTTTTCCTGTCATCTTTATCCAGTGTAAAAGCGAGAGAATATCCTTCACGGATTTTACTGTCGCCGTAAATCTGGACAATAAAACGCACCTTACTGCCAGATTCCAATTCCACTTCTTCTTTGAACCAGTCTAATGCATTGTCTGTTACTGTAAGCTTCATATCACACACTCCTTAATGTTGATGCCAACCTATCATTGGTTTTATCCTATAACTATTTATAGAAGAGTGCAAATATTTAGAGCTTTCTAATTTTCTTCTCTATCTTCTGGAGCGTATTCCAGAATATCTCCCGGTTGGCAGTCGAGAGCTTTACATATTGCATCCAATGTTGAAAATCTGACGGCTTTAACTTTACCGGTTTTCAAGTTGGACAGATTGACGATGGACACGCCGATTTCATCGGCCAGTTTTCCGAGTGGCATCTTTCTGTCTGCGAGCACTCTGTCGAGTCTGACTATTATCATGTTAACCACCCTTTCTAAACTGTTGCATCATATTCTTCCTGTAAGAACGCACCATATTTGAATACTTTAGCAAGAATCCAGATGATAATTCCACTGAATAATATCATAAGGTTAAAATTAAGGTCTAACTGGCCGAAAGAAAATGTGAATTGATCATTCAGTTCCGTTGTAATTTCCATTACAGAGAAAGTCTGCATCATCAAGTTTTGAACAGCGAGTTTTGCCAGTGCATCAATTATTGTAAATACCGTTAGAGTATACCCTGCAAATTCTATGAAGCGGCTGTTTTTAAGAGTGAAAATTTCACCGTGTTTTAAGTTATGCAGCCATCTGTTAATGAAAAATAAAATAAGAGCAACGGCAATGAGATAAAAGAATTGTGATACAAGAGCGAGCATGATTGCAGTCTGGTCCAGGCTGATGGTTTCGAGATAAGCCTCAGTAATTTCCAAGGTCAAACCTGTGCTTTCGTATGTTCCGACAACTGGCAGCTGTGTCAGTCTCTCTTCAATCATATTCAATGGCATAAACGGCACAATGACGATACCAGCGAGTACTGCAAGAACACCCAGAATCAAAATTATTAAAGGGATGAAAGAGAGAACGTAAAGCACTTTAACCATCGTTCTGAAGCGTTTATGGATTACTGCGTTTTCGGTCATCGGTAAAACCTCCTTTATTTTATATTACCAATGTACACTAAAATTTAACTCTTTGCAATAATTATTTAATGATAAACATTAAATAATATACTTATAACATTAAAAATAAAAAGAGGAATACTGTCATCATGCTGTTTCCATAAGATGATTAAAGATTTTATGATTTTAAAATTTTCTAATAAATGATTGACCTATTGTATCCCGAGTGATAGTATATGGATTAACTAAATAATACTTTCTTATCAAGAGAGGTGGAGGGACCGGCCCGTTGAAGCCTCAGCAGCAGACCATTATTGGAACTGTGCTAATTCCTGGAGCGCAAGCTCCCAGATGAGAAGAGATGACGGACGTTATCCTCTTTTTATCAAAGATAAGAAGGGGATTTATTTATAATAAAATCATTTTAGGAGCGGGATAATATGGCAACGACAAAAAAAGGACCTTTCAAAGCTGATCACGTGGGGAGTTTCCTCAGACCGGAACGGATTCATAAAGCGCGTGAAGCCTATAAGAATAATGAACTCTCATCGAGTGAGCTTTATGATATTGAAACTGAAGAGATTGCCAAAATAGTTGATAAGCAGATTGAAGTCGGGTTAAAAGCTGTAACAGACGGGGAATTCAGACGCCGTTTCTGGCATACTGACTTTCTTGAGAATTTAAATGGTGTTGAAGGCTACGTTCCTGAAACCGGTTATGCATTTGTCGGTGAAGAAACCGAGGCCTGGGATGTGCGCAACAAAGGAAAGCTTTCATTCAACGAAGACCATCCGCATGTGAGAGATTTTAAATTATTTAAGAAGATAGTCGGTGACCGTGCTGTTGCAAAACAGACCATCCCGAGTCCGAACCAGTTATTCAATGCAGGTATCAGAGACCTTGAATATTATTCTGATGTTGAAGATTATGCAGACGATGTCATTCAGACATACAGAGATGCTGTCAAAGCATTTTATGATGCAGGCTGCCGTTATCTTCAGTTCGATGATGTGTATATCGCGGGACTGAATGCCGAAGAGCTGCCGTTCAACGACAGCGGTCTGGACAGAGAAAAATTGATCGATCTTGCACTTCGTGTTGTTAACGGTGTGCTTGAAGACAAGCCGGAAGATCTCGTAGTCACCACTCACCTGTGCCGTGGAAATTACCGCTCCAAATGGGCTTTTGAGGGCAGCTATGCAAAAATTGCACCGGTATTGTTTGCCAAAGAAAAAGTCGACGGCTTCTTTTTAGAGTATGATGATGAACGTTCAGGCGACTTCCAGCCGCTGGATGAAATTCCGGATAACGGCCCACAGGTTGTGTTGGGGTTATTCACATCGAAGCATGGTGAACTTGAGAGCAAAGAAACGATTAAGGAAAGAATTGAAGAAGCGGCTCAGTTCATCCCTAAAGGGCAGATTTCATTAAGTCCGCAGTGCGGTTTCGCTTCAACTCACCATGGAAATATTTTAACTGAAGAAGACCAGTGGAATAAAATCAAATACATCGTTGAACTGTCTGAAGAACTACTGTAATTGAAACAGAGGGCATGCGGCACATTGAGTGTTGCATGCTTTTTTTGATGTCTTGATTCAGCAGTGTTACAGATGTTAAGAGTTTGTATCGTTTTGTGATTCATATGGATTTATAGGCAAATCATTGGTAAATTTGAATAGATTAACTTTATTATACGGAGGAAAACATGGCAGATAATACAAGCTCGAATAACAACAATCATTCAAGGGGCAATCTGATAGAGATTTTACTGACATCACTGCGTCTCGGGCTGACTTCTTTCGGCGGTCCGGTTGCGCACCTCGCCTATTTCAAAGAAGAGTATGTAAATAAAAAGAAATGGCTTGATGATAAATTATATGCGGATATCATTGCGGTCTGCCAGTTCCTGCCCGGACCGGCGAGTTCACAGGTCGGCATCTCAATCGGTATGCTGCGCGGCGGTATAGCAGGCGGCGTGTTATCTTTTCTCGGCTTCACACTGCCCTCTGTTTTAGTTTTGATCATTTTTGCATTGTTATATCAGACCCTGGATTTGGAAGGGGCCGTATTTATCAACAGCTTGAAAGTCGTTGCTGTTGCAGTGGTGCTGCATGCGCTGCTCGGCATGGGCAAAAATCTCACGCCGGACATTCCGAGAATGATGATGGCGATAGCCGCAGCAGGCCTGATGCTGATTTATCCGAATGCGTGGATTCAGATTCTGACGATTCTGCTCGGCGGTCTGATTGGATATTTCCTGTTTAAGAACAAAGCCGAAAATAAATTGACGGACTTCAAATTCAACCTGACACGTAAAATAGGCATCATTTCATTCAGTACACTGATCGGACTGCTGATTTTGCTGCCGTTACTCAGTTCATTGTTTGATAATCAGTATTTGAACCTGTTTGATATCTTCTTCCGTGTCGGTTCCATCGTTTTCGGCGGGGGACATGTGGTGCTTCCGATGATCGAAAGGGAAGTTGTACCGATCGGTCTTATATCAGCGGATGAGTTCCTTGCAGGTTACGGTATGGCACAGGCTGTGCCGGGGCCTTTATTTACATTTGCAAGTTATTTGGGGACGGTCATGCTGGGGACGACGGGTGGTATCATTGCAACGGTCGCAATGTTTCTGCCATCATTCCTGATGGTGATGAGTGCGTTGCCTTTCCTGAATCTTCTTAGAGGCAATAAGAACTTCCAGAGCGTTCTGATGGGGGTCAATGCCACTGTTGTTGGAATTCTGCTTGCTGCGTTCTACGATCCGGTATTTATAAGCGGAATCGATACAGGCAGTGATTTCTTCCTGGCATTGTTATTGTTCTTCCTATTATATAAAATGAAGATACCCGCCTGGATGATCGTTATCCTTGGAGTTGCCGTCGGATATCTATTACAATTGTTACCGGGTGTTTAGTATTTTTTAAGGATAGGAATGAAGCTCTTGTATATTTTATTGTTCGTATTATTTGCAGGTTTAATCATTAAGTCATTTTATACCCATTATATTTCCAAGACAAAGCGTTATTTTGCTTTTGATGACTCGAGATATCGTGAAGAAGATGATTTCTTGAAAATTCACGCACTCAATATTGGTAATCTTGAAAGAATCTTTTTATATTTGATGCTCGTTACATACCTTGCCGCTTTAGCCGTATTCATCTTCACCGACCATCCGGCCGCTATCTGGATACTGGCTACGGTGCTGGCATGGCAGTTTGTACTCAGTTTGTTCATCGATCTGAAGCTGTACTCTGCATTTCATGATAAAGGGCATTTATTCATGGTATTCATATGGTTGATATTGATTGTGGTGTTGTATTTTGGTTTATCGAGATTTGATATTTACGCATAATTTATGATTAGGAGCAGTGCATGATATGAGTAACCAGAAAATAATTTTCTTTGATATAGACGGCACACTTTATAACAATGAAAAGATGGTGCCGGAATCGACTAAAGAGGCTGTGAAGGCAGTCAAAGATGCCGGCCATATTGTGGCTATTGCGACAGGCCGTTCACCGTTCATGTATGAAGACCTGCGGGAATCACTGGGTATCAAGACGTTTGTCAGCATGAACGGCAACTATGTAGTGTATGAGGATGAACTGATCTACACCAATCCTCTGGATGCAAAAAGGCTTGAGGATATTACAGAGATTGCGATGGAAAATGACCATCCACTGGTATATCTGGATGATAAAAATATGTTGTCGAATATGCCTGAGCATGAATATATGACTGAAGGCATCTCAACATTGAAGCTCGGCTTCATGCCGGGCCATAACCCGGATTATCATATTGACCGGGATATCTACCAGTCGTTGTTGTTCTGTCCAAAAGGCGAAGAGCACGTTTACAAAAAACAGTTTGACGATTCATTCCAGTTTATAAGGTGGCATGCATATTCGATGGATATCTCACCAAAAAACGGTTCTAAAGCTGAAGGCATCAAAAAGGTCATCGATAAGATGGCATTCAATATCAATGATGTCTATGCTTTCGGCGATGGTCCGAATGATATCGAAATGCTGCAGTATGTACCGAACAGCTTTGCCATGGGGAATGCGCAGGAAGAGATCAAGCTGCAGGCAAAACACGTAACTAAAAGCGTTGAAGATAATGGAATTCTGCACGGATTGCAATCGGCGAATCTGATTTAAGACAGGAATCAACCATGTTTATCATCAGCATTACGGGGAAGAAGTATAGTGTTACGCATAACTTTGTCTATAATGCTTTTAATTGAATAATGAAAATCGATTATTTGAGAAAGGTGATTTCATGGTACAGATTACAGAAAAGAACAGAGTCATTGAATCATTGAACAAGCAGTTGGCGAACCATACAGTTTTATGGGGTAAACTTCACAATTATCACTGGTATGTGAAGGGACCGCACTTCTTCTCATTGCATACAAAGTTTGAAGAACTTTATGAATCCACCGGTGTCATCGTAGATGATTTGGCAGAAAGAATTTTAGCGATTGGCGGTCAGCCGATCGGCAAGCTGAAAGAAGCGCTGGAAGAATCAACGATTGATGAAGGTGAATATGGCTTAAGCGCAGAGTCGATGGTCAAACAGCTTGTGGATGATTATGAAGTGATTACAGCAGAACTGAGAAGCGGTGTGAAAGAAGCGGAAGATGCAGGCGATGATTCGACTGCGGATATGTTCATCGCATATATTCAGGACATTGAAAAGAATGTTTGGATGCTGCAGGCGTATCTCGGTGAAGATGTTTCAAAATAATGATTAAAATGATTCCTGCGGGCGGGATTCCTGCAGGGATTTTTGTGTTTTAGAAGTTCATTGTCATGCAGACAAATCCTTATTTATAATAATTCTAAATAGTGTTGCGATTGCATTTTTAATGTGGTATATTATATACATAAGTTATTTATAATAATTCTAAATAAGGAAGTGTTTTCATGGTACAGATAACTGAAAAGAACAAGATCATTGAATCGTTGAACAAGCAGTTGGCGAACCACATAGTTTTATGGGGAAAACTTCATAACTTCCATTGGTATGTTAAAGGTGCACATTTCTTTTCCCTGCACACAAAATTTGAAGCGCTTTATGACTCGACTGCAGTCATAGTGGATGATATTGCTGAAAGAATTTTAGCGGTTGGCGGTCAGCCGATCGGTAAGCTGAAAGAAGCACTTGAAGAATCAAGCATTGATGAAGCGGACTACGGACTGGACGATAAAGCGATGGTCGGTCAGTTGATAGAAGACTATGAAGTGATCATTGCAGAATTAAGAAGCGGTGTGAAAGAAGCTGAATCAGCAGGAGATGCCTCCACTGCAGATATGTTCATCGCATATATTAAGGATATTGAAAAAGATGTGTGGATGCTGCAGGCATATTTAGGTAATGAAGTATCCAAATAGATATTGAGGGCAAAGCGCCCCGCCGGACTGGGTAATCAATTCCGGCGGGGCGCTTTTTTATTTTTGTATATTGTCACACATACATGTTTTATCGTGTGATTTTAAGAATGAAATCTAAGGAAGTAATACACATCAGATGTTGACGGGCTCCACAAACAGATATTTACCAAGTGTCGTACTGATCTGGATCTCATCATCATGTTCGAGGGTGACAAGCGTAATCAGATCGATGTTCGTATCCACATCTTTGATCACCACATGTTCTCCAATATTCAAATGTTGATTTTTAAAATATTTAAGCAGTTTTTCTTCATCGACAATGCGTGAAATGACGACTCTATCACCGGCTTCGGTTTCGGATATCGTGATGGTATGGTCTTCCTGAACATCCATCAGGTCGATCTTAATCGCACCGCCGTGCGGGCAGTATTCAGGGAATCCCAGATACTCCTCCAGTTTTTCCGCAACAACGTCACTCGTGGTGTGCTCCAACAGTTCTGCTTCACGATGCACATCCTGAATATCCAATCCTAATTTATTCACAAGAAAAACTTCCCAGAGTCTATGTTTCCGTATAATTTCTTTAGCATATGCAGTTCCATTTTCAGTCAACATACTGCCTTTATACGGTGTATATACAACCCAACCCACTTTGACAAGGCTGTTCATCATCTCAGTCACTGTAGGCGGTGAAATTTCCAGACGATTGGCAATTTCTTTGTTGGATACCTGCATTGTTCTGCCACCAAGTTCAAATAAAACCTTCAAATAATCCTCTTTCGTCGGGCTCAAATCGTACACCTCCGCTTTATTATAATTTGGTTCATCATCAGTAAGGTTTCAGCTCATACTTTATACGGGAATAATGAGTAAATTCTTCACCCCGTATCGTCAGCATATAATGATCATCCGTTTTTACAATATATCCTTCCATTTCCAAGGTTTCCAGTTGTTTTTCAGTTTCCGCCCGAGTCAGATTAAAGTGTTTCGCTATTTCTTTTGAAGAAATCATTTCATGTTCATCTTCACTCATCAGCATTAAAATCATCGCATGCATGAATTCTTTTTTCTGACGGCGTTTCTTTATTTTAAGAATGATATAGCCATCCGGCTTGAATAAAAATACCATGATGAAAATGATTAATGCAACAGTGGCAGTGGCGCCGGACATTGACAAGTCAATATTGTAACCGATCAAGTATCCGAGTGTACTGTTTAAAATTGCAAAAAAAGCGGTTAAAAATATCATATGACTCAGCCTTTTCACCAGTAAATAAGCGGTCAGTACAGGTGCAACAAAGAAATTGATGACAAGTATCGCACCGACTGCATCAAATGCGACGACTGCTGTCACAGAAACAAGAGTCATCAGCATATAGTAGATCAATGTAGTGCTGAACCCGATGACATAGGCAAATTTAGGATCGAATGTCGAAACTTTGAGCTCTTTATAAAACAGAGCGACAAACCCGGTGTTGACAATCAATAACAGACCGAGCTGCCAAAGTGCCCTCGGCATACTGTAGCCGAAGATTTCAATTCTGTTAAGTGGTGCGAATAAAACTTCACCGGCGATAACAACGTCTATATCCAAATGAACATTGTCGGCATATCTGGATATCAGAATGATTGCAATCGCAAACAGTGCCGTAAAGACGATGCCGATTGAAGCATCATTTTTAATCAGGTTCGTCTGGTTGATCAGCTGTATCAGGTAAACGGTCAGTACGCCGACCAAAGCTGCACCGATGATCAGCCATGGCGAACGGATATCCTGAGTGATGAAAAATGCAAGCACAATACCGAGAAGTATAGTGTGGCTGATGGCATCTGTCGTCATTGCCTGGTTTTTCAAAACCAGGAATACACCTAAAACACTGGTTGCGAGCGATGCAACAATGAGTACGAACAGAACTTCTATCATGACGACTCACCCCGCACTTTCTTAAATTTACGGGTGACCAGACCTTTTCTGCCAAACAGCATGGAAATAAATACAAAAACGCTGAGCACAATGATGATTGACGGTCCTGCAGGGAATCCGGCAAACGCCGTACTGATATAAGTACCGATAAATGCAGATACTGCACCTGCAACGCCTGCTATAATGATGACCGTCTTAAATCGATTCGACCAGAGCAGTCCGATCACTCCGGGAGCGATTAAAAGATTGACGATTAATATTGCACCTACAGCTTTTAAGCCGACAGCAATCAGAATTATGGTCATGGATAAGACCAGAAAATTAATCAGGGACGGGTTGATGCCTATGGTCGAGCTGTAAATCGGGTCGAAAGTATAAATCCGGATCTGATGATAAAAGATGATGAATAATAACAGGCTGATGACTGAAGCGATCAATATCAGGTAGACATCGAGTCTTAGCATATAAGCGGCCTGGCCGAATATATAATCATCGATACCCTGCGTATTCTGGAATGCCGGGTTGCCCTGAACGAAACTTTTAAGTGCCATTCCAAGCCCGAAAAAAGATGACAGAATCAAAGCCAGTGCACCATCCAACGTGATTTTAGAATGATTGGTGATCATTTGGATGAAGAAAAATGCAATGACCCCGAAAATGACGGCACCGACGGCCAGTGAAAGTGTGTCTGTGACACCGACCAGCATGAAAGCAAGAATGATCCCCGGGAAGGTTGCATGACCGATTGCATCACCGATCAAACTCTGCCCTTTGATTACACTGATGGTTCCGATGATTCCACTGGCAAAAGACAACAGCGTCGTACCGATGGCGACAATTAAAAATGTGTAGCTCGTCAATAGTTCCATTATCTCACCGCACTGACTTCGCTGTATGCTTTATCGATATTTTCACTCGTCCATACTTCGCTGATTTTTCCGCTTGCGAAAATCGTCTTATTCATAATGACGACATGGTCAAAATATTCTTTGACCGTATCCAGGTTGTGATGAACAATCAAAAAGGACTTGCCCTGCTCCTGCAGAGATTTTATCGTCTCAATGATCAGTTTCTCCGTCGTAATATCGATGCCCTGAAGCGGCTCGTCCATAATGTAAATATCAGCATCCTGACAAATCGCCCGGGCCAGGAAGACACGCTGGCGCTGACCGCCTGAGAGCTCGCTGATCTGACGGTTTCTGAATGCTTCCATCTTCATCTCTCTGAGTGCCGACATGGCAATTTTATGGTCTTCCTTGTTCGGACGTTTGATCCATCCTTTATGGACATATCTGCCCATCAGTACGACATCGAGTACCGTAGTCGGGAATTCCCAGTTCACTTCGCCTTTTTGAGGTACATAAGCAATGTCCCTCAATGCTTTTTTACTCTTTGAACCGTTAATATGAATCTCACCTGATACGGGTTTTATCAACTGCATGATCGACTTGATCAGCGTCGACTTGCCGGCGCCGTTCGGACCGACGATAGCGGTGATGCTGTTTTCCTGCAGTGTCATATTCAAGTGCCATATTGCCGGTTTTTCATCATATGCAACAATTAGATCTTTTATCTTTATAATATCTTCAGTCATAGCAGAGCTCCTATTTTAAATTCTCGACGATTAAATCAATATTGTGTTTGTACATCCCTACATACGTATCCCCGGATTCACCGCGGGGTGCAAGCGAGTCGGACAGCAGTGTCTGGTTTTCGCCGCTGATGACTTCCACTTCGACACCTTCGGATGCAACAATCTCCTGCAGACGTGTCATACGGTCCGGGTTCGTGGTGGATTCGAGAAATATTGCGTTGATATCCCGTTCTGCAATCAGTTCGGCCGTATATTGGATCTGGTTGTTTGATACTTCAGAGTCTGTAGAGAAGCCCTGAGGCGCATGCACATCGATATCATAGCTTGTGGCGAGGTATCCAAAAGCATCATGAGGTGTAATAAGAATCCGTGATTCACGCGGCACCTCTTCAATGCGGTTTTCTACATAATCATGAAGGTCATCCAACTCTTCGAAATAAGCATTTAAATTATCCTGATAACTCTCTTCGCCACCTGGATTCTTCTCAACCAGAATATCCAATACATTCGTCATAGATTCTTTATATAAATCTATATTGAACCAAAAGTGCGGATCGACTTCCGAGCCGCCTTCTTCCTCCATCGTCTCAAGTGATGAAGTATCCAAATCATCTGCCACAGGTATTCCGGTTTCAAGCAGGTCGATCATGCGTCCTTCAAAGTTCAGTCCCTGATATAAAATAAAATCCGATTCATTTATCTTTCGCAGATCACTGGCTTTCGGCTGATACACATGCGGATCTTCGCCGGCGGGGATGATGAGTTCAACGTTGAAATGATCGACATCCTCTTCCAGCACCGATACCATGTCATATAAAAATGTTGTTGTGACAGCAATCTGAGTTCTGTCATCCGTTTCAGCACTGTCGCCCTGCGTGCTGCACGCCGTAAGAAACATAGCAGAAACAGCGATGAATAATATCATTTTTCTCATCAATAAACCTCTTTCCAGTGAATATATGTATGTCAATTTGATATTTAGGATACCCTAAACATATTATTTAGTCAACTCTAAATAAAAAGGCCATTGCAGATTGATTTCCGCAATGGTCTTTTTAAAATCTATTGAGTTAATCGTCTTTTCTGATGTTATATTTCCATGCCTTATCTTTATCCATCATCTTCATGGCGGCAATAATCAGGATGAACTGAATGGCGATGATTGGTATGCCCATCATGCCCGATATCACTTCAAGAGGCTCGAGCCCGCCAATCTGCATCAAGGTCAGTGCAAGCACAGTAATGATTATGGACACCAGTATGCGGACGAATTTGGAAGGATCCTGTTCACTCATATCGTTTTTGCTTGTGTATGCCGCGATTGTAAAAGTTGTAGAATCCAGTGTTGTTGTCAGGAATATTAATGCAATGATGATGAAAATTATCATGACGATGCCAGATAAAGGCAGTGTCTCCAAAATATCCGGTATGATTGAAACCGGGTCATTTTCAGCTGAGAGTGAAAGAGCATCGAGCTGTCCGTTCAGCTGACGGTGTACTCCGATGCCTCCGAGAATACCTGTAGCAAGCCAGGATAATGCTGTCGGAGCCACCAAATAGGTGAGTATCATTTCTTTTACAGTACGCCCTCTTGATATTCTTGCTGCAAAGACACTGTGGAGCATCGCCCAAGTGGCATTATAGGCAAACCAGAAAACCAAATGATTTTTAATGAAAGCTGTTTGTTCTATCACAGTCGATTCTGTAAAGAACGAAAACGTCAAGTAATTGGATAATAGATGGCCGACTGTATCAGTAAAGAAATCCATTATGAATATGCCGGGGCCTATGATGACTACAAACAGTGCAAATGCGCCTGCCATGTACATGTTGAGGACACTCAGGCGTTTAATGCCTTTATCGATTCCCACATATGCACTGATTGAAAATAAAATAACCCATACTATGGTGACGATCAATGTCATCGTAAACGTCACATCAGTATCAAATAAAGAAGCGAGATTTGAAGTGATGATCGGTGTGCCGAGACCTAATGTCACCGCAGCACCGGATAAAATACTCACTAAGAAAAGGATATCCAGTAATATACCGCCGAGACCGTCAGTGAATTTATCTCCGAACAAAACTCTGGTTGCTTCCGAAATGCGCATCTTAGGCTTCTTCTTAACATGGATGATGTAGGCGATTGCAGGTGCTGCCATGACAAATATTGAGAACGTCTGGAAGCTCCAGATGAACATTGAATAGGAGTTGCCCCACAGCATCGCTTCCGGACCGCCGGCTTCAACGCCGGCAGGCGGGTTGTTTGCGATTTCCGTCCATTGAATCATGCCGGTCCTCATAATTGTTGAGCCGAGGCCCATGGCAATCAACAGGCAGGAGTATTGAAATAAAGTGAAATCAGGTTTTTCTGCCGGATCGCCCAGAACCACTTTCCCGTACTTGGAAAAGGAAAGATACAATCCGATAATAAGTAAAATGTTTGCGTACCAAATATATCCCCAGCCAAAGTTGGTCACAATTGCATCGAATATGTTGTTCAATAAGTCAAGTGACTCTGATTCGTACAAAGCGAAGGGGATGCTGATAAGGATGATGATGATTACAGCTGGAATTAAAATCCGTTTATCAATCAGATTCCATCTGCTATCTTTTTCATTCAACTTCTCCACGTCCTTTTATATGAAATTTACATGTAAGTGTAATATAAAAAGCACGCTGTTATAAGCGTGCTTTCACAATTGATTATTTTTCCAGCAGCGCTTCTTCTTCATCCCGTGAATGAATTTCGTTCACAATGATGATTGAGCTTGAATAATCGACAAGTTTCTGGAAATCAATATCTTTATTTTCCAGCTCATTCTTCATCAGATCTACAATGATTTTCATCAAATCATGATCACGGGTCAAATGCTGAACTTTATCGTGTAGATCCGGGTTTTTCTGAACAGCCAGAGTGTACAAACCGTCCGCTTCTTCTTCAGTGTTGGCATGGACGATGATTTTTCCTTCTACAAATTCAATGAATGAGATGATTTCTTCAGTCAAATGCTCATGCTTCTTTTCTGTGAGCAGTTCTCTCATCCCTTCAATTCTTTCTTTCGCACCGCCGAGACCTGCATCATGAATCGCCTTATGTGAATCGAATTTTTTTAAAGCGGGTCCTACCATCTTTAAATCCCCTCTCTTAATCTTCTTTTTGTAATGGATTTGTCGCCCACATTTCAGTGTTTTTAACAAATGTACGCGGATGAATTTTTAAGTTATTAACAATTATATCAGCAATATCTTCAGGCTGGGTCATAGTGTCCTCCTGGAGTGCACTGTTTCCGATCAGGTCGGTATTGACCGCTGAAGGCGTTAAATAAGACATGCGTATATTGTGTGGTCGCATTTCTTTGAGCAGTCCTTCGGTCATTCCGATGACAGCGAACTTTGTTGCAGAGTACAATGAACCGCCCGGGCCGGAACGAAGACCTGAAACCGAAGCGATATTGACCACATCTCCGCTCTCCTGTTCCACCATTGAAGGCAGAACAGCTTTTAACATGTGATACATTCCGAAGACGTTGACCTGCATCATCTTTTCAAAATTTTCCGTTGTGGACTCTAAAAACGGCCCGCTGCCCATCGTGCCGGCATTGTTGATCAAAATATCAATTGAATCAAATGCCGAAGTTATTTCTGCTACGGCTTTTTTAACATCTGATTCATCAGATATGTCTGCTGTCACCGGCAGTATCTTCACACCGGTATCGGCGAGGTTTTTTTCAGCAGTGCCCAATGCACGCTCGTCACGGCCGATGATTGCGACATTGACACCCTCGTCAGCGAGTCTTAGTGCAGTGTGGTAGCCGATGCCGCGGTTGCCGCCTGTAACAATTGCATTTTTACCTTGTAAACTTTGCATATGAACGCTCCTATCATTATTTACTGTCATTGTATCAAAGGCGTGCCTATCAATCATTGATAAAGCATTTGTATTTATATAAAATAAAATTAAGATGATATAGTTAACATAAAGGGAGATGTCATGATGGAGAAATGGTTGGAAATTGCACAGGAACATGACAAAAAGGATGCCATTCATAAATACAGACAGGAATTTTATATCGGCGAGAATATACATTATATGGACGGGAATTCACTCGGCCTGATGAGCAAACGCGCTGAACAGTCGGCACTGGATGTTTTGAATGACTGGAAAACGCTGGCGATTGAAGGCTGGACTAACGGTGAAAGACCATGGTTTTATATGTCGGAAGAGATTGGCGAGTCCATGGCAGGTCTCATCAATGTGGACAAGGAAACAGTACTTGCCACGAACGCCACGACGACGAACATTCATCAGACGGTCAGAACACTTTATCAGCCGACTGAATCAAGAAATAAAATTATAATGGATGATCTGAATTTTCCGTCGGATATATATGCGGTCCAGGCAATACTCGATGATAACGGCTATTCAGACAGTCTGGTGAAAGCCAAGAGCCGGGACGGACATACTTTAAAAACAGAAGACATTATCGGCCTGATGGATGAATCCGTCAGTCTCATTCTGCTGCCGGCAGTTTTATACAGAAGCGGCCAGATTCTGGATATGAAAAAATTAACAGATGCTGCGCACGAAAAAGGCATCATCATCGGTTTTGACTTATGTCATTCAATCGGTGCGATTCCTCATCATCTGGAAGAATGGGATGTGGATTTTGCCGTATGGTGTACTTATAAGCATTTAAATGGTGGACCGGGCTCGGTTGCCGGACTTTATGTCCACCCGAGACATCACCATTTGGGAGTGTCGCTGAAAGGATGGTTCGGAAATAATAAAGAAAGCCAATTCGATATGAATCACGAATTTGATGCAGCGCCGGATATCAGCCAATATCAGATTGGTACGCCCCATATCCTATCCATGGCACCGCTGCTCGGGGCTCTTTCTTTATTCAACGAAGCAGGAATGGATGAAATACGGAATAAATCACTCAACCTTACGGATTTCATGCTGGAAATACTGGATGCGGAATTCAAAGAGTTTGATATTGAAGTGGTGACACCCCGCAATCATGAAGAGCGCGGCGGCCATATATTGATTGGTCACAAACATGCTGCCGGCATTAATGAAGCTTTGAAATCAAAAGGCGTCATACCTGATTTCAGAGCACCGAGCTATGTACGTATTGCACCGGTTGCACTTTATAATACTTTTGAAGATGTTTATCACACGATGAGAATTTTAAAGGATATAATGGATACGAAAGAATATAAAGACTTTGATAATAAGCGGGGTGTGGTCGCATAATGTGGATTGATATTACACAGACACTGACGAATGATATTGCACACTGGCCGGAAGATACACCCTTTAGTTTCGAAGTGCCGGTAACAAAGAAGGATACCGGTTCCGTCAATATTGGAAAGGTGACGACGAGCACTCATATAGGTACGCATATTGATGCGCCGTTCCATTTTGACGACAATGGTCAGACGGTTGAAGCGCTGGATATCAACCGCTATATCGGAGAAGCGACTGTAATTGAAGTGTATGGGCAGGAAAAAATTACAGAAGTGCTGCTTTCTGAACATGATATAAAAGGCACGATACTGCTTGTGAAAACTCAGCGCTCTTATGAGACTGGAATATTTCCAGAAGCGGTTCCTGCTTTGACCGAGGCAGCGGCTGAATATATTGCCAGTCTCGGAATCAAACTGTTCGGCATCGATGTTCCATCTGTCGATGATATTGATTCCAAAGATTTGAAGATTCATCACACGCTGTATCACAACGACATCATGATTATAGAAAATGTTGTATTGGAAGAAGCACTGGGCGGATATTATGACTTTATCGCTTTGCCGCTTAAAATAGAAGGTGCAGACGGTTCACTCGTAAGAGCAGCCGTTAAAAAAAGGGGGAGTGACAATGTCTGACTACCAGGATGAGACATTGAGCGGGGAAAGCGTCAAGACAGATTTCAAGAAAGATATGACATACGGGGAATACTTGTCATTGGAACAAATATTGACAGCACAAAAACCTTTGTCAGATGAACATGATGAACAGTTATTCATCATCATCCACCATGTTTCTGAGTTGTGGATGAAACTGATGATCCATGAACTGAATTCTGCGATAGAAGATATCAGCCGGGACGAGTTCAGGGTCGCTTTTAAAAAGCTTGCGAGAGTGGCAAATGCACAGAACCAGATCATATCTTCGTGGGATGTATTATCAACATTGACACCGAGCGATTATTTAAAATTCAGGGATATACTTGCGAACGCTTCAGGATTCCAGTCTTACCAAAACCGCATGATGGAATATTGCCTGGGCTTCAAGACGACTCACGCATTGAAAATATACGAAAAAGACCCTGAGATACATACACGGTTAAAAAAACAGCTTGAAACGCCGAGTATATATGATGAAACAATCAAAGCGGTGCATAGAGCAGGATTTGATATTGATGAATCTGTTCTGAACCGGGATATCACACAGGATTATGAGCCAAATGATTCTGTAAAAGAAGCATTTAAACAAATATACCTAAACCCGGATGAGCATTTTGAATTGTATGAGCTGCTTGAAAAACTTGTCGATATTGAAGATCGTTACAGTCAGTGGCGGTTCAGACATATGAAGACAGTACAGCGGATCATCGGCTTCAAAACAGGCACGGGCGGCAGTTCAGGTGTGAATTATTTAAAGAGAGTGATCGATAAGTATTTCTTTAAGGAACTGTGGGACTTACGGACAGAATTATAATGAGGAGGAAGAGCCGTGACAGAGTTTGGTCAGACAAACATTTTTGATGATGTCATTAAAGAGGATGAAACGTTTGTAATAGTGGTTCAGGAAATTATCGATGAGCCGAACGGACTTCAAAAAAGAGTACTGAGGGAGTATCCAAGCCTTAAGATGGACCAGATGAAAAATCTTTTCGAACATTTAAGAGATTTTTATTTGGAGGAAGAACTTTCTGAAACAGGGAAGTATTTTGATATTACGGTATATACCAATGAAGATTATGCAGGGGAAAACATATATGCACATATCAAAAGGTACCGTAATAGCAAGGACTGGACGGCAACGACAAAGTAGAAATAGCATGTTTAAATTAAAACATGTATCTATTCTCTGCCGAGCGGAATATTTACCTGATATTTACAAAGATATAACATGCTGTAAAGATAGAATAATTTGTTACTAAGAGGATTAATACTTATAATAGAGGTGTATACATAAGTATACCTAAAAATTATACGAAGTGAATCGGAGGATGTTCAAATGAGAATTATTGTAGCTGGAGGAGACGGTTTCTGCGGATGGCCGACTGCACTCTATTTATCTGAAAAAGGTCATGAAGTTACTATAGTAGATAACCTGGTTAGAAGAGAGTATGATAAAGAGCTTAATTCTAACTCAGTTACACCCATAGCATCACTGGAAGAACGTGTTGCGAAATGGAAAGAATTGACTGGCAAGGAAATCAAAGTTTACGAAGGTGATTTAAACCATTATGATTTCTTAAGTCTTGTATTCAAACAGGAAAGACCTGAAGCATTTGTTCATTTTGCGGAACAGCGTTCAGCACCATACTCCATGATAGACAGAGAGCATGCAGTCTACACACATCAGAACAACGTTATCGGAAACTTGAATGTACTGTATGCAATTAAAGAATTTGAACCGGACTGCCATTTGATCAAACTGGGTACAATGGGAGAATATGGCCAGCCTAATATCGATATCGAAGAAGGGTATATTGAAGTGGAACATAAAGGAAGAAAAGATGTACTTCCATTCCCTAAACAGCCGGGTTCTTTCTACCACCTGACAAAAGTTCATGATACGGACAATATCATGTTCGCATGTAAAATCTGGGGTATCCGTGCGACAGACCTTAACCAGGGTGTTGTTTACGGTCTGAATACAGAAGAAACTTTAAAGGACCCTGTCCTTGTAAACCGTCTGGATTATGATGCTATCTTCGGTACTGCTCTGAACCGCTTTATTACACAGGCCGCAATCGGTCATGATATTACGGTATACGGTGCAGGCGGACAGACAAGAGGCTATCTGAACATTAAAGATACTGTGCGTTGTGTCGAAATTGCGGCTGAGAATCCTGCAGACCGCGGTGAATTCAGAGTCTTCAACCAGTTTACGGAATCATTCTCCGTCCTGGAACTTGCACAAAAAATACAGAAAGTCGCAAAAGGTCTCGATATCGACGTGGAAGTTTCAAACGTCGAAAACCCGCGTGTTGAAAAAGAAGAGCATTATTATAATGCAATCAATACAGCACTGATCGACTTAGGTCTGGAACCGCATCTTCTGACTGAAGAAGTGCTGGAAGAGATACTCACGTATTCACTTCAGCATAAAGACAGAATCATAGTGGATAACGTTCTTCCGACAGTGACTTGGAAATAAGAGTTTTGAAATGTGGAGGCATTAACGGATGAAGATAGCGATTGTAACAGAAACATTTTTACCATCGACCGATGGTATCGTAACAAGATTGAAAAAGGCAATCGAATATTTTTTACGTGAAGGCCATGAAGTACTGGTAATCGCACCGGACCTTGGTGTGACGGAGTATAAAGGAGCAAAAGTGATTGGTGTAAAACCGATCACTTTCCCTTTTTACAGGTATAGAAAGTGGGGCTTTCCATCACGTAAAGTTTATCATGAGCTTAAGAAGTTTGAACCGGATGTTGTCCATGCAGTAAATCCGGTGCTGTTGGCCACGAGCGCCGTCACAGCAGCGCAAAAATTGGATATTCCTCTAGTTTCTTCCTATCATACTCATTTGCCGAAATACTTGGATTTCTACAAAATATATAAACCGGCCAAACCATTATTATGGTGGTATATCAGAAAACAACATAAAAATTCGGATATAAACCTGGTGACTTCACAAACGATAAAAGAAGAATTGGGTTCTGAAGGCATTGAGCGTCTGTCTGTAATCCCGCGCGGAGTCGACGTAGATAATCGCCATCCGAAATTTAAGGATGCAGCAATGAGAGACCGTCTGACGAACGGAGAGCCCGCCAATAAACTCCTGGTATTCATTGGCAGGCTGGCAGTTGAAAAAGAAATACATAAGCTTATACCGATGCTCGAAAAGAGAAGTGACATCAGTCTTGCAATCATCGGAGACGGTCCTTCAAGAAGTGACCTTGAAAAGGTCTTTGAAGGAACGAAGACGGTCTTCACCGGTTTTCTGCATGGTGAAGAGCTTTCACGAGCTTATGCCTCAAGCGATGCTTTTATTTTCCCGAGCATCTCTGAAACGCTGGGACTTGTCATATTGGAAGGGATGGCTTCGGGGCTGCCGATTATTGCAGCAAAAAGCGGCCCGACAATGGAGCAGGTCTCGCACGAAGTCAATGGCATGCTCTATGAAAATGAAGATCTCGACAGCTTGTTGGATGCGGTTGAAGTGATCGATGATGAAGAGAAATTCAATAATATAAAAGAAGAGGCACGGAAAGAAGCTCTGAAATTTTCATGGGACAATGCCTCTAAACGATTACTGGATTATTATAAAGATGCAAGGGACCACCATTCGGTTGGCAGAAGTTAATAAATGTAAAGGAGTGATTTTATGAGAATGGTAGATATTATTGCGAAAAAGCGTGATAACGAGGCTTTGACTAAAGAAGAAATTGATTTCTTCGTCGAAGGATATACGAATGATGAAATTCCGGATTATCAAGTTTCAAGTATTATGATGGCTATTTTCTTCAATGATATGAATGATGAAGAAAGAGCCAATTTGACGATGGCGATGGTGGCTTCCGGCGATCAGATAGATTTGTCTGAAATTGACGGAGTGAAAGTGGATAAACACTCCACCGGCGGTGTCGGTGATACGACGACACTTGTGTTGGCACCACTCGTTGCGGCGCTGGACGTTCCGGTCGCAAAAATGAGTGGACGCGGGCTCGGTCACACAGGCGGAACGATTGATAAATTGGAAGCTGTTGACGGCTTCCATGTTGAAATTACAGAACAGGAATTCATTGATATAGTCAACCGTGACAAAGTGGCGGTCATCGGACAGTCCGGCAATTTGACACCTGCAGATAAAAAACTATATGCACTGAGAGATGTCACGGCGACGGTAAACTCAATCCCGTTGATAGCAAGCTCGATCATGAGTAAGAAAATTGCAGCCGGAGCAGATGCAATCGTTCTCGATGTCAAAGTCGGCGACGGTGCATTCATGAAAACGACGGAAGATGCTACAGAGCTTGCTTCTGCGATGGTTTCAATCGGAAATAACGTCGGACGTAACACGATGGCAATCATTTCAAGTATGGAAGAGCCGCTTGGAAGAGCAATCGGCAATGCACTTGAAGTGAAAGAAGCGATTGAAACACTTAAAGGAGAAGGGCCGGAAGACCTCACTGAACTGAGCCTTGAACTGGGCAGCCAGATGGTGGTTCTCGGAGGCAAAGCCGATACTCTCGAAGAAGCACGGACCAAGCTTCAGGGAGTGATAGATGACGGCAGTGCTTTAGAGAAATTTAAAGTGTTCTTGAAAAATCAGGGTGGCGACGCATCGATGGTGGAGGACCCGGGCAAACTGCCTCAGGCGAAATATACATTCGAAGTAGAAGCGGCACAGTCCGGGTTTGTAGAAAAAATCGGATCGGAAGCGATGGGTGTTGCTTCGAGCATGCTTGGCGCCGGCCGTCAGACGAAAGACGATGTAATTGATCTTGCCGTCGGTCTGATGCTCAATAAAAAAGTGGGCGACAGAGTCGAAACCGGAGAATCACTCGTTACCATCTACAGCAATACTGAAGACGTTGAAGGAGTCAAACAAAAAATACTCGAAAATTATCATATCGGTGCCAATGAGTCGGATATCGAACTCATTCGAAAAGTGATCACTGAATAATTTCATGAGGAGCTAAACTATGATTGAAAAATGGATACCTCAATATGACAAATTAGATGCATCAGACCAGCAGCACTTGGATGAATCATTCAAAACATTGGATGTTGATCATATTGAAAAAGTATATGAGGAAACATATGTAAATCCCACAACAGTTGATATGGGAAAGATAGAAGAGATTCAATATATCTCAGCCGATGATATCGAAGATTTCCAGAAAGAGAAATTGAGGGAAAGTGCAAAAGCGTCTATTTTTAAAGGTGAATTTGCCGTCCTTCTCATGGCCGGCGGGCAGGGTACCCGCCTGCAGCACCCCGGTCCCAAAGGGACATTTTCTTTTGACGGCGTATCATTATTCGAACTGCAGGCGAGACAGCTGCAGAAATATATGTCGGAAGACAGTGCGCCGGTGCATTGGTACATCATGACCAGCGATATCAACCATGTAGAAACATTAAGCTTTTTCGAAGAAAATAAATACTTCGATCTGCCTAAAGATAATATCCACTTTTTCAAGCAGGAACATTTTCCACCGGTGAAAAAAGACAAAACATTATTATTGACGCCGGAAAAGGAAATTATGCTGACTCCAAACGGCAACGGCGGGATTTTTGCTTCATTGTATAACTCAGGGATGCTTGAAGACATGAAGCGCCGGGGGGTTAAGCATGTATTCATGAATAACGTGGACAATGCGGTTGTTAAAGTGCTGGATACCCTTCTTGCGGGTCTTCATCTGGATAATGACAATGAAGTCACTTCCAAATCCATCGCTCCTAAACCTGGCGAGAGTGTCGGCCGTCTGAGTCTGGTCGATGGCGTCAAGGCCGTGGTTGAGTATACGGAACTGCCTGAGGGTGCGGACAGACGGTTTTTAAATGGAAACATAGGCATTCACATTTTTTCGACAGATTTTCTGGATACCGTGGGTAAAGCAGAAATGCCGTATCATCTGGCATTGAAGAAGCTCGATTTTTTGGACATTGACTTAAATGTAGTAAAAGAAGAAGTGCTGAAGTTCGAGAAGTTTTACTTTGATGCTTTCAAATATGCTGAAAAGCACAACACGCTTCAGGTCGACAGGAAGAGTGAATTCTCTCCGTTGAAAAATAAAGAAGGCAAGGACAGTGTCGAAACAGCATATCAGGATCTGAAATCCGAAGGATTGATTTAATGACTAGAAATGACGGGGCCGTAAATCAGGCAACAGAAAATAAAGAAACTAAATTGGAAAGATCACTGCGCGGTGTTATCCCGTTATCTTTTGGCGAGGAGGTCGGCAACAGTGTCAGTCACGGTGTGGCTGCCCTGATCTTCATATTCCTGCTTCCGTTCACTGCGGTTTACATGTATATGGAAGGCGGTGTCGAGTATGCAGTCGGCGGCTCGATATATGTCATCAGTATTCTCCTGATGTTTTTGACTTCGACTTTGTATCATTCGATGGCGCATAATACAAAACATAAGTACATTATGAGACTGCTTGATCACAGTTTCATATATATCGCCATCGCAGGCACCTATACTCCGATCGCCATTTCGGTCATCGGCGGCTTTTGGGGCATGACGGCATTGCTCATTCAATGGATTGCAGCTGTCTTCGGCATCCTGTATAAAGTGATGAGTCCAAAAGTCAGTTCCAAAGTCAGCATGGTATTTTATCTTGTGATGGGGTGGATGGCAGTCGTATTCGCACCGCTGATCATCAGGGAAACGAGCTGGGTTTTCATCAGTCTCATCCTGCTCGGCGGAATCAGTTATACTGTCGGTGCATGGTTTTATTCCCAAAAGGAAAGAAATTACTTTCATATGATTTGGCATTTCTTTATAATCATTGCAAGTGGATTACATTACGTTGCGATTGTATTTTATATTTAATGCAGAATAAACTTCACTTTTTATATCAGTTTGTTAAGATAAAGCATGGGTCAAAAATTTTTATGGAGTTGATTTGATGAAGATTGTCTTTTATGGTGCGGGAAACATGGCAAGTGCTATTTTTATCGGCATGATCGAGAATCGTGTCGTAGCGCCTTCAGATATTTACTTGACGAGTAAAAGCATGCAGGAAAAAATAATGTTTTTCAAAGAAAACCTTGGTGTCAATGTATCATATGATGATCAGGCATTATTAAAAGATGCAGATTATGTGATACTTGCGAGCAAGCCGCAAAGTTTTCCTTCTGTTGCAGGCAGAATACGGCCATACCTTGAACCTGAGACAAAAGTAGTATCAGTCATGGCGGGTACCCAGATTAAGACGATACGCCGTGAACTTAAAACAGAAAACCCGATAGCGAGAATAATGCCGAATACAAACGCGATGGTACAACATTCAGTGAACGGCATATCTTACTCCCGAAACTTTACTGACAGAGATGAACTGATAGAGCTGATGGAAAGTTTCGGAACTACAGTGACGGTGGAAGAGGATGAAATGCATAATATAACAGCGGCAACCGGTTCAGGTTCAGCATTTCTCTACTATATATATGAAATGTATGCGGAAAGTCTGATGGAACTTGGCTTTGATGAGGAAGAAGCGATGTTTCTAACCCGTAATCTTGTGATCGGGGCAGGCAAAATGGTGGAGGATTCAGAACTGTCATTCAGTGATCTGCGTAAAAACATTACATCGAAGCATGGTACGACTGAAGCAGGCTTGGATGCTCTTGACGGTGACGGTTTAAAGAGAATACTGGTTAAAACTTTGAACGCTGCGGCGAATCGCAGTGAAGAACTGAGTAAAGACGACGAGTGATATTGAAATACTTCATATTATATTCATATAATATGAAGTATTTTTAAAGGGGACGGTATTTTGAAAACTTTATATAAAAACGGAAAAATTTACAGTATGAATGCTGAAGGTGAGACTTTTGACAACATACTAGTTGAAGACGGCATCGTCATCGGAATGAACTTACTGGAAACCGAGGCAGATAAAGTCGTGGATTTAAAAGGTGCGACGATGGTTCCGGGTCTGAATGACACTCATATGCATCTCGTGATGCTCGGTAAAAAATTGAAGTCACTTGTTTTATATGATGAAAATGATATTGATCACGTAAAAGAATTGATTGGAAATCATCGTTCCGACAGAGAATGGGACTTGATACTCGGGTATGATGAAAATAATTTTAAAAACAGTTACCGGTTGAACCGTAGAGAGCTGGATGAGCTGACAGATAAGCCGACAATCGTTGCGAGAGTGTGCCAGCATGCAGGAATAGTGAACACTGGAGCATTGGAAGCCCTCGGCATTGATAAAGATGTGGAAAACCCTGAAGGCGGCTCTTATGAAAAAGACGAAAATGGAGAACTGACAGGGTGGGTGTATGATACAGCTTTCGATCAGTTCAGAGCAGCCCAGGTGGATGATACAGTCGAAACGGTCAGTGACGACATTACTCAAGCGGTGAAATATTTATATTCACTCGGTGTGACAGGCGTTCACACTGAAGATATGGCTGCATACGGTCCCAATGATGTGCCGCTCAACGCCTATCTGAATACAATCGGAAAAGATCAGCTCAAATTCAGGGTGAATTTATTGAGACATGAAGCGGTCTATGAAGAAATGATAGCGAAGGATCCCGAATTTAAAACAGACTGGGTAGAAAAGGATGCGATGAAAATCTTTACCGACGGCGCTTTCGGCGGCCGGACCGCCTTGATGAAGGCACCTTATGAAGGCACTGACGATACGGGTCTGCAAATACACACGAGAGAGAACTTGGAAAAGCTGGTTAAAAAGGCGAGAAAGAACAAAGATGCTGTCGCGGTTCATATGATAGGCGATCAGGCAACAGAACTTGTCCTCGACGTGATAGAAAAATATCCTGTGCAAAAAGGAAAGCACGACAGATTGATTCATGTCAGTCTTCTTGATGAAGAAATGATGGACAGGATGGCAGGTCTCGATGTCATATGCGATGTCCAACCGACATTTCTGACTTCAGATATGCCCTGGGTAGAGGACTATATCGGTAAGGAGAGAGCAGATCGGTTGTACAATTTCAGGACCATGCTGGACAAAGGTCTGATCCTTGGTGGCGGTTCTGATGCACCGATTGAGGATGTGAATCCATTACATGGAATTCATGCGCTGGTGACGCGTAACGGCAAAACCGGTGTTTATAACGAAAGTGAAAAAATCAGTGTGTTCGAAGCATTTCAAATGTACACGAAAAATGCGGCTGAAATTGTTCACCGCAGCGACAGGTCCGGCCTGATCGAAAAAGGCTTCCTGGCAGATTTTGCGGTGTTCGACAGAGATGTCTTGACTGTGAATCCGGATGAACTATTGGAAGCGGAAGTATTATATACAATTATAGATGGTGAAGTGGTTTATCAAAAAGGAGGAAAATAGGTGACATTGAAAATTGGTATTTTTGGAGCCGGACACGGTGGTGTGACTGCTGCGGCAGATTTAACTAAATCAGGACATGAAGTGACTTTATATCAATCTAGGGAATCGGGAAGAAACTTGGAAAAAATCATGGAGAACAATGAAATTATTTTAAATGGTGAAGCGGTTAAAATACATTCTTTTACGAGGGATGTTGAAGAAGCGGTCAGTGGCCAGGATGTTTTAATGCTGACGATTCCCTCGCCTGCTGTGGAAAAAGTCACCGAAAATTTTGCACCATACCTGGAAGACGGGCAGCACATATATATTAACAGTGCGAGTGCCATGTGCAGTATCAGACTCCGCAATGTTCTTCAGAAGATGGGTATAAAAAAGGATGTTAAAGTCGGAGAATCCATGTCGCTTACTTATGCTTCAAGATACAATGCAGAAACAAATGAGGCGAATCTGATCGGTTACAACCAGCATAATCTGTTTGCAGCGTATCCGGCTAAAGATACCGATGAGATGTTGGAAGTTTTAAGTGAAATGTATGATTTTGTCAGAGCAGACACAATCATTGAAGTGACACTGAATAACGGCAACCCGGAAAGTCACCCGGGTCCTTCAATATTAAATGCGGGACGTATAGACTATGCGGGTGATTCATTTTATTTATACAAAGAAGGTATAACAGAACATACTGTAAATGTCGTCCATAAAATTGATGAAGAACGTCAGGCAATATGTAAAGTGTTAGGGTATGAAGCGGTTGATAAATCTTCACGCAGTGAGAGAAGCGGTTATTTTGAAGAAGGGAAAACGCTGCTTGAACAATTCAATGAATCTCCGATGCTGAAAGATATACTGGGGCCGACTGACCTGGAGAATCGCTATATTACTGAAGATGTGGAAAGTGGACTTGTTCTGTGGGCAAGTATTGCTGATGCTGTCGGTGTAAAAACCCCTGTGATGGATTCAGTCATAACACTCACAGGAGTATTGCTTGAAAGAGATTACTTTGAAATGGGATTGACTTTGGATAAGCTTGGCATTGATATAAAAGATGCCGAAGAATTAAATAAAATAATGATTGGTTAAAAAGCGGCCGGGACATAAGTCCTTAAAAAAGATAATATTTCATGCAGAACAGATGAAATCCGTACGTTAGACTCCTTGGGGAAAAGCATCAGCGTAGACTACAGGCTTACGCGATGTCCCAGGAAAGCTAACGTACGGATTATTTTTTCTGGATATATTTATGTCTCAGCCCCTTTTATTACTCTGTATCCTTTTTATAATACTTACCATCCGTATGGAAGAACTCATTATAAAGTTCCACAATTTTTGGAGACATTAGAATTACCGCAATCAGGTTTGGCAATACGACAAAGAATAAAGTCAGATCGAGCAGCGACCAGAAAAATGTTGCGCCGCCGATGGCGCCGACAATGATAGAAATGATGTAAACAACTTTAATTACTTTGCCTGCCCATAACCCAAATAGGAATTCAGCCTGTCTTGCCCCATAAAATATAACGACTGTAACTGTAGAGAAAACAAAGAAAATTAATGCGACGGCAATCAGTCCTCCGCCGAATGCACCGAAAGTATCTTCGAAGGCACGTGCTGTCAGAGATTCCCGTGCGCTGTCTTCATGGGCGTCATTGTGCTGCCAAACGCCTGTCATTAAAACAACAAGACCGGTAATTGTACAGATGATCAGTGTATCCACCATAATTTGAATAACAGCCCAAAATGTCTGTCGAATCGGATGATCAGTTTTTGCAGCGGCATGAGCAATGGGCGATGTACCAAGACCGGCTTCGTTACTGTATATACCGCGGGCAAACCCCCATCGGATTGATTCTGCCAAAACAACGCCGGCTCCCCCTCCGAGAGCTGCAGTCGGGTTGAAGGCTTCTGTAAATACCAGCGCCAATATTTCTGGAACCATTTCTATATTGATCAAAATGATGACAGCACCCGCAATGATATAGAAAAATGCCATGATTGGAACTAAATATGAAGTAACACGTCCTATACGTTTGACGCCGCCGAATACCACCAGACCGGCAAGTACAGCAATAAGTATACCGGTAATTAATGGTGGAACGGAGAATGTTGTGTTGACTGTACTGGCAACGGAATTACTTTGGACCATTATACTGGGTATTAACTCAATCATCAGAAAGAAAGCATACCAGACAGCGAGAATCTTACCGATTTTTGGCCACTTAATACCATTTTGCATATAGTACATCGGTCCGCCGACGTACTCGCCGATTGCGTTTTTCTCGCGATAATGGACTCCCAGTGTGGTTCCCCGAATTTTAACGCCATTCCGAGAAAAGCAATTACCCACATCCAGAACAGAGCACCAGGCCCGCCGAGCATTATTGCGACAGGTACACCGACAATGTTGGCGGCACCTATTGTGGAAGAGAGGGCAGTGGTCAATGTCTGGAATGGTGTGATTGTTCCTGTACTTTTCGATTTTTTTCCGACTTGGCCAATTGTCTGCTGAAAAATGTAAAGTGGTTTTCTGAATTGGAAAAACTTTAAACGAAACGTTAGGAAAACACTCGTCACAAGAAGGGCGATTATAATTGGATAACCCCAAAGAAAGTCAGATATTGCTGTAATTGTTTCCATCTCAAACATCCCCTATATTCAATTTTAAAATTATAAGCACATTACATTTTTCAAATATCTTAAATAAATCTTATAAAATATCGAAAAGAAAATCAATGATATTATCTAAATTTTCGGAATACTTAGGGTATAAAAGTTAGAGAATATAATTGAAATGAGGTTCATAAAGTATGATTAATGCTTATTTAAATTCACTTTGCATGCAAGGTGTATTATAACTAATTACATGTTTGAGTTCATTTAGTTAATTTTTACTTTTTTTGGAGGTTTCCGTTTAAATGTCAATTATTAAGGCAAGAGGACTTATATCATGAAAAATAAGGAGAGGTTACATTTATGTCTAACATTGGAAATGCGTTTAACGATATGTTTTCCAACATTATTAATTTTATCCCAAGTTTAATCGCAGCATTATTATACTTACTGCTTGCCTGGATTATTGCCACTGTCATTAAAAACGTTATCGTGAAAGGTTTAGGAGCTCTTGGATTTGAAGAATGGCTTCAGAAAAAAGGTCTTGTGAATGCAACAGAAGGCGGACAGGCTTCTGAGGGCTTCATACAGACACTGGGCAAAATTGCTTATTACCTGGTATTCATTTTATTTTTACCAGCAGTATTCTCAGCATTGAATATGGATTCCGTCGCAACACCAATCAGTCAGATGATGACGAATATACTGAACTTCCTGCCAACACTACTGGTGTCAGCTGTATTGTTAGTACTGGGTCTGTTTATTGCCAAATTGGTAGGTACCCTGGTTCGAAACCTTCTTGCTAATATCAATGCAAGTAAATATAACAAATATGTAAACTTTGGACAGAACAAAGATGCAGTGGATATTCCGTCTGCAACAGGATGGATTGTTACAGCGCTTATCGGCCTGTTCTTCGTAGTGGAAGCTTTAAGTGTATTGAATTTAGAAATCTTGAATACAATCGGCGGGGCAATCATTGCTTACCTGCCACTCGTTCTATCAGCAGCCATCATTCTGGCGCTTGGTTTTGTCGGAGGAAACATCATATCCTCTGTCATCGTTAAAAGTACAGGCAACAGATTCTTTGGTGAAATCGTTAAATATCTACTGATCATTGTTGCAGTGTTCATGACTTTAGATCAGTTGAACTTTGCACAAAGCATTGTAAATGCTGCATTCCTTCTAATACTTGGAGCAATTGCTGTCGCTTTCGCAATATCATTTGGTATCGGCGGACGTTCATTTGCAGAAAAACAGCTTGCTAAGTTTGAACAGAAAGTCCGTTCAGAAGATAACAAAAATGAATAACTAAGACTTAAGTCTGAATATCCAAACATTTATCATAAAGTGTTTGGATATTTTTTAATTTTAGTATATTGATTATGTTATGATTGTTATATTGAATTTTGTAGATAAAGGAGAAAAACGATGTTATCAAATAAAGAAGTAGAAGAACTTCTGGGCGAGGTTAACGACCCGGTTTTAAACGTACCTTTGAGCGAAACTGAGGGGATCGTGGAAATTAAGATCAAAGAAGAAAAAGAGCATATCAGTGTAAAACTCGCTATAGGACGTTTGGGCGGACAGGAACAACTGGATTTACAAATGAAGGTTGTTGATTTATTGAAGGAAAATGGTTTTGCTACAGTCGGCATCCGTTTTGAAGAATTGGAAGATGACCTGATCAATGAGCATAGAGGCAACGAAGCATCTCCAATCGAAAGCAAATTCAGTGAAGGAAAAACTGAGTTTATATCAGTAGCTTCAGGTAAAGGCGGCGTTGGTAAATCAACAGTGTCGGTCAACCTGGCTGTATCATTGGCTAAAGCCGGCAAAAAAGTCGGTATCATAGATGCTGATATTTATGGTTTCAGTGTTCCGGACATGATGGGAATTGTTGATAAACCGGCTGTTGAAGGTGAAAAAATCATCCCTGTTGAACGTTACGGTGTTCAAGTGATATCGATGGCATTTTTCGTAGAGGAAAATACGCCGGTTATATGGCGTGGTCCTATGTTAGGTAAAATGTTAACGAGCTTCTTCAATGAAGTGGAGTGGGGCGAACTGGATTACCTGATTCTGGACTTACCGCCAGGTACAGGTGACGTGGCACTGGATGTCCACCAGATGTTACCTCATAGTAAAGAAATTATTGTAACCACACCTCACCCGACTGCGGCATTTGTTGCAGCACGTGCAGGATCGATGGCACTGCATACAGATCATGAAATCCTCGGTGTCATTGAAAATATGAGTTACTTTGAAAGTGAAGTCAGCGGACAGAAGGAATATGTCTTCGGTACGGGCGGCGGTGAGAAGCTTGCTGCAGACCTGGAAGTGCCTTTACTTGGACAAGTACCGCTCGGTCAGCCGAAGTGGGATCATGATGATTTTGCACCTTCAATTTATAAAGATGATAAAATCAGTGATATTTACACAGACATTGCCAACAGTATAATTGCACAAAGTAAAGAATAGTAGGAGCAAGCTTTATGACATCAAAATATTTAGTTAAGTTTTATTTTACTACTTTACTTATTGGTACAGTTATATCTACTGTTATCAGCTTAATATTGGAGTATGAAAATGTGACGAGTTATTTATTCACCGGCAACATCGGCGAATTTTTAGCCGGTCTGGTGTGGTTCATCACATTCGGATTGTTGATTGCGACAATCAGTCAAGTTGCATTTTTCATATATCTTTTTATCCATCCGTTAGGTATGGGGATATTTAAAGGTTTCTGGCCTTATATCCAATTGCTGCTTATCATGTATGCGATTTTTGATCTGTTCTATTTCCGATTTTATGAAGTCGGTGTGGAAACAGGGTTTGTTTGGGGTTTCATGTGGATCCCGATATTGATGATAGTAGTCGGTATAGTAGTTGCACGTTTTAAAAATAAGCAGGTCAAGAATGCGAATGTCTTCATACCTTCATTATTCTTTATGGTATTCATTACAGCGATTACCATGATTCCTTTCGTAGTAGTTGATGATACTTCCTGGATTTTCAGATCTGTTTTTGCGATTTTAGTAATGAACGCCTATCAATTGATTAAACTGCCGGATTATATAGAAGCTTCTGAAAGAGAAAAGAAAGAGCGGGGCAGAATCACAAAGAGTGATATCAATGATGAGAAACGTAAAGAGTTAAGAAAAGAGCGCGATGAAAAAGCTGAACAGGAAAGATTGGCTAAACAAAAAAAGAAAGACATCAAAAGGGATAATCAAAAGAAAATGAAGAACCGTAAAAGAGGCAGCGTCAAGAATAAGAGCAATTAAGTATATGTTGAGAATAATAATTTAATGTAAAGCTGTTTGAAACCTTAAGAAGGGTTTCAAACAGCTTTTATATATAATTTTGCATGAAAAGTGCTAATCTGGTAAAACTACAATAAAAGTTATTATTAAAGTGTTGACGATGGTTTGGAAACTTGATATTCTTACGTAGTCGCTTTGAACAAGAGCGAAAAAAACACAAGCCGAAACCAGCAAATATTAATTTTGTTAAATGTATATTAAATTATCATTGCAAAGGATTTGGACCTGTGATAAGATATTAAAGCAACACCAAAACGAGAACATTGAAAACTGAATGACAATATGTCAACGTTTAATTCCGATAAAGTTTCTATTATATAGGAACGCAAGTTGAGGCGAACAACAGAACACGCAACAAAT
>NZ_LFKO01000001.1:1348119-1491308 GCF_001265075.1 Salinicoccus sp. YB14-2
TTTTTTATTTTATGATTCCACAGTAGCTCAGTGGTAGAGCTATCGGCTGTTAACCGATCGGTCGTAGGTTCGAATCCTACC
Organism: Salinicoccus sp. YB14-2; assembly: GCF_001265075.1. Classification (GTDB taxonomy): domain Bacteria; phylum Bacillota; class Bacilli; order Staphylococcales; family Salinicoccaceae; genus Lacicoccus. Next base: position 1,348,201 of record NZ_LFKO01000001.1, read on the forward strand.
TGTGGAGCCATTTTTATGTTTCAACGCTTTTTTTATTTCTGGCCCGTTGGTCAAGCGGTTAAGACACCGCCCTTTCACGGCGGTAACACGGGTTCGAGTCCCGTACGGGTCATTTTAGGAGAATTAGCTCAGCTGGGAGAGCATCTGCCTTACAAGCAGAGGGTCGGCGGTTCGAACCCGTCATTCTCCATTACGGAGAGGTAGCGAAGTGGCTAAACGCGGCGGACTGTAAATCCGCTCCTTCGGGTTCGGCAGTTCGAATCTGCCCCTCTCCATATCTATCTAATATTGGGCTGTAGCCAAGCGGTAAGGCAACGGGTTTTGGTCTCGTCATGCAAAGGTTCGAATCCTTTCAGCCCAGCCAATTAGAGCCATTAGCTCAGGTGGTAGAGCATTTGACTTTTAATCAAAGGGTCAGAGGTTCGAGTCCTCTATGGCTCATCAAGACACTTATTCATTTAAGTGTCTTTTTTTATGCATTCATTTATATTTATTAGTCGTTGCATAAAGACGACATTTTTTATATCATATATGTATAGAATGAAAAAGGGGAGTATTTTATGAACAGAGTGGATATTATAGGAGCGGCGACTACGTTTGGGCAACCAAGACTGGGCGTGGATTTAGGTCCTGATGCGCTTCGCTATGCAAATTTGGTAAATGAAATTGAGAAACTTAATATAACAGTAAATGATAAAGGTAATATACATAGTGATATGAAGGTGAATGTTGCAGAACATTCGCAGGGTGATGCGAATACCTTGAAGAACTATGATCAGGTTGTTGATTTTAATAATAAACTTGCAGCGTCAGTTGATGAATCCGTACAACGAGGCGCATTCCCATTAATACTGGGCGGCGATCATTCATTGGCAATCGGCAGCCTTGCGGGTATCAGCGGTCATTACGAGAATTTGGGTGTAATATGGTACGATGCACATGGCGATCTGAATAACAGTGATACTTCACCTTCCGGCAATATACACGGAATGCCACTTGCCATTTCCTGTGGTGTGGGTGATGAGAAGCTGGCGAACCTCTATAAAATGGGACCGAAAGTTAAACCTGAAAATATTGTACTTATCGGTATGCGTGATCTGGATGAAGGTGAAAAAGAGTATATCAGAGAAAATGATATATTGACCTTCACGATGACTGATATTAAAGAGAAGGGCATATCAGCAGTAATGGATGCGTCGCTTAATCACCTGCGTGATAAAACAGACGGTATCCATCTTTCACTTGATGTAGATGCACTGGATCCAATGGAGACACCCGGTACGGGTACACCGGTTGATGGCGGTCTGAGCCTGTCTGAGACATTGTTTGCGATGACTCAGCTGCATGATTCACAAAAGGTTACATCGATGGATCTGGTTGAAGTGAATCCGTTGCTGGATGATAAAAATAAAACGGCTGAAAAAGCTGTATCAATCGCCTCCGCTTTTTTCGGTAAAAAACAAAAATAATAAAAATGAAATGAAAAAACGTGGTTAGTTTGCGCTCAACCACGTTTTATTGTTCTTCATAGGGCAGTATTTGAATTTTATAGTCTAAAACTTTGTCACTTTCTTTTTTAGTGGAATGTTCTTTGACGAATTTCCTTAAATCTTTCCTGAATTGCGGTAGCTGCTTTTCCTTTACTTTCAAATGGTAGGACATCTTATCCTTTTTCTTCTCTTCCTGTGTATATTTAAGAAGATTAATATTCGGTACCACTTTTTCAGCTACAGGCTGATAAAACTTTTGTATTATACTGTTCTTTTCGACAGTTTTTACGACATGGATAATATCATTTTTAAGTAATTCATTCAAATGGTAGTGAATCTTAGCTCTGGGAATTCCTAATTCATCAGCCAGCATCTGACCGGTTTTGGGGTGTTCACTCAATAAGCTGAGTAATTCAATTCTAAAAGGATCGCTGACACTTTTTAACTGATATAAGTCATTTATAACCAATAGTTTTTTCATTTGGAACCCCCTTATATATGTATTTATAGTATGATAAAGAGTAAATAACTTGTCAAATAAATAGTTACATAATTTAGAGTGCACAAGAAAGGGGCACCGTTGATGGTCGGGCAGAGAATTAAAGAAACTAGACATCGCAATAATTTGACTCAGGAAGAACTGGCGGAAGGCATCATCTCAAGGACATATTTAAGTCTTATTGAAAAGGGGAGTGTCCAGCCTTCGACCAATGTTCTGATTAAATTAAGTGAACGGTTAAACTGTTCTTTAAACGATTTGATGTCAGAAACTTCAAATTTCAGATATAATGATGTGGAAGTGTTTCGTGAAATTGTTTACCATGAATATAAAGTTGAACATGATGATTTTACGACAATTAAAGGATTGATCAGCAAAGAGTATGAGAAGACAGATGAAATATCCATGTCTGATAAAGGCAGGCTGCATCTTCTCTATGCAAAATACTACCGTCATCTATCTGATAACAATCAGATGCATTTTCATACAGAAGAATCAATCTTAAGCTTATCAAATAATGTTATCAATCAGTTTTATATAGATGCTGTGCTGCTGAAATCGGGCTATTTAATTGATGAAGACCGCATCGCACAGGCTTTGGATATATTGGAAGAAACATATTCACTGGTTTTTCAGATGAGCGATTTAAAACTGGGCAGGCTGAAATTATTATTTGAAATAATAGAATGTTATTATAAAAAAGAACAGTATTTCACTTGTAAAAGATTGCTGGATAAATTTTCCTATCTTAAAGAAAGCATGAACATTCATTATCGTCAGGAAGAATTTCTGTTTTTATTTTCAAAGGTTGCTGTGCAACAGCAGGATCTTGAATTGCTGGACAGCCTTGTAAATATGACGGACAACAGCCGGATGACGCTGTTGAAATGTTTTAACTTGTATAAAAAAGATCAGATAAAAGAAGCAGTGAAATTATTCAAGGGGTATCAAAAAAATACAGATGAATTGAAAGTCGATCCTTTAATGAGAGGTGTTTACCAGGAATTGGAGGATAAGATTGGTTCGTTATAATTCGTCGGAAAGGACCGGATGAGTGAATAACACTAATATTTTAGAGAATATAACGACCACGACTCTTATTACGAGTATCATAGACCTAATAATTGTCTGGTACGTTTTTTACTTATTAATTACCGTGATGAGAGGTACTAAAGCCATCCAATTAATAAAAGGCATATTCTTCATATTAATTGGGCGGGGCATCAGTAACGCATTTGATTTAACCACTACGACCGAAATTTTTGATACAGTTTTAGAGTGGGGTTTTCTGGCAATCATCGTCATATTCCAACCGGAATTACGTCGTGCGCTTGAACAGCTCGGCAGAGGAAGTCTGTTCAGATCCAACTCGAGCACAGCCGGAGCGGATTATGAGAAAATGAGAGAAGCGATTGTCAAATCCATCAGATACATGGCTAAAAGACGTATCGGTGCATTGATTGTGTTTGAAAAAGAAACTGGCTTGAAAGAATATACTGAAACGGGTATAACAGTCGATGCAAATATAACGTCAGAACTGCTGATCAACATCTTCATACCGAATACACCGCTCCATGATGGTGCAATGATAGTGACCGGCGATAAGATCAACTCTGCCGCCAGTTACTTGCCATTGTCGGACAGCAGTAAAATCGCGAAAGATCTGGGCACGAGACACCGTGCAGCAGTCGGTATTTCTGAAGTCACCGATGCATTTACAGTTGTTGTATCTGAAGAAACAGGAAATATTTCTGTTACATATGGAGGCAAGCTGGATAAAGAGATTACGTTGGAAGAACTGGATGAATTGTTGAAGAAACATTGGAGTATCCTGCCTGCAATAAAGGAAGGAGGCGGTCTCTTTGCTCGAAAGTAAGTGGGGACTGAGATTTGTTGCTTTAATTCTCGCGCTGTTCATGTTTTTATCAGTGAATAACGTATTTGAAAATATGAATCCTTTCAATGAGGAAAGAAATGACGATGAAACGGAACTGATTCAGGGCATGCCGGTTGATATTCTGTATGATGAAGACGATTACTATGTCAGTGGGGTGCCGAACCAGGTCAATGTTCAATTGTCGGGAAGCACTTCGAATATTGTTCGGCTGCAGACAACAAGAGATTTTAATGTACAGCTTGATTTAAGGAGCCGGGGAACAGGAGAACATGAAGTGCATTTTACCATTGATGAACTGCCTGAAAACGTAAATGCAGAAGTCGTGCCTGAAACTGCTACTGTAAATATCCAGGATCTCGTATCACAGACCTTTACAGTGCAGGCCGAAGTGAATGGCAGCCGTGTCGGACCGAACCATCAACTGGAATCAGTTGTTGTTGAACCGGATACAGTGACTGTCTATGGTGGAGAAAATGAGATCAATCGAATACAATATGTTCGTGCGACTCTCAGTGATAACACCAGAATTACAGATGATCGGGCTGAAGAAGCGGACGTTGGTGTTTTTGACTTCCAGTTCAATCGTTTAGATGTAAGGACCGAACCTTCCAATGTCAGAGTGGAAATCAATGTCAGTGAGTTGAGTAAAACTGTACCTGTGAACTACACAGTTGCCGGCATGGTGGATAGTAACCATGAACTGGTGGATGTTGAATTGAACTATGACAATGTTGAAGTGTTCGGAAGTGAAGAAACTTTAAATGAAATTGATTCAGTGGATGTTGAAATTGACGTGGATGAACTCGACAGTTCAGTAACCCAGGATGTAGAATTAGACTTACCGGAAAGTGTAACTAAGACTGAACCAGCTGTTTTAGAAGCTGATTTAACTATAGAAAAAAATGACTAAAGGAGAAACTCATGGGTAAATATTTTGGAACAGATGGAGTCAGAGGTGTGGCCAACACAGAATTAACACCCGAACTGGCATTTAAACTAGGACGTTTTGGCGGATATATCTTAGCAGGTGAAAACAATGACCGACCTACTTTTCTAGTAGGACGCGATACTCGTATTTCAGGAGAGATGCTGGAGTCGGCACTTGTTGCCGGACTGCTTTCAATCGGTGCAGAAGTAATGAGGCTCGGAGTCATTTCTACTCCAGGTGTCGCTTATCTGGCTAAAGAAATTGAGGCGGATGTCGGTGTGATGATTTCTGCATCACATAACCCGGTCGGTGACAACGGCATTAAGTTCTTTGGATCTGATGGATTTAAACTGACAGATGACCAGGAAGCTGAAATCGAAGCGATGCTTGACAGCGAAACAGACGATCTGCCAAGACCGACAGGTATAAATTTAGGGAATATCTCAGATTATTTTGAGGGTGGCCAAAAGTATGTTAGCTACTTGAAATCTACTGTTGAAGGCGATCTTGAAGGTCTGAAAATAGGATTGGACGGCGCACACGGTTCAACGCACAAACTCGCACCATACCTATTCGGAGACCTGGAAGCAGATACGGTAACAGTAGGTACGAATCCGGATGGAACAAATATTAATGAGGGCGTCGGTTCAACACACCCTGAGAAATTGATCGAACTTGTCCAGGAGGAAAAGTGTGACTTCGGACTTGCGTTCGATGGGGATGGAGACCGTTTGATTGCTGTTGATGAAAATGGAAACATCGTTGATGGTGACAAAATAATGTTCATCATCGCACAGCATTTAAAAGATAATGATGAACTGAAAGACGACATGGTTGTTTCCACAGTCATGAGTAACCTTGGTTTCTACAAAGCTTTGAAAGAACATGGGCTGAAAAGCGATAAGACAAAAGTTGGAGATCGCTACGTTGTGGAAGAGATGAGAAAACATGGATACAGTCTGGGCGGAGAACAATCCGGACATATTATTATGATGAACTATAATACGACCGGGGACGGCTTATTATCCGGTGTTCATCTGGCAGCCATCGTTAAACAGTCCGGTAAAACTTTGGCAGCACTTGCATCCCAGGTGGAAAAATTCCCTCAAAAGCTCGTCAACGTCAAAGTGACTGACAAACATAACGTCGTCAACAACGAAAAAGTCGCTGCCAAAATTTCAGAAGTAGAAACTGAAATGGATGGAAACGGCCGTATACTCGTCCGTGCCTCCGGTACCGAACCGTTGGTCAGAGTGATGGTGGAAGCGGAAACGGTAGAGCTCGCTGATGAATACAGCTCTGTTATCGCAGAAGTTGTCGAAGCGGAAATGGGCTTATAAACCATTCCAATCAAATAAAGTGAGTCACATGCACTCTCATTCAATAAACTATTGTAATGAGGGTGTTTTTCTATTAAAATAGGAACGTTACTTTAAGGAGGGAAGAGAAGTTAAATCGGAATAGCGCCTGAGCAGCGATGCTGCTGACGAGGAGGACAGTCATCGAGTATCGGCGGATACTGTCCCGGATACTGAAGTATTCGTTACATCAGCTGTTAAAACCATATGGGCAACCATTGGTACAAAGCACTGGTCCTAACTTGTATGTCAAAGGAGCAAATACTTTATGTGCGGAATTGTAGGATATATCGGAGAAGAAGATGTTAAGGAAATATTGTTAAAAGGATTGGAAAAGCTTGAATACCGCGGTTATGACTCTGCAGGAATCAGCGTGCGCAATGAAGAAGAATTGAAAATCTTTAAAGAGGCCGGACGCATTAAAGATTTAAGGGATGCAGTCGATTCCAAATTTAATGCTCAGACCGGAATTGGGCATACCCGCTGGGCGACGCACGGTGCACCAAGTGTGATGAATGCGCACCCCCATCAGAGTGCTGACGGGAGATTTACCATCGTTCATAACGGTGTCATCGAAAACTATGAACAGATTAAAGAAGAGTATCTGCAAAAGACGGAGTTTGTATCCAGTACAGATACAGAAATCATTGTGGAACTCATCTCAGAGTTTTCAAAGCAAAGTGAGAATACAGAAGCAGCATTCAAGAAAGTGCTCGATGTATTGCACGGTTCATATGCGCTCGGCCTTATGGATAATGAGGATGAAGACGTCATCTATGTCGCTAAAAATAAATCCCCATTGCTGCTTGGTAAAGGTGATGGATTCAATGTCATCACGTCGGACGCAATGGCGATGCTTCACAAAACGAATGAATTTGTGGAACTGATGGACGGAGAAGTCGTGACGCTCAAAAAAGATGAAATAGTGATCAAAGACAAGACAGGCCACAATGTGGAACGGGATGCTTATATTGCTGAAATTGACGAAAGTGATATCGAAAAGGGAACGTATGAGCATTATATGCTCAAAGAAATTAATGAACAGCCGGCAGCTATGAGAAAAATTATTCAGGAATATCAGGACAAAGACGGTGAGCTGAAGGTGGCTCCGGCAATCATTGAACAGATTAATGCTGCGGACCGGATTTATATCATTGCGGCAGGGACGAGTTATCATGCGGGTCTGATCGGCAAAGAGTACTTCGAAAAATGGGCGGGTCTTCCGACAGAAGTGCATGTGGCTTCGGAGTTTGTATATAACACGCCGCTATTATCAAAAAAGCCTTTATTCATATTCATCTCGCAGTCCGGGGAAACAGCAGACAGCCGTGCAGTCCTTGTCGAGGCTAAGAAGCTTGAGCATATGACGTTGACGATTACGAATGTCCCCGGCTCGACATTGTCCCGTGAAGCGGATCAGACATTGATACTGCATGCCGGTCCGGAAATTGCTGTTGCTTCCACAAAAGCATATACAGCACAAATAGCGGTATTATCCATACTGGCCCAGGTTGCAACACGTGAACTGGGTAAAGACATCAATATCAATTTAATTGAAGAGCTGGCAAAAGTGACGACAGCAATCACTGCCGTCATCGATGATGCAGAAACGATCGAGCAGCTTGTAGAAGAGTACTTGGAAACAACAAGAAACGCATTCTTTATCGGCAGAACGATGGACTATTACGTCGGTTTGGAAGGTGCGCTGAAATTGAAAGAGATTTCCTATATCCAGGCAGAAGGATTTGCCGGCGGCGAATTGAAGCATGGGACAATCGCTTTGATTGAAGAGGGCACGCCTGTATTTACATTGACCACGCAGGAAAAAGTGAACTTGAATATCCGCGGCAACGCTCAGGAAGTCGAAGCCCGAGGCGCCAACGTCTGTACAATCGCGATGGAAGGACTTGAGACGGACAATGATGCGTATGTAATCCCTCACGTGCATACGATGTTGACGCCACTGGTATCTGTGATAGTATTTCAGCTCATATCCTATTATGCGGCACTTCACCGAGGCAATGACGTCGATAAGCCGAGGAATCTGGCAAAGTCTGTGACGGTGGAGTAGGAGTCAGGAAAGCTTCAGATTATTTGTGGCTTTGAAATAAAGTTTAACCGTTTGTAAAAAAGTTCGACCGTTTATAAAAAAGATTAACTGTTTATAAAAAAGTTGCACCGTTTAACCCCTTTGGATATGATTGTCTAAAGGGGTGTTTTTATGTCTAAAAGGAAAAGAACATCTAAAGTCGAAAAGTGGATTAAAGAAGGTAGAGGAACTGGCAGTGGGTCAGATTATCAGCCATGGCTAAAAATTCAAGATGTTTCCTCACTAGGTCGTTCAACGAGATTAAAAGGTATAAAAACGGGCAGACAGCATGAGTTTTTATCAGACTTGGAAAGAAACTACTTTTATTTGACTGAATTTTCAAATGATATTACTGATATCCGTGAACAGTTTCCTCTATTACTACAAGAAGAAACGATTTTAATAGCAGAGGAACTAGGTATTAAACATCCTAAAGACCCAAAGACAGGAGAGTCTATTGTAATGACAACAGACTTCCTGCTAACTGTTAATAAAGGAAAAGAGACATTTGAAGTTGCTCGTACTATCAAAATGAAAGATAAGTTAATGGATGAACGAGTGTTAGAGAAATTTGAGATTGAACGTGAATATTGGAATCGTAAAGGTATTCAATGGGGCATTGTAACGGAAGAAGAAATCGATAAAACGATGGCTAGAAATATTAGCTACATCCATGATTATTACGAAATCAATGATTACGATGTGTTTCAACAACTGAGCGCAATACATATCGAGGATTTGGCAATGTCTTTGCTAAATAGATTGCTAGATAGTTCAATAAGTATAAGAAACATTACGAATGAATTTGATATAGATACACATCTTCCAATTGGTAGTGGTGTTACACTTCTTTATCATTTGCTTGCTAGAAAAATTATTGTCATTGATATGCATAAACCAATAAATCTAGAGCAGTCAATTGAAATTAAGTATATTGATGAAAGTAGCTTGAAGAAGGTGAAATATGGATGATTTATATTAATCAGGTTCTTCAATATGTTGTTGATTCTAAACGTATTCGTATCATCGAAATAGAAGAGTCCCATGCTTTTATTGTAAATATTGATGCGATTAGTTCGATGCCTAAAAAGGAATTATATTCAAATCTCATAGCAGAGATTCAACAAGGGGAATTGCTTGTGACTAGCGACCCATTTGCAAAAGTAATAAAAGATAGCGAATTAACCAGCCGACAAATTCAGAAAAGAGATGAGGGTTGGTCGATTATTCAGCGTTATTGTATAGAACACATGGAAGCATTGCTTCAAAAACGAGGTAGGGAAAAGAAAATAAAAGAAATTGCAGATGAGAGTGGAGCAAGTTCTACAAGAATTAAGAAGTTACTGAGCCGATATTGGCAGCGTGGTATGACTAAAAATGCTATGTTACCTGATTACTCTAATTCAGGTGGTAAAGGTAAAACGAAAGCTTTAACGAAAGAAAAAGTCGGTCGTCCTAGAAGAGTAAATATAAATAATGAGTATCAAACTGGTATTAACATTACAGAGGAAGTAAAGGTGCAAATTGAACACGTTATCAATAAGTACTATAGGAAAAAGAATAACTATTCTTTAAAAGATGTTTATAATTTTATGTTACGTGACTTCTATTCTGATCGCTATAAGGAAAACGGTGAACTGAAATACCGTATTTGGGATGCTAATCGAACACTCTCATATCATCAGTTCTACTATTGGTTTAAAAAACTTGAAGACCCAAAAAAAGATATTCAATTTCGTAAAAGTACGAAAGAGTATGAGTTGAAAAACCGTCCGATTTTAAGTAATTCTAAATCAGAAACAAATGGTCCTGGCACTAGATTTCAAATTGACGCAACCATTGCAGACATTTATTTAGTCAGCTCGCTTGATGTAAACAAAGTAATTGGACGACCAGTTATTTATGCGGTAATTGATGTGTATTCACGTATTATCACAGGTCTTTACGTTGGACTAGAAGGTCCATCATGGATTGGTGCAATGATGGCTTTAGATAATATGGTTGCTGACAAAGTAGAATTTTGTAAGCAATATGGAATTGATATAACTCCTGAGCAATGGCCAACACATCATTTGCCTGAAATTATTATTGCTGACCGTGGTGAGTTTGAAGGTTATTCGGTAGACAACTTAATTAACAATCTAAATATTAAAATTGAGAATACTACGGCTTACCGTGGAGATTTGAAAGGGATTGTTGAAAGGAAATTCCGTACGTTTAACGGAAAGGTAAAGCAAAAAGCACCTGGAGCAATTCAAAAGGAATACCGAGAGCGTGGAGATCAGGATTATCGCTTAAATGCCACGCTGAATTTAAAGGAATTTACGTCTCTTATTATTACAATGGCACTGCATCACAATCAAAAAGTCATTGATAAATACCCTGTTGAAAAAGAAATGATTACAAAAGGGTTAGTTCCGACGCCGATTAATTTATGGAATTGGGGTATTCAAAATCACACAGGAAGGCTAAGAACAATTGATAGAAATATTCTTCGCCTGAATGTTTTACCACGAGGAAAGGCGACCATTTCAAGAGCTGGCATCAAGTTTAAAAATCTCTTATATGGTTCTCAAAGAGCGATGGAAGAACATTGGTATTTGAAGTTGAAAAATAGAAGTGTAGAAGTTGTTTATGATCCACGAAACGTTGAAAAAATCTATATTCCTCACGATGACGGAATGGACTTTGAGGCGTGCATTTTGTTAGAACCAAGTCAGCAATATAAAGAAGATTTCTTAGAAGAAATTGTCTTTCAACAACAACTTCGGAATGAACTAGAAGAAATAGAACGTACAAATCAAATTCAACTCATAGTAAATACAGATGCGGCAATGGAAGAAATCATTAAAAGAGCTGTGAAAAACAAAAAGCAATCTTACAATCAACCAACGAGTAAGAAAGCCAAAATAGCTTCTATTCGCGATAACAAGGATGTTGAAAAACTATTAAACCGTGAATCTGAAAAATTTGATTTATCTCCTGATAGGGTTAGTGAATCAGCTGAAGTAATTGACTTCGCTACAAAAGAGAAGGTTGATGAGACACCACCTAAAAAATCACCCTCACGCCTAATGCAAAAATTAAAGAAGAAACGAGATGAGGAATTTGGGAAAAACAAATGACATGGTTGTCTTAAAAGGCGAATTTGAAAGAAGCATCTATAAGGAACAACCTTTAAGTGAATATACCAATAATCCTTTCATCGAAGCCCTTCCACCGATTTTTAGCGAAGATGACGTGCTAGATAGATTTATGGTAACCCCACGAATTAACGATCAAGACAAACAAAGCGCAATGAATATTCGTTATCACGTATTAAAGCGTGTAAGGAACTTTATTCAGCCATTGCCGATTCATTTTGAAGTTGAACGTCGATTGTCTACATTGATTCGAAGAGGATATTTAGCACGAAATCCGTTAGATACAACATTTCTAGAACGTGTTCGTGTGTTGCATGAATTGCGTGAGGAAGAGGATACATCCCATAAATATATTGATGGGCGACTGAATTATATTCGGTCAACTGCCGATAGCTTATCAATTATTGGTATTTCAGGAATTGGTAAAACAACGGCAATTGAACGTCTTTTGCTTATGTATCCGCAAGTGATCAAGCATGAAGAATACAAAGGGCAACCGTTTAATCGAACTCAAATTGTTTGGCTTAAAATTGATTGCCCATATGATGGAAGTTTATCTACACTTTGCAAAAGCTTTTTCAAAGCAATTGATGATTTACTAGGTACTCGTTATTTAGAAAAGTATGGTTATTTAAACCGTGTGACATCGACCATCTTGTTGCACATGACATCGTTAGCAAGTATGTATGGCATTGGTGTTCTAGTAATTGATGAAATTCAGCACTTACTACATTCAAAAAATGATCAAGAGGAGATGTTGAATTTTTTTGTAACACTGTCCAATACAGTTGGGATTCCCACCGTCTTAATTGGTACTTCTAAGGCAGAAAAGCTATTTAAAGGGAACTTTAGGCAGGCAAGAAGGGCTGCAAGTGATGGAGCTATTATTTGGGATCGTATGTCGGAGGATAGTGAAGAATGGGAGTTCTTCCTAGAAACCCTATGGGAATTACGGTGTTTAAAAACTTATTCTGAACTTACTGAGGAACTAAAGAGGGCATTTTATTATGAATGCCAAGGAATTACTGCTGTTGCTGTGAACCTATTTATTTTAGCGCAAGAACGAGCATTATTTGATGAGGATAACCCAAACGAAACCATTACACCACAAGTATTAAAAAAGACTGCGAAAGAAGATATGCAAACGATTCAACCAATGATGACAGCTATTCGAACGGACAATTGGGCTGACATGATAAAATATGAAGATATCATGGTCAACCTAGATGAAGCCATGCTGAATCATAAACGAGATGCAGAAATGGAAGGACGTATTCGGGAGGCTTTTAAAGAACGCCAAAATACAATTGAATACAAACGAAAAGATACAATTGAAAACTTAAGTGTTGAAGTTGCTTCTTTAGGCATTTTTGATAGTTTAAAAGAAAAAGATATTAAAATAGTTGTAGAAAATATAGTAGAAGAAAATCCAATCGATACGGAGTTTCTCCAACTTAAGTCAGATGTGATTCAGCAAGCTATAGCATTAAATCAACAAAGGAAAGAACAAAAAGTAGAGGAAAACGTGAAAAAGGCAGAGGTTCTACCATTACTTAAGCTAAGAAAGCAGGCATTGGACAAAAAACAACATCCTTATGAATTATTGAAGGCAAATGGGTACATTAAAAATCCTTTGGAGGAATTCTATTAGGAGGAAATCAAATGCTGCCATTCTTTACCGATCCATATCCAGATGAGTTGATTTATTCAGCAATAGCACGCTATCATTTTTATAGTGGAAATATCGATTACAAGGATACATTGGAAGAAGTATTTCTAAGTCGTTCTGTAATACCAAGTGTAGAGATTGGTAGTCATTTCAATGCGGTAACCCTGCAAATAGGAAATCATTATTCTGTAGAAAAACTACTAGCAAAGTATACCATTTATACCTTCTATGCTCCTTTCCTATCAAGAAAAAGACAACTGGAAATTTTACAGGATGTACAAGGTGATGGAAAAGGTCTTTATACAAGATTAGGAATGGTTGCCGGTAGCATCTGTAAAAAAGATGGATTATATTATTGTCCACTATGTGCAGAGAAAGACATAGAGAAATACGGTGAAACGTATATTCACCGTGAACACCAACTACAGGGAATTGACTTGTGCGCTCATCATTATTTGAGGCTGAAAAAATATCCAATAGATTTAACTAAACAAAGTAGAATTGAGTTTATTCGTTTTGAAGAAAAGCAAATGGATTTTTCAACTTTACAGGAAGTAGCGCAACCTAATTATTTTGATATTCAAGTCGAACTCGCAAGAATGACTAATCAGCTTTTGAATAGTGAAATAGAATTATTTTCACGTGAAGATGTCTTTCAAAAGTATCGCTTGCTTCTCAGAGAAAGGAATTTAATTACAACCTCAAATCACGTGAGACAAAAGGAATTATTTGTAAACTTTCAAGCAAAGTTCCCTAAAGGATTTCTAGAGAAATACGAGTCAGCGTTGAATGAAGAGGATGAATACAATTGGTTAAAGGTGTTAACCCGTAATATGAAACGTCATGTACATCCATTTCGGCATTTACTATTTCTTTATTTTCTAGATCAGAATATCGAAAGCTTTTTGCAAGTGAGAGAAGATGCAGGTCCTTTTGGAAAAGGTCCGTGGCCATGTCTAAATAAAGCTGCTAATCATTATAAGCAACTGGTTATTAATGATGTAACTATTACAAGAGATTATAAGTCAGTGAACCCTATAGGTACATTTGAATGTTCCTGTGGCTTTATTTATGCCAGGAGGGGTCCTGATCAATCGAAAGAGGATAAATATTGTATTGGTCGTGTGAAAGCATTCGGAGACACATGGAATAAAAAATTACACTTTTTAGCAAAAGGTAAGGAGAATTTAAGCACACGGGCAATAGCTGAAATACTTGGGGTTGATTCTAAAACTGTAAAAAAATATTTATCGAAGGATGCTCCAAAAGAAAAAGTCCAGAGTAAAGTAAACTCTGCCCTGTTACAACAGTATAGGCAGCAATTGCTCGAAGGAATAAAGAAATACCCTAATGATTCAAGAACCAAAATTAGAGAGCGCTTTAAAAAGGAATATGCCTACTTATATCGACATGATAGGGATTGGTTATTTAAAAAATTGCCTAGTAAATACAGGCAGATAAGTGTTAATGAAATTGTGGATTGGCCTTCAAGGGATGATAAATATTGTAAATTAATAAAACGTCTGTATGAAGAGTTGATGGTATTAGAAAAACCTGTTCGTATAACAAAGTCTCTCATCGGCAAACGATTAGGTATTTCATCTAAATTAGAGAAGTACCTTCATAAATTACCAAAGACAAAAAAACTTTTAAACAAAGTGACGGAGTCCGTTCCAGAATTTCAAATTCGTCGGTGCTGTAAAATCATTGATCGGATGCTACAGGAGAGGGAACCAGTCGCGTTATGGAAGGTTCAACGGATGGGTGCTGTTAAATCACATCATTTTCAGGAGATAAAACCACATTTAGAAGCGTACATACATATGAAACAGGAAGTGGATAAGGATGAGCGCACGACCAGTTAAAATTAAATGGCCGTTTGAAAAAGGAGAAAAAGTGGGACTGATATGGATTGGCGATCCTTTTCGTTACAATAATAAAATAATGCTGCATGCATATTTTCGGACAAATCGGATTACAAAGAAGATCCTTTTAGATTGGGGAACATTACCTTGTTTGGCAATTCAACATTACTATAGGGATGGGGTGATCACCACTAGTCAGCCTCCCGTAGATGCAAAAGAAGTAGATATAACGATTGTTCCTAATGGTGTTAGGTATTATGAGAAACCTTGGAAAATTCCGGGGAGTAATGACCCTGCAACTTCACGAAGCTTTATATTCTCTTCTCAAGGAAAGAATGTTGTTTTGCCAGTCATTGAAGTAGTACGAAGTATATTAGCACCAAATGGTTTTCTTTTGTATCGGCTGTTTGAATCAAATTCATTTCCTCAATACTTTACAGAAACATATGAGTCAGATCATATACATCTTAGCTTTTCTTCACTGTATGAGTTGAAATACACAAAAACAGCATTTCTTTATCAATTGGTTTGGTTATTAACGAATCGTGATTTGAGGCAGGTTTTTGAAAGCTTGGCATTCAAGTGGTTGCAAGAACAAACATTAAAGTTTGACTGGAATTTTTCTCAACCAATCACTGTCACTGCCCGTGTCAAGGAAAGTAATAATACATGGATGATATTACAAATAATCAGTGTAAAAAATAAACGTATTCCATATGAAAATATCTCTATTTCACATCCAGAAATACAAAATACGGAGAAATCGAATGAAGCGAAAAAATATACCTATCGTTCTATCAATAAGAAAGGTGATGACGAACAGGGCTTTACATTAGATGAACAAGCAGATGGATCCACGGAGGATTTCGATTTTGTTCAGATGAATCAATTGAGCCACGAATATACCTCAGTTCCAAGGGTTAAACGGATCAAACGGGGATCAGCTAAGCAACGGTTAGAAGAAGATGAGAATACAAAGAGATACTATGGTGATGATTATTCCATTCGTTCAACAGCAGATAGTGGTGGTCAGCAATTGACAAGAGGATTAGAGCATCAAATGTTGCATGAAATTAAATCTCAAGGGGAGTTACAGGACTTTATTAATGTCTTGAAGGTGCTGGAGCAATGCCCAGAGGTAAAAGCAATTCGAGCATTTACGGATGTGTTGCCAGAAGGGCTAGGAGAACGGAAGTTTACAAAGCTTAGCGATGGTGTTACTAAGAGAAGATACGTGATTGCTGAAGTATATATGATGAATGGAGAGCTATTCAATATTCTTGAGGTAGAACGTGAATATCGTTCCTTATCAACTCTTATTTTATACTCTCCAACCAAACAAGATTGGGTTACAATCAGTAATCATCTCCTTGTAAATCTTGTCAATGCTAGTGGCACTTGGACTAGAAAGTCATTAGCATATTTCGAAACTCAAGGAATTAAAATAGTAAAGGCAAAACATAGTAGTAAAGGGATTCGACATTGGGCTAAAATTTTATCAGGTAAATTTTCAGGGTAACCGAAAAATAGGAAAGAGGATACTTTTTAACCCTCTTTCAACACATTTTCCGATTACCAAAAAGAAATATAGAAGAATTACATTTGACAAGTAATACCGTCGAGTAAAAAAAGCTGGGAATGGCTTCCATTGTGATGAGTAATCGTGCCAAGCCATCAAGCGCACTAGAACAGCAATATTTTTAAGGACTCAGCTCATTACATATTACATCTGACTTGGTCTTTTCGATGTTCCAAATGAATCACTTTTAAAATTTCCCGCTCTCTTTCAACTTCAGAAGCAACAGGATAATTCTTGGCAACTTTTTCAAATGCAACAAGCTGTTTATCAGCTTTATCCCTATCCTGGTTGACTAATAACTCATACACATACAGTAACCGTCTTCGGGAGATATATTTTTTCGTGGCATTGATATATTGTTTTAATTCTTTCGTATAGATTTCCCGTATCTTATCCATTTGACAATCACCGATTATTTCCAAAAATAAGAGGTGACAAAATAATTCCATCTTATAAATACTGAGTAAATCGGGTATATTTTTCATAATAAATTGACACTCGGACTTTACCTTTTCGAATTCCATTTTATCCATAAAATATTCGCAACGGAAAAATGGAATAGTACTAACCAATGTATTAGATAGATTTGCATTTGGTGGAAGTTCAAACCATTCCTTTGGCATATCTCGTAACCTCTCACCTTTTGCCAGAAGACCATTTATGTGTAATTGCAGCCAGAAGGCTATACGAGCATGCTTGTCTCTTAGTAGATAGATATTCATTCCATCATTTGGTACTCCGAGTTTCAATGGAATACCATTTACTAAAGCTATAAAAACACCGATTACGCTATTTGTTACTAAAATAATTGATATCCACGGATGTTCAGGAAGTAGAAATAATAAAATGAATGATAGCAAACTGCTTATCATATTTCCGATCACACCGCCCAAGTTGTATAATAGATACGGAAAGCTCTCTCCCTTTACGTTGGGAGGCGCGAGTAAACACTGCCCCAATGTACCTGGCACACTGAATCTTTTCAGTTTTATACGGCCATTATCCCTGACAAGCATTAAGGAACCAACTCTAAAAGACACGAATGTATATCCTGTCAATCTACCAAAAACATAATGCCCGCTTTCATGAATAATAATCTGAAATAGGTATAAGACATAGGCAATGACCAGAAATAGGATAACCTGCCAAATAGGTAGGTTCAGGTTCTGTGGTACAAAACCTAATTGATCAATGATGTTGATTCCGTAGTATCCACCAAAGAACCCGATAATCATAAATAGAACCAAAAATCCAAATCTACCTACTAAACTTTTTTTCTTTTTTACTTTATTCATATTTTCCTCCTGTAAAAAATGCAAGATCAGCTTATTAAAAACACATTCATAGCCAGCTTATTTCCTAACTTGAAAATCGATCAGGTAATATTTTTTCAAAAGTAACTTCAACTTCTTTGAATTTCTTTTTCCTTGTCACTTTATGATAGCCTTGAGTGAATAAAACCTTAGCTCTTGGGGCTTCAAATGGGTAACCACGAAAAACTTATTCATTGTCTTAATTAAATGATTTAGGGACTCCGTATAGACATTTGTGATGGCGAATTGAAGTATTAAAATGTATCTGAGCTTCAAGTTCAGCTCTCTTCCATATCAAGGATTATATAATTTTTTAGATTGAGCATATTGATTGTCATTTATTCCCTGTACTTTACATCCTTTTCGTTAACAACTTGTTTAAAAATTATAAAGGAATGAGTAGTCCCCAAAATAGCAATTGTAAAAAGCAGAGAGACTGTTAATCTGTCCCACCAAAATAACTGACATTACTAACTCTAAACTTTAAATCCTTTTCTAAAAGGTACCCATTTCTCTACATCCTTTTCGTATTTTTCAAGAATTGATAACCCCAGTAAACTTGGCATATTAAAAAAATCCCTATGAGAGTAAAAAAAGAAACCTTATTCATATAGCCAAACATTGTTAATGCTATGAGGCCAAATGAAAATAAAATGGTCATCAGGTCAAAGGCTTTAGACTTCGCATTTTGACTGATAATGATATTTCGTTCATCATTTTCCTCAATATGTTGTTTTTTCGTCTTATGTTTTTCGTGCGTGATTGCTGAAACGCCTATAGCAAATAATAAAACCCCGCAATATCCAACTGCCATTGGTACTAAATCCATTCTAACAAATGGAATATTTAAAACTTCTGCACCAACAACCCCCAAAATAATTCCAGACAGTGTTAGCAAGACACCCACAATTATTAAAGACCATAATAAATTATTTCTCATTATTCGTTTCCTCCTCATAGATAAAAATTTCCTCGATACTCATTCCAAAGTATCGTGCTATCTTAAATGCAAGAATAATAGATGGATTATATCTTCCATTTTCGAGGGAACCAATTGTCTGTCTGGTTACCTCTAAAGCTGTGGCAAGTTCTTCCTGATTTACACCTTGTTTTTTACGTATTTCTTCCAATCTGTTCTTCATATCATAATTCCTTCCTTGTGATGGAAAGTTGGCTTTCCTTAATTGTAAGGGCATTCCCCCTTTTTGTAAAGCAAGCTTTCCATTTGTGATATGAAAATTGCAGGTTTAAATCAATAACTGCAAAGAGTTGTAGTATTCAGTCTTGAATTTAACAGTTAAGAGTAGTGATTTTCCACATTATTACTTGATTTTTGATATAGTAAGCATTAGCTAATTGTTTGGGGTATTCTACACCATAATCCGAATACCCGATTTTTTTAAGTGATTTTCATTTTACAATCAACAGGGCGCAAATGTTTAATATCAATTGTGGAAAATGATCAAACTTTTTTATAAAAATTGAACACCTCAGCGCAAAGGAAGAACCCATTTTGATCAATCTTTTTTCCAAATGGATTCTTCCTGTTTTACGGTAATATAGGGGTTTGTGAGGTATTTTTGATTAAACTTTATTTTAAAGCTACAGTCCTCTCCATGCCATATCGGCCTGCAGAGGACTTTCTTTATTAGCCGGTTTAAATATTGACTGTTTCATTTTTATGCGTGGCGAAAGTTACGGCGAGCAGTATCAATGTGGATACCGGCAGTCCGATGAAAATCGGATGCAGCCCGAATGGGTGGCCGGCAATCTGCCAGATGACAGCTGTGGTCAGTCCGCCCCACATGGAGGCGATGCCCGCTGTCTTCGTCGCTTTCTTCCAGAACAGGCTGAACATTATCGGCGCAAGGAGACCTGAGACTGCCATCGCCGTTCCAGTGACCATCAGATTGACCAGTCCGGGAATAGTGAGTGCGAGTACAAGCCCTACAGCAGATATGATCAAAACAGACAGTTTGCTCCATAGCAGCATTCTTGTATTGGAATAATGCGGGAAACCCGGTCTGATGATATCGTTCACGATGGATGATGCGCCTGCCAGCAGGAAAGAATCGGCACTGGATATGACAGCTGCAAGCAATACAACAATCATCACAACTACAAGAGCGAATGGGAATACATCGCCAATTACACCATAATAAATGAGAACGGGATCGATGCTTTCCAGCTGGAGACCGTATCTGCCGAATACACCGATGAACACAGCAAAAACCCCTATTGAAACTGCAATGACCATTGAAGTCCAATAGCCTCTGCTTGCTGTTTTTAAACTGCCGGCTGCCCACACACGCTGCCAGAGGTCTTGTCTCACAAACTGAAAGACAGCAAGCGTCAGAAGATATATGAGTATTTCCCCGGGTGTAATGTTCATTACGCTGAGCATGTCTATTGCACCCGCTTCAGCGGCATATTCAGAGGTCGCCTGCCAACCGCCGGACTGCCGAAGCACCGCAACAAACATCAGAGTGGTGCCGATGACGAGTGTGGTTCCGTGTATGACATCCTGCCATATCACTGCTTTCAGACCGCCGAGATACGTTTTAATTGTCAGTAATATCCACCCGATAATGATACCGAGAGTTAGATTCAATCCAATTGTCACATTCAATATCGTGGCAATCGATACAAAAAGTGTACCGCTCATCGCACAGTATGAAAATAAAATGCTGATGACTGTCGGAAGTCGTGCAGCATCACCATAGCGCAATGTAGTGAAATCTCCGATTGTAATCATTTTGTGTTTTTCTCCAAGGGCTCTGATTCGTTTGAGGAGAAATAATGCAAAAATACTGATGCATGTAAACATCGTAATATGTATCCACTGCTGACCCATGCCAAGACTGTAACCATTCTCCATGTACCCAAGCAATGTCGAGCCGCCGACACCTGTTCCGATGAACGTCAACAGCATAGGCAAAAACGAAACAGAGCGTCCTGCAACGTTGTAATCCTCATATGTTTTCGTTTTTTTATTCATATATAAAGCCAGTACAATCAGCAACACAAAGTAGATGAATACAATGACTGATAAGATGATTCTTTCTTCTCCGCTGAACATTCAATCACTCACTTTTGTAAATTAAATTTATAGTTTTTTAATATATTATTAAAGCACTATGAATTCTATCATAGTGATTCATGATTTGAGAAATGTTAGCAGATAAAGAGGTATAATAAACACTATAAAAATATTGCAAAAATACACATTATTGAGATATGCTCTGTGAAAAGCAGTTGATCACGAATAGAAAATCGGGGAGGTTTAATCGATGAACAATGATTCTAAAGAAATGGAACTGATCATCCCAAAAGGCTGTGACAATGCGCCGAGAAAAAAGATCATGATTGATTTTACAGTCGCTGTATTAACAGGAGAGAACGATGTCATTGAGGAATATGCCGATGAAGACATTATGTGGAATCACTTGAAAGAACAAAAGGAAACAGCAGGACTTGATGCCCTGCTGTCTGATTTGAAACATCAGGAAGAGAAAATCGATGCGCTTGAAATTTATCAGGTCATTACCCATGGGAAATTTGCCTCGATAAATGGAGTGATTTCTAAGTCTGATGGTTCCAATGTTGATTTTTGCGACGTCTATACTTTCACAAGCGCCGCAAAATCCGGGAAAGTGAAGGAAATAAAATCATACACCTTGTAGAATTTATTCTTCCGCCGGCTCTCTTTTTACCAGCAGGTGAAATGCGCTAAAACCGATCAGTACAGTAGAAAATAATATCAGGCCCATTGGTACAGCAGAGGCTTCATTCACCCCTGCAAGCGGGGTGAATATGGCCCCGAGAGTCAGCGGGAGCATACCGAGAACGGCACTGGTACTCCCTGCACGATGGCCCTGTTTGGACATGCCGAGGGTGAACGTGCTTGTCACCACCATTCCCATTGTCGTCATGTAGATGAAAATCAGTATGACGATAGAAGCAAGCGGTCCTTCAATAATCGTCATGAAAAGCAGAACCGCAGTGACTATGAGAGCGATGGAGACTGCTGTCTGAAGCAGCTTCCTTTCGTGAATAATACCGCCGAAACGGCCGATGATGAAGCTGCCGATGATGATTGCTATGCCGTTTATTCCGAAAAGTATGCTGAACGTCTGTGGCGAAACACCGTAAATTTCTTGATAGATGAATGGTGTGCCGGACACATAGGCAAAACTTCCGCCATGGACGAAACCGACGACGAGGGCGTAACCGATGAATGAACGGTCTTTCAGCAAATTGCCCATTGTCATGATGGTAGCACCGAGAGAGCTTGGGATTCTGTTTTCCGGCGGCAACGTCTCTTTTAACATTACGGCGATAATCACAACGATTAAAACACCGATAAAAGCCAGGAAAATAAAGATACTCTGCCAGTTTGTAAATTCGAACGACAGAATTGCTCCGCCTGCTATGGGGGCCATCATCGGAGCGACAGCGTTGATGACCATTAAAAGTGCGAAGAATTTAGTCAATGCTTTTCCACTAAAAACATCCCGTACAACGGCTCTTGAAAGCACGACACCTGCAGCGGCAGTGAAGCCCTGAACGAATCTCGCGGCGATTAAAGTTGCGATGTTGGGTGCAAAGGCACAAAGCACTGAAGCCAGCGCAAAAAGAGAAGTGGCAATCAGTAAAGGCCTCCTTCTGCCCTGACCGTCACTGATCGGGCCGATGACCACCTGACCGGCGGCAAGCCCTAAAAGGCATGAAGTCAGACTGGCCTGGACCATTGTGGCGCTGGTGCCGAGGTCGCCGGCAATGCCCGGAAACGCCGGCAGATACATATCGATATTTAAAGGACCGAGTATGGCGAGAAGACCGAGAAGGAAAGCCAGCTGCATCCGCCTTTTTCCTGTCGGATTATGTAGTAATGTATTTTGTTCTTCATTATAGATAAGACTTCACTTCCAATTTTTATATGAGTGGTTGTTGTATATGTTCCAGGAAATATTATAACAGGAAAATACGAGATTGATACAAAGTCTGTCTGGAAAAACAGAGGGTCTTCATATAAACTTGACAATGGTGTTAATACAGTCAAATGTCTGAATGAAAAGTGATACAAATATTTGAATATCAGACTCCTTTGCAAAAATATGTGAAGGAGTCCGTTTATTGTTCATATGAAAGTTATAGGAGGAAAAAGAATTGATAACATTAGCGGG
This sequence comes from Salinicoccus sp. YB14-2, assembly GCF_001265075.1. Lineage (GTDB taxonomy): Bacteria > Bacillota > Bacilli > Staphylococcales > Salinicoccaceae > Lacicoccus. Next base: position 1,371,217 of record NZ_LFKO01000001.1, read on the forward strand.
TACGATAGGTGCAGGAAAAACGGCTTGGGGCGGAGTGATTGCAGAGCATTTTGGAAGAGAGCTGCTGGTAGAGAAAGTGGAAGGGAATCCATTTCTTGCAAAATTTTATGAGGATCCAAAAAGGTACAGCTTTCATCTGCAGGTGTATTTTCTGAACCATAGATTCAAAGCGTTGAAAGAAGCGATGGTTCATCCGAATACGGTACTCGACCGTTCCATTTATGAGGATGCGATGGTATTTGCCAGACTGCAGTATGAAAATGGATCCATGGATGAAGCGGAATTCAGTACTTATATAGAGCTTCATGACAACATGATGGAAGAACTTCACAGCCTGTATGAACAACAGGTCATCCTTAAAAAATCACCTGACCTGCTGGTATTTGTGCATGGGTCTTTTGATGAAGCGATAAGAAGAATAAAAAAACGCGGCAGATCATATGAACAGATAGAAGGCGATCCGGGACTGTATAAGTATTACCAGGCGCTTTATGACATTTATGAAAATGAGTTTATAAAAGAATACCGGGAAAAAGAAATCTCTCCTGTGTATACACTGGATATCGATAAATATGAAATCTCCAACCCGGATGATGTCAAAGAAGTTATGAAAGGCATCGAAGAAACTCTGAAAAAAGAAAGAGGATTCGTCTTCCCAGAAGAATGACAGTGGTATATGACTTTTATTTTATAATTTGGAAATTGATCAGTAATTTAATTATCCGTTCAGAAGGTACTCAAAAAAGTGAAATGACAATGAAAAGCCTGTTTCAATCTGCGTTAATCGAGCATGAATACCATGTTTATGCCGAAATTGTAAAGTTATATCAAATATACTGCTAGTTTATTGTGAAAAAATTGTTAATCTCATCGAAATCATTTATAATGACAGTGTATGGCATAAACTAATCAGAACAGAAATTAGATTATCTTTAATGATAAATAAGGAGGAAATTTTAATGGATTTTCGTTATTTACCAGTTACTGAAACTGATAAAGCAGAAATGCTTGAAAAAATCGGTGCAAAGTCCACAGACGAACTCTTTTCAGATATTCCTGAAAAAGTTAGACTGGATAGAGAATTACAGCTTAAGAAACCTACCAGTGAGTATGAATTAAAACAAGAACTCACTAAAATGGCAGCAAAGAACGCTAACTTGACAGAGTACACGTCGTTCTTAGGTGCCGGGGTATATGATCACTTCATCCCATCAGTAGTTGACCATGTTATTTCAAGGCAGGAGTTCTACACTTCTTACACGCCATATCAGCCTGAAATGACCCAAGGTGAATTACAAGCTATGTTTGAATTCCAAACAATGATTTCTGAGATTACAGCTATGCCTATTGTAAACTCGTCACTCTATGATGGTGGTACAGCAGTTGTTGAAGCTGTAAACCTGAGTGCCGGCCAAACTAAGAAAAAGAAAGTGCTCGTTTCATCTGCTGTGCACCCTGAGCACCGTCAGCTGATTAAAACAGCTTCAAAAGGTAAAAATCTGGAAGTAGTGGAAATTGACTTGAAAGACGGTAAGACAGATCTTGATCACTTGGAAAAAGAGCATGACGAAGATACTGCTGCAGTCATCGTTCAGTATCCGAACTTCCTTGGTCAGATCGAGCCGCTTGAACAAATAAATGAAATCGTTGAAAAACAGTCTAAGTCAATGTTTGTTGTATCAAGCAATCCGCTTTCACTTGGTTACTTGACACCTCCGGGTGAATTCGGCGCTGATATCGTTGTGGGTGATACGCAAGTATTCGGTATCCCGGCACAATTCGGCGGACCACACTGTGGTTATTTCGCAACAACTCAAAAATTAATGCGTAAAGTACCTGGACGTTTCGTTGGTGAAACAGTTGACGAAGACGGACAGCGCGGTTTCGTATTAGTTCTTCAGACAAGAGAACAGCATATCAGACGTGAAAAGGCGACTTCAAACATCACATCCAACCAGGCATTGAACGCAGTGGCAAGTTCAGCTGCAATGAGTGCACTGGGCAAGAACGGTGTTAAAGAGATGTCTGAGCTGAACATGCAAAAGGCCAGATATACAAAAAATCAGCTGGCAGAAGCAAACCTTCCAGCTGCATTCAGCGGAGCATTCTTCAATGAGATTGTAGTTAAACTTTCAAAACCTGTATCCGAGGTTAATGAAAAGTTATTTGAAAAAGGATTTGTCGGCGGGTTTGACCTTGGCAGAGTATTTCCTGAATTCGAAAATCATATGTTGATAGCTACTACTGAAATCCGCTCTAAAGATGAGATTGATGCATTTGTAAAAGAAATGGGGGATATCAATAATGGCTAATGAGAACTTTCCATTAATTTTTGAACGCAGTAAAGAAGGCAGAAACGGTTACAACCTGCCAGCGCTTGATGTTCCGGAAGTAAATCTGGAAGAAGAAGTCGACGAAACTTATGTACGTAAAGTACAGGCGAACCTTCCTGAAGTTGATGAATTGGAATTAATGCGTCACTATACTGGTTTATCCAACCGCAACTTCGGTATTTTATCAGGATTCTATCCACTCGGATCATGTACGATGAAATATAACCCGGTAATCAACGAAGATGTTGTCAGACTGCCAGGATTCAGCCATATCCATCCTTATCAGGATACAAGCACAATCCAGGGTGCACTTGAAATGATGTACGATCTTCAGGTGCATCTTGAGGAAATCACTGGAATGGATGAAATCACACTGCAGCCGGCTGCCGGTTCACAAGGTGAGTGGACAGCGTTAATGATTTTCAAGGCTTTCCATGAAGCAAATGGTGAATCACACCGTAACGAAGTCATCGTACCTGACTCAGCGCACGGTACAAACCCTTCATCTGCAGCTGTAGCAGGATTTAAAGTGGTTGAAGTAAAATCAAACGATAAAGGTCTCGTAGACGTTGAAGACTTGAAAAAAGTAGTTAACGAAAACACAGCAGCTCTTATGCTGACAAACCCTAACACATTAGGCCTGTTTGAAACTGAAATCCTTGAAATGTCAGAAATCGTTCATGAAGCGGGCGGTAAAATGTACTACGACGGTGCCAACCTTAACGCTATCATGGGATATACCCGTCCGGGAGACATGGGTTTCGATGCAGTGCACTTGAATCTGCACAAGACATTCACTGGTCCTCACGGCGGCGGTGGTCCTGGTTCCGGTCCGATCGGTGTAACAGAAGAACTGAAACCATTCCTGCCTAAACCGGTAGTAACTGAAAAAGACGGCGTCTATGATTTCGACTACGATCTACCACAATCAATCGGTATGGTAAAAACTTATTATGGTAACTTCGGAATCAACGTTCGTGCATACACGTACATCCGTACACTGGGTGCAGAAGGGCTTAAGAAAGTCAGCGAAAGCGCTGTGCTGAATGCGAACTACATCATGCGCGGCCTTGAAGACAAATTTGAGCTTCCATTCACTCAGCACTGTAAACACGAATTTGTAATCTCTGGAAATAAACAGAAGAAACAAGGTGTGGCAACACTGGATATCGCTAAACGTCTGATGGACTTCGATATTCACCCGCCAACAGTTTACTTCCCGTTAATCGTGGATGAGGCACTTATGATAGAGCCGACTGAAACTGAATCTAAAGAAACTTTAGATCACTTCATTGATACGATGAATCAGATTGCTGATGAAACTGAAAATAATCAGGATGTCATCCACAGTGCACCACACAAAACTTCTGTTAAACGTCTGGATGAAACAAGAGCGTCCCGTAAGCCTGTTTTACGCTGGAACGCAGAAGCATAATTAAAGAATAGACCCCCCTGCATCAATACTTTTCAAGTATAGGTGCAGGGGGGGTCTTTGTAATGAATAAATATATTATGCATGAATCAATTACATATTATTTTTCATGCAGTTCACTCATACATGTTTATAAAAGTGGGAAATCGCCACTCTGTTTTCATCGTCATTGCAGCTGTTATGTTGCTGCGACACCGTTTGAAAACGTAGTGACTGATCCGGTTGAGAAAGATGATAATTAATGAATTTTATAAGATTCACTTAAATCATCATTACAAGTGATTATAATCACAATGAATTTTAAGAATCTGATCTACAATGTAACTATCAACAAAACGTCCAATGATTTTTATATATAAAAGCACCATCTGAAGTCACGAGCAGATGGTGCTTTCTTCTTGTGAAATTTAAATTTTTTATCAAAATGAGTATTTTATTTTCATTCGATTATTTCAGACTTGATTCATATAGTGATATCCATTCCTCGACGGTCATTTTTTCTGCAAGTTTACCCAGCAGTTCATACGGTACTTTTTCAGGATTGGTGAAACGAATACAACTCTTTCCCATGTTCAATTTGGTGTTCATATGATTCGGATATTCATTGATGAACCAGTCGTATAACTCATGATCGCGGTACAGACCCATGTGATAGACGGCCAGGTGGCGTTTTTGAGCTGCAACAGAGATAAAGGGAAGGGGCGTCTGATCAACATGGTAGCCATTGGGATAAATTGACTTCGGAACTGAAAATCCAGGCATACCATGCTGTATATCAATTATGAAACCTTCAGGCAAATGTTCTTCTATCGTCTTCCATGTCTTTATAAAACTGTTCTTCCATTTTTCATCGATATTTTCCACATATTCATCGAATGTCATGTTGTCCCCCTAATTTTTCTTTTGGTTTTATTATATAATAAATATGAGGTTTAGTAATTGTTAAAGCTTACCACTGTTAAATATATTGGTGTGGTAATATAATCATAAAAAAGAAGGAGCTGCGTATGAAATTAAATAAGATGCGTTTAACGGCTGCACTTCTGTTCAGCAGTATAGTACTGATGGCCTGCAGCAACCCATTTGATGAACTTGCAGATGATATCAACAATGCTTTAGGTCTCGGATCCCCGTCGGAAGAAACAGAGAACGGCCAAGAAGGTTCCGAAGAGGAAGCGGCTGAAGAAGAAGATAGCGAAGTCGAAGATGAAACAACGGATGAAGCAGCGGTTCAGGAAGAACCGGAGCAGTCTCGGGAAACGGATGAGGATCTCGATCCAATGTATCAAACGATCGACTACAGCCATTTATACGGTGAAGGTGAAGAGATAACCATTGAAGCAGGCGATTATACTGTCGGAGATGATATCATGCCCGGGCGTTACAGTGTAACCACTACTTCGGAATATGGATCATACTTGAGCATTTACAATGACGAGGACCGATACGTTGCGGGCGAGACGCTGGTAAATGAAGACAGTGGTGAAGATGTTGGCGCGTATTCTACAGAATTACTGGTGTACATAAGTGAGGGTGATAATCTGGAAGTCAGAAATGATGACAGCTTCACGCTGACACCGATATCTGACGAGTATGACGATAAATTGCCTTCGGGCATGCATGTAGGCGGTCATGATATTGAAGCGGGTGATTACAGAGTCACAACAGAAGAAACAGAGCTGGTCGGCAATGTTGAAACGTCCCACGCCGAAGCATATGTAACTTCAAGAAATGCTGTTGGAAATCCTGAAGAAGGCGGCAGAGAGTCATTCGTAATGACCATTGAGGAAGGTGACATTGTCGAGGTGATCGGGGTGCCCAGCGTCAATTTGGAAAAATTGGATTAATTTAATGTATAATAAACAGATGCAGACAAGTACACAGGAGGATAAATCTTGATTTTTCCAGCAAAGTTGTGGCAACGGTTTTTTGCCCGTATGATAGACGGGCTGATTTTCGGTGTGCCTATCGTTTTTTTATTAAGTTTTACTATTGGCTATGATTTTGTCATAGAACCAAGGGCGAATTTCATATTCAATCTGTTCATGTTATTGATTGTCACAGTCTATATGATCTCCCTGCCGGTAATATGGTATGGATGGTCGGTTGGAAAACGGCTGCTGGGCATAAGAATTACACAAATGAATGGCAAAGATGTTACATGGCAGGTTATGGTTAAAAGAGAATTATTCATATTAGTTGTATATATTCTGACATTTGGATTGTTTTTATTACTGTCAGGTGTGATGATGATTACAAGGAAAGATAAGCGTGCCCTTCATGATTTGATGGCAGGCACTAAAGTGTCAGACGAAAATGCGGAGTTACTATAATTAAAAGGGGTGGACGATTATGAGCAACTTTGATGCATTGTTAGTAGAAAAAGTGGATGGCAATCCGGAAATGTCCATAAAAACGCTGTCGACTGATCAGCTTACAGCGGGGGATGTATTGATTAAAGTCCATTATTCAAGTGTAAATTACAAAGATGCCTTAATTGCGGTTAACGGACAGTTTGCAGAAAAATTCCCGATGGTACCCGGGATAGATTTAGCAGGTGAAGTGGTTGAATCCGTAAGTGAAAAATTTAAACCGGGGGACCAGGTACTTGCTACAAGTTATTATATAGGTACACGAAATTTTGGAGGATTCAGTGAAATGGCAAGAATTCCTTCAAAATGGCTTGTGGCATTGCCGAAAGGATTGTCATTGAGAGAGGCAATGACTTTGGGAACAGCAGGTTTTACCGCAGCACTGTCAATCGATAAGCTGGAACGAAATGGATTGAAGCCGGAGGACGGCAAAGTGCTGGTCGCCGGTGCAAGCGGCGGTGTCGGCAGTTTATCAGTCAATATGCTGGATGACCTCGGATATCACGTAGAGGCGAGTACAGGGCATACAGAAGAAGCACAGTACTTGAAATCGATTGGTGCTCAACGTGTAATACACCGTGATGAAATATTTGATGAAGATCAGAAATCCATACGTAAAAGACAGTGGATTGCGGCAATAGATCCGATCGGCGGTAAAACGACACAGTATATATTAAGCAGTCTGGACTACGGCGGCTACGTTGCCACCTGCGGACTGGTCGGCGGTATTGATGTCCAGACGACTGTCATACCGTTCATCTCCAGAAGTATACAGTGGATTGGAGTGGATTCCGTCAAGTATCCAATGGAAGGCAGAAAGAAGATTTGGGACAGGCTCGCAACGGACTTAAAACCATCCAAGCTCACAAATGATATCGTCAATGAAATTACTTTGAATGAACTGCCGGATACATTGAAGAAGATATTAGAAGGACAAATCAGAGGAAGAGTCATCGTAAGTTTTAATGAATCTGAAGATGAATGATGTAAAAATCGAAATGTCCTGTTTCTATGACTGAGGTGAATATTTGTGAGTGAAGAAGATAAAAACAACAAACGTAAACAGACATTGCAGCAGATTACCGATGAGGGAATAGCAAAAACTGAAAAGCGGCGCCGCGTGACGAAAGATCAGCCGGATGCCACTTTAGTTGAGCATCTGGATGATTTACGGGGCGTTTTAATAAAATCAATTGTAGTGTTTGTTATATTTTTTGCTCTGATATTTTTAACAATACAGTTCTGGTTCCCTTATCTGATTAAAGGTCATGACCTGATTGTACGGGGCCCATTTGAAGTGATCCGTTTCTACCTGAGGACGGCTGGATCGCTCGGCATCGGACTGAGTCTGCCATTCATATGTTATTATTTATGGCAGTTTATGAGACCGGGTCTCGTTGAGAAAGAGACGAATTTTCTCAAGTCATATTTTCCATTCATGATGGGTTTATTTATACTCGGGGTTATGTTCGGTTATTTTGTCGTCCATCCGATCAGCTATTACTTTCTGATTCAGATGGGCCAGCAAAACTTTGATGTGCTCGTTACAGCGGATGAGTATATGTCATTCCTGCTGATTACGACGATGCCATTTGGCTTGATATTTCAAATGCCGATCATCGTTTTATTTCTGCACCATATTGAGCTTCTAGACTCAGTAATCATGAAAAACGTGCGGTTATATGTATATTTTGGGTTGCTGGTTATCACTGCACTCATTGCGCCGCCGGATTTTTTCACACATATGATTACAGTGGCGCCGATGATTGTCCTTTATGAACTCAGTATTTATATAGTGAGAATAAAAGAGAGGCGACGCCAAAAGAGAGAAGCGAAGATGGAAGAAGAAAAGTAGGTCCTGTTTTTCATGGAAGCGGGCCTGCTTTTTACTTTGGCGTAAGTGTGAAGATTTTAATCCTTTTATAAATGTTCGAGACTCTAAGAGCAGTGGCCACTCCAATTCCCGCCCAATCAAAAAAAGAGCCTGATCAGGCTCTTTCTCTCAATCGTTTGTATTAACCTTTAAAGTCGCCGATCATATCGAAATCAGCGAAATCTGAATTTCTTAATTCTTCGAGACGTGTTTCCACAAAGTCTTGGGGCAGTTCATTTTTCACGATGTAGCGGTTGCGTGAATGTTCTGCACATTCGAGTGAACACCCGCCTAAATGATATGCTTCATTATCTTCTGAAGCGATGATCTGGGCATTACATTCAGGGTTTGCACAGTTTATATATCTTTCGCAAGGCGTGCCGTCATAGTGATCTTTGCCGACGACATTGTGTTCAACCTGGTTGACGGGTACTGTCAGTCTTTCATCAAAGACGTACATCATACCGTCCCATAACTGGCCTTTTGCGACCGGATCTTTACTGTATGATGCGATTCCGCCGTGCAGCTGTCCGACATCATCGAATCCTTCACGCTTCAACCAGCCTGAGAATTTTTCACAACGTATGCCGCCGGTGCAGTATGTCAGTACTTTTTTACCTTCGAACAGTTCGCGGTTCTCGCGTACCCATTCAGGTGTGTCTCTGAAAGTATCCACTTCCGGACGGATTGCCCCTCTGAAATGACCGACGTCATATTCATAAGTGTTGCGGACATCCAGAACAACTGTATCTTCGTTCTGCATTTCTTCATAAAATTCAGCCGGCGATAAGTACTCACCTGTGATTTCATGAGGGTTGATGTCATCTTCCAGGCTCAGATTCACGAGCTCGGGGCGTGGCCTTACATGCATTTTCTTAAATGCATGACCGTCTGCTTCGTCCACTTTGAAAGTCATACCTTTGAATAATGGATGATTTTCCATGTACTGACGGTATTTGTCAGTGTCTTCTACAGTGCCTGATACTGTGCCGTTGATGCCTTCATTGGCGATTAAGATTCTGCCTTTTAAATTCATATCTTTGCAGATTCTTAAATGCTCCTTGCTCAAGCCGTCCGGGTCAACGATATCAGTGTAGTAATAATAAAGTAATACTCGATATTCCATTGTCTATTCCACCTATCATTTATAATTGCAGGTTATACCTGATAGTTAATACAGTTAACCATTATATCAAAATGCGTAACGTTTATGAAGTCAATTGAATGGAATTATTGTTATATAATTGTGACACTCATGGCTAAATCACGCTGAAACTGTTAATATTTAATAATTAATGAATATTTAAAGGAACGGTGGATTATGAATCGAAAAAAAGCATTAGTCGTTTTTTCAGGCGGTCAGGACTCTACAACCTGCATGTTTTATGCCATGAAAAACTATGAAGAAGTCGAGCTCGTCACTTTTATGTACGGCCAGAGACACGCGCTTGAAATCGATGTCGCCAAAAGGATTGCAGAAGAGCACAATTTAAAGCATCATGTTTTGGACATGAATCTGTTGTCCCAGCTCAGTCCCAATGCACTGACTTCGCATGACATGGCGATAGAAGAAGATGACAAGGGCATCCCGAATACTTTTGTTCCGGCAAGGAATATGATATTCCTGTCATTTGCTGCAGCGCTCGCCTACCAGATTAAAGCAGGTACAATTATGACGGGTGTCTGTCAGACGGATTTCAGCGGCTATCCGGACTGCCGCGATATATTCGTCAAGTCGATGAACATTACTGCAAATCTGGCGATGGACGAGGACTTTATTATAGAAACGCCCTTGATGTGGCTGGATAAAAAAGAAACGTGGGCACTGGCGGATGAACTTGGCCGGCTGGACTATGTCAGGCATAACACACTGACATGCTATGAAGGTGTCATCGGCGACGGCTGCGGCGAATGCCCGGCTTGTGAATTAAGGAATAAAGGTCTCGATGAATATTTGAATGAAAGAGGGGATAGTCATGATGTATCCGATACCGGGTCATGATTACGAATACGAACTGAATAAAGATCTGAATTTTTCAGCGGCACATTTCATCCCTGATAAAAGAGCGGGAAAATGTGAAAGGGTTCATGGACATACTTACCATGTGAATATTACAATCGTGGGGGATACACTGGATGAACTCGGGTTCCTTGTGAACTTTTCTGCGCTGAAAAACCTCATCATGGAGGCATTTGACCACAGACTGCTGAATGAACATGAGGCATTCGGTGAAATACCGCCCACTTCTGAAACATTGGCGAAAGTGATCTACGAGATGGTGGACCGGTATATAAAAGAAGAGCAGGAAAATAAGCTCAAATGTCTGCAGATCATATTGAAGGAAACACCGACAAGCTATGTTGTGTACAGACCGAAGGAGAAAGATAAATAATGAAAATACCTGTATTGGAAATCTTCGGCCCGACATTCCAGGGCGAAGGTGCTGTCATCGGGCAGAAGACGATGTTCGTCAGAACGGCCGGATGTGACTATCAGTGCAGCTGGTGTGATTCCAAGTTCACATGGGATGGCAGTCAAAAAGAAAACATCCGCATGATGTCTTCAGCTGACATATTCGAGTCACTCGATGCACTGGCTGAAAACAACTATAATCATGTGACGATTTCGGGAGGCAATCCGGTGCTTCTTAAAAACCTTCAGGATTTCGTCGAGCGGGCAAGAGAAAAAGGCATTCAGCTCGCGGTGGAAACTCAAGGGACAATGTATCAGGACTGGCTCCGGCTGATCGATGATGTGACCATCAGTCCAAAGCCTCCGAGTTCAGGAATGAAGACCGATTACGGCAAGCTTGAACATATATTCACCAGGCTGGATGAAAATGAAACATCATATAACTTAAAAGTGGTCATTTTTGACGAAGAAGACTTCGAGTATGCTGCAGATATGCATAAAAGATATCCGGACAAAGCATTTTATCTGCAGGTCGGCAATCCTTACCTCGACGGTGAGCACGTGGATAATCATACGGAAAAACTGCTCAGCCGCTATGAACAGCTTGTTGAAATGACGATGAACGATCAACGTATGAATAATGTCAGAGTGCTGCCGCAGCTGCATACACTGTTGTGGAGTAACAAACAGGGGGTATAAACGGCCGGCGCTGTCATTTGCATAATGAATATAGTACAATATCAGAGTAGATATAAAAGAGGTTCTTAGCTCCAAACCCTCTATAAAAAACTAAGACACATATAAAAGTCATGTGCCTTAGAAGAGGACATGACTTTTTTTATTTATTATTAAGAAGGCGGGATAATATGTCAGGTGAAAATACTGAGGATTTAACATTGCTCGGCAACCAGGATGTCAAATACAGCTTTGACTACGACCCTGAGGTGCTGGAGACATTTGATAATAAATTTCCGGGGCGGGATTATTTTGTGAAATTCAACTGCCCTGAATTTACAACGCTTTGTCCAATTACTAATCAGCCGGACTTTGCGACGATTTATATTTCTTATATACCGGATGTGAAGATGGTGGAATCAAAATCGCTGAAGCTCTATCTGTTCAGCTACAGGAATCACGGAGGGTTTCATGAGTCGAGTGTCAATATGATCATGGATGATCTGATCGGGCTGATGGATCCGCGCTATATAGAAGTATGGGGCAAGTTCACACCAAGAGGCGGCATCTCGATTGATCCATACTGCAACTACGGCCGTCCGGGGACCAAGTATGAAGCGATGGCGGATAAAAGGCTGATGGAGCATGATATGTATCCGGAAACGATCAATAACAGATAAATAAAAGTGCTTAAAGCCGGAGCTTTAAGCACTTTTCCCTTTTCCCATCCCAAAAACTGTTATTCTGCAGCTGTTTTGCTGTCTTTATTGTACGTGATTAATTTGTATAAATGATATATGGCCCCGTATAAAACCAGCAGTGGAATGCTGATGACAATAAGGAAGAAGAATATCCCCACTATTTCACCGAATCCCAAGTTGGCAAACATGCCGCCGGTGTTCCCTTCCACTAAAGGCGGTAAGAAGGCAAAATAGAATAAAAGGCCGAGAATGACCAGCGAAAATAAATAAAATATCATATTTGAGATGTGATAAGGGATTGTATCTTTATCAAATTTAAACATTTTTACAAGTCCCCTCTACAATAATAGATAAATCCATTATACAATAGGATTATTAAAAATAATAGATGATTGATATAAAATATTGTAAAACAACATGGAGTGATGCGTATGTTTTTAAGAGTAGCGACAGCACAGGACCTGGCGTATATTTTAAAAATCAAGGAAAAAGTGGTGCCTATCATGCAGGCATCGGGCAACATGCAGTGGTCGGATAAATATCCTGACGAAGAAAAATTCACTGAAGACCTGAAGGATGCCGCCTTATATGTATATGAGGAAGATATGATTATAAAAGGTTTCGCAGTGGTGGATAATAAACACCCGTACCCTTATGATGATATTCCATGGGAGTTAACGAGAGCGGACTCCAGAGCGCTTCACAGAATGGCTGTGGATCCTGATTTTCAGGGACAGGGGATTGCCTCCAGGATGATGGAGGGGCTTGAAACAAGATTGATTGAGGCAGGGATTAGAGGCATCCATACTGATACATCACTTGAAAATAAAAAGATGCAGTATCAGTTTGAGAAGAACGGCTATGAATATAAGGGCCGGTTGAACCTGGATGAAAATCTGGATGACTGGTATGTCGCCTATGAAAAAGTGTTTATTTAAGAAAGTGCAAAAAGTTAGGAAAACCTTTTCATAAACATGTGAATTTTTATTTATTTTTCAACTGTATAATGTATAATCGACATAAGTTACTATAAGGGGGAAAGATTTTGAAGTTAATTATCAGGCTTATTGCAGGGATTTTGGTTGGTATCACTGTTGGTTCATTATACTATGCTTTCGGGGGGACTTTCTTTGAGTTTCTGGCACGGTTATTCGTTACCGGCGAAGCGATTTTAGGTGCAGTTATATTCTTCATTATTCCATTCATTATTTTATTCTTTATCGCTTCGGGTATTTCAAGAATTACAGGCGGTTCAGGAAAAGTAGTGGGTGCGACGCTGGGTGTCGCTTACATATCGACCGTTGGTGCCGGGCTGCTCGCGTATTTCGTTTCCATCTTGGTGATGCCGCGCATTACGGATGGTGGATCTGTACCGGAAGAGGGTACGGAACTGACTCCATTCTTTGAATTTGATATACCGCCGATTATGGATATTTTATCGGCGCTTGTTCTGGCATTTGCTATAGGTATTGTGATTACAGTTACGAAGACGGAAACGATGAGAAAATGGGTGGACGACGGTAAGGTGATTACAGAGTATATCATCGAAAAAGTGATCATCAATATTTTACCGTTTTATATCGCAGGTGTATTCGCAGGTATGTCAGCAACAGGCACAGTATTTGATACGCTGGCAGTATTTGGCGTCGTGCTGTTGGTAGCAATCCTGCTTCACTGGGTATGGATTACCATCCAGTATATTATCGCAGGTATGGCACTGGGTAAAAACCCATTTGTAATGATCAAGACGATGCTGCCCGCTTATTTCACAGCGCTCGGTACGATGAGCAGTGCCGCAACGATTCCTGTAACACTTAAGAGAGTTAAGGAAAACGGTGTCCGTAACCGTATCGCCGATTTTGTAGTGCCGCTGTGTGCGAATATACACTTATCGGGAAGTACGATTACAATCATCAGCTGTTCGATTGCAGTCATGACAGTACTGCCTGAATACAGTATGCCAGGATTTTTCGAAATCCTCGGAACGATTATGCTGCTTGGTGTTGTAATGATTGCAGCTCCGGGTGTACCGGGCGGCGCGATTATGGCAGCAAGTGGTGTTCTGATGGCAAACCTGGGCTTCAATGAAGCGGCGGTCGCGTTCATGATTGCTCTTTATATGGCGCAGGACAGCTTCGGTACTGCAACGAATATTACCGGAGACGGCGCAGTGTCAGCGATCATTGATGCATATGAGCAGAAAATAAATAAAGCATAGACTATGAAAAGCTTAAGATTATTCTTAAGCTTTTTCTTTTGTTTTAAGCTGAGTTGTTTTGAAATACTTATGTTCTTAATTCAGTTATAATGGGGTATGTATTTATCATTCGGAGAAAGTGGTTTTCATGAGTAGATTATTGTTTATTGTTGTTTTTATTTGCTTTTTGGATTTATTTATAGAATTACCGATTATAACGCCATTCGCATTTTCCCTCGGGGCATCAGAGTACATTGCGGGTGTAATAGTCGCTACATACTCATTTTTCAACCTGATCGGTAACGTTTCAGGTGGATATCTGTCTGACAAAATTGGCCGGAGAAATATTTTAATGACAGGTATGGCTGTAAATATCGTTGCTTTAATGGCTTATTCCCTTATAGATTCAGTGGAAGCCCTGATGTTCCTGCGGATCATCCACGGTTTTTCAGCCGGCATGCTGACGCCGGTTGCATTCAGTCTGGTCGCTGATTTATCCAGGCGAGAAGCGATAGGCCGTTCCATGGCGCTGACGGGTATATCAATCGGTTCCGCCGCGGTGCTCGGGCCGGCTATGGGCGGTATCATTTCAAGTCTCGCGACGTATCAGACTGTTTATTTTGTGCTCGGCTGTATATACATTGTAGGAATACTGCTGGTGATATTCGCGATTAAAGAAAGTATGAGCAAAGAGGAGAGAACATTCCACAATGTGACCAGTTACCGGAAGTTATTATCACGTCCGTCACTGATCATCGCTTATATTTCATCATTTACACTGATGGTGGCAAATGGTTCACTTGCATTCGGACTGCCGATAAAAGTGAGTATGATAGGGCTTGAGGACCATATAACAGGCATGCTGCTCTCCGTCTTCGGATTAACGGCAATCATTATTTTTGCGACCCGCCTTAATGTAATCTACAGCAAAATAAAATCCATGAAGCTTGTGATGTTCGGCATATTCATTGTCAGTATGGCAATGACACTGCTTCATTTTGCACCGAATCAATCATTGGTTTTAGTTGTGATGATTATTTACGGGGCAGGATTTGCACTGATATTCCCGTCGATGAACAAAATCATCGCAGAGAATACAGAAATATATGAACGCGGAAAAGCCAACGGGATCTTTTATGCCTTCTTCTCAATAGGCTCGGTATTTGGTTCATATTCTTCAGGAATATTTACGACATACTTTGATATACCGTTTGTGTTTATCGGAATTATTTTGATGGTAATGTTAATTATTATTGTCATGATGGATGGAAGATATGTAGTGAAAAGCTGAAGTCGGAAGGGATGATTTTTTGAAAAATGTTTTGTTGATGGGCATAAGCGGAAGAATAGGAAAAAACTTGTACAAAGAATTGAAGTCAGAATACAATTTGTTCGCTTTCTCAAGACCGAACCAGCAAGACGATGATCTGGATATCACATTTTTAAAGAAGGATTTGTTTATTCTGCCTGAAGTGGAAGAGGCACTGGAAGACATTGATATTGTCATATTTTTTGAAGATCCGATTATGAGACTGAACCGCATGACGCAGGGGAAATTTTATGATATCTATTCTTTGATTGCAGATAATATTGCACGGGCATCAAAACTGAATGGTATTGAGCAGGTGATCTATGTTGCTGATGAGATCAGTTCAAGTGAAACGGTTAAAATTCTGGGTGCCTACGGTACACCTGTCGTAATGACTGAAACGCCGGTCAAAAGATACGGTAAGAACTTATCCTATAAAGCATCTGATTACAATAATGTGAGAAGTATTCAAAAAGCGCCGCTCCCTGAAGGATGGTCCGTCAAAAGGGTGGCCAATTATTATTTTGAGTGGCTGAATGAAATTTTATATAATGTGATCAACGTGGTTTCAGAAAATGGTCAATATAAAATTTATGTCACACAGGTGGATCAACCGGTTTTGATTGCAACATATGATTCAGAAGAAAGTGTCGATGATATAGAAATCTTTCAGATTACAGGCGGTCTGCTGTCAAAAAAACAACCGAATAAAATTGTGAGACTTGAGTTCAGAAGACTCGGCAATGAGAAAGAGTTCATCATGGCACTGCATGATTTCGAGCCGAACCTGCCATGGGGTATATATATATTCACACAGGCGCCTCTACATGCCCTCGTCAATAGAATTTACCAGGTTGAAATGATCATAAGCCGTCATGAATACAGGGAATAAAAAAACGGGAACATTTACGTCGATGTAAATGCTCCCGTTTTATATATTAGTGAATGAAATTATGGTTTGCTGCCTGAGATGCACTCAGTGTTCTGTGACCTTTAACACCTACGCCGGTGCCAAAGTTCATTTCTGAAATCAGGATTGATCCATCCGGGTTGACTCTTTCAACAACACCGACGTGGCCCATGCCCCATGCATTATTCGTCCAGGCGTGTGCCTGAATGATTGCACCTACTGAAGGGCTGTTGTTCACACTGTAGCCTGCAGATCTAGCCTGGCCTGCCCAGTTGCTTGCATTGCCCCAGCCGTTGCCGACAGGTTTGCCAAGCTGCTTACGGCGTTCGAATGCATACCATGTGCAGTCTCCCCAGTAGTACCAGTTAGTCCCCCATGATGTAGCACTGCTTGGAGCAGGTGCACTGTAGCTTGAACCAGAATTCGAGCTGCTTGATGCACTTGAGCTGTTTTCAGAAGCTGAAGAAGCGTTTGAACTTGAACTTGATGTATTGCTTGAAGAAGCGCTTGAGCTCAGTTTCAAAGTCTGTCCAGGGTGAATGATATGGCCAGAAATATTGTTGATGTTCATTAATGTTCTGTAGTTCATTCCGTTGGCACGTGCGATACTGCTTAAAGTATCACCGGATTTTACTGTGTACGAGCCGCCGGTTGAAGTGTTTGAACTTGAAGTGCTTGATGTTGATGAGCTTGAAGCGCTGCTGCTTGAATTGTTTGAGCTGTTGCTTGAAGCAGAGCTGTCAGAGCTTGATGAACCAGAAACTTTCAAGTTCTGATTTACAAGAATCAAATCAGATGATAAATTGTTCCAGGATTTTAATTGAGAAACTGAAACGTTGTTCTTTTGAGCGATGGACCATAGTGTGTCTCCGCCTTTTACAGTATGTGAAGATGCTTCTGCGTCCTGCGCAAATGCATATGTAGATATTGCAGCAGTTGCTGTCAACGCTGTGATTACCTTTTTCATGAAATATTATCCTCCATAGTATAGATATTATATTTATATGTGTATGACTGATATGTATGTTTTATGTATGCACATTGAGTACAGAATAATAATATCAAAATTTATCTCGAATATGAGCAATGTAATCGAATTGTAATATAATTTAAATATTGGAGGTTTTTTTGTCATAATTGAAATATAATGTTATATAATTACTCAAAATGCATGAATCTGCTCTCGCAGGGTATGTGATTTTATAGAAATTTTAAGAGGTGAAGGAAAATGATAAAAGACCATGGGAAAGTTTGGCTGTATTTCTTATATTACTGGGTGATTTTCGGTGTCGGGACATATTTCGGGCAATTTTTACCTGAAGCATGGCGTCCGACTTTATCAATGTCACTTTTTGCAATTATCATGATTTCTTTCTTTGTTAGAGGGTTTAACAGATCGGGTCCTATATTGAGTCATATTTATGCCATTTTGATCGGGCTTGTGTCATTCGGGACATTTGAAGGCTTTATCAATCAGTTCGATGCACAGACCTTTTATCAAATAGTCATGATCGGAATCGCTGTCTTTATATTTTTTGGTATTATCGGTTATTTTTATTTGAAGGATATATCTTCCTGGGGAAAATACTTGTTCATGGCTTTGTTGATTTTGATATTTTCATCGCTGTTAAACTTCTTTATCCAGCTGGATTGGCTGTCTTTTGCAATCACAATCGTCGGTCTGCTGTTATATCTCGGATTCACGATGTATGATTTTAACAGGATGAAAAATAACAAATATAGAAACCCGCGTGTCATGGGCTTTAATTTATTCATAGATTTAATCATTCTGATCAAACGCATACTGCAGTTATATCGCCGTTTTGGCAATAATCGATGAATGATGTTATATTATATGAGAATTTTTGTAGAGAGAAGATGAAAACATGGGTAGAAAATGGAACAATATTAAGGAAAAGAAAGCTCAGAAGGATCAGAATACAAGCCGCATTTATGCAAAATTCGGCCGTGAAATATACGTTGCGGCCCGTAAAGGTGAACCGGATCCGGAATCCAATCAGACTTTGAAGGCAGTATTGGACCGTGCAAAGACTTACTCGGTGCCGAAGCATATCGTGGATAAAGCCATTGAGAAAGCAAAAGGCGGAGATGATGAGACATTTGATGAACTTCGTTATGAAGGCTTCGGCCCGAACGGCTCCATGATTATTGTGGATGCATTGACGAATAATGTGAATAGAACGGCATCAGACGTCAGAGCCGCTTTCGGTAAAAATGGCGGCAACATGGGTGTGAGCGGCGCTGTCAGCTATATGTTCGATGCCGTTTCGGTATTTGTTTTTACAGGGTTTGACAGTGAAGAAGTCCTCGTTTATTTAATGGAAAACGATGTCGACGTCAATGATGTCACTACAGAAAATGATTTTACAGTTGTCTATGGTGATCCGCACAGTTTCCATGAAATAAAAAGTGCGCTGGATGAAATGGGTGTCAATGAATATGAGGTTGCGGAACAATCCATGCTGGCGCAGAATGAGGTGGCACTTGGAAGCGATGACCGTGAACAGTTTGAAGAGCTGATTGATGCTCTGGATGATCTTGAAGACGTGTCGAATGTATATCACAACGTCAATCTGGAATCTTAAAAGTGTCGGCTGTCCGGCTAAAATGATAACTTAATATCAAAGGCAATGATCAAGGGGGATTATTATGGATTTTGGATATGAAGGTAAAGCGGTTGTCATTACAGGATCGAGCAAGGGAATCGGCAGACAGACTGCAGAAGAGATGTTGAAACTGGGCGCTAAAGTAATGCTTGTCGCAAGAGGTGAAGATGCTCTGAGAGCAGCACAAAAAGAACTCAGCGCCCACGGTGAAGTGGAATACATCGTGCAGGATGTGACTGAAACGGGTGCCGGCGAAAATATCATCAATGCTGTCATTGATAAATTTGGCCATCTGGACGTATTGATAAATAATGCCGGCGGTGCGTTTGCAGAAAACTTTGAAGATGTAGAATTAAGCGACTGGGAAGATGACCTCAATCTGAAACTTTTATCAGCAGTGAAGATGTCGAAAGCCGCTTTACCGCATTTGAAAGAAAACGGCGGAGCCATATTAAACTTGACGGCTGTTGCAGGAAAGGCACCGGGAGCCTCCACACTGCCGACCGCAGTATCAAGAAGTGCGGGGCTCTCGATGACTAAGGCGATGAGTAAAGATTTAGGGCAGTATGATGTCCGTGTAAATGCAGTGTGTATCGGCCTGATCCGCAGTGACCAGATTGAGAAGATGTGGCAGGAAGAAGCGCCGGAGCTTACATGGGATGAATTTGCGACGACTGGTCATGACAATATTCCACTGGGAAGAATCGGTGAGACAAAAGAAGCGGCGAATGTGATCACATTTTTGTGTTCAGACCTCGCCTCCTATATAACAGGTGTTGCTGTGAATATTGATGGTGGTGCGAGTCCAGCACTGTAAATTGAGTTGAATGAGCAAGCCCCCGGGTTAATGATTATTAACCCGGGGGCTTTTTGTCGTGGCATGACGCTTTCCCGACATAGCTTGGGAACGATGTCGGGGCAGCGGTGTTCTCCCGGCATGGCGCAAAAACGATGTCGGGGTGCAATATAATAATTTATCATTGTAATTATATCGTACTAACTGTATTATTATAGTTAATACGGTTTGAACGGAGGGATAATCATGTTTGATATAGATGTGAGAAGCCGTGTACCAATCTATGAACAGCTCGTTGATAATATCAAGATGATGATTATTCAAAATGTACTTGAAAAAGATGAAAAATTGCCATCAGTCAGAAAGATGGCGCAGGAGATTACAATCAATCCCAATACGATTCAGAAAGCCTACCGTGAACTGGAAAGTGAAGGGTATATTTACTCGTTGCCCGGCAAAGGAAGTTTTGTCAGTGATACAAAAAATACAGTAAGCAGTCAAAAGATTGAAATGTTGGAGGACAATTTAGAAGGCGTAGTTAAAGAACTCATCTATCTTCAGGTGCCTGTCGAAAAAATAAAAACATTGGTTGACTTGGCTGAAGCTGAAATGAGGGAGGATGGAAATCAATGAAAGTAAATGTCAGAAATGTAGATAAGTCTTTTGGTGCAAAAAAAGCAGTCAAAAATGTGAATCTTGTTATTACACCGGGAACGATGCATGGTCTGCTTGGATCAAACGGTGCGGGTAAAACCACATTCATGAAAACTCTGATGGGAATTTATAAGCCGGACAGTGGAGAAGTGATGTTTGACGGAAGAAATATCTATGAGAATACTGGAATGAAATCAGAAGTCATATTTATACAGGATATACCTTTCTTTTTTGCATCTGCCACATTGAATAAGATGGCTGAATTTTACCGTGGCATTTACCCGCGGTGGTCAGAAAAAAGATTTCAACAGCTCATCCGTCATTTCAAGCTGAATCCGAATCAGAATTTAAATGCGCTGTCCAAAGGGATGAGACGTCAGGCATCATTTATTCTGGCCATTTCTTCGCGGCCGAAAGTGATGCTTCTCGATGAGCCGTTTGACGGGCTGGATCCTATTATCCGGCAGCAGGTTAAAAATCTGCTTCTGCAGGATATTGCCGGTCACAATATGACAGTCATCGCCTCCAGCCATAACTTGAGAGAGATGGAAGATATATGCGATTCCGTATCCATTATGCACCATGGTGAGCTATTGTTTAACAGGGATTTGTCAGAGATAAAAGGTTCCCACTGCAAGCTTCAAATTGCATTCAATAAACTGCCGGAGGATGATTTCTTTGAAGATGTCGGTGCTGTCCACAAAACTGTGAGAGGACGTATTATCACGTGTATCATAAAAGGGGATATTCTTGACGTGGAAAAGAAAGTCACGAAATATAATCCTTTGATGTACGACATACTGCCGCTTACTTTAGAAGAAATATTCACTTATGAAATGAGGGAGAAGGGCTATGAAATATCTAACATCATTGTGGAATAGTACTCTGATACGGCATTTTACGGGACAGACTTTCTGGATTGCAGTGTTATATACAGTGATTTCCCTGGTGGCACTGCCGCTCAGCCTGTGGGTCGCCTCATCGAATATGGGTAATGTGGAAAACATGACAGACTTCGAAAATAATATGGTTCAGACGTTGATGCAGGTGAATTTATTTATCGGTATTATCTTCGCGGTGACATTGGCAATTTTTACAATGAATTTTAAAAATAGTGAAAGTATATCGGATTTCATACACAGTCTGCCTGTGAGGAGAGGTTCAATCTTATCGGTGGTATACATTGTTGGCATATTGCTTATGACTTTACCGGTTATATTCATATCGATCATACTGATGTTCGAAAGATATGTTCTGGTATTCGATCTATCTTTCGGAGAAATCTTTTTTTGGATGATATATACGATAATTACAATGATCATTACCTATATATTGGCTGTGTTCACCGGTTTTTTCACGAATAAACTATTCATCCATCTCCAGCTGATTGTGATTTTATTTTTCCTGCCGCTTGCGATGTGGACGGCAATGGTCAGCACTGCAAGCATGATATATGACGGTGTCGCCGTGTACAGCAGTGTGAGAGGTGATGATTTACTGTCACCCATTATAAATAATACTTTTCCGATATTTGCGATTTCACAGAATTTCGATAATTTCTCACTGGTGAAGTCTGTAGTCTGGGCAGCGGTTGGAATAGTGATTATAGCAATTTCATACTTTTTATATATGCAACGCAGAAATGAATATGTGAATTCAAATTTCACTTACTCATCCGTCCGATATGTCCTTTCTGTAATCATTACAATTCTCGGTATGCTCATTTTAGGCAGCGTACTTGGATATGTATTGCCCGGTAATGACGTTGTGAAAGTAATATCATTTGTACTTGGCTGGGTGGGTTCATATATCATTATGGAAATGCTTTTTCAAAGTACTGCTAAAATCAATATTAAACTGAAAACGGTGATAATTTCGGCTATAAGTGCTGTCATATTTATGGGTGTTTTCTATGCAGGATGGAATTCGTATACTTCATATGTACCAGCAGCAGAAGATGTCGACTCGGTCATGGTCTATTCATCGGATGCGGGCTCGTCTTACACCAATTTTGAAAAGCAGGAAATTATGAACGATGACTATTTGACGAATGACGATAGGGAGTTTATCAACGACACGGTAGAAGCTCACCAATTTGCAGCAGAGAGCAGCATAGAGGAGGAAATACCGGGTTATTACCGAACGTTCGATGTGGCTTACAAAATGAATGACGGCAGCATGGTATATCGTTCATTTAATCATTATCCCGACAGTGATGAAGCGCTTCAGGCTCTGGAGCAGCTGGATTCGATACAGAATTTGAGAACGACGGACCTCATACTCAATATAGAGGAGCATGAATGGATGACTAATATTATGTTGAGTTCTTTTGCCGGTGATACCGTCTATATCAATGGCGAAGATGATATGA
This sequence comes from Salinicoccus sp. YB14-2, assembly GCF_001265075.1. GTDB lineage: Bacteria > Bacillota > Bacilli > Staphylococcales > Salinicoccaceae > Lacicoccus. The sequence continues at coordinate 1,393,880 of NZ_LFKO01000001.1, forward strand.
ACCGATTTACAAATGATTATAAGAGCACATATCAAAATTCTGCAGATGGCAGCCTGGAGCTGACAAACCTTGCATCACAAAATCTGTTCAATATGGAAATCGAGTATCATCATGCCGGGAACCAAAGGGAATATATTTATGGTAACGGCAATCTGTATAACTCGGCTGTCATTGAGACAGTCTCAGAGGAGATGCCGCTCAGTGAATTCCTGGCTATTGATGAAGCTGAGGAAGTATATGAATATGAGGTGATAAATTCCGATGTATTCTATTATGATTTTAAAAATTCCTCGATGGAAGAATTCAACAGCACGTATGATTTGAAATTATTGGAGCCGGATGAGAAAGAAGACATAGAAGAAGAGATAGATGCGGGCAATCTGAGTACAGACAGCGGACGGGTCATCATTTTCAGCAATCCGTACCATTATCTGGATGATGCTAGTAATGATTCTTCTGTTCAGTATACTCATTTCATCATAGGAGTAGAATAATACAGAAAAGAGATATGCAATTTTGCGTATCTCTTTTATTTTATAAAAACAACGACACAAGCCATGGTGTGATGATTGATACCACAAGTGCACTGTTGACCATCGCCACCGTACTGATTGAGCCGGCGAGCTGACTTTCTTTCATCACTTCAGCGGTACCGATTGCATGGGCAGCGCTGCCCATGCCGAGTCCGCGGCCGAGTTCAGAATGGATGCCGAATAGTTTGAAAATATACTGATGGACAATGACACCGCTGATACCGGCGATCACCACCATGATTGCCGCCAGTGAAGTGATGCCGCCGAGTGTTTCAGTAATCACTACGGCTACGGGTGTGGTGACGGATTTTGCCGAGATGGCATATAAAATTTCTTCAGAAAAGCCTGCCCAGTTTGTTAGCAGCAGGCCGGATATGACACCGGTAAAGGCACCTACAGTCGTGCCGATCAACAGAGGTGCGGCGAGTTTCAACAATGTTCTCCGCTGTATGTAAAGCGGATAGGCCAGGGCGACAACGGCAGGTCCGAGAAGCTGGTTGATCCAGTTACCGCCGATCATGTATTGTTCGTAAGATAGTTGAAAAATTAAAAGGACGATAATAATAAAGATCATCGACAATAAAACAGGCAGGGTGAATGGATGCGGCCATTTCCTGTGAATACGCAGTGCGAGCCGATACATGAGTATTGTCAACGTTACTGTAAATATGCCGAGCAATATAGTCATTGAAGTCACTCCTCTCTCCGTTTGAATCGTTCACCAATCAGGCCAGACACCACCATTACGAGTGCAGTGCTGAATATAACTATGATAAGTAAAAGAATGCCCTTACCTGCAAAAATTTTATAATATACCATCATTCCTATAAATGCCGGGATGAAAAAGAAAGGGAGATGTTTCACCATGAAACCAGCACCATCTTCTATCCATTCAATCTTTAACATTTTGGTGAAAAGCAGAATGATCAGCAGTATCATCCCGATGACACTGCCTGGTATCATCAGGTTGAAAGTGTCTGCAATCCATTCACCGATCCGGTATAGCACATACAACATTCCGATTTGAAAGACTATCTTCAATAAATTAGCCATTTGAATTCACCTCTGGTCATCTATTATGTATATTACATGATTAATACTGCGGAAAGAATAACAAAGTGAAGAGAGATTCAATTGCGTATCCCTTCACTTTTCTTTTACTAATTATGTATAATGTAAAGAAGGAGATGAGAGCCATGAAAATGAAGTATTTGGATAAACGCGGATGGCGTCGTTTATTGAAGTCTACATATGATGAAAAACTGACTTATTTCAATGATGAGAAATTTTTGGTCAGTCTCATTGATATGAAAGAAATACGTTCACCTCTCGTCGTTCCTGTCGTTAACAAGGAAGTAAAAGTCGTCGATACAAATTTTAAATGGATGCAGATATTGCCGGAAGACAGGAAATACAGTATTACCGTGATGTATAATGAAAAGTGGGAGAAGTTACAGTACTACTTTGATGTCAATACAGAACATTATCTGGAGCTTGGCAATGCAAGAAGAAAAGACATTTATCTGGATGTGCTCGCGCTTCCGAATGGCAAGTATGAACTGGTGGATGAAAAAGATATACATCGTGCACTGAAGAATAAAAAGATTACAGAAGCGGAAAAAGATGAAGCTTACAATATAGCGCATCACATTATGGCAGAAATAGATAAAGATTTCTCCCAGTTTGAAACACTGGCGGACTACTGTCTAAAAAAAGTAAGAGAATGATAAAAACTGCATACATAAAAAGGCAGACCGGACAGGTCTGCCTTTCATTTGAAGCTGGCGAAACTTAATCAGCTTGAAGTGAAGTCGCCGCCGTTGACAAGCAGTACTTCACCTGTCATATAGCTTGAGTCATGTGATGCAAGGAATACGTATCGAATGTTTCTCTCAAGTTTTCTTCTGTAATGCTGAGGAAGTCTTTATTTGGAATTGATCGGCTGCATCATTGATTAGAATATTAATTGTCCCCATTTTTTTCCACGATATCTTCGACGGTATTTTTTCTGACGCCCGATATATTGGTGTCACCGCTCTAAAGCAGGCATCTGACATTCTCTTTTTCTACAAGCGTTTTGGTGTACAGCCTTCGACCTGTTCGTCGGCCTTTTCATAATCCTTCTCATTATTCTTATATTAATCTCCGATTGAATGTTATTTATATATACCCTCAATTTTAAGTATTATCCAATTGCTTTAAAGTATGATAAGATTTTCTTATAGATGACAGAAAAGGTGATTCAATGAAAGTTGATGATTATAAATTACTGGTTACACTCAATGAAGCGAAAACATTGAGACAGGCCGCTGAAAGATTGTTCATTTCCCAGCCTGCAGTCAGTCAGAGATTGAAATCGATAGAGGAAGAATGGGGTGTTGAAATATTCATCCGCACAAAGCGTGAATTATTTGTCACGGGTGCAGGTGAAAGAATTATCAGCCATGCTCATAAAGTGGTGGAGAATGAAACATTGTTGAAGGAATATCTTGTTTCCCATGAAGGTGCAGTGGAAGGGAATTTAAATATTGGTGTTTCCTCTTTAATAGGGAGTACGATTTTAGCAGGAGTTCTTAGAGAATATACAGCATTATACCCCGAGGTTAATGTTAACATTCAAGTTGGTTCTTCGCCTCAAATATCCAATGATGCAGCGGATTATCACATATCCATCACCCGGGGAAGACAAATTTTAAATAAGGAAAATGAAGTTTTATTTACAGACAGGCATTATTTTGTGGCACCGAAAAGCCTACAGGACAGGGATGATTCTCCTGTCATTGAATTCTTTTCAGAGCCGATTTATATCCGACTGATTGAGAAATACTTCGAAGAGCGGTTCAATAAAAAATATGAACCACAGTTCAGTGTCGATCAGATTGCGACGTGCAGGGCGCTGCTGCTGGAAGGGGTCGGTGTGACGGTATTGCCGGAAATTGTCGTCAAAGATTTTGATACCGGGCGGTTTAATATAGAAGAAGCACTTGTAGATGATGAACCTATTACGCGGGATACTTATATTTCATATGATAAGAATGTGGTTGAACTGCCTCAGGTTAAAGCATTTATTACTGTAGTGAGAAGTTATATTAAAAATTTTGAAATGTAAGTGCAATGAGGCGTTGCCGCTTGCAAAAATTTCTCAAGTATTGTTAGGATGAGTTACTGGTTAAAGTACGTATATTGAGTGAAAAAGGAGTCTTGTGATGGAGATATTATGGTGGGGACTGATAATAGTCAGTTTTATCCTCGGTTTTGTCGGTGTAATAGCGCCGGTCATTCCCTCAGTAGTAATGTTTTGGGTCGGATTTTTGATTTATCACTTTTTAGTCGACAGTGATACACTGACCTGGATGTTCTGGATGGTCGCAGCAGTTTTGACATTGCTTGTTTTTCTCAGCGATTTTATGGCGAACAGCTATTTTGTTAAAAAGTATGGCGGTTCTAAAAGGAGTGAAGTTGCAGCAATCATCGGTGTTGTGGCAGGTATGTTCATCTACCCGCCGTTCGGGGTCATATTTGTGCCTTTCGTCTTTGTTCTGGCACTTGAATTTATTACAACGAAAGACATTAACGCAGCTTTCAGGGCAGCCCTCGGTTCACTGCTTGCGTTTTTCGCGAGCTCGGCATTCAACCTGGTGATATATATACTTCTGATCATTTGGTTTTTACTGGATGCATTTCTGTTTTAAAAGAAAAGGTGATTACAAAATGAACTTTTGTAATCACCTTTTTTTAATATATTATTTTACATCTTCTTTGGTGGATGCTGCCTCTTCGCTTTCGTCATCAAGCACTTTACGGACATTTTTCATGTCGTGTGTGGCTTTATGCCTGCCTTCCTGAATGTCTATCGCATAGTGACATGCGACATCATGCTGGCCGGCATATGTTTCGTCTTTGTGTTCCAAAACAGGAGTCTCTGTTTTACACTTTTCAGTTGCGAACGGACATCTTGTATGGAATCTGCAGCCTGTTGGCGGATCGATCGGTGAAGGTACATCACCGCGCAAGAAGATACGGTCACTTTTATTTTTCGGATCCGGTACAGGGATTGCTGAAAGCAGTGCTTTTGTATAAGGGTGCTGCGGGTTTTCGAAGATGCTCTTCGTGTCTCCCGTTTCAACGATTTTACCGAGATACATCACTATAATACGGTCGGAAATGTGTCTTACCACACCAAGGTCGTGTGCGATGAATAAATACGTCAGACCCATCTCACGCTGCAGTTTCTGAAGCAGGTTCAGAACTTGTGCCTGAATGGATACATCCAGTGCACTCACGGCTTCGTCAGCGATGATCAGTTTTGGATTTACAGCCAGTGCACGGGCGATACCGATACGTTGTCTCTGACCGCCTGAGAATTCGTGCGGGAAACGGTCGATCTGGTGTTTTTGAAGACCGACTGTTTCCATAATCTCAAGTGCACGTTCAGTTCTTTCTTTTTTAGGTACAACATTCTGTATATCCATCGCTTCAATCAAAGTCATTTTTACAGTTTTTCTTGGATTTAGTGAAGCAAAAGGGTCTTGGAAAATAATCTGCATTTCACTGCGCATATCGCGCATTTCTGATTTACTCAGTGACAGTATATCCTTGCCCTGGAAAGTTACACTGCCTTCCGTCGGTTCATCGAGGCGGAGAATCGCACGTCCTGTAGTGGATTTCCCACATCCTGATTCCCCGACAACAGAAACTGTTTCACCTTTTTTGATATCAAAGCTGATATCGTCGACGGCTTTAACATTGTTTACAGTACGGCCGAGAAAACCGCCTTTTATCGGGAAGTACTGCTTCAGTCCTTTAACTTCAAGAAGAGTGTTCTTTGTCATATACTTTTACCTCCTCTCCGTCCCATTCATCAGTGTAGATCCAGCATCTGACATCGTTGCCGTCTTCCTGAGTTTCAAGTTCAGGCAATTTTGAACAGACATCGCTTGCAAACGGGCAGCGTGGTGCAAAACGGCAGCCTTCCGGCATCTCATCCGGCGCAGGGACATTTCCTTTGATCGGAACCAGTTCATCCTGATCCTGGTCGTGACGCGGTAATGAGTTTAAAAGGCCGACTGTATATGGATGACGCGGATTTTCAAATAAAGTCTCCACGTCTGCAAATTCTACCACTTTACCACAATACATTACTGCGACATAGTCACAAGTTTCAGCGACGACTCCGAGGTCGTGAGTGATCATTACAACGCTCATGCCAATCTCTTCCTGTAATTCTTTGATCAGTTCCAAAATCTGTGCCTGAATGGTAACATCCAGTGCAGTTGTCGGCTCATCGGCAATGAGCAGTTCAGGTTTACAAGCCAGTGCCATGGCAATCATGACACGTTGTCTCATACCTCCGGATAGTTCATATGGATATTGATCTACGCGTTTTTCCGGCGAAGGGATACCGACAAGTTCCAGCATTTCTATAGAACGTTTTGTACCCGCTTTTTTACCAAGGCCTTCGTGGATTTTAAATGATTCTCTCAACTGCTGACCGACAGTGTACACCGGGTTCAGTGATGTCATCGGTTCCTGGAAAATCATTGAAATTTCATTTCCCCGTATTTGCCTCATCCGTGGTTCTTTGGCAGCTGTGAGTTCCTCACCCTTAAAGCTGATACTGCCGTCGACGATTTTACCCGGATCTTCCACGAGTCTTAAAATTGACAGTGCAGAGATACTTTTACCTGAACCGGATTCACCGACAATGCCGAGTGTCTTTCCTTTAGGTACATTAAAAGTAACACCATCAACTGCCTTTATTTCACTTCCATCAACAAAGAAGGAAGTTTTTAAATTATTTACATCAAGTATGTTTTCTGACATTTTTGTCACTCCCTACCTAGTTTAGGTCCACACGCTTGTTCAGCATTCTGTATGAAATATCAACAAGTAAGTTGACGAATACGAAAGTGACGGCAATTACGAGAACTGCACCCTGAACAACAGGAAAGTCTCTTTGAAGAATTGAATCGATAATCAATCGTCCAAGACCATTAATTGCGAATACACTTTCTGTCAGTACTGAACCAGCAAGCAAGTAACCGAACTGCAGACCAACAACGGTTACGACTGGAATTAAAGCATTTTTAAGTGCGTGACGGAAAATTACAACACGTTCTTTTACACCTTTAGCACGGGCAGTGCGAATATAATCCTGCGTGATGACATCAAGCATCGAGCTTCGTGTCATACGAGCAACGATTGCTGCACCGGCTGTACCGAGTGCAATGACCGGTAACACTATCTGATCCATATTTCCCCAGCCTGTCGGTGCAAACCAGCCGAGCTCAATTGAGAACCACTGGATAAGCATTAAACCTAACCAGAAGTTTGGCATTGAAAGACCGAACAGAGTAACAATCATAAGTGAAACGTCTGAAATAGAGTAACGTTTAACAGCAGAAACGATACCTGCAAGCATACCTAAAACGACAGTGAAAATTGTCGAGTAGATTGCCAACTCCAAAGTGATGAAAAATCTTGCCTGAATATGGCTCATTACAGGGATGTTATCTCTGATTGAAGTACCGAAATCCAGTTGTAAAGCACTCGTTAAAAAGTTCCAATACTGTACATATAAAGGGTCATTCAATCCTAAACGCTGTTCAATAGCCTGTACTGTTGCTTCAGGTGCACTTTCCCCGGCCATGATGACTGCAGGGTTACCTGGAGTGAGGTGCATCAGACTGAACACGAGTATTGAAACCCCGATAAGCACAGGGATCAGTTGCAAAACACGTCTAATAATAAATGTTGTCATGATTTACCTCCTATTGTTTTTGTTTAGGATCGATTGCATCCCTCAATCCATCTCCAAATAAGTTAAATGCAAGAACTACGATTACAATCATCATACCTGGGAAGAAAGTAATGTGGCCTGCCTGGTACATATAGTTACGACCATCGTTCAGCATCGCGCCCCATTCAGGTGTAGGTGGTTGGACACCGAGACCGAGGAATGAAAGACCTGCTGCAGAAAGAATTGCAGAAGCGATGAATAGCGTCGTATTAACAATTATCGGTGACATGATGTTCGGTAAAATATGTTGGAAAATAATTTTACCATCTCTTGCACCAAGTGCACGGATAGCATCGACATACTCCAACTTCTTCGTTGTCAGAGTGGAACCGCGTACAATTCTGGCAAACTGCGGTAATGAGCCGATAGCGATGGCAATGGTAACGTTGATTGTACTGCCGCCAAGTACGGAAACGATTGCAAGAGCAAGTAGAATACCTGGGAATGCAAGCAATACATCCATAACGCGCATGACAATAGTATCAAGCCATCCACCGTAATAACCTGCAAGAATTCCAAGTGGCACACCGACAAAAGCGCCCATAAACGTAGCTGCAAAGCCCACACCCAGTGTTATGTACATACCGTGAAGTATACGGAAGAAAATATCTCTGCCGAGATGGTCCGTTCCGAACCAGTGTGCAGCCGATGGGCCCTCCAGTTTTTCTGTCAGACTCGTAGCGTTTGAACTGATTCCGAGTAAGTTGTAGTTAGCATCTATTGCGCCGAAGATTGACACAAGAAATAAAAAGGATAATACATAAAAACCGACCAGGGCTGACTTATTCTTTCTAAGCCGTTTAAAAAATTCTTTAAAACTTTTAATTCTCGGGTTCACAGGTTTTGTATCATGAACCCTCTCTTTAGAAGCGACCGCCATTTAAGAGACCCCCTTATCATTGAAATTTAGGAATAGTGTGAAAACTATACTTATAATATAGCTATTAAATAATGATACATACAAGACTGCATAATATCAATGTTAAAAATAGAGAAAAAATTCACATGCCTAACACTTTTAAGATAAATAGAGACGAATGATGTACAAATATAAGTAAAAAGACAGTTTACAATCTTTAATTCCTAGTGCTATAATATGGATTAATCCCTGGTTAGTGACTAGGTTATAAAACGGGAGGTTGGAAAATGAAATACATATTCAGGTTATCTTTATTGATTTTATTCGCAATTGTTCTTTCTGCTTGTACAGATGACAGTGACGTAGAAGAAGCAGATGGTGAAGCAGAAGCTGATAATGAAGCAGAGAGCGGCGGAGATCTTGTATTATCTACTGGCAACGATGTCGTTTCAATGGATCCACATTCCAGTAATGATCTGTATTCGGACCAGGTCAGAAATACAATATATGAAGGTCTGGTCACCCAGGATGAAAATTTTGAAATCCAGCCCTTGCTTGCTAAAAGCTGGGAACAGGTCGATGATTTGACATGGCAGTTCACTTTGAATGAAGGCGTGACTTTTCATGACGGCAGTGAGTTTGACGCTGAAGTCGTCAAAGCGAATTTGGAACGCGTACAGGACCCTGCAGTGGCATCTCCGAGGCTGAATCTCTTTGATATGATAGAAGAAGTGAATGTCCTCGATGATTATACAGTAGAAATTGTAACGGAGTATCCTTTTGCACCGCTGCTCAGTCATTTGACTCATGACGGTGCAGGTATGATCAGTAAGGAAGTCATAGATGAAGATTATGAAAAAGCACTGGAGAATTCCAATTCTGAATATACAGTGGATGAATATTATGAATTGAGAGAAGAGGGTTCGGATGAATTCGAAACGATTGCAGATGAAATCTCCGGGGATATCGGTACAGTTGTCGACCAAAAACCTGTTGGGACTAATTATGCAGAGTTTGACTCGAGAACGCCGGGGGAACGTACAGTACTTAAAAGATTTGAAGATTATTGGCAGGAACCGATGAATCTGGATACTATCACTTTCAAGATTGTGACGGAAACAGGTTCAAGAATTGCTGAACTTGAAACAGGTGAGTCGCATGTCATCTCCGGTTTTGAACCGACAAATCTTGAAAGAATTGAAGATAATCCTGAGACAGAACCTTACACTCTGTATAACATAGCGATGGAGTTCATCGGTTTTAATACTCAAAAAGAGCCGCTTGATGATGTCAGAGTGAGGCAGGCCATCTCTCATGTGGTGGACCGTGAAGAAATTATTGAGGGAATATACAGCGACACAGGCAGAATTCCAAAAGGTCCGATAGTGGAAGGTCTGACAGGGCACGATGAAGATGTGGAAAACCTGGAATATGACTTGGAAGAAGCGGAAAGACTGATGGCTGAAGCAGGGTATGAAGACGGTTTTGATATTTCCATCATTACAAATGATGCACCTGCTAGAGTGGATGCGGCAATTTATCTGCAGGAGGCACTGGAACAGATAAATGTCACTGCGACAGTTGATCAGATGGAATGGGGCGCTTATCTTGAAGAAGCGTCAACAGGGGATCATGATATATTCCTTTTAGGCTGGCCGAATGCAACGGGGGATCCGGACCAGTCACTGTGGCCTTTATTTCATTCAAGCATGTTAGGTGCACAGGGTAATAGAACATTTTATGAAAACCCTGACGTTGATGAACTGCTTGAAGCGGGCCGTCAGGAATCGGATGAAGAAAAACGCGCGGAAATATATGAAGAAGCACAGGAAATTCTTGTGGAAGATGCCCCGATGATTTATATGAGGCAGGCACTCAGCATGAATGCGCACAGGCAGGAAGTGGAAGGCTTGTATATCAGTGATTACAACAAGCCTGATTTCAGAAACGTGACAATAACAGAATAATGTATGAGTAAACAGACCGATTTTCGAGGTCTGTTTTTTTAGGATAATAATCAGCTTTTTCTAAAGGATAAAATTATTTATTGCATCAAATCTTATTGAAAACGCTATCATTTAAGATTATAATAACTGACAGGAGTAATTTATTATTAAATGAAGACAAAATCATCATTATTAAGGTTCTTTATTTCAATTATGAGATATTTCAAAAGTTTCATTGAAATAAGAAAATTATTAGGGTATATTAAAAAAAGGTTAAGATTTTCATTTAATTTTAATAATAGGAGGTAAATAAATGAAAAATTTTAAATTGTTGTTCATGATGGCAATGATTACAGTCCTTTCTGTAGTTCTTGTTGCCTGTGCTGATGACAGTGATGTAGAACCTGAAGCAGACACTGAAGATGGCGCAGCAACTGAAACTGAAGAGGGTTCTGAAGATGCATCAGGAGAAGGGTCCGGCGGCGGAGACCTGGTCATTTCAGAAGCAGCCGATATTGTCAGTTTAGACCCACACGGCAACAACGACGTTCCTTCAAGTAACGTCCGCAATAATATTTATGAAACACTTGTTTACTTAGATGGAGACATGGAAGTTCAGCCGAGGCTCGCTACAGAGTGGGAAGAAGTAGATGATACTACTTGGGAATTTACTCTCAAAGAAGGCGTAACATTCCATGACGGTTCAGAATTTAACGCAGAAGTAGTTGAAGCAAACCTGGACCGTGTTCTTGATCCGGCAGTCGCTTCACCGCGTATGTTCTTATATGAAATGATCACGGACGTAGAAGCGGTCGATGATTATACAGTGCAGATCAGCTTGGAATATCCGTTTGCACCGATTCTGGCACACCTTGCACATGACGGCGGCGGTATGCTCAGTAAAGAAGTAATCGACGCAGACTATGAAGCGGCTTTAGCTGATGCAGGAGAAGAAATGTCAGTTGAAGAATATTATGAACTTCGTGAAGAAGGTGGAGATGCGCATCAGGAAGTTGCAGATGCTATTACAGAATCTACTGGTGACCATATCGGTGAAAATGCTATTGGTACTGGTCCGTTCACACTTGAATCACGTTCTGCAGGTGAAGAAGTAGTTCTCGCAAATAACGCAGATTATCACGATGAAGAAAGTGCTGCAGAGCTTGACAGTGTAACGTTTAAAGTTGTACCTGAAACAGCTGCACGTATCGCTGAAATTGAGACGGGAACAAGTCACGTTGCCGGTGCAACAGAGCCGACAAACGTTGAACGTATCGAGTCTCATGATGCAATTGAATTAGATCAGACACCATCACTGGGTCTGTCATATGTCGGATTTAATGTCGAAAAAGAGCCATTGGATGATCCTTTAGTCCGTCAGGCCATCTCTTACGCAATTGACCGTGAAGCGATCATCGACGGAATCTATGAAGGTGTCGGTACACCTGCTGAAGGTCCTTTAGCTCCAGGCGTATTTGGATACGATGAAAGTGTTGAAGGAATCCAGTATGATTTAGACCGTGCGAAAGAATTGATGGCAGAAGCTGGCCAGGAAGATGGTTTCGAACTTGAAATTCTTACAAATGGCGATAACCCTCAACGTGTAGATACAGCAATCTACATCCAGGAAGCGCTTGAAGAACTGAACATCGATGTATCAGTTCAACAGCTTGAGTGGGGTGCGTATCTTGAAACAACAGCAGCAGGCGACCATGACATGTTCGTACTTGGCTGGTCTACTGTAACTGGTGATGCTGACTACGGTATGTATGCACTTCTGCATTCATCTATGCATGGTGATCCGGGGAACCGTTCATTCTTATCCAACGATAACGTAGATGCACTGTTAGAAGAAGGACGTACTGAGGCTGATCCAGATGCACGTCAGGAAATCTACAGTGAACTTCAGGAGGGATTAGTAGATGTTGCACCAATGATCTACATCCACCACCAGGACTTCTTAACTGGTATCAGTTCAGATGTTGAGAACTTTGAAGTGGATGCATTAGGCATTTACCAAATGAGAGATACAACAATTTCAGAGTAATAAGTGCAACAATTAAAATGAGGCTGGGACAAAACTCCCCAGTAGATTAAAATGATAAGCGTGGCACGCACAATTTAGAATTGTGCGTGCCACGCTTCATTTTTATAACCAATATATCTTGTTTTTTGTAAACAAAAGGGACACCTTCTGATAAAATTAAAGTCACCACAACTTAATCATCGGAGGTATCCCTATGTTTAAAGATTATAACATGGATCAAGTGGTTTTGCCGCTGGACATGGAGAGAAAATGATATCGCATTTACGGTGCATCGAATGGTGGAACAGATTCCGGATGACGCGTTCAACGGTTTCCTGCGTGAAACGGGCTGCCCGGCCTATCATCCCCGAATGATGATGAAAATTATCATCTGTGCCTATACTCAATCCGTATTTTCCGGTCGTAAGATTGAAGCATTACTAGAAGACAGTGTGCGGATGATGTGGCTGGCGCAGGGGTATGAACCCAGCTACCGGACGATCAATCGTTTCCGGGTACATCCAGAAGTGAAGACACTGCTGCGTCAATGCTTCGTGCAGTTTCGGTGTCAACTGGTCGAGGAGAAGCTGATTGACGATGAAGCCATTTTCATCGACGGGACAAAGATTGAAGCGAATGCCAACAAATTTACTTTTGTGTGGCGTAAATCGATTGAAAATTACAGTAAACAATTAGTGGAAAACTCCAATAAAATGTACGATGAATTATTGATCCAATCCATCATCCCGGAAATCGAACGGGAAAACCCGGAGGCCCTCTCGACTGAAGCACTCAATCAAATTGTCGACCACTTGGACGACACAGTAGAAACATATGACAGACAAATCGAAGAGAGTGCCGATGCCAAAGAACGGAAGCAACTGCGTTCAGAGCGGAAAGCACCGAAACAATACCGAAAAAAATTCAAAGATTATTTAGCCCGCCATTTGAAATATCAAACGGCCATGGGCATCTTCGGCAACCGTAACAGTTATTCAAAGACGGATCCCGACGCGACGTTTATGCGAATGAAAGACGACTATATGCGGAACGGTCAATTAAAAGCCGGATATAATATTCAACTGGCCACAGAAGGTCAATATGCGTTGGCATACGAAGTATTTCCAAATCCAACGGATACCCGGACGTTCATCCCTTTCCTGGATACCATTGAAAATCATTACTTTAAATTGCCGGATTATATCGCGGATGCCGGCTACGGCAGTGAACAAAATTATGAAGATGTGATCCACCATCGTAAACGCACACCGCTGATTACCTATAACCAGTATCGAAAAGAGAAGAAAAAGAAATATAAAAACAATCCATTCCATTACTCGAATTGGGACTATGATGCAGAAACGGACATTTTCACGTGCCCCAATCAACAGACACTCACATTCCGTTACCGATCCACGAAAAAAGATCGTTATGGTTACACCCGACAGTTTAAAGTCTATGAGTGTGACGATTGCTCGGACTGCCCATTACGGCATCTATGCACCCAAGCGAAAGCAGGGAACAACCGAAAAATTCACTACAATGAGAAATGGGAACAACAAAAAGAATATATCAGGACGCAGCTTTCGAAAGAAGAAACAGGTGAAATCTACGGCAAACGTAAAATCGATGTCGAGCCGGTCTTCGGATTTTTGAAGGCGAATTTGTGCTTCACTCGAATGTCAGTGAGAGGCACGGAGAAAGTGGAAAATGAATTGGGGTTCGCGTTTCTGGCAGTGAACTTAAGAAAGTACACTGCTAGGAACCCCCACCCTACATTAAATAATGATGATTCTTCAAATCAAAAAGGTGCCAATCATGAAATATCAATGATTGGCACCTTTTTTTCAGTTATTCTGGCTGGTTATGTCCCAGCCTCATTTTTTGTCTTAAAGAAAGAAAAATATCCTTTTAAATGATATAATGACAACATTGGTAAAAGGAGAGTTCATCTTGAAAAAAGCAATTATACTTGTGTTGATGACGGTGTTACTAAGCGCCTGCAGCAGCGAACCGTCACAGGCGGAGAAGGATTTGGAAGAAGTGAATAACGACATCAGTGAACTTCAAAGTGAGATTCAGCAGGTTCGCAGTGAAAATGAAACTGTTGAAAGCGATATCGAAAATAAAGAGAGAGAATTGGAAGGATTATCATCCGATGGATCAGAGGACGATGGGAACACTGAAAGTGAAGACGGTTCATCAGAGGACTCAGAATGATATATTATTACGTAAGAAATTATATTAAAAAGGAGAATGATATAATATGCATGAGAAAAAATTTTCATTAATAGAAGGCGAAACTTTCACAATAGATGAACTGGGTAAAGAAATTGAAGAAATCGTCGATTCAAAACTTGTTGATTTGACCGGCACCAAAGAAAGAGTCGTTGCCCAAAAGCCGAGCCCTGATCAGGATTTCGAAACATTTACAATCAAGTTCAACCTGGATGATCTGCCTGACTTTGTAGATGTTGTCGCAACAACGGAGAAAAAAGAGAACTTCGAAGACTACGACTTTGATAAAGATAAATTAAAAGTTCGCCTGGTGAGCTATATCAGGCAGGAATCTCCTGAAAATAACCAAAGTGAACATGTGAGTGAATAATTACAAAGTAACTAACAGTGATTGAGGGTTAATATGAAATACATTAAAACAAAGCGATTAATATTACGTGACTGGAAAGAGAGTGACATTCCCAAGTTCATTAAATTGAATGCAGATAAAGATGTCCGTCGCTATTTTCCCAATATCGCAACACCTGAGGAATCCAGAGAGTTTGTATTGAGCGCACAGAGTGATATCGATGCCAGAGGATTTGGATTGTTTGCCGTAGAGCGCAGGGATACGAATGAATTTATCGGTTTTACCGGTATTCAGGTATGGGAAGAAGAAGGCCCGTTGAAACTTCAATTTCTGCCGACCATTGAAATTGGATGGCGTTTTGCGAAACCTCACTGGAATCAAGGGTTTGCTACGGAAGCGGCGCTTGGAGTAATTAAATTTGTCGAACGGAACACTGATATAAAAGAAATTTATGCCTATACCTCAAGTATTAATTACCCTTCAATTAACATCATGCTGAAATTGGGGATGAAAAAAGTCCAAAGTTTTGAACACCCATTGATAATGGAGGGGCATTCACTAAAAACCCAGGTAGTATACAAAACAGATATTAAAAAAAGGCATCGCTTCAGATTATGAGCGATGCCCTTTTTGTAGGTCTTTATATGTTCTGACCTCTACAGGTTCAAAATCTTTAAACTGATCGATAAGTGTTGAAAGGTTTTCACCTATGAACAGCTGTTTCATATATTTTTCCTCCAGATACTCCTCAGAGATCATCTTATCGAACATCGTGAGAAGCGGATCGAAGTAATTTCTCGTATTAATAAGGCCAAGAGGCTTTTCATGAAGACCGATCTGCCCCCATGTATACATTTCAAAGAACTCTTCAAGAGTGCCCGCACCTCCGGGCAGTGAAATGATTGCATCGCCCAAATCATTCATCAGGGCTTTCCTTTCATGCATCGTTTCAACAATCTCCAATTTATGAAGACGCTGATGGGCAAGCTCCCTGTCGACTAGGAACTGTGGGATGACGCCTGTCACTTTGCCGCCATAATCCACAGTACCGTTTGCCACAGCCCCCATCATACCGGCGGAACCGCCGCCGTATACCAATTCATAGCCGCCTTCTGCAATGTCTCTGCCGAGCTGATAGGCCGCTTCTTCAAATTCAGGAAGACGTCCCGAGGTTGCGCCGCAGAAAACAGTAATACTTTTAATCTCCACTGAACATTCACCCGCAATCTGGTCTTTTCAAATTAAAATTGTTGACGTTTTTTATTGAGTTTCTTTTCCAGCTTCTGCTGTTTTTTATTTTTCCTGATATTTTTCCGAATGCCTGACTTACGTCCATGCTCATCATAATACTGTTCAGCTTGTTCACGGTGTTTATCAAACAATGTTTTTTCAGCATTGTCATCTTCTGCTGGAGAGACATTTTCATCAGTGTCATAATTCACAGTATAATCGAGCGTGCTGTGATGCTTTTTGAAAAGGTCTTTTGATTCAAAATCTTCAATGTTATCTTCATGATTTTTCACTTTATCAAAATATAGCTGTTGTACGTCTTGTGTCATGTTAATCTCCTCGTCATTTGATTGATCTGTGTCCATTCTATCATTATTATCATCTTCAGTGTATTCATCATTTTGTATATCCAGACGTTCCTCATCTTTTTTTGAGAGTGAAACACGGCTTAATGTCTGATTGTCGTCATACGCTTTGGCTATATCCTGATTATCGACATTCGTCTCAAGAGCCGCTTCAGTTTGAGGGTCGATTTTGCTTACATCCATAATTAAATGCTCACTCACTGTCATGCCCGCCATTTTATCTTCGTTGGACATTGCCGGGTTCGACTGCATAATTTTAGGTACTTTAGGTTTATCTGACGCTTCATTTTCAAGTCTTTTCGAGCGGTGCTTTTCCTTGTCCTTTTCAAATTGTTCAAGAAGTTTGTCTTCTTTTCTTATGGTGCGCTGGTAGGACTGCATATCTTTTTTGTATGAGCGTGCCTGTCTTTTATCATTGATTTTACTACCGACAGTATCGACAGCTGATTTGCCTGTCTGATAGACATTGGAGCCGGTTGCTTTTACAGACTGATAAGCCCCTTCACCTTTATCTTTCACGTTGTGATAAGTATTGCTTGAGAAATGTCCCAATCTTTCTATGTCGGGATGTTCTTTAATATGTTTTCTTTCAGTAAATAAAGGGATCAGTATGATGGGCAGAACATTTAACAGTGTTTTAATATTTTTATTCATGAATAGACCTCCATGGCATTTATTAATAATTATATAATACCCTGAGTTAACTTTCATTAAACTGACTGCAATAGGTTTTAAAATTATAAATGTGGTAATAATACTAATAACGAAACAAGGAGGCACTTCAATTATGAAAACTATTACATCCGATATGACATTAAAGGATATTGTAAGTGAAGCACCAGGCGCAGGTAATATCTTCAGAGAACTGAGAATAGATTTTATCCATAACGGCGATAAGACGTTGCAGAGCATGACGGTTGAGAAAAATTTAAGTCTTGATAACCTTATTTATGAACTCAATGAGATGAATCCGGTGAACGAAGATGGTATTGATATAAAATATATGGATGAAAAAAGCATACTCACATATATCCAAAGAAAATATCATGAGGATTTAAAAGATGAGCTGCCTGTACTTGAGAAATATTTGGAAAATGCGGTCAAGCAAAATAAAAAACAGCAGCCGGAATTGGAGGAAGTTGAAGAATTATTTAAGAATATAAAAACGACTTTTCTTGAGCATGTGGATAATGAGGATAATACAGTGTTTGAAATGATAAGCACTTATCTTGATACACCGAATTCCCATCATTTTGAAGCCGTAAAGCCTCACATGACGAGTTTGAAATCAGAACATGAAAATCTTGCAATAAACTTTTATGAATTGAGGGCGCTGACAAATGACTACACTTTGGACAGCAGCGCCACAGCAGAACTGAGACTGGTTTATCACCGTCTTGAAAAGCTGGAGAAAGATGCCTTCAATCATTTTTACCTTGAAAACAATAAGTTATTTGAAGGTGTTTATGAAAAACAGAGAGCGATATCGGATTTTTAAAAGGAACCCCTGGGTTATGAATGATTTCACTCATAACCCAGGGGTTTTGTCATACTTGCTGAAGTGGAAAAATGACTGTGAATGTAGTCCCTTCACCTTCAATGCTGTTGACTTTAATATCACCTTGATGAGAGTCCACAAGGTGTTTGACAATCGCAAGTCCAAGTCCGGTACCGCCGGAATTTCTGGAACGTGCTTTATCCACCCTGTAAAAGCGTTCAAAAACCCGCGGCACACTTTCCTGTGGAATGCCGATGCCGGTATCGCTGATTGAAATATACACATTGTACTCGGTCAATTCTATAGATATATCTATTTTTCCGCCTACTCCTGTATAGTTTATCGAATTGGCAATCAGGTTTAACAAAATCTGGTTAATCCTGTCGCTGTCCCCTTCGATAAAGATTTCTTCCGTTGATAATGGCGGTGTCACTTCCAATGATTTTTCCGAAATGGTTTTGGACAGTGTTTTTATAATGCTTTGAATGAGAGACACCAGTTCCACTTTGCTTAAATTCAGAGGCGTCACTTTATTTTCAATTCTTGAAAGGTGCAGCAGCTCGCGTATCAGACGGTCAAGCCGTTCACTTTCATTGTATATGATTTCAAGGAAAGACTTTGCAGTTGCTTCATCATTGACTTCGCCACCGAGCAGTGTCTCTGCAAAACCTTTGACGGATGTGACCGGTGTCTTTAATTCATGGGAGACGTTGGCGACAAAATCACTTCGCATTTTCTCCAGCCTCTTGATGTTCGTTATATCATGTAAAACAATGATTACACCGCGCTGCTTCCAGCCGTTCCCGTAAAATGGGCCGAGATGGGCGTCGAAAACATTTGTGGAAAGGTCTTCGGATGATATTTCTGTATGTATCTTTTCATTATCATCAAAGACGGCTTCGATGTATTTACTTAGATCAAGGTTATCCTCAAATGCTTTGTAATGCTTACCGACGATGTGCTGGTTGTGCTGCGCCAAGAAGCGTTCCATCGCCGAGTTGATCATCAATATTTCACCCTCCTGATTAACAAGCATCACACCGCTCACCATATTCGAAAGTATCGTGGACAATTGCTGTTCGTTTTCATGAAGTGCGCGCATCTGATTTTGCAGGTTCATCGCGAGTTCGTTCACCGATTCGGAAAGATCTCTGATTTCTCCCGAGACTTCCGTATGTACTCTGCTGCTGTAATCCTTTTCACCGAGGCGTTTGGTCACTTTGATGATATCAGTGACCGGCCGTGTAATACTGCGGGATAGAATACTTGCAGTAATTGCTGTAATGACAAGGATGATGCCGAGAAAGACGGCCAGGGTGCGCCAGAACACAATCATAGTATCGTTGATGCTGTTCAGCGGAAGGGAAGTTCTTATCACGCCGTGGAGTGACCCGTTGTCATCATAGATCGGGTTTGCAACGTACATCATATCGATATCTTCGGTCACACTGTATCTGACTGATTCACCGGTGTCTTTGTCACCGGTGATAATATCCTGAACTTCAGGCCGGTCAAGATGATTATCCATCGTGGACGGATCAGACTCTGAATCGGCCAGTACAACACCTTCGGTATTTATTACAGTGAACCGCATATTAATAGGCTCCTGAAAAAGTTCAATCCTCGTCTGCAGTGCTTCCGTCTCATGTTCCAGATTATTGACTTCGATTAACTGTGCAACCAGTTCGGCATTTTCGTATAGATGATCGCTCGTCATCTCTTCAAACGCATTTTCACTGACATTTGCTACAAAGAACCATAGGAAAACGAGTAAAGTTAAAGTTAATAAAGAGAAAGCCAATGTGATTTTGAACCACAATCGATCGAATAGACGGGTCATTCAGCCGGTCCTTCCAATTTATATCCGAATCCACGTATCGTCCGAATATATACCGGCTTCTTCGTATCCGGCTCAATTTTTTCACGTAAATGGCTGATATGGACGTCCACGATTCTTGTATCGCCGTCATACTGGAAATCCCACACACCATTTAATAATTGATCCCTGCTTAACACTTTACCTCTATGGTTGGCCAAATATAAAAGTAATTCGAATTCTTTCGGAGTGAGAATGAGCTGTTCCCCTTTAAAGTAGACATCGTAACGTTCAAGCTGAATTTCCAAATCTCCGATTTTAATGACCTGCTCGGATTGTTCGACATCTTCAAACTGGGAACGCCTTAAAATTGCTTTTACACGGGCGACAACTTCACGCGGGCTGAAAGGCTTGGTCAAATAATCATCTGCCCCAAGTTCCAGACCTAAAATTTTATCAAATTCATCATCCTTGGCTGTCAGCATCAGGATGGGGGTGTTCACTTTCTCCTGTCGTAACGATTTGCATACATCCATGCCGTCCATGCCGGGCAGCATTAAATCCAGTACTATCAGATCAGGTTTTTCTTTAAGAGCGGTATCAAGCCCTTTACGGCCGTCTTCTGCTGTTAAAACATTATAACCTGCTTGCTCTAAATTGAATTTAAGTAAAGTTACAATGGATGGTTCGTCGTCGACTACAAGAACTGTGCGCATTAGAGCGCCTCCTTTCAATTTTGAACAGCTTATATCGATTATATTTTATCACATTGTAATGACTTAATTGACTTTCTTTACATACCCTTAACAATCTAATCGCTGAAGGATTAGGACTTTCCCTAATATTATTCTGGCAAATAAAAACAGATAATAAGAGTATCTTGAAAGAAATGTATTTGGAGGAGAACGCTAATGGACAAACTCTTTGGTCTTCATTTCTTTAAACCGACAGAGAAGTTTAACGGAAATTGGTCAATATTAGAAGAAAAAAGTCGCGAGTGGGAAAAAATGTATCGACAGAGATGGAGTCATGACAAAGTTGTCAGAACGACTCATGGTGTTAACTGTACCGGTTCATGTTCATGGAAAGTGTTCGTCAAGAACGGCATCATTACATGGGAAAATCAGCAGACGGATTATCCTTCATGCGGGCCCGATATGCCTGAATACGAACCCAGGGGGTGTCCTCGCGGAGCATCATTCTCATGGTATGAGTACAGTCCGATGCGGATTAAATTCCCGTACATGCGCGGGAAATTATGGCGTCTGTGGCAAAATGCACTTGAGGAACACGAAGATCCGATCAAAGCATGGGGAAGCATCGTAGAAGACCCTGAAAAAGCAAAATCATACAAACAGGCCCGCGGTATGGGCGGCCACGTACGAGTGACATGGAAAGATGTTACCAAGCTTATCGCGGCACAACTGATTTACACAATTAAAACACACGGTCCGGACAGAATCGCCGGTTTTACGCCAATTCCGGCAATGAGTATGCTCAGTTACGCAGCAGGATCCAGATTTATCAGCCTGCTCGGCGGTGAGATGTTAAGTTTCTACGACTGGTATGCCGATCTGCCGAATGCCTCGCCTCAAATATGGGGAGATCAGACGGACGTACCTGAATCTGCAGACTGGTATAACTCGAATTACTTAATGATGTGGGGGTCAAACGTACCACTCACAAGAACTCCGGATGCTCACTTTATGACTGAAGTACGTTATAAGGGGACGAAGATAGTATCCGTTGCGCCTGACTATGCAGAAAACGTAAAGTTTGCGGATAACTGGCTGGCACCGAACCCGGGTACGGATGCGGCACTTGCACAAGCGATGACACATGTGATACTTGATGAATTTTATTATCAGCGTGAAGAGCCGATGTTCATCGATTATGCCAAGAAATTTACAGATTTGCCTTTCATGATCATTTTGGATGATTTTAAAAAATCATTGAAAGCCGGACGGTTCCTGAGGGAAAGCGACTTAGGAATCGACAGTGAAAATGCAGATTGGAAACCGGTCATTCTCGATGAAAACACCGGTGAGATGATTGCTCCAAATGGCACGATGGGACAGAGATGGGAAGAAGGCAAGAAATGGAATCTGAATTTGAAGCGCGATGACGGTTCAGATATAGACCCGGCAATGTCCGTTGAAAAATTCGAGGGTGAGCAGGTCAATATCGAATTCCCTTACTTTGATAACAGCGGTAACGGTACATTCACACGTCCAATCATGGCCAAAAAAGTGACTTTGGCTGATGGTACGACGAAATATGCGGCAACGATTTACGATTTGATGCTCTCACAGTATGGTGTGAGCCGTTTCGGCTCTGAATTCGAAGCCAAAGGTTATGACGATGAAGAGTCAGTCTACTCACCAGCATGGCAGGAGAAGATTACTACAGTCAAGCAGTCGGTAGTAGTACAGATTGCAAGAGAATTTGCACAGAACGCAGTCGACACTGACGGCCGCTCGATGATCATCATGGGTGCAGGGATTAACCACTGGTTCAATTCAGATACCATTTACAGAGCGATTCTGAACCTCGTCATGCTGTGTGGCTGTGTCGGTAAAAACGGCGGCGGCTGGGCGCACTACGTCGGTCAGGAAAAAGTTCGTCCGTATGAAGGATGGGGCCATGTAGCATTCGCCAAAGACTGGCAGGGGCCGCCCCGCCAGCAAAATGCCACCAGCTGGTTTTACTTTGCAACAGAGCAGTGGAAATATGAAGAATCCGGAGCGGACACATTGCAATCACCAACTTCAGAAGACATAGAGTATCAGCACCCGGCAGACTATAACGTGCTGGCGGCAAGGCTCGGATGGCTGCCTTCATATCCTCAGTTCAATAAGAGCAGTCTTGATTTCTATGAGGAAGCGAAAGCAAAAGGTGATGATTCGGATGAAGCGGTCATCGACCTTGCAGTCGAACAGCTGAAAAATAAAGAAACCAAGTTTGCAATTGAAGACCCGACAGCACCGGAAAACCATCCGAAAACATTATTTGTATGGCGTTCGAACTTAATATCTTCTTCAGCAAAGGGCCAGGAATATTTCATGAAACATTTACTCGGCACGAAAAGCGGCCTGCTTGCATCTGCGAACGAAGATTTCAAACCGGATGAGGTCGAGTGGGGAGAAGATGTTGAAGGTAAATTGGACTTATTAATTTCAATAGACTTCAGAATGACAGCAACACCGATTTACTCGGACATAGTATTACCTGCTGCTACATGGTATGAGAAGCATGATATTTCAAGTACGGATATGCACCCGTTCATTCACCCTTTCAACCCGGCAGTCGATTCATTATGGGAATCCAAGTCCGATTGGAATATATTCCGTGACCTGGCCAAAGGATTTTCAAATTTGGCAAAAGAGCACTTAACGGGCAAATATAAAGATTTAGTCACATCACCTTTGGCACACGATACAGCGCAGGAAATTTCACAGCCTTTAGGTTTGGTGAAAGACTGGTCGAAAGGTGAAGTTGAAGCAATTCCCGGCAAGACGATGCCGGCATTCAAAGTCGTCGAAAGAGATTTCACGCAGGTTTACGATAAGTTTATTACCGCAGGACCTGGATTCAGAGGCAAAATCGGCGCACACGGTGTTTCCTTTGATGTCACAGAACAGCATGAAGAACTCAAATCCATGAATGGTGTCTACACGGATGAATCAATCAAAGACGGACTGCCAAAAATGGATACAGCAAGAAGAGCGGCTGATGTCGTCTTACATGTTTCGT
Organism: Salinicoccus sp. YB14-2; assembly: GCF_001265075.1. Lineage (GTDB taxonomy): Bacteria > Bacillota > Bacilli > Staphylococcales > Salinicoccaceae > Lacicoccus. The sequence continues at coordinate 1,417,292 of NZ_LFKO01000001.1, forward strand.
CGTGTGCGAACGGTACAGTGTCACAGAAATCATATGCAGATCTTGAAGAACAGACCGGACAGGAATTAAGAGATATTTCAAGCGCAAGGGAAAATGAAAAAATCACTTTCAACAATATTACTGCACAGCCGAGAGAAGTGATTCCGACAGCAGTATTCCCAGGCTCCAACAAGCAGGGCAGACGCTACAACCCATTTACCACAAACGTTGAACGGAATGTACCGTTCAGAACTTTGACCGGCAGACAGTCATTTTATATCGACCACAATATGTTCATGCAGTTCGGAGAAGCGTTGCCGGTGTATAAACCGACATTACCGCCGATGGTCTTCGGTTCTAAAGACAAGAAAATCAAAGGTGGAGTGGACTCATTGGTCCTAAGATATTTAACACCGCACGGTAAGTGGAACATTCATTCAACTTATCAGGACAACTTACACATGCTGACACTGTTCAGAGGCGGTCCGACAGTCTGGATTTCCAATGTGGATGCAGAAAGGCACGACATTGATGACAACGAATGGCTGGAAGTCTACAACAGAAACGGTGTTGTCGCAGCAAGAGCAGTAGTATCTCACAGAATGCCGGAAGGTACGATGTTCATGTATCACGCTCAGGATAAGCACATTGAAGTGCCCGGTTCGGAAATTACAGATACACGCGGCGGAAGCCACAACGCACCGACGAGAATTCATATGAAGCCTACTCAGATGGTGGGCGGTTATGCACAGATAAGTTACGGGTTCAACTACTACGGCCCGATTGGTAACCAGCGAGATGTATACGTAGCTGTAAGAAAAATGAAGGAGGTCAATTGGCTTGAAGATTAAAGCGCAAATTGCAATGGTGATGAACTTGGACAAATGTATTGGATGTCATACGTGCAGTGTCACTTGTAAGAGCACTTGGACGAACAGACCGGGTGCAGAATATATGTGGTTCAACAACGTTGAGACGAAACCGGGAATCGGTTATCCGAAACGTTGGGAAGACCAGGAACACTATAAGGGCGGCTGGAAACTTAAAAATGGCCGTCTGGAACTGAAAAGCGGTACGAAGTTATCCAAAATCGCTTTAGGTAAAATTTTCTACAACCCTGATATGCCTGAAATGAAAGAGTACTACGAACCATGGACTTACAACTATCAGGATCTTATCACTAAAGAAGAGAGTGAACACAGTCCTGTTGCTACAGCGCGTTCAGTAGTATCAGGAGAAAAAATGGACTTGGAGTGGGGGCCGAACTGGGAGGACGATCTTGCAGGCGGACACATCACTGGTCCACAGGATCCTAACATCCAGAAAATTGAAGAAGAAATCAAATTCAACTTTGAAAAGACGTTCATGATGTATCTGCCAAGACTGTGTGAACACTGTCTGAACCCAAGCTGTGTGGCAAGCTGTCCTTCAGGTGCTATGTACAAACGTGACGAAGACGGAATCGTCCTCGTTGACCAGGAAGCATGCCGCGGCTGGAGATACTGTATGACCGGCTGCCCTTACAAGAAAGTATACTTCAACTGGAAAACGAACAAAGCTGAAAAATGTACATTCTGTTTCCCTCGTGTGGAAGCCGGACTGCCGACAGTATGTTCTGAAACATGTACAGGCAGAATGCGTTACCTGGGTGTTCTTCTGTATGATGCTGACCGTGTACTTGAAGCAGCTTCTGTAGAAGATGAAAAGGACCTTTATGAAGCTCAGCTTGATCTGTTTCTTGACCCTAATGACCCTGAAGTTATTGCACAGGCAGAAAAAGACGGCATTTCCGATGACTGGATTGAAGCGGCACAAAATTCACCGGTGTATAAACTGGCGGTGGAATATAAGCTTGCATTCCCGCTTCACCCTGAATACCGCACAATGCCGATGGTATGGTACTGCCCGCCGCTCAGCCCGATCATGAACTATTTTGAAGGTAAAGACTCAATTAAAAATCCAGATGCTATTTTCCCTGCGATTGATGAAATGAGAATTCCGGTTCAGTACCTTGCGAACATGCTGACAGCCGGTGACACGGAAGCGATAAAAGGTGCGCTTCAAAAAATGGCGATGATGCGTCAATACATGAGAGCAATCTCAAGCGGCAAAGATTTCGATGAAAGCAGATTGGATCGCGTCGGCATGACAGCAAACGAGACTAAGATGATGTATCGTCTGCTTGCAATCGCAAAATATGAAGACCGTTTTGTAATACCGACTTCCCACCGCGAACAATATACAGACCCATACCGTGCCCAAGGTTCAACCGGCTACGGCTTTGGCGGCGATGATTGTGACGGCTGTGGTCCGGTAATGGCTGCGACTACTAACAACAAGACCGGCAAAGAAATTTATGAAGAGAATTTCTATGGGGGAATTTGGCGTGATTAATCTCGATGAAGTGTATAAATATAAAAAATCATTTGGATTTTTCTCAAATCAATTAACTTTCCCAAGGAAAATAGATTTTCATCCAAGAGAATTTGATGGGACGTTCGATTCGTCCCATCCAGCTTTTCCTTATATAGAACAGTATTGGAAAGATATGAATGATATCAGTCTGGATGATATCCAGCAGGTATACACCCAGACATTTGATTTTGACAGAGATACAAATCTTTATATGACATACTTTAAATTTGAAGACCAAAAAGAACGTGGACAAATGTTGGCGAAGCTTAAAGTATTGTATGAAATGTTCGGACTGAAAATGCCGGATAATGAGTTGAGTGACTACCTGCCTCTGATGCTTGAATTCCTCTATGCAGCAGAATGGCGTGGTGACGATCGTGCAGCAGAAAGCCTGACTTTGTTAATCATGGTGTTGGAAGACGGTACATATCATATGATTCAGGCGTTGGAAAGAAATAAAAGTCCGTATTTTAACTTGATTAAAGGATTACGGGAAACTTTTAAAGCATGTGTAGATGAGTCGATGAAAGAGGGCGAGCAAAATGCTTGAGCAATTTTTGTGGGTTATATTTCCATATCTATGTATCGCTATTTTTATCGTCGGCCATATTTGGCGATATAGAATCGACCAATTCGGCTGGACGGCAAAATCAAGTGAATTTATTGAAAAGAAACAATTGATGATTGGCAGCATCATGTTCCACTTGGCTGTAATACCAGTGTTTTTAGGGCATATCGTCGGTTTATTCGTGCCTGCGCACTGGTTGAGTGCAATTGGGGTGACCAATCACATCTATCACTTAGGTGCAATGTATGTCGGCGGGTTTTTTGGAGTCGTTTTGTTAGCGGGCATGTTTTTACTGACATTCCGCAGAATTACAAACAAGTCGATCCGCCGTCTAAGTTCAGCCTCGGATATGATTGTAAATTTCCTGCTTCTGTTTATAACTTTCATGGGTGTGTATGCTACACTGGTAACAAATAATATTGTAACCGATTTTGACTATCGTCAGACAATCTCAGTGTGGGTAAGAGGTCTTGCTACATTTTCACCGGATGCAGCAGTGATGTCAGATGTGCCTCTGTCATTTAAAATTCATGTCCTTGCCGCATTTCTGATCTTTGCGCTGTGGCCTGCAACCCGGCTTGTGCATGCTTGGAGCTTACCGTTCAACTATGTAGGCAGAAGTTATATAGTCTATCGCAAGCATAAATAGACGATTGCTTAAAATTGGTGGGAGATAGCTATGAATCAATCAATCAGAGACACTTTGTACAGTTTAAAAGAGAAGTACGAATTTGAAATCATTGCTTTGACTGACACTACCAACAGTCGCGGGAATTTCACATTTAAATGGAAATATGTCTTTGGCAGTGAAAATCAGCGATGGAAGCGGATGGAACTTAGAAAAGGCGCTGGTTTACCCGGCTTGGTAATGAAAACGGGCAAATCGCTGGTCATTCAGGATGTCAGTACGATGTATGATGAGGAAGGGCTTTTGAGTTATCCGATTCTATATTTTGAAAAAGTGAAATCCTTTGTTGCAATGCCAATCTGGAGTGATGATGAAATAGTTGTAGGGGTACTCGTTTTAGGCAATAGAAAACCAGCTCAAATCAGCGAATCGAAATACGAATCATTAAAAACGGATGTGGAAGAAACATTACGCATAGAAATATTAAAAGAGATGATGGCCATATGAAAACACAGGACTTAACATCGCTCTTAAAAGCGATGTTTCATCAATCGAAAGAGATGATTATATTCGTAGACAGACACGGCGAAATTGTCTATATGAATGAAGAAGCACAAACTACATTAGACGAACGAGATTATGACCGCAATCAATTTGTTAATATTTGCGGTCATTGTTTAGGTGTGGGCAATAACGGCAGTTATGACTGCAGTAACTGCTTCCTGTTGTCCAGTGAAAAACTGACGTTTCAGGTCTATATGCGCACCCGAAGTGGGGAGAAGGTCGCATATGTTGCCAATTTCCAGCAGATCGATCATGAAAACAACATCAGCGTTTTCACTTTGAATCCTTTATCGGAACTGATGAAACAGCAGGAGTTTGAACACCAGAAACTGTTGACCCAGAGAATCATCCAGGCACAGGAGAATGAAAGAAAAAGAATTTCGAGGGATTTACATGACGGTGTCACTCAGGAACTTTTGAACCTGCTGCTTGAAATGCGATTGTTCAAATATACTCTGGACCGTGAAGAATTAGACGAAAAAATAAAAAATTCCGAAGATACACTCAGCTACCTGCTGGATTATGTTCGGAATATCTCAGTGGAACTGAGACCGGCCAGCCTTGATGATCTGGGTATAGAAGCTGCTTTGAAAACACACTTTAAATGGACTGAGAAACAGTACGGAATACTGGTTGGTTTCGACACGAACCTCAAACGTCAAAGATATCAGCCCGAAATAGAGACTGTGGTCTACCGTGTGATACAGGAAGCTGTGTTCAATGCTGCCAAATACTCAGACAGTGATGAAGTATCAGTCAAACTCCAGGAAGTTTTATCATTTAATGCCGTGCACATTCATTTTGAAATTAAAGATGAAGGCAATGGCTTTATTATGGAGGATGATCCTAAAGGCTCCGGTCTCGGTTTATTTGGAATGCAGGAGAGGATCAGCAGTGTCGACGGGACTTTGAACATCAACAGTGAGCCGGGTGTCGGGACTAAAGTGGAAGGGTTTATCCCCGTAGAGGAGAGTATTGTATGAGATTAGTAATTGCGGATGATCATGCAGTTGTTAGGACCGGCTTTACGATGCTGCTCAATTATCAGGAGGATATGGAAGTGGTCGGTACTGCAGCGGACGGGACCCAGGCTTTTGAAAAAGTAAAGTCACTCTCACCCGATGTACTGCTGCTCGATTTAAGCATGCCGCCGGGAGAATCCGGATTGTTTGCAGCGAGTAAAATACATGAAGTATTCCCTGATGTTAAGATTTTAATACTCACCATGTACGATGATGAAGAATATATTACACACACGTTTAAAAGCGGTGCACTTGGATATATTTTGAAAAACTCTCCCGATGATGAACTGATACGTGCAATAAGAACAGTTGCCAAAGGCGACAGATATATAGATCCGGTATTGATGAATGATTCTTTTGAAAAGTTCCTGAGCAGCGACGAAACATTGGAGCATGACAAAGAACCGTTTAACATACTGACGCAGAGAGAGCTGGAGATACTCCCGCTCGTGGCAAGAGGTTACGGCAATAAAGATATTGCAGAAATGCTGTATATTTCGGTGAAAACCGTGGAAGCACATAAGTCCAGGATCATGGATAAACTCGATTTGTCATCAAGACCGGAATTGGTGGAATATGCTGTGAAAAAGAAGCTTTTCGATATTTAATGATAGGTGATGGATATTCATGAAGACTAATGAATTTAAATATAAACTTAAGGCACTTCGTGTTTTAGAAAATGAACACCATTATATCAGGCATTTGATGAATGAATGGTTCCAATTCGTATTGAAATTTGAAAATGAAGATGTGTACAGCAGACTTGAAGGTATGATGGCAATCAAGGAAATCAGAGAAAAACTGAAAGCATTCAGGGTGCCTTTGAAAAAACACCAGGAAAAAGAAGAAAAGTACTTTTTCCCGATGCTTGGGGTTTATATCGGCTATGAACAAGGACCGATTTTATCCATAGAAGAAGAGCATGAAGAAATTGATGCATATATCGATCATTTTCTTCATCATTCCGAGCAGGTATCGACAGAGATGGATATCAGCACGATGCACGACATGGTCAAGGACGTCATGGAAGCTTATGAAGTATTGATGGTACATATGGTAAAAGAAGAAGCCGTACTGTTTGATATGGCTGAAAAAATGTTAAAGCAAATTGACGAAGAAGTTTTACTGGAGCAAGTGAATACTTTAATTGTAGAATAACAAGGTTTATATAGGGTTTTCCCTCTTTCAACGCTTTCTGATTCGTTTTATAATAATATTGTAAATAAAATCACAAACTAGTGAGGTTGATCGTATGTCAGAGACTATGGGAAAAAAACAGTTATTTCTTCAAACATCCAGCTTATTGGTTGGATTTATGGTGTGGACACTGCTCGCACCATTATTTCCGGAAATTGTGCAGGATATTCCTGAAGCTGCATCGCAGCAGGCATTAATCATCGCTTTACCGACGATACTGGGTTCCATTCTTAGGATTCCATTCAGTATTATGACGAACAGAATCGGAGCAAGGTTAGTATATTTGGCGAGTTTCATATTTTTGCTGATTCCAGTCTTTTATTTGAGTATAGCGACGACGACGACGGATTTAATCATTGTTGCGGTATTTTTAGGTATCGGTGGAGCGACATTCAGTATCGGTGTAACTGCCCTGCCTAAATATTATGAAAAGAATAAGCATGGTTTTGTCAACGGTGTATACGGTATGGGGAATATCGGTACGGCGGTAACAAGCTTCGGTGCACCTGTACTTGCAGGTATGCTGGGCGGCTGGCAGGCAGCTGTACAAACGTATTTGATTATCCTTGCACTGTTTGCCCTGCTGCAGTTCTTCCTGGGAGATAAAGGTGAAAAGAAAGTCAATCTGCCGCTTGGAAAACAATTTAAAGAAGCAATGTCGGATTACAAGTTCTACTTTTTGAACTATTGGTATTTCATCACTTTCGGTGTATTCGTTGCATTCGGTATTTTCCTGCCGAACTATCTGGTGACATTCTTTGAACTCTCAACAGCAGATGCCGGATTCAGAACAGCAGGATTCATATTGATTGCAACATTACTCAGACCGATAGGCGGTATGCTCGGTGATAAATTCGATCCGATAACAATGGTAATGATTTCATTTATCGGTTTGACACTTTCAGGTCTGCTGCTGTCATTTACGTATGAAAGCCTGATCATGTTCACCATTGGCTGTTTATTGACTTCTGTATTTGCAGGTATCGGAAACGGTCTTGTGTTTAAGTTCGTACCGATGTACTTCTCAAAGCAGTCGGGAATCGCAAATGGTTTTGTTGCCATGATGGGCGGCCTCGGTGGATTCTTCCCGCCGCTTGTGATGCAGTCGACTTTCGAAGCGACCGGCACATATATGCTCGCATTCCACCTTTTGACGGGTGCCTGCGTGATCGCTTTGTTTACAATGCTCTACCTGCGTAGTAAAGTTAAGGCAAATAGTATTTAGAGAGTGGATATAATGAATCGTTATTCAAGACAGACTTTATTCAATAAAATAGGCAGTGAAGGACAGCGCCTCATCCAATCCCGTACGGTACTCATCGTCGGGGTGGGGGCGCTTGGTTCGCTTTCAAGCGAAATGCTTGCAAGAGCCGGTGTCAAAAAGATAATCCTGATTGACCGGGACTATGTAGAAATGTCCAATCTCCAAAGACAGACATTGTATACTGAAGATGATGCTGATAATAAAATTCCCAAAGTCATTGCAGCGAAAGAACGCCTCGAAAACATCAGGAGCGATATGGAAATAGAGACACATATTGCCCATGCCGATGTCATTTTGATGGAGTCTCTGGCAAAAGAAGCGGACATTATTTTTGATGGTACGGATAATTTCGATACCAGAATGCTAATCAATGATGTCGCATTCAAACTGAATAAACCATGGGTGAATGCAGCATGTGTAGAAGCTTCATATTCCAGCTGCGGCTTTGTACCGGGTCAGACCCCGTGTTACAGATGTTTGGTGCCGGTGCTTCCGACAACGACATTGACATGCGATACTGTAGGCGTAATATCGCCGGCAGTGCATATGGCGGTATCCGAGCAGGTCACAACTGCATTCAAAATTATGACAAAACAGTTTGAAGCCCCGTTTTATATGCGGATGGGCAACACATGGGATATGGATCACATGAAGTTTAAAATAGACGGTATGGCCGATTCAGAATGCCCGACTTGTGTCACACATGAGTTCCCTGAACTTAAAGAGGGAAGCGGCGGCCAAATGTCCATGCGTCTATGCGGCAGGGATACGGTCCAGTATATAGATGAACGTCTGACGAAAGACACAGTGGTGAAAGCCCTCGCGGCACGCAATATACCGTTGAATGAAACACCGTATTTTGTAGAGTTCAAATATGATGACTATCGCATAGTAAGTTTTAATAACGGGCGTTTATTAATCCACGGAGCAGATCAGACGAATAAAGCGAGAACGATAGTGAATCAATTATTCGGATAGGAGAATAAACATGAGTATTGTTGAAAGAATTGACCGTGATATTAATGTTGCGGTGATTACTGTAAGTGATACAAGAACTGTAGAAACTGACAAAGGTGGCAGGCTGGTCCAGGAATACCTGGCAGAAATCAACACTGTAGTTGAAGAAGACAACTACAAAATTGTCAAGGATGATACGGCATCGATAACAAAGGCTGTTTCCGCCATGCTGGATAAAGGTGTAGATGCGGTGATCACCACAGGCGGGACAGGCATCGCTAAAAGAGATGTGACGATTGAAGCGGTCAGGCCATTTTTCGATAAAGAAGTTGAAGGTTTCGGAGAAATTTTCCGCATGTTGAGTTACACCGAAGACATCGGTTCAAGAAGTATTCTTTCGAGAGCGGTCGCTGGTACGTATGCGAACCAGGTCATCATTTCGATGCCGGGCTCAAGCGGAGCTGTTAAACTGGCGATGGAAAAACTTGTTGTTCCTGAACTGAACCACCTCGTCTTTGAAGTGACAAAAGAAGATTGATAGAGATAATGAAAACTCCCGGCATATACATGTGTGCCGGGAGTTTTTATTTTGATGTGGATTGGCGTATAGATGAGGCTGATTTTTTGTCTAACTGAACGTTTCTGACTTCATACCTGCTCACATAGCAGAGAAAAACCTTCCAAGTGAGCAGGTACATAAAAAATCTGCTCACATAGCGATGAAAAACCTTCCAGGTGAGCAGGTGTAAAATTTTGTACATATTCACTTATTAAGCTGTATAGTCTCCGGATTTACCGCCAGATTTGGATATGAGTCTGGTCTCGTGAATAATCATGCCTTTATCGAGTGCCTTACACATATCGTAGACAGTGAGTGCGGCGGCACTTGCTGCGGTCAGGGCTTCCATTTCCACGCCGGTCTGTCCTTTTGTCTTCACTTCCGTGACAATGTTCAGAAGGTATCGGGACCCGGTATCCCAGCTGAATGATATATCAACGCCGGACAGTGACAGCGGGTGGCACATCGGAATGATCTGATGGGTATTTTTTGCGGCCATGATGCCGGCAATCTGGGCAACTGAAAGCACATCGCCTTTTTTGATTTTATCTTCGGTAATTGCTTTATATATATCTTCTGTGACTTCTACCGAGCTGGATGCTCTTGCGATTCTGGTAGAAACCTCTTTGTCCGAGACATCGACCATTTTAGCGCGGCCTTCTTCATTAAAGTGAGTAAAATCTGTCATTTCAACCATCCTTTTTAATGTATAAGTCAGTTACTGCATACATAAGAACAGCACTTGCGGCTTCTTACCATTTGTAACTCATGCTCAATATTATACGCATTCCGTTATAAAAAAGATACGAAACACAATCAATCAGGCAGATGGGGCGAATATGTAATTGTTGGCGTCGGGCGTTCCCGGAAAAAGCTGAAAATCATTCTGAAATCCAGAACAAATATTTGGATCATTTTTCAAAATCGATGAATGCAATAAAAACATCAGCGGTGGGCGAGGCATTGGGAATCGGCACTTTTTTAATGTAGAATAAAGGTTGAAGGCTCGAAGCCTGAACATATTATAATTCAATGATGCGCTGTCAAAGTGCAATTAATCATAATAGAATTTTTCTGGAAAGTAGGAGACTTTATGACTTTAAATAGAAAACCGATTCAAGTGAGTGAAGCAGTGGGACGTGTTTTGGAAAATGTAACGTTGACAGATACTGAAGTCGTATCATACTACGATGCACATGGGCGTATTTTGGCGAATGATCTTGTCGCAACGCATGACGTGCCTTTATTTACAAAGTCGGCAATGGACGGCTTTGCCATCAGATCAGCAGACTCTGAAGGTGCAAGCGGTGATAACCGGGTGCCGTTCAAGGTGGTCGAAGAGGTGCCGGCGGGCTCAACAAGTGATTATGAGCTGAAGGGAAATGAAGCATTCAGAATTATGACAGGTGCAGAAATCCCTGAAAGTGCGGATACTGTCGTGATGTTTGAACAGGCAAAGGAAACCGATGAAGGGTTCACGGTCCGTAAAACTTTTAATCCGGGTGAAAACATCGCCATGAAGGGAGAAGAGAGTTCCGAAGGCGATGTCATTTTAGAAAAAGGTGCATTGATCAACCCGGGGACCGTCGCTGTGCTTGCGACATTCGGATACAGTGAAGTGGAAGTGTATAAAAAACCGGTCGTCGGCGTTTTATCGACGGGCAGTGAACTCCTGGATGTGGGCGAGGAACTGGTGCGCGGTAAAATCAGAAACTCAAATACACCGATGATTCTTGCGCAGCTGAAAAGATCCGGTATTGAAGGCAAGAGATACCACATGCAGAGTGATGACCTGGATACATTGCATGACAATATAAAGCAGATGCTGGAAGAAGTCGACATGATCATTACGACAGGCGGCGTTTCTGTCGGGGATTACGATCTCCTGCCGAAAATCTATGACAAACTTGGTGCGGAAGTACTGTTCAACAAAGTGGCGATGAGACCGGGAAGTGTCACGACGGTCAGCAGACTGGGGAGTAAATTCCTATTCGGCTTAAGCGGCAACCCGTCCGCCTGTTATTCAGGGTTTGAGTTGTTCGTCCGTCCCGCGGTCCAGGCAATGATGGCTTCGGAACATGTGCATGCACCGTTCATTGATGCGACGCTCGATGAGGATTTCACCAAACCGAATCCGTTCACGCGCTTCATACGTGCGGAAGTGCAGTATATTAACGGTGAGGTATATGCAAAACCTGCGGGATTCAACAAGTCCAACGCAGTCACTTCCATCGCAAAAAGTAACGGTGTCATCGTTATGCCGGGCGGCACACGCGGTTTTGAAAAAGGTGACACAGTCAAGGTGATGATGACCGATGTCACTTCTGGCGCCGACCGTTTCGGGGTGGAATAGATGAAAATCCTTCAGGTGACCGGTTTTAAAAACAGCGGTAAAACAACAACGGTCAACCGTATGGTCAAGTATCTTAAGGGACAAGGTTTCAAAGTGGCAGTCATTAAAAACCATCATCGTGATGATGTGCACGATGCGACGACAGATACCGGGAAATTCATAGAGAGCGGTTCGGATTTCACGATGCTGAATACGCCGGGCACTGTGATGACCGTTGAAAATAAAGCGCCGGATCTGAAGAAGCAGATAGACGACTTTACCGGGCTTGTAGATTTTATTTTGATAGAAGGTTATAAAGATGAGGACTACCCTAAAATTTTTATGGCATATTCGTTCAAAGGCGGTCACACAAATTTAAATAATATCGGTCTTCGGAATGTGTTAAAAACATTTGATATACGTTATGATGAGGAGACTATCATGACTTGGTTTAAAGAATGGAGTATTGATGAATGAAACAGTTTGAAGTAGTTGAAACACCACTTGAACCGATGAAGTACCACGAATTTGTCTTAAATGAAAAACAGGGTGCAATCTGTACATTTACCGGACATGTCAGGGAATGGACAAAAGGCACCCGGACGATATATTTGGAATATGAAGCGTATGTTCCAATGGCTGAAAAAATGCTCGCCCAGATCGGAGACGAAATTTCAGAACGCTGGCCGGGAGTATTGACTTCAATCGGCCACCGTATCGGCAAACTCGATATATCCGACATTGCTGTGGTCATTGTCACCAGTTCACCGCACAGAGCGGACAGCTACAGGGCAAATGAGTACGCAGTCGAGCGTTTGAAGGAAATTGTTCCGATATGGAAAAAAGAAATATGGTCTGATGGTGAAGAGTGGATCGGAGATTCACGTCATTATCATTCCAGTGTAGAGGAGAAATAACGATGAAAGTAATGCTTTTTGCCGGACTTAAAGAAAAAGTGGGCAATGACGTTATTGAATTGGACACTGATGGTTCAATGAAAGTTATAGATTTGAAAAACAGGATTTATGCAGATTACCCGGCCCTCGACGGAGAGGTATTCCAGGTGGCGAGCAATGAATCATTCGTCAAGGATGATCATACTTTATCAAGCGGAGATATGATTGCCCTGATACCGCCTGTGAGCGGCGGCTGATGAAAACAATCGGCGTTGTTCTGGCGGGCGGCAGGTCCACCCGCTTCGGCGAACAGAAGAGCCTGTATGAATTGGGTGGTAAGAAGATGTACCAGCACGTTTACGATGTTTTGTCGGAATCCGGATTGTGTGATGAAATTGTCATCAATACAAATGAGGTTCTGGCGCCGTATTTTGATTATAAGACGATCATCGATGATGAAGACTATCAGGATTACGGACCCCTCGGCGGTCTGTATGCAGCAGCGAAAGCCTATCCGGACGACAGGCTGCTGATTGTGTCATGCGACACGCCGTTTATTACAGCGGAATGGCTGAAAAAGCTTCATGATGCGGCAGTGTCCAATCCAAATACTTTCATTGTCTCAACAGAAGATGATAAAATGCATCCAACAATCAGTGTCTTCCAGGGTACTGATTTATTAGATGAATTGGGAGGGCAGCTTCAGTCGGAACGGTTGAGCTTCAAGGCGTTCTTCAATAATCAGAATGTCAAAATGCTCGATGTATCCGAAACGAAAGAGAGCCCGGAAATATTCAGGAATATAAATTATAAAAGTGATATAGAATAAGGAGGGATGCTATGACTGAGCAGATTACAGATAAGTTTGGCAGACCGATAAGGGACCTTCGTATCTCTGTAACAGATAAATGTAATTTCAGATGTCGATATTGCATGCCTAAGGAGATTTTTGGCGATGATTTTCAATTTATGAAACAGGATGAACTGCTGTCATTTGAAGAAATTGAACGGATCGCAAAAATATATGCAAGCATGGGTGTCAAAAAATTACGGATTACCGGCGGTGAACCGTTACTGCGTAAGGATTTACATGAATTGATAGCAGCATTGAACGATATAGAAGGTATTGAAGATATCGGGCTCACGACGAATGGCCTGTTGTTGAAGAAGCACGGCCAGAAGTTGTACGATGCAGGTCTTCGCAGATTGAACATCAGTCTGGATGCACTGGATGATGAATTGTTCGGACAGATAAACGACAGGGGCATCGGTACATCAAGAATACTGGAGCAGATTAAATACGCACAGTCCATCGGGTTTGAAATCAAGGTGAACATGGTGGTCCAAAGAGGACTCAATGAACACGAAATCATACCGATGACACGTTACTTCAAAGAGCTGGACGGTGTGACACTGCGTTTTATCGAGTTTATGGACGTCGGTAATGATAACGGCTGGAACTTTGATAAAGTGGTCACTAAAAAAGAAATCATGGGTATGCTGGATGAAGAGTTTGACTTAGAACCGCGTTCTCCGGAATATTACGGTGAAGTGGCCAAAGTGTACCGTCATAAAGACGCACAGTCATACTTAGGATTCATCACGAGCGTGTCTGAGAGCTTCTGTTCTACATGTACACGTGCGAGACTGTCATCCGACGGTAAATTCTACGGCTGTCTGTTTGCTGTAGAAGGATTTGATATCAAGACTTTAATGCGCGAAGGAATAGACGATTCAGAGCTGCATGATATTCTGACCGGCGTATGGAATAAGCGAGATGACCGTTATTCTGAAATAAGAACTGAAATCACTGAAGAGAGACGCAAGGCGCGCAAGAAAATCAATATGAGTTACATTGGCGGATAAAACGTGAAGATTACTTCACGTTTTTTTCAAATTTATAATAGGAAGCGTTAAGAATGAAAATAGAATTTCCAAGGAAATGGCTGACAATTTATGCTTTGATATCCTTGATGATGATTATATTGTATGTCTTTTTCGGACATTATCTGTCCGTCATATTATCTGAATTCATCGTTGGGGATCAGACATTATCATATAATCTGCTTACATGGATGCTGATTTTTTTCACGGCATTTATATCTTTGCGTGCAATTTATCAATACAGCACGGCCCATGTCGCACATAAACGAATGGAACAATACGGAAACCGGTTACTATCCAAAGTGAATGATACGACGAATAAAAAGTCAGAGTCCTTCCTGAATGCGCTATATGTGCATTTGGAAAAATACCGTCCGTTTGAGCAGGTGTTCATACCGACGATCGTCAATACGATGGTCAAGCTTGCTGTCATCATCATCGTACTGTTTTTCGTCCACAGGAATGCGGCCATTATCCTGATGCTGACCGCTCCCTTTGTACCACTCTATTACGTGCTGGTCGGGCTGCAGACGAGAGACGAGTCATATAAGCAGGCTTCTCAATTCGATGATATGGGCACTTTATTTTTAAACCTGGTCCGCGGTAAGGATACTGTCCGCTACACAGGTTCGAGAGACGCCGTCAAAGGCAGGCTGGAAGAGAACAATGAAGATTTTGTCACACAGACGATGAAAATCTTGAAATATGCATTCCAGTCGTCTTTGATGCTCGAGTTCATAACGATCCTCGGTATCGGATTGGTGGCACTCGAAATCGGACTGCAGATCATCATATTTGAAAACATCACCTTCTATGCCGCTTTCTTCACGCTGCTGCTCGCTCCTGAATTTTATAATGCACTTAAAGTGTTGGGCGTTGAATTTCATAATGGCCAGCTGGCAAGAGGCCATTTGGACAAGGTGAACGAGTGGCTCAAAGCACCTGCGAAGCATGAAGAGTACAGAACAATTTCGGATTCAGACGAATATGCGGTCGAACTGGAAAATGTCGATATCGGTTACGGTGAAACACGTCTGGCCGAGAATATAAATATTAAGTTTAGTCCCCGGACAATCAATGCCATCACCGGACCTTCGGGGGAAGGAAAGACGACCCTCCTGAAAACGATTGTCGGGCTGCTGCCGCCAAAGCGCGGAGAAGTCAAACTGTCCACGTTGGATATCGGCTATATTTCCGATGAACTTTATTTTAATGACAGTACATTATTCGAATATCTTTCTGACGGCGGGGCCGGCGAGGAAGCGGTGTTGAATATACTGGAACAGTTGAAGCTGATGGGCAGTGTGAATAAACTGACCGAAGGCATCCATACACCGATCATAAATAATAACGTACCTTTTTCCGGCGGTGAAATCGTCCGACTGAAAATCGCGCGTGTCCTGTTAAAACAGCCGGGCATCATCGTCATGGATGAGCCGACCGAATTTCTGGATGCTGAGACAGAGAACATCGTACTGGATCATCTGAAAGCATTAAAAGAATTTTCGACAATCATTGCAGTGGTCCACAGACGGAGACTGCTGAATATCAGCGATACACATTATCACCTTGAACATAAAAAACTGCAAAGGGGTGATAGATGATGGAATATTTAAGAAATGAAAAGAAACATGTAGTTTACAGCATACTTCTCGGTGTCGTCGGCAGTCTGATCGGCATATCGATTTTCGGCCTCAGCGGTTATATGATCAGCCTGAGCTTTTTCGAACCACCGATTTTTGTCATCCTGCTGATCATTTCAATGATCAAACTGTTCGGCATGACGAAAGGCGGCCTGAAATATTTAGAACGTCTTCTGTCGCACAACGCGACATTCAAACTGATTTCAAGAATGCGCACTCGGTATTTTGAGTCGACGTTATCCGATGACAGGGACAGGCATAACGTCCGGTTTATACAGACACTGAGCCGCCACTTCGAGGATATTGAAAATTATTATATTACCATCATCTATCCTTACGTTGTCGCTGCGCTGCTCTCGATTGTCATCATTCTTTTATCAGCGATTTTGAATACTGAGATGATTGTCATCTCACTGCTGGTCGTACTGCTGATGCTTGTCATTCTGCCATTCGTATTCAGCAGATGGGACGACAAAATCGATGCTGAGTACGACAGACTGGATACAAATGCGTTTCTTAAGACGTATCAGTTCATCCATGGATTCACCGATCTTTTCATCGACGGCAAAAATACGATTGTTCAGTCTGATATTGATGATCAGCTGAAATCGATCACCCGTAATAAAAACAGGAAAAGCTTTAAAGATTCAATGATCGATTTTTTGAGCGGCATGATACAGCTCGGCATTATTACAGCGGTCATCATCCTGATGCAGGATGACCATATCTTTTTAATTCCGATGCTGATTTTACTTGTCATCAGCTTCTTTGAAGTACTGACCCCGGTCGTCGAGCCGGCGAGCCAATATTTCAATACGAAGCAGAAAGTTGAACAGATTGAAAATGAAACATCGAACATTGAAAGTGAACCGAAGGTTTCCGGGGCGGAATTGACTTTAAGCAATGTATCCTATAAATATCCTGCCGGTGCATACGATGCATTGTCAGATGTCAGTCTTACAGTGAATTCCGGTGAGAAACATGCGATTATCGGAAGCAGCGGGTCGGGTAAGACGACACTGCTCAACCGATTGATTGAAAAGCGGGATATGGGTGTCATGCCGCAGCACCTGGATTTTTATAATGCAACCATCCGTGATAATCTGACAATGTTCGGTCATTTCAAGATTTCTGATGAAGCAATAAAAAGTCTGTTGGCAGAGTTTGGTCTGGACCATTTCAATCCTGATGATTTTGTTTATTATACGGGCCAGCTGTCCGGCGGCGAACAGAAAAGACTGCACTTTATCCGGATGATCATAGAGGATGAAGACTGGTGGATACTGGATGAACCTTCGGCCAAGCTGAATAAAGAGCTGCAGGAAAAAGTGTGGCATTCGATTTTAAACAGGCAGACGGTCATAGTAAGTACACATGATTTATCATATATTCATGAATTTGACCGAATCCACTTCATTGAGAACGGCCGTATTATAGAGAGCGGTATATATGAAGACTTGATGGCGCGCCGCGGCGCTGTTCATGAAGCGGTTAAAAGATTCAGGGATTATTTGTAGATGAGCGATTCATCATGCTACACTTAATTTGATATGTAGTGAGGAGGAAAAATGTGAAAAAATATGCAATCATAACTGATTCCGCATCCGGTTTAGAGCAATCTTTTATCGAAGAGCATGACATCAAAGTGTTGCCGATGTCCGTCATCATCGATGGAATTGCATATAAAGACGGTGTGGATAAATCTATCACCGAGATTTATAATTTATTGAAAGAAAGTGGAGAAGGCGCTAAAACCTCCCAGCCGACAATTGGTGAATTCATGGATGTATACGAAGAGGTGGAACAGGATGACCGGTATGATTCTGTGATTTCAATCCACGCATCCAGTGAACTTACAGGAACATATCAGAGTGCACTGAGTGTATCTAAAGAGATATCCAAACCGGCAGCCGTGATCGATTCAAGAATCGGCAGTTATCCGATGAGAAAAATGATCATGCGTGCGGTCGAAGGCAGAAAAAATGGAGAAACTCTGGATGAGGTTGAAGCGGGAATTGCAAAAATGATTAAAAACGCACAGTTGTATCTACTTCCGCATAGTTTTTCCCAGATGAGAAAAAGCGGACGGGTTTCTGCATCACAGTCAGTACTTGCAACTTTGCTGCAGGTTCAGATTAAACTTGAGTTTGAACAAGGAAAAGTGATCGTGGGGCATAAAGTCAGAACCAAGAAAAAGATGATATCCCATGTTCTGCAGACACTGGAAAACCATGTGAAAGATGACGCGATTAAAACGCTGGCCATCGTGTATGCGGGACATGAATCGCTTGCATCAGAATGGAAAAAGAACATCCATGAGCGACTGCCCAATTTGAATCTGGTATTTGAACCTCTGGTTTCTGTAGCGGGCGTGCATGCCGGCCACGGGACAATCGGATTTGGATTAATCAAAGGTCAATAAAAAATAACTCAGCCATTATGGCTGAGTTATTTTTAATTTATTTAAATCTGAATTTATCAGTTTAAGTGTTTCCAGAAGTTCATCATTTTTTTCCCTGCTCAATGAGAGATGTTCGGTAAATAATGAAAATCTATGTCCGATTTTCTCTTCCAGACTTTTGCCTGTCTCAGTTGCTGTTACATATACATGCCTTTGATCATAGACGTCTTTTTCACGCTTGACGTATCCGAGATTTTCAACTCTTTTGATCAGGGGTGAGATTGTGGCATTATCGAGTTGAAGTAACTCTGCTATTGTTTTCAAGTTTAACTTTTCGTGTTTCCACAAAAGTGTCAAAACCAGATATTGTGTATATGTTAAATCAGTATCGTGCAGAACGTGCATGGAATAGAAGCGGTTCACTTGTCGCTGTATATTATATAGATTGAAACAAAGGCGTTCATCTAAATTGGAATCACACATTACTACACCACCTTTAGTTTTTACAAGTATCATTATAAAACAAAACTATATGCGTTTTCAATACATATTTTGATGTGTAATAATATCTACAAACTTTAATGGTTGGATTTAATAGTAAAACTGCTTTCATCTGTGGTAAAATACTCTTAATAATTAACTTTTGGTGGAGGTGACTGCAATTGGGAAGGCGATTTTGAAAATTAAATTATTACTTACGCTGTTAAGTGATAATCATATCTGTATGAATAATTCAATATTGCACAATCGTAGTCAAAACTTACCGGAGGTGAATCCCTTTCAGGGAACATTTTGGACATATCAACCTTTATAAATTTAATTTTATTTATAATATTAATATTTTTAACGATGCTATTCGTAGGATCGGAATTTTCATTAGTAAAAGCAAGACAATCACGCCTGGACAACCTTATAGATGAAGGAAACAAAAAAGCGGTTTTAGTAAAATCCATGACACAGAAGCTGGATTATTACTTATCAGCCTGTCAGCTGGGTATTACAGTTACAGCTTTGGGCCTGGGGTGGATTGGTGAATCGACTTTCGAGGTGATTCTTCATCCATTTTTCACTTTTATAGGCGTGCCTGAAGACTTAACCACGCCGCTTGTTGTGGCATTTGCATTTGCAATTGTTACATTCATTCACGTCGTAGTGGGTGAGCTTGCACCGAAGACGGTCGCAATTCAGTATGCAGAAAAAATGGCGATGGCGTTTTCCAGACCGATGTATTTTTTCGGGTTAATTATGAAGCCGTTAATCTGGTCGATGAACGGTACTTCAAGGTTCCTGTTGAGACTTGTCGGATTTAAAGATATGCCGACAGAACAGGCACACTCGGAAGAGGAATTGAAAGTCATCATGACCAACAGTTATCAGAGCGGTGAAATCAACCATACTGAACTTGCATACATGCAGAATATCTTTTCATTTGATGAAAGATTGGCAAAAGATATTATGGTACCGAGGACGCAGATGATTACTTTAACCGAGCCTATAGAAATTGATGATGTGCTCGAGGCTGTGCAGGAACATAATTTTACACGTTACCCTGTCACTGATCACAGTGGAGATAAAGACCAGATCATCGGCTTTATTAATGTACGTGAATTTTTAACAAATCACGTGTCCAGCAGTTATGTCGGACCGGATAACTATATACACGATATCCCGTTGATTACCGAAGTGTCACGCATCAGTGACGCACTGATAAAAATGCAGCGCGAACGCGTTCACATTGCATTAATCATTGATGAGTACGGCGGAACAGCAGGGATGATTACGATGGAGGATATTTTAGAAGAAATCGTCGGTGAAATCAGAGATGAATTCGACGAAGATGAAGTCCCGGACATCGTAAAAGTAGAGGATAATATCTATCATATTAACGGCCGTGTATTGATTGACGATATTACTGACGACTTTGGCATAGAATTCAAGGATAGTGACGATATCGATACTATCGGCGGATGGATGCAGAGCGTCAATGCAGATATCGAGGTCGACGATTATATTAATACCGAGAAAGACAAGTGGATTGTTCTGGATACAGATAATCATACAATCAAACAGGTTGCGCTTTTGAAAGGTTATAATGTAGGCAGTGACGAAGATTCATCAGATGGAAAAGATAATTAAAATATAAATGACAGACGCCGCCGGATATCTTTTGATACCCGGCGGTTTTAAATTTTTCTGATAAGCGGAATTCAAATACCATCGTTTTTTGAGTTTCACGAGAGCTGAGCGAGCGCAGAGATTTTTATTTTCATCAATGTATAAATTTATTCAATATAATACCTTCGGGAACATATTTTCCTGCAATTTAATGATAAAATATAGTTAATAATAAAACCTATGAGGTGAGGGCTATGGGGATATTGGAATTTCTGGTGGCTACGGTGCCGGTCGTATTGTTTTTTGCAGTGCCGCTGTATGCGATAAAACGCCGTTCGGATCAAAAGGATGAACGACTGAAAGTTGACCACATGCGGGAGCAGAAAGAGCTGGAACAGGTCAGACAGGAAAACTATCTGCTGGAAAATAAACAGATGCGTATCGAGCTGGATAAAATAAAAGAAGAAAGAATTTTGAAAGAAAGCGATGACCAAAAAAAGGACAGATGGCTGATAGAGGAAAGTAAAGAACGTGAATTGTAGGTGTTGAAGAAATGGGATTTTTTGATGTCATCATGGGACTTGTCGGTCTTGGCGGTCTCGGCATTATAAGTATTGCAGGCATAGCATTTTATGCGATAACGAGGGATTTCAACCAGGAAAAAGAAAAATTGCAGTTTAAGAAGATGCAGGAAGAGAGAAAACTGGAACAGATCAAACAGGAAAATTATTTATTGGAAAATGAAGATATGCGGCTTGAGCTGAACAAAATAAAAGAAAAACGATTATTGGCAGAGAAAGAAAATGAGGAAAATAGCCGCTGGTTAATCCAGGAGACAAAAAATGATAAAGAAAAACCTGAGAAGTGAAGATTCTCAGGTTTTATACTGTATAAATTCTATTAAGCTTTGTTACTGCCGATGGCTTTCATTATAAATGATACGATTAAAATGAGAATAATTGCGCCAATCAAGCCGCCAATCAGACTCACACCGCCGATTTCAGGACCGATGCCGAGGCCAAGTGCGTTACCAATTGAAGCACCGACCAAACCGGCAATAATATTACCGATGATACCGAACGGAACATCTTTACCTAAAATTCCACCGGCAATCCAACCAATCAGACCGCCGACAATAAGAGTTACAATCCAACCCATAATGATATCCTCCTTAACAAATTAAAATAAAATGAAAACATTCGAACCAATATATATTTTCTTGATTCTAAAATATCAATACCCTTTTCTTCATTTTTTAATCATGTTATTAAATACTCTGTGAAGTGTTACCAGCTTAAAAATGGTTTTCATCTTTTCCTGTCTTTTAATCATAAAACCGGGTGAATATAAAGGAACAAATATTAACATTAAATGATATATGCTAAAATATAGGAAAACAAAAGGAATACGGAATACTTATGAAAATATTAATGATAGATAATTACGATTCGTTTACATATAATCTCGTCCACTATATGGAAGGCAACCCATATGATGTGGAAATTTTAATAAAAACACCTGATGAGCTGGAACACATTTCGATTGAGCGCGAAAAAATCATCGGTATGGTCATCTCTCCGGGTCCATCCCATCCGAAAGACCGGCAGGAAGTGATTGACTTTATAGGACGGCATTGGGAGAGGGTGCCGATATTGGGAATATGTCTCGGTCATCAGATGCTTTGGCATATGACCGGGGGCGACGTCATCAGGGGCGAACGCCCGATCCACGGGCATACTTATGAAATCCGGCATTCCGGTCATTTCATTTTTGAAGGTGTCAGACAGCCTTTGAGGGTAACAAGGTATCATTCACTTGTATGTGCCGGCGAAAGCACAGCGTTTGAAGTGACTGCACAGTCAGACGATGGTGTGAACATGGCCATCCAGCATAAATCACTGCCGATTTACGGTGTGCAGTATCATCCTGAAGCGATTTTATCCTTGGACGGCAGAAAGCAGTTATTCAACTTTATCAAAATAGCAATGGAGGCCTAGAAGTGCACGTACATGCCAAGTTTAAAAAAAATTCACAGGTGGAAGATTTGTATTTTACAAATCCGGTCCTTGTTATGACAGAACAGACACACAGCCTTCATGAAGCGCTGAAAACCGGAGAGGCTCATATGAAAGACGGCTGTTATGTCATCAATGCCATCACATATGAGTCATTCGACCAGGAAAATGAACAGTTCATCATCGGGGTCTTTTCAGACACTGTGGATTACAGAACGTTCATATCAGACAGAGAAACATCAACATATGAAATGACCGAACCCGAGTTTACAGAAACGCGGGACCAGATCATTAAAAACATTGAGCAGGTCAGGGAGTATATCCGTGACGGTCATACTTACCAGGTCAACTACACGACGAGATTAAAAGGCAATTTTTACGGCGACGGCCATACTTTGTTTGAAACGCTGATGTCTTCCAATAACGGCGATTATGCCATGTATATTGAGTACGGTGACGAGCAGATCGTCAGCTGCTCACCGGAATTGTTTTTCGAAGTGGATGAAGACAGAACAATTCGTACGCGTCCGATGAAGGGAACAGCGCCCCGCGGCAGGAGTGAAAAGGAAGATGATGACAACTATCGTTTTCTGAGAGAGTCGAAAAAGGACCAGGCTGAAAATGTGATGATCGGCGATCTCCTTAGAAACGATATCTCCAAAGTCGCTGCGAAAAACAGTGTCAATGTACCGAAACTGTTCACGATAGAAAAGTATGCTACGGTTTTTCAAATGACATCCACAGTGGAGGCAGAGCTTAAAGAAGGTGTAAACCTCACAAATATAATGGAAGGATTGTTTCCATGCGGTTCCATCACCGGGGCGCCCAAACTTTCAACGATGAATATCATCAATGCCCTGGAGGCGACGCCAAGAGAATATTATTGCGGCACACTTGGAATAATGTACCCGGACGGGGAGTCTGTATTTAACGTGCCGATCAGAACGCTCTATATAAAAGGTGAAGATTATGTTTATGGTGCCGGAGGCGGTATTACGTATGATTCAATCCCTGCATCGGAATATGATGAAATTGTGGATAAGACAGCATTTTTAAAGAAAGCCCAATTTGAGCTGATTGAATCGATGCGACTTGAAGACGGCCGGGTGCACCGGCTTCCATATCATGAGAGCCGGCTCTCATTGTCGGCTGATGTGTTTGGTTTCAAGGCGGCCGATCTGACGGAAGCGATCGACCAATATAAGCGGACCGAAGGTATCAACGACGGTCTATATAAACTGAGGGCAACATTGAACCGAGCCGGCGAATTGGCAATATCCCATGCACCGATTGCTGATCGTGAGGAAGAAGAGGCGTTTCTGTACAGTGACCCCACCAATGGGCCATTGAAATTTATTGAGAATAAGACGACGGTAAGGTATCATTACAAAATACCAAACAATGATTTCAACATCGTTTTATATTATAATGAACATCAACAGCTGACCGAATTCAACATTGGTAATATCGTTGTCTCAGAGGATGATAAATTTTATACGCCATCATCAGAGACAGGTATTTTAAATGGCGTGATGCGGCAATCTTTATTGGACGATGAAACGATTCAGGAAAAAGATTATTCAATTGATGATTTTATTAAGAAATATAAAGAAGGCCGGATATCTGTATATTTAATAAACAGTGTCCGCGGTTGGCTGAAGATCAGACTTACAATATAGAGGTGAAAAAATGATTACTTTTTTACTAATAATACTGCTTGTCGGTATCGTCTTATTTACACATTTTGTAGTCACTTATTTAATAGATAATAATTTAAAGATAATTGGTGTATTGATTGGTTTCACCGGTCTGATCGTCGCAATTATCATCACGTATTTTATCATTACAAATATCGCTGAGTTTTTAACGGCTGAATTAGACTTATTCTATAATAACTAGGGCATAGGAGGACAAGGATGTTTTTTGCTAATGGTGATCATGCGGTTACATACCAACAGAACGAAGTCATTGATCCGGCGGTTCTTAAACGGCTGAAAAATGCTTTCGACACTTCAGCACATGAGTATTTAACAGAAATAATTACAACCGAGAATACATTGACTTTCATGTATGAGCCGATAAAAGTGATGGAAAGTCATGATACTATCGAGCCGTGCGGACTCGTTATCGAAGAGGCACAAGGATTTTTAGTTGAAAAGGGGTTTTTAAAGTGAGTTTAATCATTCAGGACAGCGGTCTTTTTTCAATCGTCCAATCGTTGAACGAACAGCCCTCGCCGGAAGGTCAGGAATTAAAAGGCGCGTGTGACAGACTGGCTCATCAGCTGGCAAACCAGCTGGTCGGTAATAAAAAAGATGAACTGACAATAGAAATGACGGTCAAACCGGCGATCATTAAATTCACCGAGCCGACCATCATCGCTTTTTCAGGGGCTGAATTTACAGGCCGTTGCAACAACCAGGAAGTGCTTCCGAACAGGATATACCTTTTTGACCGTGGAGACGTGCTGAAATTTGTCGACACACCGAGGGGCAACAGAGTATATATAGCAGTTGCGGGCGGTATCAAAGTCGAAGGATCCAATATATTAAAGTCCGGTGACGAAGTGATCATGTGCCGTGATTATACATTCCAGCATGATGAACTGTTCAATATGCTTCGTAATAAAAACATGGTGAGCTGGGGAGTGGATACATACTCTCTTGTTGAAATATATCTATCCGATCTGTTTCATGTGGTCAGAAGACCGGATATCAGTGACGAAGTATATGACACCCTCGAAAGTACAGAATTTACGGTGTCTAAAGAGAAGAACAGAGTCTCCCTGCATCTGGAAGGTAAAGAGCTGGAGGCAGATCCGTCGAACATCACCCACCCGGGAATTAAGGGCGGTGTGTACGTCGCTGCAGGCAAACCTGTACTTGCACTTAATGATTTTGACCAGCCGACAACGGCAGAACATGTAGGGACCATTCCTTCCTACCATATGCATAAGTTGTCCCAGAAGCGGCGCGGCTCCAAAGTTAAATTTAAAGTGATCGACTGCGACGATGCCCATGCGAATCTGTATGCACAGAATTTATGGGTGAAAAGCTTGTTCAAAGCGATAGACTACCGGCTGTCCAAAGAATTGGTCAAAGAAAAAATGTAAAGTGAAACATCTGGAGTATTTCCAGATGTTTTTTTGTAGAAATAATTATTAAACCAACAAAAATGCCCCGAAATCGGGTATAATATATATCATTAATTATTGAGATATTCACTTTTAAACGGTGGGATAAAGTATGATAGAGACGACATTACAAAAATATTTTGGATTTAAAACGTTCAGACCTAAACAACGTAATATTATCAACTCTGTTAAAAACAGACAAAATACCCTGGGTGTTTTACCGACCGGTTCTGGTAAATCACTTTGTTTTCAAGTGCCCGGATTAGAGCTGGAAGGCATCACTTTAGTAATTTCCCCATTGATTTCACTGATGAAAGACCAGGTGGAGCACCTTAATAGAATTGGAATTTCTGCAGAATATTTAAATTCCACATTAAAGAAAAACGAAATAAAAAACATTATGCAGGACGGGTTGAAAGGCCGTTATAAATTTTTATACGTCGCCCCCGAACGTTTTAACAATGAAGAGTTCAATCAGTTTGTCAGGAATCTGAATATACCTCTGGTCGCATTTGATGAAGCGCACTGCATTTCCAAATGGGGCCATGATTTCAGACCAAGCTATCAGGAAGTCATACCGGCCATCCAGTCACTGATACCTGAAGCGACCTTTGTTGCTCTGACTGCCACTGCGACAGAAGAAGTCCAGGAGAATATCCAGGAATTATTGGATATTAAAGATGAACATGTCGTCCTCCAAAGTATAAAGAGAGATAACCTGCATTTGATTGTAAATAAAACTTATCAGCGGGAACAGTTCATTCTTTCCTACATTCAGGAGCGGAAAAACATGTCGGGCATCGTATATGCTGCGACAAGAGCAGAAGTAGAAAAAATATCATCCTACTTGAAAGATCAGGATATTGATAATGTAATCTATCACGGCGGTCTAGGGAAAAAAGAGCGGGATGACAACCAGCATGCATTTGTTTCGAACAAGGTGAACATTGTTGTCGCGACGAATGCTTTCGGTATGGGTATTAACAAACCGGATATCCGGTTCATCATCCATAACAATCTGCCGGGAGATGTAGAAAGCTATTATCAGGAAATCGGACGTGCAGGACGTGACGGCCTCGACAGTGAATGTATACTGTTGTCCAGCGAAAGAGATGTCAATTTGCATCAGTTCTTTATTGACCGCTCCAATGGTACCGATCAGCATAAAGATCATATGCGAAACAAACTGGATCGGATGATTCAATATAACAGGACTTCCAAATGTCTGATGAGCTTCATGGTCAAGTACTTCGATGCAGATGAGTATGTGAAGGCGTGCGGGCATTGTGTTAATTGTTTGAGCAATGAGCGGACTTATAATATGAAGAATGAAGCGAAGACTGTACTGAATCTGATTCAGGATACAAAAACACCGCTGACAAAGGAGCATATCATCCAGGTCTTAAGAGGTGAAAGAAGCGAAAATATTCTTTTCAACGGACTTGACCAATCCCGTTATTTCGGTCTTATGGAAAGTTACCTGACGGGAGAACTCCATCACATTCTGGATGAACTTATTTTAAACGGTCATGTGCATTTTAAAAATGACCATTTACATCTGGTGGATCTCAGTTTTTATATTTTAAAAGAAAACAAAGATATATACACTGTTCCTTTCAGAAAACATTTCAAGGAAAAGGTGAATGTTTCAACGGCTTCATCTCCGAATGAAACACTGTTTCAGAAACTGATGGATAAAAGAGCATCATTGGCTGAAAAATATGGAGTGGAAGAAGAGAGCATATTCAGTGAAGGTATGCTGAAGGAATTTACAAGAAAGCTGCCGATGTCAAAACAGGATATGGTGCATCTTGCAGGCGTGGGAAACTACAAGCTGAAGCATTATTGTCCACATTTCCTGAAAGTGATCAAACAGCACAGAGAGTGCCTGACAACACACAATCAAAACCCAAAACATAAGTCACCGCAGAAAAATTAAAAATAACGATCAAATTCAGTTTTGAATTGATCGTTATTTTAATGACTGGATCAGAATTCCTCTTTTGGTGCGCGGTTTTTCATAAACATGTAGTAGCTGGCACCAAATATGATGAAGTATCCGATGACTGACATCATATCCGGCACTTCATTCAGGATGAAGATACTCAGCAGGGCGGTGAATATGATTGTCGAATAGAAGAATATGGATATTTCCCTCGCTGGCGCAAAGCTGTATGCGATGGTCAGACCGAACTGCCCGAATGCTGCAAAGATACCGGCAAGAATCAGCATAATCCATTGTTCGAAAGTCATGGATTCATATTGAAAGATGAAAAACGGAAGCAGTGCCACGGTTGAGAATCCGGAAAAATAAAAAACGACAGTATAGAATTTTTCACGGTCGCCGAGGACACGCAGCACCGTATAGGCACCTGCGGCAAGAATTGCCCCGAGGATACCGAGCAGAGCAAATGCAGTGTCACTGGACATGGACGGTTTGATGATGAATACGGCACCGACCAGAGCGATGATGATTGAAATCATCTGATATCTTCTTATGTATTCCTTTAAAAATAAAGCACATAAAAGAATGGTGAAGAATGGACTTAATTTGTTCAGTATTTCCGCATCACTTAAAACCATGCGGTCGATGACGAAAAAGTTCAGAAGAACACCGAGCAACCCCAGGCTTGACCGGAGTAAAAGCAGGCCCTGATTCTTCTTCTGTCCAAAAAGCTTTTCTTTATAATAAATGACGAGCGAGAGAGAAATGACCATTGAAATGAAATTTCTAAAGAATGTTTTTTGGACAGTCGGCAAGTCTCCGCTGTATTTTACAAAGAAAGACATGAGGCTGAACCCAAGAGAGGAAATCAGCAATGCAATAATGCCTTTTGTAGTATTGCTCATAAAACATCATAGCTCCTTATTTTATGTTTGTACTAAATTTCATTAAAAAATAATGTAATTAAAAACGCGAAAAAAATTATTAAAGATTTACTGAATCAGTATATCATATATATCCCAATGGTTAGATGAGTTAATTAAAAGGATTAAGCAATGAAACTTAATGAAATTCCAGTCTTTTACCATTGATAAATTAAATTTATTGTGGCAATATAGAACATGAGAAAACAATATATGGTGTACAGAAAAATTTATCGACACTATATATTGTGTTAAAGTTGAATAATGTGATGTCTGGACCAATCGGACAAATACATGAAATGACTTCGAACGTATGTTCGATTTATTTATTTTATGGTATTATTTAAGGAGGGAGATGGATGGTATGCTGATTGCATTCTACTCCATGACCGGCAATGTCAGGCGATTTGTAAACGGAACTGATATTGGAGATCAATTTGAATTATACGAAATTAAAGCGGCCAACAAAAACGAAAAGATTACAGAACCTTATATACTGGTTACGAGCACCTATGGATTTGGCGGAATACCGGCTCCGGTCGAACGTTTTCTGGATGTAAACAGCGAAGGGATGCAGGCTGTCGCTTCCAGTGGAAACCGGAACTGGGGCAGCAACTTTGCAAAAGCGGGGGAACACATCCGCCAAAAGTATAAAGTACCGCTGTTGATGAAATTTGAGCTGCACGGCACCAAAAGCGAAAGAGAATTATTTAAAGAGAAGGCAGGGAGTATTAATGAAAGTATTGGACGAGAAGAAGTACAATCATATTGAACTCAATAATGAAGTGACGAAAAGAGATGAAACAGGCTTTTATAAACTCCATAAAGATATCGAGGCACTCGAAGTATTCATGGAGGAAGTGAAAGATAAAACGATTCATTTCGATACAGAGCTTGAGCGCCTGCATTATTTGGTGGACAATGACTTTTACTATGACTTGTTTAAGGAATATACAGAAGAGCAGGTCACTGACATTGTAGACTATGCGGACTCACTTCCTTTTCAATTTAAGAGCTATATGGCAGCAAGCAAATTCTTTAAAGATTACACATTGAAGACAAACGATAAAAAACAGTATTTGGAAGACTATAAACAACACGTGGTCATCGTGAGCCTCTACTTGTCGAAAGGGAATACCGACCAGGCGAAACGCCTGATCAATTCGATGATTGAACAGCGCTACCAGCCGGCGACACCGACATTTTTAAATGCCGGTCGTGCACGTCGCGGTGAAATGGTATCATGTTTCCTTCTTGAAGTGGATGACAGCCTGAACTCGATCAACTATATCGATTCAACTGCAAAACAGTTAAGTAAAATCGGCGGCGGTGTGGCAATCAACCTGTCCAAGCTCCGCGCACGGGGTGAAGCAATCAAAGGCATTGAAGGTGTCGCAAAAGGAGTGCTTCCTGTGGCGAAAGCACTGGAAGGCGGATTCGGCTATGCCGATCAGCTCGGCCAGCGTCCGGGTGCAGGTGCGGTTTACTTGAACATTTTCCATTATGACCTGCCTGAATTCCTCGATACTAAAAAAGTAAACGCAGATGAAGACTTGCGTCTGTCCACAATTTCAACAGGTCTTGTGATACCGTCCAAGTTCTTTGACCTTGCTTCGGCAAATGAGCCATTCTATCTGTTTGCACCGCATACGGTGGAAAGAGAGTATGGAGAGACTCTGGATGATATGAACCTTGACGAGATGTATGACCAGCTCGTTGCAAACGATAATGTCAAAAAGCGTAAATTTGATGCACGCGATATGCTGAATACAATTGCACAGACACAGCTGCAGTCCGGCTATCCTTATATCATGTTTAAAGATAATGCGAATAAAGTGCATCCATTGAAGGATGTCGGAGATATTAAAATCAGTAACTTATGTACTGAAATCTTCCAATTGCAGGAAACTTCGACAATCAACGACTACGGTATCGAAGATGAAATCAGAAGGGACATCTCATGTAACCTCGGTTCACTGAACATCGCAAACGTCATGGATTCGAAAAAAGTCCGTGAATCTGTTCATGATGGCATAGAGGCACTGACAGTCGTTAGTGACGATACTGCGATCGCAAATGCTCCGGGTGTCAAGAAAGCAAATGATGAGCTTCACTCAGTCGGTCTCGGCGCGATGAACCTTCACGGCTATTTAACGAAAAATAAAATTGCTTATGAATCAGAAGAAGCAAAAGATTTCGCGAACGTCTTCTTCATGCTGCTCAATTATTACTCATTGGAAAAATCAATGATGATTGCAGTGGAGCGCGGTCAGACGTTCAAGGATTTTGAGCAGTCTGATTATGCAACAGGCGAATATTTCGACAAATACGTCAGCAATTCATATGAACCTGTTACAGATAAAGTGAAGCCGTTATTTGAAGATATTTATATTCCGACGAAAGAAGACTGGGCGGAACTGCGCGACCAGGTGAAAGAAAATGGTCTTTACCATGGCTACCGTCTGGCGATTGCACCGACACAGAGCATTTCTTACGTACAAAATGCAACAAGCTCCGTCATGCCGATTGTAGACACAATTGAGCGCAGAACTTACGGCAACTCGGAAACATTCTATCCAATGCCGTTCTTGTCAAAAGAAAACATGTGGTTCTACAAGAGCGCGTTCAATGTTGACCAGATGAAATTGATTGATCTGATTGCAACCATTCAGGAGCATATCGACCAGGGAATCAGTACAATCCTTTACGTAAACTCGGAAATTTCAACGCGTGAATTATCAAGACTATATATTTATGCTCACCATAAAGGTCTTAAATCACTGTATTACACTAGAAATAAATTGCTCAGCGTTGAAGAATGTACGAGTTGTTCAGTTTAAAAGATAAAGGAGTCTTATAAATGATAGCAGTTAACTGGAATAAAGAAGATGACATGACCAATGTATTCTGGCGCCAGAATATCTCTCAGATGTGGGTGGAGACAGAATTCAAAGTATCGAAAGATTTAAGTTCATGGTCAGGCATGTCAGATAATGAGAAAGACACTTTTAAAAAGGTATTGGCAGGACTCACCGGACTGGACACGCACCAGGCGGATGACGGTATGCCGCTTATCATGCTGCATACGGATGACCTGCGTAAAAAGGCGGTATATTCATTTATGGGAATGATGGAGCAGATTCATGCGAAATCATACTCCCATATCTTCTCAACACTGATTTCGTCCAAAGAGACGGACGAACTGCTTGATGAGTGGGTGTTGAATAACGAACATCTGAAATATAAGGCAGACAAGATTGTGAGCCGTTATCATAAACTGTTCGACAAAAATGCATCTTTATATGATCAGTACATGGCACGCGTTGCGTCCGTATTCCTGGAATCATTCCTGTTCTACTCAGGTTTCTACTATCCGTTATATCTGGCGGGCCAGGGCCGCATGACAACAAGCGGGGAAATCATCCGTAAAATTTTACTGGATGAATCCATCCACGGCGTATTCACGGGACTTGATGCACAGACAATCAGACCTCAACTGTCACAGGAAGATCAGGAACGTGCGGATAAGGAGATGTATGAACTGCTCGAGGCGCTTTACGCGAATGAGCAGGAGTATACAAGAGAACTTTATGACAAGATCGGCCTGACAGAGGACGTAATGAACTACGTGACTTACAATGCGAACAAAGCGCTCGCAAACCTCGGATTTGAACCTTATTATGAAGAGAAAGGCTTTAATCCAATCATCGAAAATGCACTTGATACGTCAACGAAAAACCATGACTTCTTCAGTGTCAAAGGTGACGGTTATGTACTTGCATTGAACGTTGAACCTTTACAGGACGAAGATTTTGTATTTGAAGATTAATTTCTTTTGAACGGCCGGGCAACCGGCCTTTTTTATTGTTTAATATGGGATACTCGAATAGCTTTGGATTTCAGTACGGCTGGTGCGATTCTGTATAGTGTATTCAATTGCACACTTAAAAATGAATTTTTAAATATTCAGCATCATTTGATTGACAATTCCTATGAATGATATATGATTAAATTAGAGTTTTTCAACTGAATATAATTCTTTCGGGGCAGGGTGAAATTCCCAACCGGCGGTTAAAGCCCGCGACCTGTACGCATCCTGCGTATGGCTGATCCAGTGAAAACCTGGAGCCGACAGTGAGAGTCTGGATGGGAGAGAGAATGTAGCATGCGTATATGATACGTTTATTTTGTGCTGGTTACATACAGCGCATTATTTAGCATACAAATTTTGAGGCGCCGATGAATATTTTTTCATTGGCGTCTTTTTTTGTTCAGGAGGGAAAACTTGAATATTTACATGGACAAAGCGGTTGCCGCAGCGAGTATCGCAGACGGCCAGACAGAAAAGAACCCGACAGTCGGTGCAGTTATCGTAAAAGACGGGGTGGTCGTCGGAATGGGTAGTCATCTTTCAATGGGAAGTGACCATGCTGAAGTACAGGCAATAAAGTCATGCATTGAAGATCCGGCGGGTGCCGATATGTATGTGACTCTGGAACCATGTTCACATCATGGCAAAACACCGCCGTGCACAAAAGCGATCATCGATGCAGGGATAAAAAGAATATTTTATGCCGTCAAAGATGAAAACCCAAAAGTTTCCGGACACAAAGTACTGGAAGATAATGGTGTAAAGGCGGTGCACGCACCTCATGAAGAGGCGGAAGAAATGTACGAAGATTTTTTCAACCATCTGTCCGCTAAGCGGCCGAATGTCACTTTGAAAAGTGCAGTCAGTCTGGACGGTAAGCTCGCTCTTGATGACGGCACAAGCCGATGGATTACGAATGAAGATTCAAGGGAGGATGTCCAGCACCTGCGGCATGCGCATGATGCGATACTGACAGGTGCCGGAACTCTGTTGAACGATGATCCGCGTCTCACTGCAAGAATTGAAGGCGGCGGTAATCATCCGAGACCGGTCATACTGTTAGGCAGCGGACTGCTGACAGATAGACTTAAAATTGAAGCGCATCCTAAAAAGCCTGTCATATTTACGAATAATATCGAAAATAGAAAATTCAATCAAAAATATCACATTGAATACGGTCAATTTTCCAATGGTGAAATACTGGAAAAACTTTATAGCGATTATGATATCAGCAGTGTTTTGGTCGAAGGTGGAGCGAAGACACTCACTGCATTCATTGAAGAAGAATTATACAATCAAATAATTATATACATTGCCCCGAAATTATTTGGTAGGTCAAAACATGAACTATTTCAGTCTTCAGTTTCAACGATGGAGGAAATGATTCATTTAAAACTTACAGACGTCGAAAAACTCCAATCAGATTTAAAATTGACATACAGGAGGAATTAGATGTTTACAGGGTTAATTGAACAGAAAAGTAAAGTGCTTAAAGTGAACAGCACAGCAGATGATACAGAGCTTACAATAAATAACGCCGGATTTGATGATTTAAAAGCGGGCGATTCTATCTCAGTAAACGGTGTATGTTTGACTGCATATGATATTACAGAGGCGTCGTTCAAGGTCACAATGATTAATGAAACGAGAAGACTTACAAGTTTGAAAGATATAAATGACGGTGAAGAAGTGAACCTGGAACGTGCATTGACATTATCCGACCGTCTCGGCGGGCACCTTGTCAGCGGTCATGTCGATGGGACGGGGACGATTACTGAAGTTTTAAGTGATGGCAGTGCTGTTGTCATGACTATAAAACTCCCGTCCCGTCTGATGAAATATATGGCGGATAAAGGATCTGTGACGGTTGACGGCATCAGCCTGACTTTATTTGAAGTGAATCACAAAGAAGAAACGATTACGTTGAATTTAATTCCTGAAACAATTGAACGTACGAACTTGGGCCAAAAACAAGTGCAGGATACAGTGAATATAGAAGCGGATCAGGTAGTCAAACATATCGAACATCTGCTGCAGCACGGTGACTTGGATATTAAAAAATTGAGTAAAGCAGGTGGTTTCGATGTTTGATTCTATTACTGAAGCGCTGGAAGCACTTAAGAACGGCGAGTTGATTATTGTTGTCGATGATGAAGATAGGGAAAATGAAGGCGATCTGGTCGGCATCGCAGAATACTTAAAACCGGAATCCATAAATTTCATGGCGACTTATGGCCGCGGGCTGATATGCACGCCGATGGACGAAAGCATTGCCCGGAAACTGGAACTGCCGCCCATGGCTGATGAGAACAGTGATCCGCATTCGACAGCATTTACTGTATCGGTTGATCATTATACAACAACGACCGGCATCAGTGCATTTGAACGTTTTGATACGATTATGGCTTTGATAGACGGTGATTCGAAAC
This sequence comes from Salinicoccus sp. YB14-2, assembly GCF_001265075.1. Lineage (GTDB taxonomy): Bacteria > Bacillota > Bacilli > Staphylococcales > Salinicoccaceae > Lacicoccus. The sequence goes on from NZ_LFKO01000001.1 coordinate 1,452,032, forward strand.
CTTCACATTTCAACATGCCGGGTCATATATTCCCGCTCGTTGCAAAGCCGGGCGGTGTCATTGAGCGTATGGGCCATACGGAAGCGTCGGTGGACTTGAGCAAACTGGCAGGCGCAAAGCCTGTCGGGGTCATCTGTGAAATTATGAATGATGACGGCACGATGGCGAGAGTGGATGATTTGAACACATATAAAGAGAAGCATCAGCTGAAGATGATTACGATAGAAGACTTGAAGCAGTTTATTTTGAAGGAACAAAGAATCGAGCTGGACAGTGAGGTCAACCTTCCGACGGCATTCGGCACTTTTAAAATACACGGTTTCAAAGACAAACTGACGGGGGAGGAGCATGTTGCGCTTGTGCACGGTGAGATCAGACAGAATATGAATGTCAGAATCCATTCGGAATGCCTGACCGGGGATGTTTTTCACAGTGCACGCTGTGATTGCGGTGAGCAGTTGGAAAAAGCGATGGAAATCATCAGTGAAGAGGATGGTGTTATTTTATATATGCGCCAGGAAGGCAGAGGCATCGGTCTTTTGAATAAGCTGAAAGCCTATGAATTGATAGAACAGGGTTTTGACACAGTGACTGCAAACGAACATTTGGGCTTCAATGCAGATTTAAGAACTTATGAGGCCGCAGGCGGCATGTTGAAAATACTGGGGCTGAATGAAGTGATGCTGCTCAGCAATAACCCGAAAAAGGCGGCAGGACTCGCCGAAGACGGTATTCAGGTGAACAGGCGCAGTCATATTGTGGAAGCGAATATATACAATGATGATTATTTAAAAACCAAAAGAGAAAAAATGGGGCACCAGTTACAGGAGGATATGAAATGAATACAATTCAAACAACAATGACAGGAAAAGGTCTGAAAATAGGGATAGTCGCAGGCAGATTCAATGATTTTATTACAAACCAGCTGATAAACGGGGCAGAAGGTGCACTGGTCAGTCACCAGGTCAACAGTGATGATATCGATCTCGTGTATGTACCCGGTGCTTTTGAAATACCGCTCGTTGCGAAAAAGATGGCGGCATCAGAAAAGTATGATGCAATCATTGCTCTCGGCTGTGTCATCCGCGGCAGCACAAGCCATTATGATTATGTATGTAATCAATCTGCCAAAGGAATATTGGAAGCAGGGCTGTCCACTGATATTCCGGTAATATTCGGAGTCGTCACAACGGAAAATATTGAACAGGCGATAGAGCGTGCCGGAACGAAGATGGGGAACAAAGGAGTGGACTCGGCGAATTCTGCGATTGAGATGGCCAATCTGATGAAAGAACTAAAGTCATAAAATATATATAAATCATGAATATCCAGCAATAAAGTAATGTTATAGTATTGTGGAGAGGAGTGATGAGATGAATATTAAAACTTTATTGCTGGCAGTTCTTGCAAGTGTATTTCTAGCTGCATGCGGCGGCGGGGATGACGAAGAAATGAATCATGATGCGCCGGAATCCGATGAAATGAGAACTCTGGATGTGGGATTATTTACACCCGACCATATCATGTCCGGTGAAACTGTAGAAATGACGGCACATGTTACATCGAATGAAGAAGATGTCACAGATGCAGAACACGTCATGTTCGAGGTTCAGGATGAAAATGCAGAGACGGTGGAAGAGATAACCGCCGAACACTCGGAGAACGGAGAATATACGGTCGAATATACATTTGACGAAGCGGGGACATATACTGTAATATCTCATGTCGATGCATTTTCATTACACACTATGCCGAGTTCAGAGGTTATAGTAGAGTAACCGAAAATGCGCATTTATCTGTGTAACTGAAAGTATATTTGGGTATACTAAAGTTACTACAGTAACAGGAGGTTAACATGAGATTGGATGATAAGACTTATATAGTGGCAAATGCGACATCACCTCTTGGCTCTGATTTATCCAAGCACCTGGCGGGTGCTGGAGCAAACTTGATACTGACAAGTTTGGATCATGTCGAATTGGATGATTTGCTTGAAGAAATAAAAGCCGACTCGACAGGACATCACAGTGCAGTTCTGCTGCAGCAGTCGAAAGAGATTGACTGGCTGAATGTGCTTTCAGAAATAGAGAAGGACTTTGACAGTCTTAACGGCATTATTCTCGTACACACTATTCATACGGAAAGTAAATCGATATATGATTTAAGTTTCGATGAATTCAGTGAAGTGGTGAACGAGCATATTTGGGGAACATACCTCGGCACGAGAGTGCTGCGTCCTTTATTGAAAGATGAAAGTGAAGCTAAAATCATCAATGTGATTGAACCGTCATTTGAAGAAATTTATGAGCGAAACTTATATTACACTGTAACCGGTGCGATAGAAGCGCTGACTCATTCCACAGCAATTGAACTGAGCAAAGAAGATGTGGATGTGTATGCACTGAGCTACAGACCATCATTCAAAGAGTCAATGGATGAGTCTCTTGAAAGATCAAATCCCGAAGCGATCGGTACTGTTATGGATATACTGTCAGACAGTGGTACACAGCCGACCGGGGAAACAATTATCATTAATTAAAAGACTACCTTTTATACAGGTAGTTTTTTATTGGTAATATTAATCATCCTGCTTGAAAATCGGCATATAGGGTGTATAATAATAATTACGCTCGTAATGATAATCATTATCAGTTAAGGATGGTGGAAATGGCAAAAAAATTATTTCGTCTTGATATTCTGATTATCATACTTATAGTCCTATCTATAATCTCTATGTTTGTAGGAGTAATTCCACTATCTATAAATGAGATATTTAGTTTATCAGAGGAGCAGAAAAATATATTGGCATCCAGTCGATTTCCAAGAACGATTTCGATTATAATTGCCGGAGCTTCGCTTGCGGTCAGCGGTCTGATTATGCAGCAGCTCACAAGAAACAAATTTGTTTCTCCTACCACTGCCGGTACGATGGACTGGGCACAGCTGGGTATTTTAATCGGTATCATTGCATTTCCGGCCATCAACTTATTCGGCAGACTGGCATTTGCATTAATACTGTCCATGTTCGGTACATTATTGTTTATGCAGATTATCACACGTGTCAAATTGAAAGATGTGATTTTCGTTCCGCTTATCGGCTTAATGCTCGGCGGTGTTGTTTCAAGTATTGCAACATTCATCGCCCTCAGAACGAATACACTGCAGATTATTACCGGTTGGATGCATGGCAGTTTCTCAACAGTTATATCAGGCAGATATGAGATTTTATACATAAGTATTCCACTGCTCATCGTCGCAATTCTTTTTGCAAATCAGTTTACCGTTGCGGGTATGGGCGAAGACTTCTCCAAAAACCTTGGTATGAACTATACAAGAATCTTATACACCGGATTATTTATCACCGCAGCAATTACAGCACTCGTTGTTGTAACAGTCGGTATGCTGCCATTTCTCGGGTTGATCATACCCAATATCGTTTCAATGTTCAGAGGAGACCATCTCCAAAAGACGATATATTTAACCGCAGTTTTAGGTGCGATATTTGTGATGATTTGTGATATTTTAGGCAGACTTCTCATCTATCCATATGAAATCTCTGTCGGTTTGATGATTGCTATATTTGGCAGCTCTATCTTCTTGTGGATGATATTCAGGAGGGTCAGAGCGGATGCTTAAAGATCATAAAAACAGACTTCTTTTAGTACTGTCAATTGTAACGGTCATAGTCATCGTTTTTTATATGCTCTTCCAAATTGACTTTGATATTCTTTTCTATCAATTACCGTCAAGAGGAAGGCGCATACTCTCAATAGTGATTGTTGGGGTTGCGATTGCAGTTTCTACAGTGATTTTTCAGACTATCGTTAAAAACAGAATTTTGACTCCATCTATAATGGGGCTTGATTCTGTCTATGTATTCATACAGACATCGATTGTATTTATCGCAGGAGTGAGTTCTCCGTTTCTGCTGAACGCACATTTCAATTACTTTCTCAGTTTAGGCCTGCTGACATTATTTACACTTTTCGTATTCAGGTATTTATTTAAACTGACAAAAAGCAACGTATTCATCCTGCTGCTGATCGGTATCATATTAGGTACCTTTTTCGGCAATCTGTCTACATTCATGCAGCAGCTCATCAGTCCGGATGACTTTTTGGTGCTGCAGAACACACTTTTTGCATCATTCAATGTGGTCAATGAAGATCTGATGCTGCTGACAGCAATTATCCTTATTATTATGCTGATTATCGTACTTAAGGATTTTCACTCGCTGGATGTGTTGGCACTTGGCCGGGACGGCGCGATAAATCTGGGTGTGAATTATGATAGGAAAGTTTCACAGTTACTCGTTATTGTGGCAATACTTGTGTCGGTTTCTACAGCACTGGTCGGTCCGATAATGTTTCTCGGACTGCTGGTCGTAAATATCGCACACGAACTTTTTAAAACATATAAACATATATACTTGATCATCGGAACATCTCTGATCAGCATCATAGCTTTAGTTGTCGGACAGATGATAGTACAGTTCGTTTTCCAGAACAGTGTAGAAATCAGTGTTATAATTAACTTGGTCGGTGGCGTTTACTTTATTTATTTAATGCTTAGGAGGGGACGCGAATGATTAGCGTCAAAGGAATCACAAAGTTGTATGGTGACAAAAAAGTGGTTGATGATGTATCTTTATCGATTGCAAAAGGTAAAATCACTTCTTTGATCGGCCCGAACGGAGCAGGAAAAAGTACTGTATTATCAATGATTACCCGATTACTCGACAATGACAGCGGTGAAGTGTTGCTGGAAGGTGACAATATATTCACTCAACCCAATACGGATTTGGCTAAAAAGATATCCATCTTAAAACAGTCGAATCATCTTGAATTGAAAATTACTGTCCGTGAACTGATTGCATTTGGACGATATCCATATTCGAAAGGCCGTCTGACAAAAGAGGATAATGCTTTGATTGATGAGGCAATCAACTATATGGAACTCGAACAATTCGAGGACCGCTATATAGATGAGCTTTCAGGCGGACAGAGACAGCGTGCTTATATTGCAATGACTATTGCGCAGGATACAGAGTATATATTCCTGGATGAGCCGCTCAACAATCTTGATATGAAGCACTCGGTACAGATTATGCAAATATTGAGAAGACTTGTGCGTGAAAGAAATAAAACAATCATTATCGTTATTCATGATATCAACTTTGCATCATGTTATTCAGACAATATTGTTGCGCTTAAAGATGGCGAGGTTGCAATCAGCGGCACGAAGAACGAAGTGATCAAGAAAGATATTCTTGAAGAGATTTACGAAATGGAAATAAACATCGAATGTATCATGGGTCATCAGATCTGTATTTATTTTGATGAACATGCCGATGCGACAGTGGATGACTTTGTTAAGGAACAGGCGCAGATATAAACAGGCGTTTCATACTTTAAGGAGGTGATGGACTAATATCGGATGTAATATAGTAGTATTTTTTAGTGGGGGCTAAAAATCACTATTATTCAGAAAGAGGTAATGGAATGAAATTTAGAAATTTATACTTAATGTTAACATTTGCACTTGTTTTAGTATTAGCAGCGTGTGGTAATTCAGAGGGTGGAGATGACAGTGAGTCTTCTGACGAATCTTCAGCAGGTGCTGAGGAATCGACTGAAGAAACAGTGAGTTTCGAAAACACATTTGAAGTATCACCTGGAGACGGCGAAGACCGGGGAGCAGAAGGCGAAGAAGTGACAGAAACGATCGAAGTACCTAAAAACCCTGAAAAGGTTGCTATTTTTGACCTGGGTGTAGTTTCAACTTTCCAGGCGCTGGGCCTGGAAGACAAAATTGCAGGACTGCCTAAAGGTGAAGGAAATGGCTCATTATCTGAAACATTGTCAGAATTTGAGTCCGATGAATATGCGAACCTGGGCGGATTGAAAGATCCTGACTTCGAAGAAATCGCAAGATTACAGCCTGATGTCATCATGATTCACGGCCGCCAGGCAACAGAAAACAACTTAGCAGAGTTTGAAAGAGTCGCTCCTGAAGCCGAGGTATTATATGTAGCTGCTGATAATGCATCATACTTTGAGGATATCAAAGAAATGACGCAGCTTATCGGTGAGTTATACGGTGAAGAAGAAGCGGCGGGCACTTTGGTTGAAGATATGGATAACAGAATAGAAGAAGTAAGCAGTAAAGTTGCAGAGGTTGAAGACAATTCTATGCTTTTCATCCAGACCAATGGTGAAAGTTCTGTATCCTTCCATGGTACAGGTGGAAGATTCGGTTACCTTTATGACACATTCGGTTTTAGTTCAGCCGATGAATTTGACGATGCCAGCGACAGCCACGGCTCTCAGGTAAACTATGAGTTTATAGCAAATGCTGATCCGGCTCTGATGTTTGTAATGGACAGGGGTGCAGTAGCAGGCGGTGGAGAATCGACGCCGGTTGATACATTGATCAACTCTACTACGGATTCGGCAACTGCCGTACAAAATGAGAATATTTTCTCACTTAATCCGCAAGTTTGGTACTTGAATGCTGGCGGTTATGAAACTGCGATGGTTCAAATTGATGAAGTTGAAGAGGCTGTAGACAGCCTGACAGAATAATAAAATGAAAAAGGATCCGTAAATTTACGGATCCTTTTTCGTATGCAAATTTAATGGCGTTTATTTATGTCTGTCGACTCTTTTATAAACAGGTTCTCCGATGACTCTGACTTCTGTATCGAGCTCGATGCCGTAGTTCTCCAGAACCGTGTTTTTGACGAAGTTGATCAGGTCTTCGTAATCACCGGCAGTACCGTTATCTACATTGACCATGAAACCCGCATGCTTCTTGGAAACTTCAACACCGCCGATGCGATACCCCTGAAGACCGCTGTCCTGAATCAGTTTACCTGCAAAATTGCCGGGCGGTCTTTGGAATACACTGCCGCATGAAGGGTATTCGAGCGGCTGTTTACTTTCTCTCCGTTCGGTCAAATCATCCATCATTGCATTGATGTCCTCGATTTTAGCAGGTGTCATCTTGAACTTCGCTTCCAAAATGACATAATTATTTTCCTGGATGATACTCCGACGGTAGGCAAGCTCCAGCTCCTCATTCGACAGAGTCAAGAGTTCTCCGTGCTCTGTAGCAACTGTGGCTTCGAGAAGACAGTCTTTCACTTCACCGCCGTACGCGCCGGCATTCATATAAACGGCCCCCCCGACACTGCCGGGTATGCCGCAGGCAAACTCAAGTCCGCTGACAGTGTTGTCCCTGGCAAACCTTGAAACATCGATGATGGCTCTCCCGCTGCCGACGGTGATCACGTTATCTTCGATGTTCAGATGCGTCAGAGCAAGCAGGTTTAAAACGACACCCCTGATTCCGCCATCTCTGATTATGATATTGGACCCGTTGCCGAGATATGTGACGGGAACATGGTTTTCACTGCAGTAATGCAGTACTTTACATGCATCATCAAAGTCGCCTACAGTGATATAAAAATCTGCAGGTCCTCCTGTTTCAGTATAGGTATAGTTTTTTAATGGTTCATCAGTTTTTATTGTTGAGTTAGTTAACTGCCTTTTCAAGTCTTGCTCGATCAGCTTCTTATCCACAATTACAAATCCTTTCGAATTATGCTATTAATCATTATAAATGAATATTCCCCATTTTGGAACTGACACTCATGAAGTTTGTATACAAACAGTGAATATGTTATATTTTTACTATAATTTTGCTTTTTGGTTTTATATAAATAAGGATGTGACTTATGTGAAAGTGAAACAAATGGTCACCTTTAATTTATTGCTTATTTTTATATTAATATTAAGTGCATGTGGCAATCGTTTAGCTGAAGAAATCGAAGGATATCAACAGCAGATGGATGATGTTTACACGATAAATGACGAATTAACCAATCACCTGGATAATATAGATAGTGATAAAATACAAAATCATATCTCTGATTTGGATACTGATTTTGAAAGTGAAGAATTGGAAGAGATGATTTCTGAACTTGAAGGTGAGATACTGCCGCTTGCTGAATCATTGAATACAAAAGTGGAAGAAATAGAAGTGAGCGATGAAGATATAAAAGAGCAGCACGATAAATTTGTAGAAAGTGCTCAAGTAAAATATGAATTTGCAGAGCAGTTAAGTGATTATTTAAGCACATATCAGAACTCCGTTCAGGCGAGTGAACGGCTGATTGCCCTCAGTCAGTCGTTTATGGACAATCAAAAAGAGAGAGATGACATTATTGAAAATGCATCGGATGATGCGGTCGTAGATGAAATCAATACACTGATCGATCAGCTGAATGCAAACAGTGATGAGCTTGATGAAGCATCTAAAATTCTCGAAGGTGATGAATCCATACAGAGCAAACAAGAACAGATAGATGAAGTATTGCTGCCGATGCTTGACGAACACGTGGATTCGCTGAATCAGATCAATCTATCCACACAGCAGGCGAATAATGTACGGTCGATCAGCCTGGAGATGTACTACGGCTATGTCTCCTATTATGAAGAAAGAAAAAACACAATGCTCTATAATGAGAAACTGCAGAATATCCAGCTTCAGAACATTTTATCTCTGCAGCAAAGTTATCAGAGACTGGATGAGGACTACAAACAGGAAATGGAAGAACTACAGAGTGGTGAATAAAATGACCACTCTATATTTTTTTCTTTCCCTGCACTTGTTTTTCATGTAATGGGTGATTTGGATCATTTTCAATTTTACTGATGAATACATTGCGGAAGATCAATGTAACACCCCACAGAGCAAAAACTCCCAGCAATGCATATGATATTGTCGCGTTATTATTGAAGTCCAAGAAGAACAGAATGACGACAAGGAATAATGCCAGGTTTACTGTATCGAGCATGTTCCAGCGTTTAATCGGCTTGTTCATAATACTACCTCCAATCCTAGAAAAATGTAATATGCAAAAAATTCGATTTGCTATATAATTGATTTAATGATAAATTATATTAAGTTTAATAAGAAGGTGATGAAATGTTAACTAAAATAACAAATATTGATTCATTTGAAAAACTGTTAGATTCAAAAGAATTTTTCTTCTTTCTTAAACATTCAAATACTTGTCCCATTTCTGCAGGCGCTTTTGAAGAATTTCAAAAATTCCATTATGAGAGAGATATTGATGGATACTATTTAATTGTACAAGACCACAGAGAACTATCTAACTATATTAGTGAAAAATACGATATTAAACATGAATCGCCACAGGCTTTTTACTTTGATAACAGTGAAGTAAAGTGGCATGATTCACATAACAAAATATCATTGACAAACCTTGCTTCAGTGGAAGATTAAAGATAAACCCAAACATTCCGTTTGGGTTTATTTTATTATAGGTGAAAACATCACCTGATTCTGCCCCATCTTTTTAGCTGCATGCAGCATATTATCGGCATCTTTGAAAAGCTCTCTTCTGCTTATCTTCTGAGTTTTAAAGCCGATACCTACAGAAACGGTCAGCATAATGACTTCGTTTTCACCGACATGAAATTTTGTATTCTCAACCGCATTCCGTATCGCTTCGGCAAGACGTACAGTCTTATCGAACGAAATATCCGGTATGAGCATCGCAAACTCTTCACCGCCGTTTCTGTAAATGGAACCGCCGGTCGGCACATAATTTTTGAGCAGTCCCGTGATCTGTTTGATGACAGCATCACCCGCAGTATAGTCATGCATATCGTTAACCACCTTGAAGTGATCGATATCGATTAACAGCATACTGACGTTTTCAGCTTTCTGGCTCAGACGGTTGACTTCATTATCCAGTGCTTTTATATTGCCGAGCTGTGTTAAATGATCGACATAATCTTCGGTGTTCAGACGCTTGAGCACTTTCACCATGGAATTGATATCCTGGTACATGATGCTTGCAGTGACCATCACAGCCGAACTCATCGCACTGATGATGACAAACTGCATCAGGACGAGGGGCTGGATGAAAAGGTGGATGCCTGTCAGAAAGAGCAGAGTGAATATCAGGTTGACCCAGGTGATGATATTGGTATTCACCGATTTGAAAAACGGAATGCTGAATACCACTATCAAATACAAGCCGGCAAATATCACGATTTCAATCAGGCTGTGCCCGATAAGAAAGTAATGGGCGGCACCCACTATCACCATGCCTGCGATTTTAATGTGCACTTTATTTTGTATAAGAAGCATCGGAACGAAAAACAAACTGAAACTGTAGCCGCGGTATTCAATCGGTACAAATAAAAGAAGGACGGCTAAGGTGACCATCAACGTCACCTGAAACATCGGTGATGATAACCTTGCTGAGTCCTCCGTATATTGAATGCGATGGAAGAGATAGATGCCGCTGATTGTCAATGAGATGTTCAAAACAAAATCTATTAGCATGTGATCACCCTCCCATCAAAATTATTTTGCTGAACAGATTTACTCTTCTATTTCAAGGTTGCCCTTCAGTTCTGAAGTGACCTCATTATATGAAGCTTCATCAGGGAAGAAGTAATACAATCCATCATCCTGTGAACGTTCGTCATAACCATCAAGTAACAGTCGGTCCAGATTTTGAGCCGGCTCCTGGTAAGTTGAACGCAGTTTATTCATTTCATTAAACTGGATGTTGGTGCGTATGTTTTCTCCAAGGACGTCTAAAATGGAATTGAAATTGGTTACTGTCTGGACACTCATCAGTTCATCGGCGATGCTTTGGACGACCTGCTGCTGTCTTTGCTGACGACCTGAGTCCCCGCCGGAGCCCGGGTCATACCTTGCTCTTGAGAAGGCCAGCGCCATGTCTCCATCCATTTCGTACGTTTCACCGGCCTGGAAGGAATACTTGGATTGTTCGAAAGTATCTTCGCTTGTGACTGAAACCCCGCCAACTTCATCTATGATGTTGGTAAAGCCGTCCATATTTATTGAAACGAAATAATCGATCGGTACATCTAAAAAGTTTTCAACTGTATCTTTTGCCATCATAGGACCGCCGTACGCATAAGAATGGTTAATCTTTTCAACGGTATCACGGCCGACAATCTCTGCTTGTGTATCTCTCGGAATACTTACGATGTTGCCTTCGCCGGTATCCGGATTTAAAGTGACGACCATGATTGTGTCTGAACGTCGTCCTCTCATATCTTCATTACGTGCCTGGTCATCGTCGGTACCGAATAGTACGACTGATATCGGATCGCCTTCGCTGATTTCAACTTCAGCCTGTCTGAGGTTGGACTGGGAACCTTCAAACTCAGCATCGTACATATTATTTGCCGTACTTCTAAGTTGAAAGTATACATATGCCAGTATTCCACCTACAATAAGGATGAACACTAATAAAATAACGATCATAACGATGAATACCGGGTGTAGTCCTTTACGTCTGGTTCGTCTCATAAATTTAACTCCTTTGTTTGATTGATATAATTATACAATGAAAAGAACTTAATTTAAATACAGATTCAATTCGATTTCATATTTTGAATGTGATATATTAAATTGAAAATATAATGAACGGTGATGGGTATGTATACTTTCTTTTTACTCCTGATGTCTTTTATGATATCACTTATTTTAACACCTATATTCATTTGGATGGCAAAGAAGCTGGGATTTGTCGATCATCCGAATTTACGCAAAGTCCATAAAATGCCGATACCTCATCTCGGGGGCGTGGCGATTTTAATTTCTTTCATTATTGGTGTCCTGGTTTCAAGGCCGATAGAAATTGAATTCAAACCGATTATTATCGGTGGCGTTCTGATTGTCCTGTTGGGATTGATCGATGATAAATTTGATTTGAAACCCATCTTTAAACTTATCGGACAAATATTAATCACACTCGTTCCCATCTATTACGACATTGTCATCGACAGAATTACACCGTTCGGCATTGAAATAGAGTTTGGCATCTTTGCCATCCCGATTACGGTACTTTGGATGGCTGCCATCATCAATGCCATTAATTTCATAGACGGGCTGGATGGTCTGGCAACAGGCGTTTCAATCATCGCTCTTTCGAGCATTGCGTTCATAACCATTTTGCAGGGTGATATATTTGTCATGATGATCTGTGTCATCCTGGTCGGTTCATGCGCCGGATTTTTAGTGTATAACTTCAATCCTGCTAAAATTTTCCTGGGTGATAATGGGGCGATGCTTCTCGGTTTTGTCATCAGTGTCGTGTCATTGATGGGTTTTAAAAATATTACACTGATTTCACTGTTTTTCCCGGTCATCATTTTAAGTGTGCCGATACTGGATATGCTGTTTGCGATACTCCGCCGTTACCGGAAGAAAGTATCCATCGTCAGCGCCGATAAAAGCCATATCCACCATAAGCTGCAAAGCCTGGGTTTTACACATGTAGAAAGTGTCATACTGATCTATTTCATGGCGCTGCTCTATGCGGGTGCGAGCATCATTCTCTACTTGTCGACGGTACCTGGAGCGATAATCATCTCAACATTACTGATACTGACGACGGTGATCATCGTTGAAGCAACGAATCTGACCGATAACAATAGAAAGCCGGTGCTCAATTTTCTGCATAAAATGGTAGGTAAAATTGTTTCTGTAAACTAGAATGCCAGATGCAGAACGACAAGTATGAAGAGTGAGAGTCCGAGCCGCCTGTGCAGATTTCTTGTCATCAGATCGTGACGGATCAGCAGGCTGTACCATCCGGATAACACTAAAGACAGCATCGTTAATGCGGCGAGCAGTCCGGTTAAAATCTTCATGTTCGTCAAGTCGAAATTGTACAGATATAAAACGGCTGCGCCATGGGTGAATATTAAAATTATAGATAATGTCCCTATCCAGCGGTGATAGGGCATTATTTTTTTAGAAAACTTTGCAAGCCTGATTTTCTTCTGCCGGTCTGTCGTATTGCGTATGGTCGCAAATACCGCATTTCTCGTCCAGTTGAAGATGAAAAATAAAAAACCGGAAAACCCGAGCAGCACATGATAGTAAGTTGTGTGGACTGCAAGGCTTTCAGCGGTATTCCATAATGCCCAAATCAAAAGCGCGCCGTTCAATAAAAACCAAATACTCATTTTGGACCTCCAAATGTTTATGTCGCTACATTTTCAGCAGTCACTTCATCCCCCTGGATCAGATTATGGGTGCCCTGTGTGATTTCACTGATCAAATCCGTCAGTGCATCCACATTTTCAAGCGGTGTATGGACGGTATAGGTGACTTTGTCGGTATATGCAGTGTCCTTTATTACATGCGGGCTGTCCGCCAGTACATGTTCAAATTTGCTTGTGTAAGTATAGTCCATGGTAATTTCAAAAGGAACCATGGCGACTTCATATACCTTGCCGGCACTTTGGACGACTTCGCTTGCTGCACCTGAATAAGCACGGATCAGGCCGCCGGCGCCAAGCTTAATGCCGCCAAAATAACGTGTGACGATAACAGTGACATTATACAGCAGTTCCCGCTTCAATACTTCCAGAATGGGAACACCTGCCGTCCCTGACGGCTCTCCGTCATCATCGGCCTTTTGTACCAGTGCGCTTTTGCCGATGATATAGGCACTGCAGTTATGTGTCGCATCTTTGTGTTTATTTTTAATTTCGGAAATAAAGTCCTTGGCCTCTTCTTCCGTTTCTGTTCTTTTTATGTATCCGATGAATCTTGATTTGTTAATGACTGTCTCTTCTGTTTTTGTGTGATGGTTCATATATTTCTGTTCCACAAAATATCACCTCTTAAAATTATAGTAACACATAGACTTTGGACAGTGGATTTAGTAAAATACTCATGAGTGTGTTGGTTTGAATGGAGGATGCGGAATGAAGACAGCAATCGTTGCAGATTCAACTGCCTATTTACCGGAAAAATTAATTGAGAAGTACGATATATATACCATTCCATTAAATGTTGTAATGGGGGAAGAAACGTACAGGGAAAGCGTGGACATAACCACAGAAGAATTTTTTGAAAAGATGGCGGATATGGATACTTTGCCAACCACAAGCCAGCCGTCTATCGGAGATTATATCCTGTTGCTGGAATCATTGTACCGTGACGGCTATACAGATGTCATCAGTTTTCATCTGTCAGCTAAAATCAGCGGTACATGCCAGAGTGCAGTATCCGCAGGAGAAAGCGTCGAAGGCATCAATGTGCATGTGATTGACAGTGAAGTGGCCGCTTTTGTGCAGGGTTTTATGGCACTGTATGCCGCCCAGAACAAAGATAAGATGCCTTTGGATGAATTGATTGAAAAGGTCGAAGAGATGAAGAAGAAGGAAAATACGAACGCCTACTTTATCGTAGACACTTTGACGAATCTTCAAAAAGGCGGCCGTCTGTCGAATGCCCAGGCACTTGTCGGCAGTCTGCTGAAAGTAAAGCCGATACTTGATTTCCAGGACGGCATGATTGTGCCGTACGAAAAGATCCGTACTAAAAAGAAAGCGAAGAAAAAAGTGCAGGAAGTTTTTGGACAGGAAATTGAAAAGCATCAGGATAAAAATATTACAGCAGTCATCATACACAGTAACGCCGAAGAAGAAGGCCTTGAGTGGAAAGCTGAACTGGAGCCGCTGTACCCGCATGTGACGTTCACATTAAGCTACTTCGGCCCCGTTGTTGCAACCCACCTCGGTGAAGGAGCGCTCGGTCTCGGCTATACTACATATGATGTCGAAGTCGATTAAATCAGACACAAATCAAATGATAATGGACGCAGCTTATTTGCTGCGTCTTTTTTTATGGGGGATGAAGATGTATTTTAACAGTAAGGGAGACGTTGTTTATAAAGAGACGGGTGTGGATATCAGGAAAAATATATGCCACCGCTGTCATAACAGAGATAAGAAACTGTTTTATGAATTTTATTCAGAATTGTACGGTCGGGACGTCAAATACTGTCTGAACTGCATCGGTCTTGGACGGGTGGACAGTATGAGCCCATTGAAGGGGACGGAAACCCGGCGAAAAAGTGAACAGTGTGACTATGAATTGAATTTTGAATTGACGGATATTCAAAAGGAAGCTTCGAAAAAGGTCGTTTCTGCAATCAGGAACAAGCATCATCTGCTGCTCCATGCCGTGACTGGTGCGGGGAAGACTGAAATCATTTTTGAAGGAATCAAATTTGCACGGGCACATGGTCTTAATGTTGCTGTCGTCAGTCCGAGAATCGATGTGGTCAAGGAAGTTCATCTGAGACTGGGTGATGCGTTCAGAAAAAGCCGGATTGATTTGATGTTTGCAGGCGTCAAAGTGAAGTTCGAACATCATTTCACGGTGTGCACGGTCCATCAGCTGTATAATTTCCATGATCATTTCGACTGTATCATCGTCGATGAATATGATGCATTCCCCCTGGCGGATGATAAACATCTGCTTGGTGCGATTGATAAGGCAGGCACGGTTGACGGAAATATCATCATCATGACCGCGACGCCGACAAGAAAGATGGTGAGTTATGTGGGAGAGGGCAATGTATTTCAGATTGCGCGCCGTTATCACGGGCACGACCTGACAGTTCCCGTGATCCATTACGGCAACGTCAATAAGGAAGTGCGGCGGAAGCGGCTGAATGGAAAACTGAAGCGTCTGCTGGACGACATTACGGCGGCAGATCGGAGAGTACTGGTTTTCTTTCCCGAAATAAAAATGATGTATGATGCCTATCCTCTGATATTAAAGTATTTCGGTGAGGCTGAGACGGTGTACAGCGGGGATGAGGCGCGGTATTCAAAAGTTGAACGGATGCGGGCAGGCGGGATTAAAATTCTGCTGACGACGACGATATTGGAAAGGGGTGTGACATTTAAAAATCTGGATGTCATCGTGGTCCATACTGAATATTTTCCATCGGATACATTGATTCAGATTTGCGGCCGTGTGGGCAGGAAGCCTCAGGATCCGACAGGGAATGTGCACTTCATCACTTTATATAATACGCATCATATTCAAAAGACGGTCCGGACGATCAATGCGTTCAACAAGGGGCGTTCGGTCATATGATATGTCTGTACTGTCACGGGAGAATCACGGTCGAACTCAATTTGCTGAACTTGTTTTCACAGCCGAAAAAGGTTTGTGAAAGCTGTCATCTGAAACTGACGGAATGGCGGCGTGGTGAGAGATGCCGCCGCTGCCGAAAAATTAAGGACAGCGGTGAAGCGGCCTGCAGGGACTGTGCTTTTATCAGCCGCCGGTTTACGAGTGTCAGGAATATCAGATGTCTTCTGGATTATAACAGTGAAGTGAAGATGATGATGCACCGTTATAAATTTGTGAGGGATGTTGCCCTCGCTGAAGTGATGGCGGATTTTATTGATATAAAGGCATGGCAGTATGATGTCATTGTACCGATTCCGGTGTCGGATCACAGGCTGCAGGAGAGGGGGTTCAACCAGATTACAGAAGTGTTGAAACGTTCAGGCACCGCGTATACAGAGCTTCTGGCAACAAATAAAATCCAGTTGCAGTCGGAGCGCACCAAATCAGAAAGAATGAAAAGTGATAATCCATTTTCTTTTGACGCGGGGCAGAAGGATGTTAAGATACTGGATAAACGAATATTGATTGTAGACGATATATATACTACAGGTATTACTGTTCATCATGCGGCTGAAATTATAATGCAGCGGAAACCAGCGTACATCGATGTGTTAACGTTTTCAAAAGCATGATGGAATATGATATAATAAATGTGAATAGAAATAGCAAATTAAGGAGGCGTGCATCATGATAAGATGTGAAATCAGAGGAGAAAACATTGAAGTAACGGATGCGATTAGAACGCATATTGAGGACAAAGTCAGCAAATTGGAACGTTATTTCAATGATGCACTAAACACTCATGCGCATGTAAACATTAAGACTTACAACAATAAGAAGGGGAAAGTGGAAATTACCATCCCTATGAAAAATCTTACTTTACGCGCAGAAGAAAGCCATGATGATTTGTATGCTGCGGTGGATCTGATCGTAGATAAACTTGAAAGACAAATCCGTAAGCACAAAACAAAAATCAATCGTAAATTCAGAGAAAAAAATCCTGAAATAGAGATGTTCAGAGCGATTGAAAATGAAAGAGCCGAAGAGGAAGAACAAAATGACGAAGGCATTGAAATCGTCCGTACAAAGGAATTCACTTTAAAACCGATGGATTCTGAAGAGGCGGTACTCCAGATGAACATGCTGGGACATGATTTCTTCGTATTCAACGATCGTTATACTGAAGGTACAAGTATAGTTTACAGACGCAGAGACGGTAAATATGCAGTCATTGAAACAAGCTAGTATTCTGAACAATTAAATTATAATAAAAAAGTGTCAGGACGCGTAACCTTCGGAAGATGAAGTTGTGCGTCCTGTTTTTATTTTTACAGGAAAAGTGGTAAAATTATGTGATGTATTAATACTTGTTTAAAGAATGAGGAGAGAGCTATCGTGGGCGTATTAAATAAATTATTTGATGGCAATCGGTTTGAAGTAAAGTCTTTGCGTAAGCAGGCTGAAAAAGTTGATAGTTATCGATCTGAAATGATGAAGCTGAACGATACAGAGCTTCAGGCTAAAACTGATGAATTTAAAGAGCGTCTGAAAGACGTTGAAGATGATGATAAAAAAGAAGAGAAATTACTGGATGAAATGTTACCGGAAGCTTTTGCAGTAGCAAGAGAAGCTTCAAGAAGAACTTTGGGACTGGAACCGTACCTTGTCCAGATCATGGGCGGTATCTCGCTGCATAAAGGGGATATATCGGAGATGAAAACCGGTGAAGGTAAGACTTTGACCGCGGTTCTTCCTGTATACCTGAATGCTTTGACGGGCAGAGGGGTTCATGTCATCACAGTGAACGAATATTTATCGGCAACCCAGATGGAAGAGATGGCAGTGCTGTATAACTTTCTCGGTCTCACTGTCGGTTTAAACCTGAACCAGAAAAACAGTGAAGAGAAAAGAGAAGCATTTGCACAGGACGTCACTTATACGACGAACAACGAACTGGGCTTCGATTATTTAAGGGATAACATGGTCACGTACAAAAAAGACCGTGTTCTCCGTGAATTGAATTATGCAATCATTGACGAAGTGGACTCGATCTTAATTGATGAAGCGAGAACGCCGTTGATCATTTCCGGTAAGGCGGATCAGTCCAACACTCAATATCTTCAGGCGAATGCATTCGTCAAAATGCTTAAAATAGATGATGATTTCACATATGATGTGAAGACGAAAGGTATTCAGCTGACTGAAGATGGTATCGGAAAATCCGAAAAATGGTTCAAAATTGACAACCTGTTCGATGTGAAGCATGTCAATCTGCTGCATCATATCAATCAGGCACTGAAAGCTCACTTCTCAATGGAAAAAGATGTGGATTATGTCGTCGAAGAAGATAAAGTCGTCATTGTCGACCAGTTTACCGGCCGTACAATGAAGGGCCGCCGGTTCTCGGATGGTCTGCACCAGGCGATTGAAGCCAAAGAAGGTGTGGACATTCAAAATGAATCCAGAACGATGGCGTCAATCACTTTCCAGAACTTCTTCAGACAGTTTAAAAAACTGTCGGGCATGACCGGTACAGCAAAGACCGAAGAAGAAGAGTTCATCAACATCTACAATATGAAAGTCACACAAATACCGACAAATATGCCGATTGCCCGTGAAGACCGGACAGACAAAATTTTCTCCAGCAAAGAATTCAAGTTCAATGCAGTCATCGAAGAGGTCATCGAAAGACATAGAAATGGCCAGCCGATTCTGATCGGTACAGTGGCGGTTGAAACGAGTGAGCTGATTTCAGAGTTTCTGCGTAAAAAAGGCATCAGACATAATGTGCTGAATGCGAAAAACCACGAGAGAGAAGCGGAGATCATCCAGAACGCCGGTAAAAAAGGCGCGGTGACGATTGCGACAAACATGGCCGGCCGCGGTACGGACATCAAACTGGGTGAGGGCGTCAAAGAAGCGGGCGGCCTTGCCGTCATCGGTACAGAGAGACACGAATCCCGCCGTATCGACGATCAGCTCCGCGGACGTGCAGGACGTCAGGGGGATGTCGGTATCAGTACATTCTATCTGTCTCTTGAAGACGACTTGATGAAACGCTTCGGTTCAGAACGTATTCAAAGTACGATGAACCGGTTCGGCATGTCGGGGGAAGAACTGACATCGAAAATGATTTCAAGGGCGGTTGAATCGTCACAGAAACGTGTGGAAGGAAACAACTTCGACGCGCGTAAACGACTATTGCAATATGATGATGTACAGAGACGCCAGAGAGAAATCATCTATCGGGAACGTAATGATATCATAGAAAATGAAGATGTTCGGGACCAGCTGATGGGTATGATTGAATCGTCGGTTGAACGTACAGTTGAATTTTATAACATTGACGATGCCGAGCATATTGATTATGACCAGTTCATCAATACGATCAATGATCTTTATTTCCGTGAAGGTGAAGTGACGGTTGATGAAATCGAGCACAGGGAATCAGAAGAGATCTTTGAAATATTGATGAAAAAAGTGAACGAGGAACTTGAGTTGAAAGAAGAGAAGCTCGGAGAAGAGAAAATGCGTCTGTTCGAACGTATGATGATGCTCCGGACGATGGACAGGAAATGGGTAGAGCACATTGACAGCATGGATCAGCTGCGTACGGGGATTCATCTCCGCTCCTACGGTCAGATCAACCCGCTCCGTGAATATCAGAACGAAGGGCTTCAAATGTTCGAAGATATGCTGGTTGCGATTGAAGACGATACGGCCAAGTATGTTCTGAAGACTGAAGTGAAGTCGGACGAAGAATTGAAACGTGAACAAGTAATAGATAAAAAAGAAATGCACACAGGCGATGGCAAGGCGAAAGTCAAGAAGGCGCCGAAGAAGCGTGAAGTGAAAGTCGGACGCAACGACCCGTGCCCTTGCGGTTCGGGGAAAAAATATAAAAACTGTCATGGCAGCTAAAGGAGTACGATGCAATGGAATTATCAGATATCAAGAACTTTACAGAAGCTAAGAAAGAAAAACTAAAAGACTTCAGGGGGTCTCTTTGACTTAGAAGAGATGGAAACCCAGATTCATGAAAATGAAGACAGAATGGTGCAGCCGGAATTCTGGAACGACCCGGAAGAGGCGCAGAAAGTGATCGACAGCAACAATCATATAAAGAAAATCGTGGACGGATTTAATGAACTGCGTGATGCAATCGATGATATTGAAGTATCTCTTGAATTGCTGAAAGAAGAAGACGATGAAGATATGCATGAAATGATTGATGAGAACGTCAAAGAGGCAGAAGAGAAGTTTGATGAATATGAACTGAACATTCTGCTGAGCGATGAGCACGACTACCTGGATGCTGTACTTGAACTCCATCCCGGCGCCGGCGGTACAGAAAGCCAGGACTGGGCCGAGATGCTGCTCAGAATGTATCAGAGATATTCAGAGCAGCAGGATTTCAAAGTGGAGACGATGGATTTCCAGGCCGGAGATGAAGCGGGAGTTAAAAGCGTCACCCTGTCAATAAAAGGCCCGAATGCCTATGGTCTGTTGAAGGCTGAAAAGGGCGTCCACCGCCTG
Source organism: Salinicoccus sp. YB14-2 (assembly GCF_001265075.1). GTDB lineage: Bacteria > Bacillota > Bacilli > Staphylococcales > Salinicoccaceae > Lacicoccus. Next base: position 1,472,591 of record NZ_LFKO01000001.1, read on the forward strand.
GTGAGAATTTCACCATTCGATTCATCCGGGCGCAGACATACGTCATTCGTATCATGTGAAGTGACGCCGCAGTTCGACAACGATGACATTTCAATCGAAGTCAAAAGTGAAGACATCAATGTCGACACATACCGTTCCAGCGGTGCCGGCGGACAGCACGTCAACACCTCGGATTCCGCAGTGCGGATCACCCACCATGAAACGGGTATTGTTGTGACGTGTCAGAACGAACGTTCACAGATTAAAAACCGTGAACAGGCGATGAAGATGCTGAAATCCAAACTGTATCAGAAAGAATTGGAGAAGCAGCAGGCTGAAATCGATGCGGTAAAAGGAGAACAGAAAGAAATAGGATGGGGTTCCCAGATCCGTTCATACGTATTCCACCCATATTCAATGATTAAGGACCACCGTACGAATTACGAAGTCGGCAACACAAGCAAAGTGATGGACGGCGATCTCAATCCATTTATAGAAGCATATTTAAGAGAGAATATATAAGTATGACAGGAGGGACCTTTCGAGGTGCCTCTTTTTTTGGGGTTGGCAAGGGGGATGAATGAGATGCTGCTCACACAATGTTGAAATCCGGTTAAGATGAGCAGGGGCGATGATGAACCTGCTCACTTAGCCATGAAAAATCAGTCAAGTGAGCAGCGGTGATAAAAATCTGCTCACTCAGCCATGAAAAGTGATCAAGTGAGCAGCGGTGATAAAAATCTGCTCACTCAGCCATGAAAAGTGATCAAGTGAGCAGCGGTGATAAAAATCTGCTCACTTAGCCGTGAAAAATCAGTCAAGTGAGCAGCAGCCGCAAAAATCTCGTTCAGATACGGGTGAAAAATGATATATTCAAACGCCAGCTTCCAAGATCATCCTGGCAATATCACGATTTAACATCACTACACAAAAATAACTATGAGTTAACATAAGAGTGTCCCGCGCAAGTTGAAAACGAGCCATTGTAATCATCCAGCCTGCTGCTGGCATCTCGAAAAATATGATGACATCTAAATTACATCAATCATTTCCTTTGTAATATTCATGAGATATAAATGTGTCATAAGCTGTTTAAACTTTGATATGACAACGATTCACCATGTAATATAACTTGTCATATATTACATGGGCACCTTTAAAATTTCGTTTATTTTACAATTCCTTTACATTGCCCACAAACGAAAATTTCTGTGCTATAGTTCTATTCATGGATTTAACAAGTTGTGTATGGCCCATCAGTTACCGTGCAAAAACAATATTGTTATGTATTTACTAGGAGGAAATTTTATTATGAAAAAGACTTTATTATCAGTAGCAACTGTTACAGCACTAACAGGAATCGCTTCTACAAATATATCAGCAAATGAATATGTACCAGAAGATGTACAAGAAAATCATGATTACACATATAACTATGATACAAATGGATATAACTATTCTTACTACTGGTATTATGGCAACACGGACGGCAGCCAGTATGCTGACGAATACTCTTTAAATGAAACAACTTCAACATCTGCTGCAACTGAAACAGCAGCTCCAGCTTCAACACAATCTGCACCGGCAGTAGAAGAAGCACCTGCGGTTGAAGAACCTTCAGCTCCGGCGGTACAGCAGTCACAGAATGCTACAGACGTTCAGGCTCCTGCAGTAGAAGAAGCACCTGCAGCAAGCAATGGCAATGCAGTAGCTACAGCTCACAACGTAGCAGCTGGCAAATCATATGTATGGGGCGGCAACTCTGCAACAGCAGTTGACTGTTCAGCTCTTACTCAGCAGTTCATGAAACAGTACAAAGGCATCGATATTCCAAGAACTGTATCCGGCCAGCAGGCAGCAGGTACTCAGGTAAGCAACCCGCAAGCTGGTGACCTTGTAGTATTCAACGGTGGCACTCACGTTGGTATCTACATCGGTAACGGTCAAATGGTAGATGCACTTAACCCGTCTGAACACGTTGGCGAGCGTTCTGTAAGCTATGTAAGTGGTTCAGTTGACGGTTATTACAGATACTAATAATTGAAACTTTATAAATAAACGATACTAACTCCAATTCCTGAGGCAAAAGCCTCAGGAATTTTTTGATGCCATAAACTTTCCATTATTGAACCATGTATCCTGTCTGTACCTATGTTAAAATAACGGCAATAACAATACTGAGGAAGTTGAAAAATGACTAAAAAACGTGTGCTGATATTAGTGGTAATCGCAGCCGCTTCACTGTTGGTCGGTGCGGCCATAGGGGCGGTATTGAATTACTCGGATGATCAGTTTGAAGAGCAGGCCCTCCAGACGCTGCAGTCGACTGAAGGCAGGGACAATCATCATGCCGTCGGGGAGAATGTTATAGAGAGCAGCCTCACAGAGGTTATGAATGCAAACGAAGAATTTAATGATATTATAGTGAATAACGAGGTCACGGTAGTGAATTTTTTCGCTTCATGGTGTGAACCATGTAAACGTGAAACCCCGGCGCTTAATGAATATCATCAGGACCATATGGATGAGCCGATTGAAATCATCGGTGTCAACATTAGTGACAGCAGGGAAAACAGGGATGAGTTTTTAAATGAATATGAAGTGGAGTATCCGATTTTTGAATTTGAAGATGAAGATCAGGCACTGGATGACTATAAGATTCAACTGATGCCGACGACATTTTTTGTCGACAGCGACGGTGAAGTCATCAGAGCTTATATAGGTGAAGTTTCACCGGAACTGGTAACCAACTATATCAATTATGTTAAGGAGGCATCCTGAGATGGGTGTACATCAGTATTTTAAAAGCTTGAATGATTTGGAAAAGTTGATACGCTGTCCGGGCAAGTTTAAATATCAGGAGCATAATGTTGCCGCACATTCTTTCAAAGTGACCAAAATCGCGCAGTATTTCGGTACGGTGGAGGAACATAACGGCACAGCCATCGATTGGAAAAGTTTATATGAAAAAGCTTTGAACCATGACTATCCTGAGATTTTTACAGGGGACATCAAAACACCGGTAAAATACGCCTCAAGTGAACTGAATACTTTATTCCGTGAAGTTGAAGAAACGATGACGGTTAAATTCATCGAAGCGGAATTTCCGGAAGACTACCATAAAGAGTATAAGAGGCGCCTGAAAGAGGGTAAGGATGATTCGATCGAAGGGCAGATTCTTTCCGTTGCGGATAAAGTGGATCTGTTGTATGAATCGTTCGGTGAAATACAAAAACGGAATCCTGAAAAATTGTTCTTTGAGATGTATGAGAACTCATTGATTACGATAAAACAGTACTCGCACCTCTCATGTGTACAGGATTTCATGCATAATATTCTGACCGAAATGCTGAAAGAGCCCTTTATTCCCAAAACTGAACTGAGGGATATTACGGAGTCAATCATTAATAAGGAGTTATAAACTATGGATTTGTACTGGTTGATGATGGCCTTGGTTGTTCCGGCGGTAACAGTGGTTGTCTTTGCCAGATTGACACGAAACAAATATGTTGCTGTAATACTCACCTTTATATTATACGGCGTGTCTATATACAGAGGTTTCTATAACTCGGAATGGGTAATATATCTGGATGCAATCTCTCTGGTTATCGGATACATCTTAGTGGAATTATATAATATAGATCAAGTGGAAGAAGAGTAGAAATGACCGAACAAATGTTTGTCGTCACTGCTCTTTTTTTGTTAGAATAAGATACATGAATAACATACGGAGGCGTATTTATGGCTAAATTTGAATTGGTTTCCGACTTTGAACCGGCCGGCGACCAGCCGAAGGCAATAGAGGAACTGACTGAACAGATTGAATCCGGCCAGCGGCACCAGACATTGCTCGGTGCGACGGGTACCGGTAAAACATATACGATGAGCCAGGTCATTCAAAAAGTGGGCAAACCGACTTTGATCATCGCTCATAACAAAACATTGGCAGGACAGCTTTACGGTGAATTTAAAGAATTTTTTCCGAATAACAGGGTAGAGTATTTCGTAAGTTATTATGATTACTATCAGCCTGAGGCGTACGTGCCGCATACGGATACCTTTATTGAAAAAGATGCTTCGATCAACGATGAAATCGATAAATTGCGACACAGTGCCACAAGCGCTTTATTCGAAAGGGACGATGTCATCATCATCGCATCGGTGAGCTGTATTTACGGTCTCGGTAATCCGGAAGAATACCGCGACATGGTGGTGAGTGTGCGTGTCGGCATGCAGATGGACCGCAATGAATTTTTAAGGCAGCTTGTCGATATCCAGTATTCGAGAAACGATATAGATTTCCAGCGGGGGACGTTCCGTGTGCGCGGGGATATTGTGGAAGTATTCCCGGCATCCCGTGACGAACAGTGTATCCGCGTCGAGTTTTTCGGTGACGAAATCGATCGTGTGAGAGAAATCAACTACCTGACCGGCGAAGTGCTCCATGAGAGGGAACATTTTGCGATTTTCCCGGCGTCCCACTTCGTGACCCGTGAAGAGAAGATGCGTGTGGCAATCGAACGTATTGAACAAGAACTGGAGGAACGTCTTGAAGTGCTCCGAAATGACAATAAACTGCTTGAGGCACAAAGACTTGAACAGCGGACGAACTATGATCTCGAAATGATGCGCGAGATGGGATTCTGTTCGGGTATCGAAAACTATTCCGTACATCTGACGCTGAGACCGATGGGGTCGACACCGTATACACTGATGGATTATTTCGATGATTTTCTCATCATGATTGATGAGTCCCATGTGACGCTGCCGCAGGTCAGAGGGATGTATAACGGGGACCAGGCGCGTAAGCAAGTACTTGTTGACCATGGTTTCAGACTGCCGAGTGCCCTCGATAACAGACCGCTTCAGTTCAGCGAGTTTGAATCCAAGGCGAGTCAGCTGCTCTATGTATCAGCGACACCCGGTCCTTATGAACTTGAACATACCGAAAAGATGGTCGAACAGATCATCAGACCGACAGGTCTGCTGGATCCGCCGATTGATGTGCGGCCGACCGAGCATCAGATTGACGATCTGCTTGAGGAAATCGTCAAGAGAAGTGAACGCAACGAGAGAGTGCTGATCACCACTCTGACGAAAAAAATGGCCGAAGATCTGACAACCTACTTAAAAGAGTCCGGTGTGAAGGTCCAATATCTGCACTCCGAAGTGAAGACTTTGGAGCGTATTGAAATCATACGTGAACTCAGAATGGGCACTTATGATGTCCTTGTCGGCATAAACCTTCTGCGTGAAGGACTGGATATACCTGAAGTATCACTGGTTACGATTTTGGATGCTGACAAGGAAGGTTTCCTCAGATCGAACCGTTCCCTCATTCAGACAATCGGCCGTGCGGCGAGGAACAGTGAAGGCCGGGTCATCATGTATGCAGATAAAATTACGGACTCGATGCAATATGCACTGGATGAAACGGAAAGACGCCGTGAAACCCAGATGGCATTCAATGAGAAGCACGGTATTACTCCGACGACGATCAAAAAAGCTGTCAGGGACTCAATCAGTGCTGAAGTTGATGTTAAGGAAGACAGAGAGAAATCGAAGAGCAAGAAGAAGAAAATGACAAAGAAAGAAAGAGAGAAAACGATCGAACAGCTCGAGCAGGATATGAAACAGGCAGCAAAAGATCTGGACTTCGAAACGGCATCCGAGCTGAGAGATGCGCTGTTTGAACTGCAGGCAGAAGGGTGAATCTAAATGAAGAATAAAAATATAAGCATTATAGGTGCAAGGCAGCATAACTTAAAAGGTGTGAACATCGATATCCCGCGTGACCAGCTGATTGTCATGACCGGCCTGTCGGGATCGGGGAAATCCTCTCTGGCATTTGACACGATCTATGCGGAAGGCCAACGGCGCTATGTGGAATCTCTGAGTGCCTATGCCAGACAGTTTTTAGGGCAGATGGAAAAGCCGGATGTGGATTCAATCGAAGGGCTTTCCCCTGCCATCGCCATCGATCAGAAAACGACGAGCAATAACCCGCGCTCAACCGTATCGACGATCACTGAAATTTATGATTATTTGAGACTTTTATTTGCACGGGCAGGGACGCCGTATTGTCCAAATCATGGTGTGGAAATTACATCACAGACCGTCCAGGAGATGGTGGATAAGGTGATGGCGCTGCCGGAGCGTTCAAAAATCCAAGTGTACGCACCCATCATCCACGGCCGTAAAGGTCAGCATAAAAAACTGCTCGAATCACTCGGCAAAGAAGGTTTTGCCAGAGTGGTCATCGATGGTGAAGTCTATGATATCGAAGAAGTGCCCGAGCTCAGTAAAAATAAAAAGCATAATATCGATGTCGTCGTGGACCGTCTGGTCGTCCGTGACGGCATAGAAGCAAGGCTCGGCGACTCACTCCAGACGGCATTGAGGAAAGGAGATGGCAATATTACGGTCAACGTCATTGACGGCGAAGATCTGTTTTTCTCTGAAAATTATGCATGTCCCATCTGCGGTTTTACCATCTCCGAAATGGAACCGAGATTATTTTCATTCAACGCACCATACGGTGCATGTAAGGACTGTGATGGTCTCGGCATGAAGATGGCTGTCAATAAAAAGCTCGTCATTCCGGATGACACATTAACACTTAAAGAAGGGGCGCTCGTCCCTTGGGAGCCCATTTCATCGGGCTATTATCCGCAGCTGTTAAAGCAGACGTGTGATCATTTCAATATAGATATGAAAAAGCCTTTCAAGGATTTAAGTGACAAGGAACAGAAAATTGTGCTTTACGGTTCAGGCGGAGAGGTTCTGACATATCGATTCAAACAGGAGAACGGTACAGAAAGAACGAGGGAAATGCCGTTTGAAGGTGTCATCAACAATGTCGAACGCAGATACCGGGACAGTCCTTCTGAATATACACGGGAAGTCATGAGCCGCTACATGCGGGAGACGACATGTGAGACATGCCACGGCTACCGTCTGAATGAAGAGGCATTGTCAGTCAAAGTGGACGACCGCCATATCGGTCACAGTGTCGATCAGCCGGTCGGCGATGCGCTTGAATTTTTCAATGCTCTGGAACTTTCTGAAAAGAACCGGACCATCGCGGCGCCCATTTTGAAAGAGATCAATGAACGTCTGTTATTTTTACGCAACGTCGGTCTGGATTATTTAACGCTGAACCGGAGAAGCGGTACATTATCCGGCGGTGAAGCGCAGCGGATCCGTCTCGCAACTCAGATCGGTTCGAGACTGAGCGGTGTCCTCTATATACTGGATGAGCCGTCGATCGGGCTCCACCAAAGAGATAACGAACGTCTGATCAATACACTGAAAGACATGAGAGACCTCGGCAATACACTGATTGTCGTCGAGCACGATGAAGATACGATGCTCGCGAGTGATTATCTGATTGATATCGGTCCCGGCGCCGGTGAACACGGCGGAGAAATCATGGCTGCAGGGACACCTGAAGAAGTGAAAAAGAATGACAATTCGATTACCGGTCTTTATTTGAGCGGCAAACGTCAGATTCCTCTGCCTGAACATTACCGTGAAGTCAACCCGGACAGAATGATCGAAGTGAAAGGTGCACGCGCAAACAATTTGAAAGACATTGATGTCAAAATACCGATGTCGGTATTGAATGTGGTGACCGGCGTATCGGGCTCGGGAAAAAGTACACTCGTCAATGAAATCATCTATAAGGCGCTGCACACGAGACTGTATAAATCGAAACAGATTCCGGGAGATCATGACAGTATAGAAATTGCGGATGAACTGGAAAAAATCATCGATATCGACCAGTCGCCGATCGGCCGTACACCACGGAGCAACTCGGCGACTTATACCGGTGTGTTCGATGATATAAGAGATGTTTTTGCACAGACGAACGAAGCAAAAGTCCGCGGCTACAATAAAGGCCGGTTCAGCTTCAACATCAAGGGCGGCCGCTGTGAAGCATGCCGGGGGGACGGCATCATCAAAATAGAAATGCATTTCCTGCCGGATGTGTTCGTACCGTGTGAAGTATGCGACGGCAAACGTTATAACCGTGAAACGCTCGAAGTGAAATATAAAGATAAAAGCATCGCAGATGTCCTCGCGATGACAGTGGAAGAGGCGTTCTACTTCTTTGAAAATCTGCCGAAGATCAAACGGAAAATAAAAACGCTCGTGGATGTCGGTCTGGGTTATGTGAAGCTCGGCCAGCCGGCAACGACACTGTCGGGCGGTGAAGCACAGCGTGTCAAACTGGCTTCGGAACTGCACAAACGTTCAAACGGCCGTTCGCTTTATATACTGGATGAACCGACAACAGGACTGCACTCCGAAGATATAGGCAGGCTGATCACGGTGCTGCAGAGACTGGTGGACAACGGTGATACCGTCATCATCATCGAACATAACCTGGATGTCATCAAAGTCGCCGACAATATTGTCGATCTCGGACCTGAAGGTGGTGTCGGTGGCGGAACAATTGTTGTTGATGGTACAATAAAAGATGTCATTAATGAACCGGAAAGCCATACGGGTTATCATTTAAAAAAATGGTTGAATAGAAACCATCAGGGGGCTAATCATGGACAGTAAAGAACGTATTTTGAAAATGCTGGAAGAAGGAAAGATCACTTCCGAAGAAGCTATTCGCCTTATGGAAACGATGGATAAGAAGGAAAAAAACAGTGCGTCCGATTCCTCAGAAGAAACGGGCAATAAAAAACAGACGGATGATAAGGAAGAGTACTGGGACGGCGGCATGTTCAACGATTTATACAAGCAGTTCATGGGTGAAGTCAATAAGTATGTCAACTCCGACAAGATTAACGAAAAATATAAAGGTGTCAATGAAAAAGCGAACAAGACATACAAAGATGTCAGAAATAAATTCGACAACAGCCAGCAGGCGTCCCAGCTGTTTAAATCGGTGGAAAAGGCTTTCGATTCGGTCAAAACCACCAACTTCGACTCGATGTTTGCAGGCGGCGCAAAAAACCGTCTGATTGAAACGATTGATGAAGAGTATTCCTCAATCTCAATCGACATCACTAACGGAAACGTCAACATCGTTCCGACGGACCGTGTCCAGACAGCCAAATTTGAAGTGACACCTTTCTACAGAAAGCTGGATAATAAAAGAAATTATTTCAAGGACATCATCTGCGAAGTGAAAAATGGAGAACTGATCATCGTTTCTGATATCAGGGCGGCGAAAGTCAATGTGGAATTGAACTTGAACCCGGAAACAATCAAACGCATGATCATTTCAGGATCCAACGGCGACGTAACCATCAAGAAGCAGGAAGTCAAAGACCTGACAATCGATCTGCTGAACGGTGATGTAAACCTTGAAGAGACGGTAACAGATCAGGCATATGTGCGGACGTCACGCGGCAATATCACGGTGGACCGCGGTGCATACAGCAATGTGGAACTTGTATCGATGGTTGGAACAATCAACACCGATCAGTTCAATGCCAAAGACATCACCGTCTCTGCGAACGGCTCGGTAAATCTGACACTGCAGAACACGACCGAGTCTGCGACGATCAATACCAACATGGGCAGCGTCAACTTGAGCATTCCTCAGGGCCGCGCATTGGAAGGCAGGCTGTCTACTGTCGTCGGACAATTGAATTATCCGCCCGAAGTGGATGCAAGATTCATGAAACATCAGGACTTCGGCCTGAAAGAATTGATGCTCGTCAATGATACTGATGAGCCCGGTCTGTTTATAGAAGTGAGCACGAAGTTCGGCAGTGTAACTTTGCATAGAAGTTAACTGTTTGTATAAAAGACTGGCGGATGCCGGTCTTTTTTTTGCTATAATGGAGTAGAAGTCAATTAATTATAAACATGAGAATTCAAGAGGTGATTGGGTGTTAACTGTACATGAACTCGTCGATCAATTTACATTGAAAGTCGTCGCCGGTAATGAAGGACTGACGAATGAAATAAAGAACTATGACATCTCGCGGCCGGCATTGGAAATCGGAGGGTATTTTTCTCATTACTCCTCCGACAGAGTCCAAATACTCGGGATGACGGAAGTATCTTTTTTTGAAAGAATGCTGACAGAAAAAGAACGGGAGGACCGCTCCAACCGTCTTTGCCGTAAAGAAACACCATGTATAGTGCTGGCCAGACAGATCAATCCGCCTCTTGAGCTGATCGAAGCCTGTAACTCGAGTAAAACCCCGCTGCTGGTTACAGATGCGAATACGACGACATTCTACTCGAGACTGTCGAGCTATCTGGAAAAGGCACTGGCACCGGAAACGAATATGCACGGTGTACTGGTGGATGTGTACGGCATCGGCGTACTCATCACAGGCGAGAGCGGCGTCGGCAAAAGTGAAACCGCGCTTGAACTTGTTAAAAACGGGCACCGCCTCGTTGCCGACGACAACGTGGAAATCAAAGAGGTGACGGACAATGTCCTGATGGGCAGCGCCCCGAAACTGATTGAAAACCTGCTTGAAATCAGAGGACTCGGTATTATAAACGTCATGACACTGTTCGGTGCAGGCTGTATTTTGGCTGAGAAAAGAATTATGCTGAATGTCAATCTTGAGACATGGGAAAAAGGCAAAGCATATGATAGAGTGGGTCTCGACCGCACAAAACTCACCATACTGAATTCCGAAATAGAAAAAAGAACGATTCCGATCCGTCCGGGCCGGAGCCTGGCAGGCATCATAGAAGTTGCTGCAATGAATTACCGTCTTCAGAATATGGAATATGATGCAGCAGTAGAATTCAATGACCGTCTGAACAAGCAAATCAAAGTCAACGGAGGAATGAACAATGATCTTTAATATACAGCCGCTCGACCCGGTAATCGTATCCCTCGGACCCATCGACCTCAGATGGTACGGCGTCATCATCGCATTCGGGATGCTGCTCGGATTTTTAATCGCCAACAGGGAAGCGGATAAAAAGAAAATGCCTGAAGGCATGTTCATCGACCTGATGTTCTATATCATTTTATTCTCGCTGATCGGTGCAAGACTGTATTATGTACTTTTCAATCTGGACTATTATCTTCAGGACCCGATTTCGATAATAATGGTCAACGAAGGCGGCATGGCCATCCATGGCGGTATCATCGGCGGTATTCTTACAGGACTGGTCTACTGTTACAAAAAGAACCTGAGCTTCTTCCAGGTTGCGGACATTGCGATACCCAGTCTGATTTTAGGCCAGGCGATCGGCAGATGGGGCAACTTCATGAACCAGGAAGCCCATGGCGGCGAAGTGACGAGAAACTTTCTTGAATCGCTGATGCTGCCGGAGTTCATCATCAATCAGATGTACATAGACGGTGCCTATTACCATCCGACGTTTTTATATGAATCGGTGTGGAATATCGTCGGATTCATCATTCTGATACTGCTCAGGCCGAAACTTAAAATCGGCCAGACAATGCTGGTCTATCTGATCTATTACTCCATTGGCAGGTTCTTTATCGAAGGCATGCGTACCGACAGCCTGATGATTGGAGATGTCTTAAGAACGGCGCAGGTCATATCGATAGTAACGGTAGTCGTTGCGATTCTAATATGGATCTACAGAAACAAAAACTATAATCTGCCGAAGTACGGTAATGTGGACGGTATCTATGATCCGGACAACAAACGAAAGAAAAAGCAGTCCAAAACTAAAGGCAGACCTGTAAATAAGAAACATAAAAGGAAGAAATGATCATGAGAAATACCACTCGGTATAAAGTTGGGAAATATAATCCGCTATGGAATCTCTACCGGACAGTTTCTGTTTTCAAAGTTGCCAGGAACTTTATTTTCATAGAAATGGGGCGCTTTTCACCGTCGACAAAAATGAAACATTTTTTGTACCGCAAGTTTTTGAAGATGAAATTGGACGATAAGGTGTCTTTTGCCTACAAGGCGATGCCGGATCTCATGCATCCGGAAAAGATACACATTGGAAAGAACAGCATAATCGGTTATAATACTGTAATATTGACCCATGAGTATTTAGTTGATGAATACAGGCTTGGAGATGTTCATATCGGGGAGAACACGATGATTGGCGCGAATGTTACCATATTGCCCGGCGTTACTATCGGCAGCAATGTGTCTGTCGGTGCCGGTGCTGTCGTGTCCAAGGATATTCCTGATAATTCAAGCTGTCATGGGAATCCACTTGTGATAAGGAGCAGATAAAATGTCTGAAAGAAAAGTTATACCCTTCAATCAAAGTGGTTCATTTTACTTCAATCAGGGATTAAAGAAAATAGAGCAGAAAAAGAAGAGAGATGCTCTGAAAAGCTTTGAAAGAGCATATGATATAGATAATAATAATTTAGCTTATTTGTCACAATATGTGTATTTACTAGCTGAAAATGGACGGCAGGCTGAAGCTGAATATTTACTGATCAATAAATTTATTCAGCATCAATATGATGCTGAATTTTATTTTATACTCAGCCAATTATTTGTCATAACAAACGATCCGAACAAATCTTTTTTATTTGGAGTAGAGTATGCGAAGCATTTCCCTGAAGCGGGATATGATGAAGAACTGGAAAAATTGTTTGATCTCGCCATCGAGGACGAAGACGAAGTCGAGAAAGAATCCGAGCGATTCGTCAGTCATCATATATTCCAGCATCTGTTCATGAATGCACGCATAGATGAAGCACTTGAATATTTATCGATGTTACCGGTCAGTCTGCAGGAAGAACGATCCTTCAGAAACTTAAAAGCGATGGCGTATTTATTTTTAAACAAGTTTGATGAAGCCTACGAAATCCTGGATACGCTGCTTAAGGAAAATAAAACCGATATGCACGCTTTAAGTCATCTGACGCTGCTTTACTACCACACAGGGCAGCAGTCCAAATACGAGTCATATTTGAAAAAGCTGGAAGTTGTCGAACCTCTGGATGACGACTCCAGATTCAAGGTCGGTCTCGTACTGAATTTCCTCAAACAATACAGCAGGTCATATGAGTTATTGTTCCCGTTATATAAAAATCAGCAGTTCATCAGTTTCCAGCTGCTGCATGCTTTAAGCCATGCAAGCTACCACATTGGAAATAGTGCCGAAGCGGAAATGTTCTGGCAGAAGATGCAGAACTTCCATAAGGTGAATGAATTGTACAGCCCGTGGAAAAAACAGGAAGCGTCTGATGCAATATCGGATATCGCCCATGTGTATCTGCATAACGATGATGTTCATATGCGTCTCCTCGGCCTTTATAAGATCAATCTGGTCAAGCCGAAAGATGCGGTGCTCGGCCATCCGGTGTGGGAGACGATCGAACAGCTGGATGATTATGAAAAATTATATGTCACATTCCTGTTCCAGGGTGTTAAACTGGTCAGGCTGGGTAAAATGCATAATGGTCTCGAAATAATGAGTGCAGTCGGATATGAGGGTGAAGAAGACCGTCTGCAATGGATCGACACATTCCATCTGCTGTATGAAAAAATTAAAGAGTATGAAGATGTTTCATCTCTTGTCGCAGCAACATTGTATTTATATCCAAAAGGCAGAAAAATAACGAAGAAAGCAATGACCGAACAATTTGAAATCACATCTTACCGGCTGAACAAGGCCATTGATATCATTAAGCAAATTTGATGTAAAGAGAATTATTAACGCTTATAATATGAGTGATGTGATCTAGGAAGAGCGTCTAATTAATAGTTAAATGTTAGGAGAAGTATAATGGCGGAAGAAAATATATATGATGTAGTAATAGTGGGTGCGGGACCGGCAGGAATGACAGCTGCCGTCTATGCATCAAGAGCGAATTTAAAAACAGTCATGCTTGAAAGAGGCGTACCGGGCGGACAGATGGCGAACACAGAAGATGTTGAAAACTTCCCGGGCTTTGATTTCATAACAGGACCGGAACTGTCATCGAAAATGTTCGAGCACGCCCAGAAATTCGGAGCGGAATATAAATACGGTGACCTTCAGTCTGTGGAGGACCACGGGAACTACAAGCTTCTCAAAACGTCTTCTGAAGAATTTAAAACGAGAACAGTCATCATTGCGACAGGTGCAGAATATAAAAAAATCGGAGTACCCGGCGAAGAACTGCTTACCGGGCGCGGCGTGAGCTACTGTGCGGTATGTGACGGCGCATTTTTCAAAGAACGTGAACTTGTCGTCATCGGCGGCGGTGACTCAGCTGTAGAAGAAGGTGTCTATTTGACGAAATTCGCAAGCAAAGTGACAATCGTCCACAGACGTGCTGAACTCCGTGCCCAGAAAATACTTCAGGAACGTGCATTTAAAAATGAAAAAATCGAGTTCATCTGGGATACTGAACTGCAGTCCATCAATGGCGAAGGTAAAGTCGGCAGTGTGACCCTTTTGGATAAGAACACGGGCAACACATACGACTACGATACTGACGGTGTCTTCGTCTATATCGGTATGCTGCCTCTGACAAAACCGTTCAAAGATCTCGGCATCCTGAACGAACTGAACTATGTTGAAACGAACAGAGAGATGGAAACGAGCGTCCCTGGAATATATGCAGCAGGTGACGTCATCGATAAAACACTGCGTCAGATTGTTACAGCAACAGGAGACGGCAGTATCGCAGCTGAAAATGCACAGAAATATATTGAAACACTCGGCGATTAATTGATTGAGAAGACAAAATTTTACGTTTTGTCTTCTTTTTAATGGGAGCCGTATGATACCGGTTTAAGATGTTGTAAAAAGTAATGAATTTTGGTATTATTATATATTGGCATTAACTTTAGTTCAATCTATTTATGATGTAAAATAAAGTTAATAATATGAACGGGATGTGGAGCCATTGAAGAATTTAATCATTCTAACGGGTATGAGCGGCGCCGGTAAATCGGTCGCATTGGAAGCGCTGGAAGATATGGATATTTTCTGTATCGATAACTTGCCGCCGATTTTGATACCCAAAATAGCAGACTTGATGGAAACAACGGATGGCAGAATGGACAATGTCGGACTCGGCATTGATTTAAGAGGTAAAGAACTGTTTGATACTCTGGTTTCAGAACTTGAAAAAATCATTGCCAATGAGAAAATCGAACTGAAAATCATCTTTTTGGATACAACGGATGAAAAGCTGGTGGCGCGGTATAAAGAGACGAGACGTTCACACCCATTGGATCACGGCATGAACGTGCTGCAGGCAATTAAAAAAGAGAGGGCACTGCTCGAAGAACTGAAATACAGGGCGGATATCCTCATCGATACGACAGAGCTGAAGCCGAAAGAGCTGCGTTCCAAAATGTTTGAAGAAATTACCGGGGACGGAGAAAGCGGATTCCATGTCAATGTGCTGAGTTTCGGCTTTAAGCACGGTGTGCCGATAGACTCGGATCTTTTATTTGACGTGAGATTTCTGCCGAATCCACATTATATCAGTGAACTCCAGCCATTCACCGGGCTCGATCAGCCGGTGTATGATTATGTGATGGGATCGAAGGAAACGAATATCTTTTACACTAAACTGTTGGACATGATGCGCTTCCTTCTGCCGCAATATTTGAGAGAAGGGAAATCCCAGCTGGTCGTCGGTATAGGATGTACAGGCGGACAGCATCGTTCTGTAGCACTGGCAGAACGTCTGAGCAGAGATTTGACCGATTATTTTGATTTCAAAGTAACAGCAAAGCACCGTGATGCTTATATAGAAGGCGTTAAACATGAAGAAAGTTAGAGTGACGATAATCGGCGGCGGCACCGGACTCAGTGTATTGGCGCGTGGTTTAAGACAATATCCGGTGGAAATCTCTGCGATAGTATCAGTTGCCGACGACGGCGGATCTACAGGAATCATCCGCGATCAGATTGATATGCCGGCACCGGGGGATATCAGAAATGTGATGTCTGCTCTGTCCGACATGGAATCGAAACTCGAAAGCCTGTTTAAGTACAGATTTAAAAAGAATGAAATCAGTGGACATGCACTTGGAAATCTGATGCTTGCGGCAATGTATGACATGACTGGCGATTTCGCCCTGGCAGTCGAAGAACTGAGTGATATTCTGAATGTCCGGGGGACAGTGATACCGTCGACTAATATCAGCCCGAAGCTTGCTGCCCGCATGCATGACGACTCGATCATCATCGGTGAGAGTTATATACCCAAAGTGCAGCAGCAGATTTCCGAAGTGTTTTTATTACCGAAAGATACAACCGCCACACCGGAAGCGATCGAGGCGATCGAAGAAGCGGATATTATAGTGCTCGGCCCCGGAAGTCTGTATACGAGTATCATTCCGAATCTGCTGCCTTCAGGCATGAGGGATGCGCTGATCCACTCCCGGGGGACAAAAGTATATATATCCAATATTATGACACAGGTCGGTGAAACAATCGGCTACACCGCAACAGACCATTTAAAAGCGATCAATAAACACATCGGACAGAACGTATTTGATTACATCGTCCAGAATGAAAGGAATATCACATCCGATATATCCGATTATTATAGGGAAAACGGCATGACAGTCGTAACGAGTGATAAAGATCAGCTGGACGAAATGGGGATTTCCATCCTGACACGGGACAACCTGGTCAGTGTCGATAAGGACGGTGCAGTCAGACATAACAATGATGTCATTGCAGAAATTATTTATGATATTACGCTGACGGAAATCAGTACACTGCAATATCGTTTGAACAAAGATCAAAGTTAGGATTGATGAAATGTCTTTTGCATCAGATATGAAAAATGAACTTGCGCGTGTGGACGTCGATACATGCTGTCAAAAGAGTGAATTGTCCGCACTCATTAAGATGAACGGGGCATTAAGTTTTTTTAACGGTGAATGGGTGATCAGCGTTCAAACTGAAAATGCGGCGATTGCAAGAAGAATCTTCTCTTTGATAAAAAATCTGTACGGCGTTGATATCGAACTTCTCGTACGAAGAAAGATGAAGCTGAAAAAGAACAACGTCTATATAAGCAGAGTGAAGAAAGATGCACATAAAATGCTTTCAGATCTCAATATCATCAAAGATGGTATAATTACAAACGACATCAATGAAGAAATCAAGAATAAAGAGTGCTGCATACGCAGCTATTTACGCGGTGCATTTTTAGCGGGCGGCTCGGTGAACAATCCGGAAACGTCTGCCTATCACCTGGAAATCGCATCATTGTATGAGGATCATGCAAAAGTGCTGACAGAACTGATGAACGGTTATGAACTGAATGCGAAATATATCGAGCGTAAACGCGGAGGATATATCACCTATTTGAAAGGTGCGGAAAAAATCGCCGAGTTTCTAAGTCTGATCGGCGGTTATCAGGCACTGCTGAAATTTGAAGACGTCCGTATCGTCCGGGATATGAGAAACTCAGTCAACAGGCTGGTCAATTGCGAAACGGCCAATTTGAATAAAACCGTCGGTGCAGCGATGCGACAGGTTGAAAATATTCAGCTGATTGATGAGGAGATTGGTATCGGCGAACTGCCCGAAAGACTTCAGGAAATTGCAAGGCTGAGAATCGAACACCAGGAGGTCTCATTGAAAGAGCTTGGTGAAATGCTGTCTACAGGGGCGATTTCGAAGTCCGGTGTAAACCACCGTCTGAGAAAACTCGACACTATAGCAGAGAAGATTAAAAGCGGCGAAGTGATGGAATTTTGATGACCGCATTCAACCATGCCCGGTGAGCACAAACTTGCCGGGTTTTTATTTGTCACTAAATGGCCAAACATTGAAAAAAAGTCTACAGTTTGAGCCGGCTTTAAATTGAAATTTATATATTACAAGAGTAGAATGACGGATTATAACGACATGGAGGTAATTTACGATATGAAAAAATGGTTAACAATGATATCACTCGCTGCCACAATGCTTACAGTATCAGCATGTGGAGACGAGTCAGCAGAAGGTGACGATGGCGAAGGTGCAGAAAATACCGAAGAAGGCCAGGCGGCAGAAGGTCAATCTGCAGATGGCGAGACGCCTGAAATGCCTGAACCGGACCTTGAAGATGTTCCTGATGTTGTCGCAGAAATTAATGGCGAAGAAATCAGCAAGGAAGAATTTGAACAGGTTTATACCGGCCAGTTCCAGCAGGCTTCAATGATGCAGGAAATGACCGGCGAAGAAGTGAATGAAGATGAGCTGAAACAGCAGATTGCTGAAGGCATGGTTTCTGAAAGATTGCTTGTACAGGAATCAGAAAACCGTGAAATCAGTGCGTCAGAAGAAGATGTCGATGCGATGATCAGTGAAATTACTGAAGCAAACGGCATGGAATCAGAAGATGACTTCTTTGCGGCGATGGAAGAGAGCGGCATGTCAGAAGATGAAATCAGGGCAGAGCTTGAAAAACAGGTGAAAGTCGAAGCGTTGATCTCTGAAGAAGCCGGCGATATCGAACCGTCAGATGAAGAACTGCAGGAAGTTTATAATGAACAGATCGCAGCGCGTGAAGAAGCTCAAAGTGAAGGTGAAGGAGAAGAAACTGAACCGCCGGCATTCGAAGATGTAAAACCTCAGATTGAAGAACAGCTTGTCAGTGAAAAAGAAGCAGAAGTGGCACAGGGCCTTGCGGATGAACTCCGTGAAGATGCTGATGTGGCGATCAACTTGTAATTGATGGAGAGAAGTAGTCAGAGTTTTATTTGATAAGAGAATGTGTCAGTGGCACGAGTCGCTATAAGTGGCGGCCGCGGGCATGAGTTATGGCGTAATGAAGGCTGTCGTGCTATAAGTGGCGAACGTAGACATGGGTTATGGCGTAATCAAGGCTGCCGTGCTATAAGTGGTG
>NZ_LFKO01000001.1:1491429-1514259 GCF_001265075.1 Salinicoccus sp. YB14-2
TGGGCATGAGTTATGGCACGAAAGACGATATTTGAAGCGTTTCGTGTCACTTTCCTGACTCTAATAAGAAAATCCGCTGACAATCACAAAATTGTCTGCGGATTTTTATTTTCATTCATCATAAATATTATCAAGGGCGACATCGAGTGTCGGGTAGTTGAATTTAAACTCATTGGCAAGCAGCTTTTGCGGGATGACTTTCTGTCCTTTGATAATCAGCATCGACTGGTCACCAAGCACTGTTTTAAATAAAAAACCTGGTGTCTTGACGATTGTCGGTTTGGCGAGTGCCATGCCCAGATATTTAGCGAACTGTTCCTGTCTGAGCGGGACGGGCGATGTCATATTGACGGGTCCTTCGAATTCATCAACGGCGAGTACATATAGCAGGGAATTGATCAGATCTTCCAGGTGGATCCAGCTGTAAAATTGTTGTCCTGTACCGATATTTCCGCCGGCTCCGAACTTGAACGGCAGTGCCATGAGCGGCAGCACCCCGTCATCCTTATCTAAAATGAGTCCGAATCTGCTGAGAACGACTCTGGTCCCGAGTTCCTGAAACTTAAGCGCTTCTTTTTCCCATGCGTTCACGACTGAAGCCAGATAATTCGACGGCTGGAACACGTCTTCTTCGGTGAAGCTGACGTGTTCACTGGTCGGATAGTATCCGACGGCGCTCGCATTAATCAGTACGCCGGGCTTTATTTCGCTGTTCAGCGCCCAGTTATGAAGCAATCTTGTCGTATTGATCCTGGAGTCCATTATTTCTTCTTTATGACTGTCCGTCCACATTTTTTGCAAGGAAGCGCCCGCAAAGTTGTAGACTGCATCTATATTGACAGGTAACTCATCTGCCCAGTTCAAATCGTCAATGTCATCCGGATCATATTTTATATAATGTATGAACGGGTGACTGTCTGTATGGCTGCTGCGGCTTAAAATGTATACGTGATTGCGTTCCTCGACTAAGACTTCTGTTAAACGGGAACCGACTAAGCCTGTTCCGCCGGTAATCAATATATTCATTAATGGAGGGCCTCCTTATATTCCTTTATATTCTTTACCCAAAAATGACAAAAATAAAAGTGCTATATGCCTTTTTGACATATAGCACTGCATTAATTTAGATTATTGAACTTTTTCCGGTTCCATCACTTCGTCGATCAGACCGTATTCCTGTGCTTCAGCAGCAGTCATAAAGTTATCACGGTCAGTATCTTTTTCGATTTTTTCCAGTTTCTGGCCGGTTCTTTCTGATAAGATTTTGTTCAGTTTTTCGCGTGTTCTTAAAATGTGTTTGGCAGCAATTTCAATTTCAGTTGCCTGACCCTGTGCGCCACCGAGCGGCTGGTGAATCATCACTTCAGCGTTCGGCAATGCAAAGCGTTTGCCTTTTGCGCCTGCTGCAAGCAGGAATGATCCCATTGAAGCAGCCATGCCGACACAGATTGTCTGAACATCCGGCTTGATATGCTGGATTGTGTCATAAATAGCCATACCTGCTGTAACACTGCCGCCCGGAGAGTTGATATAAAGATAAATATCTTTCTCAGGGTCCTGTGCCTGCAGGAATAATAGCTGACTCACTACCGAGTTGGCAACATTATCATCGATGCCGCTGCCGATCATTATGATTCTATCTTTTAATAGTCTGCTATAAATATCATAAGCTCGTTCACCGCGATTTGTCTGTTCAATCACTGTAGGTATTAAATTCATAGTTCTAACCTCCAAATATATCTGTAATTTGCTACTGTTTTAGTTATATCACATTAGTCAAACAAGGTCAAAGGATTAAAACTAACTTTAATTTGTCATAAATATTTGATACAATTATAATGTTCTAATCACCCCATTTAGGTTACAATATATAAGTATGCCCCCATGGTGTAATGGATAACACGTAAGATTCCGGTTCTTAAGATAGGAGTTCGATTCTCTTTGGGGGCGTTTTTTATTTACCATTAATAATGTGGCAGGTGATGATATGCTGAATGATATTGAAATCATTGAGGAGCCGAATGATAATCTCAAAGAAGATTACGTGCGCGATGTTTTTTTCGTCGCTATTAACTGCGGCAAATTATTATTGGAGAGCGGTGCTGAAACTTACCGCATCGAAGATACCATGATGCGTATTTCAAATACGTACGGCATCAGCAATCCTCAGGTTTTTGTCACACCTACCGTCATTATATTTTCGATGAACGAGCATTCACTGACTCAGACTGTGCGCATTGAAGATCGTGCTAATGATCTTGGCATGGTCAATGTCATCAATAACTTATCACGCGATATCGCCAGAGGAATGCCGATAAAATCGGCAATTAAAAAAATAGAAAAGATACATGATGCATCCGTCTTCCCATTTTGGCTGATGGTCCTGTGCGGCGGCATGACCGCTTTTATGTTCCTTTTATTATTTAGCGGTTCGATTGCGGATCTGCCTGCAGCAACTTTCGGCGGTGCGCTCGGCGTCTTTATAATGGAAAGTATTTTACGTTTTACAAGAGTCAAATTCTTCACGGAGTTCTTCGCATCATTCTTTATCGCTGTCACATCATTTTTCTACGTTCAGTACGGTCCCGGTTTAAATATGGATTTAATTATCATCGCAGCGGTGATGCCGCTTGTCCCCGGTGTGTTGATTACCAATGCGATACGGGAGATGATCCGCGGTCACTTGCTTGCAGGGGTAATGAAAGGGACGGAAGCGATGCTTACAGCTTTTGCGATAGGTGCGGGTGTAGCACTGATATTCATGCTCATATAAGGAGGCGGCTCTATGTTAACTTTACTCTATCAGTTCGTCTTAAGCTTCTTTGCCTCCATGGGTTTTGGGATACTGTTCAATGCACCGAGAAAAGCATTGTTCCAATGCGGCCTGACAGGTGCAGCCGGCTGGATTGTCTACTATATATTCAGCAGTTTTGAAGTCAACCAGATATTGGCGAGTTTTGTCGGCGGTATAGTACTCACTGCAGTATCGATTTTCAATTCAAGGTATATGAAAATGCCGATTGTCATATTTATTACATGCGGGATCATCCCGCTCGTTCCGGGCGGCAAGGCCTATCAGGCAATGCGTAATGTCGTTTTGGAAGATTATCAGCTGGCATTTTCATTCGGTATAGAAGCGGCGCTAATAGCCAGTGCAATCGCACTCGGCATCATTACATCGGAAATGCTCTACTCATTAATGAATACGGCATTAACTAAAATAAAGACAGGTGAATAAGGTGTTAGTTTTAGATTATTATACGAGAGACCGTTGTGCATTGTGTGATGAAGGCATTCTTCAAATAAAGATTGCACTGTCTGAGCTCAGGGAAATGAATGTTAAAATCAATAAAGTAAATATTGATGAAGATGATGCATTGCAGGAAGAGTACATGGTGAGGGTCCCCGTATTGAAGCACGATGCCACAATCATCCAGGAAGGTGTCCTCGATTTCGTCCAAATCTATGATTATTTAAAGGCGAATAAGGGTAAACAAAATATAGATTGATTAAATTAATTGCATTATTACATATATTTCTGATATATTAATAATGTAATTTTTTTGTCCCTCCTGGGACGCAAAACGTCTCGCCGTGATGAGAGGTGGTTGAACGAATGTGGCAGAGGTTGATTGACATCCAGAAAAGTATCGTACCTGATATTTTATCCCACATGCTTAAACGCCTGGATATACTAAGTTGTATTGAAACAGAGCAGCCGATCGGCAGAAGAACATTGGCTAGACAACTGGGAATGACAGAAAGGGTTTTACGCAGAGAAGTTGAAGATCTTTCACAACTGAACTTGATAAAAGTCGACGCGAAAGGCATTTCCATCTCAGAAAATGGCAGAGAAGCATTAAAAGAAGTTGAACCATTCCTGACATTGATAGAGAGCCGAAATGATCTGGCAGCACAGCTGAAAAAGCAATATCCGTTAAAAGATATATTTGTTGTCAGAGGGGATGCTGATCAGAATGCAATGGTAAAAGACGAGTTGACAAGATTGATGGCAGAGGAACTGATGAAAAACCTGTTCAAGGGAGCGGTTGTTTCAGTCGCAGGCGGCTCCACGATGGCATCGGTCAGCAAATTTTTAAGGCCGAAGCATGACAATCTCCTGTTCGTTCCTGCAAGGGGCGGACTCGGTGAAGATGTCGCCTTCCAGGCAAACTCGATAGTGAGCCACCTGGCAGAAGCGACTTCCGGAGAACACCGCATGCTCTATGCACCGGACAGCATCAGTAAAGCATCACTTGAATCATTGAAAGAAGAGCCGATGGTCAAAGAAATTATCGATTTGAACAGTCGTTCATCGATGGTCATCCACGGCATCGGAGACGCACTCCAGATGGCCCGCCGCAGAAATGTCACTCAGGAAGTGATGTCGAAACTGGACGCGGCAAATGCAGTCGGTGAAACTTTTGGTTTTTATTTTGATGCTGAAGGGAATATAGTCCATAAGGTGAAAACCATTGGATTGCAGCTGGAAGATCTTGAAAATAAAACGTCGATTTTCGCAGTAGCCGGCGGAGACAGTAAAAAAGAAGCAGTAAAAGCGTATTTGAAATTAGCCCCGCAAAATACAATTTTATTTACTGATGAAGCGGTCGCACAACATTTATTAGGATAAAACTAAGGAGGCCATTTTAATGGTTAGAGTAGCAATTAATGGATTTGGTAGAATTGGAAGACTTGCAGCAAGAGAAATTCAAAATTATGACGATATGGAAGTCGTCGCAGTAAACGATTTGACAGATGATGACTTTTTGGCGCACTTATTCAAATATGATTCGACTCAGGGCCGCTTTGACGGTGATATCGAAGTGTTGGAAAACAGCTTTAAAATCAATGGTCAGGAAGTGAAATCATTCACTGAGAAAGATCCTTCCAACTTGCCTTGGGGCGACTTAAATATAGATATCGTACTTGAATGTACAGGATTCTTCACTGAAGAACAGGATGCAAGAAAACATCTTGATGCAGGTGCTAAAAAAGTATTGATTTCCGCACCGGGTAAAGGCGATATGAAAACGATCGTATACGGTGTAAACGAAAACACGCTCGACGGTTCTGAAGACGTTGTATCTGCAGCATCATGTACAACTAACTGTCTGGCGCCGGTTGTTAAAGTATTGAACGACGAGTTCGGCATCAAAAAAGGTCTGATGACAACGATTCACGCTTATACAGGCGATCAGAACACATTGGATGCGCCGCATGCTAAAGGCGACTACCGCCGTGCGCGCGCAGCAGCAGAAAACATCGTACCAAACTCTACTGGTGCAGCTAAAGCAATCGGTCTTGTTCTGCCTGAACTTGAAGGCAAGCTCGACGGCGGTGCACAGCGTGTACCGGTCGCAACGGGTTCACTCACTGAAGTGACTGTATCATTGGATAAAAATGTTTCAGTTGACGATGTGAACAATGCGATGAAGAATGCAGTCAATCCTTCATTCGGCTACAACGAAGATCCGATCGTATCTGCAGATATCATCGGCATCAAAGAAGGTTCACTGTTTGATGCGACTCAGACACGCGTACTTGAAGTGGACGGCAAACAATTAGTCAGAGCCGTTGCATGGTACGATAATGAAATGTCCTATACTGCCCAGCTTGTCCGTACTTTAAACCATTTGGTAACACAATAATAAACTGAACCTGGCGGGTGGATATTCCACCCGTCTTTTATTTTTTATGTGAAGCTAAATTGGGTATAATAAAGACAATGAATATTTTAGGAGGCAAGTCATGAAGAAAACTGTTGAAGATATTGAATTAAAAGGCAAGAAAGTGCTCACTAGAGCCGATTTGAACGTACCGATGGAAGACGGTGAAGTCACAAATGATAATCGGATCGTACAGGCACTCCCTACAATCAAGTATATATTGGAACAAGGCGGCCGGGTCATTTTATTCTCACACCTCGGTAAAGTGAAAACGGAAGATGACAAGAAAGATAAAACTTTGAAGCCTGTTTCTGATAAGTTGAGCGAACTGCTCGACCAGACAGTTTTATTTGTGCCTGAAACGAGAGGCACTGAGCTGGAATCGGCCATTGATGATTTAAAAGACGGAGAAATCCTATTGTTCGAAAACACCCGTTTTGAAGATGTCGACGGTAAGAAAGAGTCCGGCAACGATGCGGAACTCGGCAAGTACTGGGCCGGGCTCGGTGACGTGTTCGTAAACGATGCATTCGGTACCGCCCACCGTTCACACGCCTCAAATGTCGGAATCGCTGAAAATGTTGAAACCGTATCCGGTTACCTGATGCAAAAGGAAATTGATTTTATCGGCGGTGCTGTTGATGCGCCTAAAAAGCCGTTTGTCGCCATTTTGGGCGGCGCGAAAGTGTCGGATAAGATCGGTGTCATCGAAAATCTGCTTGAAAAAGCGGATAAAGTGCTTATCGGCGGCGGTATGGCCTATACGTTCTTCAAGGCACAGGGCAAGGAAATTGGTACTTCGCTTCTTGAAGAAGATAAAGTCGATCTGGCAAAATCACTGCTTGAAGCCGGCAAAGATAAAATTGTTCTGCCTGAAGATGCTGTCGTGGCTGAAAAGTTTGATAAAGACGCGGCCCATAAAACGGTATCGGTGGATGAAATCCCTGAAGACATGATGGGACTTGATATCGGTCCCGACACTGTCAAAGCGTTTGAAAGCCATCTGAAGGACGCAAAAACTGTAGTATGGAACGGTCCGATGGGCGTATTTGAATTTGAAAACTTTGCCCAGGGCACAATCGGTGTATGTAAAGCGCTCGCTGGACTGGAAGATGCGATTACAATCATCGGCGGCGGTGATTCAGCTGCAGCAGCATTCGATCTTGGGTACGAGGAAGACTTCTCACACATTTCAACAGGCGGCGGTGCCTCCCTTGAATATTTAGAGGGTAAAGAACTGCCGGGACTTGCAGCAATCAATAATAAATAAAGATATTTTAGGAGGATAATAATGAGAACACCATTTATCGCAGGGAATTGGAAGATGAACAAGACAGTTTCCGAAGGGGAACAATTTCTGGACGGCTTAAAAAATCTGCCGGCCAAAGACGAAGTGGAAAGTGCAATTTGTGCACCATTCATCCACCTGCCGTCATTGATTGAGAAAGCGAAAGATATGAATGTCGGCATCGGTGCTGAGAATGCACACGAAGAAGACAGCGGTGCATTTACAGGCGAAGTTTCTGTCTCAATGCTTCAGGATCTCGGTGTGGACTATATCATCATCGGCCACTCTGAACGCCGTGAACATTTTAACGAAACGGATGCAACGGTGAATAAAAAGACGCTCGCCACTTTGAAAAACAACATTGTACCGATTGTCTGCGTCGGTGAAACTGATGCTGAACGTGAAGCGGGCAAACATATCGAACGAGTTGAAAGCCAGGTTGAAAAAGCACTCCTTGAAGTGTCTGCTGAAGATGTTGAAAAAGTGGTCATCGCATACGAGCCGATCTGGGCAATCGGTACAGGAAAATCGGCAACCAGCGATGATGCAAACGAAATGTGCGGTACCGTCCGTAAAAAGATTGCTGCATTATACAGCGATGATGTCGCAGACAAAGTACGCGTTCAGTACGGCGGTTCTGTAAAACCAGCAAACATCAAGGAATATATGGGGCGCGAACATATCGACGGTGCACTTGTCGGCGGCGCGTCTCTTGAAGCGGATTCTTTCCTCGAATTGCTGGAAGGTGCTAAATAATGACCAAACCGACAGCTTTGATCATATTGGATGGGTTTGCCAACCGTGAAGAAACGAAAGGCAATGCGGTAAAAGCGGCGAATAAACCGAACTTCGACCGTTATTTCAATCATTATCCGCATAACGAACTGTCGGCGGCCGGCCTGGATGTCGGTCTGCCGGAAGGACAGATGGGGAATTCGGAGGTCGGCCATTTGAATATCGGTGCCGGCCGCATCGTGTATCAGAGCCTCACACGCATCAACAAGTCGATTGAAGACGGCGATTTCTTCGAAAATGAAGTGCTGCTTGAGACGATGAAGCATGTCGAGGGCAATGACAGTGAACTTCATGTCATGGGGCTGCTCAGTGACGGCGGTGTCCATTCGCATTATGAGCATTTATTTGCGTTATTGAAAATGGCGAAGAAGCAGGGGCTGAAGCGTGTATATGTTCACGCATTTCTTGATGGCCGTGATGTCGGGCAGGGCTCTGCTCTTGGATTCATAGAGGAGAGCGAGCGGCGCTTTAAAGAAATCGGCATCGGTGAATTTGCGACTGTCTCCGGACGTTATTACGCTATGGACCGAGATAAGCGCTGGGAACGCGGTGAACCTGCATATCATGCCATCTCAAACGGACGCGGCCCTGTGTTCGACAGTGCGGCCGAAGGTGTACAGGCGAGCTATGATGAAGCGGTTTACGATGAGTTCGTCGTACCCTTCGTCGTAAAAGGTTATGAGGATAAGGAAGGAACAGGCATCAAAAACGATGATGCCGTCATATTTTATAACTTCCGTCCCGACCGTGCCGCGCAGCTTTCCGAAGTTTATACAAATGAAGATTTCATGGGTTTTGAAATGGACCGCAAATACAGTGGGCTGAAGTTCGTGACCTTTACGAAATATAGTGATGATGTCATCGCTGACATCGTCTTTGAAAAGAAAGATATCGTCAATACGATCGGTGAAGTCGTCGGAGATGCCGGCGGAAAACAGCTGAGAATCGCAGAAACTGAAAAATATCCGCATGTCACTTACTTTATGAGCGGCGGCCGTCACAGTGAATTTGAAGGAGAACGCCGTGTGCTTGTGGACTCGCCGAAAGTGGCGACTTACGACCTGCAGCCTGAAATGAGTGCATATGAAGTCCGTGACGAGTGTCTTGCTGAACTTGATAAGAACGATCTCGACCTGATCATTTTAAACTTTGCGAACCCGGATATGGTCGGACACAGCGGTAAACTAGAACCGACGGTTCAGGCAATTGAAGCGGTCGATGAATGCCTTGGACCGATTGTGGATGAAATCATCGCACAGGGCGGACACGCAATCATTACTGCAGACCACGGTAACTCCGACGAAGTGACGACAACTGAAGGCAAGCCGATGACTGCACATACGACGAACCCGGTGCCGATCATTGTCACTAAAAAAGGCGTTGAAGTGAGAAGCGGCGGTATACTTGCCGACATCGCACCGACACTTCTTGATCTGATGGGCATTAAACAGCCGGAGGAGATGACCGGGAAGAGTCTGCTGCAAAAGTAAATAAGGTTTTTATTTTCATTGAAATTAATCTTTGTTTCACACATAATAAAATAGACAAATACAATTTAAGGAGATATTGATATGCCATTAATTATTGATGTTTATGCACGTGAAGTAATTGATTCCCGCGGGAACCCCACAGTTGAAGTGGAAGTATTGACTGAAAGCGGTGCGTTTGGCCGTGCTTTAGTACCATCAGGAGCGTCAACAGGTGAATATGAAGCGGTTGAATTACGCGACGGTGACGATACACGTTACTTAGGTAAAGGTGTAGAAAAAGCGGTGGAAAACGTCAATGAAGAAATTGCTGCTGAACTTATCGACGGAGAATTCAGTGTTCTGGAGCAGGTATCCATCGATAAAATGATGTGCGCACTTGACGGTACTGAAAATAAAGCAAAATTAGGTGCGAATGCAATACTGGGTGTATCTATGGCAGTGGCTAAAGCAGCTGCAGATTTCCTTGGACAACCTCTTTATAAATATTTGGGCGGATTCAATGCAGTCCAGCTTCCGGTACCGATGATGAACATCATCAACGGCGGTGAGCATGCTGACAATAACGTCGATATTCAGGAATTCATGATCATGCCGGTTGGTGCTGAAAGCTTTAAAGAAGGCCTTCGCATGGGCGCTGAAATTTTCCATAATCTGAAAAAAGTGCTGAGCGAAAAAGGTCTGAATACCGCAGTCGGTGACGAAGGCGGATTTGCTCCAAACCTCGGTTCCAATGAAGAGGCATTGTCAACGATCATTGAAGCGATTGAAAAAGCAGGTTACGAGCCTGGCACTGAAATTCGTCTGGCAATGGACGCTGCATCATCAGAGTTCTACAATGCTGAAAAAGGTGTATATGAATTAGCGGGTGAAGGCAAGACTTTCACTGCAGCGGAAATGGTGGAGTGGTATGCAGAAATGGTCGACAAATATCCGATCATCTCCATTGAAGACGGCCTGGATGAAAACGACTGGGAAGGTCACAAATTATTGACGGACCGCCTTGGCGACCGCGTTCAGCTTGTCGGTGACGATCTGTTCGTCACGAACACGGAAAAACTTGCACGCGGCATCGAAGAAGGCGTGGGCAACTCGATTCTGATCAAAGTGAACCAGATCGGTACGCTCACTGAAACTTTCGAAGCGATTGAAATGGCTGGACGTGCTGGATACACATCTGTAATCTCACACCGATCAGGTGAAACGGAAGATACGACAATCGCAGACATCGCAGTTGCGGTGAATGCCGGTCAGATTAAGACTGGTGCACCATCGCGTACAGACCGCGTTGCGAAATACAATCAGCTTCTACGTATCGAAGATGAATTATTTGAAACAGCGAAATATGAAGGACTCAACTCATTCTTTAACCTGAATGAAGTTTAAGATTCACCTTAGAGTAGACCCCGCTTCTTTTGAAGCGGGGTTTTTATTTGGGTGCGACCTTTTACAATGAAATTTATAGGTAGGCGCTATAAGTTGTGTATTTGATTGTGAGTTATAGCGTGACGAGGGCTGTGGCGCTACAAGTTTGGCATTTGAGTGTGAGTTATAGCGTGGCGAAGGCCGTCGCGCTACAAGTTTGGCATTTGATTATGAGTTATAGCGTGACAAAGGCCGTGACGCTACAAGTTGTGTATTTGATTGTGAGTTATAGCGTGCCGAAGGCTGTGGCGCTACAAGTTTGGCATTTGAGCGTGAGTTATAGCGCAACAAAGGCCGTGGCGCTACAAGTTTGGCATTTGAGCATGAGTTATAGCGCGATGACGCTGTCATAACTCAATAATCAATATTTCCACGCTGTTTTTGGCGTCTTATATACGAACTTGAAATCTGATTACCACCATACCTGGCTATAATAGAGGAATCCAACTTCCAATCTTCATTCAATATCTTCAATTCATCAATCAACCTGCGGGTCACAGTAAGAAGGTCAAAACTTTCAAGGCATGTAAAACAGTCATACCTATTGCGGTTCACACGCTCCAGCCCCACATGACAATTCTCACAATAAACGCCGCCACGAAGTGACTCCAGATCGACATTCGCCTTGCCGTCATACATGGATTTCGTCAGACGGCGCGACTTCAAAAATTCCAGCAGCCGGTCATAAGAATAATGGTTATCCCGCACAATCCGGTCCAAAAACTTCTCGACCCCGCTGTAAGTCAGTATATTTTTCCCGTAAGGCAAATTATAAATTGTCTGTTTTGGATTAATAAAGACCAGACAGCTGTAGACTTCAAAGTCAGCCCCATGACCGGACTGCCGAAGCAGGTAGCGGAAAGCATCGTTATGCCGTGATACCTGCTGCATCAGATTTTTAAATTTATCTCCGCCGGTAAAAGTCCATACAGTATCTGAATACACCAGATCAAAATTGAACTTCTTCACTTCAAAAGTGAACACCCGGTCGCCGGCAATCAATATATTATCAATCTGCACCTCACTCGAACTCATCGAAATTTTGCGGCTGTCACCACCAGCCTCACTCACAGAAAACCGGTAATCTTTCAGATGAACACAATCCCGTCCCTCAATCCTCTCATCAATCAACCGGTCCAGCTCACCTTCCCCTTCCCAGCCAAGCTTCAAATGACCCAGCTCATTCACTTCATCTTCAGCCATTGCGGCACGGCATTTCAAAATTTCCAGCTGCTTCAGTTTCAACGGCTTATATCTCAATATCACAACCATCCCCTTATAATGAAATAAAACATATGCCAACTTTAAAATTGCCCGAAATTGTTGTCAAATCGCAACAATTCAATAACTGCACAATCCGCCGCCCGAAATGCAAAAACCCGCCATGGCCGAAACCTCAAATCTGCGCAAAACACCTTCCCAAAACACAAAATTTGCAGTTTGAACAAATCAAACCCGGCTTGCATTACATCAACAGTTTTGGTATGCTTTCTAATGTTAATATTTATTGGAGGGACTACCACATGCAAACAGTTTTAATCGTTATGTTGATAATCGTTTGTATATCATTAATTGCAGTGGTATTGCTTCAGTCAGGAAAAAGCGCCGGCCTTTCGGGTGCAATCAGTGGCGGGGCAGAGCAATTATTCGGTAAACAGAAGGCACGCGGAATGGATCTTGTATTACACAGAGCAACTGTGATTCTATCCGTACTATTTTTCTTAATTATGCTTTTACTCACATATGTGGGCTGAATTTAATGAAAATGACTGAAAAGAAAACCCTCAACAGCCAGGGTTTTCTTTTTCTTTTGTTTGACGAATTTTTAACGTACAATTGAATTAACACATAAAAGGAATGTTGACGATGAACGTAAAAATGCCCGGAGAATTTTATTTTAATGAACACTCGGACTGCGCTGTCCTCCTCCTTCACGGTTTTACCGGAAACACATCGGATGTCAGACAGCTGGGCCGGTTTCTTCAAAAGAAAGGCATCACCTCATATTCATTCAACTACCAGGGCCACGCAGAGGCGCCCGAAAACATTTTGAAGTCCTCCCCGCACGTCTGGTACCGCCAGGTCACAGAAGCATATGACTTCCTGAAATCGGAAGGCTACGACAAAATTTTCACAGCGGGTGTATCCATCGGCGGCGCACTTGGACTGATGCTTACGCACGACCGCGACGTCATCGGCACTGCAACGATCTGCAGCCCGATGTTTATAAAATCACAAAAAGAGTTATTGGAAAGTTATAAGATGTATGCTGCCAATTTTAAAAAGCGTTTTGAAAATAAAGACCGTCAGACGATTGAAGACGAAATCAATGCCAGTCTTGACGACGCTGACGATACGCTGGAAGACATCAACGCCATCATAAACAAGGCAGAACAGTCACTCGAAGATATATTTGTGCCGGTGTATGTGGCACAGGGGTCTTTGGATGAAGTGATCGATCCAGAGTCCGCGAATGTCATCTATAACAATGTGTCCACAGAGGAAGCGGAAAAGCGGTTGAAGTTTTATGAAAACTCCGGACACGTACTGACAATAGATAAAGATAAAAACGAACTATTCAACGATTTATACGAGTTTATAGAAGAGATAATATAATGGAGGTATTCTCATGAGTAACTACAGAGAAATGGTTTTGGAAATCATGAACAAAGAAGATTATAAACCTGTGACGATTGACCATTTTATAAATGCGTTTGATGCCCATGATTCAGAGGATTTCAAAGAAGTGGTCAAAGTAATGGTTGCTCTTGAGGAAGAAGGCATCATTTTCCGCACGAAGAAAGATAAATATATGAAGGTGGCGGAAACCAACCTTGTAAAAGGGAAGCTGTCCATGCATAAGAGAGGCTTCGGCTTTTTGCGGGTGGAAGATGAAGATGTCGATGATATTTTTATTCCGCCGACAGGAATCAACGGGGCACTCGACGGAGATACAGTGCTTGTTGAAACATTCAACGAGAGTTCCGGCACCAATATGGAAGGCAATATTACAAGCATCCTGACACGCGGCATTACGAGAGTGGTCGGGGAGTACGTGGATAACAAGTCATTCGGCTTTGTGCTGCCGGATTCAAAAACATTCAAGACGGATCTCTTTATTCCAAAAGGGCAGAACCTCGGTGCAATCGACGGGCATAAAGTGCTTGTCGAAATCACGAAATATCCTGAAGATGAAATTGCAAATCCCGAAGGCCATGTGACTCAGATTCTGGGACATAAAAATGATCCGGGCGTGGACATACTGTCCATCATTTTCAATCACGGCATCAATATCGATTTCCCTCAGGAAGTGTTGGATCAGGCGGAAGCTGTGCCGGATACCATCCAGAAGGGTGAGCTGCAGGACAGAACGGACCTGCGTCATGAAAACACGATTACGATTGACGGTGCAGATGCGAAGGACCTTGATGATGCGATTGCTGTCAAGAAGCTGGATAACGGCAACTATGAGCTGACGGTCAGCATCGCGGACGTGAGCTACTACATCACTGAGGATTCGGCGATGGATAAAGAGGCATATGACCGCGCGACAAGTGTGTACCTGGTCGACCGGGTCATACCGATGATTCCCCACAGATTATCAAACGGCATCTGTTCACTGAATCCCGAAGTCGACCGTCTGACGATGAGCTGCCGTATGGAAGTGAATCATGACGGCCATGTAGTCAATCATGAAATTTTCCAAAGTGTCATCAATTCGAACAGAAGAATGACTTACGATGCGGTGAACGGTATGCTTGAAGAAGATGATCAGGTACTGATGTCCGAATACAGTGATGTTGCGCCGATGATCATGAATGCAGGAGAACTTGCACAGGTTTTAAGAAATAAAAGAGTGAAGCGCGGTGCGATGGATTTTGATTTCAAAGAGGCGCAAGTACTTGTCGGAGAAGACGGTACGCCTGATGACGTCGTATTGAGAAACCGCGGGCAGGGTGAAAAGCTTATCGAAGAGTTCATGCTGCTTGCCAACGAAACGGTGGCAGAACACTTCCACTGGATGGATGTACCTTTCCTTTACCGTATACACGAAGACCCGAAAGAAGAGAAGCTTCGTCAATTCTTTGACTTTATTTCCACATTTGGAATTGTCGTCAAAGGGAAGGGCAATGAAATACACCCGCATGCACTGCAGGACATACTGGAAGAAATAGAAGGCAGACCTGAAGAGCTCGTCATCAGTACTTTGATGCTGCGTTCGATGCAGCAGGCGAAATATTCGCCGGAAAGTCTGGGACACTTCGGCCTGTCGACTGAATTCTACACTCATTTCACATCACCGATCAGACGTTATCCGGACTTGATTGTCCATAGACTCATCCGAAAGTATTTGATTGAAGGCAAGACGGATGATAAGACGATCAGTAAAATGGATGCATTCCTGCCGGATGCAGCCCAGCATACGTCCGAGAGAGAGCGCCGTGCGGTCGATGCCGAACGGGATACAGATGATTTGAAGAAAGCGGAATATATGAAACAGTATATCGGTGAAACGTATGAGGGTGTCATTGCGGGTGTGATGAACTTCGGTATGTTTGTGGAACTCCCGAACACCATCGAAGGCCTCGTTCATATTTCCAATATGACTGATGACCACTATCAGTATCAGGAGCGCCATATGGCACTGATTGGTGAGCGGACGGGCAATGTCTTCAGAATCGGCGATCCAATCGAAATCAAAGTGATGGATGTCAATATCGAAGAACGTCTCATCGATTTCCAGGTAATCGGTATGCCTGAACGTAAAAAATCCGAAAGACGTTCAAGACCGGTGGAAATTAAAGCCAAGAAGAAAAAGCCGGAAGACCACAAGAATAGCGGAAGTAAGAAAAAAGGCAAAAAACCGTTTTATAAATCAGTGGCCAAAAAAGGAAAAAGAAAGAAGTAATGTATTATGAAAAAAAATCATACGAAACCACTTGCCCAGAACAGAAAGGCAAGACACGACTATACAATTGAAGACACCATTGAAGCGGGCATTGCTCTTAAAGGCACTGAAATCAAATCCATCAGACGGGGATCTGCGAACCTGGTGGATGCCTATGCAAAGACGTACAGAGGTGAGATGTATGTGTACAATATGCATATCGCACCTTACGAAGAGGGGAATCGTTATAACCATGATCCCCTCCGTACAAGAAAACTGCTGCTTCACAGGAAAGAAATCAACAAGATGATGGGTCATATACAGGAGACAGGTAATGCTTTGATTCCCTTAAAACTTTATATTAAAAACGGGGTATGCAAAGTTCTTTTAGGTATGGCCAAAGGTAAGAAGAAATATGACAAACGTGAAGATATGAAACGCAAGCAAATGAAACTTGAAGCGGACCGTGCGATGAAAGACCGTATGAGATAGTGCTGCGGTCTCCGTGAGCTGCACAACTTGATGTACAGCCTCAATCTTGTTATAATATACTTCACTCGAAAATATCGAGAATTTTTAAATCCGGGGACGTTCCGGATTCGACAGGGACTATTGGGCATTTTAAGCGTGTCGGAGGCTGCGGCTTCGTCAGCAACGCTACACAGTTTATAATAACTGGCAAACAAAACAATTTCGCAGTAGCTGCCTAAGAGCGCTCTGCATCATCCCATGAGCTTTCCTGTGGCCCATGACGATGATTCAACTTTAACAGGATATTCACAGAGTCTGCCGTCTTAAGACTCCGTGAAGAAACCAATAAGACTAGCATGGACTTGAGGGTTCGTTCATTACCATCATCCATGCGAAACTGAGAAATGAACTACACACGTAGAAAGAAATGTATCAAGGTCTCTGGACGCGGGTTCAACTCCCGCCGTCTCCATATATGAGTATTGTAGTGGATGTATTCCTTTACAATGCTCTTTTTTAATTTTTACGTAACGACAATGGAACAATATTATTCTTCTTTTGTTAAAATTACCAGTTTAGGACAAGACTTGATAGATGCTTTTGAAAGTGAAGTCAATGTTGAAGGTGCAGAAAAACATTCAACCGAAAAGGGATAAAATTATCTATTGATTTAATGATTGGGTTCGGTAAGCAATATATTAAACAACAGTAGGGTGATCACTTTTACTGTCAGCCATTATGAGCTCATTTTATATTTTAACTGAAACTGTTGACAGATTAACGAAAGCAGTGTATTATACTAAGAGTAGTTTAAATTAACACATTTTAAATTTTTCATTCATCTGAAAAACTCTTAAAACAACTTAATTTACAACGAACAAATATTTAAGTGCAAAAGCACTAGGAGGTTTTTTCTATGAATGAAGGAACAGTAAAATGGTTTAACGGCGAAAAAGGTTTTGGCTTTATTACACAAGAACAAGGTGACGACGTGTTCGTACACTTCTCAGCTATCCAAGTTGATGGTTACAAGACTTTAGAAGAAGGTCAAAAAGTAAACTTTGACGTAGAAGAAGGTCAGCGTGGTCCACAGGCGACTAACGTTACACCGGTTTAATCTACGGAAAATATAGAGCTTAAGGAGACGGTTGCGGCCGTCTCTTTTTTTGTACATAGAATAACTCCCTCCAGATTACAATAATAATCTGGAGGGAGTTTTATAATTAATATGAATTTTATTCCGGATTAATGTTGAATACTGCTGAGTCATCCGCATCGAGTGGTGAAAATACCAATTCGATCTCAGAAGGGCTTCCGGTAACTGCATACGCTAGAGAGCCTGATGTGCTTTCTCCATCATTTGTTTCATCCAGTATGACGTCTCCGACCGGATATGTTTCAGCGGGTTCGCCGTCCAGCATCACCTGCATATCTCGACTGCCCATTAAATAGGAATCTCCGGAGTTGTTTTCAAATGATAGATCAACCATGATGACCTCATCTGCATCGACTTCTGCAAACTCATTCCTTTCATCAGTATAACTCACGTCTTCTACAGTCAATGTCATGCCGTTCACCTCAGCTGAATCGCCGACACTCAATCCGTCCTGGGTGGAGCCGGATGACTCTTCGTCAGAGTAGCTGCCGGATTCTTCTGTTTCTTCATCAGGAGCTGGATTTTCCTGCACATCGGGAACTGTCACGCCGTCATCATCAAATTCACCATATCTATCAATTTGTTCAGCAATTTCTATATGCAGCGTTTCCTCAGGATTTTGCTGGCCCGGAGCTGTGGAAATATATGCAACATGTATCAGATTGCCACTTGATTTTTCAACAATCCCGACAACTGCATTTTCCATTTCATCTGTGTTTGCACCTGTATATTCTACATTAAATATACTTCCGAACGTTTCATGCAATGATTGTTCATCTCCGATATTAGAGAGGAAATAATAATCATCATCTTCTGATACTTCAATCAAATCACTGTTTTCCATGAATGCTTCGTGCAGGTTGGTGTAACTTCCATAGAACACTTCTTCACTTTCAGCAGTGCCGGTCTGATCGATCCATTCGTTGCCATCAAAGGCAGCGAATTGATCCGGATTGGCATAAATGTTTGGAAGAAGTTGTCCCGATTCTTTATCGTATATTCGTGAAAATACTTCAAAACCGTCCCTTTCATCGATTTCTGCACTTAAACCAGCGACATCTGATTCAGCTGGTGTGTCAGATCCTGCTCCAAACGCATGTATGACCATATAAGTTTCAGCGAAATATGTCGTGATTTCCTCTGTAGGTTTCAGAACTTCTTCGATATCTGTATCGGATTCTTCAGCATTATCCAAAAGTTCTGCAATCCCGGAATTTCCTGTGAGCATCGAAGTCATCTCTGTATCATCGCCTGACAATGTTTCCCCGGTAATTGTAGAAAAGTCTATAGCATCTCCAGAGCTTTCGCCAGAAGTGCTTTCGTCTCCAGAACTTTCACCAGAAGCGCTTTCGCTTTCAGAATCACTTTCCGCGTCCGATACTGCTTCGCCTTCTACCAGTTCATAACCTGAGTTGAACAACATTTCTTCCGAGCGTTCCATACTGATGAAATCTGCTGTTTCATTCCCCTCAAATTCAGCGCCTGCAAGGTCTGATACTTCGGAGAAATCAGCTTCATCATAGTTGACTTCTGTATTTTCTACAAAACTGTCTTCCCCATATTCGATATCATGTTCTACGCCCTCGGCATCTTCATATTCCTGTGCTAAATCATCAATTATTTCCCTTGCTTCCTCCTCGTTGGTCACTCCGATGGCTTCATAGTCTGTTTCGGTCTCTGAAGTCTGTCTTGTCACTTCGTCCCCGATGTAGTAATAGACGACTTCGTCAGTGATACCTTCCTGTTCCATAACATAGGTATTTGATTCTTCTTCTGAAGCATCTTCATCTGTCTCTTCGTCAGATTCCTCTTCATCAGTGTCGTCTTCATCCAGATCTTCGGTGTCACCGCCGATACCGATTGTAGAATCTTCATCGTCACTGTCCACTTCTAAAGAACTTTCATCATCACTGTCATCACCAGAATCTGCTGAAGTATCCTCTGAGTCTGATGAGTCATCCTCTGTATCGGTGTCATTGTCGGAGTCGGATGAATCTTCCTCTGTATCCGAATCATTCTCAGCGTCATCCTCAGAATCTGCCGAATCATCTTCTGAGCCACTGTCTTCCTCTTCCTCAGAGTCATCTGTGGAATCGTCAGCCTCGTCTTCTGAGGCATCTGCTTCCTCATCCCCGCCATCTTCTGATTCAGTGTCTCCTGTCTCTTCGGTTGATTCTTCCTCAGAGCCGGCTTCTTCTCCATCTCCGTTTCCACATGCTCCAAGAAGAAGCATTGTTGAAAGTCCGCCTGCCAATAAATACTTTTTTAATGACATATAATTGTCCTCCCGAATTTTAAGTTTTTAACACTTTCTTTTATAAATAATCTAGAATATGAAATATTCTGGTATTGCTATTTATAAATGTTTCATTCGAATGATTATAATGTCTGTAATATCTGTTAATTTATAATTCTTAAAAGAAGTTATAAGTACAGTATAAGTAACATTTTATAATAATTCCACAAAAAGTTCACAATTTATTCAAAAATTCATAAAAAAAATAAACTCCCATCAGTTGATGAGAGTTTTACATTAGTTTTTATTTTTTTGAATATATGTTTCGCACATATGAAATATTTCTGTTGCTTCCGGTCTGTTTTCAGGATCTTTATCAAGGCATCGGTTAATCAGACCACTTAGCGACGGGTCCATATCCCGCAGCGTTTCAACTAGTTCTGCACTGCGTTCAAGCTGTTCATAGCGCTTGTCTTCATATGTCTTGAACGGTCTGTTTCCTGTAGCCATGAAAAACAGTACAACGCCGATGCCCCATATATCTGCTGCTGTTGTGAGCGGTTCTCCTGTTGCCTGCTCAGGGGACATATAATTTTTTGTACCGGTCCCTTTTCTGATAGTCCCGGGCTTCGTTGCCAGGTTAAGGTCGAATAATTTAGCGAGTGGTGGCTGGGAGATGATATTCGACGGCTTAATGTCCAAATGTATAATATTATTCTGATGCAGATAATTAACGACAGATGAAATCTGCTTTCCGAAGTGGGCAATCTGTATCAGCGGCAGTTCTTCATTTCTTTTATACGTATTTCTGACGAGATGTGAAATTGTTTCACCGGTCAGTGTTTCCTGGATGATGATAGGATGTGGCTCAATATAAAGTGAATAGCCCCTTATAAGATTCGGATGAGACAGCGTTGTAATGGCTTCGCCTTCCTGAATCAGACGATCTTTTGCAGCTGGTTTTTCCATTGCGAGCGGCTGAATCGTCTTGCCGATTACGCTCGTCATGCGTTCCTCGCTCCATAGGTGGTAAAGATCGCAGTCTTTTCCTCTTCTTAAATGTTCAACAACCGTGTAGTCCATAATTAATGTTTCACCGCGTTCAAGCGGTGCTTCTCTGATTACTTCTTCAGTTTTCAATTTTTCCGCCTCCTTTGTTAATTGACAGCCACCGGCTCGAGGGTTTTTTCTTTAACTTTTTCTTCTCCCTGCTGTGCTGTATAGAGCTTTTTATAGTTCCCATTTAGAGAAACCAGTTCATCGTGTGTACCGATTTCGTTGATACCGCCTTTTTCTAAATAAACGATCTTATCTGCAACGCTTGCACTTCTCAAGTTATGTGTAATCATTAATGTTGCTGTATTTTCCATCAGTCTCTGCATCGGCTGCATGACACGTTTTTCTGTCGCGCCGTCCAGACCTTCAGCCGGCTCGTCAAGTATGACGACAGAAGCTTTTCTGATCATTGCACGAGCGATGGCGACACGCTGCTGCTGGCCGCCGGATAAGTTTCTACCTTTTTGACCGACGTTTGTGTCATAGCCTTCAGAAAGCTCGTTTATAAAACCGTGTGCATCAGCTTTCTTTGCCGCTTCAATAATCTCTTCTTCTGTCGCATCCGGTTTGCCGTATGCGATGTTTTCTCTGACCGTACCGTCAAATATCAGAGATTCCTGAAAGACGACGGCTATCTGGTTGCGCAGTGATTGAAGGTCGGCATTTTTCAGTGAGTGACCGTTGAGATAGACTTCACCTTCTGCAGGTTCATAAAAGCGCATCAGCATTTTTACTATCGTCGACTTGCCCATGCCGCTCGCTCCGACCAGGGCAACGGTTTCACCGGGATTCACATGGAACGAAAGATCGGAAAGGACATGACGTTTTTTACCGGGATAGGCAAACGATACATTCTGGAATTCGATGCTGCCCTCATCACTGTCGATTTCTTCTCCGCCATGAGAGACGACCTGCGGTTTTTGTTCCATGAACTCTATGACACGTTCGGCGCTGGCTGAAGCAGAGAAAATGGTGTTCAGCAGTCTGCTCAGTCCCCGGACCGGACTGTACAAGCGTCTGAGCAGGGTGAGGAAGGCGACCAGTATCCCGATGGTCACTTCGTTCTGCATCAGTAAAATGGCACCGAATACCATGACGGTCAATGTACCGCCGGTTTCTATCATGGAAACTGTCGGTGAGAATGTCGCTTTCAGACGGACTTTGGTCATTTTGGCATCATAGGCTGCAACGTTCTGATTTTGAAATTTTGAAGCTTCATGATCTTCCTGATTGAACGCCTGCATCAATGAAATATTGGAAAACCCTTCTTCTGCGAGGGAGTTTATAGCCCCCATGCGTCTTGAACGTTCACGGGAGGCGAGTTTCATCCTGACAGAGAAATACCGTGTGACCATATAGAATAATGGCACGACGACGAGTGAAATAAGCGCCAGTTTCCACTCCATGAAAAAGAGCATGCCAATAAAGACAATCAGCTGGAAAAAGTATGATAAAGCTGACGTTGCACCAGTCACGATGAGTCGTTCTATGGAAGATATATCGCCTGTCAGCCTTGCGATGATATCCCCGAGTTTCCTGCCTTCAAAAAAGTGCAATGACAGACTTTGCAGATGTTCAAACAAAGTTTTTCTCAGTGACAGTACGAATTTCTGGCCGACCCAGTTGGATACGTATGTGCCGGCGAACGAAAATATACCGCCTGCCAGACTGAGTCCGAAGTAAAGGAGTACAATCCATAACAGTGGACCGAGATTACGTGCATCCAGGA
The DNA here is from genome assembly GCF_001265075.1 of Salinicoccus sp. YB14-2. Lineage (GTDB taxonomy): Bacteria > Bacillota > Bacilli > Staphylococcales > Salinicoccaceae > Lacicoccus. Next base: position 1,513,630 of record NZ_LFKO01000001.1, read on the forward strand.
CATTATCTATGAAAATCTGAAGCAGCCACACTGTGCCTGACAGTGTAAGTGGCTTCAGAGCGATGAATATCAATCCGACAACAATCCATTTACGATAGTTTTTTGTGTACGGCCAGAACCATCTGAATATTTCCTTCAGCGGCACCGGAGGCGCTTCACGAATTATATTGCCTTCGGTATTATTCAGTGCAAAAAACTGATCGATCTTTGTTTTCAGAGTCTGATTTTTTCTTGTTCGTTTTAATCTCCTCATAACACTCACTCCTTTCATATGTAAAGCAGGCGGCCGCAACAGAATGGGCCGCCTGTTCAAAAAGTTATTAAAATTATACCCATTATTTCTATGAATATTAGTCGGATGAAACACTGCTTGCACTTGAAGCGCTGGATGCACTTGAAGCACTTGAGTATGAATCAGATGAAAAGTCATTTGATGCTGCAGGTTGGATCTCTTCGAAATAAGTCATGAACAATCCCTCCTTTTTTGTTTATCGTCTAGCCTGAACATTAATCGGATGAAGCACTGCTTGCACTTGAAGCGCTGGACGCACTTGAAGCACTTGAGTATGAATCAGATGAAAAGTCATTTGATGCTGCAGGTTGGATCTCTTCGAAATAAGTCATGGACAA
>NZ_LFKO01000001.1:1514430-1523574 GCF_001265075.1 Salinicoccus sp. YB14-2
TTTGTTTATCGTCTAGTCTGAACATTAGTCAGATGAAACGCTTGATGCACTGGATGCGCTGGACGCACTTGAATCACTTGAAAATGAATCGTTGGAAAAATCATTTGATGCTGTGGGTTGGATCTCTTCGAAATAACTCATGAATTTTTCCTCCTTTCGTTTTGTTAGTGCTATCATTCCATGTGAAAATTAAAAGACAATTATCAGAATATTAAAACCCGGTTAAAAAGGACTGAGATTATTAATATTATGTAAATAAATAGTAAAATAACAATATAATATTTACTCTGTTGTATAAATATGTAATTTTTAAGACGTTTTATTATTAGATTTTTCTACTCACATACATGTTTGTCTGATAGAATAGTGATATTGTTACAACAGTCTTTACATTAGTGGAAGAGGAGGCATGGAAAATGGATGTATTGCTCAATCCTGTCATTATTTCAGTTCTTGTATTAATCGTTTTGAGTCTTTTAAAGATCCATGTCATTTTTGCACTGATTTTGGCTGCCATTTCAGCAGGACTTCTTGCGGGACTGCCCCTCGGCGAAACCGTTACAGTTCTTGTAGAAGGTATGGGCGGTCAATCCGAGACGGCGCTGAGCTATTTATTGCTGGGGATTTTTGCTTCAATGATCGCGATGTCCGGCATCGTTAAAGTGCTGCTCAATTATTTGATGAAAGTGATCGGGAAACGTAAGTATCTTCTTATATTCATATTTGTAGCTATCGGAGTGCTTGCAGAAACGGTTGTACCTGTACATATTGCATTCATACCGATTCTGATTCCGCCGCTGTTGATGTTGTTCAACAAATTGAAAATAGACAGAAGAGCGGTCGCGAGTGCTCTGACTTATGGTCTGAAAGCGCCCTATATGTTGATTCCGGTCGGCTACGGTTTAATATTCCATGGCATTCTGGCAACAGAAATTCAGGATAACGGTCTGGATATCGCTTTGTCTGATATTCCATACGCGATGCTGATACCGGTACTCGGCATGACGGTCGGGCTGCTGATTGCGGTCTTTGTGACTTATAGAAAACAGAGAGAGTATCAGGATATTGAAACCATCGACTCCGACAGCATGGTTTCTGAAGAGCTGACGGAAACCCGCCAGACAGTGAACCATGTCATTACATTATTGGCGATTGTCGCTGCATTCGTTCTGCAGCTGTCGTTCGATTCGATGATCATCGGTGCGCTCGGTGGGATTACAATTATGCTGCTCAGCCAGGTTATCAAAGTGAGCAGAAGTGACGCTGCAGTCAAAGAGGGTGTTCTCATGATGGGAGCAATCGCCTTTATCATGCTTATCGCTTCCGGTTATGCATCCGTTCTGACAGAAACAAATGCGGTGGATGATCTGATCGGTTCGGTTTCAGGGTGGTTCGACGGCACTCCGCATGCGGTGGCAGCAGTCGTATTACTATTGGTCGGTCTGGTGATTACGATGGGTATCGGTACTTCTTTCGGCACGATACCAATTATTGCAGCGGTGTTCGTACCGCTCTGTATGTCACTCGGATTCAGTCCGATGGCAACGGCGGCACTTATTGGAAGTGCAGCGGCGCTCGGGGATGCAGGATCTCCTGCTTCAGACAGTACGCTCGGTCCGACGTCGGGTCTTGGGGCCGACGGCCAGCACGATCACATTTGGGATACGGTAGTACCGACATTTCTGCATTACAATATTCCACTGATCATATTCGGTACGATCGCGGCAGTCATACTATAGAAGACATCGTCCGGCCGGACGGTGTTTTTTTATTAAAAATAAAGGATTAATAACATATTATTAGGGTAGAGAGAGGTGTAAGCATAATATTAGGAGGTAGTAAGATAATGGCACTAAAGTATGAAGTAACAGCAACCAACACAGGCGGACGTAAAGGTCACGTTCAGACGGATGATAAAGCGATCGACTCAGCGGTACTACCACCGGATCAGGACGGCGACGGCGTCAACCCGGAACAGCTTTTCGCAGCAGGTTATGCGTCATGTTTCAATGGTGCGTTCGACTTGATGCTGAAGCAGGGCGGCGTTAAAGATGCGGAGCCGGAAGTGGATTTAACCGTCCAGTTATTGGATGATGATGAAAATGAAGGTCCGAAGCTCGGCGTGAAGATTAATGCGAAAGTTAAAAATATGTCTCAGGCAGATGCGGAGAAATACTTGGAGCAGGCACATCAGTTCTGCCCGTATTCCAAAGCGACACGCGGCAATATTGATGTTGAATTGAACGTTACAGCACAATAGTATAAATATTTATGATGGGCACGGAACCTTACGATGGGTTTCGTGTCTTTTGTTTGTGAAGGGTTTTTAAAAGTGAGTGTGTCATGAACGTCCGTGAAAAATGGCTTTGGAGTCATTTTGAATCGCTTTATGGCACCACGGTGTGGAGAATGAGTTTTTGGTGACATTTGTGCAGATGTTTTGGCATGAACCCGGTATAAAAGTTCATTTCATGTCATTCGAAGACTCTATTTGGCATGAAGTTTCTGACATGAATCATTTGATGTCATAGAAGGTCAGTAAATCCCGGTTCTAATTAACTATTAATGGGAATTATGTAATTGATTATTATATAATAAGTAAAACTTATATTTAAACTTAACTTTTTCAATGAATTTTTATGAGCATATTAACATTAACTTAATAATTAATGGGTATAATCTAACTATAAACATTAATTTGACCATTCCCCTTTGGTCAAGTCCCCTTACCCGAAATCCTTCCCCTGGGATTTTGGGTACTTTTATTTTTTGGGAAGTATGTGTACAATAAAGCAAATATCAACTTGACTGACGAGGGATAGGTATGAACATTAAAGATATTGAAATATGTGAAGGACTGCCGAAAGTGGTTGTTTCCATAAGCGGTACGTCGCTTTGTGATATACAGAAAGAGATTGCACAGGTGCATGACAATATCGATGCGCTCGATATTGTCGAAATCCGCAGTGATGCATTTGATAACATGAGCCGTTCTGAACATTTACAGCTGGTGAATGAGGTATGTAGGGAATTGTCCGGCCTCCCGATCATCTATACATATAGAACATCCCATGAAGGCGGCAGCGGTTCTAAATCATACGCTGAATATAAAGATCTTCTGATGGATGTCATTACAAAGTGTGATATCGATATCGTCGACATCGAATTTGTGACCGGCGGCAAAGTGCTTTCAGATATCGTGGATTGTGCAGGGGAAAATGGTAAGACGGTTCTCCTCAGCCATCATAATTTTAAAGAGACACCCCGTCTAGAAGAAATGCAGAAGATGTTGTACAACATGCATTCGGCAGGTGGTGAAATTTTAAAACTCGCCTTCCGGCCGAACGATGCAGATGATGTGGTCAATATGCTGAAAATCGTCAAAATAGGTAAAGAGGCGATTGGTAATAAAGTCATCGGCATCTCCATGGGTGAGCTTGGGAAAATGACGCGTCTTGCGGGCGGAGACTTCGGTTCATGCCTGACATACGGATATATTACGGATAACAGTGCGCCCGGCCAGGTGCATGCATCCAAAATCAAAGATGCGCTTAAAGCGTACGAAATTTAAAAAATGCCCGGAGATTAAAATAAAAATCCTCGGGCATTTGCATATTCTACAGCTGCTTTTTTAAAAATGTCCGGATATCACCGGGCGATTTGGCGTTCAATGGATGAAGATGGGCAGTCTTTTTACCTTGTTTAAAAATCAGTAGACCCGGTATCCCCGTCACATCATTTTCATCTGCGGCGGAAGGCACTTCATCACGGTTCAGTTCATACCAGGCCAAATATCTGTACTCTTCCATGATCGGCTTGATGAAATGATTCAATGCACTGCAGTCCGGACACCAGTCTGCATAAAATTTTATGATGACCTCGTTCTTATTTTGAATGATTTCTTTATAATCATTGTATGATCTTATCGCATCCATCAATACCCCTCCTGGCCGTATTTTATAAATCATCTTAATATTACCACTTAAATATTGTAGAATGGAAGTAAGGGGACACTTAACATGAATACCCGCCGGAATGACGGGTATATAATAATGACTGACTATCTATTGGAGGTACCGGATGATTACTTTTTACGAATATTCCAAGTGTACGACGTGCAGAAAAGGCAAGAAATTTTTAGAAGAGAACGGTGTGGATTTCGAAGCGCACGATATGGTGAAAGAGCCGCCGTCAAAAGAAACACTGAAAAAAATCGTTGAAAAGTCCGACCAGGATATCAACAAATTTTTCAACTCCAAAGGGAAGAAATACAAAGCACTAGATTTGAAAAATAAACTCCCGGAAATGTCCGATGATGAAAAACTGGATATTTTATCTTCGGATGGAATGTTGATCAAACGACCGCTTGTTGATGCAGACAGTCATGTGCTGCTCGGCTTTAAAGAGACGGAGTACAAGGAAGTGCTTTTATAGTTATTAAGCTTGAGATACTATGTGAAATATGTCATTATATAGTTGTATAGATTATTATGAGGAGGTTTTCTGTTATGGCATTACCAAATGACTTAAAGTATTCAGAAGATCATGAATGGGTAAAAGTTGATGGAAATACAGTAACTATCGGAATTACAGACTTTGCACAAGGTGAACTTGGAGACATCGTTTTTGTTGAGCTTCCAGAAGAAGGCGACGACTTGACTCAAGGTGAATCTTTCGGCAGCGTAGAATCAGTTAAAACTGTTTCTGAACTGTATGCTCCTTTAAATGGTAAAATCGTTGAAGTGAATGAAGAGCTTGAAGACAGCCCTGAGCTGGTAAACGAATCACCATATGAAGAAGCGTGGATGGTAAAAGTTGAACTTGAGGACACATCACAATTAGATAACCTGTTAGACGCTGACGGCTACAAAGCTGTTATCGAAGCATAATTTTAACAACTCTAGACATTGTCTAGAGTTTTTTTAAAATAAAATAAAACTCCAAGGGTGATGGAAATGTATCTTTCTGATAAAGTACTCATTGTTGAGGGCAAAACTGACAAACGCCGTATCGAGGAAGTGCTTGTAGAACCTGTGCAGATTATCTGCACGTTTGGTACAATGGGAGTCTCAAAACTTGATGAGATTTTGGAACAGCTTGACGGTTCTGATATTTATATTTTATCGGATGCCGACAAGGAAGGCCGGAAAATCCGGAAATGGTTCAAAAAACATCTCAGCGAAAGTACTCATATATATATTGATCCTAAATTTGGAGAAGTCGGCAGATGTCCGAGAGACTACCTCGCGAACCTTCTGATGCGTCATGGTTTTTATGTCGACACGAGCTTGATTATGAAAGGTAAGTTTTATGATGAAAGAGGAGTTAGAGACACAGGATATATACAATCTTATTCATACTGAAGAAAGATTTATATTATACGGATACGCACCGATATGCGCAAACTGCAAAATAGCGGAACGCATGCTTGACTTAACCCGGGAAATTATAGATTTCGAATATACTTCGATAAATTTGAATTTTCATGTGGACTTCATCAATGATTATAAAATAACGTCCGCGCCGGCGCTGTTGATATTTGAAAACGGTGAACTGAAAGAAAGTGTGTTCCGTTTTGAATCAGTCACTAATCTGGTGAACATACTGGGACGTTAGTATTGACGAAAGTCCGGACTGATGATATTATAATTCACAATCGAATAATTACTCTTATCAAGAGTGGTGTAGGGAAGTGCCCGTTGATGCCACGGCAACCGTCTTTAGGACAAGGTGCCAAGTCACAGAATCAAACGATTCACAGATGAGAGGCTGAATATAAAAGAAGCCTACTCATTTCATACTAAATGGGTAGGTTTTTAATTTATAATAGTTTGGAAGATGATCAATGATAGATATTTTAAATGTAAATAAAAACTATAGCACGAAGTCAGCAGATATTACGGCAGTCGATGATGTCAGCCTGCAGATTGAAAGCGGCGAGATATTCGGCGTCATCGGATATTCAGGTGCAGGGAAATCAACGTTGATCCGTCTTCTGAATGGTCTGGAAGCACCGACTTCAGGGGATATCACCATCGGAGACGATACGATCAATAGACTGTCCAAAAAGGATCTGAGACAAAAAAGACAGAAAGTATCGATGATTTTTCAACATTTCAATCTGCTCTGGTCACGGACTGTCGAAGAGAACATCAGCTTCCCTCTTGAGATTGCGTGCGTTTCGAAAAAAGAACGCCAAAAGCGGACGCAGGAACTGATCGAGCTTGTCGGCCTTAAAGGGCGTGAGAAAAATTACCCGAGTGAATTGTCGGGTGGTCAGAAGCAGCGTGTCGGCATCGCAAGGGCTTTATCCAATGAACCGACTGTTCTGCTTTGCGATGAGGCAACAAGTGCACTCGACCCGGAAACGACGGATGAAGTACTTGAACTGCTTCAGGAAATAAGAGACGAAATGAACTTGACGATTGTGCTGATTACACACGAAATGCATGTCATCAGAAAAATATGCGACAGAGCTGCTGTTATGCAAAGCGGCAAAGTGGTTGAAACAGGCAAGGTGCTAAAGCTGTTCCAAAACCCGTCACACAGCGTGACGAAACGCTTTGTCAAAGATGATATCAATGATGAAGAAACAGCGCTCGCGCTGGACGAAGTCAGAGAATTGTTCCCGGATTCCAAAATACTTAAAATTGGATTCGTCGGTACCAAATCCAAAACGCCGGTCGTTTCCAAAGTGATCAAGCAGTTCGATCTGAATATGAACATACTCTCAGGAAATATCAAACAGACGAATAATGAGTCATACGGCCATCTTTATGTTGCGATGGACATTGACGGCGAGACGCTGCAAAAAGTGATCGACGAGCTTGCCAATGATGATATTACAGTGGAGGTGGAGAAGTAATGAATGAATTTTTCCAGGCCTTCATTGATATGTTCAGTTTTGAAAACGTCAAGTGGGACGTTGTATGGGAAGCGACAGTCGACACCATTTATATGACAACTATCGCAACAGTCTTTACATTGATTATCGGACTTGTTTTAGGCATCATACTTTTCCTGTCCGATAAAAGCGACAACACGGGAAGCCAGCCGGTCTACGGTGTCACGGCCTTTCTCGTCAACTTATTCAGGGCGATTCCGTTCATCATTTTAATCATACTGCTGATCCCGTTCACAAAAGCGCTCATGGGTACGATCATGGGGGTGCAGGGCGCACTGCCTGCCTTGATCATCGGGGCCTCGCCGTTCTATGCCCGTCTCGTTGAAATCGGACTTAAAGAGATAGACAAAGGCGTCATTGAAGCGGCGGAATCGATGGGGGCAAACACTTGGACAATCATCTGGAAAGTCCTGATCCCTGAATCGATGCCTGCCCTGATTTCAGGCATCACGGTGACAGCCATCATGCTGGTCGGTTCGACAGCGATTGCCGGCGTCATCGGCGCAGGCGGTCTCGGGAACCTTGCCTATATGGTTGGATTTACACGGAACCAGAGCGACGTCACTTTAGTCGCAACAATAGTAATACTGATCATTGTCTTCATCATTCAGTTTGCAGGAGATTTCCTCGCAAAAGCAGTGGATAAGAGATAATGATCATACATTATAAATAAAATACTGTTAGAGAGGATTGGATGTATATGAAGAAAATTTTATTGCTTTTAGCCTTATCAGTTTTTGCAGTCGTTCTTGTTGCATGTGGCAGCGGAGAAGAAGAAAGTGCTGAAGAGAGCGCGGATACAGGCGGGGAGGCTGAAGAATCTGCTGAAACTGAGCAGGATTCTTCTGAAGAAGCGTCAGAAGAAGGCGGCACATTGTCAGTTGCAGCATCACCGGCACCGCACGCTGAAATTTTAGAAGAAGCGGCAACGATTCTTGAAGAGGACGGCATCGAGCTCGATGTGAACATCGTCAACGACTATACAACGCCGAACCGTCTTCTTGCTGATGAAGAAGTGGACGCAAACTTTTTCCAGCATACACCTTACTTAGATGGTGAAGTCGAGTCACATGGTTATGACCTGTCATCAGCAGGCAATGTACATATTGAGCCGATGGCTGTTTATTCACAGGATTACGAGTCACTGGAAGAAGTGCCTGACGGTTCTACAATCCTTGTATCCAACAACCCTGCTGAAGAAGGGCGCTTCCTGTCATTTTTTGTTGATGCAGGATTAGTGGAAATTGAAGAAGGTATCGATATTGAAAATGCAACATTCGATGATATCACTGAAAACCCGCACGATTTTGAGTTCAACAATCAGACGGCGCCTGAGTTATTGGTCGAAATGTACAATAATAATGAAGCACCAGTCGTCATCATCAACTCCAACTTTGCGCTTGACGGCGGATTGAACCCCGTGGACGACTCAATCGTAATCGAAGACGGCGAATCACCATATGCCAACCTTGTTGCCGTACGTTCAGGCGATGAAGAAAGGGAAGACATCCAGAAACTGATGGAAGTGCTTCAAGGCGATGAGATCAAACAATTCATCGAAGATAACTACGAAGGTGCAGTCATTCCTGCAGAATAATATTAATAAAGACCACTGTGAATCTTATGATTTCCAGTGGTTTTTAATTTTTCAGGGGAAGTTTGTATGATAAAATTCATTGTGTCAAAAGTATATTGATGGTAAACTTATACTAAGAGTGTAATAAGAAAAGGGGGGGTAATTAATGACACAGAACACGCAGAATTCTCAATCAGGCTATGACTCGTCACTCGTCCTTGTTTCATACATTTTAGCGATATTTACTATGATTGTAGGTCCATTATTGATATGGGCGTTGAAGAAAGATGATAACCCCGAAACAGCAGAAGCTTTAAGACATGTTGCAAACTTTGGAATCAGTTATACGATTTACGCATTTATCGCATGGCTGACGTCTGTAATATTGATCGGTTTCATCCTTGGACCGATTGTTCAGGTTGCGATGATTGTATTCATCGTCATCGGTATCATTAAAACGATGAATGGTGAATCTTACAGACCGCCGTTCACATTGGATATCATCAAATAAATATGAAATGAACGGAAGCCGGATGCTTAGAAAGTGTCCGGTTTTTATTTTGACGAATTGTAATATTAAGTGCAACACCTGAAATAAAAGGATAAAAAAACACCCATGACAGTTTCGTGTAGAATGTAGATAACCACACCTAACACCTACACG
>NZ_LFKO01000010.1 GCF_001265075.1 Salinicoccus sp. YB14-2
AAAAAACACCCATGACAGTTTCGTGTAGAATGTAGATAACCACACCTAACACCTACACGGAGGTACTGTCATGAGCTATCAACATCTTACCACATTCGAACGGGCACGCATAGAAACGCTCTGGTCTGCTGGCCTGTCCATGCGGGCCATCGCCCGGCATATCCACCGAAACGTATCCACGGTCTCCCGCGAAATCAAACGGAATGCCACTGCGCATCAATACGAAGCTGAAAAAGCGGAAACCGCCTATCAGAAACGCAGAACACACTGCGGTCGTATCGGCAAATGGTCGCCGGAATTGGCGATGATCCTGTCCGAAAAACTGGCGTCCACCTGGTCGCCGGAACAGATCATTGGCCGGCGCTTTGAAGGTAAGCTTAGTTTCAAGACCATCTACCGGTGGCTCTACCAGGGGCTGTTACCTGAAACAGACACCCGGTGTCTGCGACACAAAGGCAAACGTCAGAAACCCAAAGAGACACGGGGCCGATTCAATATCGGCACCTCCATTC
>NZ_LFKO01000011.1 GCF_001265075.1 Salinicoccus sp. YB14-2
ATAATGCAGGCGTTGCCGGTCTTCCATCAGCTGTGTATGTAACATCTCTGTCAGATGCTCGAAACTGTTCATCACCGGTGAGGCACTGAAGAAGTTGTAACGGACGTAGCCCACTTTGTTCTCCACACTGCCTTTCTCATGTCCACTTCTCGGGTTGCACACCTGGACCTCGAAACCGTAATGGTTCTGGAACTGGATGAAGGCATCCGTCAATTCAGCCTCGCCAAATCGGGACCGGGTTTTCTTTACGGCAGGTGTGAGATTGTCGATCCGGATCTGCTTCGGCACACCGCCGCATTGATTGAATAATGTCTTCAGGCCGTGCAGGAAACATTCCTGATTCTCACCCGGCAGAGGGACGGCGACGGCGGCGTTACTGTAGGGAAACGACATGACCAGGGTGTGGACATCCACGAATTCGCCATCCTGCACGGTCTCCATCGTGCCGAAATCGACTTGGGCTTCCCCCGGCGGATGTTCCAGACGTTCATAGCCTTTATCC
>NZ_LFKO01000002.1:0-1639 GCF_001265075.1 Salinicoccus sp. YB14-2
GAAATTTTCTGTCTTTTCTTCTAACTTCTTCGCTCCAAACAGTTTTCTAAAGAAACTCATTCTATCACTCCTCCTTAAAATTTACGGTGCATACCAATAACCTTACCGATGATTGATACTTCATCTTGATTATTATAAATTTGCGGATCGTGCTTAGGGTTATCAGACATCGGCATTAAGATGATTGAATCTCCTGCATACTTCACTTGTTTCAAAGTTGCGTTATATCCATTTACCATGACAACACCAATTTCCCCGTTCTCCACAATTGCGTCTTTTTCGATAATAACGATGTCGCCTTGCTTAAATTCACGGTTCATTGAGTCGCCGTCGATGACTAAGCCAAACACTTCTTTGCCGGGTTTTACTTCATGCGCCGGAAGATATATGTAGTCGACGATGTTTTCTTCTGCATATATCGGCATTCCGGCAGATACCTTAGATAGGACGGGAGCAGTAGTGACATCTATTGTTGTCGTCGAATTTCTTTCCACTTTGGGTACATTGAATCCCATTAACCAGTCACTGCGGACTCCTAAAACCTTTGCTAAATCGTAAACCTTATCTTGCTTTGCTTCATATCTGCCTTTTAAATAATCGGTTATAGACCCACGACTGATGCCAGAGCGTTTCGACACTTCTGATTGAGTTAATCCGCTAGACTTAATGGCTTCTTGTAATCTTTTTTGAAAAATATTTTCTGTCATTTTTCTCACTCCCTTATATAGGAAGTATACCACCTGTACGGAAATTTAAACAGCATTTGTACGGAAAACTTTTAAAAAAGTGTTGCATATCTTAAACCAACCGTGTAAAGTAATGTTTGTAAGGAAAACCGAACAAAGAAGTCGGTTGTTGATATAAGAGATATTAAGCGAGAGTGAGCAATGATATGAGCCACACTACAATACATAAAAAGTCATTGCGACGATGTATCTTTTATATGAACAACTGACAAAGGAGGTGACAACATGGCAGAAACATTCAACTATGAAATGCTGTTAAAGCGCATGGAAGAGTATCGTTATTCACAGAGTAAGTTAGCTAAAGACATGCCTATCAGCAGGACTTCAATGAATACTAAGATTAATAATCATGGCGCTTTCACGCAATGGGAGATAAGGCGCATTTGTAACTTGCTAGAAATCCCTGATGAAGAGGTAGGTAAATATTTTTTTACTAAAGATGTACGGAAAACCGTATAAACTAGGAGGTTAGTTAAATGTTCGACGAATCAGCATTCAAATCACTAATACAAGATGCTGTTAAAGAGGCGCTATCACAACAAGACAACCAACTATTCCACGGCTATGCAGATGTTAAGCAATTCATCAAAATCAGCGGAATATCCGAAAATGACATGGAGCGAAAAGTTCTATCGCACCCTGCATTCGAGCATTGCGTGTGTCGATTTGACGGCAGTATGAAGCGTTATATCCACATACGTAAGGGATTGGACGCACTCGACAAAATATTAATTAAGGAGTCGATATAAATGTGGGTATGGATCACATTATTCTTAATCGTCGCAGGCATCGGACTGATTGGCGTATCGCAGAGTACAGCAGTGATGATTATCGGTTTGGTCGCATTTGTTACAGGTGTTTTAACGATGATATTGGGTGCAGGGGAGGTGGAG
>NZ_LFKO01000002.1:1927-2912 GCF_001265075.1 Salinicoccus sp. YB14-2
CGATTATGTGCAACATCAGATACATGATGCAGTGAAGCAGGACGGTCAACGATTATTTTATTTAGAAAATTTGGAGGTTGAGGAGTATGAATAAGATAGAAAAAAAGCTACTCGAATTATTCAGGGATGAAGCGTTGGAACGCATTCGTTTGACCGACCAAAACGATGTACTCGCAGATGAAGTGGATCGTTTACTCCTTGAAAACAGCGATTTGCAAGAAGAAGTTTCTGAGCAGTTTTACGAAATTGAGCGTTTGAAAAAGTATATATCAGACCTCAAGAAAATAAAAATGGGTGATGCAACAGACGAGATTTTGAAGTCTTGTAACGTACCTGCCATCTTACGCAAAAAAATCACTGCTGAGAACAGTGATTAAGGAAAACATAACTAACTCGATTATAACACATGAAAGAAGTGGTGGAAATGGATATCAAAGAATTGATTTATCAGTCCTTAGAAATATTAGAAGAGCAGGGCAATGTCGATATCAACGTTGAATTGCTCGGCATGGAACATGATTTTGAAATCGTCAAAAACTTCCCACAAACTGATTTCGAAAAATATGTATTGAAGGTGATTGAATAATGTTTAAAAAAGAAAACGTCACTTACATTTTAAGGCACGAAAATGGATTTTACGTTAAAAATTCGGCAGGCGCTTTGGAGTTGATAGACGACAAGAAAAACGCAAGACAGTTTCCAGTCAACAACATTAAGAGTAATTCAGATTTCGTGAAGTTGACAAGGACCGGTCAATACAAAATAGAAAAACGTACCGAAACCGTGACAGTCGAATTTAAGGAGGTTGAGAGTGTATGAGTTTTGAAATCACTTCAGCGACGGATATACAGCCAGATAAAGCGACCTATCTAATTTATGGTCCTCCTGGCACAGGGAAGACACACACATTGAATTTTTTGGAAGGCAAGACACTATATATCGCAGTCGATAAAACGCAATATCCATTAAAAGGAAACGAGAACAT
>NZ_LFKO01000002.1:3147-4928 GCF_001265075.1 Salinicoccus sp. YB14-2
ACAATATATCGGAATTATTCAGATCTATGCTCGGCAACCTCGGACGTACCGGAAAAAACGAGCGTGTGCCTGAGATGCGGCACTATCAGCAAGTAGATTTCTTCATCATAGACAGTTTCCGTTATCTTCAAACGCTCGGTAAACGTTTAGTATTCGTTGCTTGGGAAACCAACGATGAGTATCACGCGGAGAGCGGTCAGATGTTCACACGGACCATGCCGGATATCAGGGACAAAATACTGAACAACATCATGGGGTTGTGTCAAGTGGTCGCGAAACTAGCGGTGAATGAAAAGACGAAGAATAGAGGTTTCTTCCTCAGACCGACCAACTCAATATTCGCTAAAAATCAATTGGACAATCGTACACATTGTAAGCAGGACGAATTATTCATAGTTGGTGATGTAGAAAACGAAGAGGAGGCTTAACTTTGAGCATACAGCTATACCCTTACCAGGAGACGATTGTTCAAAAGGTAAGGCAATCCTATGCAAACGGCTACAGAGCGCCGTGCGTAGTCGCTCCTTGCGGCGCAGGTAAATCTATCATTATCGCAGAGATTGCCCGCAAAACGACGAAAAAGGGCAACAGAGTGCTGTTCCTGGTACACCGCAGAGAACTTATAGATCAAATCAAGGGCACATTCGAGTTTGCTGGTGTAGACAATTCCCTTGTCGAGTTCGGGATGGTGCAAACCATCGTTCGTAAGCTCGATAAAATCGACAAACCGCAACTGATCATCACCGATGAAAATCATCACGGGTTGGCATCATCATACAGAAGGATATTTGATTATTTCAATGATGTGCCAAAACTCGGATTTACTGCAACACCTATCCGATTAAACGGAAAAGGTCTCGGTGATATCAACGATATATTAATAGAAGAAGTGGATACATCCTGGTTAATCGACAACGAATATTTATCACCTTATAAATATTATGCACCGAAATTAATCGATGATGAAAAACTGAAATTAAACAGTATGCGGGAATTTTCATCCACATCTATGGATAACGCTATGTCAGATAAAAAGATACACGGTGATGCAATCAAACATTACAAGAATCTTGCCGGCGGCGAACAAGCCATTGCATATTGCCATAACGTCGCAGCGAGTAAACACCTTGCTGAAGAATTTAATAAACAAGGCATCTCTGCTGCACATCTGGATGGTGCAACGCCGAAAAAAATGCGAGATTCAATCATTCAGCAATTCAGGGATAGGGAAATTAAAATCATTTCCAATTGTGACATCATCGGCGAAGGTTTTGATGTGCCGGATTGCTCCACTGTCATCATGCTCAGGCCAACAGAATCACTATCATTATTTATTCAACAGTCCATGCGGGGAATGCGATACAGGCCAGGCAAAACGTCAATCATCATCGACCATGTGGACAATGTCAGACGACATGGTTTACCTGACATGGAACGTTCATGGGATTTAGAAGGCAAGAAGAAATCTAAACAAGAGAATACAGTGATTGTCCGCGAATGTGTGAATTGCTACGCCGTGTTTCCAGGGGGCATGATCATCTGTCCTGAATGTGGTCATGAACATAAGGTGGAACGTGAAGAAACGGAATATGAAGTAGATGAAACGGCAGTGCTTGAAGAAATTGACGAATCAGATTTAATCACCCTCGATTTCAGAGAACCTCAGGATTGCACAACGATGGGTGAATTGTACGAACTAGCGAAACATCGAGGGTTTAAGCCAGGGTGGGCGTACTATCAAGGAAAAATCCTCGGATTAATATAAAAATTATAAAAAGGAG
>NZ_LFKO01000002.1:5058-5610 GCF_001265075.1 Salinicoccus sp. YB14-2
AACGAAAAACGGTGCAGAGCATGTAGACGTGAGATTGACAGTCAGAAACGATATCAACCAGGACCACAAGAATCAGATTGTCTTCCATAAAATTTGGAAAGCGAAAGCAACCGGAAAATATGACATGAGATTCTTCAACACTATGGGTAAGGCGGCGAACCTACAACAAGGCAAGCAATATACATCAATCGAAGACCTATTCAACGATTTCCTCGGAAAGCCAGTTAAAGTCCAGGTGAAAAATGAAACATCTGAGTATAACGGTAAAACTTACGAAAACTTAAATGTGAAGCGTTGGGATAAATCGGACTTCCCGGATATGGCGCATAAATTCAAGAGTGATGATGGTGATGCTGCGCAGAAGAACAATCCGTTTGCAGGCACAGATAACGATGTCAGCGAAGATGATTATCCTTTCTGATGCATTTAGTGGGCGGTGTAATGCCGCCCTTCATTATATAAGAGAGGAGCATATAAGTGGCTTATGACAATATTCCTTATGAATTAAAAGAGCATAATCGTTGGTGCTGCTACAGGATAGAACCGACTAAA
>NZ_LFKO01000002.1:5716-6001 GCF_001265075.1 Salinicoccus sp. YB14-2
GAAGTTTTATGACGGCATTGGTTACTTCTTCCAGGCACCATATATCGGGATAGACATAGATGATGTGTCAGATGAAATTAAGGCATACCTTGAAGATGAAGATATCGAGAACATCGTAGGCGAATTTATAGAAACGCTAGAAAGTTACGCCGAAATTTCACCGTCCGGAAATGGTGTCCACATCATTGTCAAAGGTGAACTGCCCGACAAAGGCAGGCGGCGCGGCAATGTAGAAATTTATGATCTCGGCAGGTTTTTCACAATAACGAATAATAAAATCGGCGG
>NZ_LFKO01000002.1:6155-6977 GCF_001265075.1 Salinicoccus sp. YB14-2
GCCTGGGAAATGACCTCAGCATAGACGAGATCATCGACCTTGCAAAGAAGTCAAAAAACGGTCTACGATTCACCACATTATATGAAGGTGACTGGACTCAGTTTTATGATTCTCAGTCTGAGGCAGACATGGCTTTTGCGAGTGACCTCGCATTTTGGACGGCTCGGGATTATAAAAAGATGGATGCGATATTCAGAAAATCATCGCTATACCGCGAGAAGTGGGATGAGAAGCGCGGGGAACTGACATACGGAGAAATCACATTGCAGCGCGCAGTGGACACCTGCACAAATGAATTCGTTCCACCTCAAAGCGATGATGATTTCAATCTGTACATCCTGGAAGATGCGGTGCAGGAAGTTAAAAAAGAAGTATTCTCTCACGATGATACCGGTAATGCTGAACGGTTGAAAAGTCACTTCGGCTCACTGATTCGGTACAACTTCACAGCTAAAAAGTGGATGTATTACGACGGTCAGATATGGACAGTGGATAATTCCGGCAGAATGAAAACACTTGCGGATGAAGTTGTGAAACGCATGAAGGATGAAAAATTGTTCATTGCAGATGGTGTGGATGAGGAAGATGCAATCAAGGCCAGGCAGAAACATTTGAAATATACCCGGAACAGCACCGGCAAGAACAACATGCTGAAAGAGTGTGAACACCTACTGCCAATTTCTCCGGAGAAGCTCGATAAAGACCTCGATGTATTTAATATACAAAACGGTTATATCAACCTTAAAACCGGCAATCTGATGGAACACGATAAATCGAGATTCTTCACACGGATATCCAACACAGAGTATACGGACACCGCAG
>NZ_LFKO01000002.1:7626-8931 GCF_001265075.1 Salinicoccus sp. YB14-2
AAGGAACAGGTGATGTTCGTACTGTACGGCAACGGACGAAATGGTAAATCAGTATTCCTGGACATACTGAATGAAGTATTCGGAACATATGCGATGAACATCAAACCGGATGCAATCATGGTTACAAAAAACAGTTCCGATGCGACACCTGAAATAGCCAAACTGGACGGCGCTAGGCTAGTGACTACAACAGAGCCGAACGAAGGCGAACGGTTCGATGAGGGACTCATCAAGCAGCTTACAGGTGGAGACCGGGTGACGGCGCGTAAATTATACGAAAATGAGTTCGATTTCACGCCACAGTTTAAGCTCTGGATGGCAACGAATCACAAGCCGTATATCAGAGGTAGAGACGAGGGGATATGGCGCAGGATGGTGATCATACCGTTCGACAAACGCATACCGCTGAATGAAGTGGATTATGAACTCACCAAAAAGTTGAAAGGAGAACTCTCAGCAATCATGAACTGGTGCGTGGAAGGTTATCTGGAATGGCAAAAACACGGATTAGCTGAACCGCAATTAATTAAAGATCAGCGTGAGAGCTATCGCACAGAGATGGACAGCATACAGGCGTTCATCGAAGAGTGTTGCTCACTGCATGAAAACGCAACGATCCAAGCCGGTTTATTTTTTACGATGTACGACGAGTGGGCGAGAGAGAACAATCAACATAGAATGTCATCAACAAAATTCGGCAGAGAAATATCGAAACGCTTTGAAAAAGAGACAATTAAAGGAAAAAGATTTTACAGAGGGATATCAGTAAATGAAGAATCGGATAATTTTACACTAAATATTAGATAGTAGAGAGGGTTTAAATAGGGTTTATGAGGGTTGAGTTTCAAACCCTCTACCCGTCCCAAACCCTTATATATCAATACTTTAACTATATTATTTATTTATATAGAGAGGGTTAAGATAGTTATTCCGAAACTACATGTCATAGAGCTATATATAAGTGTCAAGTAGGTAAGGTTTCCAGACAAACCCTCTAACCCTCTTCAAAATATTGTTGAAGCCTTATGTATCAAGGGTTACAGCGATTTTCAAACCCTCTTTCAAACCCTCTTCATTTAAGGAGTTGTGGATAAGATTGACTGAACAAGACATACAAAATCAAATTCGTATGGCATTATCACCGATTGCTGTTGTTTTTAGAGTGAATACTGGAACGGTGAAGACCATCGACGGCAGATATTTTAAAACAGGAGTGCCGAAAGGCTACAGCGACCTCAGCGGATTCAGAAAGTCTGATGGCAAAATGTTTTTTCTCGAAGTTAAAACGCCGACCGGCAGGGCGAG
>NZ_LFKO01000002.1:9561-9792 GCF_001265075.1 Salinicoccus sp. YB14-2
TTGATTCAGTATGTGTGGGAGAACGGCATTAGTTATCAGACTTTCCATCCAACGGAGGATCACTTGGCGTTCGGTGAAAAGGTTTTCGGTATAACTGTGAACGCCGGTGCCAAGATGAACGGCAAAGCGAAAATCCATTTTGAAGGTGCCAATGAAAATAACGTACTACCTTATATATATTATGTCGTAGAAACCGAAGAAGAACTCACGGAGAAGACGGAGTTTGACGAG
>NZ_LFKO01000002.1:9851-11965 GCF_001265075.1 Salinicoccus sp. YB14-2
AAATTCAATAGACGGCGATAACATCACCTTAGCCATCTACTATGGTTCAACCCTCATCTGGAGCAAAGACACAGGCATCCCCGAATCAGGCGTACTGGAGGTTGATTAAATGATCATCAAACACCTATACCATAACGACACACACGTCGCTAACGCTTACCTGCACAAACGTAACGCAACTGTGGATATTAAATGGCTGGATAGTCTAAAAGGCGCAGATACATCAATCGAATTGCATGAGTATGACGAGTATAAAGCAAGATTTGAACTACTGGCAGATGATGAACGAGGGCAGGCACGGTTATTTTAAGGGGGATGGTCAAGTGAAAATCTCTTATGCAGAGTTCCTTAAAAGGTCAAAAAACTTAAATATAAAAGTAAAACGGGATAGGGATTATGCATTAAAGCTGTCCTATGAAAATAAAGTGATTGCCACAGTGTTATTGCCAGTACGAGCAAGGTTCTTATCAGATAACTATCATCAGTTGCCGGCAGTTATGAGGGATGAGGTACATGCGATGACCTACTGGCTTGATCGTGACACTGTGGAAAATACTGAACAGATGGAGTTGTTTTGACATGCACTACTTCCAAATGAAGAAGAAGGACATCAAAGGAATGTCCGATGGCCAACTGGCCATATTCTGGGACTATGCAAAGCAAGAATATGAGAAGGGATATTCAGCTTTCCGTGTAAGGTTAGTCGGCAGTTCAAATGACGGGATGCGTCCTCACATTGACCTTCCTGATGAATTCTATAGGGAGTGCAAAGGGGTTGCTAAGAAATATATGAAAAACACGATGGATATGCTTCAGGAAGAAATGGAGTCACGTGGAGTGGGAGCGTATAAGTTATGAGCCAGATGACCATATTCGACACACCAGACACCAAGCCGAAACACAAAACAGGCTTCCTAAACCGTTGGCATATCCGCAGAAACAATAAACACGTGGCACTTGCCATACCTGGTGAACATACCGTTCACATTTACCCGGGGAAGTACCAAAACGTCATAGAATACGCAGCATTTGATTTGAGTTATGACGAGTACAGTTTTTGGCTTGATGATAATGATTTTGAAGAGGTGAAGCCATGATCCCCACACCCAACCTAATACAAGGCGAGCTGCACGCACTCAGTAAGAAACGCATTCCTGCATCAAGGAGTTACAGCAAACAGTTCTATCCGCCGAAGTTTATCAAGAAACTTGAGTGCCACCTGATTAAACGCTACCCAAATCTTAAAATCGACGTTGTAGAGGACGAACAGAGTTATATGGTGTATTTATACCGAAAATAAAATAAAGGCATGTAGAGGACGGATAGGAGTGATGTCGATGAGTTATGAATACGAGCCAATTAAGGAGGAAGTTAAAACATGATTTTAAGAATCGGAGAACTATACACAATCGAAAAAATAGACTTAGAGAAAATTGATTATGATAACAAAACCGCAAGCATGGACGAAGTAGAAGGTACGGACTATATGCTCATTAACGTACATTCAGAAAGACAGGTAAACGAAGATTTTAATAAAAAAGAAGTTTTCTTCGACTTCGAGGCTTACGGTCACATCTTCAGGGTCGAAGCAAAAGATGTCGTAGTCTCTCAAACTTGCCGATTTGAAGGAGAAGAAATCCTTATCGTTAAGGAAAATAATGTAGTGAAGATGTGATACATGTGCATGGTTAAACCTACACAAGATCCGTCGTATTACGTTACATCAATCAAATTAATCAGGAGGAAAAATAAATGAACATTACAGAACTAACAAGAAAAATAGAGGTGTGGGCGATAGATAGAAATTTACAGAACGTAGACAGCAAAGCGCAGATATCTAAACTAACCGAAGAAATTGGTGAGCTGGCATCCGGTGTGAATAAGAGCAATAAGGAAGTGGTTAAGGATTCGATCGGGGACGCTTACGTTGTACTAACTATTTTAGCCATGCAACAGAAAGTGGATGTGAGGGATTGTATTGATATAGCATATCAAGAGATTAAGGATAGGAAAGGCAAGATGGTAGATGGCGTGTTTGTGAAAGAGTCTGATTTAAAGGTGCGTCCCTGACTACGCTTACAGTCCGTATTTCAATCGAGGAAAATATTAAGGAG
>NZ_LFKO01000002.1:12405-13629 GCF_001265075.1 Salinicoccus sp. YB14-2
TATTAATGGCACAGATTGTTATGAGTTGTATCGTTCTGGGACTGGTCGCATTTACGGTATGGTTTATAATTTGGTTGTTTACTTAGGGGGTAACTCAATGCACAAAAGTGACATCGATAAGCTCGAGGACATGCTTATCAATCAAGAAAAATATAAGAAGCAATTAAGATATCGCGAGATGGAATTACAAGATACAGTGAAAGAAACGATTCCTACATCACATCAGAACAACGATCTGCAGGACCCGAGAACAATTCGTGCAAGCAACAATACATCAAGTGTGGAAAGTGCAGTGACTAAGTTGCACAATGATTTGCAGTACCAAACACTCTACTCTATCGTGTGCAATACACCGAAGTTCGTTAATTCTCTATCAAGGTATGAAAAGATTATATATGATTATCGGTACAGGGAAGTTGAACTGTCTACTTACGAATGGGAGGATATTACCGTACTGTTAGACGAAGAAGCAGCGAAGCATAATAAATCATTCAGTAAGTCTACGACACTTAGGTTACGCAATAGGATGTTGGAACGGTACGCGGAGAATATTGGATATACTATGATGTGAGGTGATGACTGTGTTAAAGATAAGGAGAAACTTAGTTATACACCCTTGTAGATGTTGCCATGAAGTGATGGGGTTCAGATATGAATGGAAAAATTATAGGTTGTACGGAATGTGTAGTCATTGTTATAAGGTTCAACAAAAATATTTTTATGATAAAGAGGATGTCCTCCAAGTGTGGATACCAGATAATTACAAGAATATAAAGGTTAAACTTGATAGATTAAAATGACACTCGGCGTATCCTTGAAGTCCATAAAATACAAGCTATAATTGGTAGTATCAAATAATATATAAAAGCCACGCCCTATGCGGTGTGGCTATTTTTGTATACTGA
The DNA here is from genome assembly GCF_001265075.1 of Salinicoccus sp. YB14-2. Classification (GTDB taxonomy): domain Bacteria; phylum Bacillota; class Bacilli; order Staphylococcales; family Salinicoccaceae; genus Lacicoccus. The sequence continues at coordinate 13,311 of NZ_LFKO01000002.1, forward strand.
AAACCGTCACCCACTACGAATCGAGTAATACATATAGTCGGGATGCTGGGTGGTGGTTTTGATTATGCAAGGAGGGGTGCAGATGGATGAGGCGGTTGAGTATGCTATGAATAAGTTCCACGGCTTAGGTGTGGCGGTCAGTGAGAAAGAGATTGAGGCAGTGCTTGACTATGTGGATGAATACTATGAACGCACAGCAGAAGCGTATGACACTGAAGTGATCGTGTATACAGATGATGAGCGCAGGCAGTACATCAAGGATAGCCTACCTGGAATCCCGCATAATGTTGTGGATGCTGTACTGGATAAGGAGCGGGAG
>NZ_LFKO01000002.1:13909-15144 GCF_001265075.1 Salinicoccus sp. YB14-2
ATTATATGAAGCGTGAACGAAACAAAGCGAACGATCAGTTAAGAGAACGCGAGGATAGTAAGTATCGAAGTGTATATCATTCACAAAGGTGGAAAGACTTACGCAAGCAAATACTTTTAAGAGATGATTATGTATGTCAGAACTGCCTGTTGAACGGACAGTACACTGTAGCAGATGTGGTGCATCACAAAATAGAAGTCAAAGAGGATATAACCAAAGCGTATGAAGAAAACAATTTAGTTAGCTGGTGTCATGAATGTCACAACAGACACCACAAAGAAAAATAGAAACACGAACATTAAAAGTTTGAAGTCCCCCATCGTTCGGAACGGCTGACTATTTTGGGACAATTAACCGACGCTCCCCTCTTCTTACAGAAAATCGTTCGATATAAAGATAAATTTCACAATCTTTTTGGAAAGGAGTTGATATCGTGGGAAGAAGCAGGAAACTTACAGAGAATAAAAAGGGAAGAATATCCAATGAAGAAAAAGAAGCACGTCAAGAGTCAGAAAAGCTTATTTCTGAACTGACTCCCATCTCTATCTCTCCACCTGACTGGTTGGATGACATAGCGAAAGCGGAATACAAGAGAATTATTCCTTTGCTTAAAGAATTACCCATTGCGAGCTTGGACTTATCGCTCGTCTCTGCATATTGCCAAGCGTACTCAGATTATCAGCAAGCGAATGAACGTTTGAAAGATGAACCAGCAATTATAGAGACGGCGCATGGTACAAAGATTAATCAGAACCACACAATCAAACGGGATAGCTTCAATGCGATTAATTCCATCACTCCGAAACTCGGTATGACGATTGACAGCAGGTTAAAGATATTCACACCGAAGAAGGAAGAGCAGAAGGATCCGTTTAAGGAGTTGTTTGGCGATGATTGATTACGCAACTGAATATGCACGTCTCATCGTTCGTGGAGATATACTCGCATCGAAGTTAGTAATCAAGCAATGTGAAAGACACCTTAAAGACGTAAAGAATCACGAGGATTACGAGTGGCATCCAAAACGGGCTAACAAAGTGATTAAATTTATAGAGATGTTACCCGACCCAAAGACAGGCGAACCAAACAAGTTGGCAATGTTCCAGAAGTTCATCATAGGTTCGTTATATGGTTGGCTAGACCATCACGGAAATAGAAGATATCAAAAAGCGTATATATCCATGGCTCGTAAGGGTGGTAAATCATTACTCGTATCAGGTATAGCCTTGTACGAG
>NZ_LFKO01000002.1:16018-18680 GCF_001265075.1 Salinicoccus sp. YB14-2
TGCGATACAGAAACAATCGGATTGGATTAAAGGGGCGACTAAAATAACGGAGTCGAGGTTCGAGATATTCAATACAGATGATGAGTCATTAGTCAGGCCGTTATCCAAAGACACGTCCAGTCTTGATGGTTTTGAGCCACTCGTTGGAATTCTGGATGAGTATCACGAATCTAAAGACAATAAGATGATGGAAGTTTTAGAGTCCGGTCAGATTCAATTAACCAGTCCTTTGACGATAATTATATCCACTGCCGGTTTTTATTTGAATGGCCCAATGTACAAGGAATACGAATATCTGAAGCGGATACTTCTTAACGATGAATTGAATGATAATTATTTCACATTCATAGCAGAGCAAGACAACGAAGAAGAAGTCCACGATGTAAATATGTGGATTAAATCCAATCCGTTGCTTGAAGTCGAAGCGCAGAGAGATACCATTGAGAAAAACTTACGCAAGCGACTTGATGAAGGACTTCAGAAAAATGATCTTTCAAAGATATTAGTTAAGAACTTCAACTTATGGCAAAACGCTGGATCTGATGGATACATCAAACATAAAGATTGGCTGTCATGCAAAACTGAAGAGCCGTTCAGTTCGAAAGGTAGAGAAGTTTATTTAGGTATCGACTTATCGCGGAGGGACGACTTAACGGCAATTGGTTTTGTATACCCGTTAGAGAATGAAAAATACTTTGTGGACTCTCATGTGTTCGTTGGGCATAAGGGCGGCATACATGCTAAGTCAGAGCGTGACAAGATTGATTATGAACAATTGGTCAGAACAGACAAGGCAACGCTCACAGATACTGTTAGTGGAATTATAAACGACCAACAAGTGTTTGACTGGATGATTCAATTCATCGAGGACAATCAATTGGATGTCAAAGGTATTATGTATGACCCTTACGCCGCATCTAATATATTAGTTAGATTTGAAGATTATAACTACCCATTAATTGAAGTGGGACAGTCATATATGAATTTGAGCGAACCACTAAAACAATTTAGGTTGGATGTTTATGAAGGGAAAATACTTCATGACGGCAATCCAAATTTAAACATCTCGATAAATAATGCTGTTTGTAAATTCGATAACAACGGAAACATTATGTTGGATAAAAAGATTAACAGAGAGAAAATTGACCCGCTCGTGGCATTGACTACTGCTTTCACGCAGGCGATGCACCATGAAGAAGGGGATAACCTTGAGAAGTATATACTTTCTGAGGATTTCGGATTCTAAGGAGTGAGACAAATTAAAAAACCATCATTATTACAACTATTACTTATGAACCTGGCAACGATATTATTCGTGTCAGGTTTAGTTTTTATAAACGTAGCGATGTATTATATTTTCGATACTTACATCGGATTATTGACAACAGGCATCACGCTGCTTGTGGTTGGATTAATCATCAACCATGAGCAGTCCATCACTACAGAAAGGAGGTAACTAAATGGGACTATTTTTTAATCGAGGTTATCCGGTTGATGAAGAAGAAGCTGAGTATCTTCTAAGTACTTTGCCAGGCTTTACAGGAATTGGCCATCACGAGTACACATATGACCAAGCGCTTGCGAACTCCGATATATTCACGGCTGTTATGATGATTTCCTCGGATTTAGCAAAAATGGACATTTTAGTGAAGAACAATAACGTACATGATCCAACGCATCCGATTGAAGCATTACTGAACAAAAAGCCTAATAATATTTATGACGGTTACACGTTCAAATTCATTGTTTTCGCAAACGCTCTACTCACTAAGCACGGCTATGTGGAGATTGTCAGGGATAACAAAAACCAGCCTGTCGAGTTGTATCACTTAAAGACAAGCCAGGTCGAACTGAAGCAGAAGAATAATCGTTTGTACTACCTTCACAAAGGCGAGCGTAAGATTAACTACGCCGATGTGATTGATTACAAGCCGTATTCCTTGGATGGTGTAGATGGTTTGTCAATGCTATCCAGTTTGACACCTGACTTAGAGATGCAGAAACACAGTAAGTCATTCTTCGCAAACTTCTTTAAACACGGCACACAAGCCGGTGGTTTACTGAAGATTAAAGGGGTCAACTTATCTAAGGAAGCTCGTGAAAAGCTTAGAGATGAGTTCCAAAAGGCGAACAGCGGTGCAGACAATGCCGGTAAAGTATTGGTGCTTGATGATTCAATGGACTTCGATAAATTCGAGATTGACACTGAAATCTTAAAGCTGATTAACACATCTCAACATTCGACTGCACAAGTCGCAAAAGTATTCGGTATCCCACTGCATAAATTCGGTATAGAAACATCGAACATGAGCTTGAAAGACAGTATGGCGGATTACTTGCAGTCTACACTATCCACGTACATGAAAGGCATAACATCAATCTTTGAATTTAAGCTATTCCCTCGGAGCAACCGGACACTTCAGTTTGATACTGAGACGTATCGTAAAGTTGACTGGAGTGCCTATACAGAAACCGTGAGTAAGCAGTATAACGACGGAGTAATCACTCTGAATGAATACCGTCGAAAGATTGGCGAGCCACCTACTACGGGTGCATACGGCGATAAACACAGGGTGTCGTTGAACTTGGTCGATGCTGAACTGGTCAATGAATACCAAATGAAACGAATGGATAATCGCTTGAAATCTAATGTGGAAGGAGG
>NZ_LFKO01000002.1:19173-23666 GCF_001265075.1 Salinicoccus sp. YB14-2
TGTGGACGATAAAGGTCTGAAATTCAGGTTTAAAATACCTGACACGACTTACGGAATGGACCTGGCCGAGAATCTCAGAAACGGAAACATCAATCAATGCTCGTTTGGCTTCAGCTTAGATGAAAATGGGGATGAGTTCCGATATGACGAAAAAGAGAATATCTATAAGCGTACACTTAACAAGATAAAAGAGGTTGTAGATATTTCTTTGGTCACATACCCGGCTTATAAAGACTCTTCAGTCGCGCCTGCACTCAGAAGTCTGAGTAAAATCAAAGAAAATGAAGTCGAGCAGCGCGAACTGGAGCATCGCAAACGGAAGTTGAAGTTGGAGCTGGAACTTCTTTAAAGATTTATGAAGCACTCATAAATTTAAGGGGGTGGTATCACGTGTATATCTTTAAACCTGATAAAGGAGAAAGGATGAAGTGATCCATGTCTATTATTATGACAGTATCTATGTAGGCTACCTTGTTGAATAATATAATTTATGATATTTGACCTTCAGCATGTCGTTAAAAGGCTTATTTTTTATTCCTAAAAACAGGAGGAGAGATGATGACAATCGAAGAATTTAAAAATGCAATTCAAGAGAAAAAAGAGCAGCGCGATAAGTTGCGCGAAGAAGCGCTCGGACTTCTTGAATCTGATAATGTCGAAGATGCTCAAGCGAAAAGAGACGAAGTTAAAAAGTTAGATGCAGAAATTGCAGAACTTGAAAAAGAACTTGAAGAAAAAGAGTCTGAAGAAGAAAATCAAAATAAAAATGAAGAGGTGACTGAAGTGACAGTAGAAGAAAGAGCAATTAATAGAATTGAAGTACCAGAAAAAGTAACTTCCGAAGAACGAAAGGCATTTAAAAATTACCTGGAAACACGTGATATTGCAGGGGGTTCATTAACAACTGAATCAGGATTTGTTGTAATCCCTGAAGAAATCGTAACAGACATCCTGAAACTTAAAGAGGTTGAATTTAACCTTGACCAGTACGTTACAGTCAAAACAGTGAAAAACGGCTCTGGTAAGTATCCAGTCGTCCGTCAATCACAAGTAGCGGCACTTCCTGAAGTCGCTGAACTTGCAGAAAACCCTGAACTTGCTGTTAAACCATTCTTTGAACTGGCGTATGACATTAAAACACACCGTGGTTACTTCCTGATTTCGCGAGAAGCGATTGAAGATGCACAAGTCGACGTACTCGGCGAGCTTAAACAGTGGATGGCACGCACTATTGCTGCCACTCGTAACGCTGCTATCATCAATGTCCTTAAGAATGGTGGGCCGGGTGAAGAAGGTGAAGCAACTAAGATTCCAGCTGCCACAGCTACAAGCGTAGACGATATCAAAGATGCAGTGAATATCAACTTGCTTCCAAACTACGAGCATAATGTGGCGATCGTATCACAGTCCGCATTTGCAACAATCGACAAACTAAAAGACAACCAAGGAAACTATCTTGTTCAGTCTGATATCAAAGAAGCGTCTGAAAGACGTTTACTCGGTGCGAAAGTTATTGTTCTTCCTGATGAAATGCTCGGTGAAGATGGTGCGAATACACTTGTCATCGGTAACCTGAAAGATGCCATCACATTGTTCGAACGTTCACAGTATCAGGCTTCATGGACGAGCTACATGCAATTTGGTGAAGCGCTCATGGTTGCGGTACGCCAAGATGTAAGATTGCTTGACCACAAAGCAGCAATGGTTCTTACTCTCGATGGCGTTGCAGACGGCGGCGGAGAAACTACTCCCTAGTAACCCCGCAATTGGCGCGGGAGCTATTGGCGAGACTTTTAAAATAGGAGGCTAATTAATGGCGACTAAAAATGAATTGAAACAAATATTTGTCACAGGTGCGATACCGAAGCAAACAGATTTCCACAACCTTATCGATGTAGCGGGCAAAGAAGGGCCGCAGGGCCCACAGGGTGAAGTTGGTCCTAAAGGCGACACTGGAGAACAGGGGCCACAAGGCGATGCAGGTGCTAAAGGTGATACTGGCGATACAGGCCCGGCAGGTGCTAAAGGCGATACAGGCCCAGCTGGTGCTAAAGGCGACGATGGCGCTCAAGGCCCGGCCGGTAGTGACGGCGCTGACGGCGCTGATGGATTTCCCACTGAACAGCAATGGAATGACCTTGTAGCTCGCGTGGAAGCGTTAGAAAATCCAGAAGCGTAGGTGATTTGAATGGAGCTTGAAAAGGTTAAAAAGCACATTCGTGTAGACCACTCTTTCGAGGACGATTTAATCAGCGATTATATGTTATGGGCAAGCGAAGAAATCAAGGATAGTGTATCCACTTCAGAAACAAGGAATGAGGTTTACTTCGAGGACAGCAAGCATTATGAAAGAGCGGTTATTCTCCTGGTAAGTCACTACTTTGAAAATAGACTGCCGATGATTGAAACAGAACTTAAAAACTTGCCATACGGCATACAAAGCGCGGTTCAAAAATTAAGGGGTGGTTATTATGAAAAAGAATAAACCTTCTTTAATGAAGAATCGCGTTATTTTTTTAAGCGATGAATCAGTAGGACCGGAAGTTGGTACAGGGATGTCAGAGGTCTATGAATGTGCTTGTGATGACTATGAGCCGACTACAAAAGATGTAACGGCAATTGGCGCACCTGCAGGGAAGAAAATAGTAACCTTAACCGTCCGGAATGTGTATCAAGAATTCCGACCTAAAGATCATCATAAGTTCAAGTTGAAAAGTGGTTATTTCAAAGGTGTCGTTTTTGAGATTAAAAGAATTAGCCCATACACAGATAATCCTAACTTCTTAAAAATCGTCGGTGAAGGGGTGTAGTGAATGGCGAAGTTTAAAGCTGATATTAATTTTAAAGGCATTAAAGAAAAGAAAGAATTCACTAAGGGCGAAGAATTTGATATGACGGTTAAACGCTCCGAAGAAGTTGATTCTGATGAGTAAACTCAACGTCAAAGTAAACGGTGTCGAAGAAGTCAACCGCGAACTCGAAAGACGTTTCGGTGGTAAGAGTATGGAACGCATACTTGATAAAGCATTGACTGCTGGTGCTGCAGTGATCAAGAAAGAGTTAGAACGTAACTTTGAATCATTTAAGGATACGGGCGCATCAAAAGATGAAATCACGATTTCCAAACCGATGACACTCAATGGCACACGAACTGTGGTTATCCACTGGAGCGGTCCAAAGAAACGTTACACGATTATCCACTTAAACGAGTTTGGCACTATCAAGAATCCCTCCCCGCGCGGTAAAGGTGCGATTGAACGTGCATTGCGCGCCGGTCAAGCGGAATACTTGCGTGTGGTCAAACAGGAGATTGCGAGGATGATATCGTGAGAGATTTACTATCTGAAATATATGCGGTACTGAGTCAAGATGAATTTGTTTCCGAAACGCTAGACGTTAATCGAAATATTAAATTCAATGAGTATCCCGAAACAGAAAGTATTAATGACACCTATATCATCATCGACGAAGTGGACGATACGCTGCCTGTTGAATATGGGGATAACGACAACTTAGCACTCAGTTATTTAATACAGATTGACGTGTACACAAAAGTTAAAGACGGTATCAACGCTCGGAAGTTGCGCGATGAATTAAGCTATCACATTTCAAGAATACTAAAAGAACAATTAGGCATGATAAACACCTCTAACGCGAAACCGGAATACGACGGAGAATATAAACTCTATCGTTCTGCTCGACGTTATGAAGGTGTTTTTTATCGTGCTGAAATTAAATTATAGGAGTGAGTAAAATGGCTAAAAATTATAAATCATTTACAGGTTTAACAGGTTTCCATTACAAAGCTGATGGAACAGAAGTTACAGAAGTTGAACGTGTAGAATATCTACAAGAGATTTCAGTATCAAAAGAACAGTCTATTGAGAAAGCATACGGGGATAACGTTGTTGCCGAGATGGCAGTAACAAACGGAACAGTTGAATTATCAGCGACATTCCACAAACTACCGATTGAAGATAGAGCGGCTATCTTTGGTTTAGAAACGCATGAAAACGGCGCTGTAGCGGTCGGTAACAACACACCACCTGATGTGGCTGTAATGTTCACTAAAACAATGGAAGACGGCTCAGCGGAGTATGTAGGACTTCCACGCGGTAAGTTCACGTTCCCTGAAGTCACAGGTACAACGAAGCAGGATTCTGTGGAGTTCAGTCAAGATCAGTCTACTGGGGAGTTTATGCAAGCGCCTGTGGACGGATTCGATGAAGAACAAACAATGATTTTAGGTCACGATGAAGCAGGAAGCACTGTAATGCGTGACTTCATTTATAATGCGGTATTCGGGGAAGCGCACCCAGAAGTGACGCCCTAATGTTCCCGAGACAATCGGGAATGCAAAAATAGGTGAAACACTAACTATAGGAGGTAATAAATAATGGCGACTAAAGAAGATCTGAAAGCGGCATTCATCACAGGTGCAGTACCTGAAGGCTAAATAACGAGCGGATTTATTCCGCTCTTTTTTTATTATC
>NZ_LFKO01000002.1:24458-25949 GCF_001265075.1 Salinicoccus sp. YB14-2
CGATCAGTTTGATGTTAAAGCGTTAAAAGCTGGATTGCACGCACCGAATATGAGAGAAGAACTACAAGGACAGATTGAATTTATCGCTGCGGGTCAACAGGATGATGAAACAAAAAAGTTCGTGGAGAGTCTGAGCTAACGGAATCAGATTTTACTTGGAAGGCTCAGCGATCGGCACTAGATAAATTAATCCGATCTCAAATTAAAGAGGGCGAGGATATTAACAAGGTGTTGAAAATGCCAATATCCTATATGCTCTCTATCTTAGAAGAAGAGAATGAAGCGACAGTCGAAAGGAAAGAATCAATGTTAGAAGCGTTCATGTAACGCTTTTTTATTTTTGAATTTTTGAAGAAAGGAGGAAAATATATGGCAGAAAGAATCAGCGGACTTTCCATCGATTTATCAATGGATGATGCGGGCATATCAAGATCTATGACCAACATAAAGAATTCGTTCAGAGACATCAAGCGTTCTGCGCAAGTCAACTTAAACAATATAAAGTTCGATAGCAAAAATATCGACACGTATAAAAAGAACGTAGACGAGTTATCGAAGTCTTTCAATAACCAAAAGAAGAACGTAGACGACTTGAAAAGTCATTACGACAAAATGGTTGCCGTTCACGGCGAAGGCTCTAAGGAAGCTCAGGCGGCGCGTATAGAGTACAACAAACAAGCTGACGAATTAAATAAACTCGGTCATGCTGTAGAAGAGGCGCGGACAGAACTCCATAAACTTAATGTTGAGAACAACGGATTCACTAAGATAGGAAACGCTGCTGAAACTGCGGGTGGTGGAATACAAACATTCGGTGGCCACGTCAAAGATGTGGGTGGAAGCTTGACTAAATGGATTACAGCGCCTGTACTCGGAGCAATTACTGCAGCAGGTGGATTAACGGCTGCATTCGGTTGGGGTCGATTAGTCGGGCTAGATAACGCTAAGGCTCAACTGGAAGGTATGGGCTATAGCTTAGAAGAAGTAGATGATATCACGGGTCAAGTGTCGGATGCCATTCAAGGCGGTATGATGACGATGGCTGAAGGTACTTCTGTAGCAGCTGGTGCAATGGCTGCAGGTGTCGAACAGGGTGACGAACTCTCTAAGTATCTGCAACTGGTTGATGCGGCTGCAGTAGGTGCGAATAAGCCTGTAGGCGATATGGCGATGATATTCAACCGCGTTCAAGGTTCAGGGAAGTTAATGACACAAGAACTAAACATGATTGAAGATAGTATGCCAGGTTTTAGTGCTGCAATGGCTGAAAATGCCGGAGTGACGATGGAAGAATTCCGAAAGATGGTTACTGATGGAGAAATTACATCGAATGATTTCATTACTGTTATGGACACTTTCGCAGGTGGTATGGCAGAAGCGCATGCTGACACATGGCAAGGTATGGTTGCGAACACGAAAGCGAACATCGGAATACTTGGAGAAAGTATGTTAAGTGGTGTGTTTGAGCAGTCAAAAGAGTCTATACGTGAG
>NZ_LFKO01000002.1:26124-27242 GCF_001265075.1 Salinicoccus sp. YB14-2
TGTTCAATGGTTTACCAATTTAAGTGACGAACAGAAGAAAATGATAGGTATATTCTCTGCCGTTGCGGTTGCTGCAGGTCCGTTGCTCACGGTATTTGGAAGTATAGCGATATTTGTGGGTGGAGTTGTTAAAGCGATTGCACCATTATTCCTCGGATTAGGAAAGTTATCAGCAGGTTTTACGGCAGTTAAAACAGGTGCGATGACCTTCGGTGCGGCGTTCCCTAAACTGGCAAGCTTTATCGGTTTATTAACTGGGCCTGTAGGTATAACTATAGGTGTCATAACCTTACTCGGCACTGCCTTTACAGTCGCATACGCTAAGTCAGAAACATTCAGGAATATTATACAAGGTTTAATTCAAAGATTTAAAGAGTTTATTCCAACTATCGTTACTTTCGCGCAATCGATATACACAAACTTCATGAACTTAGTGATCCCTGCGGTTAATGCTGTGAAAACATTCTTTATTGAAATGTTCCAGAAAATCAGACAGTTCTGGCAGTCAGACGGTCAGCAGGTCATTACGGCCATTACAAACGGTGTGAACATCGTTAAAACGATTGTATCTGCCGTTATGCCAGTGATTACAACGATTATCGGTACTGCCTTTAAATTAGTCCTCTCAATTGTCCGAATGGTGTGGACAAACATTAAAGGGGTTATTAGTGGTGCGCTGGACGTGATTATAGGTCTTGTTAAAGTATTCTCCGGAATATTTACGGGCGACTTCTCGAAAATGTGGGAAGGTGTCAAGCAAATATTCACGGGTGCAATTCAAGCAGTTTGGAACGGATTCCAACTATTATTCTATGGTCGAATCATAAAAGGTGTCGGATCATTAGTTAAAATATTTTCTGGATCTATACGGTCACTCTGGACGACCGTCGTGAACTTCTTTAAGGGAATGTTCACTGGGTCGGTATCGCAGGTTACAAGCATGTTTAACCGAGTTATTTCAATTGGTCGAAATTTGAACTCTGGATTTAACGGCATTATCCGCGGAATGGTGAATAGCGTCATTAATTTCTTCAGGAATTTATTTACGAGAAGCGTTCAGACGTTCAACAACATGAGAAACTCTATAACGAATACAGCGAGCAATTTGAGGTCGAGAG
>NZ_LFKO01000002.1:27634-29117 GCF_001265075.1 Salinicoccus sp. YB14-2
AACATTCTGACCGCGATGTCAAACCGCACGGTGAGCATCGTGAGAAATATCGTGTCTTCTGTAGTGAGGTTTTTCACTAACTTATTTAATAGTGGACGACAGATTTTCACGAATTTAAGAACGACTGTCGTTAACAGCATCAGCAGAATGCGCGACGGTGTTGTAAATGGTGTCTCACGTATGAGAGACCGCACGCTTGACGTTTATAGAAACTTGAAAGACAAGGCTGCTGGATATTTAACTGATATGGTGGACGGTGCAAAACAGTTACCAGGTAAGTTAGGTTCAGCAATTTCAAACGGTGCATCGAAAGCTGTAGACGGCGTCAAATCTTTAGGTAATAAGATGACTGGTAAACTAGGTTCAGTGGTTAACGGCATTATCGGTGGTTTGAACAGTATCACTGGGAAAATCGGAATCACTAGCACGATTTCTAAATGGAATGTTCCTACATTCTCCACTGGTACAGGACAAGGCTCACCGTCCGGCAAGCTGACTAAAAACGGCAAGATTGCGATGGATACACTCGCTACTGTAGGCGATAAAGGGAAAGGAAACGGAAAAGGTACACGTGAATTAGTTCGCTATCCAAACGGCAAAGTCGGTCTGTACGACAACGATGCCACGATATTCGCACCAAAGGGCACGACGATATTCAGTAACCGAGAAACGGAAGCTATGCTCGGTCAGATTCCTAAGTTCTCTGAAGGTACTGGACTATGGGGCAAGATTAAGAACATCGCAAGCAAAGCTGTCGATTACATCACCAATCCTAAAAAGATATTCGATGACCTAATCAGTGCGGTCGGAGAAAACTTCGGCGACATGACAGGGTTTGCAGGTAACTTCATTAAAGGTGCTTGGTCGATGATTAAAGATGGTATGTTCGGATGGATTAAAGGTAAGTTCAGTGAAGCATCTGTGGGTAAATCACAGAAGTGGATGGACTACAAGATGACTACTCCATATAGTCCGAATGCACCAGTACCGGGATACCCTACATCGTTTAACGGTGGTAGACACTACGGTATTGACTACGGCACACCAGTCGGAGTGAACATTACTGCACCGATGGCAGGTACGGTTTCACGTATGAGTGACAGAGGTGGCGGTAACGTTGCTCGATTGGATGCTTCTGGTAATGCTGCACAATACTTTATGCACATGAACAGCGTTAAGACTGGTAAAGTCGGCATCGGGGATTCAGTTGGTAAGTCAGGTAACACTGGTGAATGGACGACTGGTCCACACGTTCACTGGCAGCACGAAGATCCGTCGGCGAGCTACATTCAGAACAGAAATACGAAGAATCCACTCAGCATGGTTAAAGGACATCTCAAAGGCGGTCAGATACTATCTGATGGCTTATTCAACTTGCATAAAGGCGAGTACGTGATCAACCCGAATGAGCCAACCGAAGCGATGAAATTACTTGCGATTGTCGGTAAGAAGTTAGCAGGTAAGAGTAAGCAGACAAGGGAGG
>NZ_LFKO01000002.1:29717-32772 GCF_001265075.1 Salinicoccus sp. YB14-2
ACAAACGTCTATATGGATTCCCAACAAGTTGGAAGCATAATAGATGAACATAACGCAGTAAATGCTTCACTACAAATGTTCTAAGGAGGTTTAGCGTGTTCAAAATATATGATTTAAACATGAAAGAACTACCTTTTCCAGAGGGCGTTAAGCCTCTGGATATTTTTGTGAGTTCAGTTAATAAACGCAGGCTAACGGAAGAATTCGAAGGTAGATCCGGAACGCTTAATTACGGCTATGATTACGGTGAACGATCCGTCGATTTGAGCCTTTGGTTAGAAGCGCATGACACCATAGATTACAGATTGATACGCAATGAATTGTACGCTTTCTTTGATGCACATGATGTATTTTATGTAGAAGAAACAAGAGTGCCGTCACGGGTGCTTAAAGTAACAATTGATGAGAGTTATATACCTGAGCGAATTAATCAAACACATTCATCTGTAGAAGTATCATGCAGAACCCTAGACTCTGTATTCTGGGAATCAAAATACACCACACTAGAACTACATGACAGCGGTTATTCCGCAACTGCTGAAAAGCACGGATTAGTCGATAATATAGATGATGAGAAAGTAAAGTATCGGTTTACTCCTCGGGAAGTCGACATCAATTTTAATTCGAGCTCATTTCAGAATGGACATATTCACAACGGTGAGGGATTTAATTTAGACACTTTGACCGATTACGCGAGAACGGTTGAATTTCTCCCAGTTAATAAAAATTCGCGATATAGAATAGTATTAGAAGAAACTAGCGGTAATGCAGAATATGTGAGGTTATTACACTACAACGCGGACGGGAGCTTTATTAGTAATGATGCTGGGATGACTAATGTGAGCGGTAATGGTAAAAGTGAGTATAACTTCACAGCATTAGGCGAGAATCTGCGCTTAACTATATATCCTGTGTCTGGGAGAGCAATATCGTTATCAGATATAGGAAGTAGCACAAAAATTTCAATGCACACACTTTCCACATCAAACACGTTTTCTGTTTACAACGCAGGTAACGTGACTGTTGAACCGGAGAGTATGGAATTGGAAATATATTTAAGATTTGCATCAACTCCTGGGGATATGACTATACACAATAAAACAACAGGCGATAAATTCGTATTTAACAGCGGATTGGATCGCAGACATATCACCTTGAAAGGGATGCAAATTTTAAATGGCACATTCAATGCTTTTAGAGATACTAACAAGCGATTCATCAGTATGGCTCCTGGTGATAACGAATTCGAGGTATCTGGTGGGACGTTTGAATATATAAGATTTGATTTTAAATATTATTACAGATAACTGGAAGTCATCTATTTTTAGGTGGCTTCTTTTTAATGAGGTGAGGATTTGAAATTAGAACGCACAGGCTCTGTTTGGGATAGGAGCAATAGAAATGCCATAAATAATAATTGGGATCGCCTAGAAGGTATTATGAAGAGTATTGATGAATTATTTGTAAAAGGTTCGTTAACACCAAGTCAATATACTCAAATGATGGAATCTCTAAATGGACTAATCAAAAAAGGTGAGCTTTCGGTTAATGATATCAATAAAAATTTAGGGAAAATGGATAGTACATTTTTCACTCAAGAATTTCTTGAAGAGTTGAATCAAGGAAGTATCAATGTAACGAATTTATTGGCGTCTAGTGTAACTACTGACAAGGTGGCTCCTTTTGCAATCACGCCGGAAAAAACTACTCTTTTTCACGATGGGGGTAATCTTTTTAATGGTGATTATAAAGATGGATTATTGGTTGCACAAGTATCGCATACAGAGTTGCAACCAAGAAATAATTATGGTGGATGGGAAGGTAAGACCGCAGAAGTAGCGGTGAAACCCAATACGCATTATCAGATATCTGTAGGTAGTGACTCGAATGTGCTTCGAGTCGGTTCTCATCCAACTAAATTCGATTTTTTAAATGAATTGACTCCTGAAGAATTTCTAAATACAACGCTTTACAGCACCAGTGTTGGAGAACATGATTATAATATAAATGTCAAAACAGGGCCAACCGATAACTATTTATACGTGTATGTATCTAACGAGGGTAAGAAGCCTGCCTTGACGGTCTATGAGGACGTAGATGCGCTTACTATCAAACGAGAGTTTTTACCCGGTCCACAAAATAGAAGTATTGCTCCTGAGCACACGACATTCTTTTCCGAATCAGGCGAAAATATATTCGATGGCAATTATAAAGATGGGTTGATTGTGGCACATCACAACCATACAGAACTGCAACCCAGAAATAATTATGGCGGATGGGAAGGTAAGACCGCAGAAGTGTCTGTTAAACCAAGAACGAACTACCAAATAACCGTCGGCAGCGATGCCAATGTACTGAGAGTGGGGGCTCATCCAACGCCATTCACCTTTTTGGATGAGACGACACCACAAGAATTTTTAAACACGACACTTCACAGCACATCTGTGGGTGAACATGAAAACATTGTGAAGGTAAGGACTGGCCCCGATGATCATTATCTATATGTATATGTATCGAATGAAGGTAGAGAGCCCGAATTAAGCGTTACTGAGGGTGGTCATGTCATCCCGGCGCATTTTTTGGAAGTGCCGTCAGACATCGTGGCTAATAAAAACCCGAAATTTAACCTTGTCGGAGATTTTGACAAACTATATATGAAGGATGAAATCACTGACTATGTCAGCAATCCCAGAAGTATTGCACCGCAGAGTTTGCAGGATATGTTCATCGATGTGACGAATTCGATTGAAGGCACTTCTTACGATCTACTTGGCGAGGACGATTTTGGTTACAACCTTTACAAATACGAATCCAAACCGCTTCCATATTATGAAGTTGAAACGGGTGCAGGCAATTCCGGCAATGATGACGGCAGGCCAATGAAAAGTCCGAAGATCGTTATCAGTGCAGGTGTGCATGGTCGAGAGCGCAGCGCGAGCCTTGCGGCCTATTACTTTTATAGGGAGTTGCTTGAGAATCCGACAAACAATCCGGTGATTGAAGCAATCAGGACTAACGTTCACATCGTTATCGTTCCAGTAGTGTGCCCGAGCGG
>NZ_LFKO01000002.1:33590-35772 GCF_001265075.1 Salinicoccus sp. YB14-2
TTCTGGATGAACATAATGACATGGACTATTTCATTGATTTTCACAATATGTTCATGCGTGACGACTTGATTGGTTATTCTTTGACAGACAACGACTTTTTCAAATACTCCACATTAAATATGTACCGTGCGGTCGGTAGAGGTTGGCAAAAGGAACATGATCAAATGCCACAAAGCTTTACACATCGGTGGGCGTATACGGCTGCTTCCAACGTCGGTACGGTCGGCAGGTATGCAAATGATGTCCTGGGTGTCCCGAGCACTTTACTAGAATTGGCTAGAGAGAGCGCATGGCTAAAAGATGGGGATCACGGAGAGTCGGTCAGTAGGATGGGCGTAGACTTTCTTGTTAACTTAATTACAGCTTGCATTAGGAACGAGCAGTGATATTTAACTGACACATCGGAAGGTGTCCTTTTTTATACATGAAATGAGGTGATTCAAATACTGACAATCCGAGATCACAATGATATTGAATACCCTTTACTCGCAACTAAAGTCCACACATCCGAATTAAATGGGCAAGACGACTTAGAGTTGCGAATACCACAACAAAAAAATAACGACTTAGATTTACTTTCGATTGATAAGCTGTGGGAATTCGATTACAACAACATCACATATAAAGCGGTAAACGTGAAACGACAAACGAGAGGTAACAGCTTTAACTTAAACGTTAGAGCGATGCCTCTTTTTTATTGGGAATTTTCCAAGTCAATCATACACGAGAATCACGACGGCTCACATACGGCAAACAGTGCTTTTAGGACAGTGTTCGAGGGTACAGGATTTAACTTTGTATTAGTAGACTTCAGCCCGTCAGTAACGATTGAGGGATTTGGTAAGGGTGCAAACCGATTAGAACTGTTTAAACGTCTTTTAGACCGTTACAACTACGAGTTTATCATTCAGGGCAGAACGGTCTATATGCACCACCTAATCGGTAATGATACAAACTTCATGTACAAGTACAAATTGAACGCAAGTAACGTATCAAGCACCACTGATGCCACGGAATACTTCACACATATTAAAGGTTTCGGAGACTTTGAAGATGGCGAAGAAGATTACTTTAATAATGCGAAGTTGAAGCGTGAGTATACACATCCACTTGCTGATGTAGTCGGTAAGTGGGAAGGCCCGCCGATTGTGGATGGTCGAGTAACACAGTCTTCCACACTGGATGAAGCAATGGCGCAAGCTGTTGAAGAGTCCCTAGCCGTCACAATCGAAGGTACGTTGCACGATGTCCGCAAAATTTATGATATTGCCGTGCCTGTCAAAGGCGATAGAGTGTGGCTACATGATGAACGGATAAATCTTGAACAAGAAATACGATTGCACAAGATCGTGACCACATACGATGAGAAAGATAATATTATCGGATGCGACGTCACATTCGGCTCTCAATCGATACGTGACCGTCATAAGGCGAATATCAACAGCTTATCGAAAAGATTTTCGGACTTGCTCACAGGTAAGTTGAAACTTCCAGTGATTAGCTTAGAGCAAATCGGCATGGATATGATTAATGCGATTCATGCGGCATCATCTGAAATAATTTTCGGTGACTTCGGGATGATGGCGATTAGCAAAACGAACCCCAACCATGTATTCGGATTAAATTCCGAAGGCTGGTACATTTCGCAAGACGGTGGAGCAACGCCTCGGACGATTGGGACAGCTGAAGGGATATACGCTGACGCGATATTTGCAGGGACGCTGTGGCTGACGAATGATTTAAATATTGAGGGTGTCGATGGATATTTAAATATATCTTCACAACGCTTTACGATGCGAAATCATGATGGTACAAGCAGCACAGTTATTGAGCCTGGCCGATTACAAATGAACCAATCTGATTTCGAGCTTGGTGGCGGTACGAGTATAAAATTTACGAATAGAAATAACAGGCTGGAGTACAGTAATCGAGGCATTACAGGTGGCATTCAATTTGACCATTCACTCGGTTCTGATGGACGTCCGATGATTGCTGTAGGTGTTTCTGACGGTGCTTTTAATGTCAATGACAGCACTTTTCGAGGCTTAATCGTCCACAGTTTGGGCGCGGAGGGTTTGCTCGGATATGGTTCAAACATCATATCTCAAGACGGAGGATTCTACACTCGTACAGATAGAACGGGTAGCGGTATCAATTTTAGATTGCACGCCACGGGAGGGAG
>NZ_LFKO01000002.1:36205-37756 GCF_001265075.1 Salinicoccus sp. YB14-2
GGCAATTGTGGATAAGAGATTGGAACGGTACAGGCGGTTGGCATGTTGGAACAATCGCAGAATCTGGCGCAACGACCATCACGTTAAGAGGGGTAAATACATCAGATTGGAACTACAATCTAGGTTCTGGAACACACAGAATGAATAATATTTACCTGAGCAATTCCCCGAATGTGTCATCAGATAGAAGGCTGAAGGAAGACATTGTACCGTCTCATTTAGGGTTAGATTTTGTTGACGGCATTGAAATAAAGTCATTCAGAAAGAAGGCAAAAGAAGCTGACATCAATGAGGGTAGATTTAAAAACCATGTTGAATTTGGTTTGATTGCACAACAGCTTAGAGATAATTTAATTTCACACAATGTTGATGTGGAAGATGTCGCAATGTTATCAATAGATGACGATGGTTACTACGGCGTACAACACGAACAACTGATTGCGCCAACGATTAAGGCGGTACAGGAATTAAAGGGTATGCTTACTGATTTAAAAAATGAAGTGGAGGCACTTAAAAATGCAGAACGAACAAATGACACCGAATAAAGATTATATTATCCAATCATTGCAACAACAGTTATTAAACACAAATATGATGGTCGCAGAACGTGAGGCGATCATCAGTCAATTATATGATGAAATTGAGAAGTTGAAAGGTAAGGGCGCTGATAAATAGTCAGTGCTCTTTTTAATTTCAGAAAAAGGGAGTGAATCAAATGTGAATAGAGAGGATAAACGCTTAACAAATACAGAACTTGAAGCGATGTTTGCATTCTGGCTCATTGGTGCATTCATGGCAATTCGGGGGATTACACTTGTTTTAACGACACAAGAAAGAATCAACAATTCAGATTTATATTCGACGATGGACAGTATACTGCCGTTTCCGATTTGGGGTGTCATCTTTGTTATTGCTGCCTTGATTATCGCTGGAAGTTCCGTATCTCAGACGGTGAAGAAGTATTACGGATTGCTTGTTGGTAATTTCCTCGGCGTACTTGTCGGGTTTCCTTTTTCAATCATGTCAGTCGCAGAAAGTCACATGCCAATCACACAATATACCATCACATTAGTTGCCTTTTTTAACTTGGTTTTATTCGTACATGCGGGGGTCAGTATATGGAGAGAGAAAAAAAGAATCCATTCATTACGCAAATCGAATTAGACGCGACGGAACGTCGACTGAAATCAGAAATTGATGGTGTGGACAGGAAGCACGACAAAAATTACAGCGACCTTGCGAAAATGATTGCCATATCGGAAAAGACGAATGAGCATATTGTGAGTAGTAATAATCGCTTGAGTAATTCATTCGATAAATTTTCAAGCGAACTTAAAGAAGAATTAAAGCAGAATAGAAAGAGTCACGAAACGTTATCAGATAAAGTTAGAACGCACGAGTACGAACTGAGCAGGCATAATGAGTTTATTCAGATGCAACAAGAAATAGCAGACAGTAAAAAGGGTCAACTTGTAAAGTGGGTCAGTATTTTGTCAGGTATATTCGTGGCAATTATTGCCGGTTTGTTTGGAATTGTGGAAGTATTATTAC
>NZ_LFKO01000002.1:37862-38218 GCF_001265075.1 Salinicoccus sp. YB14-2
CAGATTTTAGGTGTCTTGCTTGCATTTTCAGCGTTCGCTGGTGTGGCTGGATTCGGCTTAGACTGGCTGAACGAAGAACTGATCAATGCATTTGGTTTACTGCTCTATGCAATCGCAGGCTTTGCTTATACGGCATACACGATTTATAAAAACCATTTCAGTGGAAAGAAAGCCAGGGTTCAGAATGAAGCTTTGAAAAAGCAGGGGTTGAAGTAGACATCTCACACGAGGTGTCTTTTTTATTTATATAAGGAGTGGTCGACATGAAAAAAGATGAAAAAGAAGTTGTTGAAGAAAAGGCAAAGGAAGCGAACGAAGGAGTGGGCGAAACATTTGAACCCCCAAAAGAAGCGGAG
>NZ_LFKO01000002.1:38394-40170 GCF_001265075.1 Salinicoccus sp. YB14-2
AAAGCCACTTACGCAATGGTTCCAACTACAATTACAATTCATAACACTGCCAACACAGCTTCTGCCAGAAACGAAGTGGCCTATATGATTCGTAACAACAATATGACCAGTTTTCATGTAGGTATTGATGATAAAGAGGTCGTTCAGTCCATACCGTTCAATCGCAATGCCTGGGCGGCAGGAGATGGCGTTAATGGTCCAGGTAACAGACGCTCAATCCACATTGAAATTTGCTACTCAATGGACAATGGCTACAGTGGGGCATATTCGACGCGTCACAGACAAGCGGAGGATAATGCCGCACTGTACATCGCTCACATTTTGAAGCAGTACGGATGGGGTGTGGATCGTTTAAGACAGCATTACAATTGGACGCGCAAGGATTGCCCTCACAAGATGCGGGCACACAATGGATGGAACGCATTCAAGCGTAAGGTGCAAAACCATTTGGACAAATTGAATGGTAAAACTGTAAGGCCAGCAGCTGCGCCAAAGCCGTCCACGTCGGGGTGGAAAACCAACCGACACGGCACACAGTATCTCGCAACAAAAGGTAAATTCACAGTAGGTAGCAAGCCAATAACCGTCCGTGTAGACAGCCCGTTCAGGTCTGCAAAGACACCTAAAACATCACAAGTTAAGCCTGGAACGACAATAAGTTACCACGAATTAGTCCGACAAGATGGTCACATCTGGATAGGTTATCGCACCGGTCAAGGTGGATTGAGGTATTTGCCTGTCAGAACGTGGAACAGTCGCACAGGATCGGTTGGGCCAGCGTGGGGTAAATTCATTTAACTCAAGCCAATAACGCAAAATACTTTAACACAATATAAAATATTGTTTTCTCGAACCCGATAGCGAAAACTGTCGGGGGATACATAAAAAAAGAGGGCTTGAGTGCCCTCTGAATATTCGTCTAAATAAACGCATTTTTGCTTATTCGCTTATCTGGGCGGATGTGTTATAATAGATGCACACTGAACAACTTGTATAATTCAGATTATGGTCATTGGAGTAGACCATGATTAAAACCGCCTCGGATTGGAAACCCGGGCGGTTGTTTTTATTTCTTATAGTAATTATCGACAAAATCAATGATGTACTCTCGTTTCTGCTCTTCGGTTATTTTACCATCTTTATGCGCTTTCTTAACTTCATTAATCAACTCGATTAAATCCTGTTCCACTGATTCGTTTTTAGGCTTCTTACGTGCGTGTTTTATACCCTGGTAGCCTAAGTATATAGCGGGTGTCCAAACTGCACCTGTTGTGTGCAGACCGCCCTTGACCATGCCTTTACCAGTGGATTGCAAGGCATCTCCTGTTTTATCTAGGTTTTCACCTATTTTAGTAAACACACTATCTTGTGTATAAGCATCTTGAAGTTTAACCCTGGCGGACTCATCGCCGTTTTTTAAATCATTGTATAAGCTAATCATATAATTTTCTTTGTCTATCTTCTCTTGTAATTGACGCTTCTTATTTTCATTTACAAACATTCCATTTTGTTGTTTTATTAACTTTTCGATATTCTTTTCGTGTTTTTCAATAGTCTTGTTTATTTTCTTCACATTCATAAATAACACTCCCTTTTAATTTTAAATATATCAACACTGCCATATATAGGCAATGATATTTTCGTGACACGTGTCTATATCCGTGACTACATTTTTAATTTTACTTACTATCCGATACTTTATATTTTGTTAAAAAAGTCCTATTTACCATTACTTACAGACCGTTACAAGTCCGAATAATTCTCGCTGTCGGCTTA
>NZ_LFKO01000002.1:40253-80329 GCF_001265075.1 Salinicoccus sp. YB14-2
ATAAGGAACCCGATGTAAATCACTCTGATTTACATCGGGATTTTATTTTATCCACTACAATTCTCATTTTTTGCAGGACAGGCTATGCACCTGTACCTGTTTCTTTTATTTCCGCCGTTTTGGCTATAAACTGATTTTTTGCCCTTTTGATGGTATCTTCTTTTATAGAAACGATGACTGCTGCCGACAATAGTAGAAAGCTGACTACATGTATTATCCAGTAAGGGATGACATCATACAGTACTCCGTATAATAAAGTCCCGAGAGGCTGTATACTCATCGCAAAAATACTGACTACTGAAAATACACGGCCTTTGATGTTCTGGGGAGTAATCACCTGCATATAGGTGAAGAACGGAACATTGATCACCTGGACAAGCACGGCGATTATGAACCCCATTGATGCAAAAAAAATCATTGTACCAAACTGAGGCATACTGACATAGATCGGTAACAGGAAAATGAGAAACATTACAGACAAAAGCTGCAGTCCGATTTTCATCACTCTGATCGGACTGTTTATCTGCTTGATTGTTCCGAGTACAGCACCTGCAATCAGCGCACCGACACCGTCGAATGAATTGATGACACCGACAGCTTCAGGATTAAAACCGAGTTCAACAATCATCATTTTTTCAGGGTAAATCGCAAGCAGGGCAGTAAAGAAATTGATGATGGCAGCCATGATGAATACTCTCTTTAATATTGTTGAATCCCATATATAAACGAAACCCTTTGAAATGTCTTTCTTGAATTTACTTGCTTTCGATAAGGCTGCTTCCCCAAGAATTTCTTCTGACTCGTAATTTTTCTCATCATAATACAGTTTAAATTTAACGAAGAAGTCGAGTACTGCTGAAATGAGGTAGGCGATAAAGAATACAAGGATCATGATATAAAAGTCGAACAATCCGAAAAGAACGCCTCCAAGTGCGGGACCAAGTATGACCGCTGAAGACATGATGGAAGACGTGTAGCCCATGACTTTCTGGATTCTCTCGGCATGGAACATTTCAGTCATAGCCGCCTGGTAAGCATTGGATATGAACGGATTGATGAAAGAAGTCAATACTGTCGTCACATAGATGGCAATCAGATTGAATCCATAGAGATATGAGTAGATCAGCAGCCCTCCAATAATGAAGGTCATCATGACTTCTCCGGAAATAATCAAAGTCCTTTTATTCCATACATCGCTCAACCACCCGGAGAAGGGGAGGAGCAGCAGGGATACCAGTGTCATCAGTGCAAGGTTGATTGAAAAGTAAAAAGCGGAGCCCGTAGTATATAGAATAGAGTATGAAACTGCGAACATATAAACCAGATTCCCCAAGTTGGTCATCAGCCGGCTGACAAGATAAATAATGAAATTCAACTTTTCAGCATAAGGCACATCTTTGTTCAATAACATAAAATTTCCCCCGTTTTTCTACTTAAAAAGTAGATTTTGATTACTTAGAATTCATGTCTCTTTGGAAAAGTTTGACCCCTATGACAAACTCTTCAACATCCTGAACATCTTTTTCATTCGTCTTTTTAACCCATTTGGCAATCAGATCACGGAACTCATCCAGTAATTCCTGCTGGTCTTCTTCCTTGAGCAAAAGCGCTGCACTGAGAGAACCTTTTGATTCTGCTTTGGAGCCAGTCTGAAGTTCCGGATATACTTCATGATCACTGATGAATGTCGTTGCTCTGGCCAAGTAAAATTTTTGGACGACGCCTCCGACTTGTTTTTCTTCTACCAGTTCTATTAAGTCCCCTTCATACAGCTTCTTCATGTGATAGTGGACATTGCCGGGTGACTCATTGATTTCAACAGCAACCTGTTTTGAAGTTTTCGGATCATTTTCAATCGCTGTGATGATCTTTATTCTAAGTGCACTTCCTAGTAACTTTGCCTGTTCCACTGAAATTTTCAGGGACTTGCTCTCATTTTTAGACATAGGACATATCTCCTCTTTATCTGAACTATTATTATTAGTCGAACTAATTAATTAGATTGTAATTATAGTATACAACAAAAATCTAAAAAGTAAAGTGAGGTTTCAAAATAAAAAAGACTGTTATGAATTAGGGGATTTCATAACAATCTTTTATAAATATTATTCTCTTTTTCATGTTTATAAATCTAAGAAGCATTATTGATCTGAGCTTCCGGCTTCTTCACCGGATTCTTCAATTGTTTCTCCGGCGCTGTCGGAAGACTCTTCATCTTCAACGCCTGTGGTTTCTTCTGTATCGCCGGCGCCTTCTTCACCGGTATCATCTGCGCTGTCTTCCTCGCCCCCGCAGGCGCCTAAAACGAGTATTGAAGCGAGGCTGCCAGCAAGTAGATATTTTTTAATCTTCATATTAACATCCTCCATTTTAATAGATGTAGTGATACTATACCCGTTGTACCGGATGTTAAAAGCATGTTTTTATTTTCAATCTAAATATCAGAAGTGAATGGCAACTTCTTCTATAAACTGTTGCATGACTTCCTTTGCAGAACGGTCTGTATTCGGGTGGAGGTTGATGGATATATGTGAAAGACCCATTTCTTCCTGTCCTTTAAAATGTTCGACGATACTTTTTGATCCCCCTGTCAAATGCATATTACTTTTTATTTCGAGCGGTGCGTCCGGGTCTTCGAGCAGATGAACAGCATTGGCATAACCGAAAGGTTTCCAGTTACCGGTTTCATTCAATTTGTCTATTTCCTGGACGATTTTACCGCTGTCTTTTGGATTCAGACCATGCCAGATCCATGCATCCGGGTTATTGGATGTCCATTCAGGCGTCTGTTCTGCACGTCCAATTGAAATGATGGGGATTTCTCCATCCGGTTTTGGCAGGAAGTCGATGTCGCCGGACAAAGTACCGTAATGGTCACTACTGCCTGATGGATAATCCTCACTGTGCAATGTTCGAATCAGGTTAAAAGCTTCCCGATATCTTTCGCTGCGGTTATCATAGTCTTCATTGAAGGCAGGATATTCTTTCTTACGGTCGCCTGAAGCAAGACCTAATATAAAACGGCCGTCACTTAATTTATCCAGGCTCGCAGCTTCCTTTGCGATGTGGATAGGGTGGCGCAACGTAGCGATATGGCCCGCTGATCCGAGTGTGATGTTTTTAGTTTTGGCAGCAAGGTAGCCGAGGGAAGTGGCAGGGTCATAAATTTGAGCGGCGTCTCCGAAGTTGGGATCGAATGCGGGTACATCCCGTAGCCAGAGCGCAGCGATATTACTGTTGTCCGCCATCTCTGCTAATTTTCCAAAGTCATCAAGATCGGGTATGCCGTCTGAGTATCCTTTAAAAGGGGCCATGATACCCAAAGACAGTTTGCCGGGTTTGAATACATTGCTGAAACCCGGGTGGCTGGAAAATTTATAATGATTATTTTTTAATGTCAATGTGATGCTCCTTCATATATCTCCTTAAAAAGATAAGCTGGGATTCTTAACTGTAGTGAAAATTATCGACAGTAAGTACAACTTTGAACTTGAAAATCCGAGGCCTGTAATTCCTGAAAGTATGTAATGGGAGAACAGGGCTTAAATTATTGAAGTCATCGTATTATCAAATAGGTGAAACCGTATATAAATTTAGGAGTATCAAATAATAACTTCTTCAATCACCGAACTTCCCTCAGTCGCTTCATCATCATACCACTGCCAT
Organism: Salinicoccus sp. YB14-2; assembly: GCF_001265075.1. Classification (GTDB taxonomy): domain Bacteria; phylum Bacillota; class Bacilli; order Staphylococcales; family Salinicoccaceae; genus Lacicoccus. The sequence goes on from NZ_LFKO01000002.1 coordinate 43,920, forward strand.
TGCTCATAAAGCTTAATTCTTCCATCGGACAAAATTTCAGGAGTAGAAAGACATTTTCCCCCTCTAATTTCGTTTTTGATATTTATATGGTTATATCTGAACTCTAAACTGTCATTTTCATTAACTAATCCAATTAAAGTTCCTTGAGTAATTTCTCCCCCGCTGTAATTTGCTGATATAATATTACCTTCTTGTTTGTATTCAAACAAAGTTTTTGAAGAAACTTCTCCATTCGCAGTATTTTCAGTTGAAACAAATGTCCATCCATTATAATTTATCATGTCATTTCCTCCTGCTTTTTGATGTTCCCAATATTGTATCATTCATTAACTTAACTATTCTAACTTTTCTGGCGACTTTTTTCATAGTTTTTATAATCAGGTTTGAAACAAGTTCCAAAATATGTTTTAGTCTTTTGAGTTCATTCAGTAATAAAATTCTAGGTAAAGAAACGAAAGGAATGAAGTGGTATTATTCTCTTCGTTTCCTCATAGTACTTAAATTGCCGGTTCTAATTAGATTATTATTGAAGCGATCGTATAAGTATAACTTTGCGAAGTGTACAGAATTAGAGGAAGTTTTCCCTGACGGGGTGTCGTCGGATCATCCTGCATATCATCCTAAGATGGACAGAGATAAGGACAATCATGCTTGTGAATAGATAAAAAAATCTGCAGCACCCAACTTTTTGGGCCTGCAGATTTTTATTCTAATTGATGGTCTGTACGTGTGGGTTTGTTTCACTTTCAGCTTTTTTCCTTCTTGTCGGGTCGAGCCTTCTTTCAAGAAGTCTGAGACCGATATCGACCAGCACTGCGATGATTGCAATCGGTACCGCACCGGCCAGTATGAAGACCGTGCCTTCTGAAGCGTTGGTCCCACGGATGATTATATCTGAAAGGGTGGTGGCACCGATGAACGAACCGACTGCGACAACACCGATGGCGACAACGAGGGCGATTCTGAGCCCGCCGATAATTACGGATAATGCCAGTGGCAGTTCTATCATCGTCAATACCTGGTTACGTGTCATTCCCATACTTTTTCCAGCATCTTTAATGTTGGAGTCAACATTTGAAATACCTGTATAAGTATTTTTAATGATCGGCAGAAGTGCATAAAAGAACACAGTCACGACGACTGTCGTATTGCCGAGACCCATGACAAGCATCATGATGGCAAGCATCGCAATGACCGGAATCGTCTGTATGATATTCGTCAGTGTGATGATCAATCCTGATAATTTTGAAAAACGTGCAATCAGTATACCGATTGGAATACCGACTGCAGAAGCGAAAATAACACCGTAAATCGACATCAGCAGGTGGTTGAAGAACAGTTCAAAAATGTAGCCGCCGTTTACAATAAAGTAATTAAAAAAGTCTGTGATAACATTTCCTGTCATGACTGATCCCCGCTTTCTGTGTCTTCAAAGTAGTTATTCTCTTCCAAAAATTCTTCAGCGACGACAGCGGGTTCTTTACCTTCGCCGTCCGCTTCATAGTTCAGCTGCTGCATCATGTCTGTCGTGATGATTCCGTCAAGCTTATCCATCGTATCCGTCAGTCCCGGATACTCGTTCAACAATTCTTTAGTAGCAAGCGGCGTGGCATCATATGGCGGGAAGAACTGAAGATCATCTTCCAGTACAACCAGATCATATGCAGCGATACGGCCGTCTGATGTATAACCAAGTGCAACTTCAAGGCTGCCATTGTCGAGTGCGTCATAGACAAGGCCGATCTGCATCGGACTGATACTGCTGAATGAAAAGCCGTAATGCTCTGTAAATCCGTCATATCCGTCACCCGGACGCTGAAGCCATGTCGTATACACACCGAAACGGAACTCATCCTGAAATTCTTCGAGGTCGGAGGTGGTTTCCAGATCATATTCTTCTGCGATTTCTTTCGTCACCATAAACGCATAGGAGTTATCAAAACCGTATGAGTCAAAATAAATCTGGTCAAATCTTTCTGAGAAAATATCTTTGGCAGTCTGCATTGCCAGTTCAGGATCCGTAATCGGTTCCTGTTCAAGCGGACCGGTCATTTCTGTACCGGAATATCTGACTGCTGACATATTGGCATCTCCATTCAGTACCGCCTGATGTTGCAGTGTTGATGCACCAAGGTTATTAATGATTGTCGGATTCAATTCACCGTCACTATCATGTTCTATCATTAATCTGACAAGGTGAGCCATAATCTGTGATTCACTCGTATCAAGTGATGTAATTCTTATCGGATCATCTGAACCGCCGCCGAGACCCGGCAGACTGCATCCAGATAACACCAATAGAGAAGTCAGCATCACGATGAACATTTTTTTAAATTGTTTCATAGTAAGTCAAAACTCCTTCCTCTTATCTGGATACTTTCAGTCCTTTAGGCACTGACCATTTTTCGACAAAAGATAAAATTAGATCAGTGACAAGTGCAATTGTCGTAACAAGTACTGCAGCAACGATGATCATCATCGGTTCATACAAGTTCAGCCCCTGGAATACAAAGTCTCCAAGTCCGCCTGCGCCGATATAGCTCGCAAGTGTCGCCCAGCTGATGACGTAAACACTGGACAGCCGGACGCCTGACATAATGTAGGGCAGTGCAAGCGGGAAATCAACCGAACGCATAAGCTGCAGATTGGTCATTCCCATACTTTTCGCAGCTTCCTTCACCTCTCCTGAAATACTCTGCACACCGATGATGGTATTGTTCAGCATCGGCAGTAGAATATAAGCTGCGAGCGCAATGATTGCAGGTGTTTTTCCGACTCCGAACAAAGGTATCATCAATGCCAGAAGAGCGAGTGTCGGTATCGTCTGGAGCACACCGGCCGTCGTCAGAACGATGCCGGAAAGTCTTTTATTCTTCGATATGAATATGCCGAGCGGCACCGCAATCAATATCCCGATTAACAGGGCGATGATTGAAATGAAGAAATGTTCCATTGTTTTTTCTAGCAGCTCCGCTCTGTTTTCTGATATGAAATCCATCATTGGCTATCAGCTCCAGCCTGCACTTCATCTTCTCCCCATATTGATTCATACACGATATCGACTAAATTGGAACGTGTAATCAGTCCTTTAAGTATATTGTTCTCATCAACAACCGGTATATGTCGCACATTTCTTTTTAAAATGGTTCTGATGGAGTCCTGGAGTTTCGTATCCAGCTTCACTTTGTAAACATCCCGTTCCATGAGGTCGATCAGTTCTGTGTTTTTGCGTACGCCTTCCTGAATATCTTCAATATCCAGATAGCCGAGCAGTTTCTGTTCGTTGTTTGTGACAAAAATCATATCAATACGATTTTCACGCATGATTTTAACCGCGTTGTTCAATGTCTCGTCCACTTTGACGGTAATCGGCGTCTTCATCACTTCTTTAACCGTACGGATATTCGGACGGTCCTGAAGCAGTCTGTTTTCACCAATAAAATCTCTGACGAAATCATTGGCCGGTGCGCGTAAAATGTTATCCGGTGTATCAAACTGCAGCACCTTACCGCCGGACATGATACAGATTTTATCTGCAAGTTTAATCGCTTCGTCCATATCATGCGTAACGAAAATGAAAGTTTTATTTAGTTTCTGCTGTAACTCCTTCACAAGGTCCTGAAGCGTATCCCGTGTAATCGGATCAAGTGCGCCGAAGGGTTCATCCATCAAAATGATATTCTGTTCAGCTGCAAGGGCGCGGACGACGCCGATACGCTGCTGCTGCCCGCCGGACAGCTCTGATGGGTACCGGTCAAGATAGGACTCCGGAAGATCAACAAGTTTAAGCAGTTCACGTGCTTTCTGGTCTTTTTTCTCTTCGGACCATTTGAGCAGCTTCGGCACAAGTACGATATTTTCTTTTATGGTCATGTGAGGCAGGAGGCCGATCTGCTGAAGTACATAACCGATGCTGCGGCGCAATTCGACAGGGTTCATTTTGCTGACGTCTTTGCCGTCAATCGTAATGGTGCCTGATGTCGGTTCAATCATTCTGTTGAGCATTCGAAGTGCGGTTGTCTTACCGCTGCCGGAAGTTCCGATAAAAGAGACGAACTCGCCATCCTGGATATCTATGGTGACATCATCCACAGCCTTCGTCGTTCCCTGATAGATTTTCAAATTAGATTTTTCAGTCTATAAATAATATAGTAGCATTAGAAATGAATACACAGCACAGGGAGAGAATGAAATGGGTCATACACAAATTGATACACCGGCATTATTAATCGACAATACAATTTTAAACCGGAATATTGATTCTATGCAGCAGTATGCGGATAAGCATAAAGTGGCTTTGCGCCCACATACTAAAACGCATAAAATGCCGAAACTTGCGATGAAGCAGAAAGAGGCGGGGGCAGTCGGCATCACTGTCGCAAAGACCGGAGAAGCGGAAGTGATGGCTGAAGCGGGACTGGATGATATTTTCATAGCCAACCAGATTATCGGCAAATCCAAAGTGGTGCGCATTAGAAAGTTAGCGGAATCCATCAATATTTCATTCGGCGTGGACAGTATCTACAGTGTCGAAGAGGTAGATGAGGTATTCGAAGGTGCGGAGAAAAAAGCAGAAGTGCTGATCGAGATAGAAGTCGGTGAGAAGCGTTCGGGTATTATTGAAGAACAGGACTTCATCGAACTGCTTGATGCAATAAAAAACAGTATGAATGTAAGATTTAAAGGCGTATTCTCTCATGACGGCCATACGTATAAGGCGGCGACGATTGATGAGCTGAAAGAACTGTATGACGAAAGTTCAACACGGACACTGCACTTTTCCGACATTGCGCGTAACCATGGTATGGCATGCGATGTGGTGAGCATCGGCTCAACGCCGCCATTTATCCTAGGTTTTGAATTGCCGGAAGGCATCACGGAAATCCGACCCGGCACTTATATATTGATGGACGGCTCCCAGGCGAATGTTATCGGCACGAATGATACATGCGCAGCAACCGTGCTCACAACAGTCATCAGTAAACCGACAAGTGAACGTGTCATTACGGATGTCGGCGCTAAAGGCATTACACAGCAGCATAGGAAAGTCGGATTGACGGCGACCGAAGGGCTCGGTAAAATTGCCGGTTTTGATAATGTGCATATCGACAGTGTATTCGACGAGCATGCAATCATTTATAGTAAACACTTCAGAAATCAGGTAAATATCGGTGATAAAGTTGAAATCATCATGAATCATATATGTCCTGTGTCAAACCTATATGAAAAAGCATATCTGGTGGAAAATAAAGAAGTGCTCGAAGAAATTGAAGTGTCGGCAAGAGGGAAGTTACAATAGTCTGTTTAAAAGGAAGTCAGTGCCTATGGATATATTCACAATTGTTATAATCATCATTGCATTAGTGTTGATCAGTATAATCTTTCAGATGCTGAGAGTGAGACAGAAACCGAAAGTAAAACTCGAAGTGAAGAATGAAAATATAATGACAGATGACTTTGAGGATGAAAAATTATACCGCTTTTCCATTTTGAATGATTCGAATCAGTCTATTGTCATCGAGTCCATACAATTGTATTCGAACGGCGTGGAAATTTTTGATAACGGGCACCATCCGGGCTTCAAAGCGTCTGAACAGCCGGACAGGGGTGTAGTGGCCATCGATTCAAAACGAGTCCGTGACATCAGTGATCTTCTAAGCGAAAATTTTCTCGGAACGACTGTCGTACGATATGATGAAGAGATGACATACTCGTACTATCTGGACGCAGCACCTGATGAAATCAAAGTGACGGTGAGAGAAAATGAGTGCATTGAAATAATGTTGAAACCGGAGTTCTGATCGGCGGGATGACCTTTATTTGAAGCAATAAAAAAGGGCAGGGACTTTATCACAAGTCTCTGTCCATTCATCTTTTTAAAGTCTGTCATATAAGCTGTTCAACAGATCTTCACTGTATTCCAAATAACATTCAGAATCCATTTCATCTTTGCCATCTTTACTTAATTCCAATTTAATTATCTTTTCGTCATTATCAAAGAATGGTACTGACTGCTCAGCATATTCTTCTGTCAATTTATCATACAATTCCTGAGCGTCTTTGACATCTTGAAATGAGTGGTTTTTTACTACAACTTCTTCTTCAGATGAATCAATAGTTTTTAGATTAATATCCAGCATATTTACCCCTCCATTCAGGTCTACATTTATTATAACAAAAGACAGGGGAGTGAAAGCAAGCAGAATGATAGCAAAAAAAGACCCGGATAATAAAAACCGGGCCAAGAGTTGTATCTATAATATGATTATTCTTCGGAATCCTCTTCTTCTTCCTCTTCATCATCTGCTGATTCCTCAGCACCGTCAAGTTCGATTGTTTCATTCAGCTCTTCATCATTACGGCTTTGAAGCGCTGTTTCCAGAGAAGTATCCACCGGACCATAAGCAACTAAAGCTGTTGCGGATTCACCTGGTTCAACCAACTCTACAGACTGTGATGCCATATCTGCTTTTTCGTGATCATCAGGCAGGTCCATCGTCAGATTTTCCAAAGTGCTTTCACCGGTTTCAGCCATTTGTCTGATTGCAAGATCGAGTCCGAATGCTTCTTCAGGAGACGTTGGAACATCACTATTATTGGTGAATTCAAATTCAGCCAATACGAGTTCAGTCGGTCCCTCTTCCTCTTCCTCTTCCTCTTCCTCTTCCTCTTCTTCCTCTTCCTCAGCTTCTTCCGGCTCTAAAGTGTACTGTTCGAATGAAGCGATTGTGAAGTCACCATATTCTCCTGAATATGTAATTTCACCATCGCTGCTTTCTCCATCAGTGCCTTCTTCATCGGCACTGCTATCATCTTCTGTATCAGTATCTTCTTCTTCCTCTTCTTCATCATCTGCTGCATCTTCAGTTGCAGCGTCATCAGTTTCTTCTGTGGCAGTATCATCAGTTTCTTCTTCCGTAGAAGTGTCATCCCCGTTACACGCTCCAAGAAGCAGAACTGTAGAAAGTCCACCTGCAAGTAAATATTTCTTTAAACTCATTTGTAGTTCCCCCTAATTATATAGATACATCACAATTATAATAATATTTTGACAAATAATCAATTTTTATTTCGAAATTTGAAGTAAAAAGTATTAATATTCTACATATACTACTATATACACCAAAATATTCTTTTTTTATATGATGAAACCATATTATTTGTTACATTTATAAAAAAGACCCCTCTATATTAAGAGGGGCGGGTGATCATATGCCTGTCAGACCATAGATGAGTAGTCCGATGGATAACAGCATGCCGAACATCGTATTCAATTTTCCCATAGAAGCCATGGCGGGAATCAGCTCAATCGGTGTGTCGCCTTTTTTCCATTTTACGACTGTCTTATAAGCAACCGGTGCAGACAACAGCGGCAGCAGTAAAAAGATCGAACCGATGGATTCAAAAAATGTAATCCAAATTAAAAATAAATAGCAAAATGCGAGCAGTACCGCCGACGTCATGACCGCCGCAGGTTTTCCGACCAGGATGACAAAAGTCTTACGGCCGCTCTCCTTATCTTTTTTCCGGTCACGGATATTGTTAGCCATATTGATTAGTCCGATGGTGATCGCAACAGGTATGGACATCAGAAGCGGGAAATAATGCAGTGTACCGGTATGGATGAAAAATGTAATCATGATGATGATGGTTCCCATGAATAATCCTGCAAAAACTTCACCAAATGGCGTCCATGAAATGGGAAATGGTCCTCCGGTATATAAATAACCGACTGCCATTGATATAATTCCTATGAGGAGTATCCATAATGATGAGTTGAATGCGATGTATAATCCAATCAGTGCAGCAATGACATAAAATGAGACTGCGAAATTAAAGACGGACTGCGACGACATGCCGTTCCGTACGATGGCACCGGCGATGCCCACTGAATCATGGGTATCAAGTCCTCTTTTATGATCAAAGTATTCATTGAACATATTTGTAGCAGATTGAATCAGTAATGTGGCAATCAGCATGGCGATGAACATATCCCACCGTATCGGGGCAAACAGCAGAACACTGAACGTTCCGACGAGTACGGGAACGAAACTTGCCGTCAATGTATGAGGTCTGGTCAAGCTGATATACTTTTTAAAGCCTGTATGAGTATCTGGACCTTGCACAATCATCTTCCTTTAACTTTATATTGACTCATTAATTTTATCATATTTGTATGGAGAATTGATATCTCAAGATACACAGTATAGCGAATAAATGATAAAATATGAATATCTATGTAGAAAGAAGTGTAAAACAATGAGTTTGACAGAATATCAAAATGCAGTCGATGAAGTCATTATCGACTCTGATAAAGAATACATAACACTACATATACCGATCAGTGAATATGATATCAGCCATGCAAAAATATTCACTTATTTTAAAGATTATCTGGGGCAGCGCTACTGGTTCCAGTCCAAAGATAATAAATTTGATAACGTCGGTATCGGATACAGGGCAAGTATTGCCCGCGACCGGTTTAAAGTGAAATCGTTGAGTGACGAGAAGAAGAACTTATATGACAGCATTCAGACGGTGGTTTTGGCAGAAAATCCGACTTCCCGTCTAAGCCTTTTCGGCGGAGTGAAGTTCGACGATAAGGATACTACCGATGAATGGTCTGATTTTTCAATGGCGGAATTCCATCTGCCTGTATTTCAGTTTGACCTGGTCAGACAGGAATTGTTTTATACGATTCCTCAAAATTCACAGAAATTATCAGAGGCGTTTCAAGAACTGCTTGAAACGCTCAGTGCATTATCGGATACAGAACCGGATGCCTACGAAGGTGCAGAGGTCAATATCATTAAAGATATATTTCCCGAGGAGTGGAAAAAACTTGTAGACGAGGCAGTGGAAGTTCTGGATGATGAAACATTCATGAAAGTGGTGCTGGCAAGACAGCGTCTGATTACGTTCAAATCATCACTGGATCCTTTATATTTGATTGAACGTCTGAAAGATGAAACCGGCACTTATACGATTTACTATGAGAAGGGCAGCAGTGCCTTCATTTCCAAATCGCCCGAGCGCCTGTTTGAAATCAAGGATGACTATCTTTGGACAAATGCGATTGCGGGCTCGGCGCCGCGTACAATGGATGAATCGGATAATGCGTATCAGCAGGACTTTCTGTTGAATGATGAGAAAAACCGTTATGAACACGAACTGGTCAGACAATCGATAGTGGAAGACTTGAAACCCTACAGCTCGGTCATCAAGTATGATGATGTGCCTGAAATTCTTCAGAACAAATATATTTATCATCTGCATACGCCGATTGAAATGAGACTGAATGATGATATAGAGATTTTTGAAATATTGAAGGCCATACATCCGACACCGGCTGTCGGAGGTATGCCTAAGAAAATCGCTAAAAACTATATTAAAGAGCAGGAATACGGCACACGCGGACTCTATGCTGCGCCAATCGGACTGATTCATGAGAACAACGATTCGGAATTTGTTGTGAGTCTGCGCTCGATGCTGTTGTCTAAGACGAGTGCCACGCTGTTTGCAGGCTGCGGCATTGTCAAAGGTTCCTCATCCGATAAGGAATTTTTGGAGACGGATGTCAAATTTACACCAATGATGAATGTTCTGGAGGTGGAAAAGTGAATCATCAAGAAGCACTGACGATTCAAGTATTCACTTTGATGGACAGCTTGTATGAAAAGGGTATGGATGAAGTGGTCATTTCACCGGGATCGCGCTCCACGCCGCTTGCACTTGCGGCCGAAATTCATCCGCATATAAAAACATATGTCCATCCTGACGAGAGAAGTGCTGCATTTTTCGGACTCGGTTTGAGTAAGAAGAATAAACGGCCGGTCGGCCTCATATGTACTTCCGGTACTGCAGCGGCAAATTACACACCTGCCGTGGCAGAAGCGGGACTCAGCCACATCCCTTTAATAATAATGACCTCCGACAGACCGGCGGAACTCAGAAACATCGGTGCACCTCAGGCGATAGACCAGGGCGATATGTACCGGAACTATGTTGCTTACTATACGGAACTGCCTGTGGCCGAAGGGACCCAGGATTATACAGGTCTGATCGGCGCGAAAGTGAAGCAGGCCGGGCAATATTTTACCGGCACCAGCCTCGGACCGGTGCATTTCAATATACCAATCCGTGAACCGTTAATGCCGGATTTGTCACGTACGGATTTATTCACGAGAGAAAGAATTGAAGTCAAAGAAGCGACCATCCATTATGATGTCAAACCGCTTAACGGTAATATACTGGTCATTTTAGGCGAGACGGATGCATCACTGAATCATCTTGAAGATGTGTTCAGCCAGCCGAATGTTATCGTGGTGGCGGATCCTCGCCAGCATGCCCGTATTATCAGTGATAATGTAATTACTGCACATGATCTGATCTTTTCATGTCTGACGGACCAGCAACAGGATTTTATCAATGAGAATCTCGATTACATCATTCGGGTGGGCGAGCCGCTGACGTCAAAACTGACCAATCGATTTTTAGGCCATTCACCGGTCAAACAAGTACTGCTCAGTGAATTTGAAGTGATCAAGACATTTCCTGTATCACCTGACGAGGTATATGTCGGTGATATCGCCTTGACCTTGAATGATTTGATCGGCAGCGGTAATGATCACAAATTGAAAGACTGGTTCATCAACCTTGATAAAGAAGTCAGGAAATATATAGACGAAAATATCGATTCATACAATGACGAAGGGCGCTTTATGTATGAGGTGCTCAGACGCACTGGTGACGACATCATCTTTGCATCGAGCAGCATGCCGATCCGTGATGTCGAACGCTATGATACATTGTCTGCCAAGCGGATATATGCGAATCGTGGCGCAAATGGCATAGACGGTGTGGTTTCGACAGCAATTGCCATGGCAGCAAAAGATAAAGTAACACTCGTCATCGGGGATATTGCACTCTATCACGATATGAACGGACTGATCATGTCGAAGCTGAATGACATCGATATCAATGTCGTCGTCTTCAACAATGATGGCGGCGGAATATTCAATTTCCTGCCGCAATATGAGAATAAAGATCACTTTGAAAGGTTATTCGGCACACCGCTCGATTTGAATTTTGAATACAGTGCGAAGCTTTACGACTTCACTTATTCAAAAATAGATTCTATGGACGATCTGAATGATTTTAAAATGCCTGATTCAGGCAGGAACATCATCGAAATCACTACAGACCGAACGGATAATCTGACTTCACATCAGAAGCTGAAGTCGGAAATTGCACAGTTGGTGAAACGCTTTGACACTTGATATGAACTTTTATTTTGATGATGAAAAGCATTCAGAAACTGTGCTTTTGCTGCATGGCTTCATGTCTGATGCGATGAGTATGAAAAGTATCGGGGACAGATTAAATGATTCATATAACATACTTTACGTGGACCTGCCGGGTTTCGGCGCATCTTTGAGTACGACGTATGATTATGGTATGGAAGACGTCTCATTTGGTATAAGTAAGATACTGGAGCGGTTAAAACTCGGGCCAGTGCATGTGCTCGGGTATTCGATGGGCGGCAGAACAGCCCTTTCATTCGGCATACTTTACCCGGATAAAGTGCTTTCCTTAACACTTGAAAGTGCCTCACCCGGTATTTCAGAGAGTGGTGAAAAATCGGACCGGCTGGACGTTGATAAAAAGAGAGCCGAAAAAATCATGGAGGACTATACGAAATTCCTCGATGGATGGGAGAGTATGGGTTTATTTAAAAGCCAGGAAGCTCTATCTGCTGAAACATTCAAGGCGCAAAGGGAAATGCGGGCAGCACAGCAGCCACAAGAAGTGGCAGACAGCCTGCTTAAATATGGCACCGGGGCGCAGCCGTCGTACTGGTCCCGGCTGAAAGAACTTAAAATACCGGTGTGTCTGATTGTCGGTCGAAACGATCAGAAGTTTGTCGAAATCAATAAAAAGATGGCGGAATCAATTGAAAATGTCCAATTGAAATTAGTCGAAGACGCCGGGCACAATATTCATTTAGAATCCCCAAAAAAGTTTGATATAATAATAACAGAGTTCTTAAAATAGGAGGCAGTCTAATTATGACTAGAGAGTGGGAAACACTGAAGGAATATAAAGAAATCAAGTATGAATTTTACAATGGAATCGGTAAGATTACAATCAACCGTCCAGAAGTAAGAAATGCATTTACACCGCGTACGGTGGCAGAGATGATCGACGCATTCACAAGAGCACGTGATAATCAGGATATCAATGTCATCGTGTTGACGGGCGAAGGCGACCTTGCATTCTGTTCCGGCGGCGATCAGTCGGTGCGCGGACACGGCGGTTATGTCGGAGAAGACGACATTCCGAGATTGAACGTGTTGGACCTTCAGCGTCTGATCCGTGTCATTCCTAAACCGGTTGTTGCGATGGTGGCAGGTTATGCGATCGGCGGCGGCCACGTACTTCATGTCGTGTGTGATCTGACGATCGCTGCTGATAATGCAAGATTCGGCCAGACAGGACCTAAAGTCGGTTCATTCGACGCAGGATACGGTTCCGGTTACCTGGCACGCATTGTCGGACACAAAAAAGCGCGTGAAATCTGGTACTTATGCCGTCAGTATGATGCGAAAGAAGCAGAAGAGATGGGCCTTGTAAATACAGTCGTACCACTGGAAAAACTGGAAGACGAGACAGTTCAGTGGTGTGAGGAAATGATGGAACATTCACCGACAGCGCTCCGTTTCTTAAAAGCAGCGATGAACGCTGATACAGACGGACTTGCAGGTCTTCAGCAGATGGCAGGGGACGCAACACTCCTGTACTATACAACGGATGAAGCGAAAGAAGGCCGTGACGCATTCAAAGAGAAAAGAAAACCGGATTTCGATCAATTCCCGAAATTCCCATAATATCAAACCCATCTTCCGGATGGGTTTTTTGAGGTGTAGAACATGGAAAACTGGCTGAAAAAAGCATATGAGGATGTGCCTGAAAAGACTGCCGTAAAATACGGTGAAGAGACAATTACATATAAAGTTCTGTACGAAGAGGCACTTGCTCTTGCCGGGAAAATAAAGTCACTTGGAGAGAAACGGATCGGGGTCTATATTTACAACTCGCTCGAATCATTGAAACTGATTCATGCGCTGATGCAGGCGCAGGTGGAAATAGTCTTCATCAATACAAGACTGACGCATCGTGAAATCACAGTGCAGCTGGAAGATGTCGACGTGTCGACGATTATTGCCACAAAGCCGTTTGAGATCGACGGCTTTGAAATCATTGGATTTGAAGCGCTCGATCAGCTGGAATCTGTAGACTTTGAAACCGGTCCGGTCGAAGAGGATGATACTTTATCGATCATGTTCACTTCCGGCACCACCGGACGCGCAAAAGCCGTCAGACAGACATATTTGAACCATTACGCCTCGGCAAAAGGATGCAAAAGCAGATTTGGATATGATATGGACAGTGTCTGGCTGCAGATCAATCCGATATTTCATATTTCCGGACTGTCAATCGTAATCAGAACAGTCATTGTACAATGCACGAATATACTGGTGGATAAATTTGATGAGGAAGAGATCTTTATTTTATTAAAAAAGAATAGTGTCACTCATACCAGTCTCGTGCCGATTATGCTCGAGAGACTGCTCGCCATCAGCAATGATTTCGGCAGCCAGCTTAAAGGCATTTTACTCGGCGGCGCCGGTGTGACTAAAAATGTATTAAAGGAAGCGCTGGATAACCGTCTGCCGGTCTATAATTCATTCGGCATGACAGAGACGTGCTCACAGATTGTTTCCATTTCTTATCATGATGAAAAGATACTGGATGGCACGGTGGGTAAAGCTTTGGAAAATGTGAATATAAAAGTCGATGACAATGATGAACTGCTGGTCAAAGCGGATAATGTGACGCCGGGTTATTTAAATGCACCGATAGAGCAGAAAGACGGTTATTTTAAAACCGGCGACCTTGCGCATATTGATGGAGAAGGGTATTTATATATACTGGATCGTCGTAAAGATTTGATAATCAGCGGTGGTGAAAATATTTATCCTAAAGAGATCGAAGACAGGGTCCACGAAGTCGTCGGTGTCGAGAGGTGCGTGGTGGTTAAAGTGAAAAGTGCGAAGTGGGGTGAAGCGCCTTTGCTGCTTGTACAGGGTGAAAAAGATATTGAAGAAGATATATTGAATCATCTGAATAAGACGCTTGCACGGTATAAAATGCCGAAAGACATCCGCTTTGTCGACGATATCATAATGACTTCGACCGGGAAAGTCTCCAGGCAGCAGAACTTTGAGTATTATATAAAAGAGAAATAGCCCATTAATGTGAGCTATTTCCCTTTATTTTCATCCGTATAGTTTTTAGGGTTCAAAGGTACAGGGTCATAACCGCCCGGGTGGAACGGATGACATTTAAGTATACGCTTTATCGCCATATAACCGCCCTTAAATCCGCCGTGCTCCCGGACGGCTTCAATACCATAATTGCTGCATGTCGGGTTGAATCTGCATGAAGGCGGGAACATCGGTGATATGGCTTTCTGATAAAAGCGGAATAATAAGATTATAATTTTTTTCATAGTTTCACCAAGTTTTTATTAATTTACACATATGATATCGGGTATATTGAGATTAAGCAAACAAAGGATGTTGATGAAATGAAAGAGTTTACGGATTATGAAGGCAGAAAAGTGACATTAAAAAAAGAACGTGTGGAGAATACAAAACACGTGCTGGCAATTCCAAAGTTTAATCATCAATACTTATTTACCGATCATAAGATACGGGGCATTGAATTTCCCGGCGGTAAAGTCGAAACTGGTGAAACATTGGAAGAAGCGGTGCAGAGAGAATTGTTTGAAGAAACAGGTGCAACAGCTGAACGACTGAAATTCGTCGGGACTTACACGGTTCATGCAGAAAAACCATTCAACAAGGCAGTTTTTTATATAGTGGTGAAAGATCTGTTCTTTAAATGCGAATATCTCGAAACACACGGACCTGAAGTATTTGATGACGCAAAAGAGATTTCTGAAGAAGACAGAAGCGTGCTGCTTGATGACGAGTGCATCCACTATTTGTATGAGATGAGTAAGACAGATGAGTTTTTTAATTAAGTAGAATAATGTGATTTCGATTTGGAAGGCTATAAATGTATCTTGAAATCGAAAAGCCGGTCGAAAAACGATTTGAACCTGTTGAAATGGAGCTTGAAATCGAAAAGCCGATAGAAAAACGATTTGAACCTGTTGAAATGGAGCTTGAAATCGAAAAGCCGATAGAAAAACGATTTGAACCTGTTGAAATGGAGCTTGAAATCGAAAAGCCAATAGAAAAACGATTTGAAGACTATAAAACGACTGCACAAATCGAATAGCAACATCTTAAAATAAAACACCGCTCACATTGAAATTATGAGCGGTGTTTTAAATCTGCTTTATTCACTGAACCCGACTCTGTAAAGATGTGTTTCCTCATTGAATCCTATTTCTTCACTCCAGTTCATAACATCTTCACTTACTGGTGTGACGTATGAGAAGTTCAGTGTCGGAATGACAGGGATTTCTTCAATCATCAGTTCCTGCCATTCATTATAAATCTCGATTCGATTATCGATATCGAGTGCTTCCTTTGAATTCCCTTTTGTTAAAAGCTCTGTACTTTCTTCTGTTTCATAACGTGTGTAGTTGAACGGCGCATCTGCACCGTAGAACTGCTCAGGGTTTACATCGGTACCGACGTTCCATGAAGCTTCATAAATATCAATATCCGGATCGTCATTTTCAACCATGTCATAGAAAGAGTTGAATTCTATCAGGCGGTTGTTGACGAGTCTGACGTGAAGGCCGACAGCTCTCCATGACTGCATCAGATAGTTTGCGAATGGTTCAGCGACGTCTCCTCCGGACATTGCAAGGTAGCTGATTTCAAGCGGCTCACCGTCAGGTGTTTCTCTGAAACCGTCATCGTCTACATCTTCGTACCCGGCTTCGTCCAAAATCCTGTTTGCTTCCTCCGGATCGTATTCTGGAACATCAAGATCATCTTTATGGAATGCTGAGTGAACAGGTGACATTACGGATTTTGCTTTCCATGCAAGGCCGTTGAAAAAGTTTTCTCCCATGGCATCGAGTTCGATGGCATGCCACATTGCACGTCTAAGGTTGATGTCACCCATCTTCATTTCATCAGGCTTATAATCCACCTTTTCATTTTCTTCATCCCATTCGCCTAGTTTAAATCCGATGTATCCATATGAGTTCTGCAGCTGCATCAACCATTCGACGCCTTCCATGTCATGCACGTCAGGGAATTGTGTGGATGGAAATGATGCTGCGACATCAATCTCACCGCTTTCCACCGCATTGGCAATGGAGGAGGGCGGAATGACGCTGACTTCCATGCCGTCGAGCTGAGGTTCGCCTCTCCAGTAATCTTCAAACTTGGTCAGTGAAATTGATTCTCCTGACACAATTGAATCCACTTTATATGGTCCGATACCTATCGGATTTTCTCTTGTCTGTGGTGCTGATGCCATATCTTCGACATCGACACCTTCATAATGGTGTTCGGGAAATGCATAGAACCAGAATCCACCTGATGTGAGCGATGGCGCAAGCGCCTTATAAGTAAACACAGCGGTTTCATCATCAATGACTTCAATACCTGAAATCTCATCCGTATCTCCGGCTTTATATTCATCATATCCTTCAATCAGTGTGAAGCCGTCTGTTGTCCCTCTGACACCGTCATAATCCGGATGGCCGATGACTTCGTAAGAGGCTACATAGTCCTGAATGGTGAGTGGTTCACCGTCATGCCAGTAAACATCTTCTGCAACAGTGAAAGTTACAGTATTGTTTTCTTCATTCATATCAAAATGAATTGCACCTTCATTTGTGAATTGGCTGTTTTCATCTGAAGTTAATACTGCTTCGTCAAAAAAACCAAGCATCGTCATGTCCGGCGTCCCCGAATAAAAGTTATAATTCAATGTACCTTCAAAAGGTGTACTGGATGAATAACCGACTTCGAGCGTGCCTTCACCTGTCGGATCCCCGGTATTCGACACAGTCTGCGGAAAATCCTCATAGTCAAACAGTTCATTTTCATCAGAACCATTTTCTGCCTCTGCAATATCATCATCAGAAGCAGCTTCGTCTGATTCCGACAGTTCATCCCCGCAAGCTGCAAGAAGCAGACTCATGGTAAAGATTAAAAGCATTATTTTAATACTGAATCTATCTTTCATATTATTCTCCCCCATATTATTCTCCCCTTTATTTAAAAATGCTTTCATGATAATATTACCATAACATTTTACAACATGCATTATTATTATAATATTCGAATAATTACAAAAGATATAAAAAACCGGTAATAAAAGTCTTTTAAGACTAATATTACCGGAGAAGGATGATTATTCAGTCCACTCTGATACTACATCCTGGTTATCTTCAACCCAAGCTTCTGCTGCTTCCTGAGGTGAAGTGCCCTGTTCTATTTCAAGCATTACTTCTTCCATTTGTTCTGTTTCCCAGAAGAAGTTGTCAAGAACATTGTATGCATGCGGGCTGTCTGCTTCTAAATCTTGTCTGACGATTGTGTTGATTGTTTCAGCTTCACCGAAAGAACCTTCCGGATCTTCAAGATATTTCAGGTCGAATTCCTGGAATTTCCAGTGTGGAGACCAACCTGTTACAACGATTTCTTCGCCACTTTCAACTGCAGAGCGAAGCTCTGTAGCCATAGCACCAGATGATGAAGTCTGAACTTCCCAATCACCGAGGTTATCGTAATCTTCACCTACAGCGCGTTCAGCTGCCTGAACCACACCAGCACCTGGTTCGATACCTGTAACCGTTTGGTTTGCTTCATCGCTAAGGTCTGCGATTGAATCAACAGGGAAGTCTTCAGGGACTACCATACCGATTGCCGCACCTTCAAGGTTTGGACCCAAGTCAACAATCTGATCTTCATACTCTTCATATAGATCACCATGTGTAAGAGGCAACCATGCTGCCACCATACCATCTGCTTCGTCTGTAGCAATTGACTGCCACATAACAGCATTATCAAGTGGTGTTATTTCAACATTATAACCTTCGTCTTCCAATACTTTCTGCATTACGTGAGTAGATGCAATTTCCGTATCCCATTCAACGTAAGATAAAGTGATGTCTTCTTCACCTAAGTCGCTACTGCCTTCTGAACCATTTTCCTCAGTAGACTCAGCGCTCTCATCAGCGCCTTCCTCACCACTGTCAGATTCTTCTGCGCCGCCGCAAGCAGCAAGCACAAGTGATAGAACGGCCGTTAAAAACAAAAGATGCCATTTCTTCATAAACAAATTCCTCCTATAAAATATATTATTTATTTGAATTGCTGGTCTGGGTAAATCTATCTATGATAATTGCCAAGATAACTATCCCCAGTCCGGCAACAAATCCCGGTCCTACTTGAGCTCTTTGTAAGGAACTCAGTACCTCAGTGCCCAGTCCTGGCGCACCGATCATTGATGCAATGACAACCATGGAAAGTGCCAGCATGATCGTCTGGTTAATTCCTGCCATAATTGACGGTCTGGCAAGAGGAAGCTGTACTTTAAGCAATTTTTGCATTGGTGTCGTACCGAATGAATCACTGGCTTCAATCAATTCTTCCGAAATCTGTCTGATCCCCAAGTTCGTTAAACGGATGGTCGGCGGTGATGCGAAAATCACTGATGCGAACACGCCCGGCACCATACCGATGCCGAAAAATGCCACTGCAGGTATCAAGTAAACGAAAGCCGGCATCGTCTGCATCAAGTCGAGTATCGGTTTCATGAGCATTTCAAAAGTATTGCTTCTGGACATTAAAATTCCTAGAGGTACACCGATGACGATCGAAATCAGACCACTGATGATGACGAGTGTCATCGTATCAATCAGGTTTTCCCATAATCCCTGGTTGTATATGAACAATAGTCCGATGCCGATAAGGATTGGGGAAAGCACTTTTTTCTTCATGAAAATTGCTGAAAGTGCCATGATGATGATGATAAACAGTACGGGCGGAATAAACTCCAATCCTGTAATGATCCAGTTCATCAGTGTTCCCAGATAATTATTGATCGGATCAAAGATGAAGCTGAATGCACTGGTAATCCATCTGACAAATTCCGTTGTCCATTCAGACAGGGGAAGGCGAGGTATGTTATCTAGCATCTTCTTCCACCTCATTTCCAACAGCAAGGACTTCAAAAACCTTATCAAATTCAACGATACCGACGACTTTGCCGCCGTCCTTCACTGTTAATTCCCTGATACCGTTTTTAAATGAGTCATATGATTTATAAAGCAGATCTTCAGAAGCGATGACAGGATTTGCATCGGTGTTTTCCTGAGAGTTCGCCGGCCGCATAACATGTTTCACTTTAAGTACTTTTGAGCGGTCGATATCCTTGACGAATGCTTTAACGTAGTCATTTTCAGGATTGGTAACGATTTCTTCCGGTGTTCCGACCTGTGCAATCTCCCCATCTTTCATCAGAGCGATGCGGTCGCCTATGCTGAGTGCCTCATCCAGGTCATGAGTAATGAAGACAATCGTTTTCTGCATTTTCTGCTGGAGCTGGATAAGTTCGTTCTGCATTTCTTTTCTAATCAGGGGATCGAGTGCCGAGAAGGCTTCATCCATCAGAAGAATGTCCGTATCATTGGCAAGTGCCCGGGCAAGTCCAACGCGCTGCTGCATACCGCCGGAAAGCTGGTTTGGCTTTTGATTTTTATAGCCGTCCAGCCCCACCAGTTTCAGTGCATGTTCAGCTTTTTTCAATCTTTCCTTCTTTGGCATGTTCCGGACTTCAAGACCGAATGCAGTATTATCCAATACGGATTTAAAAGGGAAGAGGGCAAAACTCTGGAAAACCATGCTGAAGTTCTTTCTTCTGAATTCTCTTAATTCAGCCGTACTCAACTTTGAAACGTTTTTACCCTTAATCATCAAGTCGCCGGACGTTGGATCTATCAGGCGGTTGATTAAACGTATCAAGGTGGATTTACCACTGCCTGAAAGTCCCATGACAACGAAAACTTCACTTTTCTCAATCGTCAGATTAGCTGACTTTACAGCGACAGTTGAGCCGGTTTCACTTAGAATTTCATTTTTACTTTTGTTTTTATGTAATAATTCTTCCACCTCTTTGGTGTAAGGTCCAAAGACCTTTGTGACATTCTTGATTTCAATAACACTCAAAATTCTCATTCCTTACTTGATGATTAGATTTTTTGTGCAATTTGACAATATGATGTTGTAATCATGTCTTCGACATCATTCAACGTAACATAGGTAAATTTAAAAATCAAACCAGCTTAGTAAAAAAATGTTAATTTACAATTATATACTACTATTTAAAAGTAACCACATTAAGTTTAGTCTGATTTCTCAACAAAAAGAAAATCCCCCATTCAATTAGAATGGGGGTGAATCATAATTGTCCGGCTTTTAAAATCCACCTTTTTGAGCAATCTCTGTCGACTGTTCTCCGAACTTACTAAAGTTTTCCTTGAATAATTCTTTCAGGTTATTTGCTTTCTCATCATAGCCTTCTTTATCCAGCCATGTATTTTTAGGCATCAGCAGTTCATCAGGCACGCCTGTAACGGATACCGGAACATTCAGACCGAATGTTTCATCTTTTTCAAATTCTCCAAGTTCCAGTTCACCACTGATTGCACGGCGGATCATAGTACGTGTATGTGTCAGGTCCATGCGTTTACCGATACCGTAACCGCCGCCGGTCCATCCTGTGTTGACTAAGTAGACGTTGACATCGTGCTTATCGATGAGACGTCCCAGCATTTTGGCGTAGACAGTTGCCTCCAATGGAAGGAACGGGGAACCGAAGCATGAAGAGAATACAGGCTGAGGTTCTGTTACACCTCTTTCCGTACCTGCCAGTTTCGATGTGAAACCGCTCAGGAAGTGATACATCGACTGATCTTTGTCCAATTTACTGATTGGCGGGAGGACACCGAACGCATCTGCTGTCAAGAATACGATCGTTTTAGGGTGTCCGGCCACTGACGGAATGCGGGCATTATCGATATAGTGAAGCGGGTAGGCGGCACGGGTATTTTCAGTTAATGTTTTATCTTCATAATCAGGGGTGCCTTCTTCGTCCAGAACAACATTTTCGAGTACCGTGCCAAATTTAATGGCGCTGAAAATCTCAGGTTCTTTTTCTGACGATAAGTCAATCGTTTTCGCATAGCATCCGCCTTCGATATTAAAGACGCCGTCATCATTCCAGCCGTGCTCGTCATCACCGATCAAATCGCGATGAGGGTCTGCTGATAAAGTTGTTTTTCCTGTGCCCGACAGACCGAAGAATAGAGCAACGTCTTTGTTTTCTCCGACGTTCGCTGAACAATGCATGCTCATAACACCTTTTTCAGGCAGCAGGTAGTTCATGATAGAGAATATGGATTTCTTCATTTCTCCAGCATATTCAGTACCGCCGATCAAAATGATTCCTTTTTTCAGTGAGACGATGACAAATGCTTCGGAGTTTGTTCCGTCAACTGCAGGGTCTGCTTTAAATGTAGGTGCAGACACTATGGTGAACTGCGAGTCAATGCCGAGTGCCTCTTTTTTAGTTTCCGGACGGATGAACAGGTTTTGAACGAACAGATTGTGCCAGCTGAATTCATTGATGACCTGCAAGTCAAGACGTGTGGATTCATCAGCACCGGCGTAACCTTTGAACACAAAAGTTTCGTCTTTAGAATTTAAATGATCAATCACTTTTTCAAAAAGATTATCAAAGATTTCTTCTGAAATCGGCTGGTTGATTTCACTCCAGTGAATTTTGTGACTGGATACGTTATCTTCCACAATGAAGCGGTCTTTTGGACTGCGTCCTGTGTATTTGCCGGTTTCTGCTCTTAGCGCACCTGTATCAGTTAAAGCGCCTTCACCTCTTCTTAGTGAAGCGGTAACAAGTTGTGGAGCAGAAAGCTGTACTTCTGTTGTATCTTTGGATACTAAATTTGAGATTAAATCGGAATGGTTGACCATTTGAATGCCTCCATGGGTTTATTTTTATGTACCAATTGCAAATAGTATAACACATTAATAAATGAGGTGACATATTAAATCAGTACATTATTAACTTTAATTTAATGATACTATCTGAATTTTAAAATGTTAAGGTCAGTCTTGTTAAAGGGGGTCAATTTACCCATTTAATATCTTGAAGAAAGACACAAAGTTTACATTGATTATAAATGATTTTTATATTAAATGTGAAATTTTATTTATATTGTAGTCAATTATCTTTTGTTTACATGATAATTGTATATAATTAAATGTAAATATATAGAAGGGGAGTAAGTTAAATGAAAAGATTGTTGATTGCTGTTATTTTTACTTTGGTGCTGATTGTCGGTGCATGCAGTGGAGAAGCAGACTCGGATACTGTATCATCAGAAGAATTATCAGAACAAATTTCACAGCTTGAATCTGATAAAGAGCAACTGGAAGAAGAAGTAGAGAATTTAAAGGAAGAAAACAAAGCATTACAATCCCAGGGCATCAATGAAGATGTTGCAGAGGAACAAGAGCAGGAAATAGAAAGTATGAAGGAGGAGAATGAAGCATTACAGACTGAAATTGAAACATTGGAAGAGGAAAACGATGAAGTCATAAATGAAAATGAAGACTTAATCAATCAAGTTGCAAACCTGGAAAAAGAATTGTCTTCCATAGAATCAGAATCTGAAGCGCAAGTTGCAAAAGAAGATTCTGCTGAAGACAATATTGATGAAGAAGAGACGGATAATGCAGCTGAGAATGGTGACGTGCCCAAAGAGTGGGAACTGGCATTGGAAAGCGCGTACACATATGCAGAAATCATGTCGATGTCCAAGGCAGGAATCTACGATCAGCTTGTTTCCGAATATGGTGAAAACTTCCCGCCTGAAGCGGCACAGTATGCGGTGGACAATATAGAATGGGATTGGAATGCCAACGCTCTGGAATCTGCAAAAACTTACCGCGATATGATGAGCATGTCGAATGCTGCAGTTTATGATCAGTTGGTTTCTGAATATGGTGAGCAGTTCACAGCAGAAGAGGCGCAGTATGCGGTCGATAATCTTGATTAAGAGGAGAAAGGCTGAAACTCGGCCATTAACATCTTGAATTGTGGCCGTCAGTCTAGTATATTTAAACTTAAGTTATCTCTTATCAAGAGTCGGTGGAGGGACCAAACCCGTCGAAGCCCAGCAACCTCTTTTATTAAAGAAAGGTGCTAAAGAATGCAGATTATTCTGAGCGATAAGGGGAAGAGCGAAGCCTTTTCTCTATGTCAGAGAGAAGGCTTTATTTTGTTTTAAGAGATAGCAAATAACTTAAAGGAGATATATAAAGAATGAGTGAGAAGAATTTATTTACATCAGAGTCGGTAACAGAAGGACATCCGGATAAAATTGCAGACCAGATTTCAGATGCCATACTGGATGAAATCATTAAGCAGGATGAGGATGCACGTGTTGCTTGTGAAACTGTGGTGAATACAGGACTTGCAATGATTGTAGGTGAGATCAGTACAAAAACTTATGTGGACATCCCGAAAATAGTCAGAGAAACGGTAAAAGGCATCGGCTATATTGATGCAAAATACGGTTATGACTATAAAACGATGTCAGTGTTGACCGGCATTGATGAACAGTCTGAGGATATCGCGGTCGGGGTGGATAATGCGATAGAGACGAGAACAACAGATGAAATTACAACAGGAGCAGGGGACCAGGGACTGATGTTCGGTTTTGCTTCCAACGAAACGCCTGAATTAATGCCACTGCCGATATCGCTGGCCCATAAATTGTCACGCCGTCTGTCGGAAGTCAGAAAAAATGATACGTTGAATTATTTGAGACCCGACGGTAAAACGCAGGTCACTGTTGAGTATGACGAGAATAATAAAGTGAAGAGAGTGGATACGATAGTTGTTTCCACACAGCACAGCGAAGATGTCTCTACACAACAGATTTACGACGACTTGCTTGAGCATGTGATTGAAGCGGTTGTCCCGGCAGAACTGTTAGACGAAAAGACAAGATACTTCATTAATCCGACAGGACGTTTTGTTATTGGCGGCCCTCAGGGTGACGCTGGTTTGACAGGCAGAAAAATCATTGTAGATACATACGGCGGTTATGCAAGACACGGCGGCGGCGCATTCAGCGGTAAGGATCCGACTAAAGTGGACCGTTCTGCAGCATATGCTGCAAGGTATATTGCAAAAAACATCGTTGCAAGCGGCATTTCCGATAAATGTGAAATTCAGCTCGCCTATGCGATTGGTGTCAGCCAGCCTGTTTCTATTTCAGTGGACACATTCGGCACATCAGAAGTTGAAGAATACAAGGTGGTAGAGGCAATCAGGGAATTATTCGACCTGTCACCTGACGGTATCATACAGATGCTTGATCTGAAGCGGCCGATTTATAAAGATACAGCAAGTTACGGTCACTTTGGACGTGAAGATATCAACCTGCCTTGGGAAGCGTTGGATAAAGTGGATCAAATTAAAACATTCTTAAATCAGTAAAAACAGATAAAAATAAACCCGGAGCTATTGCTCCGGGTTTTGGTTTTAAATTGAGTTTTAAAATTACGCTCCTGCGTCGTCTTCTTCCTCTTCTTCATCATCCGCCGGATCCTCTTCCATTGCTGGATCCTCTTCTTCTTCGTCAGCAGCTGGGTCTTCAGCGCCTTCTTCCATTGCCGGATCTTCTGCTGCTGGATCTTCTTCTGAATCGCCGCCGCATGCACCAAGTACCATTACTGATGCAAGGCCGCCTGCTAATAGATATTTTTTCAGTTCCATAGTAAAAGCCTCCTAATTTAATTTCCTAATATAATATTAATGGGTAAAACCTGCTAACTCTTTATATCTATCTAGCAAGTTACATTTACATTACCCATGTGATGCTTATTAAAACATATATTTTAAAAAAAATTAAACGATAAGGTATAAATACGAAAGTTATAAAAGTGTAAAATGTTACTTGAAACGGTTAAGATACTGTCTAGACAGTGTTTCGGGCTTTGCTATTGGTTATAATTACTTTAAGGGAATAAGTTGGATAAAATTAATTTTTTCTTTTTCATCGATAACTTTTCACAGTCTTGTTATAATATTAAAGGAGAAAGATATCGAAAATACAAACGAAATAGGAGATATGCGTATGAACACAGATATTTTTACAAATCCGATTTTTATAGTTGTAGCGGCTGTATTATTAATTCTGGTTATTGTATTTCTAGTGTATTATTTTAGACATCGTAATGATGTGAAAAAAGTTCAAAACTCATATAATGAAGAAAAACAAAACATAATTGATAAATATGAGAATGAACGGGAAGAGGAACACCTTACTCATAAGAAGGAAGTTTCTACACTCAATGAAAAATATCATAATGATACTAATCTACTGAACAATAAGCTGTCGAGCTTACATCAGTTCACTGTGGATAAGGGAGAATATTTAACAGATTTAGCGTTGATTCAACTGAAGGAAAAGCTCGTCGATGAAGAAAAAATACGTGATTCTGATATGTTGATATTATCGAATGTATATCTTCCAAGCCGTAACTTTACAAACACAAGAAAAATTGACCATTTAGTACTTACACGTACCGGTATGTACCTGATTGATTCAAAATACTGGAGTGGTCATATACTTCACGGTATAAATGAAAATAATTTTGAAGAACTGCCTTATATCGAATCTTTCTTCGAACTGTTAAACTTGGATAAGACACAGGAACAGACACTTATATTCGATAAATCTGATTCTGAAAACATATCTGTTAACCACTATAATCCAATCATTGATGAGACTAAATTATCTGCTGAGAAATTGAAGAATATATTGAAGTTACAATATGATGTTGTACCATTGATATACTTTAATCCTAAAGATGGCGGAAATTATTCCATTGCCAACTATTCAGATGATAATATTAAAGTGCTGGTCGGAAAAGATGAACTTGAAGAGTTCTTCCTGAAATATATTTTCCATGGCAGATTCCAGTACACAGTAAAAGACCTGGCTGAAATCGAAGATGCTATTTTGACACTTAACCCTTAGACATATACTTTGTAGAATCATTTTTATGACCCTATACTCATTCTATGGGGTTTTATTTTATAAAAAATCAGCACTGGAAGGATATCGGAGGCGGAATAATGACGAAGAGAATAGCTATTATTGGCGGGGGCATCGCCGGCAATGCCATTTTGCATCATGTGGTCAACCACCCGAAATTTGATGACTCATTCAGAATTGATATTTTCGATTCAAAGGAACGGATGGGCCGCGGAAAGCCGTATATTGAAGACAGTGAAGTGCTGCTTTTGAATATTCCGTCTGACGAAATGTCGATGACGAATGCGCCATACAACTTTGTTGAATGGCTGGAGTCAAAAAATATACCTGTCCATAATTACAATTCACGAAAGCATTTTGGTGATTATTCAGAAGAAATGTTCAGACGTACTGCAGGAGTGCATTCCAGTGTACAGTTGATCGATTGTAAGGTGACGGACGTTGTTTATAATGAAGAGATTGAAAGCTATGCAGTTACGTCCGAAATTAAGTCAGAGGAATATGATGCCGTGTTCCTGACTGTTGGACAGTTAAGCTATAGTGATCCGTATCGATTGAAAGAAAAACAAAATTATATCCATAACCCTTATCCTCTGAATTATAATATCACAGAGATTGATGGGTCGGTCGGGGTTATCGGCACCGGACTTTCTGCCATCGACTGTGTCAGATATTTGATAATGGAGCAGTCGGTTGATGGCGTTCGCCTTTTCTCAAGAAGCGGGGATATGCCGTCAGTCAGAGGGACCAGTTATGATTTAAACATTCAATATTTTACTGAAGAAGCGGTGGATGCTTACATAAAAGATGATCTGATTTCCCTTGATAAGATTATAAAGCTGTTTAAAAAGGAAATGTCCGCACAGGGGGTGGATGAAAAGCTGTTCTATCGTCATCCTGAAAGCACATTGGATGATTTGAAATATGACATCAATCATGCTGATGCGGTAGGGAAGCTCCAATATTTGATCATTGCGGTGAACCCGTTGTTCAGCAGAGTGTTCCCGTATTTTACTAAATCGGATAAAAGCAGATTCATGAGAGAGATTCATCCGCTTATCGATAAAAATCATTCTCCGATGCCGCCGGAAGTGGCAGCTCAGCTTGTAGAGTGGGCTGAAGACGGCAGAGTAGTCGTCATCGACGGTATTGATAAAGTGGTAACAAACACCCAATTTGAAGTGATGACTGACAGTAATGAAATGTTCACAGTGGATTATCTGATCAACGCGACGGGGCCGATAAAGGATGTCGAAAAAGAAACGTCGCCTTTAATAGTGAATCTGGTAGACCGGATGCTGATCGCTTCCAGCGAGCTGGGTGGATTGATTGTGGATAAAGAGCACAGAATCATCAGTCCACGATACGGGACTTTAAAACATATGTATGCGATCGGAAATTTGACTTTCAGCTCTGATTATATGTCAAATACGGTAAATATTTTAGTGAAAACCACAAAATTGATGGTAGAAGGTATTATGGAAGATTAATGAAAAAATAGCCCACCTGCCCGGGATGAGCCCGGCGGGTGGGTATAATTTTATTTCTTGAGCAGCTGATAAGCACCGATTAGTACAGCTGCACCGGCGGCAATTGCCGTACCGGTCTGGACACGTTTGTCTGTTGTTACACCTTTGATAACGAGATTGAGGTTTTGTGGACGCTCCGCGAGACGTCTCATGAAGTATGCATACCAGTCATAGCCGAATGGCACGTAGACGACAGTGTTATATCCGCGTTGAACCAGATTCCTCTGATAGTCTTTTCTGAAGCCGTACAACATCTGGAATTCAAATTGATCATTCGGAATATTATTTTCTTTGATGAAATCGATAGTTTCTTCTATTATATTATGGTCATGCGTCGCAATGGACGTAAAACCTTTACCTTCCAGTAAATGTGTTTTTATCAGTCTCAAATATGCAGCGTCGATATCCCTTTTGTCCTGAAAAGCGACTTCGGGCGCTTCTTTGTACGCGCCTTTTACAAGACGGAGCCTCTGGTTTTTATATTTGATGACATCTTCTCTCGAGCTGAATAAGTATGACTGGATGACAGTCCCAACGTTATCGAACTCTTCCAATACTGTATCAATCAGACGAATTGTATCGTCGTATGCTGCATAGTTTTCCATATCTATATTGACGAACATATCTGCCTGTTTAGCGACGGTCAATATTTCACGTGTATTTTCAAGACAGAAATCATAATCGATATGCAGACCAATTTGAGATAATTTTACCGATGCATGTGCATCCAGGTCATTCTCGTCGATGGCTTTGATCATTTCTATGATGTTGCCTTTTTCCCATAATGCATCGGATTTCTCTGTGATGAATTCACCGAGGTTATCAAATGTGACACTCATACCCTGGTTGTTGATGTCTTTAATACGCTCGATTGTGTCTTCAACCTTTATGCCGCCGACTACTTTATCGGCGCCAAATCTCAAGCCAATTTTTTTAGTAGTGTCATTTAAAATTTTGTTCTCTGAAAGTTGTATGAAAATATCTCTTAATACTGGCATAAAACCTCTCCTACTTTAATAATATTCAACATTTATATTGTACCCTTTTATATAAAAGGTAGACAATCAATTTTAGAAAATTATGGATAAAATTTGAATTTTTTAGTCGTTATCTTTTTTATAATGAGGAATGTGATTCGTATAAGTGTTGTTTATTCTTTTCATTTCTTTAATATCCTCTTCCGTTAAGTCTCTTACCACTTTTGCCGGTCTTCCAAACGCGAGTGTTTTTGGCGGAATCTTTGTACCGGGCGTGACCAGGCTGCCGGCACCGATAAAAGCACCTTCACCGATCTCCGCACCGTCCAAAATTGTCGAATCCATTCCTATCAGTGCATTATTTCTTATTGTACAGCTGTGCAGCGTCACTTTGTGGCCGACAGTTACATAGTCCTCTATTATAAGAGGCATGTCAGGCGTCTCATGTAAAATTGACAAGTCCTGTATGTTGCTATGTTTACCGATTTTAATGGGTGCAATGTCTCCCCGCAGAATACTGCCGAACCATACTGATGCATACGCATCAATGGTTACATCTCCTATAACTGTCGCATTCGGAGCTACAAAAGCGCTTTCATGTATTTCTGGTGAGATTCCTTTATAATCCAGTTTCATTTGCTCTATCCTTTCTCAATTTTGTTGTTATAATAATTGTATCATAGAGAATTACAAAAGGATTGAAGGAGACTTGCCTTAAATGTGGAAATGGGAAACGGAATATGAGCCGAAAGGGGTCGTTGTGGTCATCCATGATATGCTCGAACATCATGAGTATTACAACGGTTTAATCAGTCAATTAAGAAGGTCAGGCTACCATGTCATTACCGGTGATCTGCCGGGTCACGGACAGACGACGAGAGTGCATAAAGGACACATTACCGACTTCTATCAGTATGTGGACAGAGTGATGGAATGGTTTGAGATGACAAAAGAATACCATCTGCCGACGTTCGTCATCGGCCAGGGGCTTGGCGGACTGATAGCGCTTGAATTGATCAAACAGCACAATATAAATATAGACGGGGTCATTCTTTTGAATCCGCTGCTGTCGTTTAAGCAGTCATTCATGAACAGAAAGAATACTCTGATGACCAGTGTAAGGACGTCAAGTGACGAAACGAAGTTTAACCCGGGAATCAAAATGAAGTATTTCACATCGGACAAAAACTACCTGGAACGTTATGAAAATGATGAACTACTTGTGAGGAAAGTGAGTTACCACTGGTATAAAACAGTCATCAACCAGATGAAAACTACAACCGAAAACATAGATGAACTTCCTGATGTTCCTGTCTTATCCATTTTCAGCAATGAAAATGAAATCATAGAACCCTTCATCTCTTCAAACTATGTTAAAAAAATGATGAGTAAGGAACTCCAGGTCATCATGCTGGACAATGAAGACCACAGTATATTTCAACGGGAAGATACTGAAATACCATACTATTATCTGGAGAATTTTTTTGATTCACAGCTTTTCAGAATTGGTCTTCTATAAAATAAAAAGCTCAAACTGCCGGATTATGATTCGGCAGTTTGAGCTTTTTCTATACAGAATATGAATGGTGCATTGTTTTTCTGGTTGATGAAGCGGTATTCAAGAACTTTCGCTTTATCCTGGGACAGTGTAGATAAGAAATATTCCAGATCATCTTTTTCCTCTTTACCGTTTGGGTGGCCGTGATAGACGACAATCACGATTCTGCCACCGGGGACGAGTAAATCCAAAATCTGGGTGACCGCTTTTAAAGTGGATTCACTTTTGGTCGTGATGGTTTTATCACCCTTAGGCAAATAGCCGAGGTTAAACATCGCCGCTTTCACATTGCTGCTTATGTAATTTTTGGCATTGGCATGTGAATCTTTTATGAATTGTATGCTGGTCATGCCCTGAGTCAGTTTTTTCGCATTATTAATCGCATCATCCTGGATGTCAAAGCTGTAAACTTTACCGAAAGGACCGGTCAGTGATGCCAGGAATTTTGTGTCATGGCCGTTGCCGCATGTGGCATCTATCAATATATCATTCTCTTCTGTAATTTCTTCAATCAGTGATTTTGCCTTTGACAGAATATTTTCAAGCATATCAGTACACCTCTTCTTATAAAAGGATTTTAACATATGCATTGTGTATTGGACACAAGGCATATATTATTTTATATAACAGTTAGGAGTTGAGCGTGAATATGATTGAAGTGCGCAATTTGACGAAAACATACAGCCAGAAGCATGCTGTACGCAATTTGAGCTTTAAAGTGAACACGGGGGAACTGTTTGCATTTTTAGGCCCGAACGGGTCCGGGAAGTCGACGACGATAAAAATGCTGATGGGTCTAACCGAGAAAACTTCCGGAGATATAGAAATAATCGGGGAAGAGCCGGGAGTAAACAGTGTTTCACTAAAAAAGAAATTGAGTTTTGTGCCGGATACACCGGATATTATGGGAAAGCTCACCGGTAAGGAATACTTGGATTTTGTAGCGAGTGTATACGGGATGTCCCAGGAAAACTACGAGGACAAATCCCGAGAATTGCTGGAACTGTTCGATTTAAGCGGTGCGCTTGGCACATTGGTTGAGGAATACTCCCACGGGATGCGTCAGAAGCTTGTAATTATCGGAGCCTTGATGCATGAACCAAAAGTCATTTTCATGGATGAACCGAATGTCGGGCTTGATCCGAAGAGTAACCGCAATTTGAAAACCTACTTAAAAAAATATGTCGATGAAGGCAATACGGTCTTTTTAACGACACATACACTCGGCCTGGCTGAAGAGATTGCCGATAGAATATTGATTATTTATGAAGGCGAAGAGAAAGCGACAGGAACACTTTCCGAGCTGAGATCGAAAAGTGGTCTTGCCTCAGGCTCACTTGAAGATGTCTTTTTAGCGTTGACAGGAGAGGAGGAAGTGAATGTTTCCGATACTGAAAGTCGAGATTCAATCGGCGGTTAATTATTTTAAAAATTTACGTACACAGACGATTGTATCTTTGGTCATCATCGCTTTATTCGCATTCTTAATTCTGCCTCTAATCATCACCACAATGTTTAATTTCCTGTTATTGGCGGATGAGCGCATCCTATCATCCATTATGGTGATGATATCTGTGCTTATTATGATTATACTTTCGCTGATTACCGTCAATCGTATTGTAAAAGATATGTTCATGAACAAAAACATGCAGTTATATCTTACTTTCCCAATCAAAGCTGTCAATCTGCTGCGTGCGAAATTCATCATGCAGCTGTCTACCGGCATCCTGCCGGTCACAATACCGATCGGTCTGATCGCAGGTACAGCATTCTCTTTCAGATATACGAGCATCTTGCCGCTCATCTCATCACTCGTATACTTCACGCTGCTGAGCGTACTGACGCTCGTGATAAGCTATGTCATCGTTTTCTTAGTGACAAAAGTTGCGAGCC
This sequence comes from Salinicoccus sp. YB14-2, assembly GCF_001265075.1. GTDB lineage: Bacteria > Bacillota > Bacilli > Staphylococcales > Salinicoccaceae > Lacicoccus. The sequence goes on from NZ_LFKO01000002.1 coordinate 76,032, forward strand.
CTGAGAAAGTGTCGGAGATATTGACGTTTATCGGCGGTTTTGCCGCAGTCCTGCCGTACCTTATCATTACGTTCGGCGTTGCCAATATTGAAACTGTAATCAAATATTTACCGAACCCCATATGGTTATATGAGGGCTTTATTTACAATGTGAACCTTATAGAGTTTGCCGGATTTACAGTTTTAAGTGTTATTTTATCTGTCATTATTTTTGTATCTCTGACACATGTGGTTAAGAACGGATTTATAAAAGGTTGGATAACCACTTCAGGACGCGGCAAAAAAGCAGGCAGCACGTATCCAGGTGTCCACTCTGTAAAAGGCGCGCTGCTGAGAAAAGATATTAAAATGACATTGAGGGATTTTAAGGAATGGGCGGCAGTTTTACCGCAGTATTTCATTCCTTTTGTGGTTTATTTTGTTGCATATAATCCGGTGGCGTCTGAAGCGGCGGTACAGATGAGTATGGAAGGTATGGTCATCTCTGTATCAATTACAGGGACGGTCATCATCTCGGTATTCGTTTCGGCTTCAAATACCGCAAGAGATGCGAGGCATCATGCGATGATGCGTTCACTGCCGGTGGAAGCAGGGGCGTTGGTCGCTTCTAAATTCATCTATAATTTCATCACAATTGTTCCAATATATATAGTGATGTCTTTCGTGGTATTTATAAGTACCGATATTTCTGTACTTGGACTGATTTACAGTGTCGTCTTCATTATAATCACTGCGCTCGCTGTCATTCCGATCGGCATGTGGTTCGGTGCGAAATATCCGGTGGTCAACACTAATAAGCCGACCGAGCGGCTGGATACCGGTGCATCTATCATCATGACGATTGTGATTTTAATTTTGGTATTTTCAACAGGGTTCATGTCGAATGTATTCATTGGTGCTGATGGCGATATAAATCATCGCATGACTGGTATAATGATAGTGATGATGTTTATTATCAGCTCGGTCGTTTATTATATAATGACGAAAATGGTCAAAGGTATTTATGACAGAGGATTTAAGATTGTCTATAAAGGGTGATGAAAATGGCAGTTGTTTATAAGGAATTTCCGGTCGGCTGGCTGAAAATAGTCAGCGATGGCGAAGAGATTACGGGTATTGATCATGTTACAGGACCTTTAGAAAGTGATGAGCAGACTGAAGTGATCGGCGTCTGCATTGAGCAGCTGAATGAATATTTTGATGGCGGCCGGAATCAGTTTACCGTGCCGATCAACTTCAGGTACAGCGGGACGAAGTTTCAGCAGAAAGTCTGGAATGAACTGTGGAAAATCCCTTACGGGCAGACGATCAGCTATAAAGAACTCGCTGTCAGATGCGGCGGTGCGAATTATTCAAGGGCTGTCGCCAATGCGAATGGTAAAAATCCGGTTTCAATCATAGTTCCGTGCCACAGAGTCATTGCAAGTGACGGGACGCTTGGCGGTTACACCGGCGGACTGGATAAAAAGTCAAAATTGCTGACGATAGAAGGGCTGCAATTAATATAAATATTTTTATACACTTGCTAATATTTTAAAAATAACATATATTAGTACTTGTACAGAAGTAGTAATGTGATGCTGTTTCAAGAGAACCGGTGGCGGTGAAAACCGGTATCAGCGGACCATGAACTTGTCTGTATACAGTGAATTGAATATTCTTGAGATGCACTTTTAAAGTGAATGCGGGTGGTACCGCGGTCATATAGATCGTCCCATGTTTTATTAAACATGGGATTTTTATATACTTTTTTACATACAATAGGAGGGTCCAAATGGCTTATAATCACAGAGAGATTGAGAATAAATGGCAGGAATTTTGGGAAGAAAATAAGACATTCAAAACAGAAGAGGAATACGGCAGTAAGAAATTTTATGCACTGGATATGTTTCCGTATCCATCAGGTGCCGGACTTCACGTTGGACACCCGGAAGGTTATACAGCGACCGATATCGTCTCACGAATGAAACGTATGCAGGGGTATAATGTTCTTCACCCGATGGGCTGGGATGCTTTTGGTCTGCCGGCAGAGCAGTATGCAATCGATACGGGAAATGATATCCGGGAATTTAATGAAAAGAATATCGATAATTTCCGCAGACAGATTAAAGAGCTCGGTTTCAGCTATGACTGGGACCGTGAAATCGATACGACAGATCCTCATTATTTCAAATGGACGCAATGGATTTTCATCCAGCTGTATAATAAAGGACTCGCTTATATCGACGAAGTGCCTGTGAACTGGTGTGAAGCACTCGGAACAGTGCTTGCGAATGAAGAAGTCATCGATGGATTGTCAGAGCGCGGCGGACATCCGGTTGTAAGGAAACCGATGCGTCAGTGGGTTCTGAAAATCACGGAATATGCCGACCGTCTGCTCGAAGATTTGGAAGACCTGGATTGGCCGGAATCCCTTAAAGATATGCAGCGCAATTGGATCGGTAAATCCGAAGGTGCGAATATCGATTTCAAAATTGAAGGCACTGATAAAGAGTTCACAGCGTTTACAACACGCCCGGACACAATTTATGGCGCGACTTATGCAGTGTTCGCCCCGGAGCATGAACTTGTGGATGAAATCACAACAGCGGAACAAAAAGAGGGCGTCAAAGCTTATCAGGAAAAAGCAGCGATGAAGAGTGAGCTGGAACGGACCGATTTGGCAAAAGAAAAAACGGGTGCTTTCACAGGTGCTTACGCAATCAATCCTTTTAACGGTGAAAAACTGCCAATATGGATTTCCGATTACGTCCTTGTATCATACGGAACAGGTGCGATCATGGCCGTTCCCGCACATGACCAGCGTGACTATGAATTTGCGAAGGCATTCGACCTTCCGATCGTTGAAGTGATCGAAGGCGGCAATATTGAAGAAGAAGCATACACAGGTGACGGTCCTCATGTAAATTCAGGCACGCTTGACGGCCTCGGTACTGAAGCGGCAATTGAAAAGTCGCTCGAAATTCTGAACGATAACGACTATGGCAGAAAAGAAACGACATATAAACTCCGTGACTGGCTGTTTTCGCGCCAGCGCTACTGGGGCGAGCCGATTCCAGTCATTCACTGGGAAGACGGCACAATGTCAACTGTACCAGAAGAGGAGCTGCCTCTTGAACTGCCGTTTATGGATGAAATAAAACCGTCCGGCACAGGTGAATCGCCGCTTGCCAATAATTCCGAATGGATAGAAGTGGTGAGAAAAGACGGTGTCAAAGGACGCCGTGAGACGAACACAATGCCGCAGTGGGCAGGCAGCTGCTGGTACTACCTGCGTTTCATTGATCCGCACAACGATGAAGCATTGGCAGACCCTGAAAAACTGAAGCACTGGCTGCCGGTTGACCTGTACATCGGTGGAGCGGAGCACGCGGTGCTGCACCTTCTGTACGCACGATTCTGGCACAAAGTACTTTATGATATCGGTGTTGTGCATACAAAAGAGCCATTCCAGAAGTTATTCAACCAGGGCATGATTCTTGGTGAAGGCAACGAGAAGATGAGTAAATCAAAAGGCAATGTCATCAATCCGGATGATATCGTTTATTCACACGGTGCAGACACTTTGAGACTGTATGAAATGTTCATGGGACCGCTTGATGCGTCAATCGCATGGAGTACGACCGGTCTTGACGGTTCAAGACGTTTCCTTGACCGTGTATGGAGACTCATTATCAATGAAGACACCGGTGAAATCCAGGATAAAATTGTTAATAAAGAAACACCGGAACTGGATAAGGTCTACCATGAAACAGTGAAAAAGATTTCCGATGACTTTGAATCGCTTGATTTCAACACTGCGATTTCTCAGATGATGGTTTTCGTTAATGAATGTAACAAGCAGGATGAAATTTCAAGTGAATATATCGGCAACTTCGTCAAGATGCTGTCACCGATTGCGCCGCACATCGCTGAAGAGCTGTGGGACAGGCTGGGTCATGAGGGTACAATCACTTACGAAGAATGGCCGGTATGCGATGAACGCAAACTGGTTGAAGAAGAAGTTGAGATTGTCATTCAAATCAATGGTAAAGTCCGAGAGAAGATGAATGTACCGACAGACGCATCCAAGGAAGACCTGGAGCGTATCGCAATCGAATCTGATAAAATCCAGGAAGCAATCCACGATAAAACTGTAAGAAAAGTCATTGCGGTACCTGGCAAACTGATCAATATAGTAGCAAACTAAAAAGGGTCTGAGACATAAATATATCCAGAAAAAATAATCCGTACGTTAGCTTTCCTGGGGCATCGCGTAAGCCTGTAGTCTTACGCTGATGCTTTTCCCCAAGGAGTCTA
>NZ_LFKO01000002.1:80396-141999 GCF_001265075.1 Salinicoccus sp. YB14-2
TCTTTTTACGTTATGCGAGGGTAAACCTTTTAGAATTTTGTAACTTTTATCCTGAAGGTTGCTGGTGAGATTATGATATTGTTTTATATAGAACCTTTATGAAAGGATGATTGAAAATGATTAAAGTGGTAAACGCACTCAGCATTAAAAAAGGCCGGATTGATGAAGTGGCGGCAAAATTCCAGGAACCGAAAGCCGTGCATACTTTTGAAGGTTTCGAACTGATGGAAGTATTGAAAAATGAAAACCTCGAAGATCACGATGAACTGCTGATTTCAACAAACTGGAGAGATCATGCAGCTTTTGAAGCATGGAGAGTCAGCCGTAAAAACCAGAAAGCACATGATGCAAAATCCGGTGAGAAGAAACAAGCGGATAACCCGATCATCGACAATGAAATCCGCATTTATGAAATTGAACACCAGCATCATCCGGCAGAATAACTACAGAACCCCGAGGCTCAAAAGTTGAGTAGCGGGGTTTTATAGTGTATGTACATTTATCATGATAGAGTTTGATGTCGCCGATAGATGAGTGCCCGTTGATGACATGAGTTATAACGGGGAACAGTCCATAGAATCATAATCACTTCATCCCCGCACTGTGACCGGCAACGTAACCTGTCACAAGGGCGCTTGTAATATTATATCCGCCGGTGTATCCGTGAATGTCGAGCACTTCTCCCGCAAAATAAAGACCTTCGACCATGCGGCTTTCCATCGTTTGGGGCGTAATCTCTTTCAGATTGACCCCGCCGCCGGTGACGAAAGCCTTCTCAATGGACTGGGTGCCGTCAACTTTGAAAGTGAAACCTTTCAGAAACTCAACGATTTTCTGCTTATCTTCATTTTTAAGATGATGGCTGGTCGCGTCACCGGCGATGCCATTAAACTCGATCAGAAATTCTGCGAGACGGTCCTGCATCATCCCTTTAAGAATATTTCTGATGGACTTGTTCGGACTTTCCTTTATGAAACCATCGAGCGTCTGCTGCAGCGTACCTTTTTTAACGTCCGGATAGAAATCGATCATCATGGAAATGTCGTTACGTTTCTGGCTTTTCTGTTCTTTGAATATAAATTGACTGCACCTGAGCGCAGCAGGACCTGAGACCCCGAAATGAGTAAAAATCATGTCCATCTGGTGTGTGATTCTCGGCTTGCCGTTCTTTCTGAGAACGGACAATGCGACATTGCTGAGACTGAGTCCTTTTAAACTGCCTGTTTTAATAAAGGGCTCAGAGGACGTAATAGGTACCTCGGTCGGGAACAATTCTGTAATATTATGGCCGGCTTCCGTCGCAAATCTGTGGCCGTCTCCCGTAGAACCGGTGTTGGGCACACTTTTTCCACCGGTGGTAATGATTACATTGGAAGCCCTTATAATTTCGCCGTCATTCAGACGGACTCCGGTCACTGTATCATCAACGACTAAGATTTTATCTACTATTGTACTGTAGCGGATGGTCACTTTATTATCATCCAATTCTTTTAGGAAGACATTCAATACATCCATTGCCTTGTCGGTCACAGGAAACATCCGTCCGTGATCTTCTTCTTTTAAATTGACGCCGCGTGTCTGGACGAAATCAATGATACTTTCATTGTCGAATGTGCTGAATGGACCATAAAGGAATTTGCCGTTTCCCGGGATATGGCTGATGATCTCTTCGTAGGGCAGGCGGTTTGTGACGTTGCAGCGTCCACCGCCGGAAATGAGCAGTTTTTGTCCAAGTTTTTTATTTTTTTCGATAAGTAATACTTTTTTGCCATCTTTAGAGGCTGCATAGCTTGCCATGAGGCCGCTGACGCCACCGCCCACAACGATTATGTCAAACATATATTTGCTCCTTTTAGTTTGAAAGTGATGATATTTTGATTATAATGTAATTTAGTCTAAAATAAGAAGGTTTTAAAAATGTCAGATTCTAATAAACTGGTGAGAGGGACATTCTATCTGACTTTGGCGACATTGATCACCAAAGTTTTAGGAATGCTCTACTTGATCCCATTTTACAGTATTATGGGTGGAGAAGAAAACCTGGCTTTATACGGTTACGCTTATACACCTTATACGATTATGCTGTCGATTGCAGCAGCAGGTGTCCCCGGTGCCGTATCGAAATATGTGGCCAAGTATAATGCGCTGGGTGCATACCAGACAAGTCAGAAACTGTACAAATCAAGTCTGCTCGTAATGATTGCTTCAGGTATACTCGCGTTTTTAGCACTTTATATCGCAGCGCCTTACATAGCCAACCTGCAGACACTTGCAGCAGGCAGTGGAGAGGGCAGCTGGACGGCTGAAGATATAACACGTATTATCCGCATTATCGGAATTGCCGTCATCATCATTCCATTTATGGCGACATTCAGAGGTATATTCCAGGGATTCGAATCCTTCGGTCCGACGAGTGCGTCATCAGTGGTGGAACAGATCATCAGAATCGCAGTGCTCTTGAGCGGTGCATACATTGTCATCAATGTTCTGGACGGAACAGTTCAGACAGCCAACGAAATCGCCGTATTTTCAGCATTCATCGGCGGACTCGGTGCAATTGTGACCCTGTTCATCTTCTGGAGGAAAAGGCAGCCGCACATTCAGAAGCTGGTGGAAACGGACAAAACGGATTATGATTTTTCCTATAAGGAAATGTATGGTGAAATCATCCGCTATGGTATTCCATTTATAATAGTAGGAATCAGTATACCTGTGATGATTTTCATCGATCAGCTGACGCATAACAACGGACTGGCGTTAGCCGGCGTGCCGGAACAGTACCACGACAGCTGGTTCGGGATGTTGAACTTGACGACACATAAACTCATCATGATTCCGACATCTCTTGCAGCAGCTTTCGCCATCAGCATACTGCCATTCATTACTAAAAATTTCCAGAGAAAAGAGATGGGCAATGTTCACCATCAGATTAAAATGATGCTGTTGATGCTGTTGTTTTTTGCAATACCTGCAGCAATTGGTATGATGATTCTTTCTGCACCGTTGTATACATCTTTTTACAGCTACAATGAGATGGGCATTAAAATTTTAATATTTTATGCACCGGTCAGTATAATCATTTCATTGTTTTCAATTACTTGTTCTATTGTACAGGGTATTGATAGACAAAACCTTACATTATATGTCGTTCTTGCAGTGCTTGTAGTCAAGGTCGGAATCAACATCCCGCTCATTATGCAGTTCCACACAGTCGGAGCGGTAATTGGTACGGCGATCGCACTTGGAATCGGTGTGGCTTTAAACTTGTGGATTATAAAGAAATACGGGGAGTTCCATATCCGACCGTTAATAAAGCCATTAATGCAGATTGTTTTTTATACAGTGGTCATGCTTCTGGCAGTCGAAATCGTTTATTTAATTTTACTGTTCTCACTTGATGTTCAGAACAAAATAGATTCAATCATCATACTTGCTGTGACGGTGCCGGTCGGAGCGTTTGTCTATATTTTCCTATCATTCAGAAGCAGACTGGCTGATGAAATACTGGGTGCCAGAGCAGATAAAATCAGACAGAAGTTGAGGTTTTTATAATGCGTTTGGATAAATTTTTGGCGAACGCCGGAATCGGCAGCCGTAAAGAAGTGTCTAAACTGATCCGGGATAAACAGGTGAAAGTCGAAGATGAAGTCATCAATAAGCCGAATCATAAAGTTTCATATGACAACCTGATAACGATAAATGATGAACAGGTGATTCTGGAAGAGTATATATATCTTATGCTGAATAAACCCCCGGGTGTCATTTCTTCCACTGAAGACGGTCCGACACAGACTGTAATGGAACTGATAGATCACCCGCAGATTGATGAACTCTTTCCTGTCGGCAGGCTGGACAAAGATACCACGGGCTTGTTGATTATCTCTAATGATGGCAAATTATCACACAGTCTGCTGAGCCCGAAAAATAAAATCGGCAAAACATATGAAGTCGATTTAAAGGAAGATGTAACCGATGAAGATATCGTAAAATTGGAAGCGGGTATTCCTTTAAAGGATTTTACATCTTCACCGGCCATCGTAAAAAGGGTTGAAGACAGAAAGGTTGAGCTGACTATATATGAAGGTAAATTTCATCAGGTCAAAAGGATGTTCATATATTTGAATAATGAAGTGGTTGAACTGAAGCGTCTGAAATTCGGCAATCTGTCACTGGATGAAATGCTTGAACAAGGAGAAAGCAGATATTTAACGGATGAAGAAGTGAATAATCTAACGCAGCTTGTTTAAATCATTTAAGAGTGGGTAAATATTTATTAGTATTTACTTCAAAATTAAATTTAAATAGAGGTGTATCAAAATGGGAAGATTAATTAATGGATTAGTCAAACTGGCTGCGATCGTCGGTGTGGCAGCAGCAGTTAAAAAATTCTCTGAAAAAGACAACAGAGATGCAGTAGTGAACGAGTACAACAAGGCGAAGGAAAATCCGAAAGAATATGCACAAAATGTACAGAATAAAGTAAGCGAAAAAGCTCATGAAGTCCAGGATAAAGCGAAGGAAGAGTATTCAAAAGCAAAAGAAGACCCTAAGCAGTATGCACAGGATGTGCAGTCCAAAGCGACAGAGCAGGCCAAAGACTATCAGAATAAAATGACTGAACAGGCCAAACAATATCAGGAAAAAGCGAAAACAGAGTTTAACAAAGCCAAGGAAGATCCGAAAGGATATGCAGAAAATGTCCAGTCAAAAGTGAAAAAGGACCAGCATGATGTAAAACCAGATGCAGTCGATGGAGGCGGTCATCTGACAACAGATCAGGAAGAAGGCAACTTCGATTCTGAAGGCGGCTTCGTCCATCCGGAGGAAAATCCGAATTCAGAAGTGGTCAGCGACAAAGGCAATATAGATGATAATCATAATATCCATGTCGTTTATGATGAAGACCAGGATGAAGACAATAAAAAATAATCATTGATTCACAAAACCGGTTCAGATGAGCCGGTTTTTTATTGTGAGATTTTCCAATATGAGACTATGATTGCTTGTTTTTATACTCAATTATATTTATCATTAAAAACAAATAACTATAAGTAAGGATGAACGGACATGGACTTTCAGGCGCTTGTCAATCAACATAAAGATTCATTGATCAAAGATTTGGTCGGTTTATTGGAAATAGAAAGTGTTAAAGGGGACAGAACAGAAAATGCACCGGTCGGAGACGGGCCGAAAAGAGCCCTTGATTATATGCTCGAACTTGGTAGGAGGGATGGCTTCATAACAAAGGAAGTCGACAATCTTGCCGGTCATATCGAGGCCGGTGAAGGCGATGACATTTTCGGTGTATTAGGACATGTTGATGTCGTGCCGCCCGGTACAGGTTGGGATAATAAGCCCTTTGAACCGGTTGTGACAGAGGCGTCCATCACAGCGCGCGGTATCCAGGATGATAAGGGCCCGACGATGGCGGCCTATTACGCGATGAAAATTTTGCGTGAACAGAATGTGGATTTCAAATTGAAAACGCGTCTCATCATCGGTACGGATGAAGAATCAGACTGGGAATGTACGAAAGCTTATTTTGCCAGTGAAGAAATGCCGACGGCAGGTTTTGCACCGGATGCAGCATTTCCGCTGATATATGGAGAAAAGGGCATTACATCTTTCAATATTGTGCAGAAGCATACACTGCTGGATGAAGAAGAACCTAATATTGAGCTGAAAGTTTTAATCTCAGGGGAAAGATATAATATGGTGCCTGAAGAAGCTGAAGCAAAACTTAAAGTGATACAGAATATGACTGAAGTTATCCAGTCTTTTGAAGGATTTTTAAGAAGCACAGGTGCAGAAGGCAGCTATGAAATGGATAATGGTTTTTTGAATATAAGAATAAAAGGCCGTAGTGCACATGGTTCGACACCGGAAGCCGGAGTGAATGCGGGCTTTATTCTGATTGAATTTTTGAGCACTATGGAGCTGGATGATAACGCAATGAACTTTTTGGATTTTGCGAATAAATATATCGTCGGCAACTATAAAGGCGAGCAATTTGATATGGCGCATACTCATGAGGAAATGGGTGAGGTCAGTGTCAATACCGGGATGATCAATTATACAGAAGTGGACGGTGCAAGCTTCGGTGTCAACCTGAGATACCCGGAAGGCCTGGACTTCAATAACGGAATAAATGCACTGAAAAGCAAAATTATAAATGAGGGGTTCACAATTGAAGACCTTTCTGATGAACCGCCGCATTACGTAAATCCGGAGGATCCGCTTGTTAAAATACTTCTCGACAGCTATAGAAATCATGTGGATGATGACACCGAACCATTCACAATAGGTGGAGGGACCTATGCGAGGACACTTGAACGAGGTGTCGCATTCGGAGCCATGTTTAATGATACGAAAGATACGATGCATCAAAAGAATGAAACGATGAAAATCGATGAATTGCTTAAAGCCACTGCAATTTATTTAGAAGCAATTTATAGAATATGTGTAGAAGGTGAAGCCGATGAGAATTAGTTATTATAACGGACATTATATGAACCATGAAGAAATGAGCATAAAAAGTGGGGACCGTGCGTTTTATTTTGGAGACGGGGTCTATGAAGTGATCCGCATTTATGATGGCAATTTCTTCACTTTTGACGAACATGTCGACAGACTGCTGCAAAGTGCAGAGGAAATCTTGATCAGAGATGTGGACCGTGCCGAGATCGTAGAAATACTCCAAGAAATAAAAGATCGCAACGTTATTCTTAACGGTGCACTTTATATTCAGGTGTCAAGAGGAATCGCTCCCCGCGACCACGGGTTCCCGAATGTGACGAAACCTGTCATATATGCGAGCATCAGAGAAGCTAAGCGTCCCCTGTCACTGATGAACTCAGGTGTGGAAGCAGTCACTGCCGAAGACTACAGATGGCTGAAGTGCCATGTCAAAAGTCTAAACCTGCTCGCCAATGTCATGGAGAAGCAGTATGCAGTGGAAAACGGTGCCAAAGAGACGATTCTGTACCGTGATGGTGTGGTGACCGAAGGGTCCTCGACCAATGTATTCATGGTGAAAAACGAAGTGCTGTTCACTCATCCTGCAAACAATCTGATATTGAACGGCATCACCCGACGGGTTGTTCTCAGACTGGCAGAAGAAAATGATATCACTGTCAGGGAAGAAGGGTTCACGGTGTCGGATATGAGTGAAGCGGATGAGGTGTTCTATACAAGTACGACCCAGGAAATCATTCCGGTGATCAAAGTGGACGGCAGGGCTGTGGGTGACGGCAGGACTGGCCGGGTCACGCAACATTTGCAGGAATACTTTAATAAAAAAATCACACAATTAAATTCAGTTAAATAAAGTTAACGGGTGATATTACACTTATATTTTTAAAGTATGATGAAGCCTTATAATATGTGACTTTGACGGTTGTTTTATTGCTGTTGTCATATAAATTAAAAAATATGAGTCTTGAAATCATACCGCAAACACTATATTATTTTAATCACGAAACAAAAAAAGGACGCTATTATATATAATATTTTAGCGTCTTTTAAGGACGAAGAGAGGTGTGGAATTTGGAGCATTTCTATCAGCTCGGCTGGACACTGGACCCGGCAGGCGGTGCATCAGGTGAGGCTTATAAGGCCGAACAGGATGGCCGGAAGCTCTTTCTGAAACGCAATGCCAGCCCCTTTATAGCAGCACTATCAGCAGAAGGTATAGTGCCGAAGTTGGTTTGGACGAAACGCATAGAAACGGGAGAGGTCGTAACAGCACAGCATTGGAAGAATGGCCGTGAGCTGACCCATGAAGAGATGTCTTCAAACAGGGTGGCAGCGTTGATGAAGAAAATCCATTCATCAGGACCGTTGTTGACTATGCTTAAGAAAATAGGCATGAAACCGATGTTACCCGACTTATTATTGAATAAGATTCAATCTTCATTATCCCCTAAAGTGAATGCACACCACACTGTAAGAAGTGCCATTCAATATTTAGAAAATAAAATTCCAAAACTGGATCAATCATTGAGTACAGTCTGCCACGGTGATGTAAACCATAACAATTGGCTGCTGTCTGATCAGGATGAATTATTCTTAGTAGATTGGGAAGGTGCTATGATTGCAGACCCTGCAATCGATATCGGTATCATCCTTTACACTTATGTTCCAGCGGAAAAATGGGACGCATGGCTGGAAGCATACGGCATAAAATATGATAGAGATTTAAGAAAACGCATGAAGTGGTATACATTGGTCCAGGCAATTACGATGGTGCAGTGGTATGAAGACCATAAGCGTTTTAAAGATATGAACGACTGGATACTGTTCTTGAATCAAGTGATAAAAAGGGATCGGTTCATCTAGTGATAAAGTGAATGGAGCAGCAGGATGAGAATTCGTAACAAACCGTGGGCCATGGATTATTTGAAAGAAAATGGTCATATCGTGGATACAGAAATGAATTATAAAAATAAAGTCAAACAATTTTTTGATACTGATCAGCCGTTGCAAATTGAAATTGGTACGGGCATGGGTACATTCATTACAGAGCTTGCAGAAAAAAATCCCGATATCAACTATCTTGGCATCGAACTGGATAAAAATATCATCATCAGAGTTGTGGAAAAGATTATTGAAATGGATTTGAAAAACATCAGACTGGTCTTGCTGGATGCGAATTATATCAGCGACTACCTGGGTGAGGGTGAAGTTTCAAAAATTTACCTGAACTTTTCAGACCCATGGCCGAAAACAAGGCATGCGAGAAGACGTCTTACTTATCATACTTTCTTAAAACAGTATCATCATCTTTTGAATGATGAAGGCAGCCTGCAGTTTAAAACTGACAATCGCGGTTTATTCGAATTCAGCTTGAAAAGCATGAATGAATACGGCATGAAGTTTGATGAAATCATTTTGGATCTTCATGATGAAGAACCCGAGGATAACATACGTACCGAATATGAAGAGAAGTTCTCTAAAAACGGCAGCAGAATATATTTTTTGAAAGCATCTTTTTAAGATGCTTTTTTTCTTTGCAATGTAATTATCGGTAAAGAATGATAAAATATAATGTGAAGAAATTATACGTGGAGGGGAAACTTTTGAGCAAGTTCAATTTCGATAAAGAAACGACCAGAGAAGGCACTTACAGTATTCAGTATGAAGGCACCGAGCCATTATTCGGACGTACGGGACTCGCGCCATTCTGGATAGCTGATATGGATATTGAAACACCTGAAGCCATTACAAAAGCAATGAAAAAAAGACTGGATAACGGAATTTTCGGTTATACAATTTGGAAAAACTCCAAATTTTACGGCCCCGTCAAACAGTGGTGGAAATCCCGCTTCAATGTGGATTTGACTGATGACATGATTCATTATGCGCCGTCTGTACTGTATACGGTGAGTGAGGCGGTGCGTCTTTATTCTGACAAGGGCGACGGTGTCATTTTGAATATGCCGACATACAATGCATTTTTGAAGGTTTTAAAGGGTAATGACCGTAAGGTGGTTCCATGCTCTCTAATCGAAGAGGATAATGAATATTCTTTTGATTTCGACCATTTCGAAAAATTGTGCCAGGCACCTGAAAATAAAGTGTTTGTCCATTGTAATCCGCATAATCCTACCGGGACCGTCTGGACGAGGGAAGAACTTCAGAAGATGAAGGATATCTGTCTTCAAAATGATGTCTTTTTCATCAGTGATGAGATTCATATGGACTTCGTAAGACCTAAAGAGGAGTTTGTATCCATGGCTGAGCTGATGGATGACGGCGACCCGATCATTGTAACCACGGGCCTCGGAAAGACTTTTAACCTGGCAAGTATACCGCATTCATATTTCATAACTAAAAATAAAGAACTGAAAAATAAAATCATCTATGAGTATGATCACCGCTATAACGTAGGTACGGCAAACAGCCTGGTTCTGTCGGCGATTGAAGCCGCCTATACGGACTGCGGCGAGTGGGTGGATGAGCTGAACAATCATCTGGAAGGTAACTTTGATTATATCGAAGCGTATATCAATGAACATCTGTCCGACTATCTGTCATTCAAAAAACCACAATCGACCTATTTAGCATGGATCAGCTTTGAGAAATGCGGAATTGAAGATGCCGAGATGCATAAAGCACTTGTAGATGTAGGAGGCATAGCTGTGTCGCCGGGTCATATTTACGATGTTTCTGACAACGGACGTTTCCGGATGAATGTGGCTTCCAGCAGGATGCGTATAGAGTCTGGCATGGAACGCATTCATAAAACGATTGAAAAGCTGAAAGAAGACGGAAAGATATAAAAGGGTAAAAAAACAGGAGATTACTGATTAGTAATCTCCATGATTTCACCTGTATAAGCATCAGCCATAAATTGGTATTTTGAAACATCTTCACCTTCACCAACATGAACGACGCCATTGATCACTTTGGATTTCATTCCAAGGAAGTTTCTTTCGTCCGTCTGATAATCCAGAGAAATGAATGAAACATCATCGAATTGTAAATGTAAACCGTCAATCACTTTTTGAGCATCTACCGTCCGGTAAAGGAAAAACCAGATTAATGCCGGGACAGAAGCGATCACTGTAAATAATAAAAATATTCTGCGCTTTGACATAAAACTACCTCCTTAAATGTAGTTTACCATATGAAATAAATGAAAATCATCTTAAAGGGGAATTATCATGAATTTATCACAAAAAACTTTGGATAGAATGAAAACATTAACTGAATTGCATGGAGCACCTGGTTTTGAAAATCTTGTCAGGGAGTATTTGAGAAAAGAGCTGGAACCACTTTCTGACGAAATCATCACCGATGGCCTGGGCGGTATTTTTGCCGTTAAGAAAAGCGGTAAGAAAAATGCGCCAAAAGTTATGATTGCAGCGCATATGGATGAAGTGGGCTTCATGGTGACAGAACTTAAAAAGAACGGTCTGATAAAATTTGTGCCGCTCGGTGGATGGTCGAGCGATGTTTTATTAAGCCAGAAATTAAAATTACGCACGAGCGGCGATAAAGAGATTACAGGTATCGTCGGCAGCGTACCGATCCATTTCCGTAAAGGCGGAAAGGATAAAAAGACAGAAATCAAAGATATGCTTTTTGACGTCGGGGCCGACAGTGACGATGAACTGAGGAAGATGGGCATCGAAGTCGGTGATTCAATCGTTCCCGATGTTCAGTTTGAAGTAATGGAAAATGACAATAAACTCCTTGCAAAAGCATGGGATAACAGATACGGCTGTCTGATAGCGATAGAAGTTCTGGAAACATTGAAAGATATAGACCTGGATTGTGATCTGTACGTGGGGGCGAACGTCCAGGAAGAAGTCGGATTAAGAGGCGCCAAAGTGAGCAGTAACCTGGTCAAACCCGATGTAGCATTTATTGTGGACTGTTCCCCTGCAAACGATATGATGGGCAAAAAGGATGATACAGGAAAAATCGGTGAAGGCACGTTACTTCGCATAATGGACCGTACGATGATATTATCCAAACCGATGAGAGAGTATATGATTGATATCGCAGAGAAGAATAATATAAAATATCAATACTACACTTCACCCGGCGGTACGGATGCAGGCAGTATACATGTTTCCAATGAGGGTGTCATTTCGGGAGTTGTCGGAATTTGTGCACGGTATATCCATACTTCACATTCAATTATCGACTATAATGATTATATAGAAGCACATAAGTTTCTTTCGCAACTGGTACAAAATGTAGATTCTGATGTCGTTAAAACCTTAAAAGGTCAATGAGCGGGCGGGGTAAAATGATGAGAAAATTATTAAGACGCTGGTTCATCGACGGAATGAGTTTTATGGCTTTAGGGTTGTTTTCTTCATTGATCATCGGTCTGATCATGGACACTATAGGGACTTATATTCCGTTTTTGTCATTTATGACTGAAATCGGTGCGGTTGCCATGGCGCTGACCGGCGCGGCAATCGGTGCAGCCATCAGCTATGGTTTGAAAGCACCGCCGCTTGTTGTTTTTTCAACGGTTGTCGTCAGTTATGCCGCTTACGAATTTGGCGGTGCGGCCGGCAGCTTTATCGCGAGTATCGCAGCGGTTGAAATCAGCCGGCTGTACAGCGGGAAAACAAAGATAGATATTATAGTCACCCCGCTTCTAACAATTACTGCAGCATATGGAGTCGCACAGTTTGTCGGACCTTGGATTGGTGACTTCATGACAAGTGTCGGGGGCTTCATCGTCTTTGCAACTGAACAGCAGCCGTTTGTCATGGGAATACTGGTTGCCGTTGTTTTTGGACTGATGTTGACTGCGCCGTTATCCAGTGCAGCACTTGCCCTGATGCTTGAGATCAGTGGTCTGGCAGCAGGCGCTGCAGTAATCGGCTGCTGCTGCCATATGGTGGGTTTTGCCGTTCAGGGTTACAGGGACAATGGAATATCCGGACTGATATCACTTGGAATCGGAACTTCAATGCTGCAGGTGTCGAATGTATTTTTAAATCCATTTATCATTGTGCCGCCTACGCTAGCAAGTGCCATCATTGCACCGATAATGACCGTATTTTTTCCAATGGAAAACAATGCGGCAGGGGCAGGTATGGGAACCAGCGGTTTTGTCGGCCAGATAATGGCGATAGAAACGATGGGGATGTCAGCTCAGGTCATTGTACTGATTCTTGTATTCCATATCGTTTTACCAGCCTTGGTCACATATTTGATCTATATTCTGATGAGACAGCTTGGAATGATCAAGGAAGGTGACCAGGCTTTACAGCATTAAAATAAGTAGAAATTATTGGAGGCATTCTGATGAATGTTTTTAAACTGAAAGATTTAATATTAGAAAAACTAAATGCAAAACGTGATGATTTTGATTTTAAATTCAACAGGAAAGATGAAGAACTCAGAATCGAACGTAAAGACAATAGAAAAGGTGTTGATATAGAGCTCGCCAAAGCGGCTCAAAAAGCTAAAAATGATGATAAGTTCGTGGACGAGATCATCTACTATATCAATGAAACTTTAACCCGCATGGAAGATGAGTCGGTCAATCTGGATCAATCCATGGTCTATCCGGTTGTCAGATCGACCAGTTTCTATGAAGAAACAAAAAGCGGCTTGAAATTCATCATGGATGATCATACGAATGAAACAAGAGTCTACTATGCAATGGACTTTAAAAACAGCTATCGTCTGATTGATGAAAAACTGGCTGAATCTTTCGGCATGAGCCACGAAGATATTAGAGTGCTGGCATATAACAACCTGAACAATTTGAAAATAGATTATAAAAAACAGACTGTGCAGGAAAATGACTTTTATTTTGTCAATCATAATGATGGCTACGACGCGTCCAGAATCCTTAATGAACAGTTTTTAAATGATATGCATGAAATATGTGAAGGCGAGATGATGGTCGGACTTCCGCACCAGGATGTACTGATAATCGCTGATGTCAAAAATGAAGTGGGTTATGATATTATGGCCCAGATGATGATGCAGTACTTTGCAGAAGGATTGACGCCGATCACTTCGTTATCATTCTCATACAGAGATAAAAGATTACAGCCGGTCTTCATACTCGGCAAACAAAAGAATTCAAAAAGAGGGAATTAAATGAAACTGACTTATAATAAAGCCCATGTTGGCGATGTATTACTGGTATCTTTAAAAAGTGCGAAATCACCGTCCTATACACACTATGATGGTGTGACGGTCATCAAAGAAAATGATGAAATAGTCGGCATGAATATCTTCAATGCTTCAGACAAATTTGAACTTGAGAAAGATCAGGTCAATGTCACTCCGGCTGAAACACATGTCAATAAGATCAATGAAGTTTTATCTTCGGTTGACGAAGCGCAGATTGAAGCGGATCTGGCACCAAAATTCGTAGTGGGATACGTTACTGAAAAATCACAGCATCCTGATGCAGACAAGCTCAATGTCTGCCAGGTGGATGTCGGGGATGACAACTTGAAAATTGTCTGCGGCGCACCGAATGTCGACTCCGGTCAAAAAGTGGTCGTGGCGAAAGTCGGCGCATGGATGCCGGACGGCATGTATATTAAGCCGTCAAAGCTGAGAGGCGTTGAGTCAAATGGTATGATCTGTTCTAAAAAAGAATTGAATCTGGAAGATGATGGGATTGACGGAATATATGTATTAAGTGGTGACTATGAAGTCGGTCAGTCATTTGCAGTGAATTAAGGGTGAGATTATGGCTAGATCAAGGAAAAGAAGAGAATTTAAACCTGTGGATGCAGAAGAAAACCTGACGGAAGAGCGCTTTAGATTTCCGCTTGATATAGATGATGATATAAAAAAACAACCTGCTGAGAAACGGAAGAATGATAGTACCGGCTTTGTCAGAAGAGACAGAAGACATGAGCATCATCAATCGACGAACTTGCCGGATACAAGTAAGTCAAGCTTTATATTGAAAAAGGCGAGGGAAATTCCATCGCCTGTTCATGGTTTGAAAAAGTATGATCTTGAAAATAAGGAAGCCCCGGAAGCTGAATCATCCGAAAGTTCAGAAGGAACGAATTATGATGACATACAGTCAGTCATCATCCGCGATATTGTAAAAAAAAGAAATCGCAAAAAACATCGTGATAATATCAGAAAAGAAGCAGCGATGAATAGAAGGAAAGAGGAAGCCGAATCCAGAAGTTCTCAAAATTTAAAATCAGCCATCAAACCTCTGACAAAAAAGAAAAAGTCATTGAAGGAAGATAAAGTTCCGACACACACGATGGGGACGCCTGTTAAAATGAAATCCGCATCAGTTGAAAAGCGTTATGGGCCGACGCTCAGTCTGCCATCGCTTGATATGCTCGGTAAAATGCAGGCATCAGACTATGCGTCTGAAGAAAAAGAACTCAGCGAGGCGATTGTTCAGGCTTTCAATGCAAATGGAGTGCCGGCGAGTGTCAATGAGTATAAGTCAAATGGCATCATCGGTACTCATGAACTAAAATTAAACCGTAATTTCCGGATCAGTAATATTTCGAAACTTAAATCACACATTTTACCATATTTACCAGTGGAAGAAATGCGTGTCGTTGCACCCATAATCGGGACGAGTCATATCGGGGTCGAAATCCCGCTCAGGGAGCCCAGGCCGATTTATTTCAGTACTTTATTTCAAAAGAGCAGTTTGAAATTGAGAAAAAATGATTATAAATTCATGCTGGGTAAAATTGTGGATGATCAGATTTTCAGCTATGAACTTCCGAAAGCAGGTCATTTACTGGTTTACGGCGGGAAAAATGATGAAGCGGCACACTTGATTGATAACTTCATCATATCAATGCTGATGAACCATACTTCACATGATTTGAAGTTCAAATTTGTTACAAGCAATGACATGTACGATGGTTATAAACGGTTGAATTATCTATTTTCTGAACATGATACGATTAAGTCAACCGACGCTTTGGATGATATATTACAGGAAGTGAATTCCAGATCAAATCAATTCAGACGTGCACATGTACGGAATATATCCAGTTTCAATCAGCGTGTCAACCATGCAAATAAAAAAAGTGTTATAGTAGTTGTTATTGATGATTTCAGCGAGCTTATTCAGAGTAATAATCATGAGGCGATCAATGCTGTCGTGCAAATTCTGAAAAAAGGCAAGCCGCTTGGCATCCATCTGCTGATCAGACACGGTGATCCGGCAGCTAAAATAGGCTATGAACTGTTGCAGTTGCTTCAGACTAAAATCTCCTTTAAAGATGACAGAAACCAAGTGATCAAAGGATCGGATAATTTAATGTCAGGTAATGACATGCTGGTTCAGATTCCAACTTCTAATAAACCCCTCAGAGTTAACAGAGGAGAAATAGATAAAGAAACCAAGGATAAAATTTTAAAGTTCTTACGTGAGCAACAACCTTAATATATTGAGAAAGTTTGGTGTCCCTGTGGAAAAATTTCATTTTATTGGTATAAAAGGTGCAGGCATGAGTGCACTTGCTCAAGTACTGCATGACCTGGGTCATGTCGTTCGGGGCTCTGACATTGATAAGGAAGTTTTTACAGAATTTCAATTGAGAGATAAAGGAATAGATATTCTGACTTTCGATGAGAGAAATGTCGAAGAGGGCTATACTTATATTGCTGGAAATGCATTTAATGATGATCATGTCGAGATTAAGAAAGCGATGGAGGGCAACTTTAAAGTGATAAGGTACCATAAATTCCTGGCTGAATTTATGAGTCGCTTCACTTCTATAGCAGTCACCGGCGCCCACGGTAAAACTTCAACGACCGGACTGCTCAGCCATGTGATGAATGGTGATGTTGAAACCACCTTCTTAATCGGTGACGGGACAGGGTTCGGTCTGAAGAGCAGCGATTATTTCACATTTGAATCCTGTGAATATAAAAGACATTTCCTAAGCTATCATCCGGACTATGCGATCATCACAAACATTGATTTCGATCATCCTGACTACTTTAAGGATCTGGATGACGTCATCGATGCTTTCAATGAAATGGCATCTCAAGTTAAAAAAGCCGTCATCGCATTCGGCGGAGATGAGAATACCAATAAGATCAAAGTGGATGTGCCTCTTTACACATACGGTATTGAAGGTAACTTTGATGTCACTGCATCCAATATAAGAACGAGTGAAAAAGGTACAGAATTCGAAGTGACGATTGGCGAGGACTATAAAGAGACATTCGTGATTCCCATGTACGGAGATCATCATGTGCTAAATTCATTATCGGTCATTGCAGTCTGTTATCTGGAATCATTGAATATGAATAACATTAAAGAAGCATTTCTTACATTCGGGGGCGTGAAGCGCCGTTTCAGCGAGACATATATCAATGATATGGTTCTTGTTGATGACTACGCCCACCATCCGAAGGAAATCAAAGCGACGCTTGAAACAGCACGAAAAAAATATCCGGGCAGAGAAATAGTGTCAGTCTTCCAGCCGCATACTTTTTCACGGACGGAAAAGTTTTTAAATGAATTTGCCGAAGCGCTGAACGAATCTGATAAAACATATATCGTAGATATATTTGGTTCTGCAAGAGAGTCGGCAGGCAACTTGTCCAGTGCGGATTTGAGTGATTTGATACCCGGTGCCACCGTCTTGAATGATGACGATTTGGAATTATTGAACAACCATGAAAATGCTGTAATTATATTTATGGGTGCTGGAGATATTCAAAAATATGAAAAAAGATTTACAGAATTATTATCATAATTTGCAATAAATATGTTTACTAATGGCCGAATTGGGCTATTCTAAGTAATGAATAAAAAAATTGTCTAAAGAAGATGGAGGCGTTTGATTATGGATTGGCAACTTATATTGGCTATTGCTGCAGGTATAGCGGCAATTGCTTTATTGATTGTTGCAATTGCAGTTGCTTATGTATTATTACCTGTTAAAAAGAATTTAGATCATATTGCAAAAACACTGGATGGTGTAGAAGGTCAAATTCAAGGTATCACAAGAGAATCTACAGATTTACTTCATAAAGCAAACCGCTTAACTGAAGATGTTCAGGGTAAATCACAAAAACTGAATTCAGTTGTAGATGCAATTCAAGGTATGGGTGATTCAGTCAGCAATCTGAACAGTTCAGTGGACAGAGTGACAAACTCTATCACTCATAATATTTCACAAAATGAAGATAAGATTTCACAAGTTGTTCAATGGTCCAATGTTGCAATGGAAGTTGCAGACAAATGGCAGATGAGACAACGACGCAACAAAGCTTACAACACGAATACACAGGAATCAGATAATGATGAAAATCTGCCGGTGGCAGTAAATTCCCCTGCAACGGGAAATGACAATACCGGAGAGAATCGTTAACAGTCATTATTCAATAATTGAAAAGGAGGTCTTTATAAATTATGGAAACTTATAATAGAGATCGCCATTTACACGGTGTAGAAGAATATGAACAGCAAATCCACAGCACTACAGGCCGTGATTTCACAATCGGCCTTGTTCTCGGACTTGCTGCAGGTACAATCGGCGGATTGCTCCTTGCACCAAAATCTGGTGATGCATTAAGGGATGACATCTCTGATACAACGAACAAATTCACACAGACTTTCAACTCGAAAGAGAACGGCGGCTTCGACAGCGAATCACTTAAAGCGAAAGCGGAACAGAAAACTGAAGAGTTACGTTCCAAAATTGAAGCTAAAAAAGACGAAGCCGTGACAAAGAAAAGTGAATTAGAAGAAAAACAACGTATCAAAAATATGGACGAAGAGCAGGTTCAGGCTCAAAAGAGAGCGATACAGGATGATGTAGCCGATGAAGGTGCTGATGACCCGAGAACGGTCGACATGTCCAAGTATGCTGAAGAAGATAAAGACAATAAATAACTTCAATTAACCACATGTTATTCATGTGGTTAATTTTTTTATGTGATTATTACAACAATCAGTATAATTAAGATGCAATCACTGTTATATTCATGTTATTATTAAAAACAAACGCTTACATATTTATTCAGGAGGTGTACATATGACAGTAACTATTTATGATGTAGCACGTGAAGCAAAAGTCTCCATGGCTACAGTGTCCCGGGTGCTTAACGGTAACCCCAATGTTAAACCGGAGACGAGAAAAAAAGTTAAAGAAGTCATTAAAAAATTAAACTACAGGCCAAATGCTGTCGCTCGAGGATTGGCGAGTAAAAAGACGACAACAGTTGGCGTAATCATACCGGATATATCCAACTTGTATTATTCATCTCTGGCAAGAGGGCTTGATGATATTGCTGAGATGTATAACTATCAGACCATCATCGCAAATACTGACAATGATCCTGAAAAGGAAAGAAATTCATTTTTGAACCTGATTAGCAAGCAGGTTGACGGTATAGTATTTCTCGGCGGTACTTTGAATGAGGAGACGATTGAAGACATCAAAGGATCGAATGTCCCGGTTGTTATATGCGGAACGAGTGAGAAAGATGCGAACCTGCCTTCAGTAAACATTGATTACTTTAAAGCGATCAAAGAAGTCTCCAATCATTTATTTGAAAGCGGAGCGAAGGACATATTCTTCGTCAAGGCACTTTATTCCCAGCAGCTTGAGCGTCACATTGAAGACGGGCTGAAAGAAGCATATAAAGAAAATAATCTGCCATTTAAAGAAGAGTATATTCAAGAAGTGGCGACACATTACCAGGCAGGCAGGGACGTATTTGACCGTCTTATCGAAGAGGAGGACGTAGATGTGCTGATCACAATGAGTGATGAAGCGGCTATCGGCATGCTGCACGGCTCTCTCGACCGCGGCATCAGTTTTCCTAATAAACTGCAGCTTGTCAGCTGCAGCAACACGCATCTTGTGAATATGATGCGTCCGCCTGTGACCAGTATTGCGATACCCCTGTATGATATCGGTGCAGTGGGTATGAGACTGCTGACGAAGTATATGAAAGATGAACCGGTGGATGAACCAAACGTCATCCTGCCTTATATCATCGAGTACAGATCTTCCACAAAATAATAAAAACCTCTGGTTGGAGTGAGGCCCCCCTAAAGTTGAATTTTGGAGTTCAACTTTAGGGCTGCACCTCAGAATCAATATCAAACTCCAATTAGAGTTTTTTTATATTTGCTCCAGATACATCAGTATTCTCTGAAGCATTCCTTCATTTTTTTCAGTAATATCATTCTTTCTCGGGATTTCCTGGAAGTCACTTAAATCATCTTCCCACAATGTCGGGAACTCGACCTTACTTTTACTTTGATATTTTTCAAGATAAGCATCCGGCAGCATACCTCGCGGCGGGATTTCATTGTTCATTGCCAGCCATATCTGCGCCCACATTCTCGGTACAACCTGCCAAATATTATAGCCTCCACCGCCGACAGCAATCCATTTTCCATCTGTATATTCATCGCTGAGTCGATTGACGATACGGGGGATTTCCTCGTATGATTTTGAAGTCAATGCGAGATGGGTCATCGGATCCCTATAGTGGGCATCGACTCCATTTTGGCTTAACAGAATATCCGGCTTAAATTTGATGATTGCATTTTCCAGGCTGTCTTCAAAAATACTTAAAAATGATTCGTCTTCTGTAAAAGCATCGACTGGTAAATTGACAGAGAAGCCAAATCCGGCATCGTCGCCTCTTTCAGTTGTGGAACCTGTTCCCGGAAATAAATACCTGCCTGTTTCATGAATCGAGTAGGTCATCACTTCATTAGTATTATAGAAGGTAAATTGTACTCCGTCTCCATGGTGGGCATCCGTATCTATATAAAGGACTTTCAGATCGTAATTCTTTCTCATATATTCAATGGCTACCGCCGAATCATTATAAATGCAAAATCCGCTGGCACGACCGGTAAACCCGTGATGAAGCCCGCCGGCAAGGCTCAGAACTTTTTTTGCATTGCCTTTCATGACTGCATCAACAGCGGTCAGTGTGGCACCGACCAGCATTTTACTTTTTTCGTGCATATCTTCGAAAGTGGGTGTATCGTCACTCGCCAGCCCGTAACTTTCCATCTGGGACTCAGGCAGTGTGCCTTTCCCGGCTTTTTTGACTGCTTCTACATATTCCGGCTGATGGACAAGCAAGAGCTCCTCATCTGTCGCTTTCCTCGGTTTAATGATATCTTCTTCTTTTAAAAACCCTGATGATGCCAGTAAATCAGTTGTCATTTTTACTCTCATTTGATTAAAGGGGTGCTGATCATTGAATCTGTATTCAAGCAATGATTTATCATAAACATATAACGGTTTCATCTCAAGCCCATTTTGTCAGGAGTCAGCACATTGAACCCCTGTTCTTGTAGTCTCTGTATTGCAAATTTCGGATTCATCGCCTGAACGCGTAATACAATGATTTTATTCCCCTTGGTTTCCTTATTCTTGTAAACTGACACACTGATTATTCTAATGTTCAAATCTTTGAACACTTTGCCTATCTCATAGATGACACCTGTCTTGTCCTCGATATCTATCTCAATGATTGAACCGGGTTCTTTTATACCGGTCAGTTCCAGGAAGGTGTTAAGCATATCTTTTTGTGTAACGATACCGACGATTTTCCCTTCTCTTACTACAGGAATTGCACCGATTGCAAAATGATAAAAATCAAGCGCAATTTCCTCCACGAAATCCAGAGGATGGCAATAGGTCACGTTCGTTCTCATTATTCTCGATAAAGGCTGTTCCAGGTTCATACCGGGATCCTCATCAGATAAAACGGATGGCAGTGTCATTTTAATATCTCTGTCAGAAACGATACCGACTAATTTATCATCCTCATTGGTGATGGGCACATGTCTGAATGAATACCGGCTCATCATATTGAGCGCCTCTTCAATTGTGTTTTCCGGGGACAGCGACCGGACAGGCGATGTCATGATTCTTTCTACTAACATTTAATATCCTCCTCAGCATTAAATAAAGAAGCGGTCTTTGAAACGGATTTTATCAAATTCCATCATTTGCTCCCTTTTAATATTTTTCCCTATTCTTGCCATAAGCGTATTGGCAGGGTGTGCTGTGATTTCAGGGTCATTGGTCTGAAATACTTCAAATCCGGCACTTGCCATCAAGTTGATCATTATATCTTTATATTCGTAGACGCTGAGGCTGTTATTTTTCAAGTCCCAGTGCCAATAGTATTCAGTGGTGATTATAATATAGTTTTCCACGAATGAATCTTCCATTGTCAGCTGGATCAATTTTTTTCCGATTCCGCCGCTGCGATAGTTTAAAGATATCTCTACCGCGCCAAGTTCAATGAGATAGGACAGATTGCCGTCTGACCATCTCTCAAGCTCGTCAGGATAGTGGTAGGTGACGTATCCTATTATATGCTTTCCATCACGTGCTACTATGATTCTGCCTTCATCGAGATCGGCGATTTCCAATATAGCCTCCAACTGATCCTTCGGTCTTCTGAAAGCATCTAAACCATCATCAAAACTGTATGTCTTTAAAGTATCGCTGGAAACAGGTCCTTCGATGACTATTTTACGGTCATTTAGAGTGAGAAAATCCTGATGATAAGTTTTTTGGTGCTGCACAAATCACACCTCCTGATTAATAAGATTTAAAAATTTTGAAAAGTACGTTAATATTATTATATACTATCATTAGAAATGAGAAAACTTATAGGGGGATTCAAGATGAAAGTAGAGTATTACAAAGCAACGGATCAAAATCCGAATTTAAATGATTACGATAAAGTTTATGAAAATTTCAACTGGGATGAAATTGAAAAGAATTTTTCATGGTCTGAAACAAATAAATTCAATATGGCTTACGAATGCATTGATAAGCATGTTGAAGAGGGTTATGGAAATAAGACAGCCTTTATTTACAAAAACGATGATAAAAAATCCACATATACATTCAAAGATATGCAAATTGCATCCAACAAAGCTGCGAATGTGCTGAAGAATGAAGCGGGAGTAGAAAAAGGGGATCGTGTATTTATTTTCATGGCACGCTCGCCCGAGTTATATTTCAGTTTACTGGGTACTTTGAAGCTGGGTGCAATTGTCGGGCCTTTATTCGAAGCGTTTATGGAAAAAGCTGTTAAAGACAGATTGGAAAACAGTGATGCCAAAGTGATCGTCACGACTTCGGAACTGGTTGGACGTATACCTGTAGATGATCTGCCTAACCTTGAAAAAGTTGTCGTTGTAGGTGAAACGGATAATGATGATCACTTGGATTTCAATGCGGCCTATGAAAAAGCATCCGAAGATTTTGAAATAGAGTGGCTGGATAAGGAAGATGGAATGATTCTTCACTATACAAGCGGTTCCACGGGACAACCTAAAGGTGTTCTTCATGTCCAGTATGCTATGGTCCAACAGTATATTACAGGTAAATATGTACTCGACATGAAAGAAGATGATGTATATTGGTGTACTGCGGATCCAGGCTGGGTAACCGGCACGTCTTATGGTATATTTGCACCATGGCTGAACCGTGTGACCAACGTTGTCGTAGGCGGAAGATTCTCACCTGAATCATGGTATGGAGCAATTGATGAACTGAATATCACAATCTGGTACAGTGCACCGACAGCACTCCGTATGTTGATGGGGGCAGGCGACGAAATACTTAAAAAATATGATTTAAGCTCCTTGAGACATGTACTATCTGTAGGGGAGCCGCTGAACCCTGAAGTGGTCAAATGGGGTATGGATGTTCTCAATTTGAGAATCCACGATACTTGGTGGATGACTGAGACAGGTGCTCATATGATTACAAACTTCCCGTCTATGGATATCAAAGCCGGTTCCATGGGTAAACCGGTACCGGGAGTTGAAGCGGCGATCATAGATGATTCCGGTAATGAACTGCCGGCAAACAGAATGGGTAACCTGGCACTCAAAACAGGGTGGCCTGCGATGATGAGGGAAGTATGGAAAAACAAACCGAAGTATGACTCTTATTTCGTCGGTGAATGGTACGTATCCGGTGACTCTGCCTATAAAGATGAAGATGGATATTACTGGTTCCAGGGCAGGGTGGATGACGTAATCATGACTGCCGGTGAAAGAGTCGGACCGTTTGAAATAGAATCGAAACTTGTCGAGCATCCTGCAGTACAAGAAGCTGGTGTCATCGGTAAGCCTGACCCGGTCAGAGGTGAAATCGTCAAAGCATTCATTGCTCTTAGAGAAGAGTATGACGAATCAGATGAGCTGAAAGAAGAAATTAGAGTGTTTGTTAAAGAAGGGCTCGCTGCACATGCTGCACCGAGAGAAATTGAATTCAAGGATAAACTGCCTAAAACACGCAGTGGTAAAATCATGCGTCGTGTATTGAAGGCATGGGAATTGAATCTGGATGCCGGAGACCTCTCCAGTATGGATGATGATTAATATAAATCATTTGAACCCCCTCATTGAGGGGGTTATTTTTTTAAGAATGAATTGAATTATTGGCAATAAAGCAGTGGAATATCGGAACGAAAAAGTGCAGCAAATACCATTTTCCGGATTGAAGTCGGGCATAAACATGATGACTGAAAATTATATTATCAGAATTAACTTAAAATGCTTTGTTTGTGGAAAAATTCACTTAGATATGTCATAATGGAAAGGTAATTGTTATGCCTCTGCATAACTCAATATTTTTCATTTGGGAGATGAGATAATGGCACATTTAACAGATCAGGAAATTGCTGCTAAAGCTGAGATCCAACCGATAGAAGATATCGCAGCTAAGGCGAATATTCCTAATGAGGCCTTGGAACTTCATGGTAAACATAAAGCAAAAGTGGACATTCATCAAGTTGAAGGAGACGAAAACAAATCAAAAGTTGTCTTAGTTTCCGCGATGAACCCGACTCCGGCCGGAGAAGGTAAATCTACTGTAACTGTTGGTTTATCAGATGCATTCAACAAGTTGAAGAAGAACGTAATGGTTGCATTACGTGAGCCATCATTAGGTCCTGTTATGGGTGTTAAAGGTGGAGCTACCGGCGGTGGTCAGGCACAAGTATTACCGATGGAGGAAATCAACCTTCATTTCAACGGTGACCTGCACGCAATCACTACGGCGAACAACGCTCTATCCGCGTTCATTGACAACCACATCCACCATGGCAACAAACTGAACCTTGATCCGCGACGGGTTTCATGGAAGAGAGTTCTTGATATGAACGACCGTGCGCTTCGACAAGTGGTTGTCGGCCTTGGCGGACCAAGCCGCGGTGTACCTCGTGAAGATGGTTTTAACATCACGGTTGCAAGTGAAATCATGGCTGTACTTTGTTTAGCTACAGACATCATGGACCTTAAAGCAAAACTGGGTGAAATGGTCATCGGTTACACTTATGACAGAAAACCTGTTACTGCTAAAGAGCTGGAAGTTGAGGGTGCGCTTGCATTACTTCTTAAAGAAGCGATCAAACCAAACCTTGTACAGACTATGGAAGGTACACCTGCTCTGATTCATGGTGGACCATTCGCAAATATTGCACATGGCTGTAACTCACTGATTGCTACAAACACAGCACGTAAACTTGCTGATATCGTAGTCACAGAAAGTGGTTTCGGTTCGGATCTTGGCGGAGAGAAGTTCATGAACATCAAAGCACGTAAAGGTGACTTCAAGCCGGATGTTATCGTTCTTGTAGCGACTATCCGTGCACTTAAGATGAACGGCGGCGTGGCTAAAGATGATTTAGGTGAAGCTAACGTAGACGCTCTTAAAGAAGGTATTGTAAACTTAGGTAAGCACATTGAGAACGCTCGTAAATTCGGTGTCGAGCCTGTTGTTGCATTGAACGACTTCGTTACAGACACTGATGAAGAAAGAGACTTTGTATTAGACTGGTGTAAAGAGCAGAACGTACGTGTGTCACTTACCCAAGTATGGGAAAAAGGCGGCGAAGGCGGCGTAGATCTTGCGAACCAGGTACTTGAAGTTCTAGATCAGCCACAGGAATTCAAACACCTGTATGATCTTGACACACCTATCGATCAGAAAATCGAGAAGATTGTCAAAGAAGTATACGGCGGTGAAGGTGTCGTTCTGACGGCTAAAGCTCAAAAACAGCTTGCTGAAATTGAAGCAAACGGTTTTGGAAATCTACCGGTCTGTATGGCAAAATCACAGTACTCACTGAGTGACGATCCGAAAAAACTTGGTCGTCCTGAAGGATTTACAGTAACTGTAAGAGAATTGGATGTAAAAGCCGGAGCTGGCTTCGTTGTTGCACTGACAGGTGACATCATGACTATGCCTGGTCTTCCAAAACAGCCATCTGCGGTTAACATGGATGTTGCTGCTGACGGTACTTCTAAAGGTTTATTCTAATAGAAAACGAAAAAGAGATCGGCCGAATGGCCGATCTCTTTTTTATGATCTAATTTAATTGAAATTAATCATTGTCATCATCATCATCGTCGTCATCGTCATCACTGCTCGATGAACCTCCGACAGAATAACGATCATCATACGTGTTGGTCACTGTGCCTCTCAGAGATGAATTGGAAAGTCCTTCATCATCAAAAGCAGCACCCATTCTAGACTGTATTGCCGGGTCATTTAAACTGCTCTTGTCACTGAGTCTTGTATCTTCTGCGACTGGACCGGTAATCGGATCATCCAAATCTTCTTCACAGTCACTTTCTGTTTCCATTGTAAGTCCACAATATTCGATTTCTCTGACTGAGTCAGGCTGTTGGAAAGAAGTACCGCGGCCCATCTGATCCGGAGCGAGAGCGATCAATTCCTGAGTCAGGTTACGCCAGTTGTATATATGGAGATATTGTTCACCTTCATAGCCGGAAACCTGAGGTATGTTCTCATCATAACCCATCCATAAGCCTAGAGTTACATCCGGGTTGTATCCCATGAACCACGAGTCGACGAATGAATTGGATGTACCTGTTTTGGCTGCAAAATCGTATTCATTTTCAATACTTCGATAAAAGTCTTCGATATGATATGCAGAACCTGATATAAAGGATTCCTGCAACATATCAGACATCAGATATGCAGTTGAATCTTTGAACACTTCATTTTTAACAGGTTCGTGTTCGTAAATGACTTCACCGTCAGGACTTGTAATGCTTTCAATCATATAGCCTTCTGTAAAGCTGCCGTCCTGTGCAAAACTAGAAAATGCATCGACGTTCTCCTGCACAGTAAGGTTATTCGTACCTAGTGGCAGTGAAGCGAATCCGCGGCCTTCGAGATCAAATAGCGTATCTGGTAATGGCAGGTTCATACGTTCAAAATATTCCTGAGGGTTCTCTTCACGGACATCTGACCATAATCTCAGTGTACTCAGGTTATATGAGTTACTGAGTGCATGTTTTGCAGAAACAAGGCCAAATTCTTCCTCATAGTCGTAGTTGGCAGGCTCATAACCGTTATAACTGAATTTCTCATCCAGTAATACTGTATCAGGAGCAATAATACCCTTGTCGACCGCAGGACCGAATGTAATTAATGGCTTCATTGTTGAACCGATTTGACGATCCGTCTGTGTGGCGTGGTTAACAGATGAATCCTCATGGTCACGGCCGCCGATAAATCCTAATATTTTACCGCTGCTGTTTTCTTTTAATATTGCACCGACTTCGTGATGCATCATTTCTTCTTCCTGATCAGAACCTTCCTCTATATCAATCGCATCTTCAGAACTTCTGTCACCATAATAGTAGAAGTTATCATCTTTGACATCCTGCATGGTGTCATAGATTTCTTTATCAATGGTTGAAGTGATGTGATAACCCTGATATCGGAGCGCCTGGTTTGCCTGTTCTGTATAGTCTTGATTGATGAGTGGTGTGGAATCCACTTCTTCACGCGTCAGACCATCCTCTTCTGCCAGGACGTATTTTAAAATTTGGACACTGCGTCGCTCCAACTCATCTGTTAAGAAAGGATAGTTCTGGTTTGGAACAACGACACTGTCTGTTAAGTTCGCGTATAAGTCATATTCGACAGCTTCGTCATATTCTTCCTGGGTGATTTTTTCCTCCAATAACATGCGGTCTAAAACAAATGTCTGTCTGTTCTTACCGTACTGCAGATAATCTTCGTCTTTGACTGAACCGCCTTGCATAAACGGTGTGTATGCATATGGGTTTTGCGGCATACCAGCTAAAAATGCACTTTCAGCGAGGTTGAGCTCACTTGCGTCTTTTCCGAAAACACCTTCGGCAGCTGCCTGTATGCCGGCAACATTTTGTCCATTGGCATTACGACCAAAAGAAACAGCGTTTAAATATGCTTCGATGATTTCATCTTTGTCGAGCAGTTTTTCCACCCGGAAAGCAAGGAGCAGTTCGACTGCTTTTCTGTCAAAAGTCGTTTCACTGGTAAGCAATTGGTTTTTGACCAGCTGTTGTGTCAATGTACTACCACCTGTACCGTCATCCCCGCCGGCGAAGACCTGGAGTGCTGCACGCATGAATGCTTTTGGTACGACCCCGTTATGTTCGTAGAAGTGCTCATCTTCAGTTGCCACGACAGCATCTACTACATACGGGTTTATGTCTTCGTAGTCGACTCTCTCTCTGATGAGATCTGCACGGAGTGTCCCGAGCGATTCACCGGTGCCGAATGCAACCGTCGAGCTTTCCGTCATCTCTGTCAGAGCGACAACCAGTTCATCGTTGGACTGGACCTCTTCGTCGTTGACTAGAGCTGCAAAATAACCAAGGCCGACACTGAAAGCTAAAAGACCTAATAATGAAAATGCCAATATAATAAATAAAACAATATTCCAAGCAGTTTCATATGTAGTGAAAAAAGCGACTCTGACTGGAGAACCAGCATTTCTCATTCTCGTGTTTATATTTGAAAATTTTTCTTTGAAGGTGTTGCCGGTGACTGTGTCCTTGTCACCTTTCGGTTCGCCCTTCGTAAAAATTTTCTTAATATTATCAAAAAACTCTCTAATATTCTTCTTCATGTGGACCTCCTATCAACGGACATTATACCATATATAAAATCATTATAGATAGTGATATCAACCCTTTCAAGATTAAAAAGTGATGAAATTATTACTTCACTTTTTATGATGCAGACTTGCCTTGCAGTTGACTTTTGGAATGAAGGTGTTATTATATATAATAAATTAATACCCTCTGAATAGTGGGAGAAGTAGCGGATATATTCTGATTAAGAGAGCTGGTGGCCGGTGAAAATCAGTGATGGATAATTTGTGAATACACCCATACGAAACATTCAGGAACCAGGATGATATTCATCCGAAAGTGAAACCGTTTGGTGGTACCGTGCTCTGCACCCATACTATTTTTAGTAGGGTGTTTTTTTATTTTAAAAATCAGGAGGAATTATTGTGAACGCATTATTAGAAGATTTGAAGTACCGTGGTATTATTTACCAGATGACTGATGAAGAACAAATCACTGAATTACTGGATACCGAGCAGGTATCGATTTACTGCGGAGTTGATCCGACGGCAGATAGTCTGCACATCGGTCATCTTGTTCCGTTCCTGACGTTAAGACGTTTCCAGGAATTTGGACACCGACCGGTAGTTCTCATCGGCGGAGGGACGGGCATGATCGGGGATCCGTCATTTAAAGCAGAAGAGAGAAAACTTCTGACAGAAGACCAGATTGATCAGAATGTCGAAGGAATCAAGTCACAGATGAGCAGAGTGTTTGATTTCAATGATGAAAACGGTGCGATTCTTGTAAATAATAAAGACTGGCTGAAAGAAATTTCATTGATTGGTTTTCTTAGAGATTACGGCAAGCATGTCGGACTGAACTATATGCTAGGTAAAGATGCCATCCAATCCCGTCTGGAAACAGGTATTTCCTATACCGAATTTACCTACACGATACTTCAGGCGATCGATTTTGGCCATCTCAATAAAAACTATAATGTTAAAATGCAGATCGGCGGTTCTGATCAGTGGGGCAATATCACGAGCGGACTGGAACTGACGAGAAGAATGTATGGTGAAAACGATTCACAGGGATTGACGATACCACTAATCACAAAAGCTGACGGCAAGAAGTTCGGTAAGACGGAATCAGGTAACATTTGGCTGGATCCTGCAAGAACTTCACCGTATGAATTTTACCAGTTCTGGTTGAACCAGAGCGATGCGGACGTCATTAAATTCCTGAAACTTTTCACGTTCCTCGACAGAGAATCGATCGAAGCACTGGAAAAATCTGTGGCAGAAGAACCACATCTGCGTAAAGCACAGAAAAGTCTTGCAGAAGAGACCACTAGATTCCTTCACGGAGAAGAAGCACTCGAAGATGCAAAAAGAATTACAGATGCACTTTTCAATGGAGAAATAAAGTCTCTGACATCCAATGAAGTCAAAAATGCATTTAAGGATGTGCCAACTGAAAACTTCGACGGTGAAGACGAGAACCTTGTCAATGTCCTTGTTGAAACTAAAATTTCACCATCACGCAGACAGGCAAGAGAAGATATCAGTAATGGCGCCATTTACATCAACGGCGAGCGCCAGCAGGATGTCAATCATGTCATGACAGCAGATGACAAGCTGGATGGAGAATTCACTGTCATCCGCCGCGGTAAAAAGAAATACCACATGGTGACGTATAATAAGTAGAGAACCCTTTGTAATTTAAGAAGATGTTTAGATTATTCCTGTTTTTTAAATGCGATAATCCGAGCATGCAGTGATGACTGTGGGACTTGCTCGTTTTCGAAGGTTAAATTGCGAGCATCTCAATATATTTAAAAGGTTTGCTCGTTTCATGGAACTGAAATCACAAAAGACAAATATAGTAATGACACAAAAATAGAGGACAAGATTTTATCTTGTCCTCTATTTTCATTTAATATTAAAAAATGATATGTGCGAAGATAATGATAATAGGCAATGTAATGGCTGTTCTCAGTAAGAAAATGATGAACAATTTGCCAATTCCGATCGGAATTTTGGAACCTAGAATGACACCGCCGACTTCGGATAAGTATATCAGCTGAGTGATACTCAATGCACCGACAACAAATCGTGTCATATCGGAAGCGACCGTTTCAATTAAGATGGCCGGCAGGAACATGTCTGTAAAACCGATGAACAGTGTTTCAGATGCTGCCTGCGCTTCTTGTATACCCACGAGTTCCAACAGCGGTACAAATGGTGCACCGATCCATGTGAATACTGGTGTATATTCAGCGACAATCGTACCGAGGGTTCCGATTGCCATAACAATCGGCAGTACTGCAAACCACATGTCTCCGACTGTCTTCAAGCCGTCTTTCAAGTAGTCTAAAAAGCCGTCTGCTTTTTCAGCTTTATCCATCGCCTGGCGGTAACCCCATGTAAATGGGTTATAACCTTCAGGGATTTCTTCGTTAAGCGCTCTGTCTTCACGATTGTACGTGTCTTCTATTCTGGAAAGAGGCGGTATTCTCGGCATGATGAATGCTGCAGCTAGACCTGCAACCAATACCGTCAAATAGAATAGACCGAAGTAATCCATCAAATCGATTAAATCCAAAATGACTACTGTAAACGTGATGGAAACGACAGAGAAAGTTGTCGCAATTACTGTTGCTTCTCTTCTTGTATAATATCCGTCTTCATACTGTTTACTACTTAAAAGGACACCGACTGTTCCGTCACCAACCCATGAAGCGAGATTATCGACAGTGGAGCGGCCGGGTAACGTGAATAAAGGTCGCATAACTTTAGTGAAAACGGCACCTACAAATTCCAGCAGCCCGTAATTTAATAATAAAGGAAGCAGTATTCCGGCAAATAAAAACACGGATAGTAACGTAGGCATCAAGTCGTTCAGTATCATGCCGCCGGTGCCTCCCGAAGTAACGACTTCAGGGCCGAGTTCAAAATAAGTCAGTAATACGAATAATGCACCAATGAGCCTTGTCACCACCCACACAGGTGTCACTGAAAAAATATCAGCCAGCATTTTTGAATTCGGTTTATGTATCCAGCTGAATATGACAGTCAAAATGGCAGCCAGTGTGATTATAATGGTAATAATGAGTAAAGTTGAATCATGTCCGATTATATCCAGTAATAAACCTGCCAAGTATGCGATAGGTATTGTCGTACC
Organism: Salinicoccus sp. YB14-2; assembly: GCF_001265075.1. GTDB lineage: Bacteria > Bacillota > Bacilli > Staphylococcales > Salinicoccaceae > Lacicoccus. The sequence continues at coordinate 111,913 of NZ_LFKO01000002.1, forward strand.
GCCGTCAGCATCTGTCAGAGGATATAAAAACATGAATACACCAATTAAAGATGGTATTAAAAATTTTAATAAAGTTGCAGTTTTGTTCATAAATATCCCTACCTTTAATTAAATTATACAATTCATAATTGTAAAGTAAACAGTGAAAATATAAGAAAACGTTTTCATCGCTAATTTACAGTTTATACTTTGATTAATATTAATTCAATCATTATTTTATTATGTATAAATATATTTATCTTTTGCGAGTCAATTCATTGTCTGTATAATATCTGTTGAGGGGGAGTAGTAATGAAGATTATCGATACACATTGTGACGCGCTGTTGAAATTACAAAGTGACATACGTCAGTCAAGAGGATTAATGGATGCGCGTTCCCAAATGAGATTTTCAGATGCTGAAGCAATCGATACGAATTATAAACGTTTAAAAGAAGGGGACGTGCAGGTACAGTTTTTCGCGATTTTCATTTCTCCGAAAGTGCCCGATAATGAAAAATGGCAGCATGCGCTTGAGCAGGTGGATATTTTTTATAACGAAGTGCTTACACAGGAAAAAATGGTACACATTAAAAATCTGAAAGAGATAAAACAATTGAAACCTCATGAAATCGGGGCTGTGCTGACGCTTGAAGGGTCGGATGCATTCGGCAATGACTTGATGAAACTACGCACGTTGATCAGGCTGGGCGTTCTGTCGCTCGGTCTGGTATGGAACAATGCAAATCTGGTGGCTGACGGTGTTGGTGAAACGAGAAACGCCGGCCTTTCCAACTTTGGTGCCGAAGTGATTGAAGTATGCAACGAAAATAAAGTGCTCATCGATGTGAGCCATTTAAATATTCCCGGATTCAACGACATTATAGACAAAGCGGACAAAGTGTTTGCGAGCCATTCAAACGCGCGTGGAATATTCGACCACCCGCGGAATTTAACAGATGAACAGATTACACAAATCATCGGCCGAAATGGAATGATCAATATCGTCTTCTGTCCGATGTTCATCAAAGAGGGTGAGCTTGAAATCGAAGATCTGTTTCCTCATATTGACCGCATCATAAAGCTCGGTGGCAAAGATCACATCGGCATCGGCTCGGATTTTGATGGTATCGACACATATGTAAACGGCCTGCGCCATGCAGGCGAATTTCAAAATTTGGTTGCCAAAATTGAGGCTGAGTACGGCACCGGGTTCACGGAACAGATAACACACCGTAATTTCAAATATATTTTCTGTGAATAAAAGGCGGCCAACAGCCTTTTATTCCTCATTTATACTTTCGTACTGTTCTTCAATCAAGTCGTGTTTACTATCAATATTGTCCTCGAGCTTCTTGATTTCTTCAAGATCTTCATCGAATGTTTCTGAAAAACTGTCGTCATCCATAGGATTTGAAACATAAAAGTTCAAGTTAAACTCGCCGTAGCGCTTGGTGAGAGTTTCCAAAGTGTTAATGTAATCGAGCATGGATTCCTGCAGCTCCAGATGATCAGATTCGCCGAAGTCATAATTATTGATGACTGATTTGAAGTCTTCGAACTTAGGAATCAGGTTATTATAATAAATGTCCAGCTGATTTTCACGTTCATCTGAATTTCTGATGTCTTCCAGTTCACGCTCCATTTCATTCCTCAGCTCTTCATGATTTCTGTTGAACGCTTCATATAAACTTTCTAAATCATCACTTTCATTTTCTCCGCATCCCATCAATATAAAACTGAGGGCTGCCATCAAAAATATTAATTTTTTCATTAAGCACCTTCCTTTATTCTATTTTAACATGATTGAATATTAGATTAAGTTTTATTTGCCTGATAAATGTTGTATAATACCCAAGTTGATTATTTTTAAAGGTTTAAGGTGATAATGTGAATAAAAAATTATTAGTCACTTTTACAGTCGGAGTATTCTTACTCGGAATGATGGAATTGATTATTTCCGGTATATTGGAACTGATGAGTGATGATTTGGGAATCAGTGTTGCTGTTACGGGCCAGCTGATCACTGTTTATGCAGTCAGTTTTGCTTTTTTCGGGCCGGTGCTTGTTAAACTGACAGAGAAATATAAGCCGAAGCCTGTCATTTTAATTTCTTTGATTGTCTTCATATTTGGTAATGTCATTTTCGGACTTTCTGAAACATTCCTGATGCTGGCACTCGGCAGAGTGGTGACGGCAATGGCGGCCGCCATTTTTATCGTCAAGATTTTGGACATGACTGTAGTATTGTCTGAACCGAGTATCAGAGGGAAAATGATTGCGCTTGTTTATATGGGTTTCTCTGCGGCCAATGTTTTTGGTATACCGCTTGGCACTTTGGTCGGAACGTTGTTTGGCTGGAGACTTATATTCCTCTTTGTCATCGTGCTTTCGATAATTGTAGGTATCGGTCTGATTTTGTTGGTGCCGGATAAAGAATCGGAAAATAAGGAAAGCACGACTAAAACGAAAATCATGAGTATGAGAAATGTGGTTCTGTACATCGGTGTGACAATGTCGGTACTGATTGGTAACTACATTGTACTTGGATATATTTCTCCACTGATGACGTCCAATGGATTTACAATAGAAAATGTTTCCATCGCACTGTTCATTGCCGGTGCCGGCGGGATGGCAGGGACAGTCCTCGGGGGAAATCTGGTGGACCGGTTCGGTTCCAGAAGAACAGTTATTACTATGATGGTTTTATTTTCACTGACGATGCTTGTCATGCCTCTGTTATACAGTACACCAATTCTGTTCTATATCAATCTGTTCATCTGGAGTCTTTTCCAGTGGAGTACAAGTCCAGCTGTCCAGGCCGGTCTTGTGGATAATGTCGAAGGATCGGCTGCGAGTGTCTTCAGCTGGAATATGTCAGGCTTGAATCTTGGTATCGGCATCGGCGCCGTCATCGGGGGTATTTTCATCAGCCGTTTCGATATCAGCTTTGCGCCTTGGCTCAGTTTCTTCATTATATTGCTTGGACTGTCATTCGCTATATTAGTAAAAGAAGATAAAAAAATGTATAATTAAGTGGAATGAGAAGCGAGGGATATTTTATGATACTCAGAATTATTATGTATATAGGACTTGGACTCCTATCTATATTTTTAATAAATTACTTTGAGTTTGCTAATATCGAATTCACGATTATTAATGTGCTGATAGCGGTCGGTTCGCTTATAGCGCTTAAAATCCTATATTCGATATTCACACGCTTTCTAAGAGTGCTGGTCTTTGCATTCGTATTTCTGCCGGTGATCGGTCTGGTCATCTATTACGTTTATGCATACTTTACGGGACAGTCCGTGGACTTGGCATCTTTGGCAGTATGGTAACAATGAACTGAACGGTTTAATAGACTGTTCAGTTTTTTATTTACATCAACAAAAATTCATTTGATTATCAAATTTAAAAAGAGGTGAAGTTCATGGTAAATAACTATCAGCCGATCTCTTTTTCAGAAAGAATTCATGAAATTGACGGCATCAGAGGATTTGCGCTTCTCGGAATATTAATGATGAATATCATGTCTTTTGCGACACCGATGATGCAGGACGGCATGGATCAGCAGGCAACAGAGAGATTTACAGGACAATATAACGAATGGTCGATTTTCTTTATCAATACTTTCGTCACGACAAACTTTTATACGATGTTTTCATTTCTGTTCGGTCTCGGTTTTTACATATTTTTATCCAGGGCGCAAAATAAAGTCCAGTCGACCAATGTATTATTTCTGCGCCGGATGGGCATGCTGCTGATATTCGGTATTCTGCACGGTGTATTATTATGGTACGGAGATATTTTATGGACATATGCAGTGACAGGTATTCTTTTATTATTTTTTTATAAGCTGCCTCCAAAAATAAACCTGATCATCGGCGTCAGTCTATTGGGTGTTTTCACCGTATTCCTGTTACTTATGTCAATTCTTCTGTTCGGAGTGAACGTACCGGTTGAAGGGGCGTTTCCACTTCCATTTGATATGACAGAAACGATTCATGAAGGAAGCTATTCGGAACTGATCATTCTCAATTCAACTTTCCTTGGCATCAGTCTGATGAATATTATATTTCTCGTACCGAACGTGCTCGCAGTCTTCCTGATTGGATTATATGCAGCTCAAAAGGGCATCTTTAATCATCTTGAAGAGAATAAAGGTCTCATTAACAAAGTGGCCATAGTCGGTCTTGGTATCGGACTGCCAGTTAAAATACTGACGGGTTACGCTGTCACTTATCAATCGCTCGATTCTGCATGGTCGATGCTGTCAATGCTCAGTTCGACGATGGGAGGACCATTGATGTCGCTGGGTTATATTGCTCTATTTTTAATCATCGTAAGAAAATTGCCTGCACTCGTCAAAGTTCTGCAGCCTGTCGGACAGATGGCCTTGACGAACTATATCATGCAGACAGTCATCATGATGATTATATTTTACGGTTTCAATCTGTTCAACAGGGTGGATGCTGTCTACTTTATACCGATAGTGCTGGCGGTTTTCATCGTACAAGTCATATACAGTCATCTGTGGATGAGAGTATTCAGGTTCGGCCCGCTGGAATGGATATGGAGAACGGTCACATATTTAAAAGTACTGCCGATAAAAAGACGTTAGAATATACTATAAATAAAAAAGGTTGTATGGAATCAATCGATTGATCCCATACAACCTTTTTAAATTGTTTATACTAATGTGCTGACATTGTAATCCAGCACTTTCCACTCATTATTCTCCGATTCGAGGACGCTTAAAGAACAATTATCGAGTTTCGTGAAAACCATATGTACTTCGTCCGTATATAAAGAGAGTATGGACTTTATTGTTCTCGAATGCGCTGTGATCAATACATTTTCATCCATATGGTTATCCTCAATGTATTTCATCACCGCTGATGCTCTTTCAGCCAGTGAATCGAATGTTTCTACACCGGGAATATCGCCTTCTGGATATTTCAAACGGATATTTTCAATATGCTCCCCTTCAAAAGGACCAAAATACTGCTCTTTCAGTTCATCCATTACATGAATTTTTAAATCGTGATGTTCATTGATGATTTCAGCAGTGGCATACGCACGCGACAACGGACTGGAAAGTATCACATCAAACTTTTCATCTTTAAGAAATTCGGATGCATTTTTTGCCTGTAACATCCCCGCTTCATTGAGCGGGATATCACTTGCCCCCTGTAAACGCAATGATTTGTTATATTCAGTCAATCCATGACGAATCAAAAAAATCTTTCCCATTCACGTCACCCCAAATTAATATTATATAACTACATGATAACACTATCATTTAAAATTCAAATCCCTTTATTGATTACTGCTGGAGGAACTGAATGATTTTATCGATAACTGCTACTTCATCTGTATGATATGACGGTTCTGTTAATATGTCGCCGTGTTTTGAAATAGTCAATTTATATTTATTCTCTGCCTGTCTCATGATTCTGAATTTTATACCGTCTTTGGATAATGTGGCGATAGAGGTGCCCGGTAAAGCTTTGAACCCGTTTTCTCTTGCAAATCTGCTTATTTGTCTCATTGTTCATGACTCCTTCATCATTTTTTCCTTATTCACAATGTTACCATGTCGTTTATTGAAATGCCTATCAGAACAAGGTTTGTCTTTTGTGCCTTCATAAAACTATATGATAGTATGGTAGTTGATAAATAGAGTTGGCTTTTAATTGAAGAGAGGGGAAAATTGATGAATTTACAAAGTTTTTATATAGGCGATCATCATGCGGAAGTGACGATGATGCTCGGAGCACGGGAAAAAAACTCAAAAGGGCATCCTGCGGTGGTGATATGTCCCGGCGGCAGTTATATGTACGTATCGAAAAGGGAAGCGGAGCCGATTGCGTACCAGTTTCTTGCACAGGGTTACCATGTGTTCATATTAAATTATTCAACGATCGGCAGTGCGATAGAAAAAGAGGGCAGAACACCAGAGCGTGATGAACTTTATCAGCTTGCAAGTATGGTCGAAGATGACAAGGTGCTCGGTTCTGAATTTCCGACACCGCTGACTGAGCTTGCGAAGACGATGACGTTCATCCGGGAAAATTGCCATGAATTCAATATTGATCCGGACCGGATTGGTGTAGCAGGTTTTTCTGCAGGCGGCCATCTGGCTGCAAGCCTCGGCGTACACTGGTCGAGTGAGTGGCTGAAAGAAGCTGTTGAAACAGAAAACAGATGGTTCCGTCCAAATTTCCAGGTGTTGAGTTACCCTATATTGGATTACATGCTGAATAAAGAGATTGCCGAAGAAAGAGGCATGGGCGATCCGCGTTTTATGGAGATGGCATCCAGAATGATTTACGGTGCAAAGCCGGATGAAGAAATATTGCGTCTGACCCGTTTAAAGGATTATGTATCAACAGATACACCGCCGACATTTATTTGGCATACGATGGAAGATGAACTTGTATTCATCCAAAATTCCCTGGATTTTGCCAAAGTGCTCGATAACCATCAAGTGCCTTGGGAATTACATACATTCCAGCATGGTGAACATGGTCTCAGTCTGGGAACGGAACTGACCGGGAAAATAGATGACAGAGCAAGCCGGTGGCTGGATTTGATGTTCAGCTGGCTCAAGGTGAATATATAAAAAAAGAAGACACTATCAGTGTCTTCTGTAATTCAATTCATATATCCGGAATCTTTCTGTATGGCTGGGATATATGAATTCGAGCATTTTTTGCCCGATATTTTTTGAATGGCTTTCTTGTTTAATATAGTGCTGTTTAATATGTTCAGTATCACGCGGATTCGAAATCAGGTGATAACGGGTCTTGTTATTCTTGGTGTCACTATACTTGACTATGATTGTCATGATACACCAACTCCTCATAATTATTATATCCCGTGTGCATAAATGTAAACGTATTTCAAATAAATAATATATAATTGTATTCAATTGAATAATATATTTTGAAAAGAGGTGACCTGGTGAAAGTAAGAAAATTAAAGTTGGATGATCTGAATGATGTGATGGCTCTGCAGTCACAGGTTTATGAAGATTTGCAGGATAAGATGATACTGGAGACGATAGACCGGCCGGAGTTTGTTGAAATGATAGAGCAGGAGTTTATCATCGGCGTATATATAGAAGAGGAACTGAAAGCCATCCGTGCGATGTATATTCCTCCGCTCGACGATCCGGAGCACTTGGCCGAAGATGGTGGAGTCACAGACAGGACAGAGGTGATATACTCTGAAATATCCTTTATCCACCCAGCTTCGAGAGGTCAGGGGCTTCAGACAAAACTAGGCCGTCAACTGATTGAGAGAGTGAGGGCAGACGGCCGTTTCAGGCATGTATTGACGACTGTGCTGCCGACAAATATTCCAAGCTTAAAAGATAAGTTCAGGCTTGGTTTTAAAATAGTGAATACGAGAATTATGTACGGTGGAAAATACCGTCATGTACTTCAACTGGATTTAAATGAACCGCTTGAGGCAAGTGGAGAAAAAAAGACGGTGAATTATAAAAATATAGAGTGGATGCTCGAAAATGGTAAAAATTATATCGGTTTTAATTTTGACGGTGAGAACATCGATTATTATGTAAAGTGAAAGTCTAATAATGACTGAAAGGGCGGATTGTAATGGATTTCAACCGGATAGTGGAAGATGCGATTCAATTCAGAAGGGAACTGCACAGATTTCCTGAGCTGAGTGACGAAGAATTCAATACATCGAAGCGGATACAAAAGGAATTGGCTGCTCTGAATATCCCCTTTGAAACGGGATTTGCAGGAACTGGCATCCTCGGTGTCATCGAAGGGGACAAAAAAGGCGGTATTGTCGGGCTTCGGGCCGATATTGATGCATTGCCTATTCATGAAACATCAGGTGAACCATTCAGTTCTGAAAATGATGGTGTAATGCATGCATGTGGCCACGATGCACACACCTCCATGCTGGTAGCAACAGCAAAAGTACTACTCAACCGCCGTGAAGAAATTCATGGGACAGTACTGTTGATTTTTCAGCCTGCCGAGGAAAAATCACCGACCGGCGGCTCCAAACGAATGATGGATGAGGGCGTATTTGAAGGCAGAGAACCGGATGTGTTGATTGCCCAGCACGTCTGGCCGTCAATCCCTGTAGGTAAATTCGGCATCATGCCCGGTCCGATTATGGGAAATTCCGACCGTTTCAAACTGGTCATCAAAGGTTCCGGCGGACATGCGTCCATGCCGCATGATACTGTAGATGCGATTATAGTCGGCACACAGGTGATTAATGCACTGCAGACCATCATCAGCCGAAATTCAGATCCATATGAACCTTCAGTCGTAACTGTAGGCAAGTTTCAGGCAGGAACACAGCATAACGTCATTGCAGAAACAGCTGAAATAGTGGGGACCATCCGGACACAGTCCAATGATATGAAAACTTTGATCAAAGAAAGGTTTCATAACATAGTTGAAAATGTTGTTGAAGCGATGGGTGCTTCTGTTGAAATAGAATATCTTGACGGCTATCCAGCCACAATCAGTTCAGAAGAGTGGGCGCACCAAATGCGTCAGACTGCAGTGAATCTGTACGGTGAAGAAGCGGTTCCTGATTATAGGCCGAGTCTGGCCGGAGAGGACTTTGGCAGATTTTTGCTTAAATACCCCGGTGTTTATTACTGGCTCGGCACTTCTGTCGGGGAAGGGCAGAAACCGCTGCACAGTCCATCTTTCAAAGTTAATGAAGATGCATTTAAATACGGTATTGAAGTGATGAGTCAGGGCGCAATCGACACTTTAAAGAGACTGAAAGAAAAACAGGTTGATTAAATATCCACAACAAGCAATTTTGTGATAATATTAAAATGATATTTTGAAGATAAGAGGTTTGATAATGAATAAGATTGAGATTGTTTACACATCAGGAAAGAAAGAGATTTTCGAGACAGGGAAGTATACTGCCGAAACTCTGAAGCAGGAAATTGAAGTCGCATTTGCTCATAAGAAATCGTATATGGAAGTGGATGGCTTTTCACTTTTCCCCAATTTAATAAGAGAAGTCCGCGAAGTAAAATAGATTATAGAGACGGCCTGGTTTAACCAGACCGTCTCTCTTTTTGTCAGCTAAGTAAATTTCTTTATTCAGACCACATGTCATACATTGCAGTCAGTTCCTCATCGCTTACTTGATCTTCGCTGAACTCCGGCATTGAGCCCTGACCGTTTCTTACAATCTCGGTAAATTCATCCTCGCTCAAAGAAGTGCCTTGCAAAGCTGGTCCCATACCGCCTGAGAAGTCTTCGCCGTGGCAGGAAGCGCATGAACTCTGTGCAACACCTTCTGCGTCCACATCGCTTGTTGAAGCTCCTTCCTCTGAACCTTCTTCAGTCGTCGATTCTTCTGTTGCAGCATCATCTGCTGAATCATCCGTTTCTTCAGTATCCCCGCCGCAAGCTCCAAGGACCAGAACTAAAGAAAGACCGCCGGCCATCAAATACTTTTTCAAATCCATAATCTCACCCCCTCAAAATGAAAGTGTATTACAACTTAAATATACCACATAGTAAAATATTAACATATAGGGTGTTGTCCCTATTTCATAATCGGCGCTTTGATGATGGCGGGATTATTATATAAATAAAGATTCACAGAAATACAAAAGTTAAGAAAGAGACGTGAGTGATTTACCATTCGGGCGGTATAAAACGAAGTTTATTCATCTATAAATCTTAAATACTGGATGATTATATAATGCCTCCTCAGAATCCTGAGTTCCAATTGATTCATAACCTGAAAACATGTTATTGATGATTTTCCAAAAGGGATGTTGATTGTCACTGTGTTGAAATTAATATATGATGACGTTAAATATTAATCTCAAGGAGACGAGCATGAAGAAGCGTAATCATAATATTGACATCATAAAGGGTTTGGCAATAATTGCTGTCATATTAATTCATAGTTTATCAGAGGAAGTACTGCTTGCCATTCTATCTCCTTTATACATTTGGCAGGCTGTACCAGTATTTATGTTACTTGCAGGGTATAATACAGCTGCATCTTTTCAACGGAGGGGTTATGCAAGTTTGAACCAGTTTTATAATATGTCATTTCTCTACAGTAAGGTTGAAAGACTTCTCTATCCCTTTCTTTTTATATGGATCATACAAGTCATCGTTCATTTTGTAATGCTGGATGGATTGAGTTTCACAAGCCTGGTCACATCTTTGCTCACTGGCGGCTGGGGGCCTGGCAGTTACTTCATCCTCGTAATTATACAGGCGACTCTGATTTTACCCTTAATTTACATGTTAGTTAAAAAGAGTTTGACTGCCGGGACAATTGCTCTATTTTTTATCAGTATATTGGTGGATGCATTCTGCATGTTAATTGATGTACCGGGAAGTGTTTACAGAGTTATCGTCGTCCGTTATATATTTGCTTTAGTTTTAGGAGTCTGGTTAGCTCTGAATCCCAAGAAGATCAATTATAGATGGTTGATTCCTTTAGCAATTGTGAGTGCGGTATATATCGTGGGCGTGTATTATCAGGAATGGAACTTTTTCATTGAAAGATATTGGCAAAGTCAGCACGCACCGTCTTATTTTTGGACATTACTACTGGTCATCATCGGGCTGAAAGCTTATCAGTTCAAAGCAGAGAATCCTGTCAGCAGATTATTAGTAAAGATGGGGCAGGCTTCTTATCATATATTTTTAGTTCAGATGTTCTATTTCTGGTTGATTTCAGACAGTGTCAGCAATTTGCCGCTGATCATTTATTTGTTGTTGAGTTTGATAATCAGTATCGTCTTCGGACGATTGTTCTTCAACGCGGAAAACAGTATCAGAAAAACACTGAAAAACTGAATATGAAGAGAAGGCCGGCATACATTGATATTTCAACGCATGCCGGCCTTTGTAATTATAAATGTTAATAATACTCACTAACAAACATACCGTTTTTGAAGTAGAGCCAATAAACATACTATAGATAATAGTAGATTGGTCAATGATATAAGAAAAGACCGCCAGGTATTGATAAGTCAATACCTGACGGTCTTTGTAATGGTAAATTGTTATTATCTTGAGTAGTACTCAACGATAAGCTGTTCGTTGATTTCAGCCGGAAGTTCAGAACGTTCCGGGAAACGTACGAAAGAACCTTCCATTTTTTCATCGTCGAAAGTTAAATAGTCGGGAATGAAGTTGTTCACTTCAACCGCTTCTTTAACAATGTCAAGGTTACGTGATTTTTCACGAAGACCAATTGTCTGACCTGGTTTCAGGTGGTATGAAGGGATATCCACACGACCGCCGTCCACTGTTACGTGACCGTGGTTGACCAGCTGACGTGCCTGACGGCGTGTGCGTGCCAGACCTAACTGATATACCACTGCATCAAGACGTGATGCAAGCAGGATCATGAAGTTTTCACCGTGAACACCTTTTAGTTTACCAGCGCGTTCGAAAATTGTGCGGAATTGACGTTCATTGATTCCGTACATGTAACGAAGCTTCTGCTTCTCCTGAAGCTGAAGACCGTATTCTGAAATTTTCTTTCTTTGTGTCGGACCGTGATCACCTGGTGCATACGGACGACGCTCCAACTCTTTACCCGTACCTGTCAGGGAGATACCAAGACGACGGGATTTTTTCCAGACTGAACCTGTAAAACGAGCCATAATGACTCCTCCTTATTGTGTTTTATTTATGCAATAAACATCATAAGGTAACAACCGCCCATATGGGTATATGATTTAAAGTGTCTTCGCCTCATAGCATTGGTTACGCAACACATACCAACTATCGGGAACCATATACTGACATATAATGATTGTAAGCTACTTAATCCGTTCATTTACACAATAGCTTATTCTACATAATATCTATGTATAAGTCAAGGTCTTAAATGTATTTCTTTAAAATATCCACAAATCTGATCAAACCGGTACGGTCTTCCTCACTGAATCTCTCATAGAAAGGAGAATCGATATCAAGCACACCGACTGGTTCATTGTCTTTATAGATCGGGACGACAATTTCAGATTTACTGTTGGCATCACATGCGATGTGGCCCGGGAATTCGTTTACGTTGTCAACGACAAATACATCATTGCCTCTGAATGCTGTTCCGCATACCCCTTTGCCGTTATCGATCCTTACACATGCCGGCAGTCCCTGGAATGGACCAAGCACAAGCTGGTCTGATTCTTCTTCAAATAAATAAAACCCGACCCAATTGATATCTTTCAAATAGAAATTGAGAAGGCTCGCAGCATTTGATAAATTTGCAATTCTGTCTGATTCATCTTCGATCAGGCTTTCCAAAGTTTTGTTTAATTGTTCGTAATCTGTAATATTTGTGGCTGTGAACATGTATAATCACCTTTATTCATCAATTTAATTATAAATTATATAATTATCTGTTTTTTGTTTCAAGCTTTTAGGCTATAATTAAATATATGTTTAGGAGGTAAGTGTATGTGGGTCTATATTCTTATCGGAATAATAGTTTTGATCGCTATAGCAGTTGCTATTGTATTTTATATCAGAAACACAAAATTAGAGGATTTAAATAATAAATATCATCGGCTGGAAGATATTAAAGCACTGCCTTTTCAGGATGAATTATTTAAAGTCAAAGATTTGAATTTACATGGTGAGGCAAAAGAACTTTATTCCGTGTGGCAAAAAGGATGGCAGTCTTCCTATAATGAATCGGTCGATGAATCGAAAACATTGCTTGAAGACGCAAAACTGGATTTAACAAAGTTCAAGTTCAGTGACAGTAATGAAAAAGTGAAGCAGGCTGACAATACTATGGATTCAGTTGAAGCAAAGTATGAGCAGCTGAGTGGAGAAATCAATGAGTTGTTACAGGCTAATGAAAAAGCAATGATTGCCCGGGCGGATGCTGAGAAGATTCACCGGGAAGCAAAAAGGGATGTTCTGGCGAGTTCGTATCAGTTCGGTGAGGCAGAAGGCCCGCTGGAAGAACTGATTGACAGTTTTGAACCGGAAATCAACGAATACGATTTGATGAAAAATGCCGGTAACTATGTCAGTGCCAACAAACACATAGAAGAAGTGCACAGCGACCTTGTAACATTGAAAGAAAATATGGACGATATCCCTGTGCTGATCAGAGAAGTTCAAAAAGATTTACCTGCACAGTTTCAGGAAATCAGATTCGGCTGCCGTGATCTGAAAGCGGATGGTTATGATCTGGATCATGTCAGAGTGGAAAACAAATTATCGACATTAAAAGGTAAGTTGAATCTGGTGGAACCGCTGATCTCAAGGCTTGATCTGGATGAAGCACGTAAAATACTTGATGACATCAACAATAACGTCGATGATATTCTGGAACTCATTGAGCTTGAAGTGAAGGCGAAAATCAAAGTGGATGAAGATCAGCCCCTTGTCACAGATGAATTGTTCAATGCAAGAAATTCAAACTATACTCTTAGAACTGAAATCCATTATTTGAAAGACCAGTACTATATAAATGATACCGATATTCATTCTATTCAGAAATTTGAGCATGAAATAGAAAGTCTGGTTGACATCTATGATGAAATTGTCACTGAAATGTCCAAGACAAATGCGAGATACAGTGAAGTGGAAAACAGAATCACTCACATCAAGGAACAAATCATTGAAATAAATGATGAACAGGAACAAATTCAGGGGCATCTGATCGATCTCAGGGATGACGCTGAAGAAGCACGGGAAAATGCATATTATATTCAGGATAAAAAAGAGAATATTTACCGCAAATTAGTCGGTTCGAATCTTCCTGATATACCTGAGAGATTTGTCATTTTGAAAAATGATCTTGACATTGATTTAAGAAACATCGAACAGTACTTCAGTAAAAGACCATTGAATGTCCAGTACATCAAAGATAAGGTCAACCAGACGATGGTGGAGCTGAATAAGTTTGAACAGGAATCATTTGAGCTGCTCCGTGATGCGGAACTGACAGAGCTGATGATCCAGTATGGCAACAGATACAGAAGAGATGATCACGACTTTGATGCCGAAGCAAGGGAAGCTGAAAGAATGTTCCAGGAAAGCAGATATAAGCGTTCTCTTGAAATCATTAAATCAGCACTTGAAAAAGTGGAGTCCGGCGCAGCGGTCAAAATTGAAAATGAATACGATGAAAAGTAGTTCTATAAGCAAAATGAAGTGACTTAGAATATTAATATTCTAAGTCCTTTTACATGAAAGGAGAAATTTGATGCATTATTTTGATAATGCGGCAACGACAAAGCCGGATGCAGAAGTATTGGACACATTTAATAAAGTGAATGAAAAGTATTATTTCAACACTGCAAGCCTCCACCGTGCGGGACGTAACAGTGAGAAACTGCTGGAAGCTTCAAGAAAGCAGGTTTTGGATATATTTGGACTGAAAAATCATCATTGTGTGTTCACTTCAGGTGCAACAGAAAGCAATAATATAGCAATACAGAGCACACTCAACAGAAAAAAGAAGTTCGGCAGCACGATTCTTGTCAGCCAGCTTGAGCATCCGAGTGTGATCAATGTCGTGGATTATTACAAATCTGAAGGGTTCAATGTAAAATTTATAAAAACGACTGACTATGGCAAAGTCGATCTGAACCATTTAAGAACACTGATGAATGACGAAGTCATTTTCGTCACTGTCATGGCTGTCAATAATATTGTCGGTACAGTCCAGCCTGTTGAAGAAATTGCGGAGATTTTGAAAGAATATCCGAAGGCACACTTTCATGTGGACGCTACGCAGGCGGTCGGTAAGGCGGACATCAATTATAAAGATGTGGATACACTGAGCATATCCGCACATAAATTCCATGGAATCAAAGGCGCAGGGGCTTTGATCATGAAAGAACTGAAATCAATGTCACCGGTGTTCTACGGCGGCGGACATGAAGAAAATATACGGAGCGGCACTGTCAATTTACCGGCGATTGCTGCGATGGCGAAAGCGTTGAGATTGAGCCATGAACATACAAATGATACTTTTAGCAGGATTGACGGCTACAATCGGTCGGTAAGAAATGCTTTGGCAGATTATCGATCAATCGTCATCCAACCAAGTGACACGCCGCATATATTGAATATGTCGTATGTAGGTGCCAAAGGTGAAGTCGTTGTGAATGCACTGTCAGAAAAAAATATTATGGTTTCGACCACGAGCGCATGTGCTTCAAAACTCGCAACATTGAATGAAACACTGACAGCGATGGGGCAGAGTGTGGATGTCATCAATGGCAGTATCAGGGTTTCAATGTCGAAAGATACTGAAGAAAATGATGTTAATATGCTGATAAAGGGACTAAAAGAAGTATATGAGGAAATAGGAGATGTTTTAATATGAAATATGATCACATACTCGTCCGCTACGGTGAGATGACTTTAAAAAGCAGAAACAGAAAATTCTTTGTCAGTGCTTTAAGAAAGAGAATGAACAGAGCACTTGAAGACATGGATGTGCATATAAAAGCCAACCGGGACCGCGCATACATCGTCATCAATGATGAGGATGCCTATGACGTCATTGATAAGTTGAAACTGATCAGCGGAATTTTAAGTGTTTCACCTGCAGTCAGAATAGAGAAGACAGAACATGCGATGCAGGAGACAGCACTGCTGTTTGCCAATGATTTTGGTGCAGATAAAACATTTAAAATCGAAGTGAAACGTCCGGATAAAGAGTTTCATTTAAAGACGCATGATATACAAAATCTTCTCGGCGGACATATATTGGAGAATACGGAACATCTGACGGTCAATGTCAAACATCCGCACCACCAGATTACAACTGAAGTGAGACTGGATGCAATCTATATGTATCATGACACTGTGAAATGCCTCGGCGGCCTGCCGCTCGGCACAGGCGGTAAAGGGCTGCTGATGCTTTCAGGTGGTATCGATTCACCGGTTGCTGGGCTCGATATAATGAGAAAAGGTGTGGAGATTGAAGCGGTTCATTTCCATTCTCCGCCTTATACAAGTCCGCAGGCTACGGATAAAGTGAAGAAGCTTGTCGATATTATGAGTGAGCGGACAGGATTCGATATCAAACTGCACATCGTACCGTTTACAGAACTCCAGACGACTTTATATGACCGGATACCAGATAACCTGTCTATGACATCGACAAGAAGGATAATGCTGAGGATTGCAGAAAAACTGGCCGCAAAAATTGATGCTGAAGCAATCGTCAACGGTGAAAATCTGGGACAGGTGGCCTCTCAGACTTTGACTAGCATGTATGCAATCAATGAAGTGACAAGCTTCCCGGTACTGAGACCGCTGCTGACACTTGAGAAAAATGATATCGTCAATATGTCGAAAGAATTCGGCACATATGAAACATCCATTCTGCCGTTTGAAGATTGCTGCACAATATTCAAGCCGAAGTCACCGAAGACGAAACCGTCACTTGAAAAGGTGAAGCATTTTGAAGAGCGGGTGGACTTTGAACCGCTGATTGATAAAGCGGTGGCCGGCATTGAAACATATACACCGGATACAGAAAAAGAAGACAATGCAGAATTCGAAGAATTATTATAATGTAAATAAAAAGAAACTTCCTGATTACAGGAAGTTTCTTTGTGTTTTATGCCAGAAAGTATTGTTCGGCAGTCTAAGTGTCTTGATGGTTCTGTCTGCTACACGAATCTGGACCTGCTCCGTATTTTGCAGGCTGAGTGCCTCATTATCCAAAGACATGATCGGATAATAATCTTTCTTCTTATCGATCATCAATGTGAGCGGACGGTCTTTATTCAGCAGAAAACTTGTACCGAGTGTACGGTATTTGTTGTTGTTGACACTCGCGAGCTCTGTGACCTGTATCGCTTTCAGCAGCGGGTCTACAACTGCGCCGCCGAGAGATTTGTTATATCCTGTTGAACCGGTCGGAGTACAGACTAAAACACCGTCGCCGTGGAACTGTTCAAATAAAAAGTCATCGATATACATATCCATCATAATTGTTTTGACGATACTGGAACGGAGTGTGAATTCATTTAAACAGAAGCTCGGCTGGTCATCGTTGATCTTCACTTCAATTGCAGGATAATTGCGGACCTCGGTTTTGTCGGAGGTGAGTGATTCTGTAATCAGATGGCTGTTTTTGTAATCGAAATCGACATACATATAATCATCGGTCTCAATGGCGATGCCGATATAGACACAATCGTCTCTGAATCCGGTTTTTCTGACAGACTGCAGGAAAGTGCCGTCACCGCCGATAGAAGCGATCAAGTCAGCTTCTTCACTCGTATTGACTGTGGTGATGCCGATATTATTAAATACTTCTATCAGGTCTTTTCTGATTCTTTCTGTCTCTTTTCCAAAAGGGTCAAAGAAATAGACATTTTTAAACTTATTCATGCGTACCGCCCCTTAACTCTATTTGACTGTAACATCTATATGTTATCATAAAATTGTCATTGGATTAAATTTTAGGGAGTGTTTTTATGAAACGTATCATAGCGGCAGTCATTGCTGCCACACTATTGGTTTTTGGAGTTTTCTTTTCAATTTTTACCAATTTATGGGCAAGTGATTTTCAGGAAACGTTTGATCAGATTGCAGGAGGGGATTTCCCGCCGTCGCAAGTGGTTGAGCAGGGTGACCTGAACAGTCAGATTGCAGTAATCAATATTGAGGGGACGATGGTGGATACCGGCAATCAGCCAAGCATGTTTGCCTCTGAAGGTTATAACCATCAGTTAATTATCGAGTCACTGAAACAGGTCATTGAAGATGACACCATCAAAGGTGTGCTTTTAAATGTGGACTCGCCGGGCGGCGGAGTATATGAATCGGCGGAAATACATAAATATCTTGTACAGGCTAAAGAAGCAGGGAAAGTCATTTATAGTTCAATGGGCGGCATGGCTGCTTCAGGCGGCTACTATGTGTCCGCACCTGCCGACCAGATTTTCGCCTCTGAAGAAACGATGACAGGTTCCATCGGTGTCATCATGCAGGCAATAAATTTCCAGCAGCTGGCTGAAGATCTCGGTATCGAGTTCAACAGTTATACAAGCGGTGATATGAAAGAGATGCTGAGCTCGACTAAAGATCCGAGTGAAGAGGAAGAAAGATATGTCCAGGGCATGGTGGACTCCATGTTTGATGACTTTGTCCAGGTGGTTGCAGACGGACGCGGCATGAGTGAAGACGAAGTGAGAGATGTTGCTGACGGACGCATTTATCTTGGTGAAGATGCAGTCGATAATGGACTTGTCGATCAGATCGGTCATATTGAAGATGCAACAGCGGCGTTAAAAGAAGAAGTCGGTGGGAATCCGCAAATAATAGAATACGGCTATTCTAATAATTTCGCGAATATCAGTTTGAGTTACGGTGTTGAAAGCATCTTTGGCGAGATAACGGGTAAAAACGATATCGCGCGCGTAGAACAGCTGATCAACAATCGTCAGGGACTACAGCCTATGTACCTGTATGAGAGATAAGGAGGGATAATATGGAAAGTGCACAAAAAAATAATGTAAGATACCAGCCCGCACAAAGTACTCTGTCAGATAAGCTGGATTATATGTCCAGTGCGTCTTTCATGAGCCGTGCTGTGGCATTTATCATCGACATACTTGCTATATGGGGACTCAGCCAAATCATTATTTATCCTGTTGTCCAATTATCAGGTATGGGTGATTTATACTTTCTGGCACCTGCTCTCAGCATAGCGAATATTGCCAGCGGCATATTATATTTTGCATACTTTGTACTGATGACGCATTTTACCCGGGCGACTTTGGGTAAAATGGTTACGGGAGTTACCGTAGTTAGCAGGAATGCAGATAAATTAACGTTCACCCAGGTGATTTTCCGTGAACTTATAGGGCGCTATATCAACAACTTTTTATGGTATCTGCCTTATTTGCTGGTACTGTTTACAGAACGCCGCATTGGGCTTCATGATTACTTTGCAGATACTTATGTCGTCAAAAATAGTTACTATCAGTATAAAAATGAGATTAAAAAGCGTATAATCAAAGATGAAGAGATTAAATATCAGGAGGATGATTTGTACAATGGTAGAAGTCACGTTTCAAGGTAATCCGGTAACAGTCATTGGTAACGAAGTCAAAGTAGGAGATACTGCGCCTGATTTTACGGTATTGAACAACAGTCTGGAAGAGGTTGGCCTTTCTGATTATAAAGGGAAGAAAAAGCTGATTAGTGTCGTACCTTCTTTGGATACAGGGCTGTGCAGCACACAGACAAAAAAATTCAATGAAGATGCCGGTTCAGTGGATAATGCCGTTGTCATCACCATTTCAAATGACTTGCCGTTTGCACAGTCGAAATGGTGTGCAAATGAAGGCATTGATAATGCAATCACACTAAGCGACCACAAGGACCTGTCATTTGGAAAAAACTACGGTACAGTGATGGAAGAGTTGAGACTTCAGGCAAGAAGTGTATTCGTCATTGATGAAAATGATAAAGTTGTACACGTTGAATATGTTTCCGAAGGTACAAATCCGCCCGACTATGATGCAGCGGTGGATGCTTTAAAATCTTTATAAAATATATTATGATATTTAAAAAGGGACTGTTCGACCTCGGGCAGTCCATATTTTTATGTGAGTGGGGATAAAATGGCAAAGAGTAATTTGGAAGCAGTCTATCAGTTGATCGTAGACGAAACAGAAGCTGTCCTGAAAGATAACAGTGATATTTCCAGGATTGAAGCATTGATGGAATCTTTACTGACACTTCAGATTGATGATGGCAAATATCAATACGCAGATTTGAGAAAAGCGGTTCAATTTGCTTATCTGTATCAGCTGAATGAAGAAAATGTTCAGGCAAACCACCAATTGACGCCGGATTCCATCGGATATCTGATAGCGCATCTGGTCGGTCTGTTCAAAGAAAAAGATCATATCAACCTGCTGGATGCCGGGAGCGGAACTGGTCATCTGTCCATGACAGTGAAAGAACATGTGGATCAGGTGAACTTCCACGGTGTCGAAGTGGATCCTGTACTGTCACGCTTCAATGTCGCATTGTGTGATTTCTTGAAAGTGCCGATGGATATATATCCACACAATATCATTGAGCCTGCAAAGCTCACAAAGGCGGACATTGCGATAGGTGATCTTCCTATCGGCTATTATCCTTTACCGGTTCAAGGGTATACAACGGCCTTCAAAGAAGATAAAAGCTTTGCACATTTGCTGATGCTTGAAGCGGCGATGAGTCATGTCGAAGATGACGGCATCGGTATCTTCGTAGTACCTTCTAATATTCTTGAAGAAAATAATGAAACAATCAAAGAATATATATCAACAGAAGCGACATTGTTGATGTTTTTAAATTTACCGAATACTTTATTCAAAACAGAAAACATGCATAAATCCATTATTGTTCTGAAAAAAGGGTATAAACCGATAGAAGATATTGAAGTGCTGATCGGTGATGTCCCGGACTTCAAAAATGCTGAACAGATGAAATTGTTCCTGGATAGAACGGACACATGGTACGAAACTTATACTAGTAAGAAAAAGTAGGTGGGATTGTGACAAAAATTATAGCGATGAATGCAGGGAGCTCTTCATTCAAATTTCAACTCTTTGAAATGCCGGAAGAAGTTGAAGTCGCCAAGGGTCTGGTCGAAAGAATCGGACTTAGTAACGGTATATTTTCCGTGACTGTCGATGGTGAAAAGAAGGTCCAGGAACGTGACTTTGCCAATCATGAAGATGCAGTCGATGCGATGCTCGATGAATTACTGAAATTAGAAGTGATCAATGATATCAATGACATCATCGGTTCGGGACATAGAGTGGTCCACGGGGGCGAAACTTTCGAGGATTCAGTGTTGATTACGGATGAAGTAGTGAAAAAGATTGATGAACTGAGTGAACTGGCACCATTGCACAATCCAGCGAATCTGATGGGCATCAAAGCATTCAGAGAACAGCTTCCGGATGTGCCGCATGTTGCAGTATTTGATACATCTTTCCATCAGTCAATGCCGCAAAGTTCTTATTTGTACAGTTTACCTTACAGTTATTATAAAGAGTACGGCATCAGAAAATATGGCTTTCACGGTACAAGCCATAAATATGTGACCGGCCGAGCGAGTGAAATGCTTGGAAGACCGCTGGAAGAACTGAGACTGATCAGCTGCCACCTTGGGAACGGCGCGAGCATCGCAGCTGTTAAAGGCGGTAAGTCGATTGATACATCCATGGGTTTTACACCACTTGCCGGAGTGACCATGGGCACGCGTTCAGGCAACCTCGATCCGGCACTCATTCCTTATATAATGGAGAAGACCGGAAAAACAGCAACAGAAGTACTGAATGTACTGAACAAAGAGTCTGGCCTGCTCGGCGTCAGCGGTTTCTCCAGTGATTTAAGGGATATCGAGAAAGAAGCCAAAAATGGCAATTCACGCGCCGAACTTGCATTGAACGTTTTTGGCGAAAGAATCCACAAGTATATGGGTTCCTATGCTACAAGAATGGGCGGGCTTGATGCGATCATATTTACAGCAGGTGTCGGTGAAAACTCCGACGTTGTCAGAGCAAAAGTTATTAATGGGCTGGAGTTCATGGGCGTTTATTTTGATGAAACGATAAATGATGTCAAAGGACAGGAGAAATTCATCAATCATCCGTATTCACCAGTGAAAATCATCATCATTCCAACTAACGAAGAACTGATGATAGCAAGAGATGTCATGAGAATTACAGGAATGGAATAAAATTATCACGTCTGTCAAACATGTTTTGGCAGACGTGTTTTAGTTTATGTTGAAATTGTGCGGGTATAAGATGAACAATCAGTCATCTGAGTAAATGAGCGGCATGAGCCTTGATAATATATGAAGATTATTATCAAAATATTTTGAGGGGTGTATGAATATGAATAGAGAAGAAATCATTGATCTTTTTGAAAAAGTATAGATGTGGACAGTGCAGATGCTGAAAAGAACTATTCAGAGGGCAGTAAAGTGCTAGACAGAATCCTTTCAGAATTTGAAGATTATAAGAAAAGCTTGGAAGCAAAAGGGATAAAGCTGAATATAAGTCGGAGTGAAAAGAATCTGCAGGCAACAGACTATGGGTTGGATACTATTATCAATGTAGAGGGGATTAAAGAAAGAATAGAAATCCTTTTCAGGAAGAATATGGTTGAATTTGAATTGAAAGTCCGTGACACGGCTTACCTTTTACCGGTGGATAAAGCGACTGATAATAACATTTATGTAGTAGAGGACACACAGGAGATTAACAGCATGTCCTACGGTGAATTCATCGATATTGCAATGCAGAAGCTGCTGGGTGAAAAGTAATAAAAATATACAAGTTAAAGAAGACAATAAAAAAGCCCCTCGGGGCTTTTTTAGTTTTTATTCGACTTTTTCATCGCTTTCAGAAACAAGTTCTTCTGTTGCGACAGTCGTTTCAAAGTCTTCTGGAATGTTTTCTGTTCTGACGACTAATACATCAATATGAGCATGTCTTACAATCGCTTCCGATACTGAACCGACGATGAAACGCTCGACTGCGTTCAGGCCGGAAGAACCACATATGATGACGTCAGCGCCTGTTTTTTCAACTGCTTTTTTTGGAATAATCGCTTTTGGTGAACCATAATCGATGATTTTATCCACTTCAGTGATTCCTTTTTCAAGAGCCAACGCTTCATAACCGTCTAATAATTTTTTGGCAAATTCATTCGCCCGATCTGAAATTGAACGGTCGTAGGCTTCAACAGATGCAAATGAGCGGGTATCAATGATGTTGATGATACTGAGTTTTGCATTATTTCGCTTGGCCGCTCCCAATGCTTTGTGGAATGCCCACTCTGCTTCTCTGGACCCGTCAACTGCGATTAAAATGTTTTTGTATTCTACCATAATGTGAAACCCCTTTCATGATACGTTGATTAAATTTATCTTTCTTATTTATATTATAACTTGAATTGTGAATATTGACAATAATCTCTAACTCTAAATCATGACGAATTTAAGAACTCATGATACAATTGACTCAATTATAGAAGGGAGATGTTTTAGATTGATAATAGGCGTACCTAAAGAGATTAAGAATAACGAAAGCAGAGTGGGTTTGACACCTGGCGGGGTGCATGCATTTGTGACTGCGGGGCATACTGTTAAAGTTGAGTCCGGTGCGGGATCGGCCTCTTATTTCGAAGATCAGGATTACATAGATGCAGGAGCTGAAATAGCAGGTTCTGCAGGCGAGGCCTGGGATGCTGAAATGATCGTCAAGGTTAAAGAACCTTTGAAGGAAGAATACGATTTTTTCAAAGAGGGCATGATTCTTTATACATTCCTTCACCTGGCTCCGGAGGTTGAATTGACTAAAGCTTTACTTGATAAGAAAGTCGTTTCGATCGCATATGAAACAATCCAGGCGCCAAATGGTTCATTACCGCTTCTTGCACCGATGAGTGAAGTTGCAGGAAGAATGGCAACACAAATTGGAAGCGAATTCTTGCAGAAGACCAAAGGCGGTAAAGGCATACTCCTTGCAGGTGTCCCAGGGGTGGAACGTGCAACGGTGACAATCATCGGCGGCGGCATGGCCGGTACAAATGCTGCTAAAATGGCAATCGGACTCGGTGCCAGAGTCAACGTTCTTGATCTCAATCCACAGCGCCTGAGAGAGCTTGACGACTTATTCGGTTCTGGCATTCAGACAATGATGTCATCACCGCTCAATATTTCCAATGCGGTAAAAGAAAGTGACCTTGTTATTGGAGCGGTACTCATTCCGGGTGCAAGAGCGCCGAAACTGGTCACTGAAGAAATGCTGAAAATGATGAGTCCCGGCTCTGTTGTCATCGATATCGCGATAGACCAGGGCGGTATTTTTGAAACGACGGATAAAGTAACGACTCATGATGACCCGACTTATGTAAAACATGAAGTGGTGCATTATGCAGTCGCAAACATGCCTGGCGCAGTGCCGCGTACGTCAACAATCGCACTGACAAACGCGACGATGAACCTGGGTGTACAGATTGCAAGTAAAGGTTACAAGAAAGCGGCTGAAGACAACCCGATGCTGCTTGGCGGATTCAATACACTGGATGGCCATGTAACATACAAAGCAGTGGCTGAATCACAAAATCTTGAATATAAAGATGTAACAAAATTGCTGTAGACACAAAAACGAACGATCATCTGAAGTGATGATCGTTCGTTTTTGTTTTATTCACTAGACATGAATCGTTCTTTATCTTCTATAAAATGAGTGATCACCATACATATAACACCGAAGAACAGCATCCCGGCTGCAATCATCGTAATCTGAGTGTAGTTCAGGCCATTGGAAAGCAGCGCAGAACCGAGTGTCGCACCGATTGAATTGGCCAGATTGAATACGGAAGCGGCGAGGGTTCCTGCAAGTGCGGGTGCTGTAACCGCTGCGAAGATTATTTTCGAATTCAGCATTGGTGAAATGCCGAATGTACCAAGACCGAACAGCCCCGAAGCGATAAATGCCAGTATTTGATTTTCCAGCATGAACGTAAAAAGTATAAGGACGATTCCTAAAAATAAAAACGTCATGGTCACCGTTAAAGTCAGCCGCGATGGCTGGATGTTGCCGGATGAAAAGTTACCGATGACTGCAAATGTACCAAACATGAGCATGCTGAATGCAACACCTAAATGGCCCATCCCCGTAATATCCCGGAGCATGGGCTCAAGGAATGTATATGCTGTAAAGACGCCGGAATAGCCGAAGATGATGGTAAATATCAGAAGCAGGACATTTTTATCTTTGAAAACCGTGAGCTCATCCATGATTCTCGGTGCCTCTTTGATTTTATAGTTCGGCGTGGTCAGTATAAGACCGATCAGTGTAATGATGCCGAGCAGTACGATAATCCAGAATACGGTTCTAAAGCTTAAGGCCGCTCCGATGAATGAGCCGAACGGCACACCGATCATCACTGAAATGACGAGTCCGCCGTTGACCAGTGCGACTGCACTTGTCTTTTTATGCGGCTCAGAGATTGCCATCGCGAGACTCATCATGACGCCGAAAAAGGGTGCATGCATCGTTGCGGATAACAGTCTTGAAAGAAGCAGAACTTCAAAGTTTGGTGCGGTCGCAGCGACAGTATTACTGATGATAAAAATGGAAGTTAAAATAATCAGCAGCATCTTTGGTGAAAATCTTAATGTCAGTAGACGGATGACCGGGCCGAACACTGTAACGCTCAGTGCATACACACTTAATAGCAGTCCGGTTGTTGCGATTTCGACATCAAGGTCGACCGCAAATTGCGTCAACAGCCCAGTGACGACATATTCTGTCATACCGACCGCAAACGTTCCAATCATAAAGACCGCGATGATGACATTGCGGGAAGGGTTTTTAAGTAATTCCAACAAAATGATTCCACCAATCTGTAGTTTTAAGGATGAATGTAGACCATATCAAAAGGAATGCTGCGGGTCAGTTCATCCCGTTTTTCTTCTGAAGACACCACCGGGATGATCTCAATCCTCTTTTTTGCGTGGATTTTTAATTTAGCCAGCGGCTGAAGTTCACTGTAATTATTGAAATCGATATCCCTGATGTCGAACATTACGCCGGAGACATCGTATTCGATGAGTTCGTCCAGTATCTGGCTCTGCCTGAAATACGGTATTTTTGAAAATGAAGGGCCGATGATAAAGTGCTTATCGCCGATCAGCTTGGATAATTCATTGACGAACATCGAATCGATATGATGGTATTCGTCTGTAAATATTTGGTCTGTTATATAGCCATCGACATTTTTAAAATATTTTATCGTTTCAAAAATGATATTTTTATGCATGAAAATATCTTCTTCTTCGAGATGATCGACACTCGTGAAGACTTCAGTATCCGGCTTCAAAGCCCTCATCATATCAGGGAGGACAGGGTTCGGCGCATTGAAATTATGCTGTGCCAGCACGACTGATGCGTGTGCTGTATTTAAATTATGACTGTGAAACAGTGTTTTCATTTTATTCACCTCGAGAATATATTAACATATACACGGTTGGAATAAGATGATTATAATTCCTACTTATTTGATATGCAAAATGATTTCATATATAATTTTAATGACTCTGATATAAAGGTGATAAAAATGACACGATATAATGATATGACTGAATTGATTGGTAACACACCGGCAGTAAAGCTGAAAAATGTTGTGCCGGAAGACTGTGCAGACATTTTTGTAAAATTGGAATTTTTCAACCCCAGCAGAAGTGTTAAAGACCGTGCAGCATATAACATGATTAAAAAAGCTGAAGAAGAAGGCATCATTAAACCGGGAGATACTCTGATAGAGCCGACAAGCGGCAATACGGGAATCGGTCTTGCGATGAATGCTGCAGCGAAAGGCTACAGAGCAATATTTGTGCTGCCTGACAATATGACTGAAGAACGGATTAATCTGTTGAAAGCATATGGCGCAGAAGTTGTGCTCACACCGAGTGATGAAAAGATGCCGGGCGCGATCAAAAAAGCGGAGGAGCTGAAAGAAGAGATTCCGAATGCCTTCATCCCGCAACAGTTTGAGAACTATGCGAATCCTGACATTCACAGGACAACGACCGCACTTGAAATTTTAGACCAGATGGACAATGACCTGGATGCCTTTGTGGCCACTTCAGGCACCGGCGGTACAATCACAGGTACTGGCGAAACGCTGAAAGAAAAACTGCCGAACCTGCATGTTGCCGTCGTCGAGCCGAGCGGTTCACCGGTGCTGTCCGGCGGAAAACCGGGCAAACATAAGCTGGTGGGAACATCTCCGGGATTTGTACCGATTATTTTAAATGAGGATGTTTATGATGAGATCATCCAGATTGATGATGATGATGCTGTGAACATGTTCAGAAGACTGGGCACCGAGGAAGGCCTGTTTGTCGGTCCTTCTGCTGCAGCTGCGGTACATGCGGCCATCATGGTCGGCAAAAAACTTGGTAAAGGCAAAAGGATTTTATGTATCGCACCAGACTCCGGTGAGAGATATTTGAGCATGGGTCTGATCGAATAGCACAGGGTTTTTATTTATGAAAGTACGGATAGATTTCAGAATAAAGAAATTCGATCCTGAAAAACGGACAGAAACTTTCACCGCAAAATTTCTGTCCGTTTTTTTATTATATGCTTTAAGGAGTGTTATACATGTTACAAAAGTTGGATAAAAAAGATTTCGATGAAATTTTTTCACTATTGGAAGCAGCTTTTCCGCCAAGTGAAAGGCGTACAAAAGAGGATCAGGAAAAACTTATGGATTTGGATGAATATAGTATTTTCGGTTTGAAAAAAAGAGGCAGTCTGATTGGCTTTGTCGCAGAGTGGGAAGGGCCAGAATATCGTTTTGTCGAACATTTTGTAGTGAATGAGGCGTTTCGTGGAAATGGAATCGGATCGGGACTGCTGAGTGATTATCATGATTTGAGCGACAAACCGGTTGTGCTGGAAGTTGAGCCCCCTGAAAATGATGTGCAAAAGAAGCGCGTCAGGTTTTATAAGAGGAATGGCTATCATCTAAGTGAATACAGTTATGTGCAGCCGACAATCAATGCAGACATTAAAGGTGTGCCGCTGGTTTTGATGACTTATCCGGACGGATTGAATGACGACCTGTTCCTGACATTGAAAGACTGGTTGTTCACTACTGTTTATAATAAAGAAATAAATGATTAAACCAATACTCTTTAGGGAAGAGTTAGGAAAACAATCTCTTTGGAGGGAAAATTCATGAATATTAGTTTTCATGGTCATTCTATAGTCTTTATTGAAAATAACGGTAAAAAAGCAATCATCGATCCGTTCATTAACGGTAACGAATTGACGGACCTGAAAGTGGAAGATATTAAAGTCGATTATATTATTTTAACGCATGGGCATAACGACCATGTGGGCGACACGGTTGAAATCGCAAAAAATAATAATGCGACGGTCATCGCACCTGTCGAGCTTGCGGATTTGATGGATCAGAACGGTGTTGAAGCGGTTGGTATGAACATCGGCGGTACTGTCGACTTCGAAGCGGGGACAGTAAAGATGGTCCATGCATTCCATTCATCCAGCTTTACGCATGATGATGGAACTATCCAGTATACAGGCATGCCGACGGGTCTGATATTGAATGTTGACGGCAAGACAATCTATCATGCCGGCGATACAGGACTGTTTGGTGACATGAAGCTGATCAGCGAAGTTAACGGTCCAATCGACCTGTTGTTCGTTCCAATCGGCGATCACTTCACAATGGGTATAGACGATGCCGCCTACGCGTCGAACGAACTCATCAAACCGGGCATCGTTGTGCCTGTCCACTATGACACATTCCCACCGATTAAAGCGGATACCGGCAAATTCAAAGAAAAAGTGAACGCGGACTGCCAAGTTCTCAACCCCGGGGAATCCGTCAAATTTTAATGAATGTTAATTTGAATGGCCTGCATCGATGCAGGTCATTTTTTATGGGTCTTTATTATAAAAATGATATTAAATTCAGTATAATGGTCTTAAGGTGATGAAATGGCAAAAGCAAAATCAAAGTTGGAAATAATAATAGAATATATAAAAGGACTGCCGGAAGGCACGAAAATTTCTGTGAGGCAGGTATCGAGCTTTCTGGATGTGTCGGAAGGGACGAGTTACCGGGCGATCAAGCAGGCGGAAAAAGAGGGACTTGTCAAGACGATTGAGCGTGTCGGCACAATCAGGATCATTAAACGGGAGGATCATATCGTCGGCAACTTGACTTTCGAACAGGTGAACCGCGTGATCCAAGGAACCGTGCTTACGGGCGCGTCGTATTTAAACCGTGAAATCAGCCGGTTTATCATCGGTGCGATGAGAACCGAGGAAATCGAAAAGTACTTGGAGGACAGCGCGTTTCTCATTGTCGGAAACCGTGAAGATGCCCAGCTGAGGGCGATCAATAACGGCGCCGGCATTTTGATTACCGGTGGTTTCGGCGCTTCGGAAGAAATTTTGAAAATGGCTGAAGCGGGTGGTGTGCCGGTGATTTCGAGTGAACATGATACTTTCAGCATCGCTTCCATCATTCACCGGGAACTGTATAGTCTGTCACTGATCAGCGAGGTCATTACTGCGAACGATCTGATGATTAAACAGAGCGATTATTCCATTGATCTGAACGGCGATTATTCCCGCTTCGTCTCCAATGATAAAATCACTTTTTTAGTCGATGGTGACAGGTTTATGGGCACTTTAAAATCACAGGATATCCATTCGATCAATGAAGATAATTATAAAAATTATTTGTACCAGGACATCCATGTGCTGCCGAATACGACGATCCAGAGTCTCAGGCAGCTGATGACATGGCATCAGCTGAACATCATGCCTGTAGTCAATGAATCACAGCGGTTTGTCGGCGTTGTCCACCGGAGAGATGTATTTAAGGATATCACACCACATAAACTGCAGACAGGCATGTCGACTGAAGAGATCATCGACCGCGAAATCACAATTAAAGAAGATTCCATCCATATGAAAGTGCTGCCGTTTATGACGGATGAATTCGGCACTCTTACACAGACAGGCTTCATGCGTCTTGTCGAGCGGATGCTCATGACACTTTTGAACGACTATGACATCATGAACTATCACATCGATTCTATGAATATGACAAATTTGAAACTCGTTCAGATCAACCAGCACATCCAGCTGAAAGGTGAAATCCTTGACCTCGGCGGACAGTATATCAAGCTCGAAGTTAAAACAATCACAGACGGTGTCGTCTATAACAAAGTCGGCATCATGGTGCAGTATTTCAAATAAAGACCAGTCCTTTTTGAAGGGCGGCTATTTTGGATTTGCATGAGGCAGAGGTGTTTGAGACAGGGGCACGTCCTCTCCGCCGTAAGTGTTTGCCGTCCTATGCCGCAGCTTACGAATTCAGTGTGAAATTTCGAAAGCTTTGGTCTTTATTCTCAGGAGCTTACGATTTCAACGCCGTTTTTCGTAAGCTCCGGGCATTTTCAGCTGCAGCTTACGAATTCAACGCCGTTTTTCGCAAGCTCCGGGCATTTTCAGCTGCAGCTTACGAATTCAACGCCGTTTTTCGCA
>NZ_LFKO01000002.1:142151-207229 GCF_001265075.1 Salinicoccus sp. YB14-2
GTGTGAAATTTCGAAAGCTTTGGTCTTTATTCTCAGGAGCTTACGATTTCAGCGCCGTTTTTCGTAAGCTCCGGGTGTTTTCAGCTGCAGCTTACGCATCCGACATGTGTGATCAAGTCAAATAAAAAACCAGCAGAGGCTGTCTGCTGGTCATTTTCTACTTGTTCCTGTTTTTGTTTTTCTCAAATTCTTCCCAGGCTTTTTCTTCAATAGGCAGGTTACCTTTAAATTTCTTGCGTGCTTTATTGAAATACCAGATATTATAAGCACCAATGACGATAAACAAGATACCCACTATGTAAGAAACCGCCGTACCGAACTGGATGATTGAATTGAGTCCGAAACTGAGCATCATAACGCCCAGCCAGATTCTCGAAATACTGTTGTAGTAAACAGTGCGCACTTCACGGTTGGTACGGAACTGCCTGATTTTATACAGAATAAACATGAAGAGTGAGACTAACAAAAGTGTAACAAGTGCTGAAACGATTATTTGATACGCTAGTTCCATCGGTTACAACTCCATTCCTCATGTAGTATAATATTTTATAATTACTTAGTAAATCATTTTAAAGGGAGAATTCACTTTGTTCACAAATTATATAAAAGATTATGCATCCATAAAAGAGAATTATAAAGATATTTTGAACTTGATCAACCAGTATGAACATATCATTATTTACAGGCATGTCAGACCGGATCCTGATGCGTACGGTGCTCAGCTCGGCCTGAAAGCAATCATCAAAAAGATTTATCCGAATAAAACAGTCAGTGCGCTGGGGGAAAGTGAACCGAGCCTTGATTTTCTGGGTACGATGGATATCGCAGAAATCAGGGATGATGTTTTATACATCGTTGTCGATACGGCAAACTATGACAGAATTGACGGTGAAATTCCTGACGGCGCGAAAGTGATAAAGATCGACCACCACCCGGATCGTGATCCGTTCGGTGATATCAACCTTGTTGAAACAAGTGTGTCTTCAACGTCCGAGCTGCTTTATCTGATTGCGAACCTGTGGGGCTACGACAATGACTTCATCAACGATGAATCGGCAAAACTGTTATATATGGGCATCGTCGGAGATACGGGCAGATTTTTATTCAATAATACGACCGGCATGACGCATTATGTGGCTTCAGAACTTAAAAAATATGACTTTGATCCGACTTCTCTGATTGAAGAGATGAACAAGACGTCGATAGAATCATTCAGATTCAAAGGCCACCTGATCAGCAACTTCAACCTGCGGCCGAGCGGTGTGCTGTACACTTTCATCAGCCGTGAAGATTTGAAGGAATTTGGTGTATCCGGCAATGAAGCGAGCCTTTCAGTCAACTTATACAGAGATATCGATGATGTGAAAGTATGGTTCATGGCAATCGAGGAAGAGGATGAAATCAGAGTCAGACTGCGATCGAAATCGGTCATCATCAATGATGTCGCCCACCAGTTCGGCGGTGGCGGACATCCGCTTGCCTCAGGCATCAAACTCAATCATAAAAATGAAATCGAAACTTTGGTAAAAGCTCTGGAAGACAAAATCGAAAATAATTAATTTGGAGGTTTCTGTAAATGATCAATTTAAATGTTCATTCGAGTTATGAGTTTTTAGCCAGCAATATACAAATTGATCCTCTTTTAAAACTCCTGAAAGATGATGGTCAGAGTGCGGTGGCAATTACAGACCTGAATCATATGCATGGCATTTATCAGCTGCTTAAAAAAGCACCAGAATACAACATTAAACCCATTGTCGGCATGGAAGTGATTGTCGACGACGGACTCAGCGGAATCCCTTTAATTTTGCTGGCCAAAAATAATCAGGGATATCAGTCTTTGATCAGAATATCCGCGATGCTGTCCTATAAAGATATCATAAGAACCCCGTTCGAATTTTTGAAGAACAATGCCAATGATCTTCTCATTATAGCGGGGACGGATGAAGGGGCAGGGCTGCTCGGGGAACTCACAAAAGTGAGTGATGATGACAAATACATATCCTGTAAGCTCAACTCAGCGTCATTCAAGAAAGCATTTATTCACAGCGTGCGCTACATGGGAAAAGAAGACCGGAAAGCACTCAAAGTGCTGAATGCAATCCGGGACAATGACAGACTGGAAGCGCATGAACTGACCGCAATTTCAGGTGATGAATATGTTCTGAAAAAAGAAGATATTACTGAAGAAATAGAACCGTTCATACAGGTGAATAAAGAGATTGTCGAAAAATGTAACGTGACCATGCCGAAAGTGAGTACGACATTGCCGCATTTCCCGCACCCCGGGAACTATGATTCAGATGAATTTTTGTGGCAGCAGCTGAATAACAGGCTCGTCGAGAAAACGGACGGCAGTGAAAAGTATAAAGACAGGCTGCAGTACGAATTCGATGTCATTACCAAAATGGGATATTCGGACTATTTCCTGATTGTCAGTGATGCGGTGAACTATGCCAAAAATAATGATATTTATGTCGGACCGGGCAGGGGGTCATCAAGTGCGAGCCTCGTGTCATACCTTTTAAATATCACTGAAGTGGACCCGCTCAAATACAATCTTCTGTTTGAACGTTTTCTCAACCCGGCAAGGGTGACAATGCCGGATATCGATATCGACTTCGAGGATACGAACAGAGACAAGATGGTCACTTATTTAAATGACAAATACGGTCAGATGAATGTGTCGAATATCATTACGTACGGTACGCTCAGTGCCAAGATGGCCGCACGCGATGTCGGACGTGTATTGAAATTCAGTGATGAAACGCTTAAATATATTTCTAATATGATAGGTAACGATCAGAGCGTCAGCCTGACTGAAGCGTTCAACAGCCAGGCTTTCAAAAAATTAGAAGCTTCAGATGATAAGTACAAAGTCTATAAGGAAGTGTGTCTGTCCATCGAAGGGCTCCCAAGACATTCGTCCACCCACGCAGCAGGTGTATTGGTCAGCGCAGACAAGCTGACTGAAAAAGTACCGATCATGTTTACAGAAGGGCATACAATCAGCCAGTGGACCATGAACGAAGTAGAAGCAGTCGGACTGCTCAAAATTGATGTCCTCGGTCTGCGCAACTTGGCGCTCATCAGAAGAATGGTCAATATGATTTCATATCAAGGCAAAACCATCGATATTCATAATCTGGAAGAGGACCCGAGAGTGTATAAATTGCTGAGCCATGGTCTCGGCCTCGGCGTCTTCCAATTGGAATCGACAGGCATCCGGAAAGTGATGCGGGAAGTGAATCCGACAGAATTCATGGACCTTGCGGCGGTACTTGCACTGTACAGACCGGGACCGATGAAAGAGATCCCGAACTTCGTCCGCGGCAAGCACCAGCCTGAAACGGTGACTTATCCGCACGAGGATATTAAAGAGATTTTGCGTGAGACAAACGGTGTGATCGTCTATCAGGAACAAATCATGCTGATAGCGAGCCAGATTGCCGGCTACTCATACGCAGAGGCGGACATATTGAGACGGGCAATGAGTAAGAAAGACCGGGAAACACTGCTCAAAGAAAAGGAGAAATTCCTGGGCGGTGCAAAAGATAAAGGCTATGCATCAACTCTCGCAGAACATATTTTCGAATTGATACTGAAATTTGCTGACTACGGTTTCCCTAAAAGCCATGCGGTGGCGTACTCGAAGATCGCCTATATCATGGTCTACATCAAAACGCGTTACCCCGCCATTTTCTATGCAGTCATTTTAATGCAGAACATCGGCAACCATGCCAAAATTATCGAACTTTTAGAAGAGATGAAAATATTGAAAGTGAAAATCCATCCGCCGAATATCAATGTGTCGAGAAGCGGGAATATCGTCAATGATGGTGTGGTGCTCGGATTAAGCATGATTGAGGGCATCACATATAAAGTGGCGGAGTCGATCATGGAAGCGAGAAAAGACGGGGATTTCAAAGATATTTATGATCTGAAGACGAGAGTGGACAGCAATCTGCCTGAGAAAGTATTGAGCAATCTAATATTGTCCGGTGCCCTGGATGACTTTGAAGAAAACAGAAAAACTATGCTTCAGTCGCTTGCGAATTTAAGGGATATCAATTCAGAAGAATTCTCTCATAATTCCTTTTTGAGCACACTCGGCTTCAATGTTAAAAAAGAATTCCAGTATGTCGAAGAGATGACACAAATGGAAAAGATAGAGGGTGAAAAAACTGCGCTCGGTTTTTATTTATCAAGCCATCCGATCAAGCTGATACAAAATGAAAACCAGTCGATACCTTTCAATATGTTCAGCCAGCAGAGGAATTATGGCACTTATCTTGTATTTCTGGATGAACTTAAAGTCATCAAAACAAAAAAAGGCCAGAATATGGCTTTTGCAAAAATAACTGATGGTGTCGTTGATATGGATGCCGTCATATTCCCCAATGTATACTTCACTGATCATCCGAAGTTGACTTCACAGGCGCTCGTCGTCAGAGGCAGGCTGGACGAGCGGAAAGGGCAGCCGCAGCTGATCATCGAAAAGGTTGACGAGCTGGAGATTTTCAAAGCTGAGTATTTAAAGCGCATAAGAAAAATTTATATTAGAAATAAAGACCGCTATGACTTTGATGATCTGCTCGGTGTTGAGGGGATTGTCATCTATTCGTTCGAAGACGGTGAGAGTCTCGGCAATATAGAAACCGAGCGGCTGAGTGAACTTCAGGAAAAAATTCATCCGAGCGATTTAAGATTTATGACCTAAGTTGTTGTGTATCCGCGAATATTTTGATATATTACAGTGGTATGACCACCACATGAGGAGAGGTTGATTCAATGTCTTTAAGAGATGACGCACTGCATATGCATAAAACCAACCAAGGCAAACTAAGTGTAAACTCGAAAGTCGAGCTGAAAGATAAGACGGATTTAAGTCTGGCATATTCACCAGGGGTCGCTGAACCCTGCAAAGAGATATATGAGGATCCGAATACAATATTTGACTATACCATCAAAGGTAATACTGTCGGCGTCGTCACCGACGGTTCAGCTGTGCTGGGACTGGGCAATATCGGTGCGAAAGCCAGTCTGCCGGTGATGGAAGGTAAAAGTGTACTGTTGAAATCATTTGCAGGTGTGGATTCTTTTCCAATCGCACTGGAAACCAATGATGTGGATGAAATCGTCAATACTGTAAAACTGATGACGCCTGTTTTTGGTGGTATCAACCTGGAAGATATATCAGCACCGCGATGCTTTGAAATCGAAGAAAAATTGAAGAAGGAAACGGATATCCCCGTATTTCATGATGATCAGCACGGTACGGCAATCGTTACTGTCAGCGGACTGCTCAATGCATTAAAACTGACCGGCCGTTCCTTCAATAAAATAAAAGTCGTGTTGAATGGCGCAGGGGCCGCAGGTGTCGCCATCGTCAAACTGCTGAACAGCTTCGGTGTCAAAGACCTAATCATGTGTGACTCAAAAGGTGCAATATACGAAGGCCGCGAAAACGGAATGAACCCGGTTAAAGAAAAAATCAGCAAGTATACAAATTTGAATAATGAGCAGGGGCCGCTGGAAGAAGTGATTAAAGGTGCAGATGTATTCATTGGCGTTTCGGTTGCCGATGCCCTCACGGAGGACATGGTCAAATCAATGGCGGAGGATTCCATCATTTTTGCCATGGCGAATCCTAACCCTGAGATCATGCCGGATGCTGCCCATTCAGCAGGTGCAAAAGTTGTCGGTACGGGCAGAAGTGATTTCCCGAATCAAATCAATAATGTGCTTGCATTTCCGGGTATATTCAGAGGTGCGCTGGATGTACGAGCCACGCATATCAATGAAGAAATGAAAAAAGCGGCTGTCCGTGCGATTGCCGATCTTATCGAAGAGGACGAGCTGAGCAGTGATTATGTCATTCCGGACCCGTTCAATAAATATGTTGCACCTGAAGTCGCAATGGCTGTGGCAGAAGCAGCAATGAATTCAGGTGTCAGCAGAATAAAAATCGATTCAAAATCAGTGTATGAAAAAACACTTGAATTGACTGAGATGGTGTAGAAAATGACTGAAAAAAAAGGACTTGAGTCTGTCATTGAAGAGATCTATATGATCATCGACAAAGAGCAGATGCAGGTTGGACAGAAACTCCCCAGCGAAAGATATTTGAGTGAAAATTTGAATGTCAGCAGACAGAGTGTCAGAGAAGCGTTAAGAGCACTTGAATTTCTTGGCATCATCTATGTAAAAAGGGGCGAAGGGACTTACCTCGCCGACATAGACAGCCATCAGCTCTTCGAACTGATTGCAAAGTATCTGGTCCGGTCGGATAAACAGCGCCGGGAATTACTGGAGTTTCAAAAGATGATGGAAGACTACGTTGAAGAGAAAACGGATGAAAAAAGTACTGTGATGTCATATGATAATAAAATCATGAGAAAAATATATGTGATTTTAAAGAAATATACAGGACAATAAGCGGTAAAAAATGGGGAATTATACTATGTTAAAAGATTTATTTTTCAAGTTGAACAAGAAAGTGAATGATAAAAAAGAACCTGGTGTATTTGAATCGAATGAATCAATCATTACGAAATGTCCAAACTGTAAAAAGATTCTTTATTCCAAAGAATTATATAAACGTCTGAATGTCTGTTCAAACTGTGACCATCATCTGATGATTACAAGTACAGAACGGATGGATGCACTTCTGGATAAAGATTCGGGTACGGCGTTGTTCGAAGGGATTACTTCAGTAAACCCGCTGGATTTTCCGAATTACGAGTCTAAGATTGAAAATGATAAGATCAAAACCGGATTGAATGAGGCGGTCATTGTGCACGAGGGGACCATTGACGGCTCTCCGGCTGTCATCGCAATCATGGATCCGAGATTCCGCATGGGAAGCATGGGCTCCGCTGTGGGTGAAAAACTGGCCAGGGCATTCAATCATGCAACAGAGAAGCGCATGCCTGTCGTTGTCTTCACGGCCAGCGGCGGAGCGAGGATGCAGGAAGGAATCATCTCGCTTATGCAGATGGCCAAAGTCAGCGTTGCCGTTGAAAGACATAATAACGCGGGACTTCTTTATATCGCATATATGACCAACCCGACGACAGGCGGCGTCTCGGCAAGCTTTGCTTCAGTCGGCGATATCAACTTGGCTGAAAAAGGTGCCCTGATCGGCTTTGCAGGCCGCAGGGTGATTGAAGAAACAATCAAGGAGAAATTACCGGACGATTTTCAGACTGCTGAATTTCTGCTCAAGCACGGCCAGCTTGATGAAGTCGTCGACAGACGCAATATGAGAGATTACTTAAGCAGAATTCTAATGATGCACAGCGAGGTGAAATAATGGCTTTCGAATTTGAAAAACCATTGCAGGAGTTACAGGATAAGATTACAGAGCTTGAAAAGTATGCATCAAAAAATAAACTCGATCTTGCCAAGGAAATCAGTTTTCTTGAAAATAAGCTTGAAGATAAGAAGAAAGAGATCTATGCGAATCTGACACCGTGGCAAAGAGTTGAAATCGCCCGGTATATCCATCGTCCGACAACACTCGAATACATTGAAACATTATTTAAGGATTTCACAGAGTTTTACGGCGACCGGGTGTACAGCGATGATCATGCGATTGTCGGCGGTATCGCGACATATAAGGGTACTCCTGTAACTGTCATCGGCCATCAGCGCGGCCGCGATACGAAAGGGAACATCAAACGGAATTTCGGCATGGCACATCCGGATGGCTACAGAAAAGCTTTAAGACTGATGAAACAGGCGGATAAATTCAACCGTCCGGTCATCTGTTTTATTGATACTAAAGGTGCCTATCCAGGCAAAGCGGCCGAAGAGCGCGGCCAGAGTGAATCCATCGCACGCAACCTTGTTGAGATGGCAGGTCTGAAAGTACCTGTAATCAGTATTGTCATCGGGGAAGGCGGCTCCGGCGGTGCTCTTGGACTCGGCGTCTGCAACCGCCTGTTGATGCTTGAGAATGCGACTTACTCCGTCATTTCACCTGAAGGCGCTGCGAGCATTTTGTTTAAAGATGCATCTTTAAAGGAAATTGCTGCGGAATCAATGAAAATCACGGCAAGCGACCTTAAGGAATTCGGTATCGCCGATGCTGTAATTAAAGAGCCGGACGGCGGCGCACATCAGGATAAGGAATTCGTTTTTAAAAGTTTGGATGAAACCCTCAATGACTACTTATCCGAGCTGTCCAGACTATCAGCTGATGAGCTGGTCGAAGACCGTTTCGACAAGTATATGTCCATCGGTGAATATAAGGAACAGACATAAGCAACCTTTTTCAGGTTGCTTTTTTAATTCCTGTTATTTTCTTGTTACAATATAATGGATAGATTAAATTGTATATGCTATTTTTAAAGTAAGAAACAGAGATGGGGGCTATTTATGAAAAAAATTGCAGTATTGACAAGTGGTGGAGATTCCCCTGGAATGAATGCCGCCATTAGATCTGTAGTGAGAAAAAGTATTTATGAAGGATATGAAGTGTATGGTGTATATCAGGGATTCCAAGGTCTGATCAATGATAATATAGAGAAGCTGGAGCTTGGTGATGTCGGAGATATCATCCAAAGAGGGGGGACGAAACTGTTTAGTGCAAGGTGTCCGGAATTCATCGAAGCCGGTGTGCGTCAAAAAGGCCTTGAGAACCTAAAGAAATACGGCATCGATTCACTGGTCGTCATCGGGGGTGACGGCAGTTACAGGGGCGCACAGAGACTGAATGAAGAAGGCATCAATACGATTGGTGTACCCGGAACGATTGATAATGACATCAATGGCACTGATTTCACCATCGGTTTTGATACAGCATTGAATACGGTTGTTGATGCTGTCGATAGAATCAGAGATACTGCAACAAGCCACGAAAGAACATTCATCATAGAAGTGATGGGGCGCGATGCCGGTGATCTTGCACTTTGGGCAGGACTGGCAGGCGGTGCCGAAACGATTTTGATTCCTGAAGCGGCGGCGGATATAAAGGCAGTAGCCGAAAGAATTGAAACAGGGATGAATCGTGGTAAAAAACATTCCATCATCATTGTGGCAGAAGGGGTTATGTCTGCACAAGAATGCGGGATGGAACTCAGGAAATATATCAATGTGGATACGAGGGAAAGTGTTCTCGGCCACATGCAGCGCGGCGGCAAGCCGACCGGCAATGACAGGGTGCTCGCTTCAAGGCTCGGTGCACTTGCCGTGGATTTATTGAAAGATGGTGTTTCGGGTTGTGCAGTGGGTATAGAGAATAACAAGCTTGTTGAAACAAAATTTGATAAAATATTTGATGAGAAACATCAGATTGACAGAGCACTATATAAACTTTCCCAGGAGTTATCAATTTAGGAGGATATTATTAATGAGAAAAACAAAGATTGTTTGTACAATCGGACCTGCATCAGAATCACCGGAAATGTTGGAAAAAATAATGACAGAAGGTATGAACGTTGCAAGACTGAACTTTTCACATGGTGATCATGAAGAACATGCAGCACGTATTAAAAACATCAGACATGTAGCTTCAAAATTGGATAAAACAGTCGGCATTCTGCTGGATACGAAAGGTCCTGAAATGAGAACGCACTCGATGGAAAATGGTGCGGTTGAATTGAAAAAAGGTCAGGCAATCACAGTTTCCATGAAAGAAGTGACGGGAACATCAGAGAAATTTTCAATTTCCTATGAAGGTTTGATCAACGACGTCGATACAGAAGATAGAATTTTACTCGATGACGGTCTGGTCGAACTGAAAATAAAAGAAATCGATAAAGTAGCCGGAGAGATCCACTGTGAAGTTTTAAATGACGGACTTCTGAAAAACAAAAAAGGGGTGAACGTGCCGGGCGTATCAGTCAATCTGCCGGGCATCACTGAAAAAGATGAGAGCGACATCCTTTTCGGAATCGAACAGCAAGTCGATTTCATCGCCGCAAGTTTCATCAGAAGAAATAAAGACGTTCTCGAAATACGCGAATTGCTGGAACAACATGATGGCAATTATATCAATATCATACCTAAAATTGAAAACCAGGAAGGCATTGACAATATTGATTCGATCCTTGAAGTATCAGACGGTCTGATGGTGGCGAGAGGCGATCTGGGTGTCGAAATTCCGCCTGAATCAGTGCCTATGGTACAAAAAGAACTGATTAAAAAATGTAACCTGATCGGCAAACCGGTGATTACAGCGACACAGATGCTGGATTCCATGCAGGTGAATCCGCGCTGTACACGCGCAGAAGCAAGTGATGTGGCGAACGCAATATATGACGGATCCGATGCCGTTATGCTGAGCGGTGAAACAGCAGCTGGTGATTATCCGGTGGAAGCGGTCAGAACGATGGCTTCAATCGCAGTTTCGGCAGAAGAAGCGCAGGATTATAAAAAACTGTTGTCTGACAGGACAAAAGTTCAACAGACTAATCTCGTGACGGCGATAGGTGTTTCTGTTGCACACACTGCGCTGAACTTGAATTCAAAGGCGATTGTGGCAGCGACAGAGTCCGGGCATACAGCTCAGATCATTTCCAAATACAGACCGCAGGCGGATATTGTTGCAGTGACGCCGTACGGATACGTCGCAAGACAGCTTGAATTGATTTGGGGTGTGCAGCCGATTGTCGAAGATGCGACGAAAGATACGGATACACTTTTAAATACTTCCGTATCCGTCACACTTGAGAAAGGCTATGCAAACTACGGCGACCTGTTGATTATCACTGCGGGTGTGCCGACCGGTCAGGCAGGAACGACGAACTTGATGAAACTTCATGTTGTCGGCGATGTATTGATCAAAGCACAAGGTATCGGCAGAAGAAGCACCGTCGCCGAAGTTGTGACAGTGGACGATCTTTCAGAAATGAAATCGAAAGATATCAAGGATAAGATTGTCGTGCTCACGTCGGTTCATTCCGAGATGACGGAATTGCTGGAAGAAGCAGCTGGTCTCGTCACAGTAGAAGGCGGATTGACATCCCACGGTGCGATTGTCGGCCTGAATCTTGAGCTGCCGACCATCGTCGGTGCGAAAAATGCGTTTGAAATATTGAAAGACGGTGACCTTGTCACTATCGATTCCGCACAGAACTCCATTTACAGCGGACATGCAAACGTACTTTAATACTCAAATTACACCCCATTACCGTCACAGGCGGCTGATGGGGTGTTTTTACATGGTATACATTAAATATTTGTTTCACTCTAATTTTTTCACTGGTATAATGATTTTGAGGTGTTGACTATGAAGAGAAATTTATTAATGACTGCGATTTTTGGATTGATATTATTACTTTCAGCATGTAATGGGGAAAATGAATCTGAATCTAATGGAGAAGAAAGCTCTGAAGGAGAAACTCAGGAAACAGGAGAGGAATCTGAAGAGGGAGGGGAAGAAACATCCGGCGAAGCATCTTCCCTTTCTGCCGATGAGCTGATTGACGGGGCGGTGGAGAATTGGTCGGATACCGAGAGTTATGAACTCAATCAGATATATAACATGTCAAACGGAGAGGACTCAAATCCGATAAGGACAATCACTACCCACAGTGACCAGAATGAACTTAAAGTTGCCATCAACAGCAATGATGTGACAACAACGCACTATATCATCGACGGCGAACACTACATCTACAAAGGTGAGTCGCTTGAGCTGCAGGATGAAGATATGGATATTGAAAACTCTGCTTACAGTGATCTGATCGCCCAGCTGGAAAACTACAGATCCGGTGAAGTCACAGAAACAGACAACGGGTACTCGCTTGCTGTTCAGTTTGAAAACCAGGAGGATATCAGCAGTTTATTGACAGAAGGAGCAGGAGACATCATTGAAGATGCCGATGACATTTCGGGTGAAATGACACTCTCTTTCGACAGTGACTATAAATATGAGGGCGGAGAATTGAATGCTGTCGTAAACAGCGATGGTGAAGAATATGAGCTGTCATCGACCATTTCAATCGAACGGATTGGCAATATACCTGTCATAGAAAAGCCAAGCGGGATGTAGAAGAAGTAATCATAAGAGAAAGTTATTTTTAACCATAAGATAATTCAACATTACTTATCATAATTGAGGTTTTGAATTATGATGCTGAAAAGGCTTTAATGATAGCGTCTGGCGGACTTTAAGTAAAATCTTTCACAAAACATGACATTATATTGAATTATTCACAATATCTTATTCTTTGATATAATAGGAGAAACTATAAATATATCTATAGTAATTTAGAGGAGGATTTAAAATGCCTGAGAACAAAGGTTTAGAAGGGGTAGTTGTTGCTAATTCCAAAATCAGTTCAATTATCGGTTCACAATTAACATATGGTGGTTATGAAA
This sequence comes from Salinicoccus sp. YB14-2, assembly GCF_001265075.1. Lineage (GTDB taxonomy): Bacteria > Bacillota > Bacilli > Staphylococcales > Salinicoccaceae > Lacicoccus. The sequence goes on from NZ_LFKO01000002.1 coordinate 154,482, forward strand.
TTGATGATCTGGCTGAAAACGCACTGTTTGAAGAAGTGGTCTATCTGTTATGGAACGATAAGCTGCCTAACGAACAGGAGTTGGAAGCATTCAATAAAGAACTGTTTGATCTGATGAGTTTGGATGACAACATTTATAAGCATTTTGAATTATACCCGCTTGATAAAGTACATCCTATGTCGGCAGTCAGAACAGGTCTTTCACTGACAGCCCACTTTGATGAAAATGCTGAAGACAAATCATTGGAGGCGTCACAGCAGAAAGCGGTGCGCATACTCGCACAGCTGCCTGCACTTGTTGCAGCATTTGCACGACTGCGCAATGGCAAGGATGTTGTAAAACCTAAAGAAGGACTGACATATGCAGCGAATTTCCTGTATATGCTGAACGGTGAAGAGCCGACGGATACAGAAATAGAAGCGATGAATAAAGTGCTCGTACTGCATGCAGACCATGAGCTGAACGCTTCCACGTTTACAGCGCGTGTCTGTGTCGGAACTGAATCGGATGTATACTCCGGTGTCACTGCGGCGATCGGTGCCCTTAAAGGCCCGCTTCACGGCGGTGCAAACGAACAGGTGATGGCGATGCTGAAGGATATCGGTACACTTGATAAAACGGACAGTTACATTCAAAAGAAATTTGAAAACAAAGAAAAAATCATGGGGATGGGCCACAGAGTATACAAAGAAGGCGACCCTCGTGCGAAATATTTAAAAGATATGTCTAAGAAACTGACAGACGAAAGCGGCAACAGCGAGCTGTTTGACATTTCAAAACGAATCGCTGAGATCGTTAAAGAAGAAAAAGGCCTTCTGCCTAACGTCGACTTCTTCAGTGCAACTGTCTATCACTCCATGGGCATTGAATCAGATCTCTTCACACCAATCTTTGCAATAAGCCGTGCATCAGGTTGGACAGCGCATATTTTAGAACAGTATGCAGATAACAGACTGATCAGACCAAGAGCAGAATATATCGGTGCAACAGACAGAAAATACGAACCAATCGAAAATAGATAATTTGGAGGAAAATTAATTATGGCTAGTGAAAAAATCACAACTAACAATGGTAATTTGACTGTACCAAACAAACCTGTTATCCCATTCATCATCGGTGACGGCACAGGCCCGGACATCTGGAACGCGGCACAAAAAGTATTAGACGGTGCTGTTAAAAAAGCATACAACGGAGAAAAAGAAATCGAATGGAAAGAAGTGCTTGCAGGACAGAAAGCTTTCGATGAAACAGGAGAGTGGCTGCCTCAGGAAACGCTTGATGCAATCAACGAATACCTTATTGCAATCAAAGGACCACTTACAACACCAATCGGCGGCGGTATCCGTTCACTGAACGTTGCACTGCGTCAGAAATTGGACCTTTTCACATGTCTGCGTCCGGTAAGATATTTTGACGGTGTCCCTTCACCGGTTAAACGTCCGGAAGATACTGACATGGTCATCTTCAGAGAAAACACTGAAGACATCTATGCAGGTATCGAATTCCAGGAAGGTTCAGAAGATGTTAAGAAAGTGATTGATTTCATCCAAGGTGAAATGGGCTCTGAAAACATCCGTTTCCCTGAGTCTTCAGGTATCGGTATTAAGCCGGTATCAAAAGAAGGTACTGAGCGTCTCGTACGTGCAGCGATCAACTATGCAATCGAACACAACCGTCCTTCTGTTACTTTAGTTCATAAAGGTAACATCATGAAGTTCACTGAAGGTGCGTTCAAAGCATGGGGTTACGACCTTGCTGAAAGAGAATTCGGCGATAAAGTATTCACTTGGAAAGAGTATGACAAAATCGTTGAAGAAAAAGGCCGCGAGGAAGCGGACAAAGTACAGGGAGAAGCGGAAGCTGCAGGTAAAATCATCGTTAAAGATGCAATCGCGGATATCTTCCTACAGCAGATCCTCCTGCGTCCGAAAGAATTCGGCGTAGTCGCTACGATGAACCTGAACGGTGACTACATTTCCGATGCGCTTGCTGCACAGGTCGGCGGTATCGGAATTGCACCAGGAGCGAACATCAACTACGAAACAGGACATGCAATCTTTGAAGCGACACACGGTACTGCACCTAAATATGCAGGACAGGACAAAGTGAACCCTTCATCAGTCATTCTTTCAGGCGTGCTGCTTCTTGAGCACATCGGCTGGACTGAAGCTGCAAACCTGATTACTAAGGCGATGGAAAAAACAATCGCTTCTAAAGTAGTCACTTACGATTTTGCCCGTCAGATGGATGGCGCTAAAGAAGTGAAATGTTCAGAGTTCGGTGAAGAACTTGTTAAGAACATGGACTAATAAAAATTAATTTCAAGAGGAATGGTCAATCTGACCATTCCTCTTTTTTAAAATTTCACGATGACGCTTTTAAAACCATTTGATAATATGCCTGCAACCATTTATAATATAAGCCGTTATCTTTATTTTAAGATTACTTTTATTTTTGGGAGGAAGAATTGAATGGAAAATGGTAGAAGTAAAAAAGGTCTCTTCCAAAAGTTCCTGGATTTTGTAGAATGGCTGGGGAATAAACTGCCTCATCCGGTTACATTGTTCGCGATACTGGCAGGTTTGACTCTGCTTGCGTCTTGGCTATTCGCAAGTATGGGCGTGTCAGTGGAACATCCTGGTGAAGAGGAGACCGTTTCAGTAACAAATCTGCTCAACGGAGAGGGCATCAGTTACATATTCTCGACTATGACTGATAATTTCATCAATTTCGCACCGCTTGGCGTTGTATTGGTAACAATGCTCGGTATCGGTGTGGCGGAACATTCAGGACTGATCAGCGCAGCACTCAGAGGTTTTGTACTTTCAATACCTAAAAGCCTGATTACCGCAGGTCTTGTATTTGCAGGTATCATGTCATCACTTGCATCCGATGCAGGTTATGTTGTACTGCCGCCGCTTGGTGCAGTCATATTCCTGGCACTCGGAAGACACCCGATTGCGGGTCTGGCTGCCGCGTTCGCCGGTGTATCGGCAGGTTTCTCTGCAAACCTTCTGATCAGTGGTACAGATGTCATGCTTGCTGAACTGAGTACAGCAGCAGCGGCAACAATCGACCCGGCATATGCTGAAACGATGAATGTAACCATGAACTGGTTCTTTATCGCTACTAGTGTATTTGTACTGACACTGGTCGGCTGGTTTGTATCTGATAAGATAGTCGAACCGAGACTCGGTAAATACAATCCAGCGGATGCACCGGAAGATGCTGGTGACGAGGAAGCGGAAGATTATATGGCACCGCTCACAAAAATTGAGAAAAAAGGTCTATGGTCTGCTTTTATTTCAGTAATTATCGGACTGGGACTTGCACTTTCACTGGTCGTATTTCCGAATTCGCCGATGAGAGGTACTGAAGGCACTTACATGGATACGATTATCCAGTCGCCGTTCATGTCATCCCTTGTGCCGATCATCGCACTACTGTTCTTTATACCGGGTATTGTATTCGGAATGGTGACCCGTACCATCAAGAACGATAAAGATGTCGCAGGACAGATGTCGAAAACGATGGCATCGATGGGTATGTTTATTGTTCTGGCATTCACAGCCGGTCAGTTCGTGGCATATTTCAACGAGTCCAATCTCGGACTTGTTATCGGTGTTAACGGTGCGGATATGCTTGAAAGCATGAATCTGACAGGCATTCCGTTGATTATTGGTTTTATGGCAGTGACAGCATTCATCAACCTGTTCATCGGAAGTGCCAGTGCAAAATGGGCCATGATGGCACCGATATTCATACCGATCATGATGCAGCTCGGCTATTCGCCTGAGCTGACGACGATGGCATATCGTGTTGCGGATTCATCAACGAACATAATAACACCGTTAATGACATACTTTGCAATCATCATCGCATTTGCACAGCAATACGTAAGAAATATCGGTATTGGTACATTGATTTCGGTCATGCTGCCTTACTCCATATGTTTCTTCATTTTCTGGGCATTGATGCTCATTGTGTGGATGCTGTTCGGATTACCTCTCGGACCGGCTGCACCAATCGAATATCAAGGATAATAAAAGATATTAAAGACGCAGATAAAACTGCGTCTTTTTCTTTTCTCTGTTAAAATGGTATATATAATTCGAAGAATGATAATTTAAATTGAGGAGCATAACTCATGAAAAAATTGATTTTAATAGACGGGAACAGTGTGGCTTTCAGGGCATTTTACGGACTGCCTCTATTGTCCAATCAGAGCGGTCTGCATACGAATGCGATATTCGGTTATGCGAGGCTGCTTGAAAGAATCATCAAAGAAGAGGAACCCACTCATTTCATGGTTGCTTTCGATGCTGGAAAATCGACTTTCAGACATAAAGAATATAAAGATTATAAAGGCGGCAGACAATCGACACCTCCTGAACTGGGTGAACAGTTTGCCCCGATCAGACGCCTGATTGATGCCTACGGGATCAAACGCTTTGAACTGGATGAGTATGAAGCGGATGATATCATCGGCACACTGTCAATGATGGCAGATGCAGAAAAGATGAAAACGATTGTCATCACGGGTGATAAAGACCTCACACAGCTTGCAAGTGAAAATACAGTCATATACTTCACTAAAAAAGGCATCAGTGATATTGATGAGTATACACCTGAACATGTTAAGGAAATATATGACCTGACACCAAAACAGATTATAGACTTGAAAGGTCTGATGGGGGATAAATCGGATAATATTCCGGGTATCCCGGGTGTCGGTGAAAAGACGGCCCTGAAACTGCTCCATCAGTTCGGTACGGTTGAAAATGTGCTGGAAAATGCAGATTCAGTGAGCGGCAAGAAGCTTCAGGAGAAGCTGAAGGAATTTACTGAAGAAGCATTGATGAGTAAAAGTCTTGCGACAATCCACCGGGAAGTGCCGCTTGATTTCAAACTTGAAGACCTGGAATTTAAAAATGATACAGAAGAACAGAAATATGAGCTGTTCAAAGAATATGAATTCAATTCCCTGCTTGAGAATATGGATGCGAAAGAAACTGAAGACATCAGTGACTTCGATGTTGAGCACACGGATAACCTTGAGGATCTTGGCAATAAAGTGTCCATCCACCTTGAAGTGCATGCAGAAAACTACTTATATAACAAGCCGGAATTCATTGCATTGACAGACGGTGAGAAAGCATATGTCAGAAGTATTGAAAATCTGGAGACCAAACAGTTGGAAGAATTCCTGAAAAGCAGGGAAGCGGTCAATGCTTACGATATAAAGAGACAGATTGCACTGCTCAATCAGCTTAATATTCGATTCAACGGTTTCAGCAATGACATCATGATGGCGAGTTTCCTGCTCGATCCGTCGACTAAAATCATCGATGTTGCAGAAACGGTCAGTCCATACGGCATCAATATCAACAGTGATGATTTCCATTACGGAAAAGGAAGGAATAAAAAGACGCCTTCTGAAGAGGAAACGATTCAATTCCTGAAAGATAAAGTAATGGCGGTCCATACTGCGAAAGATAAGATGGTAGAGAAACTGGCAGAAGATGAAATGTCAGAACTTTATTATGAACTGGAAGTTCCGCTGTCAAAAGTGCTTGCTGATATGGAAATCAGGGGCATACGCGTCATGCCTGAACGTCTGGTCGAAATGGAAGACGAAATTGACGGGCAGCTGAAAGAAATCCAGTCGCGGATTTATGAGCTGGCAGGGGAGGAATTCAATATCAATTCTCCGAAACAGCTCGGTGTCGTGCTGTTCGAAAAACTTGAACTGCCTGTCATCAAAAAAACAAAGACCGGTTATTCTACAGCAGTGGATGTGCTCGAGGCACTGCTTGATAAGCATGAAATCATCCAGTATCTTCTGGACTACCGTACATTGTCAAAACTTCAGTCGACGTATGTCATCGGTCTTCAAAACGAAGTGAAAGAGGACTCCAGAATCCATACACGATTCAATCAGACGCTGGCCCAGACCGGTCGTCTGTCATCAGTGGAGCCGAACTTGCAGAACATCCCGGTCCGTCTGGAAGAAGGAAGAAAAATCAGACATGCATTTGTACCAAAAGATGACGGCCATGTACTGCTCGCGCTTGACTATTCACAGATTGAGCTCAGAGTGCTCGCATCCATTACGGGTGATGAAACGATGCGTGAAGCTTTCACGAGCGATCTCGATATCCATACGAAAACCGCGATGGAAGTTTTTGGTGTGGAACGTGATGAAGTATCGTCCACCATGAGACGGAATGCAAAAGCTGTTAACTTCGGTATCGTCTACGGTATCAGTGACTACGGACTCAGCCAGAATCTGGGAATCACACGTAAAGAAGCGAAGACTTTTATTGATAATTACTTGAACTCTTTCCCCAAAGTTAAAGAATTCATGAAATCAATCGTCCAGGATGCGAAGCGTGACGGCTATGTTAAAACATTGCTCAACAGACGCAGATACACACCGGATGTGCACAGCAGGAACTTCAATGCAAGAAGTTTTGCAGAACGAACAGCGATGAACTCGCCAATCCAGGGCAGTGCCGCGGATATCATCAAGCTTGCAATGGTGAATTATGCAAAAGATGAAAAAGCGCAGTCTTTCAATGCTGAACTGCTGCTGCAGATCCACGATGAACTGATCTTTGATGTACCTAAAGATGAAGTGGAAGAGTTTTTAACAGTCATAAAAGATATTATGGAAAATGCGCTGGATATCGGTGTACCGCTGAAAGTCGAACATGGCTACGGCAGTGACTGGTACCAGGTGAAGTAGGTGTAAAAGTGCCGGAATTACCAGAAGTGGAATTAGTTAAAAGAGAATTGAAAACAGTGGAAAATCTGACGATTGAAGCAGTCAAAGTATCGGACAAGGTCATTGAGGGCCATAATGCCGGGAAGCTCACAATCGTTAAAGAACCTGTGGATATATTTATCGAAAATACGAAAAATATGGATATACTTTCACTCGGCCGCCGCGGTAAATATTTATATTTCATATTGCAGAATGACCGTCATGTACAATACTTGATTGGTCATTTAGGTATGAGCGGCGCCTTTTTTCATCTGAACAGCCTGGATGAAATTGTGGAGTATAATTTTAAAGTCCATTGGCATGTCATATTTTATCTGTCGGACGGGAGTATGCTGGTTTATGCGGATATCAGACGCTTCGGCGAGCTCAGAACTATAGATAAACTTGGTGACTTCCTGCCGGTCGTCCGGATGGCTCCGGAATATGATTCCATCGAAGCGAAAGAATATTTTTTGAGGGCGGTCAAACACTCTGGAAATATCTCTAAAACAATCAAGGCAGTTCTGATGGACAGTACAGTCGTCACCGGTGTCGGAAATATTTATGCAGCGGAAAGTCTGTATGCGGCTAAAATTCTGCCGACAAGAAAGGCGGGTAATATCTCTTTGAAAAGGCTTGAGACTTTATTCCAGGCAATCATTGATGTGTTTGAGCTGTCACTTGCCCAGGGAGGTTCGACGATATCGGACTACCGCAGTTCGACCGGCGGCAGCGGTGAGATGCAGAACAAGTTCCAGGTATATCAACGAAAAACCTGCCCAGAAGGGCATGACATAACTACAAAAGTCATTGCGGGACGGAATACATTCTACTGTACGAAGTGCCAGAGATGACTTGTTTAAGAGAGGGTTGCAGGCATGTATAAAGTGATAGGGTTGACCGGCGGAATCGCCAGTGGAAAATCAACAGCATCCGACTACATAAGAAGTCTGGGTTTTGAAGTGCTCGATGCAGATGTCTACGCAAGGAAAGTTACTGAAAGAGACAGTGCTGGATACCATAAAATCATAGAGGCTTTCGGGACGGATATCCTCGATGGAAATAAAGAAATCGACCGCAGGAAACTTGGCGAAATCATTTTCAATGATCCTGAGGAACGTAAAAAGTTGAATAGTATATCACATCCGGAAATACGCCGTATGATGAATGCGGACCAGGATGAATTTGTAAAACAGAACCATGTATTCCTGGATATTCCTCTGCTTTTTGAAAATGGTCTGGATAAAAAGTGTGATATCACGATTACTGTATATGTGACAAAAGAGAACCAGCTGGAAAGATTGATGGTAAGGAACGAATTGTCTGAAAAGGATGCGGTATCGAGAGTGAACAGCCAGATGTCACTGGATGAGAAAAAGAATTTGAGTGATTATGTATTTGATAATAATAATGATCAGAAAGAGTTGTATGAACAAATCGATAAATTTGTCGAAATGCTGAAAAATCATCAATTGTAAAAATACCGCTTTCCTGGAATTTTAAATGTGTTATACTATTTATGAAAAAGCATAACATAAAGGAGATTTGTCATGAAAAAAGTTGCGATAAATGGCTTGGGAAGAATAGGTAGAATGGTATTCAGAATTGCATCGGAATCTGAACATCTAGAGGTTGTTGCAGTCAATGCAAGCTATCCTGCTGAAACACTTGCCCATTTAATTAATTATGATTCAACTCACGGGAAGTGGCAGAAAACGGTTGAGCCAAAAGTGGGTGCCCTTGTAGTTGACGGTCATGAGGTGAAGATCACGAGTGATCGTAACCCTGAAAATCTACCATGGTCGGATTTGGGGATAGATTTTGTATTTGAGGCGACTGGCAAATTTAATAATGAGTTGGGCGCTTCCGGTCATATTAAAGCCGGTGCCAAAAAAGTCGTCCTGACTGGCCCGACCAAAGGCGGAAATGTTCAGACTGTTGTCATGGGTGTCAACGATGAAACGTTGAGTGTGGATGATTACAATGTGTTTTCAAATGCATCATGTACAACGAACTGCCTAGCGCCTGTAGCAAAGATTTTAGATGATGAGTTCGGTATCAATAATGGATTGATGACAACAGTCCATGCGTATACTAACGATCAGAAAACAATAGATAATCCCCATAAAGATCTGCGCCGTGCACGTTCAGCGGCAGAAAACATCATACCGACTTCGACAGGGGCGGCTAAAGCGCTCGGAGAAGTACTGCCTCAGCTGAAAGGTAAACTTGACGGCCTGGCACTTCGTGTACCGACGCCGAACGTTTCATTAGTGGATCTGGTTGTTGATCTGGATAAAGAAGTGACTGCTGAAGAAGTGAACAGCACATTTGAAAAGTATGCAGACGGCCAGATGAAGGGTGTACTCGGCGTTACATATGAACCGCTTGTATCAAGAGATTTCAATACGGATCCAAGAAGTTCAATCATCGATGCAAGCCTGACGATGGTCATGGATGACAACAAAGTTAAAGTGCTCGCATGGTACGATAACGAGTGGGCATATTCGAAGCGTACAGTTGAACTTGCAGAAAAGATTGCAGGAGAACTTTAATCGGCAGAAAGGCTCAGAACAATGTTCTGGGTCTTTTTTATTTTCTTTAGTATAGAGAACGAATAAAATTTGATATAATAGAGTAAATTCTTTAAAAGAGGTGATCGTTTATGAAATGTCCACAATGTCAGCATAGTAATTCCAAAGTGATTGATTCACGCCATACGGACGAAATGTCTACAATCAGACGACGTCGCGAGTGTGAAAGTTGTGGATTTCGCTTCACTACATTCGAACGTGTTGAAGTTACACCTCTGGTCGTTGTAAAAAAAGATGGTACAAGAGAAGTTTTCAATAGGGAGAAAGTCCTTGCCGGGCTCCTGCGTGCATGTGAAAAGCGGGCCATTCCATATGAAGAACTCGAGAAACGCACGGATAAAGTCGAGGCAAACTTAAGAAATCTGAACAAAGCGGAAATTTCTTCAAATGAAATCGGGGAGTTTGTCATGAAGGAACTGATTTCGCTGGACCAGGTGGCATACGTACGGTTTGCATCAGTTTACAAGGAATTCAAGGATATAGATCAACTGATGGAAACATTAAACCAGTTGACAAAGGGCAGTAATAACAATGAACATCAATAACCGCCTGAAACCGAATACTGAATTCATAGCGTACCGTCCGATGACTTTAAGCCGGGATAATATGGAAGTAATCAATGAACTTTATTTGCCGCTCATTGGTGCGGACACGACCATGACGTACATTTACATGTTCGAATCCACAGAGCATTATGATCCGCTGACCACCCGTTTCCATAAAGAGTTCATGGATGCATTAACCATATCACTTTCCGATCTGATGGACCGGTTTAAGAAACTGGAAGCGATCGGTCTGATGAAAAGCTATGTATCGAATCATACACACGAAGATTTGTTTGTCTATGAACTTTTGCTGCCGCTCGATGCCAGAACATTTTTAACAGATCCGATGCTCAGCATGTATCTGTATGGTAAAGTGGGCAGTGCACAGTACAAAATAAAAAAAGAACGGCTGATGTATCCGGAACTTCCGGAAAATATTTCCGAAGTGACGATGAAATTTACCGATGTCTTCAATCATCATAACGACAGCAGCTATACACTGCCGGCTGAAAACTTCAAAGGTCAAACAGTTTCAAGGGGAATCAATGTCGATGTGGATGATTTTGATTTTGACGTATTATTCACCCATTTGAAAGGGACGATTATTGACCGGAAGTTTTTTACGAAAGACATTCGGATGCTTATCGTCAAATTGAGTGTACTGTTCAATCTGAATGCGTATGACGTGAAGAATATACTTTTGAAAGCGACGTCGAATTATCACGGCATCGATGAAGCAAAGCTGAAATATGAAGCGAGGAAATATTTCCAGGCCGAATCGAAACAGGTCAGCCCCGTTCTCGAGAAAAAAGAGAAAAAGGCAGACAGTGAGCCGGAACAAGAAGACAGAGAATACATCAAGATGCTGCATGAAACGAACCCGATCGACAGGCTGAGGGATTTAAGAAATGGCGCCCCGACAGACGTCGATTTGAAGCTTGTGACGGATATCATTGTGAATACGCCTTTAAATCACGGTGTCATCAATATACTGCTCGAGTATGTATTTTTGAAAATGCAGGGTGAACTGCCCTATAATTACACGATGACGGTTGCGAACAACTGGGTTGAAAAAGGTTACCAGTCTGCAGAAGAGGCCGTTGAATCCATCAAAGAGTACCAGGAGCAGCAGGAGAAGCGGAAGAAAAGATATCTGCCTTCAGAACGACAGGGTGAACAGACACCTAAATGGATGTCAAAAAGTCAGCGTCAGCCCGAAAAGAAAGATGAAGAGACGGTACAAAACGAAAAGAAACGAACAAATCAATCACAGAAAACTGCGAAAGATGACCCGGAACTGCAGAAGATGATTGAGGACTTTAGAAAAAACAGGTGATAGTATGGAGCCGATTAACCAATTCATTAAAAACAATAAAAAAATAGAGCGGAACAATGAGCGTATTTATCAGGAACTGATCCAGAATCCTAAAATAATGGAACTGATCAATGATGAAGAAAATCCTCTCACCGCTTCGATGATCAAGAACGATCTGATCACTTTGAAGCATTATGCCGATCAGCCGTCCGAATGCAAAGAGAACAGTGAAGGACAATGTGAAAACCATCCCGACGGCTATATCATCAATATTGATATCCGGAACGGCCGTGCAAACATGTTTTATACACCATGCCCGATCAAAGTCAGAAACGACGAATTTATAAAAAGAGAAAATCTGATCCAGTCCTATCACGTGCCTGAAGATATTAAAAATGCCACATTCGATACAATATATCTGGATGACGCATCCAACCGGAATGTCCTTTTGAAAAAGGCGATTCAGGTGACAGATGCGGTGGCATCGGAGACAAACTACCGCGGTCTTTATATTCACGGTGAGTTCGGTATCGGCAAGTCCTACATTCTCGGGTGCATCGCCAATGAACTGAAAGAAAAGGCTGTATCATCACTGATTGTCTATGTACCCGAAATTCTACGCGATTTGAAAGCGGGTTTCCGTGACGGTACGACGGATGAAAAATATAATCTGATCAAAAATGCGCATGTGCTGATTTTGGATGACCTGGGTGCCGAAGATGTGACACCGTGGGCGAGGGATGAAGTCATCACCGGCATACTGCATCACCGCATGGTGCAGAAACTTCCAACTTTCATCAGCTCCAACTTTTCGATTGATGATCTGGAATACCGTTATGCCAGAACGAAAGAGAACGGCATTGAGGAAACGAAAGCGCGCCGGATGACCGAACGGATCAGGGCATTGTGCGAAGAAGTACAGATGACTGGAGATAATTACAGAAACAGCTAGCTATTGCATTAAATTTTTCTATACAGTATAATTAGTTTACAAATTTCATTAATTAAATTCCAAGGACAAAACACTTACGGATTTTTCAAAGAGAGCACATCATCTGCTGAAAGATGTGTATTAAACCGTTGGATGTCACTACCTTCTGATTTGCTGATTAATACCCAGCCGGCATGGTCCGTTATCACTTTACTTGAGATGATCAGTATTTGTATATCATGAATCAGGGTGGTACCACGGTTATATCCGTCCCTCTATTATTATAGAGGGGCTTTTTTATTTTATTAGGAGAGGATGAGTCAAATGGTAGAAGTAATTGATATTAAATTCCCGGATGGCAACAGTAAAGCGTTCAATTTCGGCGTCACTGCCGAAGAAGTTGCATCGTCCATCAGCCCGGGTCTAAAAAAAGCGGCTGTAGCGGCAAAAGTGAATGGTGAAATGTACGATTTAAGACGACCGATCCAAGAGAGTGCCGACATCGAATTATTCACTAATAAAAACGATGAGGGGCTCGAGGTGCTCAGACACTCGACTGCCCATTTGATGGCGCAGGCGCTGAAAAGACTTTACGGTGATGTAAAGTTCGGTGTCGGTCCTGTAATAGAAGAAGGATTTTATTACGACTTTGATATGGACGACAGCATTTCTGAGGAAGATCTTCCTAAAATTGAAAAGGAAATGCAGCGGATCGTGGATGAGAATGTTGAGATCGAAAGACGCGTACTTTCCCGCGATGAAGCAAAAGAGCTGTTTCAGGATGATCCCTACAAACAGGAATTGATTGAAGCGATTCCGGCAGATGAGAACGTCTCTGTATATTCACAGGGTGAATTTACCGACTTGTGCCGCGGTGTCCATGTCCCTTCAACTTCCAAAATAAAATCATTCAAGCTTTTATCGACTGCCGGTGCATATTGGCGCGGGGATTCCGATAATAAGATGCTGCAGCGGATTTACGGTACAGCTTTCTTCAACAAGAAAGATTTAAACGCGTACCTTGAACTGCTGGAAGAGCGTAAAGAACGCGACCACCGAAAGATCGGCAAAGAGATGAAACTGTTTGAAAACAATCAGCTGATTGGTGCAGGGCTGCCTTTATGGCTGCCGAATGGTGCCACAATCCGCCGTGAAATCGAACGTTATATCGTCGACAAGGAAGTCGCGCTCGGCTATGATCATGTGTATACACCGATCATGGCGAACAGTGACCTTTACAAAACAAGTGGTCACTGGGATCACTATCAGGATGATATGTTCCCGCCGATGACGGTGGGTAACGAAGACCTGGTGCTGAGACCGATGAACTGTCCGCATCACATGATGATTTATAAAAATGAAAAGCATTCATACAGAGAATTGCCAATCCGTATCGCCGAACTCGGCATGATGCACCGTTACGAGGCAAGCGGTGCTGTGAGCGGCCTGCAGCGTGTGCGCGGCATGGTATTGAATGATGCGCACGTTTTCGTCCGCCCGGACCAGATCAAAGAAGAACTGATCCGAGTAGTGGAACTGATTCAGGAAGTTTATAAGGATTTCAACTTGAACGATTATTCATTCCGTCTGAGCTACCGTGATCCGGAAGATAAGGAAAAATATTTCGATGACGATGAAATGTGGCAAAGAGCGGAGGAGATGCTGAAAGAAGCAGTGGACGACATGGGCCTTGAGTATGTCGAAGCAGAAGGTGAAGCGGCGTTTTATGGACCGAAGCTCGATGTACAGGTGAAGACGGCGCTCGGCAAGGAAGAAACGTTGTCAACAGTACAGCTGGACTTTTTATTGCCTGAACGTTTCGATCTGACTTATATCGGAAAAGACGGCGAGGAACACCGTCCGGTCGTCATCCACCGTGGTGTAGTGTCGACGATGGAACGCTTTGTCGCATTTCTGACTGAAGAGTATAAAGGCGTGTTCCCGCTGTGGCTCGCACCTCAGCAGGTTGAAATCATCCCGGTCAATCTTGACCTTCATTATGATTATGCAAGAAGTGTCCATGATGAGATGAAATCACAGGGCATCCGTGTCCACATCGATGACCGCAATGAAAAGATGGGCTATAAAATACGTGATGCACAGATGCGTAAAGTCCCTTATCAGGTTGTCATCGGTGATAAGGAAATCGCTGAAAGTGAAGTGAACGTACGTAAGTACGGTGAAGAAGCACAGAATACATTTGACAGGGAAGAATTCCTATGGTCACTGATCGATGAAATTAGACTTAAAAAATAGTTTGACAAAATGAGGTTCAGCCTGTATAGTATTAAGAGTTGATAAGAACGGACAAGAAGAAGCTCCCGCTTCTCACCCGCAAGCGCAGAAATGTTGTGAACGGGTTTCAGAAATACAGAACATACGAATGAATATGTTCAGTGTATTTATGGAGATAGGCGGGCGCATGTATATGCGGCCGCCTTTTTGTTCGTCTTAAATATTATGGAGGTGTCAAAGATAGCAAAAGACCAAACAATCATCAATGATCGTATTCGCGCTAAAGAGGTTCGATTAATTGCACAAGACGGTGAACAAGTCGGTGTTAAACCGACGAAAGAAGCTATGGAAATGGCAGAACGTGTGGAATTGGATTTAGTGTTGGTTGCTCCAAAGGCTAAACCGCCTGTTGCCCGTATTATGGACTACGGCAAGTACAAATACGAACAGCAGAAGAAAGAAAAAGAAGCACGTAAAAAGCAGAAAGTCATCAATCTGAAAGAGATCAGACTATCACCGACGATCGAAGAGCATGATTTCAATACTAAATTGAAGAATGCGAAAAAATTCATCTCTAAAGAAGATAAAGTAAAAGTTTCCATCCGCTTCCGTGGCCGTGCAATCACTCACAAAGATATCGGTCGTAAAGTATTGGAACGTTTTGCTGAAGAGCTTAAAGATGTAGCGACAATAGAACAGAGACCTAAAATGGAAGGTCGTTCGATGTTCCTGATTGTTGCACCAATTGTAGAAAACAAATAACTAATCCCGGAGGTCAATAAAATGCCTAAAATGAAAACACACAGAGGTTATGCTAAACGTGTAAAGAAAACTGGTACAGGTAAATTTAAGCGTGGCAGAGCATTTACTAGCCACCTTTTTGCGAACAAATCGACTAAACAGAAGCGTCATTTAAGAAAATCAACATTAGTTGCGAAATCAGATTCTAAAAGACTTAAACACTTACTGGCAAAAGCTAAATAATTACATTTTTTCAAGGAGGAATAAACGATGGCACGTGTTAAAAACGGTCTAACGTCACGTAAAAGACGTAAAAAAGTATTAAAACTAGCAAAAGGGTACGTTGGATCAAAGAGTACTCTATACAGAACGGCGAAACAACAAGTAGTTAAATCAGGTCAGTATGCATACCGTGACCGTAAAACGACAAAACGTGAGTTCAGAAAATTATGGATCACACGTATCAACGCAGCAGCACGTCAAAACGACATCAGCTACAGCCGTCTGATGAATGGCCTTAAAATAGCAGGTATCGATGTAAACAGAAAAATGCTTTCAGAAATTGCAATCGCTGACGAAGCGGCATTTGCTGAACTGGCAACTAAAGCAAAAGACGCTTTAGCTAAATAATTAATATAATATATAGATATTGAATCCCCGCTGAACAGATGCAGCGGGGGTTTTCTTATGGCGTATTAAGGAGGGAAGGGGCTGTCGCCTGTCGATTCGATTTGATACTGACGAGTCCACCTCTCAAATCGAAATTGGAGGCTGATTTCGATTTGAAAGCATGATATGAGCAGGTGTGATCGAATTGCGATGCTGATTTCGATTTGAGCTGATGGAATGTCTGGTCCAAATCGATTTTGAATGGCTAATTCGATTTGAATGACAATTTCGGCTGTCTGAAATCGATTTAGACCCTGGAATTCGATTTGCGAGCATGATATAAGAAGGTGTGATCGAATTGCGATGCTGATTTCGATTTGAGCTGATGGAATGTCTGATCCAAATCGAATTTGAATGTCTGATTTTGATTTGAAGTCGAGCGTATCGAAGTGACTGATTTTCGGCAAGATCTGAATGAAGTGACTTTTCAATATAAGATGTCAGATTCCATATGCTGGATGTCAATCCCAAGTCGGGTTTGAAAGCGCCTGATCCTGAACATCCGAATACGATATAGTTCAATATTACTGTGCCTGATATAGAAAGCACATACATAAAGGCATTGGATTCAAGATGTACGGAAGTGCCGGGGTGGACAAAGATAACTGATTTTGGTGTACCCAACGCCATTTTCATGGACCCTTTCGGCTATATGTGGATGTTGCATCAAGTGCATAGGGGAGTCAGCTTTGAAGAACGGGTGAAGATCTGGGAAACAATGATGAACGACTGAGACGGATGACCGGCAGTTTACTATAAAAATTGAAGATTAATCAAAAGCGGCTGATCATCATATGATGTCAGCCGCTTTTTACTGCTTGGGTTACAAATCACTTTTGACCTAGCATCTCTTCAGCCATCTTCCGGTATTCTTCAAGCCCTGAAGATTCGGCGAACTCGGCTATGGTGATTGCCTGTGTGTCCAGCAATGCGATAATATGTGTTTTTATTCCCGTCCATATGTATCCACCGGCTTCTCTGTAACATCCGATCAACTCATCCAGCTTATCTTCACCGAAAAGTAAATAAAAAGCAGTAAAGTCGTTGGCAGGATCTGAGACTTTGGCTTCAGTCCAGTCAATGATGCCGGTGACGTGATGATCAGAATCAATCAGTGTGTGCCCCGGAAACAGGTCCCCATGAATCACAGCAGTTTTCTCAGGCCAAATTTTATCGTTCTCTACCCAGCACATCCACTTATCCCAAAGTTTCTCACTCACTTCAAAATTACTATTCACCTTATCCATACGGCTTTTCATCGAAATCCTGATTTCCTCACCTGTATAAACTGTCATGCCTGTTTTACATGCTTGATCCACAGAAATCCCGTGCAGGGCAGCGAGAGACTGGCCAAAACTTCTAACATAGTTTTCCGGCACAGCCTCTTTTTTGAAAACCCAATTTTCTTCCCCGGTATCGGCAATGGTGGTCACCGCAGGGGCATTTTCCAATTTTTGATAAGCGATCAGATCTTCCTCAAATATTTCCCAAAAGGGCACTTCGAACGTGTTTTGAGAAGTTGCGATGAAATCCAGTACATTTTTCTCCAAACCGGTTTTTTCAAATACATCTTTTCGTCTGGGCAGACGGAGCACCCAATCCTGTTTTGAACCATCTTCTGCAAATACAACTTGAAAATCAAGTCCCATATCTACAAACTCCAATGAGTCTGCTGCCAATTCAAGGTCATATTTACCAGCAGTATCCAACACTTCTTTAATTCTTACATCCATATCCATCATCCTTCTAAAGACCAGAAATTTTATTCTACCTTAAATATATCCTAATTGATTAATCAATAAAAGGCATAAGTGTGATATAGCTTTTAGCTATAACAAGTTATAAATAAATACTGTTATTCTATATCCTGGAAGCATGGTAGTATTTATCTAATACAAAAATTGGAGTGGTAGTCATGACGACAGTAAATACTAAAAACATATATCGTGCAGATCAGGTAGGCAGTCTGCTGAGACCAGAAAGAATCAAAGAAGCACGGAGGCAAGTTGAATCAGGTGAAATTACAAAAGAAGATTTAAAACAAATAGAGAATGAAGAAATAAAAAGGATCGTTGAAAGACAAAAGGAAGCTGGACTAGAAGCAGTGACTGATGGTGAATTCCGCAGAGCATGGTGGCATTTTGATTTTCTCGAAAACCTGACAGGCGTTGAAGGTTATTGGTCCGGTGACGGCATCCAGTTTAAAAACCAGCAGACGAAATCACGTGCAATCAAAGTGACGGGCAAACTCGACTTTGAAGATCATCCGTTTATTGAAGATTTCAAGTTCCTTCAGGAACAGGCAGGCGAGCATACAGCGAAAGTGACGATTCCGAGCCCGAGCATGTTGCATTTCCGCGGTGAAGTAGATCCAAAAGCTTACCCGGATGAAGAAGTGTTTTTCAAAGACCTTGCATCAGCATATAAAAAGGGTATCCAGAAATTTTATGAAGCAGGGTGCAGATACCTTCAGCTCGACGACACTGCATGGGCTTATCTCTGTTCTGATGAACAGACGGAACAGTTGAAAGAAAAAGGGCTGAACCCGGATGATCTAGTAGAGAAATATTTGGAGACGATCAACGAGGCAGTATCCGGCCGTCCGGAGGATCTTAAGATTACAATGCACATCTGCCGCGGTAATTTCCGTTCGACATGGATTTCTTCAGGTGGATACGAACCGGTGGCTGCTGAAATCTTCGGAAAACTCGACATTGATGGTTTTTTCCTTGAATATGACACGGAACGTGCCGGCGGGTTTGAACCGCTGCGCCATGTTAAAAGAGATGACCTGACAATCGTCCTGGGACTTATTACTTCAAAACACGGTGCACTTGAAGATAAAGAAGAAGTGAAAAAACGTATTGAAGAAGCAAGTAAATATGTACCGCTTGATCAGCTGGCTCTCAGCCCGCAATGTGGTTTCGCCTCAACAGAAGAAGGCAACCTGCTGACAGAAGAGGAACAGTGGAAGAAGATTGAACATGTAGTCAGCATCGCGCGTGAAGTCTGGTCATAATCATAACAATAAAATATTAATATCAGGAGGGGTCAGACATGCAGAAAGTGCAAGTGGAAGAAGCGATTGATAAAAGCCGCTTCAATAAGTTTCATCTGATTGTGTTTATATGGTGTTTCTTTGCCATCGCTTTTGACGGATTTGATATCGCATTATACGGAATAGGATTGCCACATATGATGGAAGACTTCGGCTTGACTTCTGCAGCCGGCGGTGCTATCGGAAGTTACGCACTTGCCGGTATGATGCTCGGAACTTTTGTACTCGGCTCCTTTTCAGACGTCATCGGCAGAAAACGTATACTGCTCATTTGTCTCGTACTGATCAGTGTATTCAATGCGCTTGCGGGACTGGCGACAAGTGCGACGATGTTCCTGGTATTCCGCTTTATCGGTTCCATCGGGATGGGCGGATTAATGCCGGTCGTAATTTCTTTTATGACAGAGTATTCTCCGAAGAAGAACAGGGCGATGACTGTCGCAGCAATGTACTGCGGCTATTCAATCGGTGCAATCGTCGCATCCATTACAGCGATGTACTTTATTGAGAGTCTTGGCTGGAGGTTCATGTATTTCCTCAGTGCATTGCCGCTTCTCGGGCTGCCGTTTATAATCAAGCAGTTCCCGGAATCCATCTCATACTATCTGCCGAGAGGGCATAAGAAGAAAGTGGCTGAAATTTTAAACCGTGCAAACCCTGAAGGCAATTATAATGAAACAGATGATTTTCTTTACACAACTGCTCAAAAAGGTTCGAAGGGACTGCCTGTCGGCAAACTGTTCAGCGATAACCGTTCGATTACGACAATCGCATTCTGGGTGATGGTCTTCAGCTGTCTGATGATGATCTATGGATTGAATACATGGCTCCCGACGATGATGCAGGAATCCGGATTCAATGTCGCATCGAGTATGTCATTCATCATGATACTTGCAGTCGGCCAGATTATCGGATCGCTCACAGGCGGATATATGGTGGACCGTATCGGTCATAAAAATGTACTGCTGACGATGTATCTGATGGGCGCAATATGTTTTGTCGCACTCAGTGTCACGCAGCAGCCGGCTCTGATATACGTGCTGATTGCAATCGGCGGTGCATGTACAGGCGGTACACAGAACCTCGTCAATCCATACATCAGTGCTTTTTACCCGTCTGATATCAGGGGGACCGGACTCAGCATGGCAGTCGGAATCGGCAGGCTGGGTTCAATTACCGCGCCGATATTGATTGGCCTTGTTCTGATGACGAACCTCGAACCGCAGACAGCGTTCATGGCGTTTGCCATACCGAGTCTGCTCGGCGGTACTGCACTGCTGTTCGTCCGTGAAAGAGACGGGAAAACAGTGCAGTCAGGCACACCTGTTGCAAATGAAACGTAAAATAAAAACCGGTCAATCTGACAAAATATCAGATTGACCGGTTATTTTATTTGAATAATAAACTTCATCACTTGCCTTGAAGCCGACTTCAAGGTATATACTGAAAATATCAAAAAATTACCGGTACAATTTAACTAAGTATTAGTACATCGCCTGAATGACTTCTTCCGGCTTAAAACCTGAAATCACTTTGCCGTTGATGATCGTCTGTGGAACGGTGAATTTTTTGGTTTTAGCGATAAGTTGCACGACAGAGACCGGATTGATATCAATATTGATTTCCTTATAAGGTTCATTTAAGGAGTTTAAAAGATCTTTTGCCATGCTGCATACCGGACAGGTCGCCGATGTGTATATGATTGTTGTCTGTGACATTAGTGTCGTCCTCTTTTCATTTTATCTTTCCATGAATGTATTCAGATTCAATTCATCCATTGTATCTCTGATGAGCTGTTTCCTCACATAATAACTTTTCCCATGCGGTTTCAAAGGGATATCCTTTCCGACATGCATGTAGTGTCCGGCATACTTTTCTTTATCACGGACGGCGAGTATTGTGGATTCCGCACCTCCTGCCGGCGTCTGGAAAAATGGTGTGAGCACGCCGTAGACAAGTCTGCCGAACTTTTCGTTTTGCGGTGTCTTCCCGAGATTGGTTGAAACTGCACCTGGATGCACAGCCGTTACATGGAGGCCCACATCGCTGAACCGTTCATGCAGCTCCTGCATGAAGTAAAGTGTCGCAAGTTTAGAGCGGCCGTACAGATTCATGGGATTACCGTTACCCGTAAAGTAATTTCGCCCAAGTGTCGTGAACGCATAGGCATTGGAAGAAACGATGACAATCTGTTTTGTTTTACTGTTCATCACCAGTCTGAACAGATGGTGGGTGAGGAGATAATGACCGATATAGTTGGTGGCCATCATCATTTCAAAACCATCTTTTGTTGTCTTTTTTGAGAGGGAAACGACACCTGCATTATTAATCAGACAGTCGATCTTTTCATACTTCAATTGAATGGTATCAATTGCTGTCTGTACACTGACGAGATTGGACAGGTCACATTCGACAATATCTATACAAAGATTTTCATGTTTTTCAAGAAGTTCATCTTTAAAATTTTCAGCTTTTTCAACATTTCTTACAAGCAGGATAATCTTATCGAAATCGCCCGCAAGCCGTGCTGATGTTGCTTTGCCGATGCCGGAAGTCGCACCTGTAATCGCCAGGGTTCTATCTTTCATCGAAAGTCTCCTTTTAAACGTATATGGATTTATTCCATTAATTATATCACTCCAAAGGCAGTTATCAATTATCCTTTGCTCATTAAAGCGCTGATGTCACAATCATTGAATAGCACCTCCATATTACGGGTATCTATAAGTATGAGAAACGCATTTAAAATAGGAGGTGCACGAATGAAGACACATTTTCGCCTGATTGTTCTGGGCGGCGGTGCGGGTGGTATTTCTACTGCAAGCCGTATACTGAGTAAAAAGAAAGCGCTCGAAAATGAAGTGCTTATTATAGAACCGGGTGATTATCACTTTTTCCAGCCGGGCTGGCCGCTGGTTGGAAGTGGGGAAGTAAACCTGGAAGCGACGAAAAAAGAAACGGAAAAGGTCATACCAAAAGGTGCCAGATGGATGAAAGCAGTTGTCGATTCAGTCGATCCTGTAAAGCGTGAAGTAAAAGCGGGCGGCAAAACGGTAAGTTATGATTTCATGATTGTTGCGCTCGGCCTTGAACTGGATTATGAAGCAATCAAGGGAGCGGAGAAATCTCTTGGAAAAAACGGTGTATGTACGAACTATCTTTATAACTATGTGGAGTATACGTATGAATCCCTGAAAAATACGACCGGAGGTAATATTTTAGTCACAAAGTCGCAATCGCTCATAAAGGGCGGCGTATCGGCTGAAAACTCATTGTTTACGATGGATGACTTCATGAAGAAACATGACCGTGATGTGGATATCATCTTCAGAACAGGACGTTCTGAAATATTTGAAGTGAAAAAGTACAGTGACAGTCTGGTTGAGCAGCTTGAAGCGAAAAATATCGATTATAAATTGAACGAGGAACTTGTAGAAGTAAACGGTGAAGAGAAAGAAGCGGTATTCAAAAACCATGAAACCGGAGAAACGCATACTGTGCCGTTCGAAATGCTGGTCATCACACCGCCGATGCATGGGCCGAGCGCCTTGAAAGGTTCAGGTCTGCTGGACGATGAGGGCTGGGTGGACGTCGATAAACACACCATGATGCATAACACTTATACGACAGTATTTTCACTCGGTGATGCTTCAAATCTGCCGACTGTAAAGATGGGCGGTGCAGTGAGGCAGCAGCTGCCGATTCTGGTCGACAATCTTATCCAGCGTATGGATGATGATGATCCGACACATATTTATGACGGGAAGACGGCATGTCCAATCGCGACAGGATACGGCGAGTTGATCTTAGCCGAATTTGGATACAATAAAATACCGAAAGAAACGACTTTCCTGGATCAGTCCGACGATAAGAAGCTCTTTTATCAGTTCAAGAAGAATATGCTGCCGATCATGTACTGGTATGGCATGCTGAACGGAAAGTCATAAAAATCGGAAGGATGGTGCTGTTGATGTACAGTATCATCCTTTTTATCATATTTTAATAAATGACCAATCATAATTTAATAGTATATGGATACGATGGTGTCAAAGTGATGACTGGAGGCACTGTCGTATGAAACAAAAACTGTTATTTATTATTTTATTTGCCGTAATGATTTTATCCGGGTGCACAGAGGGGAAAGCTGTAAACAAAGAGGATGAGACACTCCTAGATCATGAAGACAAAGCTGCTCAAGTGGATATTGAAAGGTATGAAAACGGCAGTATCCAGCTGGCAGAAGACATTGAGATTGAGAAGTATGACGGTGCACCTGCCGATACATATGATGTAGTGTACACTTTGGACGAAGTGATGACTCTGGCCATTGACAGTGTGCTTTCCAAAGAGGAAATGACACCCTTGCTGGATCAGCTGGATGAACATCATATTACAGCGACATTTTTCACTTCTCCTGAGCAATTGGATATGTATCCAGAAGGGGCGGAAGAAATAATCAAACGGGGACACACAATCGAAAATCATGCTTTGTACGGCATGAACTTGGATGGACTTGAATATGAAGAAATTTATCATAGAATAGCAATGACGAATGAGAAGATTGAAGCGGCGACAGGGGGTACAGCTGAATATGCACTCGCAAAAAATAATGATAATAAAGACCTGAACAACGTTCTTGCCCAGCTGGATATGACAGGCGCCGTCCTACCTGTTTCAGAATTGAAAGCGTCGGAAGATGAAGAGAAGTTAAGGAACAATATTAAAAAATCCATCGCCCGCGGCGGCGTACTGTCAATGAATCCAGAAGACGCTTCATTGATACCTTATTTGAAGGCGGCGGCTGAAGAAGTGAACTTTGAATTCGTTACATTGGATAAATTAGTGTCTGCAGATGAAGGCAGAAAAGATTTCTCTGAGATTGAGGGTGCGAATGCGATACAGTTGAATTCCAATACGAGCAATGCCCAGACGCATCTTCATTACCAGCAGGCGACCACCGAAAAGGAAGTGGCGCTGACTTTTGATGACTGGGCGAGTGAAGCAATGGTGCTGGAAGTACTGGACATACTTGATCGGTATGATATTCAGTCGACATTCTATTTGAAGTCCGAGAAGATACAGGAGAACCCGAATCTTGCGAGATTATTAATAGAGCGGGGACATGAAGTCGCAAATCATACACATTCCCATCCGGATACGACAACATTGACAGCTGAAGCGCTCCAGGAAGATGTGTATCATGCACACAAAATAATTACAGAAGCCATCCAGGAACAGCCGGCCCTTTATTTCCGTCCGCCGTTTGGAAGAATCGATGATGAAGGCTCGAATGCGATTGCTGCGATGGGATATGAAGCGATAAGCATGTACGATATCTCATCCTATGACTGGAATGATATGTATACTGAACAGGAAGTCATCGATCGTGTCATGACGAATGTCCAGCCGGGGAGTGTGATAGTCATGCATATTCTGGATGATATCCATACACCGTCCGTTCTTGATGATGTGATTGAAGCACTTCAGACGGAAGGTTATGAATTTGTTCTGACATCCGAATGGCTGAATGAGTAGAATAAAAGCCCTGAACAGATTAATTTCTGATCAGAGCTTTTAAATATGATTACAGATTCAATTTCTGATTGCTGGATTCTCTTATTTCTTGAAGCAGCTCACTGTCATGAATCAATGATTGACCGTAAGATGGGATCATTTCTTTCAGTTTATCATCCCACTTATCGATATATTGAGAGAAGTTATTCTCCAGTACTTCCAAAGCAACAGATACAGAAACTGAAGCACCCGGTGATTCACCAAGCATCGCAATGACGGAATCATCTTCAGAGTGGACGATCTCAGTACCGAACTGGATGAATCCGCGTCCGTGTTCTTCTGTGTCTTTAATGACCTGAACACGTTTACCGGCAAGTTCAAGATCCCAGTCTTCATCTTTTGCATCCGGCACGAATTTACGGAGTTCTTCCATACGATCTGATTTATCCATCATCACCTGCTGGATGGAATATTGAATCAGTGACAGGTTTTTGAGGCCTGCAGAAGCAAGTGTCAAAATATTATCCTTGTTCACGGATTTGAAAAGGTCCGTATTTGATCCGTATTTCAGGAACTTGGGTCCGATCGCAGCAAACGGTCCAAAGAGCAGGCTGTCTTTACCTTTGAGGTAACGCCTGTCCAGGTGAGGCACTGTCATCGGCGGTGTGCCTTCAGGCTCCTTACCGTATACTTTCACATCGTGGCGGCTGACGACTTCCGGGTTGTTACAGACAAGGAAAGCACCGGTAATCGGGAAGCCGCCAAGATTTTTACTCTCGGGGATTTTAGTTTTTTGAAGCATAGGGATTGCATTACCCCCCGCACCGACAATGATATAATCGGTCACGTGGAACTCCCTTGCGCCTGTTTCCAGGTTGTGTACTTCAACTTCCCATTTTGAGTTATCCAGTCTTCTGAAGGAGACCACTTCATGATTGAAGTGAATTTCTGCCGATTTATGTGCACTGATATTTTTCGCAAGTTTACGTGTCAGTTCCCCGAAACTTACATCTGTTCCGCTGTCCATCTTACTTGCAGCGATTGTATCTCCGGCATCTCTGCCTTCCATCATCAACGGGATCCATTCTTTGATCGTTTCCGGATCTTCAGAGTATTCCATCCCTTCAAACATTTTAAATGCAGACATGGCTTCAAAACGTTTCTTCAGGAAGTTGACATTTTTCTCACCTTGTACAAAACTCAAGTGGGGCAGGGGTTTTATAAATTCATCCGGATTCTGAATTTGTCCAGACTCGACAAGATAGCCCCAGAACTGTTTGGATACTTCAAACTGTTCATTGATGACCTTTGCCGTATCGATATTGATTGAACCGTCAGCCTGTTCGACAGTGTAGTTCAGTTCACACAGTGCAGCATGGCCGGTACCTGCATTATTTCTTTCATTGGAGCTTTCAATTGCCGGCTGATCCAGTCTTTCAAAAATTTTAATATTCCAATCAGGTTCAACATTTTTAATAAATGAAGCAAATGTGGTACTTAAAATACCCGCTCCAATAAGGAGCACACTTTTTGGCTTGTTATTACTCATACTCATTCCTTCTTTCTAAAAGATGTTACTTTGTTAATATCATACCAATATTCTTGTCGGATTCAAAAAGATTTTTAATTTATTGTCTAATCTAAGAACTTCCATTAACAATCTATCAGCGGCTGACCTCTCATATTTCTAGAAATGCCATAATGACAATATGAATCTAAGCATGCATGAAGAGCAGAAGAGTGAACGTATTTTTTGTGCACTTAGTATTGTAGAAATAGAATATATTCTACTAACTGATCAAGGTAATAGCGTAGAGTATACTTCCGTTAAAAATATCCATAATGAAAATCAGTTAAGCGAAACCGCTGTTATAATGAGTCATTCATCACTATTCTCCAGTTTCAAAAGGAACAGACTCCTCCATGATATTGAACTGGAGGAGTTAAATTGAGCAGGAAATATAAAAATGAAGTTGGTCATACTAACCCAGCCAGCATCATATATTTTTCATGTAATTATTTTATGATTGTACAAGTATTAATTTTTTAAAATCAATCAGACCTGTCATTTTTATCTCGACATTTTTCAGTTGTGCACTTGGCATATAGTAATAGTGATATTCTCTCGAGGCGATTCTTGACAGGATACATCGATTTTCCAATTCAGTATACATTTCAGTAACAAAACTATCCATTGCTTCTTTTTCTTCAGGTCTTTTGGAAGTAGCTTTTAAAATATCTTGGTTTAACATACTGTTGAATCTTTTCTCCAAATGATTAAAGAATATTAATGATTGAAAGGATTTATTCTCTAACAAGAAAACGCCGCCTATAAATATATCTACATCCCCAAGCTCATGCTCATCTTGGATATATAACTTAATAATGCTGCATCTGTACCCTGAGTATTCCAGTTGTTTTTTTAATTCGACTGCTTCTTTATAATAATCTGCAGTTTCACTAATTGCCTGTACCCCAATATTCAAATGTTTTACTGTATCAGAATTTTTTATATACGGTTTATTATTTGATATGAGGTGCTCGTCAAAATTGACCAAACGGTTGAAATCTATATTCTGTTTAATCAATTTTCGATCTATATAACTTAAGCGATAAGTATTAAATAGTAAGTATTTAAACCCTGGCGGATGAATTGCGACTTTTCTATATAACTGACGATTTTTTTGGGTTAACTGACAATCGTATGAAATCTCTCATCTTCATTATAAAATCCTTCTAATTCATCGAGCCAGGGTTTGTCACTGTGATATTGATCAAATTTCTGAAGATGTATCTTCTTGTTATTCATATCCATTATTTTATATGGGCCACATCCGATCCAGTGATTCTCAGTTTTTTCTGGCATTATACTGAATCTTGTATATGAAAGTACGCCTTTAATATATTCTATGGAATCCTCTGCTCTTATTATAAAAATATTCTCATCAACGATTTCGAAGGAATAATTTTTGATTATATTAACTTCCTTTTTCACAGCAGAATTGAGAGACCATTCTACATCTTTAGATGTCAGCTTTTTATTATTATGGAATACTACATCTGGCTTTAAATAAAACTTCCAGGCATGTGTCTCAATCTTTTCAAAATGTAAAATGAGGTTCATTCTGTAAACTTCAAAATCAGTTTCAAAAGTAAATAAAGTATCGTGAATCGAAGAAGTGAAATGGGAATCGTGTCTTGACCGTCCGTGAACAGGCGAAAGGTTTAAATTAGTATCCGGAAAAGAGAATTTTAAAACGCGTTGATTTTTTGATACCCCTGATTGAAGAAAGTCTGAATGAAACCATATTTGAAAATCATTATTGGAAATCAATTCTTCCTCTTTTATGAAATCCAGAGCTAAAGATGTTTTATCCAATTTTTGCAGATGCTTGACATACATTTTTGCTATTTGTAATTTAGAGTAATTAATTTTCAACTCAGATTGATTGCCTCGGCCATTTCCTCTGATTAAGGTGATATGGTTATCCCTCTCAAATCCTTTCAATAAAGATTGCATATAGCGTTCACTGATACCCAGAACTTCAGCAAGGTTTTTAATAATCACTTTATTAGATTGTTTGTTCTCAATTTCTTTTGATAATATATACAAATGTTTTAATTTCATACGTCATACCTCCAGAAGGGTGAACTAATTTCATTCATCTTTCTCTCTTTAATCATCTTTCTATATTCTACACTATAAAGAAGCACCAATATATATGGAGATGATGATATGGAGAATTTATATAAGAATAAAAATTTTGTAATACTTATACTTACATCTACAATCAAAGCTCTCATGTCTTCTTTTCTGGCATTTACTTTACCTATATTGATATATGACATGACCAGCTCGGTGCTTGCTATGAGTACTATGAGGGCAGTTGAATTTATACCCAATCTGATATTGGCTATTTTTATCGGGGTATACGTTGATCGTTTCAAACGTAAAAATATGTTGATTATGGCAACCGTTGTGCAAATCGGTTGTATAATAGTAATAATATTATTGATTTATTTTAATTTGATTCATCTGGCCGTATTATATGTACTTGCATTTTTAATATTTTGTACAAATTATATGAAGGGTAACGCGAGCTATTCACTTTTACCTAATGTAATCAAACACCAGCAGCTGAATGATGCAAATGCTAAATTTTCATTTTACGGAACACTAAGTGGCATTATCGGACCGAGTCTGGCTGGAATCATTTATGCTCTTTATGGTCCTGAAATGAATATCCTTATTTATCTGGCAGGACTATTTTTGACGCTGGTTCTTATGTTATTTCTCAAAGTAGAAGAGGAGGTAGAAAGGTCAGGTAAAAATATAAAAGGTGACATTGCGGATGGCTGGCATGCTCTGACAGAGAACGAAGATTTATGGAATCTTACAATAATTATTTTGTTGGTGAATTTAGGTTCGAGTATAACAGGCGCTGTTATGTTATTTTTCGCTTTGGATACTGTAGAAATAACAGAAATTCAATTGGGTTATATCTTAACAGCAGCATCCATAGGCGCATTGGCTGGTGCCCAGTCTGTTAAATTACTTGGTAGAATATTAATGAAGGGGCATATTTTTATTCTTGCCTTTTTGATATCATTGTCGGGATACTTATTGTTGTGGATGTCTTTTCATTGGATATTGTTACTTGCGGCCAACTTTTTAATCGGAATGGCAGTCATTTTAATCAATGTCCCATATTTATCTTTAAGGCAATCAACGACACCAAACCATCTTCTCGGAAGAGTAGCGGGGACATCTTCAATGATTATGAAACTATCAATGCCTTTTGCCTATCTAATTACAGGCATAGTCGGTGAGATGGTTAATGTCCGCTATATGTTTATCGTGACAATTGTTATTATTATGTTTGTAGTAGTTTATGCACTAAAAAATAAAATACACAAGATGAAGTAGCACATAAATATATGAAAGATGGTGCAACAATTGATTGAAATCAAAAGTTACCAAGGGAAATTATCAGAGAAGATAAACAAAGAATTGAGCAATGTACATAATCTAATTTTTAATTCAAAGGATGATTTAAATAAGAAATTAATTGATAAGAAATCCGGTTTGACTCTGATATGTTATCTGGATAATAAAATTGTAGGTTATAAAATAGGTTATGAAAAAGATGGAAGCACATTTTATAGTTGGCTGGGCGGGGTCACAGATGATTACAGGAAAAAGGGCATCGCCCAAAAGCTGATGGACGAACAAATATCATTAGTTAAGTCTAAAGGCTATCAAAAAGTTCAAACTAAAACTTCTAACAAATGGAAATCAATGCTCATTTTAAATATCAAGAATGATTTTCAAATAGTGGATTGCTTTAAAGATTCAAATAATCAGCAAGAAATCATACTTGAAAAATATATTTCTTAAAATATAAATCTACGGAATGCCTATAATTCATTGACTCGAGTAACGATTTATGGAAATCTTAAAGGAGAGTTCATTATAATAGAAGAGGGGTCTACATATGTTTGAAATTACAGGTACTTTACTTGTAATAATCGCGATTGTTGCCGTACTGATCATCGGTGCGGTCGGCTGGTATCTGTTCATGAAAGCAAGATACCGTACAGTGCCTTCCAACGAAGCGTTGATTGTTACAGGTCCGAATCTCGGTGACGAGACGAAAGAGACCAACATCTATAAGGATGACCAGGGTCGTTATATGAAAGTCATCCGCGGCGGCGGTCACAGGCTGAAATTGTTCCAGACTGGCACAAGGGTTTCACTGAAATCCTTCCAGCTGCAGATTTCAACTCCGAAAGTTTATACACTTGAAGGCGTCGGCATTTACGGGCAGGCCGTAGCGACGGTTAAAGTGGCGGATGACCTTGACGGCATCGTCAAGTACGCTGAGCAGTTCCTCGGCAAGGACCAGGATGATATCGAGCATGAAATTTCCGAAGTACTCAACTCGAACCTTCGTGCAATCCTGTCCAAGATGACGGTTGAGCAAATTAATAAAGACCGTGAGAGCTTTAACGAGCAAGTCCGTGAAATTGCTCAAGACCAGTTGAACAGAATGGGCTTCAAGATTACTTCACTCGGCCTTTCAGACTTGAAAGACGATGAGAATTATCTTGAAAACCTTGGACGTCCGCAAATTGCGAGAGTCAAAAAAGCGGCTGAAATTGCAGAGTCCGAAAACAGACGTGAAACTGAAATCCAGCAGGCAAAAGACAATGAAGACATTTCGAACGAACAATATAAGAGAGAAATGAATATTGCGGACAGCCGTAAGGAAAAAGATCTGAAAGATGCAAGAATACTTGCTGAAACAGAGAAAGAGAATGCTGCGGCAAGAGCTGCGGGTCAGCTTGAAGAAGAAGAACGCCGTCTGGAAGTTGAAAGACAGCGTCTTGAAATCGTCGAGCAGGAGAAACAGAATGAATTGAAGCTTCGCCAGATGGAACGTGAAAATGACGTTGCACTGGAGAAGCAGCAGGTTGAGGTCAGAAGACAACAGGCTGAAGCGGACTACTATGCACAGACGAAAGAAGCGGAAGCAAGAGCCGAAGCACGCATGTCTGAAGGTAAGGCTGAAGCTGAAGTCATCAGAGAGAAAAGTCTTGCAGAGGCTGAAGCGATTGAACGCCGTGCGAAAGCAATGGCAGAGCATAAGGATGTCATCATATTAGAACAGCTCATTGAAATCATGCCTGAATTCGCAAGAGCGGTCAGTGAATCACTGAGTAATGTTGAGTCTATCCGTATTTTGGACGGCGGCAAAGGAGAGCAGATGAGCTCGCTGCCGAATACAGTGACGGGCACGATGGCAAAACTTCAGGAAAGCATGGGCCAGATGACAGGGTTTGATCTCGAAGGCTTTCTAAACAATTTATCCAGTACGACCGAAGCGAATTATACTGAGGTTGAAAAGGATGAAGAAGACAGCAATGATGTGGCAGAAGAAACTGAAACACCGGAAGTCGAAGAAACAGAACCGGCAGAAGAAACTGAAATCAAAGATCCGCCGGATGAACCTTCCAGTGACGATTATTATAAAGATTACTAAAAAGATGACTCTCCGGAGTCATCTTTTTTATGTGTCTTCATAGCGGGTATATGTTTAAAGCATCTGATAAACGGCTAAATATCAGTTGAATGAATTATATTATGGAGTTTTTTTAAAATGACTAAATTTGTATTCCAATCACCGGGAAAGTATATACAGGGCGCAGGTGTCCTTAATGAACTGGGTGAAGAAACTAAAAAGCTTGCCGAAAACCCTTTAGTCGTATCAGACGAAATGGTCTGGTCGATTACTGAAGAGCGAATCGCTAAAAGCTTTAAAGATACAGGTATAGATTTTGTATATGAAGAATTCAGCGGCGAAGCCTCAGAAAATGAAATCAAAAGATTGACGGAAAGCGGTCAGAAAAATGAATCTGATATCATCGTTGGTGTCGGAGGCGGTAAAACACTGGATACGGTGAAGGCGATAGCGGATAATCTTGGCGCACCGGTCATCATCGTACCGACGACAGCATCAACCGATGCACCGTCAAGCTCGTTGTCAGTCATCTATTCCGACGAAGGTGAGTTCACAGGTTACAGATTTTACGATAAAAACCCGAACTTGATCATCATCGACTCGGAAGTGGTCGTTAACGCACCGGTCAAACTATTTACGTCAGGCATCAGTGATGCGATGGCAACACTTGTCGAAGCAAGAGCCGTCTTGAAGAGTAACGGCGAAAATATGGTGGGCGGCCAGCCGACACTCGCGTCTGTCGCAATCGCAGAAAAATGTGAAGAGATACTGTTCAAGCACGGACATTCTGCGCATAAAGCGGCAGCGAAGGGTATTGTGACTCCGCAGGTGGAAGCTGTCATTGAAGCGAACACGCTGCTTTCAGGGCTCGGATTCGAAAATGGCGGACTCGCAGCAGCCCACGCCATTCATAATGGATTCACGTCTCTGTCAGGTGATATCCACCATCTGTCTCACGGTGAAAAAGTTGCTTACGGTACACTCGTGCAGCTGGTGCTTGAAAACAGTTCAGATGAGACATTAAAACGTTATATTGATTTTTATAAGAGTATCGGTATGCCGACAACATTAAAAGAAATGCATCTTGAAGATACAAGCTTTGAAGATCTCCTCAAAGTCGGTGAACTCGCAACAGACCCGAATGATACATTCAGCAATCTAAGCAGCAAGATCGCACCTGAAGAGATTGCGAATGCGATACTCGCAGTCAGCGAATTCAGTGAAGGCAATGAATAATAAATAATCTGGAATGATAAGCTCCGCTATGCCGGAGCTTTTTTCATGCAAGCCTTTAATTTCACTTGATTTGTAATATCACGTACACTGTCTATAGAGAAAGCACGGGAGTGAACGGACAATGAAAAAGTACTACAGCGACGTCATCCAGTTCAGAGGGACACATTATGATTTTGGATATTATCAGGGGGAGCTGCTGAAGGGTTCACCGATACTTAAGAACCGCGAACGGCAGTGGAAACCGAGAAAGCACCGTCACTTTATTATCAATCCGGAAGAATTCATCAGTGTCATGAAGAGTATTTTACCAAAGATACTGGAGGAGATAGAAGGTCTCTCCGATGCACTGGATATGGATAAGGAAGAAGCAATCCGCCAGTTCGGCGGTTATTATATGGAATATACGACGAGCGGCTGTTCTATATTCATGGATTCGGATTATATGGTCCGTAATTATGACAGCCATCCAAGAGGTTACGAGGGCAGGTATCTTTTCTATCAGCCGACAGACGGCGGTTATGCAGTAATCGGCCCTTCGATGCAGATCACAGGACGTATAGACGGAATGAATGAAAAGGGGCTTGTGCTGGGGTACAACTTCACACACAGCAAGAAATCAAATGACGGCTTCATCTGTAATATGATCGGACGGCTTGTCCTTGAAAACTGCGCAAACGTTGATGAAGCGATTGCCCTACTCAAGGAGATTCCCCACAGGCACTCCTTCAGTTACCCGATACTGGATGCTGGCGGCAGGTCATATGTTGTTGAAGCGTCTCCGAGAAAGGTTGTTGTCAGAGAATCTAATGTGTGTACGAATCATTTTCATATTCTGAATGAAGAAAATCAGTACCGTCAGGAGGAAACCCGTGAGCGGGAGGAGAGAATACTGACTCAGCAGCAATCTGCTCTGAACCCATATGAGTCATATAAAGTGATGAGCAGTCCCACGCATGGTGTCTTTTCCAATAAGTACGATGCTTCTGCAGGAACGATTCATACATCGGTATATTTTCCGAAAGATTTGAAAGCATGGTTCGTGATGAGACCCGACCGGGAGCCTGTCATTTTCGATTTCGGAAAGTGGCTGGCGGGTGAGGATGTTTTCGTCAAACAGATCAAAGGCGAACTGGAATTTGACCGGCCGTTTGTAAATATGGAAAACATATCTCAGAAAGTGGGAGAATAGTATGATTATCGATTTTAAGATGAAACCCCCGATTCCACAGTGGGAGGAGCTGTTCAAGGCCGGCCGGGACCCGGTCACAAAATTATTCGATAATCTTCCGGACCTTGACCCGACCACGGCAGAAACGTTTGATGATGTCATTAAAGAGATGGATGAAATGGGGATTACGAAAGCTGTCATTTTGGGCAGAAACAATTCCCCGGGCAGTTCAAATGAGGAATTGTATGAATTTCTTAAAAGTGATGACAATGACCGGTTCTACGGTTTTATCGGCATCGAAGATCTGACGGTGGAAGAAGCTGTCGAAACGATTGAAAAATATGGATCGACAGGCGTATTCAGCGGCGTGGCCGTGGCACCGACAAAAATTGAACCCCACACTCAAATATATGATGAGACCCTACACCTGATATTTGAAGCATGCGTGAAATATGATCTGCCTTTCTGTATTACACTGAGCATGCTGCTCACGTTGAATGATGATGAGGCGGATTATGACTATATCAACCCAAAACATCTCATTCCAATATTGCAGAAATTTCTGGAGATGAAAATGATTGTTTCCCATGCAGGATGGCCGTTTATTCAGGAGGGGATCTCGATGGCCATGCATTTCAGAAACCTTTATCTGTGTCCGGACTTCTATATGGGCTTTCCGGGATCGGAAGCACTCGCTGAAGCAGCGGATAAAGGACTGGGTGAACAGTTGCTGTATGCCAGCTGTTATCCGAATGCGCCTTTTGATTACGCACTTGCACAGTACCGTAAATACTTCTCAGAAGAAGTAATGGACAATATCCTGTACAAAAATGCAGAGAAAATATTGAAGAAACAGAATTTAAAATAAAAATTGCTTAAAACATTAAAAATACAGCCGCCAAATAATTTTGACGGCTGTATTTTATATATGTGAAATCCATTGATTAATACATCCGGTAACAGGGAAGATTAAAGTAATGAAACTGATAGAGGAGTGGTTAGACAGATGACAAGAACTGTTGGTGAATTTTTATTTGACTGCCTGAAAGCGGAGGGAGTCGATGATATTTTCGGTGTGCCCGGGGATTTCAACTTTTCTCTGCTTGATACATTGGAAGATTATGAAGATATGAACTTCATCGATAACCGCAACGAGTTGAACGCCGGATATGCGGCCGACGCCTACTCACAGGTGAAAGGCATGGCCGCGATGATTACGACATTCGGTGTCGGTGAACTCAGTGCGAGCAATGCCGTTGCCGGCGCTTACAGCGAAAATATCCCCCTCATACACATAGGAGGTTCTCCAGATCTGGAGGACCAGAAAAAGGAAAAGAACGTTCACCATACACTGATGGACGGCAATTTTGAAGTGTTCAGACATATGTATGAGCACATTACGGCATATGCGGTTAAAATCACTGCAGATAATGCAGGCACCGAGATTCCAAAAGCCATCCGCATTGCCAAAGAGAAGAGGAAACCGGTATATATGGATATCCCATTTGATCAGGTGACCGAACCCATTGGAGAAATAAGAAGACCGGAAGCCGGTGAGAAAAGCGACAGAAACAAGCTGGATGCCGCAATGGAGAAAGTGCAACAACAGCTGAACAAGGCTAAAAATACAGTTATGCTCGTCGATTTCAATACAGTCCGTTACGGACTGGAAACAGAAGTACAGGTGGTTGTTGAAAAACTGAATGTACCTGTCGCACAGATGTTGCAGGGTAAAAGCGGCTTTGATGAACAGCACCCGCAGTATGTCGGAATGTATGGTGGTGCCTTCGGGGATGATCAAGTCCGGAAGACAGTCGAAGAGGCGGACTGCATCATAGCAGTCGGCATGTTATGGTCTGATTTCAATCTGGCAAAATATACTGCGGAATTGGATACTGAGAAGATGATCATCATTCATCCGCATTCAACAGTGATATCAGATGAAGTGTACGAAAATATAAAAGCTGAAGACAGTTTGAAAGCAATGGAGGATTTGGATTATCGTCAAGATGGAGAAGTACAGCAGCGGCCTTCCATTTATGATGATATCGCAGGAGAAGCGGACGGGGCCCTCGCTGCCGATTCATATTACCCGAGATTTCAAAATATGCTGAAGCAGGATGATATACTGGTTGTTGATACCGGGACGTTATCTTACGGTATGAGCCAGGTGAAGCTGCAAAAAGGTGCGATGTTCCTGTCCCACGGTTCATGGCAGAGCATCGGTTACGGCACACCGGCAGCCCTCGGGGCAGCAGTCGCAGCACCGGAGCGCCGGGTTGTGCTCTTTGTAGGTGAAGGTGCCTTCCAATTCACAGTGCAGGAACTGAGTTCCATCATTGATAAAGGCTACAAACCGATTATATTTTTGTTGAACAACCAAGGCTATACGATTGAAAGGTATTTGAATACAAAACGTCCATATGCGGATTATAATGATATTCCGGGATGGGATTATATGTCGCTGACAGACGGATTTTCAAAATACAAAGAAGTATTTAAAACACAGGTGTACACGAATGGTGAACTTGATGAAGCCATTCAGCAGGCGGAACAATTTGATGGCATGAGTCTTATAGAACTTGTCGTCAAAGATCCGATGGATGCTCCGCTCTATCTGCATAATTTAAGAGAGTTTGAAAAAGACGATTAAATATTGAATTTAAAAAGGGCACTTCCATAATTTAAATGGAGGTGCCTATTATATATCAGATGAAATTATCAAATTACTTAACAATCATTACAGGTGTATTCACACGTTTAGCTATTTTGTGTGTCACATGGCCGAGAACGTGTTTGATGTCCATTTTAGAACGTTTATTACTCATAACCACGATTTCATAATCATTTTCATTAATTTCTTTTAAGAGTTCTTGAACGACACGCCCTGTTTTGATTTTGATATTATAATTCAAGCCAAGTTCATCCAGCTTTTCAGTGAAAGGTTTCAGATCCTCAACTTTATCATTGGCGATATCATCAAAATGTTTTCCCTGATACTTCACATTATCGGCCATTTCATTTTCTGAGATGACATTGAATATTGTGATGACGGAATTTTCATCACCGTTTGTCAAGTTCACCAACTGCTCAGGCACGTTGATGAAAGAATTTCCGAAATCATAAGGGAGTAAAATTTTTTTATACATAAATACACATCCTTCGTTTATTTTTAGAATCAGCCGTTTTCACTTATGTCATCAATATTATATTAGATTTTATTGTTTATTGATAGAGGCAATTTAAGATGATATTAGAAAATCTCAATATAAAGCCTCTATCAATATGATATCATTTTAAAAGACGGCTTGGTTGATTTTCGAATTTCAGGAGTCAGCATTTTACCGTTAAAAATTTAAAGGAGATCAGTTCAATGCCTAACATTGGTCTTATTGGAAATATCATCGTATTTGTACTCATTGTTTTGGTTTATATTGCTATCAGAATACAAAGAGCATACGGTAAGGGAAAGTATAGTCAGGATGTTCAAAAACCACGACAATTAAAATCATTCTTTACAAAGATGATGATGATTTTTACAGTATTTTCAGGTGTGATTGCGGTGCTCGGTGCAATCGGGGGAGAATTCGAAATGGCAGCCGTCTTCTCTGTGATGTTTATCATATTTTTAGTACTGAGTTATTTTATGAGACGTAAATTTGATATGACTTATCAGGAAACGGATGAATATTTCGTTCTTAAAGACAGACAAAAGGAATATAAGGTGTTTTATGAGAACATTGTCTATTGGCAATGGGGGTTCAGTGAAATGTTCCTCTTGGATGGGAAGAGATCTGATGAAGAGTATATAAGTATAAGGTTCGACTATTTCAATCCGGAAATTCTGCTCCGGACAGTTGCGGAGATGACATTTGATGATAGATTCCCCCGAAGGGACTTTGATGTATATCCGGACGATTCAATGAAGAAGAAGGAAATGGTGCACTTGCTTAAACATACAGATTATTATTATTTGATGGAAGACCATGTTGAAGTACGGAACGTGGAGAAGATTTGATAATGCAGCTTCATATCTTCCTCATGAAATGAGACAAAATAAAAACCGGTCCTGAGTGACCCGGATCTTTAACGGGTGTAAACGGCTCAGGACCGATAAATCGAAAAATATTTAAAAATCTTTTTTGCTGTAAATGCTGTAAGTAATCAGCCATGACAAAAAGTAAATGATCAACACAGAAAGCATCAGGCCTGAAAACAGGATAGACCCGCTTATAGAGCTGCCAGATAAGAAACTTCCGAATCCACTAATATATTCAGAAATACTACTTAATAATCCAACACTCAAAACAAATGCAACAATGATGATCGTGGTAATGTTCCCTTGCTTAAATACTTGGAACAGGGGATAAGTGAATGATGCGATGACTAAAAAGAATGAAACACCGATGCCGATATCAAAAAGCGTAAACGGTTTATCGAATAATATCAATATCAAACTTACAATCAGCACTGATACCAATGTATAGAACAGAGTGCCTAAATATCTGTATAATGTGATTTCCAGCCGTGTATACGGGAGGGAATTTAGCAGTTTGTCCGAATTCACCTGTTCATCATATGCCAGGGCATTATAGGGAATGTATAATGCTGCCACGGTAAATATCAGAAATGGGGACGACCATGTAAACACAAATATCAATATAAATGGTATATACAGCCAAAGTAATTTCTTCTGCAGTATTAAATCTCTTCTTAAAAGGTAAACCATATCAATCATCTCCATTGAAAAAGTACATAATATCTTCAAGTGAAATCTTATCGATTACGACTTCATCACCAAACATATCAGCTACCTGCTGCGGATTCTGCGTCATCGCTTCGAAAGTTTCCTCTTTATAATTTATATATTCAAACTCTTGTGCAGTATCCCTGTCGATTAGTGAACGATCGCCTTTGACTAATGCAAAATCATTTTGTAATGTATTGGTTGAATGATTGAAAATGATATTGCCATCCCTTACGAAGATAATGTAATCTGCAATTTTCTCAAGGTCTGAAGTGATATGTGTAGAAAAGAAAATGGACTTATTTTCATCAATCATGATTTCCTGAAGTGTATTCAGAAAGTCTTTTCTGAACACAGGATCCAGACCCGCAGTCGGTTCATCCATGATGATCAATTCCGGGTCATGGGACAGTGCTAAAACGAGAGAAGCTTTCATGCGCATACCTTTCGAAAAGTTTTTAATCGGCTTATTCAAAGGCAAATTGAATTTTTCAATGTAATGGTTGAATGATGACTTATCCCAATCCTGATATGCAGGTGCAACAATCTTCTGCAGGTCCCGCATGTTCAGTCCTTCATAATATATATTATCGTCATATACAAAACCGATTTTCTGTTTGATTTCCTTCTCATTATCAAGATGATTCAGACCGAATATTTTTAAATTGCCTGAATCCGGTTTGATTAAGTTCATGATCATTTTTATAGTTGTTGATTTCCCGGAGCCATTTGCTCCGATGAAACCAGTTACGTACCCCTTATTGATGCTCAAGTTTAGATTGTCTATAAAGAAGCCTGAGAAACTTTTGTTTATATTTTCTAATTCGATGACTTTGTCCAATGTATTCACTCCTTATAAAATATATGCAGCATTTCCTGCAATTCTTGCAGACTGATGCCGATCTCTTTGCTGTTTGCTACCACAGCCTGCAGCTGCTCCTCAACAGCCTGCATTTTCTTCTCTTTGATCAGTGCGATATTATTTTCGGAAACAAATGAGCCTTTGCCGACGATTGAGAATATGAAGCTCTCTTTTTCCAGTTCATCGTAAGCTCTCTTGATAGTGATGACACTGACACCCAGATCACGGGCGAGTTTTCTCATGGACGGCAGACCTTCACCGTCTTTTAACTCATCAGATAAAATCATTGATTTTATCTGCCCGTAAATCTGATTGTAAAAAGGTTCTTTGGAACTGTTGGATAATAAAATTTTCATACGGTACCCTCTAAGACATTCATATTTTAATATATATTATATTGTTAGTATACAATATACACAATGATAACACTTTTATCAAGAGTGATTTTCAAATTCATATAGAATAAGTTTATGGGGGTTCCTCTTTGTTACAATAAAAAGGAATGTTTGGTGCGGCTGCTGTAATTATAAAACGTGAATAAGACATGTCCTATCAGGAGAATGATGAATATTTCATCCTGAAAGCGAAGAATAAGAAATATTATGTATTATACGAATATATCATTGATTGGCAGCCTTCTTATAATGAAATAAAAGTCCTCGATGAATCTAGGGCAGACGGTAAGTATATATGAGTGAACATCGCTATTATAAAGCCTGAAATCTTACTTCGGACAATAGCAGAAATGACATTTGAAGGAAAATTCCCGGGATGGATGACACGGTTCCAAACGATTCAAACAGGGAACATGAAATAACAGGTTATCTTATTAATAACGGATATGGTTATTTGGTAAAAGATTAAAAGAAACAGCTAAAGCACCGGAGACGGGTATATCTTTCCGGTGCTTTTATATGAAAGTCATCCGACTTAAATTGACTGAAAAACATCGAGTGTTTCTTTTCAGTGACATGTATCATAATATTCGAAAGGATGGTGGAAATGATGATTAAGACTTTGAATGAAGCGGTTGAATATATTGAAGAAAATCTTTCGAAAGAAATTAAAGTGGAAGATGTTGCTGATTTTATCGGTGAATCCGACTATCATTTCAGGAAAATATTTCAGTATATCAGTGGCATGTCATTGAGTGAATATATTAAAAAGCGGAAGTTGGCGATGGCCAATCAGGATCTGGCCGGGGACGAAAGTGTGACTGATATTGCATTTAAATATGGATATCAGTCTCTGGACGGTTTCACTAGAGCTTTCAAGGCGTGGAGCGGTTATCTGCCGTCAGAGGTCAAACAGACGAGGACAATAATTTCATTTCCCAAACTTTCTTTCTATATCGATGTCAGAGGAGGAGAAAATATGGAAGTACGGATCATAGAAATGCCTGCATTCACGATAGCAGGAGTGAGCAGGAGGGTGCCGATGCAGTTCGAAGGCGTTAATAATGCGATTGTTGAGCTGGCAGAGAGCATTACTGAAGAACAAAGGAATGAGATGCACAGACTGCAGAATATTGAACCGAAACAGATTGTGAATGCCTCATATGATGCAGATGAAAACTTTCTAAAAGAAGAAGGGGGTTTGACGCATACTATCGGTGTGCTGACTACAGAGAGAGATATCAGTCCGGTTCTTGACACGGTAAGCATCGATGCACATACATGGGCGGTATTCCCGAACGAAGGAGAATTCCCAGAAACACTTCAAAATACAATGGCACGGACTTATTCGGAATGGCTGCCATCCTCAAACTATGAGGTGGTGGATGCACCTTCATTTTCATTCACATTAATGGACGATGAAAAAGAAAATCATGCTTACAGCGAAGTATGGATTCCCGTAAAAGAAACTGAAAAGTAATAAAACAGCAGGCCAAAGTCATAACCTCAGACTTTGGCCTGCTTTAGTTTTAGGTGTTGCTGGCAGGTGGGTTATCTGATGCTTTAAGTCTCATCAATTTATCTTTCCTCTCTTTTCTTTATAAATAGTATCTGTACTTGAAAAAAACTATATAAAAACAATCAGCAATAAGGGCATCAGCATTATCAGCCCGTTTATAATAATCATCAGCAAGCTGATATACCTTTTATATTCGTTAATTAAAGTGACGATCCCGGCAAAAAATAGGATAAAAGCAATAACTGCAGGCACCCCGAAAGGCAGCAAGAGAAAATTATTCACATCATTATTCTGGTTTATAAAAATGGTGGCTATAAAATAAATTGTATTCAAAGATGTGATCCATAACAATATACTTTTCATCATTCGAATTCCCCTTGCTATTTATAATATATTTACACTTTCAATGTATTTATCAAACAAAACCTTTATAAATCCCCTTATTTTATATATAATTACTCATAATAGTCAGAAAAGAGGGATGATATGAAACTGAGAGTATTCAGAAGTTTATTCGGCCTCCTGTTCATAGTCATTTTAGCGACGATATATTTCATTAATCCTGAAATGATGTCCTGGACATTTTTTTTCACAGCAGTGATCATTTATTCTGTATTAGATTTGGCAATAAGTTTTATCATCGGCAGAAACAGATCCGAGGATGATGATTATGAAAGTTCAGGTTATTAAAATAAAAGATTGTGAGTAAGTGGATAATATGAATTTCTTTTTGAGAGATATTAAGTTGACTGATACAGAAGATATACACAATTATGCTTCCATGGACGAAGTTTCGAGATATCAGGGGTGGGGGCCGAACAGTCAGAAAGATACGGAAGACCATGTGAAGTTCGTTCTCGACAGGAACGAAACTCACTATCATAAAGTCATAGTGGATAAACAGGCTGATAGAGTCATCGGTGCGATTGAAATGACTATTGATAAAACTAATGAGAGTGGAGAAATCGGCTATATTCTCCATCCTGATTTCTGGGGAAAAGGAATCATGACGAAAGCTGTCGGAGAGATACTCGATTATGGATTCAATCAATTGAAACTGAACAGAATCTGGGCGACGACGGATGTAGAAAACATCGGTTCCGAAAAAGTCATGCAGAAAGCCGGTATGACAAATGAAGGATTGTTAAGACAGGATATAAAATTAAAATATGGCTTCAGAGACACTCTGGTTTACAGCATTTTATCCAGTGAATACAAAATCGAATAATTTTTATTAAAAATACAATTATTATAAAAGGTGGAATATATAATGATCAGATTTCCTGAGCTGAATGAAAAAAATACAATTGGCGTCACAGCCCCTTCATCCGGTTTACCGGAAGACCTGCATCATTTATTGAAGGAAGCTGTTACAAAGATTGAAGAAAAAGGTTATGAAGTAATTACTGGCGACACAGTCTGGACGCAGGATAAAGCTAAATCGTCTGATGCTATCAAAAGAGCCGAAGAATTAGACAAAATGTTAGCGAGTGATGAAATAGATATTATCATTCCTCCATGGGGCGGGGAATTATTAGTGGAAACGTTGGAACATATAGACATGAATAATATAAAACCCAAATGGATATTAGGGTATTCGGATCTAAGTACATTGCTATTGGCAGTGACATTAAAAACTGGTATTGCTACCGCACATGGTACAAACTTGGTCGATTTACGCGGTGAATACTCAGATGAAACCACAGCGATGTGGGAGAAAGTATTAAATACAAAATCCGGAGGCTCTGTAATTCAGAATTCTTCTAATAAATATCAAAAAGAATGGGATCACAATAATCCCTCTGAGTATGTGTTCAATCTTACCGAACCAACCGAATGGCAGACAGTTAATAATGAACCGGTGCAGGCCAGTGGAAGATTACTTGGAGGATGTATTGATGTAATAAGACATCTAGTCGGTACTCCTTATGGTGATGTAGCTGACTTCAGAAATAAATATATCCCTGATGAACCTGTTTTATGGTATCTGGAGAATTTTGACCTTTCAACAACAGAATTGAGAAGATCCCTGGTTCAAATGAAACTTGCAGGATGGTTTGAAAATTGTTCCGGAATCATGTTCGGACGCAGTGCCGCAAACCAAACAGTTGATAATTATTTAATAACTGACGTCTATGAAGAATTGGAAAAGGAATTAAACATACCAATTATATACGATATCGATTGTGGACATGTGCCACCTCAAATGACTTTCATCAATGGTGCACATGGAGAAGTAGATGTCAGTAATGGCAAGGGTAAGCTTAGGCAAACTTTTAAATAGGACAGTAGTGAACTAATGTAAGTTTTATATATAGAAAACTAAATAAGGACAATAAAAATGAAGCAAATATATGCATTTGAAAAGAAAAACGATTATGAAAAATATCAGGATACTATCAGCAGGTTAAGTTCAGGGTTAATTGAGTATCAGCAAGTAATTGAAAGAGAATTCGCATTGAAAGATCCACCTAAAGCCGTTGTCTGGACTACTGAAGAACTGGCAACGACGGTATTTTCTGATATACCTATACCGGCGTTTAC
Source organism: Salinicoccus sp. YB14-2 (assembly GCF_001265075.1). Taxonomy (GTDB): domain Bacteria; phylum Bacillota; class Bacilli; order Staphylococcales; family Salinicoccaceae; genus Lacicoccus. Next base: position 198,343 of record NZ_LFKO01000002.1, read on the forward strand.
CAATAAGGATTTAATATACATGTCACCGGATATCAAAACATGGCTGAATATCTTTGAAAAACAATTGGAGGGAAAAGATTTGCCGTCAATCAGACAGTTCTATAAAGAACATACCGAAACGGAGATGCTTGTCATTTTGGCCCATGAGCTTACACATCACTCAGAATTGTTTCTGGATGATTTTGAAGATGATAAAGAAGACGGTATTTGGTTTGAAGAAGGCATGTGTTTTTATCTTCCAAGAAAATTACTGCTGAATGAAGAGGAATTCAATCAAATAACAGATGTGGAAACTGAGCTTTATGAAAATTTTAAAGATAAATATGGGGATTATTCTTTGGAGGACTTCGGAAGCAGCTCATATGACGGAACTTTATCCAGTATCATGTTTGATTATTGGCGCAGCTACCTGGCTGTGAAATATCTGATAGAAGTGAGAGCAAATGGTGATGTCAAAACTGTTTTTGATGATTATCATAACTGGGATCACGAGAGGAGAAAAGTCCCTCTGACAAAATACTTTGGTTTGGAAGACGGATAAAGGAGCAAGTGATGATAAAAAGCAGGAGATTTACAGCAGCAGACGCCAAAGAAGTTTCCGAATTGGTGCGACGGACTTTAAGGGAGACGAATATCAAAGATTATTCAGAGGAATATATTGAAAATGATATAGCAAAAATGGATGAAAAATTCTTTATCGAAAGAGGAAAATCGACAAATTGTTATGTCTTTCTAGATGAAAGTACAGAAAGTATTATAGGAGTGGGCTCTATAGGAGCTTACTGGGGAAGTGAAACCGAAAGCAGTTTATTTACAATATTTGTTTCGCCAGATTATCAGGGAAAAGGTGTTGGAAAACAAATCATGGAGAAGTTGGAAAGTGATGAATATTTTCTGAAGGCAGATCGTATTGAAATTCCAGCGTCCATCACTGCCTTATCATTCTATCAAAAGATGGGTTATGATTTTAAAAATGGTGTAGATCAAGTGGATGAAGAAGGATTGTACAGGCTGGAGAAATGTAGATGACCTGTTGTATTTAGTTTAAGCGTTGTCAGATGAGGTAGTTAAGCAGTAAAGGGGATTATTTTATGAGACAAAAACTAATGAAATCATCAACAGATAAAGCACTCTACGGCGTTTGCGGCGGACTGGCAGAGTTTTTTGGCATTTCATCATTTGTCGTCAGGCTAATATTCTTCTTCACAGCATCAGCTTCATTTTGGGTATATTTAGTGCTGGTTTTGGCATTAGATGAAAAACCATCATTATGATATTTAAAACACCTGCTTATCTTAATTACTCATCGTTGATTATATAATAACTTTAAGGAATGATTCAAAATGTGCATTGAATTAAAGATTATTAAGTATGGAGATGGACAGGCAATATCTATTGAGAAGAAAGCTATGGAAGAATTGAATCTTGAAATTGGTGATATCTTAAATATTGAAACAAGAGGCAGAGAAATCATTCTAACAAAAGAAGATAATTTGACTTTTGAAGAATAATGGAATCAATTCTTCGTGAATGATGGAACATATCAAGATATGCGGGAAATTGATTGGGGCACAGATCAGAATAGAGAAAGATGGTAAGTAAGGATGGCGTACTAAATATCAATGTAATCGTGAGTAGGGCCCGGTATAGAAAAAGTTCACATTTTCAGAAACCAACTAAGTAATATATGATAATGTAGTAAATGTTTATTAGTACTTGAAAAGTTAATGTAAAGGTGGAACAGTTATGGTAATGGAATTATATGAATACCGGACGACGGTTCCGGAAGCGTGGCTCGATTACAATGGTCATATGAACGACGGACAGTACAGTCGAGCGTTCAGTGATGCAGGGCTTATGTGGCTCTCACATCTCGGACTCAGTGAATCAAAGGTGAAGGAACTGTCCTATACCATCTTCACTTTGGAAAACCATATCGTCTATCTTAACGAAGTTTTTGCAGGTGAAGAAATAACAATCAAAATCAGTATACATGATTATGATGAAAAGAGACTGCACGTGTTCATGACACTCCTTAATCGAAAGGGCGAGAAATGTGCCACATACGAAGTAATGTATATGGGTATGGACACAAAAGCAGGGCGTCCGGGACCTTTCCCTGAAAAGTTCGAGCAGACTGTAAAGGAGTATTATGAATCACAGGATAATAGTGAAAAACCCGCTGAAATGGGACGTACGATCGGAATCAGAAGGAAATAATATTATAACAACAGGTGACGGGAATGTTCCCGACACCTTTCTTTAAGTTCTTTGGAAATATTTTTAACTGTAATGTTCCCATTTTATATATCGATTGGAGTTTTAAAATGAGTGATGGATTTGCACAAGTGCTCAGTTTTGTAATAGGTGTTGCATTTTTCTTTTTCTACATAGTCATAGCTGGTTCTATATTTAATAATGATGTCTTGGGTTTTCCATACATAATACTGACAATTTACTTCTTTATCTCGATTTTCACCTTCCCTAATGTCAGCTTGGAAGCTGGAGGAAAAACTTCAGGTAGCGAACCGCTAAGTTCCAAGTATACTTTGATATTTGCTTATGTAGTTTCACCGATATGGTTTTTAATCAAATTAATTAAAAATAAAGGGAAAGAGTGAGAAATATGTTAGAACATTGGGAGCAGGAGCTGCCTGTAAAAGGTATTCAAAAGATAACTCCTGTGTCAGGCGGTGATGTAAATGATGCCTACCGTATTGAAACGGATGGAGAACCTTGTTTTCTGCTGGTACAGAAGGGACGTGCTGAAGATTTCTATGCAGCAGAAATTGCAGGTCTAAAAGCAATGCTGGAAGCGGGAATTACTGCTCCGAAAGTGCTCGGTAACGGTCAAATTGAAGGAGATGCTTTTCTTTTGCTTGAATATTTGGATGAAGGGGCTGGCAGCCAGTGGGACCTGGGGCATATGGTTGCGAAGATGCACCTTGAACATCAGGCGGATGACCAATTCGGTTTTCATTTACCGCATGAAGGCGGAGACATCAGTTTCGATAATGCCTGGACGGATTCCTGGAGGAAGTTGTTCATCAATGAAAGAATGGATCAGCTGCGGGATCGGATAGCTGCGCAGGGATTATGGGATGATAACGATTTGCAGACATATGATAAAGTTCGCAAAATCATGACAGATAACCTGAAAGCTCATGAAAGTGAACCGTCTCTGTTACATGGTGATCTGTGGGCAGGAAATTATATGTTTCTTTCAGATGGGAGTCCGGCATTGTTCGATCCTTCTCCATTGTACGGGGACCGGGAGTTTGATCTTGGTGCAACGACCGTCTTTGGCGGTTTCGGCAAAGACTTCTACGATGCATATGAAGAAACATATCCACTCAGTGAAGATGCCTGGGTAAGAATACGATTTTATAAGCTTTATCTATTGATGGTGCATCTGATGAAGTTCGGTTCCGTATATTCCAGCAGCGTTGGGCACACAATGCAGGATATATTGGAATCATAGGTTCAGTTTGGAGTAAGTAACAAATAGTCTCAGTGGAATCTGGTTAGGCAATCATATAAAAAGGAGGGAGATAATCATTAGAAGAAATAGGATTTTGCTTGTTTTGATCGGTGTAGTTACAATACTTTTTATCTCTTCTGTTCTTTACATTTTCATCAATGACAGTGATGCATATCGGCACTATACGGGACTGGGAGAGTCCATCTCCATTTCTCCGGATGACAGTACTTTGGCTTTTTCTTATTATACGAATGGGAATGAAGCAATCTATACAGGTGATATTGATGGAAAAGATGTCACTCAGGTCACTTTTCCAGCTGAAGGGGAAGACCATCGTGAGCCAAGATTTTCTGAAGACGGAAAAAGCATGATCTTTTTGTCCGAAGATAGTAATAAGGTGCGGAGCCTTCATTATAAACCAGAACTGGAAGATGAAGAAACTATACAGCTGACAGATAAAGAAGACCAAGTGTTCAGTGCTGCACTGTCTCCAGATGGAGAAACAGCTTATTATCTTGCGATGCCGGCAGAAGATTTTCATAAAGAACCCGGACAGAATAAGAATGGAACAGATGTCCATACGATTCATACCGATGGTTCCGGACATGAGCAGCTGACGGATGAAGATCGTTTAGATATGGGACAGATTACAATTTCTGATGATGGACAGCGATTATACTATAACGGCTTTGAAAATGGGATATATTATGACATTGACAGTGGAATGGAAAAAACTGATTCTGAAATCGCAGTGCGAGGCGAAGTGTATCATACTGTTCTTTCACCTGACGAAGACTATTTTGCCTATACTAAGGTAGATGACACATCAGAACAGGGAACATTCATTTATGAATTATTCCTAAAAAATGTTTCGAGTGGGGATTCAAAACGGCTGACTGATTATAATTCCAATGTGGTATCCCCGGTTTTCTTTCACCAGGAAGACCGGTTGGCATTGCTTGCAAATAAAAACTGGCCAGGTGAGCCATCACAGTATGAAATCATGACTTTCCGATATGAAGATGGGGAGATGATTCCTATAAACCTGGAACTTCCAGAACCTGATGACAGTTTTCAGCTTGGTGCTTTCGTAGATAAAATGATGAACGAAGCAACACTGACTGTTCTTTATCTGCTGATGTTTGGGTTATCAATTGTTTATTGTCATGGAAGCAGCAGAACATATTGGCCTGTTATCATCAGTGGAATCGTTACTTTGATTTCATTAATTGTTGTTTTTATCGCAGGTTATATTAATCCATGGCTAGGTGTATGGGTTATGACATTGACTATGGGGTTAGGTGTTTGTACTGTAATACTCCTGCTGTTTGCATTCATCTATCAAAAAATTTTGAAAATTATCCGTGGGGCATAAGAAAAAAGATGAGAAAATATACTGATAATCATCAAAAAAAGCCAAATCACTGATGACTTGGCTTTTTCTGTTTAGAATTTTTTTGTGAATGAAGCAGGAACTTTTGACTCGAATCTCATATATTCCTTGGTCGCCGGATGTTTGAATCCAATTGTATGGGCATGCAGGCCGACTCTTTTGATAGGGTTGGTCTGTGAACCGTATTTCTTATCACCGACGATCGGATGTTTCAAATCCTGCATATGCACACGGATCTGATTTTTACGGCCGGTTTCCAAGTTTACCTGAAGCAGCGACAGATTAGCATTTGACTTCAAAACTTTGTATTTGGTGACAGCTTTTTTACCCTTATTTGGATTTTTACTAGAACGGACGATGAGGGCTTTATTCTCTGTCAGCCATGAGGTGATGGTACCGTCTTCTTTTACTGTACCTTCAACCAGTGCTATATAGGAACGTTCAGGTACAGCCTCCTGCCACGCATTTTGTAATTTCTGCTGGATTCTTTTGCTTTTCGCAAATATCATTACGCCTGAAGTATCACGGTCCAGTCGGTGAACGACGAATATCCGGCTTTTAGGACGAATATTTTGAATGTAATCCGAAAGCTGGCGAAATGCTGTCATCTGATTTTCTTTTTCCGAAGCGATTGACAAGAGCCCCGCTTCTTTTTCAATCACTATAATATCCTCATCTTCATGGAGGATTTTGAGTCCTCTGATTCTCGCATCGTGCTTGGCAGTGCGTTTTTCAATCGATACGCGGTCTCCCGGATGAAGTGGATCATTGAACTGAGTCGTCGATTGACCATTTACAAACACCTGGCTTCGGCTCAAAATACCTTTCACTGATTTTTTGCTTCTTGCAGGCATCATCTTAAATAAGAATTTAAGCAACTCTGTCGATTCATCAACAACCCATTCTTCTTCCGGTTCGTTAATATTCATTCTTTTTGTCATTATATACTTCCTTTGAATTATCTATTTTAATATTGTCATTAAACTGTATATGGATTTCAGTTGAAATTACATTATCCATATAATAATACTATAATCTGGGGCGTCATGTATAAATTATTTTGTATTTATTCTACCATGTACTTTAAAAAAGGCTCGAGATAATCATCCCTGCTTCTGTAATCTTGATCGAAGAATGAATAGACTGCTTCTTTGTTTCTCTCTATAAAGACAATATTTTTAAACTCCGGCACTTCTTTGTTACTTTTTAATTCATTTAGATAAAGTTGATAGTTTTCTTGAAATTCACTCTCTGAAAGGTTCACTTTTAAATGATATAAAACGACGAGGGAATCATGGATATGAACGTCTTTCATCAAGACAGGCCGACATCGCTCTACATGTTTGTCTTCATCAATTGCGAGTTCTTCCTTCGTTTCTCTGAGAACACTTTTTTCAAGATCGAAGTAATCTCTGTCCAGGTCTTCATTGCTTAATCCGCCGCCAGCACATTGAAGTCTTCCCGGATAAGCTGTATTAGATGCCATTTCTCCGAAAATGAATTTTGAGTCGGACGTTTCTACAAGACCGGCACTGAAGATGGTTCTGCATCTTTCTTCATCGGATATATGATTCCATACGGTATGCAGATGGTGGGCATAGTCCGTAGTGTTCAGAAAAATCTTATATTTATCTTTCTTCTCGGTTACAGTTTCTATATCGAACACTTCTCCTCGATAAAATTTTTCGTCCTTATTAATATCAGCCCAAAACGCTTCAATTTCATTTTGTCTTTTCTCTGACAGTTGAACAGGCTTCTTTGTACATATGACTTCTACTTTTTTATTTAAAGGTATAAGGTTGATCATAGTCTTCATAGACCTCTTCTCTATGCATATTTAATGTAATTATACCTTATCTCATCTTAAACATTCATAAAATGATACAATTTATAAAAAGTATAAATAAAGGGATGTGCAGCGATGAATTTTACAATCAGAAAAATGACGAATGAAGATATAAAACAAATCCAATCAATAGCAAAGAAAAGCTGGAACGCTACATATGAAGGGATTATTCCAGAAACGATACAAAATAACTTTCTTCTGATGGCATACAGTGACGAGATGATGAAGCACCGGTTAAACCACTCATTCATGTATGTCGCAGAAACTGATTCAGAGTTAGCCGGTTTTGTGAACTTCACACCAGTTGATGAGAAAGGTTTATCGGAATTAAGTGCCATCTACCTCGATCCTGATTTGCAGAACAGAGGAATAGGGACGGCTCTGCTTAATGAAGGCATTCATAACATTGATGGGTTGAAAGAAATCCGGCTTGAAGTAGAAAAGGAAAATAAAATCGGCATGAGTTTTTATAAAGCAAAAGGTTTCGACGTAGTGGAAGAGTATGATGAAGATTTCGATGGTCATAAACTTAAAACAGTGATTATGAAGTTGGACATTTAGTGTGTTATTAATAAAAATTTAGATATAAAGGTAGGGGTAAACTAATATGTCGCAAGAAGATGTAATCAAAAATTCTAAAAACCTGATAACTAAAGAAAAATTGATCAATGATTTAAAATCTATCGGTGTTAAGAAGGGGATGACTTTAATCGTGCACTCCTCGTTAAGCAAGATTGGTTTTGTCAGCGGGGGTGCTCAGACAGTTGTTCAGGCACTTAAGGAAGTACTGGGCAGTGAGGGGACACTCGTTATGCCGACTCACAGTGCAGATGTTTCGGACCCGGCAGAGTGGCACAATCCTTCTGTACCAAAAGAATGGATTGAAGCACTTCAGGAGACGATGCCGGCATTTGAACCGGATAAGACGTCTACATTTTATATGGGTAAAATAGTTGAGTGTTTTATGATGAATGACGATGTGATTCGGAGCAATCATCCAAAAGTATCATTCGCAGCGTGGGGAAAAGATAATGACGAAATCACTAAAGACCATCCTCTTGATCATGGAATGGGAATCGATACGCCGATGCATAATGTCTATAAGAAAGATGGGTCTGTCCTATTGATCGGTGTCGATTATGATTCAAACAGTTCAATGCACCTGGGAGAACATTTATCCGGCCAGTTGGATGAAGTGCAGACAGCCAGCCCGATACTCGAAAACGGAAAACGAATCTGGAAAACATATGCTGAACTTGATTATGATGAAGATAAGTTCAATGAAATTGGAGTTCATTTTGAACAGAAGTATGCCGTGAACAAAGGAAATATCGGACAAGCTGAATCAATACTGATGTCCCAGCCAGATCTCGTTGATTTCACAGCGGAATACTTAAAGAATCAGTAAATGCTCACTAGAACAGTCGGCCCCTCAGGAATTCTCCTGGGGGGTTTTTGTTTTGATTCATTGAGCAAGTTTTAGAACCTCTTAGGAAAAACCTCATAAAAAAACCGGATATATTCAATATACTGAGTTCAAATAGAGGCTGGAAAATTTCCGGCCTTTTTAACTGTATTTTATACCCATATATTAAAGTTAATTTTAATATATGGGTATAGCATGAAATTATTTAATATATAGCATGAAAAATATCGTTTGATTATTCAGAAAATTGAAGTTAGTATTTAACTTGTCTGCCTCTTGCACAATAAAATTTCATCAGACTTTGTAAAAAATAAACAGAAATATAATTCATTACAGTAAGGGGACATTGAAATTGCAAAAGAAGTAGTCGTTATCACAGGTGCAGGCAGCGGGCTCGGCGCTGCACTTGCCAGAATGTATTCGGCAGAAGGCGCATATGTATGCTTACTTGGAAGGACGAGGTCTAAACTTGAAAAAGTGTCACAGCAGCTTGGGAATGAAAGTTCAATCTATGAAGTGGATGTAACTTCAAAGCAGAGTGTGAAAAGGATATCGGAAAAGTGGGGAAAAGAGTGAGCCCCCGACTAACAGTACCTTTCTTCCCAAAAAAGGGAATAGAGATGCTCGGCGTACTCATTAGACGGTTTGTCAATTTAAGTGCAACAGTTCTTCCTGAAACGCTTCGTGTGTTGTTTTCCACCCCAAACATTTTCTGGGTCTCTGATTAATCAGGAAAAGGGC
>NZ_LFKO01000002.1:208268-212431 GCF_001265075.1 Salinicoccus sp. YB14-2
TAAAATAAAAACAGCAGCGCTGGAAATAGTCGGAAATGAAGAAGTTATCGGTGTAAATACTGTGGAAGTTGATTCAAAAGGAAATGCCATCAAAGACACAGAGAAATTTGAAACGGCTGACGTCGTCTGCATTGCCGGAGGACTGACACCTCTGGTCGAACTTGCATCTGTTGCCGGCTGTGAATTTGAATATACTGCCAGCCTTGGCGGTCATATCCCCGTCCATGATGACCGCATGCAGACGAATGTCGATGGGTTATATGTTGCTGGAAATATTACGGGTATCGAAAGTGCGAACGTTGCGATGTCACAGGGTACCGTGGCAGGCTACTCCGTCGCGTACAACCGCAGACCGGAGAGTTCACGATTGAAAATCCAGCTTGAGGAAGCGGTAGAAGCAGTCATTACGACAAGAAGTGCAGCACTGATAGAATTTGAGCCGGGAATCGCTGATGACCGCGAGCAAAGTTATGCAAGATATATATAATTTAGAAGATAAAAGTAAAATGAATGTCTGAACAGGGTAGAGACATATAGCTTAAATTTAGGAGGCAATCATAGTGAAAGTATTAGTAATCGGTGCAACGGGATTTATCGGCAGGGAAGCTGTAAAGGAATTGGAAATTGATGCGGAAATCATAACGGCGAGCCGTTCAAGTTCAGATTATGAAGTGGATATCGCATCACCGGACAGCATTAAAAAACTGTTTGAAGATGTAGGTAAGGTGGATGCAGTCGTGTGCGCTGCAGGCGGTGCAAAATTTAAGAATGTGACTGAAATGACATTGGAAGAGAACCAGGTCGCTGTGGACAGTAAACTGCTCGGCCAGGTCAACCTGGTGCTGCTCGGTCAGCACTATGTCAACGATGGTGGAAGTTTCACCCTGATCACCGGTGTGTTGATGGATGACCCGCTGCCCAAAGCGGCATCGGCAGCAATGGCGAACGGCGGTGTAAGAGCATTCGTCAAAACTGCAGCAATCGAATTGCCGAGAGGCATACGCATAAACAATGTCAGCCCGACAATGATTGTTGAAGCAAAAGAGAAGTATGGGCCGTTATTCCAGGGGTTCAAACCGAGAGATGGAAATGATGTCGGCCTGGCATATAGAAAAAGCGTGTTCGGCAGGCAGACCGGACAGACTTATGAAGTATATTGATTTTATTGAGGCATGTATCTAATCAGATGCATGTCTTTCATTTGTCAGGCACCAAATCCTTGCTATGAGCAGGATTTTTTAATATCACAGTTTAGTGATAATTATGGCAAATATAAATGAAAGTTTTAATAAGAGACCATTAAAAGTCAAAGGACAGCCACCTGTTATATGGGAAGGAGGGGCTGAAGTTCTCACCACTGATGTTCCGAAAAGCTTTTGGGCTGGCTTTGACCAGTATGAAAAAACATTAAACGATAAATATCACCCCTGAAAAGGCTGTTCGGTGAAGTATAAGATTTTTATACTCCCGAAGGGAAAAGGCTCCAGTACAGGAAGCGAAGTACTGCTGGAAATTATCCATTCAGATTGTGTGCCGAATGGCATCATACTCAATGAAAAAAATGAGATTATCATTTTAAGCGGTATCGTTACCAGTGAAGCATTTTGAAAAAACTGTCATTATCATTTTAAAAGATAATGATTTTAAGACTGCACTCCGGTCATCATACGCAAAAATCGAAAGAAATGGCTGCGTCACTTTAACTTTCGAAAGGAGGAGAGTAATTATTACAGACAGTTGCTTGTGTATGATAGGACCATTCATCCGCAATGACGTGAAAGGCAAGTTTGAATTTGACTACTTCAGGAAAGTTTATTCATTACGGCCACGGATTGACCAGGGGAAATTGTGTGTACCTGACGAGCTTGGATGATTGTGCAAAATCAACTGTATCAGGAAGTTCGCACATTTCAGGTAAGGAATGGTATGAACCTTGATTAATAGTAAGAAGAGGCTTGACAGAACCAGCGACTTTTATCCCGTTGATCAATTTTCATTAAACCATCCTATTGCATCATTGTATGAAGAGTCTGACTCAAGATGCGGAATGATTGGGTCATTATCCAAAATTTTACCATTTCTGGTCTTAAGTTTTGATGATGTGATAATCATTGTCACACCATCATATAACTTAATGGAATTATTACTTGTCGTAAAGCCTGCGCTTTTCTTACCGATTATTTTACTGTTATTTATTCCATCAAACGCGAGTGCAGTAATTTCTCCTGAACTTGCAGTCTGATTACTTATTAATATAGCAATCTTTTCGACATTTATATTTTTTCTCAATACTACCTTTACTTCTGATCCAGCACCTATGACAACACCGTCTTTTAAATATACTTTATGTTCTGAGCTATCCTTCATTACGAAAGACATTAAATATCCATCCTCGATCAGAGGGGATAGTCCTGAAATCATTGGTCCCATATCGCCGCCGGAATTTTCTCTCAGGTCTATAATTACGTTTTTGTAAGTCTCATTTAAAAGGGCTTTTTCTATAATATCTTTATATTTTTGACAGTCATCAACTCCGCCTGAAAAGGCAGGCAAGTTGATGTGTAATATATTATTTGCGCAACTGATTTCAGGGAAGGAAGGTGAACTTTTTCCAGAGGACTCAGACATCTTTTCCATAATAAATGAATGTTTACCGCCGGCGAATTTTAGCGCGTCTTTAATATACGGCAATGTTTCTTCATAAGTTTTACAGTATTTAATATTATTCAAGGCCTGTTTTTTTACTCTTTTCCATTCATCACCGGAAGCATACAGTGCATGGATTTCTATAAGGTTTATAGCAATGACCCCATAATTCTTCGCTGATGGCTTTATAAAATATTTATCGAAATAAGGACTGCATTTATAAATAATGAACAGTCCTGTCATTAAAAAGGGGGTTAAGATACCGATACCTCTTACAAAGTTAAGTTTGAATAAAGCTTTAATTTTATTTTTCATTAATTAGGACTCCTTATGAGCTTGCCAACTAATTTCTCAGACATATAAAGTAAAATGTTTAATTGTAAAAAGGGCATACTTATCCCATGAGAAAATAGTTATACATGCTTTTGATTTTTAATTTTTGTATTAATTTTAAATTCAAAAGCACTACCATATTCTGGGCATGGGCAGATCCTCCGTTCATTTAAATTTTTAATGGTTGTTTTGATTAATATAACTGACAAGAGAAGGTGTTTCATCTTCTAAAAAGTCACGAAAAAGCTCATAGAGGTATTTATCAGTACTGTCTATTTCCAAGTTAATATGAGTGAATTGTGCCTCTTCCAATTTGAGAAGGATGTTGTAAAACTCTGCACTTAGAGAATTTTTGGCTTCCTGATCTTTAAAATAACAGTAGCCGACATCTTTATATGCATCTTCATTTTCATACATCATCAAGTAAGCAACAATATCATCCTGCAGGTCGCATATTACAATCGAGCTTTCAAAATCCAGGTCATCAGTGATGAGATCTTTCCATTCTGACAACTCCATATCCTGTAATGGGTTTATTTCATGATTGCTTTGATACACTAATTTTGTAATCTTCTGTAACCCATCAGTCATGTTGAAGTTTTTAATCGTATATTTTTCATCCAGGTTATTATTAGAAAACCCGGCAATCATCTTTTGAATATCCATTTCAAGTTCATATGTTTTTCTGAACTCTGAAAAACCATTGGATTCGATAATCCCCCTGTATAAGTCAAAGTTACGATGGACCTGTAAAATGATGTTTGAAGAGGGGAGTACTTTATTAAATTTATCGTACATTTTTATAAGTGTTTCCGATTCAACACCTTTATCTAAAATCGCAAAATGCAGATATACAGCACTAGGATGATAAAGATTTTTTGAATAGTATAAGTATGCGACAATATTACTTTCTGCTTCACAAACCACACCATAATCAGATGATGGATAGTTTTGAATGATATTATGCTCTTGCAGGTAGCCTGTGATATTTTCCTGTAAAGTGATCTTCATAGTAAACCTCGACTTTTAACAATAATAATGTATTTTTATATTTTTTCAATGTTATATTAATTATAATACATTCGCGAATTTCAAGTTTAAGTTAGCCACTAGGGTATGACCCTAATCCAGAGTTTGTGAAAGCCTCTGGTGGCTGGGCTTCTCCTCCCCCGAGGGGGAGGAGA
>NZ_LFKO01000002.1:213614-214162 GCF_001265075.1 Salinicoccus sp. YB14-2
TTATAATACATTTAATATTTAATGCGACTAAATTAATGAAATATTGTAGAAATTTATACTTTTTAAAATAAAATTCATATATTCAAAGGAAGGTCATCTCATGATTAAAAATATTGTATTCGATATGGGGAACTTACTCATCCGCTATGTACCGGAAGAATTTATCGAACAATTTACCGATCACACTTCGGAACGGAAGCAATTATTAGAGCAGATTTTTAAAACTCCCAGATGGCTCGAGTTTGACCGTGGAGCGATAACGAAGGCACAGCTGGTCATTGAAGCAAAGAAAGAACTTTCCGGTGGACTTCATCCTCTTGTGTCAGACGTTTTAGAAAGATGGCATGAAGAGATGACGGTGAATATTGAGATGGATGCTGTTATTGAAGGTTTGAAGGAACAGGGCTATAATCTGTATCTATTATCCAATGCTTCTCAGGATTTTTATATCGCCGATTGTAAAATTAAGCTAGACACATAAAGAAAGCCACTCGTGATACACTCAAAATGTATTTCCGACCAAAGAAATCATAGGAGTGATCACGAAT
>NZ_LFKO01000002.1:214522-214735 GCF_001265075.1 Salinicoccus sp. YB14-2
TCAACGGCCATAAGGAACGCCGTGGGCGACAGGCTTTCAGACGGAAACTCTCTGACAGAAAGACGGACTACCCAGCATTCAAAGAAGAATTTGGACATCTGGAAGGCGATACCATTGTCGGCATCCATCATAAAAGTGCCGTTGTGACACTTGTAGAACGGCTGTCGAAAGTGATCATTACCCTCAAGCCCGAGGGCCGGACTGCAAAGGATA
>NZ_LFKO01000002.1:215163-226772 GCF_001265075.1 Salinicoccus sp. YB14-2
ATTTTTAAAGAAACAATTCCTGCACTGAATCATTTTGACGGTTTTTTCATTTCATCCGATTGGGGATGTCTTAAACCGGAACCGGTGGTTTTTCAAAAGTTCTTTGACCACTTTAATATAAATCCTGAAGAAAGTTACTTCATTGATGACTTAGCTGAAAATATAGGGGCTGCTTCCGATCAGGGTATGAAGGGTCATGTGTTCGACGGCGATATAGAATCACTCCTCTCTGCCTTTGGGAATAATGATATAAAATATTAAAACACAATTGTAATGATAATAAGGGAGCCTAAATATGAAAATTCGTAATCTTAAACCAGGTGAAAAAGTACCGATGAAACTATTATTACAAGCAGATCCTTCCAAGAGGATGGTGAAAGAGTATGTTGATAGGGGACAGTGCTTTATTGCTGAGATTGGGCAAGAGATTATTGGTGCATTTGTGCTCCTGCCAACAAGGCCGGGAACTGTAGAAATTGTGAATATTGCGGTTGCTGAGGAAAAACGCGGCCGGGGTATCGGTAAACAACTGATAGAAGAAGCGATCAAGATATCGAAAAAAGCAGGTTATAAGACAATTGAAGTCGGCACTGGCAATTCAAGTGTCGGGCAATTGGTGATGTACCAGAAATGTGGTTTTCGTATTACCGATATAGATTCAGACTTTTTTATTATTCATTATGATGAAGCGATTTATGAAAACGGTATCCAGTGCAAAGACATGATTCGGTTGTCCCAGAATTTATAAATACTGCATGGAGAGTGGCAAGATGGAAATAGAATTTTTATCAGACTGTAAAGATAAAGTGGAAGATGTGGCAGATATGATCTATAAGGAATTTGTGAAGACCAGTTCAAGTGAAATGACATATGAAGATGTTATAAAATTCTTCTCATCTGTAAAAAGCGATTCCCTGCCTATTACACTAATTGCGATGGAGGAGGAAGGTTGTCTGGGTACGGTGTCTATATTTGAAAATGATTTGAAGGTCAGGCCCGATTATAAACCTTGGTTGGCATCACTATATGTTAAACCTGAGTATCGCAGTCGGTCAGTAGGCAGGAAACTGATGAAAAAAGTCATTGATGTAACAGGAGACTTGGGCTTTGAATATTTATATTTAAGAACTGAAGATGCAGCTGAGTATTATTTGTCACTTGGGTGGGAGTACGTTGAAAGCGCTATGGATGAAAATTCTGAAGAGACACATGTTTTTAAAGTCCGTTGCTAATAATATGAGTCACATCAGGTGAATACGTAGTAATTATATTGATGTTGCTTTGTATTAAAAAGATACATTTTTTAATGGGTAAAGTTTCTGACATTATAATCACTTACTGTGAGGTGAAAATCATAAAAAGTCTTCAATATTATAAGGGTTAAAATATATTTATAGAGAAAGGAAAAGTAATATGGATAAAATTTATTACTCCGACCGTCTTGTTTTAAGACATTTGAACGATAAACACGCAGGGATTGTATTAGATTATTATAAAAGAAATAAAGAATTTTTAGGTGAGTGGGAAGCTCTGAGAGAAGAAGAATTTTATACATTGGACGCTCAAAAGAAATTATTAAATAATGATGTTGAGGCTTTTAAAGAAGGCAGGGCAATTAAGTTTTGGATTTTTAAACGAGAAGATGCTAATAAAGTTATTGGATGTGTTTCGTTTCAAAATATTGTTAGAAGTATAATGCAATCTTGTATTCTAGGCTATAAGTTGGATGGAATGGAAACTGGACAAGGATACATCAGTGAAGCGTTGGAGAAATCAATAGATCTTATATTTTCTGAATATAATTTACATAGAATAGAAGCACCGGTTATGCCTAAAAATATTCCGTCCATAAAAGTTCTTGATAAATTGGGCTTTGTTGAAGAGGGAATGACAAAGAAGATACTTAAGGTTAATGGTGTTTGGGAAGATCACCTTAGGTATTCTCTCTTAAGCCTTAAGTATAAATAGATTAATGAATTTCATATCGGAAACTCTTCTTTGTCGGACAGACTTATCAGGGCAACCTGTAAGCATAGTACAGTTAAGACTGAACCGATTACTGCAAAAATTAATATCAGTAAAATGATGAGCATCAACTTATCATTTTTTCATAGAGTATATCACTTACCAAAGATTTCTTAAGAAATTCTCTGTATAGAAAGGTCGGTTGTCTTCATCGAAAGCAACACCGACTCCAAGTTCCCTAAAGCTGTCGTTTAATATATTCTGGCGATGGCCTTCTGAATTCATCAGGCCGTGATGGGCGTATATACTGCTGAACTGTGCAGCCGCAAGGTTTTCCCCGGCAGTGGTGTAGGATATATCATCTTCATTCATACGGTCAAATGGTGACTGTCCATCTAAATTCGTATGGTTGAAATATTCATTTTTGGCCATATCTGCGCTGTGTTTTCTTGCTGTTTCACTTACTTCCGCGTGCCACTCCAAAGGTTCGAGATCATGTTTGGCCCGTGCTGCATTCGTCAGATCGAATAATTGATATTCAAAACCTTCCCTTAATGATTCGCTGCCGGGAAAATAGACCGAGTCTTTTTCATTTTCCAGATTTTCATCGATGATCTGTACTGCTGTCACCGAATTTTCCTGGTGTACATCATAGAAAATGGTCGTATGATTTCCATCCTTCTGGTAGACATCATATTCGTCTTGGTTGCTGACCTGATAATTGAATGGTCCGCTCTGAATGAAGTCTTCCGGCTTTCCAAGTGTTTCATGCACCGCTTCTTTTGAATCTCCTAAAGTCAAATCAGCTTGTGAAGAAACGACATCCTGGTTGGTGTACAATCCGCACACAGTTTCCTCTGCATCATACGCTACCATCATGAAGTTTTGATAGTTTTCATGATAGACAGACCAATACACGCCGTATTCATTCTCACTTATACGCTCAGGTTCATCGTACGATTCATCCACTGATTCTTTTGTGTCATCAATTTCCACGTTGCCGACGGCAAATTGCTGTTCTTCCGGGTCCGTCAATTCAATCGGCTCCACTTGTTCCTGCAGAGATTCTGCATCCGTAAAGGAGGAAAAGAATGACGTGATCCGGTCTCTAAATGTATTGAAATCAAAGTCGATATTCTCTATCGTATTACCGGTTGAATCTCTGACTGAATACAATGTATCAGAGACCTGGTCCGACATTATATTCTCGACGGGATCTTCCCAGTAAGGTTTGGCCCAGAGGACGGCTGCTATGATTAACATTATAAAAAATAGTCGTTTTAAAATATCTTCGCCTTCTTTCTATGGGAAACACATATATATTTTAATTTAAATCGGAAATAAAAAGCAACTCTCCCGAGCTGCTCTGGTTGATTTATGTGGATGACTTATAGTCGTTGTCTTTCATTGTCACTTACCTGCATCTGATTCCATAACTTTTGTTTGTTTTTATTTTCATGTAGTCTGGTAAAATGGCGTGTTCCCGGCACGAGATCAGGATTAACTTTCCTCACGTCCTTAATCGTTCTTTCTATTCTTTAATCATCCTATGTGGTGCTCACTTTTTTTAAAATCTGAACTCTATAGAAAGATATCAATATGCAATTCCTGCACGTGATTTTATATAACTGTCATCTTCTATCTGAATATATGCAAATTCTGCAGTGTCAGGCACGGAAATCATTTTCCCATTTTCAGGAAGGAAGTCGCGCTCTGTCCTGTATGAACCTCTATGTTCACCATCCGGTAAATAGGTAGGGCAAACGATGGTCCAGTCAAGTCTTGAGTCTTCAAGCAATTCATAGGCTCTGTGATGATCCTCTGCTGCCCGTGTCGTCTTTCTTTTTGATTCATTGGATTGATAACGCAATTTTCCGAGCTCGGTCCTGCTGTTCAGAATGCCGCCGGTTCCGATGGTGATGAGTCGTTTTATGCCTTCATCTCCCATCCCTTTAATTATATAGGGCATGCTGTCTGAGAGTGTAGTGGTGCCGTCTGTTCCGAGCGCACTGATAACAATATCCATACCAGCCATCGCATTCTGAATGTCAGATTCTATTAATGCATTTCCTTCCATCACTGTTAAATTTCTGTTTTCCACTTGGATTTTATGTGGATCACGTACCAAAACCGTAACATGATGATTTTCACTGAGAGCATATTTCAGTATATGGCTGCCGACGCGTCCGGTTGCGCCTAAAATTAAAATATTCATTACAAGTATCCACCTTTTCAATTTTTTGTGGTGATATTCAGCGTATCTTTTCATGATGCGGTGTGTTTAATTCTCTAATCGCATAATGAACGAATATGATTCTTAATAGTATCTTTCAAGTCGTCATTTTTGATATCTACTATCAGAACCATGAAACCGACCAATGTTCTTTTCGCTGAGTGAGTATTGTCGAAAACCAAAGTTACCATCAACTGATTATCTGATAAATTTATATCGTTTGTGAATCTGAAGTATTTTCTGAGGTATTCAGTATTCTTCTTATCAATGATTACGTCAACCATATAACTTTCAGCTATGCCTCCAAATTTCTATTTACTGTCTGTCCAAAAACTTTTAAGTGAAAATGCTTCTGGATATTTATAAACTTCATCTGTTTCATATATAGTCATTATCCTCGAAACTTTGAAAGTCCTATACGTCTCATTGCTTTTTTAGCTATTAGATACCATTCATTTATATTCAGCACGATGCCTAAACCTTCTAACTCATACTCCCTTTCCTGATTATCCCTGGCAGTATATTTAATAATCATCTTTCTTCTGGTTTTAATCATCTTATAAATAGCTGATATTAATGATTCTTTCTCCAATTTTTCAAACCAATTTACGGTATCTATATGGATGTATCTATTGGTTCCTATTGATCTTATTTTACTCATTTTATTTTCTATGGCTAATTGTTTATCATGTGATTCCAAGTCTGTTAAGACTTGCTGTGATGGATTCATGGTTAGAATTTGTAATTCCTCTTCAGAGAGCGTTTTAATGGAAGTCTTAAAATTATCGAGCAGATACCAGCCCCCGTACGCTCCTCTTTTCGAAGTGATTGGAAAGCCCATCAAGCCTAGTGTATCCATATCCCTTCTGATCGTTCTTGTACTGACGCCTAACCGTTCTGATCGTTCTGCCGTAGTAATAAGATCTCGCGACTCCAGCATATTTAATATTTTCATTAGTCTTTCGCTCTTCATATTTCACCTCATATATAGGACATTACCTGTCTTAATTATATATTAAACTAAAGATAGATATAACAGAGGAGGTTGAATAAAAATGAAAGCACTTATTTTATCTGATTTCGGGAGAGAGCATCTCTACATTAAAGAAACATCTGCGCCTCAAATTTCAGAGAATGATGCATTAATCAAAGTTCAATTTGCAGGGATAGGGGAATGGGATCAATTTGAGATAAATGGCGGCTACCATGAAATGTTGAATATAAAACCAGAGTTCCCATATATTTGTGGCAGTGAAGGTGCAGGGGAAATTATAAAAAAAGGAAAGAATGTACATCATCTCAGTATAGGGGATTTAGTTTATGCCTGTTCTTTTCTAAATGAAAAAGGTGGTTTCTTTGCTGAGTATGTCGCTGTAAATCAAGACATGATTAAAAGAATTCCCAGCCACTTATCATCTGCAGAGGCATCCGCCATTTCTGGTGTAGGTACCACTGCGCTCAGAGGGATGATGAAGCTGGAACTGGGTGAGTTAGATAACATCATTGTTCATGGAGCCAGTGGAGGCGTCGATCATTTGGCCGTCCAGCTCGCCAAGAGTATTACGAACAATGTATTCGCTGTAGCTTCAGGTGAAGATGGGGTTCAATTATGTGAGTCTATGGGGGTCAATGCTTTAAATGGAAAGAGCAATTTAGGAGATGTGGAATTTTCTAAATTCAATAAAATGCTGTTGACCACACAACTTGAAGACTATAGAACTCATACGGAAGATATGCTGAAACCCGCTGTCATTGCTTATCCTGTAGGGAATTATGACGTACCTGAATCAAATGACAATCAGATAGAAGTGATACCTTATTACGGTGATCTGGATAAGGCAATTATAGAAGAATTTGATTATCATGTAAGAAATCACAAAATAAGATGCAATATTTCAAAAGTATTTGATATTAAGGATTTCAACAATGCATATAATCATCTGGAAAAGCACTATACTGGAAAGTTGGTTTTTCGTGTTTAACATTCTTTAATATAAAACAGTCTATACTTTTACTTTAAGCCAGTCGTTAACGCTAATGCTGTACTCAATAAAGTGATTACAGCAGAAAATAATCATGACTGGAGAAAATAAGCTTATTCAAAATTATTCACTTCATTTGATAATGGGCAATGAATTCACAGGTGTCCAAATTCATGGTGCACATGGATATTTAGTGAGTCAATTTTTATCATCACGTGATAATAGAAGAGAAGATGCATACGGGGGGTTCTTTGAAAATCCGCAATACAAATATTAAGCTTTCGGAAGCTGACAAGCATATACTGAAAGAGCATGGGTATACAGATAAGAAAATTAAATTTGGCATCCGTCCTGAGAATGTTCAGGAGTATCAGCAGCGTTCTAAGAAGGATAGATACGCATAACCAAAATAAACCTGGTGACACAATGACCTTTGCCTTTGATATGGATAAAGGACATTTCTTTGATTTCGATACAGGAGAAAGAATTACAGATAATTAAAAAATGCCTGCTTACTCGACCGGTAAGCAGGCATTTTATGTTACTTGATAATCATCACAGGTGTATTGACGCGTTTTGCGACCTTATGAGTTACATGATCAAGGACATGTTTAATATCCCTTTTAGAACGTTTGTTGCTCATTACTAATTTGCGTATCAGATTCCCACTGTTTTGAATACACCATTTATCGTAAATGTTTCAATAAACATTGCCATCTCTTCAATTGACTCTTCACAGCCGCCTTTGAGCCATTTTAAAAGTATACCGATATGGGCGTTTGTGATGTAAGTAATCAAATAATCAGTAAATATTTCAGAATCCAGTTCAACACCGAACTCTCTGCTTTTCACTTTATAAAAATCAAACATATGCTGTGAAAAATATTTTGCAAGATCTGCGCTGCCGAGACTATTTGCAATAACGAGTACGCGTTTGCGGTTATCTTTAAGATACTGGAACATTTTCAGAATAGTATTGTTAAGATCGTTCTCATCCACATCTTTAAAACTGCTGCCTGTAATATTTTTGTAGAGCAGCTGTTCAATATCCGTCATCATCGAATTTTGATAACATTCAATCAGGTCGTATTTGTCCTTATAATAAGTGTAAAATGTTCCCCGGTTAATCATGGCTTCTGAACTTATGTCCTGGATAGTAATGCTTTCAAACGGCTTTTTCTCAAGCAAGGTAATCATGGCATTATCAATTGCATTTAGTGTTTTCTGTACTCTTAGATCTTTTTTCAAAAATAAACAACCTTTCTCTGCAATGTGTTGGTTATCCAACAAACCTGGATATATCAACCATTGAAGAATAATTTAATCGACTTATAATGGTTTAATGTACATCGTGTACGATAACTTTAACACAAAAAAATGAAGGATGATTAAATGTTACAGGATTTTAAATTTATATTTAAAAAACCGTTGTTATTAGTATCTCTTGCAGTCATTGCATTATTTCCGGTTATATATGCAGTGACATTTCTCGGTGCAATGTGGGACCCATATGACCAAACAGGCGATATGCAGTTCCATATAGTAAATGAAGATGCAGGCAATGAGGATATAGAGCTCGGAAAAGAAATCGAAGCTGAGCTGAAAGATAACGACCAGCTGGACTGGCAATTTTCTACTCTGGAAAAAGCAGAAGAAGCAATTAAAAGCGGGGAATCATACGGCTATCTGGAAATCCCTGCAGATGCTTCTGATAATGCCATGACCTTCTTAAGCGAATCGCCGGAAAATGTAAACCTTAAACTAAAGACAAATCCGGGATTCAATTTCATCGGTTCAATTATGTCTGAACAAGTCGGTTCAGTCTTAGTCGAAACAGTTCAAAAAGAAATTACAGAAACATATACCAAAACATTGATTAGCGAACTCGGCAGTTTGTCCGACCAGAGTGATGAGGCACAAGATGCCATTGCTGAGCTGAAGAACGGTGCAGTCGCGCTTGACGATGGACTTGGCCAGCTCGAGGACAGCTCAGCGCAGTTAATAGAAGTCGCAGACAGCCTTGAAAGCGGGGCTGCACAAGTCAGCGAGGGAGCAGGAACACTGTATAATGGTGAACAGCAATTTACAGGACAGATCAGTCAGCTGGCACCAATGCTTGGAAATTACGCACAACCGGTTCAAGGTGCACAGTCAGAACTTGAAAATGGAGCAGGCGAGTTAAATGAGGCCAGCACACAGCTTGCTGGCGGCGCTTCTGAATTAAATTCAGGTATTGTGCAAATGAACGGCGGTATCAGCGAGTTGAAAGCAGGCTCCAGCGAAATGGCAGAAGCACTTACAGAGGTTGATACCAGATTTAACGAGCAGCTTGCGGAAATAGAAGAACAGAATATTGTTTTCAGTGATGAGGGAGCAGAAGCGATTGCAAGTCCTGTTAACCTGGATATTGAATCCATGGTGGATACACAAAACTATGCGCAGAGTTTTGCACCGTTAATTATTGCAGTCAGCCTGTATATCGGAGCTATTACATTTAATGTTGTATACCCGATGAATAAAATATTCGAAAATAAGAAAAATGTATTCAGCCAGTGGCTCAGCCGCGGTCTGCTGTTTTTATCTCACTCGGTAATCATTACAACTCTGCTATATGCTGCAATTGTCTGGGTAATGCAGATTGAGATTGCCAGCCACTGGAGAGTTTACTTTGCGATGCTTGTATGGTCTCTCGTTTCCATTTCCATTATAGGATTGCTGGTAATGATATTCGGCAACTTCGGAAAATTCCTCGGAATCGTGCTGCTGATTGTACAGTTATCATCAAGCGGCGGAACTTTCCCGATAGAAACTGCAAACAATTTCTATCAAACGCTTTATGAATTTCTGCCGATGGCATTCGTCGTGTCCGGCTTTAAAGATGCGATTTTCGGTCAAGCATTCGACATGGAATTCAGCACAATAATGTATACCCTGCTAGCAACAGCTGCAGGTGCTTATCTACTCATATTGTTAGTATTATGGCTGAAAGATAAATTCCCTAAGTATGAAGAAAAAGCGAATAGAATGTCCAAATTTGAAAACTAAAAATTCAGCCCGCTGACCGAGCGGGCTATTTTTCTGCAAAAATTATCCAGTAATGTAAACATATTACCGATTGTACGATACGGAAACAAATTGATGAAAACTTTAAATTCCGGAGGTATTGTATGGAAGGTTCTTCAAATAAAATGGATAAGCGTTTTATTTATTCTATTTTATTATTTATTGCAATTGTACTGATTGGTGCGACCTTAAGATCGCCAATCTCTTCTGTCGGGCCTCTTGTGCCATTTTTTTCCGAAGAACTGAATATAAGCAATACTATGGTTGGTTTTATGAATATTCTGCAGCTCGTCGCTTTTGGTTTGTTCTCAGCGTTCATTCCGAAAATCTCCAAAAAATACGGTATGGAATTTACACTGATGATTTCCATGATCGTACTGACAGCAAGAATTTTGGTGCGCGGCGCAGGGACAACGTTCAGCCTCACTATAATGTTCTTCGTGCTGCGGACCCGTAAAGTGGAAGATTCGTATTCCCTGTCCGGCATGGCTCCGCCTCCCGTTTTATGATGCGGTTTCAGTTAAAGATTTTAGAAATAATTTTTCCAATTCCGAGGTGTCTGTTTGTGATGAAATCATTGCTTCTAAATACTCAGTTTTTTCTATGATTTCAAAATGCCAACTATAACCCATAGACTTGGCAATTTCCCTGATAACCAACCTTATTGTTCTTCCATTTCCTTCCCTAAAAGGATGGATCATGTTCAATTCCGTTTTATAATAAGCCAACTGTGCCGCAGCTTGTTCCATTGATCCCCAAGTTTCTTCTTCGTTTATATCTTTACTGATTTTATTCAACTGCTCCTCTATAAACTGAGGTTCACAAAATCTTGTTTGATCTTTCATCAAACTCACTTCTCTGAATTTACCTGCGAAATTATAAATATTTTTAAATAACACTTTATGCAGCTCAATCACTGAATCAGCACTGATTGGTAATAAAAAGTCAAAGCCATCATTCTCTGCTTTTGAAGATGATAGATAAAAAGCAACTCTTTCGAGTTGCTCTAATTCCTGTATATTCTGTGCTCCTAAAAGATTCGACTTTAAAAGATACTCATCTTAGTCACATGTGTTACACTTTGTCATTTTGCTGCTATTTTGCGAATTAATTCATTGGTGATTTCTTTGTTTGAATTAATTGCTTCCAGTATCAATCTTTGCTGTTTTTGGGAAACTTCCATACCTTCCAGCGCTAAGTTATGTGCGATTTGCTGATTAGTTTTAGAATCCATAGTCAACACTAAAATCGCCTCCTTATGGTAATATTATACCATGTTTTAAAGCGTTTTTCATGAGTAAAATAAATCGATTAAATCCTATTTATGGTAATTTTCAGCGTATCAGTCTTTGATGCGGTTATTAAAAGGATAATGATACCTACATCTTTCTTGAATTCTATTCGGCAATCATACATATTTAATATGTGTGATCAGGGTCTGCCCTAATCAATCAAAAATTTAAGAGAGAAAAATACATCTATATATTGTTTTACCAGAAGATTATTTTTCTAGTTATAAATGAAAAACAATCTTAAAATAATTTAGTATGTTTACAAACTCTTGTTTTTATTTATTTCAAATGTTTTCGAAGTGTCCGCAAAAGTGTACTTTTAAGAACGAATAAATTATTTATCACAATAAAGTTCACTTACGATATCGTAATTTCTTTCAGCTTTATTTCAGAAAATTCTTTCTATGTCGAGAAAAACTTATACAAATTTATTATTATTCAAACGTCTGCTTGAATAAAGAAAAACAAGATGTTATGCTATATTCAAACAAATATTTGAATGATGAGGTGTATGTATGAATAAGAAAGAAACATGTGAAGTTTTTTGTTATGACGAAGAAAAGGTTAACCGGATGCAAGAGAATTTACAAACTGTAGATATTGCCGGTATATCACAGATGCTTAAGGCTATTGCCGATGTGAATAGGGCAAAAATCACCTATTCCTTATGCAAGGAAGAGGAATTATGCGTCTGTGATATCGCAAATATACTCGGTGTGACTGTAGCAAATGCATCTCATCATTTACGCACGCTCTACAAAGAAGGCATCGTTACATTCAGGAAAGAAGGGAAACTCGCGTTCTATTCACTGGAAGATCAGCATATTAAAGAAATCATGACGATTGCATTAATACATAGGAAAGAAGTGATAACCAATGTCTGAAGGGATTGCAGAGCTGACTGAAGAAGAAAAAAAAGTTTACCGTGTTCAGGGGTTTTCCTGTGCGAACTGTGCAGGGAAATTTGAGCGCAATGTGAAGAAACTACCTGAAGTTCAAGATGCGAAGGTGAATTTTGGCGCATCAAAAATTTCTGTATATGGTTCTGCAACGGTTGAGGAACTGGAAGAAGCA
>NZ_LFKO01000002.1:226814-227280 GCF_001265075.1 Salinicoccus sp. YB14-2
GGCATTTGAAAACCTCAAAGTGGTGCCTGAAAAGTCTATGCGTCAAACGCAACCAGAAGTAAATAAAGAAAAAAAAGTTTACCGTGTTCAAGGATTTTCTTGTGCGAATTGCGCAGGAAAATTCGAAGGAAATGTGAAGAAGTTACCGGAAGTTCAAGACGCGAAAGTCAATTTTGGCGCCTCTAAAATCTCAGTCTACGGGTCCACAACGATTGAAGAATTGGAAGAAGCAGGTGCGTTTGAAAACCTCAAAGTGGTGCCTGAAAAGTCTAGTCGTCAAGCGCAACCAGAAGTTAATAAAGAAAAAAATGTTTACCGTGTTCAGGGGTTTTCCTGTGCAAATTGTGCTGGCACATTTGAGAACAATGTGAAGAAACTACCTGAAGTTCAAGATGCGAAGGTGAATTTTGGCGCATCAAAAATTTCTGTATATGGTTCTGCAACGGTTGAGGAACTGGAAGAAGCA
>NZ_LFKO01000002.1:227307-236566 GCF_001265075.1 Salinicoccus sp. YB14-2
AGCATTTGAAAATCTCAAAGTGGTGCCTGAGAAATCCCGGGAAGAAAGTGGACAAGACAAAAAAGAAAAGGAAGTAACCATTCCATTTTATAAAAAGCACAGCACTCTGCTCTATTCGCTACTGTTTATCGCTTTTGGCTTCATTTCAATGTTGGTGAATGGTGATGACAATATTCTTACACCACTGCTGTTCATCACTTCCATGATTGTCGGAGGGGCTTCAATGCTGAAAACGGGTCTCCAGAATTTAGTCCGGTTTGAATTTGATATGCGAACCCTGATGACAGTCGCAGTGATTGGCGGTGTCATCATCGGAGAATGGGCCGAGGTCGCCATTGTTGTCATCTTGTTTGCCATCAGCGAAGCGTTGGAGCGTTTCTCGATGGATCGAGCAAGGCAATCCATCAGTTCATTGATGGATATTGCTCCTAAAGAGGCACTTGTCAGACGCAACGGACAGGAAATGACAGTGCACGTCAATGATATTGCTGTGGGCGATATCATGATTGTTAAGCCTGGACAGAAAATCGCAATGGACGGCGTAATTGTCAATGGCTACTCTGCAATCAACCAGGCAGCAATCACAGGTGAATCAGTGCCGGTTGAAAAATCGATCGATGATGAAGTATTTGCAGGGACACTGAACGAAGAAGGCTTACTGGAAGTTAAAATCACTAAATTGGTTGAAGATACGACCATTGCCAAAATCATTCATCTGGTGGAAGAAGCACAAGGTGAGCGTGCTCCTGCCCAGGCATTCGTTGATAAATTTGCAAAATATTATACGCCTGCCATTATGGGTGTCGCAGTGCTGGTTGCGATTGTACCCCCGTTATTTTTCGGTGCGAGCTGGTCCACTTGGGTGTATCAAGGGTTAGCGGTTCTCGTTGTAGGTTGTCCATGTGCATTGGTAATTTCCACGCCGATAGCGATTGTTTCGGCAATCGGAAATGCTGCCAAGAAGGGAGTCCTTGTAAAAGGCGGGGTCTACCTCGAAGAAATGGGTGGATTAAAGGCCATTGCATTTGATAAGACCGGCACACTCACAAAAGGCGTCCCGGTTGTAACTGATTATCGTTTAATCGACAATGCAATTGATGAAAAGGAAATGCTGGCAGTCATCACAGCATTGGAAGATCGTTCCCAGCATCCATTGGCATCCGCGATTATAAAGAAGGCAGACAGTTATAACCTTCCTTATTCTGATATCTTTGTCGAAGACTTTTCTTCCATTACAGGCAAAGGGATACGGGGCAAAATCAATAATGAAATGTATTACGTTGGCAGCCCGGCATTATTTGAAGAGATAGAGGCAGCTAATTTCAATGATTCAATTAAAAGTGATGTCAAAACACTTCAAGAACAAGGTAAGACCGTTATGGTTGCAGGAACGAAAAATACAGTTCAGGCAATCATTGCAGTCGCGGATGAAGTCCGCGAATCAAGTAAAGCGGTAATCCAGAAGCTGCATCAGGCAGGCATCGAAAAAACAGTCATGCTTACGGGGGATAATCATAGTACTGCCCGTGCGATTGGTTCACATGTCGGTGTCACAGATATTCAATCTGAATTACTCCCGCAGGATAAACTAGACGTAATCAAGCAACTAAAAACTGATTATCGTCATGTAGGCATGGTCGGCGATGGGGTCAATGACGCCCCGGCGCTGGCAGCTTCCACCGTTGGTATCGCTATGGGTGGCGCCGGTACAGATACCGCTCTTGAAACAGCGGATGTCGCTTTAATGGGCGATGACCTGAGGAAACTGCCCTTTACTATCAAACTTAGCCGTAAAACATTGAACATCATCAAAGCGAATATCGCTTTTGCCATTGGAATCAAACTGATTGCTCTATTGTTGGTCATCCCAGGATGGCTGACACTATGGATTGCGATTCTCTCGGACATGGGTGCCACTTTAGTGGTGGCCTTGAATGGTTTGAGGCTTATGCGTGTGAAGGAAGATGAATTAAGCTTGGGTTCTTCCCAGATAAGTAAAAGTACTGATGTCGAAATATTGGAGTTGGAAAAATGATTATAACGGCATTTACAGCTGCTGCCATCTATGTAGCGACAGGAATCGACTATCTCGTCATATTGACTCTTCTGTTTTCGCAAATCAAAAAGAGTAATCAAATAAAACATATCTGGATTGGACAATATATTGGGACAGTCATTATTATACTCGCGAGTCTTCTGGTGTCATTGGGCGTTGCTAATCTAGTTCCCCAACAATGGATGATCGGACTGCTTGGACTGCTGCCGCTTTACCTGGGTATAAAAATATGGATTCAAGGTGAAGAAGACGAAGATGAAGGCAACATTCTCTCCCTTTTCTCTTCAGGCAGATTCAATCAATTATTCATAACGGTCACTTTCATTGTACTGGCTTCCAGTGCGGATGATTTCGCTATCTATATACCGTACTTTACGACTTTAAATATGATGGAAATCATTATTGCCGTCATTGTTTTCATGATCATGGTTGGTGTTCTATGTCTAATCAGCTATCGATTGGCTTCCTTGAATTTTGTTTCAGATAAAATCGAAAAATATGAACGTTGGATCGTTCCAATCGTCTTTATAGGATTAGGAATTTATATCCTATTTGAAAATGGCACATTCAACGCTCTGTTCTCATTCCTATTTTAATAGAAAATTTTATAAGCCGATATCTCTCTTTTAATGTGAGATATCGGCTTAATTTTAGTGCAAAATATCACTTAAATAAGTGCAAAATAAAGTCAAAAGTCACACCCAGATTTAAGACAAAGGTCTGCTAAACTTTAATCACCGATTCACATCCGGTTACCCCTTCTGTCACTTTCGTAATTATTCTGCACTAATTCAGACGATAATTTGCATTATAATTAAAGAACCCAGCTTGTCTTCGTAAGAAGACAAGCTGGGTTCTAAAGTAGTATGTGCAAAATAGTATTTAAAATATATGCAATTCATCGGTGAAAGAGACACTCTAGTGTTGTCTATTTAGGATCTACTTCTGGAATACAAAATTATAAGTTCCTCAAAGCTGATATAATTATTTTTGAAAATACTATTTTAAGAGCATTTTTGAAGAAAGGAAGGAACTTTAAGTGAATTTAAAGTTGTTTATATTTACTGTAGATGAATACTTAAGATTTAGAAAAGTGTTTGTAAAAAATGAAATAGAAAATTCTGTTGAAGATAATTATGAACAGGAATATGTTTCTATTAATACGAGATTAATGTTACTTAGGAAATATTTTAATAAGAAAGAAAATGTAAGCATTTTAAAAATAGCAAAAACAGCAATAGATATCTATCCGGAAAACAAACAAATCTTTATAGAAATTATTGAGAAATATAATGAAATTCAAAATAATCAGTTGGTACATTTATTAGCTGATCAAACTAAACTCAATCTCTATGAAACAATTGAGAATACAATATATGGTCTATACTTGCATGCAGATGAAAATAAAATTAAAAATATTATACAAACTAATGAGCACTTACGGTTCTATTCTGTGAAGAGTTATGTATTAAACATTGAGGCTATAACTCTAAATTTATATAAAGAGTTAAGAAGGCTAGGTGTGGAGGAGAAAATAGTAGACAGAAGTTTGACAGCCCCTGTAATAGAATATGGAGAATTACCTAAAGAGGAAGATAAAATAGTCGAGAACGAGTATTGGATAAATACCTCAGGGAAAGCGTTAAGCGATGAGCCCAGAATAATAACGAAGGAAAAAGGATATATTCTTGGGCTTGGCTGGAATTTCATACAAGAAATTGAAAGTGAAAATTTTAATCCAAAAACTTATAAAGCATATTTTAAATCTATTAAATTGATTAACCGTGAAACACTTATTAATATATACCACAGCTTAGGTAATATAAAAGATCTAGGTATGAGTGATAATATTCAATTCAATAAAAATAAAACTGAAGCGAGGACCTTTTTCTTACCACAAGTTAAGGTTTCTTTTGTACTAACTGCTGATCATCTTGTTGTTGAGGGTATAGTATTTAGAATGGAGAAAACACTCAGAGGTTGGAAAATTAAAGATATTTACATGAATGGTCGAAGTTTGTTGAAAAAGTATGGATATCCACCAGACTTACAGAAGATGGCGGTGGAAACCGTTGTTAAACAGGCGGAATTGATGGCCAGTAATATGTGATTTTATAAAATAGCAGGTGTGTCCAAAGGGTGTAGTGAAGATCAACATCCTTTTTTCTTTAGATCATAGCCTTTCTAAAAAATATGAGTTGCTTTTCAAAGAGGCATTACATCCTTTGTTGTGATAGTTTTCTAGGCAATGATAAGGGCGGTTATCAATACATAGTTGAGCGCTATGAAACTAATATACTCTTCTGCTTCTTAACAAGCGAATGTTAACCAATGCATGAAAAAGCCAGTGCATTTGCACCAGCTTTTTCTCTTGAACTATCTAATTTTAGCCGTGCTTACGTCTTCTTGGCTCGTTTTACGCATCGTATGTGTTCCTACATCCCCGCGCCCCAAGAAATCAGCTGCATCATTCAAAATACGATACACTTGAGTGGTTCTGACTGGCCGTGCTCCCTTTTGGCTGGGGAACAGATAGCTTTCCAGTCTTTTTCCTTCTGTAAAACGAAAAAACCCCCTTTGACCTTGCCAAAGGGGGTTGGCTTATTACATTGCATTTTTAATAATTTGTTCAACTTCTTTTTGTGTTGGTCTACGGGGGTTTGTTGATGCAGTTGCATCTTTCATAGCATTTTCAGCCAATGTCGGGATATCTTCTTCTTTCGCACCCAACTCTTTAAATCCTGAAGGTATATCAAGATCTTGTCCAAGACGCTCAATTGTATTAATAGCAATTTCAGCTGCATCATAATCACTCAATCCCTCAACATTCTCTCCGAGGAATGAAGCTA
This sequence comes from Salinicoccus sp. YB14-2, assembly GCF_001265075.1. Classification (GTDB taxonomy): domain Bacteria; phylum Bacillota; class Bacilli; order Staphylococcales; family Salinicoccaceae; genus Lacicoccus. Next base: position 232,213 of record NZ_LFKO01000002.1, read on the forward strand.
TATCTGCATATCGCCCAATATTTGAAATAAGATTAAATCGACAAACATGTGGTAGTAGAATAGCATTACATACCCCATGCGGGAAGTTATAAAAACCTCCAAATTGGTGTGCAATTGCATGTACATATCCTAAACCAGCATTGTTAAATGCCATCCCCGCAAGGCTCTGAGCATAAGCCATTTTCTCACGTGCTTCCTTATCTTGGCCATTTGCAACCGCACGAGGTAAATATTTTGGAACAATACGCATCGCTTGAATAGCGAGTGCATCTGTTATTGGAGTTGCATTAATAGAAACATACGCTTCAATTGCATGAGTTAATGCATCGAGACCTGTCGCTGCGGTCAACTCAGCAGGCATACCTTCCATTAATTCTGGATCATTAATGGAAAGGGTCGGTGTTACATGTTTATCAATAATTGCCATTTTAACTTTACGCTCTGTATCGGTAATAATAGTGAAATATGTGAATTCACTTCCAGTTCCTGCCGTTGTATTAATAGCAACTAATGGAACTATTGGCTCCTCGGAAACATCGACTCCTTCATAATCATGGATTTTTCCACCGTTTGATGCCACAAGTGCAATCGCTTTACCAGCATCGTGAGGACTACCGCCACCTAGGGTGACAATACTATCACAATTTTCTTCTCTAAAAACTTGCAAACCTTTTTCAACGTTTTTGTCTGTTGGGTTTGGTTCCGCCTTCGGATAAATAGCAACTTCCACCCCAGCTTCACGAACAATATCCGCAATTTCTTCAGACAAACCTAAATTATGCAATCCTTCATCTATAAAGTGTACGATTCGGTACTTTAGCTGATTTACTAACTTCTCTTACTGATTTTAAATAAGGGGTTTAAGTGTATAATATCTTTCCATAGCTTTTTGACGTTCTTCTTCGGTAAAGTCAGCTAAATTTTTAATCATTTTTAGCACCTCCATTAAAAAAGGAAGCATGCTTTTATGCTCCCTAATTTAAATGTTTATGATACGACATTAACAACAACCTTTATTATTCTGTTGATCTTTATTTGTATTCTCTTTTTTGTTCTCTTTATTTTCTTCAATCTCCACGGAACAACATTCTTGCTTTTTAGGTTTTAATTTAGAAACAACTTTTTTAAATGCATTTTTTTCCATTTTAACACCTCCTTTAATTGGTTTTTAGCAACCACATGATGTATCGCAACAATCTTCTATATCAATTGCTTCTTCATTTTCATTGATAAATTCAAAGACATTGTTATATGGGGGTTGCTGTAATATATTAAATGTTTTTTCACATACAAAAGTTCTTTCTCCACGCTCATAAATATGATTATCATCATCTTCAATATGTTTAAATGGACCTTTGTATATAACAGATTGTCCTTTATCTATACAAGGACCTTCTTTTCCTTTATGAGCTATAGCGGTCATACTTCTAAAGTTAATATCTTCTATAGTCGTCCATGTATCTTCACGTTTATCTATTTCGATACCATAAAATCCTACTTTTTCAAAAGATTCAACAAAAGATTTTTCTTCAATAGCGCCTGAATAGCAACCACTCCACAAGTCTTCGTCTTGTCTCAATTGTTCAGGAACTTCTGCGTTAGATACAATATCTGAGATGACAGCTTTACCACCATCTTTTAAAACACGATAAATTTCTTTGAAAAGCGCCTCTTTTTCTTCAGTTGAAACTAAGTTTAGAACACAGTTAGATATAACTACATCTATACTATAATATTATCTTTTATCATAGTCATTTCATCTTCTAAGTAATTGATATATTGATTGATAGAATGATAAGAACATAAATCACTAACAGGATGTTCTTTTAAATATTTATCAAAAGCTTCTAAGTCTAATTTTAAGTTTTGAATCTTTCCTTTATAAAAACTTACATTGTCATAACCAATTTTTTCAATCATTTGATTCTGATATTTTTTGGCTAAGTTTAGCATATCATCATTCATATCTACGCCAATAACTTTACCTGTTTCACCGACAATCTGCGAAACTATATAAGGAACTTTACCTCCGCCAGATCCTAAATCCAAAACGGTATCTCCTTCTTTAATCTTACCTAAAGGATCGCCACAACCATAATCTTTTTCTATGATTTCATCAGGTATTATTTTTAAGTGTTTTGTATCATACTCTACTGGACAACATAAATTTTCTTCATGATTTCTTGCAGCATTTTCATATCTACTTATTACTGATGCTTCTTGATTCATTAATTTTTCCCCCCTTAAATTTAAATAATTATATTAACAATTAATCCGGTAGCAATAGCTACACCTAAAATTGCGATAACAAATGATATTACAAATTTTCTTTTGAATAACTTAGATAGTAATGCAACTTCTGGAATACTTGCGCCCGCGCCACCAATAATCAATGCCACAACTGTTCCTAGTGACATACCTTTTGATACTAATGCTTCAGCTATAGGTAACATTGTTTCGGGTCTAATATACATAGGAATACCGATAACAGAAGCAATCAAGACCGATATAAAACCATCGCCACTTGCGTACTTAGTTATAAATTCTTCCGGTATGAATCCATATATAAATGCGCCAATAAACACACCAATAAATAGATAAGGTAACATTGGATATAAAAACGCCCACGCATCGTTTAATGCTTGTTTAAAACGAGACCCTGTTTTATTAGCAAAAAATCCGTCTCCTTTAACATTAACTCCTTTATAACTGTTAGCTAAATTCATTTTTGAAAATACTAAACCTGTTAAAATACTAAAAACTGCTAGTACTACAAAATAAACAATAGCAACTTTCCATCCTAATAAAGCCCATAGCATAAATATCATTAATGGGTTCATTAATGGTGAAGCAATTAAGAAACTCATTGCTGGACCAAAAGGTACTTTAGAATTTAAAAGACCTGCGAGTATTGGGATCGTAGAACAAGAGCAAAAAGGTGTAACAGCACCAAATATCATGCCTAATATATAATTGACTGCTTTATTAGGTCTGCTCAAAAGTCTCTTAATTTTTTCTTCTGAAACAACTTGTTGAATTAAACTTACAATAAAGCTCACGATTATGAATAGTATTAATAATTCAAAAAACAACATTAAAAATGTTTTTATGAATTCTATAATTGAGTCTAACATCAGTATAACGCCTCCGAATTTATTTAATCAACTTTTTTTGATTAAATAATCAAAAAAAGTTGATATATATTATGTTAAAAGAAGATACTTATAGTATCTTACAACAAGTATCTTCATTCAAAACTACCTGTATTTGTTGTTCATTAATTTTATAATAGTTCCATGTACCATGCTTTTCAGCAATAAGAATATTTGCATCTACTAATTTTTTTAGATGATAAGAAAGCTTAGATTGTTTTAATTCTAATAATTCCTCCAAGTCACATACACACAGAGATTTTGTATCACTTTGACGTATTGAATGTAAAATTTTAAGTCTAATTTTATCAGCAAGTGCGCTAAACATCTGTTCGTATAAATCTAACTGTTCTTCCTCAGTTCTATTAGGAACGGATTTAATAAATTCCATTGAAAGATCACCTCTCTTGTATTTAAATAGCTCTATTTTTGTTTAAGCTTTTGTATTGCTAAATTAAAATGAGTTTCTGTCACTTTACCATACGTATCAGTTTCTCCTTTAAAAAACTCTTTCTTCATATATAATGTAGCTTCTTTTAAAGTGACTTCTCTTGATACCATAATTAAATTTAAATAACTAACAAAATAATCCACGGATAGTGTACTTGCATGATTTACCCTCATAAAATAGAACTCCTTTATAAAATACTAAAACAATACATCAACTTTTTTTGATATATCAACTATAAATTATTATTTCAACTTTTGCAAGATAATGATTTATGATATTTAGGGTCTACTCTCAAAATACAATTTTATTTATAACCTAGTGCTTTAGAAACCTTCTTTTAGTATATCTATCCATCCCCCTGTATTATGATCTGTAATAACTACGCAGTCTATATCTTTCTCCATATACTTCAAAACCCATTCTCTAGGCGTAATGCTTTGCTCACGATAATCTTTAGATGCAGGTGTATGAGTATGAAAATCAATTTTCCACCACTTAGCTCCAGTAAACTTCATCGATTTTACCTCCCTTGTTATTTATAACTGAGTAAATTTATATTAGTACTACATAATATAAAATTTTATTTACGTATTTTCATTAAACATTGGATTCTTTAAACATATTAGCTGTATAGATTACCTTCCAAATAACGACCGTTTATTGAACTTTTTTCCGCATTGATATTTATTCTATTTTTGTAAACTTTCCTGTTCAATAACTCGTGTAATTAACAACGTACAAAGATATAGAA
>NZ_LFKO01000002.1:236718-492890 GCF_001265075.1 Salinicoccus sp. YB14-2
GCGTATCATCTTATGCTGCGGTTATTACAAAAATAGTGATGCTTAATTCTTTCGTAGATTAAATTCGATTTTCAGGCGTAACGTGTATGATTAGAGTCTGCTCAAAACATACATTATTAAAAATATATTTATAGATTTTTTTGCATACCACATTAACTGAGAATTTGATTATTATAATCAAATTCTCAGTTAATGTGGTATTGTGTATTGCTGTACATCCTAGCATAGGTGAAAGATTACTAATAACATTGAATGACATAAGACTGATGCGAGTTAAAGACTAATATTGTTCTATTTGAAGAGTAAAGAGAACTTCTTATAACTGCTAATTTTATTAGTCTAATTCTCGAGTTCCAATAAAATCTCTTAATGATATGAAATGTCACATTAAATACTAAGAAACTGCACAGTTTCTTTGAAAATTTAGCTTAAGCTAAATAATTAGGAGTGAATTTTTCTTAACAGTTAAAGTTTGTACTTAGATTGGTGTGAGAATGAACTTTTATTTTTAACAAAAATTATCTTTCAAAGCCAACCAAAAATGCATGATTTGTTCGATGAAAGGAATCGTTACAGGAGGTGTAATATTATGAAAAAAACAACAAGAAGTATTCTTAGAGTAAGTATTATACTAAGTATCATTATTTTATTAGGGGTCACTTTGTGGTTCAATTTAACTTCTGATAAAAAAACTGTACAAGTAGGGGATGAAGCAATAGATTTTCAACTAGAGACGTTGAAAGGTGGTCCAATACAATTATCAGATGTCAATTTAGAAAAAGGTGTTATTTTGAATTTCTGGGGGACTTGGTGTAAACCGTGTCGTGAAGAAATGCCTGATATGAACCGAATTTATAATGAGGGACATGATGATTATGAAATCATTGCAATAAATGTTTCGGAGGATGAGCAGCAGATTAATCAGTTCTTATCCAGCTTAGATGAAAAACTTGATTTTCCAATCGCATTGGATCGAAACAGAGATGTGACTAAAGCTTATCAAGTCGGACCACTGCCGACGACAATAGCAATCAATAAAAACGGTATTGTCGTGGATAAGAAAGAATATCAGTTAACTGTAGACGATATTTACAGCTTTGTGGAACAATCTACTTCTGAATAGGGTGAGCTTTAATGGAATCTAGGAAGATAACATGTGAATCCTGCAATTATGTCAATCCCCCGGGGACACAATTATGCCAGTCGTGCGGGAAAATGATAAATAATGATTACGATAAAAATAAAATAAAAGATTTGATGCGCTATGATGGCAGTGCAATTCGTTCGAAAACCCGTTCTAAAAGTATTTTTGATAAAATTTGGATTTTCTTTACTTCAATAAAAGTCGGAGTAACGATCATAGCAATCATCACTATTGCTTCATCTATATGAACGATTTTTCCTCAGGAGTATTTTATACCAGTGGGGGCCAATCCACAACAATACTATACAGAGAATTACGGTACTTTAGGAAAAATTTATATTGAACTGGGATTTCATAATTTATATTCTTCCTGGTGGTTCATCATACTAATTGGTTTGCTTGCACTTTCGCTCATCGCAGCAAGTATCGACAGGGGTATACCGTTGTTCAAGTCTTTAAAAAATCAGCGGGCTAAAAAACACCCGTCTTTTTATAAGAGACAACGCTTGAATTTACATCAGGGAAGTTCCCGTAATACTGCAGATGTCGTCGAGGGCTTAAAGAAAAAAGGTTATAAAGTAAAAGAAGACGACAATCACTATCTATTTGAAAAAGGAAAACTATCCAGATGGGGCCCTTACATAAATTATTTTGGTTTAATTCTTCTATTATTTGGTAGTATGTTGAGATTTTTTCCTGGTATGTATGTAGATGAATTGATCTACATTACTGAAGGTGAAACGGTTCAAGTACCTGAAACAAATGGTAAATATTATGTGAAGAACAATAAATTTACCATAGATATATACGATGAAGAATCCGGGACGGTCTATGATAATACACTAGAGAATATAAATGAGACTGTCGTCAGCAACTATCAGACGGATTTTAGCTTTTATGAGAATGAAAATATGGATGTAGTGGGTTCTGCACCTGATTTACAGAAGGTAGAGGATTACAGTGTACAGGTGAATCATCCATACCGCTTTGATCTATTTGAAATTTATCAGGCAAGTTATGATAATTCTCAGATGAAGTCCATGACATTTCAGCTTGAAGACAATGATGATAAACCTGTTGGGGAACCTTTCACAATAGAATTGGATAATCCGCATCAAAATTATGAAGTTGTAGATGGTGTGAATGTCAATATTAGAGCGTATGCTCCAGATTTTCTTGAAATAGATGAGAATGGAGCACTTATCTCCGAAACACCTGTAGCTACAAACCCTGCTTTTGTATTTGAAATTTTCGATAGTGAATCTAGTGAACTCAGTTTAATTCAAATTATGAACTCAACCGATATCACAGAGAATAACAAGTATAATGTAAAATTTGTTGAAAATAAAAATCACTGGGCTACTGTTTTGACCCTAAAAAAAGACCTGACAATGCCATTGATAGCAACAGGATTTGTGATATTTTTAGTGGGACTATTTATTGGTTCATACATTAATCATAGACGAATATGGGTTAATACTGATGATGGATTCAGTATCAGTGCGCATACAAACAAAAATTATTTTGGACTAAAGAAAGATATAAATCCTGTATTGAGAGAATCCGGATACGATGAGATTTTAGATAGAGATAGCTAAAATAATAATGAAATATAAACAGAGATGAGGAGGAATTAATATGGAATCCACACTATTATCGATTAGTAACTGGCTGATTACTGCTGCCTTTTTTACTTTATTGATTTCTCTTATACCACTTGCGTTAAGTGTTAAGTCTAATAAGAAAACCGCAGAATTTATTTCTATTATAATGATTATAGTGGCTTTTATTATGGAAATTACTTATTTCTTATTAAGGTGGACAGCAACCGGACATGCAGCTGTCTCGAATATGTATGAGTTCATTGCAACTTTTTCAATAATGTTAATTTTAGGTTACTTAATTACATATCATTACTACAAAACAAAAATTTTAGGATTATTCGTCATTCCGTTAGCGTTAATTCTCATTGCCTATGGCAGCATGTTTTCGACAGATGTTAATCCCCTGATTCCGGCGCTACAGAGTAACTGGTTGGCAATCCACGTTATTACAGTGACGATTTCTTACGGTATTTTATCCATGAGTGCAGTGGCAGGACTGATTTACCTGCTGAAAGCAATTCCTCATGATGAAAAATCATGGCGAGCGCGTATGCTTGAAGTGATTATGGCAGGTTTGGTGATTGTTTTGGTCTACATCGCGACGACACTCATCATGAAAGGTGCAGTTGATTACAGTGATGAATTCATGTATACAGATCAGCGAGGACAGACGATAGTTGCAGACTATCATTTGCCAAGTTTGATTAATTTTGAAGGTGCAATTGCAGTGGAACACTTAGGTAATAATGAATATGAACCTGCGGACCATTTCCATTCAGGAATTAATTTACCGCCAGTCATTCAATCTCAATCATTGAACACGGTAATATGGTCTGTCATGCTGGGAGTGATAATCTACGGGATCCTTCGTCTGATACTCAGAAGGAGATTGTCAGCAATTATCAAACCACTTGCAAATAAAGCAGATTTAAACTTAATGGATGAGATAGGTTATCGTTCAGTAATTATAGGTTTTCCGTTGTTTGCACTTGGTGGTATATTTTTCGCAGCGATTTGGGCACAAATTGCATGGAGCAGGTTTTGGGGTTGGGACCCGAAGGAAACCTGGGCATTTATCACATTTATGTTTTATACTATTTTCCTGCATCTAAGATTGAACAGAGGATATGAAGGAGAGAAATCTGCATGGTTGGCAGTAATCGGGTTTATACTGATACTGTTTAACTTAATTGCAATAAACTTAATTGTTGCAGGACTTCATTCATATGCATAATTGGATTAGATATAGTTTATTATTAACAGAATATAAAAAATTCTGAGAAAATATATTAGGAGTTCGTTCGAATTATCGTAAAATCTCAATATGAATGGAGTGTTATTTTGGGTAGTGAAATGACTTTCTTACTTGCATTTGGAGCTGGATTCTTAAGTTTTGTCTCACCTTGTGTACTTCCAGTATTTCCTGCTTTTATCTCTTACATAACAGGAATGAGTTATAATGAAGTAGAAAATCAAAAATTCAATGCACGCGCAATATTCCACACACTTTTCTTTCTTGTGGGATTCAGCTTATTCTATATAGCCCTGGGGTTTGGCACGTCCTTTTTAGGCGGAATATTGATTGAACATGCGAATCTGATCAGACAACTGGGTTCAATCTTGATTATTTTCTTCGGGCTTATCATTACCGGCGTGCTTAATTTTAATTTCTTGATGAAAGAGAGGAAATTAAAATTTAAAAACAGACCGTCAGGATTTTTAGGTTCAACTTTAATAGGTATGGCTTTTGGTGCCGGATGGACGCCGTGCAATGGACCGATTATCGGAGCTATTTTCGCAATGAGTGCCAGTGCACCAAACGATGCTTTAATGTTAATGGTTATTTACTGTCTGGGCTTTGCAATTCCATTCTTTATATTGAGCTTTTTCGTATCTCGTACACGCTGGATGCTGAAATACTCGAATACGATTATGAAAGTTGGTGGGGTCATCATGATATTAATGGGTGTACTTCTGTATTTTGATGGATTGACTCAGATTATCATTTGGCTGCAGCCGTACTTTGGAGATTTTCAAGGCTTCTAATTATGAATACATTAAATGACTTGTTTATATAACTTTCATAGAAATGATATATTATTATAAAATTTGTTTAAAAATTATTGTTAAAATTAAATATCAAGGAGGAATCTGGATGAAAAAATATTTAATGCCAGTTTTGATGGGCGTAATCTTTATTTTAACAGGTTGTAGTGATGACTCAGCATCGAACGAATCAAATATTAAAGAAATGGTTTCGGAATTAAGCGCTAGTAATATTGTAGAATCAGCATCTATAAATGATAAAACACTTATTGTTAAAGATAGTGGAGATGAGAATGTCTATACTTTGCCAGACGATGAATTTTTTGTATCTATTGCACCATACATCTCATATACACATCCTTGTGAATTTCATAGCTTAACAGGTTGTCAGGGAGAGCTGATGAATGAAGAGATGGATGTAAAAATTACAGATGAAGATGGAGAAGTTCACGTTGATGAGAAGTTGACTACCCTTGAGAATGGTTTCTTGGATTTTTGGCTGCCAAGAGATAAAAATTACTCTTTAGAAATTAATTATGATGGAAAAAAAGTTGAATCTAATTTTTCAACTTTTGAGAATGACAGCACCTGTCTGACAGATTTACAGCTTAAATAATATTATTAAATGCAGATTACCCAATGCTATTTAGTGTTGTGGAATCTGCATTTTTAATTCAATGTTAAATCTCAGAGTAGCAGTTAATTTATTTTTACTTAGTTTTTAAATACATGTAGTGGATAGTTTCTGCACATATATTTTTTATAATAAACTTAGTAAATTAATAGCTTGACAAATAACGACTACAGATGTAAACTTAAATTAATAAATCGTTTACAATTGTAGTCTTATTATAATGTAGGAGGGGGAAAGAAATGAATAAAGAAGATAATCATAATCATGCTGAGCACGAAGAAAGTCATCATAACCATGAGGAGAACCATGAATCCCATAATCATAACGGTCACGATCATCATGCACATATGGTGACAGATTTTCGAAATAAATTCTTCATTATCCTGATATTCACAATTCCAATTGTACTTCTATCTCCGATGATTCAAAATTTCATAGGTGTGGATTGGCAATTTACTGGAGATAGTTATATTGTGGCAGCGTTGGCCACGTTCGTTTATTTCTACGGGGGTTGGCCATTCATTAAGGGCGCTTACGATGAATTGAAAAACAAAGAACCAGGCATGATGACATTAATAGCAATGGCGATTTCTGTCGCTTACTTCTATAGTATGGCAGTTGTTTTTGGATTCAATGGGGAAGAAATTTTCTGGGAGCTGGCAACTCTTGTATTAATCATGCTTCTGGGACATTGGATTGAAATGCGAGCTATTAACAATGCTTCCAAGGCTCTGGAATCCCTCGCATCATTAATGCCTGATACGGCAAACCGTATCACTGAAAATGGTGAAACAGAAGAAGTTCAGATTGATGATATTAAAGCGGGTGATTTACTATTAGTAAAACCCGGAGAAAAAGTGCCGCTGGATGGTAAAATCGTTAAAGGAAAGTCGCAAGTTGATGAATCTATGCTGACAGGTGAGTCCGTCCCTGTCGAAAAGTCCATTGATGACGAGGTCATTGGAGGTTCAATAAACAGAGAAGGTTCTCTCACTATTGAAGTAGAGAAACTGATGAATGAATCTTATCTGACACAAGTTATAGATATGGTTAGAGAATCACAACGTACTAAATCGAAAACTCAGGATGTAACTAATAAAGCAGCTAAATGGTTATTCTATATCGCTTTAGCTGCCGGTATTATCACATTTATCGTTTGGATAAGTATTGGAGCAACTATAGATACTGCTATCATGAGATTGGTAACAGTTTTGGTTATTGCTTGTCCTCATGCTTTAGGTCTGGCAGCACCGTTGGTTATTTCAGTATCTACATCACTTGCTGCAAAGCACGGTTTGTTAATTCGAAAACGTCCACAGTTTGAAAAGGCTCGTAAAATTAACGCTGTGATCTTCGATAAGACGGGTACTTTGACTGAGGGTAAATTTGGTGTTACGGATATACAGACTTTCAATAATATTGACGAAAATATCCTTTTAAGTTATGCAGCAACAATAGAAAATGACTCGGAACACCCTATTGCGAGAGGTATACTCAATGAAGCCAAGTTAAAAGAACTTGAATTGCTTGAAATGTCAAATTTCAATTCAATTACTGGTGTAGGAATTGAAGGGACGATTGATGATAAACAAGTCAAAGTAGTGAGTCCGGGATATGTACGTAAACAAAAAATAGATTTTGACGATAAGAACTTTAATAAATGGTCAGAACAAGGTAAGACGGTAGTTTTTCTTTTGGTAAACGAAGAATTAGCAGGTGCCATTGCACTGGCAGATAAGATTAAGGAAAGTTCTAAGCAGACAATAGAACAGCTGCATAAGAGAAATATTAAAGCTATAATGTTGACCGGAGATAACCAAAAAGTCGCAAATTATGTCGCAGAACAAATTGGGATTGATGAAGTCTATGCTGAAGTAATGCCCAATGAGAAAGCAGATAAAGTGACAGAAATCCAAGAACGTGGTTTGGTTGTTGCAATGACAGGTGACGGAATCAATGACGCACCGGCATTGACTAAAGCAGATGTTGGTATCGCAGTGGGTGCAGGCACAGATATCGCGATGGATAGTGCAGACATCGTTCTCGTTGACAGTAATCCGAAAGATATTCTTGCAATATTCAGCCTATCTAAAAAAACATATAATAAACTGGTACAGAATCTGATTTGGGCAACCGGATATAACGTGATTGCTCTCCCATTGGCAGCAGGAGTACTGGCGCCTTGGGGGATAATACTCAGTCCGGCTGTAGGTGCGATTTTGATGAGTCTCAGTACAATCATCGTTGCAATCAATGCGCAGTTACTTCATAGATTTGAAGTAGAATAAAATAAATGCCGACAAATCCTTACTTAAGGATAGTCGGTATTTTAATTCTTTACTGTATGAAATATGAAAGACATCTTAAAAATACTTGAAAAAATTAGAGGTGAAAATATGACCAAAGCAATTGATTCAAATATCACAGATTCCGAATGGGAAGTGATGCGGGTCGTTTGGGCACAAAACAAAACTACGAGTAAAGATATTAGAGATATTATAGAAAATAAAAAGAATTGGAAACCGGCCACGACCAAAACACTTATTGGGAGACTTGTTGATAAAGGCGTATTAAACACAGAAAAGGACGGCAACAAATACATTTATTCAACTAATTTAAAAGAAAGTGACTTTCTCAAAAGTACACTTGAACAAACTTTCGATAATATATGTAATAAAGACATTGGAAAAATTATTGCAGATTTAATTTCAAAATCAACATTAAGCTATATAGATATAGAAGAGTTGGAAAAAGTGTTAGAGATGAAAAAAGAGGATGCAGTTGACGAAGTGCCATGTAATTGTGTTCCAGGTCAATGTAACTGTTAATCAGCAGTAGATACAATGAATTAAGACAGATAATTGATTGGTTAAATAAAAAAATAGAGAAAATATAAAATACCTGCCTGGGGTATGATGAAATTATTGTATAGCGTAATCTAATTAAATTTTAAGGAGGAATTTATATGTCAAAAGTAACACTTAATGTAGAAGGAATGTCATGTGGGGCTTGCGTTAATAAAGTTGAGGGAAGTGTCAGTCAATTAAATGGCGTTGAATCAGTTAAAGTTCAAATTCCTGAAGGTAAAGTAGATGTAACATTTAATGACAGTACAATTAATTTGGCAGACATCAAAGGTGCTATTCAAAATACCGGCTACGAGATTAAAGAGGATATTGATAAAGAAGATGGTTCTGCGTGTTCATGCTGCAGCTAGTTAATGACAAAAGATTTTAAGAATTTAGAGTATCATCTTTTTATGTCATATTGATTCTATATAATAATTGTAGAAAGAGACCAAGATAAAAAATCCGGCAAATCTTAATTCAAGATTTGCCGGAGTTTTTCTTTGTAATCAGGAATCCATGCTTTTATCCTATATTACTATTCACTAATTTATTCCACAGGTGCCAGTTCACTTTCTGTAACCCACTTATGATTCTGCACTTCTTCTTCAGTATCTGTTGTAACAAAATCTACCATATAGACAGTCGTTTCTTCAGCTGAGTCAATCGTGGCTGTTGCACCTTCCATGCCTTCCATGTGTGATGCATTCATTACTGCTTCATCGCCTGGTTCTAATGGGGCTTCTCCCGGTTCTTCCAATTCTTCATGGATGACCCATTTATGATCTTCGACAGGATCTCCACCATTCGTAGGTGTGTATGAGACAGTATAGACAGTCGTGTCAAAAGCACCGGAAATTGTTGCTTCAGCACCATCCATACCTTGCATGTGCTCTGCTTCAATAATTGTCCGACTTCCGACTTCATAAGTTGGATTTTCTGCTTCTTTCAAATCTTCAGGCACTTCACCCGAACTGGACATCTCATCGGCTGAATGTTCCATATGACCGCCGGAATCTGATTCCATGTCCATCTCTTCTTCGGAGCTAGACTCTGTTTCAGTGCTTTGACTTTCTTCATTTTCATTAGGCTGAGTCTCCCCGTTACCACACGCAGCCAGTAAAGATACAGTGAATATCGAAAGAAACCCTAATAATATTTTATTTTTTACCATGTATATGCCCTCCATTTTATTAGTTCTACTGAGAACTCTACCCATAACTTTTGCAGTTTACGTGCAGATTCAATGAAAAATAAATGTATTTAATCAAGAATAATATTACCGACTCGACATATTGGATTTCAATTTAAAGGTTTATTAACCGTGGATGATATCTCAGCGCTTTCTTCAAATCTGCACGAAAAATCGATATTTAAATAATAAAATGTATAAAGAGAGTAGCGAATCATGATACCAAGAAAATTAATAATTAATACTATAATATTATCATCTATATTTTTAGCGGGATGCGGTAAAATCACTCATGTAACTTCGAGTTACCCTTTAAATTTAAAAAGTCTTGACGGTCAGGTGTTATACTTAGTCATACATTTTTAGACTAAAACTTCGTTGCAGCTGCTACCTCTGCTAGATTATTTTTATCGAAAGATAGTGGAGATGAAAGATGATGGTATTTTGTATGTTGCAATCAATCCGCAGAATGAAGATGAGTTAGCAATCCATACTATAAACGGAAATATTTATGTGTCTAATGACGGCTCATAAGAACAGTGGAAGAAAATTTTAGTTGTGGGCAAAGTAAAATAAGCTGAATTATTCATAATAAAAATACTACTTTTCTATATAATATGACTAATGAACAAAAAGATAAGATGATCTATTACGATTTATGCTGTTGCAGAAAACTGAGGAGGCTTTTATGTTCAATAAATTAGCTTTAAAAATCGGACTTTTGGTTTTTCTGGTGATTCTTATTATTGAAATCATATTATTCTATATCCTATATACAAATCTGGTCGCTGATCGTGTGGAGGAAGTGATGGGGGATTTATTGGCCCGGGGGAATACACACAGAGACGTATTGGAAGAAAACTATACAACCACGACATTGGAACATGTTGCGATTATGGAGTCAGAATCAGATTTTATTGTGGTGATAACAGATGAGAATGGAGAGATAATCACCAATTCTGATCCGGTTGAACCAGAAATGATAACTGTTATTGAACATACTGATTATGGTGAAATACCACAAGAAGGAGTTATCCTGAAATCAAATTGGTCAGAAGAAAAATATGTCTCTACAGACAGCCCCCTAACTTTTAACGAAACTCATAGCGGGCATGTTTTTATGTTTGCTGAAAGTGATAGCATCGAACGGATTATTGATCATCTCAGCCATAAGTTTTGGCTTGTGGGTCTATTGACTTTACTTCTGACTGTTATAACGGTGTTTATTCTTTCCAGAGTTATTACCCAACCGGTATTGAGGATGAAAAAAGCGACAGAACAATTAAGTAGAGGCAATCATAACGTGGAATTGTATACACATCGAAAAGATGAGCTTGGAGATTTGGCGACTTCGATTACTTTGCTGTCGCAAGATCTGGAACGTTTAAAAAACGAGAGAAATGAATTTTTAGGGAGTATATCGCATGAGCTACGAACACCTTTAACCTATATGAAAGGGTATACGGATATTATTAGCAGAAAAGAAATATCCACGACGGACAGGAATAGATACATTAAAATCATTCAGGAAGAAACAGAGCATTTAGCAGACCTGATAAAAAATCTGTTTAAATTAGCTAAAATCGATCATAATGAATTTGCCATCACAAAAGAGAGGGTAGTATTTAGCGCTTTGATTGAGACGGTTTTAGCACGAATCCGTCCAGCGCTCAATGAAAAAAAGATAGAGCTTTTCTTTCATTGTCCGGACAACTTGGTTGTTATGGCAGATCCCGAAAGAATTCAACAAGTTATATTGAATATATTAGATAATGCAATAAAGTATACTCCCGAGAAAGGTCATATCACAATGGAAGTTATTCAAAATAAAAATGAAATTTTAACAACTATTTCAGATACAGGAGAAGGAATCCCAGAAGAAGATATACCCTTTATATTCGATCGACTGTATCGTTCTGAAAAGTCTAGATCCCGGGTAAGCGGAGGGTCTGGTCTCGGGCTGACAATCGCTAAAGAAATTGTGGAGTTGCATGGTGGCGAGATTGGAGTAGAAAGTACACTCGGCAAGGAGACTGTTTTCGTCATATCTTTAAAGAAGGAGAATGTAAATGAATAAAGTGCTGTTAATCGATGATGAAGAGAGAATGCTCGAACTGTTGACATTATACTTGAAACCTTACCCTTATTTTTGTCGAAAAGCAGTAGGTGCAAAAGCAGGGCTTAAGTTTGTTAAAGAAGAGAAGTTTGATCTTATTCTACTGGATATCATGATGCCTGAAATGAATGGATGGGAAGTATGCAGAGAAATACGGCAATACTCAGATGTACCTATTATCATGGTGACTGCACGTGAGCAGAAAGAAGATATTGTAAAAGGACTCAAGCTGGGTGCAGATGACTATATAACAAAACCTTTTAATGAAGAAGAATTGGTTGCAAGAATGGATGCATTACTAAGAAGAACAAGACCTGTCAACCGGATTGAAGTCGAAAGACTGTTATGGGACGAAGATCAATTTGAACTATCCTATAAAAAACAGCTTGTAAAATTAACACCAAAAGAATTTGCAATCATTGGATTACTCATGAAAAATCCAGGAAGGGTATTTTCTAGAAATCAATTGATTGATTTAGTGTGGGGCATGCATTCTGAAACGGAAGGACGTACTGTGGATTCCCATGTTAGAAATATGCGGGAAAAAATTCGGGAAGTCGGCTTTCCTATCGATGATTACTTTCACACGGTGTGGGGCGTGGGCTACAAGTGGATTAGAAAGTAGCTTTCTCATATTATCGATTGCTTAAAAATGTAGATTTTGAGCACATTGATAAAATTAATTTGAAATATTTTAAAAACTGCACACTAACTGCACAAACCATGGGCATATGTTTTAGAGACTATTATTTCTGAGGTGATACTAATGAGCGAATATAAAAAAGACAGCTTATCTCTGACTGGTGCGATCGGTCTTGGGACAGGGGTTATGATCAGTGCCGGAATATTTGCATTGCTGGGTCAGGTTGCCGCACTTGCCGGCATGTGGTTCCCGATCATGTTTGTCGTCGGAGGGATTGTAACTGGATTCAGTGCGTATTCCTATGTCAAGATGAGCAATGAATATCCTTCAGCAGGGGGTATCGGCATGTTTTTGGCAAAAGCGTATGGTCAGGGTACCGTCACTGCTTCTGCAGCGATGCTGATGGCCGTATCCATGGTCATCAACCAGAGTCTCGTGGCCCGTACTTTCGGTACCTATACGTTGCAGATTTTCAATATGGATGCAACCAGCTACCTGGTGCCTGTGCTCGCTGTTGGTCTTTTGCTCTTTGCATTCCTGGTTAATATTTCTGGCAACAGTTTCATTCAGACGTTTACTTCGATTGTGTCCCTGCTTAAAATAATTGGACTTGTCGTCTTTGCGATGGGCGGGTTATGGGTCGCCGGTTTTTCCATTACACCCGCAGAGGGCAGTGGAAGTACGGAAGACGCAACTATTACCAGCATGATTGCAGCTGTGGCACTCACCATCCTATCGTTCAAAGGGTTTACGACGATCACTAACAGTGGCTCTGAAATCGTTAAACCCCATAAGAATATCGGCCGGGCGATTGTCGCATCCATTTCCATCAGTCTTTTTGTGTATCTGCTGGTTGCATGGGCGGTATCCAGCAATCTGCCGTTAAACGAAATCATTGCAGCCAGAGACTACTCGCTTGCAGAAGCCGCAAGGCCAGCATTTGGAAACTACGCTGTATGGTTTACCGTCGGCATTGCGATCATCGCAACAGTATCCGGTATTATTGCCAGTGTCTTTGCGGTGTCACGCATGCTTGCCATGCTGACAGATATGAAGCTGATTCCACATAAGCACTTTGGCATGCCAGGACGGATTCAAAAGCATACGCTGGTATACACAATTGTACTTGCGATGGTACTGGCCGTCATTTTCGACCTCAGTCGTATCGCCTCAGTCGGGGCCATATTGTATCTTGTGATGGATATGATTGTGCATTGGGGTGTATTTAAACATCTGAGGGATAAGGTGGATGCAAATCCAGTCATTGTCATGACCGCATTCATACTTGATGGAATTGTACTGGCAGCTTTTATGTGGGTCAAACTGATGAATGACTGGCTGATTGTTGTCGTCTCCATCATTTTCATTATCATCATCTTCATAGGGGAGTATGTATTTCTTAAACACCGTAATGATGGGGAAGAAGGGCATGCGCATTAAAGCATTTTTAATCTCGAGCCATGCGTGTTCTTCTAAAAGGGAAGAGTATCACAGTTACAAAAGGGGGTAATGCTTTTTCAGGAAGATGAATCAATAGAAATTTAAAATGATTAGAAGGCATTGGATTGCTTGTATCATTTAAGGTAAATATCTCTTAGAAAAAATACCAGGGAGGAATGTAAAATGAATAACAGATTTACAAAAATAGTCGTCACACTCGCAACCGTTACTGGAATCAGTTTCTCAGCAGGACAAGTTTCGGCAGATTCCATCAACGCAGCTCCCCAAGCCAATGGACAAGCACAGGGGGGAAGCAAAGGTTGAAAAGAGACTGGATAAGGTTGAGAAGAAAACGGACGCTATCCAATCTGAGCTGGAGGCAATCGAAGGATCTATCGAAGGCCCTCCTATAACAGTTGATGAAGTACAGCTCTATAAAGAGTATCTGGACAAGCTGGAATCTCTGCTGAATCGCTTAAACGCCGCTGACAACCATTTGGATGCTGTGACCAAAAAAATGGAAAACCAGGATGCATCCATTGAAGAGACTGAAGTAGAAATTAATGATATACGCACCAGTATTTTAGAAGTGAAAGAAACGATTCAATCCATTTTTGCTGAACAGATGTCCAGCACTGGTGTAGTCCCTGACGGTCTGGAGGAAGCAGAAGATCCAACTTATGAAGTGGGTAGCCAAGCCATTATCAAAGCCGATCATATGCCAGGTATGTATGGCGCTGAAGCAACAATTGCAGGCGCATTTGATACTGTTGCTTATAGTGTCACTTATTACCCTACAACTGGTGGAGACCCAGTGGAGAATCATAAATGGGTCATCCATGAAGAATTGAAAGGTCCAGGAGAAGCACCACTGGAGCCTGGCACTGAAGTGACCTTGGATGCGGATCACATGAAAGGCATGGATGGTGCAACCGCTGTGATAGAATCTGCTGAAGACACTACTGTATATATGCTTGACTTCACAACAACAACTGGAGAAAAAGTAGAAAATCATAAATGGGTGACAGAAAGTGAATTGTCACCTGTTGAATAAAAACAGATGATATTAAAGAGCTTATCTTTACTGGATTATCTATCTCAAATGGATAATCTGCATGGATAAGCTCTTTTTATTATATGAATTAACAGATACATTAATGACTGTTTTGAAGGGAATTCGGTTTACTCCTCCTTGCAACGATGGTTCTAAGCGAACTCAACTGTTTTTTATAACCTTGTCTAAACTAAGGCGTCTCTTATAAGTATTGTCAAAATCAAGGGCGCTCTTAATTAATAATGCAAATACACCTTAATGTATATTTTCGTTAAAATGCTGGGTACAATCTTAACCGGAAATAAAAGAAGTGGTATGTCCAGAATAAGTTCCGACATACCACTTCTTTCTAAGTGTTGTGCTTAGGCGATTTCTTTACAAGCCTCTGCACATTTGAAGCACGCATCTGCACATTTCTGGCAGTGATCGTGGTCATGTTTTTGACACTCGTTGCCGCATGCTTCGCAGACCTTGGCACATACTGCCGCCAGATCAGAAGAAAATGGTGAATTTCTTGTCAGAGCCTGTTCTAAAAATGCACAGATATCTGCACATTCACGATCCAATCGGATACACTCCGCCATCATTTTTACGTCTTCTTCCCTCAGACAGGCATCGTAACAGTGGTTACAGGCTTCCATACATTCATGTAACGTCTGAATCAGTTGTTGATGTTGTTCATGAGCCATTATAAATCCCTCCTATAGAATTGAATGCACTTACATTAATTGAATTCCCATCCATTTCGCATATAAACCGATATGGTAAAACTCCATAGAAACTGCACATAATTTTAATGATGATTGTCCTTCTCCAACTTACTCAATATTGTAATTCGTCTAGAAAAAATCAAGAAATAGTTCCTTTTTTTTATTAGATTGAAGCTTTGGAGCTTACTCTACTTTAACCTGTCCCATCATCCCATTGTCCTCATGTTCAAGTATGTGACAGTGGAACATATATATGCCTTTATTTTTAAACTGAATGGCAATTTTTACAGTCTCATCCGGGGCAACGGAAAAACTATCTTTCCAGCCTCTTTCGTTCTCAGGTGGTGCTTCTCCATTCCTGGAAAGGATCTTAAACTGAGCACCATGGATGTGGAACGGATGAATCATGCCGCCCATCATGTCAGGTTTATTATAGATTTCCCATACTTCTGTAACACCTTGTTCCTGCGTAAAATCAATTCTTTCAGGATCAAATTTTTTTCCGTTTATCGTTACCATATCCATCATGCCGAAAAGTTCAATTTCTTTTGTCACTGGCAGGTTCTTTTCTTCTTCCGTAACTGAAAAGTCATTCATTTCATCAGGTATATCCATGTTCTTACCTGTTTGATCTGTGATTTCAAAAGGTAAGAGCGTGGCACCATCTTCATTCATTAACGCTATATTTTCATTACCATCGACTTTAGAAAAATCAATGATTATTTCGGCCCGCTCTGAAGGCGTGAGTGTGATTTCTTCCATTGAGACCGGTTCATTTAAAAACCCGCCGTCCGTTGCGACTTGTACAAAAGAATCCCCTGTATTTAGTTTAAAGGTGTAATTTCTTGCATTTGATCCATTTAAAAGTCGAAGCCTTACTTTTTCTTTATCTACAGTTAATTTTGGATTCAATGTGCCGTTAATTAATGATGTATCCCCGACTGTGCCATCTTCATTTGCTACGGCTTTGTAATTCAGTTGTTTTTCATCATTAAATACTTTATCCTGGAAAACGAGAGGGATGTCATTTTCTCCATATTCACTTGGTAATTCGAGATTTTTTGAATTTTGGTCCTCGATATAAATTAACCCAGCAAGTCCGTTGTACACTTGTTCAGAGGTTTTTCCTTCCGGGTGGGGATGGAACCACAATGTGGCAGCTTCCTGTGTCACTTCAAATTCAATAGTACTCTCTTCGCCTGGCTCCAATACATTGTGTGGACCACCATCGTCATTCCCTGGCACTTCCAATCCATGCCAGTGAAAAGTGGTATTTTCATTGAGTTCATTGATTAAGTTTATTTTCACAGTATCTCCTTTTTCAAATTGAAGCATGGGACCTAGAAACGAGTCATTATAGCCATATGTTTTTGTTTGAACGCCATCAAATATTTCTGTTTCTCCTTTTTGCGCGCGTATTGTATACTCAGTTCCTTTGTTGCTGTCGCTTTTGAGTACAGAGGGGATACTCAGTTCGTTCTCTCCTGTCGAATCAATTAGACCTACCACATCATCATGATCCATATGACCATTACCCATGGAACCATTATTCATTTCTCCTTCACTGGAGGAGCCATTCATATTTTCTTCCATAGAACCTTCATTGTCCTCATTCATGTTCATCTCTTCATTTGAATTCTTTTCATTGCTAGTATCTTCTACAGATGCTTCTCCGTCATTGCTTGTACAAGCTGATAAAACAATGACCATCATTAGAGAAAACAAGCTTATCAATAGGTTCTTTTTTCTCATACTTTACAATCCCTTCTTTCTACTTTTAATAAAGAACTTGTCATTCCTTTATGTATTAGACTAGATTATAATTTTCGAGAATCCGTGCATAAAATGAGTATTTAATATGACAAAAACTACATGTAAAATTAAGTTTAAAAAACGACCGTTTATTGAACTTTTTTCAGCATTGATATTTATCTTGTTTTTGTAGGTTTTCCTGTTCAATAACTTGTGTAATTAACAACATATAATAATATAAAATGTAGTAGGGTTTTTTGGACTATATAGAGACTGCGAGAGATATCTTCTAAAATTTAAGCAGGGGTATCAATTACTCAAATTATTTAAAACATCACTTAAATTTTAAAGCTTTAAAATTTACGATATAAATTACTTCTTATTAAGGAATTGCAACTTTATCATTATATTGTCTGGTTTTACTTATGATAACTCTCGGCGTATCGTTTTTCGATGCGATTTTCTTGATATTGTACTGTATAACGGAATAATTATGTTATAAAATAAAATCTCTCCATATTCGGAGTTCCAACTTCAAAATACATACTAGAATTCTTGATGCCAAAGGTGTTAGCAAGACTTGTAAACAAGGATATAATGATGACACAAAATCACTTCTTCCCTTATATATGATTGAACTATATTTCTTTTTATCAGGCTCTCAGTGTGATAATTACATATAGAAATAAATAAGTAATAAAGAGACCAGAATTAATTTGCTTATTTTTTTAATACAGTTGTATTAAAAAATGTTAAAATAAATCCATGCCAAAAATAATAAATCATGAACAAAAGAAAGAACAAATAGTTCAATATGCTTTTGAATCAATCGTAAAGAATGGTGCTAAGGGAGCAACTGTAAGGCAAATTGCGAAAGTGGCTCAGATGACACCAGGACAGATTAGATATTATTATCCGAATCATTCTGAATTATTAAATGGTGTCATGTCTGCAGTAGAAATAAAAATAAGAAGGAGAATAGAAGCCATAATTAAATCTAAAAATCTTAGTACCACTGAGAAGGTCAAAAATGCTTTACTAGCAGTATTACCACTAGATCAAATTAGAATGGCTGATATGGAAGTTTGGATGGCTTTTCGCTATGACATACATGAATACGGTCAAAGTACGTACGATGATGGATTATATCATTTATGTAAAAACATACTAAGTTTATTAAAAGAAAATCATTTATTAAAAGATGACTTGAATCTTCGTCTAAATTCTATGAAATTACATGCATTAATTGATGGTTTGGCCATACACAAATTACTTAACCCGAATGAAATTTCAAACGAAGATATTGAATTGATTATAGAAGAAGAGATACACAGATTAACAAAATAGGGGATGATGATACATGAACTTTATATTATGGCTGATAATCTTTTGTGAAGTCGCTTTTTGGGTTGTAATATTACTGGGCTTAGTTACACGTTATGTGTTTAGACAAAAAAAATTAGGTTTATTCTTCTTAGCTCTTACGCCAGTTGTAGATTTAATCCTACTTGTCGCAACAACCATGGATCTCATGAACGGTGCTACAGCTGAAATCCCTCATGCTATAGCTGCAGTCTATATTTCAGTTTCTCTTGTATTTGGAAGAAGCATGATTAGTTGGGCAGATGATAGATTTAGATATTATGTAATGAAAGAAGGGGACAAACCCAAAAAACTTACAGGATTTGATTACTCTAAAAACTATTTAAAAAATTGGTTAAAACATTTACTATCCTACATTCTAGGAATAGGTATTTTGCATTTAGTTGTCTATTTAATTAATGACCAAAGCAGGACAGAATCTATAGATGGCGTGATAAACCTTTGGACAATTGTTCTAATAATTGATTTAATCATTTGTATCACATATTTTATATGGCCACCAAAGAAAAATGCATAATATAAAAGATCGTTTTTTGAACATTAATGTAGATGTGAATATTTACATACTCTGAGGGTGATATTGAAATGAGTAAACATTTTAGAAAGACAAGTTACAATTGGATTTTATTCCAAAATGGTGGGATGATAGAAATCAGTGCTGATCATTATCTAACTGTACCGTTCTGGCACAGTTGGGTAATATCTGGTGTGCTAATTTTATTGATCATGGTGTTACCTAAGAGGTCTTCAATTAACAATCCTTTAATAGGTTGAACAAAACGTCACTTAAAAATCAGTCATTGTTACTGATTATATTCGCTATTATCTTTACTGTCATTTTACTATTAATCCTAGAAGACAGTGTATTCACATATTTCCCTTTGATTAAATTATTGTTGATTCTTATCGCTCCAATAGTAATGTTCTTTTATATTAAACAAAGCAGTATGAATGAAAATATTCAAAAATATTCTTATTTAAGAAATAACACCTGGTTAATGCCTGTAGTTGTAACGATTGTTTGGATCATCTTTTATTTTTTTACACTGATTGGCGTTACCAGTTCAACTCAATATAACATGGGGTTCTTCACACTGTTGTTGGCTGCCTTGTTTTCATTTTTAATAAATAGTGTTCTTGAAGAACTATTTTACAGAGTATGGTTACAGACCCGACTCGAAGCACTAATTGGAACTTGGCCTGCAATAATAATTTCCTCGTTACTATGGGCAGTATGGCATATGGCAATTATGGGCGGTGATTCATATAACGTGCCATTATCAACTGTCATGGTCAATCACGGTGTCCGAGGATTATTCTTAGGCTTCTTATGGGCGAAATATAGAAATGTCTGGATACTCATTATTATTCACGGGATAATCAACTGGCCAACACAACTGATTACAGGATTTTTCTAGAGAATAACTAAGATTTAATATAAATAACTCACCTGCTCTCAAAAATACGAGTGCAGGTTTTTTTAGCACTTTTGAAAGTTTATATATCTATCGTGTACGATAGTACTCAAATGTTTTCACTTTAATAAACTAATTATTTAATGATTAACATACCCTGACCATCAAAAGTCCAGTCCGGACCTTAGGCAACTTCTCATATATAACCATCAAGGTCTGTAAAGCATCCACTATATCCAATCCAGTCGTACATCATCCTTCATTATTCTTGCCTCAATGATTCTTCTTTTGCCAGAACTTCATCCTCAGATTTTGAATCATAAGCCATTGTGCTACCATTGTATCCATCTGTTGTAAAATTTATTTCTGCCATTGTCTCTCAACCGTAAAAGTGCAAGCTTAGAACCCTTAATTCTGAAAAATACGGATATCCAGCATATTGTCATCTCCGGCTATAGAAGCTTCAAAACCTAGTCTACTATCCAAACTATTTATGGTAGTTTTCAGCGTATCAAATTACGATGCGGTTTTTAGATATAGGCTGACAGTTGTTGTAACGTGCTTGATTTTACCATCTTCTGTAGTAGTTATTTCTGAATGGACCTTTTAGATTAAATAATATTAAATAGCTGATCGATCTATCAATGAGAAAGATTGGACAGTACAATTAATTACTATTAAGATAATACATCATTCCAGTGATATCAGCAGAAGTGAAGATCCCCACTAGATCCTTTTTCGTTCTAAAAGTTTTACTTCCGGACTTACTGATTAGTACATACTTATTCAAAGCTTCTACATTTGCAAAATCATCTATGACGCGATAGAGCTCATCTTCAACATACAATATCGAATAAGAATTCTTATACTCTTCAAAACCAACATCATCTTTTATTAAGTCGGCAACAGTCTCATCCTCAAACATGATGCCTCCCTCATCATTTTTATTTGCAATAAAATTTGTAATGCCGTTATCTGTGATCATTCCTGTTAACGTATCTTTATCAAAAACTGGAAACTGTGAGTACTTATACCTTGATATAAATTTTAATACTTCACTCAGACCTGTTTCGGAGCTAAGAGTAATCGGCTCCCCATATTTTTTATCATTAATATACTTTTTAATCGTAGTCGGTTTGACAAAATAATTATAAACTTTCTGTATAATCTCCATGGTGTGATCAGATGGATCAGCAATATCATAAAATTCTTCTGTATAGTCATGGACGATTGTATTCCGAAAATTATTGATGAGATGTAATTGATCCACATATTGTCCTAACGAAGTATTTTTATAACGTTCATTGATCGTATGTATACATTCTGAGAATGTGATCGCATGATCGGACTGCTTACTTCTTCCTCTTTTACTTTTTAAAAATTCCTCTACTAGCTCATCTTGTAAAAATTTATGTAATCCATTAAATGACTGTAAAAATTCTTCTTGTTTTTTTGTACGCGAAGTACTCATTTTTATATCATCTCCGTAATCAAATTATTAAGTAAATACTTGAGAATGGTCGAATCTTTAAACGTCTGTCTCCTAATTTAATTACCTTTTATAAATGTCTATAATCATATACTTCCACGTAAGGAGAAACGCTCTCATTTCTACTATCACTTATATATTTTACTAAATAAGTAGATAAAATTGGATGTAATATAGAATATTCGACTACATTACATAATGCCAAGACGATAGTAGTGACTATATTGTCCAAAGATGACATTCTATGTCATGATTTTATTTATGATCAAAGTAACAGGTTATGTAGCATCGATTTTACTTAACATGTTTTCCAAGTTCTTTAAGTTTCCCTTCGAGTTCCCCAGAGTTTTTCAAGTGTTTTTTTCGAACTCTCTCGAGTCCATTAGTGTATTCATCAATGCATTTATTTATATTTTTTTTAGAATAAATTAAAGAATTGGAAACTTCGTCTTTTTGTTCATCATCAGTTAATTTGTTATATTTTTTTATTTCCATGTCGTTAACAAGTCTATTTTTGTACATGCTTTTCATATTTTTAAATTTTAGTCTTTGCTCATCCAAAGATGTTATTACACTCAATATATCATCTGTAACTTCATTTGATTTAAGACTTATGCTTCTTAACGGTTTAATAATACATTGGAGATCTTGCTCTATCTCTTCTAATTTACCAAGTATGTCATCACAATTTTCACATGCTTCCTGTGGATTATTCCTTGCCATAGGGAAATGTAATTTAATAGCAGTTATTTTTTTAGCTTTGAATAGATTGATATCAATTTCCGAATTAATATCGTTGATTATTTTAATTTCTCTTTCAATCATTTTCTTTACTTCTTCTTTTTCACGAATTTTCGCATCTTCACTCAACGTTTTTTTAGAAATCATTATCGCAACGGATGCTGTAATGATTGCTCCTATAATAGCCCCTATAAGCGGCACTAATTCAGATAACATGGACCATACCTCTTTTCTATGATAGATACTCTTATTTACTATTATTCTTATATTGCTTGATTTTTTGTTGTAAAAATACTGTGTCTTCCTTCTTATCTAATTCATGCATTTTCCGATGACATGATGGATCCAAAGCTACAGCATTATCGATGCTGTCTTCTCCACCTCGGCTAAGCCAATGTACATGATGACATTCCAAAAATGGATTCCCTCTTCTATCATTAAAAGGTGCTGGATTACCACATAGATCACAGTGACCTTTCGCTCTACGTTTAACATATTCAGATACATGGGTATGTCGTTCATACACTTTAGTAGTGACCTTACGTTGTCCGACACTTTTTATTTTCTTAGCTCTGTCGTACAATTCTTTGTCGCTAAGTTTTGCAGCTTCCTTTTCCTGATTTTCATCTCTCTTCTTTGTAAGATCCTCACTTACCACTGTCTTCTCTTCAAGAAATCCAAGGGGAAAGATCCAAACTTTACGATTAAATTGTTCATACTGATAAGGTTCCGCAACTAACTCCACGCGTCCTCTGTAAATATGCTCTCTTTGTACAAACGCTTCGAATAAATACACTTCTATATTTGTCTCATTCGACTCATTCAGGGTCCGATTTTGCATATGATTGACGTCCTGATCTCCTGTTTGGCCCATCCCTGTGTAGAGGAGTATTTCATTACCATTATCATCAATCTCAGTTTTATCATCATAAATTCCTGTAGTATGGTCTGAAAATAAAACTAATGTGTTTGTGAGTTTCGAACGTCTCATCCCACCTTGAGGTGCACAACCGAAGGTTTCACTAATTGTTTTATTATCGTAGATTTTTCCAATTTCTAAATTGTTAATCCCAGATCTTCTTTCCTCTAACCAATCTTTGACAGTCTCAACATCAAAATATTCAATACCATTTTCGGATTCAACTGGTACCCCTTTGTCTAGCCACACTCTCAAAGTACTTGTGTCGATTTTAAAATGTTCTTGTACTTGTTTTCGGTTATACAACATTTAATCTCCCCATTCTTTGTTTTTACATTCAGACATATGATGTCTTAAAGCATTTCGTATGTTCAGTGATCCTGGTAATTCAATAATTTTCCCGTGATAATGATAGTATTCCGTATCCTTCAAATTGTCGGCAAGGTTAACTTTTAATGTTTCCGGGTCTATATATAATAGAAATAAGTCCCATAATGTATGCAGATCGCTTCTCAGCAGTATGCCATTTTCCACAACATCTGTATCGTCACCTAAATACGGTGTGATATGCGCTGCCTCTAACACTTGTGGAATATCAGTACCTGATACAAGACACTTTCTTCCATATTCATGTAGTAACAGTTTGCGAAATTTGGACTGTCCACCTCGTTGAACGATCGCTTGTAATGTTTTCTTTCTTCGATCAATCACATCAGCAGGATCAAAACCTTGGTCCTCACTATCCGGAGTATCCTCCTCCGGAAGTAGAGGCAAGTCAAATAGTTGTCCCAGCGGCAAATTCATGACTTCCTCATTAATTTCCAAATCATCATTCGCACAGTAGATAATATAGTAGCCTCGTAACCATCCGACAACAATCCCAGATCTTACAGAGTAAAGTGCTTTTGTTCTACCTTGTCTTTCTGTAGTTTGAATCACGACACCCAGAGGCACTCTCTCCTTTAAGTTGTTATTCAGTGCGATGTTATCAGCTATACTGTCTCTATCTTCTAGCATCTTGTTATGTGTATACTCAAGTGATTTTGAGTCCATCGATGAGCGTTGGTGGTAGAGATAAATGCTGCTGCCATCTTCAAAAAAGTAGGGCTTCTGATCATCGTAACTCCCTTTTAATGTCTGTTTTACTGAGATGGCGTATCGCGAGTCTTTCTGTTTAAATATCCCTTGCGCTGGGCTAAGAATATTGACATTTGTATCAGGTACTTTTTGTGTGTACTCTAAATTCTTTTCCCCATTTTTTTTGAAGTAATATTCGATACCAGTCTCAAAATCCCGAGTTATATCTTCTTTATTATTTAATAGTAATTCTAAACTTTTCATAAATAATCTCCTTTATAATTTTTTAAATACTTTATTACATTTCCAATTGTAATAACGCAAAAACCTCTTTTTTAAAGCTTTATTGCGTAATTAATTATTATCGTTAACTACATATTAGCACGAATCATTCTCCAAGTGAATACTTTCAATAATAATTCGTATTATCTCTTATATAAAAGAGTTTCTGCGTGATTACATAAGTAGTTATTAATCACGATAACACTTGATCTTTTCTGCACTATCGCACTGATTACTACATAAAGTGCAATAGTACATATAAGTCATGCACTTATTCAGGTGATTATCTTTTAAATTGGATTAGTGCTATAAATGTTTTGATGTCATTTTAGTGATATCAAAACATTTATAGAGGTGGCATACAATTCCAAATTACTTAGAAATTATCTGATTAAATGAGTTGTCATTTTTTTGAAAAGTGTCCTTGGCATAGAATCTACATAAAATGGAGGGAGCTTTTTATATACATAAAACTGGATAACATCTGAAAAGGGTGCTGAGGATGACTTCTCTTGGACTTTTAACATAACTCTGGATCACATCCGCTCACAACCAATTATTTAAAGCGCTTCTGTGTTAGTTTATGACATGTTCTGAAATAAAAGGACCGCTACACTATTTAGTGTCGCGGTATTCGTTACGTCTGGCGGTTTGTTGTTGGTGGATGTAGCCAGACAATGTGACGAGCAATGATAAGTTACTTGTATCAGAAATAATAGTGTATGCCGTCAAAGTAGTGAAGGTGAGCGTGATGAAATAGTATCCAAAAGCTGGGGAGTGGGTATAAACTTTTTCTACTATCCATTCCCAAAAAGCGATCTCATCTTCACTGAGATCATCATCGACTTCAGCAGTAGCCACATTCACATAAAGCTGTCTGGTCATCATCTCATTTAAAATGGATTCATTATACGCTGAGAAAGTCTCACTCATCTCTTTAATGACCGAGGTATTTATTGCGCTGAATACTGACTCGAGTTGAGGGAAGGCCAATGACGGTGTCTCGAAACTAGGAGTGATTCTATCAAAGAATGCCTGGTTGATGATGATATTTCTTCTGAGATTTTGGGTGATGGATTCATTTAATCTCATTTGTTCCCTCACGGGTTCGAAAACGCTATCCATTTCTTTAGCTGCTTGTTCTAAAGGACTGAAGCTTTCGCTCATTTCCCTTGCCATGTTAGCGATTGAACTGGAGTAGTTAAATGCTACTGTAACATCTGACATGCTGCTGTTGTTAAAGTAATTAGAAATAGTATCACCTCACTTTCAGATTGTATCTAAATTATACATTACTTATTTGATTATTATGGTCGAAGGATGTGGTTAGTATGTCATCATCTTAACGGTAAGTACGGGCATATGATCGGTTCTATCGTAAGCCGGCTTGGCACAAGCTGTCGTCTCGATAGTCCTTTTGTGTCATAATGAATGTACTGAACAGCTAATCTTTTATATAAGTAAGAACCCGCCTCGGACTGGAAAACCCGAGCGGTTGTTTTTGTGTTTTATTCCATTAAAGTGAGTGTCATTTCATTATATCTAAAGAAATAATCATCTGCGTAATAAGCAGGCTCACTGCCGTATTCATTATCGTGAGTCACTAACGTTACATAAAACTAATTCCCCAAAGTCAAGTCGTTATTCATAAAATAATATTGTATTTTTATCCTTTGTACCCGCCAGGGGGGTTTAATGTCATAAAAAAACTCCTTCAGCTGCGAGCAATCGATCCAACCACGATGTCGATGAAGTTCAGCCAATATCCCCCTGGGCGCAGTTCTGACGTACCAAGGTCAGTGTCCGACTCCACCTCAGCGTTGTCGTAACGAAGGATTTGACGGTGCTGGGTAATGCGGCTCAGTACGATGGCCGATCAGTTTCCTACCCTGTATGATTCAGAGCAGAACACAGATTTTACAGCGCTCGATTATTTAGAAGTCATTAAAAATGAAGAATACCAGACCAAACTTAACAATCTTACCGAAAGATATAAAAAGCAAGCCAACCTCATACACACCAATGCCCCATTTATCAGATATCAAATACACTTCAACCCGAGAGATTGCCCTGAACATCCAAAGGCAGTACTGACCTCTTGATTGCTGTGTACCTTTCCAATTTCAAGTTCATCGATTGGTTCTTGTAGCTTTCTTACCCACTCCTGTAGCTCGGCAAGATCAAAGTAATCTTTCCCTTCCACTTTTAATACAGTAATTCCTTTTTTTTTTTTTTAAAATTTAAGGTAGAGGATTCGATTTTTAATGCTTGTTCGATTTCTTGTTTTTTATATAATCCTTCCATATACATGCTCTTTTGTATTAAAAGCTGATCTTGTTTATAACTATTATTCCATAATATTGAAAACATTTTGCCCTTTTGCCCTGGTGAATATGCAGAGGGCAAAAGGGCAGAAATAATCCCAGATTGTTATAATTCAAGTAATAGGTATATATTATATTAATGAAGATTTTAATCAGGAGGGATAAGCTTGATTATCTTAAAGACAAATGATGAACGGCTAAGAGGATTCTGTAATTTATGGAATGCAGTACTCCAGGAGGACACGAGTTATGAAAATATTACTTTACTTAATGGAGAAACTGTAAATAATATCGTGGTATTTCTAAAGGTACCCCTGTTGAACATAGATAACCGCTCGTTACATCCACAAATTTATAGAGGCGACGAAACAACAGCTATGACCATCCCATTTTACTTCCCAAGGGATTTTAAAAGTAAGTATGACATGTCTATGTTACTGGATGCAATGACATGGGTGATTACGGATACACTTTCTGTCTATTGCTTCATTAATGCTGTGCGCAGATATTGGCTGGAAGAAAATCTTCATCAAAGAAATGAATATTTTCTAAAATCAGTGGATACAGGATTGGACTTAGGTCAAACATTAAGAAATTTGAATGACCGAGTATTGTTAAGTGAAATGAGATTGGACGCTACACTTAAGTCAATACCCTTACCTTCAATTGATGAAATCACAACAAAGGAAGAGGTTAGTCATATTGCTCATAAAGTAAGAATAACTGGTTATCTGTACATCGCTTCTATTGAAGATGTCATGACATTGACAGGCATCTCATCATTTTCGTTTTCCTGGCCGAAGCTAGAAGATGAAGTATTATACACATCAGATCAGTCGGATATAGTACATATCATAAAAAATTTCCCGAACGGAACAAAATTTTTCTCCTTCATTAAACACCTATCTTCTTCGGCGAAAGACTTACCATATTTTCCGAAAGGGCACTTAAAAGACTTAAACGCAAAACAGTTGTGCTCTATAGTTAAAATAGCACGAATCCCTAGAGATTTTGACAAAAATAAATCGATTGAAACGACGTTCACCCAAATGGTCATTATAAATTTTTATATTGTAATGAAAGAACACTTATCACAAAGTGAATTCACAAAGATCGTCCGAGAAGAGCAAGTGCCTTTTAATACTCATGAAAAGATTTTTCAATCTGCTTCTGAAATATTACCTCATAAAGTGACACAGCAATTAAAAGAAACACTGGAAAGATGCTCGGATTTAAAAAAATTTGACTTGGAAGAGATGCTCCCCACAGATGTTTTGTTACAAGATTCAAATATAGTTGATAGCATGAATGAGCAGGAACAGGGAGAGTTAAAGAAGAAATTTGAAAAACTTTCGAAATACTACCAGAGCAAAAAGGCTAAAGACAAAATCGAAGTATTGAGTAGCGCCATCACATTCTTAATGGATATTTTCCATCAGGATGATCACTTAAATACGATTATGTCTCACTACAGTCATATTCACTTTCTGAACATCTTACATGAAGTCCATAAAATAATAGAACAACTGGAGGAATTCCAAGAAAACGAAGAAGAAACTTCTGACATATTAGAGCTTTTACTGATGAATATCAGTGATTACCAAAGTGAAAAAGAAGAAGTTGCCAATCAAGCGGGTGAGCTTGATTATAGTCAAAATAGCGACTCACTATTAAATAAAGCTGCTCAGGAAAAATTTGATCGGATAACTGGTAGAATAACAGATTTCCTTAATGATTTTGAAAACGAATTACCATCCACATGGGATATAGAAGATTATAAAGAATTTCTAAATGATCTTGTAAGCGAAGATGCTTATATCGAGACCCTGCGTAACTATATGCATGAGATCGATGAGATTGAAGAAGAGATTGGTAAGCCGCTCATAGATGAAGAAATAGTCCATAAGCTCATTTACGGACTGATCGGTTATTATTTCAATCTGCATCATACTTCAGAAATTTTACAAACTGTTAGAAACAGTCAGGTTCCTTCAATTGGTAATGCAAGCCTACCATTGAAAGAAAGTTTTTCGATGACCTTCAATCACTCTTTCAATTCCTTTACTCCAAAATCAATTGAATTTACTGAGAATGAATATAAACGGTTCTGCTCCATCATTAAATCACTTTGATACTAAAATCACATATTGAATTCTAAAAAATATGACATTGCACCGACCCATAGCGTCGGTGCAATGTCTTTTTTGCTAGAAATTCATATCACTTTTCCTCTGTCATAATCGAGACATAAGTTATCGATAGCTTATCAAAAATTCATTCATCTAACTGCTGACGAGCAGGGGGTGAGACAGGAGGAATAATCATGGAAAAGACAAATATTCAAAGAAAGGCTCAGGTGGTTCTTGGACCGACCATGAGTCAGGCACAAAATGCACTGATGCAATATGAAGCGGGCACCAGAACCGTTGAAAATCTGTATCAGAATCTTAAGGATAAAGTGGAGATGGCTACAAAACCCATCCCTGCTGAGATTCTGGAAGCGGAACTCGAATTCATTAATGATGTGGAAGGTTGCTGCAAAAAACTTGAAAAGCGTGGCGTTCAAATTGATCGTGCACCATTTGATGAACTAATCATTGGTGCAATTCATTCAGCCAGACAAGCAGAACAAGGACATCGCATCATTCAATTTGAAAGTATTCATAATAATGTCAGAGAAATGGTCACTCATCAGAATGTCATATGTCCAAAGTTTACAAGTTTAAGTAGCACGACTGGCCGAATCCATGCAAGTCAACCGGCCATTCAAAACTGGCCGTCTGCATTGAGACGGACACTGAAATCAACTGATGCATCCATGAAACACACTTACAGCCTGGATTTTACAGCATTCGATCCCACTGTATTAGCAGCCTTGTCACAGGATCAAAATTTGATTACAGATTTAAAAAAAGATGATTTTTATCTCAATCTTCTGGCTGTAATGTCCATCAATCCACTGGGTGATAAGGATTATCGTTCAAGTGTAAAGCAGTTGTTTTTAGCTTCTTTTATTAATGGTGCTGAAGCAGAGATCTTCATTCGCAGAAAACGATTGCCGATTTCCAAAGAGGATTGGCAAGCAGTGATTGATCGGTACTCAACAGCGCAAGCATATATTGAAACAGTCAACGCTGAACATCGTGCCACAGGAATGAATGGTATTGAACTAAAGTTCAGACATAATGATGAAGCTGTATTTAGTAAATTTATACAAGCACAGGCCGCGTATATCTTCAAAAAAATTCTACTCGATGTGCAATACAATGAGTGGTATGGAACTTACGAGGTATTGCTCCCGGTGCATGATGCACTGATTATCGGTACCAAGACTGAAGAAGAAGTCCACTCTGTAACGCAGAATATGTCGGATATATTTAATGAAATCACTAGCACTGATATTGCCAGAGTGAAAATAGAAAAACTATCAATGGGACAGGATGATGATCATGAAAACATGGAAAAGTAAGGTTTTTGGTAATGCGGTCGGCTTGAAAGCGAATCAGCTATATGTCGCAAGGTTGGTTGACGATGAAGATGCCTCTGACGACAAAGTGAAGTTCAGTTATGAAATCAAACGCTCTGATGGGAGTCATGCTGTGATCAATCGCAGTATAAAAATGAATAAATACTCACTCAAAAACTGGTTGAAAGACCACACAGGTTTTGATGATAGTGACTCGGATATGACTGAATTGAAGGCTGCTGAACACTTAGTGCTCATTGGTCAATACGAAGGGTTTTCTTTCGTGCAGAAAGTATATCCAATGGGTGAGGAGCTGCTTATAGATGAGTGATCTCGAAAAGCAGTTGCAATTTCTTAAGGATCACCGCGATATGTTTAATATAACTGCTGTATCAGGGATTGTGGCTTTAGAAACAGATTCTGATGATGAAAGGGCTCCTGGTTTTCAGGAGCCGCCTTTGGCGGGGGAACTATTGGAAACACTGAATACCCCTGTACAGGGCACCTCAACTCTACTGAAATTTGTCAAATATTTCAACTGGGTGGTTGCTGATGGAAAAGTTCAAGTAAACGATACAGAAATGGTCGAGCTACTTGTGACCATCCTCGAAATCCGAGAGTTCAATGACGGCATCATGTTATTAACCGCAGAGGGTTGGCAGTCATGCGATCAGAAGTTTTTGATAAAGGTGATCAACGCACTCTCTAAAATTTTGTTGAACCATAGAGCTTCTGCGCATAGTCGATCAGAATCGATTGCTAAAGCATTGCTGCAGTCTCATGATCTACAGGCTGTGGACTTCAATAACGAGCATGTACAGGTGAAAAATGGCATCTTTAAGGTTAAAACGGGCCAGGTTGAACCGCACGATGTGAGTATCATTCCCAGGGTTCGGTTAACGGTTGACCTGAAGGGTCTTCAACCTCTGGAATCAGAAATACCTGAACACTTTAAAAGCTTCATCAAAAGTATCACAGAAGGCGATGTCGAGTACTACGAATACCTGATTGATGTCATCGCTTATGTGATCGCTCCATTTAAAATGCACTCTTTGAAGTCCGTGATTTTTCATGGAAGTGGGGGTAATGGCAAGACGATCTTGATGGATGTCATCCGCTCACTATTCGAGACTTCAGCAGTGACAAGTACTAATCTGAGCGATCTAAACAGTGATTTCGGACTCTCCGGCCTTCAGAAAGCGAGCTTGAATATATCGCAGGAGATATCAGCGAGTCAGCCAAAGCCGAAAGCGGTTCAACAGTTAAAAGCAATCTTAGAAGAGAGTACTGCTTATCTTCGGGTGAATGAGAAGTATCGACCAGCTCAGGATTATGAACTGAATGTGAAAATGCTGTTCGGTTCAAACTCTGTCATCGACTTCGGAAAGGATAACCGGAAACCCTTATCCCGGCGGATGCTTGTATTACCTTTCAATCATACACCTGCTCAACCAGACTTGAAATTAAAGGAAAAGCTGCAGGATGAAAAGGAACAAATTTTAGCGTTCCTCTTGAAAAAAATGTACGAAATTAAACAGCGCGGTGAGTTGAAAGAACAACCAGCAGTTGTTGTTGAAGAAATGGATATTTGGTTCCATATGAAATCTGCGTACTTTACAAAAAAACCTAAAACAGAGAAAGCTGTTCGAAACTGGCTTCAGGGAAAAATAGTAAGCCAGCAAGGTGCAAAAGAAGTATTGCAAAGCGCACTCAACAAACAGATACGTTCAGAAGTATCAAATGAAGCCACCGCGCAACTGTGTAATCAGATCATACAAAATGTGTATGATACTACAATATTAAAGAGCAACGGTGACCGGTATTGGAAGGATTTAGCATACCTTCACCCAGATGTTGAAGCAGTCGATCTCAACAGTCAACAGTGGGACATGACTGACTTTATAGATTTTAATGAATAAAAAAAAGGGAATCTGCGAAGGATTTATTCCTGCAGATTCACCTTAATGATAAGAAATGGAGAAATTAAATTATGAATAATGAACAGTATACACCAAAAATTTTAACAGTATGGATCACACCAGATCCGAGTGCAGCAATCAACGTGGACTTTGAAAAATTAACATCAATGGTGGAACTCACAAAGGCTTTAGACTTGGGCGTAGAGAAAACACAAACTGTGACCTTGAATTTTTACTATGATCGCGAGGAACAGCTCGATACTATCAATTTCAAAAATGAGCGTGCATTAATGAAGAATACTCAAGTTGACGCAGTATTTTTTATTATACCTGACATTAGAATTCTTATGGCAAATCATCGTGAGTTCAGAGCGTTTATAAAAAGTATGGCCGACTTTCAATTAAAAAATTCATATGTTATTACCTACCACAATAGGTTCTCAATGCATCAAATTTCAAGATTTTTTAATAATTGTGCCGATGTACTTCGCCATTCAGTTGAAGATTTAATAGGATTACGGAACGGAAATGATACAGACCAATTAACCATTAGTTTTTATCTGCATCATGTGCTGAATGTCGCAGATACTTTACTTGAAGATATGACGGCAAATGAAGATGACTTCGAATATTACGGGGAAATCGATATTCGAAATTACCTTTACATTCATAAACTAATCTCTTTAAGAGAAGGGCTTTTTAAGGCTATTGAACTGAGGAGGGTTAAAATTGAAGATTGATTCACAGGAAGATTTTTACGACAAACTGGTCAATGTTCTGTTGACCGAGATGGATAAAGAGCAT
The DNA here is from genome assembly GCF_001265075.1 of Salinicoccus sp. YB14-2. Taxonomy (GTDB): domain Bacteria; phylum Bacillota; class Bacilli; order Staphylococcales; family Salinicoccaceae; genus Lacicoccus. Next base: position 269,719 of record NZ_LFKO01000002.1, read on the forward strand.
GACGGTGAATAAGCGCAAATGAAGTTATTCAAGCAGGGGTGCCTGGCATCCCTGCTCTTTATATAAAGAGAGGATAAGATACAGATGAAAATTACAATCGCATACTGCAGACAGTCGTTTCAGCGGCCCAAGAAGGAATCCACCGTGATATGGCAACGCAGTAAAATTGAATCCCATGCCAAGAACAGGGACATTCAGATTCAAGAGGTATTCTCCGAAGTAAAATCCGGTAAGAGCACCAATCGTCCAGAGTACCAGCGAATGCTTAAGTTGATCAAGGCCAAGCAGGTCTCTGAACTGTATGTGTACCGCCTCGACCGTTTGTCACGGAACACGCAGGATTTACTGACGTGCTTTGAAATCGCGGCCGAAGCTAAAGTGATCATTCGAAGTGTGACGGAAGGAGACTTCGATTATGCCAAGCCCAATGACAGGATAAAGATGCAGACACTGGCAATTATCGGGGAACTGCAGCGAACAATTTCTCGGGAAAACAGGGAGATCAATAATATTAAGAAGTTCAACTCTGGTCAGGTTGTAAACCATGTGGCGCCATTTGGCTACCGGTATCATCAGGGCAAGTTTGAAATTGAATCTGCAGAAGCACCTACGGTCAAATTTGTTTTTGAGCAGTACTTGAACGGTCTGGGGTATAAAAGAATCGCCCAGTTTACACAAAACCGCCCAGCATTAATCACCCGCAGCCCTGCGCAAGTGAAGAACATCTTAACGAACCCCAAATATACAGGTGTGTTCAAAAGTAAGTACGGGACACTGAAACACGTAGTGCCCGCCATTGTTTCAGAAGACACATTCATGTCTGCCAAACGTGAAAGACAAAAGAGGGCCTGTCGCACTCAACAACGACACTCGGTGCCGGCTCGACTTAGACAAAAAATCTTCTGTCCGTACTGTGACAGTAAGCTCACCACGTACCATTTCCGCCGTCAAACAAACTCTCAGCCATTTTATGTTTGTCAGAAAAAAATGAGTGGTCAGTATGATGACTGTGCCCTGCCATTCATACCATTGAAGCAATTTGAAAATAAGGTCTTGCAACAGCTGGCCCAGTTCTTTATATCCAAGGACCAGCTTCATCACTTACATCAGAAGGCCATGAGTAGGATGGCAGAAATGCAGAAACAGCTTAAAGATGAAACACGGCGGTATATCGCTCAGAAAGATCAGCTGATTGAAAAACTTGCGTCCGGTAAAATAACTTTAGCCGCCTTTCAAGAACACATGACCAGCTTAGAATCCCGACGGTCGAAATCAAATGAATATAATGAGACTTCACATATCACTCCGCAACAGATTGCTAAACTGATTCGGACGAATCCGAACTTACATGATGAACTTTGGGATTATGTAAAGTATGTGAAAATGGACAAACATCAAAACCTGACAGCAATCATGCTGGAAGATATAAATATCAATGTTATCAATTCTAATACAAAGGAGCCCATATCAAATGAATCAAAATAAAGGGAAAGTCGCAGCTTATATCAGAGTGAGTACGGTCGAACAAGCTGGTGAAGACAGGTATTCATTGAAATCACAGCTGGAAGCGATTCAAAAGCAGTGTGACATGGAAGGACTGACTATTGTAGATACGTATGCTGACCGTGGCATCAGTGGCACATCCATGGATAAACGTCTGGAGTTACAACGGCTGTTGGAAGATGCGAAGACAGGTAAGTTTGATAAAGTATTCGTCCTTCGCATTTCAAGGATGGCTCGGAATACTAAAGACCTTTTACAGATTGTGGACGAACTTCAGAACTATAATGTGTCATTCAAATCAATCAGTGAGAACTTCGAGGCCGAAACGAGTAGCGGTAAAATGATCGCACAAATTTTAGCGAGCTTTAGCGAGTACGAAGCCAATGTCATTCGTGATAACACATCTGAAGGCTTGTTGCAGCGGGCGCATGCCGGCCTGTATTCGGGACCGATACCTCTGGGTTTTGATAAGACAGAACAAGCTAGTGAACCGATGTCCATTAACTCATATGAAGCCAGTATCGTCCAACAAATTTATGATATGTACGAAAAGAGCAACGGGTTTCGAGCCATCGCTAATACTCTGAATAAAGGAGGGCATCAGACGAAAAGGGGCAATCCGTTCAGTATCGCTGCAATCAAGGACATTCTGACTAATCCGCTATACAAAGGTTACGTCCGTTACCGCAACCATATCGACTGGAACAAGAAACGACGCCGCGGTAAGAACCCCAATCCCATCATTGTTAAAGGCCAACACGAAGCCATCATTACAGAAGATCAGTGGGAGCGTGTTAATCTTCGGTTGAAGCAACGATCTAAGACACCGAAGGTGTTAGGAGATGGCAGCAACATTTTGACTGGTGTACTCCGTTGTCCAGAATGCGATGGGGCTATGGCCGCATCAAACACGACCAATCGCTTAAAAAATGGAGAAAAGAAACGGATTCGTTATTACTCATGTGCACGGTTCCGATCTCAAGGTGCCACTGCCTGTCATGCGAACAGTGTCCGTGCAGATGATATTGAAGCCATGGTGGCCGATAATATGATGACACTGATTGATCAGCCAGACATCTTGAAGACAGTTATCGAGACAGCCAATGAGCGCTTATCTCAACAGTATGAACGTCAAACTCTTCACCAGCCACGCCTCGAAAAGGAGATTGAGGAACTAGCCCTTAAAATCCACAACCTCTCAGAAATGATTCAAGTGGATGATAGTTTATCATCTATATTAGGGGATAAGATTAATGAATATCAAACACAACTGGAAGAGAAGAAAGTGAAACTCCAACAGGGCGAAAGGGCGAAAAAGAAGGTTATCCCTTTAAAATATGGAGAAGACGAAATGCAGTTGGTACTGGAAAAAATACAGGAAGCGTTCGATAAAGGTAATAAGATGGCGATCAAGCAACTGTACTTGAGCATCATACAGAAAATCACGTTCAAAAAGACAAAGCCACGTAAAATCGATTCCTTCACCATATACTTGAAACCGGACATTGGTAGCACCTTACTGGATGGTTTAAATACAGACGAAGCCTCTACGGGGGCTTCGTCTTTTTCTATGCCCGAAACAGGTATCATCCTGCATTATCCTAAAATATAAATATATATTATTGAATTGAATATATTGAAAGGAGGCAATTCACATGCATCAGAAATTAAAACAGTATATCACTCGCCACTTAAAGAAATCGGAGGACGAGTATTTGTCGGAGTCCTTCGTACTACCCAGCACGGAAACGTTCCAGTCACCACAGTTCCAACGATTATTTGACGATCAGTCGCTCTCTCATCAGCTATACTATTCCACCACGGATGATGAGCCATTCTTCCCGTTCGAAGTTTATCAAGATGACACACTGATTGCGCTCGGCTATATGGAAGAAGATAAACAGCATATCTTGTACTTGAAACATGACGATGAAATATTAGTTGAAGAACTTTAAATCCCAATTCACACATATAGTGAGTTGGGGTTTTTTATATGAAAAATAAAGAAAAGAGGCTTTGATATGACAGATATCCATCCAATACCTGTTATTAAAATTTATCAAAAACCATGCAGCACCGTGGAGTCACCTACCGATACCATCAAATCACCGGAAGACGGTGTGGCAGCAGTGGCACCCCTCATCGCCCATACAGACCGAGAACACTTTGTAGTAGTTTGTTTGAACACTAAGAATAAGATCATGCATATGGAAATTGTCCATATCGGTTCCCTCAATTCATGTTTGACCCATCCCCGTGAAATTTTCAAAGGCGCACTGCTCATGAATTCAGCGTCGATTTTATGTGTCCATAATCATCCGTCACAGATTATCACACCGTCCCAAGAAGACATTCAAATGACACAACGACTATCAGAAGCCGGACAATTGATTGGGATTGAACTGCTCGATCATCTCATTATCAATGATAAAAATGAATACTACTCAATGAAAGAGTTCTCGCACATATCTTAAGGAGGTAGATGTCACATGCCATGGGTTCAAGTGGTTCAAATCTGTATTTTAGTCGCAAATGAAATCATTAAATACGCTGAGGAAAAAGATAGAAGGGGATAGTTTTTCGCAATTTCGCCCTATCTATCTCTGAGGGAGAGGTGATATCACCATGCCATTACAAATGTATATGACTCAAACAATTGCTCAAGAATTGCCCGGTACGCTTCAGGCGAAGATCTGGGAGAAGACCTTGCGCAGGGCACACGTAGATAAAACGGATTATTTTCATATTTTTAATGTAAATATGCAGGCGGACACATGTCACATCACGCATACACAGGAAGCCCCTGTCTACCGAAGTACCGATGAAATTGAACTGAATAGCGACAAAAATTGCACCTATAAAATCTATGTCATCAGAGATGAAACACTGGAAGGAGATGACATTTATACAATGCTGTTCGCTAATGAATATTAAATGAAAGTAGGGATAATAATGACAAGTCCAGTGAAATCAACGATGCGTTCCGAAGCAGTCTTCAGTGAGGATAATAAGCACCGCCTCTTATTGAAAAAAGTGTGGAATGCAAAACAGCCGATGGCCACAGTAATCACTAAGTTCCCCAACTTTAGTGGTGTGGTAAAAGTTGACCTGACCTCCCAATTGATCGTAAATAACCTTTCAGACCTCTACGGAGGCGTATATCTTATGAACCTTTTCACCAATATTGAGATAAACAAAAATATGGAAGACGTAGAGGATCTAATCATAGAAGAGAGCGACAAGTATCTCCTTCAAGCTATAGAGGACAGTGAAGATGTAATCATCGCATGGGGGAGTACTTCGTCCAAAATATTCACAGAGCGGATAAAGACCGTCAATCAAATGTTGGAAGCACATCCTGACAAAGTAAGAGTATTGCTGAATCCAAATACTAAACAAATTAGTCATCCATTAAATCCAAAATCCCGATCTATCTGGATGGTAGAGAAGCTCGATGTTCGTAAGAAGGCAAAGGAATAAAGACGATATAACGGCATTATTATATAGATAAAGGAGGAAGAATAATGGGTTTGGATATGTACTTCTATCTCCAAAATAAAGAAAGTAAGGAAATCATTGAATATAGTTACTATAGAAAGTTTAATGCACTGCAGGGGTATTTCGTAAAACACTTTGACATTGAAAACTGCAGAAGGGTGCTTATCACAAAAGGTATCATTAAGAATTTATATACGCTTTTAAATGAAGTCAAATACTCACCTGAAAAAGCAGACCAACTTTTATCCACTTATCCAGGCCCGTTCTTTGGGTCATATGAATATGGCAAAATCTATCATAACTATGTAAATGAAGCTGCTCGAGACATGTACCATGCACAATTCATCGATTTTAATAAGTATAAACTTTATTTCACCTCGAATTGGTAAAAAGAGTGTTATAGACTGGTTAGATAATTAATAACTAGCCAGTCTATAATACATTTAATTGGATTTCATAACTTTAATTTTTTTGTAAATATACCTTGGATTTTTTTGTATACATCTGGATTATCTATCACTATTACATGGAGATACTCTTTTGCTCTTGTGAGAGCTTGATATATGCCCTCTTTTTCCAAGTAAGGATAGTAATCTAAGTAATTTGAATCTAACTCACTATTCTCATTGTAATAAAAATGTTTATCTAATATAATAACTACCTTCTCATATTCTCTGCCAATAACCCCATGGACCTCCCTTGATTCTTCGTTAATTTTTGGTCTTTTTTTAACATTAGTTGTTCTTGTTATATATTCTGTTAGCTCGATACTTTCATAGCCATATATCTTAAGAAAATCAATATAGTCCACAGCTTGTTCATTCGTTTGAAAATACGTTACATCTATATTTTCATAAATATAATTTTCTTGATTATTAACATTTAACTTTAATAACCGTTCTATAAAAGCAATTAATTGCCTATTGCTTCTTATATTATTTTTTAAAGTATGAATTTCATAAGTATTATCAGCTATACGCTTTGAGAGTTCTTTATTATTTTTATCATTTCTCGAAACTTGTTGTCGTTCATCATATGAAAAATAGATAAGTTTGTCCTCAAAATTTTCTTCTAGAAAAATAAGTTGGTGATCATACAACCTTTGAGATTCGTCTATAAAAACTACATCAGCATCATTAATATACAGTTCAAAATTCTTTATAGGCTTAACATCAAAACCTATAATCGTAGACATTTCATTAGACTCAGTTAAGTTTCCACAGAAAAGAATTAATACACTTTTACCTTCTTGATGATATTCTACTGCAAGATCAAAAAGCATCAAGGTTTTCCCAGTTCCTGCTTCACCATGAATAACAATCCTTTTATTTGAACTGCAGAGTATGCTCCTTTTTATATCTCCTTGACTTTGCGTTAGGTAGTATTCATGGTTAGCAAATGCAACTGTCTCAGTATAAGGTGAAATTATAAAATCACTTGTGTTAACCTCTTCCATTTCATTTTGTCTAATATAGTCATCTTCTATACTAGCGATAAAATCTTCGAATGTTGCTTCAATCAACTCATTACTATCTGATAACTGGTAAATCTTTTTAAATTCATCAATATATACATAGGAAATAATTTTTTTGTCTAGGATACTAAGCACAAATTTATGTCTTCTTAATTGATCTTCTACGCCTTCCCAGCCCTTTTTAGGTAATCTATCTTTTAATTCAATATTAAGTATAGAACGTTTGCTAAATCTTAATAAATCAAATTGTTCATCAATTTTTTTTTCAATTTTATAACCTAAAAAATAGCCCGATTTTTGTACGATAGACATTTGTTCTTTTACTATTTGTACTAAGTTGTACAGGTTGGTATTTTCCTTAGTAATAGAAGCATCGCCTGATCTAAAATATCGATAATCTGATAATTTATTAAATGATTCTATTAATTCATCCTCATCTTGCTCATAAATAGATGCATAATAATCTAGGTTAAATATTAACTTCATAATTTACCTCCATAATAGTATTAAAAGTGATTGGTATGACACATAATTCCTTTCAAATATAAAATAAAGTAACAATTCAACGAAACGCTGTATGGATAATTATGGCACAGATTTCAGACCTTTCTAATTATTACACACTATATTAGAATAGAAGTAAATAGAGTATTTTTCCGGCCAAAAACAGTATTCAGATGAAAAGAGGGATACAATGAAATCAAAAAAACAAATGACTGAGGAAGATATTAAAAATAAATATATTACTCCTGCGATTTCTAAAAGTGGATGGGATGTCCAATCAGATAAAGTTTTTTTTGAACACAGTTTCACAGATGGTCGTGTAATCGTCCGAGGTTCACTCACTACAAGAGCAAGAGGAAAGCGTGCCGATTACCTTTTAATGTATAAGAAAAACAATCCCATTGCTATTATAGAAGCAAAAGATAACAAACATTCTATTGGATCGGGTATTCAACAGGCAATAGATTACGCCGAAATTCAAAATGTTCCTTTCGCATATAGTTCAAATGGTGACGGCTTCCTTGAACATGACATGATGACAGGGATGGAGAGAGAACTTTCAATGGATGAATTCCCTACACGGGAAGAACTCTGGGAAAGATTCAAAAATACTAAAAATCTCAATGAAGAACAAATTGAAATGATCAATCAACCATACTATTACCAATTAAATGAAAAAACACCGCGGTATTACCAACGAGTAGCAATTAACAAAGCGGTGGATGCGGTGGCTCGTGAACAGAATCGAATTCTTTTAGTGATGGCGACAGGCACAGGCAAGACATACACCGCATTTCAAATTATTCATCGATTATGGGAAGCGGGCAAAAAGAAAAAAGTACTTTTTCTTGCCGATAGAAACATACTTATTGATCAAACCATGACAAATGATTTTAAACCATTTGAAAAAGTCATGACAAAAGTTGAAAATCGTGTGTTGGATAGCTCATATGAGATTTATATGGCCTTATATCATCAATTGGCTGGCGATGAAGGCTACGAGCCTTTTCGCCAATTTAAACGTGACTTCTTTGATTTAATAATCATAGATGAAGCTCACAGAGGTTCAGCGAGGGAAGAGAGTGCTTGGAGAAAGATACTAGACTATTTTAGCTTGGAAGGTACTACCCATATTGGACTTACAGCCACTCCTGTAGAAACTAAGGAAGCTTCCAGCACAGGATATTTTGGAGAGCCTCTCTATACTTATAGCTTGAAGCAGGGCATTGATGATGGGTTCCTCGCCCCCTACAAAGTTATACGTGTCGGCTTAGATGTTGACTACGAGGGATATAGACCCGAAAAAGACAAGAAAGATATGTATGGTAACCTAATCGAAGACCGGGAATATAATTCCAAAGACTTTGATAAAACGATGATTATTGATGATCGAACCAGAGAAGTAGCAAAACGTATTACCGAGTTTTTAAAGAAGACAGATCGTTTTGCAAAAACGATTGTATTTTGTAGAGATATCGATCATGCTACTCGCATGAGAGAAGCACTTGTAAGAGAAAATCAAGATATGGTGGCTGAAAATCATCGTTACATCATGAAAATAACTGGTGATGATAACGAAGGAAAAGCACAGTTAGATAACTTTACTGACCGGGAAAGCAAATACCCGACTATAGTAACAACCTCAAAATTATTGACTACCGGTGTTGATGTAAAGACCTGTAAGCTCATCGTATTAGATTCAAATATTAACTCGATGACAGAGTTTAAGCAAATCATCGGGCGCGGTACACGACTAGATCCCGAACATGGTAAAGAGTATTTTACAATCATGGACTTCCGGAACGCCAGTCGGCTCTTCGCAGACCCTGCCTTTGATGGTATTCCTGAAGCAGTAACAGATGTTCCACCCGGTGGAGAAGTGGAAGAACCGGGCACTGAAGGGACTCCTCCCATTACAGGAGGTGGAGGAGCCGGTGGAGGTAGAGATGACGACACTGATGACATACCAACCGATGACGACAAAGTCAAAAAATACAGAGTGAATGATGTAAATGTACGGGTTTTAAACGAACGGGTTCAATACTATGATAAAAATGGTCAATTGGTAACGGAAAAGCTAAAAACTTATACCAAAAAGAATATATTGAAAGAGTATGCCACCCTTGACCAATTCTTAAAAAAATGGAAGTCGGAAGATAAAAAAGAAACCATTACGCAAGAACTCGCTGAAAATGGTGTGCTCCTTGATGCACTTCGAGAGGAACACGAGCATTTGAAAGATCTTGATGACTTTGATTTAATCTGCCACTTAGCTTTCGATCAACCAGCATTAACAAAAGCTGAACGTGTGAACAATGTAAAGAAGCGGGGTTATATTCATCGATATCAAGACATAGCCAGAGAAGTGCTTGAAATTCTCCTTGAAAAATATAAAGATTCGGGAATAGAAGAAATTGAGGGCACAAAAGTGTTGCAATTAAGGGAGTTCGAAAAGTTTGGAAATGAATTCAAGATTGTAAAAGCTTTTGGAGGAAAAGAGAAGTACCTACAGGCAGTAAAACAGTTGCAGGATGAAATTTATTCCATAAATGACTAAGGAGCAAGAAAAATGACGATTAATTCTTTTATTAAACGATTGCAAAATATCATGCGCAATGATTCAGGTGTCAATGGTGATGCGCAGCGTATAGAACAGATAGTCTGGCTGTTATTCTTGAAAGTTTATGATGCTAAAGAAGAAATATGGGAATTTCATGATGACAACTATCAGTCCATCATTCCTGAAGAATATCGATGGAGAAATTGGGCTACTGATAATAAAGATGGAGAGGCAAAGACAGGTCAGAGCTTATTGGATTTTATTAATGAGCAATTGATACCATCTCTAAAAAGAATAGAAGTTGATGAGCATACTCCTATAAGTAAAGCCATTGTAAAGTTTGCGTTTGAGGATACATTCAACTTTATGAAAGATGGGGTACTTTTGCGACAAGTAGTAAATGTAATCGATGAAATTGATTTTACCGACCACAAAGAACGCCATAATTTCAATGACATCTATGAACAAATACTAAAGGATTTGCAGAACCAACGCTCTTCAGGAGAGTATTACACCCCTAGAGCTGTAACTGACTTTATCGTAGAAATGGTCCGGCCTAAATTGGGAGAAAAAGTTGCAGACTTTGCGTGTGGCACTGGCGGCTTCTTAACATCTTCACTCAATTATCTTGAAAAACAAATTGACTCTGTTGAAGACCGTGATAAATATAACCATTCAGTATTTGGAATAGAAAAAAAAGCCCTTCCACACTTATTATCTGTTACTAACCTTTTACTTCATGATATAGATAACCCATATATTGTACATGATAATTCACTTGAAAAAAATGTGCGAGACTATGTAGAAAAAGATAAATTTGAAGTGATATTAATGAATCCTCCGTATGGTGGGTCTGAAAAAGATAATATAAAGATGAATTTTCCTTTAGAGTTACGAAGCAGCGAAACAGCTGATCTATTTATGTCTGTCATCATGTACCGTCTAAAAAAAGAAGGCAGAGCAGCTATAGTATTACCTGATGGTTTCTTATTTGGCACAGATAATAGCAAAATGGCTATTAAAGAAAAGCTGGTTAACGATTTTAATTTGCATACAATTATTCGTTTACCACACAGTGTTTTTGCACCATATACTTCTATACACACAAACATTTTATTTTTCGATAATGCTCACCCTACCGAGCACACATGGTTTTACCGATTGGATATGCCTGAAGGATACAAAAACTTTTCTAAAACCAGGCCTATTAAAATTGAGCATTTTGAACCAATAATAAAATGGTGGGAAAATCGGGAAGATATTGTCATAGACGATAACTATAAAGCCAAGAAATACACAGTAGAAGAAATCGTTGAAGGAAATTATAATTTAGATCTTTGCGGTTTTCCAAAAGAAGAAGAAATCATACTTGAACCTAACGAATTAATAAAGAATTATCAAGAGGAAAGAGCACAATTAAATAATCAAATAGATAATATACTAGAGGATATTCAGTCAGTGCTGGGTGAAAAATCATGAAATCACAAGATTTGAGAAGTTCAATTCTACAATATGCAACTCAAGGGAAATTAGTTCCGCAATTCTCTCATGAAGAACCAGCAAACTTGCTGCTCGAGAAAATTAAAATAGAAAAAAGAACTCTTTTTCCAGAAAGAGAACTGAAGAGTAATAATATCCCTCCTATAGATAAAAGTGAGATACCATTTAAAATTCCAGAGTCTTGGTGTTGGGCTAGGTTAAGTGAGATTTCAAATATCGGAAATTTTAAAAGTATAGCTAAAGACAGTATTAAAGAGAGTGATTGGGTTTTAGATCTTGAAGAGATAGAAGCTAACAAAGGTAATCTCCTCAATAAAGTCAAGAAATCACAAAAAAATGTAAACAGTAATAAGTATGTATTTAAAAAAAATAATGTTATGTATGGAAAATTACGTCCGTATTTAAACAAAGTTATAGTAGCGGATGATGATGGTTACTGTACTACTGAAATTCTTCCACTACACTTTGGGAATTTTGTTAATAGTAAATATGCTAAATACACCTTAATGTCTCCATTTTTTTTAAATTACGTAAACAAATGTTCGTATGGAGTAAAGATGCCAAGGTTGGGAACAAAAGATGCTAAGTTGGCATTATTCCCCCTTCCCCCTCTAGAGGAACAAAATCGAATCGTTGAGAAAATAGAAGAACTTTTTATTAAGATACAGGAATACGATATTCTTGAGAAAAAAATAAACTCATTGAATAATAATTTCCCTATAAATATGGAAAAATCAATATTGCAATATGCAATGCGAGGAAAATTAGTATCGCAAAACCCAAATGATGAATCAGTTGAGACGCTTATGATGAAAGTGAAAAATGAGAAAAAAAAGTTAGGGAAAAAGAAATCAAATTTATCAGTTATTAATTCTGAAAATATCCCATTTGAAATTCCTACTACTTGGAAATGGACAAAGCTCGATGATATTTCGATCCCGGTAGGGACTTCAAAGAATAAAATCCTGAAAAGAGATATATTGACAGAGGGAATGATCCCGGTGATCACACAGGGGAAAAATTTTATAGATGGATATACTAATGAAATCGATAAAACTGTTAAGTTATCAAGTCCAGTAATTATGTTTGGAGATCATACCAGGAATGTAAAATTTATTGATTTTGATTTTGTGATTGGTGCCGACGGCACGAAATTTTTTCAACCTATTCTTATAAATCCGAAATATCTATATTACTGGACTATATTCGCTGCTAATGAAATTAAAAATAGAGGATATGGAAGACATTATAGTCTTTTGAAGAAAGAGCTGATACCATTACCCCCTTTGAATGAACAGGATAGGATTGTAAATACAGTTAATGCATTACTCTTAAAGATAAAAAATTATAAAGAACTTCCATTAGATTCAAAATATTAATCAAGGAATTTCCAATTAAAAAAATAAGGATCTTGAAATCTCTATTGAAAGCCACTAGTATACTTTCATCTTTGTACTAGTGGCTTATTTTAATCTTTTAAAAACTCATTAAGCCTGCTGGATTAATTGTGAAGAACTCGGATTATATAGTTTTAAAACCTCATCAACGATGATACGCTTCATTCCCCGATATCTTATTCACCTGGTCCACAATATCCTTAAGTAGCTCTTTCGCTTCTGTGTCCCTGCTCATTTTTACCCCTTGTCCGCTCCATAGGTGGAGCAGGTCGTTTCTGCCTTCTGCTGCAACTTTGCTCCTGATTTTCTTCGTTATTTGGTTTTGGAATGGATAGGCGAGTATGTCTTCCTGATGATGTTCCATATCGTCTATAAACCGGTTGCGGATGCCTCTTGCATATTTGCCGCTGAATGATTTGGTCAGTACGGTATCCATTTCTGTGCTGTTTAAAATTTTTTCTTTATGAATTTCCGGTGCCTTGCTTTCTTTGGTCGTTAAAAATGCCGTACCGAGTTGTGCGGCTCCGGCGCCGAGTGTGAGGCTCGCATAGACACCTCGACCGTCCATGATGCCGCCTGCTGCTATGACGGGAATCGCTACGGCATCTGCTGCCTGGGGCACGAGTGCCATCGTTCCGATTGTTGATTGCAGTGTTTTTTGTGCAAACGAACCTCTGTGGCCGCCGGCTTCAAACCCCTGGACGACGACCATGTCCATGCCTGCCTGTTCGTTCAGCACCGCTTCTTCAACAGTGGTGGCACAACCGATCAGTATGACGCCCGCTTCTTTCAGTTTTTCCACTGTGACCGGATCGGGTATGCCGAAAGTGAAACTGCAGATTTTAACATTGGTATCGATGACTATCTTGACGAGCTGGCCGAATGTATCGTCTTTGTCTATGGTCGGCATATCCGGCTCAATATTGAATTCTTCATAGTAGGGCGTGAGTATCTCCTTCATCCGGTCGATCTGTGTGCTCGTGACTTCATTATATTCAGGTACGAATAGATTCACGGCGAACGGCTTATCAGTCAGTGTCTGTGTTTTCGCTATATCTGTGCGGAATTTTTCTGGATTATAATATCCCGCACCGATACTCCCGAGTCCGCCGCCGTTTGATACCGCCGCAACGAGTTCAGGCGTGGTCGAGCCTGCCATGGGTGCCTGGATGATTGGATACTTAATATTGAGCTGTCTGGTCACTTCTGTCTGGATCCACATAAATATCACCTCTTTTAATTATTCTGCGAATATAATTCTTCATTTTAATCTTATCATGTTGTCCGGGTTTTGAAAGCGTTATTATTATTTCGAATATGGAAATAGTTATGCTAAAATGTAAGAGAATACATGACAAAGGAGATTTTTAATGGATAAGCAATTAACACTTATGAAAAGTTTAACAGATGCACACGGTATTTCAGGTTTTGAATATGATGTCAAGAAACTGATGAAAGAATACCTGGAGCCGGTCAGTGATGAAATCATCACTGATAACCTGGGAAGCATTTATGGTAAACGTAAAGCTGAAAAAGGTGAGAAGACAATTCTTATCGGCGGTCATTTGGACGAGATCGGTTTCATGGTCACTGAAATTGACGACAACGGATTCATCAAATTCACACCGATCGGCGGCTGGTGGAATCAGGTGATGCTGTCGCAGCGTATGAACGTCATTACGGATGACGGCATTTTAACAGGTGTCATCGGATCTAAACCACCGCATGCACTATCACCGGAAGAGCGTAAGAAGCCGGTAGAAATTAAAAACATGTTTATTGATATCGGTGTGACAGATAAAGAGGAAGCTGAGAAAGCGGGTGTAAAAATCGGTGATCAGATTACACCACATATGGAATTCACTGAAATGGCCAATAAAAACTACCTGCTTGCTAAAGCATGGGATAACCGCATGGGCTGTGTCGTTGCGGTGGATGTTCTTCAGAACCTTGAAGGCGAAGACTTGAATATCAATGTCGCGAGCGGTGCGACGGTCCAGGAAGAAGTGGGACTGCGCGGGGCGAAAACTTCAGCGAACACGGTAAAGCCGGACCTTGCAATCTCTGTAGACGTCGGTATCGCCTGGGATACACCGGGTATGAAGCCTGAAAACGGCAAAGGCAAACTCGGTGACGGACCGCTTGTCGTACTGATGGATGCATCCAACATCGGACATGTCGGTTTCAGACGCCATATCCAAAAAGTTGCCGAAGAGAACGGCATTCCATTCCAGTTCCAGGCAGTGCCTGGCGGCGGTACGGATTCAGGCGGCTTCCATGTCGCAAATGAAGGGGTGCCATCAGTGAATATTGGTGTCCCACTCCGTTATATGCACTCGAACGTGTCCATTCTCCATAAGGAAGATGTGAATAATGCGGTGAAACTGATTACCGAAATTGTAAAATCATTGGATGATGACACTGTGGAGAATATCATTTGGTAACAGAAGTCATCACTTCAAAAGATAACGCCCGCATTAAAAATCTTCGCAAGCTGCATAAGAAAAAAGAGCGCAGCAAAGCAGGCATGTTTTTAATCGACGGCGAACATCTGGTGGAAGAAGCGGTGAAGTTCAGCCAGCAGATCCACTATATCATCGCTGAAGAAAACTATTCGTTTTCCATTAATGTGTCAAACTTTGAAGTGATTTATGTGACTGAATCGGTAATGAAGACTTTATCCCAGCTTGATACCCCACAGGGCGTAATGGCAGCAGTGAGTTACATGCCGCCGGAAGTTTCCGGTAATAAAGTGCTCGTTCTGGATGATATCCAGGACCCGGGCAATCTCGGCACTCTGATCCGCACGGCAGATGCCTTCGGTTTTGACCGTGTTGTCATGTCGACTGAAACGGTGGATCCGTTCAGTGACAAAGTGCTCCGGAGCGCCCAGGGCAGTACTTTCCATATCAAGCTGGAAGTGACCGATATTCATCCGGTCATTGAAAGTTTCAACGGACTGTCCATCGGTACGAGTCTTAGAGATGCAGAGTATCTGGAAGACATCCCGCAGGCAGATGAAATGCTTGTCGTTTTGGGGAATGAAGGCCGGGGTGTCAGCGATGCTGCACTGAATTATGTCGACCGGACGGTAAAGATTCATATGCCGGGTAATTCCGAAAGTCTGAATGTGGCAATTGCCGGCGGCATACTGATGCATCATTTCAAAGCTGAATAAGTGAATGAAGTCCTGCGATTATCATATAATCGCAGGGCTTTTTATTTATCTGTATCGAAAATCATTAAAAAGTGCGGAGTCAGGGTAAACAGTTATTAAAGACAGAATCATTTATTAATATCATTAGGAGGAATTATGATGGAATTGAAAAAATATTTACTAGCCGGCGGTCTGGCTTCAGTTTTAGTACTTGGTGCGTGCAGTGATGAAGAACCGGATGTCGGAGAAGATGCTTCTGAGACAGATCAGGGTACAAGTGATGAGGATGAAGCAGATACTCCAGTCGGTGAAGAAGGTCAGGATACCGGTCAGGGCAATGAAATCGGTGAAGGTATAAATGAAGAATCAGGCGGTGGAGAAGAAGAGGAAGAAGAAGAATCAGGCGGTGAAGAAGAAGAGGAAGAAGAGGAAGAAGACGAAGAAGACGAAGAGGAAGAAGAGAGTGAAGAATAATTCATTCTGAATCTTTTCAGAAAACTTGATTTTTAAATTTTATGACTTATAATTATCTTTATCAATATAAAACTTGCTTCACACGAAGCCGGACATAAATGATTCCATGATTTATCTCAGGGAGCCGGGTACAAGACTGAAATACCGGGCGGTAATGGGAATCAGGTTCACCTGGTGGATGAAGTGAAGGGTAAATCCCTTATCTTTTGAAGCGTCTGTATTTAATCATGCAGAAATCTAGGTGGTACCGCGGAAATCCGTCCTTATTAAATTAAGGATGGATTTTTTTATTTTAAAGGAGTGGAAAAATGGATACATCCGGAATGTCTCAAATTTTAGAAGAATTCAAAGCATCACTGGAAACTGTGGAAGATGCAAGAAGTCTGCAGGATTTAAAAGTCCAGTATCTCGGTAAAAAGGGTAAAGTCACAGGTCTGATGAAAGAGATGAAAAACCTGTCGAAAGAAGAGCGTCCTGAATACGGACAAAAGGTCAATGAACTGCGTGAAAGTATCGATTCTGCGATCAATGAAAAAAGTGAGACGCTTGAAGCGGCTGCATTGGAAGAAAGACTGGCGAATGAAACGCTCGACGTCACATTGCCTGGGCGTAAGTTCAATATCGGTTCCCAGCATCCGATTTCAAGAATCATTGAAGACATCGAGGACTTCTTCCTCGGGCTGGGTTATGAAATCCAGGAGGGCTATGAAGTCGAAACTGATTATTATAACTTCGAGGCACTGAATCTGCCGAAGTCCCACCCGGCACGTGATATGCAGGATTCATTCTACATATCAGAAGAGATTTTACTGAGAACACATACTTCGCCGGTGCAGGCACGTGTACTGGAAGAACGCCAGGGTGAAGAAGCAGTCAAAATCATCTGTCCGGGTAAAGTATACAGACGTGACAGTGATGATGCGACGCACAGTCACCAGTTCACACAGATTGAAGGGCTGGTCATCGATAAGAATATTCATATGAGTGATCTGAAAGGCACGCTTGAACTGTTTGCGAAGGAAATTTTCGGTACAGAACGTGAAATCAGACTGCGTCCGAGTTTCTTCCCATTCACAGAGCCAAGTGTTGAAGTGGATATTTCCTGCTTCAAATGTAAAGGCAAAGGTTGTAACGTATGTAAAAATTCAGGCTGGATCGAAATCTTAGGTGCCGGCATGGTACACCCGAATGTGTTGGAGATGGCCGGTTACGATTCCAAAGAATACAGCGGCTTTGCATTCGGAATGGGACCTGACCGTGTGGCGATGCTGAAGTACGGCATCGAGGATATCCGTCATTTATATACGAATGACTTGAGATTCATCAATCAATTTAAACAAACAGAAGATGGAGGCGAAAGAAATGAGAGTCTCTAAAGAGTGGTTGAATGACTTTATTGAAATAAAGACCGATATAAATGAGCTGTCAGAAAAAATTACACGCGGCGGTATCGAAGTGGATGACATCATCGACTATACAAAGGACATCAAGAAACTTGTGGTCGGCTACGTTGAGGAAGTGTCACAGCATCCGAATGCTGACAAGCTGAACATCTGCCGTGTAAATACGGGCGAAGAAGTAAAACAGATTGTCTGCGGTGCTGAAAACGTGAGGGCGGATACGTATGTCATCGTCTGTCAGGTCGGTGGACGTCTGCCGGGCGGCATTAAGATCAAAAAGGCGAAATTGCGCGGAGAAGTATCCGAAGGCATGATTTGTTCATTGGATGAGATTGGTATACCGGGTGAGTATGTTCCAAAAGAATACCAGGACGGCATATTCATCTTCCAGGATGAGCAGGTAGCGGGTGCAGATGCCCTCTCTGCAGTTTACCTCGATGACCAGGTGATGGAATTCGACCTGACACCGAACCGGAAAGATGCATTGTCGATGATTGGGGCGGCCTACGAGACGAAAGCATTATTCGGCGGTAAAGTGAATCGCCCGGATGTCGACTTCGTTGAAGTGGATGACACGGTAGATGTATCTGTAGTGAATGAGGACAGTGAAGCGGTCCCTTACTACAGTCTCCGTGTTGTTAAAGATGTCGAGATTAAACCTGCGCCGGTTTGGATGCAGATCCGTCTGATTAAAGCGGGCATCCGTCCGATCAATAACGTAGTGGATATTTCAAACTACGTATTATTAGAATACGGTCAGCCGCTCCATATGTTCGACTACGATAAGATCGGCTCAAGTGAAATCGTTACGAGATTTGCCGAAGAAGGTGAGAAGATGACGACGCTTGATGACAAAGAGAGAAGTCTGAAGTCAACGGATATTGTTATTACAAATGGTAAGGAGCCGATTGCACTTGCTGGTGTCATGGGAGGAAACTTCTCCGAAGTGACAGATCAGACGAGGAACGTGGTCATTGAATCTGCATTGTTCAACCCTGTATCAGTTAGAAAAACGAGCGGCAGACTGAACTTGAGAAGTGAAGCAAGCAGCCGTTTTGAAAAAGGTGTCTCCCATGAATTTGTACAGCCGGCACTTGAAAGAGCAGCCTACCTGCTTGAGCAGTATGCAGGCGGTAAAGTTTCAGCTGGGTACAATGCCGACGGTGAACTCGACACGAGCAACTCCGTAATCGAAACTTCACGCGATTTCATCAACAACAGACTGGGGATGACACTTGAAACTTCCGAAATAGAGGAAACGTTGTCGAAACTAGGTCTTGAAACTGTAGTAAGCGGGGACGACCTTGAAATCAATATCCCTTCAAGAAGAGATGATCTGCAGATTGCAGAAGATATCACTGAAGAGGTGGCGCGTATATACGGTTACGATGCACTGCCGACATCACTCCCGAGATTTGAAAACATTACGCCGGGCAAGCTGACGGATGAACAGAGTAAACTGAGAATCATCCGTCATCAGCTGGAAGCACTCGGGTTATCACAGTCGATCAACTATGCACTGACGAGCAAAGAGAAAGCGACGCAATTCACAGACCGTACAGATGGCTTGAAATTGATGATGCCGATGAGTGAAGACAGAGCGGTTTTAAGAAACAGCCTTATTCCGCACCTGGTGGACAATGTCGTCTATAACAACAGCCGCCAGCAAAAAGATGTTCAGTTGTTTGAAGTCGGCAGGGTCTTTATTTCCAAGGGTCAGGATGTGCAGCCGGATGAAGTCGAAAAGCTTGGCGGAATCATAACGGGGCAGATGAACCGTACAGACTGGCTCGGTTCCGATGTACCTGCAGATTTCTATGCTGCGAAAGGCATTTTGGACAGCGTGTTTGAAAAGCTTGGTATCGTGGATAACATCAATTATATTCCTGTTGAAGATTATCCTGAAATGCATCCGGGCCGGACCGCGGATATCGCGCTCGGTGAAAGCAGGATTGGCTTTGTCGGGGAGCTTCATCCGAAGTATGAGAAAGATCATGACCTGGATCAGACGGTCGTCTTCGAAGTCAATCTCGACGAACTGCTTGATGTGAAGCTTGGCAGTATCGAATATGAAGTGTTGCCAAAGTACCCATCCATCTCCAGAGACATTGCGCTTGTTGCTGACAGAGATGTGCCTGTCAGCACACTTGTCGACATTATCGAAGGCGCTGCGAAGAAGTATCTCGTCGATGTGTATGTGTTTGATGTGTATGACGGAGATCGTATAGAAGATGATAAGAAATCTGTGGCAATACGTCTGACTTACTTGAATAAAGAAGAGACACTCACAGATGAAGCGGTTGAAGAAATTCACCAGCCGGTTCTTGATGCATTGAAAGAAGAAGGATTCGTGCTGAGAGGTTAATATAATGAGAAACCCCACTGAAATCGTAATGATTCCAGTGGGTTTTCGATTTGAGTGGGGAAGATATATACTTTAAATCGAATTCATGACATGAAACAGGGATTTTGAAGGTTGTCGTGTCAATTTGCCGGTGAAAATGGCACGAAATACCAGAGGAGAGATGGTTTGTGTCACTGGAGAATAAGAAATGACACGAACAGCAATATATTATGCGTTTCGTGTCATTTTAAAATATAAATAAAATCTATTTAACTATCTCAACAACGCCTGGACTTTCTCCCTTGTCTTGAAGTGCTTTTTAGTGATGTTATCAACAAAGTCCATGCCATTCTTTTTAGCGAGTTTTGCTGCGAATACATCGACTTTTTTGCTGGCACCTCTCGGTACTGTCTCTTGCAGTGATTTGTCGAGGTTGGACATCTGCTCCAGGTATTTTGCCCGGGCGATTATGCTGGCGGCAGCGACGGCAAGTGATTTGCTTTCGGCTTTGGTTTCTTGATAGATTTTATCCAGCATGAAAGGCTCGGGTACGTATTTGTTATACGCGTTCAATGTTGTGAACTGGTCGATGACGATTCTGTCCATCTTCTGCTGTTCTGTTTCATCCAGTTTGTTGTATACATTTTTAATGCAGTGGTCGTGTAGGACTGCTTTCAGTTTGACGATATTCCAGCCTTCGTCAATCTTTTTATTGTAGGAAGGATTGTCGAGTACGACGAGTGAATATGTGACTGTATGAATCAAATCACCCGCGATTTTGATCACTGTACTGTTGGACAGGTTTTTGGAATCTTTAACTCCGAGTTCCTTTAATAATGCAATTTTATCTTTCGGTACGTAGGCAGCACATACGGTCATCGGTCCGAAGTAATCTCCGACGCCGGCTTCATCACTGCCGATGGTGTTATGCAGGTCATAGTTCATATTATAAAAGTCCTTTATTATTTTGTAATTACTTTACTTGTGAAATCCATTGCTGATAAGTATAATAAATTAATGATAACATAATTTGTAGACAGTTTGGATAAAGGAGGCAGACACATTATGGCTGAATATAAAAATCGGATTTACGTTGACATAAATGATCAGCAGTATACTATAATCGGCAGGGATGAGCCGGAACATATAAGACATATTGCTAATCTTGTCGACCAGAAGATGAAAGAAATCGGATCAAAAAGTGCTGGCCTGGATACAACGAGAAAAGCAGTACTGACGGCTGTTAACGTAATGGATGATTACGTTAAATTAAAACAGGAATATGATGAATTGATAGAAAAACAATCTGACCAGGGACGAGACGTATGACATTAATAATATTAATTTTACTTATCATTGGAATAATCGTTGGATATAGAAGGGGCTTTATACTGCAGTTTTTTCATTTGATCGGAACTATTGCCGCGGTGATCATTGCTGCACTTAATTTTGAGCACCTGGCTTCAAGGCTGGACCTTGTCCTGCCTTATCCGTCAACGACAGAGACTCTGGCTAATCCAATCTTTCCAGACATAGTGAATGCAGAATATGCATATTATGATATGTCTGCATTTTTTGTAATTTTTATAGTGACAAAGATAGTAATACAATTGATCGTCAGTGCATTTGATTACTTTCAGCAAATACCGGTTTTCGGTATCGTTGGTGAAATCGTTGGAGCAGTATTAGGTTTATTTGAAATCATATATGTTTTAGTTGTTATTCTATTTATGCTTTCGATGGTGCCGTTAGAATTTATCCAAACATCCATACAGGACTCCGGTCTTGCAAACTTCATATTGGAACACACATTTATCCTCTCCGACAAATTTATGGAGTGGTTACAAATCGAGTCATAGTGATATGGCTCTTTTTTTGGAGGAAATTATGACTAAAAAAGATATAATCAGACTACTTGAAAACATCGCAGTGTACATGGAACTCTCATTGGAAAACCCATTTAAAGTGTCTGCCTACCGTAAAGCGGCACAGTCTATTGAAACGGACCCGAGGTCGCTTTCAGAGATAGATAAATTCGATGATATGAAAGGTATAGGGAAAGGCACCAATGATGTAATTGTTGAATATGTCGAGACTGGTAAATCCACTGTATTAGACGACCTTAAAGAAAGTGTGCCTGCCGGACTCGTACAGATGACCAAAATCCCGACACTCGGCCCTAAGAAAATTGCGAAGATTTATAAGGCGCTTGAAATCGATACATTGGAAGGGCTGAAGAAAGCCTGTGAAAATGAAGAGGTCAGTGCGCTTTCGGGTTTCGGTAAGAAAACGGAGCAGAATATCAGTAAAGCCATCGATGATCTTTTAACCCGTCCGGAACGGTATGCCATCAATCAGATTCTCCGTTTCAGGGAGATTGTTGAAACATTTTTGGAGGGCAATGAACATGTGGTTAAATTCGATGTTGCCGGCAGTGCACGCCGCATGAAAGAAACGAGCAGAGACATTGATTATATTCTAATTGCGGAAGATGTCGAAGCTTTCACAAAACATATTCTTGAGCAGGAATTTGTTACAGAGACGGTAGCCAGCGGCGAGAAAAAACTGTCCATCATCATTCAGGATGATATGCAGGACATCAACGTAGATTTCCGGTTCGTTACTGAAGAGGAATACTATTCTACGCTGCATCACTTTACAGGCTCCAAAGACCATAATGTAAAAATGCGCCAGATTGCGAAAGCCCGCAAAGAAAAAATCAGTGAATATGGTGTGGAGTCGAACGGTGAAACTCTGACTTTCAATTCAGAAGAAGAATTTTATAATCATTTTGATTTAGATTTTATACCGCCTGCAATGCGGGAAACAGGAGAAGAAACCGAACTCGACATCGGAGAAATTGTAACACTGGATGATATTAAAGGTGATATCCACATGCACACGGTTTACAGTGACGGTGCGTTTTCAGTCAGAGAGATGGTTGAGGCGTGTATTGAAAAGGGATATGAATATATCGTGATCACGGATCACTCGAAAAGCCTGCGCGTTGCTAATGGGCTGGATGAAAAGAGACTTATGAAACAAATTGAAGAGATCAGGGAAATTAACGCGGAATATGATGAAATCGACGTTTATTCCGGAACTGAAATGGATATTTTAAAAGACGGTACACTGGATTACTCAGATGATATGCTGAAAGAACTGGATTATGTCATCGCAGCCATACACTCGAGCTTCCAGCAGACGGAAGAAGAGATTATGCATCGTCTCGAAGCTGCGTGCAGAAACCCTTATGTAAGGCATATTGCGCATCCGACAGGCAGGCTGATCGGGAAACGTGAAGGTTATCCTGTGAATATGGATCGCCTGATGGAACTTGCCCGTGAAACAAATACAGTACTTGAAGTGAATGCCAATCCGATGAGACTGGACATCAACGCTGATGCGATGCGTCATAAAGATGTGAAATTGACAGTCAACACGGATGCACACCATACGGATCATCTGGACTTCATGAAATATGGTGTCGCGACACTTCAAAAGGGATTCATTAAAAAAGGACAGGTCATCAATACGATGACACGTGAAGAATTCCGTGAATTTATAAATAAGCAAAAATAGAGGTTTTAGAATGAATGATAGAACATTTAGAACACTGGAGTTCGACAAAATACTATCTCAGCTGAAAGAGTTCGCAGTCAGTGATAAGACGAAACGGCTCATCAATCCGAAAATGGTATCGAATGACATCGGAACCGTCAGGCAGATGATTGATGAAGTGGATGATGCATCTACAATTTTAAGATACCGCAACGTTGAAATGGCAGGTATCTCTGATGTCAAAGAGCATGTGAACAGAGCAGTTATAGGCAGTATGCTGTCAATCAGTGATTTCAATGATATAAAAAATCTGCTTTTCAGAAAACAGTCGTTGAATAAACTTTTCGAGGAATTCAATGAGGACGAGGTGGAACTGGAATCAATCGGACATTATATTTTTGGTCTGCCGGACATCCACCATCTATATAAGAAAATAGTCAGTACAGTTGATGAGACAACGGTACTTGACCACGCATCCGAAAATCTGCTACGCATCCGGAAGAAGATCAATTCGGAAGAAGGAAAAATCAGAGAGAAAATGAATGATTTGATCCGAGGCAATCAGCAGAGGAAACTGAGTGACGGCATCATTACAATGAGAAATAACAGATATGTCGTACCGGTTAAAATCGAGTACCGTTCCGAGTTTAATGGTATTGTCCATGATATATCACAAAGCGGGCAGACGGTATACATGGAACCGATGGCTGTCGTGCAGATGACGAACAGGATACAGAGTCTGAAAGACGATGAGGCGCTGGAAATAGAACGGATCCTGTATGAACTGAGTAGTCTGGCCGCTGAAGTGTCTGAAGAGCTGACAATGATTGACGATCATCTGCATCATCTGGACATGGTATTTGCGAAAGCGAAATACGGTGCTTCCATCGGTGCGACGAAGCCGGAGATCAGTGACACCAGAACTGTTCATCTCCCTGCGGCATTCCATCCGATGATAGAGCCTGATGAAGTTGTTAAAAATGATATTACCATCGATGAAGGATCGCTCGCAGTCATTATTACCGGTCCCAACACCGGCGGTAAAACAGTGACATTAAAAACAATCGGTCTTGCGCAATTGATGGCACAGTCTGGAATGCCAGTGCCGGCAAGAGACGGCAGTATTTTACCGATATTTAAAAAAGTGTACAGTGATATCGGAGACGAGCAGTCAATCGAACAATCACTGTCCACATTCTCGAGTCATCTGACGAATACAAAAGTGATCATCGACAATGCTGATGATGAAACGCTTGTGCTGCTTGATGAAGTTGGTGCCGGCACCGACCCTGAAGAGGGGGCTGCACTGGCAATCGGAATTATAGAAGACTTGCTCTCCAAACAGTCGACACTGGTTGCAACGACTCACTATCCGCAGATTAAATCTTTCAGTTATACGCGTGATGATGTCATCAATGCAAGTGTTGAATTTGATGTCAATACATTATCACCGACATACAGACTCCTCATGGGCATACCGGGAAGGTCCAATGCTTTTGAAATTTCAAATAAGCTCGGTTTATCTCCGTCCATCATCAACAGAGCAAAAGAACTGGTCAAATCAGACTCGAAAGACGTTAATGACATGATTACAGCATTGGAAACTCATACAACCAAAGCTCGGAAATACGAAGAAGAGACACAGGATGCATTGCGGGAAGCGGAAAAACTGCAACAGGAATTAAATCGTAATCATGAACAGTATCAGGAATATAAAGAGAAACTGCATAAAGAAGCACGTAATGAAGCGAACAGAATTATAAAGCAAAGTGAAGTTAAAGCCGAAGAAATCATCGATGAACTTAATAAGATGAAGGAGAGCGGTGCTAAAAATCTTGAAGAACATGAAATTATCGCCAAAAGAAAAGGTCTGAGAGACAGTTATTACCAGGAATCGCTGAAACAGCAGATTGAAAACGAAAAAGTTGAAACATTCAATGTGGGTGACAATGTGGATGTTCTATCATACGGTCAAAGAGGGGAAATTTTATCGATTGAAAAGGATGAAGCGGTTGTTCAGATGGGTATATTGAAGATGAATATACCGCTTAAAGAACTCAAGAAGAGAAAGAAAGAAAAAGTGACGCGGCCAGTGGCACGAAGAACCGGAAAAACTGCGGTTAAAAGCAGCCTTGACCTGCGCGGACAGAGATATGAAGAAGCGCTGATCAAACTGGATCAATATCTGGACCAGGTGCTTTTAAGCAGCTACAGCCAGGTTGAAATCATACACGGTAAAGGTACCGGCGCACTTCAAAAAGGCGTCCAGCAGCATCTGAAACAACATTCCAGAGTCAAGTCTTACAGGATGGGACATCCGAATGAGGGTGGCTTTGGCGTCACTATTGTTGAAATGAAGTAGGTGAGCACTTGGATAATTTTGATATGCTTAAATTGGCTAAAGTATTAATTGTGGTGGCAATTGTAATGTTTGTAGCCGGGATATTTTATTTATTGTTTTTTACTTAAAGCAATTCAATTGTGGACAACCACACAATGAGTTATAATCAATTTATAAACTGGAAATAATGGAGGTATATAAACATGGCATTATATGATGTGAATGATTCAAATTTTAAAGAAGAAGTTGCGAATGGCGTAACTTTAGTTGACTTTTGGGCAACTTGGTGTGGACCATGTAAAATGATCGCTCCAGTACTTGAAGAAGTTGCGGTTGAAGTTGATGGTAAAGCAAACATCGCTAAACTGGATGTTGATGCTAACGGTGCAACTGCAAGTGAGTATGAAGTAATGAGTATACCGACTCTTATCCTTTTCAAAGATGGAGAACCGGTTGACAAAGTTGTCGGCTTCCAGCCAAAAGAACAACTTGTTGCATTGATTGAAAAACACGCTTAAAAATTTAACCGCCTATAATGGCGGTTTTTTTATATTTGTTCAGTTTAAAGAGGGATGACCATGACAGAATTAAAATTGAAACTCTCGGTACTGCCAACAGAACCCGGCTGTTATATGATGAAAGACAAGTACGGGGAAATTCTTTACGTCGGCAAGGCCAAGAATTTAAGGAATCGAGTAAGGTCCTATTTTACCGGTGCGCATGATGAAAAGACGATGCGTCTCGTACGTGAGATTACAGACTTCGATTTCATCGTGACTTCAACAGAAGTGGAGTCGCTGCTTTTGGAATTGAATCTGATTAAAAAACATTATCCGAGATATAATATTCTACTGAAAGATGATAAAAGTTATCCATTCATTAAAATCACGAAAGAAAAACATCCCCGTCTGCTTGTTACCAGAACGGTAAAACCATCATCGGGCACTCATTTCGGGCCGTATCCAAATGCTTACAGCGCCCATGAAACAAAGAAGCTCTTAGACCGGATCTATCCGCTCAGAAAATGTAATACGATGCCGGATAAACTGTGCCTCTACTATCATATCGGCCAATGTCTCGGCCCTTGCGTATATGATGTGAAGCAGGAGCAGTATGATGAAATGATTAACGGGATCACTCGCTTTTTAAACGGTGAAACGGAACAGATCATGAGCGATTTGAAGGAAAAGATGGAGACAGCTTCCGAAGCGCTTGAATTTGAAAAGGCCAAGGAATACCGGGACTTAAGAGGACATATTGAAAATACGATGATGAAGCAGAAGATGATGACAGCGGATATGACATCAAGAGATGTATTCGGCTACAGTGTCTCTAAAGGATGGATGTCGGTTTCAGTGTTACTGATCAGAAACGGCAACCTGATAGAGAAAAAGGCGGAACTGTTTCCGATACAGGATGATGTCGAAGAAGAATTTTACAGATATATCGTTCAGTTTTATGATCTGAAATCGAGTCTGCTGCCTAAAGAAGTCCACATTCCGAAGGAATTTAATAAAGATATCATAGCCGAAGTCGTCGAGTCGAAAGTATTTCAGCCCCAGCGCGGAGCTAAAAAAGAAATGGTCGAACTGGCCATTAAAAATGCGAAGATTGCGATAGACAATAAGTTCGATATCATCGACCGTGATGAAAGGCGCACCGTAAAAGCGATCGAAGCGCTTGGTGAAGCACTCGACATAGAAACGCCAATACGAATAGAAGCTTTTGACAACTCGAATATACAGGGTGTGGACCCTGTCAGTGTAATGGTGTCTTTCATCGACGGTAAACCGAGCAAGAAAAATTACAGGAAGTACAAGATTAAAACAGTCGATGATATTGATGACTATGCATCGATGGCAGAGGCTGTCAGAAGACGGTATACAAGAGTACTGAAAGAAAACCTGCCACTGCCGAACCTGATTATCGTCGACGGTGCACTCGGTCATATGAATACCGTCAAGAGTGTGCTGCTGGATGAGATGTCCCTGGATATTCCTGTCGCAGGTCTTGCAAAAAATGATAAGCATCAGACTGCGGAGCTGTTGTTCGGAGACAACGGTGAGATTGTGCCGATGAAAAAAAACTCCCAGAGTTTTTACCTGCTTCAGCGCATCCAGGATGAAGTCCACCGGTTTGCAATCAGTTTCCATAGAAATATCAGAAGTAAATCACAATCCATGTCCGTACTCGATAACATTGAAGGCGTCGGTCCAAAAAGGAAACAGAAGCTGTTGAAACACTTTGGTTCGATAAAAAGAATGAAAGATAAAGAAGTGGATGACTTCATAGAAATCGGCATTCCCAAAAATGTTGCAGAGCATATTCTCGAGGGTATTAAGTAACTTTGCATGATTAAATTTTCACAATCTTTAAAAAGCATGATGATTAGACGTCAAAGTGCCTTGATTTATAGTATTCTTAGGCGTAAAATAGAGATTGTGAAAATGTAACTTATAGTAGAGTTAGGGGGGAATTCAAGTGTCGAAACAAGATTCAAGTTTTTTAATACGCCGAATTCACTCGTTGCTTGGTGTTATTCCTCTGGGTGTTTTTTTAGTACAGCACCTGGTGGTTAACCACTTTGCAACTAGAGGCGAGGAAGAGTTCAATACGGCGGCCGGTTTTATGGCTAATTTACCATTCGTAATATTCCTGGAGATTTTTGTTATTTATCTACCGATTTTATTCCATGGTATTTATGGTATTTACATAGCTTTCACAGCCAATTATAAGTACGGTTATCCGAGTACGTTCCGTAATATCAGCTTTTTGCTCCAAAGGGTATCGGGTGTGCTGGCTTTTATTTTCATAGCCATCCACGTGTACCAGACAAGAGTACAGGTGTTCCTGGGTCATGATCTGGACTTTGACCTCGTTGCGGATATTGTAGCTAATCCATTATGGCTGGTATTCTACATCGTGGGTATTCTTGCAACTGTATACCATTTTGCGAACGGATTATGGAGCTTCATGATCACATGGGGTATCACACAGTCTGACAGAGCACAGAAATACATGGGTTATGCATCACTTCTTGTGTTTATTGTAGTGAGTGTCATCGGAATCCAGGCAATATTAGCGTTTATTTAATTAGAGGAGTGTAAAACATGGCGAACAATAAAATCATCGTTGTCGGCGGTGGGTTAGCCGGCCTTATGGCGACGATTAAAGCGGCAGAAACAGGTGCTGAAGTTGATTTGTTTTCAATCGTACCTGTGAAAAGATCTCACTCTGTATGTGCCCAGGGCGGTATAAATGGAGCAGTCAATACAAAAGGTGAGGGAGATTCAACTGCTATACATTTTGACGATACGGTTTACGGCGGAGACTTTCTGGCGAATCAGCCCCCGGTAAAAGCAATGACTGATGCTGCGCCGGAAATTATTCACCTGCTGGACCGTATGGGTGTGACGTTTAACAGAACGCCTGAAGGTCTCCTGGACTTCAGACGTTTTGGAGGTACTTTGTATCATAGAACGGCATATGCGGGTGCAACAACGGGGCAGCAGCTCTTGTACGCACTTGACGAGCAGGTCCGTAAACATGAAGTTGACGGTCTGGTGAATAAGTATGAAGGTTGGGAGTTCCTCGGAGTAGTATTGGATGATGAAGGGAAATCACGCGGTATTACTGCGCAGAAGATAGACAGCGGCGAGATTGAAACATTCAAATCCGATGCAGTCATCATGGCGACAGGTGGTCCCGGCATTATCTTCGGTAAATCTACTAACTCTATGATCAACACCGGTTCAGCAGCCTCGGTTGTTTACCAGCAAGGTGCGGTTTATGCGAACGGTGAATTCATTCAGATTCACCCCACTGCAATCCCGGGTGATGACAAGCTCCGTCTGATGAGTGAATCAGCTCGTGGTGAAGGTGGAAGAATCTGGACATATAAAGATGGTAAACCTTGGTATTTCTTAGAAGAGAAATATCCGGACTATGGTAACCTGGTTCCTCGTGATATCGCAACACGTGAAATATTCGACGTGTGTGTTAATCAAAAACTCGGTATCAATGGTGAGAACATGGTTTATCTTGACCTTTCACATAAAGATCCGCATGAACTGGATGTCAAGCTTGGCGGTATTATCGAAATCTATGAGAAATTTACAGGGGACGACCCTCGTAAAGTTCCGATGAAAATCTTCCCGGCAGTTCACTACTCAATGGGTGGACTGTACGTCGACTACAATCAGATGACAAACGTACCCGGATTATTCGCTTCAGGTGAGTGTGATTACTCACAGCACGGCGGTAACCGTCTTGGTGCGAACTCATTACTTTCTGCCATCTATGGCGGTATGGTCGCTGGTCCTAAAGCAATCGAATATGTTAAAGAACTTGATCAGTCTTATGAAGACCTTGATGATTCCATATATGAGAAAGCGAAAAAAGTTGAAGAAGATAAGTTCAATAATATCCTGAATATGGACGGCGAAGAAAATGCTTATGTCATCCATAAAGAGCTCGGTGAACTTATGACGGACAATGTTACTGTTGTTAGACATAATGACCGCCTTGAAGAAACGGATAAGAAAATTGTTGAGTTGATGGAACGCTATAAGAACATCAACATCAATGATACGAAAAAGTGGAGCAACCAGGCAGCATTCTTTACAAGACAGTTGTGGAACATGCTTGTACTGGCGCGTGTCATCACTATCGGTGCACTTAACCGTAACGAATCACGCGGTGCCCATTACAAACCGGAGTTCCCTGAACGTAATGACGAAGAGTGGCTGAAAACTACCAAAGCGCATTTCGAAGGGGCACTGGAAGCACCAAGATTTGAATATGTGGATGTTGATGTGAGCTTAATTCCGCCGCGTAAACGTGACTATACTTCAAAATCTACAGGAGGTGCCAAAAAATAATGGCTGATAATAAAGTAATCAAGATAAATATAAAGCGTCAGGAAAATCCTGAGTCCAGTCCTTATTGGGAAGAATTCGAAGTCGGCTACCGTGAGAATATGAACGTCATCAGTGCACTGATGGAAATTCAAAGAAACCCAGTGAATTCAAAAGGTGACAAAACAACACCTGTAACATGGGATATGAATTGTCTGGAAGAGGTCTGTGGTGCCTGTTCAATGGTCATCAACGGTACAGCAAGACAATCATGTACGGCGCTGATCGACCAGTTCGAGCAGCCGATTAAACTTGAGCCGATGTCAACATTCCCAATCGTCAAAGACTTGCAGGTCGACCGTTCATTCATGTTCGACAACTTGAAACGTGTTCAGGCATGGGTGCCGATCGACGGTACTCACGATCTTGGTCCAGGACCTAGAATGCCTGAGAAAAAGCGTCAGACGGCATACGAACTTTCAAAATGTATGAGTTGCGGTGTGTGTCTGGAAGTTTGTCCGAACGTTAATGACAAATCAAGCTTCATGGGTGCAGCAGCAATTTCACAAGTGAGATTGTTCAACTTACACCCGACAGGCAGCATGAACAAAGATGAGCGTCTGGATGCTCTTATGGGTGTCGGCGGCATCGCTGAATGCGGCATGGCGCAAAACTGTGTAGAGGCGTGCCCGCAGGGTATTCCACTCACTACATCCATTGCTGCTATGCAAAGAGAAACAACTTTCCACATGTTCAAGTCATTTTTCGGAAGCGACCACCAGGTGGATTAATTAAAAGATTTAGGAAGAGCTCAGGCTCTTCCTATTTTTTTATGCCGATTTACGATATAATTAATTAAAAATGATAGTAGGGACTGGAATTTATGGCAGATAAAGATTTGATCATTTCAATAGAAAAATCTATCAGGTATATTTCAGTACATGTCAGAGCGCATGGCCGTGAAATATTAAAAGAATACGAAATTTCCCCTCCGCAGTTTGTTGCCCTGCAATGGGTGGGTGACAAAGAAGGGATCACGATCGGTGAACTGTCCAACAGAATGTATCTTGCGCATTCTACGACAACTGATATTGTAGATAAATTGGAAAAATTACAATTGGTTAAAAGATATAAGTCCGAGAAGGACAAACGTCTTGTACTTGTGAAGATGGAAAAGACAGGTAGAGAAATCATCAATAAAGTTATCAATAAACGAATTTCCTATATCCGCGATATTACCGCTCACCTGGACAAAGAAAAACTCGACTTGCTGCCTGAAGTTTTGGAATCGATTTTGAGGGAAAGTGAAAAGATCACTCATGGATAGACCAATCGGTGTCATGGATTCAGGTGTTGGCGGCATGACAGTAGTCAGAGAAATCGTCAGGCAGCTTCCTAATGAAAAAATTATGTATTTCGGCGATATTTCAAGGTGCCCATATGGTGAGAAAAGTCAGGAAGATGTAAGGGATTATACAATTCAGATTGCTGATTATCTGGTGGATAAGGGTATTAAAATGCTCGTTATCGCCTGTAATACAGCAACAGCCGCAGCACTAGAGATATTAAAGGAACGTCTGGATATTCCTGTCCTTGGAGTGATTCAGCCGGGAGCGAGAAGTGCTATCCAAAATAGTAGAAACGAAAAGGTACTGGTGCTGGCAACATCCGGCACAGTCGAATCAAATGCATACAGTGATGCAATAAAAGGCATCAACAGCGGTTTTTCAGTATCCAGCCTCGCCTGTCCAAAATTTGTACCATTGGTTGAAGAATTGAGATATAAAGATGATGTGGTATCTGGAATCATCATCCATCAGTCTTTGAAAAGACACAGGCATACCGATGCTGATACAATTATACTGGGCTGTACGCATTACCCTCTGCTTTCTGCAGGTATAAGGAATTATTTTAATAATGAAAAGAAAGTGATCGATTCCGGGTATGAGACTGCCCGTGAAACGAGCACCATCCTAAATTATAATAATCTGCTCAGAATAACGGGTGACGAAATAGAGCATACGATATTGATCAACGGTGACAGCAGCCGTTTTGAGTATGTCCTCAGGGATTGGCTGCCGGGACTGGATTATCAGATTCAAGAAATTAAATTGTAGGTGGAATAATGAAAGGAAAAATAGTAATTGCAACAGGGAATCAAGGGAAAATCAATGATTTTAAAGCTGTATTTACAGATTATGATGTCGTCGGGATTAAAGAGATGCTGTCAGACTTTGAAGTTGAAGAAACGGCGGATACTTTCAGCGGCAACGCAATATTAAAAGCAGAGGCGGCATCAGAAGCGCTCGGACTGCCTGTCATCAGCGATGATTCAGGTTTGTCTGTTGAGGCACTCTCAGGTGCGCCCGGTGTTTATTCTGCAAGGTATTCAGGTGAATATGCAACGGATGAGAGGAACAACGCCAAACTGCTCGAAGCAATGGAAGGTGTTTCGGAAAGGAGTGCTTATTTCACTTGTGTCATTGCCCTCAGTATTCCTGGTGAGGAGACGAGGACGTATACCGGAAAATTGGAAGGTGAGATATTAACCGAGCCTTTCGGCACTTCCGGTTTTGGATATGATCCTTTGTTCAAAACTTATGAGGGAATATATCTCGGCATGATTAACAGTGGAGAAAAAGGGAAAATAAGTCATAGAAGCAAAGCATTGAATGAACTGATGAAAGATAAAGAAGTCTTTGAAAAATTAACTTCAAATTAAAAGGAGAATTTTAATGAGAGTTTTAATTGTCAGTGACAATCATGGAGAGGAAGAAATCGTTCAAAGTGCGTTGGATCATAATCCGGGCGATTTGAATATCCACCTCGGGGACAGTGAGTTTTTGTTTGATTATAATGAACTTGAAAAATTCAGCAAAGTCAGAGGCAATGTGGATGATGACAGCCGGTTCCCGGTGGAGGCGCATGATGAAGATGCGAATATATTCTTAACTCACGGACATTTATATAACATCAAGGGCGACCGTGAAGTGCTGAGTGAGCGGGCGCTTGAGTTTGGAGCGAAGTATGCTTTATACGGCCACTCGCATATTGCACTTGCCGAGAATATAAACGGAGTATTCTGTATCAACCCGGGGAGCATTTCCATCCCGAAAGGTAAGTGGGAAGCGAGTTACTGTGTGCTTGATACAGAGAAAGATACGGTGGAGTACTTTAACAGAGCCCACGAAATGTTCGAAGAAGTTAATCTTTTGGATCTATAAAGACAGAAAGGGAGATAACAGAATGTTATTTCCCTTTTTTATTCAATCAGGCGGGTGAGAAGCATCAGGGCAGTGAGGAATAAGAGACTGACTGTGAATATATTCAGTGTGATCTGTTTTTTCGTGTACAGTATAATTATGATCAGGATGAATAGACCGCTTAAAATAGAAAACAGCACAGCATTCATATCGAATGAACTGTAGCGCATCGTCAAATAAAGTAAAGCGATTATTATAAAATATGTAGATAAAAAGATATGGATTGGCTGTTTCATCGTATTCCCCTTTATATTATGATAGGAGTGTTATTATTAGTATATTATATTTCGACGATGACTGTATAATGTGTAACACATTTGCGAAGTGGATAGTGAAGATGGACCGCCGGGAAAAAATTTATTTTGCATCAATAAAAGAACTTGAAGATATTTTACCAAAAAATATAGACTCTGCAGTCTATTATTCGGACGACCTTTATATCAGGAGCGATGCAGTGATAGAAGTGCTGAATGATGCAACGAATACTAGAGTATTCAGTGTTATCAAAGTGATGCCTGAATTTTTCAGAAACCGTCTGTATGATTTTATCGCAGGCAACAGACACCGTCTGAACAAAGGTGATTCCTGTGAAATCAACCCGAAAGTCAGAAAAAGAATTATTTCATCATAAGAAAGTAAGTGAAGACAATGATTAGAATCTATATAGATGAGGACACACAGCTGCGTGAACTGACCCAGCGGGACCGTAAAATGATATTTGAAGTCGTCAACAATAATCGTGTGTATTTGAAAAGGTGGCTGCCGTGGCTGGATTATACGACGAGCTCACACAGATATGTGACGATGATAAAGTCATGGCAGCAAAATATCGAGCTCGGCACAGGGATGGAACTTGGCTTGTTCTATAAAGACGAGTTCATCGGGATGTGCGGCTACACCTCAATCGATCCGAATTCCAAACGGGGACAGATCGGCTACTGGATCAGCAGGGATTACGAAGGGCACGGTTTGATGAGTAAAAGTGTGGAGGCCATCGTTACCCATGGGTTTGAAAAACTAAAATTGAACCGTATAGAAATCGTCTGCGGTGTGAATAATTTAAGGAGCCGAAAATTACCGGAGTCGCTCAATTTCACGGAAGAAGGTGTCATGAAGGAATATGAATTTTTGTATGACCATTTTCATGACTGCATTTTATACCGCATGCTGAAGAGTGAATGGCATACTCAAAATGTTTAGATGAGATTAATCAGTGGTATTGGAAGTTACACATTACATGAGAGGTGTTATATATGAGTGACGAAAGCAGAAAAGAACAGACTAAAGGTAATTTGAAAGAAACAATCGGCAATGTAACCGGTGATAAAGATTTGGAATCAGAAGGAAAAAAAGATAAAAATTCAGGAAAAGCAAAAGAATTTGTCGAAAATGCCAAAGATAAGGCGAACGAAACGATTGATAAATTTACGAAAGACGATAAGGACCGTTAGAATTTTATAAACGTTTGAAGCAGACCACTGAAACGCAGTTCGGATTTCAGTGGTTTTTGCTGTATGTAGGCTGAATGGTTGGCCATCGGTCTTTATTCGTATGGCTTCGTGGTTTTATGCCATTTATACTATTATCAGAGCTCGTTATGAATACTTTCCATATTTCGAGTGATTTGTTCGAAAATTGTGGTTGGACTTTGGGGACTTCGAAGATTATCAAGACAAATTCGAATCCGGCTATATTAAATTCATGTAAATAAAAAACTGCTCCCGGAATGTTGGAAGCAGTGTTGATTCAAAAGCGTCCCGGGAGGGGTTCGAACCCCCGACCTATGGCTTAGGAGGCCATTGCTCTATCCAGCTGAGCTACCGGGACAAAAAAACCCCAGTAAACCGATGTTTACCAGGGTATGTAAATTTAGAAGCATATTCCGTAGCGTCCCGAGAGGGATTCGAACCCCCGACCGATGCCTTAGAAGGGCATTGCTCTATCCAGCTGAGCTATCGAGACTTAATTAAGAACAAATTCAATTATAATCAATAAAGCGGTCATAAGTCAATTATTAATTTAAAATTAATAATGTGAAATTACATTATATTAATGAAGTTTACAAATTATTATAAAAAAGTTATTGTCTTATTTGATTTACAAGTAAAAAAACGTTTTATAGAATGATATGTGACGAAATAAAAATTAGGAGAAAGATCATGAGTAAATTTGATGAACAGATTTTAGTCGTACCAAGAGAACCACTATTTAATTCAGAAGAGAATACTTTTAATGGCTTCATCGGCAAAGATGATCCACGCTATCCTGCCATTGTTGATACTTTTAAAAATTATGATGTGAAGCGCCGCGGTGATATGGAAGAAGATACATCCTATAAACAACTGATCAGCTACGTCATCATTTCTACTGCTGATGATAAGGAAACTCTAGTTTACGAAAGACTCGGAGGCGGGGGAGAACAAAGACTTCATGGTCTGCTCTCGATTGGTGTCGGCGGTCATATGAATGATATACCGGAAGTGACGGACATAGATGAAAAGCTGTCAATCAACGCTAAGCGCGAGCTTGAAGAGGAAGTGGGCCTGGTCGGTGACGATGTGAGTGATATAGAAATCATGGGACTGATCAACGATGATGAAAATGATGTCGGACTTGTTCACATAGGTCTTGTACTGAAGGTTTCGGTTGATAAAGACAGTGTATCGAATATGGAAGCTGATACTCTGGCTTTGAAATGGACAAATAATAATGAATTGTCAGATCTTTCACCTTATGAATCTTGGAGCGAATTAATCATTCGTGATGCTTATGGCAGATAAAATCACGACGCACCAGCGATTTTTAAAGAAAGCTGAAAAGGATCTGGTTCAATTATTCAAAGATAGCGAATTTAAAACGTTCATAGAACGCTATTATCATTACATCGGTATCGGCACCGCCGATATCCGTCTGGAAGAAATGTTCTATGAAGCGCTTGATGCCGAAAAGGAATATGACAAAGTGACGGATTATTCACTGATGAAGCTGAATGAAGGCGGCGGGGATTATGAGATGCATATGATTGAGCTGCTGAAAGCCCTGAATCATCAGGAAAGGTACTATGAAGTCATCAATTTTTCCGACCACCTGATGGAGGAAAATATTCCGCAGGGCTTCAGAATCGATGTTGCCGGGCTGCGGCACCAGGCAAAAAAAGGTATTGATAATAAAAAGCTCGGAGCCGGTGAGCCCTTGGAAGAAAAAGAGAAAGATACGCTGGAAGTAGCGGATATAGACCTCGAAAATATGAGTCATCAGGAAATTTTAAGGATGTTCAGTACTTTTGCCGATGAGAAAGACGATAAATATGAAGATTTTGTACTGGATGAACTTGAAAACATAAATGATAAAGATATCGTTACATTTATGCTGCTTTATTTGAAGGAAATAGGGTATGAAAGTAAAGTAAAGCATTACAAATTCGGTGAGCCCGAAGAAGTCAATCCGAGCGACCTTCCAATACTTGAAGAAGTACCTTTGATCAGCGAAGTTGAGCCCGAAGTGCTCGATGTGTTAGAATCACAGGCGCCGCAAATTGTCAGTGAAGCGACACTTCTGATGACGAGCCATGCGATTTTCAACTATCCTAAAACTTTGGACTTCAGTTCAGAGGAAATGATAGAAGGCTATCTTGAATATATCCTCGACCTGTTGAATGTCGACCATTCATACAGCGCTCGCGACCGGGTTTATGAATGGATCGTCGAAATGGAACAGATTGTCACTTCAACAAAAACCTAAATATAAGTCAATTGTTGGATAAGGAAAAGTAGTATGTTATACTAAAAAAGTTATGAAAAATTGTATTAACGGAGGAATTATACTATGTCTCACAAATGGGAAAAGCAAGAAGGAAATGAAGGACTTCTGACGGTAACAGTACCTGCGGAGGAGTTCGATCAAGCGTTGGATGAAGCATTTGTCAAAGTATCGAAAGATGTTTCACTTCCAGGGTTCAGAAAAGGAAAAATTCCACGTCAAATGTTTGAAAAAAGATTTGGTGTAGAATCCTTATATCAGGATGCATTGGATATCGTACTTTCACCAAACTATGCTAAAGCTGTTGAAGAAGAAGGTATTACTCCAGTTGATCAGCCTGAAGTAGATATTGTAGAAGTTGAAAAAGGCAAAGATCTTATTTTCACAGCTAAAGTCACTGTAGAACCTGAAGCTAAGCTGGGTGAGTACAAAGGACTTGAAGGTACTAAACTTTCAACAGAAGTAACTGACCATGACATCGAACATGAAATCGGTCATATGCTTGAAAACCATACAGAAATGATCATCAAAGATGACGGCGAGATTGAAAACGGAGACACAGTCAACCTCGACTTTGACGGCTATCTTGACGGTGAGCAGTTCGAAGGTGGAAAAGCTGAGGAATTTGATCTTGAAGTGGGTTCAGGTTCATTCATCGGCGGTTTCGAAGAACAGCTTGTCGGCCTTAAAGTAGGCGATGAAAAAGATGTAGAAGTCACTTTCCCTGAAGATTACCAGGCGGAAGAACTGGCTGGAAAGCCTGCAGTATTCAAAGTTAAAATCAACTCCATCAAAGTCAAGGAAACTCCGGAACTTGATGATGAGCTTGTAAAAGAGCTTGACCAGGGTGTTGAAACTGTAGCTGAACTGAAAGATAAGCTTGAAAAAGACTTGAAAGAAGCAAAAGAAAATCAGTCAGATGTCGCATTGAAAGAAGAACTTCTTACAAAAGCAAGCGACAATGCTGAAATAGATGTTCCGGAAGCAATGATCAATTCTGAACTTGACAGAATGCTTCAGGAGTTCGAACAGAACTTATCACAACAAGGCATCAACCTTGAAATGTACCAGCAGTTATCCGGACAGGATGAAAATGCACTGCGTGAAACGATGAAAGAAGATGCGGAAAAACGTGTCAAAACGAACATCACGCTGAAGCAGATTGCTGAAGATGAGAATATTGAGATTTCTGAAGAAGATATTGATTCAGAACTTGAGAAAATGAGTGAACAGTTCGGTATCGGAGTTGAAGATATCAAATCAACTCTGGGCGACCTGTCAATGCTCGAGCAGGACCTTAAAGTCCAAAAAGCATTGGATGTACTTGTTGACAACGCAAAAATTGTTGAAGAGACAGATGAAGAGAAAACTGAAGCTGATTCAGAAGAATCAACAGAAGAAAAATAAATTCGTTTGATGATTAATAGCTCTGCGGCTGATCAGCTGCAGAGCTATTGCTATCATTGCCAGTGAGTTTATTCGTTGATTTCATCATCGACTTCTAGTATAGTTTACGACAATGATAAAAGAGGTGTTAATATGATTAAATTTAATGAAGATGACACAAATTTGACGTGTTCTTTTTGTGGTAAAGATCAAGAGCAGGTTAAAAAATTAATCGCAGGCAGCGGTGTGTACATTTGTAATGAATGTATCGAATTGTGTTATGAAATTATTGAAGAAGAACTGAAAACAGAACATAAAGCAATCTTTACTGAATTGCCAAAACCTCAGGAAATACTTGAATCTCTAAATGATTATGTGATCGGCCAGGATAATGCTAAACGGGCATTGAGTGTGGCTGTTTACAATCACTATAAACGTATCAACCAGGAAAGCAGCGATGATGATGTGGAGATTTCTAAAAGTAATATCGCTCTGATCGGACCGACCGGCAGTGGTAAAACATTACTAGCTCAGACTTTGGCAAGAACACTGGACGTGCCGTTCGCCATTGCGGATGCGACAAGTTTAACAGAAGCAGGTTATGTCGGTGACGATGTAGAAAATATACTTCTGCGTCTGATTCAGGCTGCCGACTTCGATGTAGAGCGTGCGGAACAGGGCATCATCTATGTCGATGAAATTGATAAGATTGCACGTAAAAGTGAGAACACATCCATTACAAGAGATGTTTCCGGTGAAGGTGTGCAGCAGGCACTTCTCAAGATATTGGAAGGCACAACTGCCAGTGTACCGCCGCAGGGCGGCAGAAAGCATCCTAACCAGGAGTCGATCCAAATAGATACTAAGAACATTCTGTTTGTACTTGGCGGCGCATTTGACGGTATGGATGAAATTATCAAGCGGAGAATCGGTGAGAAAGTCATCGGCTTCGGCGGACCGGCAACTTCAGCTGAAGATAAAGATGCACTGCTTTCAAAAGTACGCCCGGATGACCTTCAGAGCTATGGTTTAATTCCTGAGTTCATCGGTCGTGTACCGATTATCAGCCACCTGGGTGAACTGGATGTTGACGCGCTCAATTCCATTCTTACAGAACCTAAAAACGCTCTCGTCAAGCAGTATCAGAAAATGCTTGCAATTGACGATGTTGAATTGGAATTTGATGAAGATGCATTGAATGCAATCAGTGAACTGGCGATCGAAAGAAAAACAGGCGCCCGCGGACTTCGTTCAATCATAGAAGAACGTATGGTGGACATCATGTTCAGTGTACCTTCAAATGATAATATCAAGAAAGTCAAAATTACCAGAGAAACGATAGTGGATGAAAGTGAACCACTGCTTTACGATAAAGATGGTAAAGAAATCACTATCGATCGTAAAAGTGCATAACAAAAAAGCTGTCTGGATTCAGACAGCTTTTTTTATAAGGAGTTCAAAGAATGAAATTGAAAATAAACCCCAACAACGTTGAATTTATGATTTCTGCAATGGATGTTTCCCAATATCCAACAGAAAATAAAAATGAAATTGCGCTCAGCGGCCGTTCAAATGTCGGTAAATCATCATTTATCAATGCAATCGTTGGCCGTAAAAATATCGCCAGAACATCTTCAAAGCCGGGTAAAACAGTAAACCTCAACTTTTACAATGTGGATGAACAGTTCATCATGGTGGATGTTCCGGGATACGGTTATGCGAAACAGTCAAAAAAAGACAGAGAAAAATGGGGCGAACTGATTGAAGCTTATCTGGCTGAAAGACAGGAATTACAGGCTGTCGTCCAGCTGATCGATCTTCGTCATAAACCGACACAGGATGATATTTTAATGTATGATTTTTTAAAACATCTTGATCTGCCTGTCATTGTCGTCTGCACGAAAGCAGATAAAATTGCAAAGAGTAAAGTTGAGAAGCATTTGAAAATAGTCAGAGAAAGTCTGGAAGTCGAACCGGAAGATACTGTTATAGACTTTTCATCGGTGGACAAGAAAAATCTTCCAAAAGTACACGCAGCACTAAGTAAATATGTCTAGGTTGGTACATTTTCATTTTACTGCCTAAATCAACCGTGTTATATAGATATAGCATGGTTTTTTTGTTACAATTAGAATGATTATTAATAACGTTTAATTGTGGTAGGAGGAAATTTAATGCACGTAATTTCGCTTAGTTTAAATTATAGAAAAGCGACAGTCGAAGAGCGTGAGAAAGTACAATTCAATGAAGTGGAGCTGACAGATGCTCTACATAAATTAAGAACCGAAAAAAGCATTCTGGAGGCAGTATTGCTGTCGACTTGTAATCGGACGGAAGTATATATAGTGAGTGACCAGGTGCACACCGGCAAATACTATGCACAAAGCTTCCTCGCTGACTGGTTCGATGTGGACCTGGAAACGATAAAGAAAATAATAGATGTAAAAGTCGGTGAAGAAGCCATTGAGCATCTGTTTTATGTGACTGCGGGACTGGATTCCATGGTTCTTGGAGAAACACAAATACTGGGACAGATCAGAGATGCGTTTTTCAAAGCTCAAAATGAGCAGACAACAGGTACAATCTTTAACAAACTGTTCAAAGAAGCGATTACCGTTGCTAAAAAAGGCCACAATGATACGGATATTTCCAAAAATGCGATTTCCACTTCGTATGCAGCTGTACAGCTGGTCAATAAGATTTTTGAAAAGAATAGAGAGACGAAGGCGATTGTCATCGGCGCCGGTGAAATGTCCGAGCAATCCGTTCTGAATTTGACTTCGAATGGTATGAAAGACGTTACAATCGTCAATCGTTCCATCGAGAATGCAAAACAGCTTGCAGATAAATTCGGCTGCAGCTATGAGCAGATGGATAAGCTGGAAGACTGCCTAATGGATACGGACCTTGTCATTTCAAGTACATCTTCAAGGAACTACGTGATTACTGAAGAGATGTTACAATCCGTACAAGCGAAAAGGGCCAACCGTCCGTTAATCCTTATCGATATTGCGATGCCGAGGGATATAGAGCCTAATACGACACAATATGACAATGTATATATGTACAACGTCGATGATCTGCAAGGTCTGATTGATTCCAATCTTGCAACAAGACAACAGGAAGCGAAAAAAGTCGAAGCGATGATTATGAAAGCTCAGGATGACTTCGATACATGGGTGAATCAGCTTGGAGTGACACCGGTCATCCAGGCTCTGAGAACAAAGGCACTGACGATACACGAAGAAACGTTTAAAAGTGTAGAGCGTAAAATGCCTGACATGACTGAAAGAGAAAAAACAGTCATCAGCAAACACATGAAGAGCATCATCAATCAGATGCTGAAAGATCCTA
This sequence comes from Salinicoccus sp. YB14-2, assembly GCF_001265075.1. Lineage (GTDB taxonomy): Bacteria > Bacillota > Bacilli > Staphylococcales > Salinicoccaceae > Lacicoccus. The sequence continues at coordinate 312,050 of NZ_LFKO01000002.1, forward strand.
TCACTTATACTAAAGAAGTCGGCAACGAAAAACACGCAATGAAAAAACTTAAAGAAATAGAAACACTGTTTGGCATTGAAGAAGAAGTGGAAGAAGTTAAAGACAGAGAGCGTAATAAACACCGTCAGGCACTGGTCAACAAACAATCTGAAATTGCGTTTGAATAAAATGGGTAGGGACTAATATGGATATTCTGTTCCGCATTAATGAATTTATCATGCTTTTATATTTTACTGGCCTTTCTGTGCTGGCGTACGATTTAGCTTTAAGAAATCGCCAAGCCAGGAAGGTTTCCTTTTATATCATCATTCTGGCGACGGCCCTGCATCTATTTACTTATTTGAATGCCGTTTTCAGCCTGGCACGGATTCCGATGCTGACGACCTACGAAGGAATGTTCACACTTTCCCTGGTATTATCAATTGTCGGTATTATATATTATTATAAGAATGACAGTGAACAAGTGCTGTTCGGTTTCATATTTTTAAGTTTTATATTCTTTTCGATGTTCACATTTCAGCCTGAACCTTTAACACAGCAGGTGGAAGTGTCGGTTATCATGAATGAGCTGCTGATCATCCATGTCGGTCTGGCCCTGCTTGCCTATGTGCTGTTTTTCGTCTCGGCACTGCACTCACTGATATACGTCATTCAATATACGAATTTAAAGAAGAAACGTTTCAACCGTACATTCTTTTCTTTATTCAGTATAGAGACGGCGCGTAAAATGATGATGCGCACTGTTGGCATCGGTCTGATGACCATGACAATCAGCATATTTTTGGGCTATCACTGGGGTCTGCAGATCATTGGCCCGGAGATTATCATTGATATAAAAGTTTTAGGGACATCATTTATCGTTGTTTTATATATTATGTTGCTCTTTTATTTGAAAAAGATGCGTAATCTTTATGTCTTTGCTATTTTAAATATGGTGCTGTTCATTATCTGCATGATTAATTATTTATTCGTTTCACAGTTTTCAAATTTCCATATATGGACTTAAAAGGAGTATTTTTATGAGAAAGTTTATCGTCGGATCCAGACGCAGTGGATTGGCCATGACACAATCAAAACAATTTATCGCTTTACTTCAGGAACAATTTCCGGAGACAGAATTTGAAATAAAAGAGATCGTCACAAAAGGTGACCGCATTGTCGATGTTCAATTGTCAAAAGTCGGCGGTAAAGGTCTCTTCGTCAAAGAGATTGAACAGGCTCTGGAAAATGAAGAAATCGATATGGCGATACACAGTTTAAAAGATGTTCCGAGCAAACTGCCGGAACAGTTTAAGATCGCATGTATTCCTGAAAGAGAAGATATGAGAGATGCATTTCTCTCGAACAATAAAGTGCAATTCAAAGACCTGCCCGCAGGCAGCATCGTCGGCACAAGCAGCTTAAGACGGGCAGCACAGCTGAAATCCATCCGTGATGATATTACAGTCAACTGGGTGAGGGGCAATATCGACACACGTATCAAAAAGATGGAGTCCGGTGAGTATGATGCAATACTGCTTGCAGCTGCAGGACTTAAAAGAATGGGATGGGGCGACAGCCGTGTGACTGAGTACTTCGACGCAGAAGAATTCATCCCGGCAATTGCACAAGGAGCACTTGGCATCGAAATCAGGAAAGATGACCATGAGCTTGATGAAATGCTTCAGAAAGTGCACTCCAGCGAGGACGCACTATGTACGAGCGCTGAAAGAACGTTCCTCAGCCGTATGGACGGCAGCTGCCAGGTACCCATCGGCGGTTATGCGACTCTTGAAGACGGAGAACTTTATTTGACAGGTCTGATCATGTCCGAAGACGGTGAAGAGAAGTATCTGGTTAAAAAATCCGCATCGGATCCACATGAACTCGGCAACCTGGTTGCTGATGAGATGGAGAAAATCGGTGCAAAGGAAATCATTGATAAAATCAATGAAAAACTATAATAGTCACACAAAGAACGTTCTTGTAACCCAGACGAAGCTTAATGCTGAGAGCGATGAATTTGATATCATTCATGCACCACTCATCAGAATACAACCACTTTCGATCGATGAAGATTTTCTGGATGCGCACTATGACTGGGTCATTTTAACGAGTAAAAATGCAGTGAATCTATTTTTACCTTATTTGGCTAAAACACGGTATACGAAAATCGCAAGCATCGGAGAAAAGACGACAGAGCTTCTGGTCAAACATGGCTATCACGTGGATTTCGAACCCGGTGTATATACTCAGGAAGGTTTTATAGAGGAATTTCCGATTGATGAAGTGGATATCAGCAGAGTACTTTATCCGACTAGCAGGGACGCAAGGAACATACTTCATGACTACCTTGAAGAGTACGGGGTAGAAGTGGTTAAATTTTCAATTTATCAGCCGGTGGATAATATTGAATCCATTCAATTGATTAAAGAAAAATGGGAAGATATAAATATCATCACTTTTTCAAGTCCATCTGGTGTAAAAGTATTAAAAAAATACATCGAGCCGAATACACTGAAAGATAAACCGATTGTTTCAATCGGTGCGGTGACAAAAAAAGAACTGGATCGGCTGGGAATAACGTCAAAATCCCCTGAAAAAGCGACCCTTGAAAGTATATTTGAATTTATAAAAGAGAAATATGAGGTGTAATAATGGAATTTGAGCGTCATAGAAGACTTCGGAAATCACCGTTTATGAGAGATATCGTCAGAGAAACACATCTCCACAAGGATGACCTGATTTATCCGATTTTTGTAGTGGAAAAAGATGATGTTAAAAAAGAGGTGCCTTCCATGAAGGGAGTTTATCAGATTTCATTGAACATGCTGAAAGAAGAGCTGGATGAAGTCGTCTCCCTGGGCATTAAATCTGTTATTTTCTTTGGTGTGCCAAATGAAAAAGATCCAGAGGGCAGTGGTGCATATCATGATCACGGTATCGTCCAGGAAGCATGCCGGCTGTCAAAAGAGCTTTATCCGGAGCTGCTCGTTATTCTGGATACTTGCCTGTGTGAGTATACAGATCACGGCCACTGCGGTCTGATTGATGAGAAAACGGAAGATGTCGACAATGATGCGACATTGCCGCTGCTTGTCAAAACGGCTGTTTCACAGGCGCGTGCCGGTGCAGATATCATTGCTCCAAGCAATATGATGGATGGATTTGTCACTGAAATCAGAAAAGGTCTGGATGACAATGGCTTCAGCCATATTCCCATTATGAGCTATGGTATCAAATATGCATCAAAATTCTACGGTCCATTCCGTGATGCGGCGGAATCCACACCGTCTTTCGGTGACCGGAGAACATATCAGATGGATCCGGCAAACCGCCTTGAAGCTTTGAGAGAACTAGCAAGCGATGAGAATGAAGGTGCGGATATGATGATCGTCAAACCGGCGCTCTCTTATCTTGATATCATACGGGATGTCAGAAACCGTTCGGATCTTCCGGTGGTGGCATATAATGTGAGCGGTGAGTACGCCATGACAAGAACTGCCATCGATATGGGGCTTCTGGATGAAGAGGTCATCATCGAACAGATGCTGTCAATGAAACGCGCAGGTGCTGATTTAATCATCACTTACTTTGCGAAAGACATTTGTATAAAGATTAATCAGGGAGAGGTGTAGTAATGTTTAACAAATCTAAAGCACTTTATGAAAAAGCGGTGGACTTGATGCCGGGTGGTGTAAACTCACCGGCAAGAGCATTCAAATCCGTAGGAGAGCATCCTTTATTTATAGACCATGCGAAAGATGCGCGTGTCTATGATGTGGATGGCAATGAGTATATCGACTACTGTCTGAGCTTCGGACCTTTGATTTTAGGTCACAGTGACGATAAAGTCGTTGAAGAAGTGGCAGAAACAGCAAAGAAGGGTACGACGTTCGGAGCACCGACAGAACTTGAAAATAAAATGGCTGAACTTGTCATAGACAGAGTACCTTCAGTTGAAATGGTCCGCATGGTATCATCCGGTACGGAAGCGACACTTGCAGCGCTAAGACTTGCAAGAGGTTATACCGGGCGTAACAAAATACTTAAATTTGAGGGCTGTTATCACGGCCACAGTGACTCCCTGCTGATTAAGGCAGGCTCAGGTGTTGCCACACTCGGGCTTCCTGATTCGCCGGGTGTACCTGAAGGAACGGCAATCAATACAATCACTGTGCCGTATAATGATCCTGAAAGCTTGAAAGAAGCCTTTGATAAATACGGCGAGGATATTGCAGCGGTCATTGTTGAACCTGTTGCCGGCAACATGGGTGTTGTTCCGCCGGTTGACAATTTCCTGAATAAAGTCCGTGAGATCACTGATAACAATGATACACTTTTAATCTTTGATGAAGTGATGACAGGATTCAGAGTCGGATATCATTGTGCACAGGGTCATTACGGCATCACCCCTGACCTTACATGTCTCGGGAAAGTGATTGGCGGCGGTCTGCCGGTAGGTGCATATGGCGGTAAAAAAGAAATCATGGAAAAAGTCGCGCCAGTTGGTGATGTTTATCAGGCTGGCACACTTTCAGGTAACCCGCTTGCAATGGCCGGCGGCTACCATACATTAAACCAGCTGACAGAAGAAAGCTACACGTACTTTAACGAACTTGCAGATCTTCTCGAAGACGGACTGACAAAAGTATTCGAAAAACACAGCCGTCCAATTACAATCAACCGTGCCGGCTCAATGATCGGCTTCTTTCTGACAGACGGACCTGTGACTGATTTTGACAGCGCAAATGGAAGTGATCTGGTTTTATTTAAAAAATTATATCAGGAGCTGCTGAAAGAGGGTATTTACTTGCCGCCTTCACAATTCGAAGGTATGTTCCTCTCAACAAAGCATACAAAAGAAGATATTGATGCGACAATTGCCGCATTTGACAATGCTTTAGAGCGTTTAAGTAAAAAGTAACTAAAATTTATGCTTCATAGTTGTCCATTTAAGTGTATAATAGGTATGAATAATATTTGGGGGGTCACAGCGAATGAGTGATAAAAAAGATCGAAACCTTACAGATAAGGAAGTAAATATGGATGGCGTCAAAGATAAGGATAGAACCTACATTGACGGCCAGGGCCGGGAAATGATAACACATTCCAAGAAAGAACAAAAAGAGGATGTCAGAAATCCTTTAGTTTGGGTTATTCCAATCATGGTAGTGATTTTAATCATCCCACTTATGATATTTCATCTTGGCGGCGAAGGCGGCGGCGGTGAACAGACCGCTGATTCCGGTGCAGAATCTGAAGAATCAAGCGAAGATTCAGGCGGCGGCGAAAGCTCTGAAGAGGGCGGAGAAGAAGGTTCTGGAGAGGGTGCTTCTTCAGGCGACGTAGATGCTGAAGGCATTGCTCAAAACAGTTGTGCTTCATGCCACGGTGAAGACTTCTCAGGCGGAATGGGGCCGGCACTTGCAGGTACCAGCCTTGGTGAAGATGAATTTACCGATATCGTAAGAAATGGTCAGGGTTCAATGCCTTCATTCAGTGAAGATGAAGTGAGTAATGAAGAACTGACTGCATTATATGATATGTTCTCAGAATAATTTATAAATAAGAACTCCCTGGTTCAGGGAGTTCTTATGTTTTTTATTAAAACTTCAACTAAATGGCAGGTTTTCTACATGAAAATAATCCGTTTAATTATGTTGTTATTATCAGCAATCGCCATATCCTGGGTTTTAAATGCGGCAGGTATGATTTTACCCTGGCTTTTCGGCTCCATGATTGCAACATTTTTATTCATCAGATTTGTAACAAAAGATTTTTATTATCCCAAATGGCTCGGTAATCTCGGTGTGTTTGTCATCGGGTTTGAAATCGGGTCGACTTTTACAGTGGATGCAATGCATGAGATGCTCGGTGAACTTGGAAATATTATCATGATCACTTTCCTGATCATCGGTTTAAGCCTCAGCTTATCGAGGATTTTCATGAAACTGACGAAATGTACACCGGAAACGGCACTGTTATCTTCTGTACCCGGGGCACTCAGCCAGATGCTGATTATGGCAGAAGAAGATAAGAAGGCGGATCTTCTGCTGGTAACCATCACCCAGATGTCGAGAATAATACTGGTTGTGATTCTTGTACCGCTCATTGCAAGCTTCTTTACTGCAGATGGCGGTACAGCCGTCGTCGCAGAAGAGCAGGCGCCGCTTCTGACGGAGATGCTTCAGCCGTCACTACTATTGATTGTGGCCGGTGCATTATTCTTGATGTATTTACTTAAGCTGATCAATTTCCCGGTGCCTTTTATGCTGGGACCGATTATTGCCATGCTGGTATGGAATGTCACTTCAGGACATCACTTTTCACTTAATATCGAATTTATGAATATAGCGCAAATAGTGTTCGGTATTAGAATCGGTATTCAAATATCCTCACTCCTGTATCAATTGAACAGCAGAATGATCATTTCCATGCTGATTCAGAATATACTTCTGATTTTCGGCACGTTGTTAATCGTCGGCACGTATCAGATGTTTACCGAACATTCCTTCAACAACTTATTTTTAAGTGCAGCACCCGGTGGTATCGGGCAGTTGATTATAGTTGCCGTGGAAATGGGTGCGGATATAGCGATGATTTCAAGCTATCATATATTCAGGATATTTTTCATCATATTATTTGTCACACCTGTGGTCAGCTACTACTTGAAATACAGACGTCGAAAAAATGGTGAAACTTGACAGTATAAGCATATTTGGATAAGATAAATTTAATTAAATAAAGAGGTCAGAAGAGTAGTCATGATTGGGTTTTCAGAGAGTATGTGGCGGGTGTGAACATAACGAAAATCATGGTGAAAGTAATCTGATATCAATTCAGCTTGAACGAATCAGTAGGGTTGAACGTATATATGCGTTAAATATTTGAGTGTAGCAATATTTTTATTGCTGAATTTAGGTGGTACCGCGGAACTCCCGTCCTATTACAGGATGTGGAGTTTTTTTATTTTGAGAGGAGATTTTTATATGGAAATGCCAAAAAAGTATCATCCGGGAACAATTGAAGAAGGTAAATATGAAAAATGGATAAATGAAGGTTATTTTAAATCAGATGCTGAATCTGACAAGGCACCTTTCTCAATCGTCATCCCGCCGCCGAATGTGACGGGTAAGCTGCACCTTGGCCACGCATGGGACACGACGCTGCAGGACATCATCACGCGTATGAAACGTATGCAGGGTTATGAGGTGCTTTATCTGCCGGGCATGGACCATGCAGGTATTGCCACACAGGCAAAAGTGGATGCGCGTCTGAGGGAAAACGGCATCAAGTCACACGAAATCGGCCGGGAGAAGTTTTTGGAGCATGCCTGGAACTGGAAAGAAGAGTATGCGGATTTCATCAGAAACCAGTGGGCGAAACTCGGACTCGGCCTGGATTATGACAAAGAACGATTCACAATGGACGCCGGCCTGTCCAATGCTGTCAGAAAAGTCTTCGTGGATATGTATAATAAAGACCTCATCTACCGCGGCGAATATATCATCAACTGGGATCCGCAGACACAGACGGCATTATCTGATATAGAAGTCATTCATAAGGAGATTGAAGGCAAGTTTTACCATGTAAAATACCCGCTCACAGATGGCTCCGGCTTTTTGGAAATTGCAACGACGCGTCCTGAAACGATGCTCGGAGATACTGCGATTGTTGTTCATCCTGAAGATGAACGGTATAAAAACCTGATCGGCAAGACAGTCACTCTGCCGATCATTGAACGTGAACTGCCGATTATTGCTGATGACTATGTGGATAAGGAATTTGGTACCGGTGTGATGAAAGTGACGCCGGCACATGATCCGAATGACTTTGAAATCGGCAACAGACACAATCTTGAGCGGATTAACGTAATGAATCCTGACGGTTCCATCAATGAACTCGGCGGGCCGTATGCCGGTCTTGACCGTTTTGACTGCCGCAGGCAGCTGGTGAAGGAACTAAAAGAACAGGATCTTATGATTAAGATTGAATCACATATGCACTCAGTTGGACACTCTGAGAGGAGTGACGCTGTTGTTGAACCGTATTTATCAACACAGTGGTTCGTCAGCATGGATAAAATCGCAAAAGACACACTGGACAATCAGAACACTGATAACAGAATCGACTTTGTTCCGCCGAGATTTGAGCAGACATTCAATACATGGATGGGCAACATTCGAGACTGGGTCATCTCTAGACAGCTCTGGTGGGGACATCAAATTCCTGCATGGTACCACAATGAAACCGGTGAAATTCATGTCGGCATGGAAGCACCGGAAGATATTGAAAACTGGACACAGGATGCGGACGTTCTGGACACATGGTTCTCCAGTGCACTATGGCCGTTTTCAACAATGGGCTGGCCGGAAGAAACTGCAGACTTTAAAAAGTTCTTCCCGACGAATGTGCTTGTCACGGGATATGATATTATCTTCTTCTGGGTTGCGAGAATGATCTTCTCTTCACTTGAACATACTGGCGGGAAGCCATTCGATGATGTTTTACTGCATGGCCTTGTACGTGATGAACAAAACCGCAAGATGTCCAAATCACTCGGCAACGGTGTTGATCCTATGGATGTCATTGATAAGTACGGTGCAGACGCACTCAGATACTTCCTCGCGACCGGTTCTACACCTGGACAGGATTTGCGCTACAGTGATGAAAAAGTGGAATCTGTATGGAACTTTATTAATAAAATCTGGAATGCTTCAAGATTCGGTCTCATGAATATCGGTCCGGACTTTAAGATGGCGGACATTAACCTGGACGGCAAAAAGTCACTTGCAGATAAATGGATACTGACGAACCTGAATACAACAATCAATGAAGTGACACGGCTTTCAGAGAAGTATGAATTCGGTGAAGTCGGCAGACTGCTTTATAACTTCATCTGGGATGATTTCTGTGACTGGTACATCGAAATGGCGAAAGTACCGATGACTGAGGGTACTGATGAAGAGAAACATATGACACGTTCGGTGCTCTTGTATACATTGGACAAGATTCTTAAAATGCTTCATCCGTTCATGCCGTTTGTCACTGAAGAGATTTACCAGACCATTGAAGGCGGCCGTACAATTGTAACGAGCGAATGGCCGGTTGCGAATAAAGACCACATAGATGAGTCAGCGAAAAAGGAAATGGCACTTTTAGTTGAAATCATCAAATCTGTACGTCAGACAAGAAGTGAAGTGAATACACCGTTGTCGAGACCGATTGATATAAAGATAGAAGTGAAAGATGACGCAAGACGTGAAGCTGTGGAGGCGAACAAACACTACATCGACCGTTTCTGTAATCCGGGAACACTTGAAATCGCAGCTGCGATTGAGAAAAATGAGGATGATAAAACAAGCGTTGTCGATGGTGCCACAGTGATCCTGCCGCTTGCAGGACTGATCAACAAAGAAGAAGAGATTGCGCGTCTGAATAAGGAAAGAGACCGATTGTCCAATGAATTGAAGCGCGTACATGGCAAATTGAGCAACGAAAAATTTGTTGCGAACGCACCTGAAAATGTGGTGCTGCAGGAAAAAGAAAAAGAAGCCAAGTATCAGTCGCAGTATGATGAAGTATCATTGCGTCTACAAAGCTTGCAGTAAAGGGGTATTGTCTTAATGAACTATCAAGAGAGTTTATCTTGGATTCATGATCAGATGAAGTTTGGCATCAAACCGGGAATTGGAAGAATGAAATGGATGCTGGAACAACTGGGTTCACCGCAAAGTAAGATCAAAGGTATACATGTCGCGGGAACGAACGGCAAAGGATCGACATTGAGTTATATGAGAAAGGCGTTAAATGCCAATGAGTACTCGGTGGGTACTTTCACATCACCGTACATCGAAATTTTCAATGAACGTATTTCTTTGAACTGTACACCTGTTTCAGATGAGACGATTGCAGAACTTGCGACCATCGTGCGGCCGGTAACTGAAAAGATGATTGAAGAAACCAATCTGGGGGCTGCCACCGAATTTGAGGTTATCACCACGATGATGTTCGTCTACTTCGGTGAAATCCACACGGTTGATTTTGTCATAGTGGAAGCAGGCCTTGGTGCCACGCATGACTCGACTAATGTATTTTCACCGATTATGACCATACTGACAAGTATCGGTCTCGATCACACTGAAATACTTGGTGATACATTGGTTGATATAGCGAAGGACAAAGCCGGCGTGATCAAAAAGGGGATTCCTCTCGTTTATAATGTTGCTGATGATTTTAGCAGATCTCATGTGCAGAAAGTGTTGGCGGAAAAGAATGCCAAGAGCGTTGAACTGCATAAAGATATTGTCATCTATCATCAGGGGAATGAATTTGCTTTCAAGTACGGAAACTATGAATTTGAAAATATTCAGCTGAAGATGATCGGCGTGCATCAGAGAGAGAATGCGGCGCTCGCCATGGCAGCATTGGTAGAGATGCAGGAGCGAGGCGAGTTATCGCTCGACCTGAATAAGATGGTCAATGCGATAGAAGAAACCGAATGGACGGGCCGTATCGAAACACTTCAGGCGTCACCGTTGATCATCGCGGACGGCGCGCATAATAATGAAGCTGTGGAAGCACTTGTTTCAACGATGAAAGACTACTTCGGCGAAAGGAAAATCACAGTGCTGTTTTCAGCAGTGAAGGGCAAGCCGATCGGACCGATGGTGGATAGACTGAATGAGATTGCGGATGAGTTTTATGTCACGGAATTCGAATTCTTTAAATCTCTGCCGCTGGATGATATATACGAGGCGGTCAGCCATCCTGGTAAAAGGACAGTTAAAGATTATGATAACTTCATCAGGGAGTTTGACGGTGATCTGTTATTGGTTACCGGCAGTCTGTACTTCATCAGCGACGTCAAACAGCGTTTTAATCAGTAGAATAATTATACAAAAAATGAGTCAGACCTCGATATCAGGTCTGACTCATTTTTGTATGCAGGATTGCTCATTTGAATTTGCTGCTCATTTGGTAATGATTTCATCTCGGAATGAGCAGGTCTTTATTTTCTAAAATGGACCGTATCCTATTATGATACTGACAGCCATGACGACTGAGCTTGCGATTATCCATGTCAGCATGACGGGCCAGACGAATCGCAGCCATTTTTCATATGGTATCTGAGCGATTGAAAGTCCTGCCATCAGAATTGCTGAAGTAGGGAACAGATAGTTCGATAATCCGTCTCCAAGCTGGAAGGCGAGGACGACAGATTGCCTGGGTACGCCGACAATGTCTCCGATCGGTGCCATCAGCGGTATTGTTGTGGCTGCCTGGCCGGAGCCTGACGGGATGAAAAAGTTGATGATGAATTGTGTGAAGAACATGCCGACTGCGGCGATTGTCGATGGCAGTCCCTCAAGCACTGAACTTACTGCGAAGATGACTGTATCGATGATGGTGCCGTCTTCTAAAATCAGTAGGATACAGCGTGCAAGCCCAACGATCAATGCTCCGAAAGTCACATCTTTTGCACCTTTGATGAAGTCTTCTGCGATAGCATTCGGCGAGTTGCCGCCGATAAATCCTGAAAGTATCCCCATAGCGAGGAATATGGCTGCGAGCTCTGTGCCGGTCGACCAGCCATTGACGACACCGTAGACAATCAGTGCAAGACCGCCAAATATTACAAGAAGCACCGCGATATGCCTTTTTGTCAGATCTTTGAATTCATATGTTTCAGTGCCGGCTTGCTTTTCCAGGTCATATACGTAACTGTTCTGTTTATCTTTTTGCACGCGTTTACCGTATTTGTAAACGAAGAATGCAGCGATGCCTACAAAGATGATTTGAACAATGATGCGCAGGCCCATACCCGAGAACAGCGGCAGTTCTGCAATTTCCTGCGCGACGCCGACTGTGAATATGTTCATGAATCCTCCGGAGAATCCTGCTGCGGCCCCGAGGGCGACCATTGACATGCCCGTCAACGCATCCATCCCGAGGGAGCGTGCAAGTATGACGCCCATCGGAATGAATATCAGAGTGGACTCTGCCATTCCGAATGTTGCGCCGCCAAATGAGAATATCAGCATTGTCAGCGGTATGAGTATGATCTCTTTATTTTTTAAAAGAGAGACGATTTTGTTGATGCCTGCTTCAATCGCACCGGTGCCGTTGATCATTCCTAAGGCACCGCCGATGATGAATATTAAAAAGATGATGCTTGCGGCGTCAACCATGCCGAGCGGAACGACTGTGAAAACCTGTGTCCATTCGACAGGATTCTGCTCAATATATGTAAATGTTGTTTCATCGACGACCTGCCTGCCTTCTGAGTCTTCATAGCGGTCATATTCACCGGCAGGGATAATATAACTCGCGATGGCGGCCACGATTACAATCGCATAAATCAGGACGAACGCATGTGGCATTTTAATCTTTTTAAATATTGTAATCAGCCTCCTGTTTATAAGTGTATGTGATAAGTATATCGTAACGATTTACTTATTTGTATACTATTTTCAATTATTACAGGTGGTACAGCATCATCTGGTATTATAAAAAAGAAAACCGGATTAATCCGGTTTCCCCATTTTAGTTATTTGGTTTGTTGTCTTTTACCAATGAATCTCTGATTTCTCTTAACAGCACAAGCTGTTCATCTTCTGCTTCTTCTTCCACAAATCTGTTTTTAGTCAGCTTATTGACCACTTTGATGAATACGAAGATCGCAGCTGCAATGATCAGGAAGTCGATGATCGCCTGAATGAATACGCCGTAAGTGATGCCCATGTAAACCCAGTCCGAAGCAAAATCAGTATCTCCAAAAATCAGTGCGATAGTGGGCATGATGATATTTTCAACGAGTGCCTCAACAATTTTACCGAAAGCTGCACCGATAACGACTGCTACAGCTAAATCCAATACATTACCGCGCAGTATAAAATCTTTAAATTCCTGCCACATAATATTTACCTCCAGGTAGTTTTTGTATTAAGTAATCATTTTTACTTATTAACTATACAACAACGAGTTGTAAATACAAGTGATATTAGTATATTTCTACATAATAAATATTTATACTGATCATAGTTAATCATAAGTATTAGTTATTATTGTTAGTTAATTATTTGTATCATAATTTGAATTGTGAACCGTTTACAAGCTTTAATTATCAGGTATACTGTATATAAGACTAATTTTAGGAGGCAAATTTACAATGGGTCAAAATTACAAAACTGATGCAAAAAAGACGTTCAGTTTGAATAATGAAACATATAACTATTACAGTTTGAAATCATTAGTTGAAAAAGGTTTTTCAGAAACGGCAAAATTGCCATACTCAATCCGTGTACTTCTTGAGTCTGTTCTAAGACAGTATGACGGCGAGGTAATCAAAGATGAACATATTGAAGCTCTTGCTAAATGGGATGAAGGCGACTTCGGCAATGCAGAAGTACCTTTCAAACCTTCGCGTGTCATACTGCAGGACTTCACTGGTGTACCGGCGGTCGTAGACCTGGCTTCACTCAGAAAAGCTATGGATGATGTCGGCGGCGATGTACAGAAAATCAACCCTGAAGTACCAGTGGATCTAGTCATCGACCACTCTGTACAAGTAGATGAATACGGTACTCATCAGGCACTTCAGAAAAACATGGAACTTGAATTTGAAAGAAACAATGAGCGTTATGAATTCTTGAACTGGGCAACAAAATCATTTGACAACTACCGTGCCGTTCCACCGGCAACTGGTATCGTCCACCAGGTAAACCTTGAGTATCTGGCAAACGTTGTACATGTAAGAGAAGAAAATGACGAACTTGTTACTTATCCGGATACACTGGTTGGTACCGACTCACATACAACGATGATTAACGGTCTCGGTGTACTTGGCTGGGGTGTCGGCGGTATTGAAGCAGAAGCAGGAATGCTTGGACAGCCTTCATACTTCCCAGTACCTGAAGTGATTGGTGTACGTATGCAAAACGCTCTACCTGAAGGTGCAACAGCAACAGACCTTGCACTTCGTGTGACTGAATTACTCCGTCAACACGGCGTAGTCGGTAAATTCGTTGAGTTTTTCGGCCGCGGCGTAACAGAGTTACCGCTTGCTGACCGTGCAACAATCGCAAACATGTCACCTGAGTACGGTGCAACAAACGCATTCTTCCCTGTAGATCAGGAAACACTTGATTACATGAAACTGACAGGACGCAGTGCAGAACAGATTGAGATTGTTGAAACATACCTTAAAGAAAACGATATGTTCTTCGATCCTGACGTTGAAGCGACATATACAGATATCGTCGACCTGGACCTTTCAACTGTGGAACCATCACTTGCCGGTCCAAAGCGTCCGCAGGATTTAATCCCACTTTCTAAAATGAAAGAAGAATATGAAAAATCTGTAACTGCCGAGAGCGGCAATCATGGTCATGGTCTTGATAAGAGCGAGTTTGAAAAAACAGGCACTGTTGAATTCAACGACGGTTCAACCGCAGAGCTTAAAACAGGCGACCTTGCCATCGCAGCGATTACATCATGTACGAACACATCCAACCCTTACGTTATGCTGGGCGCAGGTTTAATCGCGAAGAAAGCTGTAGAAAAAGGGCTTACAGTGCCTCCATATGTGAAAACGTCACTGGCGCCAGGTTCAAAAGTGGTTACAGGCTATCTGGAAGATGCAGGATTACAGCCATACCTTGATGAGCTGGGCTTTAACCTGGTTGGTTATGGTTGTACGACTTGTATCGGTAACTCAGGACCTTTAAAACCTGAAATCACAAAAACAATCGTCGACAATGATATGCTGGTATCTTCTGTACTTTCCGGTAACAGAAACTTTGAAGGGCGTATCCACCCATTGGTTAAAGCGAACTACCTCGCATCACCGACACTGGTTGTTGCGTATGCACTGGCGGGTACTGTTGATATCGATCTTAATAAAGAACCGCTTGGTCAGGATAAAGATGGAAATGATGTTTTCATGAAAGATATCTGGCCGTCAATCAAGGAAGTAAGAGACGCTGTCATGAGCAACGTTACACCTGAACTCTTCCGCAAACAGTATGAAAACCTGTTTGAATCCAATGAAACTTGGAACCAGATTGAAACGACTGACGCGCCGATGTATGATTTCCAGCCGGAATCAACTTACATTCAAAACCCGACATTCTTTGAAAATCTATCTAAAGAGCCGGGTACAATCAACGACATAAATGGTCTCAGAGTACTTGGTAAATTCGGAGACAGTGTAACTACTGACCACATTTCACCGGCAGGTGCGATCGGTAAAGATACACCGGCAGGTAAATGGTTGATCGAACAGGGCGTTTCTCCTCGTGACTTCAACTCATACGGTTCCCGTCGTGGTAACCATGAAGTGATGGTTCGCGGTACATTTGCAAACATTCGTATCCGTAACCAGATTGCACCGGGTACAGAGGGCGGTTTCACGACTCACTGGCCGACTGGTGAAGTGATGAGTATTTATGACGCAGCTATGAAATATCAGGAAGAGAATACAGGTCTTGTTGTCGTTGCAGGCGACGACTACGGAATGGGCTCCAGCCGTGACTGGGCAGCCAAGGGTACAAATCTTCTGGGTGTCAAAGCTGTCATCGCAGCAAGTTACGAAAGAATTCACCGTTCAAACCTTGTAATGATGGGTGTTCTTCCACTCCAGTTTGTAGATGGAAAGAATGCTGAAGACTACGGTCTTGACGGCAGTGAAACATTTGATATCAAAGTGGGCGAGACAGTTAAGCCTGGAGATATCCTCGATGTTACTGTGACTGATACAGATGGTAATGTTCAAGTCATTCAGGTCAAAGCACGTTTCGACTCTGAAGTGGAAGTAGATTATTACCGTCACGGTGGTATCTTACCGCTTGTTCTTAGAAAAAAATTAAGTGAGTAATCAAAATCATTTAAAAACCCGGTGAAATCATATGATTTCACCGGGTTATATTGTTTTTAACAGCGATTTACATAAAAGTTATTTTGGATTCTGTACCATCTTTAATCCGTTTCATATTCGATATATGACGGATGATGACGACAAAACCAAGTACGATCGCAAAGGCCATGAACAGTGGATCCTGTAAAAACAAGGAAAGAACGATCAATACCACTGTAGCTACAATGCTCGATAAAGATACAAATTTGCTCAATTTCAATGTAATTAAAAATGCAGATACTAAAATTATAAAGACGATTGGATTGTAGGCAAGCACTGCACCTCCACCTGTAGCAACGGCTTTCCCTCCTCGAAACTTCAAAAAGATGGGGTAGACATGACCGAGCGCACTGACGAGTCCCGGAATGAATATATGAATATCCATAGCCAGTAGAATGGTGATATAAACTGGGAGCGCACCTTTGAATATATCCAGAATCAATACGACAATTCCAGCTTTTTTGCCTAAAATTCTAAAAGTGTTTGTCGTCCCGATATTACCACTGCCATGTTCTCTAAGATCTACTTTATAAAATATTTTACCTATGAGTAAGCTAAATGGAATTGAGCCAATCAAATAACTGAATATGAGCAGAAGTATTATATTTCCCATTTTAGACTCTCCTTTATTATCAGGTACTAATAGTTTACCATATAAATAAAATATTATAAATTGATAAAAAATCATTAGTTTACTATAATAATATTATGTAAATTAATTAGTGATTTTGTCATTAATTTTTAGCAGAGACTTGCAAAGATTGCGTTTTTATATAAAAATAGTAAGGTAGATAAAAATTCGAACGTATGTTTGTAGGAGGTTTACTCTTTGTCAAAAACGAACAATTATAGTGATGATTCAATTCAAATATTGGAAGGTCTGGACGCAGTTCGTAAACGGCCGGGGATGTATATTGGTTCAACCGATGTGAGAGGTCTGCATCACCTTGTTTATGAAATTGCTGATAATGCCGTGGATGAAATATTGAACGGTTACGGTGATGAGATCAATATCAGACTGAACGAAGATGCCAGTATTTCAATTACAGATAATGGACGGGGCCTGCCGACTGGCATGCACTCATCCAAAAAAACAACACCTGAAGTCATATTCACAGTTCTGCATGCGGGCGGTAAATTCGGATCCGGCAGTTATAAGACATCAGGCGGTCTTCATGGTGTGGGTGCTTCAGTGGTCAATGCCTTGAGTGACTGGATGAATATAGAGATTCACCGAGACGGAAAAATACATGAAATTTCATTTAAAGACGGGGGTAAATTGAATCAGAAGCTGACTGTGACCGGAAAGACTAAAAAAACGGGCACTACAGTCACCTTTAAACCCGACACGCGTATATTCAGGCTCGGCACTTCATTCAATTATGAGATGATTGTTGAAAGAATGAGAGAGTCCGCATTTCTTCTCAGCGGCTTGAAAGTGACAATCGTTGATGCCCGTGCAGATGAAGAAAAAGTGGAAGAGTTTCAGTATGAAGATGGTTTGAAGTCTTTCATTGAATTTTTAAATGAAGGTAAAGATTCCATCGGCAATATCGTCCAGTTCAAAGGGAACTATCAGGACATCGAAGCCGATGTGAGTTTCCAATATAATGATCAGTATACGGAAACAATCATCTCGTTTGTGAACAATGTCAGAACTAAAGACGGCGGGACTCACGAAGTCGGGTTCAAAACTGGATTTACAAAAGCATTCAACGAGTACGCCCGTAAAATAAAAGAATTGAAAGATAAAGATAAAAATCTTGACGGCAGTGATATCCGTGAAGGTTTGACAGCAATCGTCTCAATTAAAGTTCCAGAGCACCAGCTTCAGTTTGAAGGCCAGACGAAGAGCAAGCTTGGAACAAATGAAGCGAGAGCGGCCGTCGAGTCCACACTTGTCGAAAAGCTCCCATTCTATCTTGAAGAAAATGGCACATTGAGCAGCCAGCTTGTTAAGAAGGCGATCAAGGCCAGGAATGTAAGGGAAGCTGCAAGAAAAGCGCGTGAAGAAGCAAGGAGCGGTAAGAAGAACCGTAAGAAAGACACTCTGCTCTCCGGCAAGCTGACTCCTGCTCAAAGTAAAAATGCTAAAAAGAATGAACTCTTTTTAGTCGAGGGGGATTCTGCCGGCGGTTCGGCGAAGCAGGGCAGAGACCGTAAGTTCCAGGCCATACTTCCCTTACGAGGCAAGGTCATCAATACCGAGAAAGCTAAATTTGAAGATATTTTTAAAAATGAAGAAATCAACACCATCATCCACACAATCGGTGCGGGTGTAGGGACGGACTTCAAAGTTGAAGATTCCAATTACGATAAAGTGATCATCATGACCGATGCCGATACTGACGGTGCGCATATCCAGGTACTGCTGCTGACTTTCTTTTTCAATTATATGCGCCCGCTTTTTGAGGCAGGTAAAATTTATATCGCATTGCCGCCTTTATTCCAACTGAAGAAAAAAATCCGTAAAAAAGAAGATGTGCGTTACGTCTGGACCGAAGAGGAATTGGAAAAAGTGCAGGAAGAAATGGGTGGAAACATTGAACTCCAGAGATATAAAGGTCTCGGTGAGATGATGGCTGAACAGTTATGGGAAACAACGATGAATCCTGAAACACGTACTCTGGTACAGGTTTCCATCGATGATGAAGCACTGTCTTTAAAACGTGTCACAACTCTGATGG
This sequence comes from Salinicoccus sp. YB14-2, assembly GCF_001265075.1. Lineage (GTDB taxonomy): Bacteria > Bacillota > Bacilli > Staphylococcales > Salinicoccaceae > Lacicoccus. The sequence continues at coordinate 330,635 of NZ_LFKO01000002.1, forward strand.
GTGATAATGTAGAGCTGCGCCGTAAATGGATTGAATCCAATGTCAGCTTCACACTCGAAGATCAAAACAGTATTTTAGAAAACCAGGAAATAGATCATATGGATGAGGAAGGTGACGGCATTGGCTGAAAACATTCAAAATTTGAAACTTGAAGATGTACTTGGTGACCGTTTTGGGCGGTATAGTAAGTATGTCATCCAGGACCGTGCCATTCCTGATGTGAGAGACGGATTAAAACCTGTACAGCGCCGTATACTTTATGCGATGTTCCGGGAAGGCAATACATTTGACAAAAATTACCGTAAAAGTGCCAAAGCGGTCGGTAATGTCATTGGTAACTACCATCCGCACGGTGAGTCGAGCATTTACGATGCCATGGTACGTCTTGGCCAGGGCTGGAAGATGAGAGAAGAACTCATCATGATTCACGGTAATATTGGCAGTATGGACGGAGATCCGCCTGCTGCGATGCGTTACACCGAAGCGAAACTCGCTGAGATATCCAATGAAATGGTCAGAGACATTAATAAGAACACCGTCGACTTTATGAACAACTTTGATGATACAGATGTGGAACCGACTGTTATGCCTTCACGCTTTCCCAATATTCTGGTCAATGGCTCGACAGGTATATCAGCTGGGTATGCAACAGACATTCCACCTCATAATCTGGATGAGGTCATTGATGCTACGTTGAAGGTCATCGACAAACCGACGGTCAAAATTGATGAGCTGCTTCAAATCGTAAAAGGTCCGGATTTTCCGACCGGCGGCATCATCCAGGGTAAGGATGAATTGAAAAAAGCCTACGAGACCGGACGCGGCAGAATCATTGTCCGTTCCAAAGTCGAGACCGAAGAACTGCGCGGCGGTAAGAAGCTGATTGCAGTCACTGAGCTGCCTTATGAAGTGAATAAGGCGAATCTTGTTAAAAAGATTGATGAAATCCGTGCAGACAGAAAAGTCGACGGCATTTTGGAAGTCAGAGATGAAACTGACAGACAGGGCTTGAGAATCGCGATTGAAGTTCGTAAAGATGCGAATATAGAAGGTATCATCAACTATTTGTACAAGCGTACGGATCTGCAGGTGGCATATAATTTCAATATGGTTGCCATCAGTAACAGAGCGCCGAAATTACTTGGTTTAAAAGAGGTTTTAACGAGCTATATTGACCATCAGAAAGAAATCATATATAAACGTTCGCAATTTGAACTTGAGCAGGCAAAAAAGCGGATGCATATTATAGAAGGTCTGATGAAAGCATTGTCGATTCTGGATGATGTCATCCGTCTGATCAGAGAATCTGAAAATAAAAGGAATGCAAAAGAGAATCTTATCGAAGCATTCCATTTCACCGAAGCTCAGGCTGAAGCGATTGTCATGCTCCAGCTTTACCGTCTGACCAACACCGATATTATTGAGTTGGAGACTGAGCATAATGAACTGGATTATACGATCAATCAGCTGAATGAAATCATTAATGATGAGAAAAAACTGTTGTCGGTCATTAAGAAAGAACTCCGGGATATTAAAAAGAAATACAGCTCGGAAAGATTGACCGAAGTCGAAGATAAGATTGAAAATATTGAATTGGATAAGAAATTACTGATTCCTCAGGAAGAAACGATTCTTTCCCTGACGAGAGACGGTTACGTCAAACGGACAAGTCCGAGAAGCTTCAATGCGAGTAAACCTGATGAAATCGGCATGAAAGAAGATGATTTCCTTGTGTATTTGAATGAATCCGATACACTCCAGCAATTGCTGGTATTCACCAATCTCGGGAATTACTTAATCATTCCTGTACACGAAATACCTGATATCCGCTGGAAGGATCACGGGGTCCATCTGTCCAGCCGCTTCAAAATAGAAGCGTATGAAATGCCAGTATTCGCCATGACGGTCGATGACTACAAAGACAGTCTCTCGATTGTCTCGGTTACGAAAAACGGTCAGATCAAGCGCAGTGAGCTGTCACTGTTCGAAGCTGTCAGAATCAAAAGGCCAATCGTCTATATGAACCTTAAAACAGATGATGAAGTGGTCGATGTGGACACTTCGATCACAGGGACAGAGGAGATTTTATTCGTCACTGAAAAAGGGCTGACACTTAAATACGGTCTGGACGCTGTTAATTCGACAGGCTTGAGATCCCAGGGTGTCAGAGCGATGAATGTGAAAAAGGATGATGAAATCATCTTTGCAGGCATCATTAAAGATGAAAGGTATCTGCTGACTGTGTCCAACAGAGGTGCAGTTAAGCGTACAGATCTAGCGTCGTTTGAAAGAGGCGCCCGTGCACAGGTCGGTACAATGCTGCTTAAAGAAATAAAATCAAAACCGCACCGATTGGTCGGAGCCAAATTATTTGATGATAATATCAATGCAGTCATTGTTTCTGATTCAAATAATTCGACGATCAGCGGCAAAGACATCCGGGTCACCGGAAAATATGTGAACGGCTCATTTGTAGTGGATGAGGATGCATTCGGTGAAGTGACCGATGTTTATTTTGATGACATAAATTTATAAAAAACGTTTCATTTTAAGCTCCCAATGTTATAATTCATTAACATAAAGGGGGCTTTTTAATGGAAAGTTTCATCAGTATTTTTGAAAGTATTATTGGAACCATGAATGATCTGTTGTGGGGAGATTTTCTGATCGGGATATTGATTGTGGCCGGTCTTTATTTCACATTGTCCTCACGGTTTGTTCAGATCAGATGGCTTAAACAAATGTTCACAGTGTTGAAAGAGAAACCTGAAACACTGCCTGACGGGTCGAAAGGTATTTCCGCTTTTAAGGCGTTTACAATCAGTGCCGCTTCCCGTGTGGGTACCGGTAATGTTGCCGGGGTGGCAACAGCAATCGTACTCGGGGGTCCGGGTGCTGTGTTCTGGATGTGGATCATTGCGTTCATCGGTGCAGGGACTGCATTTTTTGAATCCACTTTAGGCCAGCTGTATAAAGTGAAGGATAAAGAAGGCGGTTACCGCGGCGGTCCTGCATATTATATGTCAAAAGGACTGGACCAGAAATGGCTGGCCATGTTCTTTGCGATTTTAATCACCGTGACTTTCGGTTTCGCATTTAACGGGCTGCAGGCCAACACCATTGCGGCTGCATATAATGGCGCTTTCGGCATCGACCGTAATATTATTGGTATTATTCTTGCGATACTTACTGCTGTTGTTATTTTTGGAGGCGCAAAAAGAATCGCCAATGTCACCGGCTATATCGTACCGGTCATGGCAACGATTTATCTTGGTGTTGTCATATTCATATTAATTATTAACTATGACCTCGTTTTGCCGATGATCGGACAGATTTTTGCGAATGCGTTCGGTCTGCAGGAAGCTTTTGCAGGCGCTGTGGGTGCAGCGATTCTGAACGGTTTCCAGCGCGGACTGTTCTCGAATGAAGCAGGTATGGGTTCTGTTCCGAATGCCGCTGCATCTGCTGCGGTCAGCCACCCTGTTAAACAGGGACTTATCCAGTCCTTGGGCGTTTATTTTGATACGATGGTCGTATGTACTGCGACAGCTGTCCTTATCCTGATGTATACAGACTTAAGCTATGGCGAGGATGCGACTCAGGGTATTGAAGTGACTCAGGCAGCCATGTCAGCGCAGATTGGCGACTTTGGCAGTATTTTCATAGCAGTCGTCATCTTACTGTTTGCTTACAGTTCAATTTTAGGGAACTATTTCTATGGACAGAGCAACCTTAACTTTATAAAAGAACATCCTGTTATATTATTCGTCTTTAAGCTGTTGGTTATCGGGATGGTTTATATTGGAGCGGTTATGGATATTACACTGGCATGGAACACTGCAGACGTATTCATGGCTCTGATGGCAGTTACAAATATTGTGGCAATCATCGGACTGAGTAAAATCGTCTTTAAAGTGTCGAAAGATTACTCAGATCAGTTGAAAGCCGGCAGGCAGCCGGTCTTCTACATCGATAATGTCGATATCGATAAACATGGTATCGGTGAATGGGACCGGGGCCGTTATGATAAAACAAAAGATAAATAAAAAAATGACCGCATGCATTTGATGTATGCGGTCATTTACTGTTTAAAACAAATTTTTGAAAAAATCAACGATACTGTTGAAGAAGTTGCGGAGTGCTGTGACGAATGAATCCCATGCGCCTGATTCCTGTATTTCCTGTCCGATTTCTTCTGCTTTGTCCTGGGCGTCGCTGAATGCATCGCTTGAAGTGATCTGGTCCACCAGGTTGCGTGAGGATTCAATCAACCTGTCCGCTTCCTCACCTGAAAACAGACCGGATTCCTGAATGTTCATGATGATGACAATGATGCGGTCGATCTGATCCTGAGATAAAATATCCTGGAGGCCGTTTTCCTGCATCTTTTCATCGACGATGTTCCTTACATCTTCTTCTGTCACTTCACCGCCGTAATTATTAACGATTTCAATTTTGATTTCAGTAATCATCTTGTTCAGCTGAACTTGTGAAAATCCTTCGACATTACTGTTCTCCTCTGAGATGTCTGAAATTGCTTCAAGTTCTTCCTGTGCATTCTGTGTACGTTCTTCGGGGATGTCTTCACCTTGTACTTCGTATGCTTTATATATCCCTGAAAGGGCACTTTCACCTGTGACATCTTCTGCAGCTGCGATGGTGACATCTGCATCAGTGATGCCTGAAGTGAGCAATGCATTCTGATATGTCTCCTCGGTAATTTTCGTAATTTCACCCATGGATTCGTTGAGTGTTATGTTGAGTCCGTAGCCCGGATCTCTCTGCATGATACGGATGCTTGATTTCAATACGCTGTTGTCATAAAGCATACCCAGATAATTATTAACATCTTCTGAATATACATAACCGGTTTCATCATTATCTTCCGCTTCAAGCAGTCCGCTTGTTTCACTGCGGAGGTTGTCATCGCTCTCAAGCGCGGCGCCATATATCGTCACGGCATTATCCCATTCGGAAGCTGCCTTCAAAGTTGTCGGTATAATGGATATGAGTAACACTGCCATAGCCAGCAGAGTAAATTTTTTATACATAGTCGTCCTCTTTTCATTCGATTTTCACTTATTTTACTACACAGCAGTTTTTAAAACAATTTTTAACCGGTGTATTATATTTACTTTATTATTTGATCGTATAAGAGTAGAATATCTTTTAGAGAAATTTTAGGAGTATGAATATGAATAATGAAGATAAACGTGTGGATAAAACGAATACGACCACGCGCAAAAAGATGAAGTTGCGAAAAAGAGCATATATACCATTGATTTTGATTATCTTATTGATCATTGCAATTTTATATATATTCCTGTCTTATCAGTCAGGATTGAAAACTGCAGAGGAAAATGGTGTGGACCACGAAGAGATGACATTTAACGGAACGGATAACAATGACGGCAAGAAAACGTTTCTGCTGCTCGGTGCGGACAGGGAGGAGGACGGTGTCACAAGAACGGATGTCATTATGCTCGGCCAGTATGATTACATGAAGAAAGATTTGAAGCTCGCTTCAATCATGAGAGACGTATATGTTGATATCCCGGGCTATCAGAATTATAAAATAAACTCCGTCTACTCATTGGGCGGTGTCGAACTTCTGAGACAGACACTGGAGACGAATTTCGGCGTCCAGGCGGAAGATTATATCGTCGTCGATTACCAGGCGTTTGAATCGGTTGTGGATGCGATTGATGACGAGGGCATCATGATTGATGTGGAAAAGGACATGTCAGAGAAGATTACGACCGAACTGTTTAAAGGCGAACAGCGTCTGGGCGGAGAAGATCTGCTTGAGTACGCCCGTTTCCGTCAGGACTCAGAAGGTGATTTCGGCCGTGTGAGACGCCAGCAGCAGGTCATCGGGGCGGTCAAGGATGAAATACTGACCGTCGGCGGTGTATTCAATCTGCCGCATGCCATGGGAACCGGCATGGGCTACGTCAATACGAGCATGAGCGAAGCCGAGCTCTATCGTATGGCCGGTTCATTCCTGGTCCGCGGTGATAAAGATATTGACTCACTCACATTGCCTGTCGAAGGGTCATATCAGTTTGTTGATACGTACCACGCCGGCAGTGTCATCGATATTGATTATGATTGGAACAGTGAAGTGCTGCATCAGTTCCTCGATGATGAACTGGATGATCCGGAAGCACATGAACCGGAAGCTGACGGCGAAGTGCCGCAGCAATAATTATTGAAGGCGCCGAAAGGCGTCTTTTTTCATAGTGACCCGGCGCGGATGATGTGTTATATTTAATACGAACATACGTTCGTAAAGAGGTGAAGCTATGTATAACTATCATATTTGTCCGCACCGGGATATTTTATGTGTGGATTTAAAAAGTTTTTTTGCGAGTGTGGCCTGTATTTTGAAAGGACTGGACCCGATGACGACAAAACTCGCGGTCGTCGGTGATACGAAAAGCATCGGATCAGTAGTGCTTGCTGCCACACCGGAATTGAAAAAGATCGGCATAAAGACAGGATCGCGCCTTTTTGAAATTCCGAATCGGCGGGATATTTATATCATTAATCCATCGATGAAAATCTATCTGGATTATTCCGGAAAAATAACTGAAGTGGCACTGAAGTACGTGGCACCTGAAGATTTCCATCAGTATTCCATCGATGAATTTTTTATGGACGTGACGAAAAGTTATCATCTGTTTGAGAAGTCGCCGTATCTGCTGGCACGGAGAATCAGAAAAGAAATCTATGAAGCGACGAAAATCGACAGTGCCATCGGCATTGGAGAAAATATGCTGCTGAGTAAACTGGCTCTGGACTCTGAAGCGAAGAAAATGAGTGACGGCATTGCAGAGTGGCGGTACCATGATGTGCCTGAAAAGCTGTGGCCGATTACACCGCTGAGAGATTTTTGGGGAATCAACCGGCGCAGCGAAGTGAAACTTAATCAGCGTGGGATTTTTAATATCGGAGATCTGGCGCATTACAACCCGGCGCACCTGAAGCGTGATTTCGGCATCGTCGGCGTCGACTGGCATCTTCATGCCAATGGCATAGATTTCAGTGTCATACGGGAGAAACACGTCGTCCATTCGCCGTCCATCGCAAAGAGCCAGATACTGATGCGGGATTACGAATTTGAAGACATTTATGTCGTTTTATTTGAACAGATTGATGAAGTGGCCCACAGGCTGCGGCTTGCGCACCGGCTTGCGAGAACCGTCCAGTTTTCTGTCGGTACTAAAGACGGTGAAGTATTCAGGAAGCAGTTTACAGTGAAAGAAGGTACCAATAACGAAAACGACATGATGAAAACCGTGTGGCGGCATCTGCTGCAGATGGCGGATACGGAGGCATTGTACCGGACCATCAGTGTGTCGCTCACCAACTTCATCCCCGACAGCATCAAACAGGTCTCCTTGTTCGAGAACATGGAGAAAGTGCTGAAAGAAGAGGCGCTTGTCAAAACGATCGATGAACTGAAAGTAAAGTACGGCCAGCTTTCCGTCATGCGCGCCTTAAGCAGGACAGATGCATCCACTCTGAAACTTCGGGAAGGATTGATTGCGGGACATAAGAGGTAGATTGGTGTATGGTGCAGCGGCGAGTACATCCGTTTGAAATGGCGACGTGCTCGTAATTCGGCCGTCGAAAACAATCAAGTCTGTTGAAATTCTGGATATGCTCGTAATAAGTACATAAAATCCGAGTCTATTGGGATGAATTTATAATGTACTCGGATTCTGTCCTGTCAAAACGAGCATGACCATCTTAAGTAGACTATATGCCTGGAAAATCCATTAAAAAACAATCAGAAGAGGTAGGTCAACAGTTCACATCTGGTGTGTATATGGTAGGATAAAAACATCTAAAAAAACGGGAGGAACAATATATGAGCACCCCGATCATAAAAGAACTGCACACGGCAGAGGAAATACAACAAGGATTTCCGGTGATGAGACAGCTGAGGACGCATCTGGATGAAGAGGCCTATATGGATCTCGTGCTCGAAGCGCAGGCACAGGACCGTTATAAACTTTTTGCGCTCGTCGAGGATGATGAGATTGTGGCCGTCACCGGATTCAAACCGATGATCACTTTGTATTACGGCAGATTTGTCTGGGTGTGCGATCTGGTCACCGACAGTGTCAGCCGTTCAAAAGGCTACGGCAAAACACTGCTTGAGTTTGTCCATGAATGGACTGAGAAAAACGGCTATGACAGTGTGGCGCTGTCGTCCGGTCTCGAGAAAACCGAAGCCCACCGTTTTTACGAGGATAAAATGGATTATGACAAAGTCAGCTACGTTTTTAAAAATTCATTGAAATAAAAACCGGAATAGATGAAAAGAGGATTATATGTATCGTGATGAAGGGCTGGTGATCCGGCCGATTGAAGAAGATGATTTATATGATGTCTGGGCACTGATTTTTAAAGAGGAAGCGCCCGAATGGAAAAAGTGGGATGCGCCGTATTATCCCCATTCTGCGTTGACATATGAAGATTTTTTAAGAGGTTCCGCCCCGTGGGTCAATAAGGACAACCGGTGGCTCGTTGAAGTGGGCGGTGTCGTTGTCGGCACCGTATCCTATTATTGGGAAGATAAGTCATCCAACTGGCTCGAGATCGGCATCGTCTTGTATCAGCCGGAAAATTGGAGCCGTGGTCTCGGCACGCGGACATTGAAAATGTGGATCGATCATTTATTCAACACGCTGCCTCTGGTCCGTGTCGGTTTGACAACCTGGTCCGGAAATCAACGGATGATCCGGGTCGCAGAAAAACTCGGTATGCAGATGGAAGCGAGAATCCGGAAAGTCCGCTATTACGACGAGCACTATTATGATTCCATCAGAATGGGTATTCTGCGTGAAGAGTGGACCGGTGAAAGTGAATAGTTGCAGGGTGTGCAGCAAAAACATGTAAATGACAGGCGACTCTGAATGATTCATGCAACCGTCTCAAAAATTAAAAGTGATTCGAACCGTCGGACTATCCAATCACCTCTTTGAAACCCCACAGGAACATCAGGCCGTTTGCGACACCTAACACGAGTGATATCATTGTGCCGACAAGCACATACTCGCTCTCTTTTTTGACAGTTTCATTGGATTTATCGCCGGAAAATCTTAGTATGGATTTTGCAGCAATAATCAGCCCGAGTGCCGTATATTGATTCAAAACAACGAAGACGATGATGATCAGACGTTCTGAATAACCGATGGTCATGCCGATATAATCTGTTTCGGGATTCTTCTCCCCGGATAAGAATTCGAGAAACAGCTTGATCAGAAGTCCGCTAAAAATATAAAAGAGAATGCCTAGAGCAATGATCCACATTATCTGTCACCTGACTTTCTGAAAGATTGGATGACTTTATTCTGCAGTTCAGTAAGATCGACTTCATCTTTATAGCATGATTCCAAAAAATTCAGAATGACTTCAAGCTGGCGGCCTCTCGATTTCTGGAAATGGGCGGATATGGTCGAATGGCTTTTGTTTAAAGAGGATGCGATTTCCTTTTGTGTCATATTTGACATTTTCATGAGCAGGACTTCGCGCTGCAATCCAGTTAAATTGTTTAAAATATCCGTTACATACATGAGTGCAACGTCGATTGAACAGTCGATATCGACGCCGGCGAAATCCTGAATGGCTGATTTCTTAACGTTATCCAGTGCGATCCTTGTCTCCTTGATTCCGGCATCGGTCCATTCTTCCGGGTCTGTTTCAGGGAACTTCTCATCAATTGTATGAAAGCTGCACTTCAAAGGAAAGCTGTTTTCCCGCCACAATAATTTGGCATAAAATGCGATAAATAGGGTATAGTGAGGTTTAGAGGAAATGATGAATAGTTCATCCCCCATCCGGTAATTTACGTAAGACTTTTCCTGGTGAGAGAGCCATCCGGAAATTTCTTTTTCAAGCCATTTTATCTCTTTTGACAAATCTTGAGTGGCTTTAGTGCTTCCGCTGACGTCCATTATTAATAAAGATATCATCGCTCATCACTCCCTGTGTTTAATGATATAATATATAAGGTATGTCTATTATACTTAAATTCGTTCAATTAAGCGAATAGTTTATAATTCGTTCAAATGGACGAATATAAATTAAAGAAAATAAAGATGAAATTAATAATGAAGTTTGTTAATATACTATAGTGAAAAATGTGAACAGGAGTGCCAAAATGGAATTTACAGAGTTAACAATAGAAGAGTTTAATCACTTCACACGCAACAACTTCAGCCATTTTACCCAGACAGAGGAAAACTACCGGTTGAAAACAGATGGCGGGACAGAAACTTATCTGGTCGGCGTTAAACATGAAGACGCAGTCCGTGCGGCATGTTTAGTGACTTTGACCCCCGTGATGAAAGTGATGAAATATGCTTACACAAACCGCGGCCCTGTAATGGATTACAGCGATAAGAAGGTGTTCGATACTTTCTTCACCGGTCTGAAGCAGTTTTTAAAACCAAAAAATGTACTGCATTTAAGAGTCGATCCTTATGAAGTGATCAATGAGCGCAACCATGAAGGTGAAATAACGAAGGATATGGGCAATAGATATATCTTTGAATATTTCAAAGAACATGGTTTCCGCCACGATGGTTTCTCAGTAGGGTTTGATCCCGTCATTCAGATCCGCTGGCATTCGATATTGGACCTTTCCAATAAAACACCGGAAGATGTACTGAATGATATGGACAGTTTAAGAAAGAGAAACATTAAAAAAGCTGAAAAACACGGTCTGGGTATAAAGTTTTTAGACTTGGACGATATCGATGTTTTCCGCAAGTTTATGAAAGATACTTCCGAAATGAAGGAATTTGTCGACAGAGATGATGAGTATTACATCAGCCGTAAAAAATATTTTAAAGATAATGTGTTGATACCGCTCGTATATGTCGACCTTGAAAGCTACAATGAAACGACTCAGAAAGATATGGATAAACTTAAGAAGAATATTGAAAAAGCACAGAATGCTGTTGAAAAAGATCCTGCAAATGAAAAACAGCAGAAGAAAATTATCAATTTGAGCGAACAGCTGTCAAATATTGAAGACAAGCTTAAAGAAGGTAAAGCACTGCTCGAAAAGTACGGTAAGGAACTGCCGGTCGCAAGTTCGTATTATTTTGTGACGCCGCATGAAGTCGTCTATCTTGCCGGGGGCAGTGACAATGATTTCCGCCATTTCGCAGGCAGTTATCTGATCCAGTGGAAAATGATCAATTACGCAATCGAAAACAATATTGATATATATAATTTTTACGGTATCAGCGGTGACTTTACACCGAAAGCAGAAGATGCAGGCGTCGTTCAGTTCAAAAAAGGATTCAATGCGAAAGTAAATGAATATATCGGTGATTTCATACAGCCGATCAACAAGCCGGCATATCTTCTGTATCAGTCTTTAAATAAAGTGCGTCAGAAATTAGGAAGGTAGGATGAAGATGATTTTTACGGAATTAACTGATTTGGAATATCAAAATTATATCGAAAAAGGGGAGGAGTCCGCCTTTTTCCAAATGATAGAAAATAAAGCGAACCGTGAGCTTGAAGATGACCAGTCCGTCCGCCTTCTTGGAGTCAAAGATGATTCGGGGGAAGTGATTGCTGCCAGTCTGTTCAGTTTGAAATCGACAGGCCTCGGGCAGTACTTCTACTATTCCAACCGCGGACCGGTAATGAATTATCATAATCATGAGCTCGTGCGGTTTTATTTTCAGGAACTGTCCAGGTATTTGAAAAATAATAACTGCTCGTACGTAAAAGTCGATCCCAACTGGATTTATAAAAAATATGATAAAGATGTCAATGAAAAAACGGATTACGAAGCGCAGGATGCGCTCATTAATATCATGGAACAAGAAGGCTATGTGCACCAGGGCTTTACTAGAGGCTACTCAAAAACTTCACAGGCACGCTGGATGAGTGTGCTTGATGTGAGTGGCTATGATGATGTGAACACACTTGTTAAGACGTTTGATTCACAGCGTAAAAGAAATATTAAGAAAGCACAGAGATTCGGCGTTAAAGTGCGATTTTTAGAAGTGGATGAAATGGATAAATTCATGAAATTATATCTTGCGACTTCAGAACGCCAGGGCTTCTTCACGCATCCGGATCCGCTTAAATATTTCACTTACTTCAAAATGACTTATGGAGATAAGCTGTTGCTGCCGCTTGCGTATATAGAGCTCGATGAATACATTCGGAATCTCACGAAAGAAAATGAAGATCTTAAAAAACGTCATCAACAGCAGGATAAGAAAGAGAATAAAAACGATAAGACAATCAATAAGATTAAAGAGATGGAAAAGCAAATCAATAAGATTGAAGAGGATTTGAAGGAAGCGCGTGAGATACAGGCAGTCGAAGGGAATACACTCGATCTCGCAGCGGGTATTTATTTCGAAACGCCTTATGAACTGGTTTATAATTCGGGGGCAAGCACGAGTAAATATCCTCAGTTTGTCGGTCCTTACATGATGCACCTGGAAATGATGAAATACTGTATTGATAATAATATCGACCGTTATAATTTCTACGGCGTCAGCGGTGATTTTTCCGAAGACGGTGAAGACTACGGTGTATACAGGTTCAAGCGCGGATTCAACGCAGAAATTGAAGAGCTGGTCGGTGATTTCGTCAAAGTCATCAAACCGGTGCCTTACAATGTTTATAAAGTGAAAGCCAAGTTAAACCAGATGATTTCAAAGTAATGATAGATAAAGGAAGGTTGAACTTAAAATGCATACAGCCAAGATAAGTGAGCAGACATTTAAACAGTTCATCGATGATTATGACAGTTATATGCATTATCTCCATGATAATCTGTATTATGACTATATATCGGGTCTATATGAGACACATCTGATCGGTTTGTTCGAGGAGAATGAGCTGGTTGGTGTTTCAATGCTGAGTGCGACATCCGTCCTGAAAAGGTACCGGCTGTTTACGTCCCATACCGGACCGTTGATCAGAGATTTCAATAATGAACGTCTGGCATTCTTTTTATCTGAAATCGACAAGTATGTTCAGAAAAATGGTGCGCTGCAGCTGATACATTCCCCGTATCATATTTATCAGATGCATGATAAAGACGGAAACCTGATTGAAGATGACAAAAACAACCCGGATATTATAAATATATATGAGAAACAGGGCTATAAACATCACGGATTTACAAAAGAGCTGATTACTGAAGAGCTGCTCAGATACCAGGGTGTACTGGATATTACGCCGAGTGAAAAAGATTTGATGAAAAACATGGAATCCACAACAAGATATAATACGAAACAGGCGGAAATCATGCCGGTTAAACTCAGGTATCTGGATGAAGATGAATATGATTTGTTCATCGACATCTATAAGGAGACTGAAGAACGGATCGGCTTTGATCCGGTACCATCCGATAAAATCAAGAACCTGCTGAAAACACTTAAGGATAAGATGTATCTGGTCATGACATACGTCAACGTGGATGAATATCTGGACCAGCTTGCCGCAGAACGTGATGAACTTGCAGATGAGAAAAATCACATACTGGAACAAGAAAAAGAGGGCAGGGCAACTAAAGGACAGAAGAAGAAACTGGAACAGATTGAACAGCAGTTAAACAGTAAGCATTCAAGGATTGAAAAGGTCGAAGGTTATAAAGCTGATTTTGGTACAGATTTAAATTTATCCGCAGGGATGTATTACTATAACAACCATGAGATGGTTTATCTTTTCAGCGGCAGTTATCCTGAACTTTCATTTTTCAAAGGAACAAACTATGCGACATGGGAAATGATCAAAAAAACCAAAGAACTTGGACTTGAACGTTTTAACTTCTTCGGCCTGACAGGAGATTTTACTGAAGATGCCAAAGATTATGGCGTTTACAAGTTCAAAAAAGGGTATAATATCGGCATTGAAGAACTGCCGGGAACATTCGATAAAGTTTTCAATAAACTGATTTTCAATCTGGCAAGAAAATTGAATAAAATATAGCAGCGATAGGGGAGGAAAATTGTAAATTTTCTCCCTTATTTATTTGTCCACTTTGAAAACAATCCTTATTTATGGTAAAAAGTAACTATAGGTATTGTAAGTAGGGGGGATTGAGCATGGAAATTGATTATATAAGGGATTTTGCAATGTATACGGCAATTTTCGGGATAATGAGTTTTGTCTGGTTCGGATGGGCACAGGAAGCGCCGAAGAAAAGCTGGAGAAAATATATTGGTACAGCATCCGTCATTGCATTGATAACGGGTATGGCAGGTGTTTATTTAAGTGTGGCAAACTGGAATCAGCCAAGTACTTTAACAGATAATGATTCCTTAATGACATATATCATAGTTTTTTTGGTTGGAAATGATTATAGCTGTTATCGGTGTCATTGTAATATTCCGTATGAAAAAACGTGAATATGCAGCACCATGGATTGCATTGATTGTCGGCGTGTATTTTATATTCCTAAAAGATGTATTCAATGATGCTGCATTGTATCTGCTCGCTGTACTTATGGTTGCAGCAGCATTGATATCACCGTGGACGGCACGTAAGCTCGGCGTCGCATACAGTGCGGTTACAGGTATAAGTTCCGGGGTTTTACTGTTTATTTTTGCAGTACTTGGACTGATCAGGTATTTACTCGCATTATAATAGCAGAAATGCTGTGATAAAGACAATCAGCATGAATGCAAATGAACCAATGATTGTTATGATGAATTTCTTACTCAATTTATTTTCTTTGGCAGTTTCAGCATCGGATTCAAATTCATTTGCGTTTTGAAGTACAACAAATGCAGAAACGATCAGCACAAAAATTAATATAAATAGACCCACAAATAATCGCTCCAAAATATCAGATTAATACGGTAATCATACCATAAATCAGGCACCCTTTTAAAAGATAACATAAAGTTTACATAACATATATTATAGGAAGTTATATGTCGCTCTTGAAATTAGAGGGATTATTACCCCCTTTATAAGAGTTTCAGGTCTATATCAACACCAAATCGGCTGATTATCATATGAGCATCTATTAGTTATGTTATTGTTCACCAGGACGCATTATCCGCATGCTCTGACAGCTTACTACGGCTAAGGCATCGACTATGAGACTGTGACCTTATCATCTTGTCTTCATCCTCAATCTGCACCCGCTCCGCCTTAGTATCCGGCAGTTGTCACCATCGAGTTCTATCCTCCTATAAATAAAGAACACCATTCCTTCAAATTAAAATC
Source organism: Salinicoccus sp. YB14-2 (assembly GCF_001265075.1). Lineage (GTDB taxonomy): Bacteria > Bacillota > Bacilli > Staphylococcales > Salinicoccaceae > Lacicoccus. The sequence goes on from NZ_LFKO01000002.1 coordinate 345,866, forward strand.
ATAAATTATATCCAGTATCTCTCTCATGATATTGGCTGTATTCATTTATTTAACTGCACTATTATATGATGATCATAGTTGCATACATGACCACCCTCTTAATATTTATGACACTTCACCCTTTTAAAGTAAAATTATACTTATATTGGAGATATTATGATAAGTTGATTTGACATATTCTCCAAATCAATATACATTATTAATTAGACATTAAAAATAGGACTCCGTAGCTCAGCGGGAGAGCGCTTGCTTGACATGCAAGAGGTCGGTGGTTCGATACCACTCGGAGTCACTCGATATACATATAAGGATATGCTTATCAATTAAGTATATCCTTTTTCTATGCCTAAAATATGTCTTTACCCTATCCTGTGCCCTTATCTCTCAGCTTACTGTATGCTGTCTTTACAGCCTGCTTCATTGCTTCAACAGAATCCTCAATCATTTCCCCGTGACCGATATATAAAACAGCCGACTGCTTGAAGTAAAAAAGCCCAACCGGGTTCAACCGGCTGGGCTGCGAATCATTTTAAATCTGTTTTTCATTATTTTCTTCATTGTTCAATGTTTCTTTTTCAGCCATTTTTGCTTTCTTTTCTCTTTTTCTTTTACGTAAAAACATCACCGTCAGTATAGTTATTGTGATTGATAGTGCCATGAGAAATGCAGCATAGCCGACTAAAGGCTGCCAGCTCAGCTCATCATAGAAATTTGGCAGAATAAACCCTGTAAGACTCATTAACAAAAATGATGCTGCCGGCATCAGCCACCAGAATTTCATTTTAAAAAGCGGAATTAAAAAAGATAATATTATTACCATAAGAATACTGTTTACGTAAAACCATACATCTTCTATCATTACCTCACCCTTTCTTACTTTTTATAATATCTCATTTAAAACTATTAGAACAGATTTTATATAAATTAATGTGTTTTATCAGAATATTCATGTATAATGGTATTATACTTCGGTTTCCGAAATTATAAAGGAGTGTCAAAGAAATGGGAGAATTAAAATCAAGACATGAAGTAGATGAAAAATATACATGGGATCTCACGCCGCTGTTCGAATCGGACGGTGCCTGCGAGAATGCGATTGAGTATTTTTTGAAAGATGTTTCTGAATTCGAATCAAAATATGAAGGAAAATTGGATGATTTAAATACTGCAGTCGCTGCGATTGATGACTTAAAACAATTGGTGGAGAAAATGGTTCCCATCGGTACATATGCAAGCCTGAGACTGTCTGGAAACCAAAGTGATTCAGAAGCGCAGAAGCTGAGCAATAAAGTCAGTAACGCGAGCGCAAAATTCAGTACGGCAACAAGTTTCTTAAGAAGTGATCTGCTTGCTCAGGATGAATCATTTTTACAATCGATCAAAGAAAAAGATTCAAAGTTTGAAAAATTCGTTGATGAACTGATCCGGAACAAGCCGTATCAATTGGATGCAAAAGTGGAAAAAGCACTTGCGGCATACTCTAACGTGTTTAACGGTCCATATGGTCTATACCAGAAGACGAAACTGCTGGACATAGATTTCGGTACGTTCGAGGCAAATGGTAAAGAGATACCTTTATCCTACCTCGCCTATGAGGGAGAGCTTGAAAGCCATCAGGATACAGAAGTGCGCCGCAATGCTTATAGTAAATTTTACAGCAAACTTAAAGAATATGAACATACGACCGCCGGCACATATGATATCCACCTGAAAAAAGAGAAGACGACAGCGGATTTAAGAGGATTCGATTCTGTTATAGATTATCTTCTGCACCCGCAGGAAGTGGATAGTGAATTATATCATCGTCAGATCGATCTTATAATGAAAGACCTTGCCCCGCATATGAGAAAATATGCGAAATTGCTGAAGAAGGTGAATGGTCTGGATGAGATGCGTTACGAAGATCTTAAGATATCGTTAGATCCGTCCAGCGAACCTGAAATAAGTATTGAGGAGTCCAGAAAATATATAATGGATGCCCTCAGTATCATGGGAGAAGATTATACAGAGATGCTCAACCGCTCATACGATGAAAGATGGATCGATTTCATGCCGAATAAAGGGAAATCAACAGGTGCATTTTGTGCAAGTCCATATGGTTCACATCCATTCATACTGATTTCATGGACTTCATTGATGACGGAAGTTTTCGTACTGGCACATGAGCTCGGCCATGCGGGTCATTTTTATAATGCAAACCGTGAACAGAATGTATTTGATGCAAGAAGTTCAATGTACTTTGTGGAAGCGCCGAGTACCATGAATGAGATGTTGATGGCGAATCATCTTCTTAAAAATTCGAACGACGCCAAGTTCAAGCGCTGGGTGATCAGTTCAATCATTTCAAGAACTTATTACCACAACTTTATCACTCACCTTCTGGAAGCTGCATATCAGCGTGAAGTGTACAGGAAAGTGGACAATCATGAAAGCTTAAGTGCCAATGATCTGAACCAGTTGAAACGCGGAGTAATTGAAGAGTTCTGGGGAGATGAGGTAGTCATTTCAGAAAATGCCGAGCTTACCTGGATGAGACAGCCCCACTACTATATGGGATTATATCCATACACTTATTCAGCAGGATTGACAATCGCGACTCAGATGAGCAAACGCGTACTGAATGAAGGTCAGCCGGCAGTCGATGACTGGCTGGAAGTTTTAAAAGCTGGCGGGACGAAGTCGCCGGTTGAACTTTCCAAGATGGCTGGCATCGATATTACTACCGATAAACCTTTGAAAGATACTATCGCATACATTGGTGAATTGGTGGATGAACTGGAAAAATTAACAGAAGAAATCGAAGGATAGTCAACATGCATGGCTTGATGCCATGCATGTTTTTTTAACTGAGAAATTATAAAACTCGTTTGATTGCTATAGTGATTGGGATTATGGTATTATCTCTCTTGTGTTTTAAAGGCTACATAATATAAAGGAGATACAATATGAATCATACTGAGAACTCTTGGAATCTGCCCAAAAGAGATAAAGCGTTAATGATTGCCGCACTGTTAACAGGTGCATTTATGGGCATCATTAATGAGACTTTACTTGCAACAGCCCTGCCCTCCATCCAGGAAGCATTTGGAATTACACAGGCAGAGGTTCAGTGGATGACCACTGCATTTTTAATGGCAAATGGTATTATGATACCTATTTCAGCATTTTTAATCGACCGCTTTTCCACCAGGGGTTTATTTTTGACTGCAATCGGGTTATTTGGACTGGGTACAGCAATCGCAGCAACAGCGCAGATTTATCCTGTGCTTTTACTGGCACGTATTGTTCAGGCGTCAGGGTCGGGAATCATGCTGCCACTTTTAATGACTGTATTACTTGCAATCATCCCGGTCAACAAACGGGGGACGGCGATGGGCATGATTGGTATCGTCATTGCTTTCGGTCCAGCAATCGGTCCGACATTGTCAGGCTTTTTACTGGAATTCTTTTCATGGCGATCACTGTTCATCACTGTACTGCCGATTGCTGTATTGACCATGATTACGGCTTATCTATTCCTCCATAATGTGACCGACCTCAGAAAACCCAAAATTGATATACTGTCTATTATTTTATCGTCAGTCGGTTTTGGTTCATTCTTATATGGCTTCAGCATCGCCTCTAATGAAGGATGGACCAGTACGGTTGTACTCACGACGCTGATACTCGGCGTGATTATTATTGGATTGTTCGTGTGGAGACAACTGATTTTAAAAACGCCGATGCTCGAGTTCAGAGTCTTTAAATTTAAAATATTTACACTTGCGATCATCATTTCAATGACTGTGATGGTTTCGTTGATTGGTGCAGAGACGCTGCTGCCGCTGTTCATGCAGAATGTGCTTGAGTTCAGTCCGCTTGAATCGGGTCTGATGTTACTCCCGGGTGCAATTGTCATTGGAATCATGTCCCCGATTACCGGCAGGCTATATGACCGTTACGGAGCAAAATGGCTTGCGTTGACAGGGCTTGGCATCGTGACGATCACAACATTCATGTTTACGAATCTGTCGCTGGATACAACATTCACTTATTTAACAATAATATATGCGATACGAATGTTCGGCTTATCAATGGCACTGATGCCAGTGATTACATCCGCACTGAACCAGCTGCCGCCGAAGTGGTATTCACATGCATCAGCAATGACAAATACGATGCAGCAGATTTCTGCAGCCATCGGTACAGCTATACTCATTACGCTCGTATCGATGGGTGCGAACAGTTTCGTTCCGGGTACTGACATGCCGCAGGAGCTGGCCGGCCAGGTCGCTCAGGTCATAGGCTTTGAATGGGCCTTTATGGGCAGTACACTCCTCGCCTTCACCGCTTTCATACTCGCGATGTTTATGAAGCGGCCGAAAGAAGAAAAAGAAATTATACGCAAGCTTCACTTGGATGGATCTGAATAGATAATTAAAAAAGAACGTTCTGCATTTATGCAGGACGTTCTTCTTATTTTCATCAGAATGATCTAATTCTATGGTCATATCTCATATATAATCACTTCAAATAAGTTACGCCGTCGCGCTGTTCGACTTTGTGTTCTTTCATCAGTCTGCCGAGCGCACGCTTGAATGAACCTTTGGACATATTGAAAGCTTCTTTTATATCTCCGGGATCTGATTTGTCTGTCATGGGCATCATGCCGTCATTTTTAGTAATGTAGTCCAGAATTTTTTCTGCATCATCATCCATCTTTTTATATGCCTGCTGTAAAAATGAACCGTTGATTTCACCTTTATCATTCACACCGATTGCTCTGAATTTTACGAGTTCACCGAGTCTCGGCTCTTTTTCTCTTTCTGATTCATGTATGAAAACTTTACGGCCATCGGACGTTAATAGAAATGTTCCGATTCTGAGCAGACGATATGGTCTTGCTTCGAACCATTTGTTCTTTATTGTTTCAAACGCTTCCTGAGGTACGGGTGTAAAACGTTCTGCAACCTCTTCCTCTGAAATCAGTTTTCCAAAGAGCTGATTATCCGACTCTGCTCTAAGCTGGGTATAAACTTCGTCGCCTTCTTTTGGCCAAACATCTTTCACTTTAGGCAGGTCTACCCAGGGTATGAGAATATCTCTCGGTGATCCTATATTAATGTAGGCTCCATCCCTGTTCACTTCCACAACTTCTGCAAAACCGAATTTACCGACTGCCACCGGAGGAACAATCGGTGCCGCAAAAAGTTCGCCACTTCTGTTCGGATAGATGAACGCACTGATTTCATCACCAATCTCATATTCTTCTTTTGTTGCTGAAGCATTCATCCGAATGAATGTATTTTCATCGTATTTCAAATGAAAAGTTGAACCTTCTTTTTTAATCACTTCTAAAAATTGCACTGATCCTGATATGTTATCCATAGTATGTCCCCTAAATAATTTGTCATATAATTGCGTTAATCACATCTGTCATATCATCATTTATGACAAGGCTTGCGTCACCATCAAACGGCGTTTCGTCCTGGTTGATAATGACAAAATTTTCACCGTTGAAATAAGTAGTCAGGTAAGCAGCTGGATTAACAACAAGCGAAGTTCCTAAAACGATTAAAGTATCTGCTGCCTGCAGTTTAGACATCGCACTCAATACAGTCAATTCATTTAACGTTTCACCGTAAAGTACAATGTCCGGCCGCACCACTCCCCCACACTCGCAATAAGAAATATCATTGTTCATCACTTCTGTTTTATGATAGATCTTTTTACATTCTATACAATAAAATTCATTGAGAGAACCATGTAACTCATCGACATTGCGGCTGCCTGCGTCCCGATGAAGACCATCGATGTTCTGTGTGATTACGCCTGATGACTGACCGGATGCTCCCAGCCGGGAGATGAATTCATGTACTGTGTTCGGAGATTTATCTGCGAGTAATAATCTTTTTTTATAAAAGTTGATAAAACTATCAGGGTCATCTTCTAAATGGTTGATGCTGAGTAAGTATTCCGGCGAATGACCTTCACCGGAAATTTCATCAAACAAACCGCCCATACTTCTAAAATCGGGTATGCCACTTGCAACAGAAACACCTGCGCCTGTGAAAAAGACAATGTTTTCCGAATCTGAAATGATATCAGATAGTTGTTGATATTGCTGTTTCATCACTTTTCTCCTCTTATATGTTATTTTAATAGTATCATATTTGTGGTATTATCGCTTAAGGAATATATTTAAGGAGAATGTGTATGTTACAAGTTAGTGACGTAAGTTTACGCTTTGGTGACCGTAAACTTTTCGAAGATGTGAATATTAAATTCACACCTGGAAACTGTTATGGATTAATCGGGGCGAATGGTGCCGGAAAATCAACTTTCCTGAAGATTTTATCAGGTGAACTTGATGCTCAGTCAGGCCATGTTTCCATGGGCAAAGATGAGAGGCTCGCTGTATTGAAGCAGGACCAGTTCGGCTACGAGGAGTACCGTGTTCTGGATGTCGTTTTGATGGGCCACCAGAAACTTTACGATATAATGAATGAAAAAAATGAAATATATATGAAACCTGACTTTTCGGACGAAGATGGCATCAGAGCTGCCGAGCTTGAAGGTGAGTACGGAGAGATGGGCGGCTGGACTGCTGAAAGTGATGCAGAAAGTCTGCTGCACGGACTTGGCATCGACAGTTCCTTCGTTGAGAAGAATATGTCCGAGCTTGATAACAGTCAGAAAGTTAAAGTGCTGCTCGCCCAAAGCTTGTTTGGGAACCCGGATATTTTACTACTGGATGAGCCGACCAACGGTCTTGATATTGAAGCAATCCAATGGTTGGAAGATTTCCTGATCAACTTTGAAAACACAGTCATTGTCGTTTCCCATGACCGTCATTTCCTGAATAACATATGCACTCATATTGCTGATCTGGATTTTGGAAAGATACAACTATATGTAGGGAACTATGATTTCTGGTATCAGTCCAGCCAGCTTGCACTGCAGATGGCACAGGATCAGAACAAGAAAAAAGAGGAAAAAATTAAAGAACTCAAAGATTTCGTTGCGCGCTTCAGTGCGAACGCTTCAAAATCCAAGCAGGCTACGAGCCGTAAAAAGACGCTTGAAAAAATTGAGCTGGAAGACATCAAACCATCATCCAGAAAGTATCCTTTCGTCAACTTTACCCCTGAACGGGAAATTGGGAATGATCTATTGTATGTCAATGGGTTGTCTCATTCGGTCGATGGACAAAAAGTGCTTGATAATGTGAGTTTCACTTTAAACCCATATGATAAAGCAGTATTGATGGGACACACAGAAGTTGCCCGTACTACTCTGCTTAAAATCCTTGCAGGTGAAATCACGCCTGACGAAGGTGAAGTGAGGTTCGGTGTGACGACGACTCAAAGCTATATGCCTAAAGATAACTCTGAATATTTCGATGGTGTAAATATCGACCTTGTCGAATGGCTGCGTCAATATGCACCGGAAGATGAACAGACAGAAACATTCATCCGTGGCTTTTTAGGCAGAATGCTCTTCAGCGGTGAAGAAGCGAAGAAAAAGGCAAGTGTATTATCAGGTGGAGAAAAAATGCGTGCGATGCTCAGTAAGATGATGTTATCAAAAGCAAATGTCATTTTGCTGGATGAGCCAACCAATCACCTTGACCTGGAAAGTATTACAGCGGTAAACGAAGGCCTTAAGAAATTCAAAGGTTCAATCATATTTACCTCTCATGACTTTGAATTCATCAATACAATTGCGAACACGGTGATAGAACTTAAGCCTGAAGGTGCAATCGTCAAAAAATCGAGTTACGAGGAATACCTGAAAGATAAAGGTGTTTTGAAAGTTTAAGGTTTACTTTCTGAAAATTTGTGGTTATAATTACATTTAATAATTAAATAGCGAGATGAGGCGCATCGATCATCAGTAACTTATTAATCATTAATTCTCGGGGATTATAGTAAGTGAAAGGGTAAGATGCCGAAACGGTCTATTTTTCGAGAGATAGGCTGTTGGGTCACTAGGTTAAGAGCTAATGACTTGTCATTATTATAATGATAATGGAGTGCATCACTTGTATATAAACTTTAACAAGTCCGGCATTCCGGACTTGTTTTTTTATTATCTGACAATATCTCGTTCTTTAATAACATTTTAGGAGGAATTTTAATGGTTAAAGTTGCAGTTGTTGGTGCTACCGGCGTTGTAGGTAGTAAACTAATTGAAATGTTGGAGCATTATGAAATTAAATATGATGAACTGGTATTATTTGCTTCTAAAAGATCCAGCGGCAAGGAAGTTTCAGTCGGTGGGCAAACATATGTTATTCAAGAACTTACTGAAGAAAGAACGCAGGAAAAATTTGATTACGTCGTCATGAGTGCAGGCGGTTCAACAAGTGAAAAGTTCGCCCCGCTGTTTGAAGAAAGCGGCGCAATCGTCATAGACAACTCCAGTCACTGGAGAATGAAAGAGGATGTGGACTTGATTGTTCCTGAAATAAATAAACCGAAACTGAAAAGAAAGATCATAGCGAATCCGAACTGTTCGACGATTCAATCGGTAGTATCCTTAAAGCCGCTGCAGGATAAATTTGGAGTTAAAAGAGTCCACTATGCAACTTATCAAAGTGTTTCCGGTTCCGGTGAAGGCGGCATACGCGACTTGGAAGAAGGCGCCAATGGTGCAGAACCGACAACCTATCCTCACCCGATCTACAACAATGTCCTGCCGCATATCGATGATTTTCTGGATGACGGCTATACAAAAGAAGAAAAGAAAATGATAGATGAAACAAAGAAAATACTGGAAGACGATTCAATCGAAGTCACAGCAACTTGTGTCAGAGTGCCGATCATCACAAGTCATGCGGTTCAGATGAACGTTACTTTGGATAACGAAGCAACGGTTGACGAAGTGAAGGAAGCATTTGAAGGTTTTCCTCATATTATAGTCATGGATAATCCGGAAAAGAATGAATATCCGACGCCGCTTGATGCTGCCAACCGTTCTGAAATCTTTGTCGGCAGAATTCGCAAAGATCCTACCCTTCCGAACACATTCCATGTTTGGTGTGTAGGAGATAACTTACTAAAAGGAGCGGCACAGAACACTGTCCAGATTCTGAAGTCATTAATGGATAATAATAATTAATAGGAGTGTTGTATATGAATCCGATTTTTGAAGGTATTGGCGTTGCAATGACCACCCCGTTTAATAATAACGAAGTTGACTATGACGCTTTTAAAAGACATATAGAATATTTGATTGAAAATGATACTCAGGCGCTTATCATCAATGGAACGACAGGCGAATCGCCTACTCTTTCAAGTGATGAGATCAGACAATTGATTGAAGTGGGAATCGAAACAGCTGCAGGACGTGTTCCGGTCATCGCCGGTACAGGGACGAATTCCACCATGAATTCGATCGAACTGTCAAAATTCGCAATGGATGCCGGTGCAGACGGTGTAATGCTGATTACTCCGTACTATAACAAAGCGAATCAGAAAGGCCTTGTTGCACACTTCAATGCAATTGCAGATGCAATTGATATACCTGTCATCCTTTATAATGTGCCAGGCAGAACAGGTATGACAATCGAGCCTGAAACAGTGCTTGAACTGAGCAGACATCCAAACATCGTCGCTTTGAAAGATGCAGTCGGAGATTTGAATTATACGATCAAAGTATTGAACATGATCGACCAGGACGAGTTCATACTGTACAGCGGCAATGATGATAACTTTACAGATTTCATCCAGCTTGGCGGTAAAGGCCTGATCAGTGTTGTCGGCAATGTCATCCCGGGAGAGCTTCAAAACGTTTATGAAAGAATGACATCCGGCGACTACACTGCCAAGCACACATTCACCAGCCTGATGCCGGTGATCGATGCCGTCCAGGTGGACGTCAACCCTATTCCGATCAAAGTGCTGACAAGTGAACTCGGTTTTGGCAATTATGAACTGAGACTGCCTCTTTTGTCTGTGGAATCAGAAACACGCCAGGATATTGTGAAAGTATATGAAGATTTCAAAGAGGGATCAAAAGTATGAAAGTCCTGCTCATAGGCTATGGTGCAATGAATAAAATCACTGAACGTCTGCTGATCGAAGCCGGACATGAAGTGGTGGGTGTCATTGCACGCACAAATGATTCAGACTATCCGGAATATAAACATATTGATGAGGCGGATGCAGATGTTGCGATTGATTTTTCCAATCCTGAACTGCTCCTGCCTTTGATCGAAAAAGACTTTAAAACACCTGTAGTCATTGCCACAACAGGTGAAAAAGACACTATCGTCGAGACATTGAAGACGAGAAGTCAAAACGCACCGGTATTTTTCAGTGCAAATATGAGCTATGGTGTGCATGTTTTGAACAATCTCCTGAAAAGTGCACTGGAACAGCTGGCTGATTTCGACCTTGAGCTCATCGAAGCCCACCATAGTAAAAAAGTCGATGCACCAAGCGGGACACTGGTCAAACTGCTGGATACAGCACTTGAGCATCGGGAGAGCAGTCACGCAGTTTATGACCGTTCAGATGTCTACCAGCAGAGAGATGAAAAAGAAATCGGTGTATCAGCGATCAGAGGCGGTACTATTGTGGGTGAACACACTGCCCTGTTTGCAGGACTGGATGAAATCATCGAAATCAAACACCGCGCCCAGTCGAAAGAAATTTTTGCAAACGGCGCGATAAAAGCAGCAGAAGTATTACACAAAAAAGATAATGGCTTTTATGATTACAATAATTTATTTAAAGGAGAATAATTGATGGAAAAGTTTACAGCAGAGGACATAATTCAATATATATCGGATGCCAAGAAGGAAACACCAGTAAAAGTATATGCAAATGGAAGTTTTGGGGATGTAACCTTCCCGGAGAACTTTAAAGTTTTTGGATGCAAAAGCTCAAAGACAATCTTTGCAGATTATGAAGAATTCAATGCGTTCTATAATGAAAATAAAGATATTTTTACAGAGATAGAAATTGAACAGGATCGCAGAAATTCAGCTATTCCATTAAAAGATCTGACAAATACAAAAGCACGGATTGAACCTGGTGCATTCATCCGTGAGCATGCAGTGATTGAAGACGGTGCTGTCATTATGATGGGTGCAACAATCAATATCGGCGCAATCGTCGGCGAAGGCACGATGATCGATATGAACGCTTCCCTCGGGGGCCGGGCAACAACTGGTAAAAATGTTCACGTGGGTGCAGGTGCAGTGCTTGCAGGTGTCATTGAACCACCAAGTGCATCCCCTGTCGTTATCGAAGATGACGTTCTGATTGGAGCAAACGCAGTTATTTTAGAGGGTGTCCGTGTCGGTAAAGGCGCTATTGTGGCAGCAGGCGCAATCGTCACAGAAGACGTACCCGAAGGTGCAGTCGTTGCGGGTACTCCTGCAAGAGTGATTAAGCAGGCAAGTGAAGTTGAAGGTTCAAAAAGAGAAATCGTTTCAGCGTTAAGGAAATTAAATGACTGAGATTGAGTTTGTAACAAAACATAGAAGATATCTGCATCAAAATCCTGAACTCAGCATGAATGAGTTCGAAACAACATCATATATAATAGAGATTATTGAATCTCTCGGTATTGATTATACGCAACCACTTTCAACAGGAGTGGTTGCGTATTTAAAAGGGAACAGTAATACTACCCTTGGATTTCGAGCAGATATTGACGCGCTGCCTATACAAGAAGAGAACGATGTGGACTACAGAAGTAAAAATGAAGGCGTAATGCATGCCTGCGGCCATGACGGTCATACAGCCGCCCTTCTTTTATTCCTCAAAAGATGCAAGCATATGAAAGATGAGGGAATCCTCCCGCACAATTGTTATTTCATATTCCAGCCAAGTGAGGAAACGATGGCGGGTGCCAAGCAATTGATCGATAACTGGACGGACAGACAGACGATCGATGCGGTCTTCGGCATTCATATCATGCCTGACGAAAGCACCGGTCTTGCCCTATTCAGAGATAATGAAATAACAGCAAGTGCGACTGAGTACAAGTTTTATATCAATGGCTTGTCTGCACATGTGGCAAACAAGCACAATGGTAAATCCGCAGTAGAAGCGCTGATGTTCATCACACGGGAAATCACTCAGATTCAGCAGTTCCATCTGGACGGTCTAAACCGCAATATCATTCATATTGGTCAGATGAATGCCGGCGAGGCGATCAATACAGTGCCGTCCAACGGTTATCTCGAAGGGACGATCAGGACTTATGAGGAAAATGATCTGAGCATCATAAAAGACCATATGGAAAAAATAAAGGCCGGTGCAATGAATTTATACGACTGCGAAATAGAACTGACCTATAATGAAGGCTATCCACCTGTTAAAAATACTCCGGCACTGCAGAATGTTGTGTATGATAGTGTCGAAGCAACAGGGCTGGAAGCCGTCGTAAAAGATAAGCCATATTTGTTCGGGGAAGATTTCAGCTTTTATGATGTGGTTGCTCCGACGTATTTTATATTTATCGGTGCCGGGGATGCAGCACAGGGTTTCACGAGCAGCCTGCACACTTCCACGTTTAATTTTGACGAGTCCGTGCTGATTAAAGTTGCCGACTATTATGAAAATATATTGAAGAATTATAGTAACTGAGGTTGATAATATGAGCGGGATATTGACGATAGATAGAGAAAAGCTTGTCACACAGGCAAAACAGATTCAAGGCGGCACTCCAACGATTGCTGTCGTGAAAAATAATGCCTATAACTTTGGATTGGAACTTGCGGTCCGGGCATTTTTAGAAGCGGGTATCACCGCTTTTGCAACAACCTCTTTGAAAGAAGCGGAAACAATAAGGAAAATCACTGATGATTCAATGGTATTTTTATTGAATCCGACTTATGAATTTGACTTTGTAAAATCTTTGGACTTAGATATGACTCTCCCCTCACTTGAGTACTACAAAAAGTATTATGAGGAACTGAAAGGTATTAATGTACACATGGAGTACGCGGGTCTGTTTAACCGTTCGGGATTTGAGTCATTCAGCGAAGTCGAGGAAGTACTCAATCATCAATTGACTTTGGATGAGAATGAGCGGTTTATTATCCGGGGAGCATGGTGTCATTTTGGCTACGCTGACGAATTTGACGGAGTTTATGAGACCGAGCGGAAAAATTGGCTGGATTTTATTAGCCACTTCAAAAAACTGGATATGGAACTTGAATATGTCCATTCTCAAAATACAGCAAGTTTCTCACGGGACGGTCTACTGGATGGACATACACACACGAGGCTCGGTATAGGGTTATACGGGTCCAAGCCCTACTCCGGTTTAAATGATGATCTGTTCATCCAGACATTTGATCTTTATTCCAAAGTGGTACAGATCAGGAATATGGATGAAGATATGCCAATGGGTTACGGCGGTTCATTTGTTGCAGACAGAAAAACGAAAGTGGCTGTTGTGGATATCGGTTACGGTGACGGGATACTCAGAAAGCGTGCGGCATATGACTGTCTGATAAACGGCAAACGATACCCGATTGTCACTTTGATGATGAGCCATATGATAGTAGAAGTTGACGAAGAGGTTTCCATTAATGATAAAGTGTATATATATCACCCTGAAATGAGGCTGGATGAATATACATTTAAAGGTGTCGGTGCAAACTCCGAACAGCTTGCTACATTTAACTACAATACTTTGACAAAGGAGATTATACATGACTCTTGAATATCATAATGACAAACTGCAATTCAGCGGACAGGATGTCACGAATCTGGCAGATCAATACGGTACACCCCTCATCATTTATGATGAAGTCTATATGCGTGATATGATGAGACGGTTTCACGCCGTGCTTTCTTCTCATCTGGATAATTATTCTGTCTCATATGCTTCAAAAGCATTTACTGCCCTGCAGATGATCAATTTATTAAAAGAAGAAGATATGGAAATCGATGTTGTTTCTTCAGGTGAATTATATACAGCAATAAAAGGCGGTTTCTCACCGTCTCTGATAAAGTTCCATGGAAACAATAAAACGGCCGAAGAACTGGAATTTGCACTTGATCAGGGTGTCGGCCTGTTCATCATCGATTCTCTTGATGAAGTGAAATTGTTGAATGACCTTGCAAAAGACCCTGTCGATGTATTAATCAGAGTGAACCCGGGTGTGGATGTCGATACACATGACTTTATCTCGACCGGCCAGACAGACAGCAAGTTCGGCCTGTCCATCGTTGACGGTACGGCGCTGAAAGCGGTAATAGATATAGACAAAGCAGAAAACCTGAACTTTAAAGGCATCCATTATCATCTCGGCAGTCAGCTGTCAGATCCGGCTCCATTCGTCAATGCATTGACAGCAGTATACGACTGGCTGAAGGACCATGAGATTGAAATAGAAATACTGAATATGGGCGGCGGATTCGGAGTAAGATATACTGATGAAGATATCAGATTTCCGATTGAAGAAGGTTTTGATGAGATTCTTACAGAGCTGAAAACAGTCTGTAATCAGTATGATCTTGAGCTGCCCCATGTCATGATTGAACCGGGACGTTCAATTGCTGCAGAAGCGGCTGTGACGATCTATAAAGTCGGAACTGTCAAAGACATACCGGGTGTCAGCAGGTATGCGTCCATAGATGGCGGTATGAGCGATCATATACGTACACCGCTCTACGGTGCCGAGTATGATATACTGCCCGTTAAAAAGCAAACTGATGACGTAGAGAGCATATCTACACATGTAGTCGGTAAACTTTGTGAGTCAGGAGATATTATAGGTAAAAATAAACTTCTACCTTCAAATATTGAACGTGGCGACTATGTCGCTGTAAAGACAACAGGTGCTTATCATTATTCCATGGCGTCTAATTATAATCAGATGCAAAAACCTGCGGTCATATTCATTTCGCCGGATGGCGTGAAACAGGTGATCAAGCGTCAGACGCTCGATCAACTTATCCAGAATGATGTGCTCATAGAACAATAAGGATATAAAAATACCCCATTACTTTTAAAGTAATGGGGTTTAATTTACAATCTATGACAATCGTTAATTAAATTTTTTAATTATAGTTTAACAACGTTTGCAGCCTGTGGACCGCGGTCGCCTTCAACTACTTCAAATTCTACTGATTGACCTTCTTCAAGAGATTTGTAACCTTCTTGATTGATTGCTGAGAAATGAACGAATACATCGTTTTCTCCTTCGATCTCGATAAAACCAAAACCTTTTTCTGCATTAAACCATTTTACTGTACCTTGTTTCATTAATTGTTCCTCCAAAAAGACTATATTACAATAGTGCATAAAATCATAACTCTGAAAAAATAGATAATCTAGTCTTTCTTTAATATGTTCTATTGCCTATTGATATCTAAAGTATACTAGACAATGTACACTTTTGCAAACCCAATTTCATAAAATATTCATAATCTTCGGCACTTCCATAAAAGCGTTATTTTTCATGCATAATGGCGTATAAAATATTTGAAGATCTTCTTCACAGTCTTCACAATATTCGAGTTCACACGCATTATAAAACGCAATCAGATGGTACCTCCCCTTTTGATAAGTATGGTATTCTTCAGCCATCTGTTCGATTAATTTTTCATAGTAATTTATCATGCCCATTTCAGAATTGAAATCTTTGATGTCTGTTAAGTCATCCTGCCATCCTTCAAATAGCCACCAACCTTCGTAATCAGCTTTTAAAACGGCCACTTGATACATTTTTAAAACCCCTATCTATTATAATAAGATAATAGTCATATTATATACGCGAATAATTAGCAATATCAAGGAGAAGGTTTTATAATAATATATAAGAGGTGTGAATTATGGAAGCAAAACTTATTACTTTAAGCGGAAGAGTACAAGGTGTAGGATTTAGATATCACAGTAAAATGATAGCTGATAAATACGGTATTATAGGTTATGCAAAGAATTTAACGGAAGATGTCGAAATCATGGCGCAGGGAGATAAAGAAGCCGTGGAAGACTTTATAGAGCAGGTTGCCAAAGGCGCCTCACCCACTTCCAGGGTCGATGACTACACCGTAAAATCTGTTGAAACAGATGCCAGATATAAAAAATTTAAAACATTATAATGATTGCAGGTGTTACAAATGAAATTTAAGATTTCACATTGGACTGCATCGATTGTTGCTGTACCGGTTTCGATAGTGACTGGTTTAGTTTCTATGCTCGCTTTGGACGTCCACCTTGTCTACGATGTGCTGGTCGGTGCAGGTGGATTTTTTGCAGCTTACCTGCCTACCCAATCCGTAAGCCGGAATAGACAATTGCAAGAATACGGATTGACCAATAGTGAATATAAATATATTCAAAATCAGATGAAAGAAGCCAAAGAAAAACTGAATCGTCTCAGACAAAGCTACTATAACATTCGTACTTTAAAAGACGCGAAGTTGATATTTGATATTAACCGAATCGTAAAATCAATAATCAATACAGTCGAAGATAATCCAAAGATATTTTATAACGTACAGCAATTTTTCCACTCCAATCTGGATTCGGCGGTAAATACGATTGATCAGTATTTATTCCTTTATAAGATGCCGGGAAAATCCAAAGAAGAAAAAATTAAGCTGCATGAAACCCGTCTTTCCCTATTGGAGCTGAAAAGAACTCTGCAGGCGAATTTATCCCATATGAACCGCTCGACTTATCAATCACTCGAAGTAGAAAAAGAGATTATAAGTATGAATAAAAAAAGATCTGATAGAAAAATGCAGCTCGATAATAAGTTACATGAACAAAAAGTGAAATTCCCTAAAAAGGAACAGGAAAAAGTAAAAGTCCGTAGGAGTGAAAAAAATGAATCAAGATAATAACAAAGATTTAAAAGATGAACTTTTGAGTGATCCTTTTGCCTCATCCCAATCATCCCAAGCTTCGGACCTTCCCTCTTTACAGCCTGAAAAACAGGAACCCGGACAGGATGACAATAAAAGTGTATTGACGACATTCAAAGAAAGATTCAGCGAAGATGACATGAAGCGCATACAGGATATCAAGTCCAAGATTGAACCCCTCGATAATGATGCGCTGATCACCTATGGGTCGAATGCACAGCAGGCCCTCTCAAAATTTTCACATCAGATGCTGAATGAAGTGCAGTCCAAAGACGTCGGTCCTATAGGGGAAACATTGGAAAGTTTAATGAAGAAACTGAAAGAGATAGATCCTGAAGAATTGACCAACGATAAGAAAAATATTATCAGCCGTCTATTCGGCCGCATGAAGAAATCGGTTAATGAGCTGATTTCAAAACACCAGAGTGTTGCTTCTCAAGTGGATCGCATCAGCATCCAGCTGGAACATGCAAAAGAAATTCTCGTGAAAGATGTTCATTTACTTGATAATCTATATGATCAGAATAAAGACTACTTTGATGCGATAAATATTTACATCGCAGCTGCAGAGTTGAAAAAAGAAGAAATTGAAACTGAAGTTTTGCCCGAACTCAGGGAAAAGGCAGACCAATCCAGCAATCAGATGGATGTTCAGGATGTTAATGATATGATGCAGTACGTCAATCGTCTCGAAAAAAGATTACACGATCTGAAATTATCCAGACAAATCACGCTGCAATCTGCACCGCAGATTCGCATGATACAGAACATCAACCAAACGTTGGCTGAAAAAATCCAAAGCTCGATTCTAACAAGCATACCACTTTGGAAAAATCAAATGGCCATCGCTCTGACTCTGCTCAGACAGGAGTCAGCTTCCAAAGCACAGCAGGCAGTGACGAATACGACAAATGATCTGTTGACGAAAAACTCTGAAATGCTTAAACAGAATTCTCTGAGGACAGCACGTGAAAATGAAAGAGGCATTGTTGACATAGAGACCTTGAAGACGACACAGGATAACCTGGTCACTACTATTGAAGAGACCTTGCAGATTCAGGCTGAAGGTTCCCAAAAACGTAAAGAAGCTGAGACTGAACTTGTTCAGATGGAAGATGATCTGAAAACAAGGTTGTTGCAGCTTAAAGAAGAACACAGATATTAAACATTATTTTAATAAAAATCCGTAGTATCCCAATCATCATCGGGGTACTACGGATTTTATTTTTAATCTTCTTATTTACTGTAAATGACCTTTGTTTTTGCAAAAATATCATGAATGGCCTTTTTGTTTTCTCTTACACCGATCATCACTGCAGATACAACAGCTAAAATACCAAATGTAATCCCATAAAGAATAGGCGTCAGAAAATCTCTGATTATCATCTGTATGAAACTGACATCAGAATCGTCCTCATTGATAATTCTGATTCCCAGAGCACGTTTGCCAAGTGTATAGCCAGTCCATATGACAGGGAGTAATACATAATACAATAATGAAAACGGCCCTTCAAATGATTGTACCGCCCTACTTTGTGTGTTCAGTGAGAAAATTGCAATGAATAAAAATATGATGATGCCAATGATAATCAAATCGAATATTCTTGCACCTAAGCGTATCCAAAAGCCAGCTTCATTTGCCATCTTAATACCACACCCTGTCTGATTAATTTGTTAGTTACCATGCTACAGGACTTAGCAGTATGTTAAAAGAGCTGCATAGAAAGATAAATGACAAATGTGACCGTGATACTGCTGAGCAGCGTACTGTAAAGTACAATTTGTGCATGAAGTTCCGGTTCTACGTCGTACTCTAGAGCAAGCGTTGCTGTATTTCTTGATGTTGGAAATGCACTCGCAATCAGCAATGACTGGGCAATGACTCCGTCTATACCAAGTGTATATATTAAAATCAGGGCAACAACGGGTCCGATAATAAGTCTGCCAAATAAACTCCATGGAATAACCTTTTGAAATGATCTTATTTTAATACTTTCCAATTGCGCTCCAAGCAAAATCAATGCCAGTGCTGCAAATCCACCTGCCAGCTGTTCAATCGGTACAAGCAGAAATGTTGGTATCGGTGCATCAAAAACCTTAAAGAGCATAGCTATGATCAGTGCATGAATAATGGGTAACTTGAGTAAATCCTTAATTAGTTCAAAAATGGTTTTGGAAGTCGAAATCAAGTTATATAAACCATAAGTGAACGTTAATAGGTTTTGTACTACAAGCACGATGATCTGTACTGACACACCAAGCGGATTCGAACTGAAAACTAATTGACTGACCGGCAGACCATAGTTCCCTGAATTCATCAGTGATATGCTGTTTTTGAGAGCTGTAGCTTCATCCTTCTCCAAATTTAGCAATCGGCTGATGATATTACTGAGAATGATTAGAACGGATATAAATAAAGTCAGATATAAAAACAGTTGAATCACGAGTGAAAGATTGATTTCAGCATAATAGATATTAATGAAAACTGCTGCAGGCATAAAACAGTAAGTGACGAGATTAGCAATTGGTCTCAGTCTGAAATGGAACTTCTTCTGAATGAGGAGTCCAATTCCAAGAAGAATTAAAATTGGGACGATAACGTCCATAAACACAGGAATGATATAGTTCAAATCAATTCATCTCTTTTCTATACCATAAGTTAACCTTATTATAACATTTATACTTAATAAGTAATAATGATTTGTATATATGAAAAACTTATAATAAATAATAAAAAAAGAAGAGCGAATGCTCTTCTTTTTGAGAATATTTTACGTGTATGATACTTTTTCTTTTTTCATTCCAATCAGATAACCGATGATGTAACCAATAATCAATAGCGGAATCCATTCGAATGAAGTGTCAAATAACGGCATAACTTCCATGAATGATAAGTTTGCCCATTCGTTTCTGTGAATGACTGCAAGTATACTCGTAATAATGATCAATACTATAGGTATTTGCAATGCCATTCTCGGTGATGGTACAAAGTAGCTGAATATTAACAAGAGTACTGAAGCCATCGCTATAGGATAGATGATGGAGAGAACAGGTACACTTGTTGAAATTACCTGATCCAGACCCTGGTTGGCGAGTCCGAATGAAATCAAAGTAAAGATGATTACAAAAGCTCTGTAAGGTATTTTTGGTAGGATACTGTTGAAGTATTCACTTACCGCAACTATTAGCCCTGCTCCGGTAGTGATACATGCCAGCAGGACAATGAGACCCAGCAGAATTGCCCCGAAACTTCCATATGCATCTGATGAAATGAACGTCAGAAGGAATGTTCCCAGATTCTGTTCATCTGCAACTGTTCCAGAAAGATCCACTCTGTTCCCCAACCATCCTAATGATACATAAACAAGACCAAGTAACAATGCTGCAAGTGAAGCAGACTTGATGGTACCAAACAGTAATGCTTTTCTATCTTTGACACCTGTATTCCTAATGGCATTAAGAACGATAACAGAGAAAGCAATAGCGGCTATAGCATCCATTGTCAAGTACCCTTCCTGGAAACCTGCAGTAAATGGAGCACCGGCATTAAAATTTTCACCTACCGGATTTACAGGATTTGATATGTACATGGCTATGGCAGTTCCAACAAGCAATAGTATTGAAATTAATAATAAAGGAGTTAGGACTTTACCTATACTATCCGCCAAAGTACCGGGATTCCAGCTTAAAGCAAATATTATAATGAAAAATATTACAGAAAATATTAGTAATGGAATCGCACCCGGTGAACCAAGAAATGGGATAACACTCATCTCATATGCCGTTGTTGCAGTCCTCGGAATCGCAAAAAATGGTCCGATAGTTAAATAAATGACTACCAGCAAACCAACAGCAAAAGCAGGATGAATTGCTTTCAAAGATTCCTTATAACCTTCTTTGGAAATTGATCCTACAATTACACCCAATAATGGAAGACCTACTCCGGTAATGACGAAACCGAAAATTGCAAGCCAAAAATGCTCACCACTTACAAATCCAAGGCCAGGCGGGAATATTAAGTTACCTGCGCCAAAGAACATTGCAAATAGCATAAAACCTACTATAAAAACATTCTTATTACTCATTTGCGAACCTCCGTATAAACTGAAATTATAGAACTAGTTTACACGATAAATCAATCAAAGTCCATAAGATTTAAAACTTTCAGATATTTGATTGATTTGATAAGTAAATAAACTATCTGGTAATTGATAATAAAATTTTATTCAGCAAATTAGCAGTAGCATCAGGTATTTCTTCAGCACGCTCTACAATAATCGTATTATTTCCATAAATATCCTTTATGGATTCAACCGTTTGTTCCTCATTGTCCTGATTGATAAAAACATTGATAACATTTATATTCTGTCTGTTCGCAATATTGACTGCTTCGTGTGTATCCACAATTCCATTTTGGTTGTAATTTTCAGCGCTTGGCAGCCCGTCTGAGAACATGATGATGAACTTATCGCTTTCATTTAGGTTTTCTAGCAACGAGATTTCATGCTTTAGTATGAAACCGTCTCTATTGTCTCCTGATGATTCAATACCAAGTATTGATACAGGATAATAATATGCAGATTTTTCAAAAGTCAAATGCTCATATATCTTATTTGGAAAGTTATTAGGGCTTACTTCGAAAGTGTCCTCATGATGTGAGATGATACGGTGTTTAATATTTAATGATTTCAGTATATGGTTGAAAACAATAACTGCTGAAACAGTCTCCTCCAAATGTGATTCCATGGAAAACGACTGATCAATGACCAAAGTGAAAACAGCATCTATATCTGCAGATTCAGAGTCTTCTTTTATAAATAATTTATGACTGTCTTCTATTATAGGAATGACAGGATTTCTCATCAACTTACCGCTGGATTGATGTTTTCGGATCTCATTTCGTTTAAAATTCAGAAGCTGCTGTATGTCCCCTATCACTCTTTTAGTGAGTTCCCCATACCGGTTATAACGTTCGCGATATATTTGATAATCATTCAGTATTATTTTTGGCTGTAAAACTTCCAGAAGCGCATAATGATTTGTCGATGATAAATCTCTGAATTTATTACTGCCTGTATTCGCACCAAAGCCCTCATTGAATTCACTGACATCATCATACATATTTATTTTCTTACTATCGGATTTTTGAGAATTGACAGCATCCCCGACTTCTCCCAGTACCGTCGCATCTTTTGCTGCGCCGCTTGTTTTGGTGTCTACAGTGCTTTTTTCATCCTCTTCTTCATAACTGTCGTCAGAAGATATGCTTTTTGAATCTTTCCTGAATTCATTATCTTTATTAAATTCATAGACATCACTGAATGACATATCATGTAAAGAAGTTACGGTCAGATTATGCAAATCAAAATTATCAGCCAACAACCTATAGATTTGTCTTGCCTGTTCAATACTTTTTGCAGTAGAGTCAGATGAAAAATTGTATATTGAGCCGTTGAACTCCATTTCTTCTTCAAATTCCAATATTTTTAAGTTCATAAGGTATAAAAATTTATTTATACTATTTTTAGTGTTACTAGAATAATTATTTTTTAAAATAAGGTCACCAGGTTGTAACAGTTTTCTGATTGCCGGTCTTTTTTCTATACTGCTTTTTCTGAGTCTTAAATATTCTATAGATAAAAATAATTGCTGCATCAGAGTATTCTCACTCTTGAGAACATCATATTCAAAGTAGTCGAGGGTATCCACTGCTGTAAAATGTGTGAAAATATCATGCTTAAATCCCTCCAATTCAGTTATGTCCTGACGGTGCTTCCAAAACATACTGAAATTCATGACATTTTGTCTGGGATTATAATATGAATGCTTTCGAACACTGACTGTTAAATTTGGATTTTCAAAAAGCAGACGCGCCAAATCCGTCAATTCCATCATATTTTTGGAATCGACGAGTTCATCGTTAAATTTGATAAATGAATAACTCATATTTTAATCACAACTCAAAGTGTAGTTTAAACGCATTGTATATCGCCGTTTTTTCTTGATCATTGTCGAGTTTATCTATAACCGTTCTTTTCAGTGCTCTTGATTCCGTAATAATTGTGGTTAAATCGGCGAGGTCTATGAGACTTCTGACACTCGAGGATTCCTTGGATATCTGTCCCTGCTTTGTCATAGTGACCAGATCCCTATGAAATTCAGTCAATTTTTTCAAAGTATCGTCATCATCCTGGATACTTTGTTGCTGCAGAATCTCTAAAAGAGCATTATCGGAAACGTAATCGATTTCTACTATATTAAAACGGTTGAGTAAAGCTTCGTTCATCGGCATCGTTCCGGCATAACCAATATTTATGGCTGCAATGACCAGGAAGTTTTCATCAGCAACGATTTCTTCTCCCGTAAGCGGGTTTGTGAGAGTTCTCCTGTAATCAAGTGCAGCATTCAGGATTGGCAGGACTTCAGGTTTAGCCATGTTTATCTCATCAATATACAGTATGAACCCATTTTTCATTGCCCGGACTACAGGTCCGTCGACAAAAACAATCTCCTGTTTGTCATCTTCATATTCGATTGTTTTAAAGCCGAGTAAAGCTTCGATGTCGATATCGATGGAACAGTTGATACTGACCATATCCTGATTCAAATCAGAAGAAAGGTCATCTGCAAGCCTTGTTTTTCCTGACCCGGTGGGCCCTTTTAATAATAGATTTTTACCTAGCTTTAAAATGTTCAGGGAGTCCTCTTTAATGGTTGAATCTTCATGTTCAAACTTGTGTTTGTCCATATCAGCCGGTCACATCTTCAAAATATGTTTTATAGTAACCGCCGACTTTTCCTGAATTGTCTTTTACAAAAATATATTCTTCAGTTTCATTTACAACTGTATATGTTTTGCCTTCAGTTAACATATCATTCACTTTATATTTCTTAGCATTGGTATGTTTTACCTGAACAGTTTTTAAATTATTATTCTGCCATGTTTCATGTAGCATCATTATCCAATCTCCATTCCTGATAAGTAAAGTAATTATATTTTAACATAAAAAAGCAAGATACCAGAAAGAGTATCTTGCTTTGAGTTTAAACTTAACCTTCCAACAGTAGATCTTCAGGGTTTTCAATCAGTTCCTTAATCGTTTTAAGGAAGTTCACTGATTCTTTACCATCTATCACTCTGTGGTCATAGCTTAATGCAATGTACATCATCGGACGTACTTCAATTGAACCATCAGGCATTGCAACAGGACGCTTTTGGATTGTATGCATGCCGAGGATTCCTGCCTGAGTACCATTCATGATAGGTGTGGATAATAAGGATCCAAATACGCCGCCGTTTGTTATTGTGAATGATCCTCCGGTCATCTCATCGAGTGAAAGCTTTTTCTCAATTGCCTTATTTGCAAGACCGGCAATATCAGCTTCAATCTCAGCAAATGTTTTACGGTCACAGTTTCTCACAACCGGTACAACAAGTCCTTCATCAGTGGATACAGCGACTCCAACATCATAGAACTGTTTATAGATCATTTCATCGCCGTCAATCTCAGCATTAACAGCCGGATATTGTCTGAGTGCAGCGACTGATGCCTTAGTAAAGAATGACATGAAACCAAGACGTGTACCATCATGCTTTTCCTGGAATGATTCTTTTTTACGTTTTCTGAGTTCCATTACGTTTGTCATGTCCACTTCATTGAAAGTTGTCAGCATTGCCGTATTCTGTTTAACCTCATGTAAGCGTTTGGCAATCGTTTGACGACGTCTGGACATTTTTTCTCTGATTACCGGTTTTTCAGGCTCTGTGTTCGAAGATTTTTGTTGTGGCTTCTCTTCGGATTTCTTACTGCTTGATTTTTGGTTTGCCTGAGAAGCTTCGTGGTTTTCTACATCCTGAGAGCGGACATGCCCCCTCGGATCTCCGGCATTGATTTCATTAAGTGAAAGACCCTTTTCTCTTGCCAGTTTTCTGGCAGCAGGAGAAGCGATGATACGGTCTGAACCTTCCTCTGTATCGTCAGAGCCATCAGTTTCTTTTGACTCTTCTTTAGAATCAGATTTTTGTTGATCTTCTTTGGAAGACTCTTTTTTATCTTCTTTCTTGTCTGCTTCCTTATCATCTGAAGATGATGCTTCACCATTTGCATCTACAACTGCAACCACTTGTCCAACTTCGACAGTGTCACCTTCTTCAGCTTTTAATTCTGTAATTACACCAGCTTCTTCACTGATAACTTCAACGTTGACTTTATCAGTTTCAAGTTCCAGTATATTTTCACCCTGCTCGACAGAGTCTCCTACACTTTTCAACCATGACGCAATTGTTCCTTCAGAAATCGATTCAGCTAATTCTGGTATTTTTACTTCAGCCATTATTCATCCTCCTGCACTTTCATTGCATTTTCTATAATATTTTGTTGTATCTTTTTGTACGTTTCCCCGTCACCTTCAGCTGGTGAGGATGAAACCGGACGGCCAATATACGACCTTTTTACATTTGGTGGTAGAATATCAAGGATTTTTGGTAGCACAGAGCTGTACGCACCCATGTTTTTCGGTTCTTCCTGTACGAATCTTACTTCGTCAAGATTCTCAATGCTGTCAAGAACTTCTTTTATTTCTTCACTTGGGAACGGATAGAGTTGTTCGACCCTGATGAGAACGACTTCTTCAGGATTATTGTCCTTTTGATGATTCAAAAGATCTACAGCCATCTTACCATGTGCCAGGAGCACTTTTTTAACCTTGGACTTATCATGTTTTTCGACAATTATTTCTCTGAAATGATTGCCTATGAATTTATCTACAGGATTGCTCACAAGTTGATTTCTGAGTAGGCTTTTTGGTGACATGACTACCAGAGGTCTCATCTTATCAGTGTTAAGATATTTTGCCTGTCTTCTCAATAAATAGAAATAGTTTGCTGTACTTGTCAGATTGACTACTGTCATATTCTGATTTGCTCCTAAATGCAGGAACCTTTCGAGTCTCGCACTTGAATGCTCAGGTCCGGAGCCTTCCTGACCGTGAGGCAGGAACAGTGTAAATCCACTTGTTTCTCCCCATTTAGCATTACCTGACGACATGAAGTTATCAAAATAAACCTGTGCCATGTTGGCAAAATCACCGTACTGTGCTTCCCAGATAACAAGGGAATCTTTATTTTCAACATTATATCCATAATCGAAACCAACGACTGCTGCTTCAGATAAAGGAGAGTTATGAATATCAAATGTTGCTTTTACATCTGGTACATGGTGCAGTGGAATGTATTCTTTACCATTCTCTGAGTCGTGAAGCACCGCATGTCTGTGGGCAAATGTACCTCTTTGGGAATCCTGTCCGGTCAATCTGATCGGTGTACCATCCTGGTTGATAGTGGCAAATGCGAGAGCTTCTGCATGTGCCCAGTCCACCAGCGCCGCATCATCTTCAAAAGGCAGTTTGCGGCGGTCTAAGACCTGCTTTAACTTCTTGAAGACCGTGAAGTCTTCCGGATACTCGAATAATGCATCATTGATTTCTTTTAATCTTTCACGGGTGATTTCAGGTTCCGGCTTATTCTCAAGACCTTCCTGAATCGATTCAGGCACTTCGATTTCAGATTTGACGACAGTATCACTCTTATCAATTTTATCATGAGCAGCACGCATTTCCTTTTGTGCATCTTCTATGATATTTGCTTTTTCTTCTTCTGAAATGATTTTCTCTTCGACCAGCTGACTGCCGTATATATGCTCAATTGTATCGTGTGCTTTCACTTCTTTATAGAGCATCGGATTCGTCGTGCTTGGTTCGTCCATTTCATTATGCCCGTAACGGCGGTATCCTATTAAATTGATGACCGCATCCTTATTGAATGTCTGGCGGTATTTCAGAGCGAGTTCAATCGTTCTCAATACATGTTCAGGTTTGTCAGCGTTCACATGGAATACCGGCAGATTGAAACTTAGCGCAGCATCTGATGCATGGTCAGTTGAACGGGCATCGAATTCTTCAGTCGTAAAACCGACTCTGTTATTGGCAACTATATGAATAGAGCCGCCTGTTGTGTAGCCGTCCAATTTTCCAAGGTTCAGAGATTCAAAGACAACACCTTGTGCAGGAAATGCAGCATCGCCGTGGACTAAAACAGCCAGGGAACGGTTGAAATCCAGGTTTGGCAGACCAGTATGGTCAGTATCTTCCTGCTCTGCTCTTGTTTTCCCTTGAACTACCGGACTCACAACCTCAAGGTGACTCGGGTTGTTTGCCAGCGTAATCTGCTGATCAATTCCATTGTCATTTCTCAATTTTGATCCGCCGAGGTGATATTTAACATCTCCGACCCATCCGGATGTCAGTGATAATGAGTTATCTTCCGGCAGAAACTTCATCGGGTCAGTGTGCATGAATTCACTGAGCATCATCTCATATGGTTTTTCTAAAACATGAGTCAGAACATTCAGACGTCCTCTGTGCGCCATGCCGATTTGAAGATTCGGAATATTTTCCTTAGCCATCAGCTTCAATAAATGTTCGAGCATTGGCACCATGGTATCCAAACCTTCAATGGAGAAACGCTTTGCACCGACAAAGTTTTTATGAAGGTATTTCTCGAATCCTTCAACTTTCGACAGTACTTGAAACAGTTCGATCTTTTCATCTGATTTCAGATTGACTTCATCTTGATTTTCAATTGTTTCTTTTAGCCACTGTCTTTCTTTTGAATCATTGATATGCATGAACTGGTAGGCAATAGGGCCGGTATAAACTTCATACAAGTGATTGAAAGCCTCACTCGCATTGTCATATAACGAGCCCAGGTGGGGACTGACCAGTGAAGCAGGTACATTTTTCAATAATTCATCTGAAATACCGTGTTCTTTAAAGTCTAAAGAAGGTTTATTTTTAATCTCCGGTTCATATACAGGATAAATATCGGCTTCCAAATGACCGAACAGTCGAATTTCGTCCAAAAGACGTAACATACCCTTTACATTTTGTTTCGCATCCTGACTTAAACTACCATCTTGCGATGTTCCTAGACTTTCAAACAATGTACGCATTTCATCGCTGACATTGTTTGGGTTTTCTAAATAAGAATCATGAATATCAAGGATTAAACCAAGATTCATTCCGAATCTCATTGGAGCCTCTTCATAGGCTTTCCCTTCCATCTTTGCAGCACCTCTTTAGTTTTATATGTTTTATATATTATACATTCCCATTTTAGCACTACTTAATGCTATTTTAAAGGTGTCAACTTTAGGAATTACCTTCATTTAAAGGGAATCTGATAATAACTTTTGTAAAATTTCCTTCCTCACTTTCAAACCATACCCTGCCCTTATAATTTTCAATCAGTTTTTTCCCGATCGATAAACCGAGGCCATTCCCCCCCTGTTGTCTGCTTCGTGACTTGTCTACTCTGTAAAATCTGTTAAAGACATTTTCGAGGTCTTCTTCAGGTATGCCGATACCATGATCCATAATTATAATATCAAAATATTCAATATACTTCTTAGTCTTAGTGATGATGTATTTATATTCTGTGTCATATTTTACAGCATTATCTAAGAAAATAAGTAATAGCTGCTCTAAATGATGATTGTTAATTTGAAACGGTATCGACTCATTTGAATGTTCGACAGCAAAATGATAATCAGGATGTATCTTCCTCATGCTGTCCACCCGTGAGTTGATTTCATCAATGATGTTTACAGTTTCAATATCTTCCAGCTGTCTCGGGTTATTTTTGGTCAACAGTAATAACTCTTCTACCAGCTTATTGATGCGATGCAATTCATCTATTGATATATTCAGAGACTCTTCCAGAATTTTGGGGTCATTTTTCCCCCACCTGTTAATGAGCTTCAAATGACCCTGGATAATTTGTAATGGTGTCCTGAGTTCGTGGGAAGCATCTTCGACAAATTGTTTCTGCTGATTGAATGATTCTTCCAGAGAATCCATCATATTATTGAACGAAGTGACCATATAATCGGTTTCTTCGGTATCGGTGGATAGTGAAAGACGTTCAGAAACGCCTTCCCCCTCTATTCTTTTTAACTGGTTTGCAATACTTCTGATGGGTTTAACCATCTGAGTGGAGAAGAAATAACTCACTATTGAAGTGAATAATATTGAAAGAAAACCGATAATCAAAGCGATGAGCACCATCGTTCGAATAATCAGATAATAATTGTCGAGCGGGTGAATTACGGTTAAGTATCCGTTCCAGTACATCGTGTCAATATTTGACCGGCCGACCAGGAAATTTCCATCATCGGTTTCAAGGGACGTAATCACTTTATCACTGACAGGTATAAAATCTATCGGCAGATCATTCAATTGATTTGTCGGTTCTGAAGTAACTATATTTCCACTGCGTGTATATAGGATCATTGTCTGTTCATCATAAAGACTTGTAAAAATATCATTTCTTGAAATCGTGTTGATCGGCTGTGTCTCGTATATGTGCTGAAGCTCTTCAAGACTTCTATCCAGTGCCCTCTCTTCCAGATCTTTTAAATAAAGACTTGTAAAGTATATTAGAAGAGTACTGAATATCAGATAGGTAAATGAAATTATCAACGTGGATAATCTCAGCCACTTATACTTTAAGGAGTTTTTGTTCATGTTCTTATCACGTACCCTACGCCCCGGACAGTTTCAATCACTTTGTGTTTGTTGTAAGGTTTGAGTTTGTTCCGTAAATACCTTATATATACATCTACTACATTGGTTTCTACTTCACTGTCATAGCCCCAGACGTGCTCCAATATCTGTTCACGCCTCAGAACAATACCCACATTTTTCATGAGCAGATAAAGCAGCTCATACTCAGTCTTGGTCAGTTCCAATTCACTATCATCAATCGTTACTTTGTAAGCTGAAATATCCACTGAAATGCCGTGAAGTGAAAGTATTTTATTATTATTTGTTTCAGGATCATCCGTTCTTCTCAACATCACACGGATTCTCGCCAGAAGCTCTTCAATTTCGAATGGTTTTACTATGTAGTCGTCTGCACCATAGTCCAATCCAACTACTTTGTCATACGTTTCACCTTTGGCGGTAATCATGATAATCGGCGTATTTTTTGATTTCCGGATTCTCCGGCACACTTCAAGGCCATTTAAAGCAGGCAGCATTAAATCCAGAAGGATGCAGTCATAATGATAGTTTAACGCTTTGTCGAGACCGTCTTCACCATCCCCACTCAATGTCACCGAGTACCCTTCATGGGTCAGCTCAAGTTCTATAAACCGCGCTAAATTAAGCTCATCCTCTATAACCAGTACATGCTTCACTTCATTCACTTCCTTTGTGCTATCATACCACTTTTTATTTATATGAAAAATAAAATCACATATTATGAATAATGTGTCAGCTGGCCGTAAAATCAGGCATGTCCAGCATATAACTCTGCTGTTTTATCATTAAATTTATCTTTATATCGGACCACTCATCATCAATGATTGAATAGACGATTAAATTACGCGGAATACCGTGAAGTTTGCGTTCCTTTCTCAATACGCCCTCTTTAGTAAACCCGAGTCTCTCGACTGCCCGGTGACTTCTTACATTTCTCTCATCCACTCTGATCTGCACTCTCATCATTTTCAAAGTTTCAAAGCAGAACTCCAGAAGAAGGAATTTACTGTCCGAGTTAACAAAGGAACGCTGTGCTTTTGTACCGAACCATGTAGCGCCTATTTCACAGCTCTGACGTTCATAGTCAATATACTGTATCCTTGTGCTGCCGACCACTTCTCCCGTACTTTTCAATATAACTGCAAAAGGTATGGTTTCTAATTGATTTCTAAGTTCTATGGCACTTTGTATCCATTCATTCATCAGCGTCAGCGTAGTTGCCTGGAACAACATGTATGACCAAATGTTCTCATGATTGATGTCCTGAAGTTCTTTTGCATGGCTCAACTGAAGCGGGACGAGCCTGATTCTTTCATTTTCCAGTGTTATGGATTCATATAGATTTACTGCCATTTGAAATCACCTTCTTTACAATTATATAATGCAGATTAATTATAATTGCGCGAATAAAAAATGGCAATGCAAAAGTATTTGCACTGCCATTCCATCAAACATATTGACTTTTCTTAAATTTGTTGTGAAGCAGATAGCTGGTACCGATTACTACTGATGTACCGATTGTAATGCCAGCAATGATATCCGTAGGATAATGGACACCAAGATATACTCTGGATGACGAAATCATTAAAATGAAAAATGCACATAAAGCATACAGAATACTCTTGTTATTCAAAGAGGTTTTATTAATGATCGCCATCAGAGAACCGAAGAAAATCGTTGAACCTGTGGCGTGACCGCTTGGAAAACTGAAGCCCGAGATGTCTATCAATCTTAATAAAGAAGGTCTTTCCCTGTCGAAAGCATTTTTCATCACAGGAATCATAACACTGCTTGCCATCATTGAAATAATTAAAAACAGTGTATGAAATTTAAGTTTATAAAGCATCAGTATTGCAATCATGATAATAGAAAGGATCACCATGGAAAGCACTTCTCCTATTTGAGTGAAGCCGAGCATGAAGGCTGTCGTGATGAAACTTTCAGAAGCATAGATGAATTCATATACTTCCCTGTCAATCCACTGACCCAGTCTGGATTCATGGAAAACAGCAATGACACCGAAAATTAATGTAAAGACCAGGAACAATGATAATTTTTTTATACGGCTCACTAAACTTCCTCCTCATTTAGCAGCTTGGATACCAGTGTATCGGGTTTAAACCCGCCAGTGTAGTTCTTCATATTCATAATGATATCATGGCGGGAATCATTAATATCAATAACAGCAGTATTGAAATTCTGAAGTGTCAAATTCTCTTCCTGAATGACTTTTGCATAGCCTTGTTCTAAAAAGTACTGGGCATTCTCCAACTGATCTCCCCTGCTTTGAGTCAGTGGTAATGGTATAAGTATCATCGGTTTTTTATTTAAAAGCAATTCATAAATTGCATTTGCTCCACTGCGGCCGATAACGATATCTGAAATATTTATAAAATGAGCGAGCTCATCTCTGACAAATTCAAATTGAATATAATCCTTATGATGTGTCAGGCTTTCATCGATATTATCCTTGCCGCAAAGATGAATGACTTGAAACTTCTGTGTCAGTGTATCAATGTTTTCTCTGACAAACTCATTTATAGATTTTGATCCCAATGACCCGCCCATAAACATTATAATCGGTTTTTCTGCATTGAAACCGGATAATTCATAACCTTTTTTGCGGTTACCGCTCATCAATTCTTCCCTGATGACCGGTCCTAAGTACTCAGTTTTCTCTTTAGGAAGATAATCCATTGTCTTTTTGAATGTAACATAACATTTGGTGGCAAATTTTGTTGATATTTTATTTGCCAGCCCGGGTGTCAAGTCGGATTCATGAATATATACAGGAATCTTCAAAGTTTTCGCAGCGAGTACAACTGGAACACTGACAAATCCGCCCTTTGAAAATACTAACTCAGGTTTTTCCTTTTTTAATATTTTTCGGGCATCGAATATGCCTTTTGTTACTTTGAATATATCTTTCAAATTTTCAAATGAAATATATCTTCTGAGTTTACCGCTGGAAATATTACGATATCGTATTGAGGTTGAGCTTATAATTTCTTTTTCAATTCCATTTTTTGAACCGATGTAGACAGGTTCTACATTGTTATTTTGAAAACTGGGAATAAGTAATTTATTCAGCATGACGTGACCCACTGTCCCGCCGCCGGTTAAAATAACCTTTCTCTTTGAAGATTTCATAGTAACCTCCATTTTCTCTTTATGATATTATTTTAAATCATTTGGTGTATTGGCACAATAAAAGTCGCACAAAATGTTTTGTGCGACTTAAAATTACTATTCTTCTGTTTCTTCACCTTCATTTTGAAGTTCTTCTATTGTTTTAATTTCAATATTCTGCGCATTTTCCTGAGCAATGTTTTCTACTTCTTCCTCACTGTGTTCACCATTGATGTAATCCACCAGATATTCAAGTTGGGCATCATTTTCATTGATGAACTCTCTGAGTTCAGACATTAGTTTGACTGATGTATCTCCTGTCACGTTACCGTCTGCTTCGATATCATTATCTTCCTGGAAGCTGATGACCGCATCAGACAGCTCTTCATCAAAAGTTTCATTAATCGTACCGACATCATAGCCAAGCGTATCAAGTGCAACTTTTATGGAAGTAATCGTCTCGCTTTCCTGTCCTTCAGTATAAACATCATCTTCATTAATGATTTCCACTCTGTAATAATCGGGATTGACCAGTTCTATATCAGGTGTAATACCTTCTTCGTGGACCCATGTCCCTTCCGGTGTCAACCACTTGGTATTCGTATACTTCAACATGGAATTATCATTGAAGTTTTGTGTCTGCTGGACGACACCCTTACCGAATGATTGGGTGCCGGCAATGACAATATCATCGAAATGATCATTGAGCGCACCTGTAAATACTTCAGAAGCACTTGCCGAGCCTTCATTTATCAATATATATACGTTCATATCTTCTGTATTGTCATTACGTCGATTTTCGGTTTCCAGCTCAACCCTCTCACCGTTGCTGTCTTCCAGCATGAGAGCAACCTCATTTTTAGAAACAAACTGATTGATTAATGATACTGCTTCAGACAGCAGACCCCCCGGATTGTACCTGAAATCGACAATGATATCTTCGACTCCATCTTCCGATGCCTGATTGATACTTTCTTCAAATTCTTCAGTTGTTCCTTCCTGGAATCTGTTTATGCTGATATGACCGACATTATCAACTTCTTCATAAGTAACACTCTCAATATGAATAGTACCTCTTGTCACTGTTATGTCTATCGGTTCGCCCTCACCGCGAACGATTGATAATACAACATCGGTACCCTTTTCTCCACGAATCAGCTGAACAGCTTCAGTTGTTGTCATGCCTTCTATGTTCTCATCATCAACTGCAATAATCTGATCGCCCGGTTCGATTCCTGCAGCTTCTGCAGGTGAGCCTCTCATAGGTGAAGTCACTACAATACGGTTGCCTTCCTGCATCACTTCTGCACCGATGCCCTCAAAATCACCGGTGACAGTTTCCTGGAATGCTTCAGTGTCATCAACATTCATATATTCACTGTATGGATCATCCAAACCCTGTACCATACCTTCTATAGCGGATTCAATCAATTCCTCATCATCGACTTCATCATAAAAGTCTGTTGAAATGGTATCGTACACATTATATAACTTAGAGAATTCACTTCTCGTATCAGTGCCGACATTGACGGCCTTTTCAGAACCCGCCTCCAGGCTTAATGCTGTAATTACGCTGGAAAGTATTACAGCAGCCAATATGGTTATAATCAGCCAAAAGGGATTAATACTGATTCTTTTGGATTTATGGCTTGTTTCATTATTATTTTTATTATCTTCCAAATTACACACACCTAACTTCTAAGAGCATAATATCTTATAGTTTATCAGTTAGTTGACAATATTAAAAGAAAAAGAACAGTGGATTTTCCACTGTTCTTTAAGAAAATATAAATTATTGAAAAATTATTAACCTGCAAAAGGCAATGCTGCATCAAGGGCAACTTCAATCATTTCATTGAAAGTTGTCTGTCTTTCTTCACTTGATGTCGCTTCTCCTGTCAGTACGTGGTCGGATACCGTTAAAATCGCCAGAGCTCTTGCATCAAACTTTTTACTGATTGTAAAGAGTGCGGACGATTCCATTTCAAGAGCAAGCACGCCATACTTAGCCATCATTTCTACATCGCCTTTTTCATCATAGAAAGAATCTGCGGTAAATACGTTACCAACTTTGACTCCCAGTCCTTTTTTCTTCGCTTCATTGTAGCTGGAAAGAAGTAAATCAAAGTCGGATGTCGGTGCATAATCAAAGTTGCCAAACAATTTTCTGTTTTGGAAGGAGTCAGTCGATGCACTTTGTGCCAATATTACATCGCGGACTTTTACATCTTTTTGAATTGCACCGCACGTGCCGACACGAATAAGATTTTTAACGCCGTATTCTTCCATCAATTCATGGATATATATTGAAATTGAAGGTACACCCATACCTGTACCCTGTACAGAGATACGTTTACCTTTATAAGTTCCTGTAAAACCCAACATGTTTCTGACTTCGTTGTAGCAGGTAACGTCTTCAAGAAAATTCTCTGCAATATATTTTGCACGTAACGGGTCTCCCGGTAATAGGATTGTTTCTGCAATGTCACCTTGTTGCGCGTTAATATGAATACTCATTTTAAATCTCCTTTTGTCAGTGGTTTAACCAATTTTGATAGTCTTGATAAGAATCATCGAATGCACTTAATTTTAGATCAGGGTAAGGATTTCTTTCCAAATAATCACTAAGTTGATGGTAGGCAGTTTCTTGTTTGGGAAACATACTGTCTTTTCTGATATATTCACTTAAAATACCGATATCCGATTTTTCACCGGTCCGTATTTTAATATATTGGTAATATGAATAATCTTTCATTAATTCACTTCAGCTTTGGCAACAACAGTCTGTGCACTGCTGACCTCTCCTGCATCGACAATTTCGAATGATTTTAATATGTCACTGTTCGTGATGATGACAGGTGAAATGGTGCTGTTGGCCTCTTTTGAAACAAGGTCCATATCAAAGGAGACAAGCTTATCCCCAACTTCGACACTGTCGCCTTCACTGACATGGCCAGTAAAGCCTTGTCCATCCATAGCCACCGTTTCAAGCCCGATATGAATCAATAATTCAATACCATTTTCAGTTTTAATGCCGACGGCATGGTTTGTAGGGAAAACCTGCATAACTTCTCCTGCGACCGGTGAAACAACTTCACCATCGGACGGTTCGATGCCAAATCCTTCTCCCATCATTTTCTCTGCGAATACAGGGTCCGGAATATCTTCCAGTTTTACGTATTTACCGTTAAATGGACTTTTAATTTCTAGTGAACTTTCAACAGGCGAATCTTCTTTTTTCCCAAATAAATTCTTGAACATGTGTATCAACTCCTATTTAGTTATTAAAGTAATCTACGTATTCTTTATACCCTTTTTCTTCAAGTTCATTCTTAGGTATAAAAGTTACTGCCGCAGAATTAATACAATAACGTAAACCGCCGAGTTCTTCCGGTCCGTCTTCAAACACATGTCCAAGGTGGCTGTCCGATTCTGTACTGCGTACTTCAGTCCTTCTCATGCCGAAAGAATCATCAAAATGTTCGGTGATATCATCAGAAGCACCTTTAGCAAAACTTGGCCAGCCGCATGAAGAGTGGAATTTATCTTTTGAAGTAAACAAAGGTTTTCCACTGAGCTTGTCGACATAGATGCCATCTTCGAAATGATCCCAATATTCATTTTGAAATGGCGGTTCAGTTCCCTGTTCTTTCATTACATTATATTCTGTTGACGTTAATTCATCAATTTTTTTTCTTATACTCATTACGATTCACCCCAATGATTTTCTATAAATGCTTTACGTCCGGAACCTTTATAATATGCATTATAATGTCCCTGGTTCTTTTTGTAAAAATCCTGGTGTTCCTCTTCTGCCTCATAAAATGACTTCAGCGGTATAACAGGTGTATTGATTGGTTTATCAAAAACATTACTGTCATCCAGTTCCTCTATCACCTTTTCTGCTGTTTTCATCTGTTGTTCATCATGGTATAGGATTGCAGGCATGTACTGACTGCCGCGGTCGCCAAACTGTCCTTCAGTGTCAGTAGGATCAAATGTTTTAAAAAATATTTTCAAGATTTCCTCAAAAGAAATAATGTCTTCTTCATAGTCAATCTGTACAACTTCTATATGGCCGGTTGTCCCTGTACTTACTTGTGCATAAGTTGGATTGTCCACTTCACCGTTTGAATAACCTGAAATGACTGTATTAACGCCATCCCATTGATCAAAAGGTTTAACGAGACACCAGAAACAGCCGCCTCCCAATGTTGCTTTTGCCAAATTACTTCACCTCAGTTTAAATTTTTAATAGAAAAATACCACGCATTATTCTGATAATCTATTTCATTAATATCCAATGATAAATCACTATAATCATCAAACAGTGACTTATCTATTACCAATGCTTTCGAGTCTGTGCTGAATAGGATACCCTCCGGAAGATCAGCACTTGTTCTTATTAAAGTGTACAGCATATCTTCCGTTAAAGGCAGCTGCCCCACAGAAATATCACTGATTTCAAATATGATGGTGCTGTCGGTTATTTGCGGACTCAGATTAAATGTCGTATCAAAATTCATGTTCAAATATTCATTCTCAGAGAAAAGTTCGATATCATTCTCATCAATGGAAACTTCGATATCATTTGCTGAGTCTTCCTGTAAAAATGAGTTCAGCAAAGTTTCTACCGTGTGGTTCTGCAGTATTACAACGTGTTCACCGGAAGTACCATCATTGTCACCTGTATCCACTGCGTCGTAGCTGCCCGATAAAAAAATATATAGTGAACCCAGTGTCAGAATATTAAGCAACAAAAGAATTATAAATAACCATTTCCAGATATTCATAGTTATTCTACTTTATAGATTTCTTTTTAGATGCATAAATTCATGTGCATATTTATTTTTGTCATCGACTGCCCCGGGAGTAATCTCTTCAATTTCCCATTCTGTTACATCATACTCCGGGAAAAAAGTGTCTCCAGCGAATGTTTCATGAATTTTTGTGATAAACATTTCATCTACAAGGTGCATGGTTTGTTCATAGACATTACTGCCGCCGAAAATAAAGACCTTTCCTTCCAGTTTTTCAATTTCTTCGATATCATGAATGATTTCGACACCATCAAAATTGAAATCTTTATTCCGTGTAAGTACGACGTTTTTACGATTCGGCAATGGTTTCTTTAAAGTTTCCAATGTTTTACGGCCCATGACAATCGTATTGCCTTCAGTCAAATTTTTAAGATTTTTCAAATCTGCCGGCAGATGCCATGGCATGTCACCATTGAAGCCAATTACATTTTGATTTGCATGTGCGACGATTAATGATACCATTTTATTCCTCCTGATCAAACTGCAATTGCTGCTTTGATGTATGGATGGGATTCATAATCCACCACTTCAAAGTCTTCATATTCGATTTCAAATATGGATGCATCGCTGTTTATTTTTAATGTTGGCGGTTCATAGCTGTCTCTTGACAGCTGTTGATCCACAGCCTCCAAATGATTGGAGTATATATGTGCGTCACCCATAGTATGCACTAATTCACCCGGTTCTAAACCACATTCTTTGGCGACCATCAAAAGCAACAGTGAATAACTCGCTATATTGAACGGAACGCCGAGAAATACATCTGCACTTCTTTGGTAAAGCTGCAGACTCAGTCTGCCGTCATTGACATAAAACTGGAAAAAGGAGTGACACGGCGGGAGTGCCATCGTATCAATCTCAGCAGGATTCCAGGCTGTGACGATATGTCTTCTGGAATCAGGGTTGGTTTTAATAGATTCGATGACGTTTTTCAACTGGTCTGTCGATTGACCATCGGGACCGACCCAGTCCCTCCATTGTTTACCGTAGACATTGCCCAGGCTGCCGTATTTTTCACTGAATGTATCATCCGTCAGAATATTTTCTTTAAATTTATCCATTTCGGCTTTATACACTTCATTGAACGTTTCGTCCTGAAGCGCCCTGCGTCCGAAATCAGTCATGTCCGGGCCATTATATTCATCAGACTCCACCCAGTTTTTAAAAGCCCATTCGTTCCAGATATTATTATTATACTCAAGTAAAAACTTTATATTCGTATCTCCGCGTATAAACCAGATGAGCTCTGTAGCAATCATTTTAAATAAAACTTTTTTTGTAGTGAGTAAAGGGAAACCTTCCGATAAATCAAAACGCATCTGATGTCCGAAAACAGAATATGTCCCCGTACCTGTGCGGTCATCTTTGAATGTGCCTGCTGATTTGATCCGTTCAAGCAGCTGGTGATAGACCTTGTCAAAATTATTCATAATACCCCTCTTTTCTTTTTCACTAAACTTCTATATAATTGATTATGATAATAAAATGATTACTTGGAGTGTTGACTCATGGAAATGATACTTTCAATTGGATTGGCCCTGATGGCAGCATGGTTCGTTTCACTGTGCATTACTGAATAAGATAAAATGATAACCAGGAATGGGATTCCTGGTTTTTTTATGAAATATTTTCGTCGAATGATTCTTTTATATCCATCATTATATCGTTGATATCCCGGCCTTCTATCTGCTCGCGGGGCATGAAATGAACAAGGTTTTTACCTTTGAATAAGGCGTATGAAGGGCTGGACGGTTCTTCACCGATAAACTCTCTCAGACGCGCAGTCGCCTCTCTGTCCTGACCTGCAAAAACTGTCGCTTTGTGATGCGGCTGCTTAGGGTTTTGCTCTGCGACTGTGACTGCAGCCGGACGAGCGAGACCCGCTGCACAGCCGCAGACACTGTTGATGACAAGAAAAGCTGTTTCATCTTCTTTCACAGTATCCATGAATTCATCTACCGTATCGGGTGTCGTCAAATCTTTAAAGTCACGGTTAGTCAGTTCATCTCGCATCGGCTTTGCAACTTCTTTCATGTACTCTTCATAAGGATTCAATTTATCTCTCCCTTTCCTGAATTTGCTTCCACACGCTTCCCATAGCTTCTTCGCCTTTTTCTATGCGTGCGATAGCAATTTCTTTTTGTAATCTGACATCATATTGCGAGTCATCCTGATATTCATACAAGTAAGGCAGGCTTTCCTTGTCGCCCACTTCGTAGATGAACATTGCAGCCCGCCAGCGGACGATTGGACTTCTGTCGTCAAGCAGCGGATAGATGTCATTCAATCCTTCTTTCAGTCCCAAATCGCTGTATCCGTCACCTGCCGTTCTTCTGACAGGCACGGCTTTATCTTCCAGTCCTTTTTTCAAGTAAGGCAATGTATCTTTATCCTCAATCATGGCAAGTAAGTATACCGCGGTCCGTCTGACCTGCATTTTTTCATCCTGGAGAGCCAGTTCAAGCAGTTCGTAATCATCTTTAGTCGGATTTTCCATATGGTCAAGCAGGTTCAGGCGCTCTTTCCAGTCTTCTGCATCTCTGAACTCCTGTACACTCAGTTTACGGTATTGTTTAGGAGATGGTGGTTGTTTATTTTTTGCTTCTTCGACCAACTTGTCAAGGGTCTTCTCATCATAAAGAGCATTGATCTCTTCTATGACTTCGGTAAAGACTTCATCCGGTGTACCGTAACGCGTTGAATTTTGTTCCCACTTCCGGCCCATGATGATATTATCTTCAGGCAGCGTGGCTTCCTCGACCGCATTTACGAACCTGTCATCCAGTTGTTTTCTGTGTTCACTGCCGTCATTAAGCTTAATCTGATAAGGTATTCCTTTAAAAGTCAGTACCTGGACATTCACTTCCCCATAGGGAGAATTATTTATTGGTTTTTTTTTACATCGGAATCAGTGTTGTCTGCATTAAAAGTGTTTTCTATTTCAGGAATCAGTGTTTCCCAGTCAGCTTTAGGTGACTTGTCCACCGAAATGAAATTCATTGCATGAAAGACACTTGTAACATCTTCAAGTTCCAATACTCTGTTAATGAATTCAGGCGCTTCATCAGAAGCTTTTCTGTATGTCGCTGATTTCATATCCTCTTTCTCTTCACTCACAGTGATTTTCATAGTATTGGGGCTTGGTGTTGGTTCAATTCTTATAATTTCCATTTAATAAATCCTCCTATTGTAATTGATTGCCGTGGCTGCGGATTTTCAGACCGACAGAACACTGGCTGATGCAAAATTTATGTGCACTCGTGTGATTTTCGCGGTCACGGTTTAATTTTTTCAATAAACAGCCATGACAATATTTTTGTTCAAGTTGGTTGATTTTATATAATGTTTCCTGTTTCATCTTCAACCTCCTTAATTAATTATACAGAAAAGCACGAGATAAAAAAAGAAATGACTTTCATCAATCCTTCGTGAACTTATAAAGTGCTTCTTTCGCAAGATGATCCGCTGATTTGTTTCTGTTTCTCGGCGTATGGCTGACCAGAAACAGATCAAATTGCGCAGATTTCTTGCGGACACTGTTGAAATACCGTTGAAACTTTTTATTTTTAACAAAATATCTGTCAAAGCTGTCACTGATTATTTTTGAATCAGTATGTATGATAACAGATGTGATATTTAATGTAATTGCCTCATCGACAGCTTTATCGAGTACTGCCCACTCCGCTTCATGATTATCGAGTGCACCAAGATCAAATTTAAATTCATGCCTTATGTTTTCATCGTTGATGACTGCAGCTCCCGCAGCATATACAGGATTTTGCCTTGCTGCTGCATCAATATATATAAGTGCCATATTGCCCTCCTATATATTTAAAGTATGCATATATTTTTGAGTAATCCGAAGATCATGGTCAATCAATGTCTGGTCGAATTTCTCTTTATCGATAATCAATTTGCGATGGTCCAAATATTCGTCATGTGAGAATTCTACATCCGTAATGATTTTGGCCAGCTTATGAGACATCCGAAGAGAGGACATATCATTCAATATTTTTGTTTGAAGTCCAATGCTGAGTGAACCGATATTTTCAATGATGTTTTCAACATTGTTATATTCCCTGATCAGTTTCAATGCAGTTTTTTCACCGATTCCTTTTACGCCGTAGTAACCATCTCCGGAATCGCCCATCAGCGCTTTGACATCCACGAACTGTTCTGGTGTGATGTCATATTCTTCAATAAAGTTCTGTTCGTTATAATGATGATATTCAGTAAACCCTTTTTTAGTCAGCCATATATCATTATTCTTTCCAAGCAGCTGCAGCAGGTCCCGGTCACCGCTCACAAAAATAAGATTATCATAATTTACCGCAAGCGTCCCGATGATATCATCCGCTTCATAGCCGTGTATCCCCAGCTGATAAAAGCCCATATCATGGATGATCTCTTTGACGTAGTCAAATTGCGGAATCATCTCTTTGGGCGGTGCTGTCCGGTTTGATTTATAGTCTTTGAACCACTCATTACGAATCGTCTCTTTCCCCATGTCCCATGTGATGACCATATTTTCAGGACGGGTGAGTTCAACCAGTTTCATCGTATGTCTGATGAGACCCTGGATGCCGTTGGTCGGAATGTTTTTATTGTTGACCATGAACTGGTTTCTGAAACTCGTTGCATAAAAATGCCGGAATAATAATGCCATGCCGTCTATTACCAAAGTTTTATCTTTCATTGAAATGTACACCTTCCAAAGTATTTGGCGATGTTTCCACTGTGTTGGAATCATCTGTAATCCACTCGGAGAAACTGCCTGTATAGACTTTAACGTTGATGCCGTTGTGATAGAGCAGTGTGAACATCGGTGTCGCACTCATCCCTGAGCCGCAGTAGACAATCACTTCATCATACGCTTTGAATTTCGCGAGTGCATGATCCATCGCTCCAAGGTCCAGCAGTCCGTCTTTATATATCAGACTGTTCGGAATGTTGACCGCACCGGGAATGTGGCCCTTCTTATAATCGATCGGCTCTGTGATGCCGAGGTATCTGTCTTCGCTCCTGACATCGATGAGCAGTACGTTCTGCTTGATTTTCTGTTCCAGTGCTTCCATGGAATAATGGATGTCACGCTTGAATACCGACTCGGCAGAATCAAACTGGATCGGCAATTCCACATCCGCTTCATGAAACTCACCGGAGTGTTCTCTTATGACATTCAGATCATCATTAAATAAATAAACGTCATATCCATACAGCAGAAAAAGGTAATATAAGCGCGTATGGAAGAAGCTGTTGTCATCTGCAAACAGCAGCAGTTCATATTGACCGTCATCGGACAGTGTACTGTACAGCTTATCAATGACGCTCTGATCCGGTAAGGGGTGCCTGCCTTCGTTGAAGCCGTCAAATTTAAACATGAATGGCATCTGTGGTATATGAACAGCCCCCGTCATTTCATCTGACTGCACGAGGCGTTCTGATTCATCGAACTGATCCATGATGTTCCGACAGTCTACGAGTATCGCCTCCGCTTTATCCAATCTGTTCAAATCTGTTCTATTAATAATTGACATTTAATCACCCTTAATTTCAGTTAATGATTCAAGCAGTTTCTGGTCTTCTTCATAATCACTTTCCTCTATTACAGGAAGCGGTTTTTTAAACTCCCGGCTAATGACGGTTTTCTGCTCATCAATATCTTTTTGAACTTTGTCCAAATATTCAACTATCAATTGTTCCATTTCGGTGTTAAGTCCATTGATGTCCAGTGAACCGCTGATATGGCCGGCAAAATCCAGGAGGTTGTCCCTGAATGCCTTCTGATTATTTCGGGCCTGGTGAAGCTGTTTGCCGTACTTGCCGAACTCAGATACATCAACGGAGATTTTCGGTTCATCTTCAAGCTGTCGGTTGAATACGAGTGTGTGCGTCGTATTGGCGGCACTCAGTCTTTCGTTATATTGTGTAATGTTTTGAATCATCAATTCTTCGGCTTGACGGTAGACCGTGTTGAACACTGTACTGATTTCAATCGTCAGGAAATGTTCCAGTTCATTTTTAAGGAGCGATTCATTTTTAACCAGGTAATTTTTATCCTGAATGTCAGAAACAGTGATGAGCCCTTTTAAATAATCGTACAATTTCAGTTCAAACCGCTTATTGATGAACGACAACAATACATCGATCTCTTGGTGAAGATTGCTCTGAATGGTGTATGCACTGAAAGTTTCCAAGTCTCTCAGTACATTATGCCTGCCGGTCTCTATACGTGTGCGCTCAAGGTCTGCATTTTCATACTGCCGGATGTTGCTTTCGATATTTAATTTCAGCTGCTGTGCAGTTTCCCTGATGGACTGGACCTGCACATTGGAAGCGAGTTTATCAGTGATGTTCAGTATGTTCTCTTTCGCTTCATTGAACATGACGTCTTCTGAGTTGAGCGCGCGCTTACTTGACACAGGGAAAATCATATTGGTGATGCCGAGAGAAATCAAAGCGTTCGACATGTAGTCGATCACCTGGTTTTTATCCGCTTCACTCCGCATCAAATCCACTGCATTGATAATGAATATAATCGGGAAGTCTTCACCTTTGATGGACTGTATATACTTTAAAAACGCCTCATCGCTTCGTGAGAAAACATGATTGTAATACGAGACATAAATGATGAGATCACTGTCTGCAATGATGTTTCTTGTTTCCTTGGTGTGCCTCTGGTTGATTGAGTTGATGCCAGGTGAGTCAATCAAAGTATATTTATCGGTCATTTCATTCTCCAGTGAGACATATGCCTTATGGACGAATGTGGAATCTTCATCGGAACTGACCATACTGATCAAACTGTCTGTATTTATTTTTATCTTCTTTCCGAGATTCGGTTGATATACATCATACTTGTTCAAAATGCCGTCCAGGAAAGGTTTGTATGTCTCCGGTACGTTTTGGCGTTCTTTTTTAATCCATTTGAAATAACCTTCCACTGAATCATGGCTCTGATTGGAGAGCATTTCGAGCGTATCGATCAGGTCCTCCTCGGTTTTAAACTGCATTTCGCTTGATTCATTGTTGTTGATCTCTGTAATCGTTGCTGTAGTCGGGTTCGGACTCATGGCGAGATGGGCTTTATTCAACAGGGCATTGATAAAAGTGGTCTTGCCCGCACT
This sequence comes from Salinicoccus sp. YB14-2, assembly GCF_001265075.1. Classification (GTDB taxonomy): domain Bacteria; phylum Bacillota; class Bacilli; order Staphylococcales; family Salinicoccaceae; genus Lacicoccus. The sequence continues at coordinate 390,365 of NZ_LFKO01000002.1, forward strand.
GAAACCGCCGAAGACACTGATGTTTGCCTTGCCTTTGTCGATGCGCTCGAGCTTATCGCCGATGACTCTGTGGAAGTCGCTGTAACGTGCTTTGTCATCCAACTTTTCAATAACTTTATAATAATAATTGAGATCGACTCCGCCTTCATCGATGAATTTAAAGTCATCTGTCAAATTTTCTCTAGGCCCTGCAGTTTCTCTCTCCGCATCCAAGTTGACTTCTTCGGTCAGGTTCAGCTTATCGATCTCATCATCCATATGGATATAGAAATGGCGGTAGCTCGTTGTTTCTATCGAGTTCTGCAAAGTGAGCAGTTTCAATATGTTTTCATATCTGTCCAGATTGTCATCCAGCTGTGACTGTGCTTTCAGTTCACCTGCATCCGACTTCTCCATCAATGAAAGATGGTCCATGACCACGTTTGACACATCGCTCACGATGTTCGCCTTGAACTTATCCAAATAATTCAAAATAAACTGGTTGTTCAGGTGAGTAATCTCATCTTCGATCAGCAGCTCTTTATTGAATGCATATTTGAATGGTTTACCGGTCAGGCCGAGGCTGCCAAAAAAACTGTTGATCGGCGCATTGATTTCAGTTTTGAAAATGTTGTTCAAATGTTGTTCGATATCCGATTTCGACTCTCTGAGCATTTCCGCTTCTTTTTTCTTCTTGCCGAACAGTCCCGGCACTTTGACTTCTCCAGCCATGATGTTTAAATAGTGGGTGATGGCACTTTTGACTTCATGAGGGAAGATATAACTGTCTCTCACAATCTTTTTTGCAGACTCTTTGACATGCGCATTCAACGCGGCTTCATCATTATGAAGGGATTCGATTTTCGATTTTTCTATTTCCTGGTTCAGAAACTTGATATGACTTTTGACTGCATCGATATTATGTGTATCGATTTCTTCCGGGTTGCTTTCCAAACCGGCCAGTGCATCGCTTAAATATTCCAACTGGCTGTTTTCAATCGTTTTGGTGATTCTGTTGAAATAATCATCCTGCAGTTTGTGCCGGTTTGTTTCAAGCTCATGTATGAAGGCTTTCAGATCACCGACCTGATTGTACGGCGATTCATAAATGCTTGTTGTGAATATGTCATGGAGGCTGATATTCCAGTCCTTCAATGTATTTTTTATTCTGAATAGGAAAGTATCCATCGAAATTTCCTGGTCATCATGTTTATCAATCTGATTGATGATCAGTATTAAAGGGATGCCCATCATCGACAATTCCTTCAGAAGGGCCATGTTGTGCTCACTTTCCACATGGTTGTATTCCACTGTGAAAAATATGAAGTCACTGTTAAGTAAAAAACGGTTCGTTGAGTCCCTGTGGCTGTCGGTGTTGGAATCGACACCCGGGGTATCCTGCAGTACTGTATTATTTTTAAAGTCATCGTGCTGGACATCGATATTGATCGCACTGATATCGATGTCCTTAGTATTCAATGTGCGGAGTTCTTCATAATCCTTCACCGCAACGTATTGATACTGGTTTAAAAATGCACTGATTTCCGTATCATCCCCGATTTGCACCGCAACAGTGTGGCTTGTTGTCGGTACTGGAGAAGACGGCAGAATATCCTGTTCCAGCAAATAGTTAATCAATGAGGATTTCCCCGCAGAATAATGGCCGATGAATGAAAAGACCAGCTGGTCTTTATATGTTTTTAAAATCGCGTGGTCGATTTGAGACACAAGTGTATCATTCTGTGATTTGAGAATCTCTTTTTTCAGTTTGTATAGAACATTTAGTGTTTTTAATTCTTCGCTCACTGTTTACCGCTTCCCCCAATATTGATAAAAAGTCGTTTCGATATAACCATTGAACAGTTTTCTGCGTTTAGTCGCCTTTTTACCGACAATATGTTCAAATTCCTTGTTGGATGTCATTAGATACACACTCATATCCGGGTGTCTTGACATCATTTCCCCGACTTTCTCATACATTGCCTCCACTTCTTTTGCTTCACCGATACGTTCTCCGTACGGCGGATTCGTCACCAGCTGTACATTGTCATGTGAAACCGATAAGTCGTGAATATCCGTAATCGCAAGTTTGATATTATCCTGCAGGCCGATTTCCAGAATATTCGTTTTTGCGACCTCGATCATATGCGGATCGATATCTGATGCGTGGATGGTAACCTCTTTATCATAGAGTGCTTCCTCTTCAAGTTTCATCCGTGTCTCTTCCCACAGTTCCTCAGGAATAATATCCCAGCTTTCACTGTCAAAAGTGCGGTTTGCGCCAGGTGCAATGTTGAGTGCCATGAGTGCCGCTTCAATCGCGATGGTGCCGGAACCGGCGAATGGATCGTACAAAGGCTTTGTCCCGTCGTAATTGGCAAGTTTCAGCATGCTCGCAGCAAGCGTCTCCTTAATCGGTGCCTCGCCCTGCTCTCTTCTGTATCCTCTCTTATGGAGTGCATCCCCACTTGTATCAATCGTGAGGACCGCACGGTCTTTCAGAATATTGATGTCGACTTTATAGCGTGCACCGGTTTCACTCAGCTTGCCGCTTAAGCTGAATGCATCTTTTAAATGTTCAACGATCGCTTTTTTTACGATACGCTGAACGTCCGGCACACTGTATAAAGTGGATTTGTGGGATCGTCCCGTGACCGGGAATTCCGCATCCGGTCCGAGAATGTCCGACCACGGCAGCGCCTTCGTCATTTCAAACAGATCATCGAACGTATCCACATTGAAGTCGCCGATGATGATTCTGAAACGGTCTGCTGTGCGCATCATTAAGTTCGCTTTTACAATTGCCGTTTCATCACCGTCAAAATACACACGGCCGTTTTCAAGTGTGGTTTCATAACCGAGTGTCTCAATTTCATTCGCAACGACTTTTTCAAGACCCATGGGGGTGTTTGCAAGCATTTTAAAATTCATAATTTATCCTCCGACTTACTGTTTTATATTGCGTCAGTCTCATTATATAAAATAAAAGCTCTCCATCAAAATGGAGAGCTTGTCTCTAGTCCGGTATCTCTGTAAGCCATGTTCTGTCCCGCTGTGCTGCAGACGTGTACTAGTCACACTCGCACATTGGTGATAATCATCTGTCTATATTACATTTGTAATATCTCTCTTTGGGTTGAATTCCCGGCAGAGAGTGCTCCTACCTTGTTTGGATTGCTCACTCGAGGGGTTTACCGCGTTCCACCTTATTACTTTCATAATAATCTCGTCTCTGTGGCACTTTATAGTTAGTCTGACCTTATATTGATACTTAGGTCATTTCACTGCCGTCAGCCGTTATTCACGAACTGCCCTGACTTATTGTTTCATCAGGCACGAACACTACGCCCGTCTCAGGTGCGTGTGAGCATGGACTTTCCTCTATACCTTTAAAGATATAGCGATTATCCGAGATACCGAATTCATTTAATTTACTTTTGATTGACCAAAGACTTTCTTTTCTAAGCTTGACAATCTTTTCAAAATATCAATTTGATGATTTTGACTTTGGTTTTCCTGGGAACGGGAATTAGTTGCGACCCGGATCCTCAAATCCTCGACTTCTTTTTTCAAGCGAGCATTTTCCTCTTCCAACCGTTTCAAATTATTATTCATGTCTGACATCTTTTGATAGTCACTGATGACATCATCAAGGAAGCTGTCCACTTCGATGGGTTTAAAACCTCTGACCGACTTCTCGAACTCTTTTTCAAAAATGTCTTTTGCGGACAATTTTAAAGTCGTTTCACTCATTGCCTCACCTCTTAATTATCAAACCTAGAATCAATATAACTGTTTATCTCATCAAATTGTATTCTTTCAATATTATAAGGATTTTCTTCGAGGAATTCAAGTATTTGATTATAAAGAAAACGGACTTTCGATTCGGCCGCCTCATCATATACGATGATTGCCCCATCGGTGTTGGAAATCAGAAAACGGTTGATGTGTTTAAACATGCCTGGATTGCTGTACGGTTTTTTGTATATATAATCTTTGAAATCTGAATTTGACAGCACAGACTGAAGAACCAGCTGGTCATTTTCATTGAACCGCTCATCATACTGGTAAAACGGCATCAGTATGCCAAGCTTAACATCATAATTGTCTTTTTTCAGCTCGATGATCTCTTCAGCGGCATAAAGTTCTATACCGGTGTTGCCCTGGATAATGAACCATTCTGCCCCTTCATCAATATATTCAAGCAGTTTTGACCGGATAAAAGCCTTCAGTACCTTCACTTCATCCTGGTCCGATTTGAATATGCCTAATTCATACGGTCGGTAGCCGCTGACCAGTATTCTCACATCAATCCCTCTTCCTTTGCATGTTTCAGCCAAAGGTTGATGAATTTATACTTCTCGTAGAAATGCCGCTCCCGGAATCCGGAAGTATGGCATGCCATCAACAGTTCCATCAATTCGTCTGACGCCTTTTCCCTTGTGCCGTCGTGGAATCTTGCATCCGTCTCGAAGTTCAATATGTTTGAGGCGAGATCTTTATTTTCTTCTAAAAATGGTTCAATCTCATTTTCAAAATCGAATTCATATCCGTCCAGTGCTTTATGGTACCTTTCATAAATAGCGTCCATTAATTGAACATACTCGCTGTTAGTATGATTACTTGACAAAAATGTCACACTCCTTATAATAATTCATTGGTTTATTCGATGCTTATTAATGTATAATATTATGACATATATTATAATGAAAGGCGATGTACATGAAGTATCCGAAAGGTATTAAGCCAAGACAGTACTTTAACAGCCGCAAATCAAAACCTGACAACAGAGTAAAATACGGTCAGCGTGGCATGACTCTTGAAAAGGATCTGGATATAACGAATAATTACTACTTGCAGACGTCCCGAGCGGTCATCCATAAAAAGCCGACGCCGGTTCAGATTGTCAATGTCGACTATCCTTCGAGAAATAAGGCGAAGATTGATGAAGCTTATTTTAAAACACCGTCGACAAGTGACTATAATGGCATTTATAAAGCCAGATATATTGACTTTGAAGCAAAAGAGACGAAGAATAAAACGCGTTTCCCTTTTATAAATATCCATGCCCATCAGGTGGATCATATGAAGCAGTGTTATGAACACGGCGGTATCGTATTTCTTATTATCCGCTTTTCCAGCCTTGATGAGACTTACTTGATGCCATTCGGAATATTTTTGATACATTGGGAGAATTATCTTGGAGGAGACCGCAAATCCATTGCCTATGATGATATTAAATCAGGCAGTTACATACTTAAACAGGGTATGAATCCACGCATCGACTATTTGACTGCGGTGGATGAAATTTATTTTCGGAATGGAGAATTTTAATGAAAGATAACTATAAACGAAGTACCGGGTCAAAACAATCCCGGGAAAAGCGAGGCAGTAAAGAGAAGCTGAGTAAAAAATCAATAATCAAAAGAATCATCATATTTACGGTTCTGATCGGTCTTGTTTTTTTAGTACTTGGTTCAATGCTCTTTGCCTACTACGCTTCCAGGGCACCCGCGTTCAGTGATGAAAAATTGAGGGACCCGGTACCCGCGCAGATATATGACCGCAATGATGAACTCGTCACCACGGTCTATCAGGGCCAAAAGCGGGAACTCGTCGATATAGAAGACGTGCCGGATCATGTCATCGATGCGGTATTGGCGGTCGAAGACAACCGGTTTTATGAACACGGCGCCATCGATTTCTGGAGACTCGGCTCTGCTGTTCTCAGCAACGTCATTGACGGCTTTGGTTCCGAAGGTGCCAGTACAATCACCCAGCAGGTGGTTAAACGGACATTTTTGACTGACGATAAGTCGCTAGAGAGAAAAGCACAGGAAGCGTATCTTGCCTATAGATTGGAACAGGAATATTCCAAAGATGAAATACTGGAAATGTATTTGAACAAAATCTATTATTCCGACGGCATATACGGCATCAGAACAGCAAGCCTGTATTATTTCGACAAGGAACTCGATGAACTGAACCTGGCGGAGTCCGCGTACCTTGCAGGTCTGACCCAGCTGCCGAACAGGTACAATCTGTATGTGGAAGACAACCGCGGGACAGACAGGGCACAGATTGTTCTCAGACTGATGAACGAACATGAGCGCATCACTCCGGAACAGTACGAGGAAGCACAGAATCATGACTTATACTCGAATCTTATTAACCGCAGCGATGATGAAAGAGCATCTACCGAACCCGAAGATCCGGAGTACGCTTCATACATCAACTTCATCAAAAATGAAATTTCACAGCATGACAGTTTCAGCGACAGGGATATCAGTGAGTTGATGGCTAGCGGCATTCAGGTCTATACAAATATGGATGCCAATGTTCAGAGAAATCTGCAGGATTTGACGGATAACAGGGAATATTATTACAATCCGAAATTTCAGGATGATGCATTTGATATTTCGTCCACTGTTCTAGATACGCAGTCAGGCGAGCTCGTGGCAATTTCCGGCGGCCGTGACTACCAGGAAGTCGTCGATCACAACCAGGCGCTGGTCCCCAAAAATACCGGCTCCACGATGAAGCCTTTCCTCTCTTACGGCCCGGCGATCGAAGAACTTGAGTGGCGTACGGATCAGACCATCGATGATGAATACGAATATTCACCGGAAGGATTTGACCAGATCAGCATATATAACTACGATATGCAGGATCACGGACAGGTCACCATGCGCAATGCACTCAGCAGAAGTTACAACATTCCGGCGGTAAAGGCATATGAAACAGTCAAGGATGAAACCAATGACAGTACACCGGAAGAATTTTCATCACAAGTCGGACTGGATTATTCGAATAAAAATGAAGGTGACTATGATGTGTCTTTCAACGATGTACTCGGTGGTAACCAATCTGCCTTTACACCGCTGCAGATGGCTGAGGCATATTCAACACTCGGCAATAACGGAGAGTATAATGAAGCTCACGCTGTGAGACATATCGTGACCAACGACGGAGATACAGTGGAATTTGAACACGAGTCGCATCAGGCGATGGAAGACTATACAGCCTATATGCTTACAGACATGCTGAAGGATACATTCCAGCCTTACGGAAGTGCAGATTACATTTCCATGGACGGCTTAAATATTGCAGCAAAAACCGGTACGACTTCATATTCAAGAGAATTGCGTGAAGAACAGAACCTGCCGGACAATGCGGCGAAAGATGCCTGGATTGTCGGTTACACTCCTGAATATACCATGAGTGTCTGGACAGGATTCAATACGACGACTGATGGCGGTGAAACATCGTTTGTCGGTACAGATGAACACATTACGCCGCAGTGGTTCTTCAGAGATATCATGCAGACAATCAGTACGTATAACGGTCAGGACTTCGAACAGCCTGAAAGTGTCGTCAGACTGAGCAACGGTGAACTCGCTGTTCAGGGCAGTGAAGATATTGAGCAGTATGAATCCCAGGGAGAGTCTTCAAACGGTTCTGACACCGGTTCAGATGACTCAGGCGGCTGGAACTGGTACTGGAACAGCGACGACAGCGAAAGCGGAAATGATACATCCGAAGAAAACTATAATGAAGCGGAAGAGGAAACTCCAGTCACCGGAGAAGATCCGAATACAGAAGAAGAGAATGTTACCGAAGAGCCGGTTCAGGAGACCAATCCTGACGAAAGCAGCGGCAGCGAAGAAGAAGCAGTTGAAGAGTCACAGAACAGCACAGACGAAACAGAGACTGAAACAGAAGGAACCGAGCCGGAGGAACCGGCAGAACCTGAAAGTAACGGTGACACTACTGAAGAAGCGGAAGATGATGCAGCATAATATAAAAGGTCCAAATTCTGTCATTGAACAGAATTTGGACCTTTTTCATTTCTCTTCTTTCAGTTTTCTTTTCATCCTTTTCTGTCCTTCTCTGCAGTCATCCAGTAAAGGGCAAGTCTCACATTTCGGTGTTCTTGCGAGACAGTGGTACCTTCCAAAGAAAATCAGCTGGTGATGGGCCTTACTCCATCTGTCTTCCGGTATTTTCTTCATCAATGTCTCTTCGACCTGGGTGACATTGTCTTTGTACCTGGCAATCCCCAGCCTTTTGCTTACCCGTTCAACATGAGTGTCGACAGCGATTCTCGGTACATCAAATGCAACAGAAAGCACGACATTCGCCGTCTTACGTCCCACACCTGCAAGACTCACAAGATCTTCGTAATTATCAGGGACTACCCCATCAAATTTATCAATTAAATCCCGGCATAATTTCTGGATATTTTTTGCTTTGTTTCTGAACAGTCCGATTGTACGTATATCATCCTGGACTTCTTCGAGCGGCACTGCCACATAATCTTCAGGTGTCTTGTATTTTTTGAACAGACTTTTAGTCACTTTATTGACGTGGTTGTCCGTCGCCTGTGCTGACAACAGTACAGCGATGGTCAGCTCAAATGTGTTATCGTGATTCAGTTCCGCTTCGGCATCCGGGAACATTGAGTCGATAACATCCAGCATTTCAACAGTCTTTTTACCACTAATCATCCAAACTTTCTCCTTTCAGCCAATTTCTGATCGGCGGGCGCTCTTTTTTGGGTTCGAGCGGCGTATGATTCAGATTGTTTAATATTCGTTCCACATACTGCAGTGAAGTGATCTGATTCTTATATGCAAGATTGACGGATTCTTTAATCATATCGACCGAGTATCCGGAATCGTCCAGCCAGCTGTTCATTCTTTGAAACTCATTCGGGGACAGCGCTCTGCCGTATAAATTTTCAATGAATGAAAACAGTTCCTGAATTTGTGAGGCGTCTGCTTCAGGCTTTTTTTCAGGTGAAAGAAATTCCCCGAGTTTCTTATATGTAGGTGCAACGCTCAACAATTCAGAGTGCTGCTGCCCCTCGGTTTCATTGTATATTTTTATAAATTCTTTAGTGAGCAGCTGCTGGATGATTATGTTGATTGACCTGGTGGTCAGCGTTGTTCCTTCAATCAATTTTGTGATATCAGGCAGCGGTTGTGAATCAGCATGGTGCTGCATGAGTTTAATTAATATGATCAGTTCACTTTCATCCAGGTCCAGTTCACTGTAATGGTCAAAGAGTATTTTATTAACCGGCAACGTTATATTGCGTATATACTTATCAATCACAATTAAACCTTCTTTCTAATAAAGAACAGTGTGCACAAATGGATTGCTGCACACTGTTCTATGTTTACATGTCTTGCTAAGGATACAGACGGTTTAACAGTCTTGGGAACGGTGATGTTTCGCGGACGTGCTGAACGCCGGATAACCATGCAACTGTTCTTTCAAGACCCAGACCGAATCCTGAATGCGGCACACTGCCGTATTTTCTCAAGTCCAGATACCATTCATAAGCATCAGCATCGAGGCCGGATGCCTCGATACGCTGTTTTAAAGTATCGTAGTCATGGATACGTTCACTGCCTCCGATGATTTCACCGTAACCTTCAGGTGCAATCAGGTCTGCACACAGAACGGTACGCGGATCTTCCGGATTTTCTTCCATATAGAATGACTTGATGGCTTTTGGATAGTTGACTATGAACACCGGTTTATCATAATGATTCGCAATTTCTGTTTCATGAGGCGCCCCGAAATCATCGCCCCACTCGATATCATCGAAACCTTTTTCGTGAAGCAGGTCTATTGCTTCAGTATATGTGATTCTCGGAAACGGTGCTTTTATTTTTTCTAATACTGAAGTGTCTCTTCCCAATGCTTCAAGGTCTAGTTTACAGTGCTCGAGTACATTTTGAACGACATATTCGACATATTGCTCCTGAACTTCCAGGCTGTCATCATGTTCATAAAATGCCATCTCGGGCTCAATCATCCAGAACTCAATCAGATGACGGCGTGTTTTGGATTTCTCGGCCCTGAAAGTCGGTCCCATCGTAAATACTTTACCATGCGCCATCGCAGCAGCTTCAGCATACAACTGACCGCTCTGCGATAGAAATGCATCTTCATCGAAGTATTTCGTGTGGAACAGTTCTGTTGTTCCTTCAGGTGAACTGTTCGTCAAGATCGGAGAATCTATTTTCTTAAAGCCGTTGTCGAAGAAAAAGTCATGTGTGCTTTTGATAATCTGATTTCTGATATTCATCACGGCATGCTGTTTTCTTGAACGCAGCCAAAGATGGCGGTTATCAAGTAGAAATTCTGGTCCGTGTTCTTTAGGTGTTATCGGATAGCCTTCAGCCGCCTGGATGATTTCTATATTGCTTACTTCCATTTCATAACCGAATGATGAACGGTCATCACTTTTAATTGTTCCTGTAACATACATTGAAGTTTCCTGGTTGAGTCCTTTTGCGACTGCAAACAAATCCTCATCATTTGCTTTTACAACGACGCCCTGCATAAATCCGGAACCGTCTCTAAGCTGTAAAAACTGAAGTTTTCCGCTGCCGCGCTTTTGGAGCAGCCAGCAGCCGATAGTGACTTCCTGCCCTTCATATTTCGGTGATTCTTTAATCGTAATCTTCATTATTAAACTCCTTATAATCTTTCTGCCACAAAATTTTTAATTCGTGTAATTGCTTCTGTCATTACTTCTTCACTTGTTGAATAGCTGATGCGTATATTATCTTCCAATCCGAATGCGGATCCAGGAACTACAGCAACATGCGCTTTTTCAAGCAGGTCTTTGACGAAATCGTCCACAGTATCATAACCCATCTTATTTGCACACTCTTTAAAATTAGGGAACAGATAGAATGCACCTTCCGGTTTGATACAAGTAGTGTACGGAATATCTTCGAGGAGACTGTAAGCATGGTCTCTTCTTTGTTTGAATATCTTATTGAATTCGGTCAAGAATGATAAATCCATTTCATAAGCTGCCACTGCTGCCCATTGCGACGGTGTCGCGGGATTGGAGGTCGATTGGCTTGCAAGACCTGTCAGTCCTTTGATAAGAGCTTTGTCACCACATGCATAACCAATTCTCCAGCCTGTCATTGCGTGTGACTTACTCACACCGTTAATGACTACCGTACGTGCTTTCATATCTTCATTGATGGATGCAATCGAGTAATGCTCGGTGCCGTATACTAAAACTTCATAAATTTCATCGGCAACAACAATCAAATCATTTTCTGCAACGACTTCGGCAATTGCTTCCAATTCTTCTTTGGAATAGACCATACCAGTCGGGTTGTTCGGTGAATTCAGCATAAGTATTTTCGTCTTATCTGTAATATTCTCTTTTAACAGTTCCGGAGTCAGTTTGAATGAAGTGGATTCATCCGTATAAACAAGCACCGGTGTACCTTCTGCAAGTTTAACCTGTTCGGTATAGCTGACCCAGTAAGGAGAAGGAATAATAACTTCATCTCCACTGTCGATCAAAGCCTGGAAAACATTATATAATACATGTTTTGCACCGGACGCAACAAATATTTCATCCAGACCATACTCCAGCTGATGATCTCTGATCATCTTTTTGGATATTGCTTCTTTCAGCTCAGGAATGCCCGCTGCAGCTGTATATTTGGTTGCACCATTTTTTACAGCTTCAAATGCCTTTTCCATAATTTCATCCGGTGTGTTGAAGTCGGGTTCACCTGCACCGAGACCAATAACATCAACACCGCTCGCTTTCAGTTCTGCAGCTTTAGCAGTAATCGCCAATGTTTGACTCGGTGTTAAATTTTGAACGCGTTGAGAGAGTTGCATATTTCTGCTCCTTTTAATTATGTTATTTTATTTGGATATATTAATTATAAATGACTCAAGTATTGTTTGAAAGTATTGCGTGAACCTTTGACTATATTTTCTTCGGGAAAATACTTTAAAAATGCATTTCTGTACGGTTTTGACAAAATCCTGTTATCAAGCAGCAGCACAAGGCCATTATCTTTTTTATTCCTTTTGACACGTCCGATCATCTGCCTGAACTGGAATACCGCCTGCGGCAGATCATCACTGTAAAAGTGCTTGAAATCATTATATTTAGGAATGGGGAAAGGCAGTTTTGACAGCATGATGCATTTATCATCCGTTCCCTCAATATTGATTCCCTCACTGAAGCTTGATGTGGCAAGCAGCAAAACATTTTCCAATTGATTGTACTGAAGCAGCAGTTTATCGTGTGAGGCTGAACGATTCTGTCTTAATACTACAAAATCATTGAACAGTTCAACTTCCTTTGCAACTTCGTATACTTTATTAAGCAGTTCATAGTTTGAAAAAAGGACGAGCAGTTTACTGTTGGTCTCGGTGAGGTACATGGATATATAGTCTAGCAATGCATATAAATATTCATCATCATTCTGGTCATAAGCCGGTATGTCGTCCGGGATAAACAGTTTAGTGTTATTGAAAAGTGTTTCATCCTTGATGATCTTTGTGTTAAACGGTGTGCTGCCGAATACATAGTCCAGATGTTTAAACGCACCCTTCACTTCCAAAGTACCTGACATCATGACCAGTGAATTTATATGATGGCTGTCATGCAGCAGCTGAAACTTCGGATGGGTCACAAAAAATTTGACCCGCTGTATATTCTTATCATTTACAATACTGTAATTTCCATTTTCAACCGTCTTGTTCAAGTCGTCCAGTGTGGTCTGAAAATAATGTATATGGTTATATAAAGCTTGATACTGGTTCGTACCCCGGATGGTACCTAAAAAGATAGAACAGAACTCTTTTGATCGATTGATGATACTCTGGACACTTTTAATATTATTCGCCTGTATTGCATCAAAAAGCATATCCACATTCTGGTTAAGCTTTTCCATTAATTCCTCGAGTAAATATGCAGACTTGAAATCATTGTTTTCAATATAAGAACTCAGAAGCCTGTTCTGCCTCGGTGTCCCCACCTGCCCGACAAAAAATTTCATACTTTGATAATTATACTCAGTTTGTGTCCGTTGATTTAATGAGTTGTTCAATTGATGTGCTTCATCAATGACCAGATACTTAGAATTGGTCAGCAGTTCCAGACAGTCCTGTATGAAATAGTGGTTGGTAAAAACGACAGGCGCATTATCCGCCTTTTCAAAAGCACGGTCAAAATAATAATGGTTATGGGTATTTCCAGTCTGTATCAGCATAGTTTTATAATATGCTTCTTCAGGACCCTTGAGGCCGATTTCAGACAAGTCTCCCGTTTCTGTTTCAAGCAGCCATGTCAACAGTCTCATTTTCAAAAGCACAACTTCAGGGTTGTTATCTTCAGTTTCCAGCAACGAACTGACGGCGTTCAAATCCAAATAATTTTCACGGCCCTTTAAGTTCACATAGTCAATGTTCAAATCGATAGCTTCCGTCAGCAGACGCAGTTCGTTATTGACCATCTGGTTCTGAAGGATTTTCCTGGAGGTGGACACAAGTATTTGCTCATCATACAGAGAATAGAAACTGATCGCTGCAATTAAAAGCGCACTTGTCTTTCCAACACCGGTATATGCTTCTATTGCCAGATGTTCCCCGTTTTCAAAATGGCTGAATATTTCATTGGCCAGTTTAAGCTGATCTTCTCTATATTCGGTTTTTCTGTAATTCACATATTTATCATAGAGTTCACGGACAGTGACTTCCGGTATTTTGTAATTGAAAAAACCGGTATTTCTAATATAGAAGTCATTGTACAATTTTAAGTCCTGTCCAGGCTTCTCCAGGTCCATTTCTGAAAGCAGACTGAATATCAGATCTGCAAGGCTGAATCTCAGGTGTTTGGACAGGTGATACAGCTGCTTTAATGTTTCACTGTTCGTCTTCTCCATCTTATCCAGTAAATATAAAAATAGTTCTGCGGTAGCATAAGCATCTTCATCCGCTCTGTGGGCATTTGATAAATTTATACCTATTGTGGCAGTGATTTCAGCTAATTGAAAACTGTTTTCCGCCGGTAAAAATATTTTTGACAGTTCGACTGTGTCAATCGACAGATTTGGTGAATAGTTAAAATGACATTTGCTGAAATGGTTCTGCAGAAATGCCAGGTCAAAATCGACATTATGTGCAACGAAAACATAATCATACAGTTTTTCATAAAGTTCTGCTGCGATATCTTTGAAAGCAGGCGCGCCCTTCAGCATGGATTCATCGATACTTGTCAATTCTTGAATAAAAACCGAAAGATCGGTATTGTCACTTAAAAAAGTCGAATACTGATCAACGATTTTTCTATTATTTATAAATACGATACTCAGTTGAATGATACTGTCTTTATTTTTGTTATTACCTGTTGTTTCTAAATCCACAACAGCAAACTTCTGATTAATCATTAAATATCACCAATTTTTAAAATTCGATATCAGCACTTATGATTTTATGTATCTCTCCCGATTCATCTGCGACGATTAAAAAACCATCATCTGTAATATCAACAGGTTTACCGATGAACGTATGGTTCACTTCAGAAATTCTCATCTGATGACCGAAAATGATGGACTTGGAGATCCAATCATCTTTAACAGCCGAGAATGGGGCAGATAAAAACAAATCATAATAGTGCTCAATTTCTTGGACCAAATGTTTCAAAAACAATTCGATATCAATACCCATTCTATCATTTTTAAGCAATTCGCTCTCGATGGAAGTGGCATTTTCCAATTCTTTTACTACATCTGTTTCATAAAGATTGATGCCAATGCCGCATATAATCGTCTGGATCATACTGTTTTCACTGAGAACTTCAGTTAGAAATCCACACACTTTTTTATTGTCTATATATATATCATTCGGCCATTTGATGCCTGCTGCCAAATTGAATGATTTTTCTATGGCCTGCGCAATGGCAAGAGAAATGAACAAATTGAATTTGATGATTTCATTGAGGTTGATATGGGGCTTCAACACTGCAGACATATATAAACCTGAACTTTTCGGTGACATCCACTCTCTGTTGAACCGCCCCCTGCCCTCAGTCTGCTCATTTGATACGACAATGAATGGCTGATGCTTTTCAGTGATATTTTGAAACGCGACTTTTTGTGTCGAACCGACAGATTCATGGTAAATGATATCTGTAAACAAATCTGAATCTGAAATCATGGAAGACAGCAATGTTTCATTCAGTCTATCAGACGTTTGGGTCAGCATATAACCTTTATTCGTCACAGATTCCACGTTATAACCGTCCCTCTTTAAATTTTGAATGGCTTTCCAAACAGCCGTTCTTGAAACATCCAGTTGGTCGGCTATCTTTTGTCCGGATAAAAATTGTTCTTTATTCAATAACTTTAATACTCTCTGGTCCAATTTCAACATGTCTTTTCACCCAATTGATAATATCGTCATGATTATTATTTACCCTTTCAAATAGTACTTCATTTTCTATTATATTCAAGCATTCCTTTATCCACGGGCCGCTTTTCATATTATACAGCGCGATTAAGTGTCTGCCATTGATCTCGAGGTCTTTTTTACTTCTGATTGTAAGCGAAGGTTGTAAACTGAGCGCATCATTCAAAGCGGTCATATTTAGATTTAATTCATTGCCACGTCCCAGTTTGATGAACTTGATAAGCACGTCTTCGTGATAATGATAAGCAATTTTTCTTGGTGACTCCCCGTCAGTGACAGCCTTAAACAATGACCGGCTGTTTTTCACAAAATCTTTTTCTGCATTGGAAATTTTTAAATCATTGATGCTTTTGATCAAGGAGACATCCTTGACGGATTGGATGATGAGTTCATCTAAAAAGTCACCGGCAACAGACTGCAGGTAGTCATCAGGATTGACATATTTTAAAAATGGGATGTATTTTATCAGGTGGGTTTGAACGAGCTTTTGTTTAGCTTGTTTCAAGCCGGTACCGGAATATGTCTTTTTAAGTTCGGAAACGATGCGTTCGACAGAAACATTCTCTACAGTATGTGCGTTTTGTATCATTGAGTATTCGGTGGATGGTTCAATTGAGAATTTCATGACCGACATGAAACGGATGGCCCTGATGATTCTGAGTGGGTCTTCTTCGAACCGGTCATCGGGTTCCCCTACAGTAATGATGACCTTTTTTTCGATGGCATCCCTTCCGGAAAAGGGATCATGATATGTCATATCTTTTGACATCGCCATGGCATTCATAGTGAAATCCCTGCGTTCTAAATCCTCATTCAGCCGGCTGCTGAAAAGAACGGGATCTTGCCGGATATTACCGGCATCCGTCCCGCCAGCTCTGTATGTAGTTATTTCGAAAGGTATGTTTTCAGCCATAACGATGATAGTACCATGTTCGACCCCGACATCGATTGTTTTCTGGAAAATATTTTTAATTTCATCCGGCTTCGCATCAGTAGCGATATCTACATCGTGTACCGGTTTCTTCATGTAGAAATCCCTCACACAGCCGCCGACAAAATATGCTTCAAATCCATTATTGTTCAATTTTTTTATTATTGTTTCACCGATTTTGAATAATTCCATCATCATTAATCCTCTTTTAATGAATAGTACAAGTCTTCATATTGATTGATTATATTTTCACTCTTGAATCTGGATTCAATATCACTGAGCATTCTCTGCTGCATTCTTTTGTACTTTTCATCATCACTTAATAATTCTACAATGTATTGTGCAGCTTTTTTAAAGTCTCCGACCTCTGTAATAAAACCTGTTTCTTCATGCTGGATGACCTCCCTGATTCCACCTGCAGTAGAACCGATTGGTACAGCTCCGCAGTTCATAGCTTCAAGTAGAGCAAGGCCGAAGCTTTCCTGCTCGCTTAACAGCATAAAACAATCAGACATTTGATAAAAACGCACTACATCGGACTGCTGTCCGGCAAAGATAACTTTATCAGTTAATTCGAGGTCAATAACGAGCTGTCTCATACGGTTCATTTCCGGTCCGTCTCCGACCAGTACCAGAACACAGTCGATTTGTGAAACGGCAATATTAAATGATCTGATAATATCTTCAATTCTTTTTATCGCCCTGAAATTTGAAGTGTGCATGATCACTTTCGTCTCTTTATCAATGCCATAGCGTTTTTTCAGCTCTAAAGTTGTATTGTGTCTATCAACCATATTGAATTTATTCTCATCAATGAAGTTGTAGACTGTTGTGATTTCTTTATCAGGTTTAATTAAATGATAAGTATCATCCCTCAGGCTGTTTGATACTGAAGTGGTTATATCTGATGATTCAATTCCAAACTTAATGGCACTTGTCAAAGTCATATCATGACCAAGCACTGTTATATCTGTACCATGAAGCGTCGTAATGATTTTTACATCACTGTTTGACATCTGTTTTGCCAATATGCCGCATACTGCGTGAGGCACAGCATAATGCATATGGATGATATCTAAATTATAATATTTAATCACTTCAGCAATTTTACTGGAAATTGTAATATCATAAGGCGGATACTGGAAGACGCTGTAACTGTTCACGTCTGTTTGATGGACATATATATTAGGATGATCTATGGTCAGCCTGAACGGTACTTTTGAAGTGATGAAGTGTACTTCATGTCCTTTCTTCGCCATTTGAATACCGAGTTCCGTTGCTATAATACCACTGCCTCCGACACCCGGGTAACATGTAATTCCTATTTTCATATTATCACTCTCGATCTATGTGGTTGATGTAATGAATAATTGCACTGGCGGTCCCTTCATTTGTGGCAAGCGGGACATCATAGACATCTGACAGTCTTAAAAGTGCAGAAACATCCGGTTCATGGGGTTGTGCTGTAAGTGGGTCCCTGAAGAATATAATGACATCAATGCTGCCGTTTGCAACCATTGAACCAATTTCCTGATCTCCGCCAAGCGGTCCTGATTTGAAACGATGGACATCCAGACCGGTTTCTTCCATCAATCTTTTGCCGGTGGTCCCTGTAGCAAACAGATCATGCAGTTTAAAAGTATCCAGAAATTCTTCAACAAAAGTTATTAATGCTTCTTTTTTCTTATCATGTGCAATCAAAGCAATTTTCATAATGATCCCCCAATAGTTATTATATAACTATTATAGATAAAATGTTTTATTATGTGAAATATTCGAAATAAAAAACACAGCCTGAAAATTCAAGCTGTGTTAATGAATGATTAGCTCTGGCTTCTTGCAATTAAAATGAATCTGACAAGTTCTGCCACTGCGACTGCTGTTGCAGCTACATAAGTCATCGCTGCTGCATTCAGAACTTTCTTGGCATGTCTGTACTCTTTTTCATTCACTATATTCAGTGACTCTATCTGCTTCATCGCCCGGCTGGAAGCATCAAACTCAACCGGCAGCGTCACAAGTTGGAACAGTACGGCGAATGCCATCAGACCAATACCCGCCCATAGCAGATAACCTCCGAATTCAGTATTCATTCCTATCGTAAGCAACATACCCGCTATGATTAAGAAGTATGAAAAGTTACTGCCTAACTGTGCAAGAGGGAACAATGCTGATCTGAAACTTAAAAACTTGTAGCCGGTTGCATGCTGTATCGCATGGCCGACTTCGTGTGCGGCTACTGCAGTGCCTGCGACACTCGGTTTATCGAAGTTGTGTGGAGAAAGGCGTATCACCTTGTTTTTTGGATCATAATGGTCACTTAGAAAACCTTGTCCTCTTTCCACTGCAACATCGTAAATACCATTTTCATGTAAAATCTCCTCTGCTACTTCTCTACCTGTCAAACCACTCGTGGAACGTACTTTTGAGTACTTGTTAAAAGTGGATTTAACATTCATTTGAGCAAGCATTGGAACAATCATCAATACTACAAAATAAATGATGATACCCATTAAACCAATTCCCTCCTATATTATCTCTTCTTATATTTTACTTTAATTTTTAGTCATTCGTCAACGAATTGCTTCTCGGAACGAGTTGATAAAGGAGAACCAGAACAAGTACGGACAGCCAGAAGGCAAAATAGCCGATATGGTCGCTGTACTGTGCTAATTGACCATACACTGGGTACTGCCCGTAAACGTAGTCAATGACGTCATTATGAAACAGCCAGATGGCTGTAATATAAAGATGCACCGGTTTTATTTCCAAATAAGGCAGGAATAGAAAAGCCTGCACCGCCATGATGCTGTGAGAAGCGACAAGCATCAGCCCGATCCACGAAACAAAACCCGTCTCCATAAAAGTAAGAAGATTCATAGCAACGGCCCATACACCGTATTTGATCAATGTTGTGAATGCTAATGCATCGATAAGTCCCCATTTTTTATTCATCAATATGAGAACGATCAATATACATAAAAAAAGAGTTGCCGTGGGGCTGTCAGGTACAAATGGAACAAAATACCATTCGGTGGATGAAAGTTGTCCGCCATACCAGTAATAGCCATAAATTGTACCAATGAAGTTACCGATCAGCAATAATACTAAAAACCACTTGTTGTACATCAGTTCGATTACTTTATACATATAATCACCTAAGAAAAAACCCCTTTTTACAAAGGGGTTTTAAAAGTTTATTCACCAGAGTCCGGTGTGTTCTGAGCTTCATCATCGGAAACTTCTTCAAGATCTGCAACAAATTCTGAAATTGCTACAATTTCATCATCAGTTAACTGATCTTCAAAAGCTGGCATGACATCTCCGACACCGTTTCTTACAAATGCTTCCACAGTTGCAGCGTCATATTCAGGCTCAATTAAGTTAGGGCCTGAGCCGCCTGCAAGTTCACCGCCGTGACAACTTGTACAGTTGGTACGTATCAGCTCGTTAAAGACGGGGTCTTCAGCATCCAGGTTTGAGAACACGATCTGCCCCTGGGCATCCTGTTGTTCCCAATCATGGTAAGCAACCGATTCCCAAGTTGTATAGAAAATGATTGCCACTGTCACCAGCATCAGTCCGCTTGCAATTGGACGGCGTTTCCAGTGACGGTCTTTCTTATTATCCAGCCAAGGGGCGAGTAATAATGCAGTAAATGCAATACCTGGTATTACGATTGCACCAATAACGTTAAAGGGTCCGGATGCATAAGTGTATTTCAATATTTGATATAAAAATAGGAAGTACCAGTCCGGTAAAGGTATATATCCTGTATCAGTCGCATCAGCAACACGCTCAAGAGGTGCAGGGTGCGCAACCGTCAGACATAAAAATCCTATAAGGAACACTGCTCCTGTTATCCATTCTTTCAGAAGAAAATCCGGGTAAAATTCTTCAGTGCGCCCGGGAAATTCTGAATAGTCGCGATTGAGCTTTGGTTTATCATATTTCTGTATTCGGGAATCTCCGACAAATGTCAGTCCTTTTCCACGTTTCATATATTTTTACCTCCCATTTCTCCTATAGTGGACCTGCGATACCTTGTCTACGTATCATGATGAAGTGAATTGCCATCAACACAAACAATGCAGCAGGCAGGAAGAATACATGTATAGCGAAGAAGCGTGTCAGTGTCTGTGCACCTATAATCGTATCATCACCAGCCAGCAGCGTCTGAATCCAATCACCGATAAACGGCACACTGCCGGCAATATCCAGTCCTACTTTAGTTGCAAATAATGCTTTCATATCCCAAGGCAATAAATATCCTGTGAAAGCAAGACCGAGAATCGTAGCGAATAATAGCACTCCGACAACCCAGTTCAACTCTCTTGGAGCTTTATAAGCACCTGTAAAGAATACTCTTAAAGTATGTAGGAACATCATTACAACAACTAAACTTGCACCCCAGTGGTGCATACCTCTGACAATCAAACCAGCTGCTACATCATGTTGAAGATAGTAAACAGAATTCCAAGCATTAACGATATCCGGTACATAGTACATTGTCAGGAACATACCTGATAATATCTGAATTAATACAATGAAAAATGTCAGACCTCCAAAACAATAGACAAACGCAGAGAAGTGATAGGCAGGGTTAACATGCTCCGGCACCTCATGATCTGCCACATCTCTCCAAATAGGAGTGATATCCATGCGGTCATCTATCCAATCATAAATTCTATTGAACATTTAGTTTCCCTCCTATACTAATTCATTTGGAAATACTTGGCCTATTGTAAGAAACCCATCGGATTCGCCAACTTCAAATTGATCCAATGGCCCTGTTGGAGGAGTTCCTGGTACGTTTTCTCCATTCTTCTCATATAAACCGTTATGACATGGGCAGAAGAATCTGTCTGGATTATTATCATCAGCAGCCCAAGTAACCGTACAACCAAGGTGTTTACATATAGGTGAAAATGCAATAATGTTATCACCATCTTTATAAACCCAGGCAAAATCTGTTACCTCACTTGTATACCAAGCATCTTCCTGTTCAAATGTGAAATCGACCTGCATCGGTTCTTCAGTGATTTCATCAATTGTAACACTTGTCGTTATCATTGATCCTGCTGCCTCATCCTGGAACAAAGGATCCAGAGCCATTCTTCCCATTGGAAGTATCATACCAGCCGCCATAAATGATCCAACACCCATTAAGGAATAGTTCAAGAACTGACGTCTTGTAACTTTTTGCGACATTTTAATTTCCCCCCTCAAACACATGCGTTCTTTTACATTAAATATAACTAGGACATATCAATTTTAGCCTATTAAATTCCGACGGTCAATAAGCTTTCACAATTTTTCATGCTTGCTTGAAGTGATAATTGTGTAAAAAGTATTCAATTTTAACTATTCCAAATGGAAATTATGGATTTCATCACTTTTTTAACTTCGTCATTGACCAAATCAAATTTAATATCGTTTGACATGTCTTGTAATGGAATATGATTCAGCCTTAACGACTTGTATTCATCATCCAAATTCAAGTGCGTGAGTATGACCACATTTTTAAAACCATAGTCATACAGTTGATTTTGGTACTGCTCTAAAACGCTTGTATCAGAAAAGACAGTTGTCAATGCGGGAGTGATGAATATTCTTCCTTTAAACTGCTTTTCAAGCTGGATTGAAACCAGCTGCACAAGCTCAATATCGCTTGCATGTGACAATGCCTGTTCACCGATATCACCTCTGACGAACGGGATGACAGCCGTGTCGACAAATTCGAGCTGGTCTTTCAGATTTTTAATATCATTAAAATTGTATAACATGATTTCACCTTTCAAATGCCCTGACATTTTTGAGTTCCTCAGTCAATCTATAAAAGAGATTTCTGTCATTATTCAGCAGGGCTGCATCAATCTGTTCTTCCAGACTACTAATCTGCTGGTGAATATGACCATGATTATTGTCATATTCATTATTCTTCATTTCTTCATACCGCCTATTCGGTGAGCTGAAAACAAACTCCAGAAACACCGGTTCTTTATCATTGCTGTTCAGCTCATGCAAAATGACTTCACCATCGGTCGTCACTATCGAGCCCTTTTCAAATACCAGCGTCGGACGTCCGGTCGACTTTTCAGCAATTCTCAGCCTCCGGTCAATCGTCATATCGCTGAAGGAGACAAAATCGACAATTGTCGGATGGGCTTTCATGAAGTTCATTATCCACACGGCAACTCTGTCTTCAAAATCAAAGTGATAGAGAACATAATCTAAAAAATCACGTTTAAGGTTCTTCGTCCTCATCTATCAAACGCTCCTTTTCATCCTGCCATTTCATATTTCCCGGCTCAAGTTCTATGAGTTTATCAAGGATGTCTCTACGCAGAGGATGTCTGATTTCGCTTAAATAATAAAAATAGTCTTCATAAAATTCAAGTGAATCCCCTATCAATGACGAAGCTTCTTTATAAAACTGCATTGCTTTTTCATCATCTTCATTAATAGAGTATATTTTAGCGAGAAGATACAAAGATTCTCCGGACAATGCGTGATGATCGAATTCTTTTATATATTCTTCGATATTTTCAGTAGCATCCAGTTTTAACAGAGTTTCAAAAAGCATCAGGTAAGCATCATCATAATCTTGATCGATATCAATCGCCTTTTCAAAATACTCCAAAGCATTTTCAGGCTGATTTGTCCTGAAGTGCAGTCTGCCAAGATGGAAATATACAAGAGGATTTTTATCATCCTCTGACAAATATTTCTGCATGACTTCAATTGCTTTAGGCAGATCATGCTGAGTTTCATGAATGTTCATCAATAGAATGTATGCATTCATATAATATGGTTCGTTATCTAAAACTTTTTCAAGGAGGATAATGGCATTATCGTATTCCTGCAGCTGATATTCCAGAAGTGCCTGACGGTACCAGTCATCATTTGTAAAATTATCATCTTCCGCCACTTTAAAATATGCCTGTGCTTCATCCAGGTTCAGTAAATTCATGTTGATTTCAGCCAGTCTGAGATTGATATCAATCTGATTAACCTGTTCAATCTCCTGGTTCAACATCAATTGATAGTGTCTGTTTGCCTCTGTCAAATCTCCATCATGGAAATAAAGTTCGGCAATTGCAAAATCGATAATCGGATCATCAGTGAGTTCTTTTGCATCAAACAACGCCTTTACGGCGATATCATTCATGTTCAGCTGCTGAAAGATTTCTGCCTTTAGCATCATGACAGTTGCCGTCTTTTTTGAACTGTTGATTAAACTGAGTGCTTCGTCGAGTCGATTATCAGTAATCATCAGATCTGTAAGATAGGCAAGTATTTCGTCATCATGTTCTGTAT
Organism: Salinicoccus sp. YB14-2; assembly: GCF_001265075.1. Classification (GTDB taxonomy): domain Bacteria; phylum Bacillota; class Bacilli; order Staphylococcales; family Salinicoccaceae; genus Lacicoccus. The sequence continues at coordinate 413,850 of NZ_LFKO01000002.1, forward strand.
GGTTATACAGGTGAACATATACCTTTTCAGCATAGTTATGAAGACCGCTCGAAATTAAAGCATCTCCAAGTATGAACAATGCATCCATACTATCATCATCATGAACCTCAGACAGGTTGTTGATGATGGTATTGAGCTTTTCTTCCGGGTACTCTCCCCTATTTAAAAAATCAATGGCTTGATAAATTTGTTCTTGCATCATTTATATCCTTTCATCTCGCCTGTTTTAGGTTTTCCAGATCCTTCAAAAATTCAGGATAGGAAATACTGATTGCAGAAGGGTCATCAATGTTGATGTCCTTACCGGCTGCGATAGCCATGACCATGAGCATCATGATAATACGGTGGTCATGATATCCTTTAAAGTCATTACTGGTCAAATTCACTTCTGAAATTGGATGAACTATAAAACCATCATCGTATTCTTCGAACTCAATGCCGAATTTACTTAACTCATCTATTACAGCTCTTAGTCTGTCCGTTTCTTTGAAACGTAATTCTTTGGCGTCATTGATAACACTTGGTGCGCTTCCGAACGCACCGAGCACTGCAAGGACAGGAATCTCATCAATTAATCTCGGAATGATATCCCCGGACAGTTCATAAGAGGTTAAACTTTTAGAATACCTCACTCTGATGTTGCCTATCGCTTCTCCTTCAGTTGAAGTTTGTTCAACTTCAATTTCAGCGTTCATCTGTCTGAAAACATCGATGATGCCTGATCTGGATTCATTGAGAGAGACATCTTCTATGAATATATCTGAGTCTTCCGTGATTGCTGCAAGTACCATTAAAAATGCAGCTGACGATATATCCCCCGGCACCAGAACATCACGTGGTTTTAATGTCTGGCTGCCTTGCAGCTTAACCGTCAGACCTTCCACCGAGATATCCGCACCGAACTGTTCAAGCATGATTTCTGTATGGTCACGTGACTTGAATTCCTCATGGATTATCGTTTCCCCATCTGCAAACAAACCGGCAAATAAAATTGCACTTTTTACTTGTGCACTTGCAACGGGCATTTTATATTCGATGGCGTTCAATACACTGGCCTTTATTACTATCGGCGGGTACTTGCCTTTTTTCAAGGATATATCTGCACCCATTTCACCCAATGGGACAGAAACACGATCCATTGGCCGGATGGCGATGGAGTCGTCTCCTTCAATCGTTGCATTGATGCCGAGCCCTGAAATCAACCCCATCAAGAGTCTTGTAGTCGTTCCTGAATTACCAGTATACATGACCTCTCCCGGTGTCTTGAAATTTTCTGCTCCTGGTGAAATGACTGTAATCTGCCCTTCTTCATCAATGATCTCGACACCGAGCTGAGACATGGTTTCTGCAGTTCTGAACGTATCATCACTTTCAAGAGGTGATTTGATTATAGATGTCCCTTCAGCAAGGGAAGCCATCATTAAAGCACGGTGTGTAATGGATTTATCGCCCGGTACTTGTATGTTGCCAACAAATTTATGATTTAATAATGATTTCATATGGACTCCTTTATCCCGCTCAAATAATTTTCAAGCGCATTGATATTCAATTCAGTAAAATAAGGAGAAAAACTTTCATTTACTAATACAAAACCGATTGCTTCATTTCTAGTGTTTTTCTTATCGTGTCTCATAAGACCAATCATTTCATCTATATCCATTTCGCTCAGCAGCCCGACAGGGTACTCCAGCACAGAAAAGTATTCATGAAATTTTTGCAGGTCAAAAATGTTACTTTCAGCTGTCTCGTTGGAAATGTACATCATTGCATATAAACCGAGAATGATCGCATGGCCGTGAGGTATCTTATATCGATATTCGATTGCATGTCCCAAAGTATGGCCAAGATTTAAAAATTTCCTTGATCCTGATTCGAACTCATCCTGGGAAACATATTTCATTTTAGTTTTAATACCGTCAATGATGCTCTCTTCAATGGCTTCAATGCTGAGTCCCTCTGAAGTTTGACGCATCAGCTTATGGACAGCGTCTTCACTGTTCAAAAGCGCATGTTTGAAAACTTCTCCGTATCCGCTCAAGATTTCGCTTTTCGGTAAAGTATTCAAAAACTCCAAATCATAGACAACGCCGACCGGCCTGTGGAATGCACCAATCAGGTTTTTACCATGGACTGAATTTATGGCCGTTTTACCGCCTATCGCGGAATCATGTGCCAAAATCGTGGTCGGCACCTGGATAAAATCCACGCCTCTTAAAGTTACAGCGGACGCAAAACCACCGGCATCACCTGCGGCTCCGCCGCCGATGACAACAATGAGACTGGAGCGTTTGATGCCTTTTTCAAGCAGTCTCTCAGTCAGATTAATAAATGAATCAAAAGATTTTGATGATTCTCCGCTGTCTATAAGAATTGGGTCTTCAATTCCATGTAACTGTCCATCTTTGAAATTTGCATAGACTGTTTCATCCACAATATAGAATACATCGTTATATTCGGATGTGTATCGCTCCATTACTTCATTGAAAATCTCATGTCCCACATGGACTGTATAATTATTATCAGGGTAAGTTGTTTTAAATTCGTTCATGATCAGAAGTTTTTAGCTCTCTCTTTATAATCTTCGACAGCCTGTTTCAGTTCTTCAAAGTTATCATGTGGGAATTTATCCAATAATGCGCGTGCCATTTCAATTGCCACCATATGCTCACAGACAATGGAGGCAGCCGGGACTGCACATGCATCACTACGTTCCACTGTAGCTTTGAATGGTTCTTTTGAATTGATGTCAACACTCATCAATGGTTTATACAGTGTCGGGATGGGTTTCATCACCGCACGGACAACAATTGGCATGCCTGTAGACATTCCACCTTCAAAACCGCCGAGATTGTTCGTTTTGCGGGTATATCCGTCTTCACTGCTGTAAAGAATTTCGTCTTGAACTTGTGAACCCGGTGTATGTGCAAGTTTGAAGCCCATACCGAATTCCACACCTTTAAATGCATTGATGCTGATCACACTGCCTGCAATTTTAGAATCAAGTTTTCTGTCGTAATGTACATATGAACCGAGTCCGACCGGCGGGTTTTCAATGATGACTTCGACTATCCCGCCGATTGTATCACCATTTTTCTTCGCTGTATCAATCAGTTCTTCTGTTTTCTTTGTCTGTTCATCTGAAATCATACGTACAGAAGACTGATTTGCACCTTCGGCAATTTCTGCGTATGAGTATTCGCCTTCATCTTTGACTTCGCCGATTTGAGTGACACGGCTCGTCATATTTATACCGAGTGAATGCAGCAGTTCTTTACAAAGTGCACCGACAGCTACACGTGCAGCAGTTTCTCTTGCAGATGATCTTTCAAGAACATTTCTCAGATCACGGGCGTTATATTTAATACCTCCGACAAGGTCTGCATGACCCGGACGCGGTTTCGTAATGACGCGTTTCATTTTCTCTTCTTCTTCAGTAGTCAAAGGTTCGCTTCCCATGATTGTTGTCCAGCTTTTAAAATCATCATTCGTCAGTTCAATCATTATAGGACTGCCGAGAGTTTTGCCGTGACGGACACCTGCGCCGAATGTGAAAGTGTCCTTTTCGATCTTCATTCTGCGGCCGCGTCCGTATCCGCCCTGTCTTCTTATCAATTCTGCCTCCATACGTTCTTTATCTATTGGCATATTTGATGGGAAGCCTTCAATTATCGCAGTTAGTTTTGGTCCATGTGATTCACCTGATGTTAAAAATCTCATAATTCCACCTTCTCCTCTAAAATTATATTAAAAAAAGCTGAGTAAATAACCCAGCTCCTTGTTTTTTTGTTTAGTAAATCCAGTCTTTGTTAATTAGGTTATAATCCAGAACTTCAGCTTCATCAAAGAAAAGATTGATTTCTCTTTCAGCACTTTCAGGTGAGTCTGAACCATGGATAATATTTTTTCCAACAGTTAAACCAAAGTCGCCTCTGATCGTGCCAGGTGCTGCTTCCTGAGGATTTGTGGAACCAACTACCAATCTTGCAGTAGAGATTACGTTCTCACCTTCCAATACCATTGCGAAAACCGGACCTGAAGTAATGAAGTCAACAAGTTCTCCGAAGAAAGGCTTGTCCTGGTGTTCTTGATAATGTGTTTTAGCAAGATCTTCAGATACATTCATCAATTTTGCACCAGCAATTTTGAAACCTTTATTCTCAAGTCTTGAAACAATCGGCCCGATAAGATTTCTTTGCACTCCATCAGGTTTAATCATTAGAAAAGTTTTTTCCATTATTAAATCTCCTTATAAATTAGTTATGTCCTTATATTATCATTAATTAATTTTATTGTTAATTTATTTTAGACGTTTTTTCAATCTTTCTGCTATTTCGAGTAAATATCCTCTTATAGGCTGGTCGATGTCACTTAAATGCGCTGTCGCTTTATCATAATGATCAGAACTGATTTTAAGTGATTCATTAAGCACGTCTGAATTCAATATCTGTTCTATCAGTGAATCAAGCAGCTCAGGCTTATTTTTAAACTCTGTCAATTGCTTTTTGAATTCTTCATCTTTATCCCTCAAAAGCAGGACAGGCAAAGTATAATGACCGTTGGCAAGATCTGAAAACTTCGGTTTACCGAGTTCTGACTCCTCACCGGTAAAATCCAGACAATCATCGATGATTTGAAAACTTACACCAATATGATGCGCGAACTCAGTCAAATGCTTCATCGTCACCTCATCCAGGTGACTTGCATAACTTCCGAGTTCAACGCTCAGAACAATCAGCAATGCCGTCTTACGATATATTTTCTTATAGTAATCATCGTGTGTCTGATTTTCATTGAACTGATGATTGAATTGAAGCAGTTCACCGCTGACAATCTGCTCTATCGCAGCAGAATAAGTTTTGTGAAACGCTTCATGTTCTATGTCGCTGACCATTTGAACAGCTGTCGATAACAGCAGATTGCCTGTGTTCACAGCCTGGAAATAGCCATATTTATAGTAAGCGGTCGGATTGCCCCTTCTGAGGTCACTATCGTCAATGATATCATCATGGACTAAAGTGGCCATGTGAAGCAGTTCCAGACTCGCACTCACCTTATAGACGTCATTTATCTTATCGGGATTCCCCAGCTTACCCGCAAGAATAGATAAAGTCGGCCTTAATTTTTTACCACCTGATTTGTACAGATCGAGACTCAGATCATTTGATAACACACCACTTGGCTTCAAGTTTTCTTTAATCAGTCTGTCAACTTTCATAAAATCAGGCGCCAGGTATTTTTTAAAAGATACCATAATCAGTTACCATCAATCGGCTTTATCGCAAAATGACTGGCTGCTGTACCTAAAGTATGGGGAATTATTTTAATGTTTGTAAACCCTGTAGAGTCCAGCATTTTCTTCAGCTCAATTTTTGACAGGAATGAACTTGTGGATTCATGCAGCCATGCGTATTCATCTTTCTTTTTGGCAATGATGCCCCCGAGAACCGGCATGATTTTACCGAAATAAAGTTCAAAGCCTGAATTAATCAAATTATTTTCTGGTGTGGAAGTTTCTAAAATAACGAGAGTGCCTCCCGGTTTCAATACACGGTAAAAATCAGCGATGGCAGTACTATAATCCGGCAGGTTTCTCAAGCCGAATCCAATAGTTACGTAATCGAATTGATTATCTCCAAACGGAAGATCCATAGCATTGCCGTGAATTAAAGATATATTATCCATTTGTGCTGTTTTATCCTTTGCGACTTCAAGCATATTCTCGCTGAAATCAAGGCCGGTGGTGTCTGCCCCGCTCGCAGCCAACTGAATTGTCCAGTCACCTGTGCCGCAGCATACATCAAGAACCCGCATGTCACTGTTTAAAAACATGTGGGACATGGTTTTATTTCTCCAGAGTGTGTGCTGGTTGAAACTTATGATATTGTTCATATGATCGTAATCTTTTGATATAGCGTTGAATATTTTATGTACACGTTGTTCTTTATCCATTATTGTCACCTGAACTCTTTGTTATATATGGTAAATTTTCAATATTAATGCTGTCAATATATTGATCTATCAACTGTAATAGGCTGGTATGTGCATAACCATTATCCACAAGATAAATGAGAGGTGCAAATAAAAGACTTTTTAATTCAGTATAAGAGGGGTTGTTATCAGATGTGGCATAAGCTGATTTTATCGAAGTGATTTCTTTGGATATACTGGATACATCGTTTATCACTTTATACTCATTATGTATTGCTAAAATTTTATAAAACTGGCTGAAAAAATAATCGCCGGTCAAAACATGCTCTTCTCTATCTGCGTCATCCGGTTCATCATCTAAAATCTGTAATGCTTTGTTGAAAAATAAAACCGCATGGCAAATGTGAGCATCCCGAATGATATTTTCTTCATCTGTAAAGAAGGTGAAGAAAGACTCATTATGTAATTCCAGACTGTTATTATTCAGATCTTTTTCTATTTGTTGTATAAGAGCTTCCATGGAAAATATCACCTTATAAATTAATAGACCTAACATCAACCGTTAGGCCTAATTCATTAATTATTTTACTGCGTCTTTAAGTGCTTTACCTGCTTTGAAAGCTGGTACTTTTGAAGCTGCAATCTCAATTTCTTCACCAGATTGTGGATTGCGGCCTTTACGTGCAGCACGCTCGCGGACTTCAAAGTTACCGAAGCCGATCAGTTGCACTTTTTCACCTTTTTTTAAGGAATCTTGAATTGATTCAAATACTGCGTCAACAGCAGCACCTGATTCTTTTTTAGTAAGATCAGCTTTATCGCTGACAGCATTGATTAAATCAGTCTTGTTCATACTATTCCACCTCCCATAATGAGTATAATGATAAGTTTTATCATTATATTTTGACTTTAACACAGTCGATTAACCACTGCAATGAATTTTATAGTTTTTTGCCAGAAAAATGGCTTTACTATGCACTTTTGTGCACATTAGTCATAAAAATAGGGTCATTATTTTCATCAACTGTTATCTCAGGAGAATATATCGGAACGATGGGTGTATATTCATATAATACTTCCCGGACATCATCACCTGTTTCAAACTGCAGGTCATTGTCCTCAATGATTCTGCCAATGTCTTCCCTGTAGTCGACGATGAAATTTTCTCCGCCGCTGTAGTATACATTCAATGCACCGCCGGAAATCGGGCTGGTGACTGTCGGATTCTCTTCCAGGTTGTAAAAATCCAGGTCCAATTTATAAACGTTTGGACCGATGGTTTCTTCAAACTGGACATGTTCTCCCATACCGTTGACTCTCAGCTGCAGGGAGCGTATCTCTTCAGTGATTCTCAAATCAGCCAGCTTGACTGTCGGGTTTTCTTCAGCATCAAGAATTACAAATTGATAGTAGCCGCCGCCTTCATATGAAATCGGCGGTCTTTCATCCATATATTCCGGTACAAGTCTGTCGAAATCCACCTGGTACTCAAAGTATTCGCGTGTTTCAGAAACAGTTTTTATCGGTAAAAGTCCATCTGTATCTTCACGATACTGCTCCACAGCCTGCTGCACCATTTCAATCTGCGATTCATTCGGCATCTGGTTTGGCTCTTCGGATTCCGGATACATACAAGCACTTAAAAATAAAACTAAAAAAAGAACAGTTAAAAATCTAAAATTATATTTCAACTTCATCTAGCTGCCTCCTAAAACCGGTATCATCAGGATAAAAGCAAGCAGTAACAGCCCCCACGCAAAAATAGAGACGATTATGCTTATAATCCTGATTTTAATGACATAGCGTGCCACATAGATCAGTACTGCAGCAACTGCCATTGATCCCATTGATATAAAAGACAACCACATAAGATCCATTGCAGATATTCCAAACATAAGTTACTGATTACTCCAATCTTTATATTGTTCATTCAGAAGTTCTTTCAATCCGATTGTTTCTGAAGTTTTTTCCCTCATCATAAGCTTATAAAATGCTTCATCTTCACTGATATCATCAAACAAATATTGATGCAGCACTTTGGTTATTGGCATTTCGACGTCGTAACTTTCACTTAATTCAAAAGCCGCACGGGTGGTATTAACACCTTCGACCACCATGCCCATCTTGTCTTCGGCTTCAGTTAAACTCAAACCTTCTGCAAGCATGATGCCGCATCTGAAATTGCGGGAGTGATGGCTGGTTGCGGTCACAATCAGATCGCCAATACCCGAAAGACCTAAGAAAGTCAGTGGGTCGGCCCCCATTTTTGTACCGAGTCTGGCTATCTCCTGCAGACCCCGGGTAATGATTGCCGCTTTTGCATTGTCTCCAAATTGCAGTCCGTGTAAAGTACCGACTGCAAGAGCGATGATATTCTTCAAGGCGCCTCCGATTTCAACGCCGACGAGATCTTCATTGACATATACTCTGAAGTATTTGCTCATAAATACATCCTGTATGGTGGATACACCTTTATTATGAAGAGATGCCGTGCTGACTGTCGTCGGAGACTTCATGGCAACCTCTTCAGCATGGCTCGGGCCGCTCAGCACACAAATATCTTTGACGGTTTCAGGTGTTGTCTCCTGTTCAATCACTTCTGAAACTCTCAAATAGCTGTCTAGCTCCAGTCCTTTTGCCACATGGACGATAAGAACTTTTTTATTCTTCTCAAGTAAAATTTTTTGAATATCTTCAGTGATCCTTCTCACTGCTTTGACAGGTACTGCAATTACGAGAAGCTCTGCATGGCCCACCGCTGCTGCCAAATCATCGGTAGCCCGTAATGCAACAGGTAAATCTATGTCTTTCAAATAATGCTGATTCGTATGATTTTCGTTTATTTCTTGTACCACAGCATGATTTCTGCCATACATTTGTACATCATGATTATTATCTGTTAAGACCATTGCCAAGCTTGTACCAAAGCTTCCAGTACCTAAAACTGAAATGTTCACAAGTACACGCTCCTTTAGTTTCTTTTTCGGCTGATAATATGGATTGGGGTCCCATGGAAGTCAAACGCGCGCCGCAGCTGATTTTCCAGATATCTCTTATAACTGAAGTGCATCAGTTCGGTGTCATTGACGAACATGACGAAGGTCGGCGGTCCAACACTGACCTGGGTACCGTAGAAAATATTCAGACGGTGTCCGGTCTTGCCTGTCGGCGTCGGGTTCATGCTGACGCTGTCGACGATCACTTCATTGAGAGTGCTTGATTGAACCCGTTTCTTGTGCGAATCATTGACCAACTTTATGAGCGGGAACAACGTTGTCAAACGTGACTTTGTTTTCGCTGATAAAAATGTTACCGGTGCGTAATCAAGGAATTGGAACTGCTGACGGATATCATCTTCGAATTTCTTCATTGTTTTATCGTCTTTTTCCACAGCATCCCATTTATTGACCACAATGACAATTGCACGCCCTTCTTCATGTGCAAGGCCCGCAATTCGTTTATCTTGCTCTATGATACCCTCTTCTCCATTGATTACAACAAGAACAACATCCGAGCGTTCAATGGCGCGTGTTGCCCTTAAAACGGCATACTTTTCTGTGGACTCATATACTTTACCGCGCTTTCTCATACCTGCGGTATCTATCAATGTATATGCTTCACCTTCAAATTCATACTCCGTATCTATCGCGTCTCTTGTTGTCCCCGCGATATCTGAAACGATGACTCTGTCTTCATTAAGTATGGCGTTGATCAGGCTGGATTTACCGACATTCGGTCTGCCAATAAGGGAAACTTTCACGGAATCATCCGCCTCAAAATCAATTTCTATATTTTTAAAGTGTTCAACAGCGGCATCCAATGCGTCACCGAGGCCCAGTCCATGTGAACCTGAAACAGGGTACGGATCACCAAGACCCAGCTGATAAAAATCATAAATTTCATTACGCATTTCAAAATTATCTATTTTATTCACTAATAATATAGTTGGTTTTTCTGATTTCTGCAGTATACGTGCCACATGCATATCATCCTTCGTCACACCTTCTTTACCGTTTGTAATCATCAGTATGACATCTGCTTCCAATATGGCAATCTCAGCCTGTATTTTAATCTGCTCTTGAAAAGGTTCATCCTTAATTTCGATACCGCCGGTATCGATAACATTGAATTCGTGATTCAACCATTCACCATCTGCGTATAGTCGGTCACGAGTCACTCCAGGCGTGTCCTCCACAATCGCTTTTCTTTCTCCTATTATTCTGTTAAATAAAGTTGACTTTCCAACATTTGGACGGCCAACAACAGCAATTGTCGGTTTATACATGATTTCGCCTCCTTACTTTAAATTATTTTACCATAAAAATAAAATAAAGGGCGATTTTCATCGCCCTTTATCATCAAATGTTTTCTCGGTTTATAAATCTAAATTTTTAAATTTATCACCAAACACATCACCTAATGTTGGTTGATCTTCATCAGTTTCATCTCTGTAGACTTTTGATGATTGTTCAGTTGTTTCAGAAGGTTCTGTCGTTTCTTTAATGGATAATGAAACTTTCCCGCTGTCTTCGCTCAAGGATAAGATTTTAACCTGTACTTCCTGTCCTTCTTCAAGTACGTCAGAAGGATGTGCAACATGGTCGTGGCTGATTTCGGATACGTGTACCAAACCTTCCACTCCTGGAGCCACTTGAACGAAAGCACCGAAATCAACAAGTCTTTTTACAGTACCATCAAGCGTTTCTCCACTGTTGTGTTCTTTAACGAACAGCTCGAACGGGCTTTCCTGAGCCTGTTTGATAGATAAGCTGACACGTTCATTATCAACGTCAACATCAAGTATTTTGACATTCACTTTATCGCCGATATTTACAGCATCCTCAACATTTTCAACTCTCTCATAGCTCAATTCGGAAATATGAGCCAGACCATCTATGGAACCTAAATTGATGAATGCACCAAAATTGGTTGTTCTGACAACTTCGCCTTCAACAATCGAACCGGTATCGAGTTTTTCAAGCTGTGTTTTGCGGTCAGCTTCTTTTTCTACTTCAATAATTTTCTTGCGGTTTAAGATGACACGGTTTTTATCTTTATCAATGTCTTCAACTTTAACTTCCAAAGTCTGATCCGCAAACTGTTCTAAATCCTCTACATACTCATCCGATAAAAGTGATGCAGGGATGAAGCCTCTGACTCCGACATCCACTACAAGACCAGCCTGGACAACTTCCATAACTGTACCGGAAATTGTTTCATCGTTTTCCTTGGATGCAATCAAATCGTCATAACTCTTATCTTCTTCAAGTTTTCTGATTGAAAGAATCAGGTTGTGACGTTCATTTTCATCTTCGACTTTAATAACAACAGCCTCGATTGTGTCGTCTTCGGAGACAACTTCATCAGGATGTTCAATTCTTTTGTTAGTCACTTGACTGATTGGAATAATACCTTCAAAGTCAGTACCATCGATATGTGCTCTAACAAATTTCTCTTCGACTTTAAACACAGTTCCAGTTACTTTGTCACCTTCGTTGAAACTGCTGATTGAAGATTCCTCATCAGCTGATTCTACTGAATTTGACGTGTCTTCCTGTGATTCTTCCGATGCCGCATTCTCTTCTTCAGGAGAATTTTCTTCAACCTGTGAATTTTCTTCTTCGTTGTTCTCTTCATTCAAGATATTATCTGTCGTCATGTGCCTGCCTCCATTACATTACTATAGACTATATACCTAACTTCTTATAAATATGCTGATTTGTCAAGTAATTGTTATGATAATAACAAATTATTAATTTCTTCTTTCAGTTCTAATGTTATATCTTTACGGTTTTTTCCCTGCGCCACCATTTCATTTACATCTATCGGTCTGCCGAATACGAGTGTAATTCCTTTTTGACGGTTGTATTTACCTTTAATTGCTGCAGGTACAATTTGAGCACCGCCTTTAACCGCCATAAAGCTTGCCCCTTGCTGAAGATCTTGAAGTTTCCCGTCTTTTGTACGGCTGCCTTCAGGGAAAATCAAAAGCATATTGCCTTCTTTCAATGCTTCAACCGATTTCTTCAATGCTTGACGGTCACCTTTACCCCGGTCCACCGGTATCGCATTCAGACGGCTGATCAGGTTCCCGAGGAGCGGAATTTTAAAAAGCTCTGATTTTGCAAAGAAAGACATTTCCCGTTTAGTACTGATAGCAACAAGCGGAGGGTCGAACTCCGAAATGTGGTTGCTGCATATTAAAACTGGCCCTGAAGCCGGTATTCTCTCTTCGCCGATAACCTTCACTTTAAATCTGGTATGATAAAATCGTTTGACAATCGCTCTAACAGTTTTGTATAACATATTACTCTACTCCTATCTTCTGCTGTGCCAGATGTAAAATATGTTCTTCAACTTCTTCTATGGATAACTCAGTAGTATCTAATAGTACAGCATCATCAGCCTGAACCAGAGGAGAAATCTCACGGTTCATATCGAGCTCGTCACGTCTGATAATCTGTGACGTCAGCTGATCCAGATCGATGGCATTCCCTCTTTCTTTTTCTTCAAGAAGACGGCGCTCGGCCCTAACTCTTGGAGATGCCTGCATGAATATTTTCAATTCGGCATCAGGCAGGACAGTCGTTCCGATATCTCTGCCGTCCATAACAACACCTTTTTCGATGCCTATTTTTTGCTGCATTTCGACAAGATAACTCCTGACGGCTTCGAAGCTTGAAACTTCACTGACCTTTCCGGTTACATCCTGTGATCTGATTTCATCAGTCACATCCCGGTTATTCAACAATACCCTGTTTGAATCTTCCCGTTTAAAAGTAATTTCAAAATCACTGAGGTTATTGATGATATCTTTCCCGTTTTCTATGTATAATAATGTTATTGCCCTGTACATTGCACCGGTGTCAATGTAGATGTAGCTCAATTGTTCGGCAACACGCTTGGATATTGTACTTTTACCAGCTGCAGCCGGACCGTCAATGGCTATGTTAATTTTATTTTTCATAAGATGTATACCTACCTTGATTCATTATTCCTTTTTATTTTATCATAGATTCATATTTAAACTTAATAATAGATATGCTTTTATTAATTTTCAAATAAATAAAGTTAAGAGGTGCATAAAATTGAGAAACATTCTTGCGATACATACGGGCGGTACAATCAGCATGTCTGAAAGCGGTGGAATCATCAGTGAGAACGAAGAAAATCCATTGAAAATTGAAGGTCATCTGGATGATGACGTGAACATCTCAGAAATTTACCCGATTAAAAAGCCGTCGCCGCACATCACCATTGATGACATGGATGAAATTAAATCAATCATTGAAGAAAATAAAGACCGGTATGAAGGTTTTGTCATCACACATGGCACCGACACACTTGAAGAAACCGCCTTTTTTCTCGATCTGACTCTGAACATCGAACAGCCGGTCATCATCACGGGAGCGATGAGATCGTCTAATGAACTCGGCAGCGACGGCATGTACAATTATTTATCAGGCATACGTGCGGCTCTGAGTCCGGATTCTAAAAACAGAGGAGTGCTCGTCGTTTTCAATGATGAAATACATACTGCCCGTTTTGTTACAAAAACACACACATCTAATGTCGCAACTTTTCAAAGTCCGAACCATGGACCGATAGGATTTTTAACGAAAGATAAAGTTTACTATCATCATTCCATAAAACATCAGGATAAATACTCAAATGTCGACAGTGATATTAAGGTCGGTTTGATTAAAGCACACGTCGGACTCGATGATGCTTTCTTCAATGCCATTGTCCAGTCGGAATATGACGGTCTGATTATTGAAGCGCTTGGCCAGGGCAATCTCCCGCCAAGTGCAATGGATGGATTGCATGCTGTAACAGAAGCGAATATTACGACTGTTATTGTCTCCAGATCTTTTAACGGCATTGTGGGCAGTTATTATGATTATCATGGTGGGGGCTATGAACTGAAAGAGAGGGGTCTCATATTTTCAAATGGCCTTAACGGGCCAAAAGCAAGACTCAAGTTAATGCTTGCTTTATCCAATCTGGAAAAAGATCAAATAAAAGGTGCATTCGAATCATAAGTAAAAGAAGTCCGGAATATTCCGGACTTCTTTTACTTATGTGACTTCTTCTTTATAATGTCTTTGATGATTCGCCCGCCGTGAAAGCGGCCGTTTTCGATAACAATCATATTGGCATCGTTACCTGCTGCAATGACACCGGCAATATACAAGTCATCCACATTCGTTTCCATCGTTTCAGAATTATGTACCGGCGAAAGTCCATTTTTATATTCTTCGAGTTCAATGCCGAGTGATTTCAAAAAACGGTAATCCGGATGATAGCCGATCATTGCGAATACAAAATCATTTTTTATCTCAACTATTCCATCGTCTGTACTGAAAATAACAGAATCATCTTTGATATCAATCATATCCGCATTGAAGTAGTGGTCTACTTTTCCATGTTTGATTAGCGATTTTAGCTGAGGCAGTATCCATGGTTTGATACTTTTGGAATAATCATCGCCGCGATAGATGATCGTCACATGGCTCCCCGCTTTTTCAAGCTCGATGGCAGCGTCCACACTGGAGTTTTTACCCCCTATGATGAGCACATGCTGATTGAAAAATGGATGGGCTTCTTTAAAATAATGGAAAACTTTATTTTTGTGTGAACCGGGCACATCAAGTGTATTTGGCTGACCATAGTAACCGGTCGCTATAATCAGGTATTTACACGTATAATGACCTTTGGAAGTTTCCACAGTAAAACCGGTATCGGTCTTTCTTGAAGAAGTGACTTTTTCAAAAGTGTTAATGTTCAGGTTGTAGTGTTTGACCACTTCCCTGTAATATACAAGCGCCTGGTTCCTTTTCGGTTTATGCGCTTCGGTAATAAAAGGAAAGTTCCCGATCGCCAGTTTGTCTGAGGAGGAAAAGAATGTCTGATGGGTCGGATAATTATAGATGGCATTCACTATGTTGCCTTCTTCTATCACGAGATATTCAATATTATTCTGTTTCAGTTCAATTGCCGCAGCGAGACCGCACGGGCCCGCACCGACAATAATGGTTTCAAAATATTTCATTTCACTGTCCATTCATCAAGGGATGATAAGTTCCTGACCCACGTTTATATTATTGCCGCTGATACCGTTTGCGTCTCGTATTCTCTGAACGTATTCAGCAGAACCATCACCATAGTATCTTTTTGCAATTTGAAATAAGTTATCCTCGCTTGTAACGACATGCGTTGCGCCTACAGATTCTTCATCAGAGCTTTCTTCAGCACTATCCGCTTCTTCTTCTGCAGCGTCTTCAGACTCTGTTGATGGTTCCTGCTCCTGATTTTCTTCTGTCTGCTGCTCTGTGTCATCTTCAGACTGTTGTTCCTCTGCAGATTCTTCGGTTTCATCACTTTCCTCTTCGGAAGTTTGTTCTGATTCTTCATTTTCCTTGCCTTCAATGGCATCATCAGCAGCATCTTCCAGCATTGAAACTTCCTCGTCGCTATACTCTGTTTCTATACTTCCTGTCGATAGATCATCCTCTGAACTGCCGGAATCTTCACTTTGGTTTTCTTCAGACTCTCCACTTTCCTCTTCTCTGGATTCAGCCACGCGCCTTTGCATTTCATATCGCTGCTCATCCAACTCCTCGTTTACTTCTTCCTCTCCCTGACTTTCTTCAGTGTTATCTTCTTCGGTGGCAAGCTCCATTCCGTCATTAGACGGCCAGAAGTTGCTGATAATCAGAAATGCAAGGATAATTGTAATTGGAACAATAATGATTCCACCGATGACCATCGGTATTAGCCCTTTTCTCTTTGATTCTTCATCTTCCGTATGTTCTTCTTGAGCAGTGTGATTTTGATGCTGCGATTTTTTTCTTAATTCATTCAATTTTTCTTTGGTAACCTTCATTTCATTATTGAACCGCTTGTTATAAGTGGCAAGTTTACCAGCAAAGAAAGCTTTGCCTTTATTTAAATTCTCTTTGCTCAAATAGCTTTTAATTTTACCTGAGAACTGTTTGGATTGGTTATTGTTGCTTTCTTTTTCTTTATATTTGGCACTGCGTTTCATTGCAGGTTCATCTTTTTTGACATTATCATTTTTCTCTTTATTTTTACTTTTCTTTTTGGATTGTGCCGAATCTTCCTGCGAACGTTTATGTTCGATATCTTTATAAAAATCGTCTTTCATTAGACATTCTCCTCAATCTTGAGTCTTACAAGTATATTATATTATTATTTGTGTGAATTTTAAAGCACTATCGGTCCAAAGTATGTTTTGTTCCAAATAAACATCCTTTATTTGAAAAAGATGCGCATTCATTTTAAAATTATAAATAAGACTTTGTTATGAGGTGAAGGCATGTCTGTTAAAAAATACACCATTGTTGATATGGATACATGCATTGCATGTGGAGCGTGCGGCGCCTCTGCGCCTGATATATATGATTATGATGACGACGGTATCGCATATGTTATTCTGGATGATAATAAAGGGACGAAAGCAGTGCCCGAGGAACTGTATGATGACCTGGACGATGCTTTTAACGGGTGTCCGACAGATTCCATAAAAGTGGCGGAAGAGCCATTTGACGGAGATCCTTTAAAATTTGAATAGTTAAAAGAGGCGGATAATCTCCGCCTCTTTTTTATAATCTGTTAAGCTTTGGCAACAGTTTTTTATAAATGATGAATGCAACCAGTCCGACCATGATTCCTTTAACAATGTTGAATGGAATGATACCTGCGGTGACAATAATGCGCAGATTTTCGATAATATCTGTCTGATCGACAATCATGCCGTACAGCGGCAGAAGTACGAAATAGTTTAAAAGTGACAGCATTATCGTCAGAGTGACTGTCCCGACTATGAACCCTATGATTAAAGATTTGGTCGTCCTGCTCCTCATGTAAATAAAGAACACCGGCAGCAGTAATGAAAATGAAGCAAGCAGATTTGCGAGCGGGCCAATGGGTTCACTGGCAGCGAGCAGGCCGTATATTAAAATTTTTAAAATGATGATCAGCGATCCAACTGCCCCACCGTACATCATAAACCCTATGAAAGCAGGAATATCAGATAAATCTACTGTCAGATAAGGTGGTATGAAAGGTATCGGGAACTGCAGCAGTAATAGTACAAATGAAATTGCTGAAAGTATACTGATGATGATTAGTTTTCTTAAACGGTTTCTATCCATTGGCATTCCTCTATTCCTTACTGTGGTTTTTTGGCAGGGTGATATTAAATATGCTACCCTCGCCGTATTCGCTATTCAAATCAATAGTCCCCTTATGTCTTTTTATAATCGAAGACACAATATACAGACCCAGGCCGGTTCCGTGTTTACCACGTGTCCTTGACTCATCGACCTTATAAAAACGTTCGAAAATACGGTTTTGATGCTCTTTTTTAAGACCGATTCCCGTGTCTTCGACTGAGATGATTACTTCATCTCCGGTGTCACGGACTGTCAAAGTGATTTTATCAGCAGGCTTGGTATATCGTATTGCATTGTCGAGGAGATTATTTATGACTTGCTCTATTTTACCGTAATCAAAGTCAAATATTACACTGTCTTTGTCTGCATCGACAGTAAATTGGATTTCTTTATTGTTCATTTCATGTTTGAACTTGAAACTGATGTCATTTATCAGCATCATGAGATCATTATTAGAAATACTCAGCAAATCCGCACCACTATCCATTCTTGCAATGGTAATTAACTCATTTACAAGTTTATTCATCCTGTCCGACTCATCTTTGATGATTTTTATCATTTCTTTGACTTCTTCAGGTTCAGTGACGATTTCATCTAAAATCGCTTCAGAATACCCGCTGAGCATGACCATAGGTGTTTTAAGCTCGTGTGAAACGTTTGCTATGAAATCCGACCGCATCGTTTCTGTTTTGACAATTTCGGTGACATCTCTGATCAGAATGATTGCACCATATGTTTTATCACTGCTGACTACGGCCGTGAAAGATACTTGATAATGTTTATTGGTAATATTCAATCTTTCAATATGTGAGGTTTTTGTTTCAACAATATTTAGAACACTGTCCATGAAAATCTCTTTTTCATGTTCTTTTGAAGTGAGCGTCTGATAAATTGAGTTACCCTTCGTATTACTGTAGATCAGTTCACCTTCGGTATCAAAATATAGAACACCCTCTTCCATGGAAGAGAATATTTCTTCTCTCAGGTTTTTTTCATGAAGTACAGTTTCGATATTATTTTTAATATCCTGGTTCATTTTATTGAATGCAAGTGTCAACTCACCGATTTCATCCCGGCTGCGCACTTCCAATGGCTTGTATTTACCCCTGGAGGTGTTATAGGCAGCGGTTTTTAATTTAGTAAGCGGCTGTGTAATTCTGTTAAGTAATAAAAATGCAAAAATTGTCGTACCGATGATTAATATTCCTGTGGTGATGAACATGATCATCGTGATTGCACTGATCGACTGATTTACAGCATCCAGATCCCGGTATTTGATCACTTTAATATCCTCTTCAAAATACCTGGTTAAATTTGAGGTTTTAATCATATACATACTGTCGTATAAATCATCCAGTATAAATGTGGATTCAGTCAGATTATCAACATTGATTCTGTTGTAGATTTCTTCATCCATCGCAGACATCGGTAAAATAGATTCATTGTCATACAGGATGAGCAGATTGTCCTCCATCAGCAGATTTGTGTTGCTGGTGTCTGAAGCATTGATATCATGTTCGGTAAGCAGCAGTTCCTCTACTCTTTCAATATCTTCCTCTAAAATAGTTTCAGTCGAATTAAAAACATAGCTTCTGAAGAAAAATATTAAAACGAGCGTTAATATAATTAAAACTGCAGTTACCATTAAAATAATGGTCAACCACAGTTTAGAAACAAGACTATTTAATGATTTCACGATTCATTTACCTCGAACTTATAACCGATGCCCCAGACAGTATGAATCATACGGCTTGCTTCTGGTGATACTTTGTTCAATTTCTCTCTCAAACGTTTTACATGCGTATCCACCGTTCTTAAATCGCCATAAAAGTCATAATGCCAGACTTCTTTCAATAACTCTTCACGATCAAAGACCTTATCAGGACTTTTAGCGAGAAACAGTAATAATTCATACTCCTTCGGCGTCAGGTTAACCTTATGGTCATCAGCAAGGACACGGTGAGCGTCATTATCTATGACTAAATGTTCAAAGACAATGACATCTTTTGCAGTTGCCTCCTGATTGATGAACGTGGTTTCAGAAGAACGTCGAAGTATCGCTTTGACACGCAGGACGACTTCTCTTGGTGAAAATGGTTTGACGATATAGTCATCTGCTCCGACTTCAAAACCTTCAACCCGGTTATTCTCTTCACCTTTGGCAGTCAACATTATAATCGGTGTCGACTTTGAGCGCCTTAGTCTGCCTGCGACTTCGATACCATCCATCTTTGGCATCATCAAGTCAAGAAGTATACAGTTATAATCGTTTTCCATTGCGAGTTCAAGTGCTTCCTCGCCATTTTCTGCCTCAGTAATATCATAACCCTCCCGGACCAGATACATATTCAGCAGTTTTCTTATTCTTTCTTCGTCATCAACAATTAGAATTTTTTCAGTCATTTCAACCCTCTTTTCTAGCTAAGCATATGAATGAAGTCCAGCAACAATCAAGTTTATCGCAATCAGGTTAAAGAGTATCAATATGAACCCTATTACTGCCAGCCATGCAGATTTTTCACCTTCATACCCACGGTTCAGCCTTAAGTGCAGGAATATGGTGTAAAACATGAATGTAATGAAAGCCCATGTTTCTTTCGGGTCCCAGCCCCAGAATCTGCTCCATGCTATTTGAGCCCATATGGCTGCAAAGAAAATACCTCCAAGAGCAAATAATGGAAAACCGATAATTACCGAGCGGTATCCAATTTCATCCATCAAGTTCAAATCAGCTCTGCTTGCAAGCGGTTTGACGAAAGCAAGCAATCGTCTTCTCAGTACTAGTCGCAGTATGCCATAAACTGCAAACCCGAGTATGATTGACCAGATTACAGTATTCAATGATTGCGAGTTTATCACCGGCGGCAGGTTGATTCCAGTATGGAAATGATCAGCCTGTTCGTATTGTTCATCGCCGACATGTTCTACAGGTATTGCTTCAGAATAGTTGACCAGGCTTGGCAGATGGTAATCTGCCACCATAGTTTCCCCGCGCTGATCGGTATACATGAATTCATCGCTGTAACCGACTGCGCCCTGCATGATTAATGTCGTAACAATATAAACAAGTACGACTACGATGCCGGCCATAATCAGTTCAAGTATACGTGCTCTCAAAGATTTCTCGTTTTCAGGAATTGCCTTCAGTAAATATATTAAACCGGCAACAGCACTCATAGATAAGATACCGTATGAAATTGTCACCGTGATTACATGTATTGCCAGCCAGTTACTTTGCAAAGAAGGAATGAGTGGATTCACATCAGTTGAGAATAAACTGCCGTAAGCAATGAGCAATAAAGAAATAGGTATTGCGAACAAACCTAAGACTTTGGATTTATAATAATGATAGGTAATTAAATAACCTAATATAAGCATTATTGAAAACGTTGCAATGAATTCGTACATGTTGGATACCGGAGCATGTCCTGTTGCTATCCATCTTAGTATAAAATACCCAATTTGCATAATAAAAGCTACTACTATCATAGTAATGGCGATGTACTCTGACCTTTTATTTTTACTTTTAATACTTACTGCCAGTGGTATCAGCGCTACTAAAAGAATAAAGAACGCTGCTGTAATCAATCCATTACTTATCGATAACATTGTTGATTCCATAATTATTTCTCCTCATCAGTGTTGACGCTCTCATTTTGATCTTTGGCGTCTCTGTCAAAGATGTGTTCATATCCATTTTTTTCTAATATAGGATTGAGCTCTTTCTTCAATCCAAAGTAGTTCTTATTCGTATGTGCACTGATGCTGAATCCATCCTCATCATTGATCCATATACGTCTGTGATTAATGTATGAACCGATGGCAAGACCGATTAAGAATATGATGAAGCCCGTCGCAATAAATGGCAGTGTCAAATCTTTCTTCAGAGTCAGTACCGTTGCCCAATGGTTTTCATTTTCAACGAACTTGACACTGTACTCGTTATCCTGTGTGATATCGGTTGAAAGCATGACCTGAAGGAGACTGAGCTCTGTTGATTCTCCATCAGTCACCTCAAAAACAAATGCCGGATTCGTTGCAACCGGTGTTTCAGATATCAGAGCACCATTTTCATCAATTTCCACAAAGTCCGGAGCATAAGCACGCATATTCACTTCCATCCCTTCTCCAATATCGTAAGATTGGTCAGGATTGTCCAGATTGACTGTGAACTGATCTCCAATAATTTCTCCATTGCTGTCTTCAAGCTGGAAAGTCATGGATTTCATTTGTGAGTTATCATAACTCGACTGATATAATTCAAATTGGTCAAATCTGTATGGGTGGTTGACACGTATGCTGTAATCTTCCACTTCTTCCAAATCAGGGTTTGATCCGACTACATCCTTGTTTTGGTTTTCATAGAAAGTGATATCTGTCTGGTAGTTGCTCGTCACCATTTCATTTGAATTCTGGAGTGTCTCATCAAAAACCGATCCTGCATTTTCATCATACATATCAACGATGAAATCATTGTTTTTCACATAATACTGGCCATTCGTTTCAGGAATCTGAACAGTTTCTCCTTCAGTGACATACACAAGTTCGTCCACATACATCCCCGGGAAAAATCTGAGCATACTGCCGAATAAAAGAATGATAAGCCCGGTGTGATTTATGTAGGGCCCCCATCTGGACAGCCAGCCTTTTTCAAGTAAATGATGATTGTCATCACTTTTATGCTTATAACCTTTTTTCTTGAGGTCTTCGATGACGCTCTCCGTATGACCATCATTATGCTGATGTAAATTTAAGCGCTGTCTTTTGTAAAATGTCGGGTGCTTTTTTGCTCTTTGGTTTCTTAATGACTTAAGAAGCGGGAGTCCTCTGTCAATACTTGCTGCAATCAGTGATAAAGCAAGCATACCGATCAGTATGATAAACCACCAGGAAGAATATAAATTATGAAAACCAAGTTCGTAATAAAGGCGGCCCAATGTACCATAGTTATCAGTGTAATACTGTAAAGGTTCGACGCCGACCGGTATAAAATATTCCTGTGGAAAAAGAGTCCCGATTGATGCTGATACTGCGATGATTAAAATGATGGAAACTCCGACTTTTATCGAAGTGAAAAACATCCATATTTTATCAAAAATACTTTTGGAGCGTGTTTTGGAACGTATCGCACTTCCGTCATAACGCATGACATCTTTTATTTTCTTTTTATCATAATCACTGTTGATCATCTTTCCACAGGATTGGCACAGCTGGGTACCAGGTGGATTGACATGACCGCAGGATCCACATTTTATTTCTTTTAATTCCATTGGATTTCATCCTATTCCGAAGTCGATTGTTCTATAAAGCTGTAAATATCGTCTGTCGTCAGCTGATACTCCTGTTTTTCAACTACAATGCCATTCTTATCTATAGCGATAGTCGTCGGTAAAGGACTCACCTGATAAGCTTTGGTTACATCTCTGTTGCTGTCCAGTGCAATAGGAAAACTTAAGTTTTCATCCAGACTGGATAAGAATTGGTTGATCTGCTGGTTTCCTTCAGAAACATTGACAGCTACAATCTCATAGTCTTCATTTCCCTCATTATAGATTTCATTCATATCCGGCATTTCCTCACGGCACGGCTCACACCATGTCCCCCAGAAATTCAATATGACACCTTTTTCCTGGTTAATTTCAGACAGCTGTATCTGTTCGCCGTCCAAAGTTTCAAGCTGGAAATCCACTGCCTCGTCCCCAACTTGTACTGCCTGTGAATCAGAGGTCAGATTAAACCATAACGTAACACCTAATAATATGACTATACTTAAAATGATACTGATACGAAGTATATTTCTCGTTTGTTTCTTCATAAATTTCACCTGCCGTAACAATTTTAGCTCTATTTATTATAGCATTCATATATTAGTACGGTTTGACAGTATTATGACAATTCATCGGCTAACCCTTTGCATTGGCAATCAGTTTTTTCACTTCGTGCGGTTTGAGAAATCTATGCTCGCCTTCACTCAGATTATCCAAATTTAAAAAGTCATATTTAATGCGTGTCAATTTGAGCACTTCAAGGTCGAAATACTCGAACATTCTGCGGACTTGCCGGTTGCGCCCTTCATGAATCGTTACATCCAATATCATATTTCTGTCTTTTTTATCACGGATGATTTCGATGCCTGCAGGTGCAGTCATTCCATCCTCGAGCCGTATACCTTTCATCATTTCCTTCTGCTGATGTCTCTTCAGAATGCCGTCAACTTTAACTCTGTATGTTTTGGTCACTTCAAATTTTGGATGGGTCATATACTGGGTGAATTCACCATCATTCGTCAAAAGGAGAATGCCTGAAGTATCGTAATCAAGCCTTCCGACCGGGTATATCCTTAAGTTCAGACCTTCAAATTTTGACGTGACCGTTCTGCGGTTATTGTCATCTTCAACCGAAGATATTTCACCGGCTGGTTTATAATATAAAATGTATGCCTTCTCTTCTTTTGTTAACGGTATGCCGTCCACTTCAACTTTATCATTGTCAGTCACTTTCGTACCGAGCTCCGTTACAACCGTACCATTCACGCTGACCCTGCCTTCGATAATTAGACTTTCAGCCTTACGGCGTGAAGTCACTCCGCTGTTCGCTATCGCTTTTTGTAACCGTACTTCATTTGTCATAATCTTCCTCCTTTAAATTATTAAAGAACAGGTCGATTTCTTCCTGCTCCTTAATGTCGTCCTGAGTCGGCAAGTCTTCCAAACTCTCCAGACCAAAGACCTGCAAAAATGTTTCACCTGTAACAAAGTGAGCCGCACGTTCGTTCTCCAGATTCTTTTTTAAAATCAGATTTTTATTCATCAATGTTGAAATCGGTCCGTCTGATTGCACACCACGCAGCTCTTCTATCATGGCTCGGGACGCCGGCTGATTGTAGGCAATGATGGACAACACTTCAAGTGACGCCTGTGACAGTTTATTTTTAGGTTTATCCTGAAGTATTCTGTCAATGTACTTTTCCATACCAGCTGTTGTCTTTAAAAAATATCGCTGATCGTGCCGGGTGATGGTCAAATGTGCTTTTTCATACTGGTCAACCTCATTATGAAGTTGCTGCTTAGTAATCGGCACATGCATGATCAGCTGTTCTTCAGTCAGCCCGACATCACCGGCGATGTACAACAGACCTTCAATTATATCTATTTTCTCCATGAATATTACTGCCTTTCGAATTGATAATCACCATCATCTGAAATGTGAATCATCATTTTATGTGATTTTACCCAGTCAAGGATGACAATAAAGACCGCCACTACCATCGGTCTCGATTTGTCGAGACTGAAAAGGTCCAGAAAGCCGAGAAACTTCTTATCTGAAAATCTCGAATCTATATATGACTCTGCATGCTCCCTTGAAACAACTTCCCGTCTGATTGTCACCGTCTGGGGTTGATTCAAAGAAATACGCATTTTCACTTTCTGGTACGCTTCCAGCAAGTGTGATAAATTTAATGAAAGATCATCGTTGTTATCATCACTTTCTTCCAGGTCATGCGGCGGTTTGATAAATGTTTTATCATTTTCCAACTTGAGGTTGTGAAGCTCCTCAGCGTATTCTTTATAATTCTGGTATTCCAACAACTGTTCCAGCAGTTGTTCCCTTGGATCTTCATAATCCTCTTCTACCACTGCGGGCTCTGGCAGAAGCATGAAACTTTTTATTTTCAACAGTTCACTGGCCATCACTAAATATTCGCTTGCTACATTGATTTCCAGCCCTTTCATTTGATTTATATATTCCATATATTGTTCAGTCAATGTCGCCATCGGAATATCGTATATATCAATTTCAAGTTCTTTGATCAAGTGTAACAACAAGTCGAGCGGACCTTCAAAGATATCTAATCTAACCTCATAGGTAAGCATATTAAAACCTC
This sequence comes from Salinicoccus sp. YB14-2, assembly GCF_001265075.1. Lineage (GTDB taxonomy): Bacteria > Bacillota > Bacilli > Staphylococcales > Salinicoccaceae > Lacicoccus. The sequence continues at coordinate 438,861 of NZ_LFKO01000002.1, forward strand.
AATTTTGGAGAATGATTATGGATAAAGTTACTTTACTAAAATACTACAACGAATTTATTATAAAACAAGATTACTTTGAATGCCATGAAATCATGGAAGACTCATGGAAATCAAAAGAAAATTTTAATAAAAACCTTGATGAAGTGTTTTTCATTCAAGTATCGACCGCTGAATATCACTACCGAAGGAACAACCCTTACGGTGCCAAAAAAAATATATCGCCGGGCTGTAAACAGACTGAACAAAATGCCGATAGATTATAAAAAATATGGATTAAAAAGTGAAATAAAATATCTTATCGAGAGTCGTTTACATAACATAGATTATGTAAACTTAAAACCGCTGCAATTCCCCCTCACTGACGACATGTACAGATCACTCCATTCTTTTGCCATGCCGGACGTATCTTTGGAAGAATTTTTCAGCTATATAAGCCATCTTCATAAAACAAATATTATGCTGGTTGAAAAGCATCGTTTAAGGGACCGCAGTGAAATCATCAAAGTGAGAAATGCAAATCGTTTAAAACGACGTAAATAGCAATCAAAGACTTACAAAAGAAAAACTGCCGACAAACAACAAATATTTGTCCGCAGTTTTTTACATTTTCCTACACTAAAAACATCCAATACGAAATTCCCCAAACCAATGCAAATAGTAATATTAAAAGAAAAACCAGTTTTCTATTTTTCATATTAATTTAACTCGCTCAGCAAGCTTTTACCTTTTGATTCATACTGAACATTGAAGTTTTCTGCAATTGTTGCGGCAAGATCGCTGAAAGTATCACTGTTTCGCAGCGGACCATAGTTCAAGTCCCTTTTTGAAGTCATGAGTAAAGGTACGTATTCCCTTGTGTGGTCTGTCCCTGTATGTGTAGGATCATTGCCGTGATCTGCTGTGATAATGAGCAGATCGTCATTCTGCAGTTTAGCAGTAATTTCCGGAAGGCGTTCATCGAATTCCTTTAAAGCATTTGAATATCCTGCCGGATCTCTTCTATGACCATAAAGGGCATCAAAATCAACCAGATTTAAAAATGACATGCCTTCAAAATCACGATCCATGACTTCAAGCAGCTTATCGACCCCGTCGTCGTTGTTTTTCGTTCTGACAGAATCTGTAATGCCTGAACCTGTGAAGATGTCATTAATTTTACCGATACCGATAACATCCTTGCCATTCTCTTCCAAAGCGTTCAGCACTGTTTTACCAAATGGTTCCAATGCATAATCATGCCTGTTTTCTGTACGTGTGAAATCCATTTTGTTCGTTCCGACAAATGGTCTTGCAATGACTCTGCCGACCAGAAACTCAGGATCTTTAGTCATCTCCCTAACTTTTTCACATATATCATATAGTTCTTCAAGGGGAATCACTTCTTCATGTGCAGCGATTTGAAGCACCGGATCATTTGATGTGTAAACGATCAGATCGCCAGTTTCCAATTGATGTTCGCCATAGTCTTTAATGATTTCAGTACCGCTTGCAGGAATGTTCCCGACAATCCCACGACCCGTTGCTTCTCTGATTTTATCCAATAATTTTTCAGGGAAACCTTCAGGATAGACTTTGAATGGTTTATCGATATGCAGGCCAGCTATTTCCCAATGACCGGTCATAGTATCTTTTCCCTGTGAAAGTTCTGCCATTTTACTGTGAAATGCCTGAGTCGTTTCCGGACAGCCTACGCCTGGCAGTTTATCAATACAGCCAAGACCGAGTTTTTCCAGGTTACCCAGAGTTACAGGAGAATCTTCCAATAAGTGTCTCAATGTATGGGTGCCTTCATCTCCAAATTCTTTTGCATCATGCTGTGCGCCGATGCCGACTGAATCCAATACTATTAAATGTATTCTCTTAAACATATAATCCTACTTTCTTGGGTGAAATTGTTTATACATTTCACGAATTTTAGTGGTTGATATTTGTGTATATATTTGAGTTGTGCTGATATCAGAGTGACCCAGCATTTCCTGAACCGCTCTCAAATCTGCACCGTTTTCAATCAAATGCGTGGCGAAAGAGTGCCTGAAAGTATGTGGCGTAATATTCTTCCTGATGCCGCTCAACAGTTCATATTTTTTTATTGTTTTCCATAACCCCTGACGAGTAAAACCCCGGCCTCTGTTTGTAATGAAGAGGTCTTCGTTATCATCCGATTTAAGCAGTTGAGGTCTGACTTCAATAATATAATGGTTCAGTTTTTTTGCAACGAAATCGGTAATGGGAACAATCCTTTCCTTGCTGCCCTTCCCGCTTACCCGGATAAAACCCATTTCAGTGTTCACATCCGCTTTTTTAATGCTGATCAATTCACTCACACGGATTCCGGAAGCATATAAGACTTCCATCAGGGTGCTGTCTCTGATTCCGGCAAGTGAATTGTCCGGTGTCCCTAGTAAAATTTCCATTTCTTCAATCGTCAAATACTCAGGTAGTTTCTTTTCTCCCCTGACAGCTGTCAGCTTAATCGCAGGGTTCATATCAATGATATTTTGATTGAGTAAAAACTGATGAAAATTTCTTAATGTGGATTGGGTTCTTGAAATAGTTTTTGGGCTAAGACTCTTTTCTGTAAGGAATTTAATGAACTGAATCAATACTTCAGTGTCTACTTTGTCGATAGAACGGATCTCATTGTCTGCCAAATAAGTTGAATAGTGTTTCAAATCCTGTCTGTACGAATTGAGTGAAGCTGTGCTCAGCCCTTTTTCAATTTTCAGGAAGGTGATATATTCGTCTACATATACATCAATCATTGTCCTTGTTCTCCGAATTTGATGTGCACGTTCTACAAATGCCATGAAAGGTTAAACGGTGATCAGTGACTTTAAACTGAAACTCATTTTCAACCCTTTTTTCCACTTCACCAAGCAGATCTTCTTCAATTTCTTCAACAGAACCGCAGTTGATACAGACGAGATGATGATGAAAATGTTCAGCCCCTTCTTTACGGAGATCATATCTTGAAACACCATCTCCAAAGTTTATCTTATCTAATATTTTCAATTCATTAAGCAGTTCTAATGTACGATATACAGTAGCGAGCCCGATTTCAGGATATTTATCTTTAACTTTCATGAAAACATCTTCTGCGCTTAAATGATCACTTTCATTTTCCAGTAATACCCGCAGTGTCACTTCACGTTGTGGTGTCAATTTATATCGCGCATCATGAAGGGCTTCTTTTATATGCTGTATTCTTTTTTCCACGACGCCACCTACTTTAATCTATTATCAATACATATTATACAAAACTTTTATAAAGATTAAAAGTTATTAATAATAATTATAAATAAATGTCTTTCTAATTGAGAATTATAAATTTAATAATATATATTGTACAGCAATTATGGTTTTAGCATCACGAAAATACCCACTTTCAAGTTTTTCTTTTAATGAATTGACAGGGATTTTGACAATGTCCAGAAATTCATCGTTTTCAAGCGCCTGATCTTCAAACTTGATATCTTCTGCGATGTACAAGTGTATCAATTCACTGGCAAAGCCTGGAGCGGTGTAAAATTCATAAAGTTTCCTGATATCTGTACTGACTGCACCAATTTCTTCTTTTAATTCTTTCTTCGCGGTATCGTCAGGTGCTTCATGCTTTTCAACCTTGCCGGCCGGAATTTCTAAAATTACTTCTTCTGTCGGTGTTCTATATTGTCTGACAAAATATAAATGTTCTTCATGTATGGCAATGATTGCTACTGCACCATTATGGTGGACGACCTCTCTTTTAGAAGTGCTCCCATTTGGAAGTAATACATCATCATGAGTGACTTTTATTATTTTACCATTAAATATTTCTGTTGAGCTGGTCACTTTCTCTCTCAAGTGATCAAATGATTCATCATTAGTCATATGTATGCTCCTAAACCGTTTAATTTTTCCTTAACTATACCATTAAATATATCGCTTTAAAAAGACACTAAAAATAAAATATGATGAAACTATTCAATTTTTTATTGAACTATTGATATAATTATCATATTGAATCATATGGAGGAGTCTTTTAAGATGAGAATTATTCAATCCAATAATAATCTGGAGCTTTCCCAAGTCTCTCTGGGATGTATGAATCTACCCCTGGAAGATGAGATTAAAACAGAGGAAATTTTAGAATTTGCCCTGTCACAGAATATTAACTATTTTGATACTGCTGATTTATACCAGTTTGGCAAAAATGAGGAAGTTGTAGGAAAACTCCTCAGTAAGTATCGCAGCCGCAACAATTTTACCATAGGTACAAAAGTCGGCAATGAATTTGATATACAGCTGCAGCAAAAAATCGGCTGGAATCCGACAGGAAGATATATTAAAGAACAGGTCAAGAATTCCCTTTACAGACTGAATGTGGACAGTATAGATCTTTATCAGCTGCACGGAGGTACAATCGAAGATGATAAAGATGAGACGATATCTGCATTCGAAGATTTAAAGGCAGAGGGAATCATCAAAAGTTACGGACTTTCTTCGATTCGTCCGAATGTTATTGATTATTATATTAAAAATAGTAATCTCGATACGTTGATGATGCAGTTTAATCCAATAGATAACAGACCGCTTGAGCTGATGGATTTACTACAGGATGTTGTGATAATGGCAAGAGGACCTTTGATGAAAGGGATATTTACACAACAATTTGCGAATGTGTTGCAACAAAAATTTCCAGGTGGTATGTTTGGTTATTCATCTAAAGATTTAACTGCAATTTTAAGTGAATTAATGGAAGTCACAGGTGATTTGAGCGCATTGTCCTACCGATACATTCTTGATTATTCTGATATTATAGTGAGCGGAGCCAGTACTTTACAGCAGCTGCAGAATAATTTGGACAGTTATAATAAAGCACTAGAAATGAACAGTACAGACTTCACCGGGATACTTCAAAATTTTAAAAAGTTAAGATATGAGGACCATAGAATATGAAAAATATAGGAATATGGATTTGGACAGGCGTCCTTTCAATCATCACTATCGTAGTTTCACTCGGTTATTATGCCTCAACTCAGACATTGTTTTTTAAACTGAGGGATGTGGAAGTCATAAAACGCAGAGAAACGAGAGCAAAAAGAATTAATCTGGATGAATTTAAAAAGTTGCCGCAGGACGACAAACTGATTCCTTCAAGATTTAATTACAGTATAAATGCGATATTCGTATATCCGAATGATACAAATAAATGGGTAGTACTCTGTCATGGGGTCACAGAAAATAAAGTCAGCTCCATTAAATATTTAAATATGTTTGTAGAGATGGGTTTTAATTGTGTTATCTATGATGCCAGAAGACATGGCAACACCGGCGGTATCCACTCCACCTATGGATTTTACGAGAAGTATGATTTGGAAACGGTCGTCGATTATCTTCACGAACACTATGGTGAAGATATCGAGTTCGGTATTCACGGGGAATCCATGGGGGCAGCGACTGTGCTGCTTTATGCGGGAGAACTTTCCAACAAAGCTAAATTTTATATTTCAGACGCTTCGTTTTCAAAGTTTGCAGATCAGCTGACATTCATTTTTGGACAATACTCCAGAATAGCATCTCCATTAGTATTACTTGTTACTAATCTGTTCTTCAGATTCAGAAGTAAATTTTCTTTATATAAAGTTTCACCGATAAGAGTGGTTGATAAGATTAAACAGCCGATACTTTTTATCCATTCTAAAAATGACAGATTCATACCTTATCAGCAGACCGTAGAGCTTTATAATAAAAAAGAGGGTCCCAAGCTTGCCTGGTACCCTACACGCGGCGGCCACGTTGAAAGTTTCAACCGCAACCAGCAGGCTTATACAGAAAAAGTCACTTATTTCCTCGAGAACGATGTGGGATGGGAAGTTGAAAAAAATCGTGAGCAAGATAAACATTAGAAGGCAGCTTCTTCTCAATATCTGCAAGAAAAACTTCTTCATAACGGTTGCTTAAATGAGAAAGCAGCAGATGGTTGTAACGGGTATCTCTAAAATTATTCAGCACATCAGATATTTCTGAATGGAAATACTGGTGTGCTTTTTCATTTTCATTATCCAGGTAGGTGGCTTCATGGACAATCAGATCGCTGTTATCAACAAGGGATAAATATTCACTGTCTGGAACAATGCGGGTATCACCGTGTACCGATATTTTCCTGCCTTTGATGTCCGGACCCATGAAGTCCGCCGTATTATAAGATATGCCTTCATATTCAAATACGGATGAATTTTTAATATCTGCATAAATCGGACCGGGCTTAATACCTATCTCTTGAAGTTTATTCGTATTTAAAGCGCCTTTTTTATCTTCTTCCGTGAATACATAGAGGTAACTGTCAATCGTATGCTCCAATAAGTATACGCTGATATTAAAGCTTTCAACTTTTATTTGAGAGTTATGCTCCACTTCAATGATATTCAGAGGATAGTTCAACCTGGAGCCGCTGATTTCAAATGTAACAGTCAGCCATTCTTTCAATCCTTTTGGTCCATATATTGTAAGTGGAAGATTTTCACCACCCTGATGTGCTCTTGAAGATAAAAATCCCGGCAGCCCATAAATATGGTCTCCGTGTAAATGAGTGATAAAAATATTCTTAACTTTTGAAGGTTTTATATTAGTATGTAAAATTTGATGCTGAAGCGCTTCACCGGCATCTATCAGTATATATTGATTGATTTCATCTATAACATCCAATATATAACTTTGTGTGTTGCTTTTTTTTGATGGCAGCCCGGCACCTGACCCGAGGACTGTAAACTGCATAAAATCACCTTTTTATATTGATTGCTCAATTATATCATAATTATTGTGTTTTTAAGGTGACAGTGAAATAATAATTATAAAAGTAAAAGAACTATGAAGGTGGCATCAGCCAGTATGGAAACGGTAAATTTCATTGAAAAATTTATAATATATATAGAAGATCATTTAAGAGAGCAGATAGACTATAGTGAAGCGCTTTACGATCTCGGTGTAGAACCAAAATCCTTTATAACTATTTTCACTTCCTTAGTCGGTATGACTCCTTATGAATATCAGCAAAAACGAAGAATGACTGAGATCGCCTTTGAGCTTTACGAAGGTCACCGCAGACTGATAGATATTGCCAAATATTATGGTTATAGAAATGTAGATGAGTTTAAAGATTTATACAGACGGACGATGGGGATCTCTCCTTATGACACAGAAAGACAAATCAGGCAGTTAGATTTATTGGAAAGAATCACTTTTGAAATTGTACCTGTCGATTCACCTAAATACCCAACAAGAACTGTATATATGGACAGTTTTAGAATTGTAGGCATCACACAATATTTTTCAATCAATGATTACAGCAGGGAGAAAAAAATCGCAGAGTTAAAAAAACTGGAAAAAGACGGCGTCTTAGATGAGTTGTTGAATTACAACACCGGCCAGGTGAAAGGGATCATTTTACACGAAAGAGTCATCAGAGATGAGATGGAGCTCATGATCGGTGTCAGTTCATTAGATGCGACGCCGTTCAATGAAACATATACTGAATCGAGTGATTTCACAATTTTTGAAGGTATGGGCAGAGCCGATGAATTAATAGAAGATATATATCAGTATATCTTCAGAAGATGGCGATTTAAAATGAATAGAGACTTGAATTGCAACTTCTCAATAGAAGTGATTAAAAGTCCTTTTAATGTGGATTACTCCGAATCCAAAATACAAGTATGGCAGTCACTCGAATAGATGATTAAACCCCGTTATAAATGCTGAAATACAACATTTATAACGGGGTTTTCATTTTATCAATCGAGCTGCAAATATAAATGACCATACTTATCCATCATGTGTTTGGTGTCTTCAATATAAATGATTGTTAACGTATTATGATATGAGTTATTCACTTCTGTGGCATCATTAAATGTCACTTCCCCTGATACTGTCAATTGATTCGTGTCATTGGCCAGTTCCATAGTATCTACGACAACTTCACTGTTATGACCGGCAACATCACCGCTCTCAACATGAGTTTCGATAATCTGCTCATCGCTGATATTGATAGTCATGTAATTGAACTCCTGAATCCTGCCGTCTATTACCATGGTCCATTCACCCATGTAATCATCTTTTGATACACTGTAAGTATCGAACCTGCTGCTGAAGTCGGAAATCGTAAAGAGCTCTCGTTCTTTATTTACCCCAGCCTCCGTCTCAAATTCACCGTCTATGCCAACCATTTCCATCCAGTTATAGTCAGAGTTATATTCATAAAGCGATGTCGCATTTAATGTCAGCCAGCGTGCAGAAAATACTGGATCATTGTAGACGACTCCAATATCGGACATTCCATCCAGCTGCATTAAATAGGATGGGTGCTGATAACGATGGTTACCATGGGTATTCTTGACAAAACCGTCTGCAAACCCGCCGGTCTCTTCAGACATAATTCCAAAATCAATCAAATCCCTTAAATGACCTTCACTTTCTTCCAATTCTACTGCAGGCGCATATGAAAAATTATAATCCAGACCTGTTATGACATCATTGACATTGATTTCATAAGTATCCGTTGCCTCATTCTGGAGAAATCTTCCAAGAGTTGAGACCGTGTTGAACTGTTTAATCGATTCATCATATTTATAAATGAAGCGTGAAGGAGACTGCAGTCCAGTAGCTGCTGTGGCTGTGGAAGACATCAGATTCTCCATGACGATTTCACTGATACCGTCCCCGTCCATATCTATGACGTCCATAATTCTCGGTGCGGTTCCATCATAAAAATTATATGTATATTCCGCGTAAACTGCATTTGAGTTACTGTCGAAGATAGCAAGTATATAATGACCGAGCTGAACCTCATCCTCATCAACACGAGTGTTGTTCAATATCTGAACAGTTTCATCATTGCCATCACCGTCAATATCTGTAATCCGTTCATAATAATCTCTATTTTCTTCTGAAGCGATTTCGAAGTTTTCTTCATTGACCATCTGAGCGATTTTATTCGGTTCCAGATTACTGATCAAAGAGTCATCGTCCTCACTCCCGGTACTTCCATCCGGTCTTTCTTTTTCACCTGTGTTCACCTGTGAAGTTTCGTCCTCAACCTCCGTTTCATCTTGAACATTATCATTCCCACTTTCCTCATCAATACTCTCTATTTCTGTCTCGTCGGTTTCATTTTGCTCATTCCCCGATCTGCCGTCATTACCGACTACGACGACTTCATTGTTTACATCATCACTGCCACAGCCTGATAACAGTAGAAATGCGACAAGTATCAATAGATATCTCATATCTTTCCTCCTATAAAATAACACCGGAGTAAAAACTCCGGTGCCAATCATTAAATGTCCTGGAAACCTGTAATTTCAAAATCCAGTTCATCAGGATCATATTCAAGCGTATATTTTGTAACAATTTCTGCAGGTTCATCGAGCAGATCATAATCTCTCTCGCTCTCGACATTAACCGTTATTGTAGTACCATCACGTGAAAAATCAGAATATTTGACGTCTGTAATATACATACCTTCAAATGTACCTGAATCAATGTTGGACTCCAGTGCGGCATACGCTTCCGTTTCATCATTGACATAATCTTCAACTTCGTCAATATCTTCAAACATATACATCATTTCGAGAGCATAAAGATAATTACTCAAAAATGATTCAACGTGATCTTCCATATCATCTTCGAAAGCTTCACGCTCTTCTTCAAGTTGCGCTGCATTACGTTCAGCTTCACCGGCATCATAGATGGCATCTGTATCAAATTCGAGCTCTACAAAGTGTACCGGAGCAGCTTCACCTGTCGAATAATCCATGCCGACTTCATCATAATTCAAATGAAGCGGCTCGTTTTTACTTTCAAAAGTTTCACCTGCATGAGCTACTGTCGCACTGACGTCCAACTCCTCGCCAAAAGCGTAAGGGCCGAGTCTGTCAGAATTATCATTCGTGTCGATTTCAACTTCTTCTCCTCCGACAGTCACAGTAAGACTATCCTCGGAAACATCTTCATAGTACATGGACGTCACGGATTCACTGATTGTCAAATAAAAGTATCCCGGATTTAGAACTGCAGATTCACTGTTCTGAAAGTCTATATCTATGGAGGAATCATATTCTTTTTCACCAATGACAGCAGAACCGTCAAATTGATATTTACCCGGTATCAACTCAGCGAATTTATCATTTCCCGAAGTCCATTCGTATTCAGTTTCATCCATAGTATATACGAATTTATCCATGTCGTACGCTTCAGACATATAAATGTTGGTTTTTGGTATCGTGAAACTGTAATCATCAAAAAGTAAATATTGAGAACCTTCTTTGTTAACGGATAACAACGTGTAGATGCCGTCAAATATATCTGAACCCGGAGCACCATCTCCAAGTGCGGTTTTCACATCCCCGACCCATGAATTATATTTCGACAATCCGGAGACCTGGTCGACATAAGCAATATAAGCCTCAGCTTCTTCCAAAGTCACATCATTATCCACTGCATTTTTCAATGCTTTAGGGTCTTCCTCAGTTACAGCTTCAGCAATTGTATCCAGTCTGTTGTCCGGAGACAACGCACTCGCTGCCAGGCTGTATACAATCGCTATGATTACGGCCAGCATTGCAATTCCTGCTCCAAAAATTATTAATAACCTTTTCTTTGCAGGGTCCATCGGTTCTCTGGGCTCAGGCTGTCTTGCAGGTTCAACATTTTTTGCGGCTACTTTTATTTTGTGGCCGCAGTGCGTACAAACTTTGGCGTCAGAGCGAATTTCCTCACCACAATTTTTACAAAATTTCATTTGATTTTCCTCTTTTCCCAGTTAAAACATCATGTTGTTTAATTCATATATAAAGTTTTCCATAAATATGCCGATTACCAGTCTGCCCATGATATAAAATACAATCGCAGCAAGAGCATAGTAAATTATCAATGCATAAAAACTGTCGAATTTCACATTATTATTTTCTGCATATCTGAGCAATATGTAGACCGGTGCAGTGATGAACAAAAGAAAACCGATCAGGCTCACTAAAACGCCAAGTTCATAAAGTGTTATCAAATTCAGTAAAGAAGCTAATATAAATAATGTGAATACAATGACTGCCGGAATAGAAAAATCATTAAAAACCTCTTTCCAGTGCCTGCTCTCTCTAATTACGATGAGAACCAGCAAATATGTAATGCCAAAGAAAATCCCGAATAATATAATCATAGCGATAAGATATTCAAATAGTGTTGAAAATGGAACAACAACATTACCAAGTGCAGATCTCAGCTGTACGAAAGTAATTAATGAACCAATCAATAACAGTAAACCTATTGTACCTGCAACAATCGAAACATTATACGGACGACCGACTGACCGGCCTGGAGAAAGTAATGCATCTTTGAAAAATGAAAAAACCCCATTAAAATATGTTTTCGCTTTTTCATTTCCCTGATTTGCCGAAGAACTATAATTGTTATTTTTTTCAGATTCTTTTAAATCTGATGATTGGTTTACATTATTTAGTACAGGTTCAGAGTCTCCTGCCAGTGGTTCCATCTTAGTAAGATCTTGTCCACATTCACCACAAAACTTGTCTTCTTCAAACACTTGAGCACTGCAATTAGGGCATTTCATACTATTCCTCCTTATTTAATTCATGATAAATTATACCAGTAAAATATTTACAGAGCAATATGTAAATAAAGTTAAAATTTATAAATATACCTAAAAACATAAATTAACTGATAATTTAATATGCAATGGTCATATTTATATTTAGAAGAAAGACGGATTAATGATAAAAGGTATTTATGGACGATTAATAAAGCAGGAATTCATGTATTTTCATGAATCCCTGCTTTACTGATCGTATTGTGTTATCAAGTTTTATAAAAATGAAGACATAGAATATATATTTATTATTTCTGGTGCTGTACCTTTATAATTTCTACGACCAATTCCGCAGCTTTAACCAATTCTTCGACCGGTATTCTTTCCGCAGTCGTGTGAATATTTTCATATCCCAGGCCTAAAACAACTGTCTGGATACCTTTACCGTTAAAGACATTTCCGTCACTGCCCCCACCTAGCGAAATGAAGTCGGCTGTCCGGCCAATATTATTAATGGCCTTCTGCACCGTTGTCACCACTTCTGAATCTAATTCAGCATGAAGGTGGTCATACATCAGTTCTATACTGACTTCTGCCCTGCCGCCGAGTGTTTCTGCAGCATTTTGGAAAGCTTCTCTTATATGTGATGCCTGCTGGTCCATCTTCTCAGGGTTTAAACTTCTAGCTTCTGCCAGTACATAGGCATAATCAGCAACAATGTTGGTTGCGCTGCCGCCTTCAATCCGGCCGATATTGGCCGTTGTTTCTTCATCTACTCTCCCGAGCGTCATCTGACTGACAGCCTTGGCAGCAATATTGATTGCACTGACTCCTTCTTCAGGCGCTACACCGGCATGTGCTGTTTTGCCATGGAGATGCGCTTCTATTTTGCTTTGTGTCGGGGCTGTTGTTACGACAGTACCAACTTTGCCAGTTGAGTCTATTGCATAACCGAATTTACTCTTTAAAAGACTGCTGTCAAAAGCTTTCGCCCCTACAAGGCCGGATTCTTCGCCGACAGTGATGACGATTTCGATATCACCATGTGGTATATCCTTTTCAGTGATGACGTGAAGTGCTTCTATAATTGCAGCAATCCCGGCTTTGTCATCACTTCCCAGTATAGTTGTACCATCTGAAACGATATAATCTCCGTCAATTTGTGGTTTGATACCAACTCCAGGAGTGACAGTGTCCATATGAACGGTAAAATAGACCGGTTCGACTTCTGCGTCGCCCTTTAATCGGATAAGAAGGTTCCCGGCACCATGACCGGTCACTTCAGTAGTGTCATCTTCAATGACTTCCACATCAAATTTCTTAAAATATTTCTTTAGATAATCTGCGATTTTCCTTTCATTTCCTGACTCTGAATCCACTTTTAACATTTCGAAAAACTGATTGATCAAACGGTCCTTATTCATAGCAGTTCCTTTCCAATAATTATTGATTGTCATAAACGAGTGTAATATACTGTTTATAGTAATTTATTTGAGGATGATATTAATGCAAAACAAGAAAGTAAGACTCTTTATTATCTGGTTTATGGTATTTCTGATTGTTATATCCGGTCTATTGTTTGGCGTCAGCATGCTGACAGGTGTGTAATTTTAAACGAAAGAGGTCCTTTAAAGGACCTCTTTTTTTATACTTCTTCACAGTGTTCTTCGAACCACGCCTGTAAGTTTGTAATGACACTCATTGTCTCATGACCTTCGATTTCGTGTCTTTCAATCATATCGACGACTTTGCCGTCTTTAAACAGTGCAAACGAAGGTGAAGATGGCAGATAGTCCGGTGCTTTATCACGCACATGTTCTGTCGCATCTTTATCCTGACCTGCAAATACAGTAAGCAGCTGGGTTGGCAGCTTATCGTAATTCAATGCGTGTTTTGCAGCAGGGCGGGCAATTCCACCGGCACAGCCGCAGACCGAGTTCACCATCACAAGGGAGGTGCCCTCTTTATTTAAATACTGATCAACTTCATCAGGTGTCGTAAGCTCAGTGTATCCAGATTCACGCATCTCACTGCGGGCTGTAGTGACAATATCGTTCATATACAAATTAAAATCCATGTTACTCATATCGAATCTCTCCTTATAAAAATAAACCTTATCATATGATAAGGTTTATAATATTATCTTTAAATTTAGTTTATCTTTAAAAATATGCTTTGTAAAGGTTAATACACCGAAGTATGTTCATATGAAATCTTTTCTATTTTCTCTTTTACAGTCTTTAGGAACTGCCCGGCAACTAGACCATCCAAAATTCTGTGATCGATTGACAGACATAAGTTCACCATATCGCGGACTGCAATCATATCATCGATGATTACCGGTTTTTTGACTATGGATTCAACTTGTAAAATTGCCGCCTGAGGATGATTGATAATACCCATCGACTGGACAGAACCGAATGCCCCAGTATTATTGACAGTAAAAGTGCCACCGGACATATGAGCGCTTGTCAATCTGTGTTCTCTTCCAAGTGATGCAAGTTCATTCACCTGTTTGGCTATTCCTTTAATCGTCAGTTCATCTGCATTTTTAATGACGGGTACATAGAGCTTGTCGTCACTTGCTACAGCAATGGATATATTAATATCCTTATTGACAACTATTTTATCGCCCTTCCATGAACTGTTCAGCATAGGATATTCTTTGAGAGTTTCTGCAACAGCTTTTATAAAGAAACTGAAGAATGTTAAATTGAAGCCTTCTGTCTCCTTGAACTTATTCTTTAACTGATTGCGAGTATTCACCAGATTCGTTGCGTCCACTTCCATCATCAGCCAGGCATGAGGTATTTCCGTAGAAGACTGGACCATTTTGTTAGCGATCGCGGCCCTGACACCGGTCACCGGGATTTCTTCCCCTGGTGTTACATGAGCGCTTTCTTCCAGCGCACCCGACCTCTCTCTTTCCACCGGCTCAGAACTTTTTTCAGCTTTCTCTTTAGCCAATGATGGATCTTCAATCACTTTTAAAATATCCTTCTTAGTGATACGTCCGTTAAAACCTGTACCGGCGACTTGATTCAAATCGATATCATGCTCACCTGCAAGGCGCATCACCACAGGCGAAATCCGTGCGTCTTTTGGCTTATCCGCTCTCGATACCATCGGTTTTTCTGCAGTATCATTTTCTGCCGGTACCGACTTTGGAACAGCGTCGTCAGAATCTTCTTTTGTATTCGCCTTTTCTTCAGACTTGCCTTCGGTTGTGATTGTACAGATCGGCACACCGACTTCTACTGTTTCTCCTTCTTGTACAAGTATTTCACCGATAATACCGTCAAACACTGAAGGTACTTCGGCTGTCACTTTATCAGTAATGACTTCACATATCGGATCATATTCTTCAATTGTATCTCCGGGTGACACCAGCCATTTTTCAATCGTACCTTCAGTAACACTCTCACCAAGTTTTGGCATTTTAATTTCTGTCACTGTTATCCCTCCTCTAATGCTCGATTAATTCCAGCATTTTCTCTTCTATTTTCTCAGGATTCACCATGAAAAAGTCTTCCATCGGCGGTGAATAAGGCATAGCGGGTACGTCCGGACCGGCAAGTCGCATAATTGGCGCATCAAGGTCATATAAACAATTTTCTCCGATGATGGCCGAAACCTCGCTCATAATGCTTCCTTCAAGATTATCTTCAGTGACCAGCAATACCTTACCTGTTTTTTTAGCAGAAACGATGATACTTTCCTTATCCAGAGGATAAACAGTTCTCAAATCCAGTATTTCCACATCATGCCCGTCTTTTGACAATCTTTCGGCTGCCTGGAGCGCATAATTGACACAAAGACCGTAAGTGATGACTGTTATGTCTTCACCGGAACGCTTCACATCAGCCTTTCCGATTGGCACCGTATAATCCCCTTCCGGGACCTCTTCTTTTAATAATCGGTACGCTTTTTTATGTTCAAAATAAAGTACCGGGTCGTTATCCCTGATCGCAGAGATAAGAAGGCCTTTGGCATCATTCGGAGTTGACGGAATGACAACCTTTAAACCCGGCGTGGAAGCAAATATGGATTCAATGGATTGTGAATGATACAATGCGCCATGAATACCGCCGCCGAATGGTGCACGTATGACCATCGGACAATTCCAATCACCGTTAGAACGGTATCTGATTTTTGCAGCCTCACTGAGAATCTGGTTGGTTGCGGGCAAAATATACTCTGCAAACTGGATCTCAGCCACGGGGCGTTTCCCCATCATGGCAGCACCGATGCCGGTGCCCACGATGTTAGATTCAGCCAGCGGTGTATCCAGACATCTCATTTCACCGTACTTTTCCTGAAGGCCATCCGTAACTTTGAACACTCCGCCTTTTTTACCGACGTCTTCACCAAGAATAAAAACATCGTCGTCTTTCCCCATTTCAAAATCCAAAGCATTATGAATTGCCTGGAGATAAGATATTTTAGCCATTGTTTACCTCCTCGTACACATTCTTAAGCGCATCTTCTGCTTTTGGATAAGGTGCCGCTTCCGCTTCTTTTGTCGCGTCTTTGATAATTACTTTCAGCTCATCTTCTATTTCCACAAACCACGAGTCTTCAGCTATATCATTTTCAACCATGTATTTTTTCAAATGGGCGATACAGTCCGCTTCCTTGTTTTTCTCGCGCTCTTCGATTGCACGGTAAGAGTCATCATCATCAGATGAATGGGCAGTCAGTCTTGTGGACATTGCTTCTATCAGTGAGGCACCTTCTCCATTGATAGCTCTCTCACGCGCTTTTTTCATCACTTCATAGACTGCGAACGGATCATTACCGTCCACCCGTTCACCGTGGATGCCGTAACCGACGGCCCTGTCTGAAAGTTTTTCAGCGGCATATTGGAGTTTTGCCGGTACGCTGATTGCATATTCATTGTTTTCGATTAAACAGATGACGGGAAGTTTATGGACGCCGGCAAAGTTCAGTCCTTCATGGAAATCACCCTGACTAGTTGAACCTTCCCCTAAAGTGGTAAGTGCCACTCTTTTTTCATTATCTATCTTAAATTTATATGCTGCACCGACAGCATGGAGAACCTGAGTGGTCACTGTTGAACCTTGAGTCAAAATATTGTTCGCTTTTTTACTGAAATGACCGGGCATTTGACGGCCGCCGCTTTGAATGTCACCTTCTTTTGCAAAAGCGGATAACATCGTTTCAAGCGGTGTCATACCAAAATGTGTGACCAGGGCCAAATCTCTGTAATAGGGACTGAGCACATCCACTTCCTTATCAAGTGCATAAGCCGCCCCGACTTGTGTCGCTTCCTGCCCTTGACAGGATATTACAAATGGCAGTTTGCCTGCCCTGTTCAACAGCCACATTCTTTCATCCATTTTTCTCGACAGTAACATTGTACGGTACATTTCTTTAACATCATCCGCAGTTAAGCCGACTTCTTTATGATCTCTCATGCTTTACCTCCTTAAACATGTATAGCCATTCCTTCAGCATCCAGCCCAAGTTCCATTAAAACCTCAGAAATCGATGGATGGGCATGAACACTAGTGCCGAGTTCCAATGCTGAAGCATCTAAAAATTGCGCGAGGGCAACTTCGTTTATCAATTCCGTCACTTTCGGCCCGACCAGACTGACACCCAGTATATCCTTCGTTTCTGGATCGACCAGAAGTTTTCCGAATCCATTCTTATTTCCTTCGATCACAGCTTTCCCTATTGCATTCAATGGAATTTTATGTGATTTGAATGCAATATCATTTGTCTTTAAATCTGCCTCGGTTCGGCCGATGGACGCTACCTCAGGTGAAGTGTAAATACACCTCGGCACCTGGTTATAATCTAGCTGGTAAGGTTCACTGTCACCCATATGCATTACTGCATTCACCGCTTCTTTCGAAGCCACGTGAGCCAGCTGCAGATTGCCTATACAATCACCGACGGCATATATATGGGCATCCTTTGTCTGATAATGTTCATTCGTTTTAATAAAGCCATTGTCCATCTCGATTTTGGTATTTGTAATACCGATATCATCAATATTTGGACTTCTGCCTATTGCCACCAGCACTTTATCAAATATCATTTCATCGTCCAGGCTGAACTTCACGGAGCCGTTCTCAACATTGACATTGTTTTCATCCAGGCTGACCTCGGTTTCAAAGTGAACGCCTTTGTCTGTCAATGATTTCTTCAGTGCACTGCTTACATCTTTATCTTCATTGGGCAGTATGTTGACGCCTGCTTCAAGCACAGTTACTTCTGCGCCAAGATCGTTTAACAAACTTGCAAACTCCAGACCGATGACGCCGCCTCCGATAATTGCAATACTTTCAGGAATGTCCAAAAGCTCCATCATATCATCACTTGATAACACCAGGTCATGATCAAAAGGCAGAAACGACAGTTCACGCGGTTTTGACCCTGTACTGATCAGCAAATTCTGATTAACCAATATTTCACTTTCAGCCTCATCGTCATATGGATCTTCGACCGCAATGGTGCCTGCCATCGGAGAAAACAATGAAGGACCTAAAATTCTGCCATGCCCTTCAAAGACATCAATTTTATTTTTTTTCATTAAGTAATTAATGCCATTGTACATTTGATCGACCACTTTATTTTTACTGTCGATTATATTTTTCATTTCAAATGTCGGTGTTTCACTGTCGATACCGAACTCAGAAGCATTTTTCATGACAGATACGACTTCCGCTGATTTTAAAAATGATTTTGTCGGGATACATCCTTTGTGCAGGCATGTACCGCCCAATTTTGCGCTTTCAACCACTGCTGTTTTCATTCCAAGCTTAGAGGCTTTGATCGCTGCGACATAACCTGCTGTTCCGCCGCCTAAAACGACTAAATCATACTGATTTGCCATCTGTTGTCCCCCTTAAGTATATTCTTTCAATCTTTCTTCACCGTTGAGTACCCGGTAAGCACCTTCTGCCAGTGCCTGCATTTCTTTTTCACCTGGATAAACTTCAATATCACCGATAAATTCAATATATGGTGTTATCAGATCGATAAGGAACTGACTGTAGGCGAGGCCGCCCGTAAATAAAATACCATCGATGTCGGCTTTTAATACAGCAGCTCTGGAGCCGATCTCCTTGGCAATCTGGACACTGAGTGAGTGGTATATATCAAGTGAATATTGGTCACCGGCCAATGCTTCCTGTTCTATCTCAAGGGCATCCTCTATTCCTTTAAGCGAGATGAATCCACTCTGCTTGCTGATGATGTTGCTTATGTCATCCAAATTCAGCTGATTATCCAAAATATACTTGGCAAATGCACGGTTCGGCAGCGAACCGCTTCTTGTCGGGCTCATTGGTCCATCTCCATACAAACCATCATTCACATCAATGACCCTGCCCTTTTCATGAGCGCCGACAGTAATGCCTCCGCCCATATGAACAACAATCACATTGACATCAATATAATTCCTTCCGATTTTCTTTGCAAAGTTGCGCGCCACTGCCTTTTGATTCAGTGCATGGAATATGGAAACCCTAGTGATATCTTTTAAACCTGTCATCCGTACTTCATCAATCAGTTCATCGACGACTACAGGATCCGTTATCATCGTCTGGATATTATGTTGTTTGCCGAGTTCATGAGCAATGACGGCGCTCAAATTGGACGCATGTTCTCCGTGGGTAAAGCGTGTGAGTTCATCTATCATTAACTTATTTATCCCGTAAGTGCCGCCATCGATTGGTTTTAACAGACCGCCTCTGGCACTGATGCAGTCCAATTTTTCAAGGTCGATATCATTGTCATACAGAAATTCATTAATCAATTTCAATCTGAACGGGATCTGGTCCATCATCGACATTTTGACCTCTGAAGTCGAATGTCTTAAAGTATCATTGCTGATTTCTTTTGTATCTTCAAAGTATGCAACCTTTGTGGATGTACTTCCTAAATTCAATACTAATATTTTTAAAGTCATAAGTCTTTATTTATCCTTTGTTGAATTGATTCTTCTCATTCAGTGAGAATGTGCTCTTCACACGCATCATCTGATTGATGCGCGTTTCAGCCAGACGGTCTGCAGCTTCTGCAGTGGATATATTGTCCTCTTTTGCTATGCTGAAGATTTTATCCATTTGATTGTATATTTCTTTAACTTTTTGAACTGCTCTTTCTTCATCGTACCCTTCAAGTTCATCGGCAACATTGACGACACCGCCACTGTTAACTACATAGTCAGGTGCATATACTATGCCTTTTTCAGCCAGCATTTCGCTGTGCTTCACATCATCTTGCAGCTGGTTGTTCGCACTGCCGCAAATTGCTTTCACTTTCATCTGGGGGATTGTATCATCGTTTAAAATACCGCCGAGCGCACACGGTGCGTATATATCAGCTTCTACACCGTATATTTCATCCAGTCCGACAGCTGTAGCTCCGTAATTTTCAACAGCACGGTCAACAGCTTCCTGATTGATATCCGTAACGATGAGTTTTGCACCTTCTTCGTGCAGTAATCCACACATCGTGTAAGCAACATTGCCGACACCCTGTACTGCGATAGTTTTCCCTTTAAGAGAGTCGTCCCCAAATGCCTCTTTGGCAGTACGTTTCATCGCCATATACACGCCCAGTGCAGTTTTAGGGCTCGGATCCCCTCCGGAACCGTATGACTCACTGATACCGCAGACATATGGTGTTTCCTGATAAATAAGGTCCATATCCTGTACAGTTGTATTAACATCCTCAGCGGTGATATAACGGCCGCCGAGACTGTTGACATATCTGCCAAGCGCTCTGAAGAAGGCTTCTGATTTATCTTTTTTTGCATCCCCTATGATCACTGTTTTACCGCCGCCAA
This sequence comes from Salinicoccus sp. YB14-2, assembly GCF_001265075.1. Lineage (GTDB taxonomy): Bacteria > Bacillota > Bacilli > Staphylococcales > Salinicoccaceae > Lacicoccus. The sequence continues at coordinate 459,263 of NZ_LFKO01000002.1, forward strand.
GGTTAAGTCCTGCTGCAGCATTTTTATAGGTCATCCCTCTTGCCAGTCTTAAGACATCTGTAATTGCCTCTTCCTCAGTTTCATAATTCCACATTCTCGCGCCGCCGAGCGCAGGGCCAAGGGTGGTGTCATGTATACAGATGATTGCTTTTAGTCCGCTCACTTCATCATAACAAAAAACCAGTTGCTCATAATCATTGTGTGCCATTTCTTCGAATATCATTGTAAAACTCTCCTTGTATGTGATTAATTATGTTATAGATTTCATGGCCAGACATATCGAATTATATTTATCTTCTGCGCTGTCGGCCCGTGAAGTTAAAACAATCGGTACTTTAGCGCCAAGAATTGTGGCGGCTACACTCGAACCGGCAGAATAGACCAAAGACTTGTACAAAATGTTTCCGGCTTCAATTTGAGGTGCGATGAGTATGTCAGCATCGCCCGCGACTTCGGACCGGATTCCTTTTGTCGCTGCTGCTTCTTTAGAAATAGCAAGGTCATATTGAAGCGGGCCATCTATAAGTGATTCATCTCTATTATAACTATTAATTATATTTTCGGCCTCTAAAGTAGTCGATATTTTGGGATTTATCTTTTCAACTGCCGAAAGTATAGCCACTTTAGGCAGTTGAATATTTAATTTACGTGCGAAATCCACTGCATTATTTATGATTAATTTCTTTTCCTCTGTCCCCGGAGCTATGTTCATCGCAGCATCTGTGAGTAAAATTGATTTATGGTAATTCGGCAGATCGAATACCGCAACGTGACTGAGCAGTTTACTTTCAATCAGATTATGCTCTTTATTCAACACTTCTTTCAAAATGAATGAAGTGGAAATCTGACCTTTCATCAATATATTACAAGTATTGTCTGCCACCATTTTAACTGCACATGCTGCCGCTTCCTGATCATTTTCAACATTATGTATAATAACATCAGGATGATCCAAGTATTTACCATCTATCGATTTAATCATTTCTCTGAGCGTCTTTTCATCATCCACAAGATGAGCGATTATTCCATATGAATCGATCAGCTTAAATACTGGACGAAGAACATCTTCAGACGCCGCACGAGAAACTGAAAGCGCAATCATTTCAGTATTGAATTGACTGAAAATTTCATCGAATTTCATTAACTTTCTTCCCCCTTTAAATTTTATTATACATACTCAAACCGGAAATTACACAAAAAAGCCGATATGTCGAATATTAAGAATTTTTGTTGAATTGAACAAATTAATTGAACATTGTATAATAGCTAGGACATTAAGATTGGGTGAGTGGAATGCAGAAAATAGTAGCATTGTTAATACTGGTCATACCTGCCGTACTTGCAGGTGTGGGTGTAAAATTAATGAGGGACAGCATGTTCGGGGTCTTAAATGATCCATTTACAATGATTGCGGTACAATTCATTGTCGGACTTGTTTTGTCAATCGCAGGCATTTGGTTCATCGGTGGATATATTTTACACCGCGAACAAAAAAATAAACGGGCCGCAGAACGTTTCCAGAAAAAAGAAAACACAACTGTTGATAAAGATTAATCAACAGTTGTGTTTGTTTTTATTAAAGAACGGGCATTCAGAAGCGCTGCCTCTGTTACATCCTGACCGCTCAGCATTCTTGCGATTTCATAAATATGATCATCGTCCGTCAAATACTCAGTATTAGTAATCGTCCGTCCTTTGTCACTTTCCTTGGTGATGTACAGATGTTGATCCGAAATGGCTGCCGCCTGCGGAAGATGAGAAATGACAAGGACTTGTCTGCCTCTCGAAAGAATCTTCATTTTTTCTGCCATCTTGGTAGCTACCCCGCCGCTTACACCGGTATCGATCTCGTCCAGAATCAACAGCGACTGTTGATCATACTCTGTAAATATTGATTTTACGGCGAGCATCACTCTGGACATTTCACCGCCCGAGGCGACTTTATTCATCTCTTTTAAAGGTTCACCCCTATTGGTTGAAATCATGAACTGAATGTCGCTGTATCCCAATTGATGAAATTTTCCCTGTTTAATCTTTATCTCAAAATCAACCTGGGACATTTCCAAATCCATCAATTCTTTTTGAATTCTACTTTCCAAGAAGTGCTTCCGTTCATTTCTGAAATTATGAAGGGCCTTGGCATTCTCTTCCATATTGTCAAGCAGCGCCTCTTTTTCAGAATTCAATTTTTCAAATGAATGGGATATGTTTTCAAGTTCCTGGATATCATCATCCAGTTCTTCCATATATAAAATTAACTCTTCATAGGTTTTATTATATTTCCGTTTCAAAAAGTTGATACTGTTCAGTCTCATCTGAATATCATTCAATCTCTGCTCATCATAATCCATCGATGCGATATTGGCTGTTATATGTGATTCGAGTTCCTGGATGATGAAATAGCTGTCCATAATCGTCGGGCCGTACTGTTTAAATTCAGAATTATATTGAGACAATGATTCCAATTGCTGATTCAAATCATACAATGTCCCTTGAGGACTTCTCTCTGATGACAGGATATCCTTTATAAATCTTAATGAATCGAACACTTTTTCAAAATTCATCAGATATTCCAGTTCTTCTTCGAGCGCACTCTCTTCGTTATCCTTTAATTCGAGTGCGGAAATTTCCTGAAACTGATGTTGATAGAGTTCCAGTGATTCAATCCTGTTACGGTCCCTGTATTCCAGTTCCTCTATCTTTTGTGTGATGGCCAAATAATCACTGTAATCTTTCTGATAGCTGTCAAAAATAGCTTCGTTCTGAATATCCAAAAATTTGTCCAGATAAAGTATATGTTTTCCTTTATCGAGTGCATCCTGCTGTGAAGACTGTGCAAAAATACTCACAACTTCTTCCATTATTGTACGCAGCTGCGTCAAAGTGATCATATGATTATTTATTTTTATAATACTTTTTTTGTTTTGCATTATTTCGCGGCGAACGATATAAAGCTCATCCTGGCCAATATTAAATTGCTCCAGTAACCCACTGATGCGCGGTGTATCCGGAAAATCAAACACACCTTCTATCAGAGAACCTTCCGTATCATACCTTATATCATCCTGTGACGCTCTTTTGCCATACAAATAATTGATTGCTTCAATAATCATACTTTTACCTGCGCCCGACTCCCCTGATAATACTGTCAGGCCATTATGAAAATCGAGTTCTATATTCTCCAGAATCGCAAAGTTTTTAATATTTAAACGTAAGAGCACTTACAACACTCCAATTTATCAGATCAGGTTAAATATCCGATCTCTGATTGCTTTTTGTGAATCTTCGTTACGGCATATTAACAGGCATGTATCATCACCGCAAATTGTCCCGATGACTTCTTCCCATTCCAGCTGGTCAATGATCGCACCGATGGATTGAGCGTTCCCGGGAAGCGTCTTTAAGACCAGGAGATTATCAGTATAATCCAGTTTAACGAAGCTATCCATCAAGTACCGTCCCAATTTTTCCAAAGGATGGTACTTGCGGTCTTTTGGCAGACTGTATACATACGCACCTGTAGGCGTCGGTACTTTTATTAACTGAAGCTCTTTGATATCTCTTGAAACCGTTGCCTGTGTCACATTAAAATTATAATCATTGAGCATCGTTACAAGATCTTCCTGAGTTTCAATCTTATTGTTTGTAATGATTTCTCTGATCTTTATTTGTCTGATTGATTTATTTGACATCGTTATCCCCCATATTAAAAACATGTATATTTATACATATAATATCACAGGTCACTTAAAATGTGCACTAAAAAAGACATTCAACTATAAAATAGATTGGATGTCTTTATTTGTAATATAACTTTTTATACTTTTTTCATGCGTTAAATAAAGTAAATACTCCTGGTTGCCCTTCGTACCCTTCACTTTTGATTTGACAACCGCTTCAGGGTGAAAATCCAGAGTTTTACATTCTTTTATTACACGTTCAATTACATTTTTATGAGTTTCCAAAGATGTAATAATGCCACTTTCTTCCCGTTCTTCAAGAAAACTTTCAAACTGAGGTTTGATCAGGGCAACAATTTCAAACGTATGATCAAATAACTCACTGATATGCCTTAATATAGGAACGATTGATGTAAAAGAGACATCAATCGTCATTATATCCGGACTGTGAATGAAATCTTTCTTCACTGTACTTTTGAAATTCGTCTGCTCTTTTACAATAACATCAGGATGCATTCTTAATTTATAATCCAGTTGGTTTGTGCCGACATCCACTGCATAAATAAGCGATGCGCCATTTTGCAGCGCACAGTCGGTAAATCCGCCGGTTGAACTGCCAATATCAATCATGACCTTGCCGTCCAATTCGATATTGAAGGACTCAATTGCATGCTTTAGTTTGAGCCCGCCCCTGGAAACAAAAGGTTTAATATTTTTAAACCTTATATCAGCTTTATCCGGCCGTATCATTTCAGAAGGTTTATAAACGGGCTGGTTATTGTTTAATACTTTGCCGGCCATTATAATCCTTCGTATTTCATCTACTGTACCGATGTTGAAATTTGTTTCGAGAAATTCATCAATGCGTACTTTTTTCATGTTTTGTTCCTACTAGTCTGACAGCCTGATCAGTGATATTGTCGGCAGTTATGCCAATATCCTCAAGTAAGAGATTGACATCCCCATGTTCGATATACTCATTATCTATGCCAATTCTTTTAATTTTGTTGGTATAGTGGTTATCGCTCAGGAATGTAGCTATCTTACTGCCCAGTCCGCCGGTCAACATTGATTCTTCCACAACGACGAGCGGTGTGCCTGTCTGACCTATTTTATGAAGATAGTCCTCATCAAGCGGTTTTATGAATCTTGCGTTTACCACACCCGCTTTAATATCTTTTTGATCAAGCGAATCTGCAGCTTTTTCTGCCAGTGATATGGTCGGACCGAATGAGATGATGTGCACATCAGAGCCTTCTTTTAATGTTTCCCATTCACCTACATTAAATGGTTCTCTCGGGATAGTCATATCGACACCTTTCACATTTCCTCTCGGATATCTAAGAGCAATCGGTCCTTCATGACTGAAAGCAAGGTCAATCATTTGTTCAGCTTCGAATTCATCCTTCGGCATCATTAATGTCATATTCGGTAATGGAGATATGAAACTGATATCAAATACCCCCTGGTGGGTCTCTCCATCTGCGCCAACTAGTCCGCTTCTGTCGATTCCGATGAATACATTCAGATTTTGACGGTCTACATCATGCAGCAGCTGATCGTATCCTCTTTGTAAAAAAGTGGAGTATATCGCAAGATAAGGTTTCATTCCATTAGTCGCCAGTCCTGCGGACATCGTGACAGCATGCTGCTCAGCAATGCCGACATCGAAAAATTGGTCCGGTAATTCATTTTGGAATTTAGTCAGTTTGCTGCCGACAGGCATTGCAGGCGTAATTGCTACAATCGTTTTATCTTGTTTTGCTTTATCCAGAACAGAGTTTGACATAAACTCACTCCAGGAAACTGTCGGTTTGCTGCCGAGAACTTCTCCTGTTTCAATTTTATAAGGGCCGAGACCATGCCATGTGCCAAGTTTATCATCTTCTGCAGGATGATACCCTTTACCTTTTTTCGTAATGATATGGACAACCACGGGCCCTTTATAATCTTTGGCAGACTGCATTGCCTGCTCTAGATCTTCAAAATCGTGGCCGTCTACAGGGCCGATATATTTAATGCCGAGTTCCTCAAAGAAAACGCCTTCTACAACCAAATATTTCAAGCTGTCTTTTATCCGGTCGGCAACATCTCTTAATCTTGATCCGACCTGCGGCATTTTCTGAATCGCATCTTCTATATCATATTTGAATCTGTTGTAATTGGTATTCGTTCGGATTCTGCCCAGCATATTGTGCATCGCACCGACATTCGGGGCGATACTCATCTCATTATCATTCAGAATGATTGTCATATCCGTCTTATCCGAACCGATATGGTTCAAAGCTTCCAGGGCCATGCCGCCAGTCAGCGAACCGTCTCCGATAATCGGAACGACCTGATAATCTTCTTCTTTAATATCTCTCGCTTTCGCAATTCCCATCGCAGCTGATAATGAAGTACTTGAGTGACCCGCTTCCCATACATCATGTTCAGATTCTCTTAATTTGGGAAATCCGCATAAACCTTTATATTGTCTGAGCGTATCGAACTGATCGATACGGCCTGTTAAAATTTTATGAATATATGCCTGGTGTCCGACATCAAATATAAATTTGTCCTCAGGTGAATTAAAATGCTTATGGAGTGCGATTGAAAGTTCGACAACACCAAGGTTTGCCCCAATGTGTCCGCCGGTTTGAGAACACGATTGAATCAGAAACTCCCTGACATCCTGCGCCAGTGATTCCAATTGTTTTATATTCATTTTTTTTAGAAATTTCGGATCTTCGATTTTAAAAAGATTCATAATACATCCAACCTTTAAATTTACTGTTTTTAATTATAACATTACTAACAGTATCTAAGATACAATAAGTTCCGACAATTTAATTGTCTCTTACTGCAAATTTATTAAGCACATTTTTAAGTTCATCGATATTGAGTACGTCATTGACAGATTCTAATTCCTTTTTGGCAAGACAGACTCTCCTGTTCATCTGCTCCATGGCGCCGTCAAGACCAAAGGTACTGACGTATGTGACTTTATCCTTACGCGCATCACTGCCTATATTTTTACCTGTAAGTTTTACATCACCAGTGACATCCAGAATATCATCTCTGATCTGGAAAATGATACCAAGATGATCAGCGAACTTTAAAAGATGAAAATCTGTTTTTTCATCTGCATCTGCAATGATCGAGGCAGCTTTTACAGGTGCGCTGATTAATTTCCCTGTCTTGTAGCTGTGTATCTGTTCTAGCTCTTCAAATGATATTTCATTGTTTTCTGCTTCTATATCCAGCATCTGTCCACTTATCATACCATTTTGGCCGGCAGATTTTGAAATCATCTGTATGAGCGCCAATTTGTCAGCTGTCGATAATTTCCTATCATTGGCGATTAAATTAAAACTCTCCGTCAACAGATTATCTCCTGCAAGTATCGCAGCAGCTTCACCAAAAATCTTATGGTTCGTTGGATTTCCTCTTCTCAGATCATCATCGTCCATAGCGGGTAAATCATCATGTATTAGAGAGTATGTATGAATCATTTCTATCGCACCGGCTGTCTTCAACCCGGTATCGAGGGGTACACCGAAAGCATCCAGAACTGCAAAGAGTAAATACGGTCGGAATCTTTTGCCGCCTGATTTAATGGAATACTTACTCGCTTCCATTATTGTCTTTGAAACATGGTTTTCTTCAAGATGTGTCAATATGACATCGTCTATTTTCTTTATATGGTAATCGATATTATCCATCATTGTTGTCCTTATTCAGAGTTTCCACTTTCAACTCTGCATCTCTCAATATTTTTTCACACTCTCGGGACAGCTCCACACCTTTTTTGTATAGTTCAAGTGATTTTTCCAATGATACATCATCATTTTCCAATTCTTTTACAATACCGTCCAGTTTATTCATTTTTTCCTCAAAGGATTCAGTTTTCTGTTCACTCATCATTTTTCACCTCTATTACTTTGGATAGTATATTCCCTCTATGGAAATGGCTGGTAATCAGATCATCTTCTTTAATGTTTACAGTATCTTTAATGACCTGACCCTCTTTAGTAGTATAAGAATAACCCCGTTTCAAAACTGATGTCGGGCTTAATGAATCCAGCATTTCAATTTTACTCAATAAACTTCTTCTGTTGTTTTTATTTATTTGAATCATTGATTGATTTAAATCTTCGTACAACCCTGACAGTTTATTTTGATGCACATTGATGTCCGGCATTGGAGACAAATGATTTAAACTGGATTGAATATGTTTCAACCCATATGTATGTTCTTTAAAAGATTGATTGAAGTTTGAAACCAATTTGTCCTTCAGATTAATAAGACGCTCTGTCTGTTGATCGTATAATAACGAAGGTGTCTTAAATTTATAATAATCTGCCAGACCGCTTAATAACTGCTTTTTGTATTGTATGTTCTGCATAATATCCCGAGTGAATTGCAGTTCAGTTTCTTTAAGCCGCTGAATAATATCCTGATAGAAAGGGACGGACAGCTCTGCAGCCGCAGTCGGAGTCGGTGCTCTCAAGTCTGAAATGTAATCTACCAGCGTTGTATCCGTTTCATGACCGACACCGGTGATAACAGGCGTTTTTGTATTAAACACCGCGAGAGCCACTGCTTTTTCATTGAATGTCCATAAATCTTCAATAGACCCGCCTCCACGTGCAAGTATAATCAGATCAGCATCCAATGTATCTGCATATGACAATTGACCAATCACATCATCTTTACTTTCTGAACCTTGCATAAGAGTATTTAATACATGTAGCTTTACGAGAGGATAACGTCTTTTAAACGTTGTAATCATATCTCTTACAGCCGCACTGGTCGCTGAGCTGATCATGACGATATTCTCAGGATATTCTGGTATCGGTTTTTTATGCGCCTGATCGAAGTATCCTTTTTCCGAAAGTTCTTTTTTGTCCCTTTCCAATTGTTCAAAAAGTTGACCGACGCCGTCTATTTGGATATCTTCTGCATAAATCTGATATTGACCGGTGTTTTCAAAAATGCTGACTCTGCCGGATATCAGAACTTTTTGACCTTCTACAGGTTCAAATGTAAGTTTGCCTGCAGCGGATTTAAACATTATGCCCCGGATGACAGAATGTCCATCCTTAAGTGCAAAATACAAATGGCCGCTCGAATGCAGCTTAACATTGGATAATTCACCTGTAACAAAGACCCGTCGTAAATACGGGTCTTGGTCAAATTTATATTTTAAATATTTTGTTAAAGCTTTTACGGATAAATATTTATTATTTTCCATCACTATTTTTCATCCATTTCTTCTAATAAATCAGGAAAGTTTTTAAGCACTCCGTTTACAAACTTATAACTGTCTTTGCCGCCATATAATTTTATGATTTTAACCGCTTCATTAATAATGACTCTTGGCGGAGAATCCTGCAACAATAATTCAGATATTGCCATTCGTAAAACATTTCTTTCAGCTTTGGAAATTCTCTCCAAAGTATAGTGTTCCAAATGCTTGCTAATATTGTCATTAACATGTTGCCTGTTGTCTTCATAATAACTGACAACGTCTTTTATATATGGGTGATCGTCAAGAAGTTCATAAAATGCTGCTTCATTCAGCTGCACTACATCATGATCTATTTGAAAGAGTATTTGAAATATTTTTTTTCGTTGTTCATGTCTGTTCATAAAAACACCAATCCATCTTTATTTAATGATATTCACAATGTGAACATTTATTTCTTTAACCTGCTGCTCCAACATAGTGTGTAAAGTTTGATTGACATTAGACTGGATGTTCTCAGCAACTTTATGAACGTTTACACCTTCTTTTAATACTACGTAGGCCGATAGGATAACCTCATCGTCTTTTATATCGACGCGCACACCGCGGCCTCTGTATTTTTTTCCGAGCTTTTCTATATTACCACTTGCGAAATTATTTTGTAAACTGTGTACACCCGGTGTCTCAGTTACCGCAATGCTCGTTATCACTTCTATCACTTCAGGAGAAATATTAATAACACCTAAATTGGAATTTTTTGTTGAAATCTTCACTGTCATCACCTCTTGATATTATTATAACATGATATCATTTAAGGCTAAAAAATTTGTGTTGTAATTATTATTAATAAAGTCATCAATCTTCAATAAATTCAGGTGGAACGGTATTGTCGTATCGATGCCACCGATAATAAACTCTAAAAGTGCACGTTTTGAAATTTGAACAACTTCTTCACGTGATTCACCATGGACGATCAATTTTGCAATCATGGAGTCATAATATGGCGGTATTGTATAACCGCTGTAACATGCAGTATCCATTCTGACACCAAAACCACCAGGAGTAATGAAGTTTGTAATTTTACCGGCGGAAGGCATGAAATTTTTAGACGGATTCTCTGCATTGATACGATATTCGATTGCATGACCGCGGAAAGTGATATCTTCCTGTTTGAAAGGGATCTCTTCTCTCATTGCAATTTTAATCTGCATTTTGACCAGGTCTATGCCGGTGATCATCTCTGTTACCGGATGCTCAACCTGTATACGTGTATTCATTTCCATGAAATAAAATTTATCATCGTCCAAATCATATATGAACTCTATTGTTCCTGCACCGATATAATCGATGCTTTTCGCTGCGGTCACTGCAGTATCGCCCATCGCTTTCCTTTTCTCTTCTGTCAGGATGGGGCTTGGCGCCTCTTCGACAAGCTTTTGCATTCTTCTTTGTATTGTACAGTCGCGTTCACCCAGATGAACCACGTTTCCGTGATAGTCGCCGAGCACCTGAATTTCTATATGACGAAAGTTATCAATATATTTTTCTATATATAGACTTTTATTGCCAAAGGCACTTTCAGCTTCCTGTTCTGTCATCTTGTAATTCTGGACGAGCTCATCTTCATTACGTGCGACACGGATACCTTTACCGCCGCCCCCGTAACTTGCTTTAATAATGACCGGATAGCCTACTGAAGAAGCAATCTCTTTTGCATGATCCACTGACTGGACGACACCGTCACTTCCCGGCACTGTCGGAACGCCGGCCTTTTCCATAGTGTTCTTGGCAACGTCTTTGACTCCCATAAGCGAAATCGTTTCATACATCGGTCCGATGAATATCAGATTGGAAGCTTCGCACATCTCGGCAAAGTCACTGTTTTCTGCAAGGAAACCGTAACCAGGGTGAATCGCATCACAGCCTGTTTTATTGGCGATGGTAATGATGCTGATCATATCCAGATAACTGTCCTTAGACAGTTTTGGTCCTATACAGTAAGATTCTGTGGCAAGTTTCCGGTGGAGGCTGTCTTTATCTGCTTCAGAATAAATACTGACGGATTCAATACCCAGCTCTCTGCATGCACGGATTATTCGTACTGCAATTTCGCCACGATTGGCAACTAATACTTTTTTTATCATAGTACTCTGAACAATGGTTGATCGTATTCAACCATATCTCCGTCTTCAACAAGAATCTCTACAATTTCACCGGAAGTTTCTGCCTGGATTTCATTGAATAGTTTCATCGCTTCTAAAATACACACTACTGAATCATTGGATACATTGTCTCCCACCGCTATAAAAGGCTCAGATTCCGGCGAAGGTGCTTTATAAAAAGTGCCTACCATCGGTGCTTTAATCAACTGGCCCTCTTTTTCAGCCGTTTCACTTTCTGCCGCCGGGATGCTTTGCTGCTGTGCGACATGTGTAGTCTGTTTTGCGGGCACTTCCATTACTTCCCGTGGTGCTTCTTTTTTCAATTTGATATCGACTTCGCCGTCTTTATAAGACAGCTCCGATAAAGATGCTTTTTCCATACGTTCAATTAATTTATCAAGATTATCAATATTCATAACAATACTCCTTAAGGAAATTTCTTTATATAATTTTACTTCAGTGGTCATACCAATTCAAGTAAAAATAATAAAAGCAGAGAAAACTCTGCTTTTATGCTCTGGATACGTACGCACCCTCGTCTGTATTTATTACTAAAACATCGCCTTGATTGACAAAAAGCGGGACCTGAATCGTTAAACCTGTCTCAAGTGTCGCTTCTTTTGTAGCACCTGTTGCAGTATCCCCCTTAATGCCGGGTTCTGACTCTGTCACTTTCAGTTCTACCGTTTTAGGTAACTGGACCCCCAGAGTTTCACCTTCATACATGATGATAGTGACGTTCATATTTTCCTGTAAAAATTGCAGCTCATGTTCCAGCTGATCGGATTGGAGTTCAACCTGGTCATAAGTATTATTATCCATGAATACATGACTGCTGCCGTCCGCATATAAATATTGCATCTTTCTGTTGTCTATTTGAGCTTTGCCTACCTTTTCACCTGCTCTGAAAGTCTTCTCCTGAATCGCACCAGACCTTAAGTTTCTAAGTTTACTTCGTACAAAAGCAGCACCTTTACCTGGTTTTACATGCTGGAAATCTACAACTCTCCAAATACTGCCATCTGTTTCAATTGTTAATCCTGTTTTAAAATCGTTTACTGAGATCACTGTATCTTCCTCCTCAAGTTTATATAATAAATAACTCTTTTGAACTGTGGGTCAGTTTTTTCAGACCTTTATCCGTAACCAGACAGTCATCTTCTATTCTGACACCGCCTACACCGTCGACATATATACCCGGTTCGATTGTAACGCACATATTTTCTTCAAGAATGGTTTCACTGCTTTTGGCAAGCGCCGGACCTTCATGAACTTCGAGGCCGAAACCATGGCCGAGTGAATGTCCGAAATTATCTCCGTAACCATAAGATGTGATTATATCACGCGCAATTTTATCAGCCTCTGAACCTGTCATTCCATTTTTAATATCATCCAATGACTTCAGCTGCGACTCGAGTACAATATTATATATCTTTTCCATTTCATCGGAAACTTCACCCACACCGAAAGAACGGGTAATATCAGAGGCATATCCTTTATAATATGCACCGAAATCCAAAGTGACCATATCGCCGACTTCTATTATTTTATCCGAAGCGACGCCGTGTGGCAATGCACCACGGTACCCACTGGCAACAATCGTATCAAAACTCGCACCGCTTGCACCCAATTTGGTCATGTAACCTTCCAGTTCATTCTTCACCTGCATCTCACTCATACCCGGTTGAACATACTTTAAAATATACTCATAGGATTCATCGGCAATTTCACATGCCTTCCTGATCAGTTCCAATTCATCCGGCGTTTTATGCATTCTTATTTTTTCCACTTCATTAGTCAGCGGAACAAGTTCGAAGTTTTCAGCAAACATACTGTATGTGTTGAAGTTTACATGTGCGCCTTCAAAACCAACAGTTTTAAGATTTTTTTCTTTTAAAAATTTGATAATGAAATCTACCAGGCCTTTTTGCTGCAATATAAATTGAAAATCTTCAGCCTCTTCTTGGGCCTGAGCATTATATCTGAAATCTGATATTAAATATTTTTCATTTTCAGTTATGATGACCGCACCGCTGGAACCTGTGAAATTAGAAAGGTACCTCCTGTTGTCGGGGCTCATTACCAGCAATGCATCCAGTTTTTCTCTTTTAATTAAATCATGTACTTTTTCATATTTAATCATCTTTTCACCTCAAAATAGATTTAGCAGTTTCAAATATCCTTTTTCATTTATAAGTATGACATAACATGTTAAAATAATAAAATGATGTTAGGGAGATAAAGTATGAAAAAATCAATCTTTTTAATCACTATAATTTTTATTCTTGCTTCGTGCGGCAGTCCATCCGCTGAAGAACAGCTGTCATCTGCCGAGGACGAAAAAAAAGAATTGGAAGAACTGCTTCAAACCGAAACAGTTAAGCTCGAAAGAAACGCCATAAAGCTTGAAACATTGGAAAATGAAATCTCTCAGGCCGAGACATCACAAAATGATGATAATGTTAAACACTATATAGACATCGTTGACGAATATTCAAGTTCATTAGTCACTGAGTTGGAATCACTCAATAGCCTGATTGAAGAAGACAACGGTTCTGACAATTACAATAATCTGAATGAGAACATCGATTCGATCATTGAAAATATCGATGACACAATCAGTTCTTATGAATCTGAAGTCGGCAATCTTGAATTAAATGAGACTCTGATGAGGAAACATACATCACTTGAGGTTGCACACGCAGATATGTCCGGTGCTTTGGAACAAATAAAAACCGGTGCTGCGAACAATGATACGAAAACTGTTAGAGAAGGTATTACAGCTTTAAACAGCATCAGTGAATTCTATTAAAAGAAAGTAGCGAGGAAATGGGAAAAACTAAGTTTGGCGGCCAGGCTGTAGTCGAAGGCGTAATGTTTCAATCTGGAAACGACATGGTTACAGCGATACGCAGAAAGAATGATGAAATTGAATACTTTGAAATGAAGCGTCCCCAGAAGAGCTGGGTACAGAAGTTAAAAAAAATTCCGATTTTACGCGGTAACGTGGCGATTATCGAATCGAGTATTTTTGGGATGAAGCATATGGAATATGCAACAGACCGTTATGAAAGAGACCCGGAAGACGATGTAAAGATAGAATCTGAAAAACAATCCGCGAACATGACTAAAATAGTATTGTCCACCGTTCTGGTCGGCATACTCTCTTTTCTAATCGGCAAATTCTTATTTACTCTGATTCCCGTCTTCGTGGCAGAGCTTTTTTCAGGCATCATAACCGGTCATTTCGGACAAGTTGCGCTTGAAACCTTTTTTAAACTGTTGCTGCTTCTCGGATATATTTACGCAATTTCATTTACACCGATGATCAAGCGGCTGTTTCAGTATCATGGCGCTGAACATAAAGTCATCAATGCATTCGAGTCGGATAAGGAACTTACAGTAAATAATGTGCAGGAACATTCAAGGCTGCATTACAGATGCGGCAGCTCATTCATTTTATTTACAGTACTGGTAGGTTTTGTAGTATATATGTTCGTACCTGTAGAACCGTTCTATGTAAGGATTCTAAACAGAATATTATTAATTCCTATTGTTTTGGGATTATCATTTGAAGTGCTGCAGCTGACAAATAAATTAAGAGATATTCCAGTCCTGAAGTGGCTGGGACTGCCTGGATTATGGTTACAGTACTTGACGACAAATCAACCTGAAAATGACCAGGTTGAAGTAGCAATACATTCATTCAACCAATTATTACGGAGGGATAAAGCTTGAAGAAACTTTTGCTCTACTTATTTATAGCCATTGCCATTATCGGTTTGATATTCAATCTGGACATGGTTCTGAATATGATTCTAAGCTCACTTATTTTCATATTGGTACTCGGCGCTGTTCTATACGGAATATATTACTTCTTTATACAGACCCCGAGTCAGAGAAAATATAAACGGGCACTGAGAAAATCCAAAAGAAGATACCGAAACAAAAAGAAATGATTAAAAGCATCCATAAGGGTGCTTTTTGTTTATTAAAACGGGAAGTGCCGTCCATTTCACCATTATGAAACTTCTTCCTTCACTTCCCTCTTTTAAATTATATAAAAGTTAATTATAATGTTAGATGTGGCATGTATTTATGAGGAGGACGAAAATTGGATACTTGGTTAATAATATTGATCGTATTAGTTGTACTCATTGCTCTATTATTAGTCAACGGTCTTCTTAACATGAGAAATGTTAAGTCATTGCCGGAAGACGAATTTAAAAAAGATATGAGAAAAGTACAATTGGTTGATTTGCGTGAAAAAGAAAAATATGAACACGGTCATATTTTAGGAGCAAGAAACATACCGATGATGAACTTGTCGATTAAAATGGGCTCATTAAGAAAAGACAAACCTATCTATTTATATGACCAGACAGGCAGACTTTCAATCCGGGCTGCCAAAATGTTGAAGAAAAAAGGATATACAGATGTTTACATGCTGAAAAATGGAATCAGTAAATGGACAGGTAAAATCAAGTCTAAAAATAAATAAAAGCAATTCTCCAATGAATGGAGAATTGCTTTTTTATTTTCTGATTCAATTAATTTTTATGAAATGGTGCCTTAACGAACTTAGCTTCTACATCTTTGTTACGTACTTTGATTATGAACTCTTTATCAAGTTCATGGAAGTCTGTATCGACCATTGCAAAACCGATTGAACGTTTTGTAGCCGGTGACTGTGTACCACTTGTCACAACTCCAACCTGGTTGCCTTCCTTGTCATATACTTCATAGCCTGTACGCGCGATGCCTTTGCCTGTAATTTCAAAGCCTTGAAGTTTGCGTTTAGCGCCTTCTTCTTTTTGCTTCTGTAATACTTCTTTACCGATGAAATCACCTTTGTCCACTTTTACAGCGAAGCCCATTTTAGCTTCAATCGGTGTGATTTCTTCAGTCAGATCCTGACCGTGAAGCGGAAGTCCGCCTTCGAGTCTTAA
Organism: Salinicoccus sp. YB14-2; assembly: GCF_001265075.1. Taxonomy (GTDB): domain Bacteria; phylum Bacillota; class Bacilli; order Staphylococcales; family Salinicoccaceae; genus Lacicoccus. The sequence goes on from NZ_LFKO01000002.1 coordinate 475,284, forward strand.
AGTATCACGTGCACCAAGACCACATTCTACAGCGCCCTCTTCTTTGAACAGTTTCCAAAGTGCTACAGTATCTTCGCTCTTACAGTAGATTTCAAATCCGTCTTCACCTGTATAGCCTGTTTGTGACAGAATCACATCTTTACCGTCAACTTTGTAATCTGTTCTGAATTGGAACATTTTGATATCGCTGATATCTTCTTCAACATGTTTTTGAACCATCGCTCTTGCATTCGGTCCCTGTATAGCAATCTGTCCGTATTCAGAAGATACGTTCTCAACTTTTGCGTCGAAACCTTCGATTGAGTTCAACCACTCGAAGTCTTTATCAGTATTGCCCGCGTTCACAACAAGAATATACTCATCTTCACCTAATTTATAAGCAACTAAATCATCGATTACTCCACCTTGTTCATTACACAGGAAAGTATAATGTGCTTTAACATCAGTGAGTTTAGTGATGTCGTTTGTAAGTACATGGTTTAGAAACTGTACCGCTTCTTTACCTGAAACTTTGATTTCGCCCATGTGACTCACATCAAAGATTCCTACATCTTCTCTTACTGCATTGTGTTCTTCTTTGATGCTCGTGAATTGAACGGGCATTTCCCAACCACCAAAATCAACAAGTTTTGCACCACTTTCATGATAATATTCATTCAATGGTGTTTTCTTTAATTCAGCCATAAATTGTTTTCCTCCTTAAAATAAATGAAACAGAACAACTGATACGTTGCCCTGTTGAGTAACCTTCAGGAAAGCGTCACAATACTGTTCTTTTGCCTGAGAGATTCACCAGTCAAGGCTTGCTCCTTCGGCGACGACTCAACGTGCTCTCCAGTATTGATCATACGCAAAATGATGCTGTTCCAACAATATACATGCTTATTATATCAATAAGTCGAATTGTTAGGCAAGCTTTAACATTCCAATTGTCATCAGCTGTTGCCAAGTCCTTCCATTTCCAGCAGTATCGTCTCTATTTCAGCTACATCCAGACTCGCATCTATCTGATAGTGTGATGTTTCTTCATAGAATTTAAGCCTGGAATCGTATAATTTTTTCGTAGAATCATAGCCATTTTTCAGCATAGGCCGACCTTCATCATTTTTAACACGCTCATACAATAAGTCAAACGGTGCGGAAAGAAAATATACAGTGTGATTTCTATTTTCTTTAAGAAGATTTCTTGACTCTTCATATGTAATGATGCCGCCGCCTGTTGAGATAACAGCATCAGTATTGCCTATAACATTTTTTAGAGCTTCCTTTTCAATCTGTCTGAATCCGCTCTCACCCTGACTTTCAAAGATTGAATTGATCGACTGTCCGTTTTCTTCAACAATATAGTGATCTAGATCTATAAATTCCTTTCCGGTAACTCCAGCCACACGTTTACCTGCGGTCGTTTTACCGCTGCCCATAAAACCTGTTAAAATCATCTTTTCACCCTGTTCCAATTATTTTATTGATGTAATTCTCATAAATGAGTATTAAATTTGTTCTGATTTCAATTACCATCATGTATCTATTATAGAAGTGGTAATAAACAGATATCAAATAAACCAATATGATGTAGAGTGAAAAGCTGATAAAGCCATCATTTTTTAATAAGAATTTCTTCATCGAATTCTCCATCGGTTTTTATTTTAATTTTCATAAATTTCTTTTCTTCAGTAAAATCCCATGTAGTAACATCAAACAACATCGTTATAAACCCTTCGTCATTTATACTTTTTACAATTCTTGAATTATTCAGTTGATATTCTATTTTTCCACGCTCTGTTTCAAAAGTAATTGTCTTTTTATTATCTATCTCAACTTCATCAGCAGACCTCGATGTTTCAACAATGTCCATAAGGAAAATATCTCCCTCGAGATCTGTGTCTATCATTCCAAATTGTGAAAAGACACCAAACGTTGCAGGTAAAATAAACGCAATCAGACTGATTACTGAAAGTGAGAATAGTGTTTCCAAATAAGTAAAGCCGTTATTCTTTAATACTGACACATAAACTTTCTTCATTTTTGTCACAAATCTCACCCTGTCTCACTAAAAATTGGTCACTATCTTTTTTAAAGTCTTCAAACGTTTCATAACCCGAGAGTGAAATGTATACCTGTCTGTTAAATTTCAACTGTGATTGAGTGACACTGTCATATTGGACAAGAACGAGCAGTGCAGGCAGCAGTATGTTTGTAATTACTACCAGAGTCATCAATGACAACAACGAATCCACCAATAGAAATCCTTCATCGTTCAATTCTGAATTGTCCTTTTTGAATTTGAAATACAAAACGAACAGCCTCCCCGCCGCAATTTAAAATTACCGATCCAAACGCATTTGTATTACCTGAAGACAGATAATTGAACCGTTTAAGACCGCCGCTCTTCAGACTGCACGCTGTCAATTGATATTCGTAAATATCTTCACGGTCAAGAGAACGAACAGTTAATTTATTACTCTCGTGATCGATTAAAACAGTGTGCGCCTTTTCCTGATGAATGCTTCTGGTCTGTGCCGCTTTAAAAAAATATGAAATATTGCTGATTTCATCTTCTTTATCGCCGGCGTTGTATTCAGGAATCGTATTGACTGAAATAAGTAAAATGATGCTGACAACAAACAGTGTCAGCATCATCTCCATCATTGTAAACCCTTTATTCTCTTTGAGCTTGTCCATTATTAACCACAATATTAACCCCATTGGCACAAGTTGTCTGTTCGGTTGTAATATAGCCATCGGTTGTCAGTGCAGCGATATTTGCAGGGTCTGAACCCTCATTCAATGTATAGGCCTCCACCTGACTCTGCACCATCTTCACCTGGGCGTCACACCCAGTATCCTGAACATTTGAACTCTGTGCGGCTATATTTGGAATGATGAGTATAATCAGTACAGATATGACAAGCAGTACAAGAAGCATCTCAATCAATGTAAACCCATCTTCGTTCTTAACAAATTTTTTCATAAATAATTTTTTCATTGTTAATCCCCTTTATTAGTTTAATGTCGACATCATCTGAAATATAGGCAGCATGATGACCAGATAAAGACAGACGATCAACACTCCTAAAATACTGAATATGACCGGCTGTATTCTTTTTGTTAGATTTTCTATACGCATAATTATTTTCTCCAATGTGTACTCACTGAAAATAACAAGTTCTTTACCGACTTCGCTGTTTAACTCACCGTGACTTATAAAAACGGACAATTTTTCATCCAGTATGGGAATGTCTTTCACCGCTGCTGACATTGAGTTGCCCTGATTAAGTTTCTGTTCTATTTTTATAGCAATGTAGTTTAGGTAGGCACTTAAAGATTGGTTTTTGAACAGCGCAATGATCTCCTTTACTTCCAGTCCATTATTTAAAAAATAGCCGAACTCTCTTGAGAATCTGTAAGTGTGATAATGGATCACGTAAAATTTCAACAATGGCACTTTAAGTAAAATCTTCACCTGTGTTTCAACCTTGGCAAATTTTATTATAATAATGATAATCATAACAACTGCTGTAAGTGCTGCTATCACTCCGATAACGATGTTAGGCAGCAATTCAAGCATTATTGTAAGTACACTGACAACCCCCTCCGCTTCTGTCCCGATGGAATTGTAAAGTGACTGGAACTGTGGTATGACTGTATAATTTAATATGATCAGCATCACTATGAAGATACTGACCAGAAGAAGTGGATATTGTATTGATTTAATCAGTTTTGAAAAGGTTTTCCGTCTGTTTTCTAGATAAAGAGCAGATTCCTTCAAGTTATTAATCATCTCTCCGTGAATCTCAGCAAAGGTGACCTGGATGATAATGGATTTTCTGAAGCCGAGCACCTTTAAAATATTACTGAGTTTTTCACCATTATTTATCAGAATCTCCGCCTCTTCTTTAGTAGCCGCTTTTAAAACATCATATTGTTCAAGCAAAAACCTTAAAGCGTCGTACATGGTAAATCCATTTTCCATCAATGTGCTCAGTTTCAACAAAAAATGGCTGTCGTAAGTGCCGAGTTTATTTGAATTTTTGATTGTAATATGAAAATTCTTCATCATTTAAATGTCCTTCATTTTTAAGTGTCAGCAATTTGTTATCCAGTGTCTTGTACTTTATCTGTCTGCCAAGCAAATAATCATTGATGTCAGAAGCAGTTAAATATTCATAGACGATAAAACTTTTTGACCCGGTGTGAATTATTCTCTGATTCACAATTAAAGAGATACTTTGTTTAAGTTCCTCATCGTATAAATCAAAATCTTTCAGCCGGCTGATAGTGCTTACAGCTGATTTACTGTGAAAAGTACTGAATACGAGGTGGCCTGATAAACTCGCACGAATGAGTTCCCTCGCAATGGTTTTGTCCCTTATCTCACCGAACATCAAAACATCCGGGTCACATCTCAACGCGCCTCTTAACAGGGGCTCATATGATATATTGGCCTTATCGTTGATCTCCACCTGAACCATCCCGTCAATCTCATATTCGATTGGATCTTCTATACTGATAATCTGCCTCGAGCCTTCTTTTACTATTTTATTGATCAGATTGGACATCAATGTGGATTTTCCAGAGCCTGTCGGCCCTGTAAACAGAATCAGACCTTGTGACAGCTCCATATAATCTTTAAAAAAATCAAATTCCTTATCATTTATGAATAATGATTTGGCAGGTCGCTTATCCAGTGAATCCAGTATTCTGATCACTACGACTTCATCCATCAGTGTTATCGGTAATGTGCTGACTCTCAATGCCAGATCCAGTTCATTAACTTTTAAAGTTGTTTTTCCACTCTGAGGGATTTTATGTTCATTGATATCAAGTTCAGCGATAAATTTTAAAAAATTTATTAATCGCTTAAACTCTTCTTTTGATATTTCTTGAAAATTATACATCTTACCTTTACGCCGAAACTTAATTCTGCCACACTCGCTTTCGAGTATAATATGAATGTCAGTGGCATTATTTTCCTGTGCACTTTCTAAAATAGTTATAATTTTGTTTTTCATAATTTTCCCTCCTACTATATATAATCCTAAAAAACGTGCTTTTGATTTTTTCTGAATTAATTTCACACTTTTTGAATTTCTGTATATATAAAACAGAGGTATTACAGTATAATGTAATTTATTACCATGAAATTTAATATAAAGCCTATTTACTTTAAGAAATAGATTATCTATAATTAGTAGTGATGAAATGTTTATAAATATTTACTTCGATGAAAGGACTGGTCCGATGGATAAGGTATTTAAAACTTTAGGTTTCTGGACAGCGATGTTTAGTATTCTGTTCTATGTGGGCGATATGATGGAAATGACATTATTCTTCCTTGCTCAAACAGGATTCTTCGTCTTACTTGGATATATGAAATTGACTGAGAGAATGTATATGTATGTATTTGCAGCATATTTAGTATTCTTCTTCGTTGGGTTTACATACTACACAACGTTTATAATGGAGCCTGCATTCGGCTAAAAGACAAAAAAGTTCAAACCTTTCGGTTTGAACTTTTTTTGAATTTAAATTATATATGGATTTGTCTGCTTTTCTTTCTCAATGGAAGTCTCATTTCCATGCCCTGGATAAACTGTCGTCCCGTCATCCAGTTTAAACAGCTTATTTCTAATTGAATTCATCAGCTCATCAAAACTGCCCTCAAGCAGGTCTGTACGGCCGACGCCTCCGTTGAAGAGCACATCTCCTGAAAATATTTTCTGTTCTTCCTTAAAATAAAAACTCAAGCTGCCAGGTGAGTGTCCCGGTGTGTGAAAGATTTCAAAGTTAAAACTGTTGACGGAATAATCACCCTCTTGAATAATGACAGGTTCAATATCACTTTCAATCGGCTTTATTCCCATTGATACACGTTTAACTGACATATTCAAATTTGGATCGGCGATCCATTCTTTCTCTTCACTGGCCATATAGACCTGTGTATCATATTTTTTCTGAACTTCATCAAGTGCCCCTATATGATCATAATGAGCATGCGTCAGCAGGATGCCTGCTACCGGCAGATTAATTTCATCGACTGCTCGGATAATCACCCCTGCTTCTGCAGCAGGATCGACAATCAACACTTCTTCACCGTTGGATATTAAATAACAGTTTGTATCTAGCAGTCCCAACGTTAAAGTTTTTACATTCATTCAATCACTCCTAAAAATTCTTCTAGACAAGGTCCAATATTAATTATACAATAATAATGAGCTTAAAGAGAAATATGGGGGGTTAAGATAACATGCCTTTCTTAGATACAGGTGAACTGTTTGAAATTGGCGGCATTACGATTCGCTTGGGCATCAATGCTCTGGCATTATTAATGATCATTGTTACTGCCTTTTCAATCTGGGGCATCGTAGGCGCACTTAGAGCAAGAAATTTATTGGCTGCAATCATCAGTATTGGTGCAACTCTTACATTTGGCTTCTTTACGGTGGCCACAATACTTACATACGGCTATCCGGAACTCGGAGCTTAAATTGTAAATTATAGAGATTAGGATATCCTAATCTCTTTTTTATATTTAATAGGAGGAGAGAATGTTATGAGATATGTATTTATTACAGGCACAACCAGAGGCTTGGGAAATGCATTGCTGGAAATGTTTCAGGAAGACCGGATCATCAGTATTTCACGCAGTAAAGTGGAAACTGAATATCCCTTATACAAAGAATTTTATGTTGATTTTCTTGATGAGAAAAAGTTGGAAAGTTATGTGGGGGAAATTTTTAAATCCATAAACCCTGAATCCGGTGATGATGTATTTTTCATCAACAATGCAGGCGTCGTTGATCCGGTAAGTTCAGTTGAGAATATTAAGGCAGAAGAATTTCTTAACAACTACAAAGTGAATGTCCTTGCACCTGCATTATTTATGAAGGGCTTTGTAAACAAGTTTAAAGACCATCAGGGCGCTAAGCGTATACTTACGGTATCCAGCGGTGCAGCATTGAATCCAACTGAAGGATGGGCCGCCTACTGCAGTTCCAAGGCTGCTGTAAATATGGTCAGTGATGTTTTAAGACTTGAAATGGATCGTTTGAAGTATCCAATTTTCAGTGCAACGTTCCGTCCGGGAGTAATCGATACGGATATGCAGAGTGACATCAGATCATCTGAAGAGAATGAATTCCCTGATGTGGAGCGGTTTAAAAAATTTAAAGAAACGAATAAATTATACAATAAGAAAACAGTCGCCTATGTATTAAAAAGAGTAATAACCTCTGACAATTTTGCTTTCAGTGAAAGTTTCAGTATCAGCGACTTCCTATAAAAAAAAGTAACAGCAGTCAGCTGTTACTTTTTATATTGAGAAACTATTTTTGCCGCCCCGTAAATTCCCGCATCGTTGCCGAGAGATGCAAAAACAATCTCAGTACTATCTACAGCAGGAGGGAATGTAAAGTTTCGGAATTGCTTCAGCACTCTTGAAAGGAGAAATTCACCGGCCTGGCTCACTCCCCCTCCCAAAATAATGCGGGAAGGATTGAGGGTTGCCGCTATATTGCTGATGCCGATTGCAAGATATGAAGTCATTTTATCCACTAAATATAAACTGAGTGGATCTTGTTTTTCTGCATTTTCAAAAATCGCTTTGGCATTCAGGGAATCAGAGGATATCATAGTGTCAAGTGCGGATTGTTCAAATTCATTTTGGTATTTATATGCCATGTTCTTTAAACCCAATGTTGAAGCAACGGATTCAAGACAACCTGTCCCGCCGCAATTACATTTGAGATTTTCTTCAACCGCCACTTTTATGTGTCCAATCTCACCGGCTGAACCACCAGTCCCGTGGACGAGCAAGTTGTTTACAATCACACCGCCGCCGACTCCGGTACCAAGTGTGAACATGACAACATCCTTTTTGTTTCGTCCTGCACCGCATGCCTGTTCACCCAAAGTTGCCAGATTCGCATCATTATCAACAATCGTCGGCATACCGCTGAGCACTTCGAAGTCTTTCTTTATATCTTTATGACCATACCAATTTAAATTGATGGCGCCGTTTACTACTCCTGCTTCAAAATCAACCGGACCGGGAACACCTATACCTGCACCTGTAAAATCTTCGTAAGATAAATTATACACCCGCAATTTATCTTTAAAAGAAACATGGATATCTTTCAGTATATTACCCCCTTCGTCAGTGGTATCTGTCGGTATCTGCCATTTTTCAATTAATTTCAATGATGGATCAAATATACCCAGTTTACAGGTGGTGCCTCCAATATCCGCCGCTAAAATCATCTTTCCTCATCCTTCCTTTTGTTGATTATTAATATGCTGTTCAAATATTCTTCTTTACTGATCAATCCATTTCTGTGAAGCTCCTGGATTTCCATTTTCATCAGTTCCAACCGATTGATCATATCTCTATCATAGACATAACTTCCAAACCTCAGCAGTATGTCATTTATATATGTCAGATCTTTATTCAATTTCATCTAACTCCTCAATAATCAGTGCAAGATCCGGATCGTTCACATCACCGTTATATTGATTGATGACAGCTCTCATATCGTCAAACTGACGATTTTTACGTAATTCAATCAGCCTGTGCTTTACAATTACGTCATTCTGCTGATCTATTTGGAAACTCAAGTCATAATACTCTTCAGCCTTTTCCTGGTCTCCTGCGTGCTGATACAGTGATCCAAGAGCATAATAAGTAAGACCGGTCTCTTTATTCATTGCGAATGTCTGGTTCACCATATCCAGTGCATTTTCATAATTACCCTCCTGGATTGCATTCAACACTTCCGTGTCCATCGCCTGCGGCTCCCCTTCTTCTGGTGGTTGAATGAAGAATATCGGCAAAACTGCAACGAGGACAAAGACGGCGACTGCCCCGAAATACCATTTCTTCAGCAATTTATCCGGGTTGAAAATTAATCCGAGCAACAGACCAAAGATCAGTCCGCCGATATGTGCATAATGATTTACATTGCTGAATAGTGAAGATAAGACAGCAATGACAATAAAGATCAGAGCAACCTGAACGAGCAATTTATAACTGAGTTTCTTATTCAATATCAGATGTACTATGATAATTCCGAGCAGTCCATAAATCGCACCGCTGGCTCCGAGTGAAACTGCATCCTGAAGAAACATCAGGGAAAACAGGCTGCTGAGCATCCCTGTCAGTAAATAAGCCGCGAGCAGGTGCCATTTACTGTAGAGAGATTCTACAAACTTGCCAAGTACAAACAAAGCCGTGATATTGAAGAGGAAATGTTCCATGCCGCTGTGCAGAAATGTACTCGTCAGCAATCTGTAATAATCGCCATTAGCAACAGCATGATAGCTGACTGCGAGATTATCTGTAATCTGTAATGAACTTTGGATGTAGAGATAAAATAGATTCAACAGAAAAATGACCAGATTCACTGCGAGAAGCAGATATGTCATCGGTGTGAACTTAGTCAAATGAGTTTCGAGCGGATGATTGGACATCACCTTTTTAGCATAATAATTATTACTTTTATTGGATTTTTGATTCATTTCCATCCTGTAAAAAGGATGGTTGATCAAATCTGTAAAACTGGTCAAGCCTTTATGGGAGATCTTCAATTTGTCACTTTTATTTTTTTCTTTAAATGGCTCGGATGTTTTATAATAACTTTTGACACTTTTAATATTGAAACCGGCCATGTTTGAAAATTCATGATGTCTGTTAAATATATTATCGGACAGCAGTTTCCTTCTTTCTTCTGATAGCGGTTCCGGGTTAATGAGCATTACAGACTGTTTCTTTTTATTTTTCAGCCATATGATTTTATTATAATCATCATAATTAAAAAAAGAGTAGTCGGTAAACCGTATCACTTCATAGGCTGATTTCCATATATCAGACATAAGTCAGCGTCCTGCTTCAGCATCTAATTTTCTGGTTGGTGTAATAATATAGTCTACGGGGATGTCATGAGATTCATGTTCGACAGTGCCGAACTGCTCATCGAAGATCACAGACACTTTCTGTCCTTCGAAATCTGCAAGGAATTTATCATAATATCCGCCGCCGTAGCCAATACGATAACCTTGCTCATTAAATACAAGTCCCGGTACAACCACAACTTCAAAATCGTTTGTTTTTACAGTTGTCGGCGGTGTTCGGATACCCTTTTTATCCTTTAAAATATCTTCCATATTTGTAAATGGATAAAAATTCATCACTTTAGCTTTATAATCAACGACCGGATTATATACTTTGATGCCGTCTTCCAATAACGTGGATATGATACCGTCCGTATCCATTTCATGCGGCATTGATAAAACGATACCGACTGATGTGAAATTATTCACCTTAATATAGTTTAATAATTCTTCTTTAAGTATATTTTCTTTTTCCTGTTTGTAATCTTCATCCAGTTCAGATAAAGTATGGATCATATTTTTGCGAGATTCTTTTTTAGACATTTGCTGTCCCTACTTTCTTCATTTATACCTCAAGTATCAATATACATAAGTTTATAACAAAATAAAAGTATCCCTAAGGATACTTTTATTCGAAACTAATCTATTTTCTCGATCTTTTCACCAGTTATTACAAAGTACACATGCTCGGAAATGTTCTTTACATGGTCGCCTATTCTCTCCAGATACTTCGCACATAACTGACTTTGTCCTGACACAAACAGGTCACTGTCTTCAAATATATCAGAAGTCGTTACGTGTACAAACAGACTGTCAATATCTTCATCCCGTTCATATACTTCTTTACATAATGAGGTATCCTGGTCCAGATAGGCTGTATAGACATCTTTAAGCATCAATGATGCCAACTGCTCCATTGTTCTCAAACGGAGCAATAATTTTTCATTAGTGATTTTAACACGTTTCCTTACCTCTGCTAAGTTACTGATGTTATCACTGATTCTTTCCAGGTCGTAAGCTATTTTAATGCTCGAAATGATAATTCTTGTATCGGTTGCGACAGGTGACTGAGTTGTTATCAAAGTCACTGCCTGTGAGTTTATATTATACTCTTTTTTGTTAGCTTCAACATCTCCTGAAACCAACTCTCTTGCAGGTTCAATGTCATCCATACTCAGTAGCTTTGTTACGTCCTGCAGGCGGTCGTAGCAAAGTTTTCCCAAATCAATGACTTCATTTACAAGTGATTGTAATTCACCGGTAAATTTTTCTCTGTAGGGCATTTTTAACCAAACCTGCCCGAAACGTAATCTTCAGTTCTTTGGTCGCGTGGATTTTCGAAGATGACTTTTGTTTCATCATGTTCAACTACATAACCTTGATAAAAGAATGCAGTTGTATCTGATACTCTTGCAGCCTGCTGCATATTATGCGTCACTACGACGATGCTGTAGTCTTTCTTTAACTGCTGCATCAGGTCTTCCACTTTAGTGGTGGAAATCGGGTCAAGTGCACTGGTCGGTTCGTCCATTAAAATGACATCAGGCTCTGTAGCAAGCGCTCTTGCAATACAGATACGCTGCTGCTGTCCGCCGGATAAACCAAGTGCATTTTCATGAAGACGGTCTTTTACTTCATCCCATATTGCCGCGTCACACAGACTCTTTTCAACAACTTCATCAAGTACTTTCTTTTTACGGATACCATGAACGCGTGGGCCATAAGCTACATTGTCATAAATTGATTTAGGGAAAGGATTCGGCTTTTGGAAAACCATACCTACTTTAGTTCTCAGTTCTTCAACCGTGAATTTCTTTTCAAAGATATCCTGGTCACGATAAAGGATTTCTCCTTCCGTTCTGACGACAGGCACAAGCTCCACCATACGGTTCAAAGATTTTACAAATGTTGATTTACCACACCCTGAAGGCCCGATGATTGCTGAGATTTCATTTTTATTGAAAGTGAGGTTGATGTCCTGCAATGCATGGTTATCACCATACCAAAGATTAAAATTATTTGTTTTGAAAATAGGCTCTCTGATTATTTCCGTTTTTTTTTCACCTTGTGTCGTCTCTTCTAAAGTGGTATTATCCACAGGTTTTGTGATTGTGTTTTTTTCTTTTATATTAGCCATTTATTATACCTCCAAATTAATAACGCGTTGAGAATTTGTTACGAATGAATATCGCTAAAGAGTTCATTAACAACAGAATGACAAGCAGGACTATGATTCCGGATGCAGCTATATATTGGAATTCTTCCTGTGGCATCTTGATCCATGCATAAATCTGCATAGGCATTGCCTGGAAAGAATCCAGAACACTGTCAGGTGTAACTAATAGTGTCGTCGGAACACCGATGACTACAAGCGGTGCTGTTTCACCTATCGCACGCGATACTGCAAGTATGATTCCAGTAATTATTCCCGGAATTGCAGCCGGCAGAATAATGCGTGATACAGTCTGCCATTTTGTTGCACCCATTCCTATCGATGCTTCACGTACCGTCGAAGGCACTGAGCGAATCGACTCCTGGGATGATACAACGATTACAGGCAAAATCATCAGAGCAAGAGTCAGTCCCGCTGCGAGAACCGAGTTCCCCATTGCCATGGCACGCACGAACATTGCCAGCCCTAAAAGACCAAATACGACTGACGGCACACCCGCTAAATTTGAAATGTTAACTTTGATAAAATCCGTCACTCTGTTTTTTGGTGCATATTCCTCGAGATAGAGCGCAGTTGCAACTGATACGAATATTGCAACAGGTACAGTAACAACCATCAGCCATATTGACCCGATAATGGCACCGTAGAAACCAGCATCTTCAACTCGGGAAGAACTGAAACTTGTTAAGAAATCAAGGTTTAAATAACCAATTGCATCACTGAGTGTATCAACAATCAATGTTATCAGTACAACTAAGCCTATCATAGTACAAAGGAAAAATAACCATTTCATAATCTGATTGAATGTCAGACGACCGGATCGTTTTTTTGCAATCAAATTTTTATCGATAAGCTGCATTTAATATTCCTCCCTAAATCTTTTAGATACCCACTGGGAAATAATGTTCATCACAAATGTAAATAGGAATAGTGTCATTCCCACCGCAAACAGACTAAAGTATAAAGAGGAACCGTAAGCAGCATCACCTGAAGTGATCTGAACAATAAAACCAGTCATTGTCTGCAGTGACGATGTAATATCCAGACTTGCATTCGGAGTACTTCCGGCAGCTATAGAAACTATCATCGTCTCGCCGATTGCTCTTGAAACAGCTAAAACGACTGAGGCAATAATTCCAGAAATCGCTGCTGGAAGCACTACTTTAAATGTTGTTTCTAATTTGGTCGCGCCGAGTCCGAGTGATCCTTCACGAGTGGAATTAGGTACTGAACTCATTGCATCTTCACTTAAACTTGCAATCATGGGGATGATCATAATTCCGACAACAAGTCCGGCACTTACTGCGTTATATAATGATATCCCGCTGTAAAGTGACTGTAAAAACGGAGTTACAAAGTTGATGGCAAAGAAACCATATACAACTGTCGGAATGCCTGCAAGCACTTCAAGAATGGGTTTTATTATTTTTTTTGCACGTTCTGATGCATATTCACTTAAATAAATTGCAGCACCCAGCCCGATTGGAACTGCAAATATTGTCGCAATAACAACAACTTTCAATGTCCCCATCACCAGTGCCCAGATGCCAAATTCCGGCTCGGAACTATATGGCTGCCAGGTTGCAGAAGTGAAGAACTGCACAAAGGACTCTCTGTTGAAAAATTCCAGTGATTGTGAAATCAAAGTATAAAGGATACCGATAGTGGCTAGAACGGAAATAGAAGTAATGATTAATAGTATGACAGGAATCAGTTTTTCAAAACCGGCGCCTTTATTTGATTTATTTTTTTGAATCATTTCCTGAATATTGTAATTGCTCATGATTAGCCTCGCTTTCAGTCAAAAAGGACGGGCATGGTTACCCCGTCCATTTATACTATTCTTTATTATTAGTATTAGTTACCAGTGTTTGGTAGTTTATCATATTGTTCCTGCTGAGCTTCTGCTTCAAGTGGAACATAACCAACTGCTTCTGCAGCTTCTCCTGAGTTTACAATTACATACTCAAAGAAAGTATGTAGTGTTTCATTGTTTTCAAGAGCTTCGTTGCTTACATATGAGTAAAGTGGACGTGCAAGCGGATAGTCGAATGACATAACGTTTTCGCTAGTCGGTTCCACTGCTTCTTCATTGTCAGGTCCTTGAACAGGTACTGCTTTTAAAGTGTCCTGGTTTTCAAGGTAGAAAGCATAACCGAAGAATCCGATTGAATTAGGATCGCCGACTACAGATGAAACAACCTGGTTAGTATCCTGGATAAGCTGACCTTCTACACCTTCTTCATCCATAACTTCTTCATTGAAGAAATCATGTGTACCGTGTGATTGGTCCGGACCGTAAGCTGTGATAGGCTCATCCGGGAAATCTTCACGTACATCAGACCAGCTTGAAGCTTCACCACTATAGATAGTGTTTAGTTCTTCAAAAGTCAATGAATCTACAAAATCATTTTCCTGGTTAACTGCAACAGTCAAACCGTCAGTAGCGATTAGAATTTCGCTGTACTCGATATCTGCATCCGCAAGCTGCTGTTCTTCTTCTTCAGCGATACCACGGGATGCGTTAGCAAACTGTGCTGAACCATCGATTAATGCACTGAAACCAGAACCTGTACCGTTACCACCAAGTTCTACTGGAATGCCATGATCAGCATTAAAATCTTCAACTAGTACGTTTAAAATAGGGAATACTGTAGATGAACCTTCACCAACAATCTGTTCATCGTCTTCGTTAACTTCACCTGTTACAGTAAGTTCGCTGCCGTTTGAAGCACTTTCGTCTTCAGAACCTTCTTCTTCAGTTGATTCTTCTTCGGCTGATGCGTCCTCCTCTGTTGATTCCTCTTCAGATGAAGTATCTTCTTCAGTTGATTCTTCTTCGGCTGATGCGTCCTCCTCTGTTGATTCCTCTTCAGATGAAGTATCTTCTTCAGTTGATTCTTCTTCTGTTGAAGTATCTTCTCCAGATTCTTCTCCAGACTCTTCAGACTCGCCACCGCCGCAGGCTGCAAGAATGAACATCAAGCTCATAAGTAAAGCTGATAGAAACAAGCTCTTCTTCATACTATAATTCCTCCAATGTCAATGTAGTAACTGGTGTTACATATATACAATAACGGTTGAATGTAAATGTGTAATTAACTAATTGTAAAGATTACGTAAAGTTAAAAACATTAAAAAAACCTTTTAGAATTTCTTCTAAAAGGTTAATATTCCCCATATTCTAATTGTTGATAGAACCAATCTGTATCGTAGTTGAAAGGTTCCACTTCATCATGGCCATATTCAAGTTCATAAAATTTGTTAATGACGTCTGCTCCGAAATACTGCGCAGGGAAGAAAGGTATCGTATAAGGCATATTCGGGAATATCACCGAGAATGCCATGTCGGGATCATCGTAAGGTGCGTACCCTAAATAAGTCTGGTTGAATACATCTGTACCGTCTTTATATGTCTCAGCCGTCCCTGTTTTACCGGCAGCTTTCGGTTCAAGTTCATGATAGGCATCCCAGCCCGTACCATATCTGTCCGTCGACTGATCATGTGTGTTGAACACATCATAAAAACCGTCTTGGACCTGATTCCATTCCTCATCAGAAATATCCACAATATTCAGTACTTCCGGGTTGAATGACTTCAGAACGAGACCTTCTTCATTCGTATTGCTGCCACGTACTTCTTTCGCCAGGTTCAGTTTCATTCTTTCGCCTCTCGTGGCTATAGTTGATACATACTGGCTCAACTGCAATGCAGAGTAAGTATCGTATTGTCCGATTGACAAGTATAGGTAATTACTGGCAGGATACTGTCCGAAGTCCGGTGACAGACCGGTCGCTTCGTTCGGCAGATCAATTCCTGTAGAGACACCCAGACCGAATTGATTCATACCATTTCTCAAAACCTGTCCCGCTTCAGTAATATCATGCGGCAATGACATATTATCTGCATATTCCATGCCAGCAAGACGAAGCGCAGTTTTATACATATATACGTTGGAAGACACCATGAGCGCTTCCTGATCATCTATTGGAATCTGAGACTCCCTATTGAAGAATGATGTCCTCGGATTATTGTCACCGCTGAAATTAAGCGGTTCATCGAGCATAACTTCACCCGCTTCAAGAACGTCTTCCTGATAACCTGTGATGATTGTAGCCGCTTTGGTGGAAGAACCCGGTACAAAAGTAGAGGTCAGAGTGCCATAATGGTAATCTACTATGTCCCCTTCATCATTGATCTGTTTTCCAACCATTGCAAGCACATCACCGTTATCCGGATCCTGTACTGCAAGCAGTACAGTGTCCAGGTGCTCGGGAATGATTGTGTAATCTATATCACCGTTGACTTCATTTCTTTCATTGATTTCTTCTGCCAACTCCCTGAGTGAAGTTAGATGGTGTTCAGCAAGTTCTTCAAGTTCAAGCTGCAGTTCAATATCAATGGATAAATAAAGGTCATCACCCGGCTTGCCGCTTTCCACAGTTTCCTGGCTGATAATCCGTCCGGATTTATCCGTCGAATATTTGACCTGCTCTTTTTCACCCTGGAGTACATCTTCATACTGATATTCCAGGTAAGTTTTACCGACTCTGTCATTTCTCGAATACCCTCTGGATAAGTAATCTTCCAGCAGCTCCCTAGGCAGCCCTTCATCGGGTGATGATACTTCGCCAAATATGGTTTTTAAAGTACCGTCATAAGGGTAGTGTCTGTCCCAGTCCATCCCGGTGGAAATGCCTTCCAATTCTTCGAGTGCTGAATTGACACTTGCAAACTCCTCTTCAGTGACATCCTCATTTTTGATAACGACCGGATTCAATTCCGGAGCATTCGCCATTTCTACATAGATACCTAATGTATTTAAATCTTCATCTGATAATACACTGTCTACAAATCCCTCATCTGCCCTATTGTAAAACTCTTCATTGAACTCTGAACGACTGATGTTCCCATCTTCCAATAAAGTGGACTCATCACTCATCAATGAATCCATTTCATCCGGATAGTTATTTATGATGAAGTCCTGCTTGTCCCTTAAAGAGATCGACTCTACATCCATCTGTATGTATTTGCTCAATTCAACAGCAACATCCATAATCTGTGAAGTATTCATATTTCTGTGTCTTGTAAAATATATAGCCGGTTTAGATTCATTGCCTACCAGCAGATTACCATTTCTGTCGTATATTTCACCACGGGGCACACTTTGATTTATTTCCACATATTGTGCGTTTTCAATTTCCTCCTGGTATTCTTCGCCTTGGACAATCTGAAGATAACCAAGTCTCAAAATAAGAAGCAGACACAAAAAAAATATGACGATGATTACAAGATTTATCCTGCTTTTTAACGTTTGTTTATTAATTGCTTCCAGACTTTTAACTTTTGCTCTTTTCAATAGACTTCATTCCTTAACCCATAAAAATACTAACGTTATTTTATCATAGCATATGATTTATAGATATAAAAAAGACGGGAACGAAGTAGACTAACCTAACTATTTGAGACAGTATAAAACACCTTCGAGATGGTACAATAAATCAAGTACTCAATCGGAGGTGTTTTTGCATGGGCAAAAACGTATATT
>NZ_LFKO01000002.1:492937-637969 GCF_001265075.1 Salinicoccus sp. YB14-2
AGTGATGTGAAATGGGCGGTAGTGAAAGCAAAAATAGCGGGTGAATTAACGACTCAAGAGATTATGGAGAAATACGGCATCAAGAACAAGTCCCAGATTTCCACATGGGTCAGGTGGTATCGACAGGGGGAACTCTATCGATTGGACCAGCCAATCGGCAAACAATACACCTACGGACATGGACCGGAAGACCGTTCAGAAGATGAGCGGAAAAATCGTCAGCTAGAACATCTGAAAATGGAGAATGACATTTTAAAAAAGTATATGGCGATCAAAAAGGAGTTGAAAAAGAAGTAGTCCTGAAACTTGTTGAACGTATGAAATCGAAGTACACCATCACAGTGATTCTGAATGCATTGGAAATCCCGCGTGCCAACTACTATCGATGGCGGTCAGAAGGGGCTGAACCCTCACTGACAGATGTTGAGCAGGCGATTATTGAGATCTGTCAGTCGACGCAGTACCGCTATGGCCATCGTAAAGTGAAAGCGTTATTGGAGCGGACATACCAGATTAAACGGCATCGCAACACGGTTCAGACCATCATGCAGAAACATCATCTACAATGCCGGGTGAAACCGAAAAAGAAATGGAAAGCGCAAGGTGAAACGGTCATTATTGCGCCGGACCGGCTCAAGCGTAATTTTCAGTCTGCCGAACCCAATCAGAAATGGGTCACAGACATCACTTACATCCAATATGGACGGACTGTGAAATATCTATCGACGATCATGGACCTTTACAACAACGAAATCGTCGCCGCCAAATTGTATGATCATCAGCAGACTCCATTGGTGCTGGATACCTTGAAAGAGGCATTGAAGCGTCGTGCATACCCTGAAGGTGTCATCATTCATTCTGATCAGGGCAGTGTCTACACCTCGTATGCCTACCAGGCATATGTCACGGAAAATAATCTGGTCAGCAGTATGTCCAGGAGAGGTAATTGTTGGGACAATGCGGTCATTGAATCGTTCCATTCCAATCTGAAATCTGAAGGATTCATATACACAAGATACAACTCACTCAGTAATGGGGAGACGATTTCGCGTGTCAATCAATATTTGAAGTATTATAACGAGGAAAGAATACAAGAAAAATTAGGCTACCTCTCTCCAATTGATTTTGGAGTGAAGATAGCCTAATGAAGGTGTTTTATCTCTGTCTCATTTCACTATGTCAGTCTAAAGTCCCGTCTTTTTTATTAAAAATTATTATTTTGCATTTTTGTATAGTTCGTTTACTTTGTCCCAGTTAACAACGTTCCAGAATGCTTTAAGGTATTCAGGACGCTTGTTTTGATACTTGAGGTAATACGCATGTTCCCATACGTCCACACCAAGGATTGGTGTTTTACCATCAGTGATCGGGTTATCCTGGTTTGGAGTTCCAACAACTTCAAGTTCTCCGTTGTTAACAACTAACCAAGCCCAGCCTGAACCGAATTGGCCAGCACCTGCTGCTTCAAATTTTTCTTTGAATGCATCCAATGAACCGAACTTTGCTTCGATTGCATCTTTCACTTCTCCATTAGCTTCAGATGCGTCAGGAGTCAACATTTGCCAGAACAATGAGTGGTTGTAGTGTCCACCACCATTGTTACGAACTGCAGTCTTGATATCTTCAGGTACTGAATTTAAATCTTTGATAACTTCCTCGATATCTTTAGATTCTAAATCTGTGCCTTTCACTGCATCGTTCAACTTCGTAACATAAGTGTTATGGTGCTTAGAATGGTGAATTTCCATAGTTTCTTTGTCAATGTGTGGTTCCAATGCATCATATGCATAAGGTAATTCTGGTAGTTCAAAAGCCATAGTTAATTCGCCTCCAATAAGAATTTACATATTAAATATAACAATTCACTGATAGAATAACAAATGAATTGTTTACCATACTGATATTATCATACCTTTGTATGAATTATCTTAAACATCATAATGAAACAATAATGCTTTGATATAATAAAAAGGTAAATTAATAAAGCGAAGTAGTTACATTTCACGTTTAAGTTTAGTATAATAACAAATGATTTAATAAAGTATTTATATTAAGGAGTTTGGATATGTCTGAAATTATACATCGTACTAAAACACGACAAGTAAAAGTCGGCGACTTGACTATTGGCGGTGAAGACCAGATTGTCATTCAAAGTATGACAACCACTAAAACACATGATGTGGAAGCAACAGTTGCGGAAATACACCGTTTAGAGGAAGCCGGTTGTCAGATTGTTCGAGTGGCATGCCCGAGAGAAGAGGATGCTTTAGCGATCCCGGAAATTAAAAAGCAGATTAATATACCATTAGTTGTAGATATACATTTTGATTATAAGCTTGCACTTCTTGCTGTTGAGGGCGGTGCGGACAAAATCCGTATCAACCCAGGTAACATTGGACGCCGTGAACGTGTTGAAGAAGTCGTAAAAGCTTGTAAAGCAAAAGGAATTCCAATCCGTATCGGAGTAAACGCAGGCAGTTTGGAAAGACATATCATTGAAAAATATGGTTACCCTACTGCCGACGGCATGGTGGAAAGTGCATTGCACCACATTCAGATACTTGAAGATCTTGACTTTCACGATATCATCGTTTCGATGAAAGCTTCAGATGTCAACCTTGCAATCGAAGCATATACAAAAGCTGCTAAAGCTTTTGACTACCCATTGCACCTTGGTATTACAGAAAGTGGTACTTTATTTGCCGGAACGGTCAAAAGTGCTGCAGGACTTGGTGCAATCATTTCACAGGGTATAGGTAATACACTGAGAATTTCATTGTCAGCAGATCCTGTTGAAGAAGTTAAAGTTGCAAAAGAACTGCTGAAATCATACGGCCTGGCAAGTAATGCAGCAACATTGATTGCATGCCCGACATGTGGACGTATAGAAATTGATTTGATTTCCATAGCCAATGAGGTCGAAGAATACATCTCTAAAATCCAAGCACCAATCAAAGTTGCAGTACTCGGCTGTGCAGTCAACGGGCCGGGAGAGGCACGTGAAGCTGATATCGGCATTGCCGGCGGACGCGATGAAGGACTGCTCTTCATGCATGGTGAAACCGTTAGAAAAGTACCAGAGGAAACAATGGTGGATGAGCTTAAGAAAGAAATTGATATTCTGGCAGAAGCACATTTTGAAAAAGAACGTAAAGCTAAAGAAGAAGCTGCAAGTAAATAAGACAGAAAAGAAGGGATGTTCCATATGGGAACATCCCTTCTTTTATTTACATGCGGCACAGAGGCCGTAAATCTCCACTTTATGATTTGTAATTTCCACATCTTGCAATTCACTCTGCCAGGTTTCCACCGGACAGTAATGTATAACTTTAGTATCCCCGCATTCTTCACAGATGAAATGATGGTGGTGATGATCCGAACAGGAAATTTTAAACTGCATTTCACCTTCGAAGTTTGTATTTTCCAAAACCTCTATTTCTTTTAAAGTGTAAAGGTTGCGGTAAATTGTATCGTAACTTAAACTTGGATAAATTTTATGAAGCTGCTCCTGCACTTCTTTAGCACTTAAATAACGATCTTCTTTTAAAAACAATTCAATCATCGTCATTCTTTTTTCTGTTATCTTTAAACCGTGATCTCTCAATTTTGTTTTATACTTCTTGAGTTCTGCTGCCATTTCTACTCACCCCTAATCGATTTAAAAAGATTGTTCCGAGCAAGATTAATATTGAGACTAAAACAATCGTACCGCCTGGTGAAATATTCAGATGGAAACTTAAGAATAAACCGATGATTACAGCTATTTCACCGAATATCACACTGACGATCATCAGTTGCTTGAAGCTTGAAGTTATCCGCATTGCGCTCGCTACAGGCAATGTCATCAACGCGCTGACCAACAGGATGCCGACAATGCGCATAGATGCACTGATGACCAGTGCCACCACAATGATGAAAGCGACATAAATCCATTTATTTATGTTCATGACATTTGCATACTCTTCATCAAATGAAACCATGAACAGTTCTTTATAAAGAAAAAATATGAACAGGATGACGATGACTCCGATACTCGCGATCAACAGAAGATCATTGATACTCACAGCACTTATACTGCCGAATAAATACCCGAACAGATCCTGATTAAATCCATCGGCAAGAGAAAGGAAAACGATACCTACCGCTATACCGAGACTCATTATGATCGGTATAGCAAGTTCCTGATAATGTTTATATACAGATCTCAGCCGCTCGATTCCGAGCGCACCCATTATTGAAAATAAAATACCTGTAATTAATGGATTGACAGTGAAGGTAAATATAGATGACAGATAGACACCGAATGCGATACCTCCCAGAGTTACATGACTTAATGCATCGGCAATCAATGATAACCTTCTGATGACTATGAACGTCCCCACCAGCGGGGCGATCAGTCCGGCAATGACACCACTGATGAAAGAATATCTGATAAATTCGTACTCAAACAGGGCTTGAATCATACACAGCACTCCCTATCGTGATCATGACTGACAAGCTGGAGGGGAAAGCCATATATCTTGGACAACTCAGCCTCTCCCAAGTTTTTGAATTCATGATTGGTTCCATGGAAATGCAGATGACCATTTAGACATGCCACTTCATTTGCATGATCTACGACCACACCGATATCATGTGTGACCAAAAGTATAGTGACGGACTGCTCTTTTAATTTTAAAAGTACATCGTAAAACTCTTTTACATGCTGATTGTCTATACCGACAGTCGGCTCATCCAAAACCAGTATAGAAGGTTGATTGATCAGGGCCCTCGCAATGAATACACGCTGTGTCTGACCGCCGGATAATGAAGAAATATTCTTATCTTTCAGATTTTGTATGTCCAACAGTTCCAGTACTTCTTCCAATCTTTTTTTATCTTTCCTCGAAAATCTGTTGAACAGACCCTTTTGTTTTGTCAGTCCGCTTAAAATCACTTCGCTCACCGAAGCCGGGAAACCTTTGGCAAAACTGTTCGATTTTTGAGATACATAGCCGATTTCCTGCCAGCTTGCATATCTCTGATAGTTATCCCCTTTTATATAGATTTCGCCATCCTGAGGCTTGATCACACCTAGAATCAATTTGATCAATGTTGTTTTTCCCGATCCATTCGGACCGACCAGAGCAACAAAGTCACCTTTATCAATCTTTAAATTAATATTTTTCAGCGCCGGTGTATGTTCTAATTTATCTTTATAAGTATATGAAATATTCTTTAATTCAAAGATTGGTTCAGACATTTATTTCGCTCCTTTAAAATTATAATCAATTTATTATAAAGGAATCATTACGATTTGTAAATAGTAATGATTACGAAAAAGCCACAGTTTTTACTGTGGCTTTAAATTATTCCACTTCAGCCATTAAAGGATTAATATCTGTAAGCAGATTCGGATTAAATTTATCGTTTTTAATCATTTCAATTTCATGTTTATATGGTGCTGTTTTATTTTTCTTATCCGTACCGACAAATGGTGTTTCTAAAATCTTCGGTACATTTTTCAGTTCCGGATGATTGATGATATAAGTCAGTGTATCAAACCCAATATGGCCGAATCCGATATTCTCGTGACGGTCTTTGTGTGCACCTACCGGGTTTTTCGAGTCATTCACATGGACGACTTTGATACGGTCAAGACCGATAATCTTATCGAATTGTTCCAATACACCGTCGAAATCATTAACGATATCATAACCTGCATCATGGACGTGACAAGTGTCAAAACAGACACTTAAACGATCATTATTTTCCACCCCATCTATAATTTGTGCGAGTTCCTCAAAGTTGCGGCCGATTTCCGAGCCTTTACCTGCCATCGTTTCAAGAGCAATCTGTACATCATTATCATTGGTGAATGTTTCATTCAAGCCTTTTATAATGGATTCAATTCCTTTGTCTGCCCCTGCGCCAACATGGCTTCCGGGGTGAAGGACAATCTGATTGGAACCTATATGCTCGGTACGGACGATTTCTTCCTGAAGGAATTCAACACCATGATCGAATACCCCGTCGCGAACGGTATTCGCTATATTGATGATGTAAGGTGCGTGAACGACAATATTGGAAATTCCATGTTTTTTCATATGCGCCTGGCCTGCTTCTATATTCAGGTCTTCAATCTTTTTTCTTCTTGTATTTTGGGGAGCGCCTGTATAAATCATAAAAGTATTTGCTCCAAAGCCTGCAGCTGATTCACTTGCAGCTTCCAACATTTTTTTCCCACTCATCGATACATGTGATCCTATTAACATAATACCATCCTTAGAAATTTATTTTTTTCTTCTTTTTGATTTTGCATACTTGCGTCTCTCCTGCTGTTTCAGATCATTCAGTTCTTTTGACATCTTCTTCTTATAGCCCGGCTTCACTTTCTTTGGTTTTCTAACCTTATAGTTTAAGTTCTGAGCCACATTTTTTTCAGCTTTCTTCCTGCTGACACGTGACGTTCTGGATTTTACAGGCTTTAATTCGCCTTGTCTGACATCCTCATCCTCAAAATGATAACCTTTCTTCTCAAGCTGATCGATTAAATAGTTTTCCTCAGGCGTATAGATTGTAATCGCAACACCTTCATATTGTCCACGACCCACCCGGCCGACTCTGTGTGTGAAGAATTCAATATCTTTCGGGATATCAAAGTTTATTACATGGGACGCTCCATCAATGTCCAGTCCGCGGGCAGCAAGGTCACTTGCGATGACCCATTCATATTTTAACTCACGTATATTTTTAATTTCCTTTGTTCTCTCACGCGGTTTAAGTCCGCCATGAAAAATACCAATATTCATATTATGCTCTCGCAGGTAATCATACAAGTCGTCTGCTCTTGCTTTTGAATTCGCAAAAATGATACCGATATACGGATTGATCACTTCAGTCAATTCTTTGACTTTCCCCATCTTATCATCACCTTTGACCGGCACAAGTGAATATTTGATGGATGCCTTGTTTTTCGGCTGATCGATGACTATCGTTTCAACATTACCAATGTACTTTTCAAGGAATTGCTGCAGCATTACTGGAATTGTCGCTGAAAACACTAAAAACTGTGCTTCCTGATGAAGCGTGTTGGCCAGCATATCCACATCGTTCAGGAAACCGAGGTCAATCATCAGATCTGCTTCATCTATGACAATTGTACGTGTCTGATGGACTTTAAGCACACCATCTTTCATCAGTTCATTGACCCTGGTTGGGGTCCCGATAATAATCTGTGGAGATTTCTTGGCTTTTTCAGCATCTTTATTGAAATCGGTCCCTCCGATGAATAGGCTGGTTTTAATATCTTTATAGTTTCCAATCAGTTCGCTGGTCATCTGAAACAGTTGGCTTGCAAGTTCTCTTGTGGGTGCTAGAATTATAGATTGAGTCGAATGTTTATCAATATCGATACTTTCAAGGATCGGCAAAATGAATGCATGTGATTTTCCGCTCCCGGTCTCGCTCATCGCAACGACGTTCTCACCTCTTTGGATTTTTGGAACAACTCTTTCCTGAACTAAAGTCGGATGAGTAAAGTTTATAGATTTTATAGCATCGAGCATATTATCATCAAAGTTAAATCTTTTAAATGCGTGACTCATAGTATCACCTTTTCATTATTAAATTCGAATTCAATTATAACTGAAAAGCGCGTTACATGCTATAATGTAATTTCGGACTTCATGATGATTTTAATTATAAACGATATTAGATATAATGATTATTGAGGAGGAATGGACTCTATGGATATTATAAAGATCACACCAAGAGGTTATTGTTATGGTGTTGTTGATGCTATGGTCATCGCAAGAAACGCTGCGATGGACAAGTCATTGCCGAGACCATTATATATATTAGGGATGATTGTGCATAACAAACATGTAACAGATGCTTTTGAAGAGGATGGCATTGTAACATTAGACGGACCTAACCGGTTGGAGATTTTAGAGAATATAAATGAAGGAACTGTAATCTTCACAGCTCATGGTGTATCTCCAGAAGTTAAAAAGCGTGCAAAAGAAAAAGGTTTGACTTGTATAGACGCGACATGCCCTGACGTTCAGGTGACACACGAGTTAATCCGCAGAAAAACTGAAAAAGGCTATGATGTCGTTTACATCGGTAAAAAAGGACACCCGGAACCTGAAGGTGCTGTCGGTGTAAATCCTGATCATGTACATCTGGTCGAAACGATGGATGATATTGAGGAATTACCTGAATATCTGCATGAGAGAAAACTCATCGTCACCAACCAGACGACAATGAGCCAGTGGGATGTCGGCCATCTGATGGATGAGCTGAAAGTGAAGTATGCACACATTGAAGTGCAGCAGGAAATCTGTATGGCAACACAAGTCCGTCAGGAAGCTGTGGCAGAACAGGCAGATCAGGCTGAACTTCTGATTGTTGTCGGCGATCCAAAGAGTAATAACTCGAACAGACTGACACAAGTTTCAAAAGAAATTGCACACACCAATGCCTACAGAATCAGTTCTTTAAGTGAGTTGAAGACTGAATGGCTGCACGGAATCGATTCAGTAGCAGTGACTGCAGGTGCCTCAACTCCTACTCCAATTGTTAGAGAAGTCATCGAATACTTGAACCAGTACAATGAAGAATTGACTGAACAACCTGTTTCATCTGTACCAAAAGATAAGATCCTTCCAAAAATTAAGAAACCAAAACCAGTTAAAATAATGGACTGATATTTAAGATTATGACGATGCATCCAGATGGGTGTATCGTCATTTTTTGCCAATTCAATTTTATACAATAATGCTAATTAATAAAGTGATGATTCATTTAAAATTACGTCAAATAAACTGCATAGTAACAAAAATAACGATTTATTCATTATGTACCCTCCTAATATTGCAACTGTTTAAAAGCGATTATCAATTGAATAATCTCATATTAGGAGGATGTACACTTATATGGCAGTCATATATGTTTAATGTAAAAGAAACCGCATCAAATTGTTTTTTTCTGAAATGGATTTGTATCTACTTTACTTGAAACTACTTTTAAATCAGTTTTGTTCCGTATTAAGGTTTCAAGGCCTTCTCTCATGAAGGCTTCAAGATAATGTCCTGCATCAATAATATTTCTTTGAAGCATTTTTGCATCATATGCTTCGTGATACTTTACATCCCCTGTAATCAGCACATCGACACCTGCTTTGAAAGCTTCATTTGCATAGCCCATGCCGGAACCACCGATAATCCCGACTGTGGATATAATGTCATCATTCCCTTTTACAACGTTGACAACAGGATAATCCATCTTATCTTCCAATAACTTGGTAAGATCATCCAAAGTACCTTCGTAACTGAATTTCACACCGAGTCCTTTATTAGGCACATTGTTGATTGTGAAAATATCAAACGCCGGTTCTTCATACGGATGAACTTTGAGCAATGCATCAATCACATCATCCTGCTGATCGGAATCAAAAACAGCTTCAACAATATATTCATCAACAATTTCCAGTTCATTGTTGGTACCAATATGAGGATTCGCATTTTCATTCGGTCTGAATTGACCTGTTATCGGATACTCAAAAAAGCATTCGCTGTAATCTCCCTGATTACCGACACCGCCTTCAGACAGACCTTTCTTCAATTTTTCTTTATCTTCTTTTGGTATATTCACTCTGAGTTTTTTCAGTTCATATTTTTTTGGTATCAAAATCTCAGTATCAGAAAAGCCCAGAGCTTCAGCTATCATGTGGCTGACACCGTTTGGCTGGTGATCCAAATTAGTATGCATCGTAATGAGGTTGATATCATTTCTGATCAGTTTTCGTATGATTCTACCGTAAAAATGATCGGTTATACTGTTCACTTTTGGAAATATGAGCGGATGATGTAAGACGATCGTATTTAAACCTTTATCAATTGCTTCTTCCACAGTGGCAAGTGAACAATCCAGCGCAGTCAATATACCTGTCACTTCAGCTTCATTGTCACCGACAAGAAGCCCGGTGTTGTCCCATTCCTCACTGTCTTTAAATGGAGCGATTTCATCCAATTGCTTCATCAGTTCATTAATTTTCATCGTTCAGCACCTCTTCCAGCATTTTTATTTTAGATTTTACTTCTCCTTTTTTACCGCTGCTTTTTTCACTGTTGATACCATTATATATACTGACCAAATGTTCATGTTCCCATTCTACTTTACTGATGAACTCATCATCACGGACAGACAAGTTTTCAGGACCGAATATCAATTCTTTCTCTGTCAAATCTATTTTTTCATCATCGTGGTCGCAGACAATGATTTCATAGTAACGCTTGCCAATCTTCAATACTTTTTCATGTGTAATTTTGTAACCTAAATCGACAACGGTTTTTCTGATCGGATAAGTGAAATTATTTGCCTGTAGAATCAGCCGGGGATGACCGGCTACATTGTCGTACCCTTCTTCTATTATGCTTGCAATCAATGGCCCGCCCATCCCGCATATTGTTATTGTATCCACCTTATCCTCTTTTGATAAAATCTTTAAACCATCTCCGAGTCTCGGCTCGATTTTATCAGACATATGATACACTTCAATATTCTTCAACGTGGAATGATAGGGGCCTTCTACCACTTCACCGCATATCGCAGTATTAACAATGCCGTTCTGAATTGAATATATCGGGAGATAAGCATGATCTGAACCGATATCCACCATTTTTTCTCCAATTATATAATTTGCCGCATATTTTAAACGCTCATCAATCATCTATACCATCCCCTAAAATAAAAACCTCCACTAATGTGGAGGTTCCATTATCAATTATTGTTCTGAGAAAAATTCGTAAAGTGCAGTCATTTCCTCGTCGCTCACTTGACTTTCATCAAATGCAGGCATTGAACCTTGACCGTTTCTCACGATATCAGTGAATTCGTCTTCACCAAGGCTCGTGCCGGCAAGTGCCGGTCCCATACCTCCAGAAAAGTCTTCACCGTGACATGATGCACAGCTGTTTTGAGCAATGCCTTCTGCGTCTACGTCGCCAGATGATGCACCGTCTCCGCCTTCTTCTGAGCCTTCTTCGCCGCCACCTTCTCCAGATCCTTCTTCAGTAGCAACGTCTTCTCCTTCTTCTTCCTGGTTTGCACCTTGTGAAGATAGTAAGAAAACAAGACCTACACCTAAAAAGATGATAAGTAAAAATGGTATAATCGGATTCTTATTCAAATGTTGACCCTCCCTTATATAAATGCATATACAATTATAATTGTATATTAAAAATACATAATGTCAAAATGATTTTAGTTATAATATTACACCTTTAATATCAACTTAATCCATAAAATCCTTTAACCGTTTACTTCTGCTTGGATGACGCAGTTTTCTAAGTGCTTTCGCTTCAATTTGACGTATTCTTTCTCTCGTCACACCGAACACTTTTCCGACTTCTTCCAGAGTTCTTGTACGTCCGTCGTCAAGTCCGAATCTCAATCTCAATACATTCTCTTCACGGTCAGTCAATGTATCAAGAACATCTTCCAACTGTTCTTTCAATAACTCATAAGCCGCATGATCTGATGGGCTTTGAGCTTCCTGATCTTCTATAAAATCTCCAAGATGACTGTCATCCTCTTCACCGATAGGTGTTTCAAGCGACACGGGCTCCTGGGAAATTTTAAGGATTTCACGAACTTTATCAGCCGGCAGATCCATTTCTTCACCGATTTCTTCCGGAATCGGCTCACGGCCCAGGTCCTGCAGTAATTGGCGCTGGATTCTGATAAGCTTATTGATTGTTTCAACCATATGAACCGGGATACGTATCGTTCTTGCCTGGTCGGCAATGGCTCTTGTGATTGCCTGACGAATCCACCATGTGGCATAAGTCGAGAATTTGAACCCTTTTGTAAAGTCGAATTTTTCAACAGCTTTTATAAGTCCCATATTACCTTCTTGAATCAGATCAAGGAACAGCATACCGCGTCCGACATATCTTTTCGCGATGCTGACCACCAGTCGCAGGTTGGCTTCAGCTAAGCGGCTTTTGGCAAATTCATCCCCCTGCTCTATTTTCTTGGCCAATTCCACTTCTTCTTTCGCACTCAATAAATCGACACGGCCGATTTCTTTTAAATACATGCGTACCGGGTCGTTGATTTTAACTCCCGGCGGTGCACTCATATCGTGCAGATTCAGCTTTTCATCTGTATCTGTTGCATCCTTTTCATTTATTAATTGTATATCATTTTCATTCAATTCATCAAAAAACTCATCCATTGTATCCGCATCTAATTCGAAATTAGATAATTTGTCTGCAATTTCCTCGTGTGATAAATGTCCTTCTTTTTTCCCTTTTTCAAGGAGTGCCTGTTTCACTTGTTCAACAGAAGTAAACAACTCTTCATCTTTTGTCTCAGTTGCTCCAACTTTATTTTCAGACATAAATGTACCTCCTAATTATATTGACTAACTTTTATATCTGCTGTTAATTTCCAACAATTGCTGCATTAAACTGGCCTGCAGATCAATATCATTATTCGCTTCGGCCTCAGCAAGTTGTGCAAATAATAATTTTTTCTCCTTGTTACTATTTCTTTTACCACTTAAATCATCGAGGTAATCATCTATTTCATCCCGGGAGACATCACTTTGAATCTTCAAATTATCTAAATTAATCACAACTTCTAATAATTCATTCGGTATCTGCTGGATAAAGGATGATACTTCAAATGTGTCATGGTCATCAAAATAATTGCATAACCCTTTAAATATACCATAATACTGCTGCGAAGTTAATACTTCTGCATCTATTTTCTCTCTGCAATATTCAAACAGGCTTTTATCGTTTATCAGTGCTTTTAAAAAGTAGCGTTCTTTTTTCTCACGTATGGAAAGTCTTTCAACCTGTTGTATATTACTTTCCCTTTTTACAGGAGTTCTAACAGGAAGTTTACTTTCTATCTGAGTTTTATCTACATTATATCTTTCGCTGATATGCATGATTAATCTGGCACGTATTGCATCATCAGTGACATACTTCATTGCATCTATCAATGTATTGAGATTTTGAGAATAAGCTAGATCGTTATGCATACTTTCGTTTAAAAGCTTTTCAGATAAAAAGTGTACATAGTGCCGCTTCTCATTTTTAACAAGATCTCGGAACGCTTCTTCACCATTTTCAACAATAAACTCATCAGGGTCCATATCTTTCGGCAACTGGATAACAAATGTGTTCAGTCCATGTTTCAGCAGCTGCTCACCTATGCCCATCGTAGCCTTGGAGCCCGCATTATCCCCATCAAACATCAAAGTAACATTCGATGCCAATCGATCCAGAAGATTGATGTTCTCATCACTTAAGGCTGTACCCATGAGGCCGACAATATTTTCAACATTGACTGATTTCACCTTTAAAACATCGAGGTGACCTTCCATTAGTATGACTTCATCCTGCTGTCTGATTGCTTTTCTTGCATCGCTTAAATTAAATAATAAATGACGCTTCTGGAAAATGTTCGTTTCCGGTGTATTTAAATACTTCGGTTCTGACCCATCTATGCTCCTTGCAGTAAACCCGATGATATAGTCCTGATGGTTTTTAATCGGTATCATAATACGGTTTACGAAACGGTCGTAATATGAAAAGTTTTCTTCATTACGGGAAAGTAATCCAGCGCTATACGCCGCTTCTTCAGTAAAGCCTTTCTCCAAAATAGCATTTTTGGTAAATGACGACATTTTTGGAGCAAGTCCTATTTTCTCTTTCTTCAGGATTTCACTGGAAAACCCTCTCTCGATCAAATAGTTTAACGCATCTTCACCTTCATTGGTGTGGATTAATATATGATGGAAAAGATCTGTGATATGCTCATGCATCTTGATGAACTGCATATCATTGTCATCCACTCTGCTTTCATTTATGGCAACTTCAACACCAAGCGGTTTTCCCAGTCTTTTCACAGATTCTGAAAATGATATATTTTCAATTTCCATAAGGAATTGAAAGACGTTTCCACCTTTTTTACACCCGAAACAGTGACAGATCTGTTTTTCCGGACTGACGC
Organism: Salinicoccus sp. YB14-2; assembly: GCF_001265075.1. GTDB lineage: Bacteria > Bacillota > Bacilli > Staphylococcales > Salinicoccaceae > Lacicoccus. The sequence goes on from NZ_LFKO01000002.1 coordinate 506,951, forward strand.
TGAAAGAAGGCGTTTTTTCATTGTGAAAAGGGCAAAGACCGACGTAGTTTCGCCCGCGTTTCTCGAGTTTTATATAACTGGAAACGAGCTCTGTAATGTCGGTCCTATCTTTAACATGTTCAATTGTCTGTTGTGGGATATTCACACTATCATCCTTTAATATCTATTTTACCATCTACATATTTCATTATTTCATTTGCTGTTTCTTCAATGGCTTTTTCAGATACATCGATTACAGGACAACCTATTCTTTCAATAACTGAATCAAAATAATCAAGTTCTTCTTGAATTCTTTCATTTTTGGCATAGCTCGCCGTATCTTTCAAACCAAGCTGAGTCAATCTCTCTTTTCTGATTTTATTCAGCGCAGAGGATTTTATTCTCAGGCCTATGCATTTCGAGGCAGGTATTTCAAACAGTTCTTTCGGAGGTGTAACTTCTGGCACAAGCGGCATGTTCATGACTTTATATTTTTTAAGTGCAAGGAATTGTGATAATGGCGTCTTTGATGTTCTTGATACACCGATCAGAACCATATCCGCTTTGTTGAGTCCGCCTGCATCTTTACCGTCATCATACTTGACCGCAAATTCTATCGCTTCAATCTTTTTAAAATAATCTTCATCCAGTTTATGGACACGGCCGGGTTCATAGTATGGTGTTTCTTCGGTTTTACCTTCTAGAATTGACATTAATGGCCCCATCACATCGACGGATGGTATATTTTCCTTTTTGAGCTCTTCTTTTATATAATTTCTGAATTTAGGGGTGATAATTGTAAAGACGACGATTGCTTCTTTACTTTTTGCCAGATCCACTACTTCATCCACATTGTCTTCTGAATCAATATACGGATATCTTATTAATACATCCGATGAACTGTCTATATCAAATTGCGCCAGAGATGCTTTAGCTACCAGTTCTCCAGTTTCACCTACTGAATCAGACGCTATGATTACTTTTATGTTAGACATCCAGACACTCCTTATTCCATTAGATTAACAAACACTTTTGTAATATTTGTTTTTGTTATGCGGCCGATGACAATGTCCTTATCGGCATCTTTATCGATTACAGGTATCGAATCAATCTGTTTTTCTATTAACTGATTCGCTGCATAAATTAATAAATCGTTTGGATAGCATGTAGTGATATGCGGTTTCCTTGTCATAATAATACTGACAGGTGTCTTTTCGATATCATTTTTACCCATCGTGCCTTTTAACAGATCCTTTCTGGAAATGACGCCGACAAGATCCCTGTCATCATCAATTGCGTATAATGTACCTACGTCTTCCAGAAACATCTTTACAATCGCCTCGTAGATGGATGTATCCTCTTTTATCACTATAGGCAGACTTTGGACATCCCTGACTAAAATATTTCTGATTTTACTGGTCAGTACTTCAGCCGGTTCTTTGCCGGTGTAAAAGTATCCGACACGCGGACGAGCATCCAGATAACCGCTCATAGTCAGAATTGCAAGATCTGGTCTCAATGTAGCTCTTGTCAAAGACAATTGCTCTGCGATCTTACTGCCGGTTATCGGTCCATGCTGTTTTACAATCTTCAGTATCTTTTCCTGCCTGCTGTTCAGTTCCATGGCCTCACTCCCAATAATAATAATTATAATACATCTGCCGGTATAAAGAAATACAATGAAACATTTGCACTTTCAAAAGACATTTTATATAATGTGAATTAAGCGAGTTAAGGATGGTGTGAGCTTAACATGATAAATGGCATATAATATATTAAAAAATAACTGTATACTAAAAGTTGAGTGGAAACACTAATTTGGGTGGAACCGCGGGCATAGACTCGTCCCAGGATAGCTGAGCTATCCTGGGACTTTTTATATGCAGAAACAAACTATTTTAAGGAGTGTTTTAGTATGGATATGGACAAGGTTGTAAATTTATCAAAGGCAAGAGGTTTTGTATTTCCGGGCAGTGAGATTTATGGCGGTCTGGCAAACACATGGGATTATGGCCCGCTTGGCATTGAACTGAAAAATAACGTCAAAGCAGCATGGTGGAAAAAATTCATACAGGAGTCACCTTACAACGTCGGTGTCGATGCATCAATTTTAATGAACCCGAAAACTTGGGAAGCATCCGGACATTTAAACAACTTCAATGACCCGATGATCGACTGTAAGGAATGTAAAAGCCGTCACCGTGCAGATAAACTCATTGAAAACGTCATTCAAAAGGAAGATGACACTTTTGTTGCAGACGGCTTAAGCTTCGATGAAATGAAAAATATTATCGAGGAACGCAACATCGCATGTCCGAACTGTGGCGCTCAGGACTACACTGAAATCCGTCAGTTCAACTTGATGTTCAAAACTTTCCAGGGTGTAACAGAGTCATCTACGAATGAAATTTTCCTAAGACCTGAAACAGCACAGGGTATTTTCGTAAACTATAAAAACGTTCAAAGAACAATGCGTAAAAAATTGCCATTCGGTATCGGTATGATCGGTAAATCGTTCCGTAATGAAATTACACCAGGCAACTTCATTTTCAGAACAAGAGAATTCGAACAGATGGAACTTGAATTTTTCTGTAAACCAGGTACAGAAGTGGAATGGCAAAAATACTGGAAAGATTTCTGTCAAAACTGGCTGCTTAATTTAGGGCTTGCAGAAGATAAGCTGCGTATGCGCGACCATGATGATGATGAGCTTTCCCACTACTCCAATGCAACAACTGATATCGAATTTAAATTCCCATTCGGCTGGGGTGAATTATGGGGCATTGCGAGCCGTACAAACTTTGACTTAAAACAGCACATGGAGCATTCCGGGGAAGACCTCACTTACCATGATCAGGAATCAGGTGATAAATTCATCCCGTTTGTCATTGAACCTGCGTTAGGTCTTGACCGTGTGACACTTGCATTCATGAGTGATGCATACGACGAGGAAGAACTTGAAAATGGAGACTCAAGAACCGTTATGAGATTCCACCCGAGCCTTGCACCTTTCAAAGCGGCAGTACTTCCGTTATCTAAAAAATTGAGCGATGATGCATTTAAAGTATATGAAAAAATTGCATCTGACTTCAATATCGAATTTGACGAATCACAGTCTATCGGTAAGAGATACCGTCGCCAGGACGAAATCGGCACACCATACTGCATCACTTTTGATTTTGATTCATTAGAAGACAACATGGTGACAGTACGAGAGAGAGACACGATGGAACAGACAAGAATGCCGATCGATGAAGTGAACGGCTTCCTGAAAGAAAAAATTAAATTATAATGATATGACTGATTCAAACAAAAAGCAGGTACCCGGACTCTGAAGAGAAGATGGATACCTGCTTTTTTATTTGTCATTTGTGTTTCAGAGGTGTTCTCTAAATTTCGATTTGAAGACCGTTTTCTAATGATCCAAATCGAATAAAGAGTTGAATTCCAATCTCATGAATATATTTTGAGTATTCAAATCGAAAAGTCAGTATCGACTATAAATTTCATAACCGATATAGCCAAATAATAAGCCTATTCCAGGACCTATGCCAATTGTATACATCAATGGAATTGCCTGGAACAAGCTAAGGATTAAAGTGATGATAAATCCCGCAATCATTCCAAACGGTATCAGACTGTCCAAAATATTTTGTTCTTTCTTTGAATGTTTCCTGCCAAGTGTGCCTCTTTTTGTTTTATAGGCCATTCTGAAGACAACAAATATCACAATGCCACTGACAATGATAAGCAGCAGTATGATATTCACGATTTCCTCATTGTAATACATACCGTTCCCCCTGATCTCCACACAAATCTATTCTGTACTGAAAAGTAAATCACCCGTGTTCCGGTACACCCTCTTCTTTCCTCGACAACATCTTCGAGATGATTGGAACTACAACTGCAAAAATCCAAAATTCAGAATTGGAAATGTTGAATATATTCGAATTTGGTTGACCGACAAAGATATTCATCGCAAAAATCACGGTTAGAGCTGTAGTAATCATCATTGAATGTATAAAAGGACTCAGATTTCTTCCTTCAGGTTCCTCACGGCCTTTATATAGTCTGGATGCTATGAATGATCCAGCAAAAATATATAGTATAAAAAGAGCTATCGGCCCAAACTGTAGATATCCATTAACCCATTCCAAGTGATGATAAAAATCTAAGATGATTGCATTCAGAACCGCAACGAATCCCAATGCTCTCATAACAGAAATGCTGAGTTTATACATAGAATCACCTCTGTATGTCTTTTACAAGTTTTCTCGCTTTAAAATAAACACCCGCATATTCGTCATAGATCATCTCTATAAAATTGAGAAGTTCCCGGCCGTTTTCAGAGCTTGTTTTGACGGAATTAATCAAATCCAGTTTGACATTTTTCATGTATGCTGCGAGGTATATAATTCTGTTGCCGATATTTACCGACCGTTGAAGCGTTTCTTCATTCGCACAATAATCACAGATGACACTGTGATACATGAATGAATAATGACTGAATGTGTTGTAGTCTCTGCTGCCGCAAAGTGCACATTCATCGACATTGATTTCGATACCGTATTGCGGCATCAACTTGATGGCAGCCAGTGCCGTGACGGCATTTTTTTCATTTTCTTCCTTATTTTCAAGAAATCTGAAACATTTCATCAACAGTTCAAAGTTTTTTGGTGTCACATCTTCATCAGTTAATATCCTCGTAACAAATTCCATTATATAGCTGCCGTAAGCAAAAACATCAAAATCATTATTGATACCTTTAAAATGTGAAATAACATCAACTTCGTTCAGAGTACCCATGCCCTTAAATCGGCTGTAGGTGAACAACGCCTCTTTAAAACCCTGTCTTAAAATAATAAACGGGCTTTTTGTTTTATTGAAACCACGTGCCATCAATGGCACCATGACACCTTCTTCATTCAAAATAGTAATGATCCGGCTAGACTCGCTGTAGTTTGTCTGCCGGATCATGATACCTTTTTGCTGGTATATCATCTCATCACCTAGTATTCATCATCTTTGTATCCAAGTGACCTTATAAAATTGGATTTATTGCGCCAGTCTTTTTGTACTTTAACCCAAAGCTCAAGATAAACTTTGCTCCCCAGTAAATTTTCTATATCCTGTCTGGCAAGTTGCCCTATTTCTTTCAACATCTTACCGCCCTTGCCAATCACCATGCCTTTTTGGGATTCACGTTCTACATAAATCACTGCCTGAACGTGGATTTTATCGCCTTTATCAGCTTTCATCTTTTCGACCTCAACACCGATGGCATGTGGTATTTCCTGACTTGTCAGATGCAGTGCCTTTTCACGGATGAGCTCACTGACTATAAAATGTTCAGGATGGTCAGTCACCCGGTCTTCCGGATAGTACATCGGCCCTTCCGGCAGATAGTTTTCAATCACTTCAAGCAGTGTTTCCACGTTATTACCCTGAAGTGCGGAGATTGGTACAACATCACTGAATTCAAGCTTATCCTTGTAGACGTCTATCTGTTTCAAAAGGCCGTCCGGATGTACAAGATCTATTTTGTTCAGCACCAGAACAATCGGCGTTTTCGTATTTTTCAGCATGTCTATGATGTATTCATCACCCCTGCCTATTTCTTCTGCAGCATTGATGATGAACAGGATGACTTCAGTTTCCTTTAGTGTATTACGCGCAACCTTCATCATATGTTCACCCAGCTGATGTTTCGGCTTATGGATCCCTGGGGTATCGATGAATATCATCTGGGATTCTTTAGTTGTATAGACACCTTGAACTTTATTTCTTGTTGTCTGTGGTTTATCGGACATAATCGCAATCTTCTGTCCGAGCACTTTATTCATAAATGTGGATTTACCAACGTTAGGACGTCCTATTATACTGATAAATCCGGATTTAAACTTATCTTCTGACATTAATCCATATCCTTCCCTGAAAAACCGAGCGGTAATAAATCATCTACAGTACGTTTGATGACTTCTCCCGATTTACTTGTTAAATAAACAGGCATATCATCATCACACAGTTCTTTCATAACCTGACGGCAGACACCGCAAGGACTGGCCGGTCCATCTGCATCAGTGACGACGACAATCGCCTTGAATTTCGTAATGTTGTTTGAGTAAGCACTGACCAAAGCGCTCCGCTCTGCACAAATTGTTGCCGGATACGCTGCATTCTCTATGTTGGCGCCATAAATGTATTCGTCGTCTTCTGTTACAAGAAGCGCACCGACGTTAAATTTTGAATACGGTGTGTAGGCCCGACTCTGTGCTTCAATCACTTCATCCAACCATTCATCTTTAAAAATTCCATCATTCATATATGACACTCTCCTAAGTGAATAACTCAATTAATTTTGGTCCAAAAATAATCAGTCCTGTAATGACTGCATAAAATGCTGACAGCAGTACGGCGAGAGCTGAGGTGTCTTTGGCATACTTTGCCAGCTCGTGATAATCATCTGTCACAAGATCGACAGTGTACTCGACACTGGTATTGATGATTTCAGTTATCAGCACAATGAAAATTGCACTGATGATAAACAGCCATTCCACTGAACTCAGGTCAAATAAAAACCCCATCACCATAACAGCCAGCGCTATCATCAGATGCACGGCAAAATGATAATCTTTTTCAAATAGCGCTTTGATACCTGCAAACGCGTATTTAAACCGTTTCATCGCTACTCATCTCTTGTTACACCAAACGCATCCAATATCTCATCCTGTGTCTGGTTCATCTCTTTTTCATCTGCATCATCCATATGATCATACCCCAGTAAATGTAAAAAACCGTGAAGGGATAAAAATAATAATTCACGGCGGTAACTATGTCCGTATTCCTCTGCCTGTTCTTTGGCGCGATCTGTGGATATGATGATGTCACCGAGCGTTCTCGGGGCATCTTCATGAATCAGATTGAATTCGTCATCCTCCATTGCAAATGAAATGACATCCGTCACTTCATTTTTATCCCTGTATTGGTGATTGATATCACGGATGGATTCACTGTCCACAAAGGACACACTGATTTCAGCATCGGATGCAGCTTGCAATTTTTCATATGCAAAATTCAGTAACCGGTTAATCTCGTTCTGTTCATCACTTGATGTGTAACCCTCATCATCTATAAAATCGACTGATAGCATGGTGCACCTCTATTCATATGCTTTAATTATTTTTGAAACAAGCGGGTGTCTGACCACGTCAGTTTCATCCATTCTATTAACCGCAATCCCTTTTACTTTTTCAAGCCTTCTCACAGATTCAATCAGACCGCTCTTTGAAGAACCGGGCAGATCAATTTGAGTTTCATCTCCCGTAACTACCATTTTCGATCCGAAGCCGAGACGAGTCAAAAACATTTTCATCTGCATCTCTGTAGTATTCTGGGCTTCATCCAGAATACAAAAGGCATCATTCAGAGTACGCCCCCGCATGTAGGCAAGCGGTGCCACTTCGATTACGCCTCGCTCAATCAGGCGGTCTGTCTGTTCTGTACCGAGTACTGTGTGCAGTCCGTCATAAAGAGGTCTTAAATATGGGTCGACTTTTTCTTTCAAATCGCCGGGAAGGAATCCTAAATTTTCACCGGCTTCCACAGCAGGACGCGTCAGAACAATTCTCTTCACCTGACCGTCACGCAGCATCTGGCACGCAAGTACGACAGCAAGAAAAGTTTTCCCTGTACCTGCCGGTCCGATGCCGAAAGTCAGGTCATGTCGTCTTATATTTTCGATATATATTCTCTGTCCGGTGGTTTTTGCACGGATGCCTTTGCCTTTCGTATCTTTGGCAATCACTTCATTATATAGATCTAACAAATATTCAATCGTGCCATTTTTAGCCATGCTTGATGCAGATTGAACATCTCTTAAGTTTATTTTCATCCCTCGCTGGATGATTTTCAGCAGATGAATGAGCACATCTTCTGCGAGTTCAACATTGTCATCATCCGATCCACCTACTGTAATTTCATTTCCCAGCGTGTGAATCGTAACGTCGAACTCATCTTCTAAATATGTGATATGCGCATCATTTGCCCCGATGAGTGCCTGAGCCTCTTCGAGACTATCTATACTTATTATGTTAGGCATTTAGAAACCCCTTTAAATTATATTGTAATTACATTAAATTTACCATTATCAAAACCTGACTGCAATGATTTCGTAAGGTTCTTTCCTCTTTTAATTTGGCCGCACAGCTGTATAATTGACAAATAAAGTACATGTGCCTTTCAAAGGCAGAAAAGGGGCGCGATGGTGTCTGCGCCACTTTTCAAAATTCATTTTTTATCTATGACTTTTATTAAAGTGTTTGCGATAGTTCTCATTCCCTGAACATCAGGATGCACGCCAACGCCTGAATAAGAAGGGATTAAAACATTTTCTATCCCTAAAGTGGAAGTGACTTCTTCCATAATCGATGCATAATCACGTTTCAATAAACTGCTTTGGACATTTATAATTCTTATCGATGGATTCCAATACTGCAAATCACTCATCAGTTTTGAATAAGCACCACCAAAAGTGTCTAAATCACTTTTAGTCCAGTCGCTGTATTTAACAGTGCCTATCGGCGAGTTTTTACTGCTGTCATTTGTACCGCCAAAGACAATGATTACATCCGGTTTTAATTCAAGAACATTATCTTTTCCCATCGTTTTATCAAATCTGTTTATGAAACTTCTGTAACTCTCATCTTCACCATTACCGGTTTTATTACATATAGTCGAACCGCTCCAGCTGTCGTTGGTCATCAGTTTATTACCGGTTTGCATCAAGAATAAATGCCACCATGTTTGATTAACATTAAGTACTTCAGTTCCTTTGCTTGCAGCATCTGAATACCAGAACTTCGCATTCGGTGGTATCCATCCTTTAAATGTTGAAATTGAGTCTCCTAAAAAACTGATGTTTAATGGCCTTGATTGAGGGTTATTTGTAATAATCTCAAATTCGTTTTTAATCAACTTTTTATCATTCTTTACAAAACTGCTGATTAGACGACTTAATTTCATCACTTCACTCCTTTTTATTCAAAATCATATCATAAATTAAAAAAAGACGGACAAATATAATTCTTGTCCGTCCTTCCTATTTATATCTGTTCTTTTCTTTTCAAAAGTCCTAAAAGAATCGCACTGACAATCGCACCGACAAGCAGTGCCAGCAGGAACATCAGTACATTATCACCAACACCGACTACGAAGATACCACCGTGCGGAGCTGGTATTGTCGCACCGAGTCCAAGCGCCATCGCACCAGCAACTGCCGAACCTACCATCATCGAAGGTATGACACGCAACGGGTCTGCTGCAGCAAAAGGTATTGCCCCTTCAGTTATGAACGAAAGCCCCATCACCAGGTTTGTCGGTCCGGATGAACGTTCTACAGGAGTAAACTTGTTTCTGAATACCACTGTAGCAAGTGCAATCGAGAGTGGCGGCACCATTCCACCTATCATGGCAGCTGTGATCGGTTCAGGATTTCCTGCTGTCAGTGTCGCAATACTGAACGCATACGCCGCCTTGTTAATCGGACCGCCCATATCAATCGCCATCATACCACCGAGAATCGCTCCAAGTATGACGATATTTGTGCCGCTCAGGTTTTCTAGGAATGAATTGAGTGCTTCATTCAAAGCTGTCGCAGGCGGATCGACGATATAATACATGATGACACCAGTTAAAAATACACCGAGTAAAGGATATATCAATACCGGTTTGATTCCGTCGAGTGCCTGAGGAAGATTTTCCGTCACCTTTTTAATTCCAATCATCAAATACCCGGCAAGAAAACCCGCAATAAGACCGCCCAAGAAGCCGGAGCCCATCGTTGCAGCCATAAGACCGCCGACCATGCCCGGTGCAAATCCCGGCCTGTCTGCAATGCTCATCGCTATGAAACCGGCGAGTATAGGAACCATCAGTTCAAATGCATTGCTTCCTATGAAGTTAATCATCTCAGCTATCGGACTGTAATCTGCATGATCCGGATTTGCGGATTCTATGCCCCAAAAAAAGCTGATTGCAATCAGTATACCGCCGGCCACAACGAATGGCAGCATATTGGAAACACCATTCATCAAGTGTTTATAGATTGACGGCATTCCTTTAGATGAACTGCTCTGAGTGCTGCTGCCACCTGAACCTTCATATACGTCACCCTGCTCATCGAGAGTGGACCGAATGAGTTCTTCCGGTCGTTTAATCCCATCTGATACCGGCACTTCCAAAAGTCGTTTTCCGTTAAAACGGTCCATTTCCACTTTAGTGTCGGCAGCTACTATTACGCCTGAAGCATTCTTTATATCCGCTTCACTTAAAGGATTCTTCACACCGCCGGAACCGTTCGTCTCCACCTTGATATCCACATTCATTTCTTTAGCCTTATTTTTCAGTGCATCCGCTGCCATATAAGTATGTGCTATACCCGTAGGACAGGCTGTGACTGCAATAATATATGCCTTGTCTTCATTGTTAACGACAGTTTCAGCCGTCTCTTCTGACGGTTCTGATTCATCATAATGATCAATGGTATTTAACACTTCATCAGCATTCTGTGCCTTTAACAGACGTTCCTTTGCTTCAGGATTCATCAATATGCCTGAAAGTTTCGCCAGAGCATCCAGATGTGTCGTCGACTGGCCGTCCGGGGCAGCAATCATAAAGAACAGGTGTGCATTCTGCCCGTCCAACGAATCGTAATCAATCCCCTCTTCACTGCGTCCGAACATTATGGCAGGCTTTTTAACTTCCTTGGTCTGGGCATGCGGTATGGCGATGCCGTCACCTACACCGGTAGTACTCTGCGACTCCCTTTTTTGAATGGCCGACTCAAATTTGTCCGCATCGGTAATTATACCGGCGCTGTCCAGTTCACTGACGAGTTCCTTTATCACACTGTCCTTATCTTTCGCTTCAATATTCATCTTAATGGTGTCTTTAGTAAGCAGTTCTGTAATTCTCATATATTTCACCCCGATTAAATTTTTTCGATCTTCACTTTATCCAATAAAGAAATAATATCCTGACGTGATGCGAGATCACTGTTATAAGCTGTGGCACTCCCTGCAGCAACCGCGTACTTCACTTGTTCTGTAACACCTTTACCATGCTGACTGATAAAACCGGCAACTGTTGAATCTCCTGCACCGACCGAATTAACCAGTTTCCCATCGGGTGCTGTAAGTTTCATCGCACCTTCACGATTAACAAACATCGCACCCTCACCGCCAAGCGTGACCAGTACATTTTTTGCACCTCTCTCCATTAACAACTCAGCTGCTTTCCTTATATCGTCTGAAGATTTCAATGGCTCTCTGGAGATCTGTTCAAGCTCAAATAGATTGGGTTTGACAAGGTAAGGCTCAAAAGGCAATGTCGAGGTCAATTTTTCACCTTCTGAATCTATTGAAAAAGGTATCCCATTTTCATATAACTTTGATGCAAGCCTTTTATAGGCATCTTTATGATCGCCGGGTACGCTGCCCGCAAAAATTACGTGGTCATCTGTCTTCAACCGTGATAATTTATTTTCTAAAGAGTTGAAATTCTCTTCCGAAATTTCAGGACCGTCAGCATTTATTTCAGATTCCAGCGAGGTTTTAAGCTTTACATTGATTCTTGTATCTCCTGAAACTTCTATGAAATCATGTATTATATCCCTCTTATCAAGTTCGGTTTTAATATAATCACCGGTAAAACCGCCTGTAAATCCCAATACGGTACTTTCGGCATCCAGCTCTTTTAAAATTCTTGAAACATTAATGCCTTTCCCTCCCGGGTATTTTTCAGTCAAAGTCGTCCGGTTTAATTCACCCTCCTTAAACGCCTCAAGCTTCATAATATAATCCACCGATGGATTAAAAGTTACCGTATATATCATTTACACCTCTCCAATCACGATCGTTTCGGTTTTTATTTCTTTAATAATTTCTGATTTTAAATCATTTGTAATCAGAACTGCATCACCGAGTCCTGCAAATTTGACAAAAGCCGTCTTATAAAATTTTGAACCATCACCCAATACATATTTCGCTTTCGACTGCTTCAAAGCTGTCCGTTTGATTGCCGCTTCCTCCGCGTCCGGAGTTGAATAACCATGTGTTGTATCAATACCGTTCGTCCCGATAAAACATTTGTCAAAAGACAGACTGTTCAGTTTGTCAACGGCTTCGGTTCCGATAATTGCATATGTCGTCGGTTTCACTTTACCACCCAGCAAATATACAAGGTGACCGTCCCTGACCAGTGAACTGATCAAAGTAACACTGTTAGTCACAATCGTTAAATTCTTTTTATTGATGAAAGGAAGCATTTCATATGTACTTGTCCCAGCATCGATGAAAAGTGTGTCACCATCTTCAATCAGCGAAGCAGCAGTTTTTGCAATTTGGATTTTATCCTTTAAATTCCTTATTGCCTTATCTGTATAGCTTGCTTCCTCCTCTATGCGGTCAATCGTCGCCCCGCCATGGATACGCGAAAGCAGCCCTTCATCCTCCAGATGTGTCAGATCACGGCGGATCGTTGCACTGCTCGTGCCGGTCATTTTTACAAAGTCACTGATGGTACCGTTACCATGTTCATTCAAAAAATTTAAAATCAGTTCATATCTTTGAGTCGTTATCATATCCATCACCATCTATAGGATAATACACCTATCAATCAATTTCAATCATAATCAATCATTTTCAATCAAAAAATAAAAAGACCAGGCAGAAGATAACTTGCAAAACATTAATGTCAAATGTTTGTCTCTCTGATAATCAACTCCATATTCAAAGATAGTAAATATCGAAGGATATATATATTTCTACACTTGTAAATATACTGATGCCCGATGATTAAAAATTTTTCATAATATAAGGTCAACCTTTTATTGACCTACAGGCATTAAAAAAGAACCGCAAACGGTTCTTTTAAATAATTACATTCAAATAGACAATCACCCAGGCACTGATCCATACAATATGAAATATTTCCATAATACCCAGTTTTTTAGGAGTCCATCCTTTGTCGTAGACGCCGATTGCTCTGATGAGACCGAAGACGAAGGCAATACCCAGTGTGTAGTGCCAGAGCAGCATACCGAGAAACAACAATGCATGATATATGTACGAAGCATTTCTGTAATTTATATTCTTTCGTTCTCTCACTATCGTCTTGACGACCAGTGCCGAACCGACAAAATATAATAAAGTGACGAGTATTACGACCGTAATGCCAAGTGTCCATTCATGAGCGTTTAAAAAGGCGATGCCTCCGCCGGCAATAGAAAATATTGAAATGGCAACAATATCATTAATGATATTCCTTTCGTCTCTGATCATTGAAAAATAACTGGTTATCGCTCCAAGTGGCAGCATAGCCAGGAAGAAGTAGATGATTCTGTACTCCACGAACAATGGATAGAGAAACAGTGTGACAGCAATTCCTCCAAACAGTCCCGCCGCTTTCAAATAACCGCATTCTTTTTTTCTTTTCAAACGCTTGATGAACATCAAAACATGATCTGCTGCAAAAAACATAAGCAGCCAGCCGATTCCATATAATATTTGTGACGGGTGGAATCCTCCAGCTGAAACACCAAGAATAAGCGGCATGAAAACCATTGCCCACGCACCGTGTTGATTTTGTTTCTTGAATTTCATAATGTCACCTCTTAACACTATTATAAATTAAATATCACCATTTATAATAATGCTTTTGGCACATTTTTGTGAATAATTAAACATAAAAAATAAGCTCATTTATAATGAGCTTATTTTTCTATTTTATCATTTTTTTCGTATCTTCTTCACGCTCCATGACTGCACGTGCAAATGGGCATTCCGGAACGATTTTCTTATCTTCGTCTTTCGCATACTCGATGACCATGTTGACAAGTGTACTGCCGACACCCTGTCCGCTCAGCTGATTTGCAACTTCTGTACTGTCAATGATCAGATCACCGTCATCATCCACTTTATAAGAGACGTAAGCTTCAGGGTTCAATTCATCTTCCCCTACGAAAAACATATTCTCACCTTTTTTTATATCTATATCCATAGTTCACACCTCCTGGTTAATACTTATATACTCCTCATTGTACTATTTAAAACATAAAAACACATGACAGCAAATTGTCATGTGCTCTATTTTTACCTGCGTGATTTGGGTTTACCTAATATTTCATTAAAGATAATACCATTTACGATGGCTTTTTCATCAAATTTCAGGTCACGGGATGTTAAAGCCTTACTTTTCTTTTTGTCACGCTCATGCATTTCAGTATGGTCATCCTCGTATGAATACCTTACATTTTCGGCGATTTCGCTGCCTATGCCTACACTCGCTTCAGCAATGTCAACATCACTTTTGGCATTATGAGCTCCGGCATAAACTGTTTCTTTCGCTCTTGATGCTCTTTCACTCAGTCTTCTCTCAACCGGCTTTTTATCTTCATATGTCTTATCACGGGATCTTTGACGCATTGAAGCCCGCTCTTTCTCCTGTTGTCTCTTTTCTTCCAGGTTTTGTCGTTCTTCTTCAACACGTCTTTTTATATTTTCCTGGGACATTCTGCGCGATTTAGTGTCCGTGTCTTGGGAAGGTTCACCCATCGCTTTATCGTACTCTTTTTTAAATTCACGTTTCAACTCGTCAAAAAGTCCGCCAGAATCCTTTTGATTCTGAGGTTCAGAATTAGAGGGCCGGCGCCTCGGCGCTGAGCGTCCGGGTCTTTCCATCTTACCTGGGTCGATATTTCTTTTTTCTTTATCCTTGTTGCCTCTGCTGGCTATGACAGAATATATTACGCCGCCTGCAAATATTAATAGGGGCAGTAACGCTTCCATAATATCACGACCTATTCTTCTTCATTATAACGAGTCGGATTAGTCATTTTATTGATAGAATCTCTCATGCTGGTATCTGCTTCGATGTTTTTCAAGTCGTAGTACTCGCTTACACCGATATTACCGTCTTCAAGCGCTTTTGAAAATGCAAGTGGCACTTTGGATTCAGCCTCAACCACTTTGGCTCTCATTTCCTGAACTCGCGCCTTCATTTCCTGCTCTTGTGCAACAGCCATTGCACGACGCTCTTCAGCTTTAGCCTGGGCAATATTCTTATCTGCGACAGCCTGTTCAGTCTGCAGGTCAGCACCAATATTCTTGCCAATATCCACATCTGCGATATCTATGGATAAAATCTCGAATGCTGTACCGGAATCCAGTCCTTTAGAAAGCACCGTCTGAGATATCGAGTCAGGGTTTTCCAGAACACCCGAATGTTTTTCAGAGGAACCGATTGTCGAAACTATCCCTTCACCGACTCTGGCAACGATTGTTTCTTCACCGGCACCACCCACCAGGCGGTCGATGTTTGCACGCACAGTGATACGGGCTTTAGCCTTGACTTCGATACCATCCATTGCAACACCTGAAATAAACGGTGTCTCAATCACTTTCGGATTTACACTCATTTGTACTGCTTCCAGTACATCACGGCCTGCAAGGTCGATAGCGGCACAACGTTCAAATGTCAAATTGATATTTGCACGCTGGGCTGCAATCAGAGCATCTACGACTCTGTCTACATTACCTCCGGCAAGGAAGTGCGCTTCCAGCTGATTCGTACTTAAATTAAGTCCTGCTTTATGCGCTTTGATCATTGGCTCAATGACACGTTTTGGTTTAACACGTCTGAGACGCATACCCACCAATGTGAATATTCCTACTTTAACCCCGGCAGCGATAGCTGAAATCCATAAACCGACCGGAACAAATGACAGGATAAATGACAACACGATAAATATTACAACAATTAAAAATATAACTGTTAATAATCCACCGGATATAAACATTAAATCCATGTAAAACTCTCCTTTAAATTAGTTATTCTTCAATAGGACGGACAACTACTCTGGTGCCTTCAACATGTATAATCTTCACTTTCAAATCTGCTGTAAGGAATGAACCCTCTGCAACAGCATCAATTCTTTCTTCTCCGTGACGTATCGTTCCTGATGGCCTCAGAGGTGTAACAGTCACTGCTGTTTCTCCAAGAAGATGGGAACGGTCATCAAAAGAAGTATAGCCTGATTCAGTATCTGTTGCATCACTGAGAATCAACCTGTTCAAAAACGGGATTTTTCTTTTTTTAGATTTGATAAGACCCACCACCATAAAGGATGAAATAATAATTATGAGCAGCAGAAAAATTGAATACATAATCATATTTCCGCTGACAAGGACAATGCTGAGCAACAGTAGAATGACACCAAGAATTCCCAAAAAGGTACCGATTACAAAAAACTCTAAAATAATTAAAAATGAACCGAGTACAAATAATGAGAGTGCCAGGAGATTACTGCCTTCTATCAGTAAATGTCCGGAGAAAAACAAAATAATAGCAGCAATAGAAAGTAAACCATAAAAATTGAATTGTTCAGAAAATAGTTGCATTACCAGTCCGATAATGAAGACAGCTAGTAATATAAAGGCAATTACAGGCATAGTAATAACATCCCTGAATGTATTTACAATATTCCCTATCAAAAATGTATCAATTATCGCCATGTAAATCCCCTCCATTTTCATTATACATATAAAAGGTATAAAAATAAATAAACTGTGCTATTACATATGAAAAAGACAGTACTATATATGATAATAGTACTGTCTTTAAATATGATAAATTATCCGAGGGAGGATATATTATCTAAATTTACGTTTCCTTGCTGCTTCAGACTTCTTCTTACGTTTAACACTAGGTTTTTCATAAAATTCTCTTTTACGGGCTTCCTGAATTGTGCCGTTTTTTGAGACATTACGCTTAAAACGTCGTAGTGCATCTTCAATAGGTTCGTTCTTCTTAACGTTTGTTTTAGTCATAAATTTCCCTCCCTCCGAATAAACAAAAGGCTAATCTAAACATAGTGTATTACTATGTACTCAAGTATTATAATATAAGTAACTTTTTAGGTCAACTTAATTTTAATAATTCGATTCAGATATACCACCTGTAACAATTTCAATACCGCTGGATGCACCAATACGCGTTGCACCACTCTCAATCATTTTCATCGCATCTTCAGCTGAACGGACACCGCCGCTCGCTTTAACGCCCATTTCCTCTCCGACAGTCATACGCATTAAAGTTACAGCTTCCACAGATGCACCTGCTCCGTTGAAACCTGTAGATGTTTTAACGAAATCAGCACCAGCTTTTTTACTAAGTTCACTTGCTTTGACAATTTCATCGCTGTCGAGTAAAGCACTTTCGATAATCACTTTAACCAGTGCATCAGTCCCGGCAGCATCACAGACGGCTTTTATATCATTGAATACGAGGTCTTCATTGCCTGATTTCAGTGCACCGATATTAATAACCATATCCACTTCATCTGCTCCGTTCTGAATGGCATTCATTGTTTCGAATGCTTTAACTTCAGATGTTGTTGCACCTAGAGGGAATCCTATGACAGTACAGACTTTGACATCACTGTCCTTTAGAAGATCCGACGCAGTCTGAACCCATGCCGGGTTGATGCAGACACTGAAAAAGTCATATTCCTTAGCTTCCTGACATAACTCGAAAATCTCATCCTGAGTCACGGCGGGTTTCAATAAAGTATGGTCGATATACTTTGAAACTTTCATGATATAGCCTCCAATTAAATTATATTGTACGCTCAAGATAAGCGTAATTTTTAACCATAGGTTTTTCCAACACTTTGACGATTTCACCATGACTTAAAGGATAACCCGGCTTCGTCACTTTAACTTTTACGAGTTCCCCGGTTAATGATTCATCGCCGTCTACTGCTATTTTCATATAATTATCTGCATGCCCTATAAGTTTACCATCTTTAATTTCTTCAGGGATAATTTCCAGGACATCATTTTCAAAGCCTTCCGCATATTCAAGCGCAAGGCGGTCTGACAGGTCAATCAGCCTTTGTACACGTTCTTTTTTTGTATCATTATCAATCTGATCTTCCATTTTAGCTGCAGGTGTTCCGGTCCGGATTGAATAAGGGAAAACGTGAAGCTCTGAAAAATGGTGTTTATTGATAAAGTCATAAGTTTCCTGGAATTCTTCTTCCGTCTCTCCAGGGAATCCTACGATTACATCACTTGTGATCGCTACATTCGGCATGATTTCTTTCAACTTCAATATACGGGATTCAAAAAATTCCATAGTATATTTTCTTCTCATGCGTTTTAATACAGTGTCACTTGCAGACTGTACAGGCACATGGAGATGTCTCACTATTTTGTTTGAATTTCTGATGACATCTATGACTTCATCAGTCAGCTGACTCGCTTCGATACTGGAAATCCTCAAACGGTTAAGTCCATCGATTTCTTCAAGATCTCTCAAAAGTTGTGCAAGATTATAATCTTTCAGATCTTCACCGTAACCACCAGTATGAATACCGGTCAGAACGATCTCTTTGTATCCTTCGTCTACAAGATTCTGTGCCTGCTGCATCACTTTTTCTGGGTCTCTTGAACGCATCAATCCCCGTGCCCAAGGTATGATACAGAAGGTGCAGAAATTATTGCAGCCTTCCTGAATCTTTAAAGTGGCACGTGTACGGTCTGTGAAATATGGTACATCCATTTCTTCATATGTACGCTTTTTCATTATGTTCTTGACACCGTTGATTGGCTGGCGCTCTTCATGATACTGATTTACATAACCAAGAAGCTTATCTCTGTCTTCTGTACCTATTATTATATCGACGCCCGCTATATCCATAATTTCTTTTGGTGAAGTCTGTGCGTAACAGCCTGTAACAGCGATTACAGCATCAGGGTTTTGACGGATTGCACGTCGAATCACCTGGCGACTCTTCTTATCACCGGTATTCGTCACAGTACATGTGTTTATGACGTAGACATCAGCGTTCTTTTCAAAATCTATTCTGTCATATCCATCATTTTTAAATATTTGCCACATCGCTTCTGTTTCATAATGATTCACTTTACAGCCAAGCGTATGGAAGGCGATTGTTTTCTCATTCATATATATCAAATCTCTCTTAAAAATATTATGATAACTTTAAATATAATATCATAATATATATGGACCTTCAATCAGACCTATTCATATATATAGCTCATTGAAGACAGGAAATATAAAGGTGCAGATTCAGCTCTCAGTATTCTTGGACCTAATCTGACAGACTTTAAAGCATCATCAAAACCGACTTCCTCCTCAGTGAGTCCACCTTCCGGCCCGAAGATGAAGCCGACTGAACTGCCAATCTGGAACCTTTCAAGGCTTTTCAGAGATAACGATTCATCGTCTGCATTTCCCTCGTCGGCGATGATGACATAATCATAGCCGGTAAAATCAATATGTTTTAGCTTATGGTCAAAATATATTTCCGGTATGACCGTACGCTTACTTTGTTCGCTTGCCTCTTTGACCACTTTTCTATAGCGTGTGAGTCGTTTCTCCTTTTTCCTATCATCCAGTTTGACGATGCTGTGTTCAGCTTCATAAATGATAAATTCAGACGCCCCGAGTTCTGTGGATTTTTGCAGCATCCATTCAAATTTCTCTCCTTTTAATAAAGGACAGAAAATTGTAATCCTGACTGGCATTTCAGAACGGTTCTCATATTTTTCAAGCGGCTGATAAATTACAGTCTGTTCTTCAATTTTAATAACATTACATAAAAAAACAATTTTATCCCTGTCTACCATTTCAAATGTATGATCAACACGAAAACGCATCACATTAATCATATGATGCGTATCTTCATTAATCACTTTAAAAGTTTCTTCAGTATTCAGTTTATCTAGTGTGAAATATCTTTGCATGGCAATCATACCTTCTCAGCTAATATACTTACCCAGCCGCCATCTTCCAGAATCTCATTGATTTTAAAGCCCGCTTCAGTCATCTTATTGACGATATCATCACGTTTCTCAACGATAATGCCGGATGCAATAAAGTAACCATTCGTATTCAACTTATCATACGAATTGCTGATCATCTCTTCTATGATGTGCGCCAGGATATTGGCAATCACTATATCATACCTGCCATCTTCATTTTTCAACAGATCTGCAGTTTCTAAAATGATATCTTCTTCACAGTCGTTAATCATGAAATTGTCATATGCCACCTTAATGGATAATTCATCGATATCAGTGGCTTTGATGGACCTCGCGCCCATCAGATGTGAAGCGATGGAAAGTATACCGGAACCCGTCCCCACATCGATGATGTTATGTTCAGGTTTGACGGTACTTTCTATAAATTTCAGGCACATGCTTGTCGTCGGATGGTCACCGGTTCCAAAAGCCATACCGGGATCAAGTTTGATCAGCCGGTCTGATTCCTCATAACTGTAATCTTCCATCTCCCAAGACGGCACTATCACAAATGTATCCGAAACTCTGAAACTGTGAAAGTATTTTTTCCATTCATTTTCCCAGTCAGATTCTTCAATGATTTTGCGGTCGATTTCAATCTCTTCTTTGTTTACGAGATCTGTCTGAGTAAGATATTCCTTAATATCTTTTATACGACCGTCTATATCTTGTGTTTCATCAAAATAAACGACCAGCCTGATATTTGATTCTGGATAATCCTTTGGATCAAGCCTGAATTTCTCATCGAAGTTGTCGACTTTTTGTTTCAAAATATCTATTGAATGTTCTACGGAGACACCTTTGGATATAGTGTTTAGAAAAATTGAGAGTTTCTCTTCATTTTCTTCTACGGTATGAATTGCAACTTCATGCCATTTCATCTTTAATCTCCTTTAAAGAAGCGTTTTGTCCGGTCGAAAATATTTTCCTGCTGCTCATTGATTTTTTCGCCGCCCTGTTCAGCCAGCCTTCTAAAGATTTCAATTTCCTCATCTGAAAGTTTAGTCGGTGTAACCACTTTAACGGTGATGAACTGATCCCCATAACCGTAGCCGTGGACATTTTTAACACCTTTTTCTTTCAAACGGAATCTTCTGCCTGTCTGAGTGCCTGCTGGAATCGTCAACACAACTTCAGAATTGATTGTAGGCACCTTGATTTCATCACCCAGTGCTGCCTGTGCAAATGTAACCGGCAGTTCATAATGTATGTCATCTCCGTCACGCGTGAATCTCGAATCCGGTCTGACACGAAAAACAATATATAAATCACCGGAAGGTCCGCCGTTTACGCCAGGTTCACCTTGACCTTGAACACGGATCTGTTGACCATTGTCAACACCCTCAGGCACTGTCACTTCAATATCTACATCTTTTGTAACTGTTCCTGTCCCTTTACATTTATTACAAGGATCTTTGATTTCCTGTCCTGTTCCCTGACATGTCGGACACGTACGCTCAGTCTGAATGCGTCCAAATGGTGTATTTTGTTCCACTGCCACGCGACCGGCGCCGCTACACATGCTACAAGTTGACTTGGATGTACCTGGTTTCGCACCGTTACCATCACATGTATCACATGTAACCTCTTTTTTGATTGTTATTGTTTTTGTGACACCAAATACAGCTTCTTCAAAATCAACTGTCATCGTATACTGCAGGTCATCACCTTTACGGGGAGCATTTGGATCAGCCTGACGGCCGCCGCCGAAAAATGAGCTGAATATATCTTCGAAACCGCCAAAGCCACCAGAACCCTGGAAGCCGCCACCGCCGCCTCCAAATTTTGATTTCATGCCTTCGTGACCAAAACGATCATATTGGGAGCGTTTATTTTCGTCCGATAATACTTCGTATGCTTCTGCAACCTCTTTGAACTTCTCATCCGAACCTTCTTCCTGGTTGATGTCCGGGTGATATTTCTTTGATAATTTTCTATATGCTTTTTTTATTTCATCTTTTGATGCACTTTTTTCTACACCAAGTATTTCATAGTAATCTCTTTTAGCCATCCAAATATCCCTCCAACTTCCAAATCATAACATTTAAAAAAGTCAAAGCCAAATGCTATTGGCTTTGACTTTGATTTCACTGATTATTTTTTATCTTCTTCGTCATCTTCAACTTCTTTGAAGTCTGCATCTACAACATCTTCATCTGCTGATTCATTGCCTTCAGCATTTTCACCAGCTTGTTGATCTTGTGCCATTTCTTCATAAAGCTTCATTGACATAGCTTGAAGTATTTCTTCAAGTGCATCTTTCTTAGCATTGATTTCTTCAAGGTCTTCGCCTTCTAATGCTGTCTTAAGCTCTTCTTTAGCAGCTTCTGCTTTTTCTTTTTCGTCCGCTTCAACTTTGTCGCCTAAATCTTCGATTGTTTTATCTGTTGAGAATATGAGCTGATCAGCAGCGTTGCGCGTTTCAACTTCTTCACGGCGTTTCTTATCTTCTTCTGCGTTATCTTCAGCTTCTTTTACCATTCTGTCGATATCGTCATCAGTCAGATTGGAAGAAGACTGGATTGTGATCTTCTGCTCTTTTCCTGTACCCTGATCTTTTGCTGTTACGTTTACAATACCGTTTTTATCAATATCGAAAGTCACTTCGATTTGAGGTACACCGCGTGGAGCTGGTGGGATATCCGTCAATTGGAAACGCCCGAGTGTTTTGTTGTCACTAGCCATTGGACGTTCACCCTGTAATACGTGGATGTCCACTGCCGGCTGGTTGTCTGCTGCTGTTGAGAATGTTTCTGATTTACTTGTCGGGATCGTTGTATTTCTTTCAATAAGAACTGTTGACACGTTACCCATCGTTTCGATACCAAGTGATAATGGTGTTACGTCAAGAAGTACAACATCTTTAACGTCTCCGGATAACACACCGCCCTGGATAGCTGCACCCATCGCTACAACTTCATCAGGGTTTACACTGCGGTTAGGCTCTTTACCAATTTCTTTTGTAATTGCTTCTTGAACAGCTGGGATTCTTGTAGAACCACCAACCAGAATAACTTCATCGATTTCATCTTTGCTGATACCTGAATCTTTGATTGCCTGTTTGGTCGGCTCCATTGAACGTTTCACAAGATCATGTGTAAGTTCTTCGAACTTGGCACGAGTAAGTGACGTTTCAAGGTGTAATGGTCCTGCATCACCAGCTGAAATGAATGGTAGTGAGATTTGAGTTGAAGATACACCGGATAGTTCTTTTTTCGCTTTTTCAGCTGCATCTTTCAAACGCTGCATTGCCATTTTATCATTTGACAGGTCGATACCATTTTCCTTTTTGAAAGTATCCACAAGATAATCAATGATTACATCGTCAAAATCATCACCGCCAAGACGGTTGTCACCTGCTGTTGCAAGTACATCAAACACTCCGTCGCCAAGCTCAAGGATGGATACGTCGAAAGTACCGCCCCCAAGGTCGAATACTAATACTTTCTGGTCAACTTCCTGCTTGTCAAGACCGTAAGCAAGTGCTGCTGCAGTCGGCTCGTTTATGATTCTTTCAACTTCAAGACCAGAAATTCTACCTGCGTCTTTTGTAGCCTGACGTTCTGAGTCATTAAAGTAAGCTGGAACAGTAACGACAGCTTTTTCTACTTTTTCACCCAAATAGCTTTCAGCAGTCTCTTTCAGATTTTGAAGGATCATTGCTGAAATTTCCTGAGGGGTATATTCTTTATCCCCAATTTTTTCCTTGTGATCAGTACCCATATGTCTTTTAACCGACATTATTGTATCAGGGTTTGTGATGGCCTGACGTTTAGCAACTTCACCCACCTGAATCTCATCATTTTTGAATGAAACGACAGAAGGTGTTGTACGGTTACCTTCAGCATTTTGAATTACTTTAGCTTCTCCGCCCTCAAGCACGGATACTACAGAGTTTGTTGTTCCTAAGTCGATACCAATTACTTTACTCATTTAAAATAGCCTCCATATATTAAATTATTTATCATATTATTTTTTACCTATTACTCACTGACTTTAACCATAGATGGACGAATCACACGGTCTTTCAACATATAACCTTTTTGGAATTCTTCAATTACAATTCCTGATTCATCTTCTGATGGTTCTGTCATTACTGCCTGGTGCACATTCGGATCAAATTCTTTTCCGGTTGATTCTATCACCGTAATATCATGCTTATCGAAGATATTGAGGAAATCGTTATAAACCATCTCCACTCCTTTTTTCAAAGAAGCAAATGCTTCGGTTTCTCCTTCGATATCCATTGCTCTTTCCAAATTATCGAGAACAGGCAATAAATTTTCTGCAAATTTTTGTTCTTTGTACTTATTGTTAAGATCGATTTCCTGCTTGTTACGACGTTTGAAGTTTTCAAACTCTGCATAGAGTTTCAAATACTTGTCCTCTTGAACTTTTACCTCATCTTTTAAATTGTTGATTTCCTGCTGATGCGGATCAACCTCATCCACCGTTTCTTCCGATACGGCACTGCTTTCTGATTCAATCTCATTTTCAGCAGTTTCGGTCGACACTGAAGAATTGTCATCCGACTTTTCTTCGTTTACCAGATTCTCATCCGGCTGTTGCTCTTTTTCATTATCGAACAAATCATCCACTTCCTTTTGTGCTCTGATTATTAATAGCATGTAATAGTTTGATTACTTTTTTATAACCCATCATCTCGGGTCCGACAATCATCAGACTCCCATCAAAACCGGCAATTTTCAAGTCGGTGGTTATGATTGAAATTGAGTGATAATCCTCGGGCAATTCGTCACCCAAATGGACATCGACTCCAGATTTTTCGGAAACATCCACGATATTGTCCAGCTGCTTGGACTCCAGATCATCATAGAGCAATTGCAATGTCAATGTATCTTCACTGATCTGATGGATTAAATGATTAAATCCTGAATAACCGGTAAATTTTCTCGGTTCATTTATATCCACACTGATATTATCTGCAACACTGATAATCATATGCTGCAGCTCTGTATTTTTTAATGACGAGCGCAACAACTGCGATAGATTCTGCAACGGTGTATCAATGACAATCTGATTAAAGTAATTTGTCAATAACTCCAAAGTTTCCAATGATACATTATAGTCCATTTTAACCGGCACTCTTTTTATGTTTCCGGAATCAAGAACGATAATCACAAGCAGCATGACTTCACTTAATGGCGTGAAGTAAATCGCTTTGACTATTTCATCTTTACCAAGAAATGATACTCCGGTCAAATAATTGGTCCATGTACTGATCTTTTCAGCTATGCTTCCGGATAATTCTTCCGGTGTATGATGATTTTGTAAATTGAGATGAATCTGTTCAGGATTTGAATCTTCATCTAATTTTTCACTTAACTTTTTAATATAAAACTTGAGTGCTTCTCTTGATGGAATTCTTCCTGCTGATGTATGTGGTTTTGTTAAAAAGCCTGATGCCTCAAGTATAACCATTTCGTTTCTAACCGTAGCACTGGAAATATCAAGTTGATATTTTTGAATAATTTGTTTCGAACTAACGGGAACCATGGCGGCCAAAAATTCATCCACAATTAAAAATAAGATGAGTTCTTGCCTGTTTGTAAGCATTGACTTCACCTCTTTAGCACTCATTGCCTCCGAGTGCTAAATATAATTTATCAAATTGGTCAAAGTATGTCAATCATTAAACTCATTTTATGTTGACTTCAAAAAAGACATGAAAACTTCATTGCCCACCATTCTTCCGTTTTCTGTTAAAGAAACCCTGGTTCCATCATCATTAATCCATTTTTTATCCTTAAGATAATTCAATTCATCTTTATAATAATCATCAAGACTCATGCCATATTTATCCTTAAACCTGCTTTTCAAAACACCGTCGCTCAATCTGAGACCTAAAAACATTTCTTCCTCAATCTGTTCGACCTCAGTTAAGGATATCGTTTCTTTAACAACACTATTATTTTCCTTCATCGATTTAATATAGTGCGGGACAGGTTTGATATTATAATAGCGCTGATTGCCCACATAGCCATGCGCCCCGGCACCTGTTCCATAATAATGCTCATTCAGCCAGTACGTCTTATTGTGGGCTGAATGAAACTCAGGTACAGCAAAGTTTGAAATTTCATATTGAGGATAGCCGAGTTGTTGAAGACCCTCAATTACGCGGTCATATTTCTCCGCCTCAATATTATCATCGGCAATTTTCAAGGTACCCTTTTTAATTTGATTATAAAATACGGTATGCGGTTCAATAATCAGTGAATACCATGAGATATGCTTCGGCTTCAATTCCTCTATATAATTCAGGCTTGTTTCAATATCCTGCATAGTTTCTCCAGGAAGATTGTACATCAGGTCCATTGAGTAATTCGACAGGCCAATTTTCTCAAGATGATTGATACTTCTAAAAATATCATCAAAGTTGTGGCTGCGGTTCAATACTTTCAATATATCGTCATTAAACGATTGAACACCCAAGCTCACTCTGTTCACACCGTAATTTTTAAGCAGATCCAGCTTCTCTGTTGTCACCTCATCCGGATTTGCCTCAAAGGTATACTCAACTGAAACTGTAAATCTATCAGCTATGAAAGATAATAATTTTTCAAGTTGTTTTAAGCTGAGTGCAGTCGGGGTGCCCCCCCCCACATATATTGTTTCAAAGTTTTTATGCTCCAAGCTTTCCAGCTCCATAATCAATGCATCTAAATATTCATCCACCGGCTGGTTTTTGATGAGTACTTTTGTGAAATCACAGTATGTGCATATACGATTACAAAATGGAATATGGATATACAAACTTTTCATATTAACACTTCCCTACAAAATTAAAAGCCACAAAATGTGGCTTTATCAATCTTCGTCCATTTTCAGTACAGACAGGAATGCTTCCTGCGGTATCTCCACTGAACCGACGGACTTCATTTTCTTTTTACCCTCTTTTTGTTTCTCAAGCAGTTTACGTTTACGGCTGATATCCCCGCCGTAACATTTACTGAGGACGTTTTTACCCATCGATTTGATATTCGTTCTCGATATGATCTTCTGTCCGATGGCGGCCTGAACCGGCACTTCAAACTGCTGTCTTGGGATGAGTTTCTTCAACTTTTCAACAATGATTTTCCCACGTTCATATGCGAAATCACGGTGAACAATTATACTGAGAGCATCCACTTTTTCATTATTTAATAAGATATCCATCTTAACCAGGTTGCTTTCTTTATATCCTATAATTTCATAATCAAAGGATGCATATCCTTTAGTATTCGATTTAAGCTGGTCAAAGAAATCAAATACAATTTCAGACAGCGGGATTTCATATATTATGTTTACCCGTATGTCGTCCAGGTAATCCATCGTGATAAAGTTACCGCGCTTCTTCTGGCTGAGTTCCATCACAGGACCGACATAATCATTCGGAACCATAATCTGTGCTTTAACATAAGGTTCTTCTATACGATCAATCTTTTGAGGATCCGGCATCTGTGCAGGATTGTCCACTCTGACAGTCGATCCGTCAGTCAAGGATACTTCATAAACAACAGAAGGGGCAGTCGCAATCAGATCAATACCGAATTCCCGTTCTATTCTCTCTTGAATGATTTCCATATGGAGCAGGCCTAAAAATCCAGTTCTGAAACCAAACCCTAATGCTTGAGAAGTTTCAGGTTCATATTGTAATGATGAATCATTCAGTTCCAGTTTTTCAAATGCTTCTCTCAAATCATTATACTGATTTGAATCTATCGGATACATCCCGCAGAACACCATTGGATTCATTGTCTTATAACCTTCCAGAGGTTCTGCTGCAGGATTGTCCGCGTGTGTAATCGTATCACCTACACGTGAATCGCCGACGTTTTTAATGGCAGCAACTATGTAGCCGACATCGCCGACCGATAATTCCTTTACCGGCATCGGTTTTGGTGTATTGATACCCACCTCAGCCACTTCAAAAGTTTTGCCTGTCGCCATCATCTGGATTTTATCTCCGGGTTTCACCACACCTTCAACAATCCTGATTGAAGATATCACCCCTCTGTACGGATCATACATCGAATCGAATATCAGCGCCTTCAGCGGAGCCTTCACATCTCCGTCCGGCGGAGGTACCATTTCAACAATTTTTTCCAGTATCTCATCTATGCCTATGTTCGATTTGGCCGATGCAAGAACCGCATCTTCCTTATCAAGACCGATAATATCTTCCACTTCCTGTGCCACCCGCTCAGGATCGGCTGCCGGCAGGTCTATTTTGTTTATTACGGGCATAAGCTCCAAATCGTTATCCAATGCCAAATATACGTTTGCCAATGTCTGGGCTTCGATGCCCTGGGCTGCATCAACCACTAATATAGCCCCTTCGCATGCAGCAAGAGAACGCGACACTTCATATGTGAAATCGACGTGTCCGGGAGTATCTATGAGGTGGAATATATAATCTTCTCCGTCGTTTGCAGTATATTTCAATTGGACGGCATTCAACTTTATTGTGATTCCCCGTTCACGTTCCAAATCCATTGAATCCAGCAGCTGTGTCTTCATCTCTCTGTCAGCCACTGATTTTGTATTTTCTAATATACGGTCGGCCAAGGTCGACTTACCGTGATCAATATGGGCAATAATTGAAAAGTTTCTAATTTTCTCTTGCCTTGCTATACGCTCATTATCATTCATTAATACCCAACTTTCTATACGCTCGAATGTTAATATTATACCAATTAACGTTATTATCTTCAATTCATTTTCGGCTTTATATTGCATAATACACTCTAATTTGGTAAAATATTTCTTGTTGCAATTAAAGTTGTACAACTAAATTGTGGAGGTGACGTTATGCCTAATATTAAATCTGCTATTAAAAGAGTAAACTCCAGCCAAAAAGCGGGAGACGCAAACATTGCTCAGAAGAATGCGATGAGAACTGCTATTAAACGTGCAGAAACTGCGAAAGCGGAAAATGCTGAAAACGTAGATGCACTTATTGCACATGCAGTTAAACATGTAGACAAATCAAGTCAGAAAAACTTAATTCATGCAAATAAAGCATCACGTATGAAATCAAAATTAATGACTAAGTAAAAACCTTCTTTTCCAAGAAGGTTTTTTCTTTTTAAATTTCCATCACGAACAGCTCAAATAACGTATTCCTGTCTAAATAACTGGATTTGAATTTGTAATCCATATTGCGGCAGATGATCATTTTATTCTCTAAAGTATCCTGCCTGTGTTTTCTTACTTCCCTCAATGCAAGCTTTACCCTGTAAGGATGAACCCTCAGATTTTTTGCTATATAATCCTGTGCGAACCCTTCATTTGAAAGTAGTTTAACCTGATATAACAGTCTGAATTGACTGATGATTAAATGGAGCAGCTGCATCGGTTCTTCTTTTTGCAATATCAGCTGCCTTACCAGTTTAACCGCATCTTCTTTCCTGCTGTTCAATACATACTCTGTCAATTTAAATATATTCTGTTCCATGCTGATACTGACTACATCATCCACATCATCCGCAGTAATGGTATGTTCTGCATACAAGATGACTTTATCCAGCTCACTTTTGACATTGGAATAACTTATTCCGGTTCTTTCCAGAAACATATCCAATGCCATATCATCAATACTCATATTTTCTGCATTAAGGCAATCTGAAATAAAAGTTCTTATTTCAGGCTCGGTCATCTCCTTCACTTCTGTGACGGCACCTTCTTTCTGAATAAGTTTAGTGATCTTCTTCCTCTTATCCAGCTGCTCATTGAATACTTTGAAAATCAGTAAGGTATCATCGTTTTTATTACCCAGGTAGTCTATGAACATATCAATGTTATGATCGACATCACTTTTTGTTTTTGCACCGGTCAACAAAAAAGCATCATTGATGATGATTGCTTTTCTATCGGATAGGAAAGGCAGAGTCTGTGCCTCCTCAATTATGTGTTCAACCGGTGTTTCCCTATAATTCAGGGAAACCAGACTGAATTCATCTATTTCCCCCAAATAATCTTTTGCCATTTTCTTGGCACTTTCCTCTATTCGTATAATATTTGTTCCATAAATCACTTGGATTAAGTTCATTTTTTTCACTCCACATTAAATCATAAATATATTATAGCTTTTATTAGAGAATTATCCTATAATAGATGTTGAATAGTTTAGGGGGTTTTCTAAATGAATAAGTTCGAAAAAAATGTACAATCAAAAAATAATGACGTTGTGGACTCCGGTTTGGCTTTTGTAGTCGGTTTCCTCGGTCTTACAGCAATCTACATCATTGCTCATGCTTTTGAGATCGTCAGTAGATTGTTCGGGTAAATTTTATTTAGAGAGCTGATGGTTCAGCTCTTTTTTTATGCAATGATTTAATGCGTCCTCTAATTTTGTCCGGACACAAAGTTTATCATTTTTGATATTCAATTGTACCATTCCGGCATCTTTCGTACTCAATATATTTACCCCTTCCAATCTGTCCAAGACTTCTTGATGTGGATGACCATATTGATTTTCAGCACCTGCAGAAATCAATGCATATGATGCTCCTGCCGCTTCAACAATGACATTGCCGGTTGAAGTGTTGGAGCCATGGTGCGCAAGCTTTAATACATCCACTCCAATATCATTCCCCTGCTGCACCAAAAATTCTTCCATGGCCAATGTCATGTCACCGGTCATCAAAAACTTATACTCACCCAGTACAATTTTTAAAACAATCGAATGTTCATTCGAATCTTCCGAAATAATCTGCCTGCCGACCACGAGGTTTTCAATCATTATATTACCAACTGCCAATGTTTCTATATCTTTTGAAGACAACACATCTCCTTCAAAATCATCTTCCAAAATATTTTTAGACCACTCGTTAAATTTAGGATCATCCATGTTCACCATTAAATTTCTCACATTTTTATTATTTATAACATCTTTTGCTTCACCGACGTGGTCAATGTCCATATGACTCAAAATTAAAAGATCAATATTATCTATCCCGCGTTCCTTTAAATACGGCAATACCGTCTTTTCAGCCAGCATGGATTCTCTGTCATCGAATGTAAATACACCGCCGGTATCAATCATCACCGTCTGATCATTTTTATGATCTTCTATTAAAAAAGAATCACCTTGTCCGACATCAATCATAGTAAATGTGAAATCATCCCTGTCGGTAACATTCGATACATACACAGTGACCATAAGTCCCAGACTAAAGACGATCACTTTAATATAATCCAGTCTACAGATGTTTCGGGCAATTAGAAACGTCATCAAAGCGATCAGTATGTAGACAGGTTCAGGCAGATTTTTCACCGCATACCTGTGTTTTATAAAGTGTGACAAATAAGAAATCATCTCCTGGAGAGATGTGAAAATAATATGATAGAAATTGTCAATCATATTTATTTTTGGCATAATCATTACCGCCTGGAACAAGATGACCATTGGAAAGATGATAATTGAAAATAACGGGACGAAAAATAAATTCATGATAATACCGCTTATACTGATTTCATTGAATTGTATCAGGATGACCAGCAGAGTTGAGACTTCTGAAATCAATGTGATTTGTAACAGTTGTATAAATGCCTTCTGTCCATGTATGAAAGGTCTGGCAAGAAGTATGAAGTATGTCGTGATATATGATAATTGATACCCGGCGTGAAATACAATATACGGATTGAACAGTATTTGTATGATTGCGGATAAAGAGATGATCGTCATGTATGGTTTTTTATTGAAGAAAGATGTAACAATCAAAAGTACAGCCATAAATACAGCTCTGAAAACACTCGGGCTGAAAACATTTATTAACAGAAATAACAGCAGTGATATTATCAGAAGTATTTTAATGGTTCTTAATGTCAGCCTCATCTTTCGAAATGCAAAGTATAAGAATGCACCGATGAATGCCACATGAGTGCCCGAAATGACATACAGATGATATATGCCCAGTTTCTGCAATGAATCAAAAAAGTCACTCTCGATATAACTCTTATTCCCTATACTGAGTGTTAAAAGGTCAAATTTGTAGTCATAGGAAGTATAATTGAGTAATTTAACAATGTACATATATCTCAAATTGGCAATCGTCATCTTAACGGTCATTTCTCCAGTCTGACAATTTTTCCCCTCAAGTGTATTTTCATAAATACGACCGCTTATTTGATTTACCGTCAATTGCATGTAATCGCTTCGCTTTAAGAAATTCCTCTGCTCGTTAATATCGGCAACAGTAAAACCCCCTGTGCATACAGTACCGATCTCGACCCTGCCGCCCTCTTCAACAAACAAATCGAATGTCAGACCGCCATTCTCCGTCACATAATGAATTTCATCACGGTAGTATTTATAGTCAACAATTTTTAATTCATCAATATAATCCACAGTTGCAGTGTCAGCGGGGTATGCAGCAAACAGCATACTTACTGCCACTATAAATAAAAACAAAAACAGATACGTTTTGTTCACAATTTTCCTAAGACACATAAGACATAATAACAGCAAAAAAAATAAGCCCAAAAATGGGCTTATCACTAATATATATCCTATGATGATGGACAAAAAGACGAAAAACATAATCATTTGAAATCTTCAAAATAACTGGCTACTTTATGTAAATCAAGTTCGATTTTAGTATAGTTAACTTTCGTTTTATCCAATAACTCCATAGCATATGGATGATTTTTATAATCTTCAGCGTAAAAGATATTTTTAATACCTGCCTGAATCATTGATTTGGTGCAGTGGATACATGGGAAATGAGTGACATATACACTCGCCCCTTCAGTGGAGACACCAAATTTCGAGCATTGCAGCAGTGCATTTGTTTCTGCATGAATAGTGCGTATACAGTGGCCGTCCTCTACATAACACCCGACATCAATACAGTGATCTTCACCCGAAACCGAGCCGTTATATCCTCCTGCGATCACCCTGTTGTCTTTAACAATCAGTGCGCCGACCTTCAAACGTTCACAAGTTGATCTTAATCTCAATAAGTGGCTTTGCGCCAAAAAATACTCATGCCAGTCAATTCTCATCAATTATCCCACCTTCTAGTCTATTGTAATATATGGTGCCAAGCTGTCAAAAGTTTTCTCACCGATTCCTGATATGTTCATTAAATCCTCCTTGGTCATAAACAGTCCATTCTCTTCGCGGTAATCCAAAATGAGCTGCGCCTTCTTTTCGCCAATGCCGTTCAACTGTGTCAATTCATCAATCGTTGCGGTGTTAATATTCACCTGCAGCTCATCCGAGGCTTCAGATTCTGCTTCTTGTGATATCATGTCCGTGTCTTCAATCTCACCAAATTCAGGCACGTAGATGACCATCTCGTCACTGACCTTTTCAGACTGATTTACCGTTAACAAATCGGCACTGTTTAAAACTACAGCCATACTTAAAACGTTTGTCACCCTTGCATCAAAAGGGACTTCATAAACACCCGGATTTTTAACAGCACCCTTCACTTCCACAAATACATGTTCTGAAAGACTCTCAACAGACTCTTTCTCCTCTTCAGTTTCTTCCGCCACCTCAAAAGCATTTACAGGAGGTTCATTGATTGTCATTGAATCTTCAGCAGTCACCAGATTAACGGCGAATATCGCTATGATGAGAATTACAAAAATTATACCGATCAGCGGAATGAATGGTCTGTACTTTTCAAAATAATGTTTGAGCATTTTATCTCTCCTTAAAATATCCCTTTACTATTATTAGGAGGAAAATGCCGTTTTTGATTTATTTTTTTTGCAAATAAATTAATTAATTCAAAAAAACTTTGCAACTAATTGTCACAAAGCCTTTTTAACGATATAGAAATTTCTGTCACAAACAGTGGTCACAGGGTGATTTATATCAAAATCGCTGAAAGCAGTGTCTAAGTACAGGCCTGCCTTCTCTATCATTTTAATGACATCTTTATGTTCATATGTCCTTTGAGTGTATTCTTCATCCACTCTTTCATACATATCATTTTCATTTTTTACAAAATAGGTCATTTCATGCACTGCGGAAAGTGGTGCCTCGCCCTGCAGTGCATGCCAAATGTATGTGACGTGTTCCGTATCATCGGTATAAAGCATATTGTTGAAATCATTTTGCATTTTATATTTACTGTGTATATCAAATATAAAAACACCATCATCATTCATATGGTCATGAACATTTTTCAAAGTATTAATGAATTCATCTTCATCCTTCAAATAATTCAGCACATCTACCGTAGCGACTATCATATCGAATGTCCGATCCAGTGTGAATTCTTTCATGTCAGCTTTGAAATAATTGATTTCATCTTTATGGCTGCACACAATTTCCAGCATTGATTGAGATATGTCCATTCCATACTTTGTTTTAAAATCCAGCTGTCTTGTCAGATTACCCGTCCCGCATCCGATATCGAGAACAGATTGGTCTTTATTTTGAAAATGGTGGATTATATCGAGCCAGAGATTGTAAGGAATATCATAAGTGAGTTCATTGTAAAATTGACCAAGAACATCTTTATGCCGATTATTGTCTGCTGTCAATGTGCTCACCGTTCTTGAATAACCGTTCAAGGTTATAGTACTCTCTTTCAGGGCCATGGAAGACGTGCAGAATGACATTGTTCAAGTCGCATAAAATCCACTTTCCTTCATTGTACCCTTCAACCAACGGTTCGATATCAAGATCTTTGGCAAGATCTTTAATTTCATCTGCTATCGTCTGCACCTGGCGTCCTGAGTTGCCATGGCAGATGATATAGTAATCGGTAACCGTACTTGTTTCTTTTACATCAAAGGTCATAATATCTTCAGCACGCTTATCATCACATGCTTCGACCATTTTTTCGAGTAGTGCTTCACTATTCATTCTTTCACTCCTTAACCATATTATAATAGTTGTAACATTCAATCGTTCTATTATAAATCGGTCGGTTTTTCTTCAATAATTGTTTTAGAGTCAATCTCGTGATTTCATATATCGCAAGATCCAGTTTCTTATCTTCAAACACGATTTCCCTGATTTTGTCCACGCCTTTTTGAGTGCGCTCAGGTTCGATAAAGTCTGCCACATAAATAATTTTCTCAGTCAAAAGCATCTGTGCACGGCCGGAAGTGTGACTGGAAATTGCGTAAAAGATATCTTCGTCTTTCACACCGTGTTCAAATCTCATCTTTGTTGCTGCGACAGGTCCGTGCAGCAATTCTGAATTGAACGCAAGCAGCGTCGGATCCAAATTGTATTTTGTGACATATTGGTACATATCACCCAGATCGTCATATTTAGAGTAGTCGTGAAGTATGCCCGCAAGGTAACATTTATCACTGTCAGCTTCGAATATTTCGGCAAGCTTAACAGCCGTCTCAGCCACTCTCACAGAGTGGTCATATCTTTTTTTTGGTAATTTTTCCTCTATCAGGTTTAGTGCCTTTTTATGCTTCATATAGCGCATTCTCCTTAATATATTCATACACAGCCTCATTCAGGAAATGTTTATAAGGCAGCCCTTCTTTAATCCGTGTACGAACGAGTGTAGAAGAAACTTCCACAACAAGCTGATCTGCTCGTATAAAAGGTGCTGATATTTCCATATCATCACTGTGTCTCATCATTACAATAAAATTCATTATGTCGATTAATTCATCATGATTATGCCACTTGTCAAAATTTTCGTACTGATCCGTCCCCATCAGAAAATAAAGTTCATCATCAGGATACTGGGCTTTCAAATATTTCGCAGTATCATAGGTGAAACTTTTTCCTTCCCTGTTGAGTTCAAAAGTATCCATTGTAAAACCTTCGTAACCACTGATTGCTCTTTTTATCATATCAGTCCGCTCTTTATTGGCGGTCGGCATTGTTTCCTTATGTGGTGACTGCCTCGCAGGGATGAAGACCACCTCGTCCAGACCGAAAGCAATTTTAACTTCCAATACGGAAATGATATGTCCAATATGAATCGGATCGAAAGTTCCGCCGAAAATACCTATTTTCATGACAGTTCAATCTGTTTATTTTCTTTGGATTGCCGGTAAATTATAATAGTATTACCGATGATACTGACAATATTACTCTCTGTATTTCTGCTGATTTCTTCAGCAATGTCATCTTTATCTTCAAGACAGTTCTGCAGTACAGAAACTTTGATCAATTCTCTTTTTTCAAGCACAGCATCAATCTGCTCGATAAAATTATCCGTGACACCATTTTTACCGACTTGAAAAATAGGGTTTAAGTGATGCGCCTCTTTTTTTAACTGCTTAATATTTTTTGATGTTAACTTCGTCATTTCCTGCCACCTCCAAACTTCTTATCTAAAGCTGCATATACAGTATTATAATCCCCTTCATGCTTATTGTCATACCATATTTCAAAGGCATGAATGGCCTGGTTCACCAGCATGGACAGGCCATTCATGACCATCTTATCTTCAAATCCGTACAGGAAGGGTGTTTTTTCCGGATTATAAATCAAATCTATTCCTATAGTATCTTCAGTGATTTTGTTTCGGGATAAAGACATCACATCATACAAATCTTCATTTTTCAATCCGATCGGCGTTGTATTGATGATGACATCAAAACTTTTCAAATTCTGTAATGATGATAACCGCTGAAAATTCTGGTCTGTGAATGTCTCAAAACTTGCTTCGCGCCTTGCGTAAATGGTGATATCATCTCCAAGTTCACTGTGGGCGCGGTAGACAGCCTTTGAAGCACCGCCTGCCCCCAGTATCAGTATATTGCGCTTCATTGTGCCAAAGCGGTCTGTATAAGCCTGTTTATAGCCTGTGACATCCGTATTGTAGCCGTAAAGCTTATTATCTTTGATGAGTACGGTATTCACCGCGTTCACTTCAATGGCCCTCTGGTCAATAAAATCCAAGTGCGCCATAATTGTTTCTTTGTGGGGTATGGTCACATTGAAACCGTTCAGATCATACTGTTTGATAACATCTTTTATATGGCCCAGTTCTTCCGGCCTGATATGCAGTGCCCGGTAAGTGTCTGCTAAATTTAACGAATTGAAATTGGCATAGTGTATTGCCGGAGACAACGTATGCTCAATTGGAGAACCAATTACAGCAAAATTCATTGTTATATCCCACCTTTGAATATTGTCGGTCTGATATTTACTTCCACACCTTTTGGCACATGTACAACCACTTCCGTTCCGGTCTGTACGTTTATGAAGGCATAGCCGCTGATTTCGATATCGCTGTCCTCCGTAACTTTGAATGAGAACGTTTTGTTATCATTTACCAAAATCGGTTCATCAATTTCAGGCGGTGCAAGCAGACCATTATAATGTTTCGCATAAAATTCATCTGCGTTGGATAATTTTGTTCTGTGAATGGTCAGCTGATTGGAGGAGTATACTGTGAAACTGCTCTTTTCACCCTTCACAAAATCAATTCTTGCCAAGTTGGACAGAAACAATGTCTGACCGTCCTGAAGTTGGAAAGTCATCGGTTTTATTTCTTTTGAAGGTGTAATGTTTTTCAATTCATCAGCATTCACATAGTGCGCCATCTGACTCGACACCACTATGCCGGGGGTGTCGTATATGAATGTATCATCATCCATAGGGATATCAATCAAGTCGAGTGTCGTACCCGGAAATCTGCTCGTTGTAATGACATTGCTCTCGCCGCTCGTCATCTTGATCAATTGATTGATCAGTGTTGATTTACCGACATTTGTCGTTCCGACAACATATACATCCTGTTTTTTCGAGTGTTTTTGCATCAATGATATCAATCTGTCCAGTCCTTCATTTTTAAGCGCACTGATTGCTATGGTATCCACTGCAGTAATGCCGTTTTCTTTAAGCATATGTTTCGCTCTGTGAATCAGGCGGGCAGTGTTTGTTGATTTGGGCAGCAGATCAATTTTGTTGATGACCGCAATGACTTTTTTATCACCGACGATCCTGTTGAATGATGGAATGAGACTCGCATTGAAATCAAATGCGTCAATCACCTTGATGATTAAACCATCAGTCTCATACAGTGAATTCAGCATCGTCAGGAACTCTCCTGAGTCCACATCTATATCCATGATTTCATTATAGTGCTTCAAGCGGTAACATCTTCTGCAGATTGCATCTTCCCTGTTCAGTCCGCTTGCAGGTATATAACCTCTTTTATCTTTATCTTCAGATTGTAATACGGCGCCGCAGCCGATACACTTTACTTCAGTCAATAATTAGTCCTCCTTGACCAGTAATCCTTTTTTTCTAAAGTATCTCATGATTATGCCTTCAATTTTTCTGTTCAACAGTGTTGCATAACCATCTTTACTTTTGACAGGAATCACCAGAATACTTTTTAGACCGATCAGGTTTGCGCCAAAAATATCAGTCATCAGCTGATCACCGACCATGATGGTTTCCCTCATTGGCACACCCATCAACCGGATTGCTTTTTTATAGTTTTTTGTTAAAGGTTTTCGTGCATTGAATATATAATCGATATCATGAGGGTCAGCAAAATCACTGACTCTCTTTTTTTTGCCGTTTGATACTATTGTTACTTTGAAGTCATTGTCATTCATCATTTTGAACCAGTTGATCACTTTTTCATTTGCATCCATTTCATCATAGCCGACCAATGTATTATCCAAGTCTATAATTACAGCTCTGACACCCAGCTGGTTCATTCTGGCCGGTGTAATATTTGTAAAATTATCAACATAAGAAGTTGGTAGGAAGTATTTTTTTATCACTTTCACAGTTGTCCTCTCTTAACTGATTTATTATAGTTTATCACATTAATAAAAGCACCTTAAAATTTAAGGTGCTTTTATTTATTCAATAATATCATTATCTTCAGTCTCAGTGTCCCGGTAAACAAGATATCCAATTACAACAGTGATTATAATTGATAATACCATCAGTATAGTCATTAAGGTCCCTCCACATTACATTTCATGTAACAATAATTTTACAGCTTCCGAAGAATTTATACAAGCTTTCTTTAAAAATTCATCATAAGTCATATCTGCAGCCTGGTCCGCTTTATCCGATATTGAACGGATGATAATAAACGGCACATTAAACTGATGACACGTCTGAGCGATACTCGCCGATTCCATGTCGACTGCAAGCGCGTCGGAAAAGTTGCTCAAGATGGATGATTTCTGATTGCTGTCCGCAATGAAGGAATCTCCGCTTGTAATCAGACCGCTGAACCCTTTTACCGCTTTATTACTGTCGAGCACTTTAATCGCTGCATCGACCAGTTTTTTATCCGCTTCATA
Organism: Salinicoccus sp. YB14-2; assembly: GCF_001265075.1. Classification (GTDB taxonomy): domain Bacteria; phylum Bacillota; class Bacilli; order Staphylococcales; family Salinicoccaceae; genus Lacicoccus. The sequence goes on from NZ_LFKO01000002.1 coordinate 546,034, forward strand.
AGAAGCCGGCATGCCCGGTACCTGTCCAAACAGATAGCCGAACTCCATAGCATCCACATCATGGTGCACGACTGAGGTGGAAACAACCATGTCGGTCACATCCAGTTTGTTGGAAAGTGCACCGGCGACACCCGAATTGACAATAAGCTCAACGCTGTACCTTTCAATCAGCAAGGAAGTGATTAATGTTGCATTCACTTTGCCGATACCGCTTTCCACAAGAACTATCGGGTACGAATCAAGAGTGCCGACATACACATCAGTGTGGGCAATCGATTCTGTTTTGGATATATCCATCCATTGTTTCAGTATTTCCACTTCTTCTTTCATTGCACCAATGACACCGACAACGGGCTTCGTAATTTTATCAGTCAATTGAAACGATTTTCACTTTCATGCTGGAACCGTTTGGCAGCGGTACATCGATTTCATCTTCGAGCTTCGCCCCAAGCAATGCCTGAGCAATCGGTGACTCGTTTGAAATCTTACCTTCAAATGGGTCTGCCTCTGCACTGCCGACAATCTGGTACTGCTCTTCGTCTCCATCAGGCAGTTCGGTAAATGTCACAGTCTTTCCAAGCTGTACCGAGTTGTTGTCATCCGTATCCTCGATGATTTTTGCATGACGGATCATCTCTTCAATTCTTGTGATATCCTGTTCAACAAACCCCTGTTCATCTTTTGCAGCATCATATTCGGAGTTCTCGGAAAGATCTCCAAAGCTTCTTGCCACTTTAATTTTTTCGACTACTTCAGGTCTTTTTGTTGTAATCAGATATTCAAGGTCTTCCTGTAATTGTTTATATCCACTTTCTGTCATTGGATATTCTTTTTGTGTTGTCATTATTAAAACCTCCGTAAAACTTTCAGTTATATTTTTTTGATAAGACTTCTTATTTTTGTAGTGATTATATCGATAGCAACAATATTTTCGCCGCCTTCAGGAATGATGATATCACTGAAGCGTTTTGTCGGTTCGATAAATTGAAGATGCATCGGTCTTACAACCGAGAGATATTGATTGATTACAGATTCCATGGACCGTCCACGTTCTTTGATGTCTCTTGACATCCGCCGTAATATACGTATATCAGAATCGGTGTCCACGTAAATTTTTACATCCATCAGTTCTCTTAACTGTTCATTTTCCAGTGCAAAAATACCTTCGACGATGATTACATCTTTAGGTTCAACCTTGATTGTCTCGTCGCTTCTTGTATGATTCACATAATCATATGTCGGCAATTTCACACTTTCTCTGTTGATTAATGATTTAACATGCTGAATCAAAAGATCATTGTCAAATGCGAACGGATGGTCGTAATTTGTCTCAAGACGCTCTTCCATCGTTTTATGACTTTGATCTTTATAATAAAAATCCTGTTCAATCAAAGTAATGTCATGTTCTTCCAGTGAAGATATAATTTTCTTGGTAACAGAAGTTTTACCGGAACCGGTACCTCCTGCAATGCCAATAATTGTCGGCTTATTCATTTTCTACACCTAACTTTTTGAAATAACTAATAATCCGTCTCCTATCGGTAGAAAGGAAGTGGCATAGTTGCTGCTGCTCATATTTTGATTAAATGAAGCAACCTTTTCTTTTAATTTCCTTTTGTTCTTATTTTCTATGTTGTCATCTGTAATCAGACCGCGTAAAAGTATATTATCAACGACGATTAAACCGTCTTCCTTGACGAATGGACTGTATTTATCAAAGAAATGCTGATTGTTGCCTTTTGAGGCATCTATGAATAATAGATCCACCGATTTTTCATCGATGGATAAATCTATTGTTTTTGCATCATCCAGATATGCATCGACTCTCTGATTCATTTTATATTTTTCAAAGTTTTGTCTGGCGATATCGAACATTTCGCTTTGCTTTTCAATGGTTATCAGACGGGAATCTTCGAAGACGGACAACAGATGAAGACCACTGTAACCGATTGCAGTTCCAATCTCCAAATATGTCCGAGCGTTTGTCAGCTTTATAAGATGTTTAAGTACTGATAAAGCATCACCGTCGATGATCGGCACATGATGATCCATGGCATAGCTGTAAATTTCCGGATACAGTTCGTGTACGGCATTCAAATCTTTTACATACTGCTCAATATTCATTTCTATCACCACATACAAAAAATACAACTGATAACAAAAGTTATCAGTTGTGTATTCATTAATAAATATATTAACATATTATTCTTTACTTGAAAAGATTATTTTACTGATTATTAATATATTCTTCCCTGTTCTGGGTGTGTCCTTCAAAGGTTTCAGCAAAATGGTTATTCCCTTCACTGTCAGCTAAGAAGTAGTAATAATCCGTATCACTCGGGTTCAGGGTGCTTTGTATCGACTCGATACCCGGTGAAGCAATCGGACCCGGTGGCAGGCCGGAATGTATATACGTATTATAAGGATCTTCCACTTCCAGATCTTCAAATAAAGTACGTTCCTGATGTTCACCGAGTGCGTATAACACTGTCGGGTCCGTCTGCAGCGGCATTGCCGGCTGTTCTGCCATCCTGTTTATAAATACGCTGGCAATCATGGAGCGGTCGGCAAGCGAGGTTGCCTCCATCTCGATCAATGAAGAGAAAGTCAGAAACTCATGAAATGATAATGCCTGGGATTCTCCCTCATAATTGATGGTATACTCGTCCACTGAATTATATATAGGATAACTGTTCACCTTTGTCGCATCCAGCATCTGTCTGATCAGACTTTCAATAGACGGTTCCTCTTCGGTAATGTCATATGTCGCCGGGAACAGGTAGCCTTCAAGCGGGTATTTTATATCCTCATCCAGAATTTCTTCAGACAGCATTTCTGGATATTCTTCTATCAGAGATTCTATGAATTCCCTGTCCTGCATCAGCTCTAAAAATCTGTCCTCCGATACAGGAAGATTCTGGCTGAATTGTTCTGCAATCTGTTCAACAGAATACCCTTCAGGGATGGCCACTCTGTGGAGCACTTCCTGATAAATGGTGCCCGTTTCCAATGTACGGGCAATCTGTTCAAAGTCCATTGAAGGGGATAATTCATATTCCCCCGCCTGATAGTTCGTAATGCTGTTCAATCTTAAGTATACTTCAAACATCCTGCCGTTGTTAATAATTCCCTGTTCCTCCAACTGTTCACCAATCATACCTGCTGAAGTCCCTGAATCAATCACAATTTCTTCAGTCTCTTCAGAATTGGCATCCAGGGGATCACCTATTGATGTTATATAAAAGTAAGCAATTATGGAAATGATGATAACACCGATTGCTAAAACACCAATTATAATTAATGACAGATAAGAAGATACATTTTTTGAAAATCTAATGTCATCATATCTACTCATATAAGACTCCTATTCTTTAAAAATAGCTCCCAATCTCATTGGAAGCTATTTTGAATCATCTGTATTTTTACTCTTCCGGTTCATCCATTTGAGTATTTACAATTTCTTCAATCATGTCCCACTCTTCATCTGTTTCCACAGGAAGGAACTTCCCGCCGTCACCGTCTTCATCCGGCACGTTAATCATCGGGATCAATTCGATTTCACCATCTTCGTCATTAAAATTGCCTTCTTCAGCAAGGATTATATAATCCTTATTGAACTCTGGATGATGAAATTCTAACATCTTACGGTATAATACCTCATTTTCTTCTTCATCGAATAAAGTTAAAAGTTCTTCATCGTGATTAAATTTCATTTCATGAGACATAGTTTATAGCTCTCCTTTAATGGGCTGGTCTAAATAGCCCTGTAAAATAAAGACCGCCGCCATTTTATCTATTACAGCCTTGCGTTTTTTGCGCGATACATCGGCTTCGAGTAATGTCCGTTCCGCACCGACAGTACTCAAACGTTCATCCCACATGATTATTTTAACATTTGGTATTTGATTCGCAAGTATTTCACTGAAATTTAATGAACGTTCGCCGCTTTCACCGATGGAATTATTCATGTTTTTCGGCAGACCGACTACAATTGATGACACATTGTGTTCTTCAACTATTTTACTCAGCTCGTCCATACCATACTTCTGATCATGATAATCAATTTTCAGGGTGGTCAAACCTTGTGCAGTCCATCCGAAAGCATCGCTGATGGCGACACCAATCGTCTTTGTTCCAACATCGAGGCCTAAAGTTTTAGTCATTTATTTCACGGTCGATATAAGTTCTTACCAGCACTTCGATAATTTCATCACGGTCTACGTGGCGGATTTGGTTTCTCGCTTCATTTTGGCGGGGGATATACGCAGGATCACCACTTTGAAGATACCCGACCAGCTGGTTGATTGGATTATAATCTCTTTCCTCAAGAGTCTTATAAACATTGGTCAATATCTCTTTAACGTGTTTGGCACGGGATTCATCTACATTAAATTTAACAGTCTCATCAAATTGTCCCACAAAAAGCACTCCTAACTCCCTATTGATTTGTCACCATTATAGCATTTATATCCCATTTAAGTTATATAGTAATATACTCGTTAACGAATTGTAATGCAATTGTTAAATTGTCAGGGTTCGTACCGCCGCCCTGGGCCATATCAGGGCGTCCGCCGCCTTTACCGTCTACACGTTCAGCCATGCCTTTCATTATCTCGCCCGCTTTGAACTTGTCTGTCAGTTCTTTAGGTACGGTTACAACCAGGGACACCTTGCCTTCGTTGACACTTCCGAGTGCGATGATCGCCGTCTGATTTGCGGATTTGATGTCATCCATTATCAATCTCAGTTCTTTTGCATTTTTTGCACTGACTTCTGTTGCAATGACATCTGTGCCGTCTATATTCTGTTTAATATTTTCAACATTTGAAAGCTTATCTTTCGCAGATGCGGATTTTAATTCTTTAATTTCCCGCTTCAGTTCTGATTTTTCGTCATTCATCTGGTTTAACTTACGGAGTACGTTATCTTCTTTTACTTTAAGCAGATCGGCAATATCCTGCAGCTGCCTTTCTTTTTGCTGATAATATTCCACAGCGTACTTGCTGGTTACTGCCTCCAGCCTTCTGATACCCGCACCGACACCTGTTTCGGAAACGATTTTGAATAATCCTATATCCGCCGTATTCACAACATGGATACCCCCGCACAGCTCAACAGAGTAATCATCCATATTAACGACACGTACAATATCCCCGTATTTCTCACCGAAAAGTGCCATCGCGCCTTTTTCCTTCGCTTCTGCAATCGGCATTTCGGAAATTTCAACACTCAGTCCTTCATAAATTTTTTCGTTCACCGAGTCTTCAATCGTTTTTATTTCCTCTTCCGTCAACGGATTCAAATGTGAAAAGTCAAAGCGCAGTTTTTCTGCTTCCACCAGTGAACCAGCCTGATTGGCATGTTCACCTATCGTATCTTTCAACGCCTGATGCATCAGATGTGTTGCTGAATGATTTTTGACTATGAAATCGCGTTTTTCTGCATCCACACTCAATTTATATGTGGATCCCACTTCCACAGTACCGCTCACCACTTTTGCCAGGTGGACATTCTGTTTGTTCGGCCCTTTGTATACCGCTTCAACTTCAAGCTCGGCAGTATCATTTTTTATTATGCCGAAGTCAGCGATCTGACCGCCGCTGACAGCATAAAAAGGCGTCTTATCAAATATCAGTTCGACAACCTCGCCGCCGTCGTATGACTCCAGCGATTCATCATTCTTTACTAATAAAAGGAGTTCTGCCTCCTCATTACATGATTCGTAGCCCGTAAATAGGCTCGGCGTTGTAAAGTCGGACAGTACTTTTGACTGCACCTGCATCGACTCGCTGGATTTACGCGCATTTCTCGCACGCTCTTTCTGCTTGGACATCTCATCAAAGAAGCCCTGTTCATCGACTTCCAGACCGTCATTTTCAGCATATTCTTTAGTCAGTTCATAAGGGAATCCGTACGTATCATAAAGTTTGAATGCATCCTCACCGGATATTACGCCCGTTGTGTCCTGAACGGAAGTTTTAAAGGATTCATAAATGCGTATACCTTCATCCAATGTCGCAAGAAATCTCTCTTCCTCTTTTTTCACTACTTCCTTGATGAAGTCGCTTTTCTCATGGACATTCGGATAGAACCCTTTCATAATACCTCCTACCGTGTCGACAAGTGAATACATGAACGCTTCGTTGATACCGAGCTCTTTTGCAAATCTGACCGCACGTCTCAACAGTCGGCGCAGCACATAGCCGCGGCCTTCATTGGAAGGTAGTGCACCGTCCGCAATCGCAAAGCTGACAGTTCTCACATGGTCACTGATCACTTTGAATGCAACGTCCTGACTGTCGCTCACACCATAGGACTTATCAGATACTTCTTCAATTCTCTTGATCAGCGGTGTAAACAGATCTGTATCAAAGTTCGTCGGCACGTTCTGGACGATGCTCGCCATTCTCTCCAACCCCATGCCCGTATCAATGTTCTTTTTCGGCAGCGGTGTGTAGGAACCGTCGCTGTTATGGTTGAACTCACTGAATACCAGGTTCCAGACTTCCAGATATCTCTCATTTTCACCGCCTGGATACATTTCATCAGCAGGATCGTCCACTCCGTAGCTTTCACCTCGGTCGTAGAAAATTTCACTGTTCGGACCGCACGGTCCTTCTCCGATATCCCAGAAGTTGCCTTCGATTCTGATGATCCGGTCTTCACTCAAACCGATATCATCGCGCCAGATATCGTAAGCATCCGTATCTTCAGGATGGATTGTGATATAAAGTAATGATTCATCAAAAGCCATCCAGTCATCAGACGTTAAAAATTCCCAGGCAAGTTCAATCGCCTCTTTTTTAAAGTAGTCGCCGATGGAGAAATTTCCGAGCATTTCAAAAAATGTATGGTGTCTCGCCGTAAATCCGACATTTTCTATATCATTCGTTCTGATGGATTTCTGGGCATTTACAATTCTTGGGTTGTCTGGAATGACACGCCCGTCAAAGTATTTTTTCAGTGTCGCAACACCCGAGTTAATCCAGAGTAAAGAATCATCATCAATTGGAACAAGCGGTGCGCTCGGTTCCACCATATGATTTTTTTCTTTAAAAAACTTTATAAATAAATCTCTTATCTCATTACCCGTCAGTTGTTTCATTATGAACCACTCCTAAAATTAATATAAAAAACCGCCCCTAAAAATAGGGACGGAAGATTCCGCGGTACCACCCAGGTTATGGCATAGCCATCACTCTAAATATTCGTTTAAAATAAAGTGCAGCACATATATATACCAGTCATTGTTTCCACCTGCCACAATGTCTCTGTCAAGCATGGTATATACACTCGGGTCACTTTAAGTCTGATTGTTACTGATTATAAAATTTTATCCCACTGCTGTCAAATGAAATCATACGGCGTTTTCTCGACGTTGATCATTGCCGGTATTCTGAACAGATTATCTTCTGTTAAATACTCCGGTGCAGCATCTTCATTCACTGAGTCATCGTCTTTCATTACAGGCGACTCGGCGTCCGCTTTAGATTCAGGTCTGTGATTTTCTTTCTTTTGACGTGCAATATTGAATTTGTCATGCAAAGACTGGATCATTGTCGTATTTCTTGTGATACCCTCATTGTTCAATGCATCGTAAAAGGCATCTTCATCACCGCATAAGATCAAGGATTCTTTTGCTCTGGTGATGCCGGTATAAATGATATTTTTTATCAGCATATGGCGGTAGCTTTTTACAAGCGGCATAATGACAATCGAATATTCACTGCCCTGGGCTTTATGGATGCTTGTACAGTATGCATGTGCCAGTTCACTTAAATCTCTCCGTTCATATGAGATATGCTTGCCGTCATAATCCACCACGATAATGTCTTTATCAGTGCTGTCATCATCTTCTTTAAGAATGATTTCATCAATGATGCCGGAATCACCGTTGAATATATTATCTTCACGCCTGTTGATCAGCTGCAGCACCTTATCGCCAGTACGGAAAACGATATCCCCGAATTGTATTTCTTTCTTGTCTCCATCCAGCGGATTCAGTATTTCCTGCAGTACCTGGTTCAATTTATTGATGCCCGCATTGCCCCGGTATATCGGAGCGAGCACCTGTATATCACGCATGTCATAACCTTTGGCGACCGCTTTTGTTACAATATTATCCACCAGTCCGGATATCTGGCTGATACTTGCATGAATAAACACCCGGTCTTTGAATTTCTCCTGAATATCTATCCGTTTCTCTTCTTTTATTTCATGGGCAAGTTTGATGATGGATGAACCTTCACCCTGTCTGTAAATTTTAGTCAGTTCCGTTACTTTCATCACTTCGGATTCAATCAGGTCGTTGAATATTTTACCCGGACCGACAGACGGCAGCTGATCCCTGTCACCGACAAATACCAGTTTCGTATCACTCGGAACATTTCGGAGCAGCTGATAGAAAAGCCAAGTATCGACCATGGACATTTCATCGATGATGATCAGCTTCGCGTTCAGTTCAATATCGATGAAGTCATCTTTCTCCGTATCCTGTCCCCAGCCGATAAGCCGGTGGATGGTTGAGGCTTCGACACCAGTCGAATCATTGAGCCTCTTTGCAGCACGGCCCGTCGGTGCAACAAGCTTGATCGGGTATTCTCCTTCTTCATACTCTTCAATGTCTTCAAGTTCATGCAGCTCATGATAACAGCCGATGATACCTTTCACTATCGTTGTCTTTCCTGTCCCCGGCCCCCCGGTGATAATGGATATCTTCTCATTCATTGAAAGGTCTATCGCCTTCATCTGTTCAGAGTTATATTCGATATGTTCAGCTTTTTCAATGGCTTTTATTTGCCGGATGACTGCCTTATCAGTGAATTTATCTTCGTCTGTATGCTTGATGATACGATAGATTTCATCCGCCGATTTATGTTCGGCATAAAAAATGGTCGGCATGTAGATTTTTTCATCGAACATGACCAGTTTCTCATCTTCATGAAGTTCTCTGATCAATTCATCGATTTCATCATCATCAAACTGATCCTGATTGTTGAACATCAGCAGTTTCTTCACTTCGACGCCTAGCATATCTTTACCAATGAATGTGTGGCCGGTTGAAAGTGTCATGTCTTCAACAATATATAATAACCCTGCTTTCAGCCTGCCGATATTTGATGGCTCGATCCCTTGTGCGAGTGCTATTTTATCCGCAGTATTGAAACCGATACCGTCTATGTCGGCTACCATTCTGTATGGTGAACGCTCAAGTATTTTTAATGTGTGATCCCCGTAATATCTTATTATTTTCGCGCTCATTCTGGCACCGAATCCGAGCTCGTTCAGACGGATGATGATTTCTTCCGTCTTTTTATTCTCAAGGATAGTGTGATGAATCATATCAATTTTAGTCTTGGACAGGCCGCCTACCTTTTTAAGTGCATTTTTATCATCAGAGATGATTTCCAGTGCATTGGGACCCAGTTTATCCACTATTTTCTCTGCCGTTTTCAAACCGATGCCTTTAAATGTATCGCTGGAAAGATACTGGATGACGCCCTGATTCGTCTTCGGCAGTTCCTGTTTAAACTGTGTTGCATTGAACTGTTCGCCAAACCTCGGATGGGATTTGATATCCCCTGTAAACCTGTATGTATCTCCTTCTGTAATGTCATGGAAATATCCAGTGACAATAGTATCAAAGGTGAAGTTCGTATTTGTTTCATCGACGATTACTTTCAATACAAAAAAGCGTGTTTTTTCGCTTTGAAAAATAACACGCTCGACTTCACCTATAATATATTTCTCATCATAAATTGACGACTGTTCCATTTTCTTCACCGCCGGGAAAATATACTACTCTGAAATCTTTTTTAATGCATGATGTGCAAGATGATGATCTTTTTGTACATCAATTGCTTTTTGGAAATGTTCTGACGCCTGTACTTTATCATCATCACGTACAAGTTTTAATAACCCTAAATTATATTGTGCATCAGCATGCGGCGTCTTGTCCACCACTTTGGTGAGCAGTTTCTCAGCAGGATCGAACAGGCTGAGCTGACAGCACAGCAGACCGTATTGGAAACAGATGTCGATGTCATCCGGTTTCTCCTGATGCGCCACTTCAAAAAACTGCAGCGCAGCTTTCGGCTGCTGGGTATTGATGTGACTCATCGCCAGCATGAAGTTAAGGTCTGCATCTTTTTCATTTCTGGTATAGGCAATCAGATACAGTCTGATCGCCTCTTCATACCGTTCATGGTTATAGTAAATATTGGCGAGGCTGTAAAAAGCACTCGTACTCTGTGAGTTCAGATCAATCGCCTTTTGAAGAAACTGTTCCGCTTCTTCATCCCGGCCGAGGCTGTGCAGCAAGTTGCCCCCATTAATATAATGGACTTCTGCTTCCGGTTCTTCTTCAATACTGTCAAAAATCTGTTTCAGCGCTTCTTCTTGTCTGCCATTTTTCAGTGCGTCTTCGTATGGCAGGCTCATCCCAGATACTCCAATACTTTTTCTTCATTGTAGACAGTATCAATCGTCGCACCGCCGAGGCAGATTTCACCGTCGTAAAGAACGACTGCCTGTCCCGGCGTCACCGCTCGTGCCGGCTCATCGAATATGACTTCCAGCTTGTCTTCACCGATTTTATTGACAGTGACAGGGACATCACCTTGACGGTATCTGAATTTTGCTGTAGCGCTGAATGAATCGCCGGGCTCATTGATGAAATTGACGTCTGAAGCAATCAGTTTCGTTGAGTACAGTGAATCATTTTCATACTGTGATACAACATACAACTCATTCGTTTCCAGATTTTTCCCCGCAACGAAATACGGTCCGCCTTCTCCGCCGATGCCGAGACCCTGGCGCTGGCCGATGGTGTAGTACATCAGACCATCATGCTGTCCCATGTCTTCATTCGTATCCAGGTTGATCATGGGGCCCGGATTTGCTGGCAGATAACCACTCAGGAACTCTTTGAAGTCACGCTCGCCGATAAAGCATATCCCTGTGGAATCTTTCTTGTCCTTCGTAGCAAGATCATACTTGTGTGCAAGTTCTCTCACTTCGGACTTCTCCATATGACCCAGCGGGAACATTACCCGGGACAGCTGATCTTTCGACAGCTGATTTAAAAAGTACGTCTGATCTTTATTATTGTCGACACCTCTCAGCATCGTAACAGAATCACCGTCGTGGTTCACTCTTGCATAGTGGCCGGTCGCCACATAATCCGCACCAAGTTTCATGGCATGGTCTAAAAATGCCTTGAATTTTATCTCTTTGTTACACATGACATCCGGGTTCGGTGTGCGTCCTTTTTCATATTCTTCTAAAAAGTATCTGAATACCCGGTCGTAATATTCCTTCTCAAAATTGACCGAGTAATAAGGGATGCCGATCTGTTCAGCAACCAGTCTGACGTCTTCGTAGTCCTCTGTTGCTGTACAGACTCCAAATTCATCTGTGTCATCCCAATTTTTCATAAAAATACCAATCGTATTGTAACCCTGCTCTTTTAATAATTGTGCCGTGACGGAGGAGTCTACACCTCCACTCATACCAACGACAACTGTTGTTTTTGACGGATCCATTTAATACATTCCTTTCTGATTTAAATCATTTCTCTTTCATATAATCTGTTATAAATTTTCTCCAACTGGTTAACAATTTCTGATATATCTTCTTCTTCCATTAGATGTGAGAAGCTGAAACGGATTGACTGCAGTGCTCTTTTCTCATCATTGTACATCGACTGTATCACATGGGACGGCTGGACCGTGCCGGCGTTACACGCTGAGCCTGCTGATACATATATACCTGCCATATCCAGGGCTGTCAGCAGAAATTCAGCTTCCGTCCAACGGAAGTATATATTTACAATGTGGCTTGACTGATTATTGACATCGCCATTCACTTCAAATGGGATTTTTTTCTCAGTCAGTTCATTTAAAAAGCGTTCTTTCATCTGCATCTCTTTAATGGTTCTTTTCGAACGCTCGGATGCTGCCTTCTCCATCGCAAGACTGAAAGCATGTACCCACATAATATTTTCAGTGCCGGCACGTCTTGATAATTCGTGTGACCCGCCGGTGATCTGTGCGGACAGCTTTATGCCTTCTTTCAAATAAAGAAGCCCGATGCCTTTCGGTCCGTATATTTTATGACCGCTCAGCGTCAACAGGTCTGCACCGATGTTCTCCACATCGATGTCCATATGGCCGAAGCCCTGTACAGCATCCACATGCAGCAGAGCTTTATGCTCTTTTAACGTTTCAGCAATTTCATAAAGAGGCTGCATACTGCCGGTTTCATTATTGACCATCATGACAGAGACCAATACTGTATTATCTTTCAGGCTGCTTTTCAACTCTTCGGCATCAATTTGTCCATTTTCTTTAGCGGACAGGAAAGTCACATCATATTCTTCACTTAAATTCTGATAAGTTGTCCTGACGGAAGCATGTTCAATGTCAGTTGTAATAAAATGCGGTTTATCGTGTGCTTCAGAAATCCCTTTGATCGCAAGATTATTTGCCTCAGTCGCACCGCTTGTCAAAATGATTTCATTCGGCTTCGCATTGATGCACTCTGCAATCCTCTTTCGGTGCTTCTGCAGATCTGCTTTGGCATCTTTGCCTATACGGTGGATGCTTGAAGGATTTCCGAAGTTTTCTGCATTATTGACGGCTTCCTCGAGTATTTCTTTATCAAACGGCGTAGTAGCTGCGTAATCGACATAAACTGACATTTTATTCACCCTTATCAACCATTAAATTATTAACTAATATATTCTAACATGTTTCAATGTAAAATTATAATGTTTGAAATCAATTATTAGCTAAAAGTGACATATATTTGTACACTTTTAATTAGATAATAAAAACAGGAGATGAAAGAATGTCTAAACAGTTAAATATTTCAGCACTCAATCTGGTACCCGTCCGGGCAGGTACCAATGCAGCACAGGCAATTGAAGATATGGTCGACCTTGCACAACACATCGACGGTTCGAGCTATCAGAGATACTGGATTTCAGAACACCATAATATGACCTCGATCGCTTCATCTGCCACAAGAATCTTAATCAAACATATTTTGGAACATACAAAAAATATCAGAGTCGGAAGCGGCGGTGTCATGCTGCCAAACCATGCGCCGCTCGTCGTGGCCGAAGAATTCGGAACAATGCATGCAATTTACGGCGACCGTCTGGACCTCGGACTGGGACGTGCACCGGGGACGGACATGGCAACGGCCAACGCTATCCGGAGAAGCAACCATGACGGCGTATTTTCTTTTAAAAGTGAGATTGAAGAGTTGAAAAGATATTTATCTGCAGTCCCGACACAAGTGGTTGCCTATCCGGGACAGGGGACGGAAGTTCCTTTATATGTACTTGGGTCTTCAACGGATTCGGCTCATATCGCTGCAGACCTCGGACTGCCTTATGCATTCGCAGCACATTTCGCTCCCGCTCAGATGGAGAATGCTTTTAAAATATATGAAGACAACTTCAAACCATCCAACCAGTTGGATAAGCCATATAAGATGGCGAGTCTGAACGTCATCATGGCAGATACGAACGACGAAGCGGAGTTTATTAAAACGACGCACTACCAGAATATCCTCAACCTGATCAGAAACACACGCGGACAGCTGCCGAAGCCTGTAGAGAACATGGCCGACAGGTGGTCACCTAGAGAAGAACAGGCTGTCAAATCACAGTTCCCAATTGCATTTTCCGGCAGTAAGGAAAAAGCCACGGAAGAACTCAGACTTTTCCAGAGCCAGTTCAATGTCGATGAAATCATGGCTGTATCATACATCTATGATATGGACGACTTGAAGAAGTCATACGACCTGTTCGAAGAGCTGGTCAAAGAATATAATGCCGAATAGTTCGGACACGAGTATGTTACTTTGAAAATGGGTTATGCTCGGATTTTAGAGCTATAAAACGAGCCAATCCAGAAAGAATCCGTCAGTGCTCGGATTTATAACCCAAAAAACGAGCAAGTGACATAAAAATCGACACATGCTCGTTTCAGAAACTTTTTTCCATCATCAAAAAAGCTGCTGACAACTTTAATCGGTTGCCGCAGCTTTTTATTTTACTCATCCATATCGGCCACAACTGTCAACTGATAATCAATCAGAATGACAGATCTCACTCCTGAGTCATCTCCAGAATCTTTCATCACCGGACTGACATAGTGGCTGACTGCTGAATCATCCACGCCGTATGATTCGAGCGGTTTGGAGATCTCGAAAAATTCATGCAGATCTTTCTTATCGACCTCTTCCGGCTGCTTTCCTCTGACTTCAGGAATGCCGATTGCATTCATACCGCCTTTAACATTCCTTCTCTCGATTAAATGAGCGAATGTGAACGGTTCTCCGTCCTGATGCAGACAGTCCGGGGATGACACCGCCTTATCTTCGTCGTTATCTACCATCAATTTCACAAAATGCACACCGACATGTATCGGCATGATTTTATCTTCTTCCTGCCAGAACGTTTTATGGTAATTGGCCATGATGATTTTCTTAAGCAGTTTATTGTCACGGATGTCTGAATCAATCGAATGGAATTCCCTGTACGACCCGGGATGCTCGGGGTTGAATTTGCCCTGGAAGTAAGCGGCGTACTCATTGCCCTCCCTCTTTACATCCGGCAGCCATTCAATATTGCCCGACGTTGGCAGTACAAGGGCACGTGAATACCTTCTGTAACGGTTCAATTCCGGCGCATAGTCATCGATCGGTAAGTTTTCAAAATAGCTGAGCAGTGCTTCATAATCTTTTTCAATACCGTCATAACGGAGCGATTCCATATAATCATATATTGCATAACCTTTATCTTTTAACTGACTCATGTCTTATCTTTCCTTTACAATTTGTTGTCAATAAATCATTCTATCATAAAATGAAAACAAACCGAATGTGTGATGGGAAACACACCGTGATTACCGGCAGCTGTGATATATTGGATTCAAAATAGTTAAGGAGCGAAAGATATGCTCACAGATGAATCCGCCAGACACGTCATTTATGAAATTATGAAACTGTATCCGGACGCCGTTCCGAAAATGCGTTATGATGACCCATTCAAACTGCTTATGGTGGTCATTTTAAGCGCACAGGCGACAGATGCCTCCATCAGGAAAATCAGGGACCGGTTGTTTGAACGCTATCCGGACCCGGAAACGGTCATGAAATCATCACCTGAAGAAATCGAGTCATGCATCCGATCAATCGGTCTTTATAAAAATAAAGCCCGTTATATTTATGAGAGCAGCAGACAGCTGCTGGAACACTTTGACGGCAATGTTCCAATGACGAGAAGAGAGCTTCAGACATTGTCTGGCATCGGACCAAAGTCTGCAAACATCATGCTGAGTGTCGCATTCGGTGAAGATGCATTCGCTGTGGATACACATGTTGCAAGGGTGTGCAGACATCACCGCATCGTCCCGGAAAATGCCACGCCCCGGCATATTGAAGCCCGTGTGACGGAAATCATCCCGTCCAAGTACTGGGGGCGGGTCCATCAGTCCATGATTTCCTTCGGCCGTGAAGTCTGTACACCCAGAAATCCGGACTGCAGGAAATACCCTCAGCTGTATGAGGATTTGGAGTATATGGAGGGCGGCACTATGAAATGAAGATGGAGCAGTATTTTTTTATTGAAATTCCTATAAGTCACTCCGAATTCGAAAGTTATTCGAAAACCACATGATAAATTCTCGAAAAGTAGTTCAAATCATCAGACTTAATAGAAAACAGCAATTAAGATCATACAAAAAAATAACAGGCCGAGTGCCTGTTATTTTGTATAGATTTCAAGTTCTTCATGTTGAACTTTGTCGATTTTGTTCAATTCTTGCAGAATCCCTTTCACATCTACTTTATCACACAGCGTCATGACACTCGGTCCTGCACCGCTGATGACAGTCGCATAAGCATTTTTCCTGAGCGCACTATCTTTGATCTCATCAAATTCCTTGATCAATGGCCTGCGGTATATTTCATGAAACTGATCTTTCATCATCAGTCTGCCCATATCCACATACTCTTTGTTGAACAAAGAAAACAGCATGACGTTGTTGATGGCATTCTGATTGACCGCTGTCTGCCTGGAATATGATTCCGGCAGTGCCCTTCTCGCCTCGTTCGTATTGATCATATAGTTTGGAACGGAAACGATAAGAGAAAAGTCGATATCATCCAGCACATGATAATACAGTTCACCATGGTTGTAATAACCGACAAATACACCGCCGGTAATACAGGGTCCGATGTTGTCCGGATGACCTTCAATATCACAGCCGAGCATGATTTTATCATGATCTGACAGATTGAGATTGCAAAAATAAGCGGCGATTTCAATGCCGGCAACAATGGCGGATGAAGAACTGCCGAGACCATGAGCGAGCGGTATTTCACTGTCCATCTCCACTCTCACTGGCGGCATCTCTTTATTATATTTAAGAGCAATACTCTTCGCGGTTGAAATCACCAGGTTGTCCTCTCCGGGTGGCAGGATATCCAGGTCAGAGTTTAAAAAATCAACCTTGAATTCAGCATTTTCATACGCTTTAATCTTTAAAAATTTAGTGACTGCGACACCGATGGAATCAAAACCCAGCCCAAGGTTGGCGCTTGTAGCCGGGATCCTTAAATCAATCTGTTTCATCGTTTTTCAGGCTTTCGATATATTCGATGACCGCTTCTTCATCGTTCGGAAGCACTTTAGGCTGTACAGCCGCTTCGTCCATTGCGGTCTGCGGGTCTTTAAGACCGTTGCCTGTCAATACCGTAACAACGGTACTGCCCGCTTCCACTTTACCTTCAGAGAGTGCTTTCAGCAGTCCTGCGATACTTGCGTTTGAGCCCGGCTCTGCAAAGATACCTTCTTTACGGCCAAGCATACTGTATGCACTTAAGATTTCATCATCAGTCACGGAATCGATGGTGCCACCGGATTCATCCCGTGCATCTGTTGCCAGTTTCCAGCTCGTCGGGTTACCGATTCTTATGGCGGTACCCACTGTTTCAGGCGCTTCTATCACTTTATCTTTTGTGATTGCAGCTGAACCTTCCGCTTCATATCCGAACATCTTAGGCAGTTTGGAACCTTTTTTCTCATTGTATTCTTTAAAACCTTTCCAATAGGCTGAAATATTCCCCGCGTTGCCGACAGGGATGAAAAGATAGTCCGGTGCCTCATCCAGTGACTCAATGATTTCGAATGCAGATGTTTTCTGACATTCGATTCTGTATGGATTCACTGAGTTTACCAAAGTGATGCCTTCATTATTCTCTGCGATCTTTCGGACGATTTTAAGTGCATCATCAAAGTTCCCCTGAATGGAAACAATTTTTGCACCATAGATAATCGCCTGGGCAATTTTACCCAGGGCAACCTTTCCTTCCGGTATGATTACAATCGTATTCAGTCCGAGTCTGGACGCATAAGCAGCAGCAGAAGCGGAAGTATTCCCGGTCGAAGCACAGATGACAGTATGTGCCCCTTCCTCTTTTGCTTTTGCGACAGCAAGCACCATACCACGATCCTTGAATGAACCGGTCGGATTCAAACCTTCAAATTTAGCGAAGGCATTGATGTTGTATTCCTCACTGAGTGAGTTCAATGGAATTAATGGCGTATTGCCTTCCTGCAATGATAATTTCGGTGTATTTTCCGTCACCGGTAAATATTCTTTGAATTCTTCCAGTAAACCTTTCCAGTACGCCATTCTACTCATCTCCTATGACAGGATACTTAGCTGCGACTTCCAAACCGCCGAGCGCTTCATCCAATTGATTTTTATTCACTTTTTCAGTGATTGCTACAATATTGTTATCTTGATTATTTAATTCATGCCCGATACCTGACTCATTCAAAACAGACTTGACGTCCCCTTCATCATTATTAAAACGTAAATAATACTGATACTCTACATCTTCGTTTTGAATAACTGCGTCTTCCTCCGGTGCGAAATTGCCGTTGACGGGTGTCTTTAAAACGTCAATCAGATCCGAAACGACCGCACTTGCCGTTTCAAGGCTGCCTGCACCCGGACCATAGTACATCGTTTCGCCCACTGCGTTGCCGATGACATATACCGCGTTCTTTTCATAATTTACAGAAGCAAGCTGGTGATCTGCCTTGAAGAAAATCGGCTCCACACTCGCACTCAGACTGTCCGTGAATTTGCCGATACCGACAAGTTTCATGATGTAGCCGAGTTTTTTCGCAATCTGGATATCTTCACTTTCGACTTTTGAAATACCGAGGCTCGGTACATCGTTAATATCGACTTTTTTATTAAATGATAATCTCGACAATAAAACGATTTTCCTGAGGGCATCGATGCCTTCGACATCATTTGTCGGGTCTGCTTCTGCATACCCTTTTGCCTTCGCATCTTCAAGCGCATCATCATACGTCCATCCATCAACGGTCATTTTAGTAAGTATATAGTTGGTTGTACCGTTTAGAATGCCCATCACTTCTGAAATCTGGTTTGCATTCAACGAGTTTTCAATCGTTTTGATGATCGGTACACCGCCTGCGACACTCGCTTCGTAATTCAAATGAACCTCATTCTCGTTGGCAACTGCAACGAGATCATCTATTCTTTCAGCAAGTAAATCTTTGTTTGCAGTGACAACATGGATTCTATTTTTCAAAAATTGAAGAATGATTTCATAGGTATCGTCAATACCGCCCATTACTTCTATCACGGCATCGATATCCGCGTTATAAATATCCTCAACATCATCCGTAAGATAAATGCCGGATAAATCTATATCACGTGCCTTGTCAGTGTTTTTAGCAAGTACGTGGGTGATGGTTACATCCTCACCAAGTAATGATTCAATTTTGTTTCTATTAGTATTCAATACATTAACGACACCAGTTCCAACAGTGCCCATTCCTAAGACTGCAATTTTCATAAGCTAGAATCCTCCATTTAAATACTTTATAACTATCCATATTAGAGTGAAAACTTGAAAAATTCAAGAAAATAATGATTTAGTCTACACAATTCTTAATTTTTAATGTATTATTAGGTCTAAAATTCAGTTAAAGGATGTCTGCGTGTGAAAGTAGCAAAATTCGGTGGCAGTTCCCTGTCATCATCGACACAACTCAAAAAAGTTTCTAAAATCATTCAAAATGACAGTGATATCGGTGCTGTAGTCGTCAGTGCACCTGGTAAGCGGTTCGAAGACGATATTAAAGTGACCGACTTATTGATTGCGCTTCATGCAAACAAAATAACAGGATTGCCTTACAATGAAGCATTGGATGCAATACTGAGCAGATATGAGGAAATCATTACAGGACTCGAAATCGACTTCAATCTGCTGGATAAATTCAGAAAGACAATTCTGTCATACCTTGAAAATATTTCAGATAATGACAGACTGCTCGATGCACTAAAGTCATGCGGTGAAGATTTCAATGCACAGATGCTTGCGGAATACCTGTCCCAGGAAGGGACTTCTGCGAAGTATTATTCACCTGAGGAAGCGGGGATATATGTCACTGATGAATCAAGCAATGCCCAGCTTCTGGACGAATCTTATGACAAAATCGCCGAATTGAAAAACAGGGAAGAAGTCATCGTCATCCCGGGATTCTTCGGAATATCGAAAAACGGCAACATCGTAACATTTCCAAGAGGCGGTTCAGATATTTCAGGTGCCATAGTCGCCCGGGGACTCAATGCAGAAATGTATGAAAACTACACCGATCAGAGTCATATATATTCTGCTCATCCGGGTTTCATCGACAACCCGCATGCAATTGAAGAGTTGACTTACCGTGAAATGAGAGAGCTGTCCTATTCAGGGTTCGGCATTTTCCATGACGAAGCTCTGGAGCCGCTCTATCAGGTAAAAATACCGGTGATGATTAAAAACACCAATGCACCTGAAATTGAAGGGACAAAAATTGTCTCTAAACGTGAACTCATAAAGGATATCCCCGTCATCGGCATCAGCTGTGATGTAGGATTTACAGCAATTTCAGTCAAGGATTATCTGATGAACCGACAGGTCGGCTATATGAGAAAACTACTTCAGATATTTGAAAACCACCAGGTTTCGGTCGAACATATGCCATCCGGTATCGACAATATATCGATCATAGTCCGCAACAAAAACCTTGAGGGCAAGGCTGAGTCCATCACAGAAGATATCAATGACCAGCTGGAACCTGAAAAAGTGGAGACGGAAGGGAATCTTGCACTGCTGGTCATCGTCGGCGAAGGTATGGAATATACTGTCGGCCTGGCGAACAAGGCGACCAAAGCACTTACTGAAAATGATGTGAACATCAGGATGATGAATCAGGGTGCGTCGGAATCCAGTATGGTTTTCGCGGTTAAGATGGACGAGTATGACAAAGCGTTGAATGCAGTTTACAATGAATATTTCAGAAATATAGATTAAAAAAAGAGGTGTCCAATTTTTGGATACCTCTTTTAAAATCTTCCCGATTTGAATATTGAATATAACAGTCCAAGAAATAAAAAGACCGCAAGGACGAAACCTATTTCTATCGCCGGTATCTGCCAGATTACAGTTGTCTGTCCGGCAATCGCCGCACCCACAATGAGTCCGACCATGATGATGCTGAAAGACAGCAGGACGATGCTGAATGATAATCTGTTACCGATTCTGTCCATCCTCCTGAACAGCTCTTCGAATCTTCGCAATGACAGCTGTACCGGCACTTTCTTCTCACGCAATGATTCTGAAAAGATTTTCAGGTTATTGGAAACATCCACTGCAGTGTCTCCGACATCCTGCAAATTATTATATGCCCTTGAAGCAACATTTCTCGGATCATACTTCTCTTTCACCAACAGTCTGCCGAATGGCTCGGCAACATCCATGATGCTGAATTCCGGATCCAGTCTGCTGACTACACTTTCCAACGTAATGATTGATTTTCCGAGAATAGTGAAGTCCTGCGGCAGGCCGATGCGGTGTTTATTTGCGATTTGGAAAATGTCCTGTACCGCTTCCCCGATGTTCAAATAACTGAGTGGTATATCATAATACTTATCCCTCAATTTTTCAGCATCGCGGTTCAGCACATTCATTTCAACACCCGGAGGCACCACGCCCATTTTAACAATGGCCTTGACGACGCCTGAAGCATCTTTTCTCATCATCCCGATGAGAAGTGTGCCGAAGTTGTATTTCATATCCTGTGAAAGTCTGCCGACCATTCCAAAATCCATGAAAGCGATCGTCTCATCTTCAAGCACGCTGACGTTCCCCGGATGCGGATCCCCATGGAAAAAACCTTCAACGATAATTTGATGAAACACCGCATTTGCCAGCCGATCGGCGAGTACTTCTCTCGAGTAGCCGCGGGCTTCCAGTTCTGCATGGTGATTGATCGGTATGCCGTCGATGAATTCCATGACCAGAACGTTTTTTGTAGACAGTTCTCTGATCATTTCCGGAATTTTGATCTTGCTGTCACGCTCAAACTGTTTACGGATTTTATCAGCATTATTCGCTTCAATGGTATAGTCGAGCTCATCCAGAATCGCTTCTGAAAATTCCTCGATCATGTCTGTCAGATGATAACGTCTCGCCCACTCCATCCGCTGCTCTGCAAGTGTCGCAAGATGATGCAGTATTTCCAGATCAGTACGGACTATTTTTTCTATGTTCGGCCGCTGCACTTTGACTGCCACCGTTTCGCCCTCTATAGTCACTGCCTTATGCACCTGTCCGGTGGAAGCAGAGCCGATCGGCATTTCTTCGATTGACTGAAAAACATCTTCAGTTTTAACATCCAATGATTCCTCTATCACTTTTTTCACATCATCGAAACTGAACGGCGGGACATCACTTTGAAGTTTTTCCAGTTCATCGATGATGTCTTTCGGAATCAGATCCGGCCTTGTACTGGCAATCTGACCCAGCTTGATGAAAGTCGTACCCATCCCCTCGATGAATATCCGTATACGTTCACCCCTGGATTTTTCTTCATCATTTTTTGCCTGTCTTAAAATGATTCTTTTTGGCAGACTCAATAACTCATCCAGTCCAAGCTCCTCTACGAGGAAACCGAAACCGGCCGATGAAAAATTAATCGCAATTTCTCTGTAGCGGTTTATATACTCAATACGTTTTTTTATAATCATATAAAAACTCCAAAATAATTATTTAAATATGGAACATATAATCATCAAGATCTTCTCCGTCATAATCCACCATATCTTTTAAAGTCGTATGGTCCAGTACGTCGCTTATTGCATCTCTGATCCTGCCCCATAAAAATCTTTCATTCTTGCTGTCTTTTTCATCACTTTCAACTGCGACAATGTTTTCTTCCAACGTTTTGAAAATCCGGCCGACCGTAATATCCTCCGGGGGATGGTTGAGCTCATATCCGCCGTATGCACCTCTGGTACTCTTCACTAGATTTTCTTTCTTCAGGCTGGCGACAATCTGCTCCAGATATAAATCACTGATTCCGCGTTCTGTAGCAACCGATTTTACACTTCTTCTCTTTTCTCCGTAATCTCTGGCCAGCGCCAGCATAAAATATAATCCATATCTTCCACGTGTTGATATTTTCATAATACACCTCTAAATATATAAACTTTTTAATAAGTTGATTTTTGTTGTAATATATTAAATATATCATAATAAAACAGTTGGGTGAAAATATGACGACACAACCATTAAGTTATCGCATGCGTCCAAGAACAATCGACGAAGTGATTGCACAGAAACATCTGGTAGGAGAAGGCGGGATCATCAGACGCATGGTAGATGCCAAGAGGCTGTCTTCCATGATTTTATACGGTCCTCCCGGAATCGGTAAAACCAGTATAGCCAGTGCCATAGCAGGCTCTACGAAATATATGTTCAGAACTTTGAACGCAGTGTCAAATTCGAAAAAAGATATGCAGCAGATTGTTGAGGAAGGTAAGATGAGCGGAACGGTCATACTTCTCCTCGATGAAATACACCGTCTGGATAAGGCGAAGCAGGATTTTCTTCTGCCCCACCTTGAAAAAGGGACGATCATATTAATCGGTGCAACAACTTCAAATCCCTATCACGCAATAAACCCCGCCATCAGGTCGAGAACGCAGATATTCGAACTGGACCTGCTGGACACCGAAGATTTACAGTTGGCAGTCTCCCGGGCACTGGAAGACAGTGAGCGCGGCCTTGGTAATTTGAATATTGAAATTGATGACGATGCCATGAACCACTTTACATTATCATCCCAGGGGGATGTAAGAAGCGCACTCAATGCGCTTGAACTCGCTGCGCTCAGTACGAAACCCGTTGATGATGTCATTCATATTACACTGGATGACGCCAAATCATGCATGCAGCAGACGGCATTTCTTCACGATAAGGACGGTGATGCCCATTACGACGTGATGAGCGGTTTCCAAAAGTCGATCAGAGGCAGCGATGTGAACGCAAGTCTTCACTACCTGGCACGACTGATAGAAGCGGGTGATCTCGTTACAATCGCCCGAAGACTTCTTGTCATCGCTTATGAAGATATCGGCCTTGCCAATCCACAGCTTGCGACACGGACCTTAAATGCAATCATTTCTGCTGAACGGCTGGGTTTCCCCGAAGCAAGAATACCGCTGGCCAACGCTGTAATCGAACTTGCACTGTCTCCAAAATCAAACAGTGCGTATAAGAGTATCGATAATGCTCTTGCCGACATCAAAAAAGGAAAGTCCGGCACAGTCCCGAAACATTTGAAAGATGGACATTACGCAAGTGCAGAAAAATTGGGCAACGCAGTCGGATATCAATATCCTCATAACCACCCCAATAATATTGTCGCGCAGCAATATTTACCGGATACATTGATGAACAAGGAGTATTTCATGCCGACGAAAAACACGAAATATGAAGCGCAGCTCAATGAAATCTATTCCAAAATAAAAACACTTTTCAATAAAAAACAGTAGAAAAAAGCACCGGCTGCATTGCAGCCGGTGCTTAATTTTCGAAATATCCAAGCTAAAGCCGTGTGTTTCAGCTGATAATTTTGGCCTGCTAAGTGCAGGTGGGTGTCCTGTTTCCAACTCCAAACGTCCTAATTGGTTAGGCGTGTTTTTTGAAGGAAAACCTATTAGACTCCCGATTTAAAAGGTGTTAGGTCAAAATTTAATTCAACACATCACGTACCTCTCAGATATTTCTATTAGATATACTATAACATACCTCTAAAATTTTGAGAAGCAAAAAGAGTTTTTATTAAAAAACCTGGCACACATCAATGGAGCATCTGTCACAATTAATATTTCTCCGCAGCGCATTTATATCATGTACCGTAATATATTTCTTATCCACTTTGATGACTTTCTGCTTCTTCAGATCCGACAGCATTCTATTGACGACTTCTCTTGAAGTCCCGCATAATCCTGCAAGTTCGTGATTGGTCAGCTGCGTGTTGATCAGTATCCCGTCCCCGGTCTTAACGCCGAATGAATTTGTCAGGCGGATCAAAACTGAATACAACGCTCCCTGCTTGCCGTAAAGCAGCAGGTCTCTCATCTTTGATGAATTTCTATCCCTGTCAATATCGAGCCATTGGAGCCATTCCATCTTAATATCTTCATTCGTTAATATAAATTGTTCAAACTGTCTTTTCTCATATTTATAAAGTATGCAGTCTTTCTTCACTTTCGCGTATGTGGTGTGTTCTTTATTAACAGAATGCAGTGCCAAAGCTCCGAATACCGCGTCATCCGTCAAGTAGTTTGTAATCATTTCACGTCCGTCTTCCTGCATTCTGCTAATAAATACTTCGCCTTTTTCCAAACAGTAGACATACCGGGCTGTATCTCCCGGGTAGAACACATATTCACCTTTTTCCAAAGTCATCTTTTTACCTTTTTCTTTTAACAGACTCACGATTGCCTCGGGCCGAAATGTAGATTTGGTCACCATGGTTATGCACCCCCTTCTTAAATAAAATATTATCACAATATGTGACTTTTATCACTTTTTTATTTGATGATTTTATTTAACATCTTAATTAAGAATAATTATTATTTAGGAGTGAAATAATGACTGAAAAAGATGTTGGAAAAAAACATGAAAACTCTGAAACTCATGATGTGGATCACTCGAAACTGGATTTAAGAGGAACGTTTATGATGGTTATGTTTCTCGGCGGTTTGATATTCGTCAGCTGGTTCGGTGCTTTTATACTATTTTTAGGAAGAATGTAGAGAGGATGATTAAAAATGCATAAGTTTGAAAAGATATGGATGAGTGTCGGGACAGGATCACTGATTATTTTCCTGGTCATCCTTGGTGTTTCAGCAGTACACGCCGGACATACACCCGCAGCAAGCGGCATTGAGACGATAAACCCTGAGTACGTAAGGGAAGATACAAGATTTGCTGAACCCGGACTGCATGAATCAGAAGACGAGGAATTTGACTACAATTTATACTTTGTAGCAAGTGCGTTCAGTTATGAACCGAGTGAAGTTGAAATCCCACAAGGTTCCAGAGTAAAAGTCCAGGTAGCGACAACGGATGTTGTACATGGTTTCCAGGTCGTCAATACAAATATCAATATGATGGTTGAACCGGGTCTGGTTTCTACATATAACACAAATTTTGATACGGTCGGAGAATACCTGATTGTCTGTAATGAATATTGCGGTGTTGGTCATACTGATATGACCTCCACTATAAAAGTCGTCGACGGAGGTGCTGAAGATAATGAGTAAAAATATACATCCGGACCATTTATTTTCACTCAATAACAGAGTGGATGCAAAAGATGGCAAACTCGTTCTCGCTAATATGATTTGGGTGATTTTTGCATTGTTTATCGGCGGGAGTGCAGGTATGCTCCAGACATTCATCAGAGCCGGCATGTTCGAACTGCCTTTTGGCATCGGCTATTACCAACTCCTGACACTGCACGGTGTGATTCTCGCGCTTGTCTTGACTTTCTTTTTTATCATGGGCTTCCAGATCGCATCATTATCACGCTCAGCAGGTGCGTTCAACGATAAGGAAAGACTGCTCGGTTGGATTGGTTTCTGGATGATGTCGGCCGGTACTCTCGTTGCCGCTGCAATGATTGCGACAAATGAAGCATCCGTGCTTTATACATTCTATGCACCGCTTCAGGCACATGCATTCTATTACATAGCGCTTGCAGTCATTATTATCGGGACTTGGTTCTCGGTTGCAGGTCAATTGATGAGATATTTCAGATGGAGAAAAGAATATAAAGGTCATAAAACACCGCTTCTAAGTTTTATGGCATCAGTTAACAACGTGATGTGGCTCGTATGTACAATTGGTGTTTCAATGTCTGTCATCTTCCAGTACATTCCTTGGTCACTCGGCATAGTGGAAACAATCAACGTATCTCTGAGCCGCACACTGTTCTGGATGTTCGGTCATGCACTTGTATATTTCTGGCTGCTTCCTGCTTATATGTCATGGTACGTTGTTGTTCCAAAAGTTCTTGGTACGAAAGGATTTTCAGACAATCTCGCACGTATGAGCTTTGTACTGTTTTTATTCTTCAGTATTCCTGTCGGCATTCACCACCAGCTGACTGAGCCGGGTATAGATGCGTTTTGGAAAGGTCTGCAGGTCGTACTGACCTTCGCAGTGATTGTTCCTTCCCTGATGACAGCATTCAGTTTATTTGCAGTATTTGAAACACACGGTCGAAAATTAGGTGCAACAGGCATTTTGGACTGGTTTAAAAAACTGCCTTGGAAAGACGCAAGATTTGTACTGCCGTTTCTCGGTATGTTGTTCTTTATTCCTGGCGGTATCGGCGGTATCATTAATGCTTCAGGACAGATGAACCAGCTGGTACACAATACTATCTGGGTGGTCGGGCACTTCCACATCACTGTCGGTGCACCAGTAATATTGACATACTTCGGTGTAATGATGTTCCTGCTTCCGCATATTACAGGACGCAAAATAACTAAACAGCTGAATAATATGGGACTTTATCTTGGTTATACATGGACATTTGGAATGGGTCTGATGTCAGCTGCAATGCACTTTGCTGGGCTCAGAGGCGCACCAAGGCGCTCTACTTTCTCTGAATACGGCGGAGCGGACATCGCACAGGAATGGATCACTTATCAAATTCTGCAGGCTGTCGGCGGTACGTTCCTGTTCGTTGCGATCGTCATAGCCGTCATCTTGTTCATCCAGCTGATGACCGGACCTAAAACGACCGAAGCAGAAGAATTCCCTGTAGCATCCATGATGGATCAAAGTGTTCCGACAACCAAGTGGGTTGAAAACTGGAGAGTACTGATCATCATTACGGTATTCCTGCTGCTGATTGCCTATACAATGCCGATTACACAGATGTTCACAGAAAATATACCGGGTGCAAAAGGGTTTAAACTCTGGTAAGAAAATAAAGACAACAGACATCATTACTGTCTGTTGTCTTTTTTGTTGGTGTAGTATTTGAATAATGCGCTGTGATCATCCTCATTGACACGTTCATCTTCCAACAATTCAGACATGATCTTTTTCGTTTGATCAGTGATCGGAATATTTTTAGAGAAATCTCGATCGACACTGCCAAACGCATTGTTCAAGTCTTTCATGTGAAGTTTCATTTTAAATCCCGGCTCATATTCTTTTTCGGCCATCTTCTTGAACTTGGCATCCATTGCAGTACTGCCTGCCAGCCCGCCGCTGATTGCATTATAGACTGTATCCAGGTCAAGGTTCAATTCTTTTGCAAGTGTGACGCCTTCTGCAAGTGCCGCTATATTATTTGCCACGATGACCTGGTTGACCAGCTTCACCGAATTGCCCGAGCCCACCGGCCCTGTATGTACAATACTTGCACCCATGTATTGTAAGATTGGTTTTATTTTATTGAAAGCATCCGGGTCACCGCCGGCCATGACTGAAAGTGTACCGTCTATCGCCTTTTCTTCGCCGCCGCTTACCGGTGCGTCAATATACTGATGCCCATCCTTATTAATGGTGTTGAAGACTTCTTTACTCGTTTCAGGATTGATGGAGCTCATATCAACGACAATTGTACCGGGATTGAATTTTTTATACAATCCACTCTCGATGACGACTTCACGCACTTCTTTAGAATCCGGCAGCATTAAAATAATCACTTCAGACTGCTCTGCCACAGCTTCATAATCAGCCAGAATAGTCGCACCGTAGTTCGCAAGCTCATCATTGGTATCATCATTAGAACTGCTGATAAATACATTCTGTTTATTTTTTAACAGATTGATACTCATTGGTTTACCCATTATTCCAAGTCCGATAAAACCGATATTCATTGAATCACTCCTTAATATTGTAGTTGGTCACCATTTCCCATTCATGTATTTCATAGTAGCGTGCATTATTCACAATGTACGGATCCTGTTCGACGAGCGCTTTGATTTCATTTTGATTTTCCCCTTTATAAATCACCAGGCCTCCTGCCCCGTCCGTAAATCTGCCATTCATGATGATTGTGTCTTTATTTCTCAGGTTTTCAAGAAACTTCAAATGTTCTTCCCTGTAGTCCTTACTTTTCTGTTCATCCAGCATGGGTAAAAATACAGCAAAGTATTTCAAAACATATCCCTCCCATTTTAATTTAATACTATCAAATTTTTCAGATATTTTAAACAAAACTGTTAATCAGGTTATGATTCTATCGGTAAAATAACCGGGTACTGTTCAGACAGCTGTGCTTTTCAAGTTATATGCACACGTCAATACCGGGCGCTCCCATAAAAAACTGCTCATCCTCTATGAATGAGCAGTCAGATTTTATTATTCTTCTATATCCACGTCGATGTGCAGTTCCTTCAGCTGATCTTCAGACACTGCTGACGGTGCGTTCATCATCAGATCGCTCGCGCTTGCTGTTTTAGGGAACGCGATAACGTCTCTAATATTATCTGTACCGGCAAGAAGCATGACGAAACGATCGAAACCGTATGCGATGCCGCCGTGCGGCGGTGCACCGTATGTGAATGCTTCAAGCAGGAAGCCAAATTGCTCGTCTCTTTCCTGATCGGAAAATCCGAGTGCCCTGAACATTCTTTCCTGAAGCGCCTTATCATGGATACGTATTGAACCGCCGCCGAGTTCATAACCGTTCAGTACGATATCGTATGCATTTGCCCTAACTTCTTCAGGAGCAGTTTCCAGCTTATCCTCATCTTCTTTTTTAGGTGAAGTGAATGGATGGTGCGCTGCTGAATATCTATCTGCCTCTTCATCGTATTCGAATAAAGGCCAGTCAGTCACCCAGATGAAGTTATACTGGTTTTTATCAATCAGTCCCAGATCTTTGGCCAGTTTGTTTCTCAAGTTGCCGAGAGACGCGTGCACCACTTTTTTCTTATCTGCAACAAACAGAACCAGGTCATTGTCCTTGACGTTCATTAACTGTTTCAGTTCATCCTGCTTATCATCATCGAAGAATTTGGCAATCGGACCTGAAAATCCTTCATCAGTGGACTTCATCCATGCCAGTCCTTTGGCACCGTGAATTTTAACAAAACTCTCAAGCTTATCGATATCTTTTCTTGAATAAGCATCTGCCTGATCGGGCACAACGATAGCATTGACCAGACCCCCGCTTTCAGCAGTTGATTTGAATACTTTGAAATCGACTGTCCTGCTGAATTCAGTAATGTCCTGAAGGTACAGGTCAAATCGGGTATCGGGTTTGTCCACACCGTATTTCGCCATCGCTTCATCATATGTGATTCTCGGAAAAGGTGTAGTGATATCCATTCCTTTAATATCTTTCATCACTTGAGTTATCATTCTTTCATTCAATGCCATGATATCTTCCTGATCGACGAATGACTGTTCGATATCAATCTGTGTGAATTCAGGCTGCCTGTCAGCACGCAGGTCTTCATCCCTGAAACATTTTACAATTTGATAATACTTCTCCATACCTGACAGCATCAACAGCTGCTTATAAATCTGTGGAGACTGCGGCAGTGCAAAGAATTCACCTTCATGTACCCGTGACGGTACAAGGTAATCCCTCGCACCTTCAGGCGTTGATTTGGACAACACCGGTGTCTCTACATCGATGAAACCTTCCTGTCCAAGAAACGAATGGACGCTTTGTTTCAGCTGATGACGCAATTTTAAAGTGCTTTGAAGCTTTGGACGTCTCAAGTCCAAATATCTGTATTTCAATCTGACATCTTCTGTCACCGTTTCGTCCTGGATATGGAACGGTGGTGTTTTTGCCTTTGAAATGACTTCCACATCTTCTACGATGATTTCAATTTTCCCGGTTTCAATATTGTGATTGACCTGTGACGCATCCCGCTGTGCAATCGTACCTTTCACGTCGATGACGAATTCACTGCGGACGTCTTCCGCAATATTAAGAGCTTTATCGGATACTTCAGGATTAAAAACGATTTGAATCGTACCGCTGCGGTCACGCAGATCGATGAAAATCAATCCACCAAGGTCACGGCGTCTTTGAACCCAGCCTGACAGATGAATCGATTCGTTTATGTCTTTTTCAATTACTTCGGATACAAATATTCTTGTCATTGTTATTAATCCTCCAAATATTTTACTAGTTCATCAATCTGAACGTTTTGTGTTTCGCCATTTTCCATGTTTTTAAGTTCAACCCGGCCTGATTCAAACTCCTGCTCGCCTAAGACGATGACATACTGCGCTCTTTTTCTGTCCGCATCTTTCATTTGAGCTTTCAGTTTTCTCTGCTTGTAATCCATGTCCGCACTGATGCCTTTTGTTCTCAACTCATGCAGTAAAGTGCCTGCCTTATTGAATGATTGATCATCAAGTGTACAAACATAGAGGTCGATGCCTTTCGGCTTGTCAAGTTTGATACCTTCAGCTTCAAGCGCCAGAAGCAGTCGTTCTATACTCATTCCGAAACCGATACCTGTTTCTTTCGGACCGTCAAGCAGCTCGAGCAGTCCATTGTAACGGCCGCCGCCGCACAACGTTGTAATCGCGCCGAACCCTTCAGCATTACTCATCAGTTCAAATGCTGTGTGCGTATAATAGTCCAACCCTCTGACCAGATTATAATCAACTTCGTAATCAATACCTATTTCAGTCAGTTTCTCTTTCACAGTTTCAAAATATGCCTTGGATTCATCATTTAAAAAGTTATATATGACCGGTGCATTTTGTATCAGCTCATGGTCTCTGTCCTTTTTACAATCCAATATTCTCATCGGATTCGTATCGATTCTGTTTTGACAGTCTGAACAAAACTCATCAATACGCGGTTTGAAGTGTTCGACCAGCGCATCATTATATGCTTTTCTGCTGTCATGGTCACCAATCGAGTTGATATAAAGTTTCAGGTTTTTCAATCCAAATGACTGGTAGATATGCATCAGCATGCTCAATACTTCTACGTCAATCAGAGGATTTTCTGCACCGATTGCTTCGACGCCGAACTGTACGAACTGGCGGTATCTGCCTTTTTGTCTTCTTTCATACCTGAACATCGGTTCCTTATAGAACACCTTTATCGGCTGGTTCACATCATGCTGCATTTTATTTTCAATATAGCTCCTGGCTATCGGGGCCGTGCCTTCCGGCCTCAGAGTCATGCTGCGGCCGCCTTTATCTTCAAAAGTATACATTTCCTTGTTGACGATATCCGTTGAACCGCCGACACCTCTTTCAAACAATTCAGTGGCTTCGAAAATCGGTGTTCTCAGCTCATGATAATTATAATTTGTCGCTATTTCTCTCAGTTGATCTTCTATAATCTGCCATTTATAACTCTCACCCGGCAGTATATCCTGTGTACCTCTTGGTATCTGAATCATTATATTCACTCCTTATAAAATAAAAAAGCCCCTTATACCTGTTATGGTATAAGGGACGAAATCGTCGTGTTGCCACCCTA
Source organism: Salinicoccus sp. YB14-2 (assembly GCF_001265075.1). Lineage (GTDB taxonomy): Bacteria > Bacillota > Bacilli > Staphylococcales > Salinicoccaceae > Lacicoccus. The sequence continues at coordinate 577,922 of NZ_LFKO01000002.1, forward strand.
ATTTGATTATTCCTTTCAGAAATAACCCTTTAGCATGATAACGATTGCCACCGCCTGCCATTAACAGGATTCTCTCCAAAGTGTCAGCAAATATATTTTTCAGGTGTTTACTTTCAGCAACCGTAAACTCTCTGTGACCCGCTATGATATATTCTCTTCAGATAAAACGAAATTCGTTTATATTTATGTTAATAATAGTCATTTCATTATTCAAAGTCAAGGAAATCAATTTAAATAGTTATAAATGCCTTCGGCAATAGCCTGTGCCATCAAGTCCTGATAATCTTCCGATGACATCATTCTTTCATCTATTTCATTGCTCAGATAACCAAGCTCTATTAAAGTAGCTGGATAATCCAGCTGCCATGTCACCTGGAAATTGGACTGGTTTGTCCCGCGGTTGCGGAAGTCGGAATATTTGTCCAAAGACTCGTTCATCATCTCTGCGAATTCTTTTTGATTATCATAAGTATAAAAAGTCGTAAACCCGGTAATCGATGGATCTTCCATCGCATCACTGTGAAGACTGATGAACAGGTCACCATCTGCTTTACGTTCATCCAGGGAAGCAAATTCATCCTGCGCCCTTGTAAATTCTACATTGGCACCATTACTCACGAGTATATCTTCAGTCTTTTCAGCAATCGAATAAACGATCTCCGCTTCAGTCTGACCTGATACACTCGATGCACCCGGATCTTTTCCGCCGTGCCCAGGATCGATGATGATTGTTTCACCATTAAAAGAGACATCAGAACCCTGGTCAAAATCTATGGCTATGGATTCATATTCCGCCTCTTCTTCAGGTTCATCACTGAATAAGTCTGTCTGAAATAAAAAATATAATACCGAAACAATTAAGACAGCCATAATCATGAAAAATAGTGGAATCATGTACAGTGATTTTCTATATTTTAAAAATTCAGTCGTTGCTTTTAATGCATGTTTCATCCATTTTTTTATTATATCCATCAGATAATTTTTCCATCCCTGGCTTCATAAATGATGGTAATCGGACCGTCATTATTGATTTGAACGTTCATATGTTCTCCGAAGAAACCTTCTTTGACGGTTAAGCCGTAAGAGCTGAGTATTTCGTTGAATTCTTTGTACAGAGCGAGTGCCTTCTCACTTTTTGCGGCTCTAGTAAAACTCGGACGGTTTCCCTTTTTAGTGTCAGCATAAAGTGTGAATTGTGAGATGCTTAATATTTCACCTTCGACATCATTAATCGACAAGTTTATTTTGCCTTCTCTGTCTTCAAAATTTCTTGATTTAGCAATTTTTTCCGCCAGTTTTCTTGCATCTTCAGAAGTCGAGTCTTCACTCACTCCTACCAGCAATAAATAACCATGATTGATTTCATTGAACAAATCATTTTTTACAACTCTTGCATCCGAAACTTTCTGCAAAACAATTCTCATGTTTTCACCTCATTTAAATACGCGTTCCACACTGTATATATCTTTCAACTGTTTGATTTTATCCACTATCCGGTAAAGATCGGTTGTATTCTGCACCATCACAGATAAGTTGACTCTTGCATATTTATCTATATCACTCTTTGCATTCACATGAGTGATCGGGAATTTTGTGCTTGCTATGACATTCAATATTTCATTGACAAGACCTGTGCGGTCGAAACCTTTGATTTCAAGATCTGCCTGGTATTTACGGTCTTTATTTTTATTCTTAACCCATTCCACATCGATGATACGCTCTGTTTCATTGACGATATTCGGACAGTTCGATACGTGAACCTTAACGCCGTGCCCTTTTGTAATATAGCCTGTAATATCATCACCCGGGATAGGATTGCAGCATTTGGAAAGATTGATCAGTAAATTATCCATACCCTCGACATAGACGCCTGACTCTGTCGATATCTCTTTATAATGATGGCTCCGGTCGATTTCTTCAACCTGGTTTGCAGTCGATCCTTCAGCTGCTTTGAATTTTTCCATCAGCCGGTTGGTAACCTGCTGGGCAGTCACACCGCCGAATCCGATCATTGCAAAAAGATCATCCTCATTATTTAAGTTATACCGCTCCAAAACAAGTTCGATATATTTATCCTTCAATATATCATCGGGTTTATATTCCCTTTTTTTAATTTCTGCTTCGACACCGAAACGGCCCTTCTCTATATTACTGGCCCTGTCCTGCTTTTTGAAAAATGACCTGATCTTATTTTTTGAGCTGCTGGATTTGACCAGTTTCAGCCAGTCAAGGCTCGGTCCGTATGACTGCTTGCTCGTTCTGATTTCTACAATATCACCGGTTTCCAGAGTATGATCTATCGTCACGATTTTACCGTTCACTTTGGCACCGATCATATGGTTGCCGACTTCAGAATGCACCTGATATGCAAAATCTATCGGTACTGCGCCTTTTGGCAGCTCCACAACGTCTCCGTTCGGTGTAAACACGTATACTTTATCACTCAGCAGATCAGTTTTTAATGCTTCCATGAATTCTTCGGCATCCGGTGAGGACGTTTCCTGATCCACAAGTTCTTTGAACCAGTTGATTCTGGAATCTTTAACTTTTACATCTTTGTTTTCTTTGTAAGCCCAGTGCGCAGCAACCCCGTGCTCAGCAATTTCATGCATTTCATGCGTCCTGATTTGTATTTCCAGCGGGTCCCCCTGGGGCCCTACTACAGTCGTGTGAAGGGATTGATACATATTCGGCTTCGGCATCGCAATATAGTCCTTAAAGCGTCCCGGCAGCGGTTTCCATATCGTATGGATGACACCTAGGACCGCATAACAGTCCTTGATGTTATCAACGAGCACCCTGACAGCAAGCAAATCAAAAATCTGATCGAACTGCTTACTTTGCTTTTTCATCTTCTTATATATACTGTATATGTGTTTCGGCCGGCCGGACAGTGAGCCATCAATGCTCGTCTTATCCATCTCGGCTTCGATTTTATCAATCGCTTCATTGATAACCTCTTCACGTTCACTGCGCTTCTTTTTCATCATACTGACAATTTTGAAATATTGTTTGGGTTCAATATAACGGAGTGCCGTATCTTCCAGTTCCCATTTAATACTTGAGATACCCAGACGATGGGCAAGCGGTGCATAGATTTCCAATGTTTCAAGAGATGTCCGGTACTGTTTTTCTTCCGGCATCGCTTTTAATGTACGCATATTATGCAGCCTATCTGCAAGTTTGACTAATATCACACGGATATCTTTTGCGATTGCCACAAATAATTTCCTATGATTTTCTGCCTGCTGTTCCTGCTGAGAGCGGTACTTCACCTTTTCGAGCTTTGTGACACCGTCGACAATGATGGCCACTTCCTCGTTGAACATATCCACCAGGTCATCATGGGTATAGACCGTATCCTCGACAACATCATGAAGAAAACCGGCAATGATCGTCGGTCCGTCCAGTTTCAGTTCAGCCAAAATGCCCGCAACCTGGACGGGATGAAGTATATAAGGCAACCCATTTTTTCTAAATTGTCCGTCATGTGCTTCAAATGCCAGACCATATGCTTTTTTAATCATATTCAGATCATTTTCCGACAAATAGCGCTCACACATTTTGAACACATCATCTTTAGTATATGGATATTCTCTGCCCATCAACTCACCACCTTCAACAATAAAATAGATAGACCTATCATACTACAATTTATAAAACAAAGAAACGCTACTATAAAAAAAAGCCTGATTTAACAGACTTTTCTTAAGAATCATATGAGATTAATGATATAGTATCATATTCTTTCAATTTTTCCATACCATTCAAATATTTCAGTTCGATTAAAAATGCAATACCGACCACTATGCCGCCGAGCTCTTCGATGAGTTTGATTGTAGCAACAATTGTTCCACCCGTAGCAAGAAGATCATCCGTAATCAGCACACGCTGTCCCGGTTTGATTGCATCTTTGTGCATCGTCAGTACATTTGAACCGTACTCCAAGTCATATTCATACTTGATTACTTCACGCGGCAGCTTGCCGTCTTTTCTGACTGGTGCAAAACCGATGCCCATGCTATACGCTACAGGACAGCCGATGATAAACCCGCGGGCTTCCGGCCCGACGATGATATCCGCTTCTTTTTCCCTTGCGAAGTCGACAATTTGATCAGTCGCATATTTGTATGCTTCCCCGCTGTCCATTATTGTTGTAATATCTTTGAAGCTCACGCCGTCTTTTGGCCAATTTGGTACTTCTGATACATAATCTTTAAGATTCATTATTTCCTCCATCATCTACAATTAACCGTTTAATGTAAGTTTTTAATTCCTGATTTGAAGACATTTTAAGTTTTGATTCCGATTGTATTTTCTGTTCAATGGCAGATTTGACCTTTGAATTCTCAACATCGCCCTGAACAATTCCATCATCGGTGTCTTTCTTTATTATTATACCATTTTTCACTTCAATTTTCTCAAGTTCTTCCAGTATATCAGTGACCATCTTAAGTAATTTCATGGTGATATTAAAATGATCCGCCAATCTCCCTGCATGTTCGATTAAATTGATTGTGCCATTTTCACGCTCTCGGATAAAGTCATAAATCTCTTTGACTATTTCAAAGTCCGGAACACCTGTAAAATAAAGTTCTTCTCTATTATTGAATATCATGATGATTTTTGAAACATGGACATTATTCAGTGAGTCACTGAGCAGATCCAGTGACCCGGGCAGATCTCTCAATACCAGAGTATCGATGGCAAACGGCAGCTTTTCACCGTAGTGGTAATAGTTCTGCCCCTTCTTCTCTGCATCTTTCCTGGTCAGGAAATAATCGTCCGCAGAAATCATCGAGAAGTTCTGGTTCACCTTACTTCTCATATCTAAAATCTGGACGTTGGATATTTCTGCATCCTGAATAATCATCTGCAATGATCTTTTTGAGTTGAATTCATTGATATTGACTGTTCCGACAAGACTGATTGTATCACCGACGGACACCTCATGAAACAGATGTCCAAAATTAAACCCTATCGTATCGATGGATATGTTGTGGAAAGTGATTTTAATATGATTTCTGTCCTTGCCGACCTGCTTCAGGCTTTTTATACGCCCCTGATTAATCATAAAAATGGGACGATTGAATGCCTGTCCAAAAGGCTTCAAGTTTTCAAACCGTTCAAACTCTGCGATTTTATACTCATCTTTTTCAACCATCAAATCTATATATTTCACAGGTTTAAGTGATAAGTTCTGATTTTTGAAGTATTGTTCAATCGACTGGGTGAAATCATTGATGTTTTCCTCTGCAATCTCTATGCCGAATGCCTGGGAATGGCCGCCGGCTTTATTGACAAAAGTATCATTTTCCCTGATGATTTCAAGAAAATCGAGACCGTCTATCGATCGTGCAGAACCTCTGTAAGTTTTACCGTCCAGCGTCAGGACAATCGCCGGTTTGCCGTATGCTTCATTCAGCTTTGAAGCGACAATTCCAATGACTCCCGGATGATAATCATCGCTGTGGACGATGATGATATCTTCACTTTCTTTATATTTCGTGTCTGCATCCTCGAATATTTCCTGTACAAGCAGTTTGCGTTCATTATTCAACTGTTCGAGTTCTGAAGCCAATTCGAAAGCTTCTGACTTATCCGATGTCAGCAATAGCTCTACAGCGATTGAGGCATCTGCAATACGCCCCGAACTGTTGAGTCTGGGTGCAATGCCGAAACCGATCGTTTCTTCATCCACGAGTCCGTTGTGTCCGGAAACGGACAATAAAGTCTGTATGCCGATTGAAGGATTCGAATTGATTTGCTTCAGCCCGTCTATAACGAGACGTTTATTCTCATCGATGATACTTACAAGGTCCGCTACTGTACCGATAGCGACAAGACCAAGCATGTCATCATCGGCCAGACCGAGTGCAGAGATCAGCTTGTAAGTGATACCGACGCCGGCCAAATGCTTGAAAGGATAATCTCCTGCCTCATGCGCCGCATGAACAATGATAGCGTCCGGCAGCGTTCCAGAGAATTCGTGGTGATCGACGATAATGACATCGATATCCCGCTGTCTTAAAAATTCAATCTCATCTACAGCGGCCACTCCGTTGTCCACCGTAATCACCAGATCATAATTCCCTGCAACCTGTTGTTCAAACAGTTCGATATTCGGCCCGTAGCCGTGATCGATTCTGTTTGGAATAAGATAATCCACTGTTTGGCTGACTTTATTAAGCGCTGTATATAAAATCGCCGTACTCGTAATACCATCGGCGTCAAAGTCGCCGTATATCAGAATTCGTTCATCATTGTTCAGGGCATCTTCAATTCTTTTCACAGCGTGGTCGATCTGATGGACCGCATGCGCGTCATACATTTCAGTATCGTAGAGCTGCACAAGGTCCTCATCGGTAACATATCCCCGGTTTTCGAGTATGCGCTGTTCCAGTTCATTCAGACGATATTTATCAATCAGTTCACGAGGCATATCCTGTTCACTTTTACGGACTTTCCATTCATATTTAGACTTAAACATATAATAAACTTCCTTTAAAAAATGCCCGGAACATCCAGGCATTTTCAAGTAATATTAAACTAATATCTTTTCATCATTTGTCTTTGTATCTTCGTATACGACCAGTTCGCCGTCATTTTTTCTAAGCTCGCGCTTCTTCAATACGCCCCATAACTGGATAGCGATGAAGAATGAGGAGTATACCCCGCTGATGAGGCCGATTAGAAGTCCGAGGCTAAAGCCGAATATCGAACTGCTGCCGAACGTGACAAGGAGCAGAACAACAATGACGACTGTCAAAACAGTATTGATAGAACGTGTGGCTGTCTGTCTGAGCGAACGGTTGATGATCATATCTATCGTTTCTTCTCTCTTTATTACTTTTACTTTACGCAAGTTCTCTCTGATCCTGTCAAACGTCACAATAGTATCATTGATAGAGTAACCGACAATCGTCAATACTGCTGCAATGATTGTAATATCCATCTCTATTCTGAAAATCGAAAATACTGCAACCATGATGAATACATCATGCATCAGAGCTATAACCGCCGGCAGCGCCATGCGCCACTCGAAACGTATAGTTGCATAGGCAATGATACCAAATGAAGCGATGATTAAGGCAAGCATTGCATTTTGGACCAGTTCTTTTCCGATTACAGGGCTGACCGTACTGATCATCGGCGTTGCACCATACATTTCATTGAATGTATCCTGCATGGAAGTCACTTCATCCTGAGATAAATCAGATGTATATCTCGCGACGACAGTGTTATCACCTGAAGTCGTAATACTTTCAGGAGCGATGCCGAGCTCTTCCAGTGTGCTTTCTACATCATCCACACCAGCCTCATCGGAAATTTCGATATCTGCCCGTGTACCGCTGGTGAAATCAACACCGAGATTCAAATTGAATACCGCGAGGGCACCGACACCCAATATCAGAAGTACAATACTGAAAACAAAAAACTTTTTAGTATGCTTCACGAAATCGAAACGATCCCACGGTGTCGCCAAGTCTTCGATATCTTTTCCTTCGCTCAGTTTGTATCTGTTTTTTTCCTTTATGCCGAAGAACCATAGTTTATCATTCATGTATCCGGAGTGGATGACAAGTTTCATCAATACACGCGTCAGGAACACAGCAGTGACAAAGCTCATCACTATCGATAAAATGAGCATGGTCGCGAAACCTTTGACGCTGCTCGTACCAAATGCAAACAGTACAAGACCCGCAATCATTGTAGTGATATTCGCATCCAAAATGGTCCATATCGAACTTTGCGCCGCTTTTTTATAAGCTTTTTTAATGCTGCGGCCGATTCTCAGTTCATCCTTCAGACGTTCGTACAAAATGATATTTGCATCGACGGCCATTCCGACACCGAGAATCAAGGCTGCGATACCCGGCAGTGTCAACACACCATTAATCATGTTGAAGCCGAATACTGTCAAATATATATAGATGAATAAAGTCACTGTCGCAATAACGCCCGGCAGCCTGTAAAAGGCGACCATGAAGATGAACACCAGTGCAATACCAATTGCCCCTGCCAACACGGTTTCCTGCAGTGCCTGTTCACCAAACTGCGCGCCGACAGAAGTCGAATACACTTCATTCAATTCTACAGGAAGGGAACCGGAATTCAGCAGTGATGCAATGTTCTGTGCACGTTCCACACCTTCCTGACCTTCAAATCCACCGGAAATCATCACTTCATTGGAGTTGATCGGTGCACTGACAGTCGGAGCAGAAACGAACTTCGGATTTTCTTTTTGCGCTTCTTCAGCGAATGAGTCTTCACCTTCGACAAAGTCCATCCATATGACCATCAGATTTTCACCCTCCGGTCTGTCAGATATCTCTTCAGTGATCTCCCTGAATTTTTCCGCACTCTGGAGCTCCAAAGTGACCATCGCATTATTGAATTCATCGAAATTTTGGGAGGCGCCGCCCTCAACGAGGTCTGAACCGGATAAAAGGACGTTATCCTCAACGTCGCGTATTGTCAGTTCCGCCTGTGTGCTGAGCAGCTCTCTAGCTTCGGTCTGGTCTTCCACACCTGCGAGCTGCACTCTTATCCTGTTGCCTTCCTCGATTTGTATATTCGGTTCTGATACACCGAGGACGTTGACCCTGGAATCAAGAGTACTTGCTGTACTGCTGACAGCAGTTTCGTCAATTTCATCCCCTTCATTCAACGGTTCAACTTCATACAGCACTTCAAAACCGCCCTGAAGGTCGAGACCGAGATTGACATCTTCTCCGACATCATCGGCAGTCAAAGCGACAACAGTGAGCAGTCCGATACCGACAGCTAAAGCAATGATTATGTAACTTAATTTATTTCTCAAATGTGACACCTCTATTTTTCACAACTTAACGTTTTTATTATAACGTTAATAAGTTCAAATTAAAACACAAAAGCCGACAACTAGTGTCGACTTTGTGTTATCTAACAACTTCTTTTAATGCAACTCTTTCGAATTTAAGTACGGTGCCCTGGTCATCTGTAAGTATATACATATGCTTCTGGTCAAATGACTCGACACGGCCGTGTACTCCACCGATAGTAATGACATCGTCTCCTTTTTGAAGACCCGCCTGCATTTCCTGAACCTGCTTCTGTTTCTTTTGAGCCGGACGAATCATCAGGAAATACATTACCAGGATGATTGCAATAAAAGGTAATAATGGCATTAAAAATTCCATTCTTTCTCAAACACTCCTCTAAAAGTTTTTCGGATTTTTTTCATTCAATCCATATGAGTCGAAAAACGCTTCTTTAAAATCTGATAATCTATCATTTAAAATCGCACTTCGAACATCTTCCATCAATTTTAACAGAAAGTACAGGTTATGATAAGTAGTAAGTCTGAGCCCGAGTATTTCATTCGCTTTAATCAGATGGCGAAGGTAAGCTTTAGTGTAATTTTTACACGTATAACAGTCACAATTCGGATCGAGTGGTGTAAAGTCTCTTTCAAACTTTTTGTTTTTAACCACTACTCTGCCCTGCGATGTCATCGTCGTGCCGTTCCTTGCAATTCGTGTCGGCAGGACACAGTCAAACATATCGACACCGCGGATGACGCCTTCAATCAGTGCATCCGGTGAACCGATACCCATCAGATAACGGGGTTTATTTTCAGGCAGCAAAGGAATGGTATGCTCGAGCATTCTGTACATTACCGGTTTCGGTTCGCCGACGGAAAGTCCCCCGATTGAATAGCCTGGAAAATCCATACTTACAAGGTCTTTCGCACTTTGCGCCCTGAGATCTTCATACTCTCCGCCCTGCACGATGCCGAACAGCGCCTGATGCTTGTCATGACCCTTTTTCAAGTGGTGTTCGAGACCTCTTTCAGCCCACCTCGAAGTTCTTTCGAGTGAATCTTTGACATAGCCGTATTCTGCCGGGATCGGCGGACATTCATCAAATGACATCATGATATCAGAACCGAGATCATGCTGAATATCCATCGCACCTTCAGGACTTAAAAACAGTTTGGAGCCGTCCAGATGGCTTCTGAAATGAACGCCCTCTTCTTTGATTTCACGGGAGTCGCTCAGGCTGAACACCTGGAAACCGCCGGAATCTGTTAAGATTGGCTTGTCCCAGTTCATGAACTGATGCAGGCCGCCCGCTTCCTTGATAATATCACTGCCCGGACGCAGCCACAGGTGATATGTGTTAGATAAAATGATCTGGCTGCCGATATCTGCAAGTTCTTCCGGTGTCATAGATTTTACGGTTGCCAGTGTACCGACCGGCATAAATATCGGGGTATCGATTACACCGTGGGGTGTATGCAGTTTACCCAGACGTGCGCCGGTCTGTTTACATGTTTTAATATGTTCATAACGAATTGCCATTGACGGCACCTCCATGAATAATCATCGCATCTCCAAAACTGAAGAAACGATAGTGATGTTTAACAGCGTGCTGATAAGCATTTAAAATCATATCCCTTGAACAAAAGGCACTGACCAGCATGACGAGTGATGATTTAGGCAGATGAAAATTGGTGATGAGCACATCCACTGCTTTATATTCAAATCCAGGATAGATGAAAATATCCGTAAAGCCGCTGGATGCTTTGAAAGTATCATATTTATCCATGATCGTTTCAAGCGTTCTTGTGCTCGTCGTTCCGACACTGATGATCTTTCCGCCGTTTTCTTTTGCGGTATTCAGTATATCTGCAGTATTAGCGGACATCATATAATACTCCGAGTGCATCTTATGATTTTCAATCGTTTCCACGCTGACAGGACGGAAAGTGCCGAGCCCCACATGCAGTGTAATCGTCACGATTTTCACCCCAGCATTTCTGATTTCTTCCAGCAGTTCATTCGTAAAATGAAGTCCCGCAGTCGGCGCTGCGGCAGAGCCCGTTTCTTTCGCATATACCGTCTGATACCGATCTTTATCTTCCAGGGTTTCTTTAATATACGGCGGCAGCGGCATCTCCCCGAGCGCATCCAGTACATTTTCCAATATGCCTTCATGATGCAGTTTCATATGACGGATGCCCTCATCGAAAATAGCGGTACATTCGGCAGTGAGTTCACCGTTGCCGAACACGACTCTTGTGCCGACTTTCACTTTTTTCGCAGGACGGATCAATACTTCATATCCATCTTCCACCGGCGTCAAAAGGAGCATTTCAATCTTTGCTCCGGTATCTTCCTTTATTCCATACAGACGTGCAGGCAGTACTTTCGTATCATTCAATACGAGTACATCGCATGCGTTAAAATACTTTAATACGTCATTGAAAGTATTGTCTTCTATTTGTCCGTCAGTCTTATCGAGCGCCAGAAGACGGCTGCTTGAGCGGTCTTTAAGCGGCGTCTGGGCAATCAAATCTTCCGGTAAATCAAAATCAAATTCTTCAAGCTTCAAAATCATTCCTCATTTCCAACAAATCACTTACTGTCATCTTTAAAATATTCATAGCTTTTCGCTGTTGCCTTACGGCCTCTCGGCGTCCGTTCAAGGAACCCCTGTTGGATTAAAAACGGTTCATATACATCGAGCAGAGTGACAACTTCCTCTCCGATCGATACTGCCACTGTTTCGAGTCCGACCGGGCCGCCGCCGTATGTATCGATAATCGTATTCATTATGCGATGGTCTACAGGGTCTAGCCCCATTGAATCGACTTCCAGTACGCTGAGTGCGTGGTTCGTCGTTTCCATTGAAATCGACTCTTCTTCTTTGACAATCGAAAAATCTCTGACACGACGCAGCAGCCTGTTTGCGATTCTCGGCGTCCCTCTTGAACGCTTCGCAAGTTCGCCAGCACTGTCAGGGTCTATTTCCACATTGAAAATTTCCGAAGTTCTTTCAACGATCGTGATCAGGCTGTCCACATCATAGTATTCCAGTCTCAGCTGCACACCGAAACGGTCACGGAGCGGCGCGCTCAGACTGCCAAAGCGTGTCGTCGCGCCCACCAGGGTGAACGGCGGCAGATCGATACGGATGCTTCTTGCCTCTTCACCTTTACCGATAATGACGTCGATGAAAAAATCTTCCATGGCTGAATATAAAATCTCTTCAACCGCACGCGGAATTCTGTGTATTTCATCGATGAATAAGACATCTCCCGGCTCAAGACTCGATAATATCGCAGCAAGGTCGCCCGCACGCTCTATTGCCGGTCCGGATGTGGAACGGATATTCACTTCCATCTCATTCGCAATGATATTAGATAAAGTTGTTTTACCAAGCCCCGGCGGACCATGTAATATAACATGATCCAATGCTTCTTCCCGGATTTTGGCAGCCTGGATGAAAACCTGTAAATTATTTTTCATCGCATCCTGGCCGATATACTGCTTTAAATATTCCGGCCGGAGTGACATTTCAACTTCCATGTCTTCATCCATCTGATGTTCATCTAAAATTCTGTCATCATGCTCTGACATAATAACACCTCTATTGAACTAATAATTTCAATCCTGTTTTCACTGCAGCATCGACAGATTCAAAATTCTCCGACTGCAGCTTTTTATCCACTTTCGAAAGTTCTCTCTTGCTGTAACCAAGTGCTTCCAGTGCAAGCAGCGCTTCTTTGACATAATCGCTGTCCGATGTGGATACAGCCGCCTTGCCGCTTTCAACAAGCTTGCCTTTTAGATCCAGTATGATCTGGCTGGCAGTTTTCTTGCCGATGCCCGGAAACTTACTCATATAAGTATGATCTTCATTTTCGATTGCTGTTATCACTTCATCAGGCGTGCTTGCCGCGGATATGGCAAGGGCGCTTTTTGGGCCGATGCCCTTCACTCTGAGCAGATTTTGAAACAGCTCTTTTTCTTCCTTGTTTTTAAAGCCGTATAAAGTATGACTGTCTTCTCTGACAATCAACTCTGTATATACTTTCAATTTAGTGCCTTTATCTTTTTCGAAACGAAAAGGATTCGGGACATGAATAAGATAACCCACACCGGACACATCGACTGTGATATTGTGCGGGGATACAGTTTCGATTGTACCTTCTATATACTGATACATTTCCTCACCTATTCTACAAATTCAAATTCTCCGCCAAGTATTCTTACAGTATCGCCTGTCTGAATACCTCTTTCTCTCAGTGCATCATCAATGCCCATTGAGCGCATTTGACGGGCAAATCTTCGAACTGCTGCATCTCTGTTGAAGTCAGTCATCATGAACACTCTTTCAATTGTCGGCCCGCTGACCACATAGGCACCGTCGTCATCACGGCTGATTTTGAATGCATCAGGGTCTTTTTCATGGCGGTAAACCACACGCTCTTCTGTTTCATCAAGCTCTATTTCTTCTTCATCACTTGCATCCAGCGCATCTGCCACTTTATAAAGAAGCGGCTGAAGATTATCGCTTGCAGCAGCAGAAATAGCAACAATTTCTTTATCTTCTCCAATTTCCTGTTTGAACAATTCAATGATATCCATATCTTCCAGTAAATCCGTCTTATTCAGAACAATTATTTCCGGACGTTCCAAAAGTGCCGGATTATATTCTCCGAGCTCCTGCCTGATTGTGTGGTAATCCTGCACGGAATCGCGCCCTTCTGACTCACTGATATCGATGACATGTACAATCACCTTCGTTCTCTCCACGTGTCTCAAGAACTGGTGTCCAAGCCCCGACCCTTCTGCAGCGCCTTCTATCAGACCCGGCAGATCCGCCATTACAAATGAACGTCCGTCACCAGACTGGACCACACCCAGATTCGGTGCTATTGTCGTAAAGTGATAAGCACCAATTTTAGGCTTCGCTCTTGAAACACTGTTTAAAATTGTCGATTTACCAACACTCGGAAAACCGACCAGGCCGACATCTGCCATCAGTTTCAATTCCATTATCACTTCAAACTCTTCACCCGGTTCACCGTTTTCTGCAAAGTCCGGTGCAGGGTTTCTACTGGAAGCAAAGCGTGAGTTGCCGCGCCCGCCCCGGCCGCCTCTTGCAACGACAGCCTGCTGGCCGTGCGTTGTCAAATCAGCCACTGTTTCATCATCTTCCACTTTTTTAATTACAGTGCCGGGCGGCACTTTCAAAATAAGCGGTTCACTGTTTTTACCATGCATGTTGGCACTCATGCCGTTTTCTCCACGCTTCGCCTTAAAGTGTCGCTGATAACGGAAATCCAGCAGCGTTCTGAGTCCTTCATCGACTTCGAAAATAATGCTTGCTCCGTCACCGCCGTCACCGCCGGCCGGTCCACCCATCGGAACATACTTCTCTCTTCTGTAGGCGACAAGTCCATTACCGCCGTCTCCTGATTTTAAAAATACTTTGACCTGATCTACGAACATATTTTCACCTCAATTACTTTAATATTATATCACTGATATAAAGACTTTGTATCAATATATCATCCTACAATTCGTTCAAAATAAAAAGCACCAGCAGTAGCTGATGCTTTTAGTAACAAAATTATTTTGCTTCCTGATAAACAGAAACACGTTTTTTGTCGCGACCAAAACGTTCATATTTAACTACGCCGTCAATTTTTGCAAATAATGTATCATCGCCGCCGCGACCGACATTTTCACCCGGATGGATTTTAGTACCGCGCTGACGGAATAAAATTGATCCACCTGAAACGTATTGACCATCCTGTCTCTTCGCACCTAAACGCTTTGACTCTGAGTCACGGCCGTTTCTTGTTGACCCAACCCCTTTTTTCGATGCGAAAAACTGTAAGTTTAACTTTAGCATGTTACTCACCTCACATATATTCTATTCTTATATAGTCTTTATATTCATCTTCAATAGTTTTTAATGAAATGATCATTGCTTTCAAAAGCGTCTGCAGTTTTTCATCTTTTGGATGTTCAACATTAAATTCTAAGTATCCGCCGTCATCATCCAGTTTTATATCCGGATCTGAATCCGTCATGGATATGATGGCATTGACATTTCCAAAAACGACTGCTGAAGCTCCAGCACAAACAATGTCTTTTCCATATTCATCACAGTCAGCATGGCCGCTCATACTAAAAGATACGACCTGACCATCGTCATTTTCATGAATATTCACTTTAATCATTAAGCTTCAATCTTTTCAATTGTCAATTTTGTATAAGGCTGACGATGACCTTGTTTACGCTTGTAGTTCTTTCTGCGTTTGAATTTGATCACTGAGATTTTCTTGCCGCGACCGTGTTTTTCAACTTTCGCAGTCACAGTTGCGCCTTCAACTGTTGGTGCGCCAACTTTAACGCTGTCTCCACCAACTAAAAGTACTTTGTCAAAAGTAAAAGCTGCGCCTTCTTCTGCTTCTAATTTTTCAACAAAAATTGTCTGGCCTTCTTCTACTTTAACCTGCTTACCGCCTGTTTCGATGATTGCAAACATACTTACACCTCCTGATTTTAATTAAGACACGCCATCCATAGGTGGACCCAGTCACTTTAACCTATGATTGTGCGGTTGATGTCTACTAAATCATCAACTTCTAGATTATAGCAACCCGCCTGCTTTAAGTCAATGTTTTGGCAGGAAGTTTTTACGCACTTTCGAACTTTTCAACGTAATGACGAAAACGAGTACGAAAAGCAATGCATTGACAATCAGACTCGGTACCGCCCTTAGCGCCAGATAATCGAATACAGGCATATCCACCAGTCCGAGTATGCCGTAAATCAGAAAGATATAGGCATCATATAGAAAAGTCAATGACAGGACAACAAATGCCATCGCCACAAAATCTTTGTAGAAAACCCTGAATGCTGTATGCATGAAGAATACGAACGCAACCATGCCAAAAGTATGTACACCATATACAAGCCCACTGTAAATATCAATCAGTATACCGAAAACAATCGCGATGAAGCTGCTGATTGAAGGATTGACGTAAATCGACAGAAGCAATATATACATGAGCAGCAGTTTTGGAACCGTATAGACCGTCAGCTGGCTGATTTCAAAAGGGCTGAATTCCGCAAATAAAAAATCACCGTACATCAATAGAAGGGACGTAATGAAAATCGCTATAATTCTCATATTAATCTCCCATAGATTCCGGATCACGTTCCAGAACAAAAACGACATCGACTTCGGACGGATCGCTCGCAAGCTGGACAAAAGCATTCTGGCTCAGTCCATGTTCGTCATTTTCGACTTCCATTACTTCACCGACGATCAGACCTTCAGGGAAGTCACCGACCAGACCGCTAGTATAAACTGCGTCCCCTGCTTCAACCGTGGCATTATTCTTTATATTATCTATGACCAGCAGTCCCCTTTCACTGTCATGATGATCAATTGCCCCGTAAACCGCTTCATCTTCATGCTGTATTTCAACGGACAGATTGTTTTGGGAAACATTCGTCGTAATCATTTCAACGAAGCTCGAATTGCCGTTGACCCGCTTGATCATACCGATCAGGCCTTCAGGGGTCATGACCGCCATACCTTCTTCTATACCGTCATTTTCACCTTTATCGATTGTGAAATTATTCAGCCACTGATCCTGCGAACGGGAAATCACTCTTGAATTAATCGTATCGTATTCTCTTTTCGAACTGACTTCAAGCGCATCTCTCAGCTTCTCATTTTCAGCTTCCAGACGTTCAATGTCAGAGTACATCTGAGGCAGCATTTCGAGCTGGGATTTCAACGCTTCATTTTCATTTGACGCACCGAAGAGTCCTGTAAAGTTACTGAATATATTCGATACAAATTGAACCGGTGCCCCGATGATGGATTGTGAAGCCGCAACAGTGTCACCTGTAAATTGTTCGGCTTTAGTCGTGGATTCTCTATCCGTCATCGAAAAGCCGATGAATAATATCAATATGATGATACCGAATAAAATAACCAGCATTTTATTCCTGTTAAAAAGTTTATTCACTGAGCACTCCTCCAGTAAACCGTGTATATAAAAGAATACCATATATTATTATGGTTAAGAAATAAATTTATAACAAAAAAACTACAAAAAACAGGGGCCGGAATCACCGGCCCCTGTTAAAAAGATAATAATATAATATATGATATCTAGAACGAAAGTTCTATCCAAAGGTTTTGTCAACTAAACAAGTGACCTTGTTATGTTAATGTCATTATAGTTACATGTTAACCATTTAATTAACATGAATCAAGGTTATTTACAGATATTTAGTGTACATATTACACCACTTATGCATTCAGCATACTTTTATCTGACACTTGGACATTGAACATTTCAGCATAAACCCCCTTGATTTCCATCAGTTTCTGATGGGATCCCCGTTCGATTATATTACCCTCTTCCAGTATGATGATCTGGTCAGCATGCTGAATCGTGGACAGCCTGTGCGCGATGATGAATGTCGTGCGTTTTCTGCTGACAACTTTCATGGCATGCTGGATCATCTGCTCGGTTTCACTGTCCACATTACTCGTCGCTTCATCCAAAACCAGAACTTTCGGATCGAATGCAAGTGCCCTGGCAAATGAGATCAGCTGGCGCTCACCCAGTGATAGCGTCGCCCCTCTTTCAGGCAGATAAGTATCCAGCCCTCCGTCCAGCTTTTCCATGAGCTCCCTGCCGCCGACTTCCATCAAAGCCTGCTCAGCAGATTCACGCGAAATATTTTCATTGTTGAGTCGGATATTATAAAGCAGCGTACCTGCATAGATGAATGGATCCTGAAGTACAATAGATATATGCTTCCTTAAATCTTTTTTATTAATTTCCTTTGTATCCTTCCCGGAAAATAAAATCCGTCCGTCCGTCGGATCATAGAAACGCATCAGAAGATTGATGATCGAACTTTTTCCGGAACCCGTATGGCCGACCAGACCGATGGTTTCGCCCCGTCCCACATTCAGATCAATATCTTTCAGCACCAGATGCCCTTCTTTATAGAAAAATGATACATTTTTGAAGTGGATATCTCCGTGGAAATGATTCATATGTCCGTCATCATCAACTTCTTCCTCTTCATCAATCATCTCAAATACTTTTACCGCAGCAACACGCGCCTGTTCAAATATTTCAATCTGTCCGACGATTTCATAAAGTGGATTGAAAAAGCGTGTGATATAGTCCACAAGCAAGTACATTGTTCCGACGGTCAGCGCTTCAGAAGGACTTAAAAATGCGAGGGAGAATACTATGACCATAAGCGCAAAGACAAATGACTGCATTCCGCTTGCGAGATTATCTCCTGTAATCCCATTTAATTTTACCAGTTTGGTTGCACTTTCCCTATATTCATCATTTAACTTCTTGAACTCACTTTCAATCTGTCTCTCTCTGTTGAATACTTGAATTGTCGTCATACCGTTTATAGATTCATTGATTGCCGCATTCATATCACTGTTTCTTTCACGCTTCAGATGATTATATTCATTCGAATATTTACGGTAAAGAATGATCCATAGTAAAATGACCGGTACAAAAATCAGCATGATCATGCCTGCATATATATTGACGATAAAAATTGCAACGGTAATTGCCAGCATCGTCAGACCATTCACAAGGAACATCGGCAGTACATATGTGAAAAATTCAAGCATCGATTCGGTGTCGTTTGTGATTCTGGCAACGACTTTCCCTGCTGGCAGATTGTCAAAGTACCTGATCGGCAGTCTTTGAATATGCTCAAAAACCTGGTGACGGATACTTTGAACGACTTTTGCTCCAGTCGACTGCAGAATAATCTGAGCGAAATATGCCGCCACTGCATGAAACAATTTAATGAATGCATACACTGCCAAAAGCAGGAAGACCGCTTCAACATTGATATTACCTGCACCGAGTCTGATATGATCATCCAGCACCGTCATGATGATGAGCGGTCCAATCAGCTCAAGGCATACCATCAGTACCATCATTACACTGCCCACGGTGAACCACCATTTATAATTCAGGGAGTATTTTAAAAGTCTTTTGATCTCACTCATTTTCATCACCGCCAGTCCTGTAGTACTGATTCTGTCTTTTGTACCAGCCGTCATTTTGAATCAGTTCATCATGACTGCCGGTTTCAACAATCTTGCCGTCCTCAAGTACGACAATAACCTCTGCATGTCTGACGGCAGACAGACGGTGGGTCACTATAACAGTGGTCTTTTCATTCCGCTCACGTTTGATGTTATTGATGATCCGCTGCTCTGTTTTTGCATCTACAGCACTGAGTGTATCATCAAATATCAGAATATCCGGATTTTTAATCAGACTTCTCGCGATTGATATTCTTTGTTTCTGACCCCCGCTCAGAGCGATCCCTTTTTCACCGACCATCGTCTCGAGTCCTTTCGGCATGAGCGCAACATCCGAGTCAAGTGAACTGACTTCTATTGCCTGTCGCAGCTCCTCATCCGTCGCCGCGGGATTGCCGAAAAGAATATTTTCTCTGACGGTTCTTGAGAACAGTATATTCTCCTGGGATACATAACCAATCTTATGTCTCAATTCCTTTTTACTGAGTTGAGTGATATTAATCCCATCAATAATGAGATTTCCTGAACCTGCAGGATACATTTTCAAGAGTTGTTTGATCAAAGTTGTTTTTCCGCTGCCTGTTTTACCGACGATACCTAAAGTCTCTCCCGCTTTCAGACGAATGCTGATTTCATTCAGATTTTTCCTGCTGCTCGAAGGATAGCTGAAAGATACTTTTTCAAAATCAATTTCACTCGATTCTGTGACTCCGTCCCCGGCATCGATTACATCATCTTCTGCCTGGAGCACATCTTCAATACGGTTCAGTGAAGCATTGCCCCGCTGCATTATATTGAACAGCATTCCCATAGCAAACATCGGCCATATCAACATATTCAAATATATATTGAATGTCACGACTTCTCCGACCGTCATTACACCTGCATTTACCAGAACCGCACCGTAACCGAATGCGATGATGAAACTGATAGACACGACAAAAATCGTCAGCGGCTGGAATAGCGCATCCAGTTTTTCGACTTTCATAAACTTGCTCAAATAATCGTTTGTCTTTCCTTTAAAACTTTCTGCTTCCGCCTCTTCCTGTACATAGCTCCGCGTCAACCTCACGCCTTCAACGACTTCAAGTGCAGAATCATTCATCACGCCGAAGGACTTCTGGCTCTCGGTATGACGTTTATTGATCAGTCGCCCGAGGCCGACTTCAATGATGATCAAGAGAGGTAATGGCAAGAGCGCAAAAAAGGTCAATTCCAGATTAATGGTAAAAGCCATGACCAATACGATTGTAGTGAGGAAAGTGCTCGCATCAAGCAGAGTGATCATGCCGAAGCCCATCGCCCTGTTGATACTCCGCATATCATTCGTCGCTTTTGCCATCAGGTCTCCGGTCTTGTTACGCTCATAAAAACTTGGAGATAATGTTAGAAACTTTTGCATCAATCTCATTCTTAAAATGCTTTCAATATTATACGCACTTCCGAACAACAGATAAAACCATGAGAAGAGCATTACATACGTGCCGATGATGACGATGATGAATAAAAAGAATATCAGCCACATAGATTGCACAGTCATTTCACCCGTATTGATCAAATCGATTGTACGACCGATCAGCTGCGGCGGAACCACTTCAAGCAAATTCGACATCACAGCCAATATGACAATGATTAAATATTTCAATTTATGTTCTGAAAAATACCATTTAAGTTTATAAATAAAATCAATCATGATTAACCAACTTTCTTATGTTGAGTAAATTTTGCAATAAAAAAAGTACGCACCATTTTTGTGCGCACTTAAAATAAGGCATAAAAATAGGGAAGCATACGCCTCCCCTGTTATATGAGTATGGATTGGTCATCATTAGTAATCATGTTTAAAAACAACCACGGAGGGAGGCACTATTTAGTTCTTTGTTGTATGATTTCGCAGCAATAATTTTAAACATAGTTTTGTCCTCCTTCTCTTTGATGTTTTCAGTATATTCCACTTGATGTAAAACTTCAATATAATTTTAAATATTCATAAATTTTTTTCATCCTTAATACTTTTTATGGAAAAACCCTCTTTTACATTTGAGTATGTATAAATATTGTAAGATAACCCTGAATATTAAAAAAGTCACAAATGTAATGGAATATCATTAAATTTGTGACTGCTTAATGAAATACTTTATTCTTCAACTTTTTCTTTGTAGTACTTTTTCTCTTCCTTATTACTATTGAACACCTTTTGTGTAGGATAGTGGGCTTTCTTGAATGAACCACCGCTCACGTCTTTGGCAGAATGTACGACAGTAAACGCGTCTTCATCCACTTCATTAATCAACTTTTTAAGGTAGAACATCTGCTGTTTCGGCACAGCAACATATATCATATGTTCAACATCACCGCTGCCATCATCTTTACTCTCCAATATCGAAGTATGGGCATTCAAGTTCTTCCTGAGAGATGCTGAAATTTCCTCGCTCGTTTCAGAAAATATATGCACGACCTTTTTCGACTCAAAGCCTTCAAGTACATAGTCCGTCACTTTTTTACCGATAAACAGTGCAACGACAGTGTACAAGATCATCACCGGACCGATGACGAACACACCGCCCGCAACAGCTAATGCATCGAGTACAAAATTTGTACCTGTCAGTTCCCAGCCGAATTTATAATTCAACACTTTTGCGATGGTTGAAGTCCCGCCGATCGTACTGCCTGAAAGGAATATGAATCCAAAGCCGACACCAGTCAGGACTCCTGCATATATGGCTGCGAGAAGCGGATCGTCCAACTTTGATCCTGTACCTTCAAGTATGAATAAAAAGAATGAAAAAAGCGGTATCGCAACAATGGATTTAACGATCATGGCTTTCGGAAGGTAGCGGTAGCCTATAGACAGTACAATGACGTTCGCAATGAAAGTGACTATGGCAGGAGACCAGCCAAGTCCGAAGTAGAGGAGCAGTGATAAGCCGGGTATACCCCCTTCAGCCAAAGCGTTCGGCATCGCAAAAATCGCGACAGAGAAAGCAAATAAAAAAAGGCCGAGTATCATATACAGATAGTTTTTCATATCACACATCCTTTGATATCATGTCACAGTTCATGCCTATATTATATGTCAGGATTCCCACCGTCAACACCAGTGTATAAGTACCCGAACTTATATAGTTTCATGAAATATTTATATTGCGTATTTCTTAAAAACCTAGTATTTTAAATAGAACCATATTATAAGAATTAAAAGGATGTGTGACCATGTATAGAAATATATTAGTACCATACGATTTCGGAAACTCTTTCACCAACGTACCAGACCAATTAAAAAAGCTCGTCGGCGAAAATCCGGATTATATGATTACGATTTTTAACATCATTTCAGAAGGAGAACATGCGAACAGTGTCAGATATGACGGCAAGCACTTTGATACGCTCGTAGAGGAAAAGAAAGCGTTCATGGAACCTTTCACCGACCAACTGGACGCACTCGGTTTAAACTACCAGGTACAATTTGAAACCGGACTGATTAAAAGGACACTTTTAAAAGAAATAAAAAACAATGATTATGATGTCGTTGTCATGAGCAACAAACGTTCTAAAAGAGACATTAAACATGTACTCGGTCATGTCACCCATAAAATCGCAAAACGTGTGAACACACCTGTAATCATCATTAAATAAATGTATCCCATATATAAGATGCCTTTTGATCTAATGACAAAAGGCATTTTTTGTCTATTAAAGCATTTTTATTTGTATTATAATACATTTGATTGAGTGAATTTGAAAATTGATGGATGGTGGTTTGTACATATTTGTAGTCGGTGCAGTCGGTATCGTCGGTTCGCTCGACAGCGGTTTAAGAGGAGACCATACCGTCCTTTTCACTAAATCGTTAATTGACGGCACACTTGTTATCTCCCTGACCTCGACGTTTGGAATCGGTATTATGTTCTCTGCTCTGTCGATCTTTATATTTCAGGCCGCAATCACTATCCTCGCAGCGCAAATCGATTGTTTTATATCTTCCGATCTAATGGACCAGATGATTGGGGAAATAACAGGTACTGGCGGTATCATGATATTCGCCCTCGGTATCCGCATGATCCGTATTTTAAATATACGTGTCGCCAACCTTCTGCCGACAATATTGTTTACAGTAATCCTTGTTGCAGCATTATATTATTGGGATTCAGCTTTCCAGTCTATAATTCAGATATTTTAACGACGAAATATAATACAAAATGGATGTGAATTTAAAATGTGGGTGAATATCATACTGATAGTTTTAGCGATAGAAGGAATCATTCTGTTTTATTACGGCCTCCAAAAACAGTCACAACTGTTCTTCTTCCTTGGGCTGACATCTTTCTTCATTCCGGTGGTTTACTTTATCAACGGGTTTACATTTATGCCGCTGGTACCTATAGTCGCACTGATTATCACATACATCGCAAAGAGAAAAATCACGCTCGCTTAAATACGAAAAATATATGTAATAAATAAAAAGATCGCAATGAAGGCATCAGTTATTCTCATTGTTTCATTGCGATTTTTTATGTTTTTCAGCACCTTTATTTTGAAGTAAATAAAAACCAGAGCAAGAATTACCAGCCCTCACTGCTTCTATAAAAATAAGTATCTGAATACTGGATTTAAGTACGATTTGAAAAAGGAATCATATTCATGTTTATGTACAATCGAACCAGAATACAGTACCTCATAAACGATATCATCTGCTTCAATTTCGAATTCAGTGTTTTGAAAACCATTCCTCTCATAGAACTTCTTCCGCTTAAATCTCTGTTTATAGTTTTCAGATGCTTCATCGACCTTCTCTATATTCAGAAAAATCCTTTTATTCGGGTGAGTATCCACCAGATGATTAAGAACCTTACTGACATATCCCTGAGATTGCTTTGAAGGATCAATCGCCAAATAATATAAATAAATAATATCTTTGTAGTAGGCCAAATTTGTCATACCCACAAATTCATCATCATTATAAATAACGTATAGACTACTGTTTTTCTTTTTAGACTTGTACCTCAATAACCAAAATGTCAGACGTTCAAAATCCGGAAACGCCTCGAGATATAACTTTTTTACTTTTAACATGGTATTTTTATCGCTTATCGGCTTAAACTTAATCATTTACGGACTCTTTTCAAAAATAGACACCTTATAATCCTAATGTAACAATCCCACATTGTAAAAACATATTTAAACACCTTTATGCACACCCTGGAGTCATTCAAATGGACATAAAAGATCTCAATGAAACTATCAAAAAAATCAATTGTTTCATTGAGATCTATTTATTAGAGACCAGCTATCTTCCGGTCCTTGTTCGTTCATAAATCATTTCCATAAATCCGCTATGCCTTTCAGTCTCTCTACACATTCTTTGAGCTGCTCATCTTCGATGGCCATGGAAATACGGATATGTTTTTTTCCTCTTGAACCAAATGGAATCCCTGGTGTCGCTAGTATCGATTCTTCTTTCAGCAAATACTTCACAAAGCTTTCCCCGTCAAATTCATCCGGTACTTTGATCCATCCAAATATGCCGCCTTCAATCGGCTCGATTGGGATCTCCACTTCAGAAAGTTCTTTGACCACCATGTCTTTCCGCTTCTTGAAAATATCCTTTTGCGCAATCAGAAAATCGTCTTCCTCATTCAAAGCGTCGGTAGCCGCTTCCTGCAGTACACCCCACATACCCGTCTGAGTATGATCCTGATAAATATTAATCGCTTCAATCATCTCTTTATTCCCGACAGCAAACCCTGCCCGGAAACCGGACATATTATAGCTTTTTGAAAATGAATAAATTTCCATCGCCGTCGATAAATCCGGATCACTTTGAAGGATACTCGGATGTTTCTCCTCGAATCCAAAACCTGCATAGGCAAAATCATGCACAATCTTTATGTCTGTATCCTTGAAGCGTTCGATCGTCTCATCAAAAAATCCCTTTGATGCGACAGTACCAAGCGGATTGGAAGGATAATTCAAATAGATTAACTTTGCATTATCCAGCTCTTCCTGATCCAGTGCATCATAATCCGGCAGATAATGATTCTCTTTTAGAAGCGGCAGATCATATTCAATGCCTCTCGCCAGCTTAACGCCTGCTGAGTAGTCCGCATAACCGGGATTCGGGAGAAAGACGCCCTCTCCCGGTTCGATGAATATCATCGGAAACTGGACCAGCGCACTTTTAGTGCCGTAAAGAATGGCGATATTCTCATTTTTCAAATCAACATCATAATGCCGTTTATAAAAATCTATAATCGCAGCTTTAAGTGAAGGACGGCCGCGAAAACCCGGATATTTGTGGTTTTCGGTAATATCGACCGCATTTTTCACTGCTTCCTTCACACTTTCCGGTGCACTGCCGTCCGGTATGCCGACAGCCAGATTGATCAGCGGTTTTTCACCGATTTCCAAATCCTCATTCAGAGTGCTGACGCTCGCAAAATAACTATCGGGCACAGATTTCAATAACTCATTCATACCTTACTCCTCCCCCGGCTTATCGAATCCCTGGAAGTCTTCATCAATGACCTGGTCAAAGTATTCAGACTCCGTCGCTTCTATCAAATCTGCGGCAAGTTCTGAATCTTTATCCTCCGTATTGACAACAATTCTATTTCTGAAATACTCGTTCATTTTCTCAAGCACCAATGCATCTTCAAGGTTCATATCACTCGCCAGCGCAAAGTTCCCCGGCACCAGTGACAGTCCAATCTGATCCACGCTTCTCGGAAGCTGGCCGGCATCCTGGAAGACAAACTCAAGGTTTTTATTATTGCTCGTAATATCCTCTTCTTCAATCGCAAGCATGTTCGCATCTTCACTGATGGTAATCAGTCCTGCTTCTTCCAAAGTCAGAAATCCGCGTGAAGAGTTGACCGGGTCGAGCGGCAATGCCACTTCACTGCCATTCGCTATTTCTTCAAGCGATTCAAACTCACTCGAATAAAGACCCATCGGTGCAGTCGGCACCTGGATCAGACCATGCAGGTCCGTACCGTTCTCTTCATTGAAGTTTTCCATGAAGGTCTGGTTCTGATACAAATTCGCATCAAGATCTCCGTTGTGAAGCGCATTGTTCGGCTGGATGTAATCCGTATATTCGATGATTTCAACCGAATACCCCATCTCTTCAAGCGGCGGCTTCAAAGCAAAGTTGACCATATCACTGAAGGGTCCCGTAGATGCGCCGATCGTAATCACTTCGCCTTCATCTTCATATAACAGTACGCTCGATATAATGATGACACCTAAAGTGCCAAGTAAAAATAAAATAATGTCCCGCATCTATTTCCCCTCCTCACGACGGCTTAAAAAATCACCGATCAATTGTACAAGCTGAACGATGATGATCAGCAGAATGACAGTCACAGCCATTGTCAAAGTATCATAACGGTAGTAACCGTAACGGATGGCAAGGTCACCGATCCCGCCACCGCCGACGACACCTGCAGTCGCACTGAATGCGATGATTGTAATGATTGTCAGTGTAATCGCCTGAATCATCCCTTTTTTGGCTTCAGGAATGAGGACATCCGTCACGATCATATATATGGGTGCACCACCTGCGATGCTTGCTTCAATGACACCGCTGTGAATACTGTTGAAGCTTGATTCAACCAGACGTGCAAATAACGGCACTGCCGCAATCGACAGCGCAACACTTGCAAATACAGGCCCATGTGAAGCATTGACAAGCCATGTTGCAAACGGCATGATCGCGACAATTAAAATGATGAACGGAAATGAACGTATAACGTTCACAAGGGCACCGAGTACCTGATTCAATGGTTTCACTTTAAAAAGTAAATGGTGCTGTGTAACAAATAATAAGACACCGAGCGGCAGCCCGATCAATACCGCAAAAAATATGGATATCGAAACCATTAAAGTCGTTTCTAAAAATGCTTTATACAGCAGCGGCCCCAAGTTGGTTAAACTATTCATATATCTCAGCCCTTTCTATACCTGGAGTTTCAGCAATGTTCCGGGTCAACCGTTCAATTTCAGAAGGCTCACCTGTCACCTGAAGCATCAGAATACCGAGCGGAATGCCGTTAATATACTCGATTCTGCCGTTCAATATACTGATAGACAGATCAAACTCTCTGTAGATTTTATTCAAATAGCTCTCTTCCGCACTTTCCTGGAGGAACTTAATGGTGAGGATTTTATTTTCCTCTGTTTCAACAATATGTTCGGGAATCTGAAAATCATAAATATCCTGAACAAATCCTTTTGTCACTTCATGCGACGGCTCACTGAATATTTTATAGACGTCATCCATTTCAATGATTTCACCGTTTGACATGACGCCGACCCGTTCTGCAAGCTCCTTGATGACCTCCATCTCATGAGTGATGACGACAATCGTAATGCCGAGCTCTTTATTAATCCGCTTCAGCAGATTCAAAATCGTCTTTGTTGTTTCAGGATCCAGCGCACTCGTCGCCTCGTCACTGAGAAGGACATCAGGATTGTTGGCAAGCGCCCGTGCAATGCCCACCCGCTGTTTCTGACCACCGCTCAAATTTTTAGGGAACACCGTTTTTTTTTCAGACAGACCGACTAGTTCAAGCAGTTCATCGATACGGCTGTCAATTTTATCTTTTGGATATTTCGCCGCTCTTAGGACAAAAGCAATATTATCTGCGACCGTTTTTGATTCAATCAGATTGAACTGTTGGAAAATCATCCCAATCTTCTGGCGCTTCACCCGCAGATCTTTCTGGTTTAAAGCCGTCACTTCATCATCACCGACATGAATCGTTCCCGTCGTCGGCGCCTCAAGCAAATTGATCAGGCGCAGAAGCGTACTCTTCCCCGCCCCGCTGAAACCGATCAGACCGAATATTTCGCCTTCGTTAATCGTCAGGCTGGTCGATCTTAAAGCATTGATTTCCTTACCTTTATGTAAATAGGTTTTTGAAACATCTTTAAAAACTATACTCATGTGAATCCTCCTTTTACTTTCTATAAAAAAAGTCATCTGCACTAATGCAAATGACTGGAGTGATTATCATTCAAGCCACTGCTTGTTGGAATTAGCACAGTACCCTATCGGGTCCGCTGCCGAGACATCTGCGGGCCAAGTCCCTCCGTCTACTCTGGATAATTGGATATTAAGTTGAGATTAATAATATAGTAAAAATGACGAGTTTGCAAGCCGGGTCAATAAATTTATGCAATGTTAAGAAAGGTTCATAAGCAACGAAATAATCATAAAGATCAGTAAAATTACTGACAATACGACAAAAAAGATGCTCCATGGGGAGATCCTGCCGTCTCTCCCGCGAATTTTCGTTGAGAAAAGTATGACAAATACGATTAAAACCACAATGCCGATTATTAGTCTGAACGTCTTATTATCACCTCACTTCATAAATACCCGTAATTTCAAAATATTATGTATGTAAAGTGGTGGAAAGCTGTTGTTCAGACATTGAACATGAATTTTTCAAAAATATTGTATAACATAAAACCTCTAATATACATACCTGGTTAAGCTTCTCCAATGCCCATTGCGAACAATAGAAAATAAGTGAAAACCAAAACTGCTCCATTGCCTAATAAACCGGTGGTTAATAATATATAGCGTTTGGATAATATCGCCGACAAAATGGCTAATATAATACCAATGACTGACAGTATGCTAAAAATAATGATTATAGGATAGGCATCTGCATTCGGGCCCCTTAAAATCAAGAATAGAGCGACACTGATTATCACAGTTAGTATAGATAGAACACCCAGCACATTTCCAGTAATTGTCTTATTCAAAATGCTCCCCCCTGAAATACTATCCTTCATTTAACCATAACATTACAAGAAACATCCCTCTTCACAAAATAAATCCTACCTAAAAAACAAAACGCCCCAAGTGTGCATACAAAGTAGAGGCCGGGGGAGAAGTCACCGGTATCATATCCAATTTAGTAGAATCTAGTCAACTAAACAATACAATACTTTTTATATATTTTAAGAAGAAATCATCTTAATCGTTGTAATGGTTGCGATAATTAAAATATCACAAAAATTAACATCCCACTTTGACAGAAGATGGTTATTTTTTGTCATTATGTCACCGTCTTGAGCGGTACTGCCAAGAGTCCATGTTATCCGCATGGGTTCTTTGCTTTTTTTATTACTTAATTTCTTACAGTTTTATGACTTCGTTCCTCATACTTCTGAAAATCTTATTGTATTCAATGCGCTGCTCAATGATGACAGTGTTTATTTAGAAAGCGCAATTTTGATATGTTCAAGGTGATGCTCTTCATGCCAGGCCAATTTTGCAACTTTTGTCGCCACGGTTATTTTTCCGTTTGCTTCATGGATGAAGTATCGTTCCAGCTGCCCTCACGGTAGGTTTTATTGAGATCCTCATCATCCAGTCCGCTCACAGTTTCCCTTAAGCGATCCGTATAAGTTTCAATCTGACCAACCCATTCCTGGACATTTTCAAGATTTGCATCTTCCTGTACATCGAGTTTACCGATTGGTAATTTCACATCCATTTACATTCCTCTTTTCTGTTTTTCGTTACTTCAAATATACCATAAACCCTTTGCATTGTTTAAATTCAAAGATTGTCTCATGCTTTTTTATAACGCCTGCTGCTGTTTGCAGCGATATCAGATCATCCTGTCATTGTGGAAATCATAAAATTTTAAATAATCAGTAAATAATAATTTATTTATGTAAAATTTTTATTTAGAATCAATTTTACACCATTAATATTTTAAACACTTTTTATATTCCATTTATTAGTTTATATTGATTATGTACAAAACATAGGAGATGAAAGTATGACACAAGGAAAAAACAGGGCGTCGTGGAGAATCGGCTTTGCCTATGCAGGAATTATCGTCGGGGCCGGCTTTTCAACAGGTCAGGAAGTTCTGCAGTTCTTCGCGAGCCACGGTCTTATAAGTATTTTAGGAATTATCATTGCTGCGCTGATCTTGATGTTTGCCGGCAGACAGGCCGCAAAGCTAGGATTCAGATTGAATGCCGAATCCCATGAAACACCGCTCAGGGTCTTATTCGGACCAAAACTTGGACTGGTCGTCGACTATGTACTGATCTTCTTCCTCTACGGCATAGCCGTAGTGATGATAGCAGGAAGCGGTGCAACGTTCAACCAGGCATTCGGTATTCCTTCACAGCTTGGTGTTTTAATATTAATCGGTCTGACAGCAATTACACTGCTGCTGGATTTTGATAAGATCGTCAATATCATCGGTGGCATTACACCTGCACTGATTATTGCAGTGATCATTATAACCGGGTATAACATATTCAACCCTTCCGTCCCCTATTCGGAAGTGAACAACTTCGTCGATTCGACAAGGACCCCATCCGCGTTCTGGTGGTTCGATGCAATCACTTACGCAGGTCTAGCGCTTGCCACGGCATTCAGTTTCCTATCCATCATGGGATCTGAATCTGCCCGTCATGCAATCGCACGGAGAGGCACCGTCTACGGCGGATTGATCATCATGCTGCTGATGCTCCTCGTCAATGTCGGCGTCCTTTCCATCATGCCCGAAGCAAATTCCGTCCCGCTGCCGGCAATGGCCATGGCGGAAAACATTGCACCATGGCTGGGAACGATATACTCGATTATAATTATTCTGCTGATTTTCAACTCTGTCATCGGACTGATGTATCCGTTCCTGTCCCGTTTTACCGAACCATATTCGGGCAAATATAAAATCATGATGGTCATCTCTTTGATTGCTGCATTTCTGATATCCAATGTCGGATTCGTGGCACTCGTCAACTTTGTATATCCAATACTGGGATACATCGGCCTGGCCATAGCCGCCGCATTGACCATGAGATGGATCGCCAATAAAAATACGAAGAAAAAATTAATGTAGAGATGAATAAACAGGACTTGAGCTTTGATCTCAAGTCCTGTTTTAAAATCTGCTTTAAATAGAAATTAACAATGTTAAAATGATGTTATCTGAACTTGATTCATTAGTATAGTTATGTGATAAAATAAATTAGATTACCTAGCTAACTTCCATGTAAATAACATGGAAGGAGGTGATAGATATGTTCATGGGCGTATTTGAATTAATAATTGCGCCAATCGTCGTAGGTGCAATTATCACGCTTTTTGCTTTCTGGTTAAAAAGTCGTGAAAAATAGCTAGGTAATTATACCAGACACCATAATAATCCCTCATCTACAGCAATAGATGAGGGATTAGGTGAAAAATGTACATGGACGTATTTGTATGTTAATTATAGCACGACTGAGTCCTTAAGTAAAAGTGATGAACCTTGTTAATAAAATTACTGTATTTCTCTCCTATATTGAGTTTAAACACATAGCTCTTATTATCATAACCCATTTTTTCTTCATAAAAGCAATGTGCATCTTTCTTTGCAGGCCGGAAGATAATGACATACATTCGTGACCTTCTTCCTCTGCCTGATTCTCGATAAATAACAGTAACTTCCTGCTATAACCTTCAGATCTCTTATTCGAATCGGTTACAAAATCACAGATCTAAATGAATCTGCCGTAATATAATGTCGTCATCAGCATAAATCCAATCACTGCCACGATTTTGTCCGTGCCATAAGGCACATGAATCCTATAGTCGTGCTTAAATCAAGATGTGGCCTCAATTGATGCATGACCGGAAAAGCTTCAATCAATTCCTCTTCGTTTGTCAACTCTCTGATATCAATCATCATACTCCTCCAAGCTTTTTTTTATTTGCTCTTAACGATGGCTCCGCCTATGGATCCCACTAGAATATATATCAGGAAGAACACCCATATATAAACAATCGGTACCGCTTCTATATTCAATAAAGAAATTACAGTCAAACCTATAACAAGTACCGCAATTGCGATGTGAGACAGATTAGAAAGGAACTTGAACAGATTTTCAGAAATTCTCTCATCCGTTTCAGGTATGTTCCGATTTCTTCTCCCTGATTTAAAATATTCAAAAAGCAGTAATAAGAAAGATGCAAGTACAGCCCCCGCCATCACTTCAATGGGAAAATCCCCTCTTGTGAAATAGACGGATAAAGAAGCGATTAACGCTCCAATTATTCCAGCGATAATCACATACATTCTGCCTTTTCCTAATCTGGATTTCATATCATCATCAAAAATATCATCCATCACTTTCTTCCTCCAATATAAAAACTTTTTCCAGCGGTTCATTGAAATATTTTGGGTATTCGGATTATCGTGTGGAAAAACATTATAGCTGGTAGATTTTTGCTAAACTAAGGTCAGGCTAGTTGAAGAGTATCTTTTATTTTCTAAGTAATTGTGGTAGCATAAAAATGAACTAGAAAACTGTAGCTAGGGTTCCGCTATCTAGGTAGGTCAGTGACCGAGGGCTACATCTTTTACAATATGTAAAAGGCACCTATTGACATAAAAGGTCCGAGGGGGAAGGTTCAGCGTAGTTGTTATGCGTTGAAATCTTTCTCTTCGGCTCTTTTTTTATTATTTAGGAGGTATTTATCGTATGAAAAGGATCGATGATTTGAAAGCTGGTGTTGCAGTTATTATTTTGAATGAGGAGAACCAAGTTTTGTTGCAAAAAAGGTCCGATGTAGGACTTTGGGGTATTCCTTCAGGACATATAGAAATAGGGGAAACAGTTTCTGAAGCAGCTATTAGAGAAATAAAAGAGGAAACCAATTTAGATATTAGAATTAAAAAGCTTATAGGTGTGTACTCTGAGCCTGATTCTCAGGTTTTTACTTATCCAAATGGAAGAGTAGTGCATTTTATAACAACTTGTTTTCTTGCTGAAATTACTGGGGGTGAACTACGATGTAATTCTTCTGAGTCACAAGAAATTCAATTTTTTGAACAACAAAGTTTACCAAGAGACTTATTGAAAATGCATCCTCAATGGTTAAATGACGCCCTTGCCAATGATGACTTAGCTTTTATTCGTTAAAAAGTAAATCCTTGTTAAGTTAACGGGGGGATTAGTAAAAAGAGGGGTTCAGATAAAAAATTCCACACTATTTTCCGATTACCCAATATTTTAAAATCTTAAGAGACAATTCCAAGCTGGGATTGTACTTATTCTTCTCAATTGCATTCATGGTCTGACGTGTGACCTGAAGGTCCTCCGCCATCTTAATCTGCGTAATGCCCTTCTTTATCCGTATCTCTTTAATATGATTGATTACTGGCACTGAGTCCCTCCTTTAAGTAAAGGTTTCTTTACGTTTATTTTATACCATTCTTTTATATACGTAAAGATAACTTTACGTACATAAAAGGACATACGTTTTTCTGCTCTACCAGTCTAACCAATACTTATTTATTTGAATATTTGGTATAATAAAAGAAAATACGGAGGCTTGAAGATGCCAAATGAACACCATGAAAACAGAATCGATCATGATCATTTGTTTAAATCATTGCTGCAGAACTTTTTGAGGAATTCCTTGAGCTGTTCTTCCCTGAAATTTGGAAAGAAATTGACTTTGCCCATTTAAAATTTATGGACAAGGAAGTATTCAACGATACAGAAAGACGCAAAATAAGAGAAGTTGATCTGGTCGTTGAAACAAAACTCAAGGGTGAAGCCAGTCTTGTTCTTGTTCATCTGGAACAACAGCCACAATATGAACCGGAGTTTAATGAACGGATGTTTTTATATTTCAGCCGGTTGGTCGAAGCGAATCCGGGTAAAAGTATTATACCCATAGCATTATTCAGCTATGATGATAAGAATAAGCAGGAGTCCAGTATTTACACGATGCGTTTTCCATTTTTAAATGTTCTTGAATTTAACTTTTTGACTGTTGAATTAAATAAACTGAATTGGCGGAATTTTATTCACCGGGACAACCCGTTGGCAGGAACATTAATGAGTAAAATGGATTATAATGATGTTGATAAAATAGAAATTAAGAAGGAATTTCTGAGGATACTTGTGAGATCTGAATTGGATGCAGCCCACAACCATGAATTAACGACATTTTTTGAAACATATTTAAAACTCACAAATGAAGAAGAAAATAAATTGCAGGAAGAAGTAACGCAATTAAATCCTGAAGAGGAGGCGAAAGTCATGGAACTGATGACATCTTATGAACGAAAAGGTATGGAGAAAGGAATTAAAAAGGTTGCACTTAATTTACTTTATGAGGGAATGGATGTACAGAAAGTAATAGAATTGACAGACTTAACTGAAAAAGAAGTTAAAGAATTAAAGGAACAACAAAATAAAAATAAATAGGCTATCTTCACCACTTCATTAAGGAGGCGAAAGTCATTGAACTGATGACTTCTTATGAACGGAAAGATTATGAAATAGGTAAGAGAGATAGCCTCTAAGTTACTGCTTGAAAGTATCTCCATTGAAAAGAGAGTGGAAAAATTAAGAAATAAACAAAATCAAACTGAATAATAATACCAGGATTAATACCTCCAATCTTGTAAGAAGGACTGGAGGTTTTAATTTCATTGTCTATATATGATTTCCCTGAAATCGATCAGCCCGCTCGGCTGCATCTGGACATTTGTAATCTGCTCATCGTTTAAATAGTAATAACTGTATTCACGTGTCGCAATTTTTGACAATATATTCTCCGAATGTAAATAATCATAAACTTCGTTCACATAATTTTTGAGTGTTACATTATCATCAGCCGGACGCCGGCTTAATTTTTCAACATGAACAGGACTCAACATTTCAGCAAACCTTCTTTCAAATGAGTTGAAAAACACTATCGACTGGAAGTGATAATTTTGCATCAAAAGCACCCCGCCGATGAATATATCTACACCTTTGTAAGCTTCTGTCCCTTCATCTGAAAATATCCTTTTCACTTCACATTCATACCCAATTGATTCCAAGTCTCTTTTAAGCCTTAATCCTTCATCACAGTAGCTTGCTTTCTCCCTTGCTGCCTGAGTACCGATTATTATTTTCTTTAAACTATCACTTTTCTGCCTTATCCAGTTCGCTTCATTAATAACCACTTCGTCATTGTTCACCAGATTTTTAAAATTTATATTCTCCAATATCTCTTTTCTTTCGTTGTCATTCAATTTTATCGTGTTCAGAAGAATGTATTTAAAACCGTCAGGCTTGGTCTCCACCTTATTGTACTGATCAATATTACGCCTTGGATACCGGGTTATTGTATGCAGTGAATCCTCTTCAGAAAATATGCACTCAAGTCCATCAATCCAAGGCTTCTTCGCATGATACAGGCTGAATTTGGATAATGAAATATTACTTTCATTAAGATTTTCAACTTTAAAAGGACCGCACCCTATTTCATAATTCTTATCATGGACTTCCGGTAATATTGAGAAAAAATCATGGGAGAGGATGGCTTTTAAATATTCAACTGAGTCGCTGGCAACTATTCTAAATATGTTTTCATCAATTATTTCAAATTCATAATCAGAGATTAGATGCGGCCGGTGGCCTAATCCCTGCTCCAGGCTGGATTTGATGTCATTTGAAGTGACGGGACTTCCATCATGAAACCATAAATCTTTTTTTAAATAAAATACCCATCCCTCTTCATCACTCTCAAAATGATGCAGCATATTCATATCGTACTTGTCATACTGCTCATTGTACTTGAATAATGTATCGTGGATCATCGATATAAAATGACTGTCGTATCTGGATACGGCATTTAAAGGATTGATCCGAAGTTCGACATCCGGAAGTGAAAATGTCAATTTACTCATGTTGGACCCCGAACCTGATTTTAATAAGTAAGACGTAAACCACAGATGGAATGAATTATCATCCATCAGTTTCTCTTCCTTTACAAAATCGATGATGTCCGTCATTTTACTTTTATCATTCAAATCTTTGATCAACAGCTTGGCCGCTTCCAATTTGCCGATATTCAAAGAAACTCTTGTTTTATTGCCTCTGCCCATTCCCCGCTGTACATCCAAAAGTTCATCTGCTTCAAATTGCCGCATCAATTTTTGCATATAACGGTTGCTGACGCCGCATAGACCTGCCAGCTCTCTGATCGTTATTTCCTTATAAACATTTTCTTCATCGACTATCTTTGAAATCAAATATAAGTACTGATACATATTATCCTCCGAAAGGATGAACTAAATTTATAAATAATTCTATTTTTGTTCATCCATATTCATCTTATAATATTTTTAATACAAATTATAGGATGGAGGTCATATTATTGGATACCATTTATAAGAACTCGCAATTTTTGATCGTATTGATCACTTCTACACTTGGCGGATTTTTCGCATCATTTTTCATATTCACGATTCCGATTTTAATCTATGAAATGACAAGTTCCGTCCTTGCGATGAGCACGATGAGAGCAATAGAGTTTGTTCCGAATCTGGTGCTGGCCATCTTCATAGGTGTCATCGTCGACCGATACAAGCGAAAGAATATGCTTCTCATTGCAACAATCACTCAAATTGTCTGTATTGGTGCCATAATCTTCCTCATCACTGCAGACACACTTAATCTTGCGATTCTGTACATACTCAGCTTTATAATATTTGTCACTGTCTACATGAAAGGCAGTGCAAAGCATTCCATACTCCCAAATATGGTGCACGACACTCAGCTGAGTGATGCCAATGCAAAACTGTCCTTTTACGGAACTGTCTCAGGTATTATTGCACCAAGTCTGGCAGGTATCTGCTATGCTCTTTATGGTGTTAATTTCAATATTGCTGTATATCTCATAGGTACTGTAATCGTTTTGTTCCTGTACTTCTTTATCAAAGTGGAAGAGAAGATTGAAAGGTCGGGTAAAAATATAAAGGGGGATATTATGGATGGCTGGCATGCACTCACTGAAAACAAAGATTTGTGGAACCTGACCATCATCATCCTTTTCATCAATTTAAGCTCTTCCATTTCCGGGGCTGTACTCACTTTCTTTGCACTCGACAGCATAGAAATATCTGAAATGGAGCTTGGCTATATATTTACAGGGTCGGCAATCGGTGCATTGGCTGGAGCACAGCTCACCAAGCATGCAGAGAGGCTCATGGATAAAGGTAAGATATTTACAGTGTCCTATTTTATATCACTCGGCGGTTACCTGCTTCTATTCTTTGCACACCACTGGGTGGTCATGCTCACTTCGATGTTTATGATTGGCATGGCAGTGACTTTGAATAATATCCAATACTTGTCACTGAGGCAGACCTCAACTCCGAATCACCTGCTCGGGAGAGTGGCAGGTACCTCATCGATGATCATGAAACTTTCCATGCCACTCGCTTTTTTGATCTCGGGTGTCATCGGTGAAATGATTGACGTCAGATACATGTTTATATTGTCAGTCGCCGTTCTCATCTTTGTCATATTCTTTTCATTCAATAAAAGCATCTACAAGATGAAATAGATTTGATCAGTTTCTCATGCAGTGGGTAAACACAATATATTCAAAATTATCTCTTTACCTCTCATCAATTAATTTATACACTTACTCCAGGTCCACATCACTTCTAAAATGATCTGGAGTCCACGGAATATAAATGTCAGGTTCCACCCCGCCCTCTCGGCCGAACGTTGCTTCTCCTGTCATTTTAGAAATGCTGTAGTCAAATTCATAATCTCCATAATCAACAGTCACCACATTGAAATAATTCATGATTCCCATTGTTGGCCTGCCGACGACCGTCACTTTATCCGATTTCTTCACATTGGCACAAAAGTATCTCCTGAAATTCCGTAATAATAATCAGTCAGAATATAGACATGCCGGGGTGTAAATCCATTTTCTAACAAATACTCGGATTCTTCGGGCACTTCTAGAAATCCTTTACCATAATTGGTTTGAAAAGACTTAGTCTCTTCATGTATTGATTTTCTGGTTTCTTCATCCAAATCCTGTGTTAAATAATCCTCCAGCTCATTAATCCAGAGATCACAGTTTCTCACTGTATAATTCGTATACATACTTTCATCAGAACCAAAGAGATTTTTGAATTTTACTTTGTAATCAAAAATATAATCCAGCAATGGGAAATAAAATTCATCATTTCCACCGTGGTTGACTCGGACATCGACAATTAAATTTTCAGTTTTCTGCAGTATATCTTTATTGTCTTTAAGTATATCCAATATAGGTTTCTCTTCTGCAAAATCTGTTATCTTCAAATAAGTAGTGTCACTGCTGATATTATCGAAATAGTATTCCGGATTATATGAATCATATTCATAACTTGATAAAACCATCTCAAATTGAGTTTCATTTCTTTCGATTAAAATCTTCCTAGATTTTATTAAGCCATACTGCCACTGCTGCCTTTCATGATCACTCTCTTCCTATTCCTTAGAGTACCTTTTTGCCATTTGTGAAATAGTCAGTCCATCTATAAGGATGACCCTATCTCCTGCTTCTATACGTTTCTCTTCATCAGCTTTGATGACATATAACGCATCCTGGAACTTTCTGACCTGGAAGCCGATGCTCAAAGGCGTTTTATTTTTTGACGTAAACCATAAATGACCGTCTTTAAAATCCAATAAATAACTTTGAATGGTTGATTTGAATTCTTCATCGGACATATCATCTGTAATCCGGTACTTCTCTCGACAATTAATCTCTGCTTTATCAATATGACCGGAGTAGTCTTTTCTTAAAATATCCTGCATATCTTTAAATATCTCAGTTTTAGTCGGCATATTTCCTCTCATGATTATACTTGACCTCCTTCCAAAGATTAAATATCCAATGCTTTAAATTCGATGGTCTGCTGAATTTCTTCAAAAAATATATCTTTTGCTTCTCGATAATCACTCATACTCGAATTTTCATATTTCAATTTCAACGCATCATATTCATTTTTCAAATCCATATTCTGCAGTAACACGTCGCGAAATTTCCAGAAAAAATCAAATTCTGATCCGATGACAGTAAGTTGTATACCTAAAGGCGGATTGGTTTCATCATCTTTAAAAGCCCTGAATTCTTTTGTTTTAATACTGCTGTTATTAGTGTCATACATTTCAGATAAAATATTAACGGCATGATTGAACTGATTTGGACTGACACGAACCTGGATGTCCAAGTCCCCTTTAGTCACACTGTCCGGTATCGCGGTACTTCCGACATGTTGTATATCTGCACCTGGAATCATCCTGTTTATTTCATTCTTATGATATTTAAACGTAATTTCTGCATCCCTTAAGATTTCTGCATCATTATAAAAGTTCACTCTTTCCACGAAGAATCTCCTCCTTTAAGCTGTAATCATTGTTCAATTCCTTAAAATCAGCATAAAAAATTCCTCCCATAATTGAGAGGACTATATCTGAAACATTTAAAGTACACTAATAAAATCCCGCACAAGGACAATATATTAAGATGATAAATGGGCAGACTAATCCTATTTTTTAACGTTGTTTTTGCACTGAATAAAAAATTGGATTAATTGCTCATCGGCCGTTCCTCATCTCTTCAAATTTGTTATAGTTAATGTATCATTTAATTTTCGAATTATCAATCAATTATATAAAAGGTGTTAACTATGGAAAAGACGATCAATCAAATCATTGAGTATATAAATAAATCTGATGAAAGGCTGATCATCGGCATCTCAGGGCATGGCGCTTCCGGTAAATCCACTTTTGCGGAAAAGCTGACCAGCAAGTTGAACAAAGATGTATACAACCTTTTGAATACTGATGCTTACATCATCCCTTCAAAGTATCGAAAAGATATACAGGCAGCCTATCCGTCTAAGGGAGAAAAACATACATACAAAGTAACAGCATGTATGCCGGCTGCCCATGAACTGGGCAGTCTAACCAGAGATATTCTTCTTTTGAGAAATGGTGAGGATTTAAGAACCATCGATGCCCACTGGTCTCCTTCTGAACTTCTATACGGCAGCAGGAGAGTGACGATTATTGAAGGCATGAGTGTGGCTTTTATTGATAAAAATCTGTTTGATCTGAGCATTTATATTTTCACTGATGAACAGACCGAGTTTGACAGAAGATCGGATAGAGATGTAAATGAAAGAGGGAGAAACCTTCAGCAGTTGAAGGACTCCCACCATGAGCGAAGGATTCAATATGAAATGTTCATGCATCCGGAAAGTGAGAGTTTTGATGTAGTCATTGATAATTCGGATGATGGTTTTAAGACAGTAAAGTCATGTTTCAATGACTAAATATAACTGATATTCAAGCCTAGACTTTCCAGCATCTCAAAGTATTGTGGGCAAGTTTTCGAAACACATCCCGGATCATTTAATTGAACGCCTTCGATTTTTGACCCTAAAAGTGATAATGACATTGCGACTCTGTGGTCATCATGGGTATCAAGCAATGTCGGCTCCGGTACGCCTGGATACACTTTTAATCCGTCTTTGAACTCCTCTACTTTAATGCCTGACTTGGATAATGATTCACTCATTACAGAAATCCTGTCTGATTCATGATATCTTATATGCTCGACATCTTTTATGGTTATCGGGCCATCTGCGAATACGGCTAATACTGCTAAAGTCAGAGCTTGATCAGACATCTCCCTCATGGAGATTTCAAAACCGCCTTTCAATTGCTCAATGCCTTCCAATTCGATAAAAGACTTTCCTCTCCTAACTTTACATCCCATCTTTTCAAGAATATCCAACATTTTTATATCCGGCTGTTTTGTTTCACGAGTTAAGTTATCAATCCGTATCCTGCCATTGTTCAATGCAGCCAGTGCCAGAAAATAGCATGCCGTTGATGCATCAGCTTCCAAATTTACATCTTGGGGTTTGTATGCCGAAGGATACACAACTATTTTACTCAGACTGTTATCATATTGTAATGTTGCACCGAACTTTTCCATCAGCTCTATCGTCAATTTGACATAAGCATGCTGGACAATATGGTCTTCGATATTAATTGTGAGCGGTTCTGTAAAATAAGGTGCTGCAATCAATAGGCCGCTGATATACTGGCTGGATAATTTTCCTGACATATTAATTTCACCACCGGTCAAATTCTTTCCTTGTATCCGGAGTGGATAATGCCCTCTATGATTCAAATGACCGACGTCAGCTCCCACCTCTTTCAACGCTTCGACCAAAGGTTCAACAGGCCTTTTACTCATACTATGACTGGCTTAGATCTTCCACTCGCCTTCACCAGATGTGGCGAGCGCTCCAGGCAGAAACCTGGCAATCGTTCCGGCGGCACCAATATACAGATCATTGGACTGCCATCTGCCGCCATTACCTCTGATCCATACAGTTTCATTTTGAATTTCAATATCTATGCCTAATTTCTTTAAAGTGTCGATACACCAGAAAGAATCATCGCTTTTTAAAACATCTGATATCTTTGATGTACCCTCAGCCAATGCGGCTATAATCAGTGCACGGTTCGTCAGACTTTTACTGCCTGGAATCGTTATTGTGCTGTTTATCATTTCTTTGCCCGGTGAGATACTTAATGCTTCCGTTTCTGTCAGAGTGCTCCAGGGACTGCGTGCTCTTATATCAATTTTCTGATCTGCCAATATGATTACCACCTTATAATAATGATTTTTCCATCTGATTTAAGTATAATTCTAATAAAGACATAAATGAAATCAGTATATTTTAGAACAGTCATAGGTGCTGTCTATATCATGGATTTAAATCTTTATCATATTTTTCATACTACTGCACTCGAACAAAACTTCAGCAGGGCTGCTGACAAGCTGTTCATTACTCAACCAAGCGTGAGCCACGCAATCAAACAGTTGGAAGAAAAGCTTGGAGTAAAGTTGTTTACAAGGACATCACGGGGTGTCCGTTTAACTCCTGAAGGTCAAACTTTACTGGATAACATAACACCTGTTTTCGGATTAATAGATAATGCTGAACAGAAGCTTTCAGAACTGAGAAATTTCCAAAACGGACATGTCACCATCGGCGGCAGTGATTCAACATGTAAACACTATCTGTTACCTCATATCCAAACTTTCCAGGAGAAATATCCTGAGATACGGATAAAACTTCAACATGGCTCAACACCTGAGATAATCGGAAAATTGAAAAATGGCATGATTGATATCAGTCTGGTCCATCTGCCAATCAATGAAAATCAGATTCATGTTACCGAGTATTTGAATATCCACAGTACTTTTGTCGTCGGAGAAAAATATGAAGCCTTGGCAGGCAAGAATCTGTCGCTTGAACAATTAACAGCCCACCCTTTGATCTCCTTTTCGGAAACAAGCAGCTCGAGAAGATTTCTCAACCAGCTGTTCCAAAAGCAGGGAATGAATGTAAAACCGGATATAGAAGTTGGCAGTGTGGAACTGATGATAGAATGTGCAAAAATTGGGATGGGCATCGCATTTGTCACGAAAGAACTGATATTAGAAGAACTGGAGAATGAAGAGCTGTTCGAAGTGTATTTAAATGAAAATATAGATGAAAGAAAGATAGGCGTAATTACAAAGGACGACACTCCTTTATCACTGGCAGCTGATGAGTTTTACAGGCACTTGTTTGAATCTAATGACAAACTTTGATGTAAGGAGAGTTCATATGTATTTTTCACTATGCCATCAAGTAAAATCCATTCTTTCAGACTATGATAAAACTTGGTTTATCGCTGGCGGATGGGCAATTGATCTATTTTTGGGTAGGGAAACACGAAGCCACGGTGATATAGAAATTGCAATTTTTCGGATAGACCAATTCTCATTGAAATCATACCTCGAGGATTGGGAGATAAAGAAAGTGATAGATGGTACATTTCATGAATGGAAGAATGAACAATTGGTGCACCCTATTTATGAATTACATGCTTCTCACAAACATTCAAATATGAAAATGGAAATCCTATTAAATGAAAACTATCAATCAGACTGGATATTCAGAAGAGACTCAAGAATAAAACTCCATGAAAAATCTATCTTTAATATCTCTGAGGATGGTATTCCCTATTTAAAACCCGAAATCATCCTTCTATATAAAGCAAATTAGATCAGGATAAAGATAATATGGATTTTCATAGAGCTGTAAAATATATTTATTATGAGAGTAGAAAATGGTTAAAATATGCTCTTGAAATTCATCAGCCAGCTCATGATTGGTTGAGATATTTATGAAGTTTATGAACTTATTAAACGAAACTGATTTTTTTAATATACTTTGATTATTAAATATTAATATGATTGAATAGAGCTAAACACGAGGGGGAATATGGATGAACACTAGACTTGCGGTTTTAAAAGATATTGACCAGTTGATAAAAATGCGTTGGGACTTCACGATGGAAGACAATGATTATGCACAACGTATAAAAGAAGAAGACTATGAATCTTTTAAAAAGGAGTGTCATCAATTTTTAAATGCTGCTATTCAAAGTGATAATTGGTTTATATGGATAGTAGAGATAAATGATAAAATCGTTTAACATATCTATATAGAATTAGTTCATAAAGTGCCTAGACTAGGTAGAGTGACCTACCCTTTTGCCTTTATGACAAATGTTTATACAATACCTGAAAATAGAGGAGAAGGAATCGGCGGTCAATTAATTACAAAAGTGAATGCCTGGTCCAAAGAACAGAATAATGAATTTATAATAGTTTGGCCCAGTGAAACAAGCATTGATTTTTATAAAAGATACGGTTATCACCATTGTAATGAATCGATGGAATTCTAGAATAAAAGAAAATTGATATCTAAATTCTAGCTGTTCTAACTAAACTTCGTTATGTAAATTTATAAATAAGACTCCATAGTCAATTGAACACCGTACTCAGTATTAATTTTATCAACAACTTGAAACCCTTGTTTTTCCCACATACTCACTGCAGGTATATTATCCTTTATAACCCCTAATCTGATGTTTTTCATGTTGTTCTCAATCATCATCGATTTAGCTCTATTATAAACTTCTTGACCAATCCCTTGACCTCTGTAGTTTTGATCTACAACTAGATATCCAATCATACAAGTGGCATTATCCGGATAACTTAACAGTATATCCAGAAAACCGATTAAATCATTCTGTTTGTATATGCCGAGAACGTTTTTATTATTTAGTGGTACATCTAGCGGCACATCCAAAAGGAACTCTTCTTTTACTTCTTTAAAAGTCGGCTTATATTCAACGTAATCATCAAAGTAGTCCTTATTTTTCATGATAAGATCATAAAAATTTTCCAAGTCATTATTTTCATCGATTGATTTCAATTGTATAGTATTCATATATGCTCCATCCATTTTTTATTCATCTATTTTAATACCCAGTCTAGTTCTCAACATCCATTTTAGCATATTAATAAAAGTAGAATAAGACTTTAATTTCAGAATTTTATGATATATCATATTGTAATATAACAACTGAATTGAGGGGTAGTAAAACATGAAACTGGGACTGAAAAATGATGAAGTCATATTAGTAGATCATACACCTGAGTGGAAAGAGGAATTTTTAAAAATGAAAAGTTGTTTGATCCGACATACTCAACTGGAAGAATATCAGGTAGAGCATATTGGCAGTACAGCAATCAAAGATATGTCAGCCAAACCAATCATTGATATATTAGTCGGTATTGAATCAATAAGTGATATAGATAAATCCGTATTTAAGTCCTTCTACAAAGCAGGTTTTCTTAGGTTGAAAGTCGAACGTCCAAACGAAATCGTTTTAGCAAGATTCACTGATGAGACATACAAGATAAAGACGCATTACATACATTTAGTCGATTATCAGGGTGAATTATGGAATAAGTTGATTTTCTTCAGGGATTATTTAAATTCAAACAGAGCCGTAAGACAACAGTATTCAGATATTAAAAAAGATTATCTCAAAAATTCTTCAACTGGTATAAATGCCTACACCCATCATAAAGAAGCTTTTGTTAAATCGATTATGGATAAAGGATACGATGATCACTTTATAAAATGGTGTTGTGAGCTGTGTAATATAAACCTAAACACCAATCAGAAAATCAT
Organism: Salinicoccus sp. YB14-2; assembly: GCF_001265075.1. Taxonomy (GTDB): domain Bacteria; phylum Bacillota; class Bacilli; order Staphylococcales; family Salinicoccaceae; genus Lacicoccus. Next base: position 622,762 of record NZ_LFKO01000002.1, read on the forward strand.
ATTTGAAAATGAACACAGTCTTTTTCTTCAACTCGACGACTATCAGGAAAAAGGTGTTTTACTCGAAGGTTGCGGTATAATCATACCGAAGGCACATCGAAAGACTGTTTTTGATTTGACCAGAGAAGAATGGACATCCATGTATGATTTAATCGGTACAGTTAAAAACCATATTGATCAAAAGCACTCCCCTGAAGGATATAATATCGGTTGGAATATCAATGAAACAGGCGGTCAGAATATTAATCATGCCCATATGCATATCATTCCAAGATATTCAGACGAAAATCTGGCTGGTAAAGGCATACGTTCCCACTTGAAAAGTGAACAAAATTATAGAAATGCAGATACCGAATGATCATGCTGGAACTGATAAGACAGACATACAACATTTATCCCAGTAAAATTGAAAAGATGACCAGAGGACAAACCTCAGAGGTTTTAAAAATAACTGCCGGTACAAAAAAATATGTATTAAAATCTCATGACTCTGCAGCATCTGCAGAGTTAGAATTCAACTATCTGGAATCTTTATCGAAATACCGCCTTTCTCCCTCGCCATACACGACGGTAGATTATTCGAAATATATAGTATTAGAAGAAAAAACATATATACTCATGGAATTTCTGCCTTCAAAAGATTATGATAAGGATAACATTGATTTCTATAACCTTGGCAGCCGCATAAAAAGCATGCATGAAGTCATGAACAGCAAAAATTTAGAAGAGCTGGAAGATCGTTTTGATGAAGTGAATATGCTGGAGAGTATAACGGACCAGACTGTTAAACAATTATTATTGGATCACCTTTCTAAGGTTGATTATCTTGAAGAAGAAGAACAATCAGTCATTCATGGAGACTTAGGTTTCTGGAATTTTATATATAACGGAACGAAAATGTCTTTCATAGACTTTGGTGAAGTCAGGTTTGGCAGCCCATGGTTCGATATTGCAGCAGTTGTTGAATCATTGAACATCAATTCTCAGCAGGTAGAAACACTTGTCAAAGGCTATACAGAAAGAGATGATGTGGACAAAAGCATACTGGATAAGATGCGAAAGAAATGGAAGCTGCGTGGCATCATAATACTTGCTGTAAGTAAATCAGCCGAAGAAAGTTCAGTCAGAAAGATGTTGTCTGATCTTTAAAATCTATAGAGAGATGGAGGTTTATATATGATTTGGGTTAATATAATACTCATAATATTATTGATTGAGGGGATTGTACTCTTCTTTTATGGACTACAGAAGCAGTCACAACTGTTTTTCTTCCTGGGTATGACAGCATTTTTCATACCAGTCGTCTACTTCATCAGCGGCATCACATTTTTACCGATGATACCTGTTTTAGCCTTGATAATTACCTATATAACGAAAAGGAAGATCACTCTGACGTAATTGGTTCTCAAAACTAACTTAACCGGAGGGCACTTTTATGAAATATGAGGATATACAAACTGTCATTTTTGATTTTGACGGTACACTGGCCGACACATTACCACTCTGCTATCATTCATTTCAAACTGTCTTCAAAACATTTGATGGTAAAGATTTGACGGATGAACAGGTTAAGGCAATGTTCGGTCCTGCAGAACCCGACATCATCAAAAAGAATCTTGAAAGTGATGATATAGAAGCGGCAATCGAACTGTATTTTAACACCTATTCAGAAGAACATGACAAGTTTGTCCGATTTAATGAGAACATCAATTCAATGCTCATCGCGTTGAAAGAAGAAGGATTAAAACTGGCCATCGTAACCGGGAAATCCCAAAGAAGCCTTGATATCTCTTTGAAACAGCTTGAGATGGAAAAGCAGTTCGATTATAAAATATCCGGGGATGATGTGTCAGAACCAAAACCTGCTCCTGAAGGGATTTTTAAAGTGCTGTCTCATTTTGACCAGGAAAAGCATCATGCAATCTTTTTAGGCGACAGTGATGCCGACGTTCAGGCTGGACTGCGGGCGGAAGTGCTTACTATCGGTGTCCAATGGCTGCCTAATATCCAGACTTCACAATTTTCCGACCAACCCGATGAAATATATGGAAAAGTGGATCAATTCATGAAGGACTTCTCTCTCTGATATACAGAGTCTTTATAATAGTGTAATGATTGTGTTTCTAATAATGCATAAATATGGATTTTGAATCAATGGCTTCTTTCAAAAATGGTTAGAGGATATTATTCTCTAACCATTTCCTTGCTGATATTTTTAATATACTCCTCTAATTCACTTGAAGTTATTTTGCCATTTGCATAATCATAATACTTTTCCAAATCTTTATTTGTTAACACGAGACCATCAATTTCATTGATTCCAATAGCTGCTTCCATTAGGATATACCATAATTACATTAAAAATCTTGAGACAAACGAATCATATCCCTGCACTGGATACCATTTTCAAAAATCTCTTTTGAGTAGTGTCTGACAAAAAAATCTATGTCAATTCCGCTTATTCTGAAGCCACATTTTTGATACAGGACAAGTTGTCCGATGCTTGAATTACCAGTGCCTACTTCGATTGTCTTATATCCTTTCCTCTTTGCTTCTTCAACTGCATCCTCCACCAATTTTTTCCCAATACCTTTACCGTGGAATTTTTCTGAAACTGCCACATTCACTAGTTCAACTGTTTCCGGTCTGGTGGGTAATAATACATAAACGCCGATAATTTGTTTACCGTCTTCAGCAACGAAGCATTCTCCCCTGTCTACATAATCTTCTACAATTTCTTTAGAGGGGTCTGCCAATAGCAACAATTCCATTGGATGATCCTCATTTTGATCAAGTGACCTAATTTCCATATCGTCCTCCTAAGTTATTTATTCAGCTTCCAAAAATGTCTCTACAATCCTATTATAAATTTCTGGCTGATCTAAATGTGCTGTATGGCCTGCAAAGGAGATGATGGAAACATGAATATTATCATTCGTTTTAGGATAAGTAAGTGCTCCTATAGTTTCATGTTCATTCGTTTCACCGACTATATATAAAACTGGCATATTCAGCATTGATAAATCAGCTGTCTCCTCAAACGGATACCAGTCTGTATCTTCTGTCGAGCTCAGAACTGTTCTCCAGTTACCTTTATGAATACTATTAAAATAATCGACTGCTTCTGGGTTTTCCAATATTCGAGCAATGTTTTCATTCTCTTCTTTATTAAGTTCATACCAGTCTTCTGGTTTTTCCGGAATGATGCCTGATATGATTAAACTTTTAACTTTATCAGGATAATATTTTGCGAATACTAAAGCAACGAGTCCACCGATTGAACATCCTGCTATATGAGCAGATTCAACATTTAGGTCATCGAGAGTTTCACTCAAATCTTTCGCAGAATTCATGAAATAGTTTGAGAAATCTTCCGCCACCGATTTACCATGACCGCGAAGATCCGGTAACACCACTTTGTAATTCTGTTTAAAATATTCGTTTTGTAGATCAAGCTCGGTCTTCCCCGTCTGTAAAGCTGTATGGAGAAATACCAGAACTTCTCCGCTTCCACTTACTTCTGTATGTAAAATCATGAATTGCACTCCCACCTATCACTTTTTTTACTCGCTATTCTTACTTCTATAGAATCACTTTTCATACGCTTTGTACCAATGATATGGCTGTATTTCTCTTAATGTTTTATAATCCAATTTGCCGCGTGCATCGGTTACGGCTGCTTTGACGTTTCCTCCCCAGTAAAAGAGCCTTTCCTGACATACTCCGCAAGGTGTTAAAATTTTAAACTCAACTTTTTCGTTTTCTCTTGCTATGCAAATGGTATGTGTAATTCTGGTATTGAGTTTGTGCGCTTCGAGAATTGCTCCGGTTTCTATACACAATTCAGTTGAGGCATTGATGACATCTGGTGCGACACTTGTTAAGATTTGACCATCGTCGGTATACATTGCCGCAGCCCCGCCCCAACCGTAAGGATATCTTTTTTCTACTAAATCTATTGCAGCTTGATAAAGTTTTTGTTCGATGTTCATCTTACTGTCCTCCAAATTTTTCTCTCAAATGATGCTTTGACACTTATTCGATTTTCTTGATTTGATAACGATGAAAGAAGGTCTTCTTCCTTCATTTACTATCTTAGGCATTTTTTCTAAACCTGCTGGTATCGACTGTGGTTCCAGCACCTTATCTATTATGAACCCATTTTCTAACAGGGTGTTCATTAAGGTAGAAATTGTCCTATGGTAGATGACCACATCATCAACATACCAGTTGTGTGCTCTCTTTCCCTCTTCCTGATAATTGTCTAATGCCCAATGTAATCTATTACCTTCGTCGTCTCTCACCCAGTTGTCAGACTCTTTTCGAGCAGTTACAATAGGATGTTCAGTTGAAAATATTAATTCTCCACCTTCCTTCAATAAACTTCTGATTCTCGCTATGAGTTTTGAATAATTTTCTATATAGTGGATTGCCAGCGAGCTTATAATTAAGTCGAATTTTTGCCCAGGTAATTCTAACTCCTCTATCGGCATACAAATATATTCAATTTTATTATGCTCATTATCTTTCATGGCTCTATGTATCATATTTTTTGAGATATCTACACCGATTACTTTTGATGCACCTTTGTCGATACAATACTTTGCAAAATGGCCGGTCCCGCACCCTAGATCTAATATATATTCCCCTTTGATTGCCGGCATGAGTGATTTTATGGCCGGTTGTTCAACAAAATCATTATAGCTGATGCCACTATCACGCAAAGATACATATTCTTTGAAGAATACAGGATTGTCATAAATATTCTGCTTCATTCATTTTCCTCCAATACCATTTTTAACTTGTCTGCTTGTAATGTCGAAGCGATAGTTAAGATACTGATTGTTTGAAAACATCTATTTTTTCATCAGTATTGGAAGTCAGTGTTTCTATATGCTCCCAGCCTAAATTCCTATAATAGTATGAAGCATCTTCCGTTCTCAAATATATTACTTTGTATCCCATTAAAGCTGCCGCTTCTACTGCCCCCTGTACCATTTTTCTTCCGGCTCCACTCCCTCTATGTTCCGGTCCTATGTATAACGATGCCAGCCATGGCTTTAGTTCAGGCCTTTGGTCTAAATCATTTTCAAATATGGAGACTGTGCCTATACACTCATCAATTTCTAAAGCGATCAAGGTCACAGGTAATTTATCACTGCCAGTCTTACCAAAAAAATCATATACATCTGAATACGATTTATCGCTGTTTGACTTGATGACAAATTCTTCATATATCATTCTCGAAACATCTTCCAATTTTTCAGGGTGATTGTAAAGATACTCAATTTGCATTTCATCCCCTCTTTTCATCAACCGGGTTTAATAACGACCATCTGATATGGTCCTCCCAGACACCGTTCACTTTCAACATCTGCTTCGTAATGCCTTCTTCACTGAATCCCAGTTTCTTTAACACCTTGATTGATGCTTCGTTCTTTGGCATCACCGGTGCTTCAACCCTGTGTAAATTGTATTCTGTGAAAACAATTTTTATGGCTTAATGGAGGGCTTCAGTCATAAAACCTCTCCCTGCTTCTGAAACATCAGATTTGTATCCTAAAATACATGACTGCATGATACTCCGGACGATATTCTGAAATGACACACACCCGATCACTTTGGATTCATCTTCTTTTTTAAAAACCCACAGTCTTAATGAAGCACCTTTTCTATGTGATTCAACATCGTTGAATAAACTATCTCTTTGCACTTCAAGAGTATAAAAATCCTCGTTTCTTTGTGTTTCCCATTCTGCCAGAAATTTCTTATTTCTTATGTAGTAATCGAGCACAAGCTGTGCATCATTTTCATTAAGTTGCTTTAAGATTAACCCTTCTGTTTTATAAATGTTATTCAACCCCTTATTTATTGGTTAAACTAACTAAGACGCTTTCTCGCTTTTTCGACTGACATACTCCTCAATAAACTCTTTATCAGTATCAATTAATTCATTGGGCAAATTATCTGTCATAAAATACTTCATATCTTTCGATTCACTATAATCAATCTTTATGTCCCCACTAACATCTTTGGTGTAATAAACAACAGTTGCGGAATATAGTTCGTCACCATTTGGGATTTTCAGATAATATTTTGTACCAGAATATACATTAAGTAACTTTAGATTTTCAACCACTAATCCAGTTTCTTCAAAAACCTCTCTTTTCGCTACTGCCTCAAAACTCTCTCCTAAATCCATTAAACCGCCGGGCAATCCCCAATTCTCATCGTGTCTTTTTTGTAATAATACCTCATCCTGATCATTTAGTATGATTACAACTGATCCAGGTAAAATAATTGGTTTATGACCGACAAACTGTCTTAAATACTTGAAGTATTCCATTGATATTCCCTCCTTTTGTTTCGATAAATCGCTTCATTACAGAATTTAATTTGAAATCCGATGTACGATATTTTCATTTTAACTTCCCAATCACTGCATCCACATCGTCCCATTCATAAATCAGCTCATTCAATATTTCTCCGCCAATTTTAATTTGAGATGTATCGACCAATTTCGCGCCGTAATGTTCATAAAAGTACCGGGTTTTATTATCCTCAAGCACTTCCACAAATATTTTTTCATAACCCATTTCTTTATAATGGTTGAACAATTCATTCAATAACATTTTACCGATGCCTTTTCCCTGATATTCTTCCAGAAGATAGATGGAAGTCAGGTCTCCCGAATTTTCTGTTGTGTTATTTTTTCTTTTCCATGAATCTGCAAAGCCGATGATCTGTCCGTTTTTCTCCTCAGCAACAACGACATAGTTTTCTTCTTTTGAAATATTCTTTTTCCACAGCTCAGTTCTTTGTGCATAAGATAGATTATTCAAATAGCTGCTGGGTATTATTTCCTTGTAAGTCGTTCTCCAGCTGTCCACATGAACTTTTGCGATGCCTTCTGCATCTTCCAAAACTGCTTTTCTGATTTTCATTTCCAATCCCCATTTTTTCAGTGATTATCGTCATTTAAATTAAACCTCTCATGCGTATCACTTTATTATTCACTAATTCACTCGGCATACCGATAAGAGCACGCAGCGCCTCCTCTGAATCTATTGTAGTATTGAATTTCTTATTTTCTGTTTTCATAATATCCTCCAGATGTGTTTGATCTTTCTATATCAACTTATACATGTAATACTCATCCACCGGCTTACCTTCAATCATCAAAGAATGTACTTTCTCCCCTTCGATGACAAATCCCATCTTCTTATAAAGATTGAATGCAGGGGCGTTATCTTTGATGACTGTCAGTTCCAGCCTTTTAACCCCTGCATTTTCAGCCCATTCAAAAACATAATTGAACAATGATGAAGCAATGCCATTACCTCTATAGTCCTCATCCACTCCAAGCACAAGATAGGCAGAATGACGATTACGTTTCTGCTTTCCTCTCAGAGCTGCCATGAATCCTGTTAAAGTACCATCTCCTTCAGCGACCCAAAAATTAATCGACGCATCCTGATTTATTTTTGAGATGATTTTCTTTTGCGATTCCACAGTTGTCTGTCTTTCTCCCGGGTCATATAGCATGAAACCGGAGTCATCCAGCTTTTTATTCAACTCAAGAAAATTCTTTGCATCTTCTTCTTCTAAATTTCTTATTTCCATATTATCCTCCGATTAGTGACTGAAATTGATTAATGGTACAATTATAGCAAATATGATTGAATTTTTAGACATCAATTTGTAAAGGGGCATAAAATGTTCGAACAAGGGGTAATAGAAACGAAACGTGGAAAGTTTGAAATATTTAAAGACGGAACCGGTACACCGCTCGCCTACACTCATCTCTACAGTGAATTCAATACATTGGAAGATATCATGTCACAGCACCTTGCTGAACATTATACCGTCTACATCATCAACTTAAGAGGTGCAGGACAATCGGCCGGTCCGACGAAAGATCATACATACAGCATGGATGATGCGGTCAGAGACATGGAAGCGGTGAGAGAAGCATTGGATATTGAACGATGGGCTTTTGCAGGCCACTCCACCGGCGGTTTCCTGGCACTGAAATATTCAGTGATGTACTCGGAGAGCTTGACTAAAATTATAGCAGGCGGATTGTGTGCATCCTATGAATATATGGATCATCCGGAGAGCATTTATAACAATAAAAATCCGAACAACAAACGCATGAAAGAAATATTCGCCGAACTCCGCAAGCCTGAGACTTTGAAGGAAGAACGTATAGCATTGTCGAAAGAATGGCTGTTGATGTCGCTGTATAAAGAAGAAACATATGATGAAATCATGAAAAGGAAACAGAGTGGCAGGACATTGATGGATAAGATCGATTACTTCACTTCAGAATTGAAGGACTATGATGTACGGGAAAAACTGAAGACTTCATCGGTCGAAGCTTTTATATACTGCGGCAGGCATGATGCACAGTGTCCGCATATATTCAGCGCGGAAGCGGCTGACCTGATGCCAAATGGGAAAATGACAACATTTGAATACAGCAACCACAGTCCGGATATAGAAGAGGAGGAAAAGTTCAAGAAGTTTATTCGCAGTACGGTTTAAAAATTAAACAAAGGGTGGTTGGATTATGAAAGCACTATTGATTATTGATGTACAAAAAGGGTTCCTGGATGAAAATGATTACGACCCAAGTTATGAAGTTGTGGATTCTGTTGTAAAAGTCGCAAATATATTCAAAAAGAATAATGACAAGGTGATCGCATTCAGGCACATCGATGATGACCCGAACAGTCCGATTGCACCAGGTACCCCGGCAGCAGATATTCCTGAAGCCATTTTAGAATTTGCGGATGAAGTGATTGAAAAACGCTATCCAATTTCATTCAAAGGGACGAATCTGGACGAAGTGCTTAAGGAGAATGGAATCGAAGAGATTTATATATCCGGATTCAACATGGAATTCTGTATCTTGTTCACCTCCATTGCAGCCGCAGACCGCGGCTATGATGTCACTGTCATTGAAGATTTATGCAATACCGTGAACAATGGTGAGACTTACGGTATGGGAGAGATGAATATCGTTGATTTTGTGGGTACAGTCATCGACCGGTCAGATGTCATAAAAAATAAGTATCTGGAAGAGACGGAGTTTAATATTAAGAAGTAAGTTATATGGGAGGAGATGCTGATCAATGTCTCCTCTTTTAATATTCTATAAGTCAAAGGAGCAACCATGAAATCAAAACTGATCATTATACGTGGAAATTCAGGCGCAGGCAAGACGACAGTGGCTAAAGCATTACAGAGAGGACTAGGTCATGGCACCCTACTGGTATCACAGGATGTCGTACGACGGGAAATGATGTTCGTAAAAGATGGCAGAGATAACCCAGCAATCGATCTTATGAGGCAGATTGCCGGGTATGGCAACGGTAAAAGTGAGTATGTCATCGTCGAAGGTATCACGGCAGAGAAATGGTACAACGATATGTTCAAAGAGTTGATCGATGATTTTGACGGCAGATACTTTGCCTATTATTTTGATATTCCATTTGAGGAAACAGTAAGGAGACATAATACAAAACCCAATTCACATGAATTCGGCGAAACGGAAATGAAAAGATGGTGGAATGAAAAAGACTTTCTCAATCTTGATAAGGAGAAAGTCATTACAAAAGAATACGATTTTTCAACTGTGATGAATGTTATTTTGAGTGATATCAATTATGAAAGAGAATGATTTGTCCTCATCATAAAATAACCAAACTGTCCAACAGCAGGTAACACCCTGTAATCAACAGGATGATGTAAACCATGGTTCTGAAAACATGCTGGTTGATTTTATCGAATAGACGCTGGCCAACAAACAGACCAATCAATACTAATGGCAACCCCCATAGGCTTGAGATCCACACTGTCTGGTTCGTGCCTACAAAAATCACCTGGATAATCAGGCTTGCCAGGTAGATGATTAGATAAAAAGCCAAAGTGGTACCCCTTAACGTCGCCTTTTCTGTATCCGTGCCCGAAAAATACAACAATAATGGCGGCCCGGGCATTCCGATGCTTGAAGTGAAAGAACCGGAGAGGCCGCCGACCGCCAGGTCTCTCTTATCACTTCTAATAATTCTGAACCTCAGAATCAGAAGCATCGTAAGTATGAGGATAACGAGCCCTATGCCCATCTTCAGGCTGCTGACTTCTATTAACATGAATGTGATGATGCCGACAGGCAGCCCGATAATGCTCCCTATTATAAACCTTTTCAGGATCCCATAATCAATATCATCTTTGATTGCCTTGATTAGAAATGCAGATATGACCAATGATAATATCAGATTGATCTGTATGGCTTCTGCAGGTTCGAATATTAATAGCAAAAAAGGCGTAGCCAAAATTGAAAATCCGAAGCCTGTACTGGTCTGCAGTACAGAAGCGATCAGGATGATCATGATAAATATTGATGCTTCCAAGTTGAAACCTACTTCGCTTTAAAATTATATACAGGTTTGATCCAGTGCTGGATGTCTGCCGTATCATCTATACGGGAAATGATATCTTCTGCTGCTTTATATACAAAAGGTGATTCATCAATGGTGCCAGTACCGACTGATGATGAATAAACCTCTTTCATTGAGGCCATGAATTCTTTGATATCGATGCTCTTTTTGGCCTGGGTCCTGCTCATCACACGCCCTGCACCGTGGGGTGCCGAGAAGTTCCATTCCGGGTTCCCTTTGCCCACGCAGATTAATGAGCCATCCCTCATATTCAGCGGGATGATCAGGCGCTCACCTTCTCCTGCACTGGTCGCACCTTTACGGATCATACCGTTCGGTATATCGATGAAATTATGCACAGAGTCGAATGTATCTATCGGAGTCAGTTCCGATGCTTCTACAATCGCATCCAGCATCGCTTTCCTGTTATCATGTGCAAATTGCTGAGCGATTGCCATATCATTGATGTATTCATCCAACAGATTCCCTTCAAAATAAGCAAGATCATCCACCTGCTTCCTTTTCTTTTTTCCTGGATTTAGAAGTTTAGTGATTTCCTCAGTCTGACCTTTTCCTTTTAGTACTCTGAGAATTTCCTGATTATCAGGATGAGTGAGTATAAAATTCGCGATTTTTTGGTGGTGTGTTGCAATCATATGCCCCAGTTTCCTTGAACCTGAGTGGACAGTCAGCCAATGCTCCCCTTCCTCATCAACGGCAAGCTCGATAAAGTGATTGCCGCCGCCGAGCGTTCCGAGTGAACGGCTGATATAGTCCTTTTCTTTGTCTGACAATGCAATTGAAAGCTTTTCCAACTGATGAGTTAAATCTGCTTCAGCCATGACATGAACGCTCTTGCCGCTTGGGACAGTCTTAGAGACAATCTGATCAAATTGATCTAAAGGCATATTAAAATCTTCCAGCTTATAGGACATCATACCGCAGCCGATATCGACACCGACGACATTCGGAGACACTTTCCAGTCATTCTGTGATTCCGGCAACTGTATCGTGGTGCCGATCGTCGAACCTTTTCCGAAATGGACATCAGGCATGATGCGCACTTTTGTGCTCTGAGTGATATCACTGTTCAGCATTTTCTCAATCTGCTGCACTGTATTATCTTCAATCGTTTCAATGAATGCTTTCGCAATACCATTTTTACCTTTGATCTCCATAGTGAATACCTCCATAGTATATTGAATAATCGCTAAACACAGAGCTTCAATATTTCTGTATCAATCAGGGTACTAAGAGTATAAGTGCATATTGGTACGAATACATTAAATTAAAATACTATAAAAAATGAGGCCGGATATCTCCGGCCTCATTCACAGATAAATAATATAATATATGATATCTAGAGGACAAGCAGTGTCTCTCTATCGGAAGGCGTCGATGAAATCAAATAATATATAACGAAATACTTCGTTGACGTCCTTGTTATGTTATCTTCATTATATTTTAATCTGATTCTCATTTCAAGGGTTTAAACCTATTTTCTTTATTTGTAACCTGATTGTAATATTGTTCACCAAATAAAAATATGATTTAAACCCCAGTCCGAAGGCATATACCTTCATTGGAATAGATTTAAATATATTTTATTATTAGGATGTGACTGCTTGTTCTTCAGTCAATTTGGATATAAATCTATCCTTCTTGTCATTGTTCATGCCTTCCACCAGTTTCAATTCACTCATTAAGAAACCCTGAGCCTGTTTAAGCTGATTTCTTTCACTTGAATTCAGCTTCTCTTCTCTTTGCATGCTGGATAATCCATAAATCACTTCAGCACATGCTTTTAAACTGCCAGTTTTGATCATGTCATTGTTAAGCTTGTTTCTCTTCTTCCATGTTAGGTCTTTATCAGATTCTGTTTTATCGATCATTTCTGCAATTTCTTTTACAGTCTCCAAATCTGTAATAGGACGGATGTTCGTTTTAGAGATTTGATCTTTCGGTATCATTACTCTCATATTATCATTAATCATGTTGATAATATAATACTGTATATTCTCTCCTGCTACTTCTTTTTCTTCAATCGCGGTTATCTTACCTGCACCATGCATTGGATAAAATATGTTATCTCCTACTTGATACAAAGCATCGCCTCCATAATTTCTTACTTTAAGCATAACACACAAAGTTGAATTAGTAAAATATTCTATCTTAACATTGTTATTATCTCTATGTCAATACATTTTAATGAAGGATATTTTACGTTAAAAATAAAGAAAATTAAAGACCAAAAATCCATATTGATTTCTCAATATGGATTTTTAACATTTATTATTCAGGTGTTTTTGAATTGTTCATTCCTGTTACGATATCCAAGTCATTATAATCTACAATATGACCATTCTTGCCACCCAACGTTGATATCTTTTCATGTCGGACTTTTCTAGAGGTATTTATGAACATCCAGACTTTCTTTCATACGCTCTTTGTGTACTGATTTAAGAATAGTAATCACACCGCATTCAAGGTACCACCTCAAAATGATCTGGACAACTGTTTCTACCGGCTCTATCTGGAAACATCATATCCTTCAATCGGCATTTCAACACTATTGCTCAATTTTATCCGTTTCATAAATATGATTTTCTCGTATAGATTCAGTCTTTGTTCCTTACAATTATACATCTACACCAGGTAACTTAACAAACTCAGAACTGGAATCTAGAAACTAAAACTTTCACCAGTTCGAAGTGTAGAAAAAATTATACTTATTGAAATCAATAAATTTAGCATGATAGAAGTCCGCTGCTGCCTGATCAATATATGTGTGATAAATTCTCCCATAATCATAAGAACCAAAAAATGGTCCTGGAAAAGTCGGCAGTAGTAGATTGGCTTTCTCTCTATTGTATCGAGTATCATTAAGTATTTGATATAAGTCCTCAATGCTTTCCTCCGTCAGTTTAACTTTACCGCAATTTGGAATATCAAATTTATCTACAAAGTAACCTTGTAATGCATTGAACTTTCTATAGTAGCTGTATTCGATAACCTCAGAAGTTTCTTTTTCTTCTAAATATAAGTATGCATCTAATCCCATAATTTACCCCTTTAAGTGATGTAGTTCATTTCTTTTAGACTAAGATATTTTCCTGAACCTATAATAATATGGTCTAAAAAATCTATTCCGATCAACTCTCCACAATCTTTCAACCTTTTCGTCACCTCAATATCCTCTTGAGATGGTGTCGGGTCCCCACTTGGGTGGTTGTGAGCACAGATTATAGCTGCAGCGCTCCTTTTTACTGCCTCTTTATAAATTTCTCTAGGGTGTACTATTGATGTATTCAATGACCCTTTGAACAATGTGTTTTGATGTATCACCATATTCTTAGTCGATAAATACAGAACAACAAAATGTTCCTGTTGATAATAGCGCAATTTTTCCATCAGTAATAAAGAGACATCTTCAGGACTTTTTATATAGACTTCCTCTTCTAAGGAATGTGTGTGCATACGTACAGCAAGTTCCACCATCGCAAGTATACTGATCGCCTTTACCTGTCCTATCCCCTTCAGACTGGTCAGTTCCTGATAAGTGATGTCTCTTAAATCTCTGATCGTCTTAAAATCTTTAATTATTCTATTGGCCAAAGTCAGACTCGATTCATCTTTACTGCCCGAATTAATGATAATTGCCAGCAGTTCCTGGTTATTCAATTTGTCTGCACCGTATGTCAGCAGTCTTTCTCTTGGTTTATCTGAAGCATGCATCTCCCTGATCATCAAGTTCATAAAAATCCTCCAGTATATATTAGATGAATCTCATCATAGAAATAAAAAACAATCAGTACTCCATTTGTTATAAAAGGAACTAGTGGGACTTTATCCACTCTATTCTTTTTATATAGGTTAATTATTAATACGAACAATCCGCCTATTAAGTATGTGAACATCACAATATATAGGAAAAAATCCAACGGTGTAATTAAAGTCAATACTGTAAATAGTTTTATATCTCCGTAACCAACGGAGCCGTAAAATAGTAAGTAGAATAGATGAAGTGTAATGATGACTGCAAAATCACCAGCAATTTCAATATAATGGAAATCTGTTAAATATAAGCCGGTAAATAGAAATATCAAATTAATATGATTAGGGATGGTAAACGTCTCAAAATCAAAAATTGAAAGTGGTATTAGGAAAAGAATTATTAAATAGTAAAGTGTTAAATCTTTCAAACTCAGCTCAATGAATATCGGACATATAAAAAGTATAATCATCAGAACCTCTACAACTAAATTTGAAACGGGTATTTTAGTTTTACAAATAAGGCATCTGCCTTTTAAAATAAGGAAGCTCAGTACTGGAAATAGTTCATACCACTTAAGTGGCCTCATACAACTATCACATCGACTTCTTCTTAATAGAAAAGATGAACTTTCAGCGGATGTAAGTGCATATATAAATGATGCGCAAACACCACCAAATAGAATTAATATAGCCATTTAACTCCCTCCTTAAATAACTAAAATCATCATACTCTGCACTTAAATTGTTGTAAAATCGCAATAATTTAAAATCTGAGAGGTTTTTTCTACAAAAATAAGAAAACTGTATCAAAAATGCTCAGTTTTCAAATATCTGCACGCAGTTTTATAAATTTTGTATATTTGCAAATTCTTTACAATCAAAATACTTCGCGAATTTCAAGTTTAAGTTAGCCACTAGGGTATGACCCTAATCCAGAGTTTGTGAAAGCCTCTGGTGGCTGGGCTTCTCCTCCCCCGAGGGGGAGGAGA
>NZ_LFKO01000002.1:639209-660526 GCF_001265075.1 Salinicoccus sp. YB14-2
ATCAAAATACTTATTACAACTGAGAAAATTCTATATAATGGTAATTGAGAGGTGATATCGATGAGCTTTTATAAAACGAATGTGAAAGAAATACTTACACTGCAGTTAATTTCACAAATACTAGGAAAAATTAAATTGAACTATGCCCCACAGGAACCACAATGGGCACACGTCGTTTTAGATATAACAACAAGAGGTTTTTCTACAGGCACTTTAAAATGCAATGACCTTTATTTCGAAATTGAAACAAATTTAGCAAATCATGTCATTACCATAAAAACAACAGACCATGAAAACAATATTCAATTGACTGATGGTAAGTCAGTAAGGGATTATTATTATGAAATCATTACCGTGACGCAAAATCTCGGGCTTGATATTGTAATCAACACCAAACCACAGGAGATGGAGATAAAGACTCCTTTTGATGTGGATACAGAACATCACCACTACAACCGACAGGTTGCTTCAGATATCTTAAAGTGGTTTCAATTCGCGACTGATGTAGAACAGAAATTCATCGCACCAATAAGAATGAGAAAAGTATATCCAGGTCTTTTCTGGGGCACCTTTGATGTGTCATGTATTCTGATCTATAAAGAACACGAACCGTTTCCTGATGATTCAAAAGTGATCGAAAGGGCCGCGTTTGATGAGCATATGGTGGAATTTGGATTCTGGCTCGGAGATAACAATGACTTTGATTATCCTACATTCTTCGTTCTGCCTTATCCATTTGTCAGTGGACAAGAACTTGAAGTCACAGAAGACTTTCCTGCAGGCAGCTATTTCAGTGAGCAGATGGCAGAGTATCTGATAGAAATAGAATCCGATATATCAGAAGTTGAACCTGAAACAATCATCCAGTTTTTTAATGCTTCATTAGTTAAATCAGCAGAGTATCTTAACTGGCAGGACACAGACTACTATTATAGAGAATTAAAGATGGATAAGAATTATAGAAATAATAACCATTGATACTGATACATTAAAAACCCGGACTCATATATGAGCCCGGGTTTTTAATGACCATTTTACTCTGGGAATGCATTCCCGAGCACACTGTTCACATCATTTACAACGACAAACGCATTTTCATCATATTTTTTAATGAGCCGCTTCAATCTGACCAGTTTGGATTTGTTGATGACTACATAAAGGATATTGAACTGCTCTCTCGAATAGAACCCCTGTCCATTCACCATCGTCACTCCCCTTCCGATTTCACTGTTGATCAGTGTCCCGAGTGCTTCGGGTTTTGAAGATACGATTGTGATGGCCTTTTTGGGATTTAGTCCTTCTATTACAAAATCCATCACTTTGACTGCTGTGAACATGGCTACGATTGTAAGCAAGACTTGCTGGACTGAAAGAACTGTAAGACTGAGCAGTATCACAAACAGATCGACCAGTAATATTGCGTTCGCAATTTTCATATCAAGATACTTATTGGCAATTCTGCCGATGATTGCCGAACCTGCGGTGGTGGCACCGATTCTGATGACCAGTCCGTTACCCAGTCCGATGAACAGACCACCAAATAATACATTCAGCATAATTTCATCATTTTCGATTCCCCACGACTCGGTGAGACCAAGGAACATTGACATCAGAATGACCGCAAAAATCGTATAGTACATCGCTCTTTTAGACAGGAACTTGAAGCCGATGATCAGAAGAAGACCATTCAGGATTAATGTGGAAATCGCAAGTGGTATACCAAATGCGTATAAAAAGATGATGGACAGACCTGTAACGCCTCCTTCACCTAGATTACCTGAAATCATAAAAACGTTGATACCTACTGAGAAGATGAATGAACCCGCTATGACTGACAATATATTCAAGAGTGTCTGTACAGTGATTCTCGGGGTCATGGACAACTTTATCTTTTCAAAATTTATATTTTTAATACTTCTTTTTTTCTTCATCAATTATCCTCCTTTTAAACAGGGGTTACATACCGCCGATTAATGATATAAGAGAATGGGTACTAATTACAACTCTTTTATTAATGTTCCTAATATTGAGTATTTTTAAAGCAATATATCATCTGATCTTCCTGTCCAGTATCTCTTCCATCATTGACCATGCAGACTCATAATTTCCATCCAGACGCACCGGTTCAAAACCAAAACTCAGGTACATATTTATCGCCTGCCAGCTTGTAGTCTGTGAAGTCAGATAAATTTCATCATGGCAGGCTGCAAGTATCTCCATCGCTCTACTCAGCATCGGTTTGGACAATCCTCTGCCCTGGTATTCCGGAACCACTCCGACCCAGTGAATTCTTCCGCGTATCTGGCCGTCTCCTTTTAAATCTCCGTACCAGGCGGTTGTCGTACCTATCGTTTCACCTTCGTCAGTTTCGATGAATAAACACCTCTCCTCCATTCCACCAATGTAATCTCCGAACTCACGTTCGAATCTTTTAAGCGCATCATCTTCAGTCTTAAATTCATCCACTCTGGTTTCAATATTTGCCCACAGCTTCTGATCTCCATCCCTGAACATTCTGAACCTGAATCCTTCTGGTAATTCGTACTTAGGAATGTCGTTGGAGCTTGTTCTAATCATCTGTAGTTTAATTCTTTCCATCTGATTACACCTGCTTTGCGGAATTAATATTTTTCTTATTATCATTATAGTAAACTTTCCTGAACCAGACTTCTTATAGCATTAAAAAGGAATAATTGTAATTATATCATCTAGATAAAATAATATTTCAATATATCAACCAATTCTATTGAGTTCGTCCTCTAGTGACTCTCATGTTAAATATGTATAATGGTAATCAACTATGAAAAGAAAAGAGGTCTATTCATGAATTCAGAGCCGCACGGACAAAGTGCACATTTAGAAGGTAGAATTTGGACTCGCGATTTTGTCTTTGTTTGTCTGGCTAACTTTTTTGTTTTTCTCGGCTTTCAAATGACACTGCCGACACTTCCTTTGTTCTTGAAAGAACTGGGTGGGAATGACCAGCTTGTGGGTCTCATCGTCGGTATTTTTACATTTTCAGCTTTACTGCTCCGACCTTATGCGGGTCATGCGTTAGAGTCAAAAGGTCGGGGCTTTGTTTATAAGACAGGACTAGTTGTCTTTGTACTATCAATAGCCAGTTATAGTTTTATTTCAAGTATATTGTTTTTATTTCTATTAAGAATTGTCCAGGGTATGGGATGGGGATTTTCAACAACTGCCGGGGGCACGATTGCAACGGATATCGTGCCGTCGAAGCGGCGCGGTGAGGGACTCGGCTATTTCGGCCTGTCGGGTAACCTGGCGCTTGCACTCGGGCCGACGCTCGGCCTGACACTTGTAGGTATCATTTCATTCCCCCAGCTGTTTTTAATTTGTGCAGCTTGTGGATTAGTTGCATTGTTGTTCGCTTCACAAATTCGTTATAAGAAAGTCGAAGATGCTGAAACAAGGTCTGCGAAGCTGAAATTTGATATCTTTGAAAAAACTGCGATAAAACCATCTCTGCTGTTATTCTTCATTACAGCGACTTTCGGCGGTATTGCGACATTCCTGCCAATCTATGCAATCGAAAAGGGAATCCCGGGCATAGAACTATACTTCCTCCTTTATGCAGTGTCTCTGATGATATCACGTACATTCGCAGGCAGGATATATGACAGGAAAGGTCATCTGTATGTTTTTCTGCCGGGCGCTTTCATGATTTTTCTCGCGATGCTAATGCTCGCCTGGTTACCGAATACAGCTGTTCTGCTTATTGCTGCCTCCCTTTACGGACTCGGGTTCGGCAGTGTCCAGCCTGCCCTTCAGGCATGGTCGGTAGAAAATGCACCATCCAACAGACGTGGTATGGCAAACGCGACATTCTTCTCATTTTTCGACCTGGGGATAGGCCTCGGTGCGATTCTTTTCGGTCAGATGGCTTTCGTATTCGGCTATGCTTCGATATATGCTGCATCTGTCGGATCGGTCGTCATGTCCATGATCATTTATATACTTCTGTATATACGCGCAAAAAAGCTGCAGGCATAAGTCATTCCGGCAGCATAAAATTAATATCATTATGAGCAGCGCTTATTATCAAAAGGTGCTGCTTTTTTTGAATGATTTCCTTTGACAATTCCTCATGCGGCTCCTATAATGATGAATTCATACTTATCAACTAAGGAATAGGAGAATTTATTTGGTCAGTAATATAAATACCGTGAGTAAAACAATGGATCCAGTACATCGTCATGCTGATGCTCTGAAAGATCCGCAAAAATTGTTTATTGTCAGCGGAATTCTAGTCAGTTTGGTCTTATTTATATATTTGGCAATCACGCAGTCAATCATGCAACCGGTTCTTATGGTCATCGGATTACTGCTCGGTTATACATTATTTCACGCCCGCTTCGGTTTCACTTCAGCTTTCAGACGACTGATGTCTGTCGGCAACGGTGAAGCAATACGTGCACATATGGTGATGCTGGGTGCAGCAACTATATTATTCGCTCCGATTCTCGCACTCGGCATTGCATTTTTCGGTGCTGAAGTCGCGGGATACGTTTCTCCGGTCGGTGTCAGTCTTGTTGTCGGCGCCTTTTTATTCGGTATCGGCATGCAGCTCGGCGGCGGTTGTGCATCCGGCACACTGTATGCTATCGGCGGCGGCCGTTCCGTAATGTTCATCACTTTGATTTTCTTCATCATCGGTACGACAGTCGGTGCAGCGCACCTGCCATTCTGGACAGAAGAATTGCCTGCAATGGCTCCGATTTCGCTCGCAACATCGACCGGGCTTGGCTACGGCGGTGCATTGGCAGTTTCATTACTGTTATTCGCTTTAATCGCCATTATCAGTAAAGTTGTTGAGAAAAAGAGAAACTCTCCTAAAATTGCACCTCTGCCAAGTGCACGCGGCTGGAAGAGAATCTTCAGAGGTTCATGGCCATTGATGGCAGCTGCGGTTGCTCTTGCAGTATTAAATGCTTTGACTCTGATGACCCGCGGCGAACCATGGGGTATTACTTCAGCGTTTGCACTATGGGGTTCCAAAGTCGCAGATTTTATCGGATTTGACGTCGCCAGCTGGGGGTACTGGCAGGGAGAAGCAGCAACAGCTTTGAATTCTTCAATATTTGCCGACTCCACTACAGTTCTTAACTTCGGTGTCATACTCGGTGCATTTTTAGCATCCGCAGCAGGCGGACTGTTCAAATTCACTAAAATCACCAAAGGCAACTTCATGGCTTCAGTCATCGGCGGTCTGTTGATGGGCTACGGTGCACGCCTTGCATTTGGCTGTAACATCGGAGCATATTTCGGAGGCATTGCTTCATTCAGCCTTCACGGTTATATTTGGGGCATCGTCGCAATCGCCGGTACATTCCTTGCACTGTACTTGAGACCTTTATTCGGGTTATCCGTGCCAAAATCAAATGATTCTGTGTGCTGATAAAAAGTGGCTGATATCAAATATCAGCCGCTTTTTTATAATTCTTCACGCATCGGCATCCCGCTCTGGGCTCCGAGTTTCCTCACTGCGAGTCCTGCCGCATCGTTTGCGAGATAAATTGCATCTTCGACTGTCATGCCTTCAGAGATACCGACCGCAAATGCTGCATTGAACGTATCTCCTGCGCCGGTGGTATCGACGACATCGACACTTTTAGGTGGAATCATGATCTCTCTGCCATCCTTGAAATATGAAGCACCCTGAAATCCCTGCGTGGTGATGAGTTGCTCATAATACTCAGGCAGTCCGTCTTCCCGCATTTTAAACAGCTGAGCCCGTTCATGCTCATTCGGTGTAATATAAGTTGCGGCTGACAAGTATTCTCGTTCGAGCTCGGCTACAGGTGCCGGGTTGATGATGACCGGTACATTTTCTTTCTTACATATATCCAGTGTATGCCTGATTGTATCCATCGGTATTTCAAACTGCAGCAATACCATATCGCTGTTTTTGATCACCGAAGTATATTGATCCACATGTATCTTATCCACTTTACCGTTGGCTCCGGCGACGATTATGATGCGGTTGTCATTGTCGGAAACAATGATATTCGCAATGCCGGACGGTGTTTTTTCTTCAACTGCGATTCCGGAAATATCGACATCATTTTCTTCAAAGTTTTTAATCATTTCACTGCCGAATGCATCATCGCCCACTTTGCCGATGATTGATACATCTGCACCGAGTCTCGCAGCTGCGACTGCCTGGTTGGCACCTTTACCGCCGAACAGTGTTTCAAAGTCAGTTCCCGCAACAGTTTCACCGGCATTCGCAACCTGGTCTGTCACTGTGATCAGGTCCATATTGATACTGCCGACGATTGTAATTTTGGGCTTACTCATTCGTCTCACCGTAAGAAACAAGTACGTGCTGGAAGATATTCCAGAAAGTTTCAGTATCCACACCTGTTGCGAATTTGACATTTTCAGGCTTACCGGTCGTTTTCAGCAGATCGACAACGGTCATGCCATATGTCGCTTCACCTTTTGTTTCAATCGTGACATTGACATTTTCAAAAGTGAATATGTCGGGATTGATCAAATACATCGTCGTACATGCATCGTGTATCGGACCGCCCGGAAAACCGAAATGATCCTTGTATGTTTCAGCAAAGAATATGAGCAGTTCTTTTACAAATACAGCGATTTCATTATCAATTTTTGCAACTCTGTCGATGACTTCAGTGTCTGCGATGACCTGATGCGTCACATCCAGTCCGAACATCGTGACAGGGAGTCCGCTTTCGTAAACGACTTTTGCAGCTTCAGCATCCACATATATATTGAATTCAGCTGCAGGCGTCCAGTTTCCAAATGTCCCGCCGCCCATTAGAACAATCTCATCTATATTATCTTTGATGGAGGGATCTTTGATCAAGGCAAGCGCAATATTCGTCAGTGGTCCTGTCGGTACGAGCGTCACTTTTTCCTGACTGTTTTTAACCTGTTCGATAATGAAATCGACAGCATGTCCCGGTGTCTTTCGTTTAACCGGCGTCTTCAATACCGGGCCGTCCATACCTGTTTCGCCATGTATTTCAGGTGCAATCTCACTTTCTCTTACGAGCGGACGTACAGCACCTTCAACTACAGGCACCTCAAGTCCGATGAGCTCACTGACCTTCAAAGCATTCACAGTATTCTTTTCCACTTCCACATTTCCTGCGACCGTCGTAATACCGAGTATATTCAGCTCACTTCTTTTTGAAGCGCCGATGATGATGGATATAGCATCATCATGCCCCGGATCACAATCCAAAATAACATTTCTCATCGAATCACCTTTTCAATCTTTTAAACTAATCGTAGCATAAACAATTAAAAAAAGTCCTCTTGAAAAGAGGACTTTCAGTCAGATATTGTACGGTTGCTTCCTGCAAAGTATCCAAAAAATGCAATGAGGAACGATACACCGATCAGGATGATCAACGGGATGTTCCATGTGCCTGTATATTCGGCAATCATTCCGAGGAATAAAGGCCCCGTCGCCGCCAGTATATATCCGACTGACTGTGCCATTCCAGACAGCTGTGCCGACTGTTCGACTGTATTAGTACGGAGGACGAAGAACATCATTGCAAGACTGAATGTTGTTCCTGCACCGACACCGGTGACGATTAGAAACGGTATGATCATCCAGTGTTCCGGCATCAGGAAGATGCCGATCAGTCCTACCGACCACATCAGACCGCTCGTCATCCCGAGAATCTTTTGTCCTGCAAATTTATATGCAATGACCGGTGCGATGAAAGTTGTCGGCAGGACACCGAGCTGATAAATCGTCATCAGCCAGCCGGCTGTCGTCTGAGTAAATCCTTTCTCTATGAGCATTGCCGGCAGCCATGCAAACAATGTATATGGTATCAGAGACTGAAGTCCCATGTAAAAGGTCACCACCCAGGCAAGTTTTGAATGCCAGAGGCTTTGTGATGGCTTATCATCTATCTTTTTGAATATCTTTTTACGTTCTTCCAGAGTTCTCGGCATCCTTAAAATTAAAACGATGGCACCGACAAGCGGGAAGATGCCCCACATCGCGAGCGCCGTCCGCCAGTCATAATCTGGACTCGTTGCCACAGATACCGAAAGCCCTGCTGATAAAGCGCTGACGATATTCATAGAAAAAGTATACAGGCCGGTCATGATTCCGACTTTGAAAGGGAATGTCGATTTTATCAGACCAGGGGACAGGACATTACCGACCGCAATAGCCATACCGATAATCGCCGTACCGAAAAACAGCATGAATGTGCCGTCCATACCGCGGATGAGAATACCCACAGTTAAAAATACCATCGCAATCATCAGCGGTATTTCCATGCCATATTTACGGGCGATCTTCGGTATGAACGGTGAAAAGAATGCAAATGCTATTAAAGGTAAGGTATTCAAGAGACCGACCGTCGTATTATTGATGTCTAAATCCTCAGTAAAAAACGGCACCAGCGGGCCGATCGATGAAATCGGTGAACGCAGTGAAGCACCGACAAAAATGATAACCAGTAATAATAATCCTATATAGTAGCGTTCCTTACGCACCGACATCCATTCCGCCTCCTTTTTATAACATCGACATCATACCATGTATCATTAATCATATTGAGTATTTCTGCTCAAAAAAAAAGAGCAGTCATCTGCTCTTTTGTTCGTTTAATTTTATTCTATTTCTTCGGTCAATGCAGCAACGTCATCCACTATTTCTGAAACAGGAAATCCTTTGTCACCCTGGTCGAGCCCTGCATAGGATTTTCTGATTGTGCCTTCCGAATCAATTAAGTAAAAACTTGTCGCATGCGTCACCTGATCACTGCCTTCCGGCGCAGGTGCCACTATCGTTTTAAAATTCTTTTCAGCAAAGCTGCGGATAAAATCGTGATCGTACCCTGTCATAAGATGCCACTCTGTATCTTCAGGCACTTCATAATAACTGATATATTGTGATAATGCCTCAGGTGTATCTCTCTCCGGATCGACGCTGAAACTGAGCACACCATAATCTTCAACACCCTGTTCTTCCAGTTCCTGAGTCAGATGAGTCATATTTGCCGTCATCGGCGGGCATACTGTCGCACAGTTAGTAAAAATAAAATCCAACAGCCAGACTTTGCCTTCCAAATCATCATCTGTCACTGTTTCATCATTTTGATTGGTCACTGAATACTCCTGTATTTCATTGCCAAATTGACTCATGGTTTCCACTTCGGAATTACTGCAGGCGCTTAAAAATAATACAGAAAACAAACCGAATAATATAAACTTTTTCAAAATAACACCCTCCATGTCCAACTAATATTAATATATCAAATTAGTAATGGATATAGTGCCGTTTTTTTAATTTTGTTGTGAAATTATTATGTCAGGTGTCTGCTATTAATGCTCTTCTTCCTTTATATATTTCTGTTCCTTTAGAAAGAACGCCATGACCAGACCGATAAAGGCAAGAACCGCCGAAACGATGAACGACATATTGACACCCGCTATTTCATCACTGACCGCCGGTGTGCTTCCGGAAGAGACGTTGAAAGCAAATCCTGTCATGATGGTAATCAGCAGTGCTGTAAATAGAGAACCACCGATCTGTCTCATCGTATTGTTGATGGATGTGCCGTGCGGCAGCAGATGATCTTTTAATGCATTCATCGCAAAAGTCGTGAGCGGCATCATGGAAAGCCCGGTGCCGATCAGCCTGAACGTATAGACGACGGTAATATATGTCCATGAAGTGTTTTCATCCAGCACTGACAACAGTATCGATGTTACCAGAATAATTCCCATCGATGTAAAAGTCAGTGTCTTAATGCCGTATTTATCGAACAACACGCCTGCTATCAGGCCGAATGCGCCCATCAGAACCGCACCGGGCAGCAATGACAGCCCGGATTCGAACGCTGTATATCCAAGCATATCCTGCATAAGGACAGGCAGAATATTATTCGCACTCACCATCGAAGTGAAGACGATAACGCCGATCAGCGAACTGATCAGGAAGTATTTATTTTTGAACACCCGAAGCTGTAAAATCGGAATTTCCAGCCGAAGCTGTCTGCGGACGAATATCACCACAATGACCCCGCCTGCAATGATTGGAATGAGCACTTCCGGAGATGTCCACCCGCTCATACCTGCTATAGAAAAACCATACAACATGCCGCCGAACCCGAGTGTGGATAATATGATTGAAATATGATCCACCGGCGGGTCCGTCGTTTCCGTGACATTTCGCATAAACTGATATGCAAAGAAAATGTTCAGAGCAGCAAACGGTGCCACAATGATGAATAAAGTTCTCCATGGCCATATTTCAACTATGTAGCCGGACAAAGACGGACCGATGGCCGGAGCAAAACCGATGATCAGCCCGAATAACCCCATTGCCCGCCCTCTTTTTTCAGGCGGGAACATCTTGAGCAGGACGACCATGGTGAGCGGCATCATGATACCAGCTGCACCTGCCTGGACGACCCTCCCCAGAAGCAGAAGCGGAAATACCGGAGATACTGCTGCGATGAGC
Source organism: Salinicoccus sp. YB14-2 (assembly GCF_001265075.1). GTDB lineage: Bacteria > Bacillota > Bacilli > Staphylococcales > Salinicoccaceae > Lacicoccus. The sequence goes on from NZ_LFKO01000002.1 coordinate 649,699, forward strand.
GTGCCTACGGTAAAAAGGGTCATCGCGAAAATATATAATTTTCTTGTCGTAAATTTATTAATCAGAAAAGCGGTGACGGGAATCATGATGCCGTTCACCAGGAAAAACCCCGTCGTCAGCCATTGTGCCGTGCTGAATGGAATATCCAGGTCTTCCATGATGGAAGGCACTGCCGTCACCAGCAGCGTCTGGTTCAATATCGTGATGAACGCCCCGATGATCAGATTGGTAACGATAAAATTTCTTTCATTGAAAAATTTTGATTGGATGGTATTCATATTGACACTACTCTCTTAAATCAGAAATAAGCCATTAAAAATTAAAATCAGCTGTACTCATCTCATCAGTCGATATGACTTCTAAAATGTAATGCAGTCTTTCTTTCAATTCGCTAACATGTGAAATAATGCCGATTGTCTTACCGTTGGACTGCAGATCGATTAAAGTTGAAATCGCTATTTCAAGTGTTTCTTTATCCAGTGTACCAAATCCTTCATCAATAAACATTGTATCGAGACTGATACCGCCCGCTTCCTGCTGGACCGCTTCACTGAGTGCAAGCGCGAGTGACAGTGACGCCTGGAACGTTTCACCGCCGGACAACGAAGAGATATGGCGTGACGAATTATTATAGTAATCGAAGACTTCAATATCCAGTCCCGTTTTCCTACTGATTTTGGTCCGGCTCCGGACAAGCGCATAACGATGATTCGTCATATCGAGCAGTCTTTCATTCGCTATGTTCAATATTTTTTCCAAAAAGTACATCAGTACATAACGCTCGAGTGACACTCTGCTTTCATTGTTGCCGCCGACTTTTTGAACTAAATCGCTGACCGCTTCAAAATGCGCTTTCTTCTCTTCATATTCCCCAATATATTCAGACACAGTAGAAAGCACTCTGTTAAACTGACTGATATTATTGTTCAATACAGCAAGTTCACGCTGGAACTGTGCGATTTCCTCTTCTGATGATTTTATTTTCTCTTCATCAATAGCAGTGTCGTAAAATTCTTTTTGGACCAACACCTTTTCAATGTCGCCGATCTGTTTATCGGTTGAACTTTTTTCCTGATGAAATGCACGGACTTCTTTTTCTTTATCTTCGATATCCGTGCGGTTTAATATCTGTCTCAGTTCACTGCGGTCGATGAATGGTTCTTTATGAAGGAAAGCATCCACAACTTGGCTCTGTGCCACAATTGCTGTCTGATTCTCTTTGATGTTGTCACGGCTGTGTTTAAGAGACTGTGTGACAGCAGTGAGCGATTTATTTAGTTCATCCTGTTTCTGTTCCAGCTGCTCTTTCTCCATTTTAAATTTCCTGACTGCCGCTTTTTGTCTGACCATGTAATCTTGAAATTCAGCATATGTGTCAAATGACGTTTCCGCTTTGAATTCTTCCATCAGTTCTTTCAGCTGCTTCATCTTATCATTATTTTTTTCATAGTCGAATTTTGACTGCTGAATCTCGGTGGACTTTCTGGATATTTCTTTTTCAAGCGAGTCTTTTCTGGCAATCTCTTTTTTCACTGATGAGATATTGCCCGTGATTTTTTCAATTTCTCTTTCTGTATTGGCAAGTTCAGCAGACAACTCATCGTATGGATGACGTTTCACCCCGTCCAATATCTTTTTATATACATCAAAATCTTTCTCAAGCGACTGATTTTCCGTTTCCAGCGCTTCAAGTTTGTCTTTCAGACTATCGATCTCTTTTTCCTCGGTCTCACTCAGATACGAAATGCTGTCAGGAATGGTTTCCACCGTACTTTGGCAGACAGGACACGCTTCTCCGACGGTGAGATGGCTGAACAGATGTTCAATATGAGGCTCGTCCTCTTTTGCATATTTACTTTGTACCGACGACTTCATCTTTTTAAGGGATGATTCACACTGCGCACGGTTTTCTTTATTTGACTTCAAAAGACTCTCAATGGATTCGAGTGTTTTATCATAGCCTAAATACTTCTTCTCATCATTCAGTTTGCCTTTGAGTGCGTAATGCCCAAGCTCCATGTGGTGTTTATTCTTTGTCAGTTCATCCAATTCATCACTTGTAGCAGTGATGCCTGTAAGTGCCTTCCTATATGACTCGTCGGCCGCTTCCATCTTTTCTGTGGATTGTTCCAGAGTCTTCAGCTGATTTGTGATATCGCTGATTTGTTCTGTAAGTTTTTCATATTTCGGTGTCAGGAACCGTTCATTTCTAGTGAGATATTTTTCATTTTCCAAAATCCCGGCTTCATTTTTCTTCAGATCATTCAAATTTTCTACCAGTTGGTCATATTGTTTCTGTAAGCTTTCATATTTTGAATTCAGTTCACTTTCATTTTTCTCGAGTTCTGCAATCGTCTCCATCAGCTCCGCTTCCCGTCTGAGTTCGAAGTCGATGGTTTTCACTCTGCTGTAATCGGAAATATCCGCCTCCATCTGCTTGATATTCCCGGCATGGTCATTCAAAGCCGTCTGTTGTCCGAGCAGTTTTTCGAGCTGCGCCACTTTATCATTGTGGGCACGGTTTTTGTTCAGCGCCTCCTGCAGGCTGTTACGCTTTTCTTTTTCTGTATCGATGCGTTTTTCTAGAATTCCGGCCTCTTTCTTCACATTGGTAATTCTCAATTTGAGGGATTCAATCTGGTGATTGAAGCTCGGGTGTGCTTCGTGATCCTCCAGTGTGCTCAGCTGTTCGCCGATTTTCGCCTCGAGCTGATGGAGTCCGGTTCTGTCACTTTTTTCAAGTTCTTTCAATCTGTTTTCAAAATCTACAAAGCGTTCCGTCTGGAATAAAGTCCGGAGTATCTTTTGCTTATCTTCACTCGTCGATACGAGCAGTTTTTTGAATTCACCCTGGGGCAGAATGAGTATCTGTCTGAACTGGTCAGCAGTCAGCTGGATGATATCGACCACTTTGTTCGTCACACCTGTGACAGAGCTTTCGATGACACTGCCGTCAGCAGCATAAAGTGCCGCTTTCGAAGGTACTTTCGACTTCCTGCCCTCTTTACTGAAACTGAGCTCCCTTTCGACCGTGTAGCTTTTTTTTCCGACCATAAACTCCAGGCTGACTTTTGAAATGTCACTGTCCGCAGCAAACTGGCTTCTGACCGAATACTCATCACGGTCTGTCGTCGAAGTCTGGCCGTACAGACTGAATGTGATGGCATCGAAAATCATCGTCTTGCCCGATCCTGTTTTACCGCTGATCAGAAACATCTGCCCGTCAGCATGTGTAAAATCGATCGTCTCCTTTTTAAATGGCCCGAAATATTCCATATGCAGTTTAATGGGTCTCATGCCTGTCACCTCCAAAATGCTGTTCAAATAATTCCGTTTCTATTGCGGTCGGCGGTCTCTGGCCGATTTCCTCTAAAAAGGAGGCGTAGATATTATAGTCGCTGGTTTCCTTCATATCGATCGTTGTCATATTGAAATCGTGATTTTCCGTCGTTACTTTCAATTCCAATGTATTGGGATAAATCATTTTGATTTTCGACATCGGTTCCTTCACGTGACTTAAATCCGATAGTATGAATTTGAAGTATGCCTCCTTATCTTCAAATTCAATTTTTTCATTGATGATGTCATCATACTTTCCTTCATACTCTACGATATCGTGCACCGGGTTCAATGGAATAAATTTCACAGAATTATCATCAGTATCAATCCACCTGAATCCTTTTGGCTGCTTCACTTCATTGAATGAATATTTGAGCGGCGATCCGCTGTAGAAGATTTTGTCATGGCTGATTGCAAACGGATGATGCAAATGCCCGAGCAGCACGTAATCAAATGCCTCAAACACTTCACTGCTCACCTCTTCGGACAGGCCGATGGACAGTGCACGCTCCGATTCACTCTGCCTGCCGTCCTGGATGAACAGGTGGCCGATCAATATGTTTTTCGCGTTTTCATCAAGGTCAATCTGTCCGGCAATATGCTGATAGACGTCATGATGGGTACGGAGTGCTTTATTTTCAAAATAATGTCTCGCTTCCAGTACATCAATATGCGGCACCAGGAAGAAATTATGACCGTTGATGACAACAGGTTCAAAAATATCTTCAAGGGATGTATGGATAAAGAGATCGGATGCCTTGAACCACTCGGAACCGTAATCAAGGAGTGCTTTAGAATCATGGTTGCCGCTGATTATAAGGACAGGCAGCCCCATCTCCTTATTCATTTTGTAAAGATAATGGTTCACCATGTTCAGCGCATCTTTCGACGGGTTACTCCGGTCGTAAAGATCGCCCGCAACCACAATGATATCCGGCTTCAGTTCCTGTATCTTATCCATCAGCTGTTCCAGTACAAATCTCTGATCATCTATTAAATCTCTGCCATTCAGTTTCTTTCCGATATGCCAGTCGGCAGTATGTAAAATTTTCATATAAACACCTCAAATCAATTATACTAAAAAAACGCCCTGATAAAAATCAAGGCGTCGTATTTTGGAGTTGTCGGATAGTGATGATGAGGTCATCCAATTTTCTTTCCATGCGGTGCAAAAGAAAAAATGTGATCACTACCGGGAAGCCGACTTCACTCACGAGGGGTATCCAGTCCACTAGATGATGACTTGTGTATCAGTGCTGACTACTTTGGCGGAATGGACGCCGATGGGTTTCCCCTGCATCGGGTCGAGCGCATCCGAGTCAATCAATTTCTGTGCCGCTTCCAGTAATTCCGCTTCAGATATCTCTTCATTCGGATTACGGAAATTCATCGTAAAACGTCTGTTTGCATCGGTATTAAAAACTACAACCAGTCTCTTCTCCATTGTCTTTCCTCCTTATTTTAAATTAACCAATAACGTATGTTTCCAGTTTTTCAACCAGCGCATATGCATCCAATGTCAATGTTTCAAAAACTTCCATCACCTGATTGATTTCTGCGTCCGTTGATGCCACGTCGATATTCGGTACTGAGCGGTAACGTAAAATCTCTTTGCCTTCTGCATCCGTCGTCATGTAATAAAATCTTGCACTTGTACTTTTATGCATTCTCTTCACCTCCTCACACTATATATCGTCACAATTTCGTATATGGACATATTTCTTTTTATTGAATATAATGGTACTTGAGGTGAAGGGTATGACTGATACGTTGTTCATGTGGGGAATTACCCTGTGGATGTTCATAATGGTCGGCGCATTATTCATAGGCGGATTTTTTATGTTCAGAAAGTTTTTAAGAAGAATGCCGAAAGAAGACGGATACAGTGAGCTTGACTGGCAGGATTATTATATAGAAAAAGGATTGCCGCTCTGGGATGAAGATACAAAAGCACTGTTGAATGAACTCGTGAGCCCGGTGCCTGAGCTGTTCAGACAGGTAGCGAAAGAAAGAATCGCCGGCAGAATTTCAAAAGTTGCTTTGGATGAAGGCGTGGAAAAGATAGAGCTTGACCAAATCATGAAGGGTTACATTATCGCAACACCGAAGAAAGATCACAAGTTCATGAAGAAAAAATTGAATCAATTGGAGATAGACTATTCTACATACGAGGAACTGTTCCAATATGCAGACAGCGAGAAGGAGAAGTTCTCCATATTCGAACAGACAGAAAAAGTAAAGCAGCTGGGCTAGCCCAGCTGCTTTTTAAATTGCTTGAATTTAATTAACATGGATAGTCTCCATACGACAATCATGACGAATGCAAGAAGAAAGAACATGCCGCCGATTTCTCCGGGGGAAATCGACATCGATAATATCGACTTCAAGGACGTTCTGATGATTAATAATGCCAATAAAATACCGATGAACCACTTTGAAGGTTTAACATAGAGCTGGTTTTCTTTTTCTTCATACTTTGTCGTGATTACAAGGAGCACTGAAAAAATAAGTCCCACGAAAAGGGCTTCCAGTATCTCTGTCACTGACAGCCTGAAATATGGAAAGACGAACATCAACGCTCCTGTCGACATCATTACAGGCGGTATCAAAATATTTTTGATTGACAGCGGCCGTTCCGATGCTTTCTTACGGACGAAAATGACGCCGATGCCCATGAACACCGCCATGATGGATGCAAGTGTGAATAAAAGCATTTCTATATCAATTTTCAACATATCATACCTTCTTAAAATCCTTGGAAATCACCAAAGAATGGCTGTAACCAAATAATAATCTGAGTCAGTCCGTCAAAGTAGAGCAGGATTCCCATCAATATCATCACGATGCCGCCGGATTTCATTATGCCATTTGAATACTTCAGCATCCAGCGTGTCTTTGAAACAAAGAAACTGAGGACAAAGAATGGTACACCAAAGCCCAAACAATAGACAATCATCAGAATGAGCGCGTTGTTCGGTTCCGTTGCACTCATCGCAAATATCGCGCCGATGATCGGACCGTTACACGGTGTCCATCCTGCTGCGAAAGCCATACCGATCAATATCGAACCGATAAATCCGGACGGTTTATTCTTAAATGACACTTTTCTGTCCTTCATTAAAAAGTCGAATTTCAAAACACCGGTGATGACCAGACCAAAGACTATGATCAGTATTGCACCAATCTGTCTGATCAGGTTGCCGTATTCTATGAATACTCCGCCAAAAAAGGAAGTTCCGAATCCGAGCGCAATATATATTAAACTGAATCCTAACAGGAAAAATAATGTATGGAATATGGCACGGGCATTAAATTTCTGATTTTCAACTTCGTTGTAGCTCATCCCGGTTATGTATGAAACGAAAGCCGGGAATACGGGTAGCACACAAGGTGATACGAAACTCAGTACACCTGCTCCGAATGCCAGTAAAAAGGTCACTTCACTGCCCACATAAATACCCCCTATTCAACTGTATTTTATCAGAGAACCAGCATTTTAGGGGGCTTTATTTAGAATAAATTATGACATTTGAATGGACTCATCCATTTTGAAGCAAATACATCTTATGATAGATGCCCTCTGTCTCCAGCAGTTCCTGGTGGGTACCTCTTTCAACGATTTCACCTTTGTTCAGAACAAGAATCAGATCGGCATCCTGAATGGTGGAAAGTCTGTGGGCAATCGCCAGTGTCGTCCGCCCTTTTCTCATCACATTGAGTGACTTCTGAATTTCCTCTTCCGTTTCCGAGTCGATGTTTGCCGTCGCCTCATCAAGAATCAGAATCTTCGGTTCCACAGCGATGGTTCTGGCAAACGCGATCAGCTGTCTTTCCCCGCTTGAGAAAGTACTGCCCTTCTCCATAACTTTATGGTGATACTGATTGGGCAACTTCTCGATGAAGCTGTCTGCTTTGACAAATTGACTGGCCGCTTTGACCTGTTCGAAAGTCATCGTCGGATGATAGAGCTTAATGTTGGACTCTATCGTACCGTAAAAAATGAACGCATCCTGGAGCACAAGACCGATATTTTCTTTCAGTTCGGACTTCGGCATCTCTTTAATGGATTTTCCATCAATTAAAATTTCACCATGCTCGAATTCATAAAACCGCATGAAAAGATTGATTATGGAACTTTTCCCGGATCCTGTGTGGCCGACCAGGGCAACCGTCTCTCCAGGCATGGCGGTAAAACTGATACTTTTAAGAACATCCACTTTGCCGTCATAGCTGAAAGTGACATTGTTGAAATCTATGCGGCCATCCGTGATTTTATTTTCCTGAACCGGGTTTTGTGCAGGCTCCAGCGTACCGTCATCAATCAGCCTGAACACTCGGCTCGCAGCGACAAGTGCCTGCTGAAATATGCTCAGATTCTGACTCACCTGGTTTATCGGTTCAAAGAACCGTTCCATGTACTGGATGAATGCAAAAATCAGTCCGGCTGTAATGGATGCTTCAAAGCTGAGCAAACCGAAATAACCGAGAATGACTGCGATGGCGAGTATTTGTATCATACTGATGGCCGGTCTCAATAGTAATCCGTCCAGACGTACAGTTTTCATATTATATTCATAATGTTCATCGTTGATGATTCTGAATTCCTCCTGCAGACGCTTTTCCTGGTTGAACACTTGGATAATTTTCATCCCTTCGATCGATTCCGAAAGCTTTGCGTTCAGATCAGACAGCAGCTGTCTTGCGTGAGAAAAGAATATGGCTGAATATTTACGGTAAATAAACATGATCAAAAAGATCAACGGCATGAATACTAGAGCCATGAATGCAAGTCTCACATCGAGCACGAACATCATTATATAACTCGATGCCATCATGAAGAATGCCATTAAAAATGTGGCAAACACACCGATAAACATCTCTACTATCGCTTCAGTGTCATTCGTCAGACGGGACACGATGCTTCCGCCAGGCACTTTATCAAAATATTTCATACCGAGCTTTCCAATCTTGTTGAACGCATCGATCCGGAGTTGCTGAATGACTTTAAATGCCAAATACTGAAACAGATATATATTCATGTAAGTCGCAATTGCCCCGATGATCTGCACTATGAGATATATCGCAACCAGCATGGTAATCTCGCGTTCGGGAAAAACAGCGGGTGTGAGGTAATCGTCAATAAAGACCATCACTAGATACGGGATAACCATACCTGCGACAGTCGACATGATCAGCATCACAAATGCCAACGCAATGATACCTTTGAAAGGGAATGTATACGTTAAAAGACGCATAAGCACTTTCAGCTGATCACGTGCAGTTAAATTGACTGTATCATTCATGCGATTCATCCCCCTTCACCAGATTATCCAGTTCATCCGTTAAATTTTGACGGAGTGCCTGCTGTCGATGTGTTTCATAATACCATCCGCCCGCTTCCAGCAGCTCTTTGTGGGTTCCACGTTCTACGACCGTGCCGGCATCCATGACAATAATCAGGTCCGCTTTTGAAACCGCACTGATTCTATGTGCAGTAATGATATTAGTCTTGCCCTCTCTGACTCTGGATATATTCTGTAAAATATTGACCTCAGTCTGTGCATCCACAGCAGACAGTGAATCATCCAGAATCAATACTTCCGGATCGGTGATGATTGCTCTAGCGATGGAAATCCTCTGTTTCTGTCCGCCGGATAACGACACACCTCGCTCTCCCACAACAGTCTCGTATCCTTCTGAAAATGCGAGTATATCTTCATGTATGCTGCTCAATCTGCTCGCTTCATAAATGACTTCGTCGTCCAGACCAGGAGTACTGAATGCAATGTTTTCCTTGATTGTTGTCGAGAAGAGGAAATTATCCTGAGGCACATAGCCGAACTGCGAACGTAAATTACTGATGTTATAATCCCTGAGACTGACGTTTCCATATGTTATATCATTCGGGTTATTGGTATCGAACTCACGCAGCAGCAGTCTGATGACTGCACTCTTACCCGAGCCGGTCCTGCCGACGATGCCGACAGTGTGACCTTTTTTTATATCAAAATTGACGTCACGAAGTGCCACTTCATCGTCACCGGGAAAATTGAATGCACCGATATTCAGACTGATATCGCCGTCTGGTGCATCTTCAATCATATAGTCATGGCCGATATCATTTTTCGTATTCATAATCTCCTCGATCCGCTCATATGACGCACGACCGCGCTGCACAAGGTTAAAAAACATACCCAGTGCAAGAAGCGGCCAAACCATCATGCCGAGATAAGTCGTAAACGTAATCAGCTGTCCAAGCGTAATTTCATCTGACAGCACCATCTGCGCACCAAATATGATAGCAAGGAAATAACTTGTTCCAATGACCAGCATAATTGTTGGGTCGAACAACGCATCAATCTTCGACACTTTCAAATTCTTTTCCACAACATCATCGCTGAGTGCTTTAAAATCCTTTTGGTCACTCTTTTCATAGCCAAATGTTTTCGTCACTTTAATGCCTGCGATACTTTCCTGGGTCTTATCATTCAACTCACTGAATGCAGCCTGCGCTTTCCGGAAACCTCTGTTTAAAAGCCTTCCGTAGTAACTGGTTAAAATGACCATGAACGGAAGGGGTATCATCGCAATTAAAGTCAACTTCGGACTGATGGTTACCGCCATCGTAATCAGTACCGCCCCGCCGGTAATGATAGAATCAGCAATGGTCAATATACCCGGCCCCGCCGTATTTTGTACCGCCCGGATATCATTCGTTGCATGCGCCATCAAATCCCCTGTCCGGCGCTGCTGATAAAAATAAGGGCTCATATCAGAAAACTTACTAAACATTCTCGTCCGCAAAATTTTACCCAGACGATGGCTGGCTCCGAAAATTAAAATTCTCCAGTAATATCTGAATATGTATGTAAAAATTGCCGTGATCAGCAAAATGGCTATAAATATTATCAAACCCCGCGGTGTCAGTGTACCCTCAGTGATATTGTCTATCACCTGCCCGATTATTTGAGGTGGAATCAATTCCATCAATGCAACAAATATCAGCATTAAAACACCGAATATATAGCTGTTTTTCTCCCTTTTAAAAAACCACCATAATTTTTTAAAAACTTTCATTTTCAATCCCCCATCTACGTTACACATACATCTCTCCCACTAAAATTTTACCATATATTTCGAATTATGAAATACTTATAAAGTTGTAACCATTTTAAAAAAGCATGCTGTGGATTTCACAGCATGCAATGAATTTATATTACTTGGAGAATGACACGTTATAGAATCTGACACCGCCGTGCAGAGCGATTTCGATGCCCCTGGCGCGCCGTTCAGATTTAATAGTGCCAAAAGCGGACCTCAAATCGAAATCACACATCAAATTCGATTTGCCACTGTCAAAAGCCGTTCTCAAATCGAAATCACAATTCAAATTCGATCTGCCACTGTCAAAAGCCGACCTCAAATCGAAATCACACATCAAATTCGATCTGCCACTGTCAAAAGCCGACCTCAAATCGAAATCACACAT
>NZ_LFKO01000002.1:660591-931806 GCF_001265075.1 Salinicoccus sp. YB14-2
AACACATCAAATTCGATCTGCCACTGTCAAAAGCCGACCTCAAATCGAAATCACACATCAAATTCGATCTGCCACTGACAACAGTCGTCCTCAAATCGAATTCCGACTTCAAAAACACAATAAAACCGCAGATCTTGATTTGAAGACCGGCGGTTCATAAATACTATCGTTATTTTTTAGCGCGCTCCTTCTGGGAGCCTGCGTTTTTATTCATCATACTCATCATCTGATTCACTTTTTTCTGCGATGGTTTCTGACCCATTTGCATCATCATCATGCGTAGCATATCTTCATTAATCGGCGGGTTTTTCTCCAAATAATCCATCATATACTTTCTCGCAAGGAAGAATCCTAGAGCTAAACCACCAACAAGTGCAACGATAACGATGAGTATCCAAATCCATGTAGCCAAGCGACTTCACCTCTTTCTCCGTACATAAACCATTATATAGTTTATCTTAAAATCATTACTTTTTCAACAAACTATTTTTCTAAAACGGTTCTCATCACTTGTTCTACTGTGAAACCATATTTTTCTACCACAATATCTCCAGGCGCACTTGCACCGAATGTATCGATGGTCAATAATTTGCCGTCAATACCTGTAAATTTGTGCCAGCCGAGGCTAGCCGCCATTTCTACTGCTGTTCTGTTCGTAATATTCTTGTTCAGAACACTGTCGATATAATCCTGATCCTGTTTTAAGAATGCCTGCATATTAGGAATGGAAGCAACTTTAATATTAACGCCCTGCTCCTCTAATTTTTTCGCAGCATTCACTGCAAGGGAAACTTCACTTCCTGAAGCAAAGATAATCGCGTCATCACCTTTATCGTAGATGATATAACCGCCGCGTTTCACACCTTCATCGACTGTTTTGTAATCCACATCTGTCACTTCGACGTTCTGACGTGTCAATACCAATGCAGTCGGTGTATCTGTCGACTCGATAGCGACTTTCCATGCCGCTCTTGTTTCATTGCCGTCTGCCGGACGGATCGTATTCAAGTTCGGAATTGCACGTAAGCCCGCCAGCTGTTCAACCGGTTCGTGCGTCGGGCCGTCTTCACCTACTGCAATGGAGTCATGTGTTAAAACATACGTTACAGGGAGTTTCATCAGTGCACTTAGACGGATTGCCGGTTTCAAGTAATCACTGAATACGAAGAATGTTCCGCCGTATGGCTTGATGCCGCCGTGTGCCGACATACCGTTCAAAGCGGCTGCCATTGCAAATTCACGCACACCGAACCAGATATTTTTACCTGCATAATTATCTTTGCTGAAATCTTCCTGTCCGCTGACAGCAGTTTTGTTACTTCCTGCAAGATCAGCTGCCCCGCCGAATAACGAAGGTACAGATTGGGACAGTGCCTGAATCATATCTCCTGAAGTGCCGCGTGTCGCTTTTTTTGTACCTGCTTCATATTTTGGAAGTTCTGCATCGTAATTCTCCGGTACTTCTTCATTGATCGCAGCAATGAACTCCGCATGTTTTTCAGGTTCTGCTTTGCCATATTGCTCAACAAGTTCCACCCATGCTTCCTGTGCTTCGTTACCGCGCTTGTTTAAAGTTTCATTGAATCGCTTATAAACTTCATCTTCAACATGGAACGTCTTTTCAGGATCCAGCCCATAATATTCAAACGCTGCCTGGCGTTCTTCACTGCCGAGCGGTGCACCGTGTGCATCACTCTTACCCGACTTGTTCGGTGCACCATAGCCGATGACGGTTTTCACTTCAATCATGGCAGGTCTATCCGCTTTTTTGGCATTGTTGATCGCCTGGTCGATTTCTTCCAGATCATTGCCGTCTTTTACTAATTGATAATCCCAGCCATAAGCTTCAAATCTCTTTTTAATATCTTCGGAGAAGCTTTTATCCAAATCTCCGTCAAGTGAAATATCATTGGAATCATAAAGCACAATCAGATTATCCAATTTCAAATGACCTGCGAATGAAGCTGTTTCGTGAGAGATCCCTTCCATCAGGTCACCGTCACTTACTAGTGCATAAGTGTAATGATCGACCACTTTATAATTTTCAGTATTATATTTAGCAGCGAGATGCTTCTCAGCCATAGCCATACCGATACTCATAGCAAAGCCCTGTCCCAGTGGTCCTGTTGTAATTTCCACACCTTCAGTGTGTTTAAATTCAGGATGCCCCGGTGTTTTGGACTCATATTGTCTAAAGTTTTTGATTTCTTCAAGTTCCAGTCCACCTGACAAATGAAGTAAACTATAGATTAACATTGAACCATGACCCGCACTGAGCACAAAGCGGTCACGGTTGAACCAGTCCATTGAATTCGGGTTGAAGTTCAAATGTTTGCTCCATAATGTGTAGGCCATAGGTGCAGCGCCCATCGGCAGACCAGGGTGACCTGAATTTGCTTTTTCAATTGCATCAATTGAAAGTGTACGGATTGTGTTAATTGCTAATTGATCAGTATTATCAAAAGCCATCTTAATATCTCCTCTATTTTCTAATATTTTTCTCTCGTTGAATTGATTTTAACTTTTCCGGAGTCACGTCACTGCCCTCGGGGTCGATGACTTTAGTCTGTTCGACTTGAGCTTTGAATGATTTGCGGAAAGTTTTTAAATACTCTTGTCTTAATTCCTGTTGTTCTTTTGCTTCCGACTGAGTCAGAGTACCTTCTTTCTTCTTTTTCGCAAGTTCATTGATGCGATCGATTTTCTTCTTTTCAAGCATAAAATTCAATCCTTTCTTATATAATTTAACACAAAAAAAAGTATGAGTACATTCTCATACTTAAATAATCATTTTCCCATTGTGACGGACTTCAATTCACTGTCGGACTCCTGATTTGAAAGCATCTTTTCCTCTATGATTTCATCAATTGCGTTCGTATCCTGTTCGACTGTCATTATTTCATTGTGTACTTCTTGCGTGTATATATTATCAGAATGTGCGTTCTTTCCATTATTGCTGGAATAGATATATATTGTGCCGATCATCACTACTGCCATGAATAATAAAGAAAAAACTTTGATTTCTTTAAGCATTAGTCATCCTCCTCGAACGTTTGTTTGTAATCACATATTAACAGAACACCTGTTCTTAGTCAATGCTTTTGCGAACAAACGTTTGTAAGATGCCGAAATTTATGCTATCATTATATTTAATAAAGGGCTGGAGGTCTTACTATGAAAGAAATCAGTGACAGACAGAAACAGATCTATCAATTTATAAAAAGAACAGTTCAGGAAAAAGGTTACCCGCCGAGTGTCAGAGAAATCGGCAATGCAGTAGGTTTACAATCCAGCTCCACCGTCCATGGACACCTGGCAAAATTACAGGATAAAGGATATATAAAAAGAGATCCGACAAAGCCAAGAGCAATTGAAATCGTCCAGGCAGAAAATCAGGCATATACTCCAGTAATTCAAGTGCCTGTTTTAGGTAAAGTCACGGCTGGTCTTCCTATTACAGCAGTTGAAAATGTCGATGAATATTTCCCTTTACCGGAACATTTCACTGCAAATCACAATAGTGAAATATTCCTGCTCAATGTAGCCGGAGACAGTATGATTGATGCGGGGATTTTCGATGGAGACCGTGTCATCGTCCGCAAACAGAATATCGCTCATAACGGGGATATCATTGTAGCCATGACCGATGAGGACGAGGCAACAGTTAAACGGTTCTATAAAGAAAAAGGATATTATCGTCTGCAGCCTGAAAACCCTGCACTTGAACCGATCTACCTTGACAGTGTGACTGTCCTCGGGAAAGTTGTTGGTCTGTTCAGGGAATTTTAAAACAAAATAATCAACTGAAACGAAAATAGATTCGCCCGGAAAAACCGGGCGAATCTATTTTTTAATATAATTTTCTGTATAGTACGGGACTTCATCAGCGTTGTAATCCACTCCGATGCCCATATGTGTATATGAATCATTCAATGTGTTTACCCTGTGCTCCTTGGAATTCATGAGACTGTGATGTGAAAATATTGGCGAAGTATGTCCCATCGCTATATTTTCACCTGCGAGTCTGTATGATATATCCAATGCTTCGATTCTGTGTTTTAAAGCACTTCCATCCGGTGCAGAATGTGAAAAGTAGTCCTTGTCCGCCATATCTTTGCTGTGGCCCGCTGCCGCTTCACTGACTGCCGGATCATGCTCCAATGGTGCGACGTCGTACTTTTCCCTGGTCGCATTGATCAGATGATGGTTCAAGATTTCATTATCTTCTTCAGGCGGATGATTATACATACTGTCGCTGTGGCTCATCTCTGATTTTTTTACTGTCAGCAGCCCATTGACTTTATCTTCTTCATAAACATCATAAAAGAAGTAAACATATTTATCATTGATATCAAAAACATCGTATTCTTCATTTTCCACTATCAGATGTTTACTGCCTTTATCGACTGTTTTTACAGGATTTTCGTAAATCTTTCTTATGCTGTCCCGGTCCATTCCCTGTATATTGATTGAATCGATGGATACTTCCTCATTATTAGTATAAAGACCGGTAATTTCACCATCGTTCACTAAAAGGATGTGAAAGATACCGTCTTTGTTAATAATATTGAATTCTCCGCCAAATTCACTGTCAATCACAGCTTCAACGTCTTTATCTTCAATATCAAATGACTCACCTATAGTGTATTCAATCGAGTAGGACTGTTCGCTGTTGACCTGTTCGATTTTGGAAGTATCATAATTCGGGAGCACATATAGATTCAGCCATTCATTGGCATAACTTTTATTTAATCCATTTTTAAAATTATATGATTCTACCGCTGGATATATGAAAACTATAATCAGTGATAACATTAAAAAGGATATTGTTTTTTTAATCACGGCTTCACCTGCTTCAGTATCGATAAATTAATCTATCAATGAAATTCTGTCGCTCTTATTTCTGCATAGTTCTCTGTAACAATATCATTTTTTTCGTTCACAATCACCACATGGGGGTCGTGTTCATGTGCTTCACTGTCACTCATCATGACATAGCTGATGATAATGATGACATCCCCAATCTGAACTTTACGCGCGGCGGCACCGTTGACACAGATTTCTCCGCTGCCTCTTATGCCTTTGATTGTATATGTTTCAAACCGTTCACCATTGTTATTGTTGACGATTTGCACTTTTTCATCCGGCAATATATTGGCAGCTTCAAGCAATTCAGGGTCGATTGTTATACTGCCCACGTAATTCAAATTCGCTTCTGTCACGCGCGCGCTGTGAATTTTGCTGTTCATCATTGTTCTAATCATTTACTTTCACCCTCAAATTATCAATCAATCGTGCTTTTTCAAATTGTACAGCAATGAATATTATAACATCCGAGTCCACGTGCGTCATTGCATCCAGGTCCGGATAACTTAAAATCTGCAGATCATCCATGGTGCCGGAAGTATTTTCATTAATATGAACGTTGATCTGTGCCACTATTTCTGCAACGTTCCTCTCGCCGTTCTGAATCAATTCATTTCCGAGCTGCAGACTTTCATAGATATGCGGTGCCTCGAGCAATTCCTGTTCACTCAAATTCGTATTTCTGCTGCTCTTTGCGAGTCCTGTATCCTCACGTTCAGTTTTGACAACCAGAATTTCAATATCATGGTTGAAATCTTCTATCATCTTCTGGACAATCATCAGCTGCTGCCTGTCCTTCTCGCCAAAAGTGACATAGTGCGGCTTAATGATATTGAACAGTTTGTTGACGACGGTGACAACCCCTTCGAAGTGGCCGGGACGTTTAACACCATCAAGGACGTCTGCCATGCTGTTCAAAGAGATATCCAGCTCCAAATCTGACGGATACATCTCCGCCACTTCAGGATGGAACACAAAGTCGGCGCCGCTTTCCCTTAATATATCGAGGTCCCTTTTAAGATTCCGTGGATATTTGTCAAAATCCTCATCCGGCCCAAATTGCAAAGGGTTCACAAATATGCTGACCACTACAGTATCACCATGTTTCTTTGCGGTCTCGACCAGCTTCAGGTGACCGCTGTGCAAAAAGCCCATAGTCGGCACCAACGCGATTTCACCAATATTTTCAACGCTTAAAAAGTCTCTTATTTCTTTAATTTTACTGGTTGTTTTCATCCTCATAAACCTTCTTTTTATAAGTAGTATTTTCATCAGGGAATTTAAGGTCTTTCACTTCCTGAACATATTCCTTAATACCCTTCACTCCGATTTCATCGAAATCTGCATATTGTTTTAC
Source organism: Salinicoccus sp. YB14-2 (assembly GCF_001265075.1). Classification (GTDB taxonomy): domain Bacteria; phylum Bacillota; class Bacilli; order Staphylococcales; family Salinicoccaceae; genus Lacicoccus. The sequence goes on from NZ_LFKO01000002.1 coordinate 666,815, forward strand.
GAATTTTGGCGGTTTGCCTGAACCATACTTTAAAACATCATGATATACAAGTACCTGGCCGTCAGTGCCGACACCTGCACCGATACCGATCAGCGGGATACTGACGCGTTCTGAGGCTTTGACTGCAAGGTCACTTGGAATGGCTTCGAGAACAGTCATAACGACACCGAGCATTTCAAATTTGCCGAGTGTATTGAGAAGTTCTTCCGCATCTTCTTTTGAAGATGCCTGCATTTTAAAACCTGTAATGCCCACCGACTGCGGAGTCAGCCCAAGGTGTCCGACAACAGGCACACCCGCATCGACTAATGTATTTGCAAAATTCTGCAGATGTCCGCCTTCAATCTTAACTGCATTGGCGCCACTTTCCTGGTACAGCATGATGGCATTTCTCACTGCTTCCTCACTGCTCACATGATAAGTGCCAAAGGGCATATCCACCACGATATATGTATCCGGCGCGCCCCTTCTTACAGCTTTCGTATGATGGATCATATCTTCCAGAGTCACTTCAACCGTTGAACTGTAACCGAGCACCGTCATACCGAGTGAATCCCCGACAAGTATTGTGTCTACACCGGCCGCCTCTGCCTGCCGCGCACTCGGATAATCATACGCCGTCAGCATCGTAATCTTTTCGCCATTTTTTTTCATGTCAATAAAATCCATTGTAGATTTCATTAATCTTCCCCCTGTATGTTAGATAAGTTATAATTATTTTACCATATTAATATATAGTCATTTGGAGGAATATTCATGAAAATTGCCTGTATCGGCATCGGAGCAGTCGGCAGCATTATTGCAAGAGAATTAAAATCTATGGATTTGGATGTCACTTTATACTCAAGAACAGAACAAAGCGGCTTTACCATATTGGAAAACAATGAATATATCCGGTACGATTATCCAATTCAATCCATCAGTGAGCATATAGATGAAACATTCGATGTGATCTTTATTTCCACAAAAGCGACAGTCTTCAGAAAACTGGTCCATATCATCCCCGGCATGGCTCATGAGCACACTGATGTCATTCTGTGTGAAAACGGCATGGGCTATGATGACTGGTTTAAAAACAGCATCCCGTCTGTCGTTTATATCAGCGGCCAGAAAAACGATGATTACATCGAGCACTTCAGAGACAGCAGACTCATCATTGGGAATAAAAGATATCATCATCTTGATGAACTGATTTCATTATTGGAAACAGTTGAAGATGTTGAACTTGAAATCATAAAAAATGATCAGTTTGAAAAGCTGCGATATGAAAAGCTGCTGATCAACCTCGGTGTGAATACAATGACCGCCTTATCTCAAAATACTGCGCAAATATTTCAGGATGCGGATATTGTTAATCTGACAAAACAGCTGCTGAAAGAAGGTCAGGCAATCATCAACCGTCATTCAGAAGTCATCACCGACGACTTTATCGACCAGTCGATTAAACTGTTTCAAAGCTATCCCGACCATATGGGGACGAGTATGTATTACGATGTGATCGATAAAAAGGAAACCGAATATGAGTTTATCCAGAAATATTTCTACGACAATAAAGGACTACTGCACACACCTGTACTGGATGTGACATACACTTTATTGAAGGGATACACTGTTGGAAAAAATTGAATGGCGGCAGCCACGGATATAGAGTCATTTCATATATACTATCCTATGAAAAAATCTACCCCGCACATCTCATGCGCGGGATAGATTTTTAAGTACCGCAGAAAGTATTCTGTATCATTTCCTCTTCCTTCGGCGGCCTTTTGTAATATTCATCGTGTTCATCACTGTATGGATCTTTGAATATCTCCACCAGTTTTTCAACTTTCGTCAAATCATCTGTTTTCACTGCATAGAATAAAGCCTCTTCAACCAGATGATTACGCGGAATGACGGCTGGATTGATGTTTTTCATGAGTGTACTGGCATCTTCAGCCGACTGTTCTTTATTTTCAAGTGCAGTATGCCACTTTTTCACCCATGCATCAAACGTTTCCTGATCTTCCACTTCAATATCTGAATCATGACCGAGTGACAACGCCCTGAATGTTGATGTATGGTCGAGTGCCTCTTTTTCCAATATTTCCAGGAATTCAAGGACGAGTTCCACATCACTTTCCTCAGGGGTCGCAATACCAAGCTTATTCACCATATTCGTCAACCAGTAAGTCTGATATAAATCTTTATAGTTATTTAATTTTTTCTGGGCGATTTCTATCGCCTGATCCTGATCCTCATCGAGCAGCGGAATGAGTGTTTCAGCGAATTTTGCCAAATTCCACTGGGCGATGCCGGGCTGGTTCCTGAATTGGTATCTGCCCTGCACGTCGATTGAACTGAATACTGTTGCCGGATCGTAGTGATCGATGAATGCACATGGACCATAGTCGATCGTTTCACCGCTGATGGCCATATTATCCGTATTCATAACACCGTGAATGAAACCGATTGACTGCCATTTTGCAATAAGGTAGCTTTGTGCGTGAATGACCGCTTCTAAAAATAATTCATATTTGTTTTCTTTATCGGCAAAATCCGGGTAATGACGCTCGATGGCGTAATCCGTCAGCTCTTTGAGCGCTTCTTCACTTTCTATGACTGCATACTGGAAAGTGCCTGCTCTCAAATGACTGCTCGCCACACGTGTCAGTACGGCACTTTTCAATGGCTGTTCCCGCATGATGCTGTCACCGGTCAAAGTGACGGCAAGACTGCGTGTCGTCGGAACACCGAGCGCGTGCATCGCTTCACTGATGATATATTCCCGGAGCATTGGCCCAAGCGGTGCACGGCCGTCGCCTGCACGGGAATAATCGGTCCGTCCTGAACCCTTCAGCTGTACATCATATCTTTCCCCGTGATGCATATGCTCACCGAGCAGCAGTGCCCGGCCATCACCAAGCATGGTGAACTGCCCGAACTGGTGGCCTGCGTACGCCATCGCAAGCGGCGTCTCACCAATCACTTCATTGCCTGAAAATACGCCGGCGCCACCCTCTGAATTAAGTGCTTCTTTATCCAGTCCAAGACTGTCGGAAAGACGCTCGTTGAATAGTACAATCTCAGGGTTTGACGACTTTTCGGGCAAGGTTTCCGTAAAGAAGTGTGAAGATAAATTTTTGTACGTCGTTTCAAAATTGAAACCAAATGTCATTCTCTCATCTCCAATTTAAGTAAGTTCTTTCAAGGCCATGTGCAGCGCGTAGATGACGTGTTCCATGACAAGTCCGCCCTGGACGAATACTGTGTATGGCGGCCTGATCGGCCCGTCCGCACTCAGCTCGAGTGATGCCCCCTGGACAAAAGTGCCCGCTGCCATGATGACCGGATTCTGATACCCCGGAATGAGATCCGGAATCGGCATGAATTTCGCATTCACCGGACTCGCTTTCTGTATCATCTGAGTGAATTTGATCATTTCCTCTTCACTGTTGAAGCTGACTGTCTGAATGAGATCCGTCCGCTTATCCGACGGCGCAGGATCTGTCGTCATACCGATTTTTCTCAAGACGTGACTGGTCAGAACAGCGCCGTTCAAACTTTCAACCACAGTGTGCGGCGCCATATAGAACCCCTGGAACATATCTGAGAGGGCATTTAAGCTCGCACCCATCTCCTTGCCGATGCCCGGCACGGTCAGACGGTAGCTGACACGTTCAACGAGGTCTGCCCGCCCTGCGATATAGCCGCCCATTTTGGCAAGCCCGCCGCCCGGGTTCTTAATGAGACTGCCTGCGATAATATCCGCACCCGCTTCAAGCGGTTCTCTGTCCTCTACAAATTCACCGTAACAGTTGTCGACGAAAATGATGATTTCAGGATGCTTCTCCTTGATAGTACTGCAGATATTTTCTATCTCGTCGATTGTCATCGACGCTCTCAGTGAATACCCGCGTGACCTTTGAATGCCGATGACTTTTGTCTTATCTGTCACTGCATTTAAAATCGCATCCGTATCAAAAGTGTCATCTTTCAAATCCACTTCATTGTAGTAAACACCTTCGTCGTACAGGCTGCCGATATCCGCTTCACTGCTGCCGATCACTTTTTCCAGCGTGTCGTACGGCGTTCCAGTAATATATAACAGTTCATCGCCCTTTTTTAATAAAGACAACAGCACCAGGCTGATGGCATGTGTGCCTGAGATGATCTGGCTTCTGACAAGTGCATCCCCGGCTCTGAACACGTCTCTGTATATATCTTCAAGCTTGTCCCGCCCGATATCGTTATAGCCGTATCCCGTCGTTCCGGAGAAATCGGTATCCGTCACTTCATTGTCGAGAAATGCCGCCATCACTTTTGAAAAGTTTTTATAGCCGAGCTTTTTATTTTCCTTGATGATTGGTTCTATTTCTTCCATTGATGCTTCAATCATATTTTGTACTGCTGATGTCGTCACTGCCTACAATCCTTTCAATCCATCCACCTTCCGGTGAATATCCTTCTACTTTTAATGTGCCGGTCTGTTCATCCATTTCACTATTTTCGATAATTGTTGCGCTTTTAAGCGAGTAGTACAAATGCATGCTTTCAGCCGGTAATTCAACTTTGTAATCTTCAAATTCTTTTTTCATAAAATCTTCAAGGTGACCGTTCATTTCTTCCTGGGGCGTATGTTTTGAGACATACACACTATGTTCAGAAGGAACAAGATTCAAATCATCATTGAGGTCCGTCTTGTTGAAGAAGATGACCTGCGGAATATCTGTCATATCGAGTGCTTCCATCAGACTTTTGACCGTATCATAATGTGCGGTGATATTGTCCGCATCATTATCGATGACATGAATGATGAAATCACTGTCACTCGCTTCTTCAAGAGTGGATTTGAAACTTTCAACGAGCGTTGTCGGCAGGTTTTGAATGAATCCGACAGTATCCGTCAGGACACAATTGAAACCGCTCGGCAATTCCAGTTTCCTTGTCTTGGGATCGAGCGTTGCAAACAGTTTATCCTGCTCGAGAGTGTCACTTTCCGCCATGACATTGAACAAAGTGGATTTACCCGCGTTCGTATAGCCGATCAGCGATACTTTGACGACCTGATTCTTTCTCCGCTGTTCGCGGTATCGTTCACGGTGGTTGATGATCGTCTTCAGCTGGTTTTTTATTTCTTTAATTCTTGTATTGATATGACGTCTGTCCGTTTCGAGTTTCGTTTCACCCGGACCCCTCGTACCGATACCTGCACCGAGTCTCGACAGGTTGATGCCCTGCCCTTTCAGCCTAGGCACCAGATATTCGAGCTGCGCAAGTTCAACCTGCAGCTGGCCTGCCCTGCTCTGTGCCCTTAAACTGAATATATCTAAAATGACCTGGGTCCGGTCAATCACCTTGGTGTCCAGAACTAATTCTATCTTTCTGTTTTGACTGGCAGTGATTTCATTGTTGATGATGCAATAATCAATCTCTTCATCATAGCTTTCGGCAACGGACTCTAAAAAGCCCATGCCGACATAGCTTTTCGGATCCATCGAGTTTCTGTTCTGTATATGCGACCCGATAATTTCAATGCCGCTCGTCACCGCAAGGCTTTTCAGCTCTTCTATTTCTGAATCGATATCTTTCACATCGAATGTATTTACAGCGATGATGATGCCCTTAAAATTCTCCGCCATAAAGTCAAAACACCTCCATCGGAATAATATTTTTCATGAATAAATGTTTAAAATCATAAAAAGTTGTGTACATAACATATATATATAGTATATTTTTGTTAACCAGAAAGGGGCCCTTCAAGTGAAAACTCATTTCTACGACTTGAAGTTCAACGACGCACAAGGCGAGGAACAGTCGATGGCGTCTTATAAAGGCAAAGTCATTCTAATTATCAATACTCCGGTTGAGACTGATAACAGCGAGCAGTTGACCCAAGCGGATCAAATATATGAGAAATATAAAGATCAGGGACTCGCAGTCCTCGGTTTTCCTTCCGATGATTTCAACAAAAAACTGCCGATTCAAAACCCGCTTGCCAACAATGATAATAACAATGATAAAAAAGTGCCCTATACTCCTACATTCCCTTTAATGGAAGAAGTACACGTAAGGGGTCATGATATCCATCCGGTCTTTCAATATTTAACAGAGGGCAAATCCGCCCTGTTCATCAATAAAGTGAAATGGAACTACACTAAATTCATCGTTTCCCGCGAGGGCAGAGTCGTTTCGAGGTACGCACCCCAGAAGTCCGTCCTGCAGTTGGAAAATGAAATTCAGGATCTCCTGATCGGCTAAAATAAAACCCACCCGGCAGTGGGATGGGTTTTATTGTTTCACAAATGTGCTGATTGCATGTTTGTAGATCAGGTGGGTCTTGCCGCCGGATTCAACTTTGACGACATACTTGTCAAAATCTTTCACTTTGCCTTTCATCTGATAACCATTTTGCAAAATTACCGTCACTTCCAAATCCTCACTCTTAATTCCATTCAAAAATTCATCTTGCAGATTTAAGTTGCTCATTTTGCACTTCCCCTTTTTATTTATTCAGAAATTCTGATATATCTTTAAAGATTTGTTCTGTACTCTCTTCTTCATCCAGATCATACCATTCAACATCCAATTGATTCCTGAAAAATGTCAGCTGTCTTTTCGCAAACTGTCTCGTATTCTGCTGAATTTTTTCTTTCACTTCATTTAATGAACATTCACCTTCGAAGTAAGGTATGAATTCCTTAAAACCTATGGCACTTTTTGCGGTCGTCGACAAGCTGTGTTCCTTATATAATTTCTCAGCTTCCTTCTCTATACCCGCCTCAAACATCTCTTCGACTCTTTGATTGATTCTATCGTATAATACAGAGCGTTCACGCTCTAATCCTACTATAAATGTATCATATTTGGGCACCTGTTGATAGTTTGAGTCCTTGCCGGTCACCCGGTTGCTGATTCTTTCGGACAGTTCAAACTTAATGAGCTGCCTTAAAATTCTCTGACGGTTATTCGGATGGACGTCTGCTGCAAGCTCTTCCGATATTTCTTTCAGCCTGCCGTACAAGATTGTCGTGCTCAGCTTATCGAACTTTTCCATCAAATCCCGCTTTTCCTGGTCATCTTCATCATGAAAATCATAGTCATAGATCAATGCACGGATATAGTGGCCTGTACCCCCGACAATAAAAGGAATCCTATCATCTTCATGATAAGTGTCTATCAGATTATCCACTTCATGCTTGAAGTCATGTACAGAAAAACTTTCACCCGTCTTTTTGATATCTATCATATGATGGATGATGCCTCTTGTTTCTTCGGGCTTTATTTTCCCTGTCAGAATATCCATGTCCTGATAGACCTGCATGGAATCGCCGCTGATGACGTCCAGATCAAATTTTTCAGCTATGTCAATTGATAAAGATGTTTTCCCGACTGCCGTCGGGCCGATCAATACGATTAATTTTTCATTAGTCGACACGTAACATCACCCACTCCAAAAGTTTTTGATACACCTGTTCCCTGTTCTTTTCATTCAGCACTTCATGACGGCTTTTCTCATAGAGCTGGACCGTGACGGAATCCGTATAGCGGATCAGGTTCTTTGCGAGTTCCCTGATATCTTTTCCGAAATCAGAAAACGGGTCCTGCTTGCCGCTGATCAGCAATATCGGTATATCCGACTGATATTTGCCGAGTATATGATTGCTGTTTGTCAGCCTGATATTTTTGACGATTTCAGCCAGAGCATTGAATGACATGTTCTGCCCGCAGTATTCATCTTCATTATATCTTTGAACCACTTCCATGTCACTGCACAGCCAGCGGTTTTCAAGTGTCTCGGAAAAATGTTTATCGTAGCCTAAAAAGGCAAGATCAGTCAGCAGAGCGCCCTTCATCTGAGGTCTTATGCGTTTAGTCAGATTCATCAGTTGTGACAGCGGGCCGTCCATAATGCCGTCTTTATTGCCCGTCCCGACGATGATGCCTGCATCATATTCATGAGTCGCAAGCAATCTTCTGGCTACAATCGACCCCATCGAATGACCGAGTATGAAAGTTTTCAATTTTCCGGGAAGCAGTGATTTGACGGCCAGAGCATCGCTCAGCAGATCATTGAATCTTTCAAAGTGACCCGGGTTTTCCGCATCTTTTCCGTGGCCTCTGTGATTGTGGATCACAACGTGTATATCATTCGCCATCAGCCATGTACAGAATTCATTGTACCGTTCGAGATGCTCTGCCATGCCGTGAAGAATCTGGATCGCAGCAACGGGCTGCGCCGGTCGGAATACTTTGGCTTCTATTTCATAATTCCCATTATATACCTTTTCATAGGAAATCACGTTATCCCCCCTATTTCATTATTCTGTTGAACATCTTTTCTATCTCATATGTTGTCATGTGTATGATTACGGGACGGCCGTGCGGACATGTATATGGGCTGTCGCATTCATTCAATTCTTTAAGAAGCACTTCCATCTGGATTTTATCCAGATAGTGATTTGCTTTGATAGACTGTTTACAGCTCATCATGATGGACATTTCTTCACGGTAGTCGTTGACACTGAAGTCATCGGAATGGCTGATGAAATCGATTAATGATGCAATGTCCTCTTCCGGTTGATCCGCTTTGATCCAGTCCGGATAGCGGGATATGGAATAGTTTTTTATGCCAGTTTTTTCAATCTCAAAGCCAAGTGATTTCAGATCATTCATTTTTTCATCAATTGTGATGACATCATCCAGCGGGAATTCGAAAGTGTATGGAATCAGAAGCGGCACGCCGTCACCGTCATTTTGAATATTTTCATAGTAATACTCATATTTGATTCTTTCCTGGGCGGCATGCTGATCCATCATGTACATACCCGTATCATTCTGCATTAAAATATATGTGCCATGCAGCTGGCCGATAATTTCCAAGTAAGGCAGTTTTTCTTTTTTCAAAGGCGGTGCGTCTTGAACAGTCGTTGCCTTATGTTGTGGGGACGGTTTTTTATTTTCACCTGCTGGCTGATCTCTTTTCTCATAAACAGGCGTGTCCTCCGTCTTGATAAAGTCATTGCCGGTGTTAATTGAGGGGTGTTGATCTGTATTTTCGGTCACGGCCTCACTGATATTTTCCCTTTGGCGGAAATCTGTCGTTTCGATTGTTTCTTCACTTCGGCCCGGATTATTCATAAAATCGAATTGGGACTGTTCGATTTTCTCTTTAGTCTCCTTCTCCGTCTTCTTTTCAACGTCGGGTATCAATGTTTCCGAACGCAGCGCTTTTCTCACTGTCTCTTCAATGAGCTGATTCAGTTCCGTCTCTTTAGAAAATCTCACTTCTGTTTTTGCCGGGTGGACGTTGACATCGACGATTTTGGGGTCCATATCTATGTTTATGACTGCGATTGGATATTTATCTTTCGGCTGTAATGTATGATAACCCTTGATGACACTTTGTGAGAGCCTGAAGTTTTTGATGAATCTCTGGTTGACCGACAGATTGATATAATTCCGGTGGCTTCTCGTCACTTCGGGCCGGATCAGAAAACCGTTCACGTGAAAGTCCGGTGTAGACGCTTCAATCGGTACGGCAAGGCGCGCTATATTAATACCATAAATATCTGCGATAACTGCCTGCTGGTCGCCTTTACCGCTTGTGCGGAGCTTTTCTTTGCCGTCAATCATCAATCGGAAGCTGACTCCCGGATAATTCAACGCCATGCGCTGGATGATGCCGATGACCTTACCCGCTTCTGTCCTGAGTGAACGCACATATTTTAATCTGGCAGGTGTGTTGAAGAACAGTTCCCTGATGGTGATATCCGTACCTGCTCTTGCCTTGCCGGGTGTGTAGCTCGTCTCTGTACCGCCATCATACTGTAATTTTACCGGCTCTGAATTTTTATTCAGCGTTTCAAGTGTCACTTTGGACACTGCACCGATACTCGCAAGCGCCTCTCCCCTGAAGCCGAGTGAACGGATCTGGAAGAGGTCGTAATCATCATCGATTTTACTCGTTGCATGACGTTCGAAAAGAAGCTTTGCATCATCCGCTTCAATGCCGTCGCCGTTATCGATGATTCTGATTTCCTTCATGCCCGACTCTTCGATATTCACCTGTATTTCAGTGGCATTGGCATCTAGCGAATTCTCAATCAGTTCTTTTACGACTGAACTCGGCCGTTCAACCACTTCACCAGCGGCTATCTTATTTTGTATTTTGGGGTCTAGAATTTTGATTTTACTCATTCTGATCACCTTTAATCATGTGTTTTAATTCATTTAAAGTCTGCAGGGCATCTAGCGGCGTCATGCTGTTGACGTCGATTTCAGTCAATCTGTCCATGATGTCCTGGGCCTCGTCACTCCTCACGAACGTTTCCATATCATCAAGCGGCAGTTCCAGCTGATAGTTGTCGGACACGCCGGAGGAACTTTTATTAGACTCGAGTGTCACGAGCTTTTCCCTCGCGTACTTGGTCACTTCATCAGGCAGCGCAGCAAGCTGTGCTACATGAATACCATAACTTTTTTCCACAGCTCCCGGTTTGACTTTGTGCAGGAATACCAGCTTGCCGTCATATTCAGTCGCTTTTACATGATAGTTGGACAAACCTTCGAGCGCTGCGTCAAGCTTCGTCAGTTCATGGTAATGTGTGGAAAATAAAGTCTTTGCTCCGATGAAATTGTGAATATACACCAGCATACTTTCAGCCAGGGCCATGCCATCATAAGTCGAAGTGCCGCGGCCGATTTCATCGAATATCAACAGACTGTTTTCCGTCGCTTTCCTTAAAGCATCATTAGCTTCCATCATTTCAATCATGAATGTCGATTTACCGCTGGACAGATCGTCGCTTGCACCGATTCTAGTGAATATTGCATCGAATACCGGCAGGGTGGCACTTTTTGCGGGTACGAACATGCCCATCTGTGCCATGATGCTGATGATTGCAACCTGGCGCATATAAGTACTCTTCCCCGACATATTCGGCCCGGTAATCAGATACATGAAGTCTTCCTGATTCATTTTGAGATCGTTCGGCACATACGTATTTTCTCCAATGACCTTTTCCACGACCGGATGTCTGCCTTCTTCAATGTCGAATTTATCCTGGTTGAAATCCGGTTCAATCAGCCGGTATGTGTTTGACACTTCCGCATAGGACAACAGACAGTCAAGTGAAGAAATCATTTCGGCCGTTCGTTGAAGCCGGTCGATGTACCCTTCCATCTCTTTTCTAAGTTCCGTGAACAGACGGTATTCCAACACGATGCTTTCGTCTTCTGCCGTCAGGATTTTCGTCTCCATCTCCTTGAGTTCCGGTGTGATGAAGCGTTCCGCATTCGTCAATGTCTGCTTGCGGCTGTATTCGAACTTTTCGGCATCAAAATTCATCGCATTCACTTTGGATATCTCGATGAAATAACCGAAAACTTTATTGAAGCCGATCTTGATATTTTTAATGCCTGTACGCTCGCGCTCACTTTCCAAATATTCATTCAAGTAGCTTCTGGCATTGTCTTGTATATATCTGAGTTCGGATAATTTTTCGTTATACTCCGTTTTGAATATATTTCCATCCCGGACCGTTTTCGGCGGCGGATCCAGCAGGCTTTCATTTAAAATTTGAAAGACATCTTCCAGTGCATCAAAATCCTTGAAAATGCGGAATTCGAGCAAACCCAGCTCGGAAAGTATCCTTTGGATCTCAGGCAGACCTTCCAATGAATCTCTGATCTGCACGAGGTCTTTCGCATCAATGTTGCCAAAGCTGAGACGGCCGACGAGGCGTTCAATGTCATAAACCTGGTTCAACAGTTTGATGAGGTCCGCCCTTTCAATGAAATGATCCAGAAAGATATTGACGACGTCATGTCTTGCTTTGATTTGGTTGACGTTCATCAGCGGCCGTTCTATCCATGACCTGAGTTTTCTTTTCCCCATCGGGGTTTCTGTACGGTTCAAATACCAGAACAATGACCCCTTCTCTTTTTTAGTCTGGATGTTGCTGAGCAGTTCAAGGTTGGAAATTGCCGTACTGCTCAACTGCATCGCTCCGCTGATATTATGCTTCTTGACAGGTCTGAAGTGCATCAGACTCTTCATATTATTTGCAGTAATATAGGAAAGCAGAAGATTGATGACATCATCCTCATGGACATTTTCTTCCTTTTCCACCTCATATTCCTGAACATTTTCATAGACGGTGTAAAGCGGCGGATCGTTATAGATGACGTCAATCAACGGCTCGCTTTCCTTATCGACCACAATTTCTGCAGGGCCGATTCTTTCCACTTCATTTTTCAGTTCGTCTTCGTCAGCGGTCTGAAATGAATACAATTCACCTGTTGAAATGTCCGCATAACCTGCGCTGTATTGGTGACCGTCAGTGTGGAGTGCGAGCAGATAATTGTTTCTGCCGTCATCCATACCGAAGTCATCGATCAGAGTGCCGGGCGTGATGACTCTTACCACTGCACGCTTGACCATCCCTTTGACTTCCCTCGGGTCCTCCATCTGTTCACAGATCGCTACTTTAAAACCATTTTCTATTAACTTTTCTATATAATTTCTTGAAGAATGATGCGGCACACCGCACATCGGTATCGGATCTTTCTTTTTATCCCGTGCAGTCAAAGTGATTTCCAGCACTTTGCTCGCTGTGATTGCATCATCATAAAATAATTCATAAAAGTCACCCAGTCTGAAAAATAACAGTGCATCCGGGTGTTCATCTTTGATAGATAGATATTGTTTCATCATCGGCGTTGTTGATGCGGCCATAATAACACTTCCAAATTAATAATTTTATCTCTTCAATTATATCATCATTCAAAGTGATGATTGAAGAAATAAGGGCTAATCCTGCATTTTATGAAGCACATTGCGTTTTTCCAGCTGCATCAGTATGAACCATGATAAAACGGCACCGAGCAGACTGCTTATAATAAATGCCGGCGCCAGCACGAAGAAGAAGTCACTTTCGAGCCCAAGTACCAGTATGAGCGGATATGTCATCAGCGCGCCGATGATTCCCGTACCTGCCACTTCACCGATAGCCGCATAATGCAACTTTTTGAACTGACGGTACATCAGCCATGCAAAGAGTGCCCCCACCATGCTCCCGGGATATGCAAACGGTGTTCCGGTCCCCATCAGAATCCGGATCGTCGATGAAACAAAAGCCTGCAGCACAACCCACGGACCGGTAAATACCGCCCCGAGGACATTGATCAGATGCTGAACCGGTGCTGCCCGTATTGCGCCGAGCGGTATGGTTACGATCATGCCGAGTACTACATTCAATGCGACGAGTATGCTTGTCAATGTCAACTTTCTTGCCATAATGAAACTCCCCTTTTAGTTAAATTAAAACCGGCTGCACATCAATAAAAGATGTACAGCCGGTTTTGAAATTATATTTATAGTTCTTCATTATTTTGGTTCGGTCTGTTTTCCACTGCCGCACCTGTTTCACCCATCAGCAGGTCTCCGCCTGTAGATGTGATGACTTCTTCTGTGACCGTTCTGCTGATTGCATGTGATACCAGCTGAAGCAATTCATTCATCTGGCGCTGGGAATCTTTGAACTGTTCCACAATCGGCATTTCATCCAGTTCATCCTGGATTTTCTTTATTTTTTCTTCCGTCATCTGGTAGGCACGTTCCTTACCGTAGTTTTGGAAGTTGACGGATTGCTTCTGCAGACTCTTCAAGCTCGCCATGCCTTCACGGACATCTTTGTTTTCGTGAATTTTGGCTTCCGCTTTTTTAAAAAATTCAACCTGTTCCGTTTCAGCCATCATCTTGCCCAACTTTTTCGCTTCTTCAACTATTTCCTGCTTTGTATACATATTACGCTTCCACCTTTTCTTCATTAAGCACTTCTACAAATTCACCCATTAGAGAAAAATTCCTTGTTTCCGTGACTTTTACTTTTACTATTTTACCAATGACATCGTCACTAGGTGCTGTGAAATTCACAAGTTTACTTTTATCTGTATAGCCTGCGTAAATATCGTCACGCTTCTTGCTTGTACCTTCACAAAGTACGTTCACATACTCGTCCTGGTATTTGCTCAGCGCGTCACGCGTGTAATGCGTCACCAGACGGTTCAGTCGCTGCAGACGGTCTTTTTTATCCTGATCACTTACATTGTCTTCCATTTTGGCTGCCGGCGTACCGTCTCTCGGCGAGTAGATGTACGTATAGGCATGCTCAAAACCGACTTCCTGATAAAGTGACATCGTATCAAGGAACTGTTCTTCGGTCTCATTCGGATACCCGACGATAATATCAGTCGTGAGCGCTACATCAGGCATTTTCGCTCTGATTTTACCGACAAGTTCGAGGTAGGCTTCTCTCGTATACTTTCTGCCCATGATTTTAAGCACATCGTCGTTACCGGACTGTACAGGCAGGTGGATATGCGGCATCAGGTTTTCACCCGTCGCAAGCACATCAATCAAGTTGTCCGTGAAATCCCATGGGTGGCTTGTTGTAAAGCGCACACGCGGAATATCCGTTTTAGAAACATCATGCATCAAGTCTCCAAGATCATAGGTGTAGTCAAGATCCAGGTCTTTGCCGTATGAGTTCACATTCTGGCCGAGCAGTGTAATCTCCTGGTAGCCTCTTGCTGCAAGGTCTCTGACTTCCTCAAGAATATCTTCAGGCATTCTTGAACGCTCTTTACCGCGTGTGAAAGGTACGATGCAATATGTACAGAACTTATCGCAGCCGTACATGATATTGACCCAGGCTTTCGTTCCGCCTTCGCGCACTTTCGGCAGGTTCTCGATGACGTCGCCTTCTTTCGACCACACTTCTATCACTTTTTCCTTGGACATATAGGCTTCATCCAGGATGTTCGGCAGACGGTGGATATTATGCGTACCAAAAATGATATCGACGTTCTGATATGATTTCAGAATTTTATTTACGACGGATTCTTCCTGAGCCATGCATCCGCAAACCCCGATCAGTACTTCCGGGTTGTTCTGCTTCACATGTTTCAAGTTTCCGATTTCACTGAAAACTTTGTTCTCTGCATTTTCACGTATTGCACATGTGTTCAATAAGATGACGTCTGCATCGTCAGTCGTATCCGTATGCTCGTAACCGAGTGCAGTAAATATGCCTGCGATGACTTCCGTGTCATGTACGTTCATCTGGCAGCCGTAAGTCCTGATATAGAACTTGCGCCCTTTTCCCAGACCTTTGAAACGTTCATCAATTTCAAAATCTTTATGATACTCAACTTCCGTCTTTCCGCGTCGCCTTGCATCTCTTAAATTCGGCGGCTGATAGACATGTTGAAAATATTGGCTGTAGTCTTTTTCTTCTGTTTTCTGCTTGACTTTAGAAGCATCCAATCTCTGTTCTTCATTCATCTTAAAACCCCATTTACTCCATTGAAATATCTTTATATAGTATATCGGTTTTCATCTGCAATTTAAAGTACATTTGATTGATTACCTCGCATCCGTAACATTAATCAGATTGAATTCAGTCCCCAGGCAGAAGGAAACAAAAGCGATTACAATAATCATCATTACAAATAAAACATCATATTTCGAGAATGCAGTCTGATAATAGTACGTTCTCGGCCCGTCATCGAACTGTTTCGCTTCCATCGCAACACCGAGACGATATGCACGCCTGATGCTTTGTGACAATAAAGTGATCACCGTCGTTATGAATCCTTTAATACCTGAAATATGCTTTTTATGAATGAGCGGCTTCCTTACTTTCCTTGCTTGTCTCAGCATCATATACTCGCCTGCAATAATCGGTACCATACGGATTGCCGCCATGAAAGAGTATGCAAATTTCGGTTTTAATTTAAGCTGAATCATCATGCTGTAAAATATATCGGTAAGCTTTGTTGTGAAAATGACTAGCGCACCGAAAAATGACAGTGTCAAACCGCGCATCATGATGTGAATCCCTCTAATTAGACTCTCTTCAGTTACATGAATGAGTCCAAAGCGGAATAAAGTCGTCTCCCCGGTGCCGTAAAATACCATGTACATCGCTGAAAATGCACCAAACACGAAGAACAGTACCAGCACCACCGCCAGGTATCGGAGCCGGATGCCCGATAAAATGATCATGATAATCAGCATGATGAGTGACAAATAAAACAGTTGATTGGGATTGTGCATCAGTACGACCAGTAGAAATAACAGTATGCCTATAAATATTTTAGTGAGCGGATTTGTCCTGTCAACGAATGTATGATAATTTTTGATCTGTTCAAGCATGACCGTCACCCCGGATTTCTGTAATCCCTTTATTCTCCAATATCAGTCTTCTCGTCGGATATCTTTTTGTAATGCCGCGGTCATGAGTGATCATGATGACAGTGACACCGTCCTGGACGCGTTCATAGAACATCTTGAGCAGTTCGTATGAAAGCTTCTGGTCAAGACCGAACGTCGGCTCGTCAAAAATTATGACTTCCGGCACACCGCCGGTTGCCGTCGCGACAGAAAGGCGCCGTTTCTGCCCCGTAGAAATTTCAAGCGGATGCAGATGACTCACATGGTCCAGCCCGATTCTTCTGAGCAGTGCTCCACACTTTTCATGCGCTTCCTCGTGCGGGTAATGCATCTCAAGATTGATGAACACTTCATCGTAAACTTTGTTCGTGATAAACTGCAGCTCAGGGTTTTGAAAGACCGGATAGACCGTGCCTGAGATATCTTTTGTCTTTCTGACTTTCTTGCCATTAACATGAATGATGCTGTCCGTTTTGATCAATTTCATCAGTGCGAGCATCAGACTCGTCTTTCCGGTGCCATTTTTCCCTTCGATTGTCAGCCATTCACCTTTTTTAATTTTTAAGTTGTCAATGTTCAAAAGTGTTTCTTTTCGTCTTGTGAGTGTCATGTCATTTATTTCTATGAGCGTTTCATCACCTGATTCAATTTTTTTGAAAACCGGCGCATAGTCCCATGAATATGGGTGCCATACACCGTATTCGTTCAGCAGTTCAATATGATTCTCCATTATAGTGCCGGGGCTGTCATCCATAATCAGTTCGCCTTCTGCATTCATCAAGATGACACGGTCGACTTTGTCCCATATCTCGTTCACGCGGTGTTCTACAATGACTACGGTTTTATCTTCCCAGATATTTTCAAGCGTCTGCCAGAGGCCGCCGACCGATGCTTCGTCCAGCATGCTTGTCGGCTCATCCAGTAATAAAGTGCCGCTGCCCTGAAGCAGTGCCGAAGCGATCGCGAGACGCTGTTTCATTCCGCCTGACAAATTATTGATAGGCATCTTCAAGTCTGTTTTCAAGCCTACTTTAAAAAGTGCATTCTGTATCATCCGGTCCATATCCCGACGCTGGACGTTTTTGTTTTCCAGAATGAACGCGAGCTCCTCGACGACAGTAGGCATCGTGAATTGTGAGTCCGGATCCTGGAACACATAGGCAGCACCGGTATCCACATTCAGAACATCCGCTTTAAAAGGAATGTCCATGCTCCTTGGTATATTGCCGCCGAGAATATTGAGCAGCGTACTTTTTCCAGAACCAGAAGGGCCGAGCATCAACACTTTCTCGCCTGTCTTTATATTAATATTCAAATTGCTGAATTGTCTTTCTTTAGTTTCAGGAAACTTCAGTCTGAGGTTCTTTATTTCAATAGCCAAATCTTTTACAATCCTTCATCATGATTTAATTTGCGTTTGCCTACAAATTTCAATACGCCGGTCTCACGGAGTGCCTGGTAGATCAAGTGTGCAAGGACACCTGCAATCAATGCGCCACTGATGATTCTGAACGAAAACATCAACACAATATTCCAAGTTGCCACTTCAGCCAGATAGCCGTAAAACCAATCGATCGGCAATGTGATCAGTGCCGCCGCGATACCTGCGTAAACTGCTGTCATCATCTTGGTACTTTCATATTTAAAGAGAGCAAAGATGATTTCACAGGCCAGGCCTTGAAGCAATGCATATACTATTAAAATTACATCAAACTGCAAAGTAACAATCGTTTCTCCCGCACCTGCCGCAAACTCGGCGAGCAGTGCGACGCCCGGCTTTCTCAATATTAAATACGCGATGACCGCAGCGATGAACCACATACCGTAAGCAAGTTCATTCAAATGCAACCCAAGCGGCTGGAGCACCGTATAGATTGCACCCCACAACGAGTAGATCACTGCAAATACAAAACCGATAACGACGGTGATCAGAACATCTGTCAACGTCAGTCCTTTTCTTACTGCCATAACAAAACCCCTAAAAATATATTTCCAAATAAAAAACACACCGCAAACGTACGGTGTGCATATATTGAAATATGCCACTTTCCTACGCTAGCATAATCTAGATCAGGTATTAAGGGTGAATCTCAGCCCGTAACGGGGCACCCCTAGTGGATGTGTTTATTATTCAGTTAATTAGTATGATAGTACACTTGATACTGCTTGTGAAGTCATTTTTCATTTATCATCTCATAGTAGCGTCCCTTTTTGCGGAGCAGCTCCGCTTCCGATCCGGATTCCAGCATCTGGCCGTCTTCCAGCACAAATATTCTGTCCACCGCTTTAATCGTATTCAGACGGTGCGCAATGATGATGCTCGTTCTTCCCTTCATCAGATGTTCAAGTGCTTCCTGAATTTTAAGCTCGGTCACCGTATCAATACTTGACGTCGCTTCATCCAGAAGAAGAATCGCAGGATCTGTAATCAGTGCACGGGCAATCGAAATCAGCTGCTTCTGTCCTTGTGAAATAAGGCCGTCATCCAGTTCGAGCACCGTGTCATAACCATTTTCAAGCTGAACGATGAAGTCATGTGCGTTGGCAAGTTTTGCCGCCTCGATCACTTCATTGTCGGTGGCATCCAGTTTTCCGTACCTGATATTTTCCCTGATGGTCGATTCGAACAAGTACGGGTCCTGCAGCACAAATGCTGTCTGTGAGCGTACATTATGGCGTTTGTACTCCGTCAGATTCGTACCGTCAATCAGCACTTCCCCGCCGTCCACTTCATAAAAACGGGCGAGCAGCTGCATGACGGTCGTCTTACCCGCACCGGTCGCACCGATCAGTGCGACAGACTCACCGGCATCGATTGAGAATGTCAGATCCCGTATTGTCGGTTCAAACTGTTCTTTATCATAAGAGAAATACACATTTTTAAAATCAATTTTTCCTTGTATTGTCTGATCTTCAATTGTTCCATCATCAGATTCCTCCTCGGTATCTATGATCTGGAACACACGTTCAGCCCCTGCAACCGCAGACAGCACCTGGTTGAACTGGTTGGAAAGATCTGCAAGCGGCCGGGTGAACTGCCTTGCAAACTCTGCGAAGATGACGATGGTACCGATCGTAACGAGGCCATCTGTATAGAGCGCCATCAGACCGCCGGCACCGGCGACAATCGCAAAGCTGATGTTGTTCAGCATGTTCATTATTTTAGGGATGAAACCGGCATAAAGCAGCGCCCAGAAAGTGACATGCTTCAGTTTTGATGCACGTTCATCGAAGGCTGCTATCGTCCTTTCCTCCTGTGAAAAGACTTTGACGATTTCCTGTCCGGAGACGACCTCTTCGATATATCCGTTCAGTTCTCCGGTTCTCCGCTGTCTCTGTTTATAAAGAGGACCGGTCCTTTTCGTTACGTATGCCACACCGAAAATGAGCACCGGCACGATCGTCATCGTGAGCAGTGTCAACAGCGGGCTTAAATATAACATCACAGAAACTGTACCGATCAGCGTCACTATACTTGTTGTGAACTGGATGAACGATGAGTTCATCGTCTGAGACAATGTTTCAATATCATTCGTCATCCGGCTCATCAGTTCACCGTGCTGCCTCTTATCAAAAAATCTGACCGACAGTTCCTGCATATGTGAAAATAAACGGACTCTCAAATTATAGATTGTTCTCTGTGCCAGACCCACCATTAAGAAGGAGGCAAGGTACTGGGTCCCCGATGACAGCAGGTATATGAAGAATATGAAGACCAGTACCCCGATCAGTCCGTCGAATTCCTGCACGACGAGATAATTGTCGACAGTCTGTCCGACAAGGAACGGTCCCGCTATGGTCAACAGACTCGTTATCATCACCACAAAGATGATGAAGTACAATAATTTACGTTCATTCCTCATAAACTGCCACAGACGGACAAGCGTTCCCCAGAAATCATTGGCCCGCTGATCTTCTTTCTTCTTTTTACTTTTAAGATCATCTTTAGTCAAAATCGGTTCATAGCCGAACGGTCTTTTTATTTTATCAATCATCGATATGCCCCCCTTCATTTTGGGATGCGTTGATACGTCGGTACAGCTCGGATTTTTCCAGCAGCTCCGCGTGGGTGCCGGTCGCACTGATTCTTCCATCATCCAGAAGGATGATCCTGTCAGCAGTCTGTGCCGTGACAATCTTCTGTGTAATAACGATGCGTGTCGCCTTTTCTTCATTCAGAGCGTCCCATAGCGCCGATTCAGTTTTGATATCGAGCGCGGACGTGCTGTCATCCAAAATTAATATCGATGGACGGCGGACAAGTGCACGCGCAATTGACAGCCTTTGTTTCTGGCCGCCTGAAAGTGTTACACCGCGCTGGCCGACAATCGTTTTATACTGATGATCGAAGCCTTCAATATTTTCATGAATCTGTGCTTTTTCAGTCGATGCGACAATATCCGCATGCAGCGCTTCGTCGTCACCCCACAACAGATTTTCATAGATCGAGCCCGAAAACAGGATTGCTGACTGCGGGACGTAACCAATCGTCTGTCTCAGATCTTCTTCATTCCAGTCCTGGACATCTTTATCATTGACGTACACATTTCCTTCGATTACATCATACATCCTTGGAATCAGACTGATTAAAGTACTCTTGCCGGACCCTGTGCCGCCCATAATGACAAGATTTTCATTTTCAGCAACTTCAAAAGAGATATCTTTCAACACATATCTTGTGGAACCCGGATATTTGAATGACACATTTTCGAAGCGTACGGAACCTGCCTTCTCTTCTTTATAGATTGCCTCATGATTATTCTCGACAATCGGTGAATCAAGCACCGCATTCATACGCTCACTGCTCGCCTTCGAACGTGAGTAGGCAATGATGATAAATGCAAACATCGAGAATCCACCCTGCATTCTGAGGCCGTAGTTGATTACCGCAACCACTTCACCTATCTGAACATTGCCAGCTGTGAGCAGGTCAGATGAAGCCCAGATGACGATCAGGAGACTCGTGTTCATGATAATCAGTAATACAGGCAGTATGGACTCCATCAATCTGAGCCCCTTGACAGTATCATTCTTCAGCTTGCCTGCCACTCCGAAAAACTTTTCATTTTCAAATGATGCACGGTCGTTCGCCTTGATCAGGCGCACCGCCTCCAGATTCTGCTGGATGAATCTGTTCAGCTTATCCAGACGCTTTTGGACGCGTAAAAATATTTTCGCCCCGTGTTTTGCTGCTATGTATAAAAATATCAGAAGGAACGGCGTCAGCAAAGATAAATAAAATCCGAGTGTCGGATTTACTATGAACGACATGACCAGCGATCCGATGACAAGGAGCGGTGCCCTGAGTACGATACGAAGAGACATATATAAAAGCATCTCAGTCATCAGAACGTCCTGCGTCAGACGTGTAATTAGACTCGACGTCGGAAACTTGGACAACGTCGTCAAAGTGAAATTCTGGATTCTTTTAAAAATCGCCATTCTGAGATCATAACTGAAATTCGTAGCGACGAAACTTGCAAAATAAGAGTTGATGATCCCTGCGATGAATGACAGTAAGCTGAGAGAAAGCATGACACCCAGATACAGCCAGACCACATCAATCTCCTGCATGACAATACCGTCATCAATCACCTTTGATATGAAAAATGGCTGCAGCAACTCAACAGTCAGTTCTGTCAACATACATAATAGAGCTATCGCCATAAACCATTTATATTTAAAGGACTTCTTAAAAATCTTAAACACACGCTACACCACATTTCTTTCGAGTACCGAAGTATTGTCTATATTATGACATAATTTCGTGATAATTAGTAGTCCGATTTTTCTAAAAATAAAAACCGGCTCCTTATGAACAGCCGGCCTATCCAGTGATTGTCACATTCATATTGGAAAGTACTTCGATCGACATATCATGAAGTTTATCACTTGTGCTGGCAACCAGCCTTTTATTTAAAATAATCTCCGCCTGCGGGAAGACATTTTGAATCACCATGATATTCGCCAGAATGCAGATGTTCGTCTCAGCACCGACAAACTCAATCGGGCGGTTGTTGTCGACATCCTCCCTATATTTTTCAAGAAGGCTCTTCGCCTCATCCGGAGGAATTCCGTAAAATGTTTTTGTGTATTCTTCACCGTGGGTTTCAAGTAGCTCTCTGAACTGCGGGTAGATCGCTTCGTCAAAACGTATACTCTCTTCCGAGCGGTTCTCGTGCTCAAACTCAGGATAGAGATTTCTTGTATATATAATCGGCTCATCTTTTTCGACTGCCTTCTTAATCCTTTCTTCGATGCCATCCTTTACTCTCTCAGTCCACTTAGCATAACCCGATCCTCTGTCATCAAAAATATCATTCTGCAAATCAATAGCTACAAGCATTGCTTGCTGCACCTCCTCTTAATTTAGTCTATTATGTATTGATTTTACTGTTTTATGCGGATGAGGTCATTTAATTGAGCTTGGGGTTGCGTGGGTTCGTAGATTTCCATTACGGTAATAGTGTAATTTCGATTTGAACAGTCGATCAGTCATCCTCAAATCGATTTCGACCCGGGATTTCGATTTGAACAGCCGATCAGTCATACTCAAATCGATTTCGACCCGGGATTTCGATTTGAACAGTCGATTAGTCATACTCAAATCGATTTCAGCCCGGGATTTCGATTTGAACAGTCGATTAGTCATCCTCAAATCGATTTCGACCCGGGATTTCGATTTGAACAGTCGATCAGTCATCCTCAAATCGAAATTTATAATCTGTCGTATTAATACTTAAGTAACCCTTTCTTCTTTTTACTTCGTATACAGTACTCACTTATTTCTCCGTCAGAATATTGTTGAATAAATGAGGGGGTAACAGGCCATGTGCGGTTCAAAATGTTTAGCTCCTTGATAAGTTGGTTCAGAACATTCAAAACTGTAAATTCACTTTTACATTTGTTGCATTTAAATTTATACCTGTGCAGCCGCGCCAGCCGCTCACCGCATCCCGCGCAGAACACGCCTTTTTCCAGACCGTGAAAATCCACCACCGCATCGCCCTGATATTTCAAGTCGAATAAACGCCGGGATTCCAAATCAGCGACCAGTCCGTTGTGGTCATAATGATTATTGACCATGGCTTTAGACAGTTTCTTAATCAAATTGCTTCTGACTATGATTTCATTGCTGGTGGGCAGATTGTAAATCGTCTGGTTTTCATTAATAAAAACAAGTACATTGTACATCTTGATCCGTCGCCGAAAACTGCCGAGCAGTTTGCCCAGCATGTCCCGCTGTTTCACTACTTGTATCAATGGATCAGAAAATTCACTGCCATTTTCAAAAAACCACTTGCCGTCTGTATAATTAAGGTCAAAGCTGTAGTTCTTAATTTCAAATGTATATAGAAAATCTTTCGCTATCACAAGGTTGTCAGTCTGCACATGTGCCACATCATCTTTAGACCTTGTCAACAACCGGACATCAATATCTCCCGGGTCAAAGCTGTAATCTTTCATATGAATAATATTGGTCCCAGAAATAAACGACTCAATAATGCTGTCAAACTTCAATTCACCTTCATAACCTGTATCCAGTTTCTTCAGTTCTTCTTTTTCGTAAGATGATAATTTATAACGACAGTTCAAAATCTCCAACTGCTGATGACGTCTTGTTTTCTCTCTCAAATCAATAGCCTCCGGGTTTTATTTTCAGCATAAACCGGATTTGAATTGTTGTCATATCGCAACAATTCAGTTTCTTCACTCTAATATCCACTGTTATCAAATATTTGAATCAAAACTGAACAGCTATACGATTTCTGCACACAGAAATTTAAATTCTGTAAAATAAAAATCCACTCAAGACATAAAAATAGCCGGGACTTCACTCACAAGTCCCGGACATCTCAATATATCCTATTTGAATTCTGCCATCATATCGTCGAAAGTTTCTCTTTCAAGTCTCATTTCACGTGAGATGAGCGGCTGATCGTCATACCCTTCAATATGCTCTTCGTAGGAAGGCGCATCCGGATTATGATAAATGACGCCTTTTAGCAATCCGTCATTTTCCATAATCGAGTTCATTGCGACTGTCGCGTTATGAACATCATAACCTTCAAGGTCAGCAATCGAAATCAGATTCTCTTTGAACCAGTCGTATGTATTCACCTTGTTGTATGTCACACAAGGGCTGAATACGTTCACGAAGCTGAATCCTTTATGATCAATCGCCTGCTGGATGATGGACGTCAATTCCTTGATATCCGAACTCACACTTTGAGCGACGAATGTTGCACCGCTCGCAAGCGCAGTTTTAATCGGCTGGATCGGCTGTTCAATCGATCCTTTCGGCGTTGATTTCGTAACGAATCCTTTAGAAGAAGAAGGGCTCGTCTGACCTTTTGTCAGGCCGTAGATCTGGTTGTCCATGACGATGTAAGTAATGTCTATATTACGTTTCAGGGCATGGACTGTGTGACCCATACCGATTGCGAATCCATCGCCGTCACCGCCTGAAGCGATGACCGTCAGATCTTTATTCGCCATTTTAACGCCCTGTGCCACCGGCAGACTGCGTCCGTGAGTCGCGTGGAAACCGTATGACTTGATGTAGCCGCTCAAGCGGCCGCTGCAGCCGATGCCTGTGATGACTGCCAGTTCATCCGGTTCCAGTCCGTTGCCTGCACAGGCTTTTTGAATTGCAGCCTGCACGCTGAAATCTCCGCAGCCCGGACACCAGTTCGGTTTGATATTATTTCTGAAATCTTTAAAAGTAGCCATTTATAAAACTTCCTTTATTTTTAAAATCGAATTGATATACTTTTCAATCTCATTCGGCTTAAACGGCGTTCCATTATATTTCGTGAATGACTTCATCTTGCTGTGCATATGGTAATTCATTTTCACAATATTGAATAGCTGTGTACTGTAGTTCTGCTCAATGACGAGTACGTCATTTGCGCCTTCCAGATAAGGATACAATGCTTCCGCCGGGAATGGATGCAGCTGTTTCAACTGAACATGGGTAATGTCACCGATGATTTCTTCATCGAAACGGCTGATTGCTTCTGCTGCAACACCATTGACACTCAGGAAACTGATGACAAGGAGATCGCTGTCTTTATTACCATTCACTTTGAAAGGCTCATCCATCACAAAGTTGTTCAGCTTTCGCATTCTTTTTTCCATCATGACCTGACGGTTGTCCGCTGTTTCACTCGGTGTGCCTGTCGGGCTGTGCTCGACACCTGTCACATGGTGTATACCGCCTTTCAGGCCGGGAATCGGACGTGCTGAAATGCCGTCATCACTGTCGCCGTATCTTTCGAAGTAATCCGTATCATTTTCTTCACGTTCAATATCTTCAAGAATCGTTTTACCGCGATTGATTTCAACCCGGGAGAGATCAAATGGTTCTGACGTCTGTTTGCCTAAAGACATCTGTAAATCCGACAAAAGGATTACAGGCGCCTGGTAATATTCTGCCAGGTTGAATGCATCTATCGTTGAATAAAAAGCATCCTCAACATCTGTCGGGGCAAGGACAATTTTAGGAATGTCGCCGTGCGTGCCGTAGATCATCTGATTCAAGTCTGCCTGTTCCTGTTTGGTCGGAAGTCCTGTGGATGGCCCGCCTCTCATCGTATTGACGATGACGAGCGGTGTTTCCGTCATACCGGACAGACCAATCGATTCCATCATCAATGACAGGCCGGGCCCTGCTGATGCTGTGAAGCTTCTCGCACCTGCATAGTTTGAACCGATTGCCATCGTCACTGCGGCGATCTCATCTTCTGTCTGAATGACCGTTCCGCCGAGTTTCGGCAGATGCTTGATCATATATTCCATGATTTCACTTGCCGGTGTAATTGGATAGGCAGGCATGAAACGCACGCCGGCATTGACTGCACCGAATCCTATGGCATCGTTGCCGATAAGATAGAGTTTCTCAGTCCCGTCAGATTCACCAAGATCGAAACCGCCGTTGATAGACAGTTCCTTATATTTTTCATCCATCGCTTCAAAACCGAGACGAAGTGCATTATGGTTGCTGTTTACAATTTCTTCGCCTTTTCTTATGAACATCGTGTGAATCATATCTTTGAATGGTTCCATCGGCAGATTCATCAGTCTTGCGCTTGCACCGATTGCCACCATGTTTTTCATCAGCTGGCTGCCCTGCTCTTTGGCAATTTCCGTAAATGGAATCACGACTAAAGTGACGTTCAATGATTCATCCACTGTCGGCTTGAATTTGGCATCTGCTAAAATAATACCGCCTTCGAAAAGTTCATGGCTGTTCACATCAATCGTCTGCTGGTCAAAAGCCACAAGAATATCTATATTATCATCAACTGAACGAACTTCATCCACTGAAATTCTTATATTGTTATTTGTATGCCCGCCTTTTATACGGCTGGAAAAATGACGGTAACTGTAAAGGTGATAACCAAGACGGTTGAGTGTGGTTGAGAAGATCTCACCTGTAGACTCAATCCCTTCACCCTGCTGTCCGCCGACTTTCCAAGACAACTGTTCTTTCATATAAATGCCTCCTTATTCAATTAAAATTATATCAGATGTACACCCCTCAAGCATGATGAGGTTGCCGATTAAGCTTAAAATCATACTTGAGTCCGAGCGGATTACTCAGTTATTCTTATCTTTTCAATCTTTTTATAATCCGTATCAATGATCACCCCGGATAATATGCCTTTTCCTTCATCCGGTACATCGTGTTTGACAGGCAGCTGGTTTAAAAAACGTTCGATGACTTTCTCTTTCCGGATGCCGAGTATGCCATCCTTGAAGCCTGTCATACCAGTATCTGTAATATAGGCAGTTTTACCGGGGAGTATCTGCTCATCATTCGTCTGCACATGTGTATGCGTACCGACGACAGCATTCGCTCTGCCATCCAGATAGTATCCCATCGCCAGACTTTCACTTGTCGTTTCACTGTGAAAGTCGACAAATGCATAGTCATGTTCGTTTTCTTCAAGGACTTTATCCACTGCTTTAAACGGACAGTCGATGGCCGGCATGAAACTCCTGCCCTGCAGATTAATAATCAGCAGCTTTTTATTGTTGATGTTAATGGTTTTATGACCGCGTCCGGGTGCCGATTCAGGATAATTTAATGGACGTATCATATTAACATTGCTGTCAAGCAGATCATAAGCATCGCTTTTGGCAAATGCATGATTGCCGAGTGTAATAAAATCCGCCCCGTAACCTAGAAGTTCTTTATATATTTTTTCTGTAATCCCTTTGCCGTGAGCGGCATTTTCACCATTCACTATCGCAATCTGGGCACCGTGCTCTTTTTTTAGTTTCAACAAATGTTCTTCGACCATTCGTCTGCCGATTTTACCGACAACGTCACCTATGAATAAGATCCGCATGAATTTCATCCTTACTGAATTAATTTAATATTAAAGTTTATAGTTAAAATAATTGGGTATTATAAATTACAAAAATTTATAGGAGTGAGACTTCTGTCACTATCAATCGACCCAAAAGAGTTTGCAAAAAATGTTTTAATCGCCAATCCGTCCGCTAAATCCACAACTGATGAAAAGGCAATGGAAGGATTGGAGTTGTATTTGACGGCATATCGTCTAGCTGAGAAATATGAGCGTTTATCAACCACTCATCATACTCAGGAAACTTCTGAAATTCTTCAGATGCTGAAAGTCGATGATTCCAAAATGTAATTATACATGAAAAAGCCCTGAACTTATACCGGTTCAGGGCGATTTTAAAGACAAATCAGTTACATTTTTAAATATTTCATTTTATATTCACAAACTCACATTAAAAAACCCGAACTATAAAAGTTCGGGATTTTTTTATTTGGCATATTCTACTGCCCTCATCTCACGGACGACTGTCACTTTAATGTGTCCTGGATACTGCAGTTCATCTTCTACTTGTTTTTTAATGTCTCTGGCCAATCTATGTGCATTCAGGTCATCGATGCTGTCAGGTGCAACCATCACCCTGATTTCACGGCCTGCCTGTATTGCAAACGTTTTCTCAACGCCTGGATGGTTATCTGCAATCTCTTCCAAACGCTCTAAACGCTTCACATAGTTTTCAAGTGTTTCACGACGTGCGCCCGGTCTCGCAGCACTTAATGCATCTGCTGCTGCAACCAGAATAGATATTACATTGTTCGGTTCAACATCACCGTGATGTGAATGAATCGCGTTGATTACAGTTTCGGATTCTTTATAACGTTTCGCTAACTCTACACCGATTTCAACGTGACTGCCTTCAATTTCATGGTCAATCGCTTTACCGATATCATGTAACAGGCCTGCACGGCGTGCGACCGCAACGTCTTCTCCCAGTTCGCTTGCAAGCATTCCTGTGAGGTATCCGACTTCGACCGAATGCTTCAACACATTCTGTCCGTAGCTTAAACGATACTTCATCTTTCCAAGATGCTTGATAAACTCAGGGTGCAAGTTATGAATATCGAGTTCAAAAGCAGCAGCTTCACCTGCATCGCGAATGTCCGATTCCATATTACGTTTTGCTTTATCCACCATTTCTTCAATTCTTCCAGGGTGGATGCGTCCATCCTGTACCAGTGATTCCAATGCGTTTTTGGCAATTGCCCGACGGATTGGATCAAACCCTGATAAAATTACCGCTTCTGGTGTATCGTCAATGATTAAATCTACACCTGTAAGAGTTTCAAGTGTACGTATATTACGTCCTTCACGGCCGATTATACGTCCCTTCATTTCATCATTTGGTAAATTCACAACGGAGACGGTAGACTCGGAAGTATACTCGGCAGCATATCTTTGTGCTGTCAATGCGAGCAGTTCCTTCGCATTTTTGTCTACATCCATTTTCATCTGGTTTTCTTTTTCTTTTACCATAACAGCCATATCATGTGACAGTTCTTTCTCTAATTCAGAGAATAGTTCTTCGCGTGCTTCCACACGTGTTAAACCGGAGATGCGGGATAATTCTGTTTCTTGTTGATTGATTATTTCTTTAATCTTTTCATCCTCGGCATCAACCAATTGCTGTTTTTCTTCAATTTTTGCCTCTTTTGTCTCCAATGCTTCATCTTTCTTGTCCATAGTTTCACTTTTACGGTCAAGAGTTTCTTCACGCTGAAGCAGTCTGGATTCAAATGCCTTCAGATCATTTCGTTGATTTTCAACTTCACTTTCCATGGCATCTTTGAGATTTTGGTTTTCTTCTTTTGCTTCCAACAGCTTTTCTTTCTTGATACTGTTTGCTTCCTTTTCAGCCTCACCGATAATATGGTCAGCTGACGAACGCGCTTCATGCTGTTGCCTAGTCAAAATTGATTTAACTATAAAATATCCGATTACAACGCCTAGAATTATGCCGAGCAAGATTAAGAGAATGTCTATCAAATCCACAATAAACACCTCCTTAAAAGGCTCAAGCTAATATATATAATATAGTTATTAAAATATTATATATAACAATTCTAAATATAAACCTGAATAAAATCAAGCACCAGCTTCATATTTATATGAGCTGGTGCTAATAATTCATTATTTACTTATCTTCATCCTGGAAAAGTGAATTTTCATCCGCAGCAGAATCTTCGGGAACATCTTCTTTCCCGCCTTCACCAAAGCCGAGGTGATCTCTCAATTTCCCTTGGATTTCTGCAAACAGTTCAGGATTTTGCTCAAGATGCTCTTTTACATTTTCCTTACCCTGGCCTAAACGTTCGCCATTATATGAATACCATGCTCCGCTCTTCTGAACGATTTCCGCTTCTGATGCAAGGTCGATGACTTCACCGGTTTTGGAAATACCTTTACCGTACATCATATCGACTTCTGCAACTCTGAATGGCGGTGCCACTTTATTTTTAACAACCTTGATCTTCGTTCTGTTACCGACGATTTCCTGACCCAGTTTCAGCTGCTCTGCACGGCGTACTTCGAGTCTGACAGAACTGTAGAACTTAAGGGCACGCCCGCCCGGTGTCGTTTCCGGATTACCGAACATTACACCGATTTTCTCACGGATCTGGTTGATGAAAATTGCTGTTGTATTACTTTTTGCAATCGCTGAAGAGAGCTTGCGCAGTGCCTGTGACATTAAACGTGCCTGCAGACCGACATGGCTGTCCCCCATTTCACCTTCAATCTCAGCTTTCGGTGTGAGTGCTGCGACAGAGTCGACGACAACAATATCCACAGCACCGCTGCGGACGAACGCTTCAGCAATCTCAAGTCCCTGCTCACCGTGGTCCGGTTGTGATAAATATAAGTTTTCTGTATCTACACCTAAATTTTTTGCATATACGGGATCTAAAGCGTGCTCAGCGTCAATGAACGCGGCGATGCCGCCATTTTTCTGCACTTCTGCGATCGCATGTAATGCGACTGTCGTTTTACCAGAGGATTCAGGACCGTAAATCTCGATGATTCTCCCTTTCGGATAACCACCAACACCCAGCGCTTTGTCCAATGTGATTGAACCGCTGGAAACTGTGGATACGTTTCTCCCGGTATCATCACCAAGCTTCATGACAGATCCTTTACCAAAAGATTTCTCCATATTTTTAATTACAGTATCTAATGCTTTTTGTCTTTCGTCCATGTTATCCCTCCAAATGTTACTTCGAAAATATTATATCATGTAAAAAACAAAAAAGCGAACATATATTCGCTTTCGTTCTGCAGAAATTTAATTTTTGTGACGCTTAACTATAATTTTGACGCTTTTACATGCCTGAAATCGTGTTTCTGCACGTAAAAGCGTGCAGAATTCATTTTATTCTGGCTTTGCCTTGAATACTTCCCGGCCTTTATAGAAATATTCAATACCTGAAAGTACAGTGAAAAACACTGCAATATACATCAGCAGCATACCCAATGAAAATGGTATGAACTGAGTAAATATGTCTCCGAAAAGTAAAAAGATCAGTGCGAGCATCTGGAATGTCGTCTTCACTTTGCCCAGATTAGATGCTGCGCTGACAAAACCCTGCTCGATCTGCAACAGTCTCAGTCCGGTGACTGCAAATTCCCTTGCGATGATGACAACAGCAATCCAGGAGGATATAGTATGCCACTCCACCAGAACAATCAAACCTGCCGTGACCAGTAATTTATCGGCCAGCGGGTCCAGGAATTTACCCATGTTCGTAATCATGTTCCATTTACGGGCAAGGTAGCCGTCAAGGAAATCTGTAAATGTTGCCACAACAAAAATAACTGCTGATATGAACTGTTCCACTCTGATGAGTTCCCCGCCGAGAAATTCCATATCGCCAAAACCGAAATCGGCCAGAGCAAATATCATTAGGACAGGTATCAGAATAACTCTGAAAACTGTGAGCTGATTAGGTATGTTCATACTATCACTCCCTTACAATATTAAATTCATAATGCACTGTGATTGCATCTGTCGATTCACTGCTTGACACGGTTTCTCCGCCGACAGTCAGTTCCTGTCCCGGCGCGTTGCCAATGGTCAGATACAGTGCCGATGCATCCTCAGCTATCTCATATTCACCTTCGGAAAGTTCTTCGTATGCATATGTGTTGCCTGCATCATCCGACAGGCTGACCCATGAATTATCTCCTGCCAGAGTCACTTCCAGATTACCACTGACCGTCACATCATAATATAATGTATTATTGTCCATGCCGATGTAGCTGATATCTGCTGTAGACTCTGATTCTGAACCGCCATCTTCTTCCGGGGTTTCTTCATCTTCCGCCGGTTCAGCGGTTTCCTCTTCATTCTCATCTGAAGATTCGTCTTCAGTATCCTGTGATTCGATATCGAATGCCGTTGATTCGTAAATCGGTGTTTGTTCGAACACGTCGGTTTCAGAACCGACCTGCAGCAAAATCAGCCAAAGTACAAACAAAATACCGATCATTGCGCCAAAGCTGATCAATACTTTCCTTAAATATTTGAAGTCTTCGTTTTCAGACTGCTGTCGTTTTTTTGACTGTTCGTTCTCTTCAGGAAGGTCTTCAGAAAATCTGGAAAATAAGTTATCAGCATCGAGTCCCAAGACTTTAGCGTATTTTTCAATTAAAAAGTATACATGATTCGGTTCGGGCAATTGACTGAAATCGCCCGCTTCGATAATTCTGATTATACTTTTTCTAATGCCTGATTTTTGCTGCATTTCTTTTAAGGTAACGCCGGCTTTTTCACGTTTATCTCTTAAATACGCTCCTAGTTTCATAATGCCTCCTAAAATCCGCTGAAGAAGTCCATGTCCTCATTTTCGAACCAATGTTTCTTCTTATGTTTTTCATATGTGATTTTCTGATCTTCGTGCTCTCTGAGCTCAATGATATAATCGAAGTCATCCATTGTATATTTCATATCATCATTGAACAGATCAGGGTGTTCGACAACTTTCACCGCAGGGTAAGTCATCAATTCCCTGATCAGATTCTTGTGCTCTCTGTTGGATGAATTGGCAGTCACCGCCCCGTCGATGATATAAACATTGCTGTCATCATACTCGCCTTTCAACAGGCTTTTACGTTCTGTCTGCTTAATCAATGTACTCGAAAGAAACAGCCATTTTTTCTTTGCTGTAACACTCGCAGCGACAATCGACTCCGTTTTGCCTACACGGGGCATGCCCCGAATACCGATCAGACGGTGTTTCTTTTCAAGAAATATCTCACCGAGAAAGTCGACGAGTATCCCGATTTCATCACGTGTAAATCTGTATGTCTTTTTATCTTCGTCTCTTTTGATGAAGCGACCGTGTCTCACTGCAAGACGGTCTCTGACCTGCGGTGAACGGACTTTGATGATGTTGATATCGTCCACATATTGGCTGATATAAATAAACCGTCTGAGCTTGTCGACATTATCCGTCCTGACAATCAGCCCGCGGCGTGTTTTTTCCACACCGTTGATCGTGTTTATACTGATACCGAGATTGCCGAGCATAGAAGATATATCCCCTAGAAGCCCTGCTCTGTTGATCACGTTCTCATACTCCAAATACTGCTCTATATTACGTTCTGGGTACTGCTCCAAATCAGTTTCCGGATACATATCTTTTGCTTCACTCATGTGTACCATCCTCCGTTTATATTCAGTATTTCACCATTGATGCTTTTTGAGCTGTCATTCAGTATAAAACAGACCGAACTGCTGACTTCAGACGTTTCGACCAGCCTCTGCTGGGGCAGTTCACTGAGCACTGCCTGCAAATCTTCCGGTGCGAGCGTATGTGTCATACTGCCCTTTACGACACCCGGCGCGACCGCGTTTACAGTGATGTCAGTGGCGGCAAGTTCTTTTGCCAAAGACTTGACCAGTGTATTCTGTGCACCTTTCATCGTGGCGTAGATGCTTTCAAAACTGGCGCCCACAGTGCCCCAAACAGAAGTAATTACTATTATTCTACCACTTTTACTTAATTTTAGTTTTGGCAATATGACTTTTATAAAAATAATCAGTGAACGTATTGAAACGTTATATTGTTCATCCATGGATTTCAAACTCGTATCCTGTAACATTTCAAACAGTTCAACCCCCGGCGACCAGATCAGTCCGTCGATGATATCAAGATGGTCTGTGATTTTGTGGACGTCTTCTTCAGTAATCGAACCGGACAGGTCAATAAAGTGATGCTCGCTTTTATATTTAGGGGGCCGGGATTTTGACACTGATATGATATTCTCATCTTTCAGATCATAATGTATCGCCTGACCGATATCACCGGA
Source organism: Salinicoccus sp. YB14-2 (assembly GCF_001265075.1). GTDB lineage: Bacteria > Bacillota > Bacilli > Staphylococcales > Salinicoccaceae > Lacicoccus. Next base: position 700,712 of record NZ_LFKO01000002.1, read on the forward strand.
AGCACCGACGATGAGATACGTTTTATCAACCATCAGTACTCACTTTTTCATCTTCAGGCTGAAGCACACACTCGACCATATATTCCGGATTCAAAGCGTCGAATATATACTTCTTAATATCCTCTACAGTGATCTGTTCGATGATTTCCGGCAGCTGATATAAATCGTAACCGTCAAGATGATATTTTGTATATTGATTGGCTATATATTCCGGCGAGTTCAAACTCGACAGATAATCACCGAGCACTTCACGCTTTTGATTGATCAGTTTGTCTTCTTCGAAAATATCTTTATTTTTAATATCTTCTATGATGTCCAGAATGGTCTGTGTAAACTTTCCAGGATCATCAGTCTGTGTCGTCATCAGTATATGGGCAAAGTCCTTTTCCTCATTGTGAGCGAAATTGAATGAATCATCGATGATGCCATCTTCCAGCATTTGATAATAGTAATCGGATTGTTCACCAAAGACCATGTCGAGACCGAACATCATCGCAAGATCGCGTGTCAGTCTTTCCTTATCAGAATCGATCTTTTCATTTTTAAAACCGAGCATTACTTTAGTTTCTGCAACATCAAGGTACAGGCTGTGTTCCGGTTTCACGACGTTGCGCTTTTCATCAGGGAGAATTCTTTCAACATCCAGCGGTTTTATTTTCCCTCGGCCGTCCTGATGGTCTTTGACAAATTTCATCGCTTCCTCAACATTGAAATCTCCCACCATGATGAGGACCATGTTCGACGGATGATAAAATTTATCATGGCATAAATATAAATGGTCTTTTGTAATTTCACTGATTGACGGCAATGTGCCTGCGATATCGATTTTTACAGGCAGTTCGTCATACATCTGACCGATCGTATCAAAATACAATCTGTAACCGGGATTGTCCTGGTACATCTTGATTTCTTCATTGATGATGCCGATTTCCCTTGCCACAGTTTCCTCTGTAAAGTACGGCTTCTCCACCATGTCCATCAGCAGTGTAAGGTTTTTATAAAAGTCTTCCGTCGTGCTGAACAGATAGGATGTTCTGTCATATGATGTGAATGCGTTGGCGTTTGCTCCGCCTTTTGCAAACAGATCAAAGACATCACCGTCTTCCTTTTCAAACATTTTATGTTCGAGAAAATGTGCGATGCCGTCCGGCACCCGGTGTTCTTTGCCATCCACTTTGAAATGATTATCGATTGAACCGTATTTTGAAGTATAGGTCACAAATTTCTTGTTGTATCCCGACTTCTGAATGATGAATACTTCAAGACCGTTATCCAAAGTCTCCTTGTAAACATTTTCGTCTATATCTTTATATTCTATGTGTCTCATTCATTCACTTCCCTGTTAATGTATATACCGTATCCAGATAAATTTGATTGGCAACTTTAACGATCAGCTCATGATCGACTTTACTCAATGATTGTTCCCAGTCATCGTCAGTGCTGTCATTCAAGTACTGATTATAGACAAGAGCAATCAAACCTTTCGGCTTATCAACAATTTCATTTCTGTTCACCCGCATGAGATGCTTCGTTTCAGATAAAAATTCTTCGGTGAAGTCACCGTCCTTGATTCTCTGAAGTTCATGCAGTACTGCACTTTTCGCCTTTTCGACCTGGTCGGGGGATACACCCGCCAGCACAAACAGAAATCCATTTTTAATATCCGTCTGCGAGTGGATCTGGTAGGCCAGGCTTTCCTTTTCACGGATATTTTTAAATAAATAGCTCGTCGCACTTCCGCCGAACATCTGGTTGGCTACATTCAGCGCCATTTTTTCTTCAGCTGAATTGGCATCCGCCCTGAACCCCATATTGAGCTTCGCCTGCTCGACATTTTCCTTATCCGTCTGTTCTTTTTCCGTCACTTCTTTGAAGCTGTATCCTTCATATGGCAGACGTATTGTTTCATCACGTGTAATCAGACCTTTCAGACTGTCATCCGTCACTTCATCAAGATGTCCTGCAATCAGAATGACCGCTTCGTCATTTTTCATCATTTCCTCATGTTCATCTTTAATATCTTCCAAAGTGATATTCTCGATATCTTCAAGGACCCCGTGGGATAAATATTTATAAGGCTCATCTTTGAACATGACATTTAACAGATTTTCAAAGCTCTTTTGGGCTTTATTATCCTTAAGACCTTTCAACCGGTTGATATACAGACGCTTTTCACGTTCGAAAAATTGAGTATCTTCCGCATCATATTCAAACGGCGTCTTCAATACGTCTTTCAATACTTCAGACATTTTCTTAAGCAGGTTCAAATCTTCTTTAACGAACTTGGAATTGATGAACTCGAGATTAAAAGACATCGCATGATCCCGGCCTTTTTTCGTGACCGCGGAAGTGAGGTGCGCACCGTAGTGATGCGCCAAATACTTCAATAATTCACTTTCAGTTTCAAATGAACCGGCCTTCTTCACCATCATCCGGCTGAGCAGATACCTTTTCGATACCCGCTCTCTTTCAAGCCCGCTCCTGAACTGTATTTTCAAATTGATTGTCTTGAATTTTTCTGTATGAATAAAGACCGTTGGAATATTATCTATCGTTTTTGTTTGCACATTATACATAATTAACTCCTTACTCATCGTTTTCTACTAATACGTTTCTCGGTTTGCTGCCGCTGGCAGGACCGATGATGCCGTTGGCCTCCAGGTCATCCACGAGTCGTGCAGCGCGGTTGTATCCGATACGGAACTGTCTCTGCAGAAGAGATGCACTCGCACGCTGCTCTTCGATGACGAACCATTTTGCATCCGGATATAGTTCATCCTCTGATTCGATTTCTTCTTTTTGAGGTTCTTTATTCATAATTGACTTCTCATAGTTCGCTTTCATCTGTGTGGTTATGAAATCGACTACATCCTGGACTTCATTGTCTGATAGGAAGGCGCCCTGTACACGGAGCGGCTTGGATCTTCCTGAAGGGAGGAACAGCATGTCCCCTCTACCTAGCAGCTTCTCTGCCCCTTGAGAGTCGATGATCGTTCTTGAGTCGATTTGTGAACTCACGCTGAATGCAATTCTTGAAGGGATGTTCGCCTTGATGATACCTGTAATGACATTCACCGACGGTCTCTGGGTTGCGATGATCAGGTGGATTCCCGCTGCACGTGCCATCTGTGCAATTCTTGTAATGCTCGCTTCGACATCTTTTGAAGCCACCATCATCAAATCTGCCAGCTCATCGATGATGACGACGATATAAGGCAGCTTCTGAACTTTCTCCGGATTGTCGCTTTCACGTTCCAGATATTGGTTGTAGGCTTCGATATTTCTCGTATGGGAATGTGAGAACAGATCGTAGCGTCGTTCCATCTCGGAAACGATACGGTTCAGCGCATCGCTCGCCTTTTGAGGGTTCGTCACGACCGGCGACAACAGATGCGGAATGCCGTTGTAGACATTCAGCTCCACCATTTTAGGGTCGATCATCATCAGCTTGACCTCGTGAGGTTTCGCATTCATCAACAGACTGACAATGATGCCGTTGATACAGACTGACTTCCCGCTGCCCGTCGCCCCTGCGACAAGCAGGTGAGGCATCTTGTTCAGCTCCGCAAGGATCGGTGCTCCGGATATATCTTTACCGAGCACCACTTCAAGCGGATTATCCGAAGATTTTCGCTTCAGTACTTCCCTTACTGTTACCATGCTCACCACGGAATTCGGCACTTCGATGCCGACTGCCGATTTACCAGGAATCGGTGCTTCAATACGGATATCTTTGGCTGCAAGGCTTAAGGCAATATCATTTTGCAGATTGATGATTTTGCTCACTTTCACACCGATGTCCGGCTGCACTTCAAACTGTGTGACCGCCGGACCGATTCTGATTTTCGACACTTTCGCGTTAACCCCGAAGTTCTGCAGTGTTTCTTCCAGTATTTTACCCTGCTTTAAAACTTCCTTGTTATCCATCTTTTCTGAAACTTCCACATCATCCAAAATGCTGATGGAAGGCAGTTCATACTGTTTCAACTGTTTCAGCTCATCATCATCGAATTCTTCAACCGTGCTTTCACCTGTGGTTTCAACCGGAGCTAAGGTATCTGTAAAGTCTTCACTCTCATATTCAATTTGCTGCGGTTCATCTTCAGCTTCCGCAATTTCAAGAGAACGCTCTCTGTCTGTTTCCGGTCTCTTTGGCCTTGCAGGTTCATCAGATGGATTCTCTTCAATCTCTTCCCTGATACCTTCATCGTCAGCAATGTTTCCGGAAAGTTCCTCCAGTGCTTCCTCATTAGCTGCTTCATCTTCACGCTCATAGCTGTACATGTCTTCAATGATTGTCTCATCATGCGTAAAATCGTCCAATTGTTTCGGTTCAACATAAGCAATTTCGTCTGCCTTTGGATCTTTTTCAGGATTTTTATTTGAAGGGATGGACTTTTTCTTTTTGGGCGTTTTCTCAGCACTACTGCTTTCAGCCGCCATTTTCTTTCTGTTGTCTTTAAGTCTGCCGACGCTTTCTGCAATGTTTTTATAAAGCCTTGCGAAAAGGCTGACAATGCCGAGTGCAATTGTTCTGATGACTTCAACGATTTTATTCGTATGGGCAGCCAATGAATCTGCGATGTTCCTATGGGTAATCATTAAAATGCTGAAATAAATGAATATTATGCTGAGAAGCAATGTACCGATCAGTGAAATGCCCGTAGAGGAAAATGCGAACAGCAACTGTCCAAATACACCGCCGCCGAAGAATTCCGAATTGCCCGGCTCACGGATGACAGAAAATATCTCATTAAATGTAAAGTAGTTCTCTGTTCTCGGCTGGTTTGATAAAAATAAGATGGAATGCAGCAAGAACAACAGCCCGAACTGAAACAACAAATAACCGGACATGCGTTTAGTGAATGGTATTTTTTGTTCTCTGATCATGTAAATACCCGCTAAAATCGCAATAATATATGTAAAATAACGACTCGTTCCCAAAATATATGCAAAACTAGCATCTAAAAAAGCACCAACTACTCCGAGTCGTAAAATTGCAATAATTATTATCACAATAAACGCAAATGTTAACAGTGAGTAATAAGTTTTGTTATTTTGTTTTTGTTTTTTTCTATGAGTTGTACTTTTTTTACGCTTTGAAGTCATAAAAACTCCTCTTTCGATTGATAATGAGACTGCCAAAACGGCAGTCTCACTATAGTTTATATTTCAGATATGATTGGTATGATCATCGGGCGGCGTTTTGTACTGTCATATAAGTACTTGCCTAAATCATCACGGATGCCTTGCTTGATTGTACTCCAATCCAGTTTCTTTTCCATCAGTGCGTCATTGACAATGTCAGTCACTCTGCTCTCTGCTTCATTCAACAGATCCTCGCTCTTTTTGACGTAGACAAAACCGCGTGACTGGAGTTCCGGTCCTGCAACGATTTTACGTTCGACAGGATCGATTGTGATGACCGCGATGAAAATGCCGTCTTCACTTAAAAGACGTCTGTCTCTGAGTACGATGTTGCCGACGTCTCCGACGCCGCTGCCATCTATCAGAGTATTTCCTGCCGTCACCTTTTCGGCACTGATCATTGTATCGCCGTCATATGATGCAACGTCACCTTTTTCAAGTAAAAAGATATTTTCAGGCGCAACACCGGTTTCCGCTGCGAGTTTTGCGTGTGCAATCTGCATTTTAAACTCGCCCTGGACTGGTATGAAGTACTTCGGCTTCATGACATTGAGCATCATTTTCAATTCCTCGCCGAGACCATGGCCTGAAGCATGAGTATTTTGTGAAGGCGTAACAACATTCGCGCCCGCTTTCACTAAGTCGTTCAATGTGCTGTATAGAATAACTTCCATATTTGAAGACGGTGTCGTCAAAATAAAGACCGTATCGCCTTCTTTAATGTTCGTTACATCGTGGCTGCCTCTTGACATCTGTCCCAGCGCCTCGATTGGTTCACCCTGGGATCCGGATGCGATGATGACCGTCTCATTTTTAGGGTAGTCTTTAATCTCATGAATCGGAACCAGCAGTCCGTCGGGAATATCGAAGTAGCCAAGGTTTCTCGCCGTTTTGAATGAACTTTCCAAAGTACGCCCCAAAAATGAAACTTTGCGCTTTGTCTTTACAGCATTGTTGATTACCTGCTGGATTCTGACAAAGTTGGAAGCGTAGCAGGACACGATGATGCGTCCGTTCGCTTTATAGAACCCATCCAATATCTGCTCTTCCACCACATTCTCTGCGGTATTGTACCCGGGTTTCTCTGCCTCTGTAGAATCACTGATCAACGCCAGCACACCATCCGGCCCTGCCACATCATACATTTTCGCCATGTTGTAGCGGTAGTCACCGGTCAAACTCTGGTCGAATTTAAATTCACCGGTATAGACGATGTTGCCATATTTCGTTTCAAGGCTCACACCGTATGCATCTGGAATGCTGTGACTCACTTCAAAAAAGTTCATCGCAACGTTTTTAAATTTCATTTTTGACTTGCTGTTTATCGTATAAAACTTGATTTTTTTATTGACGCCCTTCTGTTTGAGGCGGTCCTTGACCAGTGCCAATGTTAATTTAGAGCCGTAGATGGGCACATTCAATTCACCGACAATGTAAGGAACAGCGCCGATGGCATCTTCATGTCCATGGCTTAGAAAAATTCCTTTTAATTTATTCTTATTTTCTTTTATATAAGAAATATCAGGTATGACAACATCCACACCTAACATTTCATCTTCCGGAAACATCAGTCCTGCATCTAAAATGAACATCTCATCATCCACTTCGACGACATACATATTTTTGGCAATCTCGCCAACGCCGCCGAGCGGAATGATTTTGATATTTCCTGCCTCTGTTTTTGCTGAATTCAAAACTTTACCTCCTAATATCACTTGAACGTGGCATGGTAATGCTTGCCATCAATCGTAATGTGAGTGAGCGCCACGTTCTTAGTATCATATCTTGTCTCCTGAACATTACGAAGCTCCAAATGATCGATATTTCTGTCATTGTCAGGCAGCTCTTTCAAATATGTTCCCAAATTCAAATCTTCAAAAATGATTTTCACTTCATGATTTTCTTTAATTCTAAGCTGGCCTTCAATGTCAAATTTCCTGTCATTCAAAATTAAAGTATCAAAAATCATTATTTATCCTCCTGTTTGTTGTCCTCCATCATCGCTTTTCTGGAAGCATTCACACGTCCCTGATTATCGATATTGATCACTTTCACTAGGAACTGATCACCGATTTTTGCAACGTCTTCAACATTTTTAATATGTTTTGTATCCATATTGGAAATATGCACTAAAGCATCTTTGCCCGGGAATATCTGAACGAAAGCACCGAATTTCTCAATACGTTTCACTTCACCCATATAGACCTGGCCGACTTCGGCAACACGTGTCAAATCTTCAATGATTTTTTTAGCTTTGGCAATCATCTCGGGATCACTGTGTCCGATGTAGACGGTACCGTCCTGTTCAATATCCAGTTTGGCGCCTGTTTCATCAATGATCTCATTAATCTTTTTACCACCCGGTCCAATAACATCACGGATTTTATCCGGCTTGATTTTCATGACTTCGACTTTCGGCGCATATCGGGATAATGTTTCCCTCGGCTCGCTGATTGTTGAAATCAGATTGTCGAGTATCGCAAGTCTGCCAAGTCTCGCCTGCTCAAGCGCTTCTTTTAAAATGCTCTCACCGAGACCGTCAATCTTGATATCCATCTGAATGGCAGTAATGCCTTTTTCAGACCCTGCCACTTTAAAGTCCATATCTCCAAGTGCATCTTCCATACCCTGGATGTCGGATAAGATTGTATAGTTGTCATCTTTTTTAACCATACCCATCGCAATACCTGCAACAGGTGCCTTGATTGGCACACCTGCATCCATCAATGCGAGTGTTGAGGCACAGATTGATGCCTGTGAAGAGGAACCGTTCGATTCAAGCACTTCGGAAACGACACGGATTGTGTATGGGAATTCTTCAGCACTCGGTATCACCTGCAGAAGTGCACGCTCGCCCAGTGCACCATGACCGATTTCACGACGTCCCGGTCCACGGATCGGTCCTGTTTCACCGACTGAGAAATGCGGGAAATTATACTGGTGCATGTAACGTTTCTGTTCTTCGTCACCAAGACCGTCGATAATCTGATATTCACCCAGACCGCCGAGCGTTGCTATAGTCAATGCCTGTGTCTGGCCACGGGTAAATAAACCGGAACCGTGTGCTCTGGGCAGAAGCCCGATTTGTGAATCAAGCGGTCTGATTTCATCAGGCTTACGGCCGTCAGGACGGAGTTTCTCCTCTGTGATGAGTCGGCGTACTTCCGCTTTCAGCAGTTCATCGATTATGCTGCCCGCTTCTTTGATTGTATCTTCATAGTTCTCACTTTCTTCATCGAAAGTTTCGAGTATGCTGTCTTTTGCATTTGTAATGCCTTCTTCACGTGTTTGTTTGTCGACTTCCTGAATCGCATCATACAAACCATGGGATTTCACTTTTTCTTCGATATCGCTTCTTAAGCCTTCGATTTCTTCTTCCAAATCCGCACCATGCTTTTCAGGCTGGATTTCTGCAACGATTTCCTCCTGGAAAGTGACCAGTTTCTTAATTTCTTCATGACCGAACAGGATCGCTTCAAGCATGACATCCTCAGTCACTTCTTTCGCACTTGATTCAACCATGTTGACAGCATCTTTGGTACCTGCAACCTGCAGATCCAAATCGGAGTTTTCCATTTCTTCAGCTGAAGGATTGATGATGAATTTTCCGTCAACCAATCCGACTGTTACACCGGCAATAGGCCCTTCAAACGGAATATCACTTACACTGAGGGCAAGTGAAGAGCCAAGCATTGCTGCCATCTGCGGTGAAGCATCCGGATCTACAGACAACACCATCGAGATGACCTGAACATCTCTTCTGTATCCTTCGGGGAACAGTGGACGGATCGGACGGTCGATCAGACGACTTGTCAATGTCGCCTCTTCACTCGGTCTGCCTTCACGCTTATTGAAACCTCCGGGAATTTTTCCTGCTGCATATAATTTTTCTTCGTATGCTACTGTTAAAGGGAAAAAGCCGATGTCTTTAGGGCCCTTTGATGCTGTGGCTGTTGACAATACAACGGTATCACCGTATCTGATGAGTACTGAACCGCTGGCCTGCTTTGCCATTTCACCATATTCAACTATTAAATCATGTTTACCCATTGTTGTTTTATATATCTTTTTTTCTGATCCTGTCATGTGCAATATTCTCTCCTTAGTATGACTACTTATTAATAATCATATCACTTTTACTTTAAAATATATATAAAAAAAGGCATATCCTTTTAGGATATGCCACATGTGATTAACGGCGCAAGCCAAGCTTTCCGATTAATTCACGGTATCTATGAACATCTTTTCCACGAAGGTAAGTCAGTAAATGTTTACGACGACCAACCATCTTCAAAAGACCACGTCTTGAGTGATGATCTTTCTTGTGCATTTTCAAATGCTCGTTCAATGAGTTAATCTCATCTGTCAGTACAGCAATCTGTACTTCCGGAGAACCTGTATCTGTTTCGTGTACGCGGTACTCCTGAATCAGTTCATTTTTGCGTTCTTGTGTAATAGCCATTAAGAAACGCCTCCTTTAATATTATTCACCTGTATCCGAGCAACAGTTGGAGTTTCTGAAAGCCAAGATAAGGTACTCAAACCATTATACACATCTCAGTCTATATCTTCAAGTAGTTTTATCGCGTCGTTACGATCTATTTCCATCTGGTCAACAAGCTCATCCACACCATCAAACTTCACTTCGCCGCGGATATAATTATGGAAATAGATGGTTACCGACTCACCGTAAATACTCTCATTGAAATCAAAGAGGTGCACTTCGATGATCGGTTTGCTTATATCATCATGGAAAGTCGGTTTCACACCGATATTGCCGACCCCTTTATGAATCTCATCTGTTGAATGCACTTTGAGAGTTACGGAATAAACACCATTTTTAGGCAGGAAGTATCTGAAATCCGCTTCAATATTTGCTGTCGGGAAACCGATTGTACGACCGCGCTTTTCACCCTGAACCACTACGCCTGAGATCGTGTATGTGCGGCCGATCAGTTGATTCGCCTCTTCAAGCTGACCGTTTGCAAGACTTGAGCGGATCTGTGTCGTCGACACTTTTTCATCAGTAAAGGCATATTTACCGACAATGGTCGTGTTAAATTCATCATATTCAGTTAAATTGGTCGTATTGCCTCTGCCTTTTGCACCGTATGTATAATCGAATCCTGAAATCAGTTCTTTTACGTTCGCGCCGATGATATACTTTTTGACAAATTCATCCGGTTCCAGTTTTGCAAGCTTACTTGAGAAGTTTATGATGAAGACGTAATCAACCCCCATGGATTCAAACATTTCCAATTTGATTTCAAGCGGAGTCAGATATGTCGTTCTCTGAAATTTCGGATTCAACACCACCGACGGATGCGGATCAAATGTCATAATCCCTTTTTTAAGATTTTTTTCTTCAGCAATTTTATTCATTCTGTTGATCACTTTTAAATGTCCGCGGTGAAGACCATCAAAAAAACCGATCGCCGTTGCGCTCTGTTCCAACTTTTCAATCACCGTATCATCTGTATAATTCAGTTGAATAATCTCCATTACAATCGCCTCTTAACTATAGTTTATTGAACATCTTATATGGTTTCAGCTCGTCTGCCTTTTCGGGATGCTGATGATACATTCCAATAGGTTTTCCATCTTTTAAAAATACAATATAACTGTCTTTCTGGCTAACCATTTCCATAATATCAGATTTGATCAGTTTCTGCCCATGCTGTACTTTAAAAAGCAGCTGTTCATCATCAATCTCCAATAGATTTTCTTCACAGACTATATCTTTAAGCGGCTGAAGATATTCTTCCTTTTTATCATCTTCGAGCGTTCTGAGCCCCTCCAGAGTAACCGTGTCACTGATATTGAAGCCGCACGAGGCGGTTCTGATCAGTCCGGACATGTGTGCGGGCACTCCGAGTGCTCGTCCGATGTCAACAGCGAGTGTGCGGATATATGTCCCTTTCGAACAGGTCACATCAATGTTGAATTTGACAGTATTACCATCAAATTCGATTTCACCGGTTCTTTCAATCTGTCTAATAAAGACCGTTTTGACAGGGCGCTCAACCGCTTCACCGCTTCTTGCATACTCATACAATTTTTTACCGGCCACCTTGACCGATGAATATAAAGGCACCTGCTGATTGTATTCGCCAATAAAGGACTGGAGTGTCATATCGACCGCCTCATCCGGCAATCGCTCCATCTCCAGCGTGTCCGTCACATCTCCTGAAGCATCTTCGGTTTCGGTTGAAATTCCGAGTGTCACTTCAGCACTGTAGGATTTATCTTTGATCTGCATATACTCTGTCAGTTTTGTTGCTTCTCCGACGACGATCGGCAGCACGCCTGTCACATCCGGGTCGAGAGTGCCGGTGTGGCCCACTTTTTTCATATGTAATATTTTACGCATTTTATAAACGACATCATGGCTCGTCAACCCTTTTTCCTTAAATATCGGAAATACACCATTATACATTTTTATCACCTGTAATAAGTTAAAATGGCAAACCGTACCGGTTTGCCATTATTTTTATTTATCTTTGATTTCGTTGAGCAGTGACTCGATTTTATTGCCGTATTCTATCGAACTGTCATATTTAAATTCAAGTTCCGGCGCTTTTCTCAATCGGATTTCTTTAGCCACTTCGGAACGGATCAGGCCTTTTGCCCGGTCCAGTCCTTCTGCAACCTGTTCTTTATTATCGTTTAAAGAAGTATAGTAAATTGTTGCCGTTTCAAGTTCTTTTGTCACTTCGACTTCTGTGACCGTTACCATGCCGATATCACTGTCATCCACTTTGGTTCTTAAAGCTTCACTGACCACTTTCTTTACTTCTTCAGCGACTCTTTCGTTTCTGTTAGACATCTAAATCACCTTTCAATCTCTACCATGATATAAGGTTCGATCTGGTCGCCCTCTTTGATATCATTGAAGTTTTTGATGGTAATACCACACTCATAGCCTGCAGCCACTTCTTTGGCATCATCCTGATATCTCTTCAGGGTATCCAGCTCACCTTCATAAATGACTATACCCTCTCTGATGATTCTAACACCTGAATCACGGGTGATTTTACCGTCAGTGACGTAAGAGCCTGCAATCGTACCAATCTTAGATACTTTATAAATCTGTCTGACTTCCACGTTGCCGATGACCTGCTCTTCATATTCAGGGTCCAGCATGCCTTTCATCGCATGCTCGATCTCTTCTATCACTTTATAGATGACACGGTGCAATCTCATATCGATCTTTTCCTGCTCCGCCGCTTTCTTCGCGTTAGTATCCGGACGGACGTTAAAACCGATGATGATTGCGTTGGATGCATTGGCCAGGGTAACGTCTGACTCGTTAATCGCACCGACACCAGTGTGAATGATACGTACATTGACACCTTCAACATCTATTTTTAACAGTGATGCACTCAGAGCTTCTACAGAGCCCTGTACATCACCTTTGATGATGACGTTAAGGTCTTTCATTTCGCCTTCTTTCATCTGTTCAAACAGATTATCAAGGCTGACCTTCTGAGTCTGTTCACGGTCGCGGACAATTTGCTCGCTCTGTCTGGATTCACCGATTGAACGTGCTTTCTTATCGTCTGAGAACACTACAAAACGGTCACCTGCAAGCGGCACTTCGTTCAACCCTGTAATCTCGACAGGTGTTGACGGACCAGCGCTCTTGATTCTCTGCCCGAGGTCGTTGACCATCGCACGCACTTTACCGTAAGTGTTGCCGACAACAAGTGAATCGCCGACATTCAAAGTACCATGCTGTACAAGCAGTGATGCAGCAGGTCCTCTTGATTTATCCAGTTCAGCTTCAATGACTGTACCGACTGCCGGACGGTCACTGTGCGTTTTCAGCTCCTGCATTTCACCGACAAGACCGATCATTTCAAGCAGGTCTTCAATACCGTCTCCGCTTAAAGCAGAAAGTGGCACGAAGATTGTGTCGCCGCCCCAGTCTTCAGGATATAGACCGTGTTCACCAAGTTCAGTCATGACACGATCCGGGTTTGCTGTCGGCTTATCAATTTTGTTGACCGCAACAATGATCGGCACTCCTGCCGCTTTGGCGTGGTTCAATGCTTCAATCGTCTGAGGCATTACACCATCATCCGCTGCAACAACCAATACTGTAATATCAGTCACCTGCGCACCGCGTGCACGCATCGTTGTAAATGCCGCGTGTCCCGGTGTATCCAGAAATGTGATCTTTTTGCCATTCGATTCAATCTGGTATGCACCGATATGCTGGGTGATACCGCCTGCTTCGCCGGCAGTCACTTTCGTTTCACGGATTGAGTCAAGAAGTGTTGTCTTACCATGGTCGACGTGGCCCATGATTGTCACTACACTTGGTCTCTCTTCAGTCTGTGATTCTTCATCAAGTTCAAAGTAATTTTCCAGATCAGCCGCATCTTCATTGACTTCTTCTTCGGCCGTGAAGCCGTAGTTATCAGCAATGACTTCCACGGATTCTTTTTCCAGTGACTGGTTGATATTGGCAACGACGCCAAGCATGAACAGATCTTTGATTACAGTAGATGCATCCGCACCGATTTTCTCGGCAAGCTCACCTACTGAAATGCCTTCTTCATAAGTGAAGACTTTTTTGTCGGCTGCTGTTTCCTTTTCTTCTTTAGGCTGTTGTTTTTTAGCATCTTTTTTCTGATTTGGTTTCTGCTTGGGTTTGTTTTTATTATTGTGATTCTTTTGCTGCTTATTATTTTGAGGTTTTTTACCGGATTGAGCATTCTGCTGAGGCTTTTTCGCATCACCGGGTTTATTTTCTTTTGATGATTTTTTAAAGTGCTTATCAAGTAACGGAAGTTCGTTATCCTCAAGTGAACGCATATGACTGTTTACCTCAATACCTTCTTTACGCAGAAATTCCATCACTTCTTTACTTGTTAAATTATTATTCTTGGCATATTCATGGATTCGGATTTTACTCATTGAATCACTTTCCTTTCTCAAAAAGGTCGATGCACTTATTGGCAAAACCTTTATCTGTGACAGCTAGTACTACACGATTTTCACTTCCCGTAGCCATGCTCAGTTCTTTTTTATTATATTTTTTAATTAAATAGACTTCGTAATATGAAGCTTTATCAGTAACCTTTTTAAAAGTCGATGCGCCTGCGTCTTCAGCTATGAAAACAACTTTGGCATTTTGATTTCTGATCGCTTCCACAGTACGCTCTTCACCGTTTACAAGTTTGCCTGCCTTCGTGATCAGTCCGAGCAGGTTCAGTATTGGATCTCTCATCGCTTTGGAATATCCTCCCTGTATATGAGTCTGATGATTTCATCATATATAGGCTCTAATTCCCCGCTTGAAAGGTCCAGCTTTCTTTCAAGAACCTTCTTCTCCCGGGCAGCTTCAACTTTTTCCAAATCTTTGACAACATAGCTGCCTCGGCCGTTCTTCTTTCCTGTCGGGTCGACGAATATTTCGTTTTCCTTATTCACCACGATACGGAGCAGTTCTTTTTTTGGATACATTTCATTGGTCAATATACATTTCCTCAGTGGAACTTTTCTTGCCATGTTATCACCCATTAAAATTAATGTTTTTATTCTTCTCCAACGATGCCTTCTTCTATCGCATCCGATTCACTTTTTATGTCAATTTTCCAACCGGTCAGTTTTGCTGCAAGCCTTGCATTCTGACCTTTTTTACCGATTGCAAGTGATAATTGATTGTCCGGAACGATGACGACTGTGGATTGGTTTTCTTCATCCACCAGTACATCTACAACCTGTGACGGACTCAGTGCATTCCTTACAAATACTTTTGGATCCGTATCCCACAGCACGATATCAATCTTTTCACCGGACAGCTCGTTCACAACAGCTTCCACTCTTGCACCTTTGGCACCGACACATGAACCGACAGCGTCGACATCTGTATTTTCAGCGTGGACACTGATCTTGGAACGTTCGCCCGCTTCACGCGCCACACTCATGACTTCAACTGTACCGTCATAAATTTCAGGCACTTCTTTTTCAAAAAGACGCTTGAGCAGATTCGGATGCGTACGTGAAACGAAAATTTGTGGCCCTTTCGTTGTCTGTTCGACTTTATTCACATAAACCTTTATGCGTTCATTCGGACGGTAAACCTCGTTCGGTATCCTTTCCGACTCACTCAGTACAGCATCTGTACGGCCGAGCTGAATGTATACGAAGCGGTGGTCGACTCTGTCGATCAGACCGGTCATGACTTCATCTTCCTTGTCGACGAATTCATCATATAATATGCCGCGTTCAGCATCTCTCAGCCTTTGCATCACTGCCTGTTTCGCCGCCTGTGCACCGACACGGTTGAAATCTTTCGGCGTCACATCTTCATCGTAAGGATCGCCGATTTCATATGCAGGGTTTACTGTGCGTGCTGTTTCAAGATCGACTTCCGCCGTCTCATCTTCCACTTCTTCCACTACATCTTTTCTTGAGATCACCCGGTAACTGCCATTTGTCAAATTCAAATCCACTTTGACATTTTTGTGCTGGGTATAGTTCTTTTTATAAGCAGTGAGCAGCGCTGCTTCGATTGTTTCTATGAGTATTTCTCTTGGAATGCTTTTTTCCTTTTCAAGGTAGTCCATAGCATTCAATAAATCTTGATTCACAACCTATCTCCTCCAATCAGATTAATACTGCTTTTCTTAAAGTAGCGATTTTTTTTCGTTCAATAGAGATTGTCTTCTTTTTGGCTTTGTCTTTATATTCAACCGTGACAGTATCCTCATCATATGATTTCAATACGCCTGTCCATTCTTTCTCACCGTTGATATGCTGGTACGTTTTCACATATATCCCATTGTCCAGCGTCAATTCCAGATCATCATCATTTTTTATCGGACGTTCGGCTCCAGGCGAGGAAACATCCAGAAAGTATGCACCTTTAATAATCTCCCACTCATCCAGTTTTTCACTGATCACTTCACTGGCAGCAGCACAATCTTCTAAAGTAATACCACCTTTTTTATCAAGATATAATCTTAAAAAGTGATCTTTACCTTCTTTGACGAACGCCACTTCAATCAATTTAAAATTCAATTTTTCTACTATTGGAGCTGCATTGTCAAAAACTTTTTGTTCAGTATGATTCATGTTCAAATCGCCTCCTTTAAACGTAAGAAAAGAACGGGCGGACCCGTTCTTCTCCATGTGCAATGAGTATTAATATCATTAATATAATACCATAATCAAAATTGTTATGCAAATTCATCAAATGTCGAATATGGACAGCTGCGCTTTGTCCGGCAGATGTTCAAGGGTGCCGAGCTCTGTCAAATATTCAATCACCTTCTGAGCGACCCCGCCGCGTTTATTCAAATCTTCTTTAGAAATGAACGGCTCTTCTTCACGGGTCTGAGCGATACGCTTTGCAACGTTCGCACCGAGGCCGGGAACAGCGATGAAAGGCGGTATGAGACCGTCTTCGGTAATTTTGAACTCAAATGCGTCCGATTTCTCAACATCCACCGGATGCATTTTAAATCCTCTGTGGGCCATCTCATTCGCGATTTCCAAGACGACCAGTGTATCTTTTTCTTTTTTGGATAATTCGTGGAAATTGCTGTTCATCTCTTTTATTCTGTGACGGATCGTCGATTTATCCTTGACCATCGTCAGCAGGTCGAAGTCAGATGCACGTACAGTAAAGTAGCTCGCATAGTAATACAGAGGATAATGTACTTTGAAGTACGCGATACGGACTGCCATCAGTACATATGCTGCTGCGTGTGCTTTCGGGAACATGTACTTTATTTTCTTACATGAATCAATATACCAGTTTTCAACACCGTTATCTTTCATCGCCGCTTCATGTTCTTCAGTCAGACCTTTACCTTTTCTCACTTTCTCCATGATGTTGAAGGCAAGTGAAGGTTCGAGTCCCTTGTACATCAGAGTAACCATGATATCGTCACGGCATCCGATAACGTTTGATAAGTCGCATGTACCGCTGCGGATCAGGTCCTGGGCATTGCCGAGCCACACATCCGTGCCGTGGGACAGTCCCGAAATCTGTACAAGTTCACTGAATGTCGACGGTTTAGTATCTTCCAGCATCTGGCGGACGAAACCTGTACCGAACTCCGGTACACCGAGTGTACCCGTTTTACAGACAATTTCTTCTTCGGTGACGCCGAGTGTTTCAGGTGAACTGAACAGTCCCATCGTCTTCTCATCATCCGTCGGCAGTGTTGTCGGATCGATGCCTGATAAGTCCTGGAGCATGCGGATCATCGTCGGATCATCGTGGCCGAGTATATCCAGCTTGAGCAGATTGTTATCGATTGAATGGAAGTCGAAATGTGTCGTTTTCCATTCCGCTTCGATATCATCTGCCGGGTATTGTATCGGTGTAAAGTCAAATATATCCATGTTATCAGGTACAACTATGATACCGCCCGGGTGCTGCCCGGTTGTCCTTTTGACACCTGAACATCCTTTGACCAGTCGATCGATTTCTGCACCGCGTTTTGTGATGCCATGGTCATTCATATAACCTTTGACATAACCGTAGGCCGTCTTTTCAGCAACAGTACCTATTGTCCCTGCTCTGAATACATAATCTTCACCAAACAGTTCTTTTGTATAGTTATGGGCTTTCGGCTGATAGTCTCCACTGAAGTTCAAGTCGATATCCGGCACTTTGTCACCTTTGAATCCAAGGAAAGTTTCGAACGGAATGTCCTGCCCTTCCTTAATGAGTTCAGTACCGCATTCGTCACATGTTTCATCAGGCAGGTCATATCCGGAGGACACACTGCCGTCTGTAAAGAACGTCGTGTGTTTACAGCTTGGACAAATATAATGCGGCGGCAGCGGGTTCACTTCAGTAATTTCCGTCATGGTGGCGACAAAACTCGAACCGACGGAACCGCGGGAACCGACAAGGTAGCCGTCATTCAGTGACTGCTTGACGAGCTTCTGACTGATCAGGTAGATGACACTGAAGCCGTTGCCGATGATACTGTCGAGTTCTTTCTCTATTCTTTCGACAACAATTTCAGGAAGATTTTCACCGTACAGTGCTTTAGCATTGTTATAGCTCATATCCCTGATTTCATCGTTTGCACCATCGATGTTCGGTGTAAACAGATCATCTTTGATCGGTTTGACGACATCAATACTGTCCGCAATTTCATTCGGCGCATCAATGACGATTTTTCTTCTGACCGCTTCATCAAGAAATGCGAAATCTTCATACATTTCGGATGTGGAACGGAAATGTGCTTCAGGCAGGTTGCCCCGGCTGAGCGGGTTTCCTGGATTACTTTTCACCAGAATTTCACGGCACAGTTTATCCGATTCATCCAGATAGTGGACATTTCCTGTCGCAACGACCGGTTTATCCAGCTCTTCACCGACTTTGATGACGTTCGTGATGATCTCTTCCAGCGTCTCTTCACTTCTGACGATTTCCCTGTCGAGCAGTCTTCTGTAGAGCGGCTTTGGAAATACTTCGAGATAATCATAAAATTCAGCAATCTCTTTGGCATCTTCATAAGGCTTCTGCATCATGGCAGTAAATACTTCCCCCTGGTCGCACGCACTGCCGACCAGAATGCCTTCCCTGTACTTCTCAAGGACGTCTTTACGTATTCTCGGCATTTTGTAGAAGTTGTCCGTCAGTGAATAGGACACGATTTTGAACAGGTTTTTAAGCCCTGCCTGCGTTTTCACAAGCAGAGTCACATGACTCGGCATCGAGCGTTTATATGCATCCTGGGTCATGAGCCTGTCATTGATGTCCTTATGGTTCACGACATTCAACTGTTTCAGCTGGTAAAGCATCTTGATGAAGATATATGCTGTTGCCTCTGCATCATAGATTGCCCGGTGGTGCTGGGTGAGTTCGACGTTATACTTTTTGGCAAGTATGTTCAGACCGTGCTTTTTAAAGTCCGTGTTTACCGTTCTCGACAGTTCGAGAGTATCGATGACGCCGTTCTCATAGCTTCCAAGATTTTCATTCTGATAGGCAGCCTCAATGAAGCCCATATCAAAGCTTGCATTATGTGCAACGAAAATCGCATCGCCGACCCACGCTTTGAATTCAGTGATCACTTCACTGATCGGCGGTGCATCGACAAGCATATCATCAGTGATTCCGGTAATTTCCTTGATCGTTTCAGTCAACGGCTCGCCCGGGTTGCTGAACGCCTCGTAACGGTCGATAATTTCGCCGTCTTTCACTTTTACGCCCGCAAGCTCGATGATTTTATCGTACTTTGATGAAAGACCAGTAGTCTCTACGTCAAATACGACAAATTCATGTGTTTGAAGGTCAATGTCCTGCGGCTTATAGGCTATTTTCGCACCATCATCCACTAGCAGCCCTTCCATGCCATAGATAACTTTCACGCCTGTATCCTGGGATGCATAGTATGCATCGGGGAAAGCCTGGACGTTGTTATGATCCGTAATTGCGATTGCCTTATGTCCGTATTCATTGGCCCGTTTGACAAATTCCCCGACATTATTGAGACCGTCCATCTGGCTCATTGTGGAATGGAGATGCAGTTCAACACGTTTATCTTCCATATCATCCCTTTTTGGCGGCTTTTTGACTGCTGTCAGGTTTTTGATGTTCAGCACAAGATCTTTGATGTAATCATCATATTCGACATGACCTTCGACGACAACCCAGTCATTTTCACTGAGTGCACCAAAGACCGCTTCATCATTCTTGTTATTTCTGGAAAACATTTTTGCACTGATCGAGTCACTGTAATCTGTAATTTTAATATTCAGGATCTGTCTGCCGGTACGGAGCACTTTGACATCTTTATCGAAGATGACACCTTCAACTTTCACATTGTATTCTTCATCAAAAATATTATTGAGCGGTCTTGCACCATCAAATGTCACATGCTTTCCTATTTGTTTTTCAACATGTTCTTCTGCATTGTTCTGCTGCTCTTTCATCTCTTCCTGATGGCTGATGAAGTTCTGGACCAGTTCGGTTCTTTCTTCCTGCAGACGTGTTTCCAGATTATTCCTCTTCTCAGCATCCAGATTTGCATCCACTGTAAATTCGATATCCCCGATCGGCATGCCGAAATCGTGGTATGCCGCCTTCAAGTTACCGTTAACATGCTTATTGAAATGCATTTTTGTAATTTCATTTTGAACGTTAAATACGAGGGTGCCGTCCCTGTATTCTTTTTTACAGTTCAGCAGCTGGAATCTGACGTTATCGTTAATGTTCAAATATACTAAAATATCTTCCAGATAGTCGATTACATTGTCATCTGAAAAATATTCACTGTACAGTTTCACTTCTATATCTGCAATTTCTGCGAACGCATTTTTAATGCTGTTGATCAACAGCTGTCTTAAAGATGCGGGAATTACTTTATCAAAGTGGATATGGAACTCGAACATCCGCTCGTCATCATCCACTATAACCTTTTTAAGCACCCCGCTCGCGAGGTGCTCATTCATTTCTACTTTTGCTTGTGATAATAATATTTTAAATTGCTCATGCCCTTGCATTTACAACACTCCTAGAACTTTAAACACTATTGTTGGGCTATTTTGAATCCTCTGCTATAAAGCTTAAAACATCAGCAATATTTACATCGACAGATTTTTCATCGGTACGCTTCTTAACTTCCACCATACCTTCTTTGACGCCGCGGCCGACGACAATTCTGTATGGCAGTCCGATCAGATCGGAGTCAGCGAATTTAACGCCGGCTCGCTCGGCGCGGTCATCATAGAGAACCTTATATTCTTTCTGCAGCGATTCATATAGTTCTTCCGCTGTGTTCACAATCGTTTCATCTTTATTGTTTGCAGTGATGATGTGCACATCAAATGGTGTGACTGATTTTGGCCAGATGATCCCACGGTCATCGTGGTGACTTTCAACAATCGCAGACAGCGTCCTTGAAACACCGACACCGTAACAGCCCATCATTACAGGCACGCTGCGGCCGTTCTCATCAAGCACATTCAGACCCATCGATTCGGAATACTTCGTGCCGAGCTTGAATACCTGCCCGACTTCTATTCCTTTCATGAACTTCACTTTGCCGCTGCCGTCGACTGCCATTTCACCTTCGTTTATAAATCTGAAGTCACCTGTACCGCGGACTTCAAAATCGCGATTGTGGTTCACATTGATAAAATGATAAGCCGTCTCGTTCGCACCGGTCGGATAGTTCACCATCGCATCTACCTGATAATCCAGATAAACGGGAATGTCCGTTTCTACAGGTCCGAGACTTCCAGGCGTCGCATTGAAGTGCTGTATGATTTCATCTTCCGTCGCAAATTCAATGTCTTCTTCAGCATTGAAAAATGCTTTGACTTTGACGTCGTTCAGTTCCTGATCACCGCGCACAAGAATCATGATGAACTCGCCGTTGATCTTAATAACCATCGTCTTCGTCGTTTCATGAAGCGGGATATCCAAATAATCTGCCAGCGACTGGCATGTTGTAACACCCGGCGTTTCAACTTTCGACATTTCTTTCATATCAGCAGTTGATTTTTCAACCGGCTGACACTCAGCCTTTTCTATATTGGCTGCATAATCGCTCTCTTCTGTATAAACGATCGTATCTTCACCAATATCTGCAAGTGCCATAAATTCATGCGTATGACTGCCGCCGATTGCGCCTGAATCCGCCTCAACAGCACGGTAGTTCAAACCGGCACGCTTGAATATTCTTGAATATGCATCATACATATCTTCATAAGTCTGTGTCAGCGATTCATCATTTATATGGAATGAGTACGCATCCTTCATTATGAATTCCCTGCCGCGGAGCAGTCCGTATCTCGGTCTCAATTCATCCCTGAATTTGGTCTGTATCTGGAATAAAGTAAGCGGCAGCTTTTTATAACTCTTCAGCTCATCACGGAGCAGTGCCGTAATCATCTCTTCATGTGTCGGTCCGAGTGCAAATTCCCGCCCGTGACGGTCATCCATTCTCATGAGTTCTTTACCGTATGCATCCCATCTGCCGGACTCCTCCCATAATTCTTTCGGATGAAGGACAGGCATATGGATTTCTACGCCGCCGATTCTATTCATTTCTTCACGGACGATCTGTTCAATATTATTCAGTACAAGCTTTGTGATCGGTAAATAAGTATATATACCGCTCGCCATCTGCTTGATCATACCCGCTTTCAGCATTAGACGGTGGCTAAGACTTTCAGCATCCTGCGGTGTTTCTCTTAAAGTTGGTATAAACATTTGCGACTGTCTCATTCAACTCACTCCTATAGGAAAAATGTTTTTATATCATTCCATGTAACCAATACCATTATAATCAGTAAAAACAATACGCCGAGCAGCTGTATATTGATTTCCATTTTCTTGTTCAGCGGCTTTCTAAATATACCTTCGTAAAGAACAAAAAGTATCCGTCCGCCGTCAAGTGCGGGAATCGGCAGCAGATTCATAATACCGAGGTTCACACTGAGCACTGCCGTAAAGTTCATCAATACAAGCAGTCCCTGTGCCGCCACTTCTTCAGTGACTTTATAAATACCGACAGGACCATTCAGCATGTCAAATGAAAATGTCCCTTCGAAAATGCTGATAAACAGCTGGACGACGAGCTCGAAAATTAACGTACCCATTTCGTAAGTCTGCTGAACACCCCACCACAGTGGTGCGAAGGCACCTTCTTCAGAAGCTGCAACGATGCCTATGATCAGCCTTTCAACCGTTTCACCATCCGGTAATTCTGTGACATCTATCACCGGCGTCATTTCAACGTCTCTCACTTCACCGCTGTCCGGATTTTCAACTTCGATATCAAGAGTCGTCTCACCTTCTTCCTGGATGATGGCAGACATATGATCCCAGCTGTCGACTTCAGTATCATTGATGGTCAGCAGTCTGTCACCTTCAACGAGCCCTGCCTCTTCAGCAGGCGTATCTTCTGCAACCATGCCGACAACCGGTTCATCAACCGGCTTACCGTTAATATAAAATAATAATGTAAACAATACAAAAGCCAGGACAAAGTTCATCATCGGTCCTGCAAATAAAGTCCAAAATCTTGCCATGACCGACTTCGATTCAAATCTGGCTGATTTAGGTGCAATACGCTCGAGTTCAGAATCCTGTACATAATACGCTTCATGGGCAATCTTATAAGACACCTCCACATTGTCGTATGTACGCATTGCATTAATAATCATCGCATCCTGGATATCGGAACTGACGATTTCTATCTCTTCAATATCATTAAAATTGTGTTTGTCATCAAGTAATATATGAGTGATTTCACCGAGGTCATTCAATTTGAGCTGGACACGCATTCCCGGATTGAGGGGGTTGATTTCCATATCACTGGAAGCCATTCTGACATAACCGCCGACCGGGAGCAGGCGTATCGTATACACTGTATCATTGAATTTGTAAGAAAAAATCTTTGGTCCCATTCCAATAGCAAACTCCGGACACATTATACCTGCACGTTTTGCAACTATTAAGTGGCCAAGTTCGTGAACAGTGACCAGCACACCGAATACTACTATAAAAGCTAAAATGCCGGTCAAATCTATCACCTCATATTTGATTTAAAAAGTTTATCATAATAAAGGATGGTTTCCAGGTCCGGTTCACCAATCACTTTATGTTCGTTCATCCGTAATTCTACTATCTTTTCTATATCAAGGAAAGAAATCTCACCTTTTAAAAATCTGTCAACGGCATACTCATTTGCCGCATTCATCACCGCCGGCATCGTGCCGCCGATTTTGATTGCGTCATATGCCAGTTCCAGCATTTTAAAACGGTCAAAGTCCATCGGTTTGAAATTCAGTTGACGCATTGCATTCAAGTCCAGCGGATTATTCATCGGCAGACGGTCAGGATGACTGAATGCAAACTGGATCGGTCCCTTCATATCCGAATTTCCGAGCTGTGCGATGATGCTGTTGTCAACAAATTCCACCATGGAATGTATTGTGCTTTCCTTGTGAAGGAGGGTTGAAATCTGATCAATTTCCAAATCAAAAAGCCATTTAGCTTCAATGACTTCAAGACCTTTATTCATCATGGTCGCCGAGTCTATTGTAATCTTCTGACCCATGGACCAGTTCGGATGATTCAGTGCATCGGCGAGTGTGACATTATCCAGCTGTTCTCTTGTCAGATCTCTGAAAGAACCGCCGCTCGCAGTAATGATCAACTGCTTGACTTCTGACTGTTTTTCACCGCGCAGAGATTGGAAAATCGCCGAGTGCTCTGAGTCGACGGGGATGATGTTCACATTATTTTTCTGTGCCGCATCCATCACCAGGCCGCCTGCAGCGACCAGCGTTTCTTTGTTCGCAAGGGCGATATCCTTTCCATTCTCAATCGCTTTTAAAGTCGGTCCCAGGCCGACACTTCCCATAATAGCCGTAAGCAGCATATCGCTGTCATCACCTGCAATTGCATCGAGCCCGCTCTGTCCGCTGACAAATGTAATCTCAGGAAATTCGGACTCGAGGGACGCTCTGTCTCCGTCATCCATGACAGAGACAAGCTCCGGCGTCACCGTTTTTAAAATTTCGCGTAATTTTTCTATATTTCTGCCGGCAGACAGGCTGACCAGTTTAAATTGGTCCCGATTATTTTTCAAAACTTCGATTGCCTGTGTCCCGATGGAACCAGTCGTTCCTAAAATTGAAATTTTCTTCATGATATTCACTCCAAAATCCTCAGCTCACCAATGGCAGTATGTTCATCAGTGGCAGGACAAATATAAAGCTGTCGAAACGGTCCAGTACACCGCCGTGTCCAGGCAGAAGGTTTCCTGAATCCTTGACATCAAAATGACGTTTTAATGCGGATTCCACAAGGTCCCCCAGCTGACCGGCCCCGCTTAATATCATCGTATAAATAATCAGCAGGTATATCGGCAGATTGTCAATCAGGCCGAATAAGCTGAATATGACTGCGAGCAGTACACTCGATAATATCCCACCGACAAACCCTTCCACAGTTTTGTTTGGACTGATCTGCGGCCACAATTTCCTCTTACCAAACGTTCTCCCGGCAAGGTATGCGCCCGTATCCGTCATCCAGACAATCAGCAGTCCATACAGGATGAATAATATTCCCGCTTCCCGTGTTTCATAAAAATACATGAAACCAATGCCGATATAAGCCACGGCAAGCACACAAAATCCCATATCCACGAATGAAAACCTGTTTTTGCTGATGACGGTAAAGCTGAGCATCAACAGTGCCATGACGATGATCATATCAACTTGGGATTCAGTTATGAGAGTAATATAGGAATAATCCGCCCGTGGCATTATCACAATCGATAACGCAATGAGAGACAGAATTCCAGGTATTGAAAATATATGTATACGATTCATTTTTAGTATTTCATAAAGAGCAGTAAGGGCAAGAAGGTAAACTGCAATGAGCATCGGCAAAGAACCGATGACAACAATCGGAATGAAAATTATCATTGCAATAATCGCCGTAATTGTTCTTGTTCTCATCTTTATACCTCCTTGTCATTTAGTCCGCCAAAGCGTCTGTCTCTTTTTCTGTATTGTATGATGAGTTCGTCCAGTTCATCTGGACCGAACTCCGGCCATAGAGTGTTTGTGAAAAACAATTCACTGTATGAAGACTGCCACAGCAAAAAGTTACTCAATCTATATTCACCGCTTGTCCTGATGATCATTTCAGGATCTGGTATGTTATAAGTCATCAAGTACTGCTGAATCAATGTATCATCAATGTCTTCAGCTTTAAGTTTTCCATCATTGATATCTTGATGAATACTTTTGAATGATTGTATCAATTCATCTCTTCCACCGTAGTTCAGTGCAAAGATGAGATTGAGCCCGGTATTATCTTTTGTATCATCCACAGCTTTTGCGACTGCTTTTATCGTATGCTTCGGAAGATCGTCCATATTGCCTATCGTCGTCACTTTAACATTCTTCTCAATCAGTTCAGGCAGGAATGAACCTAAAAAATCTCCCGGAAGTTTCATTAAATAACTCACTTCAGCACTTGGTCTGCTCCAATTTTCTGTTGAAAATGCATACAATGTTAAATATTTTATCCCGATATCAGAGGCATGTCTCGTGATACGTTTTACATTTTGCATCCCTTCATAATGACCGTGCACCCGCGGCCGTCTTTTCAACTTTGCGTACCGTCCGTTGCCGTCCATTATCATTGCTATATGTAAAGGTAAGTCCTTCGTTTTGTCTGCTTCTTTTTTTCTACCTAACATATGGTCCTCCACAAGAATTATATTTATTAGTATACATCTATAGTTATCTTGACTCAATTAGTTTATTGTACCATAAAATCCGGACACAAAAAAAAGAGCAGGTTCAACCTGCTCATTTTGGCTAAACTTCCAAAATATCTTTTTCTTTTTCATCGCAAAGTTGATCGATTTTGGCGATTGATTCATCAGTGATCTTTTGCACATCATCTGTATAAGAGCGCAACTCATCTTCTGAAATCTCAGCGTCTTTTTCCTGTTTCTTTAATTTATCGTTCGCTTCACGACGTATATTTCTAACAGAAACCTTCGCATCTTCGCCTTCTTTCCTTGCATCTTTGACAAATTCTTTGCGTCGTTCCTCAGTAAGCTGCGGTACCGTAATACGAATCATCGTACCGTCGCTTGTAGGGTTGATGCCAAGATCCGCCTGCTGGATTGCTTTAAGCACATCATCAACCGAACCTTTGTCATACGGCGTAACAGTCAGCATTCTCGCCTCTGGTACAGCAATTGTTGCCAGCTGGTTGACCGGTGTCGGCGCTCCGTAGTAATCAACAGTCACTCTTTCCAAAAGGTTTGCATTTGCATGACCTGTGCGGATACTTGCAAGTTCTCTCTGAAGACTTTCCGCAGTTTTCTGCATCCTGTTTTTAGCATCTTTTAAAATTGCATCACTCATATGATTCTCTCCTACTGATTTTTTTATTTATTGATCGTCGTTCCAATTGTTTCACCGGAAACTGCCCGTTTGATATTGCCCTGTTCTGTAATTGAAAATACCACAAGCGGGATGTCATTGTCCATACAGAATGAAGATGCGGTCGCATCCATAACCTGCAGATTTTCCTGAAGCATTTCCATATATGTTAAATTATCATATTTAAATGCGCCGCTGTCCAGTTTAGGGTCTGCAGAATAAACACCGTCAACATTATTTTTACCCATTAATATGACATCTGCTTCAATCTCAGCAGCTCTAAGTGCCGCGGTTGTATCAGTAGAAAAGTAAGGGTTGCCGATGCCTGCAGCAAAGATGACAATGCGCCCTTTTTCCAAATGCCTGATTGCACGTCTTCGGATATATGGTTCTGCAACCTGCTTCATTTCTATTGAAGTCAGAACTCTCGTTTCACAGCCAAGCTGTTCAAGACTGTCCTGAAGGGCCAGTGAATTCATGACAGTTGCCAGCATGCCCATATAGTCGGCTGTACCCCGGTCCATGCCAAGGTCACTGCCTACTTTACCTCTCCATATATTACCGCCGCCGACGATAACTGCAATTTCGACCCCAAGGTCTTTTGCTTCTGATACTTGATCAGCAACATTTTTGATGACCTCCGGGTTGATGCCGAAGCCATCGTCGCCAGCCAAAGCTTCTCCACTCAATTTTAGAACGATTCTTTTATACGTTGAAGATACAGCCATTATAATTCCCTCACTTATGATATTTGATGAGCTTATTTTAGAAAAAAAGACACCGAAGTGTCTTTTTTATTACTTATTAACCTGACCCATAACTTCATCAGCGAAGTTCTCTTCTCTTTTCTCAAGACCTTCTCCAACTTCGAAACGAACAAAATCAACCAGTTTTGAATCGTGCTGCTGTAAATATTTTTCTACAGTCACTTCTGAGTCTTTTACGAATGGCTGGTTTACGATACAGATTTCTTCAAGATACTTGCGCATTCTGCCTTCGACCATTTTATCAACGATCTTTTCAGGCTTACCTTCGTTAAGCGCCTGCTGCTTGAGGATTTCTCTCTCGTGGTTAAGCTCATCCTCAGATACTTGATCTTTAGATACATACTTAGGATTTAGTGCTGCAGCATGCATTGCCACGCCTTTTGCAACTTCTGTGTCAGTAGTGCCTTCCACTATGGAAAGTACACCGATGCGTCCGCCCATGTGCAGGTACTCGCCAAATGCACCATTGTCAGTTTTTTCAGCAAGAACGAATCTTCTCAAAGTGAGTTTCTCACCAATCTTGGATACTGCTTCTGTAATTTTATCTTGAACAGTCTGGCCGTCGATTTCTGATTTGTTTAAAGCATCGATATCTTCAGGTTTAACCTCGAGGATATGGTTTGCTATATCCTGAACCAGCTTTTGGAAATCTTCGTTAAGTGCAACAAAGTCTGTTTCAGAGTTGATCTCTACAATTACTGCGTCATTACCTTTGGAAGCAACGTGTACAAGGCCTTCCGCCGCAATGCGGTCTGCCTTTTTAGCCGCTTTTGAAATACCTTTTTCACGCAGATAATCGACTGCTGCATCGAGGTCACCGTCAGTTGCCTGAAGCGCCTTTTTACAGTCCATCATTCCCGCACCTGTTTTTTCACGTAGTTCTTTTACTAATTTTGCTGAAATAGTAGCCATTGCTTAATCCTCCTGGAATCATATTTTAAAAAAGGTGATAAGAGAATTTACTTATCACCAATATTAAACATTTAATCTATTAAAAACTATTCGCTTTTAGTCTCTGCTGTTTCTTCTTCATTAGCAGATTCAGCTGATTCTTCCAAATCAATGTTCTGTTCTGCTGCCACTTCATCATCAGAAACACCTTGCTGTCCTTCTAATACAGCGTCTGCCATTTTACCTGTCATAAGACGTACTGCACGGATTGCATCGTCGTTTGCAGGGATGACATAGTCTATTTCATCCGGATCACAGTTAGTGTCCACCATTGCGATGATAGGAATGCCCAGTTTGTGAGCTTCCGCAATTGCGTTGCGCTCTTTACGAGGGTCAACGATGAATAATGCTTTAGGCATTTCTTTCATGTCACGGATACCGCCTAAGAATTTGATTAAACGGTCATATTCCTTACGGATTTCAACAACTTCTTTTTTAGGAAGGACTTCGAAAATGCCGTCTGCTTCCATTTTTTCAATTTCGTCAATGCGTCTGATACGCTTTGAAATTGTTTTGTAGTTAGTTAAGATACCGCCCAGCCATCTCTGGTTGACGTAAAGCTGTCCAGCTCTTTCCGCTTCTTCCTTGATAGCGTCCTGAGCCTGTTTCTTAGTACCAACGAATAAGATTTTACCGCCGTCTTCAGAAATGCTTTTCGCAAAGTTATATGCTTCAGCAACTTTCTTAACTGTTTTCTGAAGGTCGATGATGTAGATACCGTTTCTCTCAGTGAAGATGTATCTCTTCATCTTAGGGTTCCAACGACGTGTCTGGTGGCCGAAGTGAACACCAGCTTCAAGTAATTGTTTCATTGTAATTACTGCCATGATATTTCCTCCTTTTGTTGTTACCTCCAATGTTACTGGACGAAACCACTCAGTGATGAGCACCGATTTCATCGTGCATAACATTGTGCGTAATCGGCAATTTTTTTGCCGTTAAATAATATACCATATAAGAACACATAAATCAAACTTATATCAGCTTTCTTTTCTGAGTTCAGGCAGGAAGTCTTCCTTTTTCACTTTGATGAAAGTACCTTTCATACCAAGAGAACGTGATTCAATGACGCCGGCGCTTTCCAGTTTACGCAGTGCATTGACGATCACTGAACGTGTGATGCCCACTCTGTCTGCCACTTTGGACGCAACAAGAAGGCCTTCGTCAGCATTCAGCTCATCAAAAATATGCTCGATAGCTTCTCTTTCTGAATATGATAATGAACGGATTGCCATTGCAATGCTCGCTTTGTCTCGTGCTTTCTTTTCAATCTCTTCATGTTTTTCTCTTAAGATTTCCATGCCGACAACAGTTGTTGCATATTCAGCAAGCACAAGATCATCCTGGCTGAACTGTTCTGTCACTCTGCCGAGCGCCAATGTGCCCAGACGCTCTCCTCCGCCGTAGATTGGCAGAATTGTCGTTTCAGAGTCCTGAAAAGAATCCTCAGTCGGGAAAATTGTCAGTTCATTATCAAAGTCGATATTTTCTGTTGTTTCACTGACTCTCATGATTTTATTGACATAATCCTCCGGAAAACGGCGATTTTCCAACATTTCTACAATACGGTCGTTTTCAATTTTATGGTTAACACCGAAACCAAGCAGTTTACCTTTGCGGGATACGATGAAAACATTACACTCGAGTACCCGGCTCACTTTTTCCGAGACCTCATTAAAATCTACTTTAACGCCTGAAACACTTTGAATCAATGTGTTAATTTCTCTTGTTTTTTGTAATAGTGAACTCATTCAGAATTCTCCTTTATTATTTTATAATATAAATTGACTTAATTCTTTGTCTCCCTGAATGTGGGATAATTTACTGTTTACATACTGTTCTGTAATTTCTACATGTGCACCCTGCATATTGCTCGCTTCAAACAACAGTTCCTCAAGCAATGTCTCCAATATCGTCTGGAGTCTTCTGGCACCGATATCGTCTGTATCCGTATTGACCTGATGTGCAGTTTTGGCAAGCTGGACGATGGCTTCATCTGTAAAGGAAATAGATACTTCTTCCGTTTGAAGCAGTGCCTCATACTGTCTGATCAATGAACGCTTCGGCTCTTTCAATATCTTTTCAAAATCTTTTTCGGTCAATTTATCGAGCTCCACCCTGATCGGGAATCTGCCCTGAAGTTCAGGAATCAGATCACTCGGTTTGGAAACATGGAATGCACCTGCACCGATGAACAATATATGCTCCGTATCGATGGAACCGTATTTAGTCTGAACCCGGCTGCCTTCGACAATCGGGAGGATGTCCCGCTGGACACCTTCTCTTGATACATCACCCGAATTCTGACCGCCTTTGGCAATCTTATCCATTTCATCGATAAAGATGATTCCCATCGTTTCCGCGAGGTTGATGGCTTCATCGTTGACATTATCGGTATCGATGATCTTTTCAGCTTCTTCCCGGATCAAATACTCACGGGCTTTTTTAACAGACATTGTACGCTTATGTTTTTTCTTCGGCATAAATTGTTTGAACATATCCTGCATACCTGATTCTTCCATACCCGGCATCATCATGCCCATCGGATTTTGTTCTTCCTGGACTTCAATACTGACTTCCTCATCCTCCAAATAGCCGTTCAGCAGTTTAGAGCGGAGGCTCCGCCGTTTGTCCTTCACTTCAGGCGTGACTTCTTCTTCAGGTTCTTCACCGCCCTGCTGGTTCATCAGAGCTTCAAAAGGATTCGTCGTCGTTTTTTCCTTTTTAAATCCCGGTGCAAGCAATGCAATCAATCTTTCATTTGCAAGATCTTCAGCATCGTCTTTAACCAGGACCATCTTTTCATCTTTGACCAGTTTGACACTTGACTGCACCAAGTCTCTGACCATGCTCTCGACGTCACGTCCGACATAGCCGACTTCAGTGAATTTGGTCGCTTCCACTTTTGTGAATGGAGAACCTGTCAGTTTGGCCATACGCCTTGCGATTTCTGTTTTACCGACACCTGTCGGCCCAATCATCAATATATTTTTAGGGATGACTTCATCACGGAGATCATCTTCAAGCATCATGCGTCTGAACCGGTTACGCATTGCAATTGCAACTTTCTTTTTTGCTTCATCCTGGCCGATGATGTCCTCATCGAGCTTCGATGTAATCTCTCGTGGAGTTAAATTCTGTTTCAATATAAACGCTCCTTTAATCGATAGATTCTACTATTATATTGTCATTGGTGAATACACATATTTCACTCGCAATGAGCAGACTGTTATATGCGATTTCTTTCGCTGTCAGCTCACTGCTGTGCCGCTTCAGTGCACGTCCTGCGCTGAGTGCATAATTTCCGCCGCTGCCGATTGCGAGTATGCCGTCATCAGGTTCGATGACTTCACCTGTTCCTGAGACAAGTAATAGTGTCTCTTTGTCCATTACGATTAACATTGCTTCAAGCTGACGCAGCATTTTGTCCCCGCGCCATTCTTTTGCGAGTTCAACTGCGGCTCTTTGCAGATTGCCGTTATAAGAATACAGATTCGCTTCAAATTTTTCAAATAAAGTAAATGCATCTGCAACACTTCCTGCAAAACCGGCGACAACTTTATCATCGAACAATCTGCGTACTTTTTTAGCAGTATGTTTCATCACGACCTGATTGCCGAGTGTCACCTGACCATCACCTGCAATGGCTCGTGAGCCGTTATGCTGAATCGCAAATATCGTGGTACCCTTTATAGCCATTTTTTCACCTCTTCTGACTTCCTGGATGTGTATCCAAATATGTTTTTCTAAGTTGCTCTTTTGAAATATGAGTATACTTCTGAGTTGTCTGCAGTGATTCATGTCCGAGCAGTTCCTGGACGGCCCTGATATCTGCACCGTTATTCAATAGATGTGTGGCAAAACTATGCCTCAGCTTATGAGGGTGCAGATCAAAGTTCTGTGCACTGCGCTTGACCATCATATCAAGCACATGGCGCAGACCCCTCACTGTCAGCGGTTCATAACGGTAATTCAGCCAAAGCGAATCATTTTCCTCGATAAACTTTTTAAAATGTTCGATATAACCCTTCAAACTCGATTTTGTACTCTCATTAAAAGGCACTATTCTTTCTTTGTTTCCTTTTCCGTATACTTTAATAATCATATAATTAAAATCTATTCGATCTATTTTTAAAGTAATCAATTCGGATGCACGGATTCCTGTAGCATACAACAGCTCCAGAATTGCCTTATCCCTTAAGTACATTTTGCTGCTTTGATCCAAGGAATCAAAAAGTGCATCGATTTCATTTTCATATAAAAAGGTAGGCAGCGCTTTTTCTTTTTTTGGAAAAGGCAGATTTAAGAATGGATGATTTTCAACCTCTTCATGTTCGATCAAAAAATGATAATAACTGCGCAGAGTAGAAATCTTTCTGGATACAGTCGTTCGTTTAAGCCCTTTATCGTATAACATGGCCAGGTAGTTTCTGGCATCCATATATTTAAATGTATTTACATTCAAACCTTCACTCTTTAAAAAATCATGAAATTCATCTAAATCTTTAGCATAACTTTTTATTGTGTGTGCCGATAAATTTCTCTGATAAAGCAAACGGTCCAAAAAACGTTGTTTAAGAACGATTGGATTTACCTCCTTTTATCAGAATCTTAACACAATTCCAAATAGCCTTTCAATAATTTTACTGTATAGACAAAAAGCACGGATTAGTGCCCATTCAGTATTATAAAATATTTCACTACGAATTGCACACAATAATATGAATATTATCAATTAATTATCTAATCAATTAGTTTAGAGCCGAAAAAATCTACCTACTGTTCATAGGTAGATTTAAAGTTAATTATTCACTTTCTCCGTATAATCACAGTTTGAACATTTAACCTGGGCATTTTTACCTTTTTTCGCTTCTACAAGATGATGGTCACATTTCGGACAATCTCTTCCTATCGGTCTGTCCCAGCTGATGAAATCACATTCCGGATACTGGTCACATCCGTAAAATATACGGTTCTTTTTTGATTTGCGTTCGATGACATCGCCTTTTTTACATTTCGGACATGTCACACCGATCGATTTCACAATCGCTTTTGTATTTCTGCATTCAGGGAAATTGGAACAGGCTTTGAACTTGCCGTAACGTCCCATTTTATAAACCATCGGAGAACCGCATTTCTCACAATCTTCTCCGACCGGCTCATCTTTGATTTCTATTTTCTCCATCTCTTCTTCCGCTCTTTCCACACGCGGTTCGAATTCTTTATAGAAATCATCGATGACTTCTTTCCATGATGCTTTGCCTTCTGCAACACTGTCGAGATCTGCTTCCATCGTCTTCGTAAAATCAACGTCTATTATATCCGGGAAGTACTCTTCCATGGACTGGTGGACAATCTCACCAATCTCAGTCGGCATAAAACGCTTCTGATCCATACGGACATAGTTACGTTTTTGTATTGTATCGATTGTCGGCGAGTATGTTGACGGACGGCCGATACCGAGTTCTTCCAGTGTTTTGACAAGCCTTGCCTCGGTAAATCTCGGAGGGGGCTGGGTAAAGTGCTGATTCGGATTGATTTTCAGACTTTTGACTTTTTCGCCTTCGGCAATCTCGGGAAGACGGTTGTTCAATTCTTCTTCCTCATCATCTTTACCTTCTATATAAATCTGCATGAAACCTTTAAATTTAATCGTCTGGCCATTACTTCTGAACATGACGCCATTGTTCGACATATCCATTCTAACAGTATCCAGAATGGCCGGTGCCATCTGGCTGGCTATGAAACGATCCCATATCAGCTTGTACAGGCGATGCTGGTCACGTGTAAGATACTGTTTCATATTCTCAGGTGTTCTCGCACTTGAAGTCGGCCTGACCGCTTCGTGTGCATCCTGGCTTTGTGCACTTTCCTTTTGTTTCTTATTAAAGCCAAGAAACTCCTTGCCGAAAGTGTCTACTATATAATTCTCTGCTTCTGCTTGTGCGACCGGTGAAATTCTTGTAGAGTCCGTTCTCATATAAGTGATCAAACCGACTGTACCCGATCCTTTAATATCAATACCTTCATATAATTGCTGAGCAACCATCATTGTTTTTCTAGTCTTGAAGTTTAATTTCCTCGCCGCTTCCTGCTGCAGTGAGGAAGTCGTGAAACTGTTGGCCGGAAAACGTTTCTTCTCTTTTTTCTCAACTTTATCGACATTGAACTCATCACCTGAAAGCTGTTCAAGTACTTTATCGACATCTTCTCTTGTATTGAGCTTCACTTTTTTATTATTTACGGAATTGAATTTACCTTTGAATTCCGAGCGTTTATATTTGAAGTCGCTCTCGATCGTCCAGTATTCTTCCGGTTTGAAATTGCGGATTTCATTCTCACGGTCGATGATCAGACGGAGCGCAACAGATTGTACACGTCCTGCAGATAATCCTTTTTTAACTTTCTTCCATAATACCGGTGAAATATTGTAACCTACCAGCCGGTCCAATAAACGTCTTGCCTGCTGGGCGTCAACCAGTTCCTGATTGATCTTGCCCGGGCTTTTAAAGCTTTCTTTTACTGCGTCTTTTGTTATTTCGTTAAATACCACTCGATAGTAATCATTATTTTCACCGAGAGCATGTGATAAGTGCCATGCTATCGCTTCTCCCTCGCGGTCCGGGTCACTAGCTAAAAACACTTTCTTGGCTTTTTTCGCTTCCTTCTTCAAATCTTTCAAAAGCGGACCTTTGCCTCGAATTGTTATATATTTAGGTTCGTAATTGTTTTCAGTGTCAATTCCCATTTGACTGCGGGGCAAATCACGCAAGTGTCCCATTGAAGCAACGACTTTATATCTTTTGCCTAAATACTTTTCAATCGTTTTAGCTTTCGCAGGGGATTCTACTATTACTAAATTATCAGCCACGATGCGTTTGCCTCCTTCGGTTGTAGTTTCAAAATCAAATACTAATTGCAATTTTTTCTTTTGTCAACTCTTAAAGTTTATTCACATAACTAAAATATTGAAAATTTTTATAAATAATCCTTTAATATATCATCACTGGAAAGGACAATTTCAGCACCTTCCTGAATGCGTGCATTGGTCCCTTTAGATAACATTGAAGTAATATTACCCGGGAGACAGTAAGTGTTCCTATTTTCATTCATGGCCATTTCCAGCGTGACCAGACTGCCGCTTTTTTCTTCCGCCTCAGTTACAAGAACACCATATGACAAACCCGCTATAATACGATTGCGTGCAATAAAACGCCATTTCTGTATTGAAGCGTGCGGTGGATATTCACTGATTGTAAGATTCGATTTTTCCATCCGGGTGCGTAAATTATATGTAGATTTTGGGTAGTGAAAATCGTGTCCGAAAGCAAGTACTCCGATTACGGGTACTTCATGCAAGAGGCAAAGTTTATGTGCAATTTCATCCGCCCCGTAAGCAAGACCTGAAACAACAGACAAATTTTTCAAGTCAGGGATGATCGTCTCCAACGATTCCGAAGTGTACCTTGTCGCTTTTCTGCTGCCGACAATTCCGAGCATCGGCCGGTTCAATAAACTCAACTCACCTTTCAGATAAAGTATGTATGGCGGATCGTGTATCTCTTTAAGCAGCACCGGGTAGTCCTCATCATTGATAGTTATGTATGTGATATTCCGGTCCAGGAGCTGCAGCTTAATCTGTTCTGTATTCAGACGGTGTGCAGTCTGGAGTTTATTCTGTATTTTCTGCGGCATTCTGACTTCAGACTGTATTTCTTTTATTTGACGGTATTCCTGTACAGTGACCCCTGCATATGACAGTGCTAAAAAGTTCAAGTCATCACCTCTTTATATGATAACTTTAATTATAAGTTAAAAAGCCGAATTTAAATTTTACATTAACAATTCAAAATTTGGTAAATAAAGACAAAAATAGTGCTGTCCGCAAAAGGAACAGCACTATTTTTTATCATATAGACGAGAATATGAAGTTTATTTTACAGTCAGGCACTTTTCATACAGGCCATCTTCTTTTTTAATACGCTTAATCAGAGTTTCACCGATTTCTGATGGTGTATCTGAAGTTTCAATACCGCATGCATTCATTGTTTTGATTTTTTCATCAGCAGTCCCTTTACCGCCTGAAATGATCGCACCGGCATGGCCCATGCGTTTTCCTGGAGGTGCAGTTACACCGCCGATGAAGCCGACAACAGGTTTCGTCATGTTTTCTTTAACCCATTCAGCCGCTTCTTCTTCAGCAGTTCCGCCGATTTCACCAATCATTACAACTGCTTCAGTTTCCGGATCTTCGTTGAATGCTTTAAGTGTATCAATAAAGTCCGTGCCGTTTACCGGGTCTCCGCCGATACCGACAGCCGTTGTCTGGCCGATTCCAGCCTGAGTCAGCTGATGAACCGCTTCATAAGTCAATGTACCTGAACGGCTTACTACACCAACGTGGCCTTTTTTGTGGATATAGCCAGGCATAATGCCGATTTTACACTCATCAGCAGTGATGACACCCGGACAGTTAGGACCGACAAGACGCGTTTTCTTACCTTCTAAATAACGTTTCACTTTAACCATATCAACTACAGGGATGTGCTCTGTAATACAGATGGCAAGATCAAGTTCTGCCTCAGCACTTTCGATGATTGCATCTGCTGCAAACGGTGCCGGCACGTAGATGACCGATACTGTTGCACCCGTTTCCTTTTTAGCTTCTTCTACTGTATTGAACACAGGAACGCCCTGAACTTCCTGGCCACCTTTACCCGGTGTTACACCTGCCACAATTTTAGTGCCATACTCAAGCATCTGCTCTGTATGGAACAACGCAGTCGAGCCAGTGATACCTTGTACTAATACTTTCGTATCTTTATCAATAAAAACACCCACAGTGAATTCCTCCGTTAATTTTTATTTATTTTCTTCTACTGCTGCAATAATTTTTTGAGCACCTTCAGCCATTGTTGTCGCAGGCGTGATATCAAGACCCGAGTCTTTCAGAATCTTTTTACCTTCGTCGACGTTCGTACCTTCAAGACGGACGACTAATGGAATTTCCAGCCCCACATTTCCAACAGCTTCTACAACACCTTGTGCAATGACATCACATTTCATGATACCGCCGAAGATGTTGACGAAAATACCTTTCACACCTTCATCACCAAGGATGATTTTGAACGCTTCAGTTACCTTCTCAGCAGTTGCGCCGCCTCCTACGTCAAGGAAGTTGGCAGGTGTTCCGCCGAAGTGATTGATTGTATCCATCGTTGCCATTGCAAGACCAGCACCGTTAACCATACATCCGATGTTACCGTCCAGTGCAACGTATGATAAATCAAATTTGGAAGCTTGTATTTCTTTTGGATCTTCTTCATCCAGGTCACGCAGTTCAACAACGTCCTTCTGTCTGAACAATGCGTTTTCATCGAAGTTCACTTTTGCATCCAGTGCAAGAACGTCACCTTCACCGGTTGTGACGAGTGGATTGATTTCGATGATTGAAGCATCTTTTTCAATGAACACGTTGTAAAGGGAAAGCATCAATTTCGCTGCTTTGTTGACAGACTCTTTAGGTATATTGATATTGAAAGCCAGACGCTTTGCCTGGTAAGGCATTAAACCGACAACCGGATCAACGACCTCTTTAAAAATTTTCTCAGAATTAGTTGCCGCAACTTCCTCAATTTCAGTTCCGCCCTCTTCAGAACCCATGAGAACGACTCTGTCAGTTGCGCGGTCAATGACAAAACCGATATAATATTCACTTTGAATATCGCAGCCTTCTTCGACAAGCAGCCTTTTAACTTCTTTGCCTTCAGGCCCTGTCTGCGGAGTCACTAATACTTTTCCAAGTAATTCTTTAGCGTACTCTTTTACTTCATCGATAGTTTTGGCAATTTTAACCCCGCCGGCTTTACCTCTGCCGCCGGCATGAATTTGAGCTTTGACTACATAGACATCCGAGTCAAGCTCTTTTGCTGCTTTCACAGCCTCTTCCGGTGTATAGGCAACGTTGCCTGTTGGAACGTTTACACCCATAGAGCGAAAAATTTCTTTCCCTTGATACTCATGAATATTCATGTTCTTCCTCCTAAGATAATTTTAATCCGTACACTTCAATTATAGAAAAGGTAAATATTAAAGTAAACTATCAAAACAATGTTTTCTGATTAATTTTACTTTTCACCGGCTCAAAAGTCGTTCTGTGTATCTTCGTTACACCAAAACTCTCAATGCCGTCGAGATGTTTCTTAGTTCCGTAGCCTTTGTTGTTCTCAAAGTCATAGCCCGGAAATTCCTCACTATAACTATCCATCATCATATCACGAGTTGTTTTGGCAAGCACGCTTGCTGCCGCAATCGAGTTGGAATTTGCATCACCTTTGATGATTGATGTCTGTTCTATTTCCGTATCGAGCGTCATTGCGTCGATCAGCAGATGTTCCGGCCGTTCCGACAAACCATCCACGGCACGCTTCATGGCTAGTCTTGTCGCTTCATAAATATTGTATTTATCAATTTCCTCAACTGTTGCGATACCGATTCCGAAATCTGCACGTTCCATGATGATTCCGCGGAACTCCAGACGTTTTTTCATCGACAGCTTTTTTGAATCATCCAGGCCCGGCAGTGTAAAGCCGTACGGCAGAATGACCGCAGCTGCGACGACTTCACCGGCTATCGGACCGCGGCCCGCTTCATCGATGCCGGCCACAATTTTACCGGCATGTTCATTTTCATATCTTTTCATGTGCTCATATTTTTCCAACAGCGCATTCTGTTTTTCCAGACGGCTTTTATGCTGTAACAGTGCTTTTTGGACGCCTGCCCGGCAATCTCCTTGATAGGAGCATGATTTTAAAGCTTCCAAGGAATCAATCAGCCGTATTTCCTTTGTGATTTCACTGATCGTCGCCATCAAAGTCACTCACTTTATCCAATGTATATCTGCCGATTTTGGCATTTCTGATGTCGTAGATGACTTTATTTGTCACAGCTTCATAATTGATTTCATTACCGCTCATCTTTAGACCCCGGCTCGCACCTATTGCATCATACAGATCGATGACTCCACTCTCTTCATCCACTTTTATATTATAAAATCCGTTCAGGTCCTGAAGGTGATGCGCCTGTAGAAATTGCAGTCCGAATATTGCCACCTCATCCAAAGGCACCACGGAATCTTTGATTGCACCTGTCAGAGACAGCTTCTTTCCGACCGTTTCATCTTCGAATTTCGGCCACAGTATACCCGGTGTGTCCAACAGTTCCATATTTTTCCCGGCTTTTATCCATTGCTGGGCCTTTGTCACACCCGGTGTATTTCCGGTTTTAGCAATTTTTCTTTTGGCGATATTATTGATGACCGTCGACTTCCCGACGTTTGGAATCCCGATAATCATGGCTCTGACCGCTCTTTTATTGATCCCTTTACTCTCCATCTTTTCAAAAATTTCTTTAGTCGCTGCATTGGCCAGCGGCTCAATTTTCGAAATGATCTGGTGACTGCGGCCGTTGATTGCAACTGGATACTTCCCCTGTGACTTAAAATGGCTGATCCAGCGGTCCGTTTCACCTTCGTCGGCCATATCCATCTTATTCAGTACAACGACACGTGGCTTATGCTGTGTGATATCATCCATCATCGGATTATGACTCGAGTACGGGATTCTCGCGTCCAGAATTTCTATTATGACATCTATCTTCTTTAAATTTTCTTCAACTTCTCTTCTTGCCTTGGCCATATGACCAGGAAACCAGTTTATACTCACAGTTTTTCCCTCACTGTCATGATATTATATATTGATCTTTATCCAGACAATCATACCAAAATAAAAACTCGAACATCAAGTTGTGATGTCCGAGTTTTCATCGAATTATCTAATTTCTCTAATACGAGCGGCTTTACCACGCAGGCTGCGCAGATAGTAAAGTTTCGCACGACGTACACGTCCACGACGAGTCACATCTATCTTCTCAATTTTTGGTGTGTGTACAGGGAATGTACGCTCTACACCGACACCGTATGAGATTTTACGTACTGTAAATGTCTCAGAAATACCGCCGCCGCGTCTTTTGATGACTACACCTTCAAAGACCTGGATTCTTTCACGGCTGCCCTCGACGATACGTACGTGAACTTTTACAGTATCTCCGGCTTTGAATTCCGGCAGATCTGTTTTAAGCTGCTCTTTCGTCAAATCGTTAATTAATTGTTGTGACATTAATATCTTCTCCTTCTTCCAACTTTCTTGCCAATCATAGCAGCGGATAGTTGTGATTAGTGTCTAAACACTCGTATAATATTACCATATACATTCAGGTCTTTCAATATCTTTTCCTCAAAATAAAAGTTTTACTCCAATAAATCCGGACGGCGGTCTTTCGTACGCTTCAGACTTTCATTGTAACGCCACTCGTCAATTTTCTTATGATCGCCGCTGAGCAGCACTTCCGGCACTTTCATCCCGCGGTATTCTCTCGGGCGCGTGTAGTGTGGATGTTCCAGCATACCTGTTGAAAACGAGTCTTGCTCATGGCTTTCCTGATTGCTGATGACGTTCGGTATCAGCCTGACAATCGCATCCGTCATCGTCATGCTGGCAAGCTCACCGCCCGTCAGCACATAGTCACCGATTGAAACTTCATCAGTCACCAGTGTGCGTATACGCTCATCATAACCTTCATAATGGCCGCATATAAAGACAATATTCTCTTCCGCACTTAAATCTTCAGCCATCTTCTGATTGAACGGTGCACCTTGCGGACACAATAGTATTACACGTGGATTTTCAACTTCCATGGCATCCATCGCATTGAAAATCGGCTCCGGCTTCAATACCATCCCGGCACCGCCGCCATATGGATAATCATCCACTTTGTTATGCTTATCTTCAGAGTAATCACGAAAATCTACCAGATGATAATCAACGATTCCTTTATCTTTTGCCCGCTTTAAAATCGAGGAGTTCAACACGCCGTCATACATTTCCGGGAATAAAGTCAAGTAATGGATATTCATTCCAACAATCCTTCCATCGGTGTAATGATTATTTTTTCATTTTCCAAATCAATTTCCTTAACGACATCTTCGATATAAGGAATCATATATTCAATATTATTTTCATCACGGACCGCCCAGACATCATTCGCCCCCGTCTGAAAAATATCCGTTACACGGCCGACTTCTTTTCCATCATCCGTATGGACGCTCAGTCCGATGATTTCACTGAAATGAAACTCACCCTCTTCAAGTGTCAGTTCCACATCTTCTGCATCCTGCTGGACATCACTGTCTTTTAAACCTTCGACTTCATTTATATTCGTGATTCCTTCAAAAGTCAAAAGATGAAAATTTTTATGCGTGCGGTATTTTTTTATTTTAAGATTTTTATTTTTTATATGAACGGTCTGTCCCGGCTGAAAACGCTCCGCTGTAAAGTCAGAATCACTGAGCACCTTCACTTCGCCGCGCACCCCGTGGAAACCGACAAGCCTGCCTATAGTAATCATTTTTTAACCACCTTAAAAATTAATGGAATCATGATGAGCCTTATGAGCACCCATCCGCCCCTGTTCAATATCATCTATTATATACCCGTTGCCGACGGGCAGACAACCATTAAAAAAGTCTGGATTTTAAGGCGGTGTTCAGATGGGTGGCATTTGCTGCTGACAGCACAGCAGAATAAAAACCGTCTGCTTACTTGGGGGTCAAAATCTTTCTGAATAAGCAGTGCCTTAAGATTTCTGCTCACCTGACCCGCAAAATGTCCCCAAGTGAGCAGGCACATGACAACTTTTCGGGACATAAAAAAAGAGACACGCCCATAAGGGTGTGTCCTCAAAATTTAATCTACATCAACAAACACTTTCTTGGAACTGTCGTGATTCGTATTGGACATGATGATACGTATTGCCTTGATTACACGGCCACGTTTACCAATTACACGTCCGACATCGTCACTGTGTACTGATATTTTGTAAGAAACATTGTACTTTGATTCTTCAAAAGAGATTTCCAAGTCTTCCGGATGATCAAGCATCGGTTTAAGGATTGTTTGTAATAAATTTTCCATAGTGCTTATTTCCCAAGTTTTTCATTGTGGAATTTTTCCATAACACCTTTGCGGCTCAGAATGTTGCGAACCGTGTCGCTT
Organism: Salinicoccus sp. YB14-2; assembly: GCF_001265075.1. Classification (GTDB taxonomy): domain Bacteria; phylum Bacillota; class Bacilli; order Staphylococcales; family Salinicoccaceae; genus Lacicoccus. The sequence goes on from NZ_LFKO01000002.1 coordinate 743,592, forward strand.
GGTTTAGCACCGTCTTTTAACCATTGCATTGCTTTATCTTCATCTAAAGTGATGTTTTCTTCTTCTTTAGAAACAGGGTTGTATGAACCGATCTGTTCGATGATGCGGCCGTCTCTTGGACTTCTTGCATCTGCTACCACAATACGGTAGTAAGGATTTCTCTTAGAACCCATACGTGTCAATCTTAATTTTACAGCCATTTGAATAACTCCTTTCTCTCTTCAATTTCACTTTTACTACTATATCAGATAATAAAAAACTTGTAAAGAGCTTTCCCTTTACAAGTTTGAATTTCTTTATTTTAGAACGGCAGCTGCATATTGCCGAATGGATTTTTCTTCTTGCCTTTGCCGCCTGTCATCTGTTTCATCATTTTCTTCATATCGTTGAACTGCTTCAAGAGACGGTTCACTTCCTGAAGTGAGCGGCCCGAACCTTTTGCAATTCTTTTCTTTCTGCTCGCATTGAGCTTTTCAGGTTTTTCACGTTCGTCCATCGTCATTGAACGGATGATCGCCTGAACATGGTCGATTTCCTTGCCGCTCATCTGCATTTTATCGAGGCCCTTGACCTTATTGGCACCCGGCATCATTTTCAGCAGTTCATCCAGAGGCCCCAGAGTTTTCACCTGGTCCATCTGCTCGAGGAAATCATCAAGAGTGAAGCTTTGATCTTTAATCTTCTGCTCCATTTTCTTCTGCTCGTCCATATCCACATTAGACTGTGCTTTCTCGATGATGGACATCATGTCGCCCATACCGAGAATTCTCTGTGCCATACGGTCCGGGTGGAACGATTCCAGCCCGTCCATTTTCTCGGATACACCGATAAATTTGATCGGCTTCTCAGTGACTGAACGAATCGACAGCGCTGCACCGCCTCGTGTATCACCGTCGAGTTTTGTCAGGGTGACCCCGGAAATATCCAGCAGATCGTTGAATGATTCTGCAACATTGACTGCATCCTGACCGGTCATGGAGTCGACAACGAGCATGATTTCATCGGGATTTGAAATTTCTTTAATATCTTTCAGTTCATTCATCAAGTCTTCATCGACGTGCAGACGGCCCGCTGTATCGATGATGACAGTATCCAGATGTTCTTCTTTGGCATGCGCCAGCGCCTTGGTCGTTATTTCCTGGGGCTTCACCTTATCTCCAAGGTTGAAAACCGGGACGTCAATCTGTTTGCCGACCGTTTCCAGCTGGTCGATCGCAGCCGGACGGTATATATCTCCTGCTACAAGCATCGGTTTTTTATTGTAATTTTTTCTTAAATGCATTGCCAGTTTACCGGCTGTCGTCGTTTTACCGGCACCTTGCAGACCGACCATCATGATGACCGTCGGCGGTTTCTGGGCAAGATTGATTTTTTGATTTTCTCCGCCCATCAGTTCCGTGAGTTCTTCTTTTACAATTTTAATCACCTGTTGGCCCGGTGTCAGTGACTGCATGACATCACTGCCGAGTGCGCGTTCCCGCACCTGGTTTATAAATTGTTTGACCACTTTAAAGTTGACGTCCGCTTCAAGCAGTGCAAGGCGCACTTCACGCATCATCACTTTAACGTCCGATTCAGTGACCTTACCTTTACTTTTCACGCGGTCCATCGTGGCCTGGAGCCGTTCTCCTAAACCTTCAAAAGCCATTGCTACTCCTCCTCAAGAGTTTCAAGTTCATTTATAACATCGTTTATTTTACTGACATTTCCATCTTGTGCATATTCTTTAATCTGCTGGTAATACTGCTGTCTCTTTATGAAATCATGATACAGTTCCAAGTTCGTTTCATAGTCTTCAAGCAGATCTTTAGTACGTTTTAAATTATCATAAACTGCCTGCCTTGTCACATTCAAAGTTTCTGCAATTTCACTGAATGTGTAATCCTCCAAGTAATAAAGTTCCACATAGGCGCGCTGTTTTTCAGTCAGCAGTGAATGATAGAAATCATATAAATAGTTTATCCGGGTCGTTCTTTCAAGTTCTTCAGTCATTGTCATCACTTGTCTTTTCTGCTGCATCAAGCTCTTCGGACTGATGGATCATATCGGCAAAAAGTCCGTAAACATAGTTTTCAGCATCAAATTCCTGAAGGTCATCCAGCTGTTCACCGAGACCCACGAATTTAACCGGGATACCGAGCTCATTCTTGATCGCAAGAACGATACCGCCTTTGGCAGTGCCGTCAAGTTTCGTAAGCACGATACCTGTGACATCCGTCACTTCCTTGAACGATTTCGCCTGGATCAGTGCATTCTGTCCGGTTGTCGCATCAAGAGTGAGCAGCACCTCATGCGGTGCCTCAGGTACAACTTTCTGAATGACTTTCTTCATCTTTCCGAGTTCATTCATTAAGTTCCCTTTATTCTGCAGACGTCCGGCTGTATCACAGATTAAAACATCCGTACCTCTCCGTTTTGCTGCATTGACTGCATCGAACATCACCGCTGCAGGATCACTGCCCTCAGCCTGTCTGATGACATCAACGTCAACGCGGTCGCCCCAGACCTGAAGCTGGTTGATCGCACCCGCACGGAATGTATCACCGGCAGCTAACATGACCGACTTGCCTTCATTTTTATATTTGTGTGCCAGTTTGCCGATACTTGTCGTTTTGCCGACACCGTTAACACCGACGACAAGAATGACCGTCAGACCATCTTTCTGGATATTCATCTCTTCTGACAGATCATCATTCCGTTCGTAGATTTCAACCATTTTTTCAACGATGGTCTCTTTTAAATCTTCTGTTTCCGTAATGTTTTTAATTTTTGCTTCCTGCCTGAGTTCATCAGTCAGTTCCATTACCGTGTTGAATCCGACATCTGCGCCGATCAATAATTCTTCAAGCGCCTCGAAAAAGTCTTCGTCCACTTTACGGTAGACCGACATCAGCTGATTGATTTCAGACTGGAATTTTTCACGGCTCTTTTCAAGCCCCGCTTTGAACTTGTAGGCGAGCTGTTCTTGTTCCCATTCCTCGAATTCATCAATACTGATCAGACCGTCATCCAGCTTTTCATTCTGATATTCTGCAGACGGCAGATCTTCCGTCTTTTTCTCAGGCCTGAATTTCTTTTTAAAGCGATCAAAAATACCCATTTATATGCACCTCTATATTAGTCAGTATTACACATTGGCTTCATCATATTCTTTCAAATCCACACTGATCAGCTGGCTGACACCGCGTTCCTGCATCGTCACCCCGAACAATCTGTCCGCCTCTTCCATTGTACCTTTTCTATGCGTAATCACAATGAATTGTATATCTTCGGAAAGCTTTTTCAAATACTGTGCATAACGCACCACATTCGTCTCATCCAGCGCCGCTTCAACCTCATCAAGAATAATGAAAGGACTCACCCTTACTTTCAGCATGCTGAATAAAAGACTGATGGCCGTCAGCGCTCTTTCTCCGCCTGATAACAGTGACAGGCTGGATAATTTCTTGCCCGGCGGCTGCGCATATATTTCAATGCCTGAATTTAAAAAGTCATCTTCCTCGGTCAGTCTCAGTTCAGCAAGCCCGCCGCCGAACATCTCTTTGAATACCTCACCGAAATGATAGTTGACTTCATGATAAGCGGTTTCGAACCGTTCCGCCACTGTATCATCCATTTCTGAAATGACTTCAAGCAGCGTCTCTCTCGCATCAAGCAAATCCTCTTCCTGAGCTTTCAGGAACTGATATCTCTCATCCACTATTTTGAACTCTTCGATGGCACCAATATTGACAGGTCCGAGCTCTTCGATGCTCTTTTTATTCAGATTGATCTGCAGTCTTTTATTATCAATATCGGTGAACTCGGTGTAATTACCGCTTTCATATTCATAAGTCGTCTTATAATTATCCGATAAATACTGCAGCTTCTGCTCCAGCCGGGTATCCAGCTTTTCTTTCTGTCCCGTAGCTGTACGAAGTGTTTCCTGCAAGGTTTCAGACTCTCGGTATATTTCTTCTCTCTTTGCACTCTTTTCCTGATAAGCCATTTTCAGGCTGTGCTGTTTTTCAGATATGTCATCTGCTTCTTCATACAGGGTATCGAGTTCAGTCTGCAGCTCCTGCTGTTCGGTTTCAAGCGTCCGGACGTCGAGAGTCGTGAGGTCGAGAGAAATGATCTCCTGCTCATTTTCAATATCTTCGATATTTTGTGTGACTTCCTGCAGCTGTTCATTCAATCTTGCGTACTCACTCTTTTTGTAATTGTGGCGTTCCGTCGTTTTTGTCATTTCATTCTGTATCGCATTGTATTCATCGGATAACAGCCTCAGTTCTGACTTCTTATCCTTATCGGATGTACTGATCAGACGGATGCGTTCATCCAGATTTTTAAGTTCCTGGTCTTTTTTTGCAATCTGTTCAGTGAAATCCGCATCATCGTTCTGCTGCCTTGAAGACAGTTCATCAGTGATCATCAGCAGTGTTTCCTGCCTTGATTCTAGCTGATAGCTGAGTGATGAAACATGACGTTTCAAGTCTTCGAACCGGTCGCCCTGTTCTCTGCCTTCATCTTCCAGCTTGGCGATATTCATATCAATATCTGTAATGCTGCTGCTTAAATCTCCGACTTTTTTCTTCTGTGCTTCAATCAGACTGTCATATTCCGACAGTTTTTTACTGATTTCATCGATTTCATTTTTAGTTTCCAGAACGGAGCCCTTCGACTGCTTGGAACCGCCGCTCATTGCACCGCCCGGGAATACAGTCTCCCCGTCAAGCGTCACAATTTTCACGCGGTGGCCGGTCTCCCGTGCAATGGCACTTGCATCATCAATCGTTTCGACTACAAGTGTCGTACCCAGCAGATGCCATATGATATTTTCATATGCCGGATCGATGTTCACGACATCCGCAAGCACTTCCGCCTTGATTTCAGAATGATCCACAGTGTTTTGTATCTGCTGATTCAGCTGACGTCTTTTTATGACATCGAGCGGCAGAAATGTCGCAAAACCGCGTTTTAAGTTCTTCAAGTATTGAATCGCCTTTTTAGCATCGTTTTCACTCTGCATGACGATGTTTTGACTCGCAGCACCAAGTGCCGTATCGAGTGCCGTAACATATTTTGACTCTGCATCAATCAGTTCACCGACCGCGCCGATTACACCGTTCAATTGACCGTCATTTTTGAGGACGGCACGCACACCCGGAAAATAGCCTCTGTACTCATTTTGGACAGTTTTCAGCATATCCAGCTTTGAGTTCTGCTGATTATAATACTGGATGCTTTTTTCAAGCTTGGCATTCTCTTCATGGTACGAAGTGTTCAGTCTGTCCCTGTCTGCTGTCTTTTCTTTATAAGTTTCTCTGAGAGCCTTTAACTGTAACTCACTTTTGTCCAATACATTCTGTCTGTCTAAAAGTTCAGTTTCGTATTCGGAAACTTCTTTTTGAAGTTCTTCCAGACGCAGTTTCTGCTGACTGTAGTGGGAATTTTGATCATTCTGTATTTGTTCATTTCTTTTCTGCTCATTTTCAAGCGTGGTTTTCTCAACCATCAGTTCATAATAATTGTCTTTCAAACTTTCTATTTCATCGCTGTTGTCTTCGCTTAAATATGTTCTTTTCTGTTCTGTTTCCTCAAGACTTTCCTTCAGCGATTTCAGCCTGCTTTCATAGTCTGTCAGTTCCTCGCTTAATTCACGGACCAGACCATCCAGCTTTTCACGTTCGGCCCGGCTCGTTTCCAGTCGTTCGGATAAGTCTTCTTTCATCTGGCCTTTATTGGACTTACGTTCTTCAAAGAGCGCAATCTTTCCGTTCAGCTGTTCCAGTTTTTTTGAATTTTCCACAATTTTTTTATTGAGTGTTCTGTAAGTCGCCTCTTCAGTATCACGGTTTGTGCTGAGTTCAGACAGTTCCCTGTCGAGATCTGCAGTCTGCTGCTGATACTGTTTCAATTGATGCTCAGAATCAGAAACTGTTTTATTTTCAGTTTCCAGTCGTTTCAGCAGATGGTTGATATCGTAGACATTGACTTCGATATCCGCTTTCTTCATCTCTTCTTTCAATGCAAGATATTCTTCTGCATTGGCACTTTCGACTTCCAGTTTCTCCACTCGGGACGATAATTCCTGAATGATGTCATTGACGCGGCTAAGGTTGTCTCTCGTTTCTTCAAGTCTTTTCACCGATTCTTTTTTGCGCTTTTTATACTTCATCACACCAGCGACTTCTTCTATCAGTACTCTTCTTTCATCCGCCCGTGCTTTCAATAGCGACTCGACTTCACCCTGGGAAATGATGTTATATGCATTTTTACCAAGACCGGAATCGAGAAACAGCTCGGTGATTTCTTTTAAGCGTGTCCGTTCATCATTGATGAAATACTCGCTGTCACCGTTTCTGTACAGCTTGCGCATAATATTCACTTCATCCGACTCGACCGGCAGCGTCCGGCTTTCATTGTCCAGCTGCAGCTTGACTTTCGCTACATTCATCGGGGGTCTTGAGTCTGTGCCGTTAAAGATCACGTCTTCCATCTTAACACCGCGGATCGACCTCGCCGACTGTTCACCAAGCACCCACCGGATGGCATCCGTAATATTACTTTTGCCGCTGCCGTTCGGTCCGACGACCGCCGTCAGCCCGCTGTCAAATTTTATATCCACTTTATTGGCGAATGATTTGAATCCATCCGCTTCGATTGATTTTAAATAAACCATTTTCTTACTCCTAGTCGTGAATCGCGAACAATGCGTTTTCAGCAGCACGCTGCTCTGATTCCTTTTTTGAACGGCCGTGGCCGGTGCCAAGCTGCTTGCCGTCTATGAAGACGCCGCTCTCAAAACTCTTGTTATGACTCGGCCCCGATTCTTTCAGCAGTTTGTACTGCAGCTCTTTATTATATATCTTATGTGTTTCTTCCTGTAATAGAGTTTTATAATCCACGACCGCATTATAGTGGGCATCTTTGATATCTACAAAGATATACTCCTGTAAAAATGCTTCTGCAGTCTCGTGCCCTTCCTGCAAATAAAGTGCACCTAAAAATGCTTCAAACGTATCTGAGATGATTGACGGCCGGCTGCGTCCTTCTGTCTTTTCTTCACCTTTTCCCAAGATGATGAGCTCGGGCATTTTTAATTTAACTGCGAATACTACAAGTGAAGGTTCACACACAATGTTTGCTCTGAGTTTGGTCAAATCCCCCTCAGGCAATTCCGGGAACTTTTTGTAAATGAAGTCTGACACCATCAATTCTAGTACAGCATCGCCAAGAAATTCGAGGCGTTCATTATTATATATTTTCTTCAAGTTCAGATCGTTTATGAAAGAACTGTGCATAAATGCCTGCTGATAAATCGGATGTTCACCCAGATCCAGATTGATCCGCTTTTGAAAATCTTCGAATAAAGTATTGAAATTGTTTATTTTATCGAGTGCATATTTGTTTCTTTTCACCCTGTTGGAGATTGCTTTCATCTATCATTCACCCCTGTCTGTTCATTTTATCCAAAATATATGATTTAGAAAAGAACTTCATAAATAAAATCCACTTGAACAAGTGGATTTTATCTCTTTTCATTATTTTTCTAATTTTTCGATATAGTCAAGAGCATCGCCGACTGTAAGAATCTTTTCAGCTTCTTCATCAGGAATTTCCATTTCGAATTCATCTTCAAGTTCCATCACAAGTTCTGCGATGTCCAATGAATCTGCACCCAGATCATCTTTGAAAGATGCATCTTTAGTGACTTTCTCCTCATCAATTCCAAGTTTGTCGACAATGATGTCTTTTACTTTGTCAAAGTTTGCCATATATCTCACCTCCCTTTAATAATATCACAGCGATTATCCCATGTACATACCGCCATTGACGTGAATGGTCTGGCCGGTAATATAGTTCGCTTTGTCGCTTGCAAGGAAAATCACAGTATCTGCAATATCCTTGACATTCCCGAAGTGATTCAACGGAATCTGGCTGAGCATGCCGTCCTTTATTTCATCTGACAGCACATCTGTCATCTCACTTTCGATAAAACCGGGGGCGATTGCGTTGACCGTGACACCTTTTGGTGCCAGTTCACGTGCAACGGAGCGTGTCAGACCGTCGACAGCTGCTTTTGAAGCAACGTAATTTGCCTGTCCGGCATTGCCGAGGGATGCAACGATGCTTGAGATGTTGATGATCTTGCCCGCCTTCTGTTTCAGCATCGGACGTGTAACATTTTGAATCACGTTGTAAGTCCCTTTTAAGTTTACATCGATTACACGGTCGAAGTCCGCTTCCTTCATTCTCATCAGCAGCCCGTCTTTAGTGACGCCCGCATTGTTGACGACAAGGTCGATCGAGCCATGCGTGCTTGTGATATGTTTGATCATCGCTTTGACATCGTCATAAATTTCCACGTGGCACTGGTAGCTTTCTGCACTGCCGCCTGCTTCCTTTATCTCTTCGACAACTGCATTTGCTTTATCTTCGGACCCTGAATAATTGACAATGACATGATATCCTTCTTTACCGAGCTCAAGTGCGATGCCTCTGCCGATACCTCTTGAAGATCCTGTTACTAACGCTGTACTAGTCATCTGAATACTCCTTTACCTGATCTAATGTATCAATGTTTTTAACTTTTATTGATTTATTGATTTTACGCGTCAAACCGTTCAATACTTTTTTAGGTCCGACTTCAAGTCCACTCGTGACCCCGTTTTCAACTGCCGTCTCAATGCATTCGACAAACCTTACCGGGCTTGTAATCTGTTCCACCAGCTGCTTTTTAATCGTTTCGCTGTCCGTTTCAGGCTGGGCGCTGACATTTTGTATAACCGGAATTTTTGCATCTTTGAATTCAATGCTCTCTACGAATGTTCTGAATTCATCCTGAGCGTCCTTCATCAGATGTGAATGGAAGGCCCCGGAGACGTTCAATGGCATGACACGTCTTGCACCGTGTTCTTTTGCCTTATTTGAAAAACTGTCCACCGCTTCCACATCCCCGGAAACGACGACCTGGTCCGGTGCATTGATGTTCGCAGGTGATACTTTCACCGTATCGTCAGAAACAGATTCACACAGTTCAATCAGATCTGCATAATCCATGCCAATGACAGCAGCCATTTTCCCGCCTTCACTCCGGCTCATCAGCTCACCTCGTTTCTGAACGATTTTCACACCGTCGGAAAGTGACAATACACCTGCGTGCACCAGTGCCGGAAGCTCACCGAGACTGTGGCCGAGCACAAAATCGCCGCCTATGTCTGCTGCGGCAATGACAGCAAGTGAATGTGCAAACAGTGCCGGCTGGGTAAACTCTGTCTGGTTCAGACGCTCGTCCTCTTCAAACATGATTGTTTTCAGATCAAAATCCAGCGCTTTGAAAATTTTGTTTAAAGTTACTTCTGCACGCGGATTGTTGTCATAAAGATCTTTCGCCATTCCGCTGTACTGGGCACCCTGCCCGGGGAATAAAATGATTTCAGCCATTATTCCTCACCGACCTTTTCTTTGATTTTATCCAGTGCACCGCTTTCTGCCATCCGTTTCGACTGCTTTACTGCATTATGAAATGCGAGCGAATCACTTGAGCCGTGTGCCTTCAGAACATAGCCGTCCAGACCGAGCAGCGGTGCACCGCCGACCTTTCTGTAATCAAACAGATCTTTAATACTGCCGAAGTCCTTTTTCAAAACGCCTGCGGCCAGTTTATTCTTCGTGCTCTTTAAGAAAACATCCTTCACTTCTGTCATCATGGATTTTGCTGTACCTTCTATCGTCTTCAATACAATGTTGCCTGTAAACCCGTCTGTCACTGCAATATCGATGGTGCCGGAAATGATGTCGCGTGTTTCAAAATTCCCTGTGAAATTCAAGTCGCTGTCTTTCAGCAGTTCGAATGCGCCTCTTGTCACTTCATTGCCTTTGTTGTCTTCACTGCCGATATTGATCAGACCGACTTCCGGATTCTTTCTGTTTTCAATACCTTCCATGTAGATGCTTGCCATCTCTGCAAACTGATACAGATGCTTCGGCTTGTTGTCGGAATTCGCCCCCATATCGAGGAGCATGATGCCTTTGCCTGTAATATTTGGAATGATTGACGCGATTGCCGGCCGCTCGATGCCTTTTATTCTGCCCACAACAAATAATCCCGCACTCATTATCGCACCTGTGTTTCCGGAGGATACGCATGCTTCTGCTTCTCCGTCCTTGACCGCTTTTGCCGCACGGACTAAAGAACTGTCTTTCTTTCTGCGGACCGCTTTTACCGGGTCATCTTCAGACTCGACTTTTTCAGTCACCTCGATGAATTTTATTCTCGGATGAGAGCCTGTATAACTCCCTTTCAAACCATAAGCGATAATTTCGATGGATGTATCCTCTTCCACCGCTTTCATCACACCGTCGACGATTGCCTCCGGTGCATTATCGCCGCCCATCAGATCGACCGCAATTTTAACCATTATTATCACCCTCATTTGAATAGTACATTTCAAATTGTCCTTTAAAAATCAATCTGCCCTCCACCTTGGATTCGACCGTAATGGATGCATTGTTATTATCCATATTGTTTACAACCGCCTTCGATATGACTTTGTCATGTAATTTCGCCTGTCTTTTAAATTCGATGTCGGCACTTTTGGTTAAAGCAAGCGGTTCATTGATGACTGCAACACATAATGAATTGGCCTGTGCGAATAAAAAATGGCCTCTGGCAATTTGGTTTCTCTCAAATACATGTCCTTCTTCAATGATGAATAAACTTAATGCCTGTGAATTTAATTCAATATCAATAATTTCACCGGTGACTTCTTGCAGCGACAGACTTTTAATTTTGTCCACTTCTTCAGTCGCCACATTTTTAATGCGCGCCCTGAGCTCAGGAATGGCGAGCTCGAGCCTGTCCAGCCGGATGGTCTGAATGCTGACGCCGAAAATCTCTGCAAGCTTCTCATCAGTCAGGAATGGGTCGTCGTTGATTCTCTCAAGCAATATTTCCTGCCGTTCACTTTTTTTATATTTAGCCATATTAATACCTCATTTAGTAGTTGGTACTAAAATCAGTATATATAAGTATATTTAGGATTTCAAATGATTTTATATGTTTTATAGAAAATAAAAAGAGTACTCCCATTTCTGAAAGTACTCTCCTGTGTATGATTTAACTTAATATCAGATTGACAAGTTCACGGGGTTCGATCTTACCGAAATAATGGCTGAGGTCCAGTGTCTCAAGCACCGACTCAAGCTCACTTCTTTCAACGCGTATGCCAATCAGCGCATCTTCAACATCTTTGATGTCGCCCTGGCCGAAAAAGTCGCCGAAAATCGAACAGCTGCGGATTTTACCTGCTTTTATATCCAGGGACACTTCTACAGTGCCCGGCGTGAGGCGCGCATCCCGGTTATAGGAATACTGCGGTGACTTCCCGTAATTCCAGTCCCAGTTTTTATACTTCTCCTCGACAAGTTTATCGATCGCCTGCCAGTCTGCGCCGGTGAGTTCATAACGTTTTGCCTCATCCATATCTTTCAGGCTGAGCAGTTCTTTAATCATCAGATCTTTGAATTCCGGTGTCGTCACATCTTTATATTCCGGCGCCAGATGTTCACGGATCGTCGTGACACGGGAGCGGATGGACTTTATTCCTTTGGATTCGATCTTTTTTCGGTTTGGATTCAGTCCTTGGACCATCGCTTCCGGGTTGATGTCGAGGAGCAGTGAGAATCCGCCGTAAACGCGGCCCTTCGTCAGCGTCATCGCCGCACCGGACACTTTCTTTCCGTCGATGACGAGATCATTTCTGCCGCTCTGCTCGATATTTTTCACACCCAGATTTTTTAGCGCCCGGATGACCGGTTCGTACATTTTTTTATAGTCACCGTATACACCGCTGTCCTCGGAAACTAAAAAGCAGATGTTCACTGCGCCGTCATCGACAAGAATTGCACCGCCGCCCGTTTCTCTTCTCATCAGTATGATGCCATTGTCATCCAGGTAGTCCTGGTTCACTTCAGCTGCTGCGTTTTGGAATCTGCCGATTTCAAGCTTCGGGTCACAGTAATATGGGAAAATAATGCCGTCATCCAGAAATATATTTTGCTGGACATGCACCTGCAGTGCAGTTGCGTAGGCACCGTCAGTAATATATTCACCATTTCTGTATGGTTCGATCAGATACATTCAGATCATCCTTCTTATGTTAATTGTTTTTGTGCATTTAAAATATTTTTTTGGATATCCCCGGTCAGGGCCACTGTCTTTGGCCTGACAGCTTTCGGCGTCCTGTAGGATTTCTGGTTCATCGGCACGTAAAGTGCATTCTCGTTGCTGCGGGTCATTCTCCAGAACGGGTGCTTGATGAACTGGGGCGTCGTATAGCCGACGCCGATTTCCAGATAGAGTACTTTGCCCGTGCTGTTTTCTTCGAGAAAGACATTGTATTTCTCGCGGTCCGCCTCGAAATCTTCATCTTCGACCATCCCTTTGTCCGCTGTACGCTTATTGACTTCCATCGGTGCATCACATTTCGGACAGTAAGGAATGAGTTCCCTTGGAATTTCCATACCTTCCTGCGCCTTTACCATTTCACGGATCTGATCGTCGTGGCGGTAAGTCTGCTGATGACAGAAGTTGGAGCACTGCCACAGTATATATTCTCCCTGATAATAAAATACTTTATCCATATCATAATCCGCCGCATAAAAAGCGTTGTCCGCATTGGTTGTTATGACGTGGTATTTCTTGCCCTCGAGCATTTTTCTGAGGGCGATATATCCTTCCCCAGCCGGCTGATCCAAGTAATTCAACTCTGCAAAACGGCTCTGGAATGCCCAGTACTCCTGCCTTGAAGGAAATTCAAACAGACTCGCCTGCAGCATATCGAACCAGTTGTACTTTTCGATGAAATCCGGAAAATTCTTTTTGAACCGGTCGCCGATATATGTGAACCCGTCTGCTGCAGACATGCCGGCACCGATTCCGACCACTACCGCATCCGCTTCATCAATCAGACCGGCAAGCAGTCTGCTTTCATCATTTTCTGTTTCTAACGTCTTCCACGTATTCATAGAGCTACGACCTTCCTTAAGTTAGATGTTTCCTGTAAATATTAAGATCCTCATCATCAAATACATTGAAGATGACTTCGAGTTCAGAATTGGTATTGTTCATATATTCCTTGACCGTCTGCACCGCGATTTTTGCCGCCGCTTCTTTCGGGAAACCGAAGACGCCTGTCGATATGCTGCAAAATGCGATATTTGACAGACTTTCCCGGTCGGCAACCTTCAGACAGCTCATATAACATTTTTTGAGAAGTTCTTCCTTCATCGGCGATACTTTGCCGTCCTTAACATACGGCCCGACAGTATGCAGGACATGATCTGCCGGCAAATTGTAGCCGGACGTGATTTTCGCCCTGCCGACCGCTTCTTTTCTGCCTTGTGCTTCCATTATCTTTGCACATTCCAGACGCAGTGACACGCCCGCTTTTGTATGGATGATATTATCGATGCAGTCATGGTTCGGTATGAGACAGCCGAGCATATCCGGATTCGCAGCATTGACGATGGCATCCGCCTTAAGCGTCGTAATATCCCCCTGCCATAAGTAGAGTCTCTCTGTAACCGGCGTTAGTGATCCGGCATCTGTCAAATCTTCACCATTATACTCTTTCAAAAAAGCATCCTGGATTTCAATGAAATCCACTGTGACGGCCTCCGCCGGACGTTCGTTGGCAAGACCCCGGAACACTTCAAAAGCCTCATCAAAATTTTCAGGCACTGCTTCTGTCATATTCTTTTCCTTTTGCATATATGAAATTAAATAGCCCAGTCTTTCATGTTGGGACATGGACATGATCATCACCCGATTCCTAAAAAATAAGCTTACATTCTATGCCGTGACATATGAATGCAAGCTAAAATTAAAATTGACTGACACTTATACATTTTCAAGTGCATTAAAATCAGCTTCATCAACGCCTGTCAACTTTACAACCCAGCTTTCTGCCGGGTCTGCAGAGTTCAACAGTTCCGGTGAATCTTCAGCTTTTTCATTAATTGCAACGATCTCTCCCTCAAGCGGAGTTGTTAAATCCAACACTGTCTTTGAACCTTCAAGCTCAAGAAGCGAGTCATCTTTTGCCACGGTTTTATTTTCCGTGAATTCGACAAATCCGACCGTCCCCACATCGTCCTGGAGTTCCGGTGTCATTATCAGTGTGTATTCCTCGCCATTCTTTTCAACCCATAAATAGTTCGCCAATTTTTTCATTCTAATCCTACTTTCTGCATTTTTATATTTTAAATTGTGAAGCGATCGCTTCAAGTGCACGCTGCCTGTTTTCTGCACCGGGGATGAGCGGGATGAGCATCAGTTCATCTGCGCCGAACGTCTCTGTAATCGACGTGAGCTGTGCTTTGACGCTTTCTTTATCCCCGACGATCATGCGCGTGCGGTTGTTTTGAATATTTTTTCTGTCCGTTTCAGTATAAGGATAATTTTCAGCAGTTTCAACTGAAGGCATCCGGTCGAATTCACTGAAATTATCTTTTCCGAGCAGCCAAAGGTCGAGCGCCCGTGCAAGCGCATCCGCTTCTTCCTCGGTATCCGCTGCGACAACAAACGGCGCAACCATGACCGTCGGTGCTTTCATGACGGCTGACGGCTTGAAATTTTCCCTGTAAACACGGATTGCCTCCTGTCCGATTTCAGTCTTGTCTTCTGAAGCATAGGGGAACAGGCCGAATGTATAACCGGTGCCCTGGCGTGCGGCAGTTTCCGCCGAGCGGACACTGGTGCTCAACATCCACATTTCCGGATTACCCGGGCCCGCCGGGTTTGCCATGAGATCGTTATACCGGTGTTCGGGATCATCCGTGTTGGTGACATATTTGATGATGTCACTGATATTATCTTCATAGCGCTGTTTTCTGCGGCGCGTTTCATTCATCGCCCGGTTGACGATTTTCGTCCCGATCGTGTTGCCGACCCCGAGATCCACCCTGCCGGGATATAACGTCTCCAGCATTCTGAAATTTTCTGCAGTTTTCAACGGGCTGTAATGCGGAATCATCACGCCGCCTGAACCGAGCCGTATTGATTCTGTCTTCCCGAGCAGGTGCATCATCAGCATTTCAGGGCTGCTGCTTGCAAAGGCACTGACATCATGATGCTCTGCCATCCAGAATCTATGGTAGCCCAAATGTTCCGCCTTTTTGCAAAGTTCCACCGTTTCCCGAATCGCTTCTTCTGGTGTTCTGCCCTCATCCACTACTGCATAATCAAGTACATTAAGTTTGACCATTCACACAAATCCTTTGGCATTCAATGCAAATATTTAACATACTTATTATAGCTTCCTTAAAATTCACCGTCAATGGTATGCACTTCTCATTCATTGACACAAAAGCATTCTATTGCTAATTTTAAAGTAATGAATTTTGTCAGGAAACTGATTAAAGGAGCTAGGAAATGAACAATAAATATGCACCATTATTCGAACCTTTAAAGTTAAAGAATGGAATTGAGCTGGACAACCGCTTCGTCCTCTCGCCGATGATCACGAACTCTTCCACGGCAGATGGACACGTGACGGAAGAAGATGAGCTCTACCACGCGCGCCGTTCAGATTCTGCACCGATCCAGGTGACGGGCGCAGCGTATATCGAACCATACGGCCAGCTTTTCGAGTACGGGTTCAGTGTGAGTGACGACCGGACGATCCCGGGCCTTAAAAAACTTGCGGATGCGATGAAAAAAGACGGTTCCAAAGCGATACTGCAGCTGACGCATGCCGGACGTTTTTCAAATCAGGCAATACTCGATCTCGGTGTCGTCTACGGACCAAGCTTCATGGAACTGAACGTGCCGGTCAAACATCAGGTGCTGCCGATGTCAAAACGTAAAATAGATTCTGTGGTTAGACAATACGCCGATGCTGCGAGACGTGCAATCAAAGCCGGATTCGACGGTGTGGAAGTTTCTGCGGCACAGCGTCTCTTGATCCAGACGTTCTTTTCCAAGTTTTCAAATCAGCGTGAAGATGAGTACGGTGCGGATACACTTGAAAACAGATCCCGTTTCGGTCTTGAAGTGATTCGGTCAGTGAGTGATGTCATCAAAGAAGAAGCGCCGGAAGATTTCATCTTCGGTTTCAGAGGCACACCGGAAGAAACACGCGGCAGTGAAATCGGCTATACCGTAGATGAATTTCTTGAATTTATTGACCGTACGGAAGAAATTGCAGATATCCACTATCTCGCTATCGCCAGCTGGGGCAGAAACATTTATCAGAACGAAGTGCGTGCTGAAGGGCCGAATAAAGGGCGGCTCGTCAATGAAGTCGTCTACGAGCATGTCAAAGGAAGAATTCCAATGATGGCCACAGGCGGCGTCAACAGCCCCGATAAGGCACTTGAAGCCCTCGATTACGCCGATATGGTCGGTGCCTCCAGCCCGTTCATTACAGAACCCGACTTTGTGAACAAGCTTGAGGCAGGCCGTGAAGACGAAATCGACCTCCAGTTCACCATCGATGAACTGGATGACCTGAAAATACCGAAAGCGGCATTCAAGGATATCGTCCGTATGATGGATTACGGTGAAGGACTGCCAAAAGAAACGAGAGATGAGCTGAGACAGCTTGCGGAAGAAAAATAGAATGAATAAAAACAACCCCGATTCCACGTGAGATGCACTCAACATGGAATCGGGGCTGTTTTATTTTGTTGGAACTATTCTATGATTTTCGCCTTGACGATCATTCTTTCTTCGAACAGCAACGTATCCGAGTTATATGAATCACATGTGATCAATGTCAGTTCCTGCGGAATATCACCGTTCTGGTCCATCACTTCGACCTGGGAGGGGTCCACATTGAAAATATCAGTAATTTCATATTCCCTGACGTCCTCTCTCGTCACCAGTTCTATCGTATCACCGATTTCTGCTCTGTCCAGATAATTGAAGCGTATACCCGCCCCTTCTACACGGTGGCCGGAAATCGGTATATTCTGCATATCCAGATGGTCATCTTCATGGACGAAAGAAATGCCGTTGCGCATTTTCGCCTCCGTCACAGGACCGTAATACAGAGGCTCACTGATATCCGCGCTGTCGATATTCAATACACCGGCCATATCGTCACTGATATTGATCCCCCTTGTATCGAGGTTATCGTCCGCTTCCTCTGCCGCTTCTGTGTTTGCTGAAGTGTCCGGCTCAATGCCGGTGATGAAACTTTCGACCGAGTTGACATCCACTTCTTCATCACCGTTTTGAAATGCTTCGATGACACGGTCGTTGACCCTGTCGGTGAAATGCTCCCGTATATCCTGCCAGAAAAATAACACGACTGCTGCTGCAATCAGCAGCACACCGGCCAATCTCATGATTATTCTCATCTAGACGCCTCCCATTTGTTCAAATACGCTGACCGCTTCTTTCCTTGCATACTCAAGCATGCGGTAATCTTCTGTTAAGTCTGCCACTTTGAACTGCGGCAGACCACTTTGTCTGACACCGAAGAAATCTCCCGGGCCGCGCATTTCCAAATCTCTTTCACTCAGTTCAAAACCGTCCGAAGTCGAAGTCATGATTTCCATGCGCAGCTTGGCATTATCCGTCTGCGGCTGGCTGACGAGCAGGCAGTAGCTCTGTTTATCACTTCGGCCGACACGTCCTCTCAGTTGATGGAGTGTCGACAAACCAAAGCGTTCTGCGTTGAATATGACCATCATCGTCGCATTCGGTACGTTGATACCCACTTCGATGACTGTCGTCGAGATCAGCACTTTTTTCTTTAACGTTTCGAACAGTTCCATGCCGCTGTTTTTCTCTTCCGGCTTCATTCTGCCGTGAACAAGCTCTACGGTATCTTCGCCGAAAGCACTGATGAATGTCTGATAGATTTCATTGACGTTTTTCAAATCCAATGTTTCAGATTCCTCAATCAACGGCGCGACCACATATGTGCTGTGCTCAGCATTGAGCGCAGCCTTCACTTCACCCATGACATAGTCGAGCTCATCAAATGTATGCCATGAAGTGATGACGGGTTTACGCCCTTTCGGCATCTCACGGATGATGGATACATCCATATCACCGAAAGTGGTAATCGAAAGCGTTCTTGGAATCGGGGTAGCTGTCATATATAAAATGTTTTTACGATAGGATTTCTTCTGAAGTTTCTGTCTCTGGTTGACACCGAAACGATGCTGTTCATCAATAATGATAAAAGACAATCTGTTGAAAACGACATCATCTTCAATCAGTGCATGCGTGCCGATCAATAGATCGATGTTACCCATCGCAAGATCTTCTAAAATACGGCTTTTCTCTTTTTTTGACGTCGTGCCTGTCAGTTTCTCTATCGTCAGTTCCTCTTTGAATGTTTCTTTGAATGATTCATAATGCTGATTTGCGAGCACTTCAGTCGGTACCATGACGACACTCTGTTCGCCGATTGTTTTGACCGCGTACACACAGATGCCCGCAACAATCGTTTTACCGCTTCCCACATCACCCTGCAGCAGTCTGTGCATAGACACGTTCTGCTTGAAGTCTCTGCAAATATCATTGACACTCGTCTTCTGATCGCCCGTCAGTTCAAACGGCAGCGTCCGGGTAAAGTGTTTCAGAGCTTCGATGTCGTAGTCGATGATATAATGTTCATTTCGTACGCGTTCTTTCTGTCTTTTATGCATCAACTTCAACTGGAACTGATACAGTTCATAAAACTTAACGGTCCGCCTCGACTGGTGGAGACTGTCTGGATCCGCCGGAAAATGCAGCCGGTACAGCGCTTCCCTTAAAGGGATGAGCTGATACTTCTTCTTGATCGTTTCTGGCAGATCATGGTTGAAGTCATAGTTTTCAAAGACTTCCCGCACGAATTTGCTGAACGTCTTGGCATGCATCGTCTTGTTCAGACTGTATCGTACCGTGTAGCCGGGCGATGTATCATAAATCAGCTTCTGGCCGTTTATTTCAAGCTTATTTTTGTTGAACTTGCCGTACAGGCGCGCAAATTCATTGATGATCAGTTTTTCCTTCAAGTACGGCTGGTTAAAAAAGACGACTTTCGTATGGATACCGTTAATATCCATGAAACAAGTCAGCCGGCTCATGCCGCGTCTGAAAAATGCAAGTTTCGGTTCGGTGACCACTGTGCCTTCCACTGTTATGGAAGATTCATGTGCCGCCTCCCTTAAATCGACGACCGACTGGTTCACATAACCGGTCGGCAGATGGAAGACGACATCGTTCACATCATGTATACCGAGCGCATGAAGTTTTTCTGCTGTTTTTTCACCCACACCATTCAGCTGGCTGACACTCGTTTTTGATGTGATGACTTCATACATCGCGCTCATGTTATTCGTCTCCGAAGATTTCCTGCATCAGACGATTGCCTGTAGGTGTTGCTGCAAGGCCCCCGCGTCCCGTTTCACGGAGTGCTGACGGCATTGTGAGACCGATCTTATACATCGCTTCAATCACTTCATCGGCAGGAATTCTTGATTCGATGCCTGCAAGTGCCATATCTGCCGCTGTCAGTGCATTGGATGCACCGGCTGCGTTTCTTTTGACACATGGCACTTCAACGAGTCCTGCTACAGGATCACAGACAAGTCCGAGCATGTTTTTAAGCGCAATCGCAAACGCATGGCCGGACTTTTCCGGTGTGCCGCCTGCCGCTTCGACGAGGCTTGCTGCCGCCATCGCACTCGCACTGCCGACTTCCGCCTGACAGCCGCCCGCTGCACCGGAAATGCTCGCATTGTTCGCAACGACGAATCCAAGGGCGCCGGATGTAAATAAAAACCGTACCATATCTTCTTTCGACAAATCTCTTTGTTCATTGAGTGCAAATAAAACACCCGGAACCACCCCGGCAGAACCCGCCGTCGGAGTCGCACATATTTTACCCATCGCTGCATTCACTTCATTCGTGCTGACAGCATAGGCAATTGCCAGCAGGTTCATATCACCGCTCAAGCCTTTGCCGCTCTCAATGTATTTTTTCATTTTCACCGCATCATGGCCCGTCAGGCCCGTCTTGCTCGCCACACCGCCGATGCCTTCGTCTACGGCATTCTGCATAACGTCAAGGTTGCGTTCCATATCCTGATACACTTCCAGATAAGAACGTTTGGACACTCTCATTTCCTGCTCTATCATGATTTCACTGATAGATTTATTTTCGGAATTCGCCATATCTATTAATTGTGCAATACTATTAAACATAATATTACCTCCTGAATATTAATCATCTGCCATTTCTATTACACGTTCCACACCATCTATATTCTCCACTTCCTGAATGACTGCTTCACTGATTTCTTCATCCAGCTCGATTGTCATCAGTGCAATATCGCCTTTTTCTTTTCTCGATACATTCATCTGGCTTACGTTAATTTCATTATTGCCGAGCACTGTCGTCACCCGAGCAATCGTTCCGAATGTATCTTTATGGAAAACGAGCAGTGAGTGATAGTTGCCTGAAATATTGATTTCATAATCATTGATACTCACCAGCTCTATTTTACCGCCGCCGATCGAAATCCCTTCAATCTTCAGACGGTCATCCCCTTTGAGCAAATCGACAATTGCGGTGTTCGGGTGGCTTCTCTCTTCCTCATGCAAAATAAAATTCGTCCGCAGATTCTGCTCATCTGCATATTCTTTCGCTTTGATGATACGGCTGTCGTCAGTATCAAACCCGAGCAGGCCGCCAATTAATGCCACGTCGGTGCCGTGCCCCTGATAAGTATCCTTGAATGAACCGTACAAGTGTATGTCCACATGATCAGGTGTATGTCCGAATAACTTCCTGCCAAGCAGTCCGATGCGCGCCGCGCCGGCCGTATGAGAAGAAGATGGGCCGACCATTACCGGGCCGATAATATCAAAAACACTTTTATATTTCATAATATAACCTCCATTTGCAAAAATACCACATCAGTTTTCTCACTGATGTGGCATACGAACATTCTGGCATCTATTCAACAGAAACTAGGTAACTGTAAACTGGTTGTTGTCCATCATGAACTTCAAATTCGACTTCGTCATAAGTGTCTTCCAATTTTTCGATGATGGCATTCACTTCGTCTTCCGATCCTTCATCACCGATGATGATCGTCACGATTTCGCTTTCTTCATCGAGCATATTGACAATCAGGCTTTCAAGAGTCTCACTTTTGGAATCACTTGCTAAATTGATTTTACCATTGTTGATTCCCATATGCTGATCTTTTTTGATTTTGACGCCGTCAATGGATGTGTCGCGGACTGCATATGTGACCTGACCGGTCTTCACATGCTCAAGCGCTGCGTTCATCGATTCCTTGTTATCATCCAGCGTCGCATCCGGTGAAAACATCAGCATGCTCGACAGACCTTCCGGTATCGACACCGTCGGAATGACAATGGTCGGGATATCCAGCATCTGCTGCGCCTGTTCCGCCGCCATAATGATATTTTTATTGTTTGGTAAAATGATGACCTGTTTGACATCATCATCTTTAATCGTGTTCAGAATATCTTCCGTAGAAGGGTTCATCGTCTGCCCGCCGTTGATGACATGTGTCACGCCGACGCTTTCGAACAGCGTTCTGATGCCGTCGCCGGAAGATACAGTGATGATTGCCGTATCATAGGATTTGTGCTCTTTATTTTCAACAGTGCCTTTGCTCTGCTTTTTAGATTGGATATCTCTGAACTGCTCGCGCATGTTCTCAATCTTCATCTTGATCAATTCACCGTAGGATGAACCGTACGTCATCGCTTCGCCGGGCGTTTCAGTGTGGACGTGCACTTTGACGATTTCGTCATCGGATATCACAAGCAGTGAATCGCCGAATTCGCTCATCTCGTTGCGGAATTTCTCTTCGTTGAAGCTGCGTTTGCCGTCTTCGAAACGCACCATGAATTCAGTACAGAAACCGTACTCGATATCTTCCACTGTCATGAAATCGTCGAATTCATGATCGTCATTGACGAAAGTATCCGTATCAACGGCGTCTTTTGCCACTTCAACTTTCTCACCTTTTAAAGCGGCCAGAAAACCTTCATAAACATAGACGAGCCCCTGGCCGCCGGAGTCCACAACGCCAACTTCCTTCAACACAGGAAGCAGGTCCGGTGTGCGTTCCAGTGAAGCTTTTGCTTCCTCAACAACAGCTTCCATGACTTCTATAAGTGAGTCGGTTTCTTCAGCTGCCTGGACGGCTCTTTCACTTGAATCTTTCGCCACTGTAAGTATTGTACCTTCAACAGGTTTCATCACTGCCTTATAAGCAGTTTTCACACCCTGGTCCAATGCATTTACGAAAACTTTCGTATCCACGTTTTCCTCATTTTCAATCGCCTTCGAGAATCCTCTGAATAATTGTGAAAGAATGACGCCTGAGTTACCTCTCGCCCCCATCAGCAGACCTTTTGAGAAATGTTTACCCACCTCTCCAATATGTTCTATATCCTTGTCCTCGACTTCCGTTGCACCTGAAGTCATTGATAAATTCATGTTTGTTCCAGTGTCACCGTCCGGCACCGGGAAAACATTCAATGAATCAACATAATCAGCGTACTGTCTTAAATTATCAGCACCGTTCAAAATCATATCCTTGAAAATTACACCATCTATCGTATTCATGATATCGTCTAAGTCCTCCCAGCTTACTCGTCCGTATTAATCATTCTGACACCTTGCACATGAATGTTAATCGTATTTATAGTCAATCCAAATGTTTTTTCCAGTCTGTATTTTACACTTGTCTGTATATTATTTGCGACTTCCGAGATTTTTACACCATAGCCGACTATGATATATAAATCAACATCCAAAAGCCCGTCATTGTTTTCTACAACTACTCCGCGGGAGTAGTTTTCCTTTCCGAGAAGTTCGGCAAAGCCGTCTCTTACCTGATGCTTTGATGCCATACCGACAACACCATAGCTTTCCACTACAGCTCCGCCGGCGATATTTGCGATGACATCTATCGCAATATCAATGGATCCAAGTTCATTTTTAATTTCGAGTGTCATTACTTCGCCTCCAATACATCATTTAATTATAATCAATAACATCTGTAAATTACAAGATGAAAAAGTATGTTTTTACAAATTTATTCATTTATTTCTCTTCAGATTTTTAGAAGTATATACAACCATTATAATTTATTGCGCTGCAAGTTAAAAGCAATATCGGCTGATTGATGACTTTATCACCCGGCGGATGAGGTTTTTATTAAAAAAAGTCAGTATATTAAGCTTCATCAATCATTGCTCTATAGCGATTTCCACTGGACACAGCTCAATAATTAATGTATTATATTGTAGTATGTTGATGAAGATACAATCAAATTATAATGAACTTTGTTAATAAAGGAGATGTACGATATGGCTAAAGAATGCTACTTCACTGGACGTAAAAGTGCTACAGGCAACAACCGTTCACACGCTTTGAACGCAAGTAAAAGACGTTTCGGCGCGAACCTGCAAAAAGTCAGAGTGATGGTCGACGGCAGACCACAAAGAGTATGGGTTTCAGCTCGTGCTTTAAAATCAGGCCTTGTTGAACGCGTTTAATTTTTAAAATAAAGCCCCCCTCCCCCGCTGGACTTCAATTCAGCAGGCGGGGGGTTTTTTATTTTGAGTTTTACGTGCGAGATTATAGAGCGGCCGCGGTAGAGGCCGGGAATGTCCTGGCCGCCGGCCTGCTCACTTGGTGACATTTTTCGTGCCAGGTGAGCAGAATTTTCATCTCAGCCGTTTAGTCAGGACATTTCCATCCTTATCTGAACACTTGGTGCACCAAATATACAGTGACAACTTCTCCAGCTGCTATCAAAGTGCCACACCGCTTAAAACCACTTCCCCCAAACACCAAAAAAGCAGCCCTTAAGGGCTGCTCATACATACTGAAACGATAAATTAAATGATATTGATAATATACACCATAATCATTCCGACAAAAATTGCCGGGATCATGTTTCCGACGCGCATTTTCGTAATATTCATCATATTCATGCCGATCGCAAGCAGAATCACACCGCCTGTTGCGCTGACCTGGAAAATGACCTGCTGCAAAATTTCATCGGGTACAACGACGGCGATGCCCTGTGCAGACAGTATGATGATTGAGATGTAGATCAAAGTCGGAACGCCTGAGATGATGACACCCAGACCGTATGTCGTGGTCATCACAATCGCGATAAAGAAGTCCATCATCGCTTTCGTATAAAGCACATCGTTCGAACCCCGGAGTCCGGCGTCAAGCCCGCCGACGATCGCCATGGCGCCGACGATGAATACAAGCGTACCGGAGACGAAACCCTGCGACAGATTACCCGAGTGCTTGTCACCGAGTTTGATTTCCATCCAGTGCCCGAACCTGTTAAGGAGTGATTCAAGCTGAATGATTTCACCGATGATCGTCCCGATAATCAGGCTGAGCAGTGTGACGATGATTTCTTCAGCGCCCACCACCATCTGAATGCCCAGTGTCATAATGACCAATGCCTGGATTTTCATTATGGAGTCTTTGATTGTTTCTGGTATGAATGTAAAAATAAGACCGAGTAAACCCCCGACGAATATGGCGAGGGCGTTTACTATAGCACCGAGTAATATCATCATGACACCTCCAACTAGTCAATAGATTGTATCATTAAAATGGGTTCTGAAGTTTCCACAAAACCCTTTTCCCCTGTAAATTCATTGCTGATGGTAAGGGTCGAGCCAAGGGATAGCTTCGTTCCCTCCAGCGGATATTTGAACTGCTCCAGTGTCAGCCGTGTCCTGTCGTACATCGGGAGAAATGACACATATTTCATATCTCTGTTTTTCAACACTTCATGACGGCCTTTATTCAACAGCTCCACCACATTCTGCATATCGATGATCCGGATTTTAACATCAGTCAATTTCTCATGCAGCAGCATCTGTGTATTGCCGAGAAGATGATCCAGCCTGCCGCCGGTCGCACCGTACACATCAATGGATGTATACCCTCTTTCAGTCAGATCTAAAAGTGCAATCTCTAGATCTGTATCATCTTTTTCACTCTCCACCGGGTTAATCTCAAGTGTTTCATCGATGAACCGGCGCTCTTTTTCAGTAATGGAATCAAAATCGCCGTACGTATATTTCGGGATGATTCCATCTTTCAGCAATAAATAAACACCGTGGTCGACACCTGCCCACGGAGATTCTGTAATGTTTTCAATTGAAGTTGATGTTGCTCTGACCAGTACATTGATATGCATGATCTAGCTTCTAAGCTCCTCAATCGTCGTTTTCTTATCTTCTGCCTTGAACAGGAATGAACCGCTGACGAGCAGATTCGCACCTTGTTCCTTGCACAGTTTCGCAGTGTCATTGTTGATGCCGCCGTCCACTTCAATATCAAATTCAAGATTCTTTTCCTTTTTAACTGCGTCAAGCTCGGCAATCTTCAGAAGACCTTCTTCAATAAAGCTCTGACCGCCAAAGCCTGGATTTACGGTCATTATCAACACGAAATCCACGTCATTCAAAAGGTGCTTTACACTGACGACCGGTGTATGCGGGTTCAGCGCGATACCGGCTTTCATGCCTTTACTTTTGATCAGCTGGATCACTCTGTGCGGATGATTCGTCGCTTCGATATGGAATGACAGCATATCAACACCGTATGATTTGAATTCATCGACGAACTGGTCCGGGTTCAAAGTCATCAGATGCACATCGAGTGGAATGCTGGATGATTTGCTGATCGCTTCAACAACCGGCAGGCCGTATGAAATATTCGGCACAAACTGCCCATCCATAATATCCAGGTGGAAAATATCCGCACCGGCCGCTTCCATAGTTTTAATATCTTCGCCTAATTTTGAAAAATCACTTGCCAATAATGACGGGAGTACTTTATTCATATCAATACCTCTCTTTTCTGGATTCAATTTCTTCAAATATTTGTTTATAGCTGTCATATCTTGATTGTGCGAGTTCGCCTGATTCCACTGCATTTTTCACAGCACACTTCGGTTCATTGATGTGCAGGCATTCCCTGAATTTGCAATGAACGCTGTACTGGTTGAAATCGATGAAACAGAACATCAGGTTATATTTATCGATCGCCGAGAAATCAATCGTACTGAAGCCCGGAGTATCTGCAATCAGACCGCCCGCAATCTCAATCAATTCGACGTGGCGCGTCGTATGCTTGCCCCGGTTCAGCTTGTTGGATATTTCATCCGTAATCAGTTCCGCTTCGGGCAGAATCGTATTGATGAGTGTCGATTTTCCGACACCCGACTGGCCGGCGAGAACACTCAGTTTATTTTTAAAAATAGGCAGTAAATCTTCATTCACATTGATTTTATCTGTAAAATATACAGGGTACATCGAATAGGTTTCCTTTATCTTCGAGACAAGCTCCGGGTCATCTGACAGATCGGTCTTCGTCACTATGATCACCGGCTTGATGTCATGCATTTCAGCATAGGCGATGAAACGGTCCAGCAGATAAAAGCTGAACTTCGGAGAAAACAGGCTCATCGTGATCAACACCTGGTCGATATTGGCCACAGACGGACGATTGAGGAAATTCTTCCTGTCATCAATCGCTGTAATGTAGCCTTCAGTCTCATTTTCAATCTGGAATTCGACGATATCCCCGACAAGTGGTGATTCGGAAGTATTTCTGAACAGACCGCGTGCCCGTGTCTGATAAATTTCATCGTCCGATTTTACATAATAAAACCCACTCAATGCTTTTACAATCTGACCTTTTTTCATAACTCACCCCAAATACTATAATACATCAATTATAACAGTTCGCAGGTTGTGGTAAAATATTAATATCAAAACATTATTGAAAGGTTGGGTATTATGGCAAAAACAGTACATGTAAGTGACATCAACAACGTGTTGAAAAATGATGACACAGTTCTGATTGATGTGAGAGAAACAGATGAATTGAAAGAGACCGGATATGTGCCGGGCGCAATCCATCTGCCTCTGACCACATTTGATATAGAAAATAAAGATCTTAAGGATCATAAAGACGACACGGTATATGTCATGTGCAGAAGCGGAAAACGGTCCGAAAGAGTGCAGCACATGCTGATTGACGAAGGCTACGATGCTGTCAATGTCGAAGGCGGCATTTTAGAGTACGAAGGCGACAGAGAAGAACTGTAATAAAGAAACCTCCCCGATTAAAGTATCGGGGAGGTTTTCATTTGTCCTGCTCTATTAAGTTCTGTCCACGTTCTCCTGAACGTTTTCAATGATGAAACCGCTCTTGATGCGGCCAGGCAGACTGTTAAGATCTACAGTCAAATCCTGTTCAGGAACATCGTAGTTGATGCGTGAAGCGAAGTACTTCATCGTTTCTTCCATGATGATGACTGTCATCCACTCACCGGCACAACGGTGGTTCGTGTAGTAGTCTCCGCCACCCTGCGGGATAAGGTCAAACGGGCTGCCGTCCCAGTCTTTGAATCTTTCAGGATAGAACTCATTTGGATTTTCCCAGACACTCGGATCATGTAATGTACCGTAAACATCCAGTCCAAGCATTGTATCTTTTTCGAAATGATAACCTTTGTACTCGAAATCTTCTTTCACTTTACCCGGAAGATAAGGAACGAACGGGTAGAAGCGGCGGACTTCCTGAGCGAACATGTATGCATAGTCATCATCCTGTTTGATTTTCTCTTTCGTTACAGGGTTTTCATACATTGCCAGTGCACCGAAAGCAACAAATCTGTTGATTGCGATCAATGGACGGAATGTATTCATCAGGTCGATACCGCATAGTCTTGAGTCCATCGGTTCGCCTTTGTAATCTTTCCAGTGTGCGAATTCATAAAGAGCAGTGCCTTTTGGCGGGTGAATCTTGCCTTTACGCGTCTGGATGATCTGATCTTCAAGCCAGTCTTCAACACGGCGGCGTGCAGCCTTTGCTTCCCTATAACCTTTGAATGCGCTGCCGATTGCCTTGAATGAATCGATCATGATATCCATGTCGGTCGCAATATTTTCGATTTCCTTTTCAGGTGCCTGGACACCTGCCCAGCGCGTACCGACTTTCGTCAGGACAATGATGGATTCACGGTAGACGTTGACCTGATCCATGCTTTCCATTCTCTGTGTATTTGCATGCCACAGCGTACGTGTCAGTTCTCTCAAATATTTCAAATTTCCTTCTGTCATCAATGACATGAACAATGCTTTACGGTCGATGTGTACTTTGCCGGTCGTCGTATGGATTGCACCTTTGCCGAATAAAGTATTCACGATACGTTTTGGCAGTGTACCGGAGCGTTCAACTTTGTCATTATCGTAGAAAAGCTCGGCACCGTCTTTGCCTGACAGTGCGATAATCCGTTTACCGCCTAAAGCACGTGTTTCAAATACGCCGTCTGTTACTCCGAGACGCTCTCTTTGATTCGTAGTGTACAAATAACCCTGTTTCATTAATTTAACAGAGTTATCCAACCCTTTATCTTTTTTAATAGTAGCCATGAGACATCCTCCAATTAATTGTTTTCTAGTCTAGTATATTATAAACCCACACATGATTACCAACATTTGCACAATGTTTTACTGTTATTTTACTCATTGTATGGAATCTCTTCATTGATCGCTTCTTCCCCGTCAACTTCCACCATAAACCTCCCCGTTTCATCCGGTTCGATTTCAAGACGGATTGTTTCATCCGTATCTTCAGTGATGTCGAGTGACGTATGCACATCATCAATGCTGTTGTTGGCATCATCCAAATAAATGTTGACCGTCTTCGGCGGGTTTTCAGATTCCTCTTCGCTGCCTGAGTCTTCATCTGATTCTCCTTCTGATCCCGAGTCAGAATCAGATGCTTCTTCCGCTTCACCGTATGGAATGTTGACAGTCGTCGCATATTGCATATTTTGCGGGGGTTCCTCACCGAGGGAAACAATCAGATCAATCGTCGATCCCGGCAGGAAATTGCCGTAGTTCGGACTCTGGCTGATGACATTGCCCTCTTCCACACTTTCATTATACAACTCTTCTGCGATATTGACGTTGAACCCTTCTTTTTCCAGTGCATTGCGCGCCGTTTCAACGGGCTGTCCGGAATAATCGACGATTTCTATCGCTTCCTGCCCGCGGGACACGTTCAATGTGATGGATCCTTCATGAGGATAAACCCCGGTGCCCGGTTCGACAGACTGGCTGATGATTGCACCTTCTTCAATGTCATCGTGATAGGAATCTTCACGGCTGACCTCATTGAAATTGACATTGTTCAAAGTTTCCTCAGCACTGTCATAACTCTCTCCTGTAAAGTCCGGCACTGTAAATGCTTCTACGCCGAGTTCCAGGTCGTGTTCTTCAGGGTAGACCGCTTCACCGCTCTCTATCGACTGGCTCGTCACCGTTCCCGGCGGCGATTCACTGTCTTCCGGAACAAGCGTGACACTGTTGAATGACAGATCATTCAAAGTATCCATGATATCCACATACGCATTGCCCGTGAAATCTTCCATCGAGTACGGCTCGAGCCCGCTGGATAAAAGGAAATCGACGGTGCTTCCGGAATCAACCTGCTCTCCGCCGGCAGGCGTCGTTTCAATCACTTCACCTTCACCGAAATCCTCATTGTATTCCTCACTCACATCGCCGGTTTCCATATCATGCTCCAAAAGCTGCTGCTCCGCTTCTTCAAAACTCATGCCCGCAAAGTCCGGCATATCCACCGTTTCATTTTGCTGGATGAACAAATAGACGAGAAGCCCCGCACCAAGCAGCAGGAAGACTATCGGTATCAGCCACAATGCTCTCCGCTTTTTCTTCGTTTTTTCTTCCTTTTTCTCCGGTGCTTCAGGCGGCTCTTCATCTTTTTTACCGTCTGCCGATCCGGCGGAAGCAGCTGCAGACGCCCCTGCAGCTGCGGGCGTTACCGCCGGAGTGACAATCGTATGGTCGTCTTCTTTTTTATTGTCATTGACATATGGTGTTGTGTTGCTGCGGTACTGCTTCAGATCTTTAAGGACAGTCTCCACATATCTGTAACGGTCGTCCGGATTCTTTTCAGTACATCTGAACAGAATGTTCTTCAAGCCCTGCGGCACTTCCCTATAGCCATCGATATCCGGCAGATTTTCTGAAATCTGCTTTAAAGCGACGGATACCGGTGTTTCCCCGCTGAATGGCACCTGACCGGTCAACAGTTCAAATAAGACGATACCGAACGAATAAATGTCTGTTCTCTCATCGGTATTCTGGCCTTTGGCCTGTTCGGGAGAAATATACTGAACAGAACCCATCACCTGATTCGTTTCGGTCATCCGTGTTTCACTGAGTGCTTTTGCGATGCCGAAATCGGTGATTCTGACCTTCTTTTCCGAATCGAGCAGTATATTCTGCGGTTTGATGTCACGGTGTATGATGCCTCTTTCATGGGCATGTTCAATTCCTTTTAAAATCTGGACTGACAGCTCCACCGCCTCATCGATTGAAATCTCATGGTTGTCATCGATATACTGCTTTAAAGTCGGTCCGTCCACCATTTCGGTGACAAGCAGCTGATACTCGTCGGTTTCATCCACATCGAGCACATTGACGATGTTCGGGTGGGAAAGCTGTATCGTACTTTCAACTTCCCGCTGAAACCGCTGACGTGACTTGTCTTTATTATGCACATCAACTTTAATCATTTTAACTACAACATCACGGTTTAATATGATGTCTTCGGCCAAATAAACAGAACTCATGCCGCCGCCGAGATATTTCAGTACTTTATATCTTTCCGAAAGTAATTGACCGATCACATTGTCGCACCTACTTTCAAGTCGGCAAGGCAAATACTGATATTATCTCTTGAGGCATTTTCTTCTGCTTGACTTATTAATGAATCCAACCGCTCATGTAAACTTAAATTTTTCTGATAGACCGTTCTGTGAATACTGTCCTCACGCAGTACATCCGTGAGGCCGTCCGACGCCAGCAGTATATAGTCATATTGCTTATTGCGCAGTCTGAAAATATCAGGCTGGATCAGACGGTCGGTGCCCATCGCTTTCGTGATGACATTCTTTTTGGGATGATTGATGGCTTCCTCTTTTGTAATTTCACCCGACTCGACGAGCAGATTGACGAATGAATGATCCGTCGTCACCTGCTCTATCGTCCGGCGCTTCATCACATAAGCCCTCGAATCCCCGATGTTCAATATGAAAATCGTGTCATCGATGATGGAAGCGAGCACGAGCGTCGTACCCATGCC
The DNA here is from genome assembly GCF_001265075.1 of Salinicoccus sp. YB14-2. Classification (GTDB taxonomy): domain Bacteria; phylum Bacillota; class Bacilli; order Staphylococcales; family Salinicoccaceae; genus Lacicoccus. Next base: position 774,800 of record NZ_LFKO01000002.1, read on the forward strand.
GCTGTAATCATCATGCACATTTTGCAGATCATACAGCTTACGGTTCGTCCTGATGACGAGATCACGTAAAAACGCTTCTGCATAATCGCTTTTGATCAGGTTTTCTTCCTGCCAGGCTTTCTGGATCTCATCATTGACAAACTTCGATGCAACGTCGCCATGGGCATGTCCGCCCATGCCGTCTGCCACTAAAAACAAAACCTGATTTGTTTTATTATAAAAAACGCCAGTTCTATCTTCATTCTGATCACGAAACTCCCCGCGAATACTCTTGTCAATGATTTCCAAATTAACCCCTCGTCTCTTCTTTTGATTCTTTTGCTCTCAACTGTCCGCATGCGGCATCGATATCCGTGCCCTGTTCACGTCTGACAGTTGCGTTCACACCCTGATTGTTCAAAGTTTCCAAAAAGTCGAAAATGTCATCGCGTTTTGTGCGGACATAATTTCTCTCCGGCACATGGTTGACCGGAATCAAATTCACGTGACACTTGATGTCCTTGATCAGTTCAGACAGTTTCAGTGCGTCTTCCCGGCGGTCGTTGACGCCGCCGAACAGACCGTATTCAAATGAAATCCTGCGGTTTGTCTGCTGCTGGTAGTATTCCAGTGAATGAATCAGCTTGTCGATATCGAACGCTTTGTTGACCGGCATCAGTCTGGAACGCTGTTCATTCGTCGGTGCGTGCAGGCTCACTGCAAAGTTGATCTGTATATCTTCATCGGCAAAGTCGTAAATTCTCGGTACGATGCCGCTGGTCGATACGGTAATATGTCGTGCGCCGATGTTCAGTCCGTCATCATGATTGATGATACGGATGAATTTCATCATCGGATTATAGTTTTCAAACGGCTCGCCGATTCCCATGATGACGATGCTAGAAACTCTTTCGTCCGTCTCATCAAGGACTTTTTGGATCTGCACCACCTGCGAAACGATTTCCCCCGCTTCCAGGTTACGCTTCAGTCCGCCGAGCGTCGAGGCACAGAATGTACAGCCGAGACGGCAGCCGACCTGTGTCGTTACACAGACCGAGTTGCCGTAGTCATGTCTCATCAGCACCGTTTCAATCGTATAGCCGTCTCTCAGTTTAAAGAGAAACTTCATCGTGCCGTCCTGGCTCTCCTGCTTGACGAGCGTTTCAAGCGGTTCGATGCTGAAGTGCTCATTCAGTTTTTCACGCAGTGCTTTCGGCAGGTTTTTCATCTCGTCGAAATCATCCACGCGGTGGCCATAGAGCCATTCGAATACCTGGCTGCCCCGGTAATCGTCCTCGCCCCACCCGGACATCAGATCCGTCAGGTCATCCTTTGATAAGGAATAGATGGACGGCGTGTCGAATTCGGGCTGGAACAGGTCCTTGATTGGTTTTTGTGGTGGTCTTTTAATCATTTTTAAACATCCTTTTTAAACCGAGCGATGAAAAATCCGTCGGTATTTAATTCATATGGTAATATTTGGCGGTACGGGCCGGTGAAATCGAGCGCGGGAATATGAAAATCGTCAAATTTAAAATTATCATTATTCTTCTTGAATGTATATGCCACATTTTCATTTTCCATCTGATGAATTGTACACGTTGCATAAATCAGAATACCGCCCGGCTTTAGAAACTGCTTGACATGCTCTAATATGGACAATTGTAATTCTACTAGATTATCGATGTCATTGCTATTTCTTTCATATCTTATTTCAGGTTTTCTTTTTATCACGCCGAGGCCTGAACACGGCGCATCGACGATGATCCGGTCATACATTTCACGATAGTCGTGCGAAGTCGCATCAGCCTTGAACGCATCATAATTTTTCAGTTTCAGCCGCTCTGCATTATGCGCTATCGTTCTGACCTTATGATCGTAAATATCACTGAGATCGACATGCCCCGCCGTCAGTTTTTCCAGCGCATGGAGCCCTTTTCCGCCCGGGGCGCTGCAGGCATCGAGTATGATGTCATCTGCCGCCGGCTCAAGCGCCGTATTCACAAACATCGAGCTCACATCCTGCACACTGAAGTGCCCTTCCCTATATGCATTGGTATCCATGATGCTCGCTCCCGTGCTGACAACAAGCGCATCCGGATGAATACCCGCAGGTTCGACTTCATGTCCTGCTTCTGCAAGCAGTGTCCTGAGAGCATCCGGTTCCGTCAGACTCGAGTTCACCCGGATATACATCTCAGGCCGCGCACTCAGACTTTTCGCGATCTTGGCCGCACCTTCCATCTTATAATGCGTTTTCCAATGCTCGATGATCCACGCCGGAATACTTGTCTCGATGGACAACCGCTTCACCGGGTTTTTGATCAACGCCGGATCTCTCAGCGGCGCCCTCATGAAATTTCTGAGTATCGCATTGGTCACATTGCCGGCCGGCGGACCGCCGTAGTCTTTCGCAATCTCGACCGTCTCGTTGATGACCGCATACGCAGGCACACGGTCGAGGTACTCGAGCTGATAGACAGCCATATTGAGCAGATGCCGGTGCCACTGCCTGACCTTCGTCTTATAAAACGGCTGCAGATAAAACTCCAAAGTCAGCCTGTTTGCAACCGTGCCGTAGACGATTTCGGTAAATAAACCCTTGTCCTTTTCGGAAATTTCTCCCGATGCCAACACTTCATCGATGACGATATTGCTGTATGCTTTGTCATCCATAATATCCAAATAAGCCTCGAATGCGGCTTCTCTTACTGTCATATTCATCATCCTAACACTGTACCGGTCAAATCCTGGCGGTTCCGGCCAAAATCATTTGCAGCTGTTTTTTTCTTTCCTGCAAGCTGTACTTCCGTAATAAGTACCGCCTCGTCCGCGGTTGCAACAGAAATGCCGTCTTCATCGTTCGTCAGTATTTCGCCTGCCGGCCTGTTCGTCTTTTTGCCCGTCAGTTTTGCGCCGTATAATTTGAATCTTTTACCTCCGAGCATCGTATAGGCACCCGGAAACGGTGACAGCCCGCGGATATGGTTGAACACTTCCACAGCTGTTCTGTTGAAATCGAGCAGTTCATCCGCTTTTGAAATGTTCGGGCTGTATGTCGCCTCCGCATGATTTTGTTCGGTTTTATTATTTCTCTCTTCAAATATCGCAGGCAGCGTGTCAAGCAGCAGTTCACTGCCGAGCATACTCAGTTTGTCATGCAGTATGCCGGTGTCGTCTTCGTCTTTAATATCGATGGCCGACTGGGCGATGATATCTCCGCTGTCGAGACCTTCTGCCATATACATGATAGTGATGCCCGTCGTCTTTTCACCCGCAAGGAGCGCGTGATGAATCGGCGCGCCGCCCCTGAATTTCGGCAGGAGTGATGCATGGACGTTGATCGCGCCGTACTTCGGCAGCTCAAGCAGTTCCTTTGAAAGAATCTGGCCGTATGCTGCGGTCACAATGATATCCGGCGCCGCCTCTTTTAAAACTTCAACCGCTGATTGTTCTTTGATGTCATCAGGCTGGAACACTTTAATCCCGAGCACTTCGGCCGCAGCCGCAACTTTCGGCGGCGTCATGACTCGCTTTCTGCCGACGGGTTTATCCGGCTGGCTGACAACCAGATCCACGCCGTGTGCTTCATGTAAATCTTTTAAGATGGGCACCGAAAAATCCGGCGTCCCCATAAAAACAATATTGGGCATAATATCCTCCTACATAATATACTTCGGGTCTACATCTATCTTTAATGACAGTTTATCCTTTTTATAACGTTCATTATAATATTCATTAATCTTATGCAGCACCTCGATCAGATTCGGCTCCGCTTTGTACTTCAATAAAATCTGGAACCGGTACTGTTTATTGATCCGTTCGATCGGGCTCGGTGACGGGCCGACGATGATTGCCTTGTCAGTGACATTTGCCACCAGTGCCTCATGGATATGCGTCGTCGCTTCCAGACACTTTCCGACCTGTTCATGCGATACCGTAAAGAGCACATGGAAATAATACGGTGAATAGCGTGCCAGCCTCCTGAACGCCATCTCCTTATCATAAAATGCGCGGTAGTCATTCGACTCCGCGAGCTCGATCGCATAGTGTTCCGGATTGTATGTCTGGAAGATGACTTCACCCGACAGTTCATGCCTGCCCGCTCTCCCTGCGACTTGTGTCAAAAGCTGGTACGTTTTTTCATTCGCTCTGAAGTCCGGCAGGTTCAGCATCGTATCTGCGTTCAATACGCCGACGAGCGTCACATTCGGATAATCCAGTCCTTTTGCGATCATCTGGGTACCGAGAAGAATCGGAATCTTTTCACTTTCAAATGTATTCAGCAGTTTTTCATGCATGCCTTTTCTGCTCGTCGTATCATTGTCCATTCTGATGATGTCCACATTGAACATGTCTCTTAGAGACTCTTCCACTTTTTCAGTCCCCGTACCGCGAAAAGTGACATCGCTGCTGTCGCAGTTGTCACATTCACGTGACACAGCCGATTCATATCCGCAGTAATGGCACAACAGTGAGTGCTGCATCTTATGGTACGTCAATGAAATATCACAGTTCGGACAGTTCGGCACGTGTCCGCAGCTCTGGCAGATTTGAAAGTTCGCATAACCCCGCCGGTTGAGCAGAAGCACCGTCTGTTCACCGCGCTCGATACGCAGCTCGATCGCCTCACGGAGTGCTTCTGACACTATTGAAGTATTGCCCTTCCTGTGTTCATCCGCCATATCCACCGTTTTTGTCTCCGGCAGTGTTTTCGTCACTGCCCGATGATTCAGTTCAAGCCGTGTATAGACGCCTCTTTCACTTCTGGCGAAACTTTCAAGAGACGGTGTCGCAGAACCTAAAATTACCGGACAATTATAATATTTACTGCGGTATTTCGCAACTTCCGTCGCATGGTACATCGGACGGTCCTGCTGCTTGTAAGTCGTTTCGTGCTCTTCATCGACAATAATGACGCCGAGATGCTCAACGGGGGCGAACACGCTGCTCCGTGCACCGACGACAACACGTGCCTGCTGATTTTTCACTTTCAGCCATTCATCATATTTTTCACCGTGTGACAGTCCCGAGTGGAGCACCGCAACATCATCGCCGAAGCGTGCTTTGAAGCGGTTCACCATCTGAGGGGTCAATGCGATTTCAGGCACGAGCATAAGCGCCGTGCGTCCTTTATTCAGCACTTTCTGGATGACCTGCAGATAAACTTCCGTTTTCCCGCTCCCGGTAACCCCGTGAAGTAAAAAAGTTTCAGCTAGATCATGATCTACTGAATGTCTTATTTTATCATATGCATTTTGCTGTTCTGCGTTCAATGCCTTCGGCAGATCCTCTTCGAACACCCGTGATTTATAAGGGTCCCGTTCGCTGACGACATCTATCTTTTCAACGTAGCCCTTTTTGACCAGTTCATTGATTGTGCCCTGGGTGTAGCCGTTATCAATCACTTCCGACTGCAGTACATGCTCGTCATACTGCTCGATGAAATCCAGCAGTTCCAGCTGCTTGTACGCCCTTCCGAAGTCCCCCCTTGGAATAAAGGTCGCCTTCAGTGCGCGGGCATACTTCTTTTTCGTGTGCTGTGTAATGATGGTTTCTTCTTTCACCTCACCGGCACGGATCAGCGGCTTCAGTTCAGCGAGCTCCGCCGTCGATAATGTTTTGACTTCAATTTCCGGCGGCAGATTCATACGCTGCCAGATCATTTCTGTCTCTTCGGTACTGTCCTCATCCAGCATCAGCATCTTTTTCGATTTGCTTTTCAGCGCTGCCGGCAAAATGGTTTCTATTACAGAAATATATGACGTGATATAATAGTCCGCCAGGTCTTTTGCCAGCTTTATGAGTTCCGCCGTCAGCACCGGTTTCACATCCAGCGCTCGGGTGATCGGCTTTATTTTCGAAGGATCGTATTCGACGGCGTCTTTAATATCGATGACGTACCCCTGGATCTGGCGGGGGCCGAACGGCACAAGCACCCGGTGACCGACCGCGATAAAATCCGTCAGACCGTCCGGGATTTTATATTCGAACACTTTGTTGACGTCGCTGGCTGTGACACTCACTATAATTGAAGCAAACATTATGATCGCCACCCGTGGTGGTCGGCCAGGTTTTGGACAATCTGGTTCGCAAGCTGCACTTTCGATGCTTTTTCCAAGTACGTTTCCTTACCGTTCCGATACAGCATGGCCACTTCATTATCATCGCTGTTCATGCCGATTTCAGGGTTCGATACATCGTTCATGATGATGCAGTCGGCATTTTTCTCCTTTAACTTTTTCAGAGCATAATTTTTCACATCATCCGTTTCCGCCGCGAAACCGACGACTGTCATGTTCTCACTGTTGTGTCCCACATACTTCAATATATCCGTCGTCTTCTTCATTTCGACGACCAGATTGTCACTGTCATCCGTCTTTTTCATCTTGCCTTTTGAATAGGTGACGGGCGTATAATCGCTGACTGCCGCTGAAAAAATGCCGATATCTGCATCCATATGTTCTTTGACACGCTCGAACATATCTTCAGTCGATACGGCGTTGATCGTCTCTACACCGTTTGGCGGTGCGAGTTCCACCGGTCCGCTGACGAGAACGACTTCTGCTCCGAGTCCTTTGAAACTGTTTGCGAGGCTGTAGCCCATCTTGCCGCTCGAGTGGTTGGTCACATAGCGGATCGGGTCAAGCGCCTCCCGCGTCGGTCCCGCTGTAATCAGCACCTTTTTGCCTTTTAATGGTTTATCGTTCTGACTGCCGAGGAAATCCTCGATGTAGCCAAGAATGTCCGGAACGTTTGCCATACGGCCTTTCGCGTTATAGCCGCACGCTAAAAATCCGGATTCGGCATCCAGCACCTGATAGCCTTCTTCCAGCAGCTGTCCGATATTGCGCTGGATGGCAGGCTGATTATACATATGCACATTCATAGCCGGTGCGAGCAGCACCGGTTTCGTATTCGCTGCAAGTACGTTCAAAAGCATATTGTCATATATGCCGCATGCAAGTTTGCTGATAGTATTGGCGGAGACCGGTGCAACGATGATGAGGTCCGCCCACTCCCCGATATTGATATGGGAAATAACCGACGGGTCTTCTTCCTTGAAAGTATCCGTATATACATGATTTCTGCCGATGGCCTGAAAAGCGAGCGGTGTGATGAACTCACCCGCATTATCCGTCAGGACCACCTTTACTTCATGCCCGTTCTGAATCAATTTACTCGTTAAATCCACAGCTTTATATGCTGCGATACTGCCGGTCACACCGATGACAATATTTGCCATTATAAATTCACCCCAATTTTAAAAAAAGCTGACAATACTTTGTCAGCTACTTTTGTACCTTCACTTTATTTTCAGCAATCTCTTCGAGTGCCATGCCTACTGTTTTAAAGGAATTATAGTTTTCCAGAATCGTTCTTTCCGGGTGGTCCTGTAATTCTCTTGCGCGTTTAGCTGCCAAAGTCACTACAAGATATTTCGAGTCCACGTTCTTTTTCAATTCATGAGCCGGTGGGTATAACATTAATTGTTGACCTCCAATAATAACTTTCTTAATTTTGATTCTACGTGTGCGCGTCTCATATGTGACGCTTCAACTATACATTGTACACGCCGTTTTGCCTGTTGTACATCATCATTGATGACCACATAGTCGTAAAGATTCATCAGATTGAGTTCCCTTTTCGCTTCTTCGATGCGGTGTCTGATGACGTCCATCGAATCTGTGCCACGGCCGATCAGACGCTCCTCCAGCTGAGCAAGGTTCGGCGGTGCGAGAAAGATGAACAATGCTTCCGGGAACCTTTCCCGTACCTGCTTCGCACCTTCCACTTCTATTTCCAAAAATACGTCGTGTCCTTTTTCCATCGTTTCCACTACATAATCAACTGGTGTACCATAGTAATTGCCTACGTATTGTGCATGTTCTATAAATTTGTCCTGCTCTATAAGAGATTCAAACTCTTCTCTTGTTTTAAAAAAGTAATCAACACCATCTACTTCGCCTTCTCGCATTTTGCGGGTCGTCATTGAAATTGAATACTTGAATCCTGTATCAGGATCGTCGAAAATAGCTTTTCTCACCGTACCTTTACCAACGCCGGAAGGGCCTGACAGTACGATTAGAAGTCCTTTATCTGAAGTCATAGCGAGTTACCTTTCTTTTTTGTGATTATCTCTTAATGTATCATAAATGAAGGCATAATTCATCTTAAAATGTATTGAATCGTAATAGTTCATGTTAAAATATTCTGGTAGCATATATAAGGAGGGACAAAAAATGGCATTTGATGGTAATTTTGTTCATGCACTGTGTAATGAACTCGAAACGATACAGTCAGGCAAGATAAATAAAATACAGCAGATGGATGATACATCATTGATTTTCAAAATCCGCAGCAGAGGTAAAAACCACCAGCTGCTGATCAGTGCTCATCCGATGTATGCACGTTTTCACCTGACAGACCATAAATATGAGTTTCCATTCGACCCGCCGATGTTTTCACGCGTACTCAGAAAACATATCGAAGGCGGCATCATAGATTCAATCCAGCAGGTCGGCAACGACAGACAGGTCCATATTAAAATAAACGCCAAAAATGAAATCGGTGATGATATCACCCGCATTCTCATTTTGGAGATCATGGGGAAACACTCCAATATCATTATAACAGATACAGACTATAAGATTATTGAAGGCATCAAGCATCTGACACCGAACAATAACGTCCGCACAATCATGCCCGGCTTCCAATATGAAAAGCCGCCGACGGATAAAAAACTGAACCCGAGGACAGATGAGCTGAATGAACTGCCGAAACACCTCGATTTCAACAGCGGTAAAATCAACCGTCAGATTTTGATGGCGATAGAAGGCTTCAGCCCTTTATTTATAAAAGAAGTGGCCCACCAGGCTGGCCATCTGACGATGCAGAATATCGTCGCGAGCATTCAACAGACGCTTTTGAAGGCGCGGGACATTACACCGGTCTTGTATAAAAAGGATAAGGATGTCTTTTATTTTACTCAGCTCGAGCATATGGAAGGTACGCCGGAGGTCTATGATTCCCTCAGTGCCCTTTTGGATGATTATTACCACAACCGGTTCCAAAATAATCTGATTCGGCAGAAGGCACAGGATTATGTCCATGTCATCGACCGGGAATATGAACGCGTCGAACGGAAGATCGACAAGCTGAAAGAAGACTTGAAGGAAGCGGAAGTGAAAGATGAGTACCAGAAATACGGAGAGCTCATTACGGCATATATGCATGAAATTAAACGGTATGATAAGGAAGCGGTCGTCTTCGACTACTACACCAATGAGGAGATTACGATTCCGCTCGATCCGGAAATCGCGCCAAACGACAATGCCCAGCGCTATTACCGTAAATACAACAAATTGAAAGTCCGTGAAACGACGGCACGTGAACAGCTTGATAAAGCATACTCTGACAGGGAATACTTCCTGAACCTGCTGCATCAGATGGATGCAATCACGACATCGGATGAAGTGGAAGAGATCAGGGAAGAACTCGTCGAGGAAGGCATTCTTAAATTCAAAAGTTCGAATAAGAAGAAAAAGAAGAATAAAATTCAGCTTCACGAGTTTAAAACGTCAAACGGCCTGACGGTGCTCGTCGGCAAAAACAACAAACAGAATGATTATTTGACGTCGAAAAAAGCACAGAACAATCATCTGTGGTTCCATACGAAAGATATTCCGGGTTCACACGTCGTCATTACCCATACGCCGGGTGAAATAGAAGATCAGGATATTTTGGAAGCGGCAATGATTGCAGCATTCCATTCGAAAGCGGGCAGTTCGGAATCGGTGCCTGTGGATTACACCGACATTAAACATGTCCATAAAATTTCAGGGGCAAAACCCGGTTTTGTCACATATACAGATCAGAATACAGTTTTCGTTACCCCGGTTGAAAATGATATTGATAAGATGAAAGTGACCAAGTAGATGAGGTGAGAGGATTGTCAAAAGAAATTTGGGAAAAACATATTGAGAACAGTCTGATAACAGAAGATATGTACAGGGCTGAAAATGATATGGAACATGAAGATGCCTTTATTTCCGACCTTAAATTCGGTACGGCGGGCATCCGGGGCAAAATCGGCCTCGGACCAAACCGCCTTAACAGATACACAGTCGAACGTGTTGCGCTCGGACTCGCACAATCGATGAATGAAAACGGGCAGGATGTAGTCGTCATCGGCTATGACATCAGACATCTGTCGAGGGCGTTCTCGGAAACGATCGCTGCCGTACTCGTAAAAAACGGTGTGAAAGTGTATTTGTCGGAAGGATATATTACAACACCCGAACTGTCTTTTTTCACAAGAAGCCATGAAGCGGATTTCGGTATCATGATCACAGCGAGCCACAACCCGCCTGAATATAACGGCATAAAAGTGTACGGCGCGGACGGTGCGCAGATTACAGACGTGCCGGCGGATGAACTGAGCAGTAAAATAAACGCCATCGATGATTTCTTCAATATCGCCTCCGTTGATTTTGATGAGGCGCTTGCTGATGGGTTGGTTGAGCATATTGATTATGAACATTATGACGATTACCAGCAGAAGGTAAGAAATTTGTCGGGTGAGATTCCCCGTTCCGATCTCCAGGTTGTATTTACAAGCCTGCACGGCACTGCCCTGCCGCTCACTCAATACCTGCTTTTGGAACTGGGCTTCAATAATCTGACGCTCGTTGATAATGAATGTGAAGCGGACAGTGACTTTTCCAATGTTACAAGTGCCAATCCGGAAGACACCGATGCTTTTACCGGTGCCAGAGCACTCGGTAAAGAGAAGAATGCCGACCTCCTCATAGCGACAGATCCGGATGCAGACAGAATCGGCATCGAAGTGCTGCACGACGGTGAATATGTCCATCTGAACGGCAACCAGCTCGGCGCAATCCTTTTATATAACCGTCTTAAAGAGACGGAATTTGAGAAGACACCGGTTGTTGTAAAGTCTGTCGTGACCAGTGATCTGAGCAAAAAAATCGCTGAAAAATTTGGTGCAGAAGTCGTGGAAGTACTGACCGGATTCAAATATATCGGGCAGGTCGCTTTGGCGCTTGAAGCAGATGAGAAGCGTGAATTCGCTTTCGGCTATGAGGAAAGCTACGGCTATCTTATCAGCGACTTCGTCCGCGACAAGGATGCTATTCAGATTGTACCGACCATCGTCAAACTCGCAAGTAAACTTAAAAATACAGATTCAACACTCGTCGACTATCTGAATGATATTTACGAGGAATTCGGCCACCGTATGGAAAAGATGATCAGTCACAAATTTGAAGGTATTGAAGGCAAAGAAAAAATCTCTGAAATCATGGACCAGTTCAGAAGAAATACACCGACAGAAATCGAAGGGCGGAAAGTCATCTGTGTCGAAGACTTTAAGAACAGAGAAAGACGCCTTTCTTCAGGTGAGATCGAAACGGTCGAACTGCCAAAAGCAGATGTCATCAAAATCCATTTCGAAGACGGTTGGATCGCACTCAGACCATCAGGTACAGAGCCGAAAATCAAACTTTATGTATCACTCGATTCCAACCACATCAATGAAGAAGTAAAAATCATCAATGATATGATATTTGGCGTGTAAGTCTGGGTTAACACACGGTCGCGGAGATCACGAGCATGTACTAATCAATATCTTCCCCATCCATCCGGATGGTTTTTTTATTCCTAAAAAGTGGTATTGATAATTAAAAAGGTGATAATATGAAAATCTATACAATCGGTCATTCCGACCACACTAAAGAAGAATTTCTCGAAATGCTGCATCATGCAGAAATAAAATTCATTGCAGATGTGCGTGCTTTTCCATACAGTAAAAAACATCCTCAGTTTAACGGTGAGAAAATGAAAGAATGGCTGAAGGGACTAGATATATCATATGAACATTTTCCGCAGCTTGGCGGCAGACGCGGCACTTCATCCATAGTGGGACCGACGCTGAACGACGGCTGGGACAACCAGTCTTTTCATAATTATGCGGATTATACTTTGTCCGATGATTTTAAGGAGGGCATCAACGCACTCACAAAAAAGGCGAAGAATCAGAATATTGCCTATATGTGCTCTGAAAGTCATCCCGCGAGATGTCACAGGCTGATCATCAGCAACTGGCTCGCGGCGCACGATCAGGATGTCTGTCACATCATTCACCGTGCCAAAGGTGTTGAACTCGACACCCATGAACTTGGCAGGTGGGGCGCCATGCCGATTTTGGAACAGGATCACACGGTTGTTTATCCTAAACTGAAATAGCGAGGTGTTAATCATGACGAATGAAAATAAAAAAGCATGGATCAGTATGATTGTACCTGTGATATTTTTAATTTTTATAATCTTCTTACCTTATCCTGAATCGTGGGGTTTTGTTCTAAGATTCTCAGTGACTTTTATTCCATTTCTGGTCATTCAATATTATTTAAGCAGATTTTTAAATAAAAAGTTCCCGACATATAAGGATTTACGGGATGACATGAAAAGCCAGTAAAAAAACGTGGATACCTCCCGGTATCCACGTTTTCATTTATAGATTGTCTCTGAATTTAACAACTTCGTCTCTATCTTCTTCAGTCAGCAGACTCTCTTCAATACTGACATCAAGTAAAGCATCGAGGTCGGACAGTGTTTCATATTTAAATCCGGAGAATTCAAAATTGTCACGTGCTTTTTCAAGCTGGTAGCTGAAGATGGCAAGTACAATTTCCACTTCTGCCCCCTCTTCCCTTAAAATCTCAGCCGCTTCAATGCTTGAACCGCCTGTTGAAATCAAGTCTTCGATCAGCACAACTTTCTTACCTTTAACAGAAGCACCTTCAATCAATCTGCCAGTGCCGTGTTTCTTTTTACTGCCGCGGACGTAGCTCATCGGCAGCTCCATCGCATCACTGATGAATGCCGCGTGAGGAATACCGGCGGTGGAAGTCCCTGCGATCACTTCTGTCTCCGGCGAAATTTCTTTAATCTTTTCAATAAAATATTTCACGATATCTTTTCTTGCGTCGACATTGCCGATAATCTGCCTGTTATCACAGTAGATCGGTGAAATAATGCCGCTCGCCCATGTAAACGGGTCATCCGGCTGGATTTTAACGGCACCGATATCAAGCAATGCTTTGGCGACATTCTCACTGCTCACTTGCTGTTCCCTCCCACAGTGCTTTGATTTTCCTGTACTTCTCTGCGGGGTTTTCATCCTGCGTAATTGAACGGCCGACGACGATATAGTCCGACTTCATGTCTCTCGCGTCCACCGGTGTTACCACTCTCACCTGGTCGTCCTTCGAGTCTTCAGGCAGACGGATGCCCGGTGTCACAGTCAAAAATTCAGGTCCCAGTTTTTCATGAATAATTTCGGATTCGAGCGGAGAAGATACTACCCCGTCGAGTCCTGCTTTTTTGGCAAGTGTTGAATAATGGACAACACTGTCAGTTAGGGAGAGTACAGTCTGCTGTTCCTTTTGTACCATTTCATCGCTCATTGATGTGAGCTGGGTTACGGCGATCAGCTTGCCGTCCGGGTTGCCATCCTTGAATGACTCTGCCGCACGTTTCATCATCGCGGTACCGCCCTGGGCATGGACATTTGTCATCTGTATATCCAGCTTGCCGAGGCTTTCCATCGATTTCCCGACAGTGTTCGGAATATCATACAGCTTTAAATCCAAAAATATATCGTGCCCCATTTGACGAATTTCTTCGACCACTTTAGGACCATTTGACAAATAAAGTTCCATTCCTACTTTGACGAATAATTTCTCATCAAATTGACCTAAAAAATCTTTAATTGTGTCAAACTCTCGAAAATCAAGTGCAATAATTGGTACGTTCATAATATTTTCCCCCTATTTTCTTATGAATATGCTCTGCCTTTCAAATCATGAATATGATTCAGGCTCAGACTTTCCACCCGCTTTTCAAGATCATCAATCAGTGTCGGGCATATATACGGGTCGGTAAAATTCAATGTCCCCACCGCGACCGCATCCACGCCGACTGACAAGTAATCAAAAATATCATCCACTGTTGCAATGCCACCCATTCCGATTATCGGGATATCCGCTAAATGCTGTCTGATCTGGTAGATCATGTTCAGAGATACCGGTTTGATGGCAGGTCCGCTGAGTCCGCCGGTAGTATTCGCCAAAATCGGTTTCCCGGATTTATCCAGGCGCATCCCCACAAGCGTATTGATCATCGTCAAACCATCCGCTATATCTCCGACACTGTTCGCCATATCCACAATATTAGTGACATTTGGTGATAGTTTAACATAAACGGGTACTTCAGATACATTTTTCACTTCATAAGTGAGCTTTCTTGCTGTTTCCGGGTCCGTACCGAACTGGATGCCGCCTTCTTTCACATTCGGGCATGAAATATTCAGTTCCAGCGCATTGACATTCGGTGCCGCGGATATCTTTTTTGCCACACTCACATAATCTTCGATTTTTGTACCGGCTACATTCGCAATAATCGGCACATCGTACTGTTCCAGATATTTCAGTTCGTGTTCAATGATATGATCCACACCCGGATTCTGCAGACCGATGGCATTCAGCATGCCGCTCGCAGTTTCAGCGACCCGCGGTGTTTTATTTCCGCTGCGCGCTTCTTCAGTTGCAGCTTTGATCATAATGGCGCCAAGCTTCGACAAGTCATACAGCTTTGAAAATTCCTTGCCGAAACTGAAACAGCCGGAGGCAGGCATAACCGGATTTTTCAGATCAAGTCCGGGAAGCTGTATGTTCAATTTTGAATTTGTCATAGAACAACCTCTCCTTTTTTGAATACCGGACCGTCGGTGCAGACTTTTGCCTGCGTACCGTCCACCCTGTCGCAGACACATGCATAACATACGCCGAAACCGCAGCCCATTCTTTCTTCCAGTGATACATAGCCGTCAATATCGAGCGCATCGCTGACCGCTTTCAGCATCACTTTCGGACCGCATGCATAAAACCGGTCATAATCATCTGTCAGATTTCTCGTCACATCCGTGACGAACCCTTCCGTTCCATAACTCCCATCCGCAGTGGCAATAAAAGTCTCCCCTAAAGCTTTAAATTTCTCTTCATAAAATATATCCTTACTCGAATTGAAGCCGAGAACATGAGTCGTCTTCACACCGATGCCGTTCAGCCGTTTGGCGAGCTCATAAAGGGGCGGTACACCGATACCCCCGCCAATGATGAGTACATTCCCGCTTTTTTCAACCGGATATCCGTTGCCGAGCGGTGATAAAATATCGATGCTGTCGCCGGCTTTATATTTAGTGAGCTTCTTCGTACCGTCACCGTCCGCTCTGTAAGTGATTGTAAACTGCGACTTTTCAAGGTTGATATCAGAAATCGATATCGGTCTGCGAAGAACATTGGACGTGTTGTCACTGACTCTGATGTGCACAAACTGTCCCGGGGTTTTCATACTTTCTGTAATGTCACCCTCGAGCACCATTTCATAAATTTTATCAGCGATATTTTCCTGAGATACGACAGTCATTATATTTTTCATACTTACACCTACATTTCATTCATATTAAATGTCATGCTTTCAATGACTTCAATCAACGTTCTCGCTGTATCAAGCGACGTCAGACACGGCACGCCGTTCTCGACAGATTCACGGCGGATTCTGAAGCCGTCACGTTCGACCTCTTTACCTTTTGTCATCGTGTTTACTACAATCTGGACATTGCCGTTCTGAATTGAACGGAGCAGGGTATTGTCACCTTCACCGACTTTGTCCACTATGACGACCGGAATGCCCGCTTTTTTAAGCGCATCGGCTGTACCGCTTGTCGACAATATACGGTAACCGCACTGTGAAAATCTTTTCGCCAGTTCAACCGCTTCATCTTTATCTTTGTCCGCAATCGTAAATAATGCTGTGCCGTGATCTTTAACATCCAGACCGCTTGCAACAAGACTTTTATACAGTGCTTTGTTCAGCGTTTTATCTTTACCCATGACTTCTCCGGTCGATTTCATCTCCGGTCCGAGTGTGATATCCACATTTTTCAGCTTGGAGAAACTGAATACCGGCGCTTTTACGTAGTAGCCATCTTTCTCCAGCTGCAGCCCGGGAGGAAATCCGCTGTCTGCAAGGTTCGTTCCGAGAATCGCATGCATGGCAAGTCTTGCCATCGGCACTTCTGTAATCTTGCTTAAGAACGGTACCGTACGGCTCGATCTCGGATTCACTTCGAGGACGAAGATGCCCGCTTTAGATAAGACGAACTGAATGTTGATGATACCGATGATGTTCAATCCCTTCGCCAGTCTTTCCGTATAATCAACCAGCATGTCAATTTCATCCTGGGACAGATTCACAGGCGGATACACTGCCATCGAGTCTCCGGAGTGTACACCCGCTCTTTCAATATGTTCCATGATGCCCGGGATGATGACATTTTCACCATCACATATCGCATCCACTTCTATTTCCTTACCCGTCAAATAGCTGTCGATCAGAACAGGATGTTCCGGTGACGCTTTAACGGCATTGCGCATATAATTTTTCAGTTCCGACTCGTCATAGACGATTTCCATCGCACGGCCGCCGAGAACATAGCTCGGGCGGACAAGCACAGGGAAACCGATATGACGCGCATTCGCCAGCGCCTCGTCTTCATTCGTTGCTGTCTTACCATGAGGCTGCGGGACTTTTATTTCCTGAAGCAGTGCTTCAAATCGTTTTCTGTCTTCGGCACGGTCGATATCATCAAGGCTTGTACCTAAAATCTGCACCCCGTTTTCGGAAAGTCTGTCTGCCAGGTTGATGGCAGTCTGACCGCCGAACTGGACGACGACGCCTTTCGGATTTTCATTATGGACGATGTTCATTACATCTTCGTGCGTGAGCGGTTCAAAGTATAATTTATCCGAAATTGAGAAGTCGGTCGATACGGTTTCCGGGTTGTTGTTGACGATGATCGCCTCATACCCTGCTTCCTGTATGGCCCATACCGCGTGTACCGTCGCATAGTCGAATTCAATCCCCTGTCCGATGCGGATCGGCCCGCTTCCAAGTACGAGAATCTTTTCCTTATCGCTCGGCAGTGATTCATTTTCTGTTTCATACGTGCCGTAGAAGTAAGGCGTGTTCGATTCGAATTCTGCGGCACACGTATCCACCATCTTATAGACAGGCATGATGCCTTCTTCTCTTCTGATTTTGAATACTTCGTCTTCCGACATTTCCCATCGGTGTCCGATGACACGGTCGCTGAAGCCAAATTTCTTCGCCCATTTCAAGTAATCGACACTGCCCGGATTTTCTTTAAGTGCTCTTTCTATATCGATGATATGTTTGAACTTATTCAGGAAATAAAAGTCGATTTTCGTCCAGTCATGGATTTCCTCGAGCGTCACACCGCGGCGGATCGCTTCGCCGATGAAGAACAGTCGCTCGTCGCTCTGGGCTTTTATTGAATGGATCAGGTATTCCAGTGAATGATCATCGCCGTTCGGTAGACCGAGATGATGC
The DNA here is from genome assembly GCF_001265075.1 of Salinicoccus sp. YB14-2. Lineage (GTDB taxonomy): Bacteria > Bacillota > Bacilli > Staphylococcales > Salinicoccaceae > Lacicoccus. Next base: position 792,275 of record NZ_LFKO01000002.1, read on the forward strand.
ACCCCGTACTCGAGTGAACGGATTGCCTTTAAGAGGGATTCCTCATAAGTACGTCCGATGGCCATTACTTCACCGGTTGCCTTCATCTGTGTACCGAGTGTACGCTCACCTTTTTCGAATTTATCGAACGGGAAGCGCGGTATTTTGGAAACGACATAATCAATTGTCGGTTCAAATGCGGCAAAGCTTGTATTCGTCACCGGATTGATCATTTCATCCAGCGTCATGCCGACAGCAATTTTCGCTGCAAGTTTGGCAATCGGATAGCCGGTCGCTTTTGAAGCGAGTGCACTTGAACGGGATACTCTCGGGTTCACTTCTATGATGTAATAGTCGAACGAGTGCGGGTCGAGCGCAAGCTGAACATTACAGCCGCCTTCGATTTCAAGTTTTCTGATGATGCTTAAGGACACATCTCTCAACATCTGATGCTCTTTGTCCGTCATCGTCTGACTCGGTGCGACAACGATTGAATCGCCTGTATGTATACCGACAGGGTCAATGTTTTCCATATTACATACGACGATTGCGTTGTCGTTTGAATCCATCATCACTTCATATTCTATTTCTTTGAATCCGGCAATCGATTTTTCCAATAAACACTGGCTGACCGGTGAATATTTCAGGCCGTTTGCAACAACTTCCTTTAAGTCTTCTTCGTTGTAGCAGATGCCGCCGCCTGTGCCGCCCATCGTAAATGCAGGACGGACGATAAACGGATAGCCGACCGTTTCTACAAAGCCGTATGCTTCATCAATCGTATTGATGATGTCGGATTCAGGTACGGGAACACCCATGTCATTCATCAAGTTTCTGAACAGATCACGGTCTTCCGCCTGTTTGATCGAATCCAGTTTCGTACCGAGCAGTTCCACGTCATTTTCACGAAGCACGCCTAAACGGTCAAGTTCCACAGCCATATTGAGTCCGACCTGTCCGCCGAGCGTCGGCAGCAGCGCATCCGGCTGTTCCTTGCGTATGATGCGGCTTAGGAAATCTGGTGTCAGCGGTTCGATATAGACAACATCCGCGATTTCCTGATCCGTCATAATCGTCGCAGGATTGGAGTTGACCAATATGACTCTGTAGCCTTCTTCTTTTAATGACAGACAGGCCTGTGTACCTGCATAATCGAACTCAGCCGCCTGTCCGATGATGATCGGGCCGCTTCCTATGACAAGAATTGTGTTGATATCTTTACGTTTAGGCATTTAAATGTCCTCCTTAGTCGTCATCAGGTCGATGAATTGATCGTATAAGTATGATGATTCGTGTGGTCCGGCAGCAGCTTCAGGGTGATACTGGACACTGAAAACAGGTGCTGACTTGTGCTTGATGCCTTCGACTGTGTCATCATTGATTGCGATGTGCGTCATTTCAAAATCCGTATTTTTCAATGACTCCGCATCCACTGCGTAACCGTGGTTCTGTGAAGTGATTTCAACTTTGTCTAATGCAATATTTTTAACCGACTGGTTGGCCCCTCTGTGTCCGAACTTCATTTTGTAAGTGCTCGCACCGCCTGCAAGGGCAATCAGCTGGTGGCCGAGACAAATGCCGAAAATTGGTACTTGGCCAATCAGTTCTTTAAGCATGCCGATGGCTTCAGTGACATCTTCCGGATTGCCCGGACCGTTTGACAGCATGACGCCGTCGGGCTTCATCTGCATGATTGTTTTAGCTGTTGAATCGTGCGGCAGCACTGTAACATCACACCCGCGCTGGTTTAATGAACGGACGATATTCTCTTTCTTGCCGAAATCGATGAGTGCGACTCTGTGGCCCCTGCCGGTTGAAATATAAGGTGTCTTTGTCGATACACGCGCCACCTGGTCACTTGAAAACTCATGTGACTTCAAGGCTTCGACTGTCTCTTCATGATCGGATGAGTCGGTGATCTGACCTTTCATCACGCCATTGTTACGGATTTTCTTTGTGATGCTTCTCGTATCGATGCCGCTGATGCCGACGATTTTATGTCTTTTTAAGTAAGTATCCAGATTTTCAACCGATCTGAAATTCGATGGATGTTCCACCGCTTCGCGGACGACGACGCCGCTAGTTGTCGGCAGCAGTGATTCACTGTCTTCCGTATTGAATCCTGAGCTGCCGATCAGCGGATAACTGAAAGTAATGATCTGATCCGTATATGAATTGTCGCTGATGATCTCCTGAATGCCGGACATTGAAGTGTTGAAGACGACTTCACCCGGACATTCACCGTCCGCTCCAAGTTTATATCCTTCGTACACAGAACCGTCTTCCAATACTAAATATCTCTTGTCATTTAACATTACTGTCCCTCCGCCTGATATTTGATTTCACCGTTCACAACCGTCAGATAAATATCCGATGTCAGCTGTTCACCATCAAATGGTGTGTTCTTCGATTTTGATAAAAATGCTTCTTTATCGAGCCTATATTCTTTGTCCAGATCGATGACTGTAATATCTGCATCACTTCCCGGCAAAAGAACACCACCGTCCATATTGAACACTTCCGCCGGTTTGACCGTCATCCAGTCCACCAGCTGCTGCAGCGTAAACACGCCCGTTTTAACGAGTTTCGTGTAACACAGCTGGAAGGCATTCTCGATGCCGACGATACCAAACGGTGCGGTCTCAATGCCAACCGCTTTTTCAGAATCCTGATGCGGTGCATGGTCCGTCGCGATAAAATCAAGCGTGCCGTCAAGCAGCCCTTCGATCAGCGCCTCGCGGTCGTCTGCACCTCTTAGCGGCGGGTTCATCTTGAAGTTCGGGTCGCTGTCCGTAATATCATTTTCATCCAATACCAAATGGTGCGGCGTCACTTCGCCCGTCACACGGATACCTGCGCGTTTCGCATCACGGATGACACGCACACTTTCCTTCGTCGACACGTGACACACATGGTAGTGGCAGCCTGCCGCTTCAGCAAGCAGCACGTCCCTTGCGATCTGGACGGATTCAGTCACTGCCGGAATACCCGGAATGCCGAGTTTTTCGCTCGTCCTGCCGTCATGGATGGCGCCGCCGCGGATCAGTGTATTCTCTTCCGTATGTGCAACAATCGGCATATCAAGCTGTGCCGCATTCACCATCGCACGTAACATCATGTCCGCACTCTGTACGCCGACACCATCATCTGTAAATGCGAATGCACCGGATGCTTTCAAACCTTCAAAATCTGCAAGCGCCTCACCTTTCAACCCTTCCGTAATTGAAGCATACGGCCTGACTTTTATATGCGCATCCCGTTCAATAATGTGATTCAAACTCTCGAGCCGTTCCACCGTATCGATGATCGGGTTCGTGTTCGGCATCGGTGAGATGGATGTAAATCCGCCTCTTGCCGCCGCCTTCGTACCCGACTCGACCGTTTCCTTATGTTCCAAACCGGGCTCTCTCAAATGCACATGGACATCGATCAGTCCCGGCGTAACGAGCTTGCCTTTCAAATCGACCACTTCCAGAGAACCCGCATCCAGATCTGTGCCGAGCGCTTTTATTTTCCCCGCTTCGATTAGAACATCCTGTTGAACAAACGCATTATTGTGCAGTACAACACCATTTTTTAATAACATTATTGTCTCTCCTTTAAAATGTTTTCCAAAATACTCATCCGCATGAACACACCGTTTTCCATCTGGCTGAAAATCCTGCTCTGATCCGCCTCGACCAGTTCGGACGAAATTTCCACGTCCCGGTTCATCGGCGCAGGATGCATAATGATCGCATCCTCTTTCATTTTTTTATACCGTTCCATATTGAGACCGTACTCTTGATTGTACCCTTCTTTCGAAAATGTCATCTGGACAAAGTGCCGCTCATGCTGCACCCTGAGAAGCATGATGACATCGCACGTCTCAATCGCCTTGTCGAAATCCATATAAGCATTTTCATAACCCGGATCCTGCCAGTCTTTAGGCCCTGAGAAATAAACTTCTGCCCCCAGGCGGGTGAGCGCCTGAAAATTGCTGTGGGCAACTCTCGAGTGAAAAATATCTCCCGAGATTGCCACTTTCAATCCTTCGAATCGTCCGAAGTTTTCATAGATCGTCATCAGGTCAAGAAGACACTGCGTCGGGTGAGAGCCGCTGCCGTCACCGCCGTTCACAATCGGGACATTGATGTTTTCCAAAGTATCGAAATACCGGTTGTCACCGTGCCGGATGACCAGCACGTCGGCGCCGATCGCTTCGAGCGTCTTGCATGTATCATAAAGACTTTCACCTTTTTGGACAGAACTTGTATCCGCATCAAAAGGAATCGCATGTATGCCCAGTTTGAACTCGGCCATTTCAAAACTCAGCCGTGTTCGTGTCGAGTTTTCAAAAAATAAGTTGACTACGGTTTTATCCCGGAACTTTTCCGGCATTTCACCCTTTTTAAAAGTCAGTGCACGTTTAATCAGTGTCATGATCTCAGTGTTACTGAGTGACTCCACTGTCAGCAAATCATTCATTATCCGTTTCCTCCTTCGGTAATACTGCGTTTAGTACAATACCTACAAGTGCTGCGAGCGCCATGCCTTCCAGGTTGAATGGAATGTCTCCTATCATGAAGTCCAGGTGCGCCTTGCCGATTCCTATGACAAGAATGACGGATGCGATGACGAGGTTCCTTTTATTATCCAGATCAATTTGTGCATCGATCAGAATTCTGAGTCCGCTTGCAGCGATGATTCCGAAAAGCAGTATCGAAACGCCGCCCATGACAGGCGATGGTATTGACTGCACCAGCGCGGTGAACTTGCCGACAAATCCGAGTATGACTGCAAATACCGCAGCACCGCCGATGACCCAGATACTGAACACTCTCGTGATTGCAAGAACACCGATGTTCTCGCCGTAAGTCGTTGTCGGCGGACCGCCGATCAGCCCCGCGAACATTGTCGCCGCCCCGTCACCGATCAGTGATCGGTGAAGCCCCGGCTCCTTGAAGAAGTCCCGGCCGACAATTTTGTTGATGACCACCTGATGGCCGATATGCTCGGACACTGTCACGAAAACAATCGGGAGCATAACAATGAACAGTCCGACGTTGATGCTCGGTTCATAAGAGATGACCGGCAGATGGACATCCGGCAGGACGAACCAGCCCGTCTCCCGAACTTGCGTAAAATCCACCACGCCGAAAAATATTGCCGTAATGTAGCCGCCCACAATTCCGATCAATATCGGAATGAGTGACAGTACCCCTTTAAGGAAGACGGATGCACCGATTGTAATGAGCAGTGTGATGACTGCGACGGCGATGAATGTCAAACTGTACCCTTCCTGGTTGCCGGAGTCCGTGTACATCGCCATATCCACCGCGACCGGTGCAAGTCCGAGGCCGATAACCATGATGACCGGTCCGACGACAATCGGCGGCAGCAGGCTGATGAGCCAGTTGGTCCCGAACACCTTTATGATGAGTCCGATCACGACGTACAGAATTCCGCTGAAAAATAACGCGGTCAGGACTTCCCCCAATGTGTTCGCCCCGAGCGCAATTGTGATCGGCAGGATAAATGCGAAACTGGAGCCGAGATACGCCGGAATCTGACCTTTCGTAATCCATATGTAAAGCAGTGTTCCGATACCGCTTGCGATGAGTGCCGCACTGACCGGCAGCCCCGTCAGAAATGGGACGAGAACCGTCGCACCGAACATCGCGAACAGATGCTGTGAACTTAACAGTGCCCACTGTGACATTTTAGGTTTTTCATGAACATCGAGCTTGGGTTCGTAGCTTCTTTTATAAAGACTGTCTGTAGGTAGTTTCTCTCTCATGATTTTTCTCCTATTCTGTTAGAGTCACAGCGTTTTCGTTATCCACTTCCATAAGTGCCACGTTGATAATTTCCTCTTTGGCCGTCGGAATATTTTTGCCGACGTAATCTGCGCGTATCGGCAGTTCCCTGTGACCGCGGTCAATCAGCACCGCGAGCGAAATTTTGGACGGCCGCACCGAGTTCAATATTGCATCCATCGCCGCTCTGATGGTGCGGCCGGTGAACAGTACATCGTCGACGAGCACGACATGTTTGTCGTTCAAATCCGTATCGATGACGATATCTTCGGCGTTCACCGTCTGACCCGGCTTGTCATCCCGGTAGTTGCTGATATCAATCGTCCCCGTCGGCACTTCGACCGATTCAATCTGACTGATCTTATCCTGCAGCCGGTCCGCTAAAAACTCCCCGCGGGTCTTTATTCCCAAAAGAATTATATTTTCAGTACCTTTGTTCCGCTCCAGCACTTCGTGCGCCATCCGTGTCAGTGAACGGCTGATCTGTGCCTCGTCCAAAATAGTGCGTTGTTTCATTGTTTTAACCTCCGATTAAATTCATAAAAAAATACCCATGCCAGCCGGCATGAGTATATACGTATCCCTTGAAACAGACTGGCTGTTAAAACAGTGACTCACAGGTACACTCGGTAGCATTAACAGACAGACTTGTCCTCGTTTATATCATGCCTTCCCGGCCTCACAGGACCGATTTTAAAGACATTAATGATTAATATTTGGTTGTCATTTGTATTGTTATTAAGCATAGCCCTCATGAAATTCATTGTCAAGGATTAATGAAGGGAGGTTTTACACTTGTTTGGTTGACTCCTGGGGAGGTACTGCTCACTTGAGGCCGAAAACGGGGCTGAGTGAGCGGCTCGGAAAGAATCCTGCTCACTTGAGGTCGAAAATGATGCTAGGTGAGCAGTCCGGAAGAAAACCTGCTCACTTGAGTCGGAAAACGATGATGAGTGAGCAGCCTTGCTTCTGCAAATGTTTAGTTATCGCCAAAATTTCCCACAAAAAGACGCAAAACCCCTCAAGGATTTTGCGTCTGTCAACTTCATATATATCTATTTCTCTCTCATTCTCAAGTCTTCCAAAATTTCCTCAAAGTAATCCGGAAGGCCAGTCTTGAACTCGAGATGTTCCCGGCTCTCGGGGTGTGTGAATCCGACGGTGCCTGCGTGCAGCATCTGGCCGCCGACGTCCATCGTTTTTCTCTGCCCGTATTTTGGATCGCCGACAATCGGGTAGCCGATGTATTTCATATGGACACGAATCTGGTGGGTTCTGCCGGTCTCCAAAATACACTCGACGAGCGTATAATCCTTGAAACGCTCCAATACATTGAAGTGAGTGACCGCGTCTTTGCCGTCATCCACGACCGCCATCTCCTGGCGTTCTCTCGGGTTACGCCCGATCGGCGCCTCCACCGTGCCTTTGTCGTGCGGAATGACGCCGTGGACAAATGCCGTGTACTTTCTCGTCACACTTTTATCCACCAGCTGTTCTACAAGATCCCGGTGGGCAACATCGTGCTTCGCCACCATCAACAGCCCGCTCGTATCTTTATCGATACGGTGGACGATGCCCGGACGCAGCTCCCCGTTAATCCCGGACAATTCATCCAGCTGATACATCAGACCATTCACAAGTGTGCCGCCGTAATGGCCGGCAGACGGGTGGACGACCATCCCTTTCGGTTTGTAGACCACTGCGACATCTGAGTCCTCATAGACGATGTCGAGGTTCAGGTTCTCAGCTTCAATATCCGCTTCGACAAGCTCACGCTCTTCGACGACAATTTCGTCACCGGTTTTTATTTTATAATTCGGCTTCACCCGGCCGCCGTTCACCGTCACGATGCCGTCCTTTATACGGCCCTGTACATCATTTCTCGATGAATCCGGCACGACCGTGCTTAAAAACCGGTCGAGCCGTTCACCTTCATTATTTTTGTCTACTGTTATTTCGTTCATTATCACCACTCCGTCCTGTGAAGAAAAACTCGATCAGCATCAGTATAACACCAATCGTCAGTGCACTGTCCGCAATATTGAAGATCGGAAAATCATATCCGAAAATCAAAGTGTCCACAAAATCCACCACTTCCTGAAAGAGGATTCTGTCAATAAAGTTCCCGATGGCACCGGCGAGCAGCAGAGTAATCGACAGCTGCATCAGAAAATTATTCTCCGCTTCTTTCTTATAAATATACAGAAGCAGCGCGACGACGACAATCGTCACAATATAGAAGAAAATCATCTGACCCTGGAACATGCCCCAGGCAGCACCGGAATTGCGGTGGGACGTCAGCTGAAGAAATTCACCGAGCAGCGGGATGGACTCGCCGATTTCCATGTTTTCTACAACAAGATATTTTGTGATCTGATCGATGATTAAAATCACTGCACCGATGATGAACATCGGCGCAATTCTAAATTTTTTCATGAATGCCCCCTATGATAAAGAATCAACGACAGTGCGGCATCTTGGACAAATATCATCTTCACCGCTCGTCAGACTCTCTGCAGTGGAGAAGTTCCAGCAGCGTTCACAGCGTTCGCCTTCTGCATGTTCAACTTTAACCGTTACAGTATCATATTTCGTACCGTCTTCGAGACTGTCCACGACTTCCACTTGAGAAACGATGAATAACTGCTCCAGATTGCCGTGCAGGTCATCGAATTTCATTTCTTCAGGCTCGGTCACAAAAACTTTCGCCTCCAGTGACTTACCGATCACTTTTTCATTACGCGCCACCTCAAGTGCACGGTATACATCGTCACGCACTTTCAGGAAATACTGCCATTTACCGACAAGCTCAGTATCCACTTCTGCAACTTCAGGCAGATATTCAAGATGCACGCTCTCTTTTTCCGTATGTGGCGTATGCTGATAAATTTCCTCAGTCGTATGCACAAGAATCGGTGCAAGCAGTTTATTCAAGTCGGTTAAGATTTTGTACAGCACGGTCTGTATACTGCGGCGGATCGAGGCATCCTCTTTTTCGATATAAAGGATATCTTTACCGTAGTCCAGATAGAAGTTTGACAAATCGACGTTGATAAAGTTCTGCAGTGACTGATAAACCGTCACATAGTCATAGCGTTCGTAGCAGTCGCGCACCATGTTGATGACTTCATTGAATCTCTGGTACATGAACTGGTCGATTTCATAGAGGTCATCATAGGCAACCGCATCCTCTTCAGGGTTGAAATCCGCAACGTTACCCAGCATGAAACGGAACGTGTTACGGACCTTCCGGTAAACTTCCGATACCTGTTTCAGAATGTCGTCGGAAATACGCACGTCCTCTTCAAAATCAGAAGACATGACCCATAGACGGATTATATCCGCACCCATCTGCTTCATCACTTTTTCAGGCAGAATGACGTTGCCGAGTGACTTCGACATCTTCTTGCCTTTTCCGTCCATGACGAAACCGTGGGACAATAGCTCTTTATACGGCGAGTGCCCTTTAGTCGCAACACTCGTGATGATTGAAGAGTTGAACCAGCCTCTGTACTGGTCTGAACCTTCAAAATAAAGATCTGCAGGATACGTCAGATAGTCACGGTAATCGAGCACACCGCGGTGCGTCGAACCGGAGTCGAACCAGACATCCATGATGTCCGTCTCTTTAGTGAACTTGCCGTTCGGTGAACCCGGATGTGTATAGCCTTCAGGAAGCAGGTCTTCAGCATCGCGCTCGAACCAGATGTTTGAACCGTATTCCTCGAATAATTTCGCAACATGTTCGATGACATCGGCCTCAACGATTTCCTCACCGTTTTCAGCATAGAAGAACGGCAGAGGCACACCCCACACACGCTGACGTGAAATGACCCAGTCACCGCGGTTCTTGATCATGTTGTGCATGCGCTTTTTATTCCACTCGACCTGGAACTTCGTCTCTTCGACCGCCTTCAGAATATCATCACGAACACCGTTGATTGATGCGAACCACTGAGGCGTCGCACGGAAAATCACCGGTGTTTTCGTACGCCAGTCATGCGGGTACGAATGCGTATAGAAATTGAGCTTCAATAAAACGCCCGCTGTCTCCAAATCTTCGGTGATCTGTTTATTTGCATCATCATAGAAGAGACCGGCATATTTACCCGCTTCATCCGTGAAGACACCTTTGTCGTCCACAGGGCTCAGCACCTGCAGGCCGTACTTCTGGCCGATGATGAAGTCATCATCACCATGGCCCGGTGCAGTATGCACAAGTCCCGTACCTGCATCCGTCGTTACATGATCGCCGAGAACAACAAGACTCGTGCGGTCATAGAGCGGATGTTTCGCTTCAATGTATTCAAGCTCGGAGCCTTTGAATTCTTTCGTACGTGTCACCTTTTCCTTATCGAAACCGGCTTCCTCGCATAAGTGATCCAGCAGGTCTTCGACAACGACATATTCTTTGCCTTCATAGTTGAACTGGACATAGTTCAACTCAGGATGCACAGCAACCGCCATGTTCGAAGGAATCGTCCAAGGCGTCGTCGTCCAGATGACAAGGCCGACACCTGTGTCAAGAACACGTTTACCGTCTTCCACTTCAAATGATACATAGATGGACGGTGAACGTTTGTCCTTATATTCAAGCTCAGCTTCCGCAAGAGACGATTCACTTGCCGGAGACCAGTAGATCGGCTTTTTGCCTTTATAGATTAAATCTTTCTCGACCATGTCTTTCAATACTCTGATTTGTGATGCTTCGAATTCAGGTTTATAAGTCAGGTAAGGATTGTCCCACTCACCGTCGATACCCATGCGTTTGAAACCTTCACGCTGAGCATCGATCTGAGTGTTCGCAAACTCTATACACTTGTTTCTGAATTCTTCGATTGTCATACTCTTACGGTCGATACCTTTGTTCGTCAGTGCCTGTTCGATCGGCAGGCCGTGCGTATCCCAGCCCGGCACATAAGGGGCATAATAACCCTGCATCTGCTTGTTGCGGATGATGATATCCTTGATGATTTTATTCAGTGCGTGACCCATATGAAGCGCACCGTTTGCGAACGGCGGACCGTCATGCAGAATATACGGCGTATTGCCTTCGTTCTGCTTCAGTTTCTTTTCATATAAATCCATGTCGCGCCATTCTTCCTGCATTTTAGGCTCTTTATTAATCAGGCCGCCACGCATCTTGAATTTTGTTTTCGGCATTAATAACGTATCTTTATAATCCATTCTCTACTCTCCCGTTTCAATAAATTATTTTAAAATGAAAAAACTCTAACTGAATCAATAGGGGCGAAATAATTCCGCGGTACCACCCTTATTGACTCCAAGTCAGAGCCATCTCGTCTTAATAGTATTCATCATCAATCATTAGTGATATCAAAATGCTGTGATTCCGGAACTCTCACCATCTTCCGGTCGCTGTAAAATATCTCACATTTTGTGTGTCTAACAATATATATATTATGCTAAAATAATCACGTTTCGTCAATATTTACTCTTCATTATTTCCATACTCGTTTTCAATGTCACGGACTTTGTCCTCATTATCCATGTCATAATCGAGCAGATAATCCCAGTCATCCGACTGGAGCAGATCGAGCTGCGCCTGCACAAGCATTTTAAAACGCGCCCTGAACACTTTCGACTGACGCTTCATATCTTCCGTCTGGCTGCCGATATGACGTGCCTGGTTCAAAGCCTTATCAATGATGATATCCCGCTCGGCTTCAGCACTTCTGATGATCTCATCGGCCCGCTTCCTGGCAGCATTTTTAGTGTCATCGCCTGCTCTTTGTGCTGTCAGTATCGCTTCATTGATGCTCGTCTCGACAGATCTGAAACTGTTCAGATTTTCTTCACGTTCATCCAGCATCTCTTCAAGCTGCGCGATTTTTCTGTCACGCTCTTCAATTTCGTTTTCTATCTTTCTCAGGTGGTCCCTCACTTCTTTTTCATCGAGGCCACGGTAGACCGTTGCAAACTTTCTGTCTGTCCTTTCACTCGCTTCCATATTTCTCACCTCTGTTTTGACTTTTTATTTACTTTTATACACTTTGGCTTTAACTCTGTATTTCCCTTTTTTCGTTTCATGTAACAACTCATCAATTTTATAGCGCCCGAAATGCCGGACTGATACGACGTCGCCCGCCTCGAGAATGAAAGAAGGATTTTGGATCACCGTATGATTCACTTTCACTTTGCCTTTCTCGATTCTGTTTTTGGATTTCGCCCTGCCTTCTTTCAACAGGTCGCTTGTCACGGTGTCCAGCCTGAAACTCGATATCAGCTTCGTCTCTGTCACACCGTCATCGACATTATCCATAAATTCTCCATGCGGCACTTCACTCAAAGTCACCGGCGCATTTTTTATCGTCGTAAGCTCCGTTTCAAAAATATGAAAATAAGGTTTTGCGATGGCGAACTGTATCGAATCACCGATGACGATATCGCCGATCAGATTTCGATCCAGCCCGACGCTCATGATAGCCCCCAATATATTCCGGTGCTCAAGATTAACAAATTTCTCCGGATAGTCAAGTTCAAGCACCATCACTTCAAAATCATCCTTTGAAACTTCCAGCATTTCCGGTATGAGCATGGCGCGCATCCGCTCACGCGGTGCGCCCCCGCCGTAAAATTCTATTTTCACATCGGGGTAATATCCGGACAGACTGCGTGTGATACTTTGTTCTCTCGGGTCCAGAAAATCCAAAAGCACAGGATAATAATCCCGCTCAGCAATTTCAAAGCGGCTGTTCAGTTTGATGATGGTTTCTTTTTCTTCGGGTCTGAAGTGTTGAAAAATTTCTTTCACTGTAAATACTCCTTAATTTGAAAATCACGGCGATAAATAAATATCACCGTGACCATGGCATTAAAATTGTATTATAAATGTGTTGAGCGCATTGAACACTGCCACCAGTCCTCTTTGGAACAACCATAAGACAAGAAATAATATGATTGGTGACAAGTCGAGCATGCCGCCAAGCGGTGGAATGATCTTTCTGAACGGTTCAAGTATCGGTTCAAAAATTCTCCCTAGAAATTCGCCGAATTTTGACTCTCTGAGAGCCGGCAGCCAGGAGCTTAAAATGTATATGATGAGCCCCCATCTAAGTAATGTTATGGCTAAAAACGATATTTGTGCTATTATTCCAACTAAATTAAGCAGTAGTGATTTATCCAAAATAATTCTCCTTACATTTCCTCTGAGTTTTCTTTATCTGAAGAGATTTCACCTTCGACTAAAACACTTTTTGGTGTGCAGAGGAAAATATCATTTCCGACCTTTTGGATATCTCCATCTAATGCATAAACGGTACCGCTTAAAAAGTCTACAATCCTCTTTTTCGGCCCTGAATCTACTTTAGATAAATTGACCAGGGTTGCCCGTTCATTTTTAAGTTCATCTGCAATATCCTGTGTTTCAGAAAAGACTCTCGGTTCAAATAAATGAACTTTTGCATTCATGTTATCAGCATTCATCAAAGTGGTCTCCTTATTACTATGTGGTGAATTCTTTCGTTGTCCCCTTGTGCTCTGGTCCGCAGGTTTTTGTCGTTCTTTTTTAAAAAAAGAACGCTGGGATTTGTTATCATTCTGATTCACGGATGCACTTTCCTTATCCTTTTTTCTGTCAGGTGAACTTTTTTCACTTCTGGATAAATCAAGCTGTGTGACTTTGCTGTTATTACCTTTGATTCCCGGGCGGTCGTCTTTTTTGTTATTGTTTGCTGATCCATTCTTTTTATTTTCAGAATCAGCAGGTACTTCCTCTTCCACTTCAACGACGAAAATATCCTTTAAAAAGTTTTTTATTGCGATAAAAATCACCTGCTTCCCATAATTTTAGAACCTATACGTATATGTGTCGCTCCGTGATCGAGTGCGATTTTATAATCGTTGCTCATGCCCATGCTCAGTTCCGTAATTTCCGGATATGTCTTTTGCAACGCATCTCTCAATTCTTTCAGACGGCTGAATGTACCGTTCAGCACTGTTTCATCTTCCGTGAGAGGTGCCATCGTCATAAGACCGATGACTTTCACTTTGCTGTATGGAGCAAGTTTCATAAGGAACGGTTTCACATCATCTGCAGACAAACCGTGTTTTGAAGTTTCTTCAGATACGTTGACCTGTACAAAACATTTTACCTCATCATCTGCATATTGTTCAATTTTTTTGGCAACACTTTCTCTATCGAGTGAATGAAGATGGGTCATGGAACTTGCGATATCTTTCACTTTTCTTGACTGCAGCGTTCCTATGAAATGCACATTCGCATCTTCCGGCAAAGCTTTTCTTTTTTCCAAAAATCCTTCAATACGATTTTCACCAAAGTCTCTGACGCCGGCAGAATAAGCTTCCAGTGTTTCTTGAACAGTATGATATTTTGTCACGACTATAATATTCACATCATCTGTCACTTCTTCTTTTATCGCATTAAAATTTTCTTTAATCATTTGATACTCTCCCTATAAATGCTAATGCGCGGCCTGTTTCCCCCGCCTCAAGACGATAGGAGAAAAATTGGCCGGTATCTTCCGTACCCAGCGGTGTGACATGGATATTGTCAGCATCCACACCAAAATCAAGCGCCTGGTTTTTATTGACAGTTTTTAAATCCAGCTGATAACCGCTGTTTGTTTCAATGGACGCACCTTTTAAGTATTGCTCCCCAAGAGCATCGATCACTTTGTCATCCACCTCATAATGTGACTGGTTGATGCTGATGCCGATGATGACAGTCAGGTCATCCGGGTGACCATCATATTCATTCAGTGTGCTTTTCAATATTTCTTTCGATGTGCCTTTCCATCCTGCATGGACCAGCGCAGTAAAGCTGTTGATTCTGCTGTAGATGTAAACCGGCACACAGTCTGCATAATTCATTGTAAGAAGCACATTTTCATCATAAGTATATATCGCATCGATATCGTTCAATCCGGCAGTGAGTTTACGAACATTCATACCCCGGTCATCTGAAGTGACTTCCTGTACTCTGCCCCCATGTGTCTGAATCGGGAGCACCCAATTTTCGGGGCTGAGATCAATTTCACTTGCCAGCATATCCTGGTGCCTGTTCACATTATCCTTATCGTCACCGATATATAAAGCCATATTGAAACTGTCTTTCGGATAATCACTCAGACCGGCCGTCCTTTTCGTATAACCGAAAAGACAGTCGCCGTCTCTATTACCATAAAAGTGCTGATGCGGCTGAAAAGAAATCTGACTCATATCCTCACCTCAAAAATAAAGTCAGAAAGGCGCGCCTTTCTGACTTTGATCAAAATAATTATTAGCGTCTGCGACGATTACGATTTCTCAGGAAAGTCGGCACTTCATAATCATCGTCCTGTGAGCTGCTCACGCCTGGATCTTCTTCTCTCTGGAAGCTGCGCGTTCTTTTCGGTTCTTCTTCACTGCCTGTGAAACCGAAAGATTCTCTCTTGTCTTCAACTGCTGGTCTTTCAGGCGTACGGTTTACACCTTTTTCATTAAATCCTGTAGCAATGACAGTAACGATGAGCTCGTCTTCAAGCTCAGGATTGATGACGGTACCGAAGATCATGTTTACATCTTCATCTGCCGCATCCTGTACGATATCTGCTGCTTCCTGTGCTTCAAATAGAGATAATGACTCTCCGCCTGTAATGTTCATCAATACGCCTTGGGCACCGACGATTGAAGTTTCAAGCAGAGGACTTGAAATCGCCTTTTTAGCCGCTTCGACTGCACGGTTTTCACCTGCAGAAATACCGATACCCATAAGCGCTGAGCCCTGGTTCTGCATAATTGTCTTAACGTCTGCAAAGTCAAGGTTCACTTCACCGCTTACAGCGATCAGGTCTGAAATACCCTGAACACCTTGACGAAGCACGTTGTCCGCTTCTTTGAACGCTTCCATCATAGGTGTTGATTTATCAACTATATCCAATAAACGATCATTAGGAATGACGATCAGTGTATCTACTGCCGCTTTCATTGCATCGACACCTGCTGCTGCCTGTGTCTGGCGCTTTCTGCCTTCGAACGAGAATGGACGCGTCGTTACACCGACTGTAAGAACGCCCATTTCCTTCGCAATTTTAGCAACGACCGGTGCAGCACCTGTACCTGTTCCGCCGCCCATACCTGCAGTAACGAATACCATGTCCGCACCCTGCAGCGCATCTTCAATCTGTTCACGGGATTCCTCAGCAGCTTTTTTACCGATATCCGGGTTGGCGCCCGCGCCGAGTCCTCTCGTCAATTTTTCTCCAATTTGGATTTTGGATTCTGCTTTGGACAGATTTAAAGCCTGTCCATCTGTATTGATTGCAATAAATTCAACATTTTGCATGCCGTCATCAATCATACGATTGACAGCGTTATTACCGCCGCCACCTACACCAACAACTTTCAAAGTTGCCAAATGGTTAAAACCTTGCTCAAATTCCAACATCTTGTTTTTCCTCCCAATGATTCATCTTATTCAAATAGATTCTTAAATAATTTTTTCATATAACCGCCCACATCTTTCGATTCCTTCGGCCGGTTTTGTTCTGCTTTCGCATCGTTGACTTTTTCGTCATCATCGTATGAATACTCCGTGTATTCTTCATACTCAGGAGTTTCAACAACGTCATCATTTGTCTCTTCCTGCTGCACCGGTGCACTTTCTGACACTTGATTTTCTGCTTCATTCTTATCTTTTCTGTTTTTGAATAAGCCGCTGAAGAAGTTTGAATCGGCATCTTCCGGAGTTTCTGAAGAGACAGGTTCTGTTGCTGTGTCATAATTATCAATTGTAACATATTCCAGTAACTCATCAAATGAAATTCCACTGCTGACCGTAGAAATTACGCTGGAGAATTCAGGCTTCCTTGCTCCCATTTGATTCGGTACATGAATACGCACTTTTTCAGATACCATATCCTGCATCAGTTCTTTGATGCCGAGCAGGTTTGCTGTACCGCCTGTCACTGCGAAACCGCCGCTGACTTTCGTAATCGATTGGCGTTGAAGATCTTCAAATACATCGAGCAGCAGTTCTTCCAGTCTCAGTTCAATGATATCTGCCAAATCCTTCGGTGTCACTTCAATTGAATCTTCAGAGTTGATCTGGTCCAGGTGGATGATGTCATCATCATTTGCCATATCGAAGAAAGCATGGCCGTACTGTTTTTTAACCTTTTCAGCATGATCGAAAGACATGTTGAATGCCTCGGTAAGATCGTTAGTGATCAAGTTGCCGCCCACCGGAATGCTTGATGCATATTTCAGGGCGCCGCGTTCAAAGTATGCATACTGTGTCAGGTCCGCGCCGATGTCTATTACTACGCCGCCGAGCTCTGCTTCCGCATCTGTCAGCACATGACCGTAGTTGACTGCGTCCGAATATACATCGAGTATCGTCAGACCGGATTCTTCCACGCATTTCACCGCATTGATCAAAAGTGTGCGGTTCGTCAGGACGACACCTGCCTTGACGGCAAGTGACTGTGTCGCAACCATCTTTTTTGGATCATCCACTTCATGCAGATCGTCCACGATGAAATGAACCGGAAATACGGTGACGACCTCTTTGTCCCCGGCCATCTCTTTTTCCCTTAATGATTCCAACAGGGACTCTATATGTTCACCATTGATTTCTGTCGATTCTCCGCCGAATCTTATTGCTTCCTCACCGAATTTGATTTCTGAATCAGTGATTGGCATTTTTAAAAATACTTCATCAATTTCCACGCCAGATGAAATACTTGCTTTTTTTACTGTATCTTTAATTGCACTTTTAGCAAGCTCAAAATCCGTAATCATGCCTTTAGATATCCCGTCAGTGAAAGTTTGACCGATTCCGATGATGTTTACGCCATCATGAAACTTCTCACCGACGACTGTTTTCACACTTGATGAGCCTATATCAAGGGCTATATAATAATGTTCCTTCAAGTCATCTGCCTCCTAGCGAGCTATCAATTTACTATTATCAGTTTACATTATCACAGGTTAATTGTGAACTATTTACAAGAATTATACAAAAATTTAACCTGGATACTTTATTCTTCCTCAAATTGGTTGAGTGTATCTTTGACATTGTTCAATGAGGTATTCACTTCATTGACATATCCGGTCGCTTCAGGAGAGTTGTATATACCACTTTTAATCTGGCGGGCTTCATTCGTATTATACGGCAGGAAACTGCTGCCGATTTCAATATCGATGATGCCTTCTGTATCATCGCCGATTTCTTCTTTCATACCGACATAATGATTCATCTTTTCTCCGAAATCACGGTAATCCGCCACAATTTCCTGGCCGTCATTCATCAGAAGGTGAATTCTGCCGAGTGAATTTTCTGTCGGTCTGAAATAAACTTCAGAGATCCCCGCTCTTATTTCAGGCTCGATATCATTGAGATTATCTATAAGGTCATCCATTTCCTCACCTTCAAAAAAATAGATCAGCGGTCCGTTCACCGGACTGACCTGATACCCTCTCAATACCCTCGCATTTTCGAGTACAGGATTATAACCGCCCTCATTCTCGATATAGCCGACCACCTGATACTCACTGACACTGACCGTGACACCGTTCCACCAGTCCCGCTCCACATTGACATCAACGATGATCGGGAGCAGCGAAATGTTTTCCTCTGCGGTGCCGGTGTCTATACTATACATCTTATCACCTGCAGAAAAATCAAGCCGATTTTTTATTTCTTCTTCGGTGATTATGTCGTTCCCGCTGATTTCAATTTCTTTCAGATCACTTGCATCGGTCGATACATACCAGATGAGTGCTGCGAATAAAAGGAGTAGAGTGACGGCCGGAATCAGTATGTATTTTGGAATCAGCATGATGTTTTCTTTTAAGGCCGTCAACTTTGTATTCTTTTTCCGCCGTTTGGGGCGTTGTTGTTTATTTTTCTTCCCGAACTTTTTCGTCTTCCCTTTTTTCGACGGCGTTTCTGCTGCTTCCCGGGGTTTATTTTCAACCGTCCCATCAGCCTTTGACTGATTCCCTTCAGACTGTTCAAAACGTGCATGTTCCGCTTCATCGTCGGTCCATTCGTTCTTTTCAATCAGTGACTCACTTAAATATTCTTCTTTCAAAAGTCCGGATTCACTGTCCTTGGATTTCTCGGGATTTTCTCCAGGAACGCCGTTCTTTTCAGCTCCCGCAGTTTCCGTACGTTCCGCCGGCTGTTCATCATCTTTGCTGTCATCTTCCGGTGAGCCATAGAGACGGGCCTCTAACGCTGTCTCGGAATACGTCTTACGGTTTTGACGCAGTTTATCTCTTAATTTTGAAATTTCCTCTTTATCGCTCATCCTGATGGCTCACCGCCTTTTTAGTAGATTTTATGAAAGCCTTCTTTGTAATGGTCGCCGCGCGCTTCGTAATCCTTATATTGATCCCAGCTTGCACATGCCGGTGAAAACAGTACGATCTCGCCGTCTTCAGCAATCTCTTTTGCTTCCAGCACCGCATGATATGGGTTTTCAGCGAGGCTCACCCCGATATTTTGCATCCTGGCAAACTCGCTCAGCCTTTTTGCCGTCTCACCGTATGCAACCAGATGTTTGACGCGGCCGGCATGCTTACTCAGTTCATCGAACGACTGCCCTCTGTCGAGGCCGCCGGCAATCCAGACTGTCGGCGCTTCGAAACTGTCGAGTGCAAATGATGTAGCCAGATTGTTCGTTGCTTTTGAATCATTGTAATATTTGACACCGTCTATAATGCCGAGATATTCCATGCGGTGCGGAATACCGCCGAACGTCTTCAATGTGCGGATGATCGCCTCATCCGATACACCGAACTGCTTGACCGCTATGATGGCAGCAAGAATATTTTCATAGTTATGGCTGCCTCTTAAAAGTACATTGTCGATATTGATCAGCTTCTGATCTTCAAAGCAGATATATCCGTCTTCAATGTACGCATCCGCATACCCTTCACCGGTGAAATATTTGATGCCGGCCGGTCCCCGGTAACTGTCAAGAAATCCTTTTTGCCGATTGTTGAAAACAATCGTATCCGATCCGGTCAGGTTATTTAATAAAGAGAGCTTTGCATTCACGTATTCCTCTTTTGAAGAATGGTAGTCCATATGCGCTTCATAAATATTCGTCAGCACCGCGACATCCGGTTTGAAATTGTTGACGCCCATCATCTGAAATGATGACAGCTCCATGACGAGTACGCTGTCCGAGTCCGCTTCAAACGCCGCCTCACTTGCAGGGTAGCCGATATTGCCGCAGAGAATCGGTTTTTTATTATCATTATCCATCATATCACCGATCAGATGGGTCACGGTCGTCTTGCCGTTCGTTCCTGTGATGCCGATGATTCCAGCGTCGGTGATGTCTTTCGTCAGCTCGACTTCCGTGATGATCGTAATGCCCCGTTGTTCTGCTTCCTGGATGAACTCGATGCTGTAGGGTATACCCGGGTTTTTGATGATC
Source organism: Salinicoccus sp. YB14-2 (assembly GCF_001265075.1). Taxonomy (GTDB): domain Bacteria; phylum Bacillota; class Bacilli; order Staphylococcales; family Salinicoccaceae; genus Lacicoccus. The sequence goes on from NZ_LFKO01000002.1 coordinate 812,466, forward strand.
AGTTCGGCATCATTCAAAAGACTCACCGGATGGTGTCCGTCGACGATCTCCACCCCCTGGCCTTTCAATAGCTGCCTGATACTTTCATCTGCGAATATTTCATTGGTCGTCAAAACGACATTGGCGCCAAAGCGGATCATCGTGTTGACGGCACTTCTGCCGCTCCGCCCGTAACCGAGTACGATGACTTTTTTATCTTTGTATTTACTATGACTCATTTAAAGTCCTCCCAGCAGAATTCCAATCACACCGGCAACTGCACCGGTCATCCAGAATACGGCGACAATCTTCCATTCACTCCATCCGAGCAGCTCGAAATGATGGTGGATCGGTGTCATCTTGAATATTCTTTTCCCAGTAAGCTTGAATGACGTCACCTGCAGCATGACGGATGCCGTCTCGATGACAAATACTGCACCGATGAACAAAAGCAGCAGACTGTTGTTGATCATGATCGAAACGATCCCGATCACACCGCCGAGGGCAAGTGACCCCGTATCTCCCATAAACAGTTTTGCCGGGTATTTATTATAAATAAGAAAACCAAGCAGTGCACCGATAATGATGCACAGGAACAATGCGATTTCATATTCATGGTACATGGATGCAATCGTCAAAAACGCCCCAAATGCAATGATTGACGTACCGGTCGCAAGACCATCGAGGCCGTCCGTCAAGTTGACGGCGTTGCTGAAACCGACCAGCCAGAATATGATCCACAGCACAAACAGGAAGCCGAGCGGAATCGACCATTCCGTCCCCGGTATATGAATGCTGTTTGTAATGTCCGGAATCCAGTTTGCCATTATGATGTAAACGATGATTGACACCGCAATTTGAGCCAGAAACTTCTGCTTTGACGTCAATCCTGTATTATCCTTTTTCACGACGATGATATAGTCGTCGATGAAACCGATCAGACCGAAACCGATCGTTACAATGATGAGAACAAGCATCTTGTAAATATCATCGACAAAAAACAGTGCGGCTAATGCGAGGAGTATCGTCGGAATCAGATACGTCAGCCCGCCCATCGTCGGCGTTCCGGTTTTGACCTGATGGGACTCGGGCCCCTCTTCCCTGATCGATTGGCCGAACTTCATACGCTTTAAAAGCGGTATGGTCATCGGCACTAAAACTGCTGTTAATGCAAATGCAAGTATTAAAAATATTAAATTCATCATGTCCTCCTAGTCATTTGGATCATTTGACGATAAGGTGATGGTGATTTCACTGCCTGCCTCAATCGGAGCATCTGCCTCGACCGACTGTTCGGTGACATAGCCTTCACCTTCTATTGTGATATCCACACCTGCAAAATCTCCAAAAATTATTGCTTCACGTTTCGACAGACCGCTGAGGTCCGGCATGGTCGCCTGTCCGTCTGTTTTGACGAATAAAGTGTCATACGGCAGCAGCGTGTCATTTTTCGGGTAATGGTCTTCGATTGCTTCACCTTCACCGATGACGAGCTGATGGATGGTGTCAATTTCAGGCAGTGCCGCCTGTTCCATACTCTCGCCGGTATAATCTTCGACGGGAATCAGTTCAGCTGTCTGTTCCTCATCCTGTGAACCGACTTCCAAATACTTGAGGGTACGTTCCATCAATGGATTGAAGCCGTGCATCACACCGTAGTCCCAAGTGTCTTCCTTATTTTTAGAAGCGAGCTTGATACCATAGTAGATGATGACTTCAGGATCATCTTCCGGTGCATAACCGATGAATGAAGTTAAAAATTCATAGTCGCCGGACATATACCCGCCGTTTTCCGGATCGATGATCTGTGCGGTGCCGGACTTGCCGGCCACTTCATAATCATCCAGCTGGTACTGCGGATTGCGCTCCATTGAGCCGCCTACAAACGTATTGATTTCTTCCTGCGTCTTTTCAGCCGCTTCAGGACTGATTACCTGTCTCACTGCAGACTCTTTTCCATCATAAAGCACTTCATCCGTGTTCGGATCGGTAATCGAATCGATGACATACGGCTTTTTCATCTCACCTTCGTTCAGAATGGCAGTCATCCCCTGAATCATCTGAATCGGCGTTACCGTCGACGTCTGGCCGAATGATGTCGTTTTACGCTGCAGTTCTTCGTCCCAGGCAATGACACCCGGCACTTCACGCGGGAACTCCGAATCCGTCGTCTGGCCGAAGCCGAAATCCTGATAATACTCGAGCATCTTATCTTCTCCGACTTTATCCTGTAAAATCATCATGAGCGCGTTGGAAGAATACTGCATACCTTCATTATAAGTGATATTTCCCCAACCTTCAGGTTCCCAATCATAAATTGTGTGTCCGCCGACATCAAACTCACCGGACTCAAATGTCATATCCGGTTCATACTCGCCCGCATCAATCGCTGCTGCAAGACTGAACACTTTAAAAGTCGAACCCGGCTCGAATGAATACTGATAGAGCATATTCAGCCAGCTGTTGCCGAAACCTTCCCGCGTCCGCGGATTGAAGGACGGTCTCTGACCGGACCCTAATATCTCACCGGTTTCAGCATCCGCAACAACCGCAAACAACTCTTCCGGTTCAAAATGTTCCTCCATCGTATCGAGTGAATCTTCCAGATACAGTTGAATATTCGAATCGATCGTCAGCTGAATATCGGCACCGTCTTCAGGCGCTTTGACCTGATTCTGTGAATTCGGCACTATATACCCCCACACATCCTGGGTATAGCCCGTCGACCCGGATTCTCCGGACAGCACATCGTCATACGCACGTTCCAGACCCATCTGTCCAAACAGCCCATTCGTCTCCTCATCCTGCTCGGCATACCCGATGAGATGCGACGCAAAATTGCCATTCGGGTAGAAACGCTTGGTTTCTGATACAAAATAAAAACCGCTGACTCCTGAACCTTCGTCACCCTGTATTTCTTCCAGTTTCTGTTTTTCATTGTATGAAATATCCATGCCCGCTCTTCCCAGCTCGACCTGGAAACGTTCATCTTCGATGCCTTGGTCAATCTTCTCAATCACTTCATCTTCATCGATGCCCAGCACTTCATTAAGTACAGATGCCACTTTTTCCTTATCTTCTACGTGATTCGGATAGTCTTCATCAATAATTAATGCCACACGGTACGCTTCCATATCACTCGCCAGAATATTATTTTCCCGGTCCGTGATATCGCCTCTTTCTGCATTGTTGACTGCAGTTCTTGTAAATTTTTCATGTCCATGTGCGACCAAATCTTCATCTTCCAGTGATTTACCGATCATCAAATATGAAAATTGCCAGAATATCAAAAGAAAAAGCACTCCTATACCTAGATATATTAGGAGCGCACCGACTGAAAATGATGTGGTTCTATTCATGAACTTTACTTTAATTTTTGCCATATCTTTCAACAACCTTTACATTGCCGTTGTCTAAATCTAGACCCAGCTCACCAGCTTTCTCGTAAATTCTATCATAGGATGCCAAATGTGTCACTTCAGTGTTCAACTCGTCGATCTCACCATTTTTCGTCGCAATTTCACTTTCTATGTTCGTGATTTCACTCTGCAGCTCATAAGCCTCCATTTTCGAAGACAGTACAAATACTGCAGCAACGGTTATCATTATCAACAGTGTTATATAAACGATTGCTTCAGTCCGCTTGATGCCGACGATTTTCTTTCTCGTCCGCGTTTCGGGCTTTGATTCCGTCTGACTCCTGTCGTTCGGTTTTGTATTCGGTATTGCTTGACGATACCTCTCTACTGCCATACTTAACACATCCTATTTTTGTTTCTCTGCGATTCTTAATTTCGCACTGCGTGCTCTCGGATTGGTTTCCAGTTCTTCTTCATCCGCAAGAATAGGTTTGCGGTTGATTCGTTTTAAATCCGGCTGATATTCCTCCGGAATGACAGGCAGGCCTTTAGGCAGGTCCGGTCCTTTTTCATATTCGACGAACATCTGTTTACAGATCCTGTCTTCCAGTGAATGGAATGTGATGACAGACACCCTGCCGTCTTTGTCCAACATTTCAATCGCCGCTACAAGCGATCGTTCAAATACGCCAAGCTCATCGTTCACAGCGATTCTGAGCGCCTGAAACACCCTTTTCGCCGGATGGCCGCCTGTGCGGCGGTATTTGTGCGGTATTTGGGATTTTATTATTTCTGTCAGTTCCGTTGTCGTTTCTATATTCTGCTCTTTTCTTCTTCTTTCAATTTCTCTTGCAATACGTTTTGAGAACTTTTCCTCACCATATCTGAAGAAAATGCTGACAAGCGCTTCGTAAGAATACGTATTTACAATTTCATACGCATCCAGTGACTGGGACTGATCCATCCTCATATCGAGCCTCGCTTCCCTTGTATGCGAAAACCCCCGCTCCGTAATATCGAGCTGAGGGCTGGAAACACCCAGGTCATACATGATTCCGTCAATCTTTTCTATATCCAAAGCTTTCAATTCTTCTGTCAGATTTTCAAAATTACTGTGTACAAGAATTAATCTTTCATCATCTTTAAATTTCTTCTGTGCATGTTCAATCGCATAAATATCCTGATCGAACGCGATCACTTTACCGGTTGTGACTTTACTGAGGAGAAATTCAGTATGACCGCCGCCCCCTAAAGTGGCATCCACATAAATTCCATCTTTCTTGACGTTGAGACCGTCCACTGTTTCTTCTAATAATACTGTGTCATGACTGAACACATCGTCACATCCTATAAATCAAAGTCTATTAAGTCTTCTGCTATATCTTCAAAGTTTTCCTCTGAGTCGGTATAGAAATCTGACCATTCTTCTGAATCCCAAATTTCAATCCGGCTGGAAACACCAATGATTGTGCATTCTTTTGAAAGCCCTGCATAAGTGCGTAAATTTTGAGGGATATTGATCCTTCCCTGCTTATCCACCTCAACCTGAGTTGCGCCTGAGAAAAATAAACGCATGAATTTACGGGCATCACGTTTTGTAAGCGGCAGGTTTTTCATCTTTTCTTCAATGCGGGACCATTCTTCATGCGTGTAGCCAAAGAGACATTTATCAAGACCCCGTGTAATCACAAACTGCTCTGAAAGATCTTCGCGAAACTTGCTTGGAACGATCATTCTGCCTTTTGTATCGAGTTTATTGTTAAATTCTCCCATGAACATGGTATCCACCTGCCTCTATTTATAAATTACCACATCCCACCACTTTTCACCACAAATTATATAAATAAAGTACCGGGAATTTAAATAAAACAAAAAAAAGCGGCTTTCTAAAATTAGAAAGCCGCCGGCTGAGTATTGATGCTATGGAGTTTTGATGATGACCAGCTCCGTTGTGTAGGAAAGTGGGGGAAATTCCCTGAAAACAGTCATATATTGCCAAGGGTGGTACATCCGTTCATGCAGTCCGCCGTCCGGCAGTAATTTTTCCTGCAGTTCAGTCAAGTCACCCAGTTCTTTTCTTCTGTGCCGCTTCACTTCCGTCTTATATCTGCGCTCCAGATAATCCAGCTGTTTCAGATGATGTTTGAAGTTCGCTTCGACAATATCCGTCATAAAATCCTGACTGTTGATGTCATGCAGTGCTTTATAACTGTTTTCGGCACTTTTCGTGATTTCATCAATTTTATTGATGAAATCAGAATTAACATCGTCTGCCACCATCGTCTTTTTAAGTTCATCGACAGTGTCATAAAACTGTGGATTAAAATCCAATTCATGCTTTTTCATCAGCTTTTCAAGACGCGGAGATAAATATTCGAACTCGATACGTTTTAAAATGATCGGCATATCGACATCCATCACTTCAAACACTTTATGCAGTTCTCCCCAATATTTCACTTCGGCGTTGCCGCCTAAAAATATTAGTGTGTTGAACAGCATTTCCTGCATCAAAGGACGTGTCACCACATTATTGCTGAATAATTCAGGAGACGATTCAAGCAGTTCAAGCAGTTCATCTTTACTGTATTCGTCATCTTCAGCTTTGAAGTTCTCTCCGTCTTTTTCAAGCAGTGTCCGGACCGTCGGTGCGTTGATGAACAGATGCACATTATTTTCCGTGAAAATCGTCGGTGAGATATCGAGCACATCAACCAGCTGTTTTTGGCCGCTTACAAATGCGTCATCAATTTTTTCGTGGGATTCAATCATCGTTTTGAACATTGATTTTTCAAACTGTCTCACTTCAGGTGTGTGGCTGTTGAAAATAAGCACACCTTCATCTTTGAAGACATCGTGGACCAGTGCGTGGAACAGCTCAGTCCAGTATGTGTATTCATCAATGAATTCGATCACTTTAATTTTTAAAGCCTTCAGGTCTGCACGGTCGCCGCACATTTCCATGATTTTATCCAATGTGTCCTTCATGGCCTGTTTGTCATATTCATAGAAACCGACGCTCATATTCACTTTGAGATTCGGCTTATAGCTGATTTTCTTCTTTTTTCTGTGCATGTCGTCATAAACGAATGTATGATTGATCTCTTCATAATCATGATCCTCTCCGGCGACCCAGAAGACAGGCACCGCATCATAATCATATTTTTCTTTCATATCCTTTGTCACGATGACGATGGACATTATTTTGTGGATGATATAGCTTGGGCTCATGAACAGTCCCGCCTGCTGACCACCGATGACCACCCGGTTGCCGTCCGAAAGCAATTCCAGGTTTCTCTTCTGAGCATCCGATAAACCATATATTTGCATATCATTTTTTATAATTTCAGCAAGTGCTTTTGTATGGTCATGGACGGGCCGCTCCAGCACCTGAGAAATACTTTTTTCATTCAATGAGAGGTTTTGATAAAATTTAAGTACATCTTCTTCCTGCTGATTAAATTTATCAATAAATTTATCTTTAGAGAATTTCATACATTCAATTTCCATTGTCTTTCTCCTTTGTTACGGTGATTAATTAAAATTATAGATTTTTTTATTTTATAAAACAATTGAACTGTTTATTAAATATAATATAATGGATGAAAGGAGCGATTTTTATGTCTGAGATCAAACATTTGGCAATCAATTATAAAACTGCCGAAGATTTTAAGAAATTCGGGGAGTATGGTACGCAGGAACTGCAAATGATGGAAGAGCTTAATGCGAATGTGATCGATGCTGACACCGACTCGCCGTTTTATGGTATATATGTCGGTGAAAACCTGGCTGCGCGCATGTGCCTGTACAGAAAGGAAGATGACAATCATCCCATCTTCGATCCGCCACATGATTACCTTGTCATATGGAAACTGGAAGTGCTGGAGAAATATCGCAGCAGAGGGTTCGGTTCTGAACTGATCAACTATGTAAAAGCACAGAATATGCCCATCAAGGCAATCAGCCGCCAAAATGCCCGCTCGTTTTTTGAAGACCATGGTTTTGAAACGTTAAAATATGATATTGAGAGGGACCTTGCAGACAACGCACTGATCTGGTATCCCGAAGGATATTCTCTGCAGCAATAAAAAAAGATGAGCCTCGGCTCATCTTTTTTAGTTATTTACTACTTCTTCACCTTTATAGCTTCCGCATGATTTACAAACACGGTGTGAAAGTTTCATTTCACCACAGTTTGAACATTCAACCATTCCAGGCGCTGAAAGTTTAATATGCGTACGGCGTTTATTTTTACGAGTTTTAGATGTTCTTCTTTTAGGTACTGCCATGATTAATCCTCCTTTTCTTCATCACTATCAAGTAGTGCTTTTAATTTTTCAAGTCTGGGATCTGTTTTTTCCTCACTCTCGTGAGCAAACTCATCTTCATCGATGACTTCCCAATCATTTCCACTTCCAAGTGGTTCATCGCTTGTCGTATAAGCGTTCGGAAGGTTCACAATGATGAGTTCCCTGATAACAGGTTCTAAATCCAATGTATGAATCACAGGATGAACATTTACATCCAGATCATCATCCTCATGGACAGTTTCATCAAAGATTTCCAATGATTCAATTTGAAGCGGGACTTGAATATCTTCAGATGTTCGACTGTCGAGCATGTTGATAATCGCATCGATATAAATCTGCGCATTGAATTGTCTGCTGCGCACAAATATTTCACCTTTAACATTGAGCGATTCGACAGATAAGATATCCTTCCTGTCCGTCAAATTCTCAAGCTCCAGGGATTCATCAAATTTGATCACTTCATCATGGAATTTTCTTAGTTGAGCCAACGTCCATTTCATACTCTTCACCTCTTATGAGCACAAAAAATATTGTACATTTTATGGGGACTTATGTCAAGTTATTTTCTTAACAGATTATTTGATACAATACACTATAAAGGAGGCCTTTTCAATGAATGTCACATCCCTCATCACTGAATATAACCCATTCCATAACGGCCATATATATCATATAAACGAAAGCCGCAAAATTTCTGATGCCGATGTCGTCATCGCCGTCATGAGCGGTAACTTCACACAGCGCGGCGAAGCCTCAATTACGAATAAATTCATCCGGGCCGCCCACGCCGTCAAACACGTCGACCTCGTCGTCGAGCTGCCGCTTAAAAACAGCATCAGCTTTGCCGACGACTTTGCACTCGGCGGCGTGAGGATCGCCGAACTTCTCGGCAGCACACACCTCGTATTCGGCAGCGAGTCCGGTGACATCTCCGCCTTGAAGCAGCTGTACACCGACAGCCGTGACAACGTCAACAAGGATGAACTGTCCGGACTGATTAAAAAAGGCTACAGCCATCCGCGCGCCCTCTCAAAACTGCTCGGAAGCGACGACATCAGCGGCTCGAACAACATCCTCGGCCTGAGCTATATACGCGCCTTAGAAACGCTCGACAGCCGCATTACACCGATGACCATCAAAAGACAGAGCAACCAGTATAATGAACCCGACCTGTCCGCCGGCGCATTTTCAAGCGCCACCAGCATCAGAAATAGTATTATGGAAGGCAACCTTGACGCTGTAAAAAATTTCATGCCGTCCGACCTCGCAGACGATATTTTAAAAAATAAAGCCGTCAGCAATGCGGACTTCTTTCAGACTCTGAAACTGATCATCACACATAAGAGTCCAAAAGAGCTCCGGGAAATCTATATGATGTCAGAAGGCCTGGAGCACCGCCTGAAATCGAACGTCCGAGGCGCGGACACTTATGATGACTTCATGCACCGCATAAAGACAAAGCGTTACACATGGACACGTCTGAACCGTCTGATGACATGCATCCTTTTAAACATCACATACAGTGACATGGCCGCACATGATGTTCAAAATATCAATGCCGTGCGTGTACTCGCGATGAATCCCACCGGCCGGAAATATTTGAAGACGCTGAAAGATTCCGACGTCGAAATCATTACAAACGTCAACAAAGAAAACAGCCACCATATCAGCGATGAGATCATGGCGACAGACATCTACAACATTGCACATAATTCAGCTCAGAATGACTTCAATACCCCGGTCATCATCGATTGATGAATTTCTCCTGAAGCAGCGCGGCCACATGCGGCGGTACGACATCTTCTATCTTTCCGCCGTATTTCGCCACTTCTTTGACGATGGATGATGAAATGAATGAATAATTGTTATTCGTCATCATGTAGATGGTCTCAATATCGCTGTCGAGCTTCCTGTTCATGCTCGTCAGCTGCATTTCATATTCGAAGTCACTGACCGCACGCAGACCTCTGACGATGGCTTTTGCACCGACTTCGTTACAGAAATCCACAAGCAGTCCGTCGAACTGTTTCACTTCCACATTATCCAGATGGCTGGTCACTTTTTCGATCATGTCCACTCTTTCCTGCGGCATGAACAAACCTTTCTTGGAAGAGTTTTTGAGGACAGAGATGTACACCTTATCAAACACTTTGCTCGTTCTTTCAATAATATCCAAATGTCCATACGTAATCGGGTCGAAACTGCCCGGACAAACCGCTACTCTTGTCATGATGATTTCTCCTCAATATTTTTCAGTATATTTACTTTAACTGTACCATAAACGACCTCCCGTACATTGTCAAAACCGGGGTTTTTGAAAGTTTCATTCTTCCCCGCTTCAACAACAATCCGGCCGCCCGTCTTCAACAGACCCAGTTTCTTTATTTCCGACAGTGCAAAAGAAACGATGTTCTTATCATATGGCGGATCTAAAAAAATCAGGTCGAAAGACTTCTCTCTTTTAGACAGCGCCTTCAGTGCCCGCCTGTAGTCATTGCGGTATATTTCAACCGGTTCTTCGATTCCTTCGGTATTCTTCTTCAATACACCGATCGCGTCTTTTGCCCCATCGATGAAAATACAGCCCCCTGCGCCTCTGCTGAGCGCCTCGATGCCGAGCGCACCCGTGCCGGCAAATAAATCCAGCACATCCCCTTCGATATGCCCCAGTATATTGAAGATGTTCTCCCTCACTTTATCCGTTGTCGGCCGCGTGTCTTTGTGCGGCAAAGCGGAGATTTTCCTGCCCTTGTAATAGCCACTGATTATTCTCATAAAAATCCTCTTTCCATTTTCTGTTGATTTGAGATAAGATGAATAACAGGAGTTGATCATACATGCAAAAATTTATCCGTCTCGGTGACGGCTACGGCGATATTTTCGAGCTTGAAGCCCTCATCGAATATAACCACCAGCGTATAAAATCAGGCATCTACCTGCACGTTGAAGATGAACCGTCAACCTTTGTACTCATCATGGAACCTGTGCGCGGAAATTTCCAGGCACTCTATACAATCTACAGAGGCATCCCGATGACAACCAGACATCAGCAAAAATATAAAATCATCAATGAAAGTCTTGAAAAATACAACATTCAAAAAGTGGAGATGACTACGAGGACGCCTGCCGACTTTTATGATTCTGAACAGTACTTCCAGTACATGATCGGCGTACTGAGACTGAATCACCTGTTGCCGCCGATGAACTAGATTACCCTGTAATCTTTCGCTTCATGTTTCTCACGTTCATATTCCCTTTTAATATTGGGATATTGTGAGACAATGACATCAGAGACATATTTAAGCTTATTCAGCTCTTTCATTGTTTGAGAAACATCTGATTCGTTAATATATAATAATAAGTACTTTTTATCTTTATTTACATAAATCAGATGGCCATAACGTTTTAATTGTCTAATGAATTTATTTTGTTTAAAATAAATATAAATACCAATGCGTTTCTTTAGCATTTTTGTCCCACCCATCTAATTTGTATAAGGATATCATACCATTTTAGAAACAACTTTTTAATAGCATCATACAGAATCATATTGGAGGATATTTTAAATGAGAAAATGTATCAAGGGATTTTTAACAACAATCGGTGTTGCGGGAGGCATTATCGGCGGATTGTGGATCGGTACGAAACTTACAACCGAAACAAAAGTTCAGCACATCAAACCGTACTTTAAAAGACGCTCGCCATACATCTTCGCTCACCGCGGCGGCATGGCACTTGCGCCCGAACATACTAAACTGGCATTTGATAAATCCAGCGAATTCAATGTGGAAGGTTTTGAAATCGATATCCGTCTGACGAAAGATGAAGAGATCGTCGTCATGCACGATGCATATGTCGACCGCACATCAAACGGTGCAGGCCGCGTAAGCAACATGACGCTTTCAGAACTTAAAGCACTCGACTTCGGCTACCACTTCAGGGACGTCGAAGGCAACTCACCGTTCAGAGGCCACGCAGATGCGAAGATCCTCACTTTGAAAGAGCTGCTTGAAAGCTATCCGGACAAACTGGTGAATATCGACATTAAAGATAAACCGGAAACGTATGAAGGCAGTCTGATGCCGACCGTGCTCTACCGACTAATCAAAGAACTCGGCGCAGAAGACCGCGTACTCGTTACGAGCTTTCACGACGCACAGATCAACAGATTCAAATTGTACTCCGGAGATGAAATCGCACTCGGCGCCGGTGAGGATCAGGTTACAAAAGCCTACCTGAGCTTCAAAACTGGATTCAAACACCTTTACCAGCCGAATGCAGACACATTCCAGATTCCGGTAAGCATCAAAGGCTACCCGCTTGATAGTGAGAAATTCATCGCATTCCTGCAGAACATGAACGTCGCTGTCGGATACTGGGTCATCAACGATATGGACAAAATGGACGAACTCATTCAAAAAGGCGCCCACACAATCGTTACAGATTTTCCTGACATCAGCTACCACCTCATGAAACAGAGATACTAATTTAGATGGGAATTATTCAACCCGGCTCAAGAGAGCCGGGTATTTTTATGGGGATGTCTATGGCCCGCTCATCGTCGAAGCTGCTGCCTGCTCACTTGGGAGAGTTTTCGGAGCTGAGTGAGCAGATTTTGTGTTTTCCTGCTCACTTGGGCATGCTTTCTAAATCAGGTGAGCAGAGGCTCTCCCCATTATTAATACTTTTCAAATATGGATAAACAGCTTTATCTAAACGAAGCGTTTCCATCATGTCAGTACCGCGCACCAAACACAAGACGCCCTCAATCATCTTCAAGTGGATGATCAAGGGCGTCCGGTTTTTATTATAAAACTTCTTATACTGCGCAGGAACAGCTTCCGCCTGTGGCGCAGCCGCCGCCTGAATCTTTGGCGAAGAATGGATTGTCACTGACGATGTTGACGTGTTCGCTGACGTCTTCACTCATATGGAAAAGCACTTCGTCGAGGAGTGCCTGGAGCTGGTATTCAGCGCGTCTGAATTCCATGACAATCGGATGTAAATCTAATTTTTTCTTATATTGGTTGATTTCTCTTCTCTTGGTTGTGAAGTCGGGATGGTATTTGCCGAAACGGCTGACTTCTTCAAAGTCTTCCTTCATCCTTTTGAATGTTGAAATGATTTCGAGAACTTCCGGATCATTATTTATAAGATGATTATATTTACAGTAATGCTCAAATTCTTCGGTCTGTTTAATCATATGATTCAGCCGGTCCAGCTGGTCCAGCAGTGTTAATTCTTGTAATGTTGTCATAAAAACACCTCTCAATTTATAGTAACAAACTTCAGAATTCTTTGCGAGAGTAAAATTCTATTTGCAACTAACAACTTTATAGATTAAAATTGAATTAATGTTATTAATGCTAGGGAGGAAATTTCATGATTTTCGAAAACTCTGGTCTTGAGAAAGTTGTTGTGCCTCAAGATGTCTTACAAAATGTTATGAATAAAAATGGATGGGTACTTGGCGGCTCCTGGGATTACGAGCGTATGACTTTTGATTACAAGTATGAAATCCCTGAAGGTATCTATTATCTGCGCCTGCCGGGCTATGCTGTAGACGGCGATGTGGGTGCAAACAACGCAACAATCCAGCTGATGGACCCTTACATGGGTAAACACTATTTCCCAACAGGTATTGAATACGGCAGTGACGAACACTTCCCTGAAAGAATTGTCGAGCATGCTGTCAACAATATCCGTAAAGTGACTAAAGATTTAAAAGTGTTGATTTAAAAGCTTAATACTTATATTAATAAAAACCGGCCGTAAACCTTAAATCGAGGTTCTCGCAGCCGGTTTTTTATTTACCATGAAAATAAAACAGCACCAAAGCCCTGAATACGGCTCTGGTGCAGTATTAATATCTATATCCTTTAAGTTCTATCTTAATGGAAGATGGCATCAAACAGACCTGCTGTAGAGCCGCCTGGATAGATGATGTAAAGCAATGCATATACCATGATGCCTGTGATTGCTGTCAGGAACCAGATGGTTGCTGCGACAGGACCGACTTTACGGTGTATGCCGAGTTTCCTTTTTGTCCCCGTAAACAGCTGGTATGCACCAAGCACGCCACCCGTTGTGGACAGGATGATATGGCTGATTAAAAACGTTACATAGAAAGGTACCAGGTTATCCGGTCCGCCAAATTGCGTGCTTCCTATAAATACTGTTTTTGATACATAGCCTATAAAGAATATCAGTGCAGCAAGCGCTGCGAGCTTCATCCATTTTTCATGCAATTCAATCTGCTTGGCACGTATATGTTTTAAACCGATGGCCATGAATATTGCACTCAGGATGATAAAAAATGTATTGATTGTCGGCAGTAAAAATTCCATATCGTTATGTCTACTCCTTATTATCTGAACTGTTTCTGAAACTCTTTTCTAATACGAGCTTCTTCTAGCGAACGGCGTGTCACTTCTTCTTCGTCACGTCTCTCATCTTTATACCAACGGAAGAATATGAACCCGAGCATGAATCCGAAGAATATTTCCTGCATCACTTTCATGATGATTCCGGCTGCCTGCTGATCGTGGATCGGATCTGAATCTGTAAAGTATTCCGGTCCTGAAATCATACCTTGTCCGACAAGACTGTCCAGTGTGCCGGCAGGCACACATAGTTCCATCGCAGACAACCATGCATCGCCGTCAGTGTATGTGCTGAACATCGGCTCTGAAGCAAATATGATCAAAGCACATGCCGGTGTCAAAAGAACACCGATACCGAATATATAGAGCATCTTGAACAGTCCGCCCATGTGATTCTCCCTCGGTTCTACTTTGTTGAAAATCGGGTAGAACATCACGAGTGACAGTACAAATAAAAGTATGATGAGAGCATTATGCGCAACTGCACTCATTTTCAGACTGTCCATCACAACCGGCAGGTGGTATACGGAAAATATACCATTGAAAAGAATCAGTGCAAGAAGCGGTTTTTTCGCAATCGCAAAGATCTGTTTCAATACCGGAAGACCGACAAGATATTTCTGTAAATATTCAGGCAATGCAGCATAAAAAAGCGGTGCTGCGAGCAGAAATCCAAATGCCATCTGCAGCATATGGAAACTGAAAAGTATGTGGCTCAGCAAATCTACTGGTGAACCGTATAAAATATAAATTAAAACCATATTTGTAATGAATATAGCCGATTCTTTATTCGTAATCGGACGTCCGCCTTCAAATTCCCTGTACCATTTTTTCGTCACAAGAAAGTAAACGACAGTGACCATGACAGTGAATACGAAAAAGAAAGGGCTCCAATTGGCCATAAATCCAAATATAGATATGGACGATAAATTTCCCATTAAAAATCACCCTTTTTTATCACTTATCATCATTATATGTTTTTTTGTCCTTTTAAACAATATATCCATGACCCATTACATGACAATATAATGACAAAAGACCAACACATCTTGTGTTGGTCTTAAATGAATATTATTCGATTGGTGCACCGATCCATACGATATAGATCATGCAGACAACGAATGCGATTGCGAAATACATTCCAGTCATTATAAGCAGTTTGGCAAAATCGTGTCCATTATCTTTCATATGCATGAAATAGAAGAACTGCAGGATGACCTGGATGAATGCAAAACCGAGCACAATCGGAATCGTAAACTGTGCAGGTACATCTGATGCCGCCAGAATGAATGCCATGAATGTCAGGAATATCATCAGCCCGAATGATACGAGCTGATGGCGCATTTCTTTAGTACGCTGGTTTCTCAAATACTCAAGCTGCGATTTTGTCATAACTTCTTGATTCATTTCTGCCATCTTATAACACTCCTAACAGGTAAACGATAGTAAAGATGAATACCCATACAACGTCAATAAAGTGCCAGTACAATGCAAAGGTATTTACTTTTGCTGCTGTGTAGACAGACATACCGCGATTAGCGTTACGTAAAATAAGCAATGTCACCCAGATCAGTCCCACAATTACGTGGAAACCGTGCGTCCCGATCAGGAAGTAGAATGCACTTCCGAAGGCGCTTGAACGGAATGTATGTCCAAGACCGACATACTCCACAAACTCATAAATCTCCAGTGCAAGGAACCCTGCACCAAGAAGTGCTGTAATTCCAAGCCACAACTGCATTTTCTGGAAATTGTTGTTTCTCATGTGATATATCGCATACACACTTGTCAGGGACGATGTCAAAAGTAACATCGTCATGACAAATGCGAGCGGCAGGTGGAACAGTTCTGCTGCCAATAAATGATCATCGCTCGGTACTGAGTCTTTCAGCGCCAGATATGTCGCAAAAAGCGATGCGAATAAAACAGTTTCACCCGCAAGGAATATCCAAAATCCTACAAACTTATTCTTTCCTTCTGCCGTAGCAGTTTCGGGATGGACTGGCCATCTTTCGCTAGGCACATTGTATTCCATGTTAGCCATTATTTCGCACCCCTTTCCAATTCTTCAAGATCTTTCTCTATTTCTTCTTTAGTTACATAATAACCGAGGTCGTCTTTCCATGAACGCACACCCATCGAAACGAATGTGATACCCAGTCCGATTACAAGAACAGGCAGTGCCCATGGTTTTGCATCCAAGCCGGATACTGCATCAATCGCCCAATCTTTGCCGTCGGCAAAGTACAGTGCACCGAACGATGCGATGAACAGGCCGAGTGACATGATCAGCGGAATGATCGAGTTGTTCGGCATATGGAAGTCTCCGACTGATTCTGCAGGTATGATCTTGCCGTCTCCCTGCTTCTTCTCGATCCAGTATGCATCCAGTCCACGAACCAATGGTACTTGTGCAAAGTTGTAATAAGGTGCCGGCAGTGGCAGTGACCATTCAAGCGTACGGCCGTCTCCCCAAGGATCCGTTCCAACTCTTTCGTTTTTCACAAGTGTCATTACAATGTTGATCAGCAATATGATCACCCCGGCGGCCATGAAGAAGGCACCGATGGTGGATATCATGTTGGCTGCGTTATAACCCTGTCCGTCCAGGAAAGTGAACACACGTCTCGGCATGCCCCATAATCCAAGGAAGTGCTGGATCAGGAATGTCAGGTGGAAACCGAACACGAACAGCACGAATGTAATCTTACCGAGAACTTCGTTCAGCATCGTATTGAACATTATCGGCCAGTAGTAGTGGAGTCCTGCAAGGAGACCGAATACTACACCACCAACGATAACGTAGTGGAAGTGTGCAACGATAAAGTATGAGTCATGATACTGATAGTCGGCCGGTGCTGCTGCCTGCATGATACCCGTTACCCCGCCCATTACGAATGAAGGGATAAATGCGATTGCGTAAAGCATCGGCGTTGTGAATTCTATACTACCGCCCCAAATGGTGGCGATCCAGTTAAATATTTTAATACCTGTCGGTACCGCGATTGCCATTGTCGCAACTGCGAAAATAGCGTTTGCCGTCGGTCCAAGACCAACTGTAAACATGTGGTGCGCCCAAACCATGAATCCGAAGAAACCGATTAGGACTGTCGCGAATACCATCGCTGAGTAACCGAACAATCTCTTACGGGCAAATACTGAGAATATCTCAGAGAATATACCGAACGCCGGAAGTATCAGTATGTACACTTCAGGGTGTCCGAAAATCCAGAATAAATGCTCCCAGATGATGGTGTTACCGCCTGCCTCTACTATGAAGAAGTTTGAACCGAACATACGGTCAAACATAAGCAGGAAGACACCGATTGTAAGCGGTGGGAATGCGAATACGATAAGGATGGCTGCAACAAAAGTCGTCCATGTGAATAATGGCATTCTCATGTATGTCATACCAGGTGCTCTCATCGTAATAATCGTTGTTGCAAAGTTGATACCTGTCATCAATGTACCTGCACCTGTGATCTGAAGACCGAGGGCGTAGAAGTTAACACCGTGTCCAGGTGAGTCGATTGACAGTGATGCGTAGCTTGTCCAGCCCGCATCCGGTGCTCCACCCATGAACCATGAAAGGTTAAGGAAGATACCACCGAGAATGAACAACCAAACTCCCATTGAGTTCAGAAATGGAAACGCTAAATCACGCGCCCCAATCTGCAATGGAACCACTGCGTTCATAAATGCGAATAGTAATGGCATGGCTGCCAGGAAAATCATCGTCGTACCATGCATGGTGATCATTTCGTTATATAATCCTGCTGATAGGAAGTCGTTGTTTGGAACCGCCAGTTGTATACGGATCAACATCGCTTCTATACCACCAAGTGCGAAGAAAAATCCACCAGCGATCAAATACAAGATGGCAATCTTTTTATGGTCGACTGTCGTCAGATATTCCCAGATTACAGAACCAACACCTTTTTTCTGAGTACTTGTCTGTGCCATGTGTTAGTTCCCCTCCTCTTCATCATTTTCTGAAGACTCTTCTTCGCCTTCAGAACCTTCATCTTCTGAAGTGTTTGCCTGTCTTGATTCTTCAAGCGCTTCGACATCTCCAGAGCCTTCTTCAACAGACAACTCCATCAGGTAAGCTGAAACTGCTTCGATCTCTTCGTCATTCAACTCATAAGCACCTGTCATTTTATTTCCAGGCTTAAGTGACTCAGGATCTCTGATCCACTCTTGTAAGTTTTCTTCATTGTGCTCAAGATAACCGGCGATCAGTTCACGGTCTGCGAAGTTCGTCAGGTTAGGGCCCATTGCGCCTGAACCTGTCGGAGTCGTTGCGTGACAACCCATACATGAGTCAGCAAAGATTTCCTCTCCCGCCTGTGCATCTTCAGAAGATGCCTGTACCGGCTCTTCAACAGCCTGCATGTCAGCTAACCACTGGTCGTACTCTTCAGCAGGCAATGCCTGAACTTTAAAGTCCATCAAAGCGTGTGAAGGTCCGCAGAGCTCAGCACATTTACCGTAGAATAAACGATCACTTTCCTGTGCACTATCTTCATCAAATACGAGATAGAAACTGTTGATACCGTCAATGTTTGTATCAAGCTTACCGCCTGTTGCCGGCACCCAGAATGAGTGCTTGACGTCTACACCCATAAGGTTGAAGTAAACTCTTTCATCAGTCGGTACTACCATTTCCTGTGAAGTGACGACTTGTTCTGTTGGGTATTCAAACTCCCACCAGTACTGGTAAGCTCTGACGTTGATGACGTTCTCTTCAGGGTTCACTTCGCCCTCTTCAGTCACACTCGCACTTGTATCCGCCTGTTTAAATACAAGATACACTGTAGGGACTGCTAAAATGATAAGTAAAATGATTGGGATTGAAGTCCAGATAATTTCCAAAGTGTGGTTTGTAGCCACATCTTTCGGCTTGAAATCTTCACCCTTCTTACTGCGGCGGTTTTTAGCTACTGCAATTGTAAATAATACTGTAACCACTACTACTACCAAAAGCATAATAATAATTGAGAGTATCATTAAGTTAAACTGCTCTTGACCCACTTCACCAGCCGGTCTCAAAGCACTCAAATGATTCTTCCCACAACCAGATAAAAAGACCATTAGGACAGTGATCAATCCTATCCATTTAGCTTTCATCCAATGATTCTTCATGTTTTAACCCCTCTTTCATCCAATAACTTTATATATTCACGAGTAAGCCGGCAATTACAATCATTACAAAGAATATAACGATGTAATTTAGTGAGAAGACAAATACCCGACCGGCATAGCGGTTATAGTCTTCAATTGGTTTAAATCGGTTCAATGATATGTACAGCCAGGCCAAATTTAACGCGGTGGCAAGCAGCACAAACCATAAGCCAAGTTCTACCATTAAAACAGGTGTGAACAAAAGAAGTGTTACCCAAAACACAATCGAGCGTCTTGTTCTTTCATTACCCTTTACAGATGGCAGCATTGGAATGGCAGCAAGCTTATATTCTTCGCTTCTTCTAATTGCTAATCCGTAAAAGTGCGGCATTTGCCAAATGAACATCACAATGAACATCGCCCATGCAATCATATGCAATTCCGGATCGATGACTGCCCAGCCGATTAGCGGCGGCATCGCCCCGGGTACAGCGCCGATGATTGTGTTGGAAACAAAATGACGTTTCCCAAACATCGAATAAACGACGGTATAGCCAAATGCTGCGACCAGACCGAGCGTTCCTGCAGTTGGATTAACGGAGAATAACATGATCAGCCCAACGCCCAGACAACCGAAACCGATCATTAAAATCTGTTTCCCTGTAAATGTTCCGTCAATACTTGGACGATCTTTTTTTGATTCCATAATCCTGTCTATGTCTCTGTCATAAAAATTATTCAGCGCACAAACTCCACCTATGACAAGTGCTGTCGCTACTGTCATGAGTAATAACAATGGTAAGTTCTGAAAAAATGACAAGCTGTAATACATCACAGCTACAAATCCGGCAGCAAATGCTGGAATAAGATTGGACTTTATTATCCCATCTTTTAATAACGTTTTAACTGCTTTGAATGTTATATCATTTGGATTCTGCTTTACAATTTCACTGTAAGCATCACCTTGCATCTCTACGCCTCCTTTCATAACAGAAACATTTAACTCTAATAATAAATCAGTCGGGACACAAATACTATACAATTCCACAATAAAATTGTTACATTTTATATGTTTTACGAATTGTTCATTAAATCTTCATGAACAGTATGTGTCATAAATGATAAACTGACTTATACTAATCTAGAATGTTTCACATATTGATTTTACCATATATTTAAGAATTGTTAAGAGTAATTCCAAATAATTAATATTGCAATGACAACTTCTTTCATATATATTATGGATTCATGAGGTTAATTTCTTAAGTCTTGATTGAGGTGTGACAATTGTACAAAAACTTAAAAATTGTGGCACTCATAACCACTATAGCCATGGTCTTCGTCCAGGTGGGCGGAGCGCTGGTAACCAAAACAGGTTCCGCAGATGGGTGCGGCGATTCATGGCCGTTATGTCACGGTAAGTTGATACCGAGTGACTGGCCGATCGAAACGATTATCGAAATCGCTCATAGAGGTGTTTCCGGTATTGCAATCATCCTCCTTGCCATATTATGTATCATGGCATTGAGACAGATTCCCGAGAAGCGCGAAACCAAGTTCCTTGTTGCTGTATCATTTGGTTTTATCATCATTCAGTCATTGATTGGTGCTGCAGCTGTAGTTGGAATATGGGAAGGCGATTTTGTACTCGCAGCACATTTTGGCATATCACTGATATGTTTCGCTGCAGTATTCCTATTGACATTACTGGTATTCGAAGTCGACTTGAAGTTCGATGCAACAAAAGTACAAGTCGGATCATTTTTAAGATACAATACGATATTTCTAACAATCTACATATATTTCGTTGTTTATTCCGGAGCTTTGGTCAGACACACTGACTCATCACTCGCTTGTCTCAGCTGGCCGCACTGTAAACCCGGCCACATTATGCCGACAAACTTCTACGAAGCCGTCCAGATGGGACACAGAGCACTCGCAGGACTCGCAATTATATGGGTATTTCTTATCATGATCCACGCAATCAGACATTACAGTCAGTACCGCGTATTGCATTACGGATGGATCATTGCATTCATTCTTATCATATTACAGATGATTACAGGCCTGCTCAGCGTATTTACAATGGTGAACATCTTCATTGCACTGCTGCACGCACTGTTCATCACATTACTGTTCGGATTGCTGTGCTACTTCATCATGTTACTGTCGAGAACAAAATGACATAAAGATTTTTAAATCCAGTCTGGCGGCTGTAAGCTGCCGGCTGGATTTTTTGATTTGTTTCGGTATGTTCGGCATGGTGCAGTTGAAATGAAGCCGTCCTCCGGATAGCTGATGTCTGAACGGCATCAGTATATAATCTTTATAAAAATAAAGCCCTCTCCGCTCACACGGAGCAAAATATCAGCCTGAATGAGCAGGCAGACACAAAATCTGCTTACTTGACTCAAAATATCAGCCTGAATGAGCAAACAGACAACAAATCTGCTCACTTGACTCAAAATATCAACCCAGGTGAGCAGGCAGACACAAAATCTGCTCACTTAGCTCAAAATATCAACCCAAGTGAGCAGGCAGACGCAAAATCTGCTCACTCAGCCTCGAAAACCACACCAGGTGAGCAGGCAGACACAAAATCTGCTCACTTAGCTCGAAATATCAGCCTGAATGAGCAGGCAATCGCGTCCCCCGTCCGTCTCGCTGGCCATATATCCCAAAAAAGACAGTTGAACCTTCAACAGGTCCAACTGTCTTCATTATAATAACTTTCTTACAATCACTCTTGCTTTTCTTTAACCCAGTTGATGATGCCGCCTGAGAGCAGGATATCTTTATGGCGGTCGTTCAGACCGTGCGAGACTTCAACAGTCTGGCTGGTGCCCTTTATTTCCACCTCGAATGTGTCGTCACTCCGTATATTCTCATGAACGTTTCTGAACTCGAGCACAGCACCGTTTTCGATCAATTCGTATTCATCGTCGTTAACGAATGTGAGCGGCAATATGCCGAAGTTGATCAGATTTTGGCGGTGGATACGTGCATAGTCCTTGACCAGCACGACTCTGAGCCCTAAATATCTGGGTGCGAGTGCGGCGTGTTCCCTGCTGGACCCCTGTCCGTAGTTATTACCGCCGACGACCATATGACCGCCTTTTTCTTTCAGTTCTTTCGCGTCGTCGGTATAAGTTTCATCGACTCTTTCAAATGTGAATTCGCTGATTTCATGGATATTACTGCGGAACGGCAGAACTCTCGAACCGCCGGCCAATATTTCATCTGTTGAAAGATTGTCACCGACTTTCAGCAGTACCGGCAGATCAAAGCTGTCCTGGATGGCATCAAAGTCCGGTATCGCTGTAATATTCGGCCCTTTATCGAGCTCGATGCCGCTGTTGTCTTCAGGCGGTGCCTCCATTAAGAAATGATCAATCTTCGGAGCAGGATCCGGAATTTCAGGATAATCCATATCCAGCGTTCTCGGATCCGTGATCTTGCCAGCTAACGCCGAAGCTGCGGCAGTCTCCGGACTGCACAGAAATACGGAATCTTCCACCGTCCCTGAACGCCCCGGAAAGTTCCTCGGCGTCGTCCTCAAACTGTTATGACCCGTTGCCGGTGCCTGGCCCATTCCGATACAGCCGTTACACCCTGCCTGATGAAGGCGTGCACCGGCCGACAGGAAATTGGCGATATGGCCGTTTTCCACAAGCTGCTGCAGCATCTGCCTTGATGTCGGATTGATATCGAACGATGTACCGGGCGCAATGACGCTGCCCTTCACAATTTCACTCGCAATCGCAAAATCATGATACCCCGGGTTGGCCGATGATCCGATATAGGATTGGTAGATAGGATCCCCTGCCACTTCGCTGACGGGGACCACATTGTCCGGACTCGTCGGCTTGGCAATGAGCGGCTCCAACTCCGACAGATTGATCTGTTCATATTCATCATACTCTGCGCCCTCGTCTGCTTTCAGTTCATACCATTCATCTTCCCTGTCTTGGGATCCCAGGAACTTCTTCACCGCTTCATCTGAAGGGAACACTGATGCCGTCGCACCGAGTTCCGCCCCCATATTCGCAATGACGTGTCGGTCCATGGCAGACAGGTCATCCAGTCCGTCGCCATAATATTCTATGATTTTTCCGACACCGCCTTTTACACTGTGTCGGCGCAGCATTTCCAAAATCACGTCTTTTGCACTGACCCAATCCGGCAGTCTGCCGGTCAGTTCCACCCCCATCACTTTAGGCATAGTGACATAATACGGCTGCCCGGTCATCGCAAGCGTGACATCAATTCCGCCGGCCCCCATCGCAAGCATGCCCATCGCGCCGTTCGCACACGTATGGCTGTCTGAACCGAGCAGCGTTTTTCCGGGCTTAGCAAATTCCTGCATATGGACCGGATGGCTCACCCCGTTCCCCGGCTGACTGTAATGAACGCCGAACCTATTTGAAGCACTGCGTAAAAAGTTATGATCATCCGGGTTGCGGTAATCATCCTGAATCAGATTGTGATCCACATATTGCGCGGAAACTTCCGTACTGACCTTATCAATATTCATCGCTTCAAGCTCCAGCATCACCAACGTACCTGTCGCATCCTGAGTCAACGTCTGATCAATATTCAGGCCAATCGTTTCACCAGTCTTCATTTCACCGGAAACCAAGTGGCCCTGAATCAATTTCTGTGCAACATTCAGCTGCATCTTAACCCCTCCTCTGGTTATTTCTTCCTTATCAGTCATATTCACTTAACTGAAGATGTTAAACTTACAAACTGAAATCAGTACTTTATTTCAATAAAAAAACACCAGCCACACATGTGACTGGTGCCTCCACTTATATTAGTCTTTCTTTTCAACAAGGACCATCAAATCATTCGATTCGACATTATCGCCTTCTTCTACGAATACTTCCGTCACCGTTCCGGCGAATGGCGCCTTGACGGAGTTCTCCATCTTCATCGCTTCCGTAATTATGATAATGTCTCCTTTTTCAAAGGAATCTCCGGCTTTGAATTTCATCGAGCTGACCGTACCCGGCATCTGAGCACCGATATGGCCGATATTTTTAGGATCCGCTTTTTGAAGTCTTGCAACTTTCGACTCCACGCTCTCATCTTTGATTTTGACTTTACGCGGGAAACCGTTCAGTTCGAAGTACATCCAGCGGTAGCCGTCCTCATGAACATGACCGATCGACAGCAGGTTGACGATTAAAGTCTTACCTTTATCGATGACGATTTCAAGCTCTTCATTTTTACGCATACCGAACAGGAATGTCGGAGTATCCAGTCTGTCCACGTTACCGAAGCTTTCATTCGTCGTAACGAAGTTTTTATAAACTTTAGGATACAGTGCATAGCTCAGTATATCCTGATCCGTCACTTCAGTTTCCTGGAATTCTGCAATCTCTTCACGGAGCGCATCAAAGTCGATCGGTGCCATCATTTCACCCGCGCGCTCCTTAAGCGGCTCGGTGCCTTTCAGCACAAGTTTTTGCAGATCTTCATTGAAGCCTGTAACCGGAATACCGATTTCACCTTTGAAGAAGCTCACGACGGAATCCGGGAAATCGAGATGTGCACCGCGTTTAAACAATGATTCCTCATCCAGTTCGTTTTGTACCATGAAGAGTGCCATATCGCCGACGACTTTCGATGATGGTGTGACCTTGACGATATCCCCGAACAGCATATTCACTTTCTGGTACATCTTCTTCACTTCGCCGTATCTCTCGCCGAGACCCATCGACCTTGCCTGGGACAGAAGGTTTGAATACTGTCCGCCAGGCATCTCGTGCTGGTAGATTTCAGTATGCGGGCTCTTGATATCACTTTCGAAGTCCACATAGTATTTACGCACATCTTCCCAGTACTGGCTGAGCCTTTCCAGACCTTCAATGTCCGCACGAATATTTCTGTCCGTGCCGTCTAACGCATAAGAGAGGCTGTTCGCACTCGGTTGTGATGTGAGTCCGCTCAGCGCACCGAGTGCAGTATCGACAACATCGACGCCCGCTTCAATCGCTTTTGCATATGTGAATACGCCGTTACCGCTCGTATCATGCGTATGCAGGTGGATCGGAATATCCACAGTCTGTTTCAATTCACCGATCAGCTCGTAAGCCGCTTTCGGTTTCAACAGGCCGGCCATATCTTTGATTGCAAGAATGTGCACGCCCTGTGCTTCAAGTTCTTTCGCCATATTTTTATAGTAGTCCAGAGTATACACGTTTGAACGCTCCGGATTCAGAATGTCACCTGTATAGCAGATGGAACCTTCTGCGACTTTACCTGTTTTCAGTACCGCCTGGATCGCAGGCTTCATCGCTTCAAGCCAGTTCAGCGAGTCAAAGATTCTGAAGACATCTATACCGCTTTTCGCACTCTCTGCGACAAACTTCTCGACAAGGTTATCCGGATAGTTCTTATAACCGACTGCGTTGGACGCACGAAGCAGCATTTGGAACAGCACGTTCGGAATGTCTTTTCTAAGTGTTGCCAGACGGCTCCATGGATTTTCCTTCAGGAAGTTGTATGCAACATCAAATGTCGCACCGCCCCACATTTCAAGACTGAATGCATCTTTCAGATCATGCGCAGTATACGGCGCGATCTTCTTCATATCGTACGTACGGACACGTGTCGTGAGCAACGACTGGTGCGCATCACGCATCGTCGTATCTGTAATGAGCGTCTCGTCCTGGTCTTTCAGCCATTTGGCAAGACCTTCCGGTCCTCTCTCATCCAAAATCTGTTTCGTACCGTCAACAATTTCAGGTGTATAATCCGGAATTCTCGGTGCGTCGAAGTGAGGCTTCTCTCTCTTTTCCACTCCCGGGAATCCGTTCACCGTAATGGTCGAAATATACTCGAGCGTCTTAGTACCTCTGTCCTTCGGCTTTTCAAATTCGAATAATGAAGGTGTCGTATCGATGAACTTCGTCGAGTAGTCCCCTTTAAGGAAATCTTCATTTTCAACAACATTCAAAAGGAACTGCAGGTTCGTCTTGATGCCTCGGATACGCATCTCTTTCAGACTGCGTCCCATCTTTTCATTCGCATCTTTATAAGTCAGTCCGTGAGTGGACAGTTTTACAAGCAGCGAGTCATAGTAAGGTGAAATTTCAGCACCCTGGAACCCGTCGCCGGCATCCAGTCTGACACCGAAACCGCCGCTTGAACGATAAGCCATGATTTCACCTGTATCCGGCATGAAGTCATTCAGCGGGTCTTCAGTTGTAATACGGCACTGCACCGCAAAGCCCATCAGCGGAATATCTTTCTGCTGAGGCATGCCGATATCTTCACCGAACAAGTCCTTGCCGTCCGCCACCTGAATCTGTGTCTTGACGATATCCACACCTGTAACCATTTCTGTAATCGTGTGCTCGACCTGGACACGCGGGTTGACCTCTATGAAATAAAATTCACCGTCAGCGACTAAAAATTCAACCGTTCCGGCGTTGACATAGCCGATCTGTTCAGACATATCTTTTGCAGCTTCACAAATTTTTTCACGGAGTTCTTCCGTCAAACCGACTGAAGGCGCCACTTCCACAAGCTTCTGGTGGCGTCTTTGCACTGAACAGTCTCTTTCATACAAATGTACGATGTTGCCATGTGTATCACCGATAACCTGTACTTCAATATGTTTTGCCTGATCTATATATTTTTCAAGATATATTTCCGCGTTGCCGAATGATTTCAACGCCTCACTTTTCGCACGGTCATAACTGTCTCTCAAGTTATCGTCTTCTTTGACGACGCGCATTCCTTTACCGCCGCCGCCAGAGATGGCCTTGATGATAATCGGGTAACCATTTTCCTCAATGAATGCCTCGACTTCGCTGAAATCCTTCACGGCGTCCTTACTGCCCGGAATAATCGGCAGACCGGTTGAGATTGCCGTTTCACGTGCCCGGACTTTATCACCGAACATTTCAAGATGACGCACTTCAGGTCCGATGATGATGATGCCCTCCTCAGCACAACGAGTTGCGAATTCTTTATTTTCACTTAAGAAGCCGTAGCCCGGATGAATGGCATCCACGCCGGCATTCTTTGCCACTTTGATGATTGCTTCTATATTAAGATAGCTTTCAGTCGGCGATAGATCCGGATCGACCAGATATGCTTCGTCCGCCTTATAACGGTGCAGTGCACCTTTATCCTCATTACTGTAAATTGCGACCGTCGTAATATTGAGTTCTGTTGCAGCCCTAAAAATACGAGTCGCAATTTCCCCCCTGTTCGCAACAAGTAATTTATGTATCTTATTCATAAAAAATTCCTCCCAAAAGCATAATGAACTTATTATATAATAAAAATTATAAAATTCACACTATTAATTAAAAATAAAAACCGTAAATTTTAATTACCGGTTATTGAACCCCTTCTTTTTCTTTCTTTACGTGTTTTGCCGCGATGATTAACAGCCCCACCGCGATGGAAACGGAAAGGAACGCTGACCCTCCGTAACTGAGGAGCGGAAGCGGTACACCCGTCAGAGGAATTATCTTTGAAATCCCTCCGATATTGACGAACAGCTGAAGTGTGATATAGAGCGCCACACCCACACAGATCAGACTGTAGAACTTATCTTTCGATACCGCAGCATATTTCAGCGCTTTGAATATTAAAATCACAAACAGTATCATAACGAAAAATACACCGATGAGCCCGAGCTCTTCCGCGAGCACCGCAAAAATAAAGTCCGTATGCGGTTCGGGAAGATAACCGAGTTTCATGACCCCGTCACCGAGCCCGGTGCCTGTGATGCCGCCATGTGAAATGGCAATCAGTGAATTGGTCAGCTGATAGCCTGCCCCCATCGGATCCACGAAAGGATTCACAAACGTCTCTATACGGGCAATCTGGTAATCAGATAAAATCTGTCCCTGGAACAAGTAGGATATCAGAGTCAGCACACCGCCGGCTACAGTAATGACAAGTCCCGTTTTCAGGATGAATTTGAGCGGCACACCTGAATAGATGAAAATCCCGATGATGATGGCTGCGACCACCATCCATGTACCGAAATCGGTCAGCAGTACGAGACCCGAACAAGCACCGATAAAAGTCAGCGGATAAATGTAATCCTGGATCTGCATCTTAGAAAGCGATAACTTCTTATTATATATATATGCCATATAGATGATGACAAGCACTTTGAAAAATTCCTGCGCCTGCAGACTGAGCGGGCCGAACTGGATTCTGTTTCTCTGTCCGTTGACCACATCACCGAAAAACAACGTGTAAAAGAGCAGCAGCATAATGATGACGATTGCTGTCAGCTGGAATTTTTTCTCCTTGAAAATTTCACCGGACATGAAGTAGCTCATGAAGAAGACGATTGAAAATCCAAGTATGATAAAAATTGCCTGTCTTATGTAAAAAAACTCAGGTGAAGAAATATTCTCATTATTTGCCGCCATGACCATGCTCGAACTGTAAATCATCACTAGTCCGATCAGACTGAGCAGTACATATATGATGATGATCGTGAAATCTACATACTTGGAATAAGCTTTGACGTATTTGAAAAAATCTTTAACGTATTGCACATTGTTCCCTCATTTAAAAAAGTCTAAAGATTAAATTTCTTTAGACTCAAGTTTTTCTTCCTGCATATATAAATCATGGACTTTGGAAACTTCTTTTTCCAGGCGTTCCAACAGCTCACGTCCATCTTCTGCATCAACCAGCCCAAGACGTACGGCGAAATTCACTTCTTTTGAGAGTCCGAACATTTGGGTATCTAAAACTTCCTCGTAGACCGGGCATTGGGGCATCGTCAAATTGTCCATCTGAACTTTAATCAGCTGTACAATACGATCAGCGTCTGCTTCAAGCTGTTCATATGCCTGATGGCGCAATTCTTCTTTCATGGACACACTTACCCCCTCTTTTAACTATAATAAAAATTTTATATCACCGACGTTAAAAATGCAAGGAATCAAAAGACTAGAAATTCATTATTGACGTATTATATCAAACTATCTTTTGATATAATGAACAGTATAAGGAGCGATTTTATATGGTTATACAGATTCTGGGAGATATCAAGTTTCAAATTACATTAGATCCTTCAACATGGATTTTTGATGATCGTAAAATTACTTTGGAAGACGCGCTGAAAGCAGAACACGATGACGACAGCATTTTATTTTCCGACAATACGGAATGGAACCGTCAGATCATTGAAGGCAGCAGCAAGCCGCCGACTTTGAAGTCAGAAAAGAAATATAAAAATTCACAGCTGCTGGAAGAGACGTTCATCATCAAGCTGGATACATTTCTTGAATATACCGAACCGGAACGCGGCGAAGATGCGATGATTACATATACACATGATGAAGGCACGACAATCCTTCCGTATAATGAACGCAGCACACATTACGCACAGTTCAGTATAGACGGCAAGAGAATGTATGATGATAATATGATCGATCTGGTCATCATTTCCGACAATAATATTGAAACCAGACTGCAGCATGTCACTGGTATCTCCATAAATTAAAAATCACGCCGGACGCTCCGGCGTGATTTTTATATATCAGTTTTGTTTTTGTTTCGGCGGTATATTGCCCGCCTGGCGTTCTCTGTGCAATCTGAATCTGTACAATCCAAGCACTATCGCAGCGACAATCAAACTTTCCGCAACCGGCAGAAATGCACCGAAGAAAGTTAATACCAAAGCGCCGGCGAACATTGCAATATAAACGACAACATTTTGCCAGAGTTTGATCTTACGTGCAAACCCGAGCACATAAACAAGTATGCATAAGGCGAATATTGTGACAAACAGCAGCCACATTCCAGTCTCCGGATTTGTATCCAGGCCGTAAAGTCTGCCGAAAAAAGTCAAGCGCTCATTGACGTTAACTGAAGCACTCGATAATACAGCTGGGAGAAACACTTATACTCACTCCGATTCAAGTCTTATCTTTTCTTTCTTTTGTGCACGTTCTCTTGCACCTTTATCCAGAATACTCTTTCTCAATCTTACAGTTTCCGGCGTTACTTCCACAAGTTCATCATCGTTAATAAACTCCAGTGCCTCTTCAAGAGTCAGGGTGCGTGGTTTTTTCATCGTTGAAGTCTGCTCTTTTGTTGCCGAACGGATATTGTTTGCCGCCTTCACTTTTGTAATATTGACCGTCAAGTCGTTATCACGTGAGTTTTCACCGACAATCATACCTTCGTATACATCCGTACCCGGTTCCATGAAGTTCGTACCGCGGCCTTCCAGCTGAAGTATCGCGTAAGTCGATGCCGAACCTTTATCCATCGATACAAGCACACCGTTACGTCTGCCGCCGATCTGTCCTTTGATGAGTGGACGATATTCTTCGAATGTATGGTTCAATATACCATAACCGCTCGTCATGGACATGAATTCAGTCCTGTAGCCGATGAGTCCTCTTGCCGGCACTAAAAATGTAATGCGCGTCTGGCCGTTGCCGGTATTCACCATATCCAGCATCTCGCCTTTACGTGCACCGAGTGACTCGATGACGCCGCCGGTATTTGCTTCCGGCACATCAATCTGAACACGTTCAAACGGTTCACATTTGACACCGTCAACTTCCTTGACGATGACGATCGGTTTCGATACCTGCAGTTCGAATCCTTCACGGCGCATATTCTCAATCAGTATTGATAAATGAAGTTCACCGCGGCCTGAAACCACCCACGCATCGGGCTGGTCCGTCGGCTCCACCTTAAGTGATACATCCGTCTCCAGCTGCTGATCCAGACGCTCCTGGATTTGGCGTGCAGTGACGTATTTACCTTCACGTCCTGCGAACGGTGAGTTGTTTACAGAAAACGTCATCTGAAGAGTCGGCTCATCAATTCTGAGTACCGGCATCGCCTCCTGATGATCCCTCGGTGTCACTGTCTCACCGACGTTAATATCTTCAAGACCGGAAAGCGCGATCAAGTCGCCCGCCTGTGCGTGCTCGATTTCGAGACGGTTCAGGCCGAAGAAACCGAACATCTTGGTCACTCTGAAATCTTTCACCGTGCCGTCATTTTTAATCAGTGATACCTGCTGACCGACTCTTATTTCACCGCGGAACACACGGCCGACACCGATACGGCCGACATAATCATTGTAGTCAAGCAGTGCCACCTGGAACTGCAGCGGATCAGCGCTGTTATCAACAGGCGCCGGTACATATTCCAAAATCATGTCATAGATGGACTGCATGTTTTCTTCCTGGTTCTCAGGTTCAGGCTCAAGACTCGCCGTACCGTTGATTGCTGAAGCATAAGCAACAGGGAATTCAAGTTGCTCATCATTTGCATCCAGCTCGATGAACAGTTCAAGCACTTCATCGATGACCGCTTCAGGGCGCGCTGCATCCTTATCGATCTTATTCACTACGACCAGCGGCTTCAAATCCTGCTCGAGCGCTTTTTTCAAAACGAAACGCGTCTGCGGCATCGTGCCTTCGTAGGCGTCGACAACAAGGATGACACCGTCCACCATTTTCATGATACGTTCCACTTCGCCGCCGAAGTCTGCGTGCCCGGGCGTATCCAGAATGTTTATTCTGTGATCTTTATAGTCAATCGCGGTGTTTTTCGCTAAAATTGTAATACCGCGTTCTCTTTCAATATCATTTGAGTCCATCGCACGATCTTCAACATGCTCATTCTCACGAAATATACCAGACTGTTTTAATAATTGGTCTACTAATGTCGTTTTTCCATGGTCAACGTGTGCGATAATTGCAATATTACGGATATCTTCTCTTAAATTCATCAAGACTTTCCCTTCGTGTTTAGAATCTTTTCTTTCCTTAACTGTACCATTATATCACAGTACGTTTCCGATTCATACAATAGTAATTCTATTAAAAAACAGACTTTTGTGCTATACTCAGTTGAATAATGAACTTTAAAGGAGTATACGGCAATGGAGAAACCTAAATCAAAATTTATCTTTCTGGTCCTGGCGGTTCTTGCGGTTTCCATGATGGTCGCTTTCTCGGTCTTTGCCGCTGAAGCGATGTGGATACTTGCAGCCATCACTGTCCTGATCTTTATCGGCATTTTCGGCGTCGGTTTCACACTCAAGAAAAAGTACCGTGAAAACGGCTGGTTATAAAAACTACAAATTTCGTATTTCTGCACCTTTTTTTCAGCAGAAACTGTATTTTCGCAGAACAGATATCCAATTTCTGTTCTTTTTTTATGCCCAAAATCAAATTGTTGTGTTTTGACGACAATTCAATTGTTATGCACAATAAAAACAGTACAGCAAAGGGGGATAAATAAAATGCGCGAAAAGAATGAAAAGCTGAAAATTTATGAGTTTTTGTACAACCGCTTACCGTTCAACGATGATGAAACGAAGGAGTATCAGGCACTGTGCCGCTCCGAAGCCCTTGAAGAAGAGTTCGAACAATATTTACAAGCCATCAACATGACCAATATCGATATATGCTGGCACTCTGAAGTCTTTGTGGACGGCGAGCGTGAGTTCGTCCATGTCCTTTTAATCACGGATTACTGCTATTACATATTCATCCTTCAAGACTTGGAAGGCGAACATTACATCAATCCGTTCAATATATTGTGCACAGACAGCCATGAAGCCGTCATGGACCTGAACCGCAGCGATAAGCTGTATCAGATGTTCAAAGCCCAGTTGATCGACGAAGGCGAATTTCAGCGCCCGATCATCGTCAAATATATCATGATGAATGACCGCTTTAGAATTAAGTCGCGTAAGAGCGACCTGTTCCTGTCGAAAGAAAATCTGCCCTACTATTTGAAAGCCATCGAACACTCAGCTGTCATTAAAAATAAAGACACGCCCATGCCCGGCTGATTTGTTTCAGCAGCATACGTACAGCTTTAATATGAACCATTTCAAGCCGGGAGTCCGGTGTGCGGAATGCAAATCCCACGATTTGACACTGTTCAACAGTAACATCATCCAGTGCAATGTCTGTCACACCATCGACAGCCTGTATCAGCTGGTTGGGGATTATTTCTTCTGTCTGGAAAAGCTCGGGCGGTGCTCTGAATACCGCCGGAGTGACATCCATGTGCATATCGGTTTTCATTTAAATAATTATGCTTACAAAAAGATTATTGAACACTTCTTTGAAAAAGTGTCCGCGAGGAAATACAGGTTTACAGGCGATGGAACTTCTTATGGTTCTGGATGAACAGTTCATCTTTTATGAAGTGTTTTGTGATTTCGCCGTGAATCGTTTTGTTGGCAGCGATAATGCTGTTTGTATCGAGCAGCCTGAGGTCGTCGCCAATCAGAGTCGTCGTCAGGCCGCCGACTTCGTTCAGAATAATTGCGCCGCCCGCAAAGTCCCATGGGTGCAGTCTATAAAACAGGGCCGCGCTGCTCGTGCCGCGTGCGACATTGACAAACTCAAGTGCAGCCGAGCCCAGCGAACGCGTACTGCGTGCATTTCTCACGACTTCGATGAACGGAGTCTTGATGCCATCGCGTATCACCCAGTTCGTGTTGGTGGAAATGAGTGATGATTGGAGATGCGACTCGTCGATGTCCGGGAGCAGCTGGTCATTTTTGTAGGCACCGTGCTCGAAGGCCGCGTGATACAGATCGTCTTTCATAACGTCCAGGATGAGGCCGGCGTATGGTTTGCCGTCGATATAGATGCCGATGGAAATCGCGAAGTTTTCCATCTGATGGACGAAGTTGAGTGTGCCGTCAATCGGATCAACGATCCAGAGGACGCCTTCTGTATTTGTGATGTCACGGCCGTGGCCCTCCTCGCCGACAATTTTGTGGTCGGGATAGCGTTCTTCAATTCTGTTGTTCAAAAAGACTTCGGTTTCTTTATCTACATCCGTGACGAGGTCATTCGGATTTTGTTTACTATCGATGTTGAATTCTTCTGTCATGCGCTGGCGGATGAACTTGCCGGCTTCCAGTATGGTT
Organism: Salinicoccus sp. YB14-2; assembly: GCF_001265075.1. Taxonomy (GTDB): domain Bacteria; phylum Bacillota; class Bacilli; order Staphylococcales; family Salinicoccaceae; genus Lacicoccus. The sequence goes on from NZ_LFKO01000002.1 coordinate 846,532, forward strand.
TCTTGTGCGAATTTATAGATTTCCATAAAATACACCTCAAAAGTTTGATTGGTTTCCTTTATTATTTTATCATAGTTCACAAGCATATCATTAGAAAGGAACAATTATATGACTAAATACCGCTTTACTGATAAAGATTTCGACACTTTTAAAATTGACGGGCTCGATGCACGCATGGAAGCCATTAAAGAAGGCCCCCGCGTCAAGCTGTATAATCTCGGCGACCATTTTTCCGGATTTCTGACAGACTTGACCGGAGACGAACAGTTTTCACATGTTGCGATGCATGCCCGACGAAAAGTGAACCCGCCTGATGATACATGGGTTGCATTTTCTACAAATAAAAGAGGCTATAAAATGATGCCCCACTTTCAGATCGGCTTATGGGGCGATCACGCCTTCTGCATGTATGGCGTGATATATGAGTCACCCGATAAGAAGAATGTTGCTGAGAAGTGGCTGGATGACCTGGAACTGTTCCGGGAAATTCCGCAGGAGTATTCGATTTCCCTGGACCACATGAAACCGTCCAAACCGGAATTATCCGGATTGTCCGATGAAGATTTGGAGGCAGGACTGATCAGGTTGCGTGACGTGAAAAAAGGTGAATTCCTTGTTGGGAAAGTTTACCGTCCGGGCGACGCGGAACTGAAGAGCGACGAAGCATTCATCAAAGATTTAGAAAAAGTGATGACAGAACTTATTAAATTTTACTGATGAGAACGAAAAGTGTTAAGCTGCTGCAGCTTGAAATTTTGAACCAGCGCACCATGCTTTCTGATGAAGACAGGAAAAATTTGAATAAATATCAGATAGGCCACGTTGGCGAGCTGCAGTTTGATTCAGTAGTCGAGATGCTCGCCTGTCCCGTCGTCCATTTGAAAGATTACAGATTTCAGCTGGATGGTTATGGCGCCCGCGATAAAAAGGTCGGAAACGAGCCGGCAGAAGTCCAGATAGACAACATCATCATCACAGATGATCAGCTCTATACATTTGAGATCAAGAATTATCAATATGACATGGAATACTACGCCGACGGACCGTGGCGCTTTGCCGGAGGCAAGGAAATCGTCAATCCCATGAACCAGGTCGACAGCCACCGAAACGTATTGACATCACTGATGAAAGATTTCAACATGCAGTTCAATCTGTCTGCCAACCTGGTGTTTATTCACCCAGAGCAGACAATCTACAATCTGCCGAACCACCCGAACATCTACACCCGCAGCAATCTTAATAAACGTCTGAAGTATCTTTCGAAGCCGAACCGTTACGATTACAGCCGCTTCGTCGAGATGCTCGACACGAGACGCATATTCAAGTCTGCCTATCACAGCGATGCCAATGTCACCTTCGAAGAGCTTGCCGGCGGGGTATTCTGTGCCGATTGCGCCAACAGCAGACTGCGCCGCATGCACCGGGATAAGTTTGTCTGTGATGAGTGCGGTGAGTTTTCTACACAAGTTGATATTCTGAAGCAACTGGTAAAGGAACTTCAAACTCTCAATTCATCATGGCAATTATCATCAAATAAGATTGCAAAATACAGCGGTAACACTTTCAGCAGTGCGACTGTTCGACGATATAGACATAAAAACTTAATTGAATACTGAAATAGAGAAATACCTGTTCCTTCGTCATGATTTTTACCGACGAGTGAGCAGGTTTCTCTTCGCGCTGCTCACTCAGCATCACTTCCCGACATCAAGTGAGCAGGTTTCTCTTCGCGCTGCTCACTCAGCATCACTTCCCGACATCAAGTGAGCAGGTTTCTCTCTGCGCTGCTCACTTAGCGCCGTTTTCCGACTCAGGTGAGCAGGTTTCTTCCCGCGCTGCTCACTTAGCATCATTTTTCGACTCAGGTGAGCAGATTTCTTCCCGCGCTGCTCACTTAGCGTCATTTTTCGGCACAGGTGAGCAGGTTTCTTCATAATAAATATAAACACCTCAAAAAGCGCGCCCGGACCAACCGGGCACGCCTATTAATACTCTATGACTTTCATCTTAAGACTGCTGATTTTTCCCGCTCTTTTTCGCCGCCCTTCACTCTGGAACCTGAACGTGCATCGTAGGCTTTTTCAGCCAAACCCGCTTCTTTTCGAAGTTCTGCTGCAAGGCTCTGGATGTCGGGCATTTTAGAGATATCGATGTTGCCGCCGCTGACGACCACTCCGGTTTTTTCGGAGTCGATTGTATCATGGTGGCTGAGCAGGCATGCAAGTGCTGCTGCACCTGCCCCTTCAACTAATGTCTTGCTTCTTTCTAAAAGGTAGATCATCGCATCAGCGATTTCTGGTTCCGATACGCAAATTACATCGTCTACATACTTATTGATTATAGGCAATGTCAACTGACCTGGTTCTTTGACTGCAATTCCTTCTGCGACCGTTGATACATTTTGTAGTCGTTCAACCACTCCTTGGTGATAAGCGTTAAACATTGATGGTGCTCTGTCAGTCTGCACACCAATCACGCGGATGTCAGGATTTATGCTTTTCGCAGCGACGGCAATTCCGCTGATCAAGCCTCCTCCACCAATAGGGACAATCAATGTATCAAGTTCTGGTTGTTGTGACAACATTTCAACTGCAATCGTTCCCTGACCTGCCATAATATCGTAGTCATCAAACGGGTGTATATAAGTTGCACCTGTTTCCTGCTGGTATTCGAGTGATGCTTCATAAGCTTCCTGAAAGCTCTCTCCCACCAGAATCACTTCCGCGCCGTAGCCCCGTGTCGCTTCAACCTTATTCGTCGGTGTTGCCTCCGACATGAAGATTGTCGCCTGTGCACCGAGCTGTGCCGCAGCAAGTGCCACGCCCTGGGCGTGATTGCCGGCAGATGCGGTCAACACTCCTTTTGATAACTCTTCAGCAGATAATTTCATCAACTTGTAGCTTGCGCCTCTGAATTTGAACGCGCCCGTCTTCTGTTGATTCTCCATCTTCAAATAAACTTCTCTGTTTGTACGTAAGTTCGTAGTATTCGATGTGACTAAAGGCGTATTGTGGATTTTCTGTCCGAGTACCTCCCAGGCATTCTGGACTAATCCACTGGTTAAGAAATCCCCATGCGACCACTCTCCTCATATTGATTAATTTTATCTTCCAACTGCAATGTTAATGATATGTCATCCCAGCCATTGATAAGTTTTTCCTTATGGTATGACGGAATGTCAAATTTATATACTTCGCTGTCGTCAGTCACTGTTTGTTCCACCAGATCAACTGACAGCTGGAAGTCTCCATTTTGTGCTTTGTCCTGCCATTCATCCACTTTGTCCTTATCCGCTTCAATGACAATAATACCGTTTTTAAAAGCATTACTGTAGAAAATATCTGCGAAGCTCGGTGCGATGATCACTTTGAAGCCGAAGTCCAGCAACGACCACGGTGCGTGTTCCCTGGATGAGCCGCAGCCGAAGTTTTCTCCTGCCACCATCACTGATGCACCTTCATATTTCTCATTGTCAAGATCAAAGTCATGTCTCAGGTTGCCTTCATCATCGAAGCGCCAGTTATAAAATAAAAACTCCCCGAAACCTGTTCTTTCGATACGCTTTAAAAATTGCTTTGGAATGATTTGGTCGGTATCCACATTATCTCTGTTCAGAGGATATACCTTACCTGTATGTTTCTCTACTGCTTCCATGTAATATCCTCCTCTTAAGAAATTTTCTCTTCCGACGTGTAGCTGCGGACATCGACGAAACGCCCTTCGATTGCAGCCGCTGCAGCCATTTCAGGGCTGACCAGATGTGTTCTTGCACCGTTGCCCTGGCGGCCTTCAAAATTACGGTTTGATGTTGATGCACAGCGGCCGCCTGCCGGTATGATGTCATCATTCATCCCGAGACATGCACTGCATCCTGCGTCGCGCCATTCAAAGCCTGCATCTTTGAAGATTTTATCAAGACCAAGTTCCTCCGCTTCCGACTTCACTAAAAACGAGCCGGGAACGACAATCGCCTTGATGCCGTCCTTCACTTTTTTGCCTTTGATGATTTCAGCAGCACTCTTAAGATCCGGAACTCTCGAGTTCGTACAGGAACCGATGAACACATGGTCGATCTCGATCGATGTGATCGGCTGGTTCTCCATCAGATCCATATAAGTCAGTGCACGTGTAATTTCATCTTTGTTGTCTACAGCATCAACGGATGGTGTTGCGCCGCTGATTGGTACAACCATTCCCGGGTTCGTCCCCCATGAAACCTGAGGTTCGATTTCCGTTGCATCAATTTCAATGGTCTGATCATAAGCTGCACCTTCATCCGTTGCATATGACAACCATTTGTCACTTAGTGCCTTGAACGCTTCTTCGTCCTTCGGAACGTAACGGCGTCCCGTCAGGAAGTCGACAGTTTTCTCATCCGGAGAAATCAGCCCTGCTCTTGCACCGCCTTCGATGGACATGTTACATACCGTCATACGGCCTTCCATCGACAGGCTGCGGACCGCTTCACCCGTATACTCAACAACGTAGCCTGCACCGAACTTGACGCCGAACTTTGCGATGATTGCAAGAATCAGGTCTTTAGCGGTAACGCCTGCACCTAAAGGTCCATTCACTTTGACATTCATCGTTTTCGGACGGTCACCGTATAAAGTCTGAGTCGCAAGAACGTGCTCGACTTCACTAGTACCGATACCGAATGCCAGTGCACCGAACGCACCGTGCGTTGATGTATGACTATCTCCGCAGACGATCGTCTTGCCCGGTTGTGTCAGTCCAAGCTGCGGACCGATGATGTGCACGATACCCTGGTCAGGATGGAACATATCTGCAAGCTCAACGCCGAAGTCTGCACAGTTTTTCTTCAGTGCATCCATCTGTTTCGCTGAAATTTCATCTTTTACATTTTCACGATTTTTAGTCGGGACGTTGTGATCCATTGTTGCGAAAGTTAAGTCCGGCCGGCGAACTTTTCGTCCGGCAAGCCGCAACCCTTCAAATGCTTGAGGAGAAGTGACTTCGTGAACTAAATGTTGATCGATGTATATTAAATCCGGCTGTCCCTCATCTCTATGAACAACATGGTCTTCCCAGATTTTCTCAATAATAGTCTTTTTCTCAGCCATTCCTCATATCAACTCACTTATCCATTTTATTTAATATTGCTTAAAACAACTTCAACCATCTCTTCAGTTGAGACGGTCTTACCGCCTTCGATATTCAGATCCATCGTATGGTAACCCGATTTCAATGCGGCATCCACGCTGTTCTCGATCGCTTCCGATTCCTCGGACAGATGGAATGTATATTTCAACATCATCGCAGCCGACAGAATCATCGCGAGCGGATTCACTTTATTTTCACCGGCAATGTCCGGTGCTGAACCATGCACCGGTTCATATAAACCAAAACCGGTACTGTTTAGACTCGCCGATGGCAGCAGTCCGATCGATCCTGTAATGACCGACGCCTCGTCGCTCAAAATATCTCCGAAAAGATTTTCAGTGACAACGACGTCAAAATGGTTCGGATTCGTAATCAGTTTCATCGCTGTCGAATCTACAAGCGCATGCTCGACTTCAACGTCCGGATAGTCCGCGCTTTTTGCATCCACAATTTCACGCCACATGCGGCTGGATTCCAAAACGTTCGCCTTATCCACCGAAGTCAGCTTATTGCCCCGCAGTGTCGCAGCCTGAAAGCCGTAATCAACAATGCGTTCAATCTCTTCCCTCGTGTATTGGAGTGTGTCAACGACCGAATTGCCGCCGTCTCTCCGCTCACTCGGCTTTCCGAAATAAAGACCGCCGGTCAGTTCACGTACGAATAGAATATCCGTACCGCCGACGATCGCTTCCTTTAACGGGGAAGCCGGTATCAGCTTATCAAATACTTTTATCGGACGGAGGTTCGAAAACAGCCCAAGTGCCTTACGGATCTTAAGCAGCCCCTGTTCAGGTCTTAAAGTCTTATCAACATTATCCCACGCCGGTCCGCCGACGGCACCAAGCAGAATGGCATCTGCATTTTTTGCCCGGCCAAGAGTTTCGTCATCGAGCGGCGTGCCGTTTGCATCATACGCGGCACCCCCGATCAGACCTTCTTCAAATGTGAATTCATGATTGTATTTTTCTGCGATCTTTTTTAAAACTTCTTTTGCACCGGCCATGACTTCCGGCCCGACGCCGTCGCCCGGAAGTGTAAATATGTGTTTTTTCATGTCTAAGGGCTCCTTTTCGTCAGCTGCTGATGGAAATCGATTTTTCCTGTGTATTTTTGATCAGATAACGGTTGACTGCGTTGACGTATGCGTTTGCCGATGCTTCGATGACGTCCTGTGCGGTGCCGCGGCCGTTCATGATCTGACCGTCGACTTTAAGCTGGACATGCGCTTCTGCGAGTGCATCTTTACCGCGGCCGACAGAATTCAGCTGGTAGTCGATAAGGTTCAATTCCATATCGATGAGACTCTTGATCGTACCGTACAGTGCATCGACACTGCCGTTGCCGACAGTCGTGTTTGAAATGGTTTCACCTGCAGGCGTTCTGAGTGATACTTCACTTTCCGTGCCGTTTTCCGGACCGTAATTCACCTGGAAGTTCTCCATCTTATACATAGGAATATCTGCGTCCTCGGTTTTTATTTCCATTAATATCGTATATATATCATCTTCTGTGACTTCTTTCTTCTGGTCGGTAAGCAGTTTGAATTTCTTGAATGCTGTTGTGATTTCGTCTTCTGACAGTTCAAGTTTGAACTCTGCCACTTTGTCTTTGAATGCATGGCGTCCGGAATGTTTTCCGAGGAATAAAGTGTTCTCGGATACGCCGACAAGTTCAGGAGTGATGATTTCATAAGTCTCGGCATTTTTAAGTACACCGTCCTGATGAATACCTGATTCGTGTGCGTAGGCGTTGCGTCCAATGACTGCTTTATTCGCCTGGATGTACATGCCTGACAGTTTGCTCACGATATCGCTGGTCCGTTTGATTTCTTTTAAGACAAGTGATGTTTCGTACGGGTAGAAGTCCTTGCGGATTTCAAGTGCAACGGCAATTTCTTCAAGCGCCGCATTCCCTGCCCGTTCACCGATGCCGTTGACGGCGCACTCGACTTGAGTCGCACCGTTTTCAACAGCAGCGATGGAGTTTGCAACTGCCATGCCGAGATCGTCATGGCAATGACACGAAAGATTGACTTTATCGATGTTCGGGACATTTTCTGAGATTGTTTTGAACATCCGGCCGTATTCCTGAGGTGTTGTGAACCCTACAGTATCCGGTAAATTGATGACTGTCGCACCCGCATCGATGACCTTTTCGATGAGTTTCGTCAGGAAATCGATATCCGAACGTGTCGCGTCTTCAGCTGAAAATTCAACTTCAGGGAACATCGTCTTGGCGTATGTCACCATCTCTACGGATTTTGTCAGCACTTCCTCTTCAGTCATCTTCAATTTATATTTCATATGAATCGGAGATGTTGCGAGGAAAATGTGAATCCTCGGTTTTTCAGTGTTTTTCAATGCTTCATATGCACGGTCGATATCTTTCTGGTGCGTCCGTGCAAGTGCTGTCACTGAAGAGTTTTTAACAGTGTCCGCAATGAGCTTAACCGCTTCGAAATCCCCATCGGATGCTGCAGGGAAACCTGCCTCTATAATATCTACACCTAAGCGTTCAAGCTGCTTAGCGATTTCCAGTTTCTCACTTTTATTTAGATTGACTCCCGGTGACTGCTCACCGTCTCTAAGTGTAGTATCAAAAATTTGAATATCAGCCATTGCCAATCATCCTTTCATTATTTATTCACAGCTTCTCCAACAAACGGCATTAATTCACGAAGGTCTTTACCAACCTGAGTGATCGGGTGGTTGTATTCCTGATTATTGATAGCATTGTATCTAGGACGTCCCGCCTGGTTTTCAAGTACCCAGTCTTTTGCGAAAGTGCCGTCCTGGATTTCTGATAAGATATCTTTCATACGGGCCTTAGTGTCATCGTTGACAACTCTTGGTCCGCTGACGAAGTCACCCCACTGAGCTGTATCGGAAATTGAATAACGCATGTTTTCAAGTCCGCCTTCGTACATTAAGTCTACGATCAGTTTCAATTCATGCAGACACTCGAAATATGCAACTTCAGGCTGGTAGCCGGCATCCGTCAATGTTTCAAAACCTGCTTTAACGAGGGAAGTCATACCGCCGCATAATACTGCCTGCTCACCGAAGAGATCCGTTTCTGTCTCTTCCTGGAACGTAGTTTTAAGGATACCTGCACGGCCTGCACCGACGCCGCCTGCGTATGCCATTGCGATTTTAGTCGCCTGGCCGGTAACATCCTGATACACACCGTATAGTGCCGGAACGCCCGCTTCTTCTTCAAAAGTACGGCGCACCAGGTGGCCCGGTCCTTTCGGTGCAACTAAGAATACATCAACATCTTCTCTTGGTACGATCTGAGTGAAATGAACGTTGAACCCGTGTGCAAAAGCTAATGCACTGTTTGGTTTCAAGTTGTCTTTGATGCTTTCGCTGTATACTTTCGGCTGATGTTCGTCCGGAAGTAAAACCATTGTGACATCCGCATCTTTAACCGCTTCACTTACAGCTTTGACTTCAAAGCCGTCCTCTTTCGCCTTATCAAAAGATTTACCTTCTCTTAAGCCGATAACAACTTCGTTACCTGAATCTCTTAAGTTTTGTGCGTGAGCGTGTCCCTGCGAACCATAACCAATGATGGCAATTTTTTTCCCGTTCAATACTGCTTGGTCAAGATCTTTGTCATAAAATACTTTAGTCATAATAATTTTCTCCCTTTCATTCCTTAAGAATTTATACTATTAATGTTTGATAGTCTGAAACTTGTTTTTGCTGCTTGCCTCTTGTGAAGGCTGTGATGCCTGTGCGCGAAAGCTCTTTGATGCCGTATGGTGTCAGTAAATCTATAATTGCTTCAATCTTATCCGGTTTGCCGGTAACTTCAACAATTAACGAATCTTTTGAAATATCAAGAATGCGTGCTCTGAACGGTTCCACGATGCCGTTGATTTCCGAACGACTCTGAGGTGTGGCAACCACTTTGATCAGGCACAGTTCACGCGCCACTTTGTTCGTGTCGGTGATGTCATTCACTTTCAGGACATCAATCTGTTTGTGGAGCTGTTTTGTCAGCTGTTCAACCTTCTGCGCTTCTTCAACGTCCACGACAAATGTGATTTTTGAAATCCCTTCAATCTCCGTCTCGCCGACAGTGATACTTTCAATGTTGAAACCGCGGCGTGACAGGAGGCCTGTCACACGGTTTAAAACACCGCTGGAGTTCTGAACGGTTGCTGTAATTATTCTCCGCATGGTTTCACCCCTATCATTTCGTGATTTCCTTTACCTGGTGCAACCATTGGAAATACAAGATCTAATTTGACGATTCTTGCATCAATCAGTGCCGGACCGTCATGTTCAAATGCACTTTTCAATGTTTCTCTTACTTTATTTTCAGATTTCACCTGGAAAGCTTCAGCGCCGAATGCTTCTGCAAGTTTTACGAAGTCCGGGTTCTGATCCAGAAGCGATTCTGAATAACGCTCTTCATAAAACTCTTCCTGCCACTGTCTAACCATGCCAAGTGCTTCGTTGTTCACGATGACCACTTTTACCGACAGATTGTAATGCTTCAGTGTCTGCATCTCCTGCATCGTCATCTGGAATCCGCCGTCTCCGACGATCGCAACGACAGTGGCATCTCTGTCTCCAAGCTGGGCGCCTAGTGCCGCCGGCAGGCCGAAGCCCATCGTGCCAAGGCCGCCGCTCGTTACGAAACGGTTTGGCTGGTCAAGCTTGTAGAACTGTGCTGTCCACATCTGATGCTGCCCCACGTCTGTTGTAACAATCGCTTCGCCGTTGGTTTCTTCATATATCTGTTCGATCAGCCACTGTGGTGAAATCAGATCGTCACTCCGTTCATACCAGAACGATGAGTCTGCTTTGTTCTCCATGACTGCCTGATACCATTCGCTGTGGTCATCACATTCAACCGGTGAATTCAACATGCGTTTCAACGCTTCTTTCGCATCACCCACAACCGGGATGTGTGTTTCAATGTTCTTGCCGATTTCAGCCGGGTCGATATCGATGTGCGCGACTTTTGCTTCAGGTGCAAAGTGTTTGATTGCCCCTGTCAGCCTGTCGTCAAAACGTGCGCCGATGTTGATCAGGAAATCCGATTCGTAGATTGCCATGTTCGCTGCATATGAACCGTGCATGCCTGCCATGCCGAGCGACTGTTCATGGGTGCCCGGGAAAGTCCCTAGACCCAGAAGTGTTGTCGTTACCGGCACCTTATGCTTTTCAGCAAACTCTTTCAATTCTTCACTGCCCTGTGCGAACTGTACGCCCGCTCCGGCTAGGATTACTGGTTTTTTTGCTGTTTTCAATGCATTCATTACGCGTTTTATCTGCAATGGATTCGGATTGACTGTCGGTTGATAGCCCGGAAGATGGAAATCTGTATCGAATGTTTCAGTGACAACTTCCTGTGCAATGTTCTTCGGTATATCAACGACTACCGGACCTGGTCTGCCTGTCGTTGCGATGTGAAATGCTTCTCTTACTATTCTTGGTAAATCTTTAATATCTGATACCTGGTAGTTATATTTCGTAATAGGAGTCGTCAGCCCTATTACATCCGCTTCCTGGAATGCGTCTGTGCCGATGACTGCTGATGACACCTGACCGGTGAAACATACAACCGGCAGCGAGTCCATCATTGCATCCGTAATACCGGTGATTAAGTTTGTTGCACCTGGACCGCTTGTTGCAATGACAACGCCGGCTTTGCCGGTTGTTCTTGCATATCCTTCGGCTGCATGTATCAAACCTTGTTCGTGTCTGCATAAAATATGATTGAATGATGCATCGCTCTTATGGAGTGCATCATAAATCGGTAACACAGCACCTCCAGGATAGCCAAAAACTGTATCAACATCTTGATTAACTAATGCTTCAATTAAGACATCCGCACCCGTTATAAAATCATCTTCAATTCTACTGTTCAACTGCGCTTCTTTTATTGCTAGTTCTGTCTTCATTGAAAAACCTCCTCATTCAATCACATATTATTTTAATAAAAAAACTCTTTTCTCACACTGCTACAAAGTAACAATGGGGAGAAAAGAGTTCATTTGCTCACGGTACCACCCAAGTTTGTCACTGCCTCACGGCAGCAACCTTATGGACTACATGTGTAAGAAGAGGTAAATGTTAATAAGGAGTTAATTTATGGCGGTCATTCCATTTAATTTATGACTTACTCCATGTAGTCCGTTTACTTAACGAGTGGCGAACACCCGGCTGTGCCTAGTAAGTGAGATACCTTTCAGCACAACGCTCAGGGATGAGCATAAAGTTAACATTGATCTGGGTTTTCAGCCATGCCCCATTCTCTTTAAATCAATAGTCGTAACTTTAAATTCCCTTCAAAGCTTTTTTCGAAGAATATTCAGTTCTGAATTAGTCTGATATTTCTGTAATATGATGTTGAGAGTTATATTACAGCGTTTCGGCGTAGAAATCAACTCTTTTTATCAAATATTTTTAAATTGTCTAAATTTTTAGTTATTGAAAACGATTACAATGCTTTCATAATGCATTGTTCGGTTTTTTGAACTTTTTTTAATTTTTTTCGTATTATACAGTATTTCTTAGTTCCAATTACGAATATAGACATAAAAAATCCCGAACGATTCAATTATCGTCCGGGTTTTTATTTTTATCACTTTTTATATAGGTCATCCCTGTTTAAGAAATCGGTCACTGCGCCGAGTGAGGAGTTGGAGACGATGTGTGCATATTTCCCGAGTACACCTTTCTTATATAGAGGCGGCAGCTCGAGCTTATCCGCACGTGCTTTCATCTCTTTGTCGGACACATGCATAGTAATTTCTTTAGTGTCCTGGTCGATCGTTACTGTGTCACCCGTCTGAACGAGTGCCACCGGTCCGCCTTCTTGTGCCTCAGGCGCAATATGGCCCACGACCAGACCGCGTGTACCGCCGGAGAATCTGCCGTCTGTAAGCAGTGCAACATCTTCACCGAGCCCCTTACCTGAAATCAGGCTGGACAGTGACAGCATTTCAGGCATGCCCGGTCCGCCTTTCGGCCCGACGTAGCGCACGATGACGACGTCGCCTTTGACGATATCGTTTGCCATGACGGCATCAATCGCTGCCTGCTCGGTATCGAACACTTTTGCGGTCCCTTCATGCCGGCGCACTTTGACACCGGACACTTTAGCGACTGCACCAAGCGGTGCAAGGTTCCCTTTAAGTACGATTAACGGGCCGTCTGCACGTTTCGGGTTATCAAGAGGCATGACTACATCCTGGCCTTCTGTCAGGTGCTCGACCGCTTCAAGGTTTTCTGCAATCGTCTTGCCGGTCACCGTCAGGCAGTCACCGTGGATCAGACCGTTCTCATAAAGATACTTCATGACGCCCTGCACACCGCCGACGTTATACAGATCCTGGAAGACGTATTTTCCGCTCGGCTTGAGGTCAGCCAGATGCGGTACTTTTTCCTGCATCACGTTGAAGTCGTCAATGGACAGTTCCACTTCAGCTGCGTGCGCAATTGCCAGCAGGTGAAGGATCGCGTTCGTCGAACCGCCGAGAGCGTAGACAACTGTGATCGCGTTTTCAAACGCTTCTTTTGTCAGGATATCTTTAGGATAGATATCTTTTTCAAGCAGGTTCAATACTGCCTGTCCCGCTTCATATACGTCCTGCTCTTTATCTTTCGACACTGCAGGGTTGGATGCCGATCCCGGAAGGCTCATGCCCATCGCTTCAAGTGCTGCAGCCATAGAGTTCGCCGTGTACATGCCGCCGCAGCCGCCCGGGCCCGGACAGCCGTTACATTCGATGTCTTTCAATTCTTCATCGCCGATTTCGCCATTATTCCATTTGCCGACACCTTCGAAAACACTGACAAGGTCGATATCCTCACCTTTATGTTTTCCCGGTGAAATCGTACCGCCGTATACGAATACAGCAGGAACGTTCAAGTTTGCCATAGCAATCGCACAGCCCGGCATGTTTTTATCACAGCCGCCGATCGCAACAAGTGCATCCAGGTTCTGTCCGCCGACCATCGTCTCGATGGAATCCGCGATGATATCTCTTGAAGGCAGTGAAAAACGCATGCCTTGTGTGCCCATCGCAATACCGTCAGCAACTGTGATTGTATTGAACTGGATCGGCACACCGCCTGCTTTACTTACACCTTCTTTGGCAAACTGTGCAAGGTCATTCAGGTGAATGTTACATGGCGTGGTTTCCGCCCAGTTACTCGCGACACCGATCTGCGGCATCTGAAACTTTTCATCAGTGAAGCCGACCGCACGGAGCATCGCACGGTTTGGTGCTTTGACGTTATTTTCTGTGTACACTTTACTGTTAATTCTAAGATCTTTTTTCTCTGCCATAAATTCTCCCGCCTTTTAAGTGATTATTTTTTCTGTCTGACCTGTCTCTTCTTCCGTTTCTTTAACATCATTATTTCCGTCATTCTTTATCTTGCTCATCCAGTTTGCAACAAGCGAACCAGAAATGTTGTGCCATACCGAGAATATTGCCCCGGGCACGGCCGCAATCGGTGAGAAATGCGCAGTCGCAAGCGTTGCCGCAAGTCCTGAGTTCTGCATTCCCACTTCGATTGAGATCGCCTTCTGATCTTCAACTTTGAAATTGAGCAATTTGCCGATCACAAAACCGACACCATATCCCAGCAGGTTATGAAGAATCACCACTGCGAATATCAACAGCCCGGTCTCGACGATATTTTGAACGTTCGTGGAAACGACAGCTCCGATTACACTGATTATACCAACAACTGACACCAATGGTAAAACTCCGACCACTTTTTCCACTCTTTCACCGCCGAGCAGGTAGTTTACGACTACCCCTGCAACTACTGGTATCAATACAATCTGAACGATTGAAATGAACATATCCATGAATGATACAGGAAGCAGTGCACTGGCCAGCAATAAAGTGAGCATCGGCGTAACAACCGGCGCAAGCAGTGTTGCAATCGAAGTGGCCGCGATGGAAACCGCCACGTTACCTTTCGCAAGGAACGTCATGACGTTTGAAGACGTTCCGCCCGGTGTACAGCCGACCAGAATGACACCGATTGCGATTTCTGCCGGCAATTGGAACACCCACACAAGTAATACCGAAATGAGCGGCATGACGATATACTGTGCTGCCACTGTAAATAGAACAGCCTTCGGAGCCTTAACAACTTCTTTGAAATCGCTGAGTTTCAAAGTCAGTCCCATTCCAAACATGATGACGCCAAGAAGGATTGAAATATAAGGTGCAATCCAACTGAATCCGGATGGAAATACAAATGCCAGTACAGCAAAGAGCAATGCCCAAACTGCAAATGTGCTGCCCACAAACTGGCTGAAACGAATTAAAGCATTCATAAACAAGACCCCAATCTATGTAATTTTATTTAGTAGAACTTATATTATCAGATTTACACGCAGGTCAATAGCTTTATTTTTAAATTTTTAGAATCTTATAATGTTTCAATTTATTTATGAACAGCCTTCCATGCCGACATCATCACATTGGTAACGATTACATATGTGCTTTTAAAAAATTGTAACTTTTTGCACTGGAAGGCGGTTTGCGGAGATGGAATAAAAGTGATTACCTGCTCGTGGGGATCACGAGCGCGTATTAAAAGTATTCATATCCAGTCGTCATCCGCGAGTGCTCAAAGCGCCCCTTTCCCATAAATATCCAATAAAAAAAGCCCACAAAATGTGGGCTTCAAATCATAATTTTACAGATCATCATTATTGCGGCGGTCTACGTTCTGCCGGCGTTCTGATGATGCGTCATTTTCATAGCCGTAACTCTTGCCTTGACGGTCGACTTCTTCGCGTGCGTCGAAGTTTGGCGCATTGTCTCTTTCACGTCTGCCTCCGCGCTTACTGGTCGAGTCTGAACGGCGCTCGTTTTCGGCTGTCATGCCTTGTGTACGGTTGTATTCTTCATCTGTAACAGGTTCAACCGCATCAGATGAATCAATGTTACCATCCACATAGTTGTCGCGGCTGTCAGAATTTTTGTAGTCATTTTCATCAATTTTACTGAACTTGCGTGTCGCTTCAATATCATCGTTGCGATGATCATCACGTCGGCCGTCATCTCTGTAATCACGATCGGTGCGTACATCATCATCAAGCGGTGCTGCGACACCGTCGCCGCGATCTCTTTCAAATTCACGGTCGCGTTCAAGCTGCTGTCTGCGCTCGAAGTCGCGGTCGCGCTCCAAGTCGCGCTCACGTCCGACAGGTCCTGCATTCGGGTCATCCGCACGGTCTCTTACGCCACCGCGTTCCATCGGATCAACCGGATCCATGATCACTTCATCTTTTCTGACAAATAACAGAATGGCCGAAATGATGAAGAATAAAGGAATCAGACCAGTGATGACACCAATGACCAGTGGTGCTGACAGTATACCTGCAAGCAGCATCAGAAATCCTGATAAGATGCGTCTCTTCATTGTCAATAATCCAAAAAGACCCAAAATTAACGGTAAGATTAAATATAATGCAATCATCCAGAAGCTGTTCAGCGTGTTAAGTGCAGTCTGTGTCAGCTCTTCAGGCGTGAACCCTTCTATATTCTGTTGTTCAAATGATTGTTCCATTTGTGTTGTAAACTGATCGATAAATGCCTGGTCATTCACGGTTACCAGTGAGAAAAACAAAAGTGCACCGGCAATGATAAGTAATCCAAGCCATGCCAGCCAGCCAAATATTTTTTCAGCAATCCGGCGGACCGGGCGTATAGTTTGAGTGTATTCTCGTCTAGCCATAGGGACCTCCTGTAATTATGTCTTTTTTTGTATGTCCTCTTTTATATATTACCCAAGTTTATATAATATTAATCACAATAATCAATATTATATACTCTTAATTTAAAAAAGCGGGAGTTGAATCCCGCTGGAAATCATGGTCTTAAGATGTCTCCATCTTCCGAGTCCTTCAATTGTCTGGTCAAAGTGAAAGGTTCGAAACCGCTTCTTTCCTTAAACGCTTTGAACAATGTTTTCTCTTCACTTTTCGTCGGCACGACCTGCTTAAAATTTTTATAGTGCACTTTAAACTGTCCTGCTTCGATACCCTCGTCATAACTGTTTTCAACCGCCTCAAAAAATTCGACGACTGCGACTATTTCTTCTGTCGTCCAGTCTTCATCAAGTGGGTAACTGTATTCCTCATTCACTTTCATTCACCTCACGCGTATATAAGTCAAAAATAAAAGGCGTCATAAAGACGCCTTCAATTATATTACATAGAGTGGACTGGACGGCCCAGTGCAACTTCAGCCGCTTCCATAGGAATTTCACCTAAAGTAGGGTGTGCATGGATTGTCAGGGCAATATCCTCTAAAGTGATGCCCGTCTCAACTGCAAGACCAAGTTCAGCAATGATGTCTGAAGCTCCGTCACCGGCGATTTGAGCGCCAAGTACAAGTCCGTCTTCTTTACGGGCGACCACTTTAACGAATCCATCAGTTTTGTTCAGGCCGAGCGCACGTCCGTTCGCACCGAACGGGAACTGTCCTGTAACAACTTCATAACCTTCTTCTTTTGCATCTTCTTCGTTGAATCCGACAGTTGCAAGTTCAGGTTCTGTGAAACATACTGCCGGCATACCGATGTAATCAACTTCTGATTTTTCACCAGCGATTGCTTCTGCTGCAATTTTACCTTCGTAGCTTGCTTTATGCGCAAGTGGAAGTCCGTGGACAATATCACCGATTGCGAAAATATTGTCGATTGAAGTTCTTGACTGCTTATCCACTTCGATCAGGCCGCGGTCATCTTTTTTGATGCCGAGCTCTTCAAGACCGATTTCTTCAGTGTTCGGTTTACGGCCGACTGTTACCAGTACGTAGTCCGCTTCAACTTCGTGCGTTTCACCTTTTGCTTCATAAGTGACTTTCACACCGTTTTCAGTTTCTTCAGCAGATTTAGCCATCGCTTTTGTCACGATCGTCGCGTCTTTTTTCTTAAGGTTACGCTTCACAAGTGAAGTCATACGCTTTTCGAAGCCGCCAAGAATATCTTTCTGGCCTTCAAGGATCGTCACTTCAGTACCGAAGTTTGCATATGCAGTACCAAGCTCGGTACCGATATAACCGCCGCCGATAACGATCAGTTTCTCAGGCTTCTCTTCAAGTGCAAGTGCACCCGTTGAGTCCAGGATACGCTTGCCGAATTTGAATCCTGGGATCTCAATCGGGCGTGAACCTGTTGCGATGATCGCATTTTTAAATTTATAAGTCTGTGACTGCTTTTCATCCATGACTTTCATTGTGTTGTTATCGACGAAATAGGCTTCACCTTTGACCATGTCTACTTTGTTCCCTTTCAGGAGTCCTTCGACACCGCCGACCAATTTATCAACAACGCTCTCTTTGAAAGACTGGACTTTTGAGAAATCAAGGCTCACACCTTCAGTTTTAACACCCATTTCCTCAGAATTAAGTGCTTCCTGGTAACGGTGTGATGATGAGATGACTGCTTTGGACGGAATACATCCGACGTTCAGACAAACGCCACCCCATGCTTCTTTTTCTACGATTGTCACTTTCTGACCTGTCTGGGCTGCACGGATTGCCGCAACATACCCACCAGGACCTGCACCAACTACAATTGTATCTGTTTCAATAGGAAAATCTCCAACTACCATTCTACTTATCCCTCCATCAGTAATAATTCCGGATTATTCAATAATCTCTTCATATGATTTAATGCAGTTTGAGCTTTCATGCCGTCAACCTGTCTATGATCATAGCTCAATGATAACGCAAGAACACGTGCCGGGACAACTTGGCCATCTCTTACAATTGCTTTTTCTTCAATACGGCCGATACCGAGTATTGCAACTTCAGGCTGGTTGATCACAGGAGTGAAATGAGAACCGCCGGCAGAGCCCAGGTTGGAAATGGACATTGATCCGCCTTTCATTTCGTCACCCGATAATTTACCGTCGCGTGCTTTTACTGCAAGCTCGTTAATTTCATTTGAAAGTTCGAACATTGATTTCGTGTCGGCATCTTTGATGACTGGTACAACCAGACCACGTTCAGTGTCCGCGGCAATACCTACATTATAGTAATGTTTCTGGATTATTTCCATAGTTTCGTTGTCGATTGAAGTATTCAGTTCAGGGAACTTTTTCAAAGTTGATACAATTGCCTTGACCACATAAGGAAGGAATGTCAATTTAACATCCTGCTCTGCAGCGATCTCTTTGAACTTCTTGCGGTGGTCCCAAAGCTCATCCACAACAACTTCATCCATGTGAGTCACGTGAGGTGATGTCTGCTTGGAGTTGACCATTGCTTTAGCAATCGCACGCCTCATGCCGGACATCTTCTCTCTCGTTTCACGGGAACCGTCCTCGGAAGCACTTGCTGCAACCTGGCCTTCTTCCTGAGTCTCTTCCTCTGATGAAGCTTCTTCTGATGCTGCCGGTGCGTCGCCGCTCTTAAATGCTTCAATATCTTCTTTGGTCACACGGCCGTTTTTACCTGACCCTGTCACTTCATTGATATCCACTTCTTCTTCACGTGCAAACTTGCGCACGGACGGCATCGCGATGACACGGCCGCCGGAAGACTTTTTCTCTTTCTTGTCTTCGGACTTGGAGGCTTCTTTGCCTTCTTCTTTGGAATCGTCTTTCTTTTCGTCCTTGGAGTCATCTTCAGACTTATCTTCTTTTTTCTCTTCGTCTTCGGAGTCGTCTTTTTCAGGTTCCTCTTCAGACTCGCCGCTGTCTTCCGAGCCGTCATCGATCGTTACGATGACTGTACCGACAGTCGTCGTTTCGCCTTCTTCAACATGGATTTTTTTGACTGTACCGTCAACCTGGGACGGGATTTCAACCATTGCCTTGTCATTCTGGATTTCAACCAGCACGTCGTCTTCTTTGATTTCATCGCCTTCGGCGACCAACCACTTCGCTATTTCACCTTCGTGGATGCCTTCACCGATATCCGGCAGTTTAAATTCAAAAGCCACTGTAATTCCTCCTTTTTCATGATCTTTATTTTAGAAATTGTATACTTCTTTAGCTTTTTCAATAATATCATCTTTGTTCGGCAGCCATATTTCTTCTGCCTGAGTGAATGGGTATACAGTGTCCGGAGCCGTCACGCGTTTGATCGGCGCTTCCAGGCTGAGGATCACGCGCTCTGACAGTTCAGCTGCAACGTTTGCTGCAATACCTGCCTGGCGCTGTGCTTCCTGGACAACAACTGCACGGTTTGTCTTCTCGATGGATTCAACCAATGTGTCGTAATCCACCGGAGACACTGTGCGGAGGTCGATCACTTCTGCAGAGATGCCGTCTTCTTCAAGTGCTTCAGCCGCTTTGATAGATTCCTGGACCATTGCACCGTATGCGATCAACGTGACATCCGTCCCTTCTCTTTTGACTTTCGCTTTGCCGATTTCAACCGTGTAGTCCTCTTCCGGCACTTCTTCACGGAATGAGCGGTAAAGTTTCATGTGCTCAAGGAAGATGACCGGGTCATTGGAACGGATTGCTTCTATCAGAAGACCTTTCGCATCTTCAGGGTTTGAGGGAATGACCACTTTCAAACCTGGTGTCTGGGCCATAAGGCCTTCCAATGAGTCCGCATGCATCTCAGGCGTGTGCACTCCGCCGCCGAATGGCGCACGGATCACGAGCGGCATCGGTTTAGAGTTACCTGAACGGAAACGGTGTCTCGCAATCTGCCCTGCGACACCGTCCATCGCTTCAAATAAAAACCCGAAGAACTGGATTTCTATGACCGGACGGTAATCTTCCAGTGTCAGTCCGAGACCCATCGATACAAGTCCGCTTTCAGCAAGCGGCGTATCGAATACCCGGGCCTCGCCGAATTCTTTTTGCAGGCCTTCAGTTGCACGGAAGACACCACCGTTAACACCGACGTCCTCACCAAAAACAAGGACATTTTCATCATTTTTGAGTTCAGTGGCCATCGCTTCTGTGATCGCCTGAATCATCGTCTTTTCAGCCATTTTTTATTTCGACTCCTTTTCTTTGTATACTTCATACTGTTCCTGCAGATTTTGAGGCATATCCTCATACATGTTTTCCATCAATTGTGTGACAGTCTGCTTATCAGTACCGTCTGCTTCTTTGATTGCTTTTTTAACATCTTCTTTAGCCTGTTCCATCACTTCGTTCTCTTTATCTTCGTTCCAAAGGTCTTTTTCTTCAAGGAACTTGCGGAAGCGTACTAATGGATCTTTCTTCTCCCAATCGGAATCTTCATCCGAAGTACGGTAGCGTGTCGGGTCGTCGCCCGCCATCGTATGTGCGCCGTAACGGTAGCACAGTGTCTCGATCAATGTCGGACCTTCTCCTGCCACTGCACGGTCCCGTGCATCTTTGGTCACTTTATAGACTGCAAGCGGATCCATACCGTCGACATACACGCCCGGAATACCGACCGCAACCGCCTTTTGTGCCAATGTCTTTGCATTCGTCTGCAGGTCGCGCGGTGTGGAAATTGCATACTGGTTGTTCTGGATGACGAAGATTGCCGGTGCCAGGTATGCGCTCGCAAAGTTGATGCCTTCATAGAAATCGCCCTGCGAGGAACCGCCGTCGCCCGTGTAAGTGATGGCAACTGCTTTCTTATCCCGTTTTTTGATGCCCAAAGCGATACCGGCAGTCTGGACGAACGATGCGCCGATGATGATCTGCGGACTTAAAGCGTTTACACCTTCAGGGAACTGATTGCCTTTAAAGTGCCCGCGTGAGAACAGGAATGCCTGCGTGAGCGGCAGCCCCTGCCAGATCAGCTGAGGCACGTCGCGGTAGCCAGGTACAATGTAGTCCTCTTTTTCCAAGGCATACTGGCTGGCAAGCTGTGAAGCTTCCTGGCCGGCAGTCGGTGCATAGAATCCAAGACGGCCTTGTCTGCTTAATGAGATTGAACGCTGGTCGAGGACACGTGTCCAAACCATCCGCCTCATCAATTCTACGAGTTCATCATCTGACAGGTCAGGCATATCGTCCTCGTTCACTACTTCCCCTTTTTCGTTAAGAATCTGATACATTTCAAATTTCTTTTCGATCTCTTCCAGTGCTTTAACAGGATCGAATCCTTTTTTAGGTGCCATTAAATGTTCACCGAACCTTTCACATTTTTTAATGTTTATTTTGTTGCTCTTGTTAATAATTTTATCACAGTCTGTTACAACAGTAAATTTTAGCGTTGCGAAACAGTTTGCTTTAAACATTGACATTACAGCATTATCATTACGAAACAGAAAAATCTGTTGTAGTACACTTTAAGATTCATCCAGAATTGCATACACTTCGTTCTTCACTTCATTCAGCCGATCCGTCGCTGTGGCATACTCTTCCTGCAGCACAGACAGCCCGTCATATTCCTCGTTCAGTGTATTGATATGATCATCGATATCATCCTGATTCAAATCTTCATCCTGCAAATACTCGAACAACTCTTCCTCGCCGTTTAAAACACTTTTGAAAGCCTCCATCAGTTCGCCGTGTTTGGCGTAGCGGTCATCCGCTGCAGAGATCAATGCATCTGCCTGCTGGCGGTAATCCTCATTGCTGATATCTTCAACAAGTGCCTCCGCTTCTTCAGCCACTGCTTTCGACTCTTCCATTACAGCCGTTTCCTGATCGATCAGTTCCTGACGCTCGGCAGTATTTTCAGCCAGTGACTCGCTCATATCACTCAGCTCACTGCGTTCTGCAGCCGACAAGTCTTCCTGGATCTGTCCGCGTCTGTTTTCAAGTCTGTTGAATTCATCGCTGATATCACTGATTTCCGATTCCACATCCAGCGTTTCCTGAAACTTCACATAAAATGTTTCCAATTCATCAATTTCGTTATTACAGGCTGTTAAAATAAAAACCAGCCCCAATATTAAAGCAGCAATCCTTTTCATGAATAAAAATCCTCCGCAACATCAAATTTATGTAATCCTGGTACTGATATATACCAACCATTTATAGTATACTATAAATATTCTCACACAAAAACAGGAGGGTTTACCTTGTTAACAATGAAAGATATCGTCCGCGACCCGGCGCCAATTTTAAGGAATAAGGCTGCGGAAGTGAGTGAGATTGATGAAGAAACAATCTCACAGTTAAAAAGTATGAGAGAGTATCTTAAAAACTCTCAAAATGAAGAAATGGCAGAGAAATATAAATTGAGGTCAGGCGTCGGCCTTGCCGCACCACAGATCGGTCTCGACAAGCGTATGCTCGCCGTCTATATTGAAAACACCGAAGGCGAAGTAGAATATGACTACATGCTGATCAATCCGAAAATAAAAAGTCATTCAGTCGCAGAAACTTATCTGCCGACAGGTGAAGGGTGCCTCAGTGTCGATGAAGATATCGAAGGACTCGTCCACCGCTACAAAAGAATCCGTATTACGGCAACGACGATCGACGGCAAGACGCTCGAACTGAAAGCAAAAGGCATGCTTGCGGTCGTTTTGCAGCACGAAATCGACCATCTGGACGGTATCATGTTCTATGACCGTATCGACAAAGATTTCCCGAACGACCCGAAAATCGGCTCCCAGCCGCTGGAATAATAAAAACCCGTGGATTCACGGGTTTTACATAAAATCATCACGACGTTCTTTAAATGGAACGTTTTTTTCATACAGTAACGGTTTTAATTCTTCAAAAGTACCAAGATTTAAAACTTCGGGATCTTTGTCATATCGCGGCCGGTGGACATCCACTGCAGTCGCGTCATCGTCATATTTATAATTCATGACAACCCCTTTGTCACGCACATTGAACTCCAAACCGGTAAAATTGCGGTCCTCACGTTCTTTTTCCAGCAAGATCTGAGATAATAGATTTTGTACTTTCACAAGCTTCCCTCCAATCACTTCTATTATAAAGTCTTTGCATGCCGGCCGTCTATATTGTAAAATAAAAATAAGTATATATGGGATGTGGTCAATTTGCTCAGACGATTACGCGAGCGATGAAAGCAGAGACTCAGACGCATTCTCGGCAGAAAAGGTTTATCAGGCAATTTATTCTCGAGCAAAGATTAATCCAAAAATTGTGCTTGAACGTTTTTAAGCACAATTTTTTTAATGATATTGATAAATAAAATCTGGACAAATAATAATTATAACTATAAAAGGAGATATTAACATGGCAGTATTCAAAGTGTTTTATCAGCAAAATTTAACGGACCGTATCATCCGTGAAGATACGAAAACAAAATATTTCGAGGCGGAATCAGAGACGGAAGTCCGTCAGGGATTGAAAGATGCAGGGTACAATATTGAACTGGTCGAAAAACTCAGCGATGCTCATCTGAATTACGAAAAAGAAAATAATGTCGATTTTAAGGTGGAGAATTTATAATGTCACTTGAAAAACAGGAAGTTGGCGTATACGCGCTGGGCGGTCTTGGTGAAATCGGCAAGAACATGTACTGCGTGGAATACAAAGACGAAATAGTCATCATCGATGCGGGCATCAAGTTTCCCGACGATGAGCAGCTCGGTATCGACTACGTCATACCGGACTACAGCTATTTAATTGAAAACCAGTCGAAAATAAAGGCCGTTGTCGTCACGCATGGTCACGAAGACCACATCGGCGGCATCCCGTATTTACTGAAAGAGATTAACGTACCGATATATTCCGGCCCGCTTGCACTCGGGCTGATACGCAACAAATTGGACGAGCATCGTTTGCTGCGTACAGCGGAATTGCATGAAATCCATGAGGACAGTGTGTTGAAGTTCGGCAATCTGAGTGTCGATTTCTTCCTCGTTACACACTCCATCCCGGAAGCATACGGTGTCGTCGTCAGAACACCGGAAGGTAATATCGTCCACACAGGCGACTTCAAATTCGACTTCACACCGGTCGGTGAACCGGCAAACATTGCCAAAATGGCACAGCTCGGTGAAGAAGGTGTACTATGCCTGTTGTCGGATTCGACGAACGCAACCGTTCCAAACTTCACCATCAGTGAAAAATCTGTCGGCCAGAATGTCGAAGACATCTTCAGAAAATGTACAGGCAGAATCATCTTTGCGACATTCGCATCGAACATCTACCGTGTACAGCAGGCCATCGAGGCTGCAGTAAAATTCGACCGTAAAATCTGCATTTTCGGCCGCAGCATGGAAAACAACATCAAAATCGGAACTGAGCTCGGCTATATCAAAGCGCCGCCCGAGACGTTTATTGAACCGAAAATGATCAACAAAATCGAAAAGCATAAAGTGATGATCCTTTGTACCGGCTCACAAGGTGAACCGATGGCGGCACTGTCAAGAATCGCTAACGGAACTCACCGCCAGATCAGCATCATTCCGGATGACACTGTCATCTTCAGTTCCTCACCGATTCCCGGGAACACGTTGAGTGTCAACCGCACGATCAACTCACTGTTCAAAGCCGGAGCTGATGTAATTCACGGCCGCCTGTCCAACATTCATACATCCGGACACGGCTCGCAGGAAGAGCAGAAACTGATGCTCCGTCTGATCAGGCCAAAATATTTCATGCCGATCCATGGCGAATACCGCATGCTGAATCTGCATAAACAGATGGCCGTCTCAACAGGTGTCGAAGAAGACAACGTCTTCCTCATGGAAATCGGAGACGTCCTCGCATTGAAGAGTGACTCGGCACGCATGAGCCACCGCGTTCAGGCAGGCACGGTTTTCGTTGACGGCATCGGGATCGGAGACATCGGCAACATCGTCCTCCGCGACCGTAAAGATTTATCCGAAGAAGGACTTGCGATTGTTGTCGTGTCCATCGACTTCAAAACGAAGCAGCTTTTAAGCGGACCGGATATCATTTCACGCGGATTTGTCTATATGCGTGAATCTTACGGCCTCATCAGAAGCGCCGAGAAGAAAATTAAGGACGACGTGAATAACCTTCTGAACTCGAAAGACAAAGTCGAATGGTTCAACGTCAAGCAGCTGATCATCGAAGAACTCAGCCAGCACCTTTACAGAAAAACAAAACGCAGTCCGATGATTCTCCCGATGATCATGAGAATCAACGACGAAAAACTTCAGAAGAAAAAATAAAATCTTATTGCGTTTGAAGCCGCCCCTCGAGGACAATATGTCCCGGGCGGTTTTTTTGCGTACGGGAAAGTCTCGCCCTGCTCACTCATGAGCTTTTTCAGGGCCAAGTGAGCAGATTTCGTCGCAGCCTGCTCACTTGAGAGCTTTTACGAAGCCAAGTGAGCAGATTTTGTCGCGCCCTGCTCACTCACGGGCTTTTTCGAGGCCAAGTGAGCAGATTTAATTAGGAACAAATACGTTCTCGACTAAACGCCTGACAGACAGAAAAACCGGACGCCCGTGGCGTCCGGCTACTCCATCATTTTCTTTTCGAAACCTGTTAAATCTTCTTCATTGCCGATTGTGATCAAAACGTCGGCTGCAAGTATTTTCAAACTCGGGTCCGGGGAGACGATGATATCATCATCCCGCTTGATGGCAATGATGCTGATACCGAATTCCGCGCGGATATCCAAAGCGAGTATGGAGCGTCCGATCAGTTTTTCACTGGCGAGATATTCGACGACCGAGTACTCTCCTCCGAGTTCCAAATAATCCAAAACTGAATTTGAAACGAGTTTATGTGCGATTCTTCGACCCATATCACGCTCGGGATGGACGACGAAATCAGCCCCGATTTTATCGAGCACCCGCGCATGATAAGTACTCTGCGCTTTTACCGTCACCTTCTTCACGCCGATATCTTTCAGCAGCAAAGTCGTCAGTATACTCGACTGGATGTTATCGCCGATCGCTACGACGACATGATCGAAATTTCTGAGGCCGAGATCGTTCAGCACCTGCTCTTCCGTCGTGTCCGCAATCACCGATTCAGTCGCGATATCCTGAAAATCCTTCACCCGCTCGGCATTGATATCGATTGCGAGCACGTCGACATCCATTTCCCTCAGCTCATCGACGATGCTGCCGCCGAACCTGCCGAGCCCTATCACTGCAAATTCCTTTTTCACATGCCTCAACTCCGATTCAAATTAAACTCAAAAATATACAACCTCTATGATAAACCTATTCGGCCGAAATATCACACATTTTAAGTAAAAAAAGCCGTCCCCACTCGGAGAGCGGCACCCCGACCTTCAGAGCCAACGCTCGAAACAGCAGGGTGCCGGCCGCCCGCAGACAGGCATCGGCTTTATTTTTATTAATACCCTTCTTCTTCTTTACCTTCTACATAATCTTTATCGAAGATGAAGAGTCTGAGCAGCAGGTACAGGCTCGGAATCAGCAGCAGGAGACCGAGTATGAAGACGATCGTCAGTGCAAACGCCATCGATTCGTTGACGACACTCGTGTTGATATCTATATATGGATATAGAATATACGGCAGTTTACTGATGCCGTAGCCGTAGAACGCAAATGCAATCTGCAGCATAATCATGATGAATGCCAGACCGAAATTGCGTTTCTTCCAGATCAGGAAGATGGCAATGAGCATCGATACCAGGCTCAGTCCGAATAAATACCAGTAATCCTGTGCGGCCTGGAAGTGTTCGTAGTTATGTTCCCGTAGACTCAGGAAGGCGAACTGACTGATGACAATCATCGGCAGGGACCAGATCAGGAACCAATTTCTGAACGTTTCCATCGCACTTTTGTTTTTCGCTTTCGATGCGTAATAAGTGAGGAATCCACTGGACACGTAAAGGACCAGAATGATTGCGAGGAACACGATCGTCCATGCATATGAACTGAATAACAGTTCCTGAAGATGCAGCTGGACGCCGCCCGCTTCCTCATATATATAACCGCCTTCTGAAATGACGAGTACAATCGACAGTGATGCCGGAATCAGAAGTCCAGTCACACCATATAGAAATGCCCACGATTTACGCGGCTTCGTCGTACTCGAGTTGAACGCGTAATAACTCCCCCGGATCGACAGCAGTATGAGTGCGATACTGCCCGGAATGAGCAGGCTCGTTCCGAGATAATATGCCGTATCGGGATAGAACCCCACGATACCGACGAAGAAGAACACGAAGAACACGTTCGTCGTTTCCCATACCGGGCTCAAATAGCGCTGGATGATATGGCTGACTTTCTGGTGCTGGCCGGTCTCCATCGCATAATAGTTGAAGAATCCAGCACCGAAATCAATCGCGGCCACGATGACGTAACCGTACAGAAATGTCCAGAGTACCGTAATACCAATCATTTCATAATTCAGATCCATCATTTTTCATCCACCCCTTCACCGTAATATTCCTCGCGTGAAGATTCAGCAGAATTGTTGTTGAACATTTTGACCAGCACGTACGAACACGTGAATCCGAGTACAGCATACAATACGATGAATGACACCAGCACGATGCCGAGTCCGTCCGCGTTGGTCACGGCTTCTGAAACCCGCATGTATCCTCTGATAATCCATGGCTGACGTCCCATTTCCGCTAAGAACCAGCCCGCTTCTATTGCCATCATGGACAATGGACCAGTCAGGAAATAGAGGTATAACAGCGCCGGATGGTGTTCATTAAACTTAGTGAACTTCTTGACGATGAAGTACAGCAGTGCCACCCCTAAGGCGTACATGCCGAAAACGACCATCAGATCGAAGAAGTAGTGTATCACAAGAGGCGGATGTTCATCCTCAGGTATGTCGTTCAGGCCCGTCACTTCCGTGTCGAACGAGTTACCCGACAGGAAACTCAGCGCCCACGGGATTCTGAGGGCATAGTTGACTTCCTGATTTTCCTCATCCAAGAGGCCGAATAAAACCAGGTCCGCCCGAGGTTCCGTCTCATAATGCCATTCCATCGCCGCCAGTTTTTCAGGCTGTTCGTTGTGTAGGAATTTAGCTGAAAAGTCACCTGCAAGAATTGTCAGAAGTGCTGTCGCAATACCGATCGACATTGTCACTTTCAATGCTTTCTTGTGATATTCAGCATCTTTCTGGAATTTATTTTTAATGAGCTTGAATGCTGCGATTGAAGCGATAATGAATGCTGCCGTCATGTAAGCTGTCGCCACAACGTGGAACACGCGCACATAGACCGACGGGTTCATCATCGCCGCAATCGGGTCGATGTTGACGAACATTTCTTCCGACAGTTCAAATCCTGACGGTGTGTTCATGAATGAGTTCACCGAAGTGATGAACACCGCAGACAATGTTGAACCGACGACGATTGGAATGTTCAAAAGCCAGTGATGCCAAGGATTTTTGAAACGATCCCATGTATATAAGAAAATACCTAAAAATATAGCTTCAAAGAAAAACGCGAAAACTTCCATAAACAGAGGCAGCGCAATAATCTGTCCGCCGAGCCTCATAAAATCAGGCCATATTAACGATAGCTGGAGCCCGATGATGGTCCCCGTCACTACCCCGACTGCGATAGTCACCGTGAACCCTTTGGCAATCCTTCTTGCCATCGTAAGATATTGGGAGTCTTTTTTCCTGATACCCAAAAACTCCATGACCATAATAACAATCGGTATACCGACACCAATAGTCGCAAAGATTATGTGGAAACCCAGTGTACTTGCTGTTATTATACGTCCTAAAAGAACCTCATCCACTTAAATCACTCCTTATATGCGTACCCTTAATTATATATTCTAATGTGTCAATTTCAAATAATAGCCAATGACAATATTGTGAAAATTTTTTCAAATAAACTACTCAGCGCTCATTTTATCATCTTCCGGCGCTTCTTTGACAAATGTATGGAATATAATTCCAATGATCACCATGACGAGCAGGCTCGTAATCGCGATGCGTGAAGCGAGCGGTCCGTACTGGCTGAGTCCGAGCGTAATTGTTCCGTAGATGAACGGCCCGATGATGGCACTCATCTTTGCACTGAATGCGAACAGTCCGAAAAACTGCCCTTCACGGCCGGGCGGTGACAGTTCGATGATCATCGTTCTTGAGACGACCCATACAGACCCCATGGCGATGCCGAACATTGAAGCAGCAATCCAGAACGTCCACATCGGCAGCGGCACGGCGGCAACCGTAACCGCAGCTCCGAGTATAATGGAAATGATTAAAAATGTTTTCTTGGAGCCGAGTGCTTTATTCACAAAACCGAATACAAGTGCGCCGACGATACTGAAGCCGGTGGCCACCATGAAGACGACGAGGAAATCCGACGGGCTGAACCCGACGACCGTCGTTGCGTACGGCTGCATCATCGCGATTGCGGTTGCGAGCGCATCATTTATGAAAAAGTACGCAATCATGAAAAAGAATATTGACGGATAGTGCCGCGCTTCTTTGAACGTGCGGTAAATGTCTTTGTAGCCTTTAAGGAAAGACTTTGATGATGACGCTGACTTTTTGACGTGTTGGTCTTTATTAATGAAAAAGAGCGGCAGTGCAAATATCAGGAATAAAATCCCGGACATCCAAAATGTGTTGTGGATACCGGCATCGCCGACCAGGTACATGACCGTGATGATGCCGAACAGTGTGCCGAGGTAGCCGAGTGCCACACCGAATCCCGAAATCAGCGGGATTTCCTCTTTTTTGCCGAGTGACGACAGCATGCCGTCATAGAATACGTTTCCGGAGCTGAAGCCGAATTTTGCAATGACGAAAATGATGATCGTGATGACGAGGCCGTTCGGCAGTCCGAACAGTTCACCCGTGTTCATATCGCCGAATATGCCCATCAATATTGCGCCGGTCACCGTGATGAGCGTAAAGATCATGACAAAGCATTTCCGCTTACCCGTCCGGTCCATGACGACACCGTAAAGCGGGGAAAATAATATGAGCAGGATGGCAGCAGCCGCGTTGGCGTAGGCGATGATTGTCGAGGCAATCTGCTCAAGCTGCGGATTGTCCCCCACCACTGCCGTTATATACTGCGGGAAAAACAATGTGACGATATTCGCTGAGAAAATCGTATTTGCAAAATCGAAAAATGCCCATGCCAGAATCGGCAAAGACAAAAACAGAGCCAGCGGTTTACGCGTCTTTTCCATATAGACCTCCAAAATAATCATGATCAATGCAGTTTTGTGTTTCGTATTGAGTTTTCTTCTGGCTACGCGGTCGCGCGGATCACGAGCATGTGTTAGATATTCCAGCGGAGCTTCGTTTCCATTTCGAGGCGCCGATAGACCGCCAACGGAGCTTCGTTTCCATTTCGAGGCGCCGATAGAGTCCCATCGGAGCTTCGTTTCCTTTTCGAGGCGCCGATAGACTGCTGCGACTCGCTACACCAAGAGCTCCTACATGAGCCTCCTCATATAACAGCTCACTCAAAAAAGACACATGAACATCACACTGTTTTCAAGTGAAATTCATGTGTCCTTCACAATTAAGAACGTTCTGTATATTCTTTTACAAGAGCAGTGACTGTTTCTGATTTTGGTGAACGCATTGCTGCGTCTGCCAGCTGTTCCATGTCTGTTTTCTTAAGGTCTGCAATTTGCTTTCTTGCTTTCAGCACACTGCCAGCGCTCATTGAGAACTCATCCAGTCCTAATCCGATGAGTAATGGCACTGCAGTTTTATCGCCTGCCATCTCTCCGCACATGCCGACCCATTTGCCGTTGTCGTGTGCCGCTTTGATCACGTTATGGATCAGGCGTAAAAGCGCCGGATGGTAAGGCTGATATAGATAAGATACATTTTCATTCATGCGGTCTGCTGCGAAAGTGTACTGGATCAGATCGTTTGTGCCGATACTGAAGAAGTCCACGACTTTCGCAAATTCATCTGCGAGCACCGCAGTGGATGGAATCTCTACCATGATGCCGACTTCGATATCATCGCTCACGTCCACACCGTCTGCCTTCAGTTCATCACGGCATTCGATGAGAAGCGCTTTCGCCTCTTCGAATTCTTCGATTGTTGCGATCATCGGGAACATCACTTTCAAGTTGCCGTGAACGCTCGCACGCAGCAGCGCACGCAGCTGAGTTCTGAAGAGATATTTATTATCCAAAGCCATACGGATTGCACGGTAGCCTAAAAATGGATTGAGTTCCTTCGGCATATCCAGGTAGGACAGTTCTTTGTCGCCGCCGATGTCGATCGTACGTACGACAACCGGTTTATCTTCCATGCGCTCTAAAACAGCTTTGTATGATTCATACTGCTCGTCTTCGGTCGGCAGTTCGTTTCTGCCCATGTAAAGGAATTCAGTACGGAATAAACCGATACCTTCCGCGCCGTTTTCGAGAACCGTTTCTACATCTTCAGGTGTTCCGATATTCGCACCGAGCTCGACTTTGATGCCGTCGGAAGTCTTCGTCTCATCCTCTTTGATTTTAAGTAATTCCTGTCGCTCTTTATCGAGTGCCTGCGATTTAACTTCATACGCTTTGATCTCTTTGTCCGTTGCGCCGACAATGACGTCGCCGTTTTCACCGTCAACGATAATCATATCGCCTTCCGTGATTTCATCCGTCACACCTTTTGTTCCGACGACTGCCGGAATTTCAAGCGTGCGTGCCATGATTGCTGAATGGGACGTGCGTCCGCCAATGTTCGTCACAAACCCTTTAACAAACTGCTTATCCAGCTGTGCAGTATCGGACGGTGTCAGGTCGTCTGCAATGATGACGACTTCCTCGTCGATGCTTGCCGGGTTCGGCAGCGGACGGTCAAGAAGATTTGCAAGTATGCGTTTCGTCACATCTTTGATGTCGGCCGCGCGTTCACGCATATATTCATTGTCCATGCTTTCGAACATCGTGACAAATTCATCCCGTGTTTCAACGAGCGCCTGTTGTGCACTGGAGGACTGATCCGTAATCTTCTCTTCTATCGGAGTGATCAGTTCAGGGTCCTCGAGCACTAAAAGGTGCGCGTCAAAAATAGCTGCGTGTTCCGGCCCCACAGCAACTTCAGCGTGATTGCGTATTTTTGTGATTTCCACTTTTGTTTTATGAATACTGTCTTTAAATCTTTGAACTTCTTCTGCAGATGCACTGCTCTCAATTGAAGTTTCAGTAAAATTTAAATCAGGTTCGACAAGTGAGTAGGCTTTTGAAATCGCGATGCCGTCACTTGCTCCAATCCCTTTTAGTATTTTAGACATTAATCAGTCAGCCCTTCATTGCTCAGAGTTTCTGTAATTGCTTCCAATGCTTCCTTTTCGTCGTTGCCTTCAGCGTATACAGTCACTTCGGAATCTTTGCCGACGCCGAGTGACATGACGCCCATGATTGATTTCAAGTTCACTTTTTTACTGTTGAATTCAAGCTGAAGTTCAGAATCGAACTTCGATGCTGTCTGTACGAGAATGGTTGCGGGTCTTGCATGTATTCCTGTTTCATCTGTTATAAAATATGATTTTTGCTCCATTGCTGATTGCTCCTTCGCCTCATAGAATAAAGTTATTATTTAAAGTAAGATTACTTTATTTGATTTTATCATTATTAACAGATAAAAAGCCAACGAGATGTCAGCTTTTCATCATTTAAACCGTTTCTTTTTTTAAATAAGCGACGCAGTGTTCAATATGATCATTACCGAGTTTCTTCATTAAGAAGTAACTCACTGCCGCGCCGAGGACTCTGCTGACGATGCTGACGAGCCCGAACCGGCTGAATTTTTTCTTCTTGCTGACCCTTCTGAATAAAAACGGCGTCAGCCTCGAACGGACGGCATCACTGCCGATACTCGTCGCCATGACCCAGCCGCGGGTTACGAGATCATCATTCGTTGAAGATACATCCGCATGCTCAATTTCAAAAATATCTTCGATTTCACCATGGATATCGTTCATCAGCTTCATGTCCGTCCCGATATCCAGCAGCGGAATCGGCAACGCTGAAGCGACACTTGAAATCATCGCTTTTTTCTTGACGAGCGCCTGTGCTTCGCGCTCTTTATTCTTAAGATTCTCTGCGGTTACTGGAAATTGCACCATTAATAAACCCTACTTTCTAATTGAATGGTTATCTAATGATATTAATACCCGTAATCTCAGATTTTAATCTTTGCCGAGCTGAATCGTCACGACTTTTAAATACTTGCCCGTCTTATACCCTTTCACGGTTTTGAAATCTTTCGGCAGCCCTTTGACGTCTTCCAGAGTGTATGCAATACCCATATTATTCAACGTCTGATCAATCTGCTTTTTAAACTGGTTCAAAGAAAATGTTTCAAGATTCTGGCTTAAAATCAGCTTGCCATCCGGGCTCAGAATCTTTAACGATTCTTTGATCAGCTTCGGATAATCACGTTCGACCTTGAATACTTTTTTCTTGTTTCTGCTGAAGCTCGGCGGGTCGATCAGTATCGTATCGAACTGATGATTTTTCCGTTCCGCAAACTTCAGGTAGTCGAAAGTATCCATAATATGAATCGTATGGTTTTCCATCTTCAAATTGTTGACGTTGAAGTTGTCTGTGATGAGCTCCGTCGTACGGCCCGCAAGGTCGACACTCGTCGTCGACATGCCGGACAAAGCCGCCGCAACGGAAAATGAGCCGCTGTATGCAAACAGATTCAGAAACGTTTCATTGTGCGAGTATTTATTTTTACGAAGGGATTTCCGCGTTTCCCTCTGGTCTAAAAACAGTCCCGTCATCGGCCCGTCATTCAGATTGACGTTAAAACGCATCCCGCTTTCCAGCACCTGGATCGTACCCGCCTGATTGCCGGTCACATGATTATTTTGAATCTGCATCTTTCCGTCCGCAGAAAACCGCGTCTGTTCCGTAATGGATTCAGGCGACAGTTCTTCGATCAGCACCTGCACAACCAAGTTGCGGATCTTATAGATGCCTGCCGAATAGTACGTGATGAACAGATGGCCGTTGAAGTTGTCGATCGACAATCCGCCGATACCGTCCCCGATCTCGTTGAACAGCCGGAAGACGTTCGTATCATCCTGATTGTAGAGCGGTGTCCGCTCCTTTATTGCTGTAACGATCTGACTGCGAATAAAGTCCTCATCGATTTCAACATTTTCGTCGGTGCTTAAAATCCAGCCGTACGCCCGTTGTTCAAAGCTCATCATCGCGTAACCGATGAATTTGCCCAGATAATCCGTCAGTCTGACCACTTCGCCGTCTTTTAAAAAGACGGAATCGCTCAAGTCATCCTGGCCGATATTGAGCCTGCCTTGATAAAAGGGTCTTTCGACCCCTTTTTTTAATTGTATTGTATTCATTTAACAGCATCCTTTGTCATTAAAAACTTGTGGAAAATACTGGCCGCAAGCGCACTTGTACGGTCACCCTCATCGAGTGGCGGCGCGACTTCGCTGATATCAAAACTGATCAGGTTCTCAAGCTTTGCCAGACGTTCAATCAGCCCGTGGATTTCCACCGGTGTATATCCATTCGGTGTCGCCATGCTGACACCGGGTGCCGCATACGCTGCGATGGAATCCATGCATAGCGTTGCGAACACATAATCATAATTCTCCAGCGCCTTGAACATGTAGTCGGAAATTTTCTTCGAATCGCGGAGGTCATCCATCAGCGCGTAGTTCACACCGAGCGCGTCCGCCGTATCGAACAGCGTGCCGGTATTGCCGCTGTGCTGGATGCCCATGACGAAATAATCGACATCTTCATCCTTCTTCAAAATCTGATAGAACATCGTGCCGGACGTTGCCATCGGTTCGATTCTCATATCGAAATGTGCATCAAAGTTGAGTACCGCGATTCTCGCATCGGGATGCGCTTTTCTCACGCCCAAATAGTGTCCGTACAATGTTTCATGACCCCCGCCGATGATGAGCGGGAAGTCTTTTTTATTTAAAATGTCCGCAACTGCACTGCCGAGTGCCTCCTGGGAACTTTCAAGATCTTCCGTCCCCATCACGGTGCCGTAATCATACAGTGGGTCCGTGTACGGCATGCCAGCCAGTTTGTCGCGCACGCTGAACGGCCCCTCTGCAGCGCCCCGGCGACCTTTATTACGTTCGACACCTTCGTCTGAACTGAACCCGATGAACACAGGGGCCGGTTCCGCCGATTCTTTTTTATCGTAATCTTCTATGACCTGATGGATGCGCTCTTTCACATCCGGGTGGTCAATGCGTCCGTCCATCTTATGCTTTCTTATCTCTGTCAATTGTTGTCCCTCCATTAAATTCTTTGAAAATACTGAACAATAACAGCGGTGTCGTAAGAATCACGAGCACGATGTTGAACGGTAAAATGAATAATGATAATTCAACATCTTTGAAAATTGTAATATACAGACTGACCGTCAGCTTCAGCCATAAACCGGTGATGACAATCATCTGTCGATTATAGTGGACATTTCTCCATGTGTTCATCACCGTAAAGATCATGTACAGCACTGCCAGCGACAGCGTAAGGAAAAGATTGATCCACTCATAAATGTAACTCATCTGCGAAATTCTGAAATACCCTTCCGTGAATACACCCTGTCTGTTGTTGAACTCGACAAGGATGAATACGAGTACGAGAAACCCGAGCAGCAGCTCCAAATAATTGATTTTCAGCCAGGACGGAATCCCTATTTCAATAAAGTCCCTGCCCTTTTTGAAAAGACGATTCCTGAACTGATACATCTCTTCTGAGAATCCGAGGTACTGGTTTGGATTCAGCTTGTTGATGCCGCGTTTGGATGAACGGGACATCTCCTCTTCCGTTTTCATCTTCGGCTTTTTGAGCAGGTTCTTCGATTTCGAAAGGAATACTCCTACCCACAGCGCGAGCAGCGACAGCAGCCAGATCAATCCGAAGAACATATTGATGCTGAGCACATCCGTCGGATTCAGCGACTCCTCAATATTCGAGTACACTGTGTTCTGAGTAAAGAAATAAGCGATACCGTAGAAAAACATGATGATCATATAATGTTCCTTACGGTGTTTCGGATTCAAATATTCATTATATATGTTGTAAAGCAGGTGGACCAGAAATGCGATGAAAAATAAAATTGCCCACCAGCCGTAAACCTGCATCATCAAAACAGTCGTCACGATGAAAAGCAGCAATGATAATCCCATAAAGAAAAATGACAAAAAACCGTCGTATTTGGTCGTATCCCTTACCGTCTGTCCGACTTTAAACATAAAGACACCAAACAAAATAAGAAGAATGCCGGCGATGATCGGGAATTCACCAATGATGATGGACAGCATATTCGTCACTTCAAGAAAAAATGCATTGATCAGGTCAAGTATCGTATCGATACTCCCCTCATCCACAGGACTGCCGTTGCCCGTGCCCCGGATCCTGCCCGTATTGAATAAAATAAAAACCCCTAAAACTACAAAGAAAAAGCCCAGTAATAAGCTGATATGTACTTCAGTCTGGCTTCTCAATTTTTTAAACATTATGTTCACCTCAGTCCCTCACTATTATAGTTGAAATTGACGAATATTGCATTATTGAAGCCGCTCAAATTTCATATTACGGCCCGTCGGATTTTATTTCCAATAATTATGTTTTGAATGTTTATATGAAAATCTGCCGGGTATATATAGAGTACAGATGATAATATAATATAATGATATTCTCCCAGGAGAGTGATTCAAATGACTTTAGATAAAGACAAAAAAGATGTATTTGAAGAACAGAAGCGTGAACAGGAAAAAGATAAAGAACGCGACGCAAAAGATAAATCCAAAGATTCAGATGACAAAAGGGAACAAGGTGTCGATAAGACGAAAGAAGAGCTTAACGATGCTTTTGAATAGCATTAGCTTCAAGATTTGGCTTTAAGATTCAAGTTTCAGGCATTTGGCTTTATGCACTAAGGCGCCCTTATGCGGAGGGTGCCTTATTTTTGTGTGATTTGAGGTGAAAATATTTCTATCGGCGCTTCGTTTCCAGTTCGAGGCGCCGTTGGGACTCTATCGGCGCTTCGTTTCCAGTTCGAGGCGCCGTTGGCACTCTATCGGCGCTTCGTTTTCAGTTCGAGGCGCCGTTAACTTTTTATCAGCCACTCGCCGCGCCCGCGAGTTCCTGCAGCGACATGAAAAGACACCCGCATCATGATGCGGGTGCCCACCTCTTTCAAAACAGCTATTTCATCGCCCTGAAGCCGATGTCTTTTCTATAAAATAATGTATCTGCCTCGTACTCGATGCGGTCGACGCAGTCGTATGCAGAATCGACCGCAGCATTGATCGATTCGCCATATCCGGAAACTAATAAAACACGTCCCCCGGAAGTGATGATGGACTCATCGGCATCCTGGCTCAGTCCGCTGATGAAACACTGCGCGGCCAGGTCTTCCGGAATACGGACTGAGCTGCCGCGCGCGTACTCACCCGGATATCCCTTACTCGCGAGCATCACACCAGCTACGAAGCCGGGGCGCCACTCGAGGGTGAACGGTTTTTTATTATACATATTCTCCAACACTTCGCCGAGGTCGGATTCAAGTAGACTCATCAATACCTGAGCCTCCGGGTCTCCGAACCGCGCGTTGAACTCGATGACTTTGACGCCGTCACCTGTGACGATGGCGCCGAGATACATCACGCCGAAGTAGCTGAGGCCCTCTTCCACCATCGCCTCAGCCGTCGGCTCGACGATTTTGCGGACCGCCTCCAGCCGCACATCTTCACTGATATGCGTGACCGGCGCGT
Organism: Salinicoccus sp. YB14-2; assembly: GCF_001265075.1. Classification (GTDB taxonomy): domain Bacteria; phylum Bacillota; class Bacilli; order Staphylococcales; family Salinicoccaceae; genus Lacicoccus. The sequence goes on from NZ_LFKO01000002.1 coordinate 884,162, forward strand.
AGGCCCCCATGCCGCCTGTGTTCGGACCCGTGTCGTTATCGAATGCGCGCTTATGATCTTGTGCCATGACTTCAAACGGATAAACGAATTCCTCATTAACCAGAACCATCAGGCTGAATTCCTCGCCGTCCAAAAATTCCTCGACAACGACGGTCCCGCTGCTTTCAACAAGCATTTCATGCAGCGCGTCGAGCGCCGTGTCCAGATCCATCGCCACAACGACGCCCTTCCCCGCAGCGAGGCCGTCTTTCTTAATGACGATCGGTGCACCTTCATGCTTCACATACTCAACAGCTGCTTCATAATCTTCAAAAGTCTCATATTTGGCCGTCGGAATATCGTACTTGGCCATCAGATCTTTGGAAAATGCCTTGGATGACTCAAGCTGAGCTTCCAGCTTCCTCGGGCCGAACACTTTAATATCATGTTCGTCTTCCAGATAGTCGGCAAGGCCCTCGGACAAAGGTGCCTCCGGTCCGACGATCACCCAGTCGACATTTTCATCGATGCAGATGCCCGCAATCTCCTCGAAATCGGTGATGCCGATCCTGCTGACCACTGTCGCAATATCTCTCATGGCATAGTTGCCGGGAATCGCCACGACACCTTTTACAGACGGCGATTCATGCAGCTTTTTAACAATCGCATGTTCACGCCCGCCGCTGCCAATTACTGCTACTTTCATTTTTTCAGCCTCCATCACAAATTAAAATACTCGTGAATTTTTAGTGTTTAAAATGACGCATGCCAGTAAATACCATCGCCATGCCGTGCGTGTTACAGAAATCGATCGACTCCTGGTCGCGTTTCGAGCCACCCGGCTGAATGATCGCCTTGATGCCGTGTTCATGTGCAAGTTCGACAGAGTCCGGCATCGGGAAGAAGCCGTCACTTGCGAGCACAACGTTGTCATCCAGGTGGATGGCACGTTCAGCCGCAATCTTCAATGCACCGACACGGTTCATCTGACCCGCACCGATTCCGACCGTCTGCTTATCATTCGCAAGGACAATCGCATTGGATTTCACATGTTTTGAAACTTCCCATGCGAGCGCCAGTGCTTTCATCTGTGCTTCTGTCGGTTCAATTTCAGTCACCACGTTGATCTCGGATGGATTCAATTTCCTTGTGTCGCGGTCCTGTACCAGGTACCCGCCGGATACGCTGACAAATTCGTCACCGTCCAAGTCTTCAGTGAAATCCACCGCAAGGAGACGAAGGTTTTCTTTATTATCAAACACTTCAAGCGCACCGTTGGTATAAGAAGGTGCGATCACCACTTCAAGGAAGATTTTGCTCATCGCTTCCGCCGCTTCTCTGTCCACCGGACGGTTGCACGCAATGATGCCGCCGAAAATCGACTGATCATCCGCTTCATATGCATTGTTGAACGCCTCGACCATCGTTTCTCCCGTGCCGACACCGCACGGATTCATATGCTTCACCGCAACCGCAACCGGAATATCGAACTTTTTAGCAAGACCGAATGCACTGTCTCCGTCACGCAGGTTGTTGTAGCTGAGCTGTTTGCCCTGCAGCACTTCCGCGTTCAAAATCGTGTTCCGATCATCAGTCGTCTTGACGAGTTTCGCATCCTGATGCGGGTTCTCGCCGTAACGCAGCGTACGTTCACTGCCTGTAAAATAGCTGACGATCGCGCTGTCATATTCAGCCGTATGCCTGAACACTTTGACGCTCAACTGTCGGCGGTATGCCTCATCAAGCGTTCCCGCCTGAATTTTCTCAAGCACTTCATCATAATCCTGCGGGTTGACCACAGTCGTGACATGCTTAAAGTTCTTCGCCGCCGCACGGAGCATCGTCGGTCCGCCGATATCAATGTTTTCAACCGCTTCCGCTTCCGTCACGCCGTCTTTCGCGACAGTTTCCTTGAATGGATACAGGTTGACGACGACCAGATCGATCGCCTCGATATCATTCGCTTTCATATCTTCGACATGGGACGCGTTATCACGGTCCGCCAAAATGCCGCCGTGGACTTTCGGGTGCAAAGTTTTCACACGCCCGTTCATAATTTCCTCAAACTGTGTCAGATCGCTCACACCGCGCACTGCATAGCCGAAACTTTTGATCTTGTCATAAGTGCCGCCCGTGGAATAAATTTCATAGCCTGCGTCGATCAAACCTTTAACAAAATGTTCCAAACCTGCCTTATTGGATACACTGATCAATGCTTTCACTGTTTGTCCTCCTCTGCTTTAGCTAAAACCATTTTCACTGCCTGTGGGTAAAGCTGATGTTCTATACTGTGAATCTTATATTCCAAATCTGCCAAAGTATCGTCCGGCGCAATGTCCACCGGCACCTGTGCGATGATTTCCCCCGTGTCGATGCCTGCATCGACGAAGTGCACCGTCACACCGGTCTGATTCACACCGGCATTGAACGCATCCTCGATGCCGTTCGCCCCTTTGAAATCAGGCAGCATCGACGGATGAATGTTGATTATCCTTCTCGGAAACTCTTCAATAAAGTCCGCTGACAAAATGCGCATATATCCTGCAAGCAAAATATAGTCGACTCTGTACATCTTCAATACGCTTAAAATGTCACTCTCAAAATCCGCTTTCGTTTCATACTTATCACGCTCAACGACAATGTAGTCAATCCCTTTATTGATCGCCCGCTGAATGGCATATGCAGGATTATAATCCGAAATAAGCACAACGATTTCAATGCCCGTCTCTACCTGCTTGTTCACCAGATTTTCAAAATTCGTGCCGCCGCCTGAAGCGAACACAGCCACACGCGTCTTAGTCATGTATAGTGATCCCTTTATTTTTCGTCACTTCACCGATCAGCACCGCTTCTTCTCCGATTGAATGCAGATGACCAATCGCCTGATCTGCGTCTTCCGGGTTTACTACAAGAATAAAACCGATGCCCATATTAAAGACATTGTATGCTTCTTCGGCCTCTATGTTGCCGAGTGCGAGCAGCCAGTCGATGATTTTCGGCAGCTTGATGTTTTCAACGGACACTTCAGCACCGAGTGCTTCCGGAAGTGCACGCGGAATATTTTCAATGAAGCCGCCGCCTGTAATATGGCTCATCGCCTTGACATCGACCTTTTCCATCAGGCTCTGCACCTGGCGCACGTAGATACGCGTCGGTTCAAGCAATAGATCGATCAGCCTGTCGCCGTCCAGCGTCTCCGCTTTGACGTCAATATCATTATCAGCAATCAGTTTACGTACAAGGCTGTAGCCGTTGGAGTGCACGCCGCTCGACGGCAGTCCGATGATTTTATCTCCCGGCTTCGCAGCGGAGCCGTCGATATACAGATCCTTCTCGACCGCACCGACCGCAAATCCGGCGATATCATATTCACCCGCGCCGTACATGCTGCCCATCTCGGCCGTTTCACCGCCGATCAATGCGCATCCGGCGTCAACACAGCCGTCGGACACACCTTTGACGATATCTGCGACCCGTTCCGGCACCACTTTGTCGACCGCTATGTAGTCCAGGAAGTAGAGTGGTTCGGCGCCTGTCGTCAAAATATCATTGACACACATCGCCACAGCATCGATACCGATCGTATCGTGTTTGTCATAATCAATCGCCAGCTTCAGTTTCGTGCCGACACCGTCCGTGCCCGACACGAGCACCGGCTTTTTCAGATCAAGCTGTGACAGGTCGAATCCCGCGCCAAACCCGCCGAGACCGCCCAGCACTTCAGGGCGCGCCGTTTTCTTGACGTGGCCTTTCATCTGCTCAACCGCTTCATAGCCCGCTTCAATATCCACGCCGGCCTTTTTATACTGCTCGCTCATCACTACACTCCTTTTTGTTTTAAATCTTTTTCCTGAGGCAGAATCGCCTCTTCGATATCAATCGGATAATTCCCCGTAAAGCACGCATCACACTGGCCTTTCGAACCGAACTGATGATACACGTCATGCATTCTATCGACCGACAGATATGTCAATGAATCCGCACCGATTTCATCCCGGATTTCATCTCGCGATTTTCTGCTTGCGATGATTTCCGCATGCGTTGAAACGTCGATGCCGTAATAACACGGGTTTTTAAGCGGCGGTGATGATACACCCATATGCACTTCGGCGGCTCCCGCCTGTTTCAAAGCTTTGACAATAAAACGGCTCGTCGTACCGCGCACGATTGAATCATCGATGACGATCAGCCGCTTGCCTTCAATGATATCCCTGACCGGGGACAATTTCATGCGCACCGCACGTTCCCGCGCTTCCTGGCCGGGTTCTGTAAACGTCCTCCCGACATACCGGTTTTTGAGTAACCCCTGCTCCTGCGGGATGCCGATCGCTTCACTGAACCCTTTGGCCGCAGCAAGCGAGGAATCCGGTACACCGATGACGATATCCGCCTCAACATCCATCTCTTCTGCCAGCGCACGGCCGAGCTCTTTTCTAATCCGGTAAGTCGAAATATTTCTGAACTCGGAATCCGCACGCGCAAAATAGATATATTCCATTGAGCACATATTCGGGTAAGTCTGATCCGTATAGTAGTCGAAATCGATGCCGTCATCCGTGATCGTAATCAGCTCGCCCGCCTCGATATCACGGATATAGTCCGCGCCGATCGCCGTGAACGCACACGTTTCACTGGCGACGCAGTGCGATCCGTCCTTCTTGCCGAGCATCAACGGCCGCACGCCGTGGTCATCGAGCGCGACCGTGAGACTGTCTTCATGCATAATCATAAAAGCGAATGCGCCTTTCAATTGTTTCAAGGTTTTCTTTATTCTATTTTTACGCTTTTCCAAACCCTCTTCGCCCGCGCCTTTTTCGCGGCGGAGCAGATGGGCGAACACTTCAGAGTCCGAAGTCGTCTGGAAAATCGACCCCTGATCCTCGAGTGCACGTCTTAAATTCATCGCATTCACCAGGTTGCCGTTGTGCGCAAGGCCGAGGTCGCCCGTATGGCTTTTGAACAGGAACGGCTGGACATTCGAAAGTTCGCTGCCCCCGCTTGACGCATAACGCGTATGACCGATGGCATGCGGGAACGGCTTCAGTGAATCAAGCTGGTCCTTCGACAAAGCTTCTGTCAGCAGCCCCATGCCGCGTGCGCCGAATAGATATTCACCGCTCGAACTCACCATGCCCGCACCCTGCTGGCCGCGGTGCTGCAGGCTGTGCATCGCCATATACGTCAGCTCGCTCGCCTCCGGGTGGCCCCAGATACCGAACAGTCCGCACTCTTCCTTTAGTCCGTCAAATTCATGCATTCCGGAATTGCCCCCTTCAAAGTCGCATTGATTTCTTCAATATCGTATTCTGCATTAAAATTCTGTGCCTGCACTTTGAATGATTTTCCTGAAAGTCTACCGATTTCTGCTGCACCCTCGATGTCCATGCCTGCCGGTGCGACGACGATATAATTCGAAGCACTTTCAGAGAAAAGAAGATCTCCGCGCACGTCGATATCGATGTCCATGCCTGAGTCATGGAAGCTTGTGAGCTGTGCAAGTTTCACAATGAGCCCGCCCCGGCCGAGCGGTGCGATCTTATGAATCTCACCGTTGACATAAAGATCTTTCAGCATGCTGCCGCGCTTGAACTCGAGGTCAAGATCGATCGCGCGTTCAGTCTGGCGGATTTTTTGGTCTATTAGTTTTTCAAGCTGTGAGCCCTGGAACTGCGGTTTCAAGTCACCGACAAGATAAACCGCGTCGCCTTCAGCCACTTTGTCTTCTTTTATTTTGTTCACATCTTCGATCAGACCGACCATACCGATGATCGGCGTCGGCAGAATGCTCGCTTCCTTCGTTTCATTATAAAGGCTGACATTTCCGGAAACGACCGGTGTGCCGAGTGCATCACATGCTTCCGCCATACCTTTTGTCGACGCATCCAGCTGATTGTAGATCAGCGGTTTTTCAGGGGAACCGTAGTTCAGGCAGTCCGTCATCGCGAGCGGCTGTGCTCCGGTTGCAATGATTTCGCGGTAGGCCTGCGCCACCACTTCTTTGCCGCCGTTGTATGGATCCGCACAAACATAGCGGCTCTTCCCGTCAAGCGTCATGGAGACCGCTTTGTCCGTACCTTCGATACGTATGATACCCGCACCGAAACCGGATTTCTGAAGCGTTGTTTCAGAATCGCCGGAATCAAATGCATCATGGATGAATGACTTGTCTGCAAGCGTCGGGTGTTGCAACAGTGATGTGAACGCCGCTTCAAGATCTTCATTTGAATAATCTTCGCGCGCATCATCTGCATCCGGTTTGTCGCCTTCAAGAATATAGACCGGTGCTTCCTCGGATAACGGCTGAACCGGAATATCCGCATACAGCTCATCTTCGAAATAGAGCAGCAGTCTGTCGCTGTCCGTCACTTCACCGATGACTGCCGTCGCAAGATCCATCTCTTCGAATAATTTCAGAAATTTATCTTCAGAGCCGTCTTCAACGACGAGCAGCATGCGTTCCTGTGTTTCAGAAAGCATCATTTCATAAGGGGAGATGCCCGCTTCCGATACCGGCACTTTCTCAAGATTCAATGTAATGCCGTGATCGCCTTTCGCCGCCATTTCGGAACTTGAAGAAGTCAGCCCCGCAGCGCCCATATCCTGGATGCCGACGAGTTCAGGATATTCTATCGCCTGAAGCGTCGCTTCCATCAACCTTTTACCTGTTTCAGGATAGCCGACCTGCGCCGTTGGCGGTGCCACGTCAGCGTCCTCTGATAATTCTTCCGATGCGAATGATGCACCGAGAATACCGTCGCGTCCCGTTTCAAGGCCGACGTAGATTACTTTGTTGCCGACACCTTTAGCGGTCCCTTTCTGGATTTTATCATGGTCGATCAAACCGACGACCATCGCATTGACAAGCGGATTGCCGTCATAGTGGCCGTCAAACTCCACTTCGCCCCCGACAGCCGGAACGCCGATCTTATTCGCATAGTCGCTCATGCCGTCCTTCACCCCGTCGACGAGCCGGCGGTTGTTTGCATTTGTCAGTTCACCGAAGCGCAGTGAATTCACCAGGCCGATCGGTCTCGCACCGATGGAGACGATGTCGCGTGTGATGCCGCCGACACCTGTTGCTGCACCGTGGAAAGGCTCGACAGCTGAGGGGTGGTTGTGGGATTCCACTTTGAATACGACCGCCTGGCCGTCACCGATATCAACAACGCCGGCACCTTCACCAGGACCCATCAGCACCTGCTTTCCTTCTGTAGGAAACTGTTTCAGGAATGGCTTTGAATGTTTGTATGAACAATGCTCGCTCCACATTGCGGCGAAAATGCCCGTTTCAGTATAATTCGGCGCTCTGCCCATGATTTCATTGACTTTTTCGTACTCTGCGTCCGTCAGTCCCATGCTCTGATACAGCTTTTCGTTTTTAATATCCTGCTCCGTCGGTTCAACAAACTTATTCATTATTTTGTAGCCTCCATTTTTTCATAAAATTTCTTATAAGTATCCACTACTGAGCCGGTCCCTTCACGGAACACGTCCTTGTCAAAATTCTCTCCGGTTTTCGGATCCCATATACGGCACGTGTCCGGCGAAATTTCATCCGCCAGCAAAATATTGCCTCTCGTATCCCTGCCGAATTCCACTTTGAAATCCACAAGCTGCAGCCCCATCTCTTCCATGATGTCGATGAGCGCCACATTCAGCTGATGCGCCCGTTTTTTGAGTTCGCTGATTTCCTTGTCCGTCGCAAGATCCATCTGGATTGCATGCGCACGGTTAATGAGCGGGTCGCCGAGTGCATCATCCTTCAAATAAATTTCAAGGAGCGGCGGTGCGAACTCCCTGCCCTTTTTGAATCCGAGCCTTTTCGTGATGTTGCCGGCAGCGAGATTGCGTACGACCACTTCAATCGGAATGATTTCCACTTTACGTACCAGCTGCGTCGTGTCCCCCGTCCGCTCGATGAAATGCGACGGGATACCCATCTTTTCCAGCTTTTCAAACATTTCTGATGTAATGATGTTGATGAGCCGTCCCTTGCCGGGCATCTCTTCTCTCTTTCTGCCGTCTGCTGCGGTCACTTCATCTTTGTACTCGACTGTCAGAACAAAAGGATCTTCGATTTCAAACATGCGTTTCGATTTGCCGTCATATAGCAGTTCCATGTCGCCTACTCCTTTTCGAAATCTGTCTTTAATTGGTTTAAGGCTGCTTCAACATCGTCGGTGAGCATTGTCACATGCCCCATCTTACGCTCCGGCTTCCTTGAAGTTTTACCGTATAGATGCACGTGCCATTCTGGATAATCGAACAGTTCATTATCCAGACGGTCAAGATCCTGACCGAGCAGGTTCATCATAATCGCCGGCGTGTGCTGAGTAATTTCAGGCAGTGGCTGGTTCGTCACTGCAAGAATATGCGCATCAAACTGTGAAATGTTGCATGACTCAATCGTATGGTGCGCCGAGTTATGCGGTCTCGGTGCAATTTCGTTGACGTACAAAACGCCGGATTTGTCGATGAAAAATTCGACTGTGAACACGCCGGTGAAATGAAGTTTATTCATAATTTTAGACACCTGCAGCTCCGCCTCTTTCTGGTAGTCGATCCTTGACGGTGCAATCGTACGGTACAAAATCTGATTTCTGTGCAGATTTTCCTGAAGCGGGAAGATGACTTCCTTGCCGCCCGCACTTCTTGCGACTGTCAGTGACACTTCACGTTCAAGGTCCAAATACTTTTCGGCAATAAACTGCGTGTCGCCGTATGGAATGGTCTCATCTTCGAGGTCCGCTTCCGACTCGATGAGATACTGGCCCTTGCCGTCATATCCGCCGGTTGCGGTCTTAACGATGACCGGATAGTTCTCTTTTGCTGTGAATGCTTTGACATCTTCGTCACTTTCAACTTTTTCAAACGGGACCACTTTTGCACCTGAGTTTCTGATGGCGTCTTTTTCGTCTTCACGGTTTTGCAGTGTGAGCAGCGTATCTGCCCCCTGCGGCACATAATATTCGTCGACCATTTCCTCAAGCAGCGGTCCGTCAATATTTTCAAATTCGTAGGTGATGACGTCGGATGCGTCGCCGAGCTGTTTCAGCGCCTGTTCGTCATCGAATGGTGCATTGATGAAAAGATGGCTCGTCGCACTTGCTGGTGCGTCTTCAGACGGGTCGAGCACCGCCACTTTGTAACCCATGCGGAGCGCGCTCTGAGCAAGCATTTTACCGAGCTGGCCGCCGCCGATGATGCCGATCGTCTGATCCGGATAAATTCTTTTAGTTAAGGTCATTCTGCATAGCCTCCACCTTGTCTTCGAGTGATTTCGTATATTCTGTCAGTTTCAGATTGACATCTTCATTTGAAATTGCAAGCATTTTAGCTGCGAGAATGCCGGCATTTTTCGCTCCGGCATCACCGATCGACGTCGTCGCCACCGGAATGCCGCCCGGCATCTGTACGATGGATAATAAAGAATCCAGTCCTTTCAGCGATTTCGATTCGATCGGAACCCCGATCACAGGCAGATTGGTCATGCTCGCGACCATGCCTGGCAGGTGCGCGGCACCGCCTGCGCCCGCGATGATGACTTTAATTCCGTTCTCTTGTGCATTTTCTGCATATTCCAGCATGGCTTTCGGTGTACGGTGTGCGCTGACCACTTTTTTCTCATACTCAATACCAAATTCATCCAACATATCTGCTGCAAGTTTCATAGTCGGCCAGTCCGAAGAACTGCCCATAATAATGCCAACGACCATCATTCATCCTCCTGTATACTGTTAAGTTGTTAAAGTCGAATGTTCTATTTCATTTTATCAATTAAAGTCTTCAAATTCAACATAAATCACGAACGTTTTAATCACTTTTATTTTTAATGTTTGTATATACGAACGATGACAGGTAGATATAAGGGTTAAAGTTCGTGAATTTGATTTGATTGAATTTTTCCTCACAATCGTACATAATATAAATGAAGAGAAAGTATATCTTAGGAGGAAAATTGTTATGACTGCTGAAATTTTAAACGGCCGCGAAATCGCAAAAGATTATCGCGCAGGTCTTGCTGAAGAAGTAGAGAATTTAAAATCAAAAGGAATCACTCCAAACTTGACTGTAGTGATCGTCGGTAACGACGGTGCTTCATTGAGTTATGTTAAATCTAAAAACAAAGCTGCTGAAAAAGTCGGCATGACTTCAGGCATCGTTCATATGGAAGAAAGTGCGACTGAAGAAGAAGTCCTTGCAGAAGTGGAACGCCTGAACAATGACGACGATGTCCATGGTATTCTTGTTCAGGTGCCGCTGCCTAAGCAGGTTGATGAGAATAAAGTGCTTGAAGCAATCTCACCGGAAAAAGACGTTGACGGATTCAGCCCGATCAATATCGGCCGCCTGTACACCGGCCAGCGCACATTTGTTCCATGTACACCACTCGGCATCATGGAACTGTTGAAACACACCGGTTCACTTGAAGGTAAGGAAGTTGCTGTCATCGGCCGCTCACACATCGTCGGCCAGCCGGTAGCAAAATTACTCACGAATGAAAACGCGACTGTGACATTGATGCACTCACGCACAAAAGACATGGTGGCGAAACTGAAAGACTTCGATGTTGTCGTTTCCGCTGTCGGCCAGCCGGGACTCGTTACAGGCTCCGACCTGAAAGAAGGCGCAATCGTCATCGATGTCGGCAACACAATGGTAGACGGCAAACTGAAGGGTGACGTAGACTACGACTCCGCAGCAGAAGTCGCAAGCTACATCACACCAGTTCCAGGCGGTGTCGGCCCACTCACCATCACAATGGTGCTGAACAACACACTGCTCGCTGCCAAATGGAATAAAGGTATCGAATAATAAGGAAACCCCGGTCAGGCGACCGGGGTTTTCGCGTGTATATAGGTTGCTTTTAGATTTTTGTTTTTTATCGGACTTATTGGCGCCTCGAATTCGGAACGAAGCTCCGATAGAGGTCCAACACCGCCTCGAATTGGAAACGAAGCTCCGATAGAAGCCCAACACCGCCTCGAATTGGAAACGAAGCTCCGATAGAGGCCCAACGCCGCTTCGAATTCGGAACGAGGCTCCGATAGAGGCCCAACGCCGCCTCGATTTGAAAACGAGGCGCCGATAGAGAATCAAACCCTATTTAATACCGGTCGATTATAATAAAAATCATGATCTTTAAAGACAAAATCATATTCAGAACGCGGATTCTCATATTTCGCATGCCGACCAGTAGAAATCAATTTGAAATTCCTTCTTAAAACCTTACTCAAATGCTTTTTAGAAGTTACCCCGCCTAAAAACCGGTACACTTCCTCCAGCTTCAATTCCCGGTCATGCCGAAGCACTCCATACTCACAAATCGTACGAAGCACCGCCTTTTCTTTCGCCTCCGAATGACCGCATCCACAACGGACGTGATACCGATTGACCGCTATATCAAAACCCGAACATTCCGCGCAGCAGATGCCCCTGCGCAAAAGATCAAATTCAGCAGCTTCCAACTCGCGCGGGCTGTAAGGACATGGAATAATAAATGTCTCGATGGCACGAGCAACCTCTTCTATATCCAAACTCCCATTCCAATTTTCCTCGTCAGCAATTTTATGGATTTTACGCTTAATATCATTGCGCATCGTCACTTCGATATCCACACCATCGACAATCTTCACATCATGATGTTCATTGATGAATACGATTGAGCTGTACAAACCGCCCGGCCGGCCCATGCGATAATGCATCAGACTCACTTTCTCCATCGACCGCTTCAGCTGAATAAAAATATCCTTATTCAGACGCTTGCCGCTGCTGAACCATTTCCCATCCACGAACTCCAGTGCCCCCGAATAATTCTTCACATCGAATACATACACACCCTCGCCCGTCACCAGCAGCGTATCAACCTGTGTGGTGCCGCCCGCGTCGATCCATATATCCTTGAAGATTTTCCAGTGCGGGCGGCCGTAGTTCGAAAGCCAGTCGTCGAATTCGCACTCTCCAGCATAACCCGCGGCGAGACGCTTCAAATTCTGCACATCTTTATCATCACCGCCACCCCTCATACACAAATTATGCAGCCACTGATGTTCCAAAGTCTTAGTTCTCAAAATAAAAACCTCCTGTCTCAGTAATATATTTTAAAAGGTAAAAAAGAACCCCTCATATATATATGCCGAACAACAGGAGATTTGATTTTTTCTCATATCAGGTTTATTAAATTTCTTGAATTAAATAATTAACTGTCAAGATTTCCAGATATTCAAAACTGTCATTATTTCAATGTGTTTATAACCGTCATGAGCTCCAGGTATTCAAAACCGTCATGAGCTCCAGGTATTCAAAACCGTCATGAGTTCCAAGTCTTTAAAAATACCATGGTTTCCAAACCTTTAAAAAGATCACTATTTACTCATCTTCAAAACCGTCATCAGCTCCACACTTAAAAAAATAGTTTAAAAATAGAACCGCCTGCGCATTCTAGCCTCTCAATATGATATAAACAAAATAAACCAGATAGATCGCCACAAGTACGATACCTTCCGTGCGTCTTAGACGGTAGCCGGTTCTGGCAAAGATGAACAGTGTAACTGTAACGAGAATCATAAGGATGATATCAAAAGCGATCACACCGGTGACGTCAAGCGGCATGATAGAAGACGCGAGCCCCGTCACGAGCAGAATGTTGAATATATTACTGCCGATCAGGTTTCCCATCGCCATTTCAGTTTCGCCCTTAAATGCGGCCATCACCGAAGTGACCAGCTCCGGCAGTGACGTGCCGAGCGCAATGATGGTCAGACCGACCAGTGCCTGACTCATTCCGAGAGCAACCGCAATTTCCGTGGCGCTGGATACGACGAGTTCCCCGCCGGCGACAATGCCGACGAGCCCGATGACCAGCACAACAATCAGCCTCGTCCATCCAAACTGCCCGCCTTCCTCGGTACTCTCCACCTTCGTTGTCTCATCCATCGTAATCGACTTCGCACGCTTCGCTTTCTTAAATATGTAGAACATATAAAATAAAAGCCCGCCAAGAATAATCGCACCGTCCAGGCGGCTGATCACACTGCCGCCCTCACCGCCGAACCATCTTTCACTGATCAGAAGCAGCATCAGCACGGACGCACCCAAAGCAAATATAATATCTCTGTTTGCCACTTCTTTTTCCACTACAATCGGTGCCACGACTACCGTCAGACCCAGCACGAGCGTAATATTGATAATATTACTGCCGACCACATTCCCGGCAACCATATCCCCGTTGCCCTCGAGCGCCGCAATAATACTGACCACCGCTTCAGGCGCACTCGTCCCGAACGCAATGATCGTAAGCCCGATGATAATCGGCGAAATGCTCAATTTTCTAGCAATCGTCGAGGCACTGTCCACAAACCAATCCGCACCTTTAATCAGCAGCACGAACCCGGCCACAAGCCAAACATATGTCATAGAAGTCCCTCCAAAGTAAAGTCTCCCCTTTCTATACCCAGTTTTTCTCAAAATAAAAGACCCGCGGCAGAATGAAGTCCGCCGGGGGCCAAAACATATAAAACTTGTATAATATTAGTTGGATGCTGCAACAGTTTCGCCGATGACACTCATCTTCGGACCGAACGGTTCGAAATGGATATTCTCCTCTTTGAAACCGACTTCCGACAATACTTTAATCATCGCGTTCATGAAATGCATGGATCCGCAAATGTAGACGCTGCGGTCAGTAAGCCCTTCGAAATCCTCGTGCGTCAAATAACCTTCAGTGTCGGAGTACTTTATTTTCACATCAATTTCTTCACCGAACGCCTTCATCTCATCTTTGAACGGGTGCATGCCTGCGTTCTGCACGCTGTAAATAAACTTCGAGTCCTTATCGGCAGCAATCGCCTCCTCGATCATCGCCATCACAGGTGTTGCGCCGACGCCCCCCGCGATGAACAGGAATTTGTCTTCTTCATGGTTCAGAAGGAAATCTCCCGCCGGTGCGCTCAGTTCAAGCGTGTCGCCGACTTTGACACCGTCGTGCATGTAGTGTGAAACGACGCCCGACGTTTCGCCCGCACCTTCTTTTTTAACCGCGAACTGCAGCCCTTCGTCAGTGTTGATCGAACAGATTGAATAGTGGCGGAGTGCTTCGTTCGGATAATCCGTCGGGTCGACTTTGACAGTGATATACTGACCGGCACGCAGGTCATATTCAACAGTGTCGTTCTTCACTGTGTAACGGACGATATCGTCGGATAGATGATCTTTTTTCACCACTTCAAACGGAACGAATCCGTCCCAGTCGGCATTCTGGTACATGCCGTTTTCAACGTCGATGAAGATCTGCGCGATTTCGCCGTAGTACTCTTCCCATGCATCCATGATTTCAGGCGTCGCCGCGTCGCCCAATACTTCCTTGATGCCGATCAGCAGGTTTTCGCCGACAATCGGATAGTGTTCGGGCAGAACATTCAGTGCGCGGTGCTTGTGCGCAATGCCGATGACCGCCGGTACGATCGCTTCAAGATTGTCGATATGACGCGCCGCCTGCAGCACTGTGAATGCAAGTGCTTTCGGCTGGTCGCCGACTTTCTGGTTCGTCTGGTTGAACATATCGAGTAATTCCGGATGTTTTTTAAACATCGTCTGATAGAAGACTTTGGTTATTGTGGTACCGTGCTGTTCCAGTGCCGGTACTGTCGCTTTAATAATTTCTTTTTTGTGAGAATCCATGAAACCGCTCCCTTGTTTAAGATATATATTTTATACATCTTTAATATTAAAGGGTAAATATGTGAATATCAAGTGAAATGTAACAATTTTCATAAAGGTGTCACAGTTCTTTAATCATTCGAAAACCGGGCGTTTCATGGTAATATAGAGAGTACGAGGTGAATAAAATGAAGCTGACAATGTATACTGATTATTCATTGAGAGTGCTGATGTATCTCGGCACCCGTGAAACCGGTGAAAAAATCCAGATAGATGAAATTTCCGAATACTATAATATATCAAGAAACCACCTCACCAAAGTGGTCCATAACCTTGCGAAACTCGACTACATCCATACAGTGCGTGGTCGCGGCGGCGGGATTATGTTAAAATATAAACCAGAAGAATTGAATGTCGGACAGATCGTCAGAAACACGGAAGATAATTTCTATATCGCCGAATGTTTCAGACCCGACAATGAATGTGTACTGACACCGATATGCGGACTGCAGTACGTTTTAAATGACGCACTGAACAACTACATCAACACATTAGATCAATACACTTTACAGGATATACTACCTAAAGCACTAATGAGGTGAGGCAATGAATGGAAGTTTAATAGTAAAACTGATGGCGGGCCTTTTGCCCGTGGCACCAATTACGGCCGATATGCTTGAAGCAGACCAGGCATATGAAACGGGCGTTTCAAGCGAGGACGACGGCGGGGGTCAAGGCGATTCCGCATATGCCGACTACAACGGCCCGACTATGGAAGAAGAAGTCGCAGCATATTCAAGCTCCACCCCGACCATCCGGGGGATGGACAGCATCAATATCCAGGTCGGCGACAGCTTCGACCCGCTTGCGGGCGTCTACGCACTCGACAATACCGACGGCAACATCACGGATAACATCGAGGTGTCCGACAACAACGTCGACACTTCCAGCCCCGGCAATTACACCGTCAACTATCGCGTTGAAAACAGCGGCAACGGCTGGTTCGAGTACACGAGACCCATCACCGTCTCCAACGCAGCGACCGATTCCATACCGCTCGTGCCGCCGACTGAAGAACAGCTGACCGGCGAATCTTCTTCGGATGACGACAGCGGCGGCGAGACGTCCGACGTCCAGTTCAAGAATATGGATGATGCAACAATCAGCTCCGGATCCGAATTCGATCCGAAAGATGGCATCCAGATTCTCGACACCGACGGCATCGATATCACCCACACCGTCTACATTTCCGGCGAAGTCGACACCGACTCACCCGGCGAATACACCATCGCATATGCCGTCTTCGACCAGTTCGAAAATCCGCATGCCCACGCACGCACCATCACAGTTCAATAGTTTTCATAAAATAAACCCCGATGTCCTTTTGTGAGGATATCGGGATTTTTTCTGGACGCGGGTGGTGTTTGGCCCCGTTGATTTTGCGGCTGAGTGTACATTTAATGTCGCGAAACAAGAATACAGCCGATAGTCCAGTACTGACTGATGCGATAAAAATTTGCTCACTTATGCTGGAAAACACGGCTATGTGAGCAGAGCGGAAGGAAATCTGCTCACTTGATGCGGAAAATGAAGCTGAGTGAGCAGGCACACCCCTGCATCACACCAGCGTTCCGGACGTAAAAATCCCCTGCTCATAAGAACAGGGGACGGTTTTTATTATTCAGTCAAAGCTTCCTGGATTGCGTTATTGAAATCTTCCAGGTCTTTCGGTGTACGGCTCGTAATCAGGTTATCCGACACGATCACTGACTCATCATGATAGATTGCGCCTGCGTTTTCGAGGTCTTTTTTGACGTTGGCAACGCTTGTGATGTCGTAGCCTCTCAGCAGATCAGTGTCGACAAGGAACTGCGGACCGTGACAGATCGAGAATGTCGCTTTTTTATTTTCAAGGAAGTGTTTGGCAAATTCAGCATTCTTCGGATTACCGCGCAGTACGTCCGGCGAAAATCCGCCCGGGATTAAAATTGCTGCGTAGTCATCTGCATTCGCATCTTCGATACTTTTGTCGGCGGTGAATTTTTCGCCGTTCTTACCACTTATCTCTTTACCATCCGGCGAAATGACTTCCGTCGTATAGCCTTTCGCTTCGATTGCTTCCTTCGGACTTGTATATTCAATTTCTTCTACATAATCAGCCATTAAGACTGCTACTTTTTTACTCACAAAACATCTCTCCTTATTTTATGATACATAATTCTGTGTACCCCTTTGATGATTCAAATAAACATCATCATGACTTTTAATTCCATACAGATTATAAAATATCGAAAAAAATTATTATTATTTCGTGCGTTATATGTTTATACCTTTATATGCCGGGTAAATTGACACTGTAAGCAAGATAGAACATTAACGAAAGGGAGAGTTTTATTATGGCAGACAAAGGATTTTTTGACAAAGCAAAAGACGCTGCATCCAATGCAGGAGAAAATTGGGACAACGTGAAGGAAAAAGGCGACAGTGTCGTTGACAAAATTGACCAAGGCGGTAATGACAACGACAACGATAAAAAAGACAAAAAAGACAAAAAAGATGAAGATGACAAAAAATAGAATATTAGGTTTTCATTCACTGTAACCGGAATTATCCTTTTACAGTAATTAAAACATAAAAGAGCAAAGCTGAATTAACAGCTTTGCTCTTTACTTTTCATCGACGGCTATGATGAGATCATCAATGCTCTCATCTGCCTTATTGATATATTTTTCACTGTTTCCAATGTGGATTGAAAGTAATTCCTCGTGCTTTCCGAAATCATCATTCTCGTAAATCGACTTGAATTCAATTAATGCGAGTGTACGGTTTTCCACTGCCCTCGAAATTTCATCAATCACCGTTTCCACAGCACCCATATTGTTCTCAGCCATGGATTTAGGCACTTCTAAATCTTTCAGATTCTTTTCAAGCTCCGCATACTCGTTATGCAAATTCTCGATCCGACCGGCAATATCTTCAGTCTGCGCTTCAGTCAATGTCATATTCTCATTCTGTATGATATATGCATGATTGAGGTAATTTGTGTAAAGGCTCGGGAAGTCTTCCTCCCAGATTTCACCGACAGCACTTTTCGCTGAAATCAGTTCCTCGACAAAACTTGCAACTTTATGACTGGAATTGACCGGTTCACCATTTACTATCGTGACCGGATTGAACTCGAGTGTTGCCGGCGCTGCACTGTCATCGTCGATTTTCAGTGCATCCATATCGCCCTCAAGTGCAATGCCTGAAATTTTTTTAACATCATGATTATAAATCTGATGAGTTTTATTTTCAGTAACTTTAATATCACCTTCTGCCGCATTGCAGCCGGTCAAAATCAAAGTAAAAATCGGTATCGTTAACCATACTATTTTCCGGTTAATCATAATTATTACTCCTAGATAGGTAGAATATATTCATGTCTGTATAACGTAATTATTGTAACATACTTGTAATATAAATAAAATACTATTTTATGAAAAGGCTTATATTTCTGAATACTCAGATGTGTCAGTTTGAATGGGAGTACCGGGTGGAGAGAGTTGGGCACTGCTGGACGCCTATCGCCGCCTCGATACACAATCGAAGCTCTGCTGGACGCCTATCACCGCCTCGTATCACAAACGAAGCTCCGTTGGAAGCCTATCGCCGCCTCGAATCACAAACGAAGCTCCGTTGGACGCCTATCACCGCCTCGTATCACAATCGAAGCTCCGCTGGACGCCTATCGCCGCCTCGAATCACAAACGAAGCTCCGTTGGAAGCTCATAATATCCCTGCTAAACTCCCACAAACAGAAAACAGGCACCTCACAAGAGGTGCCTGCCAATCCCAATCAAATGTATTCTATTCGAGTTTATTTCCATTCCTCTGCCCCAGTATGAGATAGTCCAGTTCTTCTTTTGTCATCGAGTTGATCTTTTTAAATTGTGTCATGAAGAATATGATGCCGAGTACGATCCAGGCACCGAGTGCGATCATTGATGGCATCGTCAGCGCTGCAGGTGACCCCGGGAACAGCAGTAATACTAAAAACACTACTGAAATGATTGCACCGAGTACTCCGAACACTACATAGACCATGTTTCTCTCAGCACCTTTACTGAAAAATTTCACAGCCACCAGACTGGTGGCTAAAAATGCTACGGATACACCGACCGAGGACATGTCCACGATCCAGTTCAGTGCTGTGCGTCCGAGCCAAGGCGCTGCGAGTGTCACGATCATGACGAACCATACAGCAACGTATGGTGTTTTATTTTTCGGGTGCACTTTGGCAAATATTGCCGGAACGAAGTTCGCACGTCCGAGAGCAAATATCAGACGGGATGATGACAGATAGAATCCGTTCAGCCCTGTAAATACACCGAAAGTGATCGCGAATGCGAGCAGTACCATGCCGATCGTGCCCATCGATGTCTGGACGACGGATCCCGTCACCCACATCGCACCGTCGATCGCGTTCTGGTCGGCAAAGATCCATGATGTGACAAGAATCATTGCGACATATGTGAAAATTGAGGCGATGATACCGAAAACAATCAGCTTGAAAGTCTTCTCCGCCGGGAATTTGAATTCCTCAGCGGCCTGCGGAATATTGTCGAATCCGACATACATCCACGGTGCAATCGCAACAATCAGAATGATCGATGTCCATACGCCGTTTTCCGAATTGAACACCGGCTGCGCGTTTTCAAATGAAAAGTCACCGACAAAGAACGATGTCGCGAAAAGTCCCGCAACAACCAGTCCCATGAATAAACAGAATATGAACTGCAGATTACCGGACAAAACCGATCCCTTGGACGAAATATACGCGAACACTACCAACACCGCTGTAGACAGGATGACTTCCATGATGTACACGTCCCAACCGGCTATCGTATATAAATATCCGACTTCGAGCACATCGGGCAGTACAAATTTAAATAACAGACTGAATGCGCTGGCGTTCAGCGCAACAATACATATGTAACCGAGCACTAAAAACCATGATGCGATAAAACTGAAATATTTTCCGAATCCGGCATACGTAAATGCAAACTCACCGCCCGATACCGGGAATTTTGCCGTCAGCGCCCCGTAGGCCACCGCGATGATCAGCATCAAAATACCGCCGATCGTAATGCCGAGTGTTGCGCCGAGCGTTCCGGATGATGCGAGCCAGTCGCCGGGTAATATGAATGCGCCCCACCCGATGGATGAGCCGTAAGCAACCGCCCATATAAAACGTTTTGACATCGTGCTGTCAAGTTCTTGACGTTCGAGGTTCTTCGTTATTGCCATAATTTCACTCCTATTTTCATTTCAATAACTTATTATACCCATATTTGAACAAATTATAACCGTATCCATAAAAAAACAGCGGAAAAGTTTAAACTTTTCTCGCTGTCATAAGCAGGTAAATAAAGTACGGTCCGCCGATGAGCGCAACCACAATGCCTGCCGGGATCACCGCAGGTGCAAGCAGCAGCTTGCCGGCCAGGTCCGCTGCGCTCAAGAGCAGCGCTCCGATTCCCACCGTCCCGGCAAAGATCAGTTTCATATTTCTAGGAAATAAAAGCCGGGCAATATGCGGTGCAATCAGGCCGATAAAACTGATCGCTCCGGCGACACTGACTGCGACACTCGACAGGAGCGCCGCACAAATAATCAGAACAATCTTTTCAAAGTTGACGTTCATCCCAAGGGCTGAAAGGTTTTCATCTTCCAAATTGAGCATCGACATTTCGTTGATCTTCATCCAGACGAACACCGAAACCAAAATAATGTACGGCAGGATGGCGATGACGAATGCCCAAGAGTCGCCCCATATGTTGCCGGCGAGATAGCGGTTCAGCATCGTCATCTGGCTGTCGTCGAACGTCGATGTGAAGACGTAGAGGAAGCCGGTCACACCCATTGCGGTCGCGATGCCGATCAGGATGAAGATGTTGCTGTTGAAGCGTCCGCCGATAAACGACAGGAAGAATACGATGAGCACTGTGAGCAGCCCGCCGGTAAAACTCATCAGCGGCAGTGAGTACAGATTCATCGTTCCAGTACCGCTGACGAACATGATGAACAGCACGACGCCGAATCCACTGCCAGCATTGACTCCGATAATGCCCGGGTCGGCCAAAGGATTGCGGCTCAGAACTTGTAAAATCAGTCCGCTCAGTGCCAGCGCCGCGCCGCAGATGATTGTAATCAGCATGCGTGGCATACGGAATTCATAAAACACGAGCTCAACGTCGTCAGCAGCACTGAAAGTTAAGAGAGACATAATATCACCGAACGTCAGACTGTAAGTACCTGTAAACAATGTCGCCAGCATGACGGCAGCAAGCAGCGTAAAAATAATCATGAATTTAACTGGATTACGCATATTGACGTCCTCTCTGTCTGATGATGTATATGAAGAACGGCAGTCCGATCATCGAAATGACCGCATTGACCGGCGTCTCGTTCAGCATCCTCGCCACCATGTCCGACAGCATGAACAGCGACCCGCCGAGAAGTCCCGTGTAAAGAATCGTGTACTTATGCATATAGCCGACCGTCATTTTCACGATATGCGGCACAAGCAGTCCTAAAAAGACGATGTTGCCGACAATCGCCACACTCATGCTCGCTAGCATGATCGCACACACGAGTGAAATGATCTGATACAGCGCATTTTTCTGACCGAGTGACGCCGACATCTCATCCCCGACCAGAAATATATCCAGTTCTTTCGCCAAAAAGTACAGCGCCCCGATGACGACAAACGCAAAAGGTGCAATAATCATAATCTGACCGAGCGACACACCAGCCGCACCGCCGCTCGTAAAGAATGCGACATACTGCCCAAGATTATTCGTAATGACGAAAAAGTCCGTCAAAGCATAGAGGAATAAAGAAATCCCCGCCCCGGCCAAAATCAGGTGGATCGGCGACTTGAACCGCGTGACGAATAGAATGATGAAGCCCACAAGCATCCCGCCGATAAAACCGCCGATGACCATGCCGACAAATGACAGCGTCGGAATCAGCAGTGCCCCGATGACGATGAAAAAGTTCGCCCCGGCATTGATTCCGAGAATGCTCGGCTCACTTAAATCATTGTGCGTCACCGTCTGCATGATGAGTCCCGCAATACTGATCATGAGACCCGCAAGGAATGCTGCAAAGACCCGCGGCAGCCGGATTTCATACAAAATCTGCGACACGGAATCCCCGGCTTCATAATTAAAAACACTCGAAAACACCTGTCCGACAGTATAATTTTCAACGCCGAACATCATCGCAGCCGTAAACGAAAGAATGATGCCCGCTATAAAAACAGGCATCAATAACCACTTATTTTTCATTGTAAGCCACATCACTGCCGCCGACCGTATGACAGAAAAGTTCGTAATCCGACAGCACCGGTTTTCCGCTCACAGGGTCCGTTATGATCTTGCCGTTGATATTGAACACTTCGTTCAACACTTCATTCGTCAGCACTTCAGACGATGTACCGGTCTTTATTACCTGACCTTCATTCATCACAACGATATGGTCGGAATATTTAATCGCCTGGTTGATATCGTGGAGGACCATGACGACGGTCTGTTTTGTCTTCCGGTTCAGACGCTGGATGATGTTCAGTGTTTCCAGCTGGTGGTGGATATCGAGGTACGTCGTCGGTTCATCCAAAAGCAGCACGTCTGCACCCTGCGCAAGCAGGAGACTGATCCACACCCGCTGTGCCTGGCCACCGGACAGTTCGCTCATCATACGGTCCTTGAACTGATCCGCACCTGTCTCCTCGAGCGCCCAGTGGATGATCTTGTAGTCATCGGGCTTCAAACCCTGGAACCTTTTCAAATAGGGATATCTGCTGAAACTGACCAGGTCCATCACTTTCAGATCATACTGCAGACGGTTTCGCTGCGATAAAATACTGACTTTCTGAGCCAGCTGCTTCGATTTCATCTGCCGGATATCGAGGTCGTTGATGTACACTGCCCCGCCGTCCGCATGAAGAATATTCGAAATCGTCTTCAACATCGTCGACTTGCCGCAGCCGTTCGGCCCGATGATCGTCGTAATTTTTCCAGACAGCAGTTCCACATTGATATTGTTCAAAATTCTCTTCTTATCGATATGAAGGTCCACATCTTCCATTTTGACGCTCGTCATATTACCACCTGCTTTAATTTATTCTGTCAGCGCACCGACTATGATCTCTCTCTGGTGTTCCAGTGAATACGGGTCATTGTAATAGAATACCGGTGATTCAAACTCGATCACACGGTCGTTTTTCACCGCATCAAGATCTTTCCATACATTCGTTTCGCGGTATGCATTGTCAGCGCCTGAGTCGCCCGTACCGACAAACATGAAGTCGCCCGCGAACTTACCGACCTCTTCAGCAGAAATATTTTTCCATCCCGTTTCCACCACTTCGGATTCCACCGCTTCAGGAACACCTAGACCGAGCCCTTGATAGACGATCTCCGTACCACGGCCCCAGTTGGTCCCGTACACATAAATATCTTTCGCATACTGTTCAACCACGCTTGCAGTCACGTCCGTGCCGACCGCCTCTTCAACTTCAGCCTTATCTTCCTCGAGCGCCGTCTTCCACTCGTTCACCCATTCAGTCGCTTCCTCTTCCTTTCCGATGATTTTACCGAATTCCTCGTGAATATCCAAGTAGTTCCATTTCTCATATTCCACCGGAATCGTCGGCGCCACAGATTCAAACTTCTCCAGATTCTCATCCGTTGAAAACGCGATGATCAGATCCGGATCGAGCGCCATGATCTGCTCGATATTGCCCTCTTCAACCATCTCGACATCTTCCGTCAGCGGCTCAAGTACATCACTGTCAGTGACGACCGAATGCGCACCGACCATATTCGCATCCAGCTGTTTGAAGTTGCCGAAATAACTCGTCGCCATCACAACAATACGCTGCGGGTCTTCCGGAATCTCAATCGTCTCCCCCGCATCCGTCGTATATTCCTTCATCGCCGTCTCCTCTGATTCCTCAGCGCTCTCCGTATTGCCGCAGCCCGACAGTACCAAACCTAAAACCATCGTTAAAAATAAAAACCGGTACTTCTTCATATGTAATCTCACCTTTAGATTTATTATTGCTGCCGATTATCAATTGATAATCATTCTCAATGTAGTTATAATAAAACATGTTAAATGAAATTACAATCATAAAGGGGAAAATATATATGAAAACTTATGATACGCTGATCATCGGCGGCGGCCCCGCCGGTCTCTACGCCGCTTTTTACGCCGGACTCAGAGGCATGTCCGTCAAATTGATAGAACACCATCAGACACTCGGCGGCAAACTCGATATTTACAGAGAGAAATTCATCTGGGATATCGGCGGCATACCCGCAAACACTGGTGATAATATCGTCCGTCAGCTGATAGAACAGGCGTATACATTCGGTCCTGATATTTCAACAGGCACGACATGCGAAGACATCACTAAAGTGGATGGACAGTTCATTGCCTCGACCACCAACGGCGAATTCAAGGCTAAATCCGTCATCATTGCGACAGGGCTCGGCATTTATTCTCCCGTCAAACTCAATATTTCAGGTGCAGAAAAATATGAAATGTCGAATCTTTATTACACGGTAAAAGATTTGAAAACATTCAGGAGTAAAGATGTGCTGATCTCAGGCGGCGGCAATACCGCAGTCGATTGGGCACATGATTTAAGCGGTATCGCGAGTTCCATTACACTCGTCTGCCGTAAAAGTGAACTGAAAGGCCATGAAGCCATGGTCGACAAACTGGACAAGGACAATATCCGTGTCATCAAAGGCGCATCTATCGATACCCTCATCCCAAATGATGATGAGGATAAAATCAGAAGCGTCCAGCTGTCAGATGGTACAGAAATTTTCACAGACGCCGTCGTCATCAACCACGGCTTTGACGCCAACAGCGAATTCATCGGCAGACTTTCTGAACATATTCCGATGAACGACTATCAGATGATCGAGACCGTGAACACCGTTGAAACCGGCATCCCCGGCCTGTTCGCGTGCGGCGACCAGATCACTTACGACAACCGCGTCCACCTCATCGCCAGCTGCTTCCCCGAAGCCGCCATGGCCGCAAACTTTTCCAAAACTTACATTTCAGGCGGCGAAGCCCCGGATGAAGCCATCGTCTCCAGCCACAACGAAGTCTTCGCTCAGAAGAATAAAGAGATGATCGAGCAGATATAAATCATTTCCGCCTATGGCTTGATTGCCGCAAGTGGCTTGGTTCGCTTCGAGTTATGGCAGAAAGCCTGGCCGGCTGCCATAAGTCGATCGAGTCACTTCGAGTTATGGCAAAAAACCTGGCCAGCTGCCATAAGTCACCGATTTTATATCAAGTTATGGCAGAAAGCCTGGCCAACTGCCATAAGTCGATCGAGTCACTTCAAGTTATGGCAAAAAACCTGGCCGGCTGCCATAAGTCGATCGAGTCACTTCAAGTTATGGCAGAAAGCCTGTCCAACTGCCATAAGTCAGCGATTTTATATCAAGTTATGGCAGCTATCAGCGCTCCTTTTTCGCATTAACCACCAACGCCCCGTCCCATACTCCTGGACGGGGCATTATTTTCATTAACATATATCCTTCTACTTCACCAGCACTGCATCCAGCACCCGCGATTCCAAAACTTCGTCAGGCCACTCGACATCCACCATGTCAAATGAAAATCCGGCATCTTCTGAAATATAGATCCCTAAATTATTCACGGCATAAAACACGCCGGGCTGCCCAGCATCCGTAAGCAGCGCAAATACCGCAGAGCCTTCAGCATCAGGCAGTCCAGCATCAATAAATTCCCAGGCATTGTCACCGGTACGACGCACCATCCGGGTATTCGCTCGCTCCGGCATATACGCTTCACGAGGACCTTGCGCAACTGAAGCAATCATCGTATCTGCATCACCGGGATTGGCAGCAACATCCACCATGTAAGTGTAATCGTCCAGACCGTCATTAAACTTCTGCCATGAGTCACCGCCGTCCGTACTCTCGGCAAACCCTTCGCCGGCCGCTTCATAAATCCGGCCGCGCACAAACGGGTGCGCCTTAATCGAATGGCTGTCATGATGAGACCCGGTTTTCCGGTCCTCCCACGTCGCTCCGCTGTCCAAACTCCGCATCACCCCACCGAGCTCGATCCCGACAAAAATCTTTTCCGTATCATGCAGATCCGGCTGAATCGTCCGCACGTGATGCGTCTCAGGTCTCGGCGGAAAACTCCACTCCGGCTCTGAAGGCAGTTCCAAAAGCTCAGGACAGTCCGTCCACGTCATGCCGCCGTCTTCAGTCCGGTACAACATGCTCGGCTCCGTCCCTGCCCATATCACACTGAACTCACCAAGCTGTTCCGTCTTACTCACCGCAATGCTCATCACCCGCTTATTAAGCGCGTCTTCACCGAGCCGCTGCCAGGATTCGCCACCATCATCACTTCCATACAAACCATCATTGAAAGTCCCGGAAAAAAGCCTGTTCGAAATCTCATCAAACGCAATGCTTCTGATATCCTCCGGCCCTTCAATCGTCTCGAGCGTCCAACGGCCTTCTTCTTCAGCCGCTTTATATATCTTATCTTTCGTCGCGAAATAGATTGACACCATCATTTCCACTCCTTTTTGAATCATATTAATATTCGTATACCCGCTCACATCATTCATCAAATAAAAACCGTCCCCATATGAAACGACCCCGCACTATAAGCCTGACATCGCTCTCTGATTAAAAAAACACAGCTTTCCAGGCCGTGCTTTACTCTTCATATTAAAATATTAACTGTGAAATCATTTTAAAATCTCAGCATATTCATAAGATATTAGATCATTTAATTCAGCTTGTTTATATCCTTCTTCCTCGTGAGAATGATCAGAAATATTTTGTGCATTAGTATACTTAAAATCTGTGACAACTGAATGAATTATATTCAGTTCGTCTTTATCAAACGCGTCCATATTCAATTCAATTAAGGGTACGATATACTCTCCTTCATAAGAATCAAAAGGAACAATATCTATCGCTTCTTTTTCTAAAAGTGAATCAAGCATTAAGAAATGGTGGTTCGGTACGGGACCATAAGGTAACTTCTTATAAGATAAGCCAGTAACAGACAGCCCCGTCTCTTTAAAATGACGAAAATCAGTGTAAAATAACAATTTCATAAGTTTTGTTTTAGAAAGCATTCCAATGTTTTTTGAAAAATAAATGATGAGGTTCATGAGTTTATCAAAGTTAAATTTAATATAACCGTTATATATAGGATCAGTTTCTATTTGGGTTTTCTTTAAATATAATTGAATGGTTTCCTCTATGATACTTTGTGCATCTTCATGATCTAATCTTTCTTCCATTCTCTGTTTATCCAGTCTTTTTAATTTATTGGCGTTAATCTCATATAAATCTTTTACAAATCCATGATTATCTCTCATATTTTTTAAAAGTGTATGATGAGATTTCGTTGGAACAGCGCCTGTTTCATATCTTGCAATTGAAGCACTGCCAACACCTAGTAAGGAAGCAAACCCTCTTTGGGATAAACCATATTTTTCTCTTGTCTCTTTTATCTCCATTGGATTTAAATAGTCATTTTCCCAGCGAAATTTTTCAAAAGCCATTTCTATATTTTTAGAGTCCAGTACCTCATCGTAAATATCATGATGATGATGTTCACATACTCTGACTTGACTGTTGATTGTAATATCTTCACCGCGGACATTAAATGTTTCTTCTCTGTCTTCTATATACGTAGACACATCATCTTTACAGTCCTCGCAATAAAATATCTCATTGTTCATACTTTTCCCTCCTGAGGAATGATTGAGATTCGCTTGATTAATTAGTCACCAATTTCTGTACGGCAGTGTGAACGGACCAGTGGAAGATTTAAATGATATACATTTACAAATCTCATCCTCAATTTTTAATTTTATATAAGCTGTATCTCCATCGATTGGTTTGCCGAACTCCCATACTTCTGTACCATCACCTCTGTGATCAGGAGATGGACCGCGATCGTAGTGGACATATTTCAAAGTGAGTACCTCATATGTAGCCTGCTCCAATGTTAATCCGATGGAAGTAAAATCATACTTTCTATTAACGAATATAAATTTTTCAGGTTGGGTCATTCTTCTTCTGAATTCCTTTAAAAACTCATTAACGTCTTCTTTAGATGCATGACTCATCTCATCACCACTTGTTAGTTAGTAGTAATATTATACTCTATACTATCAATAAATGCAATCAATTGATATCATAAAATATTCCATTAAAAAAACACTGCCCTCCCCGGGCTGTGTTCAAATCTTATATCAGGTTTCTACTGCGCCTATCATTTCAGCATGAAGTTCTCTATCCGAATCTTATCATTCGGCACGGCGGGGATATCATTGAACTCGAACCCGAAGTCCTGCGGCGGGAATTCGAACGTGAGATCATTGACCAGAAAGTTCAAAGTTTCCCGGATCATCACAATGGTTATGAACTCGCCCGCACATCTGTGGCCGAAATCATAACTGCCGCCGCCCTGCGGCACAAAGTTGAATGGCGTCTGCTGCCATCCGTCAAAGCGTTCGGGCATGAACACCTCCGGGTCCACCCAATCATCAGGGTGTCTGTTCGTACCATATAAATCCAATAAAGTCAGCGTACCTTCCTTAAACGTATATCCTTCCCACTCGAAATCCATATCGACTCTCGCAACAGCAAATGGAAAGAATGGATAATAACGCCGTACTTCCTGGATGAACCACTCCATCTGCTCTGAATCCGCATCTTTCAGCTTCCTCGCTTCCGCTTGGTGCTCATTCAACGCAAGGCCGATCATCGCAACCCATACACTGTTCGCATTCATCGGACGGACCAGATTGAGCAGCTCCACCGTCACAATATCCTCATCCAGCAGCTCACCGGCAAGATCCCTGTGCCAGGCAAACTGATATAATGCACGGCCGGAATCCGCTTCAATCTTCCCCGCACGCACATCTTTCACTATGCCGCCAATCCAGTCCTCAGCCTTCGACCGCGACCGTCTGCCGCGCCAGTGCTGTAAACCAAGTGCCGCCGGTGATTCGTACAAGTCGGAAATCTCAGCCGCACGCGCTTCAACATCCTCACCTAAAAGACTCACACCTGCCCATTCACACGCAACATTGAGGAATACAATCTTCGCCGCCTCATACAGCTCAACCGGCTCATCCGGGTCACGTTTTTCAAAATACTCTTTCCAGTATTTCTTTGTCATATTGCCGATCTCCGTCATTTCATCCGGTCCCATCAGCCCCATGAACATCGCCTTCCGGTGCCTATGCGCCTCACCGTCCAGACCCTGCACGCCGCCTTCACCGAACAGCGTCTTCTCTACACGCTTTGGCGCCGCATCACTCCGTCTGAAACGCGTATGGTCGTAAAACAGTTCAGCCGCCCTGCTTCCGGTGAGACAAATCGTCTTCTCACCCAAAATGCGCGTTTCGAACACATCGGACCCGAGCGCTTTATTCCGGCTCATCACAAAATCATAACCCTCTTTCAGCACATTCAGCGTCTGATCGAACCCCTTATCTTCCGGCATATTAGAATTCATTCGAACACTCCCTAAATTTATGTATTACCCCTCTCTACCCTAAACTACAGGTGATATGCATATATAATTGAAGGAAATAAAACCGGTCCTTTTTGTTGGGGATCGGTAATGTTTTTACTTTCTTTTATATTGCTTCGTTTGTCAAAATAAGCTAGACAATTTGCCTACATCCATGTAACTCATAAATACTTCCAACGGAGTTTGATAATCCAGTGACTTTCTCGGGATATGATTCCGCCCCTGTGATATATGAGGATTCATCTGACGCGAAATAAAGAGCCGCATTTGTGATGTCCTCAGGTTTGCCCAGGCGCTGCAGCGGTGTATCCTGGACGAGCTGTTCGACAAGTGCCTTTGATTCATCGAGTGCTGCTGTCATCGGCGTTTCGATGATGCCGGTGAACAGTGCATTGACACGCACGCCGCTTTTTCCGAACTGGGTGGCTGTGGCTTTCGACAGCGCACGGACTGCGCCTTTTGCAGCGGAGTAGTGATTGAACCTCTGTCCGATCTGAGCAGTATATGAGGAGATGTTGATGATGGAACCCCGGCCTGTTTCCGCCATATAGGGAGCAACATGCCTGATGCCTGCGAACGAGCCGAAACTGTTGATGGACATCATCAGCTGCCAGTAGTCTGAAGTGATATCTTTGAAAGATTTTTCTGAGGAGATGCTGGCATTGTTGACGAGAATATCTATTTTTCCAAAACGCCCGATGACATCTTTCGCCAGTTGTTCCCATGCTTCATCCGAGGATACATCGAGTTTCATGCCCGTCACGTTTTCCTTTTGATCCGCCTGGTTAAGTGCGTCTTCATTGATGTCCGCGGCGATGACCGTTGCACCTTCCAGTGCGAACAGATCCACCATTTTTTCGCCGATACCCGAAGCACCGCCTGTGATGATTGTCACCTTGTTTTCGAGTCTTTTCATTCTTGTTCCTCCTAATACATTTTTATGCTTCCGCCGTCGACCACGATGGCCTGCGTGGTAAGATGTTTAGTTCTAAGTAAAATATATGGAGATAGATCGGACCATATAATTTGGATTGCTTTTCTAAATAATAGATATAGTAAAATTAACAATATTTGGTATACTCAAACATAATTACATAAGTTACTAATTTTTATCTAGGGGGTTATATTATGAAAGAGAAGTTGGATGTTTTAACCCGTTTCTGGAACAGCAGGTGGGGGGAAAGTATCGGTTATCGGTTCAGGTGTGTTTTTAATAACTTCGTTTGTCAAAATAAGCTAGACAATTTGCCTACATCCATGTAACTCATAAATACTTCCACTCACTCATGAAAATAACTGCTTATATACTTTAGTAAATATTGTTGTAGGGTCTGATCATTATTTTTGGCAACTGAGCTTAACACCATAAACTAAGAAAGAGAGGAACGAATCGAGAAATGGAGTTATAATCATGATTACTTGTATTAATACTTGCTTATTGCCGGATCTTAAAATCCTCATATTCTCTTTTCTCCCTCACTGATTTTTATAGGGAACTCTCTAAAGGGATTTCTCTGAGGCATGCTTCATCATTGTTTGATTTCAATATCCCTAGATATCGTAATATACGAAAACCTCTGTAATATAAAGGGTTATAACTTTCTGCGTTCCATTGATTATAGTGGGACGTATAGAGAATGGCACTGACTGGAACAGTTTCTGTCATCCTGTGGTAAAAAATGTAGCGGAGAAGTTATGTTTTATTATTCATGATTACAACGATGAACTGGAAAAAATATTTATCACGAAAAAGCAGATCGGATGGGTAAGTGAGCAATTTAGTACTATACCTTGCAGCGTATGAATCAAGTTACTCCACTGTGTCAGAATTTGTGATTGATGGAGACTGCGAGCACAGTAAAGAATTATAAATGATAAACAATACATTTAAACAGCATTCATCAGCTTAATTCCCGATGAGTGTTGTTTAATTTTGCTATATATCCTCTTGTGCTGAGAACCCGACCTCAATCACAAATTCTGCGTCTGTAATAGACTACCGTAACAGACTTGAAAAGAGTGCTGTTCCTGTCATGCTTAAATTTTTTCAGGTATTGAAATCGTGTGGTCTGAAAAATGCCAGTAGTTTTGCAACACCTAAGTCTCTCTCATGTTATAATTCAGGATCTCATTCCTTGTCCTCCTCTTCCTCCTTCTCCCTCAATTCTTCTATCTTTTCATGGCGCTGATGCTGGCGGTAGCCGTAGGTACTGTTGAGCACGACTTCTTTGTTTTCGAAGAAAGAACCAAGCGCACCAATGATTGTGGAGATGCTCGCGCCGATCCATGACGTATATAAGTAGGTGGCGAGACCGACGGGTTCGGAAGTGTAGATCTCGAGCTGGGCCGGTGGCTGGAGAAAGAGTGTCCAGATCACGAACATAGTGAACAGGATGACGTAATACATGACGACACTTATAAGCAGTGTGAAGAATGTCGTCGCATTATACAGATTCCTGATGAAATTGGTGCTCTGTTCACTTTTCTTCTCCCACAGTCCATGCCCCATAATGATCCAAATGGTAAGGGCAAGTATTGAAAAAATCATCATCAGAACCGCCCGTCCGATACTGTATGTTGTATTAAGCTGCCATAATGTTCCGAATACAAAGGCATAGGCGCCTGTTGTGAATGCGATGACGAGGATTTTCCCGAAAGCGGCAAACATCTCCCATGGCCGGTTGGCATAGACCATGCCGGAGACGACGCGCATGAGCCCGGTAATGCGTGACTTCAAGGTGAAGCGCACAACGATATCAGGATCGCTCTCTCCAGGTGTCTCCCGCTTCATCGGAGAGACAATCTCCATCATTCTTTTACCGACGAGTCTCGTGGATTTTTTATTCTTCAGATCATCATATCGGTTGTCCTTAGAGCGGATACGCTGTTGCGCTTCCTCCCGGTCTGCATCCGAACTGCCAAAATGAATTTCATTCATCAGCTGAAGAATGGCTTCCCGTACCCTTTTGTGCATCGGCACGGCACCGAAGCCCGGAAAACTGATGAGAGCGACATCCCTGTCTTTGAACACTTCGGCGACAATTGGCTTTTCTTCCTCGAAGAGCGGCAGATCTGTCAGGGCAACTGCATAATCCCATCCCGCGTTGTCTTTCCTTTTGAGTGCAGATTCCAGCACTTCCCTGGAATTATTCGTCCCGCCGGTTAGAGGATCTTCATGGAGTTCCACATGCCATTCGTATTCTTCACTGATGTAATAACTGAGCATCGCCGGCAGTTCCTCCTTGAGGTCATCGCCAAGCCTTTTTGCGAGACCGGGTGCTGTAATGAGTGCCACGTTTTTCACAGCCATAGTTATAAGCTCCCTCCTGTTGCTGGTTCCAGAATGATCGGGCTCCACCCGCTTTTTATAAAAATCATATCAATCCGTATTTTTATTTATATTCCCCATATCTGCAATGAGTATGCATAAATTATTCAAATTGACGGCTTAACCGGTGGCGATTTCTATTTAATACTTCGTTTGTCAAAATAAGCTAGACAATTTGCCTACATCCATGTAACTCATAAATACTTCCAATCTTCATCACTGATTTCTGTTGTTTCAAACGGTATATCACCTGGGACTTCAGTGAACTCCAGTCTATCCCCAACTACTGTTCTCTCCACTAAATTGGATTCACGGTTGTTGTAAGATGATTGGAAACTTAGAACTCTCCCAGCTTCCAATGGATTTTCAAAATTAAAGGTAAACTCACCTTCACTGTTACTGGTCGTTACCTCCATCTCATTACCTTCATCGTCGAATAAAGTCACTTTTGCATTCGCAGCAGTGCTGCCTGTAATTTCGGTGTCAGTATCTGAAATTTCTTGGACTTCCAAATCAAGTGTGTGTGTTTCAGAATGCTCAAACATCATTCTTATACTTGAAGGGAGGATCTCATCCTTAAAATTCGAATCATGTGGGGTCATAGAGTTGATCACTGTTCTATCATTTGAAGGCCATAATCTATAATCTAATCTAAAGTTTATATTATTAAGGAGTGAGGTCTTGTAAGACGGAGGATTACTCCAGATAGAATTATTATCCCAGCCATGTATACTTGCCTCCTGAACATTGAAGGTCACATCATTACCCGTGCTAAACAAAGCGTTGTTCGCTCTATTTTGAAAATCAACAGAATAAGGGTTATTAATATTGAAAGTCATTGTTGTATAGAAAATATTATCAATATTGTGAATGTGTCTCGATTTCTAAATAAATAATTGAATTTTTCACATTTATATAAGCATGTTTTTTAAAAACAGACAAAGGGTACACTAAATAAGAAGACACTATCGAAGTTTTGACGACTTTTATTATATAAATTCAGGAGGAGATTTTTGTGAAAGAGTATCAGATCTACTACAACGGCAAATGGCAGAATTCCGATTCCGGCGAATTCAGTGAAGTGGAGAACCCTGCGACTGAGGAAATCATCGCAAAAGTTCCAAAAGGCAGCCATAACGATGTGGATAATGCGGTCGAAGCTGCGAAAAATGCATTCCCGGAATGGAATAGAACTTCTCCGGAAAAAAGAGCGGAATATGTCAGAAAGATAATGGAAGGCATCGAAGCGAAAAGCCAGGAACTCGCTGACATCATGGTCAGTGAACTGGGCAACTCGCAGACTTTCTCAGAAGAAGGACAAGTCCCTTTATCATTGAAAGAAATGAGTGCAACACTCGAAGATATAAAGAATTTCAAATTTGAAGACGAGCTGGACGATGGCACAGTCATCCAGAAAGAAGGTTTCGGCGTCGTTGCATGCATTACACCTTGGAACTATCCGCTTAACCAGATTCAGAGAAAGATGACACCGGCATTGCTTGCAGGTAATACTGTAGTTGTCAAGCCGGCAAGCCTGACACCGCTCACGGCGATGCTTCTCGCTGAAATCGTGGATGAGGCTGGCCTGCCTGACGGCGTGTTCAATGTTGTCACAGGCAGCGGCGGCGATCTCGGTGATTATTTGACGAAGCATAAAGATGTGTCCGTCGTATCATTTACAGGTTCCACTTCAGTCGGCCAGAAGATGTATGAAAGTGCTGCAGTAAACATCAAAAAATTAGTGTTGGAACTCGGCGGTAAATCACCGCTCGTCTATCTTAAAGGCGGCGATCTGGATCAGGCCATCGATCAGGCGGCACAAACCGTCATCAACAACCAGGGCCAGAGCTGTTCTGCACTGACACGCCTGCTCGTTCCAAGAGAACAGCTGGACGAAGTGAATGACAAGATCAAAAAGTATTATAAAGATGTGAAAATCGGCGATCCGACCGATTACGAAACGGATATCGGCCCGCTGGTCGATGAAAACCAGATGAAAACAGTGCTCGACTATATCCAAAAAGGTAAGGATGAAGGTGCGGAAGTGCTCGTCGGCGGCGGCAAAGTCGACAGAACCGGCTACTACGTCGAGCCGACAGTGTTCACAAACGTTAAGAACAGCATGACCATTGCACAGGAAGAGATCTTCGGACCCGTCCTCGTTGTCGTTCCATATGACGGCGAAGAAGAAGCCATCGAACTTGCGAACGATGTCGATTACGGCTTATCCGGTGCAGTGACAGGCCCTGACTTTGACTCGGCGATGAGAGTCGGCAAACAGATCAGGACAGGCAACGTCTTCATCAACGGCGGAGACCGTTCACCACATGCTCCATTCGGCGGTTATAAACAATCCGGCCTGGGACGTGAAAACGGACTGTACGGTGTGGAAGATTATCTTGAAGTTAAGGCGTTGTTTGTTTAAGAAAAAATCCAGTAATTTAAAGTGAAGCCTCGAATCTGAATCCAGATTCGAGGCTTCTTCAGTTTTATTGATGTATTTCCATTCAAAAATCTAAAGCTTCAATTACTTTTTCATAAGCTGAGCCATTTGCTGCGCAGATAGACTGGAAATTGTTACTAACTAAACAGCAGAGATTATTGCCTTACCATGCTCGACAAAAGTGGCTAAGATGATTATAAAACACTCTGGATTCTGAGTTTATATAACTCAGAATCAAGGGGTCTTTTTAATTTTAGGACTACACCTTGGCATCCGTATCATCAGGTATATCGATCAAATGATATAGTCCCAGCCGGTACCCCCACATCTTCACATATTCCCTGAACCATATATTTTTCGCATAACTCTGTTCATGCCATGGTTCTCCGTCTGCGCCCGGTGCTACAATGTATGTGAGATCGAAACGACCGTCATAACGGTTTTTATTCACCCGGTCATAAATCAGTTTCGACCGCTTCAAATGGTAGTCACTCGTCGTGACCAATGCACTTTGAAAACTCCGGTCTTCCATGATTTCCAGTGTTTCTGTGGCATTGGTGTATGTGCTGGTTGCAGCAACTTCTTCGATGATCGCTTCTTCAGGAATGCCGAGATCGAGCGCAAACTGCTTGGACTGTGCGTAATGTTCATCCATCGCCGGTGAGATGATGACATAGTCGGAATATCCTGCGTGATACAGTTCCGCTGCTTTTTGCATCCTGCCCGCATCACCGCCGCCAAGCATGATAATGACGTCCGCCTGTTTCGGGTCCTCGGTTCTATTGTGGTTGAAACTTTCTATGATAGATACTACCGTCAGCATCAGAGTGATGCATATAGTAATGATAATTAGCCTGATTTTCATTTTTTACCTCGAATTTTAAATACGTTTTATAGACCACCATGATAGCATGCAGAGATTAAAATCAGGTAAATTTTTGATAAATGGTATCGCTCTTGTATAAGATTGCAGCCCTAAGTTTATTTCTTCATTTCTTTTTTAAATCTTCCTCTTCTCCCTCATCCATCTTCAGCATAGTGAACCCGGTCCATCCATACAACAAGGTAAAGACAGGCGTGAAGAATGCCAAAAACAAAAACGGCATGAAAGTCAGCGGCGCAACGCCGAGTGCGGCGGCTGCAAATATGGCGTTGCCGTTCCACGGAATGGCGACGGCGCCCTGGGTTGCGGTGTCTTCCATCAGCCTGGACAGGTTCTGTGGTTTCAGACGCTGTTTCTTATACAGCGGTTTGAGCATCGTTCCGACGAGCGCGATTGACGCGCTTGCCGTGCCGAGAATCGCTGTCCCGATATAACTCGCCACCATGGAAGTCGGCACGAGTGTCTGCATTGAATTGACACGGCTGAAAAATGTATCCAAAAATGTTTTAAGTATGCCGGATTCCTGTAATAAACCCCCAAGCCCCAAAGCAAACAGGAATAATGCCAACAGGTTGAACATGCTTGTAATGCCGCCCTGCGTCAGCAGGGAATCGACGGATTCTATTCCGGAATTCACAACGTAGCCATCGTAAATCGTGTCCAGGGTTTCCGTGATGCCGATACGATCGCGATGATTCCAGCGATTGCCGCACCGATGAAAATCGAAGTGATCGGCGGCTTGCTCATAATGAGCAGTACGACAACGACGATGACTGGAATCATTGGAGTCCATCCGAGGTTATAATGGCTGGAAAGAAAATCAGTCATCGTATCGATATTGGACAGACTGCCGCCATCCTGTCCGTAGCTCAACCCGAGGAATAAAAACACGAGTGCTGTAAGTATATAGGCCGGGGTCGTCGTCCAAAGCATATGTTTGACGTGATCCATCAGATCCGTCTCCATGATGGCTGCTGCAAGGTTGGTCGAATCCGACAGCGGAGATATTTTATCACCGAAGTAAGCACCGCTGATAATTGCGCCTGCAGACATGCCCGCCGGCAGCTCCAATCCGTGACTGATGCCCATCAACGCGACGCCCGCCGTACCCATCGTTCCCCAGGACGTCCCGGTGGATAACGAAACGATCGTACAAAAAAGCAAAGCGGTCACGAAAAAATAACCGGGCGAAATCGTCTGTATTCCATAGTAGATCAACGTCGGCACAGTACCGGATATCAGCCACGCACCGATCATCGCACCGACGACCAAAACAATCATCGAAGGCTGCAGCGCTTTCGACATCATCGACAGCATCGCTTCCTGCAGCTGCTTGTAGGAAAAACCCAAGTATGAAATAAAAGGAATCGTCACCATTAGTGCAATCAGCAGCATGAGTTCTATCGTCGCTTCAAAAACAAGGATCCCTGACATGATGAGCACAATGATCATCACCATTATAATAATCGAGTACCAGATTGATGGTGTTTTTATCTCTTTATTCAAATCCATCATCCCCTTAGAATTTCATTTTTTTGACTACTAATCTTATACCCAAATTGAAACACTTTATATAAAAAAACCGCTGGAAAATAAAATCCAGCGGCTGCCTTATATCACATTAGTATTTTAATTCTCTTTATAACTCTTATTAATTTCACTGATGAACATCACCGATGGCACGACGATCCCGAGAAATCCCTCAAACACTGAGATGTAACGTATCGGACCGATCGGGTTCAAATCACCGTATCCGATTGATAACAGAGTGGTCCCGCTGTAGTAGATCATTTCTGCGAAATCATGATTCTGGACAATCGATCCTTTGTTACTATCGATCAGTATCGGTGAGTAAAATGAAATGAAAAAATATATCAGAGCAAAAATCATGGTCAACGAAATCATGACGGTAAAAATATAGAGATAGAGCGGCCACTGCAATTTAAAGTTATGCGTGTCTTTCATATCTCCTTTTTTCTTGGCGAACGCCCCAATTTGGAACAGGAAAAAAATGATGAAAAGTATAAGTATTGCCTGGGCCATGAAATCCCTCCTGCAAGTTGACATCAATTAATACTTTCAAGTATCTTATCAATTTTTCATTCCCTGTTTAAAGGCTGATAAAACTTTCAACATCTTAAATTATTGTTGAGAATTTTATTCTAATGATCAATTGAGATTCACCGACGCTTGCCCGCTCCCCACTCAAAACAATATGATGTTATAAAATAGATTATTAAGCAAAATCGCAAAAAATGGCCAGAAAATAACAAGATTCACAGTAATAACGATCACATGGTAGATTAGTATCGGTAAAAATATATTGACTCTGACATTATTATTTACCGCATATTTGAACACTATGAACACCGGAGTAGAGATGGACAATATAAAACCGATGAATATGCTTATAAGCCCTATGACAGAAGGCAGGATTTCAACTGATAAAGCAAATAAAATATACAATGTATTCAGAATGACCGCAAGAAGTGAAAAATCAGTGAACACATGCTTCCAATGCTTGCCTTCTTTTAAAATGATTCTGCTCATCAAATGTGTAAGAACAAAGTATATTAAAAACACCACAGCCAAAATGAGAAAAAGCACTATGAATGTTATAACGAGCGGCATCATTGGCGGCGGACCAGGAGGCGCAGGACTATCAAATGCCGTCATCATTCGTAAAACCAAAATCAATGATAACGTTGATAACAATAAACCGACTGAGATGATAGCCGTCGACACATGAAAAGGTCGGCCGAT
Organism: Salinicoccus sp. YB14-2; assembly: GCF_001265075.1. Taxonomy (GTDB): domain Bacteria; phylum Bacillota; class Bacilli; order Staphylococcales; family Salinicoccaceae; genus Lacicoccus. Next base: position 922,838 of record NZ_LFKO01000002.1, read on the forward strand.
TGATTTTCCGGGCGATAGAATCGCACTTTTAAAAAATCATAATATCTTTTCAAAAAAGTCACTTTCCAGTTCATTTGTAGTCTCATCCAATAGATGATATCCACATTCATCACAATACCCATTACTTTCATAAACTTCTGAATTGCAATTCGGGCATTTCATACGATTCCTCCTTATTGTAATTACACCCTGTTCTCAAGTTCGTCTTCAATATAAAACTTCCGTGTCGAGACCATGCCTGCACCAAAAAACATCACAACAATGAGCAGATATAGGAATAACGCCGGTGTCCAAGAATCAGTCACATCATATAAGTAACCGATCAAAAACGGCCCGATGGCAGCAAACAGGTAACCGATGGACTGGCCGAATCCTGATAAGGAAATGCTGCCCGCGTCTGTTCTTGCTTTCAATGAAAACAGCAGCATGCATGTGCTGAATGCAGCGCCTGTACCGAACCCGATGAATATCATGCTGATGACGAGTAGTCCGAAAGACTCGGCAAAGAGCAGTAAGTACCCCGTCAGCATCAATCCCGTAATGAACATCACAATCACTCTCTGGCTGTCCACTTTACTTGCGAGTATCGGGAATAAAAAAGTCATCGGCAGCTGGGCGAACTGGCAGAACATGAAGAAATATCCTGCTGTTTCCGGCGAATATCCTTTGTCCATCAATATTGACGGCAGCCAGGCGACGTTGGTGTAAAATGTCGTCGACTGGAGTGCAAACATGATGGCGATCGCCCATGCCATTTTGGACTGCCGCATCTTACGTTTCGGTGCACCACTGACATCGCCCTTCGCAGCCTGCAGTCCTCTCCCCGTACCACGCAGCTGCGGAATCCAGATGATCAGCGCGACAATCGCAATGACAATCCATATCGAAAGCGATAATTTGTACCCCAATCCGCTCATTTCAGCTAGCGGTACACTGACCCCGCTGCCGAGTCCTGCGGTCAGGTTCATCGTCGAACTGTAAATGGATGTGATAAATCCCATCTGAAGCGGGAATTTCCACTTGGCATAACTCGGCAGTATGACGTTGCCGACACTGATTGCGACGCCGAGCAGAATCGTTCCAATCACAAACCATTCAAGTGACCCAAAAGTTCTTATGTAAAGTGAGGCGACTAAAAGCATGATCGCATAAAATAGCGTCACCGGCATCGTAAACTTTTCGACTGCTTTGGAAACAAATGGCGACACTGCAGCAAATGTCAGAAGCGGAATCGTGGTGAGCAATCCTGCGGCCGTGTTCGTAATCATCAGATCATCGCGGATTTCATTAATGACCGGTCCCACTGCCGTCAGCGGTGCACGGAGCATCGCAGCTACTGCAATGATGCCGATGATCAGTATTACATTATCTTTCAGTTTCTGTGATTGTTGAATGTTCTGCATAACGGCACCACTTTCAAATTGATAATCAGTTTACTTTAAAGCTATATCTTTTAATGATAATATGCAATCCTTATAATAAAAAAGAGACGATCCCTGTCGATAGGAACCATCCCTCTGATTGCAATAAATATCATTTTTTACATGTGTTGGGAACATCTACATTGTTTACGATGTTACTGTGAAAATCTCTGAAACAGTGCAGATGTCTTGGATTCATATTGTGCAGCACATGCGTGCGCACCACATCTTTGTCATCGATCACTTTTACATAGAGGACACCCGTTTCGTAATGTGTCTTCTTTCCATTTTCAGCGAACTCGAGATCCAGCTCTTTAATTTTCTTAAATGGATAGTGGGTCACTTTCCAATCCAACTTTTCAACGTCTTCATTGAAATTGGACGTACTGACTGTGACGATTTCTTTTTCGAGCAGGAAATACATCCCCACGCGTGTGAAATTCATCAGACACGTCCCCATGCAGTGTACATTCTCCGACCGGTAACTTTCATAGTCTGCATATTTTTTCAGAGAGTCATTCGCGCTGAGTATGAACTGCAGTTCCCTGCCTTCCAGTTCATATTTATATTCCAAAACTTCCTCAATGCTTTTGGGCAGTATGATGCTGTCGAGATATTCATTCAATGTGGGATAGGATATCATCGTCCATCCTCCTTCATTTACAATATAATGGTAGATATTAATATCTTTCCCTCTATGAACTGTCATTAATCACAGTGTTCATACCGCTTCAAATGCACACTTATTGGAAATAAAAAAGATAGCAATTCCCTCAGGAACACTATCTCCTTCATAGCTCATCCATTAAATTCAATCACTTCCGGTTTATCGATCTCATCATTCGCATTCATCAATTTAATCTCTTTTGGCATGAACTTCAAGACGATAAGTACCTCTTCCTCTTCCAGATTAAAACGCTGATGATCTTCCCGCTCCCACAGCCAGTCGATTGTATCCTGTTCCATGACAACTTCTGTTTCTGCCAGAATCTCCAAATAGCTGGACTCGCTCTCAGCATCGTACCCGAGTATAATGTAAGAAAGATTATTCTTTTCGATTTTATCGACGTTTACCGATTCCGCTATTGTTTTTGCATAAAGGTTTTTACCGTCGTTATAGAGAAGCATATAACGGCTGTAAGGGACATTGTCATAAGCAGTGGATACAATCCCTCTCTCTGGCGTTTCAAAAATTTTTTCTATTTTCTTCCAGATTTCTTCTTTTTTCATGTTTACCACCCTCTTATATAAATGCCTTCAATATAATATTGATAAACATAAATTTCAATGAGACACTCTACAAATCAGTGAATTTTTCTATCTTCCATGACCCATCTTCGAATATTATATTATAACCTGTTCTATATTCATAAATTTGATCTAAATTATCATTTGTTCGTTCAGACAATACTTCAACATAAATATTATTGCCGGATTCAGTATATTCCACAACTTCTACAGAATAAATAGTCAGATTTGGAAAATAATCATTTAGCACATTTTCTCTCATCTGATTGTAAGCTCCCGACCTTGGTACTAAATCACTTTCAATTATTGAAAAGTCACCTAAAGCATAAGCTTCTTCCAAAGAGTATAAGTAGTCAGTGATAAATATCTCTGCTTCTCTTCTGCTGCTGTCATCAGAATCACTGCCATCACTTGATTGTGTTGTTCTTGATGTAGATTCAAACCTATTGAATATAGTTTCTTCATGTCCTTCAATATCGGCAAGTCGTTTTCCTTCGTAAATTTTTGAGAAGTCATCCAATAACGGGTTTTCAAACTTTTCTCCATTAAATCCTTCATATTCGACTACAATCGATTTAATGGAATGTATCGCATCCATTTCTTCAGTGAGTTCGAATCCATAGTTTCTGCCATGAGTTTCTCCTGGTGCTATATTTACACTTTCTCCCGTACCCGTATATAGATAGGAACCACCGCTGAAATCCCAATCGCCCTGAATTCGGATTGGCAGACCGTTGTCATCCCAGGCCACATAGCCATAAGTGATATTATTGATATCAGTATCAGAATTGTTTTTGATAACAGTTGACAGCATGTCAGGATAAAGCGCCTTATACTCAGTATCCTGTATCAGATATTGAGTATTTTCTACGACAACATCCTGCTCTAGTAACTTCTGTTCCAATTGAACCGCATCTAAGGTTTCATCATCACTTTTTACTGCTGGAAGATTTTCTTCCTCATCTTTTTCAGAAATTACTTCCCTTGCTTCTTCATTATCGGAACTTGTTTCTTCAATTTTTTCAGGACTTTCATCGTCTTCAGAAGTTTCAGCAGAAGCTGTATCTTCAGCTGGTATTTCTGCAACTTCATTATTTGAGTCAGAACTGAATATAATAACCCCTAAAAATAAAAATATACCCAATAACGCAAATGCAATGAGACCCAAAAAAAAGTTTTCATTACATCTAACCCTTCCTTATAATAAAAATCGACAGCTCCGCAGATTGCTGGCATCTGAAAAGCTGCCCATCTATTATCTTAATCATATCCCATTATCTAACAGTTAAGGGCCGATTTTGGTACATAATTTTGACATTTATAACTTTATATTCAGGCACCCCTTATTCTCCTGTTATTCATGATGTTTGTGTAAAAATCTCTGAAGCATTCGATATGTTCGGGATTTATGTTGTGAAGTACATGGGTTCGGCTGACCCCCTTATGATTTCTCACTTTCACATAGAGTATCCCTGACTCATATTTCTTATTAATGATATTTTCAACCATCTCGAGATCGAGGGCTTCAATCACTACAAAAGGAAAATGATTGATCCGCCAGTCGGGTTCGGCACCGTTCATCTCTTTTAAATTAGATGTGCTGACCGTCACAATTTCACTATCCAGCAGAAAGTACAGCCCGACTCGCGTGAAATTGAACAGGCATGTTCCGATGCAGTAGACTTTCTTCACCTTATAATTTTCATATCCCGCATACTCTCTCAAAAACTTGTTGGCACCAATTATAAATTCCATTTCTCCATTCGTGAAATCAAATTTGGAATCTAATACTTGTTCAATCGTCTGCGGCAGTTCGACTTTGTTCAGATGATCATTCATAGTTTGATAAGAAATCACGGTCATCACCAACTTCTTTCAAAATGCACTGCACACTCTTTGACTCTTCTAATCCGGTATATCTATAAATTTGTACAGTCCCAGTCTGTAGCCCCATATCTTGTAAAATTCTCTGAACCAGAGAATTCTGGCATATGACCTTTCATGCCACTTCTCCCCTTCATCACTAAGCGCAGCAACGTAAGTTAAAGCAAAATCATTCTCATTGACCCTTTCAAAAATCATTTTTGAACGTTTTAAATGCCAGTCGCTTGTGACAACTACAGCACTGTCCATTTCAAGTTCCTCCATCATCTCCAGTGTCAACGTGGCGTTTGTATAAGTGCTGGTTGCCTCAGTTTCTTCAATGATTGCCTCATCCGGAATACCGAGTACATTGGCAAACCCTCTGCTCTGTGAATAAAATTCACCCATGATCGGTGAAATCATCACATAATCAGCATAACCTGAGTGATATAGCTCAGCCGCTTTTTGCAACCGTCCCTGATCTCCCCCGAGCATGATAATGACATCCGCTTCCACCGGTTCGTCTGTTGCACTATGGTTGAAACTGTCGATGATTGCCAAAACGATGAACAGTAAAATGATGCAAATTACAATGATAATGATTCTAATCTTCATTTGGCCACCTCAGTCTGTTCACCGGTAGGCAGGGAAGAATGCTCTGTTTTTGTCCATCCCCCTCATCTTACACAGCTTGTCATATACTTCCTCATTCCAAATCTTCTTGCCGATATAAAAATCGAACTCTGTATGTTTGCTGAAATGCTTTTTAAAATGAAGCACAGGATCGTCTTCAGCATTGGATACTCCACCCCCATAATGAATCTTGGAATATCCGTTTTCCACGCCCCATTTCATCGAAGCATACTTCAGCAGATAGGCAGGTGAAAGCTCCAAATGCTCAGGCTTCGTCCCGTTCAAATGATCATGAATGATGTCTCCCGATAAGAAATAAAGCCCCATGGCAATGATTTCATCATCAAATTTTACACTGATGGTCAAAATGTCATCATGGAACTTATCTTTCAACGCATAGAAATATTCTTTGTTGAAGTAATAGAACTGTCCCGTATTATGACGTTCCATCGTCGTGTTATAAATGTCGATGAATGTTTCTATATCTGCAAAACCTTTTTCAACGTGAAATGAAAACCGGTCATCTCTGAGCCGTTTCCTTATTTTCGTCCGGGCAGTCCTTGAGAATTCATTCTGGAATGTATCCTCAAATTTTTTAAAGTCGGTGCCCACAGTTTTCCTCATATATGTGGTATCGTATATATCTTTGAAATCCAACTGATTCTGCTCGACAGGATGAAACCTGATGAATTCTGAAACGATATTATTATTATAGCAATACAGTTTGAAACATTCATTGAATTCGGATGTGATTTTATTTAAATCGGTATGACTGTGGACGACCGGTCCGCCATATCCGTACGGTGAAATCAGATCGTAATATTTCTCACCGTCTATCGTCTTATGAATTTCCCTTTTGATGGCACTGTGGGTAACATGGCCATGTTTGCTCCTGATCTCAAAAAACTTGGCTTCCCCGTTTTCAATCAGTTCATTGAGTTTGGCATACTCCTTTGTAAAGTAAACATCTATATTCTGTCTGGCATCAGAATCCCTGGCAGGATCCATGACTTTTAAATAAGTCATTAATGAATGTGCCGGTTCCTTTTCATTTCTTATGTCTAATTCATCCACTTCAGCCGGTCCGTCGTTTGAAACACTCCTCATCATTTTTCTTTTAAACTTGGCCACCCTTATTCTAGTGACAGCAGCATCATCGTGTAATGCAGGTTCAATCAATTCCGGTTCAAGAAGTTTTTCTCTAAATGTCCCCTGTTCAGCACCCATACTGTTTTGAGTCATGTCTTGACACCTCTCCCTAATGAGCTAGCCTGTTTCAGGCTGTAAATCTTCTTGCAGGCAGCAGCTCTCTGAATAACAAAATAACTCTGTCTACGTCTTCTTCAGACATGTTCGTATCCGAAGGCAGACATAGTCCGTATGCAAATAGATACTTGGAATTGTCCCCGGCTTCTTCGAAATATGCATTATTTTCAAACATTGGTTGAAGATGCAGCGGTTTCCATACCGGCCGTGCCTCAATATTATTTTTTGCAATGCGCGTTATGACATCTCTCGGTCTGATAATCGTTTTTCTGGGATCTATCGTCAATGTCGTAAGCCAGCGGGTATGGAAAGAACCTTTGATTTCAGGCATGAAATCAACTGCACTGATATCGCTCAACCCTTCAACATATCGTTCGAATATTTTACGTTTCTGTTTGTTCCGCTCATAATCCAGCGAAAAGTATTGTATTTACACAAGTCTGTGGTTCGACTACAATGAAGAAAAAGCAAGTGAAGGTGATATAGATGAAAGCAGTATTATTGATGGTCGCTATTTTCCTGCTGCTCGTCCTTTCATTCGTAATCATCTGGTTTACGACCGCAGACCGTGTGGGAGATTCAGAAGCATCGCTGCCGGACAGCGGCATAGAATACGTGGGGACAGACAGGGAAGCAATGTACGGCCACATGTTCATTTAAATGAATCGAAAATAACATAGTTTAATGTAAAAAAAGCCTGTCAACAGTGTCATTACTGCTGACAGGCTTTCATATTTCGCGTGATTAACAGTCACTTTCATCAAACCAAAATGCCAATCATGCTTCTGATGAATGAGAACATCAGTGCCGGAAAGAAAAATATGATGAATAAGTAATAGATCAGACCCATTATGATAATCATCGGCGTCGAACTGCCAGGTCTGTTTATTACAAGTACGAATACTGGTATGGAAATTATCAACAGATAAACGATTATGAATAGTATAAAAATAAAAATTGCCGGCATGGCGCTACCTGTAATCAATAATAGAATGAACATAATGGTAAACAATGCAAACACCGTCACGGAAAGATGGGAATAATCCCCTAAAACCCCTTTCCAGCTCCCTTTTCCTTTCGAGGCAACCCTATGCATGCCATATGTAATGGCATAGAAAACTGTAAAGATGACTGCAAGAAAAACCAAAAAAGTCATGAAAGGGATGGCAGGAACAGCCGAAGCAGCAGTCGAAGGGGCGTCAAACTCATAATATAACCAGAGGAATATATATAATATCGTCAAGGAAAGTACAATAAAAGCCGCTGTCAAAGGCACCTTGACGCCGTATGTATCCCCGACAGGTAGCCACGGTCTTGTAATCGCACTTTTGAAAAATGACCTCAGTCCACCTTTGGAAACAGCCCCCGTCCCGCCATACTGCTTCGACGTCTCATTCCATCCGCACTTCTGACATCCTGGGTCCTCTTCGAACATTTCACTTCCACAATTCGGACATTTCATGAAATTCCTCCAGTTCCATTTTTAATTTTATGCTCAAGCCCACTAACGATATGTCATTTGTGTGGGAGATACTTGCTGTCAAACAGAAACATCATTGCCACCATACCATAAAAGAATAGTACTGGGATCCAATCATTGTTGGTGAAAGATATATAATTCCAGAAAAATAAAATACCCAGGGAAACTAAGTGAATAAATGGCCCATTCTTATCTGGCGCTTCCAATACTGCTAAAAACACCCGATCAAAAAATAATCTGGTGTTCCAGAAATAATAATATTTAATGCCTCTTTTTCAACAGAATCAGCACGGCCGGCTTTAAACTTAACTTTTTTGGTTCTGGCAATCTCTTTGCCTTCAGCATGGGAAATTGCTTCATCCAGTCTTTTATCCAATGATTCAAACAGATTAGATTATTTCATAACACTGGAACCTGACAAATGCATCTTTAAATTCTTTCAGCATCACACAGCAATATTGAAATATAGATTCTTGACTGCAGTCAAGGAAATCGCAGTTTTAAAATTGGATTTAAGGGAAATGACATAGTGAATTCAAATATACAGGAGGTCATTTGAATGGCTCATAAAGAACACCAGCAGCTGATTGAGGCGTTACATGAATGCATGGAGGCGTGCAATCATTGTTTTGATGCATGTCTGAAGGAAGATGACGTCAAGATGATGGCAGAATGTATACGTCTTGATCGTGAATGTGCGGACATCTGTGCATATGTCGAGCAGGCAGCGACTAGGAATTCACCATTTGTGAAAGAACTGGCCGGCGTGTGTGCAACCATCTGTGAGGCGTGCGGCAATGAGTGTCAGAAGCATGACCATGATCATTGCCAGAAATGTGCGAAAACGTGTTTCAAGTGTGCAGAAGCGTGTAAACAGGTGGCGTAAAATCCAGAAAATAAAAATCAAGAGGCATATTTTAATGTATGCCTCTTGATTTTTATTTATATTTTAGAGATCGCCGATTGTAAAATTAAGCTAGACACATAAAGAAAGCCACTCGTGATACACTCAAAATGTATTTCCGACCAAAGAAATCATAGGAGTGATCACGAATGAC
>NZ_LFKO01000002.1:931957-934147 GCF_001265075.1 Salinicoccus sp. YB14-2
TCCACAATGTGGTCACTTTCCTGAAAGACGGTCACACCGCATTGGATTTCTAAAGCGCTACAAAGCAAACAAGCAGTGCTGTGGACGAAAGCAGACGAGATAGTCAGATGATCACCGCGCGTATGTGGCAGAAAAACTCACTCAAGGATGGACGCCGGATGTGATTGCCGGTCGCTATGAACAGCCAATCAACTCCTCCAGCCGCACATTGTACCGCATGTTCAAGCGCAAATACTTTGATTTTTCCGACTTGAGGATGAAAAGAAAGCGAAAATGCAACAGTCATAAGGAACGCCTTGGGAGACAGAATTTCAGACTAAAACTTTCTGACAGAGAGACGGGCTACACAGCATTCAAAGAAGAATTTGGACATCTGAAAGACGATACCATTGTCGGCATCCATCATAAAAATGCCGTTGTGACACTTGTAGAACGGCTGTTGAAAGTGATCATTATCCTCAACCTCGTGGCCCGACTGCAAAGGATATGGAAACAGTCATCAACGCGTGGTGACATCATATCCCCAGAAATGTGTTCATATCCATTACTTTCGAATGTGGTAAGGAATTCTCAATTGGCAGTCAATGAGCAACCGAAATGATATTGATATTTACTTTGCCGACCGGGTACATCTTACCATTGAGGATTGAATGAACATTCCAATGGACTGCTTCGAAAAGACGATCTGCCCTAGCATATGGATTTCAACACAGTGGATCAGAGGATGGTTGCTTCAGTCGCCTCCAACAAAAACCACATACCCAGAAAGTCTATGAACTACCAGACATCGCTGGAAGGATTTGTGAGTTACATGGATGTAGGCAGGCTGTCTAGCTTGTTTTGACAAACGAGTAAATAAAAAACCTGCCTCTAGTAAAAGGCAGATTTTAAAACTTTATCAATTAATCAAAGATAGACTACCAGAAAATATTGTTTTTGAGATTCCTATTAAGTACAGTTTAATTATTTAGAGAAATTCATGAATCATGTTTTTTTATTTAATTAACTTTACATATTGATTGTTCACCGTTTAATATTTTATCTACTTCTTCAGAAATCAGCATAGCGGTTCGAGATTGTGATTCTACAGTCAGTCCTGCAATGTGGGGAGAAAGTTGAATTGATTCGACGCGAGCCAGAGGAGAATGCTTTTCCACGGGTTCCTTCTCAAGAACGTCTAAATAGGCGCCAGCAATCAGCTTTTTTTCAACGGCAACCACCAGGTCGTCTTCATGTATTATTCCCCCTCTGGAGGAATTGATTATATATACTTCGGGCTTCATCAATGGAAAGTTATTTCGATTGATTAGATGTTTCGTTGCTTTGATAAGAGGAACATGTATAGAGATAAAATCCGCTTCTTTAAAGAGGTCCTCCAGTTTTCTGACTGGATGGATACCCGATTCCTGAACTACATGATCAAAAGGTCCTACAAAAGGATCATATCCTATAACGTTCATTCCAAATGCTTTTGCCCGTTTCGCAACCCGATGTGCAATTTCACCCATTCCTATAAGTCCAAGAGTTCTATTATTCAACTCATATCCTGTGAAAAATTTGCGGTTCCAATTACCTTGCCTGACATCAGCATCAGCTTCTTCCAATCTTCGAGAAGCATTCAACATCGCAGCCATGACATATTCTGCCACAGAGGTCGCGTTCGCATTCCTAGCGGAAATGACGGGGATATTCTTTTCTCTAGCCTCTTGCAGGTTGATGTTATCCAATCCGACCCCCAGTCGTCCAATGACTCTGGCTTTTTTCGCTGCTTCAAGAAACTCCGTATCTACTTTCGTTTCATTCCTTACAATAACTGCATCATATCCCGGCAGCAATTTAAGTAACTCCACACGTTTACGACTTAATTCTTTATCATAATCAACTTCATAACCTTTCCTCTTCAATTCTTCAATACCATCTTCCCACATCAATTCTGTAATAAGAACCTTCATTAAAATTTACCCCTTTTTTAAAAAATTCTGTCAATTGTATTTCATCTCTAGATTATACTTCTTACTTATTCGATTTACAATAAAAAATTTCTCATGGATTATTGCTAACGGTGGATTTTATAATGAACTTAGCCACCTTTGATACAAAAAACGCCATGTGAATTTCATGTTATATTGAAAGTTAACCACAACACTCAATAAAGGAATGAAATCACATGACGCAACTTCATGATACCAC
>NZ_LFKO01000002.1:934172-940152 GCF_001265075.1 Salinicoccus sp. YB14-2
CAAAGATGAACGGGCCCAAATTGAGATTTTAAATCAGGAGGGTTACTCCAATCGTGCGATTGCGAAACGTTTAGAACGCGCACCCCAGACCATCAACAACGAGATCAAGCGTGGCACAGTCCGCCAGTTGACCCGACAAAAACAAAATGGTAAAAAATATGATTACTATCATCATGTATATGACCCAGGGTTTGCTCAAACACGCTATGAAACGCAACGTCGCCACTGTGGCAGACGCCCAAAATGGAGCTTAGCCAATGACTTTGTCGACTGGGCGGATACACAAATGCTGGAGGCCCACTGGTCGCCGGATGCGGTCATAGGGGCCGCAAAACAACGGGAGATGTTTCCTGATGCACTGATTCCATGTACGACCACACTCTATACCTGGATTGATCGGCATATCCTGCGCACAAAGAACATCAATCTGTCAGAGAAACTCAGTCGCAAAACAAAGTCGAACAAGCGCAAGGACCGCCCGCATAAACGTCATTTGGGACCGTCAATTTCAGAACGACCGGGAGAGGTGGACACCCGGGAGTCATTTGGCCACTGGGAAATTGACACTGTCATCGGTGCGAGACACAAGGATGACGCGGTGCTGCTCACACTGGCTGAGCGACAGACCCGGTTTGAGGTCCTTTTAAAAATTGATGGCAAGGATGCCCAGCCGGTCACCGCGGCCATTGAATCACTCGTGGAACGGGCGGGTGATCACATGGCATCATTATTCAAGACCATCACATCGGATAACGGCTCTGAATTCAGTGCACTCCATGAAACCTTGAAGCATGTGACAGATGTCTACTTTGCCCGGCCCTTTGCCTCGTATGAACGCGGCACCAGCGAGAATCAGCATAAGCTCATCCGCCGGTTTATCCCGAAAGGCCAGTCTATTTCATCGATCAGCGACCGACAGATTCAACGCATCCAACGATGGATGAATGACTATCCACGTAAAATCCTGGGCTACCAGACACCGCATGAACGTTTCGCCAAGTCAATGCAACACACACAACCGGCACAAAGTGCCTAGTGTAAAATCCCTTCCTCCCCCACGGGGGAGGAAGGGCCCAGCCACAGAGCACTTTCACAAACTCTGGTTCAAGGTCGAGCCCTGCTGGCTAACTTAAACTTGAAATTCGCGATTCTAAAATTTCATATGAATCAATTTGACTTAATACCACAATTCTTAAGTATCTCTGCCGCAGGCTCTTGACTTTTCCAATTTCACCCGGCGGTGTCCTTTGTCTTTTCTTCTCCATAAACTAATGGCAGCATAAATGCATCCATTTTCCATCAATTTACACTTCAAATGAGAAAATCATCATATCCCCCAGTAACAAATCATACTTCTTTATCTTGTCTCGACTTGCCTTATGCAGATGCACCTGCAAAGATTCAAGGATCCGAAAAAAAGAACATCACAGTCAGCAACATCAGTTCAATAGCTTCCGGGAGAATAAAATACCCTCACCACTCGTGAATATCCGCTTCATATCCCGCATGTCCATACCCGCATACTACGCCTTCATCGTTATACTACCATTTAACCGCTGCCTTTATATAAGTAACCTAATCCAAAATAAAGTCCTCACACTTCAAGTGTTGAGTCCTACTGTGATTGCTAAACTAAAGTAGACCATTGGCCCATTTTTACTTGACGGTTACAACACGACAGATGTGGCGCCGCTCGCTGAAATACTCCCATAATCATCGCATTGCCGATTGATTGTCATGTCCCAAAGAAATCGAAATAAACCAGCATAAAGTCCCCATCTGAATGATGTGCAGCCCTAAAGTTGAACTCCAAAATTTAACTTTAGGGCTGCTTTTATATATCCAGAAATAATAAGCTTCAATATCTTCAATATCTTTTCTCGTGAGTAGTGTCATATTGAGGCTCCACCCCCCAAGCCATGACGTTCTCGCATAGAAATCTCACCATCAATCAATATTTGATAAGAGTCGTGAATAATACGATCTAATATGGCTTCCGCAAGGGTTTCATTCCCTAATTTCACATGCCATCCACTTGGATCGATCTGGGAACAGAAAATAGTCGAAGCGATTTTATGACGGGCTTCAATAATTTCCAGAACGATCGCAGCTTCCTCTGTCGATAAGTCAGAAATTAACCATTCGTCTAGTATCAACACATTGGTGCCGGTGTATTTTTTAATTAATTTACGGTAACTGCCGTCTGCGGTTAACTTTGCCAGAGACAGTTCGTCGAGTAACTCGGGTAAGCGGATGTACTTTACTTTGTGGTATTGTCGACAGGCGGAGACACCGAAGGCACAGGCCAGAAATGTCTTACCCGACCCCGTTGGGCCTTTCAGTATGATATTATGACCGTCAGGAATATACGCGCCGCTCGCTAATTTCAAAATCTGTGGTTTATAAGGTGAAAATAACGACAAATCTTCGGAAGTATGACGATCCCGCTCGAAGGTCCAAAGCCAAGAGCAATTATAAAATTGATTCAATTTAGTGAATTTTAAATAGCTTTATTGGTAGTTTAAACTTATCATTTTTAACTGAGCCATTTCTCTAATTGCATATTTTATTCCTTCTACCCCATAACCAGAGTTTTTTCTTCCACCATAAGGCATATTATCAAATCTTAATGTTGGTACATCATTGATTAATACCTGTCCGTAGTCAAGTTTATTCCCTAAATGTAATGCCGTTTTCAAATTATTGGTAAAGACTCCAACATTTAGTCCATAATCACTATCATTAAGTATATTAACTAAGTTATCACTGTCCCTCACTGCTTCTAATATCATAACAGGACCAAATATTTCATTTGAACAAATTGTCATATTATTATTCGTTCCTGTGATTACAGTTGGTGTAATGCCTCCTTTATGAGTTTCGCCTCCAATTAAAATTTCAGCACCCTTTGACACTGAATCTTCTATCCAATTTTTTATTCTTTCCTGACTTTTTTCATCTATTAAATCTGAATAGTCAGTGTCTTCTGCTAATGGATCGCCATATTTTAAACCTTTTGTTTTATCTAGTATTAAATTCTTAAGATTTTCAAAAATTTCCTGATGTATTAATACTTTTTGAGTACTTATACATACCTGTCCGTTGTATGAAAAAGCACCATTTACCACCTTATCTGCTATTTCATCTAAATTTCTTATACTTTTATCTATATAAACTGGTGATGTACTGCCTAATTCTAAAGTTAATTTTCTTAATCCTACTTTTGATTTAATAGATTTTCCTACGGGAACGCTCCCTGTAAACGAAACTTTTTTTATCTCATTCATTTTTAAAAGACTATTTGTAATTTCTTCACCATTTCCTGTAACTATTTGCATAACATTTTTGGGGAGACCAGATTTTTTGAAAATATAATTCAATATAATCACAGAGAATGGAGTTTTTTCAGAAGGTTTAATAATTACAGAGTTTCCTATTGCAAGTGCTGGACCGATTTTATGAATTGCTAACATTAGTGGAAAATTGAACGGTGTAACTGCATAAACCACTCCGAGCGGTTCTAATTTTATAATATTCTCTCTGCTTTCTCCTCCAGGTGCAGCATCGAGAGGAATCGATTCTCCCTCGATTTTTAGGCACTCTACTGCCGAGAATTTCAAAGCTGTAACACTTCTTTCGACTTCGATCCTGGCTAATTTTATTGGCTTTTTTGCTTCCAAACTAATAATTTCTGCTACTTCATTTTTTAATTCCTTAAGCATACTAGATGCTTTGAAAAGTATATTTGCTCTAGAAGTTGAAGGCATATCTCTGTATGTTTGGTATCCTTCATTACTTTTTTTAACAATTTTTTCAATTGAGCTTTCATCAAATTTTTTTATCTTTAGTCCATCTAATTTTTCATGATATTTATGTTCATAATCATCCAAATTATAATCGAATTCTTCTTCCATCTCATTTTTTATTAACTTTAAAATATTCACCAATTCATCTCCTATTTAATTTATTATTCAAATAATTTAACAATTAAATTTTTTACATCATTAAATTCTGCTTTTCTAGAATTTTTAGGGAATGTACCTTTGTCATCCATAGTGTCAAGACATAGTTGATTAATTTTTTCATCGCTCAAAGTAATGTTTAGATATGAAAAATTTGGTGGTATACCAAGTTTTTTTGTAAAATTTCTAATTGTTTCTGGTAAGTCAGTATGATTACCATTTGAATATATTAAATTATGTTTTTCTTCAAAAATATCAAAGATTTTCAAATATTTTTCTGGTTCAGACAATAAATTAAATTCAACCACATACGGTAATATAACAGCATTAGCTAATCCATGGGGAACATTAAAATGTGAACTTACTGTATGAGAAATTGAATGAACTAAAGCCACTCCAGATTCTGAAAAGGCCATCCCTGCCATGGTACTTGCCAACATAACATTAGAAAGTGATTCTAAATCATCTTTTTTTGAGTATGCTATTGGTAAGTCACTTACTATCATGTTTATCGCATCTAATGCTAAGCCATCAGAAATAGGTTGAGATTTCCTATTTGTATAAGCTTCAATTGCATGAACTAGGGCATCTAGACCACAAAAAGCTAGTTGATTCCGTGGTAAACTCAACAGTAATGTTGGATCTAAGAAAGTAATTGTTGGCCTCAAATAGTCACTGGCAATTACATATTTTCTTTTATCTTCTAAGCTACTAATTACAGATACATTTGTAACCTCACTTCCTGTTCCTGCTGTAGTTGGGATAATTACTAGAGTGCTAAGTGGCCCGATAACTTCTTTACCACCTCGTCTGTAATCGAAAATATTCCCTTTGTTGTTAACTACGACATTTATAGCTTTTGCAACGTCAATACTACTTCCTCCACCAAAACCAATTATACATTCACAATCATTTTGAATATATTTTTCTTCTCCCAATGTCACTGATACTGATTTAGGGTTTGGTTCTACATCTGTAAATTGGTATACATCTAATCCGTTGTCTACTAATAATTCTATTAAGTTTTGTAAGATAGCAGTATTTTTCAATCCATTATCACTGACTATTAAAAGTCTTTTTACATTGATACTTTCTAAATAATTAACTAACTTTTTATTTACTATTCCTTTACCAAATTCAATTTTTGTTGATATATTAAATGAAAATTCTTTTTGTGAGTTCGACATAAACACCACCCATACCTTCCTTAGGACTATAAAAGTTGTATTAATCTTCGTGCAATTTCGAGTATCTTCCATTCCGCTTCTATTTCTGGTCTCAAGTAATCTTTTTGTTGAATTAATTTTTCCATGGATTTTAATATTTTATCTGACCATTCTGTACACTCTAATTCTTCTACAATTTGGCTTACTGACCAAATTGTAGCAAATGGATTAGTTATAGATAGATTTGCAATTTCTCGAGCTGACCCATGAACGGGCTCTAACATGGAAGGATAATTTTTTCTGGATTAAGATTTGCACCTGCAGCTGATCCAATACCCAAGCAATACCAGCTCCTAAATCAATGATAATACACCGAATAGATTAGATGTTACTATTTATTTCAAATCTTCTTGGATCAGTTACGAAATGTATTGCAGAAGTGTCAATCAAATATGGATAGGTTTTTACATCTGGATAATTTTTACTAACTTCAATAAATACTTCTTCCCAAAAAGCCATAATTTAAAGCATTTTTTTACTAATACAAGTTAATGATTTATTTTTTGGCTATCTCAAAAGCATATCTCATTACTTTTTCTGTACCAATTTTTGAAAATACAATCGTGTGAAGTGTCGTTTCATTTCTACTTCCTTTGAAAAACTTTTCCTCTGCGCCAAAGTATTCACCTTCAATATTCTTTCAGATAATCCACATGTCTATGTCATTAGGTTTAACATTCTTAAGATTACGCCGATTGTAAAATTAAGCTAGACACATAAAGAAAGCCACTCGTGATACACTCAAAATGTATTTCCGACCAAAGAAATCATAGGAGTGATCACGAATGACCG
>NZ_LFKO01000002.1:941118-950652 GCF_001265075.1 Salinicoccus sp. YB14-2
TATTATTGTCTGCTTGCCATAATTTTATTGGTCTCAAATTTATATAATACTCGCAACCCCAAGGAAAGAAATCAAGATAAATTTGATACTAGCATCTGTTTCTTCAATGTACTTAAAATATTTACACCTTTTTTAACTTTAGGTTTAATACTCTCTCTAGGCATAATTGCAATATTGAAATATTTATTCAAAGCTATATTATTCTTTCTATAATTTCTTAAACTCATTTTTAATCTTTTCTACCATATTTTCTGTAGAAATACCGTATTTTTTTAATAACTCATCATTAGGTGCAGATTCAGCGTTTTTATCTTCGACACCTATTCTCAATAATCTCGTTGGTTTATTTTCACTTAAAATTTCAGCTACTGCACTTCCTAAACCACCAATGATACTATGCTCTTCTGCTGTAACGATTAACTTAGATGTACTTGCAGCATCTATAATAGCTTCTTTATCTATAGGTTTTATAGATGGTAAATGTAACAATTTTGGAATCAATCCATCGTTTCTCAAAATTTTTGCAGCTTCTAATGATCTGTTTGTTTGACTACCAGTAGATAGAATAGTGATATCTTCTCCATTCATCAATTTTACTGCTTTACCTAATTCAAAAGTATAATCATTTGGTAATATTTGTGGGTAGTTATCCCTAGAAATTCTCATATACACTGGTCCAAAGTAATTATTCGCAAATTTCATCATTTCTTCCACTTCTTTATCATCAACCGGTGCAAGAACTATCATATTAGAAAGAGTCCTGAATATCGCTATATCTTCAAGAGATTGATGCGTTTTTCCTGTTTTACTCGTCA
Organism: Salinicoccus sp. YB14-2; assembly: GCF_001265075.1. Lineage (GTDB taxonomy): Bacteria > Bacillota > Bacilli > Staphylococcales > Salinicoccaceae > Lacicoccus. The sequence continues at coordinate 941,934 of NZ_LFKO01000002.1, forward strand.
GTAATCCGCTGTACCCACCTATAATTTTTACATCTAATTTGGGTTGAGCAATTTGAACTTGTATTTGATCTAATGCTCTTTTGGATAAAAATGCAGCAAAAGATGTAGCCCAAGGTTGTAATCCAGTAGTAGCTAATCCTGCAGCAACACTCATCATATTTTGTTCTGCGATGCCCATTTGTAAAAACTTATTAGGAACATTTTTAGCAACCTCGTCGACTTTTGTGGAATTACCTAAATCTCCATCTAAAGCATATACTTTACAATCTTCAGTGGCTAAATTGGAAAGCGTTTTACCAAATGCACTTCTCATAAACATTTCTCCTTAAGTTAATTATTTTCTATTTGTTTAATTGCTTCAAATAGTTCTTCATCAGTAGGTACTTTTGAGTGCCATTCATATTTATTTTCCATAAAATCTATTCCTTTACCTTTAATTGTATTAGCTATAATTATAGTTGGTTTTTCTTTCTCAGCTTTTGCAGCTCTTAGAGTTTTAATTAACTCCTCATGATTATGACCATCAATATCATACGTTACAAAACCGAATGAGCTCCACCTTTCAATAGGATTGGAAATAGGTGTAATTCTTAAACCTTCGCCATCAACCCAGCCAAATTGTTGAAGTTTATTATAGTCCATAATTATCACTAAATTGTTAAGTTTATACTTACTTGCTATATCTGCTGCTTCCCACACTTGTCCTTCTTGAGTCTCCCCATCTCCAATCATACAGAAAACTTTATAATCATCATTTTGAAGTTTTGCCCCAAGCGCCATACCAACTGCTGAAGAAATACCTTGACCAAGTGAACCAGTTGACATATCCAGCCCCGGAAGCAGATTCATATCAGGATGTGCCTGTAATCTTGAATCTAATTGATCAAATGTCTTTAATTCTTCAACAGGAAGATACCCTCTTAAAGCAAGAATACAGTATAAACCAATTGCAGAATGTCCTTTAGAGATTACAAATCTATCTCTATATTTATTTAAAGGATTTGTTGGATCTATATCCATTTCAGAAAAATAAAGTGAACTAAGAATATCAATAGCAGATAATGGTCCACCTATGTGGCCAGCTCCTGCGTAATTCACTGTTTCTACTAACAAACGTCTAGCTTTTTTTGCATTCTCTTTCACCAACGTTAATTTATCTAGTTCTAAATCTATATTATTCATTCTCATTCCCCTTCTTTATGTTAAGCGCTTAACTTTAAAATATAATTATAAGCCCCTACTGAGGCTTATAATTAACCTAATACACTTGGTAACCAAGTTGATAAAAATGGTAAATACGTTATTAGCAATACGTCGACCATCATGATGAGTACTAATGGGATTGCAAACCTAGCTACTTCCATTATAGGCACTTTTGTAATTTGAGTTACAACGAACAAATCTATTCCAACTGGAGGTGTCACCAAGCCTATCGCTAAATTACAAACCATAATCACTCCAAAATGTATTGGGTCTATACCAAACTCTACAGCTGTAGGTAACAATAAAGGTACCATAATTAATATAGCTGCCGATCCATCCATAAACATCCCCATAAGTAATAATAATATATTTATTACTATTAAGAACATAAATTTATTAGCCATGCTATCTGACAATAAATCAAAAACCATATTAGGTATCCCTGTAATTGAGAGGTAAAAACCAAATAACCCAGCCGTGCCAATAACTATCATTATAACTGCTGTAGAAATCGCAGATTTTTGAAATATATCAATTAATTCAAGGATTGTTATTTCTCGGTATATTAAAAACCCTACTATAAATGCATACACTACTGCAATTACAGAAGCCTCTGTAGGTGTAAAGAACCCTCCATATATACCTCCTAAAACGATGAAAGGCATTAATAACGCCAGTATGGATTTCCTTAAAGCTACAACTACTTCTTTAAAACTACTCCTTTTTTCTGTACCTTTGTATCCATTTTTCTTCGATATTACAAAAGCTGCAATTATTAACGAAAGTGTTATTAATATTCCAGGTATAACTGATGCAATAAATAAATCACCAATGGATACTTCGGCTGATACACCATATAATATTAAGGCAATACTAGGAGGAATGATTATACCCAAAGCACCAGCAACAGCTTGATTAGCAGAAGCATATTCTACTTTATAGCCTTTAGCTACCATTGCAGGTATTAAAATCAAACCTATAGCTGCAGTTGTAGCTGCGCCTGATCCAGACATAGAGGCGAATATCATTGAAGTTACTATAGCCACCATTGCTAAACCACCAGTGAAATGTCCTATTAAAGAAGAAACAAGATCTACCAATCTTTTGGCTATTCCTCCTCTCGCCATCAAATTTCCAGCAAGTATAAAAAATGGAATTGCCATCAAAGGGAAGGAATTAAGAGAATTAAATACCGACTGACCTATTAATTCTAAACTCAAAGTATCATGAGTTAAAACTCCAAAGGAAGCTGTTAGACCTAATGCCGCAGCAATAGGTACTGATAAAACCAATAGTACGAATAGAAGTATAAAGAAGGATATGATCATTCAGTCTCAACCTCCTCTCCTATTATTACTGAAACAATTCTTCCTATAGAATTCATTATAAGAAAAATTGCTCCTATAGGAATACTTAAGTATATCCATCCCATACTTATTTGTGTGCCAGGTGCAATCTGGTTAAAGGAATTCTCAGCAAACTGAAATCCGTAAACGGTTAAAATCAAATAAAAAATCATAGAAAGAATTTGAGCCCCAATAATTAATATAGGTCTTAGTTTGGTGCTCTCAAATGCTTCCAATAATACATCTACAGATATCATACCTCCAGTTCTAGTTGCTACAGCACTCCCTATCATAATTAAATATATCATTAAGAACCTGGATAACTCTTCGGAAAATGATGATGGGTTTCCCAGAACAAACCGAGTAATTACTTGCCATGCTATCAAAATCGTCATAGTCAATAGAATTAATGAGAGTACATAGCCCAATATTTTATTAACTAGATCAACAGTTGATAAAAACCCCTTTAAAACCCTCATTATTTTAAAACCACCTCTTATTGAAAATATATTGGTTAATACTCAGTCTCTCGTACTCTTTCAATCAAATCTTCTCCAATAACTGGCGCCCATTTTTCATAAACTGGTTCAGTTTGATCTATAAACGATTGTCGACCTGCTTCATCAAGTTCATTGATCTCTACACCATTTTCAACGATAAAATCTCTAGCTTCATCTATTTTTTCTTGATTTGCCTGTCTACCGATTTCTACCGCATATCCCCCAGCTTCATCTAAATACCCTTGTTGTTCTTCAGTTAGACCATCATATGTGGCTTTACTAATAGCTATTGGCGCAGGCGCGTATCTATCTTCTAAAATTACTACATTACTTTGCACTTCAAAAATTTGTGATGTCTGGATTGTTGCTAATGAATTGGAATGAGCATCTATCACACCCTGTTGCAATGAAGTATACACTTCTGGCCATGCCATAGGAGTAGGTGACGCTCCAAAAGCATTCCAGCTATCAATTTGTAATTCATTCTCTTGAACTCGTATGTCTAACCCAGCAACATCATCTACATTTTCGATAAGATTATTTGAAGAAGTGGCTAAAAATCCATTTTCCACCCATCCTAAGGTTTTAACATTTGTTGCATCTTCAAAACTTTGAGCTAATTCATCTCCAATTTCACTATCCATTACAGCGTGTGCATGATCTAAATTTTCAAAAAGGAAAGGTAAATCAAATATAGAAAATTCATCAACCCAGTTAACCATTGGTCCAGCTGATTGTATCGCCATGTCCACAGAGTTATTACTCATTAACTCGAAGACCTCTCTTTCACCACCAAGTGAGTTATTATAATGAATATTAATTGACATAGTTCCATTTGATATCTCATCTAATTTTTCATCCAAAGCTTTCGCTGTCACATCAAATTTTGCTCCTTCAGGTTCTGGGATACTTAAATCTAATACCACAGATTCCTCAGTATTGTTGGATTCATCTGAAGAATCATCGGCATTTGTGTCTCCTTCAGAATTGCATGCGCTTACAAAAAGTATCATTGTAAATACCAATCCCATAAGTACTTTAAAATTATACATTGTTAACTCCCCTTTTATTTTTAGTTGGATACACTAAAACTTTCGCCGTGTCTTTGGGGTGTTTAATCCCTTGCTCCATAGCAGCTTTAATATCATTCAATTCAAACTCATGTGTAATAATACAACTTGCTATATCTTTGAATTTTAAAAGTATATTTATAGCTGAAGGGAAAGTATTATGATAACGATAAATTGTTAATATATCCATTTCTTTTTGTATTGGTCTTGTAAAATCAAATGGTATTTTTTCTTTTGTAGGAAAACCTACTAATACGAGTTTCCCTCCTTCTTTTGATAATTTTGGACTATCGGATATAACTAGTTCATTGCCTGTAGTATCAATTATAGAATCTACACCTTTTTCATCTGTAGCATTATTAACTGACTCTAATAAATCATTTTTTAAAATATTAATTGTATGTGTTGCTCCAAATTTTTTCCCCATTTCCAATTTAAAATCTTCTATATCACTGACTATGATTTTTTCTACTCCGTAAGCTTTTGCTGCAAGTATCGTAAGTAACCCTACTGGTCCCATGCCAGTAATTACAATAGTATTCTCAGGTTTAATGTTTAGTCTATTCATTACATGCACACCAACTGCTAGAGGTTCAGTCAGAGATGCTGTTTTTAAATCTAGTTCATCAGGCAATTTATAAGTAAAAGTAGCTGGATGTGTAATATATTCCCTAAATGCTCCTTTAAATGGAGGTGTGGATATAAATTTCATATTTTCACATAAATTATAATTGCCTTTTTTGCAAATTTCACAGCTTAGGCAAGCTATACTAGGTTCTACAACAACTCTATCGCCGATATCTAAATTAGTTACTCCGCCTCCTTTTTTTACTACTATACCAGAACATTCATGTCCTTGAATATGAGGATAAATCACTTCTCGTCTCCCAATTTTTCCGTGTGTATAGTAATGGACATCCGATCCGCAAACACCTATTACATATAATTCAATCAAAACTTCATTTTCCTTAGGACTTGGTATGTCAGTTTCTTTTATTTCTACATTTCTTTTACTTGTTAATATTGCTTGCTTCATATCATCACCCATAATCCTCTCCTTAATTTAAGGCGTTAACAGTACCTTTCCACCATTTTTATTCTCACATTTAACAAAACCTGAGTACCATTTTTCTAGTGGTAAAATATCAGTAATAATAGGATTAAGATTTAAAGTTTTGTTTTGAATAAGTTTCATGGTACCTTCCCAAGAGGTCATCGAATGTGCTAGTGATCCTTTTATAGTAATTTGTTTCATCACAATCTTATTGTAATCAATGTTAATATTTTCATCTCCAATTCCAACTTGTACTATAGTTCCCATAGGATTTAAGATATCGAGACATGAATTTATCGATGTTGAAGATCCTGAGCATTCAAAAGCAATATTTATACCTGTTTCTAACTCATCATTTATATACTCATTCAAGTTTGTTCTATTTACATTTATTATATTACGAATACCTAACTGTTCTAATATTCTAAATCTTTCCTGATCATTATTTGTGCCTGCAACAATAACTTTACATCCTTTGTTATTTAGTAGTTCGGCGCACAATAATCCTATCGGGCCTGGCCCAGAGACAAGAACTGTGTCACTAGACTTAACATTAACTAACTCTTCTGTTGCTTGATAAACGCAAGCTATAGGTTCAGCTAATGCTAAATGCTTTAAATCAGCATCTTTTCCAGCTGTATAAAGCATATCTTCTCTTACAACAATAGTAGAAGTAAAACCACCATCTATCCCATGCCCCATTCCTTTCCGGTCACTACAAAACATGTAGTATCCTGACTTACAGTAAATACATTCTTTACAGTGATAACCTGTGGAACCTTGAACAGCAACACGGTCACCCGCCGATATCTTTGATGATACATTTTTACCTTTTTCAATTACTAATCCCGAAATTTCATGACCAATTACTACAGGTGGATTGTATGGAAATGTATCATGCCAAATATGTAAATCTGTACCACATATACCACAATAAGCAACCTTTACTTTAACCTCGTCATGATTACAAGGAGCTTCTTCAACTTGCTTTAACGTAATATGCCCTCGTCCAAATTTTTCTTTTACTAAAGAGTTAATTTTATCCCCTCCAAATTTTTAAAAAGTTAAGCGCTTTCTTTATAGTATCTATATTATTAGGAAGTGGTAAGGTTTGTCAATGCTTTAATCAGACTTTTTTGAAAAGTCAGTTTGTTCTTTTCTTCACAGAATCTCTTTCTAATATCTTAGGCAATAAGTTTATTCGTTTCTTTGACATATCTTTATCATTAACATTTTTAATTATTAAATCCATCACTTCGATACCTATATCTTGTAATGGTTGTACAATAGTAGTTAATGGTGGATCACTTACTTTCGTAAATTTCGAATTATCAAATCCAATAATAGATATACTATCCGGTATCTTCAATCCGCTATCTTTAATTGCTTTCATTGATCCAATTGCCATTAAATCACTACAAGCAAAAATTCCAGTAAATTTAATATTGGTATCTAAAATATGTTTTGTATTATTGTACCCATTTTCCACATGCCCCTCAGTAATGTCATCAATTAAAATTTCAGTAAACTCGACTCCCTCATGAGCATTTGAAGCATCAACAAACCCTCTAACTCTTTCTCTATTACTCCAAACATTATGTGCTAAAATAACTAAATTTTTATGGCCATTATTGATTAAATATGATGCTGCCTGATAACCTCCTCTATAGTCATCAAGACTGATAGAATTGATTTCAAGATTAGGAAAATCTCTTGCAACTGCAACAAGGGGAAAGTTTTGTTCCAATAATTTTTCAATGTATATACTATTCTCAAAACCAGATACAAATACAAAACCGTCTATATTTTTTTGTTTCAATAACATTATATATTTTCTTTCTTTTTCCTCATTATATTCTGTACTACAGATAATGATATTATATCCGTAATCATGGGCTCTTATTTCTATACTTTTAGCTAAATCCGCGAAAAATGGATTAGATAAGTCTGGGATTAATAATCCTATTGTTTTGGTATTTTTTCCCATTAGAGCAGATGCAGCCATATTAGGGAAGTAGTCTAATTCATCCATTATATTTTGTATTTTTTTTCTTGTTTTATTACTAACTCCACTCTTATTATTAACAACTTTTGATACAGTTGCTATTGAAAAACCAGATTTTTTTGCAACATCATAAATGGTTGCCATAATTGATAAACTCCTTGCTATTAAGCGCTTAGTATTTTAAAATTATCTTTATTATCTCAAAAAAATTATAGTAAGGTTTGTCGACATTTCATAAAAATTCATGAATTATAAATGATATTTAAAAAATTATGAATCTTACCCTTACAACTATAAACTTGCGAATCTATCTTACACTATGTTCTATAATTATTTACTATATGCGTTGTAATATATCGTCTCAATATCTTCATTATTAAGTTTTCTTGGATTATTATTTAGTAATCGTTCGAATTTGCTTTCTTCGTTAACAAGTAATGGAATATCCGACCTCTTAACCCCTACTTCTTGCAATATAGATGGTATATCAATATCTTTAGACAATGTTGACATTGCTTCTACAGCTTTATCAGCCACTTCTCTTAACGACAAACCATCAATATTTTCTCCCATTAATTTAGCAATTTCTGCAAACTTCTCTAAATTTGATAATTTATTAAACTCCATAACGTATGGAAGTAAGATTGCATTGGCTATACTAAGTGGGATATGTAATTGTCCTCCTAATGGATAGACTAATGCATGAACAGCGCCTACACCTGCATTTGCCAGAGAAAATCCAGCTGATAAGCTGCCAAGGGAAACATCTTCACATGCTTTAAAATCTTCTCCATTGAAAACTGCCTGACGTAAACTTCTTGAGATTAATTGAATCACTTTGTCTGTAATAATTATTACTTTATCAGCTTTATTTTCTTAGTTTCTTCACTTATTTGTTTTACAACCCCAATTCCAGTGACAATATTATGAACAGTGCGAAAATTATAAATCTTAGCCATTTTATTCTCTTGCTCAACTAATCTAGGTTGATGCTCTCTAATTTTTCTTCAGTCATATCACGAATTGTACATTTCACATTCACAGATGATTATTTCTTGTTGATTCGCGTATAAATAGTTCCGGAGTTAAAGTAATATGTCTAGTACTTTCAATTCCTGCTTCTTTTTGTTCAATAAGTTCAATTAGATTTTGCATAGCAATCTCACCAATGTGACCTTTTTCATAACCAATACTTGTTAAACGGATAGAATTATGTGAAGCTAATCCGATATTGTCGAAGCCGGATATACGCATATCTTCGGGAATTTTTATACCTAATGAAAGCAGTTCATCTATACATGAAATAGCAATCGCATCAGATATACATATAATGGCTGAAGGTGGCTCAGATATATTGATCATTTTTTTTACTGCCTTCCGGATGAACCTCTGTCAAGAATACGGACACATTAAATCGGGACAATCCATCTAATGTGTGATATTTTCATGCCTTATTTATTTTTTACAAGTATTAAATTTAAAATTTGAGACACTTAAGCATACCGTTTTTCGAATTCAATCGGTGACAGATAATCGATATA
>NZ_LFKO01000002.1:950684-950954 GCF_001265075.1 Salinicoccus sp. YB14-2
TATTCTTTCGTAGTTATAGAAACTGACGATGTATTCCAGTATGCTCCTGCTTGCGACTGCTCTGGTGGCGTAATTTTCATGATGAATCAGTTCTTTCTTGATGATACTGTGAAACGATTCAATACATGCATTGTCGCAGCAGTTCCCTTTGCGACTCATACTGGTCTTGATACCATTCGCCTGCAGTAAGGCTTGATAGTCCAGCGCTGCATACTGGCTGCCTCTGTCGGAATGATGAATCAAACCCTGGGTGGGTGCCTGGGTCTGAAA
>NZ_LFKO01000002.1:951803-956018 GCF_001265075.1 Salinicoccus sp. YB14-2
AGGGCTTTATTATGGATGACACCATTGCCATCGACGCTACACATTTTGAAGCTAGGGATCAAGCACCACCGAAAGAAGAAAAGCAAAAACCTAAACCTAAAAAGCGAGGACGCAAATCCAAAGAAGAGCGCGAACAATGGCTAAAATAACAAGCTGAAAAGGAAGCCAATCTGCCTTTGTATGAAATGAAAATCGAAGCCCAGTTAGACGCATCTTTAGATGAGCTACGCATCGAAATCCCTCGTGAACCTGAATGGGGTATCAAAAAGAATTCAGAAGGGAAAAACGTCTTCTGGTATGGCTATAAAGGACATTTAGCTGTTGGTACGTCCAATCAGTATATTCTACAGTCTCTATTTTCTTCCGGAAATTTGAATGATGGAAAGGCAGCAATTCCATTACTGAAAGGGATTCATGAACTTCCTTTTCCATCCTTACGTTATCAAACGATGGATGCTGGTTACGATTACGAGCCAATGTACGAACAGGTTCATCGAATGGGACAACAGTCTGTGATCGCATACAACAAGCGAAATGAAGGTGAACCGATTGGCTATGATAAACACTTTGCCCCGACGTGTTTTCGCGAGCACTCCTATCGCTATGACAGCTTTGACGTTAAATATGAAACCTTGAAATATACAAAACCAAAAGAGTGTATAGACTGCCCGCTCGCCAACGAAGGCATCTGTCAAAAAGTTTACAAGGTTAAAATAACCAACGATCTAAGAAAGTACACGGCACCAGCCCGTGGGTCTAAAGCATGGAAAACCATTTATAAACGTCGGACGGCCGTAGAACGGGTCAATGCCTATCTCAAGGAATTCTTTCAACTCAACAATGTTCGTTATCGTACTGGTGAACGTGCAAAAATCCATTTTGACATGGTAACACTTGTTTACAACGCTTCAAAACTCGCTGCAGATCGTATAAATGCACAGTTAAATCAGCAAAAAGTTTCATGATTTCTGTTTCAAAAAATACATTTCAGAAATTCTGTAGGTCTCTGTATTTTTAAAAAGAGCAATTATGAAATTGACTCAAGTATAAAAGGTATTCAATTCCAATAGTAAAAACTTTCGAAATTTATTGAACTTACAATTTTATTTTTCTTTATAAGCATACATCGACTTACTCCTAACCAATTTGGTCTAAGATTTCGTCCGCATACCCAACTGTTGAATCTAGTTTAGCAGTTATATTGTTCCTTTATTAATGAATACGCATGCATTTAGAACAGTTCTTTTTAAATCATAATGAAATAATAATTTCAAAAAGCGTAAATTGTTGCTTCTAAGTAAACTCAACACTTTACCACAAACAAGATTCAACAACTCATCGCAATAAAGACTCAACCCCTATCTCTTCAAATAATGTTTTTCTGTACCACATTCTGATATTCTCCTGATTTTATCAAGGTAATAATTTCGCTTCGATAGAGGAGGCGATTCAAGACCTTCGTGGCTAATTTCGCATCTTCCAGAGATTTCTTCCATTCTCCCAGCCCCTAATTAGACGTTAGTATGAACCCGGTGTTGGTCATACATATTATAGATGAACAGAAAGAATAGCTGGCATCTTGGGTTTCATAAGCTAGATATGATGTCATCGATTATGATTAAATCGGCGGCTGCAATGTGATTATATCAGATACTCAACTTGCTGATATACTCCGGGTTTTCAGTATGTAAACCAGTAAGACTTTAATTAATAATTAATCGCTTTTGGTTTAGGTATGTTTATTTTCTCTATTAAAGCACCTTCACTATTTATAAATTTCTTTACTATGCCATCCAAAATATTTATTCCTTTAAATTATTAAGTGAACACAGTTTTATTTCAGTAATTCAAGAATATCTGTTAATTTTTCATCTTTATATTTATAATAAGCTTTTAAATCTTGTTCTGACCAGTCATAAAACCCTCTTAGGGTTTTAATACCTAAATGTTTATTTTCTAGTTTTTCTTGAAGAATATACGATGGAGATTCACAATTATTTAAGGTTTCATATAGATAGTTAGCTATATTTAGATGAGTATCTATACCATTAATATCTCTCTGTTCAAAAGGCCCATTAATTGCAAGTCTAACTCCAACGCTCCATTTTATTATTTCATCTATGTCTTCTATACTAGCCACTTCTTTTTCTAGTAAAAAAAGAGCTTCTCTCATAATTACATGTTGGATTCTATTACCAATAAAGCCCGGAATCTCTCTTTTTAATAATACCGGTTTTTTCCCCACTTTAACTAGAAAGTCATAGGTTGTTTTCGCAGTCCGCTCAGATGTAAATTGACTCTTAATCACTTCTACAAGAGGTATAATTGTGGAAGGCGTATAAAAATGCATGCCGATAAATCTTTCCGGAATATTCATGTTCTTTCCTATTTCGGAAAGTGGAAGGCCGGATGTATTAGAGCAAATGATTGTTTCTTTAGGTACATATTTTTCGATATTTTCAATCACTTCTTTTTTTATATTCAAAACTTCAGAGACTGTTTCAATTATTATATTGACATTTAAATATACAGGTATATTCTTTAATATATTAAAATTTTTATTTTTGAAATTTTTTTGTTTGATATAATTTTCTGTGTCTCTTAAAACTTCTTTATTTTTATCATATAAAAAAACGCTTACATCGTTCTGTAAAAATAATTCAGTCAAACTTCTTCCCATCGTCCCCGATCCTATAATCAAGATTTTTATCATAATCCCTCCTATGATTTTTAATCTTACAATTTATTCTATTCGTACGTAAATTATTTCATTGAAATATATAGTTGTCAACAAAATTTCTTGATAAATTAGAACATTTCATATAATTTGACTTATCAAAACTCTGTAAATATTTCTTTTTTTCAAAGCAAATAAAAACTTCTAATAGCTTTATTGAAGTATTTTATAGCGAATTATATAATGTTAGCCTCTTCTATTTACGACGACTAAAGTTACTACCGCGTCGCAGCGTTGTAACCATCAAGTTGAACTCAAGACGAGGACCTGGACAAAACCTTAAACTAAAAAGTCTTAGTGGGAAAGTTAATGCATATCTATGAGGAAAAACTAAACGCGAATTTCAAGTTTAAGTTAGCCACCAGGGGCTCGACCCTGGACCAGAGTTTGTGAAAGTGCCTAGTGTGTGTTGTATTGCCTTGGAAAAACGCTCATGTGGTGTCTGGTAGCCAAGGATTTTACGTGGGTAGTCATTCATTGATCCATCGTTGGATGCGCTGAATCTGTCGGTCACTGATCGATGAAATGGACTGGGCTTTCGGGATAAACCGGCGGATGAGCTTATGCTGATTCTCACTGGTGCCGCGTTCATACGAGGCGAAGGGCAGGGCAAAATAGACATCTGTCATAGTTTTCAATGTTTCATGGAGTGTACTGAATTCAGCTTGATTATTTCGCATTAATAAGCCCCCTATTCACAGGGTGGGGTCCTACGATATTCAATTAGAGTCCGGTGACATGCGTGTGGAGTCCACTTAAAAAATAGGACACTATAGTGGCCTAGAATTCATCATTTCAGTTTCGCTTCATATTCTCAGATGTTCTTATCTCCCCCTATCGAACTAAACCGCATTATGGAAGATGCGATTCATCATCGCATCAGCGTGGCCACCGCCACCCAGTCTTTGATGCCAGCCCTTTTTCATGAATTGGGTGCAGTAAATGGTCGAATTGTTATCATAACAACTTTCAGTTAGTTTAAATTTTGGACGTAGGGTATCAATCAGAATTGTTTTCTCTTGATTTGTAAGTCCCGCAAGATTAATGCTCTGATTTTTTATGCCCCAGCTTTCTCTAGGATATCTTTTTCCACACGACTTGGATATCCCAACCTTCTATATGTAAGTGAATAGCATTTGCCGTATTCTAAATAATGTTTTACTGCTTCTTGTTTCTGTTCAAATGTATATTTTGTGCGACGGGTAAATTCCTTTTTCATATCATCATTCCGTTTGAATTCGTAAACCCAATTTCTGAGGGCTCCGCATGATGGGTATCCTAATTTATTCAGTGCTTCCGCGTATGATTCATATTTAAAATAAAGATTGATTGCTTTTAGTTTTTCCTCGGCGGATTTTATAATCAACTTAGCCACCCTTTGATACAAAAAACGCCATGTGAATTTCATGTTATATTGAAAGTTAACCACAACACTCAATAAAGGAATGAAATCACATGACGCAACTTCATGATACCAC
>NZ_LFKO01000002.1:956085-961724 GCF_001265075.1 Salinicoccus sp. YB14-2
TATCAAAGGAAAACATCTGACCAAAGATGAACGGGCACAAATCGCAATATTGAAGCGTGAGAATTACTCTAATCGTGCCATCGCAGCCCGATTGGGCCGTGCACCGCAGACGATCAATAATGAAATCAACAGTGGTACAGATCTCCACCTAATGCATTATGAACTAAAGGCTTGTGTTCAATACCTTTCATAATGAGAGAGTTCTTTTCTGTTTCGGTATATAGTGCATAATCCTTTATATAGAAAGTCATATATTCGCTGACTATGGGACTGACTGACGTCGACATGTTGCCTGCTTTGGAAGTCTGGAGGATCAGATCAATCTCGTCCATCAATATCTCGGTTTCCATCTATATATCACCTCTTATTTAAAAGGTAGCCTTTACTGGTTGTAGACGCAATGTGAAGTTTGGCAATAAAAACCGCATCCTGATGAAATCAACTCTGAAGGCAGAAAGGCCTCGCTCATGCAGGGCCGAATACCATCTCATTGATCTTGCCTGCTTCAACCTAACCAATTTGGTCTAAGATTTTGTCCGCATACCCAAGTGTTGAGTTCTACTTGACAGCTACATCAGTCCCATCAAGCAAGAACTGTTCAGTTTAGTTTAGCAGTCACAGGGATGAATGCATTTGATAAAAGTGTACAGTTTAGCAGTCACATGGCCGTAATCAGAACGCTGTGATTGACTCTTTATATGTATTGGTGGACTTCAATCCTGTATTATTAAAATAATAGTGTGGACTCTTTGTCATGAACCACTGGACTTGAATTGCGTATTGTTGGCCTCCACCTCGAGGAATAATAAGTTAGTGTCTGTAAAAATAAAAATCTAACCATATTTACTGGTCAGATTTAGAAAATTAGCTAATATTCAATTCATTTAGCAATTGCATTGTGGAGAACATCATAAAAACTACAGGTTTTAATTACCAAAGTATTGCTTTTTTTGTAAATTCATAATAGAGTATGCCAGTAATCTTGTTCTTTCAACATAAGAGTTTTTTTCCATATATTCATCATGAGTATGCCATTTTCCACCTACAGGGCCCATCGCACAAACTGAAGGTATACCGAGGAAGGATGTAATACCTGCATCGGAAGCCCCCTTGGTTGACTTTGCTTCAATATCTAAGTTTAACGCGTCAGATGTTTCCAACACAACGGATATTAGACTATCAGCACTTTCAGATCTTTCCATGGGATAGATTCCAATACTCCCTTCAATAGTACTTTTTGTACCTTCAATATAACTTTCATCTACTATATTTTTAATATCAGAATATACATTATCAAAATCTTCTTGCTTCCAAAAACCTAAATGTAAAGTCGCCATCGCCTCTGGTGATACAATATTGTTACTGACTCCACCTTTAATCAAACCAAAATTAATAGTTAAATCTTCATATTCCTCCATTAATTTTTTTATTTTTATCATTTTATAAGAAAGCTCATCGTTAGCACTGATTCCTTCATCGTAAAAGGCACCCGAATGAGAAGCTTTCCCTTTAATTTCTAGCTTTAAATGGGCTGATCCTTTTCTTTCATTTATTATCGAGCCATCTGGTCTTCCTGCTTCCAAATTAAATACCGCATCAATATCATTCAAATTTTGGGACAAAAATTTTTTTGTTATAGGAGAGCCTTTTTCTTCTTCAGGTGTAAAAATGAGTTTTATATTTGGAAAGTTTTCCACTCCTGTTTTAGATAGAGCAATAGTTGCGAACATCATTGTAGTCAGGCCTGATTTCATATCTGATACACCTGGACCATGTAATCTATCCTCCGTTTCTTTCCAAGGGAACTCTGCTAATGTTCCATCTGGATGAGCTGTATCCATATGACCCATTACGACTATGGTGCGATCTATGTCCCCTTTTATATCTGCAATCAAATGAGGTCCGTAATCTACATTTTCATATTTACGAACATTCACACCTTCTGAAACTAAAAAATCATGGATAATGTCTGCAACCTTTTCTACCCCATCCTTATCTTCTGTATAACTTTCGGTTTTCACTATTTTTTCAAGCAGATTTCTATACATAGTTTCGTGATTTGAAATGTATTTTTCAAGATTAGGGTTTTCTTTAAATTTAACCATTTTTAATTTCCTCTCTTGTTTGTCTAATTTCCCGTATAATTATACCTATAGCAACTAGTGCCGTTATGATTATAAAAATCATGCTAATCGGACGTGTTAAGAAAATAGTTATATCATTTCCAGATAGTACCATAGCTCTTCTGAAATTTGATTCCAATAAAGGTAAGAGAATAATCGCTAATAACATCGGTGGTAAAGGTAATTTCATTTTTACCATCAGATAACCAATAATTCCAAAGATGAACATTACCAAAACATCAAAAAATGAGTTATTAATTGAAAATGAACCAACCACACATAAAACAACGATTACTGGCATTAAAATATTCTCAGGTACGTTTAATATCTTAGGAAAGATTCTTGTGCCCATCAATCCAAATATTAGTAAGAAAATATTAGCAAGAATCAACGCAAAGAAAATTCCATACATTACACTGACATTATCTGTGAATAAAGTTGGTCCAGGAGTCAAACCTTGAATCATTAGAGCACCTAACATCACAGCTGTAATTACGTCCCCTGGGATTCCAAATGTCAATAATGGTATAAGCGCACCGCCAGTTACTGCGCTATTAGCAGACTCAGTAGATGCCATTCCATCTATATTCCCCTTACCAAATTTTTCTTTATGTTTAGAAGCTCTCTTCTTTTCATTATATGCAACAAAAGCGGCAATACCTGAACCAGCAGCGGGGATAATACCTATAAAAGTTCCAATAGCTGAAGATCGAAATAGATTAATAACATTTTTCTTTAATTCATTTAGCTTTAGACCCTCTGCAAAGCTTTTGACTTTAGATTCAACAACTTCGCTTTCTTCCAACCTTTTCAAAACTTCTGATATAGCGAAAAGACCTATCAATGCTGGTACAATTTCAACACCGTTAAGTAAGTTTGGATTATTAAAAGTGAAACGATTTATGCCATTCACTGGGTCCAAACCAATCGTAGCTATAAAAAGACCAATTAAACCCGCTATTACACCTCTTATAAGCGATTGACCAGACACACTGGCTACAATAGATAACCCAAAAAATGCAAGTGCAAAATATTCAGGTGGACCAAACTGTAGAGCTATGTTCGCTAAAGTAGGTGCAATCAAAATTAAAGCTAAACAGCTAAAGAGACCTCCGAAAGATGAAGCGATAGTAGTCATAGTTAAAGCTTTTTTTGCTTGGCCTTTTTTAGTTAGAGCAGGTCCTTCAAGAAGTGCAGCAGCAGCTGCTGCTGTACCTGGAGTCCCGATTAAAGTTGCTGTTATAGAACCAGCATAAACTGCGCCAATATATACTCCTAATAATGCACTAAAAGCTATGACGGGTGGCATATCAAACGTAAGTGGAATAAGTAAAGCCACTCCCATTGTGGCAGTTAAACCGGGAAGGACACCAAATATTATACCCATCATCACTCCTAGGGCGGTTGCCAGTATTGCTAACGGTGCAAATGCGGATAAAATCCCATCAATAATTTCTGTAGACAAACCAGTAACCCCCTATGGTAATGGAATATTAAATAAATTTGAAAATATGAAATATAGTATAAATGGTATCACAACTGAAACTCCAATAAGCATAATTTTATTCTTAACATTAAAAATTACCTGACTAGCAAACAAAAATAATATAGACGATATTAAAAAGCCTATAAAGTTAAACAATAAAATATATCCAAAAATTGTTAAAATCAATAACAAGGCATTTAGTAACATTTTTTTCGAAAATACCTGCTCTTCTACTTTTAGCTTTCTTTTAAGTATAGACTCTAACACCATCATAATTGCAAATACAAATAGTAAGATAAATATTAACCTAGGAAAGAAAGCTGGTCCATAAAAATCTGCTTCATCTGCAAAGCTATTTGAAGCAATAAAACCTATAATTGAAAAAAGTATTAAGATAATAGCTAGAGTAATATCTTTTATTACAGTACTCATATGGTACTCCTCATCAATTTAAATTTAGTTCTTCTATAACAGCTCTGTTACTTTCATCTTCTTCAGCAACCTTAGTTGCAAATTCTTCAGGTCCCAAATATTCTATTTGATAACCAGCTTCTGTAAACCTATTAATGATTTCTTCGTCTTCTAAAGCAGCACTGATATTCTGATCTAAAATATCAATTATTTCTGATGGAGTGTCTTTAGGAGCCATAAAACCAAACCAAGCTCCTTGGCTGATTAAATCGTAACCTAATTCGGAAAATGTTGGTACTTCAGGCAGTTCTTCCAATCTCTCTTCTGCAGTTACAGCCAATATATTTAAACCATCGCCATGATGGGGTATTATCTCTGATAACGTATTCATTGAAGCTGTTGTATGACTTCCTAAAAGTGCATTTAATGCTTCAGCGCCACCTTCAAATGGCACGTGCTCCATAGTTGCACCATCCATATTGTTTAGTAACGCTGACGTAACTACGTGCTGATGCAAACCTGAACCAGTCGTACCATAGGTAACTTCACCTTCTTGACCCGCTAACTCAAACAATTCTTCTAAAGATTCTATACCAGAAGAACTATTAACAGCCATGCCATAAGGTGAGAAAGTCACTTGTGAAATCTGTTCAAAATTATCCACTACATTATAACCAACTTCATTATGATTTGGAGTAAGCGTAGAAGGACCCACTGCAGTTAGAATGATATTGTATCCATCTGGATCTGCAGTATTTATGTAATTCATTCCCGTTGATCCTGCCCCGCCTGGCCTAGCTTCTACATTTACAGTAACACCCATCTCTTCTTGGAGATAATTACCAATTATTCTAGCTTGGAAATCACCGCCTCCACCGGATGCATACGGTATTGTAATATTAATATCCCTTTCAGGATACGATGAAGAATCCTCCTCCTGACTGCCTGCTTCTCCACACGCTACAATAAACAAACTCATACATAGAATTAATAAATATATTTTCTTCATTTTATCCATCCCCTTTTAAAATCTTATTTCAATTCTAAATTAACTGAAATTTAAATGCAACATAGATTTTGAGTAAAAAAATTTACGAGCTGCCAAGTGTAACTGACTGACGTAGACATGGTGCCTGCTCTGGAAGTCTGGAGGATCAGATCAATCTCGTCCATCAATTTCTTGGTTTCCATCTATATATCACCTCTTACTTAAAAGATAGATTTTGTTGGTTAGAGACGCAATGGGAAGTTTTAAAAATAAAAACCGCATCTTTATGAATTCACTGTGAAGTCATAAGGTCCTCACTGTTTTATAACCTAGTATCAATTCATTGATTCGGCAGTTTACTTTATTGAATGTAGCATCCCCACTTAAAAGGGGCTGGGACATAAGTCCTAGCTAAAAGCGAATTCCCCCGCAGTAAAATGTGAATTTTACTGCGGGTGTGTTTCGCAACAAGAAAGTACATAGAAATGCAATGAAAAGTGCAGAGGGTTGCCACCCTGTAGTGTCCACTTAACGTGATTTCGATAACGCGTGACTGAGGCGATAACTTTCACCGGTGAATGACAGCACGTGGGCATGGTGGATGAGTCGATCCACCAGTGCGGCCGTCAGT
>NZ_LFKO01000002.1:962182-962433 GCF_001265075.1 Salinicoccus sp. YB14-2
TCTTAGTATCCAGAAATTTCGCTTTCTTGATCAACCGCTGGACTTTCGCCTCTTCCCTCAACCGAAATTCCTCTTTAAATACGACCTCCAGGAACTGGTCGGCAGATTCATAAGGGATCTGGTCATAAATGTCAGCGACATAGGCTAGCCTGAGGGACTTACACATCTCCCGCAGTGTTTCACTCATGAGGCATCACCCCAGTCTGTGCAGGCGCCAACGCATCGTAATCCGTCCAGTCCACACCGTAAGG
>NZ_LFKO01000002.1:964077-982691 GCF_001265075.1 Salinicoccus sp. YB14-2
GTAAAGCAGTGCAGGACTCTGCATTTTCTCCCTGCAAAGCTCTGCACTTTCATTTTGCCATACACAATGATCGATGACTTTATACCAGTAACAATTATTTCATGCATTAGAATCCAGTTGAATATAGATATTTACCTTAAAGAAGTACAGAACCTATTTTCGGTTCTGTACTTCTTTTCTCTTTCAATGAAACTGTCAAAACCCATAAAAAATGACACGGCCGCGACAGCCATGCCATTTCTTTCATTTTTCAATTTTAAAACGGATAGACATTGAGATCAATCCCATAGACGATTGGCAAGAGGAGGTACGTAACGACCACTATTAGCAGCAACGCGATGAGGTTCAGCCCGAAACCGGCTTTCGCCATTTCCTGGATGGATATTTTGCCTGTACCGAAGACGATGGCGTTTGGCGGTGTGCCGACCGGCAGCATGAATGCACAGTTTGCAGCCATCGCCGCCGGCAACATCAATGCAAGCGGATGGACATCCACTGCCATCGCCAGTCCTGCAAGTACCGGCAGGATCATCGTCGCTGTTGCGGTGTTCGAAGTGAACTCTGTCAGGAACAGAATCAACAGGGATACAACCGCAATCATGATGACGATGTGCGTCCCTTCTATATTAACCAGTAGATCACCGAGCCACTGGTCGACGCCTGTTTCAACGATCGCTGCAGCGAGTGCCAGACCGCCGCCGAACAGAAGCAGTACACCCCACGGAAGGTCTCTTGCGACTGACCAATCCAGAATACGGCCCTTTTGTCTTCTTGTTGGAATTAAGAACAACAGTACCGCAGCAAACATCGCAATCGATCCGTCCGTAAGCAGTTCTAAGAAAGAAAAGTGTTCAAAAACGAAACCTCGCAGTATCCACATTAAAGCTGCAAACAGGAAAACGATCAATACCCACTTCTCTTCTTTAGATGTTTTACCCAAAGCTTCAAATTCCTGGTTGATGATTTTAGCACCGCCCGGCAGCTCTTTCAAATCATGTTTGAACGCGACATAAGTCATGAAATACCATGCGATGATCAATAGAAGAATTACTGTCGGCACACCGATCAGCATATATTGTGCGAAGCTCATATCGTAACCGAAAATTTCATTCATCTGACCGGCCAGAATAATCAGTGGCGGTGTCCCGATCAACGTACCCAGCCCGCCGATGGTGCCTGCGTAACCGATTCCAAGAACGAGCTGTTTTTCAAACTTCGTGACGTCTCCGCCCATCTCTTCACTGGACAGGGAATGTGCTTCTTTAATGATTGCGAGACCGATCGGAATCATGATCATTACAGCGGCCGTATTCGACACGAACATCGACAGCAGTGCCGTCGCAATCATGAAGCCGAGCATGATCGTCGCCGACGTGGTACCGATTGCACGAATGATCGTGAGTGCCACACGCGTATGTAAATTCCACTTCTCCATCGCCACAGCGAGCAGGAAACCACCTAGGAATAAGAAGATGATATCTGCACCATAGGCACTGGATACCTGGTCGCTTTCCATGACACCACCCATCGGGAACAAGAACAAAGGCATGAGTGAGGTTGCCGGAATTGGAATGGCTTCAGTCATCCACCACGTGGCGATCCACAGTGCTGATGCCACGACGAATATTCCGCTTCTGTCCAGGCCGTCCGTCTGTAAAAATAATAAGGTCAAAACAAAAAGCAAAGGCCCCATGATCAGACCCGTCATCTGCAGTCTATTATACGGCGGGTAGCCTGAGCTATCATCTTCCGGTTCATTTTCCACCGCTTTTTTCATATCTTCTGAACTGAAAAATTTGAGCAATGACTTTGTCCGCCTCGACTCTTTCCATACTTTGTCATAACTCTGTTTGACGAAAGATGTTTCTTCTTTGTCGAACTTTGATTTGCCGTTCACATTATCACTCCTTGATTCTTTGAATAAGTACAATGAACTCAATTTACCATACACAGAATATTTATGCTACATATATTTAAAGTCCCAAGGAGGGCGGGAATGAAAGCGATGTCGTTCGGGTATAGGCATGATAGTGCTTTCAGTTTTTATCATGTAAAACAGACTTTTCTGATAAAATGACAATGACTAATCATCAGGAGGTTGGATTGATATGAAAGAATTATTCAAAGCATTGGAAGAAGAATTCGATAATATGGTGGCGTTCCGACGGGACATGCATATGTACCCCGAGCTCTCCCACCATGAGGAGAAGACACCTGAAAAGATCGCACAGTTCTATAAGGATTTAGGTGCTACGGACGTTAGGACGAGAGTCGGTGGACGGGGTGTTGTCGCAACACTTGAAGGCGGCAAGCCGGGCCGGACGGTCGCACTCCGTGCCGACTTTGACGCACTGCCGATCCAGGATGCGAAAGATGTCGACTACAAGTCCAAGGTCGACGGTGTCATGCACGCGTGCGGTCACGATATCCACACTTCGACGCTTCTTCATGTTGCGAAGGTTTTATTTGCCAACAGGGATAAGGTTCCAGGCAAAGTCGTTTTCCTGCACCAGTTCGCAGAGGAAGTCATTCCGGGCGGTGCGAAATTCATGATCGAGGACGGGGCGCTCGACGGTGTCGACGGCGTCTTCGGGGCGCATGTCATTTCGACGATGCCTTTCGGCAAGGTCGGTGCCCTTTCGGGTCCGTTCATGGCGAGCGGCGATACTTTTGAAATTACGGTGCAGGGTAAAGGCGGCCATGCCGGCATGCCGCAGCATAATCAGGATCCTTTGACTGTCGCAACGACGCTGTTCCAAAGTCTGCAGACGATCGTCAGCCGGGATACTGATCCGTTGAAGTCCGGAGTGGTGTCGGTCACGACGTTCAATACGGGTGAAGCGAATTTCAATGTCATTCCGGATCAGGTGGAGATCAAAGGGACCGTCCGGACGCTGGATGATGAGACGCGCGATAATGCCGAAGAGAAGATCAGGCAGATGACGGAAAATATTGCGAAGGCGTACGGGATGAGTGCCGAAGTGGATTATACGCGGGGCTATCCGGTTGTTGTGAATGATGCGGAAGAAACGGCGCGCATTTCCAGGCTGCAGAAGGAAGTCATGGGCGAGGACAACGTCATTGATATTACGCCGCAGACGAGCATGGAAGACTTCGGTTATTATTTACTCGAGCGTCCGGGCTGCTTCTTCATCGTCGGCGGTACGATGCCGGACTCAGGCGACGTCTTTCCCCACCACCATCCCAACTTCAACGTCGATGAACGCTCGATGATCAATATCGGCAAGATGTTCATCGCAACGGTGTTTGATTATAATGGAGATGAGAGATAGAGATATGGATAAGAGAGATGAAGCGATTGCTCAGCTTAATGAAAAATTGCTGGTTGCTGAAGCGCAGCGGTTGAATGGTGAAAAGACGATTTCGCGTGAAGAAATGATTAAGAAGTTTGAAATGAAGAACGCCAGGCATAAAGAGGCCGGGTCTTAAAAATTTAACAGAAAAATAATCCGTACGTTTTCTTTCCTGGGGCATCGCGTGAGCCTGAAGTCTCACGCTGATGCTATTCCCCTATGAGTAAAACGTATGGATTTTCTGTTCCTCAAACTGTATATTATCTTCTAAACTTCCGTTTTTGTAGTAATAGACTATTCCATCGCTTCTTTCAACATCTCAAACGATTTTATCTTATCTTCTATAGAGTGGGTATTCGTCGAAATCATGATTTCTTCTATATTATAGGCTTCTGCGAGTTCTCTTAATCTGCCGGCTACATTTTCTGGAGTGCCTACGAACATCGAGTCGAGTCTTCTGTCTACACTTCCCTGCTCTTCTTCTGTCAGTTCAAAGTTTTTTGCATCTTCGATACTCGGGATGCCGTCATCGACATCACTCTGCCCGAAAGCACGTTCATTTTCTACGCCCCATATGAGTGTGCTCATTGCGATGTCTTTTGCTTTTTCTTTTGTTTCTGCAACAAATGCTGTGACGGTAATCATCACCTGGGGAGTCTGACCTTCGACTGCGGGCTTGAAATTCTCCCTGTAAGTATCGATGACTGCCTTCATATCACCCGCATTCGACATGAAGTAGCCGAAGCAGTAATTCATGCCGAGTTCTCCAGCTAGCTGCGCACTTTTCACACTGGTGCCGAGCATCCATACTTCAGGCGCCGGATCAGCCTGAGGACTCATTTTGATTTTTTCTGCGTAGTTATCATGATGAATAAAGCCCATCAGCTCACTGATGCGTTCTTTATTTGCATAGACGTTTTTAAGGTATGCCTTGTTCAATGCCTCGGTCGCTTCCGCCGGTCCGCCGGGTGCACGGCCGATGCCGAGGTCGACTCTGTCCGGAAAAAGTGTCGCCAGTGTATGGTGGTTTTCAGCGACCTTATACGGGCTGTAATACGGCATCAACGTCGCGCCGGAGCCGACTCTGATTTTTGACGTCCGGCTGCCGATGGCTGCGAGCGTAATTTCCGGCGTACTGGATGCAAATGCCAGCATCGAATGATGCTCGGCAAGCCAGAACCGTTCATAACCGTAATCCTCCCCTGCCTTTGCAAGTCTGATCGCATTGTCCAGTGCCGCCTTGGCATTTGAGCCCTTTGACACCGGTGCCTGATCCAATATGCTGAGTTTCATAACATTCCCTCTATCTGCCAATATTTTTCAACGTCACTGTATACTCATCCGCCGTCGTATTATCCTCTGCTTCGTATAAATTCACGATGCCGCTGTAAAAGTTGATGATTTCTCCTCTGAACGCAAGATCCTTTTCAGGCACTTTCACATCGAGGACACCTTCGTATAATATGCCGGCCGTTTCACTGTAGACATCTTTCGTCACATCAAACTTCACCGTTATCTCTTCGACATCCACACTGCCTTTTGTCTCACTTTCAGTATGGATTGGTTTTTCCTGATAATCGTTCAATGCAATTTCCTTATTGTTTAATACAATCTTGTTTACCACTTAAAATCACTCTCACTTAATTTTGTCTATTTTCGATTTCCTGGATGGATATGGACGTAATCAGATTCGGGTTGATTAATAATGTCCGCCCCTGCTCCAATGGTACATGGATGAAATTCGCCTCGTCGATCGGCTTGTTGAAGATGCCGATCAGATGCTCCACCGCCTCGGGCTGGACGATTTCAGTCGAATCCCCGCCGACGTTATAAATCGTAATCATTTTCTGGGTCATATTCAAACCTCCTTAAGATTATCTTCCTACTATGAATCATACCCGTTATTACAAGTCACAAAAACTACTTCGGCTTGAGAATATATCCCATTTATTAATATCGGGTAAATTCCGTGTCAGATCGGTTTTTATTTTTAAAGGTTTTGGCACTTGTCTATAATGGATTTTGTAATAATTAGTGTAATATAAGCATGTTTTTTTACATATATTTTAGTTACATTACAGTTCTGTTACAAATGAAACTTTCCCCCTCTTTTCTGATAGTATAGGAACTGTTGATAAATAAAGTGAAAGATTCAGATAATTCGTCGAGAAAATAAATAATATAAACATTAGGGGGATTTCTTTTATGAAGAAGGTCATTACGGCATTTACGGCAACAGCAGCGATTTCAACTTATGGTTTAGCGAACGATGCATCTGCAGACACTGGGAATGGTGCATACTCGGTCATAGGCGGCGACACGCTTTGGAAAATCGCCCAGGAAAATAATCTGACTGTCAACCAGTTGAAAAATTATAATAATTTGAGCTCGGATACGATTACAGTCGGACAAAACATCAATTTTGATTCACCGTCTACATATACAGTAAAAGCGGGCGATACGCTCTGGGGCATCGGCAACCGTAATAATGTTTCCGTTGAGCAGTTGAAAGAATGGAACAATCTTGAGAGCGACCTGATTCTGGTCAACCAGACACTGAACATAAAAGGTGCCGTCGAGGAAGTCGAAGAGACTGAGCCGGTTGAAGTTGAAGAAGAAGTGGCAGAAGTCGAGACGGCTGAAGAAGAAGCGGTTCAGACGGACGCAGATACATATACAGTAAAAGCAGGCGACACGCTTTACAGCATCGCCGGCGAGTTCGGTACAACATACCGTGCATTGATGGACATCAACGGACTGTCAGATTTCCTGATCTTCCCGGGCCAGGTGCTTCAGCTTAACGGCGAAGCGGTTGAAGAAGTCGTTGAAGAGGCAGAAGAAGCGCCGGCTGAGGAAGAAACTGTAGAAGAAGAACCGGCTGAAGAGGAAGTCGTTGAAGAAGAACCGGTTGAAGAAGAGGTTGTCGAAGAAGAGCCGGTTGAAGAAGAAGTCGTAGATGAAGCGCCGGTTGAAGAGGAAGTCGTAGATGAAGCGCCGGTTGAAGAGGAAGTCGTTGAAGAAGAACCGGTTGAAGAAGAAATCGTAGAAGAAGAACCGGTTGAAGAAGAAGTCGTAGATGAAGAGCCGGTTGAAGAAGAAGTCGTAGATGAAGCGCCGGTTGAAGAGGAAGTCGTTGAAGAAGAACCGGTTGAAGAAGAAATCGTAGAAGAAGAACCGGTTGAAGAAGAAATCGTAGAAGAAGAACCGGTTGAAGAAGAAATCGTAGAAGAAGAACCGGTTGAAGAGGAAGTCGTAGAGGAAGCGCCGGTTGAAGAAGAAATCGTTGAAGAAGAGCCGGTTGAAGAGGAAGTTGTTGAAGAAGAGCCGGTTGAAGAGGAAGTTGTTGAAGAAGAGCCGGTTGAAGAGGAAGTTGTTGAAGAAGAGCCGGTTGAAGAGGAAGTTGTTGAAGAAGCGCCGGCTGAAGAAGAAGTCGTAGAGGAAGCGCCGGTTGAAGAAGAAGTCGTAGAAGAAGAAGACCCTGAACCGGAAAACATCACTGGCGACACTTACACGGTTCAAAGCGGCGACACGCTTGCGAGCATTGCCAACAGAGCTGGAATCAGCTACAACAACATTATGGAATTCAACGAAATGGATTCGGTTTTAATTTACCCTGGTAAAGTTCTTGATCTTGTAGACAACCGTCCGGCTGAAGTTGAAGAGCCTGAGGTCGTAGAGGAAAGTGCTGCACCGGCACAGGAAGAAACTGTTGAGGTAGAGGCAGTTGAAGAAGTTGAGCCTGAGCCGACTCCAGAGCCGGAACCAGCACCTGAACCTGTAGTGGAAGAAGTTGTCGAAGAAGAGCCAGAGCCAGTGGTTGAGGAAGAGCCTGAACCGGCAGCTGAAGAACAGGCGCCAGCGGCACCTGCTGCATCATATGGTACAAACTGGTACCCGAGCGGCGAATGTACTTGGTACGCTTTCGAACGCCGTCAGCAGCTTGGCAAGCCTGTCAGCGGCAGCTGGGGCAACGCATCCAGCTGGGCTGGTAATGCAAGAGCACAAGGTTTATCAGTAAGCAATACACCTTCACACGGTGCAATCATCCAATCAAACGCCTGGTCAAATGGCGCTTGGGGTGCCGGACACGTGGGTGTAGTCGAGCAAGTGAACGGTGACGGATCAATCATGATCTCAGAAATGAACTGGAACAACGGTCTGGGCGGTAAATCATTCAGAACACTATCCGCTTCAGAAGCAGCAAACCATAACTTCATCCATTAAGATTTCCAACCCTATATATAGATATACAGATGGCCCCGCTTACTTTTGTAGGCGGGGCTTTTGGTTTTGTGTGGGATGCGTCGCGAGGCGTTTAATGCGTCATCCCTGGGTGCGGGATGAGCTGTTTGAACGTCAGCGGACCTCCCCGGATAGAACGCCCCTATCGGGCAAACCAACTTGGCCGATAGAACACGCCTATCCTCGCTGAGGTCAAAAAAAGAACAAAACCCCTTTCAAGCGGAGTTTTGTTCTTTATTTTCTACTTATATTAATTTTTTCTTCGAGCGTCTGTTCATAAACCAGCGTATGGCGAGACCAAGCCCGATGAGCAGACCGAGTACGCCGAATGCCGGGTAGACGATGCCGACGAGTTCCACGAATCCGACGAAGCTCAGGAAGTACCCGATGACTGCGGAAACAAGGAGTATTGTGTAATACTTTTTCGTGTAAGGTTCGCTGTACCGTTTTAAAAACGGATACATGACGCCTACACCTGTGTTGTATATGACAAGCAGCATGACGAGTGCGAGGGCCACCTGTAAT
Organism: Salinicoccus sp. YB14-2; assembly: GCF_001265075.1. Lineage (GTDB taxonomy): Bacteria > Bacillota > Bacilli > Staphylococcales > Salinicoccaceae > Lacicoccus. The sequence continues at coordinate 972,159 of NZ_LFKO01000002.1, forward strand.
GCCGGGTGGATATTCTGTGCGAGCACGAGCGTCGGCAGTGCCAATTCATTCACAACGTCCATGTTGGATATAAGACCTGCGTTGATCATCAGCATAAGTATTGTAATGATTACACCGCCGAGCAGTCCGCCGCGTGCAGCTGTATTATGATTTGATGAATTTGCACCCATGATGGACAGGAAACTGAAGGCCGTCGCCAGTGTGAACCCGGCATACATCGCCCCGTCCAGGAACCACAATCCGCTTGGCGTACGGTCCGGACGCGCATACTCGTTCACCGTATCGAGCGGTACTTGCGGATTGAATATGTTGAACATCGCAATGATGATCACGACCGCAATCAGAAACGGTGTCACCACGCCGAGTGCCGAGACGATTTTATCGAAGTCGAGCATCAAAGTGATAACTACAAGAACTACCATGATCAGTGTGCCGAGCCAGTACGGTACGCCGAAACTTTCGTTGAACGCAGACCCTGCGCCCGCGAACATGATGACGGCAATGCCGTACAGGAAGAACACGAATAAGTAATCGATGATCGTCCCCGACACTTTGCCGAACATCGTAAATATCGGGGCTTTATGTGATTCCGCCTGAATGCGGTAACCGAATTTTGTTGCCTGTCTTCCGATGAATAAAACCATCAAACCTGATAATAATATGCCTAAATAACTGTAGAGGCCGTGGTTTGTAAAGAACTGGAGTATTTCCTGTCCAGTGGAGAACCCTGCTCCGACCACGACGCCGGTATAGGCAAACGCAATTTTCCAAGCTTCCCTGTTCAATTTTCAAAACCCCTCTTTTTACAAGATAAGACTTTATTATACCGATTTTTCTGATTAATGTAAATCTGTATGGAAGGGATTTTATTCTGCCAGTAATTTTTTCACTGTGCCGAGCATCACTTCAGCCCCCGCTTCAATATCCTCCGTCGAAGAAAACTCTGCAGGATTGTGGCTGATGCCGTCTTTGCTCGGAATAAAGATCATGCCGGCGTTCATTCTTCTGGAAAGCGGGTTGGCGTCGTGGTTCGCCCCGCTTGTCATCACTTCAAAAGTGAAGTCCGATTCTTCTGCGGATGTTTTAATGTAGTCCATGATTTTCTCCGACATGTGCGCCGGTTCTTTCTCCGGACTTTCAATGATATCCACTGTATGGTTGTCCTCAGTATATTTTCTGAATTCTTCTTTGATCTTGTTCAGCTGGTCCATATCGTCTCCTCTGAGATCGACGGAGAACTCGACTCTACCGGGAATGACATTGGATGACGCCGGGAATACTGTGAGCTGGCCGACGGTGCCGACGTTCGGGTGACCGTACGATTTCACGATGCGTTCAAATTCAGTCAATATTTTAGCTGTGTGCATCAATGCGTCTTTCCGTTCCTCCATTCTGATTGTGCCGGCATGCCCCGCTTCACCATGGACGGTGACATTCATGCGGTTCAGGCTTGCGATAGAACTCACGACCCCGATATTCAAATTGTTGGTCTCAAGGTGCTTGCCCTGCTCGATATGGAGCTCGACGTAATCAGTGTAATCTTCGTAGCCGATCGAGTCATCGACGGTGGCAACCGTCCTGTTCATTGCTGCGAGTCTGTCCTCAAAGCCCTCACTTCTGTCGATCAGATCTGTAAATACACTGCTGCCGATGAGACCGATCTCTTCAGCGCGGAATGCGACGACAGTGACCGGTTTAGTTAATTCTATGTTTTCGTCCAGCAATGTCAGCGCAGCTTCGAGTGCTGTCACCACACCGAGGGCACCGTCATATTTGCCCCCATCATTGACCGTATCCAGGTGTGAACCGATCAGTATCCCTTTCTTATCTTCCGGTCCGATCGTTGCAAAACTGTTGCCGAACGCATCCTGACGTGTGCGGAAACCATGCTCTTTGCTCTTTTTAATAAACCACGCATGAGCCTGATCTTCCAGCTCAGAAAATGCCGGTCTCGTCATTCCCTCACCATCTGCGGTGATCAGATTCACCTCATCGAGGTGGTTCGAAAGTCGTTTAGAATTTATTTTCATTGAAAATTCCCCTTCCCTTGTTTTCACTAAATTGTATACGCTTTAATCTTATCAGAATTCGCTGGCAACTTTGACAGGCTACCTGCAAGTATGTTTACAATGATACTTGTGTTTCATTTTTCACATTTGAATGTGTATGGATGAAAACTTGTTCGATCCGTTTTTAGTACAAACGTGATTATATTTTATAAGGACATTATAACAAAAATACATACGGAGATGATTTTTTGAGTTCTGATAACAGAAGCGCAATAAAAATAGGATTTGCCTACGTGGGTGTCGTACTCGGTGCGGGATTCTCAACGGGGCAGTAGATTTTACAGTTCTTCACCAACTTCGGCGCGATGAGCTATGCGGCAGTCATACTGTCGGCGGTCGTCATCATGTTCATCGGCAGGCAGGCGGCAAAGCTCGGCAACAGGTTGGATGCTGATTCGCATCTCGAGCCGACAAAACTTCTTTTCGGTGAAAAGCTCGGAGCAGCGGTCGACTACGTCCTTGTATTCTTTCTATACGGCGTAATGATCATCATGCTTGCCGGCGGCGGATCGGCATTCCAGGAAAGTTTCGGCGTCCCTGCATGGCTCGGCTCACTGGTCATGGCGATTGCTGTTCTCATTACATTGACGATGGGCTTTGATAAGATTCTGGTCGCCCTCGGCGCTGTGACACCGGCTTTGATCATCATCGTGATAATCATTGCAACTGTGAACATGACAAACCCTTCAGTGCCGCTTTCCGAAGTAGGCACGTATACGGATATCACCAAAACACCGACGGGCATATGGTGACTTGAGGCCATCACTTACAGCGGCATCGTGCTCGCGATGGCATTCAGCATCCTTTCCATCGTCGGCGCGCAGTCTTCATTTAAAGTGGCCAAACGCGGCGGCTTATTCGGAGGGGTCATACTGCTTGTACTGATGCTTCTGATGAACGGGGGTTTATTGTCACAGATCAATGTGACATCCACTGCCGAGCTGCCGACACTGGTGCTGGCGAGGGAGATCCATCCACTGCTCGCACTGGCACTGACGATTGTCATGCTGCTGATCATCTATAACACGGCAGTCGGCATGCTTTATCCGTTCCTGACCAGATTCTGGACACCTTACTCCAGACACTATAAAGTCGCACTTGTAGCCAGTGTCATCATCGGGTACTTCCTGAGCCTGGTCGGATTCGTGGACTTGGTAAACTTCTTCTACCCTATCCTCGGCTACCTCGGCATTGCGATCGCGGTACTGCTGACCGGCGTGTGGGTATGGAGTAAAGTGACGGGCAAAAGAGTCAAGAAGCCGAAAGTAGTCGTGAAAGAAGAACAGATATAAGATTGAATTGGAGCCACCGGAAATCGGATGATTTTTGGTGGTTTTTTTGTGCGTTATTCTTCTCTGCCCCGACATCGTTTTCGCGCCATGTCGGGAGAACGCCCCTGCGTTATTTATACTTAATGACGGAAAAATTCCCAGACTTCAATTAATCGTCCGGGAATTATCCTTTTAATCTTTTAATCGCATTATTGTAAACTTCACTATTTGAACGTTTACCCATCGCTGCTATTTCAATTATTTCTATCTTATTATCAATTTGACGAAAAACGATACGGAGACCGTGTTTTTTAATTTTCAACTTTCGGCAATGTTTTAAATCACCTTTTAGTGGCCGGCCCGCTCCCATACCTCTTTCCTTAATTCGTTGAAATGCTTTATCAACGAATACTCTTTCGTTTCCATCCAGACTTCTCTCTTCTTTTAAAGAGTGTTCTGTAAACTGTAGTTCATATACCATTTACTCCCACCCGTCATTCTCATCATATGCGACAGAATCCAAATGATTGCCTAAAGCCTCTTTTTCAGTATAAGTTTTATAGTCTGATTCTGCTAAACGCTCTCTAATGACATATTCTTCAAGACTCTCTTGGAGCATTTCGATTTTATTATACATTGCTTCATACTGGTCCGTTGTCATCACGACACCATATGGTTTATTATTTTTAAACACATATACACCGGATTCAGATTCTTTTGCTTTGTCAAAGGAGGCGCTCGGCGATTGTTTCATTTCAGTTATATTAGTGTGTGGTACATCCAATATTTTCATTTTTATCCCCCATATATACGTGCTTTATTACATCATAAAAAAGACTTAATATAGTACTTAATTCAGTATTTATTATCATACATTTACAGCAGACCATTGGGAGTAATTGTAATTACTGTCCCACAGTAATATACTTGTAGAGAAAAAATATGGGAGTGAATAAAATTGATAAGAATATTTATGGGTACCCTCTTCACCACTGCAGGCACCGCACACTTTTTATCACCAGACAGATTTGCAAAGATTATACCGGGGTTTATTCCATTCAAGAAGTTTTTAGCACTGTTCAGTGGTGCATTGGAATTAATTTTTGGAGTACTACTGCTGACAAACAAGGTTAAAAACTGGCAGATCACCGGCATGCAGGCATTTTTATGGGCAGTGTTTCCGGCAAATATATACATGGCGACCCACCAGGAAAAACTGGGCCTGCAGCATTTACCTAAATGGGCTTTGATTTTGAGACTGCCGCTTCAATGGCCGATGGCTAAAATGCTTGGGCAGATCAAGAAATGAATGAATGTCGCATCAATCGGGTAGTTATGTAGTATGTGACTTTTTTAAAGGAGATGAAAAATTGCCGAAGGTTAAAAGAGATAAAAATTATTTCGAGTTTGATATCGGCAGCTTTGGAATCTTTTTCAATAAACGCTATCAACTGCTTGCGATCATCAATGATCTGACGCTTGGGATATGGTTCACGATTGGCAGTGTGCTTTTTTTGTTCAGTCAGACTCAGACTGCAGGGACGATTTTATTTATCCTCGGCAGTGCCCAGCTGCTTGGCAGACCGATTTTAAAACTGCTGCATGCCTTTTTTATTAGAAAAGAATCAATGAAACAACAAGATGAGTACCCGTCTGACGTCATAGAAGAAATACAGGAAAATAAAAAGCAGGGATAACCGATGAAGGTTTCCCTGCTTTTTTGTATGCTCAAAACTTTTACAGCGTGGTTTATATCCGCTTATATGGGGAATACATACACTGATATATGTAAATAGAGACGGAGGCTGAAAATATGGGCAGGATTGAATCTTTTTCGACTGAAAGAGTATTGATGGACAGAATAGAACAATTGAAAACCGATGGGTTGGAAGAATCCCGCATGACGGTGATTTCCGGTTATGGATTATCGGATACTCAGGATAGATTTAGCGGTGTAAAACAGAAAAGGACGGACAGAGATCCGTGGGACGGTATCGTTGCCTGGTTCCAGGGTGAAGATAGAGAGGAAGAGGTGATGAGTACTCTCGAACTCACCACTTTGGAAAAAGAAGGATATAAAACACAACTCTATGAGGGACTGCTGTTGCTTTATATCGATTATGACGAGCGTTCCTTCTACAAATTCACGAGTCCTGAAAATGAATACAGCTATAAGGATCGGGAGCATCCACGCCGGCGTACAAATCTCAATCATACGGTGAAAAACGATCTGGCCGGTGCGTCTGAGGGAAGAAGAATGGAAAACTCCGATAAAGAGAGTTTTAACTTGAGAAAAGAAGAGCTTGTCGTAAATAAGGAAAAGAAACAGGTCGGCGAAGTCATCGTCAACAAATTCACCGAATCCGAAGTTCAGGAATTTGATGTGCCTGTCGACCATGAACATGTCACCGTCGAAAGACGCAAGCTCGAAGACGAGCCGCTGTTTGAAACATACAGTCATGATGATACCGATGACGAAGAAGGTGTCATGCGCATCCCGATCACAAAAGAGCGGATTAAAATCGTCAAGGAACAAGTCGTGACCGAAGAGATCATCGTCAAGAAAAAGATTGTCACCGATAATAAACATATTTCCGAAGTCGTGAAACATGAAGATATTAATGTGGTTGAGAGAAAAAATGAAGATGAGGATGAAGAGCGAAGATAAGAATAACTGGTGTATGAAAATGAGCTGGAAAAAATATGCCCGAATGACAATAGAATGTCGTCCGGGTATTTTAATGGTCACTGAGAGTTGTGAGTGACCAGCAATCCACTTAAAATTAAATACTCCTCTATACCTCTATCTCCATCCCTGTCTCTGCCAACACCGCTTCTTCAATCCCTGACGATTTGACTGTCTGAAGCAGTTCCTGCAAATTGCCGTAATGCGGCAGATGGGACAGCACTACTTTCTTCGCTCCTGATTTATCTGCAAGCAGCGCAGCTTCCTCTGCGTTCATATGCCCCAGTCTTTCTGCATCTTCACCTTCGTAATGGCTGCATTCTGTAATCAGTACATCGGCATTTTGTGCGAAGCGTGTGAGGCTGTCTTCGTAGCTTGAGTCAGCGGTATAGACAAGCACCTGTCCTTCATCATCCGTAATTTTCATCGCGTATGTTTCCACCGGGTGGGTGTTTTTGTGGAATGTCACTGTAAACGGCCCGACTTTGATTTCGCTGTCTTTATTATATGGATGGAACGTATTGAAGTCGGTCTTCTCAACCTGCCCCGCAACGTCCCCATCTGCTGGGCCGTAAATGTTCAGATGCTTTTTTGTTCCGCCGATGTATGTGCCGATCATCCGTCCGAACATGAACGCACCGAGATCGACCGAATGATCGTAATGATAATGCGATATAAAAAGATGATGCAGTTCATTCAGCTCGATATAATTTTGGACGTTTGCCGCAACGCCGCTTCCTGCATCCAGTAAAATCGCGAATCCGTCTTTTTCGACGAGATAGCCCGATGTCGGTTCATTCTTCTTCGGGAAACCGCCCCACATACCGACTATTGTACATTTCATAGAAGCCACTCCCATTTAATAAGATTACTTCCATTATATCAAAGACTTCTCTGAACACTATTATATGAAGAAACACGGAAGTCCGGTATAATTGACTGGATGAAGGCATTTATTTTATGCGAATATTCAAAGACGGAGTGTTGAAGATGCAAGTGACCGAAAAATTCATCCGCAGTTTTTACTCGGATATCTTTTATAAAAGAGGTAAAGCGTATTATCAAGACGGCCATGTGAAAAATCTGAAGCATGAGCCGGAGACGGATACGTGGACGGCGAAAGTGTCCGGCAGCCGGACGTACCAGACCCGGATCGTACTCCATCACAGCCATATTTCGAATTACTGCGACTGTCCGGCCTATCCGACATACGGCAAGTGCAAACACACGTGTGCCACGCTGTTTGCGATTTCGAGTGCACAGCAGCAGGAGAACAGAGCACCTGAAAAACCTTCTTTTGACAATAAAAAAACCGACAGCTCACGATATGCCTACGCATCCAACCTGATACGCTTCTTTGGTGAAAGCGCGCCGCAGCCCGATGCCGCCCCTTACGGCGGTAAGGGACTGCTCAAAACTGAATTTACGCTCCGCACGTTCATGCCGGGGTTTTATTTCAGACTTAAAGAGTCGTTCAACATCCAGATGCGTGTTGGCGAAGAGCGTCTGTATGTGGTGAAGGACATCCGTGAATTTCTGGATGCCGTCGTGTATAATGACCCGCTCGTATTCGGGAAGAATTTCACTTTCGACCCGGAATTCCATCATTTTTCTGATGAGGACCGGGCAGTGATTGATAAGCTGCTTGAAATCAAGCGGACGGAAGATTTTTATGACAACAGTGCAGAGTACATGCCTGCCCGTAAAAAAGGCAAAGAACTGATGATTCCGACTTATGCAGCGGATGATCTGCTGATGGGTCTTCAGGATGTGAATTGTCTGTTTGAAAATGAAAATTTCAAATATAAAGAACTCGTCGTCAGCACTGACAGCCTGCCTTTTTCCTTTTCATTGGAAGAAGGCGATACGGATGAATATCATCTCAAGATTACCGGCCACTCAGGCGGTTTCCATTATGAAACATACGGCTGGTACGCTGAAGACGGTGTGCTGTATAAACTGACACCGGAACAGAACGAAGCGCTCAAACCCTTCACCGAGTATTTGGAAGAAGGGACATCGCCGGATATTCCGATATCCTCCGGCCAGATGGGACCGTTCGTTTCAAGCACACTGCCGAAAATCAAACAGATCAGCGATGTCACGCTGTCAGAGGCGGTGACGGATAATGTCATCAATCCGGAACTCGATGCAAAAATCTATGTCGACGGCTCGGATTACAGTGTCGAATTGCGTCTCGAGTATCATTATGATTCAATCATCATCAATCCATTTGATGATACTGAGAAAGTCAATGTCCCATCCGGTAAAATATTGATTCGGGATGACGAGCGTGAACAGACCATCATGTCCGTTCTTGAAAACTCCGACTTGAAAGTGACGGGTGAACGGCTGTATGCTGATACCGAAGACGGTCTGTTTGAATTTCTGCATGATACATTGCCCGTGCTTGAAAACTATGCCGACATCTATCTCGCCCCGTCCGTAAAATCGATGATTCTCCCTGAGGCGCCGAAAGGCGAAGTGTCGGTCAATGCACCGGAGAGCGGCAACTTCCTTGAAGTGAGCTTCAATTTGGAAGGCATCAACCAGGACGAGATCGCAAATGTACTGCAGGCGGTCGTTGAGAAGAAACGGTATATCCGTCTGCCAAGCGGTGCGTTCGTGTCACTCGAGGACGAGGCACTCGGTGAGATGGCGGATATGCATCATCAGCTTGAAGACAAAGCGGCAGGCGAGGAAGGCGGCATGATGACACTGCCGCTCTACCACGGTATGCTCGTCGATGAGCAGATGAAGGACCTTGATTTCCAAGTGACCGACTTCAGTCAAAACTTCAGAGAATTTATCGGTTCCATCAGGCAGCCGGAAGAGAGAAATATTGAGCTGCCAGCAGGACTGGAAGTGGACTTGAGGGAATACCAGGAAACCGGATTTAAGTGGATGAAGTCATTATCAGAATACGGGCTCGGCGGGATTCTCGCAGATGATATGGGACTCGGCAAAACGATCCAGTGCATCACTTATATATTGTCCGAAATTGAAGATGGTACGGACGCGCCTTTCCTCATTGTTGCGCCCGCCTCGCTCGTCTATAACTGGAGAAATGAATTTTCTAAATTTGCGCCGGGTTTAACTGTCCGGGTTGCTGCTGGCAATAAAAAAGAACGCCGTGCGGTACTTGAGTCGGAAGAAATAGCGGACGTGTATATTACGTCGTACCATACACTGTGTCAGGACATCAAATGGTATACGGGACAGATGTTCCATACACTGATTCTTGATGAAGCCCAGGCGATCAAGAACTACCGTACGAAAATTGCCCAGGCTGTCAGACTGATTACGGCACCCAAACGATTCGCATTATCCGGTACACCGGTTGAAAACTCAATGGATGAACTATGGGCAGTGTTCCAGGCCGTCATGCCGGGATTCCTATTCGACCAGAAAACGTTCCGCAACCAGGAACCGGAGACGATCGCAAGATTGGTCAAGCCCTTTATTTTAAGAAGGCTGAAGGAAGATGTTCTGACGGAGCTGCCGGACAGGATCGAGACCGTGCATTATTCAGAGATGAATCAGGCGCAGAAAAAGCTGTATCTCGCCTACTTGAATAAAATTCAGAGTGAAGCGGCGCAGTCGCTTGCGACCGAAGGTCTGAACAAGGGCCGTCTGAAAATTTTGGCGGGGCTCACGCGGCTCAGACAGTTATGCTGCCACCCTTCCCTTTTCATCGATGATTATTCAGGTGAGTCCGGTAAGCTTGAAGCGTTGTTTGAGATTATTGAAAATGCGCGGGAGAACGGCCAGCGTATGCTGATATTTTCACAGTTCCCAAGCATGCTGAGAATTATTCGTGAAAAACTGGAAGCGTCCGGACGCAGCAGTTACTACCTGGATGGCCAGACACCCGGCGCCGAACGGGTGCGTCTGGTCGAGGCGTTCAACGAAGGCGCCGAGGATATATTCCTGATTTCGCTGAAAGCCGGCGGGACCGGACTGAACCTGACCGGTGCAGATACCGTCGTACTTTACGACCTCTGGTGGAACCCGGCAATTGAAGAACAGGCCATCGGCCGTGCCCACCGCATGGGACAGAAAAATGTCGTGCAGGTCATCAGGATGATTGCCCAAGGTACGATTGAAGAGAAAATCAACGAGATGCAGAAGCAGAAGAAAGAAATGATCGACTCCATCATAAAGCCCGGCGAAGCCAAGCTGTCCTCCATGTCGGAAGAAGATATCCGCGAGATACTGTCGATCTAGGGCGTGTTGGTGTTTGTACATCTGGTGTCAGAATCGTGATACCGGATTCGTAAGCTTTGAGTGATTCTGGCTTGGGCTTACGATTTCGAGGACTGTATTCGTAAGCTTTGAGTGATTTTGGCTTGAGCTTACGATTCCGAGGACTGTATTCGTAAGCTTTATGCGATTCTGGCTTGAGCTTACGATTTCGAGGACTGTATTCGTAAGCTTTATGCGATTCTGGCTTGGGCTTACGATTTCGAGGACTGTATTCGTAAGCTTTATGCGATTCTGGCTTGGG
>NZ_LFKO01000002.1:982859-1007653 GCF_001265075.1 Salinicoccus sp. YB14-2
CGTGAGATTTTGGTTCAGGCTTACGAAATTCGATATTCTACTCATATGACATCACATGAAGATACCGACCTCATCAGCTATGGCAGTTCGGTATCTTTATGTCCAAAATCCGAACTTTACAGATTTGGAGTTTATTAACAAATGTTGAAAGAAGTCCTCTGTTATCATTAAACTGAGTAAGCATTTATGCAGGAGGCAACTATGGGCAGAATTGAAGTATATGAGACGGAAGCGGCGCTGATTGACAGCATCGTGGCCATGAAAGATGAAGGATTAAAAGAGGAACACATGACGGTGATCGCCAATTCCAGTTTGGACAAAACCATCTCACAGTTTAAACACATCGAAAATAAAAGTGCCGACCTCGGCCCGTTGGCTAAATTCATTTCCATCTTCTCAACGACAAGCCGCGAGGAAAAGCTGATGGACGCACTCGACCTTACGGATGATGAGAAGAATATTCACAGGAAATCTTTGGAAGATAATAAACTGCTGCTTTATATCGAATGAAATAAAAATCGAACCCCCAATCCACTTTTTTTGCAGATCGGGGGTTATTTTTATTAGTAAATCAGGTATTTTTTAAAGTTCTATCATGATGTCCGCAATTCCTTAAAACAATTGTGTCAGTTTTTTCAAAGTGAAAAGTAATGCGTATATCCATATTGGCACCTGCTTCAAATATGTAATCCCATCCCTCCATTTTTTTCATACGGAGAGAGGGATGATTGAAGTCAGTGACCATAAAGCGCAGCGCTTTTTTTATAGCTTTTTGTGCCTGCGGATCAAGTTTTGTAAAGTTGGTATCAAAACGTGCTGTCCTTTGCAAATTCATCATCTTTTAGTCCTTGGAAATCTTATCTAAATCACTTAAAGTATCTTCTAAGTTTTTAGCTTCCGATAACTTCCCGTCTTTAATTTGCTGCTCGACTTCCCGCTCTTCCTTTTGCCACTGTTCCGACCAAAACCAGGCTTGGTCTTTGGGGATTGATATTGTTGGTACCAGAACGATTTTCCCATCTTCCAGACGGCATTGTAAATCGTCACCTTCCTTAAGGTCTAACGCTTCTACAATTTTACTCGGTACTGTAACTTGAGACTTCTTTTTAAACCTCACATGCTCAGGTTTTAAAGCCTCATTTTTCTCGGATTGCCGGGGTAATTTTATTTCCATTGCCACGATGATTCCCCTCCTCGATTATTCATCCATCAACTTAAGTGCTGCTTTGACAATTTTATCTGTCGTCGGTATCACATACTACTCCATCGGACGGCTGTATGGAACCGGAATGTCCGGCAGTGCAAGTCTTTTCACCGGCGCTTCCAAGTCGAATAAACCCTCTTCGGCAACGATAGCGGCAATTTCAGCCGACACGCCGAATGATTTGTAGTCTTCATCCACAATCAATAGACGACCGGTCTTCTTAAGGGATTTCAAAATCGTAACTTTATCGAGCGGGACGATGGAACGGAGATCGATCAGCTCGGCATCCACGCCCTGCTCTTTCAGTTCCTTGACCGCCCCCATGCCGTAATGCGTCGTCATCTGCATCCCGACAATCGTTAGATCGGTGCCTTCTTCAACGACATTCGCCTTGCCGAGCGGCACCGTATAGGATTCTTCAGGCACATGGCCCTGGGACGTATCCAGCTGTTCCATCCAGCCGAGACCCTGCAGCGTCTTATGGAACATGAACACCACCGGATTATCGTCGCGGATGGCTGAAATCATCATCCCTTTCAAATCATACGGGGTTGTCGGTGCCACCACTTTCATACCGGGCAGATGGCCGAATGTCGCATACAGTGTCTGGGAATGCTGCGCGGCATCATTATATCCGCCACCGACTCCGGTCATCAGCACCATCGGCACTTTCACATTGCCGCCGGACATATATGGAATCTTCGCCATCTGGTTATAGATCTGGTCCATTGCGACCCCGAAAAAGTCTACGAACATCAGCTCGGCAATCGGCCGCATGCCTTCAGTCGCCGCGCCGACCGCCGCACCGATCAGTGCCGTTTCCGAAATCGGCGTGTCCATGATCCGCTCCGGCCCGAATTCATCAAGCAATCCTTCCGTCGAACCGAAAATACCGCCGTATGCTCCGATGTCTTCCCCGAGCACAAACACATCTTCATTATCTTTCATCTCTGAACGAATTGCCTCAGCCATCGCTTTGTTACCCGTCAATAAACGTTTCTTCACTTCCTGCATTGTCATTTGCTCCCTTCAAATATTATTTATACGAATACATCTTCTAAAGCAGCCGTCTCGTCAGGGTAATCGCTGTCCCTTGCGAACTGGTACGCTTCGTCCACTTCTGCGGCCGCTTTCTTTTCGATGTCGGCAATTTCGTTTTCATTAAAGCCATGATCTTTTATTAACACATCCCGGTACATATTGACCTGGTCTTTCGCTCTCAGTTCCTTCACTTCATCTTCCGGACGGTACTGTTCAGCGTCGCCCTGGAAATGCCCGAGATAACGGTACGTTTCGATCTCGATGATCGACGGTCCTTCGCCCGCTCTCGCACGGTCCACCGCCTCTTTCGACACTCTATACATTTCAAGCAGATCATTATCCTTTACATAGTAGCCTTCAATGCCGTATGCACCTGCCCTGAGGTCATTCGATGCAACAGACGTTGAATCATCCCTAGCGACAGAAATACCGTACTTGTTGTTTTCAACGACGACGATGACCGGCAGATTCCACAGTGCCGCAAGGTTCAATGACTCGTGGAACGACCCCTGGTTCGCTGCACCCTCACCGATGTAGGCGACCGCAACAGAATCCTTGCCCCGCTTCTTCGCAGCAAGCGCACCGCCCACTGCATGCGGAATACCGGCACCGACAATGCCGCTGCATGAAAAATGGAGGTTCGGATCAAACAGATGCATATGTCCGCCCTTCCCTTTACTGAGACCGGTGACTTTGCCGAAAATTTCAGCAGTCATGCGGTTCAGATCGATCCCTTTCGCGATCGCATGGTGATGCGGCCTGTGCGGTGCCGTCACAATATCATCCTGACGCAGATGCACACTGATGCCCACTGCAGCCGGTTCCTGACCGGTCGAAAGATGCATTTCCCCCGGCACAGTTCCTGCCCCAATATTGAACACAGGCTGTTTTCCTTCCATATATACCTCTTCCAGCTTATCCTCGTAATAGCGGATCTTGTACATGTGCGCATACATCCAATGTAATTCTTCTTTCGAAATTGACATCTTACTTCCTCCTTATTTAAATCTGGTTGACTAACGGGAAGCTTTGGCAACATTATGTAAAACGCTTTCATATATTATTTTATCAAATAAATGAATATTCAGACAGTTAAATGTCTCGAATTAAAAACCTTCCGTGCATGTGGCAAAGAAGGTCTTATGACTCATTGATATGACATTTCATGTTCAAATCCATATTATGACTGATTCTGTTCTACCATATAGCCGACGTCGAGCAGCCTTGCTTCTGATAACGGCGGTCCGATGATCTGCAGGCCGACGGGCAGACCATCCTTGAAACCGCACGGCACTGACAACGCCGGCAGCCCCGTTAAACTTGCCGGACGCATAAAGTGCAGCGCACTTTTAATCAGTTCCTCTTTCTTACCGTTGATATCGACGAAATTGCTGCCGATGTCAGGTGCTGTAAAGGGCAGTGTCGGTGAAATCAGTACATCCACCGTTTCGAATACTCTCAGCAGTTCGCTTTTCAGCCTTTTCTTAGCCTCCTGTGCTTTTATATAATCGATGACTGACGGCACTTTGATATTCTGGAATACGGTTCTCATCTCTATACCGAATGCTTCCGGATTTTTAAAAAACGCTTCCTGGTGAATGGCGGATGCTTCACTGAACACGGTAATCTGATCCAACTCTTCAGTGCCGTTAAGCGCAGGTATTTCTATCAACTCCACTTTCGCACCATTCATTTCAAGAAATCTGATGTTGTCTCTCACCGCTTTTTCAACATCTGCATCGACATTGTCAAAGAAATACTCTTCATCAATGCCGATGACGAGACCGTTCACATCACCTGTAAGATGATCCAAATAATTTTCAGGCGGTGCACTCAAAGTCATCGGGTCTTTATTATCCTGACCGGCAATGATCTGGAGCAGTCCTGCTGCGTCTTTGACGTTTCTCGTCATCGGCCCGATATGATCCTGACTGGGCGCAAGCGAGAAAGTGCCGTATGTGCTTACGCGGCCGTACGTCGGCTTCAGGCCGGTGACGCCGCATAATGCCGCCGGGATGCGGATGGAGCCGGAAGTGTCGGTACCGAGTGAGGCAAGATTTGAATTTGCTGCCACCGCAGCACCGGAGCCGCCACTTGAGCCGCCTGTGATCTTATCCGTATTCCATGGATTTCTCGATGCACCGTAATGCGGATTATCGTTCGTAATGCCGTAGGCGTATTCATGCATGTTCAGCTTGCCGGTAAAAATCGCACCGGCATCTGACAGTTTCCGGGCGACAGTCGCATTGTATCTAGGTTTGAAATCCTTATGGATTTTCGACCCCACCGTCGTCGTTTCATCTTTGATGTAGATGTTGTCTTTCAGCGCAATCGGGATGCCGTGATACATGCCGCGGTAATTTCCGTTCAATATTTCCTGCTCTGCGAATTTTGCGGCCGCTTCAGCCTTTTCACGCGTAATATTGATGAATGCATTGATGTCTGATTGTTTTGTTTCCGCATGATCCAGCACCGCTCTTGTGAGTTCAACCGGTGATATGCTTTTATTTTTTATAAGTGGTGCAAGCTTTGACACCGGCTTTGAAATCAGTGATTGATTCATCTTTCACCCTCCATTAAAATCATTCAACACGCTCTGCGACACGCTGCTGCTCCATCTCCATGACTTTCTGTTTAATGGATGCATCCGAATCGTTCATCGCAATGGATGCGATCTGGGATTCCCTTGCATACACATCGAACAGTTCGGATTTTTCGCCGAGAATTTCAAGCATGCTGACGTCTATGCTGTCTTCAGTCAGCAGACGGTACACAACAACATTTCTCGACTGCCCCATCCGGTATGCTCGGGCTATGGCCTGTTCTTCCGTCGATGGCTTCCACTGCGGCTCGCACAATATGATGATGTTCGCCGCCTGTATATTGAGCCCGACACCACCTGCCTGAATCTGGCTGATGAGCACTGAACCCGGCTCCGCTTTTGTAAATTCATCGATGATTTCCTGGCGCCTCGTGTTCGGTACATCTCCACTGATCGGTTCGAATGTACAGTCCCCGAGATGGCGCTCGATCGTCCGCATGACATCCCTGAAGTATGAAAACACCAGCACTTTATGCCCGTTGTCCGCCGCTTCCTCGCAAATATCCAGCAACACTTCCAGCTTCGGCGACTTCTCCGGCGTACCGCCCGTCCAGGCAGCCCGTCTCATCTTCATCAGCTGTTCGTTTAAAACGGCTTCCTTATAATACCGGCTTTCATCTTTGCCAAATTCGGTCCACTTCGGGATGATATCCAATTCAGGCAGTTCACCCAGTACATCCACCCGGTTCCGCCTCAAATATACCGGCGCCACCGTCCGTTTGAATGCCTTCGGTTCAAGAAGATACAATTCCTGCGTCAGTTGGTCTGCAAGCTCCGGCTGCAGTACGCGAATCAACTGCTTCATCTCAGCAAGCCTGTTCTCAAGCGGCGTCCCGCTCATATACAGCACATACTCCGTATTTTCACCAAGTTTATACACACTCTCGGAACGTCTTGCGCCCGGATTTTTAACAAAGTGCGCTTCATCGACAATCAACACATTGAGATCCGGAATCTCGTCCCTGTCGAGCTTCCCTGCATGACCATATGTCGTCAGCATCACACCCGACTCAGTCTTCCAGCGCTCAAATGCTTCGTCACGGCCGTTCCCATGGAAAATAAAAACCTTCAGGCGTGAGAATTTCTGTATCTCCCTTTTCCAGTTGGCAATGACGCTGAGCGGGCAGACGACAATCGCATGTTTTTTACCTTCAAGACGCAGATGGTTGATCATCGCCATCGCCTGGATCGTTTTACCGAGCCCCATCTCATCACCGAGAAGCGTTCTTTTATTGAGCAGCCCATACTTCGCACCGAACTCCTGATAGTGCCTGAGCGTCAAATCCAACCCGCTCGTATCCAGTGGAAATGCCTCGACGGCATTGACGATTTCAGAAGGAATATCACCCGCAGTTTCCACTTGCGAATAGCCCGTCACTTTTTCAATTTCAATATAGTAGGCTGCGTTATTATTGATGAAATGCTCGATAAGCTCATATTCAGAAACCGAGAAACCTTCGATATGATTCAGCATCGTTTTTATTTGTTCCAGTTTGTCCTGAAACTGCTCTTTATTCAATTCACCAAATGCATGTTCGACCGCTTCTTTTTCATCACTGGACTGGAACAGTCCCATGAATAAGTTCTTTTTCTTCTTTGCGGCAGTGATATATGGACTCCCTTCCGACTTATATTGTTTAAGCAGTTTCCCGGCTTTTTCAGCCTTGGTCAATATCTCCCTTTTTCTATAAACCGTTTCAATCAGTTTCAAATCAAGATCGGCCAGATTATCCGGATCCATTCTCGGATGCGCCTGCTGATAGACCGATTCCTTTATTCTCGTTACGGCATCATGAATCAACGCTGCATATGTATCGCCGATACCGTTAATATTTGTCAGCTGATTCACATCATAGGGTGCCACATCGTAAATCGTTCTGAGACCATTATTCACTAGCAGATTGATCGGCATCCCCTTTTCCAGAGTGGAGATTGTATCGATGTGCATCGATTTCAGCTGCGCGTTTCCTGTGCGGACTTTCAGCTTCTGCCACAGATTTTTGATGTCCTTGTCGAAACTCTCCTCGGAATAACTGCTGACCTGGTTACCGATATTATGTAGTTCATTTTCCAAACGTTTGACATCTTTTTTATTCCTTAACATGCTGCCCCTCCAAACCCAATGTCTGATTAAATTTAATTATAGTGAATAATTGGAAGAATTAATATGGAAGTGATTGATTATTTGGATAAGAGCGATCGACAGTCCGTCCGGGTGCGCCACTTGAGCGCTGTTTCGACATGGCGCAGAAACGATGTCGGGACAGGGGCGGTCTCCCGACATGGCGCGAAAACGACGTCGGGACAGGGGCAGTCTCCCGACATGGCGCAAAAACGATGTCGGGGGAGAGGCAGTTTCCCGACATGGTGCGAAAACGACGTCGGGGCAGGGGCTGTACCCCGACATGGTGCGAAAACGATGTCGGGGCAGGGGCTGTACCCCGACATGGCGCGAAAACGATGTCGGGGGAGAGGCAGTTTCCCGACATGGTGCGAAAACGATGTCGGGAGCGAGGCAGTCTCTCGACATGGCGCATCAAAAAACCTCCATAGCTGAAATAGCTTTGGAGGTTTCATCATTCAATCTCTTATTTATCTGTCGGTTTTCTTCTTTTCACAAGGAAGCCGAGTCCAAGTGCTGCCAAAACAGCCGCGAATATCGTGGTACTTTGTTCTGCGACACCTGTGTTTGGAAGAACTTCCGACTCACTGGCGTCAGCCGAACCGTCATCGGAATCGCTCACTGGAGCCGCCACGCCTTCGGAGTCATCCACGTCTTCTGTGTAGACAGACGGATGATCGTTCGCACGGTCTGTGGACTTTTCGCCGGCTGGCGGATTGTCGGTCACTGAGAGCTGTGAGTGACTGGATAATGATGAAATCCGCACCCGCGGCGCTTACAAAAAGACCGGTCATCTGCTGATGACCGGCCTGGCATTTTATCATATATCTTTAATTGATTTTTTCGTGTCTATCTTCTCATCTCTGAAGATTTTCTCTGCATTATCCACCAGGGTATCTGCATATTCAGAACCCAGTTTGTCTGCAATGACGTCTAATGCCTCTTTCAGTTTGAACGGTCTGTAGTCAGCATCGTGGGCATCGCTCGCCACTATGTGAATCAGATCATCTTCGACCATCTTCAAACCGATTTCCTGCAAAGTATCTCCGAAATCTCCGGTTATGGACCCGGCAGTTACCTGCGCCACTGCACCTTATTGATCAGTTCATATAATATATCTATATCATTCACTATAGGCTCGCATCTTTCCGGATGGGCAATGATCGGTGTATAGCCGTGCGTAACGAGCTCATCAATCACTGCGTCGTAATACGGTGGCAGTTTGCCGAACGGCAGTTCCACCAGTATATACCTGGAATCGTTCAAAGTCGTATTGATTCCATCGCGCAGTTCCTCCAAAATATGTTCGTTGATGCGGATTTCCTGACCATGATGGACGTTGATATCGATGTTATTGTCGTTAATGATCGCTTCTAAGATTTTTATTTCTTCAAGCACTTTTTCCTTCGGCGTATACCAATTGCCGACCTGATGGTGCGGGGTAACCATAATGTTCGTTATACCCTGCGCTGCCGCCTGCTCGAGTAAATCATGTGCCTCATTTTTTGAAGTTGGACCGTCATCAATATTAATTAACAGATGGTTATGAATATCAATCATCAAATTCAGCTCCAATGTGTATTTGAATACACCCCCATCCTAACATGTTATGTGAAAAACTTCTTATTTGGCCTCTTTATGCGAATAAACATCTCAACGCTCTTTACCCATTCAATCTCAGCGTCATTGCATTCAGTGCAACGACCACCGTGCTGATCGACATCAATATTGCGCCGACTGCGGGTGAGAGGATCAGGCCGGCTGCAGCGAGGACGCCTGCTGCAAGCGGGACGGCGATTATGTTATAACCTGCCCCGAGCCATAGATTCTGCACTGTTTTCTTCATCGTCTTCTCTGCCAGTGACAAGAAATTCATGATATCCGACGGTTCGCTCTTGACAAGTATGACGTCTCCGGATTCGACAGCGACATCCGTGCCGGCGCCGATTGCGACGCCGATGTCCGCCCTGACTAAACTCGGAGCATCATTGATGCCGTCACCGACCATCATCACTTTCCTGCCCTCTTTCTGGTACGAGTGGATCAGTGCCTCTTTATCTTCAGGCATCATCTGTGCATGGACCTCGGTGATGCCCAGTTCAGCTGCGACGGCTTCTGCCACCTGACGATTGTCGCCTGTCAGCATGACGGGTTCAATACCGCGGTCGATCAAGTCTCTCACCATGTCTTTGGAACTTGATTTGATCTGGTCGCCCTGTGCGACGATTCCGCTGTTCTCACCGTCTATGACCAGGAAGCTGACTGAATTCCCCTGGCCCGCAAGGGCATCAAACTGTGCCTTGTCATAATCCATGCCATTATCTTCGAAATAGGACACGCTTGTGATTTTCATATCTTTACCGGCGATCATCGCTTCCAGTCCGATGCCGGGTATGTTGCTGACATCTTCGGCGTGTGGGATATTAACATCTTCCTCTGCCGCTTTATCCAGTATGCCGAGTGCCAGCGGGTGACTCGAACTTTTTTCCATTGCTGCCATGAATCCCAGCACCTCTTCATCGGAATAAACTTCATTGAAGCTTTCAAAATGATTCACTGCGAAATTGCCTTCTGTGAGCGTGCCTGTCTTATCCATCATGACCGCGTCCAAATGTCTGGCAGTTTCCAAAGACTCGCGGTTCTTGACAATCAGACCGTTGCTCGCACCAATGGATGTCGACCGCGCCGTGACGAGCGGAATGGCGAGGCCAAGTGCGTGGGGACAAGCGATGACCAGGACCGTCACCAGTCTTTCAAGCGCAAAATCTACGTTGCCCGAAATCATCATCCATACGACAAATGAAATCAGACCCGCGCTGAGTGCGAAGTAGAATAAATACCCGGCAATCCTGTCGGCAAGCAGTTCTGCTTTGGATTTATCACTTTGAGCCGCGCTCACCAGCCCCATCACCTGTGACAGATAGCCGCTTTCTCCGGTGCCTGTCACTTTTACCGTAATCGTACCGGAGCCGTTCACCGAACCGCCGATGACGGAGTCATCAATTGTCTTTTCAACATTTCTCGATTCTCCGGTAACAAGCGACTCATCGACTGAAGTGCGTCCGGATACGATCACACCGTCCGTCGGAATGTTGTCCCCCGCTTTCACCTGGACATGGTCACCTTCATTCACTTCCGCAAGTTCCATCTCTTTCGAGTTGCCGGCCTCATCAATGACGACGGCAGTGCTCGGCAATAGTTCAGCCATTTTTTTGAGCGCATCTCCGGCATTGCCCACGGCACCCATCTCAATCCAGTGACCCAGAAGCATGATGATAATCAATGTCGCAAGTTCCCAGAAGAAATCCATCGTGTGTGCATCCGGCGCACCGAAATGGTTCATATAGAATGCATACAGGCTGTAGAAATATGCCACCGAAATACCCATTGTAATCAGTGTCATCATGCCCGGCTTACGTGCTTTCAATTCTTCTTTGGCACCACTTATGAAAGGTTGTCCACCGTAAAAGTAAAGTATTGTTGCAAGTACCAGCACCAGCCAGTCAGAACCGGGAAACGTGAATTGGAACGGAAGCTCGATGCCCATCATCGGAGCGAGAAATATGATCGGTACTGCAAAAATCAGTGAAACAAAAAATTTCTTCTTGAAATCTCCGTGATGATGATGGCCCTCGTGCCCGTTGTGGTCCCCATGATGGCCGTGGTGGGCGTGATCATCTCCGTGATGGACGTCGTGTCCCGCGTGATCGTCGGTATTGTCATGTCCTTTCTGCTGTTCATGATTGTTGTGATTGTCATGGTGATGGCCACGATGTTTATGATTATGTTCCGACATGTTCATCCCTCGTTTCTTTTTATTTAGGATGAGACTACTTAAAAGTACGTCTTCTAAATATACCCTATAGGGGTATTATATGACTTAAAAAAATTTAAATCAACCATTTTATCTGATTGACCGGAGCCTTTCATCATGAACCGGGGAGAATATTCGTGAAGAACAGAAAAATTGCTGTTTTTCCCGACACCGTTTTCGCGCCATGTCGGGAGTACACCGCTGTCCCGACATCGTTTTCGTGCAATGTCGGGAAAACGCCCCTGCCCCGACATCGTTTTTATGCCATGTCGGGAGTACACCGCTGCCCCGACATCGTTTTTGTGCCATGTCGGGAAAACACCTCTGCCCCGACATCGTTTTTATGCCATGTCGGGAAAACACCTCTACCCCGACATCGTTTTTGCGCCATGTCGGGGGAACACCGTCCTAGCGATCATAAAACCTCGTGAATTTATCGTCCCGTTTCTTGATGACCAGCCTGGCGCCGGTGTTCGTATTTGTCAAAATGGTCTGGAGTTCGCCGACTGTAATATCTTCGATATTTTTATCCAGTTCACGTATGACCGACAGTTCTGCGCCGGTCAGTTCGGCAAATTCTTCCTGCGTCATTCCAAGACCGATGCGGAGGCCGATGAGCTGCAGCTGCAGGTTCTCATTGTACTTGCTGAGTTTATTTGCATTGGATTCTTTCGTCACCGTTTTTTGTCCTTACTTCTTCTGAACCAATCTAAAAATTTCATCGTATCCCCCCTCCCCTTTGATAGAAAATTATGTATGTCAATATTACATTTTACCTTTATTTGAAAAATCCAAACAATTGTCTGAAATATGTTACACTGTATATATATTCACATTTTATGAGAGGAGTCATTATATGTGGCTTTTGAAAACATTTGATGAGCTCAGCTTGGTTGAGCTGGAGCAGATTTTGAAAATGAGGCAGGATATTTTCATCATCGAACAGGAAAGCCTGTTCAGTGATATCGACGGCAAGGACCAGGAGGCGACGCACCTGATGAAGAAAGAAGGGGATGTGATCACTGCCTACTGCCGGATCCTTGTCGGTGATAATGTAAATATCAACCGTGTCGTCGTGAATAAAGACCACCGGGGCAACGGCATGGGCCGGGAACTGTTTCAATATGCAGTGGATTATGCAAAAGATGCTTATCCGAATAAAAAGATAGAAATCATTGCGATGGCTTACTTGGATGAATTTTATGCCTCCTTCGGGTTCAAACCCGTTTCAGAGTCATATGACATCGCCGGACACAAGCATTTTGATATGGAATATACGCCGTAGACATGAAAATAACAAGAACTGATGAGAAGTCATCGTTCTTGTTATTTTTGTATCACTTCATATATCTTTTTAATTGCTCATAAAAAATCTCACGGCTGCCTGCAAGGAGTATCAAGATGATGTTCCCATCATCATCCGTATCTAATCTATAAGCAATTTCATAATTACTGCCCTGATGATATACATCATATCCATAAATTCCGGAGAGATCACCCTTCTTTGGCACCCCGGCTGTGTACGGGTTCAGACTGATTTCTTCTATGGCTATGGACATCTTTTCTAACAGGGTCTTATCTTTTTTCCGAAGTTTTTTGAAGTACCTTCTTGCAGAGCTTGTATATTGTATTTCATACATATCTTTTAGTCCTCGTCTTCTTCATCAACTGTATCTTCCAACATATCTTCAAAGGAATCATATGACTTTGAATTTCTAGCTTCTTCAATAAGATTATCAACCGCTGATGTTAACATCGCTCTTCTTTCAGCAAAGGCCGCCTTTAATTCCTCACCTTTATAACCTTCATCGATGAGGTCGGAAAGTATTTCTTCAGAAAAATCATCAGAATCTTCTTTCTTACTTTTATCGAATTTAGACCCCAGATTCGATCTGAGACAGTCTAAATCACCTGGTAAATCGAATTTAGACCCCAGATTCGATCTGAGACAGTCAATATAACCTGGCAAATCGAATTTAGACCCCAGATTCGATCTGAGACAGTCTAAATCACTTGGCAAATCGAATTTAGACCCCAGATTCGATCTGAGACAGTCAAAATCGCTTGTCAAATCGAAATTAGATGCCGGATTCGATCTGAGCTGTCTATATCAGCAGTCAATTGGTACCCGATGAAGGTGTATGTTGAACCAGAAGCTAAATCCTGATAAAGAAATAAAATTCCCATACGAAAAAGCCCCGGTGTAACTTGACCCAGGGCTTAGTTCTTTCAGTTATTCGGTGAAATCCACCACTTGCGATGCGCCGACATTTTCCCGGTCGTTCATCACCTTGATGGATTCGGGGTTTATTTTCAATACTGTGAAATCCGAGTCCTTTTCGGAATCGAAGTACGTCTTGTCCTGGTTCTGCCATAACCAGTCGAGCGTTTCCTGGTCTTCGACAATTTCCACTTTGCCGTCGATTTCGAGGAAGCTGTCGTTCGATGTCTCCTCATACCCGAGCAGTACATGCGTATTCGGGTTGTTCTCGATTTCATCGATTTTCAGCGATTCCTTATCCGTTTTCGTATAGAGCGTGTGCCCGTCATTGTAGAAAATCATATAGCGGCTGTTCGGCTTGTTGCCGGATATCGTCGACATCACGCCTACCCTCGATATATTCAATATATTTTCAATCTCTTCAATCACTTTTTGTCTTTCCATTGCTATCACCTCTGTTAAAAGTTTTCCACGATTTTATGTGGGCCAAACATTCAACGGAGCTTCGTTTGGGAATCGAAGCTCCGCTGGAAGTCTAACGGAGCCTCGTTTTGAGATCGAAGCTCCGCTGGAAGTTTAACGGAGCCTCGTTTGGGGATCGAAGCTCCGCTGGGAGTCTAACGGAGCCTCGTTTGGGAATCGAAGCTCTGCTGGAAGTTTAACGGAGCCTCGTTTGCAGATCGAAGCTCCGATGGGAGTCTTTTCTCGCCCACCCTCATCTCCACCAAGGTTTCACTCTTAAAAAGGGGGTAGGTATGTGCAGCAGAATGAACACGACTGAACCACAGTGTGGTTCTTTTTTGCTTAACTCCCCCGCTTACGTGGTACATGTAATGTAAAGACAAATTGGAGGTTACCAAATGGCACTGAGAGCTTTATTTCTGAATACGACTTTGAAGTATGGTGACGAGAAGTCGAACACGGAGGCGCTTGCGGACGAGGTCTTTGACATATACCGCGAAAACGGCGTGGAGACCGAAAGCGTGCGGATCACGGATTACAATGTGCCTTTCGGCATCAGCGACGACCTGGGCGGCGGGGACGAATTCCCGCAAATTCTAAAGAAGGTCGAAGCGGCGGACATCGTCATCATCGGTACGCCGATCTGGCTGGGCGAGAAAAGCAGTGTGGCAAAACTGCTCATCGAGCGGCTGTACGGCAGTGCGTCGCTTACGAACGACAAAGGCCAGTCGATTTTCTACAACAAAGTCGGCGGCGTGGTCGTGACGGGCAATGAGGACGGCGGAAAGGCCGCAGCAAAATCGATCCTCTACTCCATGGCCCACAACGGATTTACGATTCCGCCGAACGTCGACACGTACTGGGTCGGTGATGCCGGACCGGGCCCGTCCTATATGGAAGCGGGCACGGATAATGAATTTACGAAATCACATGTGAAGATGCTCGCCTGGAACACGATGCACCTGGCGCGGCTTTTCAAGGAGCACCCGATTCCGGCGGAAGGTAATACGATGGAATAATGCAGATTTTCAGAATAAACCCCTCGCATGAAAAGAGTGCTGCGTATCTGGATAACCGCCGGCTGTCAAAGCAGGTACTCGAACTTTACCAGATTTTGAGGGTGAATTTGAGCATGATCGGTCTGCTGGAGACCAATACGCGGTACCTGCACCATCCGATTGTGAAGCATGTCTATAATGATGGGCATCCTTTTATTACGCATACTTTCAAGTTTCTCATCGCCTGTGACAGAGAACATCAGAGGCGCGGCGGCAAGCGGAGCCCCGGATTCAGGAAGGACCTTGATGGATTGGCATCTCTAATCGAGGCGCATGAAGGCGACTGTCTGTGGAACGAAGACCCTCTTCCGCCGTTTTATGTATATGGTGATGCGAAAATCTACGGTGAAGAAGCATATTCGCTGTATGCCAGTTTGCTCCATGAAAAATGGCAGAACGACAAAATCCCGCCAAGATGCGGGATTCATCTGGAAGGCTGAAGCGCCTTCCATTTTTATTGTATGCCAAAATATTGATGGAAAAATTCCTTTAATCCTCAAACCACAAATCTGCAAGCAGTTCCATCGACCGCTTCCGATCTTCCGGATCGTAGGTGTATGTCACGACGATCAGTTCGTCTGCGCCGGAATCTTCGGCGAACGCTTCCAGCTTCGCCTTCACGGTTTCCGGTGAACCGACGGCTTTCAGGCTGAACATGCCGTCCATCATTTTTCTCTGTTCTTCAGACCCGAACGTCGCCGGGTCGACAGGCGGCTGCAGTTTACGCTGTTTGCCCGTCTGTAAATCCGCAATCATCTGCTGCGACGTCGTCCAGATCTTTTCCGCTTCTTCGTCCGTCGGTGCCACGATGACGTTTATTCCCGCCATGACGTAGGGCTCCGAAATCTGCGACGTCGGCTGTGATGTCGTGAATGCCGAGCGGTACGCTTCGATCTTCTGTTTGTAGTCATCCGGCGTGAAGTGCGTCGCGATCGAGTAAGGCAGACCGAGCTGGCCGGCGATCGATGCGCCATTCATGCTGGAGCCGAGCACCCATATCGGAATGTTCGTTCCCGTGCCGACGGTGGACGTGACCGGGACACTCTTGCCCAACCCTTCGTCGCTGAACCAGCCGATCATGTCGTAAATCGAATTCGCGAAGTTCTGCGCATCACTGCTTGAACGCGTAATGAGCTGGGACGTCTGCCCGTCCGTGCCCGGCGCCCGCCCGAGACCGAGGTCGATCCGGCCCGGGTGCATCTGTGCAATCGTGCCGAAATTTTCCGCGACTTGAAGCGGTGAATGGTTCGGCATCATGATGCCGCCCGAGCCGACACGGATATTTTCCGTCCGGTCCGCCGCCATCTGGATCAGTTGCGCGGTCGATACCGAAGCAAGGCTTTTAGTATTATGGTGCTCTGCGAACCAGAGGCGTTTGAAACCCAGCTTGTCTATCAGTTTTGCATTTTCCATCGCCGCTTCGATTGCCTCCCGAACCGTCTGGTTTTCAGAGATGCCTACCAGTTCGAGCAGATTGAGTGGTATACGTTTTGTCATTTGATTCCGTTCTCCTTTATGTATCAATTCTACCCAACACCGTATCATTATTGGGGAGTGCCCTCAAATGATTGAGACTGAGGAAAAATTTATTGGAAATAAAAAATCGGCTGACAGAATTTTCATCCGCCACCGATATTTTTATATTACTTCTGTATGTGCAGCTATTGATCTTAAAAGTTGATGTTTCAACTGTTCCTGTAAAGTATCAACTATTTTCGTATCTCTTACTGATAGATCTATTGCCCTTATTTGAACCGTGTCTATGATTCCCGTCACTTTGTTGTTCTTAGTTTTTAAAGGAATATCAGATGGAAACCGCTTATTTCTGCTCGTGATTGGCATGACCCAACTGATTGTATTGCTGCTGTTCAATAAATCATTACTGATAATGACACAAGGTCTGTATTTTCCTTTTTCTTTTCCTTTAGTAGGATCGAAATCTACTAATGCTATATCGAACTGCTTTACCATAGTTCTTTACCAACAGATTCACCGAAGTCTATTTCTTTTTCATCATATTTTCCGCCTTGACGGTAAAAATCCTGTATTTCATCTTTGATATCTTTTTCTTTTTTGGTGAAAGTTAATTGCTCATCTTTAATTTCCACAATTAGTTCATCTCCTATTGACAGACCCGCTTCATTAAAAGCCGACTTATTCAAACTGATCGCCTGACTGTTACCACTCTTAAAAACCTTTGCGTTTTTAGAACTCATAATCAACACCTCACATTTATAATCGTAACATATGTACTTACTTATGTAAATACAAAAGGTGTGTCTCTTTATTGTTGATAATTTCTTATTATGAATCATCCTGGTCATTGATCAGTAAACTTTTCTTGCAGTAGAAACAGAACTATCAATTAAACTATACCCTCAATACCTCACCATCGTTTTCAAGATCTCCTTATTGTCGCAGGATAGGATCTTCAGAACATATGGCAGGTGATGCTGCCGGTTGGATGAATTGAAGTACATGTTGAAATTTTCCTGATATTCTTTCGCGTATTCAAACAGTTCACTAACAAGAATGTCGAGTGCAGCCTCTTTCGTCTCGCCGTTTTCCGCCACGTCCAGATCGACCATGGAGAAAGTCACCGAACCATCTTCTTCATTGAAATATTCCGCTTCCAGCACAAAATAATTCAGGATGGCGTCAAACTGACCGGTGCTTATGGCCACCCACTCTCTTCCATCTTTTTCGACAAATGCGGGCCCTGAACCGATCACGTCATCGTTGAATTGATCCCATTGTTCTCTCACATCCGCAGCTTTTAACACACGTCTCATGTCCCCACCCCTTTTATGTAGATTATACTACGAAAGAATTTTATTACACTATTTAACCCATAATTAAAACCTCTCAGCAGTTTCTAAACTGCCGGGAGGTTTCTGATTGTTCCCTATCATCCAAACCAATTATACAATCCGAATCTGTAACCCCATGTCTTCACAAATTCATTCAGCCAAATGGTACCGGAGTTTTCCCGTTCATACCATCTCTCACCTGATAAGTTCATGGCATTGATGAAAATAAAGGTCTTATCGCTGTCGTTTACCCGGTCGAAAGCGAGTCTTGATCTTTTAGTATGATAGTCGTTCGTAACGACGAGCGCCGAATCGAAGCCTTCTTCTTCCATGATCTTGATTGATTCCTCTGCATTTGTATAGGTGCTGTCAGATTCTTCCTCGACTATGATATCCGATTCGTCGATGCCGTAATGTCTACCGATGGACTTCAGCTCTTCTCCACTGAATCTGTCTCCGATCGGTGTCATGATTACTGTATCCGCATAACCGGCCTGATACAGTTCAGCAGCTTTATCCATCCTGCCCTGGTCACCGCCGCCGAGGACGATGATGACGTCACTGTCTTCCGGCTCATCGGTGTAGTTATGGTAAAAGCTGTCGGCAATGAGAAGTGCGAGCATTGAGATGAAGAGCAGCAGAATGACGATATAAAGTTTACTGTTCATCCGTTACCACCATCTGCATGCCGTTTTTATTCTTCTTATTGAAACTGACGATGACGCCGTCTGCTTCTTCCACCGTCTCTACCATCGCCGGCGTGTCCTGATGACGGATGGTCTCAAGGAATTTCTCACCGTCATAGTACGCAATGTACGTCGGGTAATTCACTTCGTATGCCTTATCCGGATCGTAAGGGATGAACTGTGAGCGGACCATCGTGTTGTTGTTCTCTTCCGCGCCTTCATAATTGATCCAGCTGTCGTCGATACTGTTGACTTTATTGATCAGATTTTCATTTACAGATTCAGCCTGACAGGCACTCATGACGAGCACCGAGGACACGAGTAGCAGTCTGATGATTTGAGTAAACACACTTTGTCCTCCTGTCATCCATTATTTAATGTCAGCTAAATGATACAACTTACAAACGTCTGAAATCAATCAATAACAATTACCGCATCAAAAGGATGACGGCAAAGAAGATGATTGCAGCAATCAGTATTTTCTCAAGCAACTTATCCGGCAGGACACTCGCATACTTGCCGCCTAGAAAGCCACCCGTCGCTGAACCGATGGACAACGCAATCGCAAATTCCCAGCTGATGAGACCATTCGCTATGAAGACGAATGTGGACACTGAAATATAGATTGTGACTACCAGCACCTTAAGACCGTGCATTTCAGCCATCGGTATTCTGGGTACAAGTGTGAGCAGCGTCAGCATGATGAAGAATCCGACGCCCGCCTGCAAGGCGCCGCCGTATATGCCGATGAATATGAATGCGATGAATAATAAAATGATGGACGTCGTCTGATTGAACTTCTCTTTGATGAACCGCTGCGGCTTTATGATCAAGAGCACCGCAAATATGATCATGAATGTCGCGAGCAGATTATCAAACGTGTTTTCCGCGATATCGACAGCGATCTGTGCACCGTAAATGGATGCGATCGTCGTCGGTACACTGAGCGACAGCCCGAGCTTCCAGTTCAGATGGCCGTTTTTATGGAACTGGTACATCGCAAAAACGTTCTGGAACAGAATCGCAATTCTGTTCGTGCCGTTCGCGACATTCGACGGCAGGCCGAAGAAAATCAGCATCGGCAGTGTCAGCATCGAGCCGCCGGCCGAGACGATATTGATGAAACCGACACCGATACCGACGATCAGTATGGCTAAGATTGGTAATATATCCATTGCATTCGCTTCTTTCGTTTTCTAATCTGTCTGGTTTTCTTCAATCATTACAAGATCGTTCATGTCGTCAAGGTTATAAGTGATATTGATAAAGTTGGCATCCGGTACATTTTCGATATAACCCTCGTCGTCGACCGAATGGATTTCAAGAAATTCACTGTCGCTGTAATACGCGATATCCGCAGATTGGTTGACTGCATAGCGGGAATCACTATCGTAGGCGATGCCCCGGGTGGTTGCGACATTATCCATTTGGGTGAACGCACCTTCCTCGTTGATGCCCTGGTACATGAACAGGTCCTGGTCTGTAAATTCTGATGTATCCAGCACTGTTTCACCTTCGACAGAATCGAAATCGAACCCTTCGGAGGAAGTGTCTTCAGAAGATTCTTCTCCGTTAGCCGACCCGGCAGCCTCAGCTTCCGCTTCATCTTCAGGCACACTTTCATGCCCTGTCTCGGCACCTTCCAGTACTTCGTCCGTAAATATGATCGCATCTTCATTATTCTGGTTGTAGCTCAATCTCACATGTGTCGCATCAGACACTGCCTCAATCAGTACCGGCATGTTGTCGACGTACAGGTTCGTCTTAAGGAAATCCTCTTCATTGTAATAGGATACATACGCCGGACGTGTCAGTGAATAGTCCGTCTCACTGTCATATTCGATGAACTCCGAAGTACGCATGTTCGCATTCTCGGATTCCCCGCCGTTATAGTTGATGTAGTAACCTTCATCAATTTCCGCATCATTCAAAAGCGAATCCTCTCCGCCTTCATCATTGCTGCATGCAGCGAGTACGAAAAGTATCGGTATTGTAAATAAAATTCTCAAACTAAAGTTCATCACGTTAACCTCCAACCATTATTTGATCATTACAATATACATCTTCTTATTAATGGCAGTGAATGTCAAAAGAGCGGGTGTGGATGTTTTTTCACTTCCCCTCCCCTCTCCCCCGATTTTTATGTATAATGAATCAATATAAAAATAATACTGATTTAAAAAGGGGTCAATTCATGTCTTGGTATATCATCTATTTCATATTATATTTCATCTTCATGCTCGGCATCGCCTTCTGGTATTTCAGAAGAATCCACACGTATGAAGATTATTTGATCAGCGGCTGGAACACGGGCTTCTGGAAAATTACGGGGACGGTCATCAGTACGTTCTGCGGCGCTGCGGTATTCATCGGCTGGATGGGACTCGGCTTTACGGTCGGCCTGTCCGGTTACTGGAAATTCGCTTTCGTCGCCATCGTATTTTCATTGATACTGATTCTCGGTTTCGCAAAACCGCTCAGAAGACAGCGGCTCATCACACTCGCCGACTTGTTCACGGTAAGGTTTGGCGGTAAAGCAGGCATCATCCCTTCCGTCCTGTCGGCATTCATCTATTCGGTGCCGACGACGGCACTCCAGCTTGTCGGTATGAGTTCGGTGTTCAACATTACGCTTAACATGAGCATCCCGATGGGCATATTTCTGTCGTTCATCGTCATTTTGATATTCACGGTCATCGGCGGACTGCCGGCAACAATTCTTACGGATGCGATCCAGTCGATCATCATCATCATTGGTGTGGTCGTGCTCGCAGTCGTCACGATCAATCACGTCGGCGGCCTCGGGGCGCTTTTCGCGAACAGTGAACCCCAATTTGTGAGCTTCACAGGGCCTGACGGCATGGGCGAAATTTTATTGTACGCATTATCCGTCGGTCCGTTCTATATGGTCTGGCAGTCGACATGGCAGCGAATCTTCGCAGCGAAAGATGAGAAGACGGCGATCGGCGCAAACTCGCTCGGCTTCATCATCGCCGGCCTGATTTCATTTCTGCCGTTTCTGATCGGCCTGGCAGCACGCCAGTTCGTACCGCTCGACATGCATCCGGATCTTGTATTCTCCTACGTGACGGATACATTGCTCGCGAGCCCCGTCGGCGGCGTCGTCTTCCTCGGACTGCTTGCGGCACTCATGACCGGTGCGACGTCATTCATCCTGCAGGGCTCAAGCAACTTGACGGTCGACATCTATCAGAACTTCATCAATAAAACTGCGAGTCCAAGAAGAATGCTTATATCATCTAGAATTTCAGTTCTCATCATTACGGGGCTTGCATGCATCTTCGCCTACTCGATCGAAGATATCGCAACGACGTATCAGTGGGCACTCAGGCTGACCGCAACCATCATGGTCTTACCGTTCCTCGCCGTGATGTTCTGGAAAGGCGTCACAAAAGCGGGTGTACTCACCAGCATGATCGGGACGGCGGTGCTGGTACTCGCCTATCCGTTCCTGCCGATCGGCATGGACCATGCGCTGTTCGGCTTCACCGTTTCATTCGTCCTGCTCGTCGGCGTGAGCCTGTTCACGAAACATGCCCCTACAGAAACGGTACAGGCGGCATATTTTGAAAAACTTGAAAGGAAGGAAAGATTGTAATGGCAAGACATATGACAATCATCAATGCGAATGTGCTTGATGTTAAAAATGGTACACATGAACTGTCAACGGTAAAGATAGAAGATGGAATCATCTCTGATATCGAAACCCAGGACGGTTTCACTGTAGAAGAAGGTAAAGATATTTTGGACATACAGGGGAAATTTCTGTCACCGGGGTTCATCGATACACACAGCCACCTGGTGATGTACTCGAACTTCAGACGCCAGCTGAACTGCTCGCCGGATAACGTCTCGAGCATCGAAGAGATGATAGAAAAGTTCATCGATGAAAAAGATGAGGTATTACGTGACGGCTGGCTCCGCGGTTACAGCTACAATGAGTTTGAACTGGCGGAAAGACGACACCCCAACCGCTTTGATCTCGATAAGGTGTCGACCGAGATTCCGATCTATGTGCAGCACAGCTCTGCCCATATGGGCGCAGTGAACACGAAGGCGCTCGAAATCATGGGTGTCGGCCTCGACGACGAAGACCCGCAGGGCGGCCGTTTTGAGCGCGATGAGAACGGCCAAGTGAACGGTGTGCTGTTCGAATTCCCCGCACTCGATAAGGCGAAAGCCGTACTGCCGGAAATCAAGGCAGAAGACTTGGCAGACGATATCGAGGACGGCATCAAAGAATACCAGTCACGCGGCATCACTAGTGCCACGGAAATGTGCGTTGGCTTGCTTAACGGCATCAACGACTGGCATGCGGTACTGGAATATCTCAAACGTCCGCAGCACTTCAGAACACGCTTTGCGATCGACTATAAACTGCTTTTGAATGACGAAGCATTCCTGGGAGAAAACGGTGAATCCATCAAAGAGAAACTGGAGAATTTAAGCAAAGGTTTTGCCACACTCGGCGGCGCGAAATTCTTCAATGACGGTTCCATCCAGATTCATACAGCTGCCCTCAGAGAAGATTACCATGACGGCACGAAAGCCGATGATACGCAGTTTACAGACGAAGAGCTAATGGAACTGTACACCCATTTCCAGAAGCTCGGCTACCCGCTCATTACACATTCCAACGGAGATAAGGCGGCTGAAGCGGTTATCGATGCGTATGTGAAGACGAAAGAATATAAGAGGACAGATATACAAAACCGCGTGGAACACCTGCAGACAGTCAACCAGGAAGACATTCAAAAGATGGTCGATAACAATATCGGGGGTTCGTTCTTCATGAACCATATATACTATTTCGGCGATGTCCATAAAGCGAAATTTTTAGGACCGGAACGAGTCAAGAACCTCGAACCCGTCAGGTGGGCGGAAGATCAGGGCATGACATCCACGATCCACTCAGACTGCCCGGTCACAGACATCTCTCCGCTACACTCCATCAGCATCGCAGTCGACAGGAGGACAAGGAACGGTGATACTCTTGGAGATACGCAGAAACTGACGAGACCCGAAGCCTACCGTAAGATGACGCTCGATGCAGCAATACTGAATGGCACTGAAGATAAAGAAGGTTCGATTGAGGTCGGCAAGTATGCAGACTTTGTCGTGCTGAGTGAAAATCCATTCAAAGAATCAAAAACATTGTCGGATGAGCTTGTGCAGATGACGATTGTCGATGGGAAAATTGTATATGAGAAGTAGAAAATTCCGGAGTATCGTGATTGATTACTCCGGATGTTTTGATTTTTCTATTTTATAGTAAGTACCATTTTACTTTAGAGTTTAAAATTATATAATATATATAACACTTCGAGGAGGGTAAAAATGAACAGTAAGGATTTAGAATACATATATAATAATATACCTTATGAAAATATGAACCTTTATGATGAAATCAAATTTTCAAGTACCACGGGACAATATATTGATAAAGCTTCAAAATTAGGTTTTAATTATTCAGTCGAAAAATTAAATACAGGGTTTAAGCAATTAAATCTTAAAAGAAAAGATGGAAGCTTAATTGATATCCTAAAAAGCCCAATCTATCCTGGAAATTCACTGGAAGGTAGAAGGATTTCAATAAGTAAGATGGAAGCAGAAAGACTATTAACTTTAGCAAATATTGAAACTACTAGATCTAAAGTCTACTCAGGGCATGAAATGGAATTAGCAAGAGATGAAGCATTTAAAAACTCAGATAAGACTGTAGTGATAAAACCCAACAACATGTCACTCGGTAGAGGGGTCCATGTAAATATCAATTCAGATAACTTCGAAAAATTTTGGAATATGACTAGAAATGTAATGATTAAGCATGGAAGAAAAAAAAAGCAAGATATCTTAGTACAAAATTATCTGAAAGGGTTTGAAGCAAGAGCGACGATAATTGAGGGTAAATTCAATTCTATTGTGGCAAGAGTACCAGCATTTGTAATGGGTGATGGCCAGAATTCCATACAAGACTTAATTAATATCAAGAATAAGGAAAGACAGAAATGTGCACACCTAAAAAAGAAATTAATAAAAATGGACGAATCTATAAAGTCTTTTTTGAGCTCCACCGGTAAAACTCTAGAAACCATCCCTCATAAAAATGAATATGTTTTGTTGATCTCTGTGTCAAATACTTCTTTAGGTGGTGAGATGGTTGACATTACCAATTTAGTTTGTAATGAAATTAAAGAAATTGCAATTAATGCTCTAGCAGCTTTACCTGATATGTGCTCTGGTGGGGTTGATATAATGATGGAAAGTTTTGATGATAGAAATCCTGCAGTTATAGAAATTAACGCTTTTCCTTTATTGCAATCTACTATCTATCCAACTTATGGTCCATCTACTGATCCACAGTCTTATTTTTTAAATTCATTTTATGTTAGAGACCAGTTTCTAACTAACCCAGAATCAAGATATGATATAGAAAATGAAATGGATTATTTATATAATTTTTTTTCATATCAAGAAAAACAAAAATTTTACAGAGATTTGATTTATAAAAATTCTAAGAAATTAAAAAGAAACAAATAATATTTTGTTTTCATTATTTTATACCATATTTCTAAATTGGATATGCCCTTTCCAAATGTTATTGGAAAGGGCATATTTAATATCTATTTTAAATTTAAATAGCTTATGACTGTGTATGGCAAAATGAAAGTGCAGAGCTTTGCAGGGAGAAAATGCAGAGTCCTGCACTGCTTTAATTGGTGCAGATATTAAAAAAGGACTTGCCAGCCACCC
>NZ_LFKO01000002.1:1009985-1051306 GCF_001265075.1 Salinicoccus sp. YB14-2
CTTATGACTCAGCCTATCGCTTGCTAAAGATACACCTAGTAAAATAGTCATAGTATTGAATAGAGATTAAAATTTATCAAACACTTAATTACATAAATTTTTTAATTGTTCACTTTTGAAAATTCAAAGTCGAACAGAATTCTGATATTGAATTTATAACGACGGAAATCATGCGATATTTTGTATGTTCAGATTCTCATTGATACGGTCGGTAGCTGGCTTTAATTCATTGTAGAGTAATATGACTATGTCAAAATGGACTTGCCGTATTGGTCGATGAAGTGACCGTCCGAAATCCTTGATGATTTTGATTTTCAATACCTTTTGAAAAACATATTCATTCAATAATGAACAGTTCTTTCTTTACACTGCTATATATATTTTAAAGTCTCATACTTTACGTCAAAACTACCGTAAAGAAATGCATGACCCTACCCAAAGTTCAGCGAGAAATACTTACTAAAACCATCGTTCTTTAACACAGTGGTGTCAATTCTACGCCTCCGTCCAAAAATTCGTGTAACGGGATGTCGTCTTTCCCATCGATTAACTTATCCCCCAAAAAAGATGGATTCTAAAAAACTAGATGGTTATACCGACGCTCAGATGGGTTTTGAATCCTACAAGAGCACATTTTTTCATTCTGAATTTTTCTTGATGCCCTATTTCGATTCTTATGGGATATAATCGCATAAGTCAGCCAAAGTGACATCGAGCTGTGCTGCGATAGTTTTTTCACAGTAGCAGATTGGTGGATTTCTTAGCCACAGCTTTCAACCATTGATCGCGAGCTTTTTAATCTAACCCGCATTTCTTGGGGGAGAGACTTTACTAGGTTAATTTCTCCGTCAACACCTTCTTTCGAGCCTCAATGTATGTGACATGAGTGATGACCGTATCATCTGAGGTGACCTCTGCGCATATTCCCAAATAATCATATTACTCAATTTTCTCCTCAAACGAAGAGGCGTGGCTTCGGACAGCGCTTGCAGGACAAGTTCTGAGAATTATGAGATTGATTCATTTCTAAATTATTTTACAAGCCTTCTTAACTTTTCATTTTCTGTTTCCAGTTTTTGAATTGTTTTTTCTAGTCTTTGTTGTTTAAGATAATTATACTTAAACCTATTGATAAGTATATTTAAATCCAAATCATCCAGTTCTTTTATATCTAATATATTCCTCAAGATTCTACTCTCAATAATCAAACTTTTAAATATATATTTCATTGGGTTTTGTGGTTTACCAATATAAGGATAATAATTGAGTAAAAATGCTGGCGCTTTATTAACTTCAATAATTGTTCCTTGAACAGAATCAAAGTTTTCAAGCATTATATCGACTCCTGAGGTATGTAACCCTGGAATAGCTGTTACTGCATCAACGCTTTGTTGCTTTACTTCTTCATTAATCAAATTTGAGATTTCTATATTTTCCCCACCATGTTGAAGGTTGGATTGTGGATACAGTATACAAAATTCTTCATTACTTAAAATATCTTCTAGCTTTAACTTTTTATATTTTAACAATTGTACTAATCCATTGTTGATTTTTATTGGATGACTTTTTAACAATGGATTCTTTTTTCTTTCGGTATTCTTCATTTTAATTAACTCTTTAATTGAGTGTTTACCATCTCCTCTTACATGGGCTGGTACCCTGAGAGTAGCAGACATAAAAGCACCTTCATTTATAATCATCCTAACTTCGAACCCAGGTATAAAGTCTTGAAGAATAATTTTAGGGTTCTTCACCTTTCTTCTATTTTGGGCAGAAATACACTCATTCCAAAAGTAGTCAAAATTAGAGGGAGTAATATCTATAAAGACTCCTAATCCTCCATCTAAGGCTAGTGGTTTAATTACTAATTTTTTCTTGCAGTTCATCACATACTCAAAGGCTATATCATATTCATCTACTGTAAATAATTTTGAATTAGTCGTTTTAATATTAGCATAAGATAAATACCTTTCAGTAAGAATCTTGTCATTCGCGACTTGAAATCCGAATGAAGTATTATTAGGGTAAAAACTTTTAGTGTATCGAAATATCCTTTTTCCTTTATCGTGAATATAAAGACGGTCTTTATTTTTTTCTTTTACTATATCAAATTTTATATTCATATTTTTCAATTCTTGCTGTGTAACAAGAAAATGATCTAAAGGTATATCTTTAGAATATTCATTTTTTCTTAAGTTTTTAAAGCGACTATACATATCACTTAATATACTCTCATTCATATTTAAGTTCCTTTCAATATTAATTTCTTTAATGTTCATTTTACCACTAATCAGTAAGCAACATAAAAATGATTTAATAATATTATAATATGAAAACTCTAATAATCTACCGAACTAATAATATACTTTCTAAATCAATGATATAATTATATCAAACATACAGAGTGAGGTTTCTTATTATGGATAGTAAAGATTTAAAATATATTTTCAAAAAGAATATGGCACAAGAAAAAAATCAGTATCCTCAGAAATTAATTACATCTACATTGGGTTTACATACTAATTTTTTAAAAAATAGTATTATAAATTATAAAACAACTTTACCAAAAGGAAAAAAGCGACGAGTCATACATGTACTGAGAAAAGATAAATCTGAAATTGCAATCATAACAGAAGTTGCATATCCTACAAATGCCCAAATAGGAAAATGGTTAGTTAATGATAAATTTAAAACAGAAAAACATTTGCAAAACTTCAACATAAGTACTCCAAATTCACAAATCTATGACAACAAAGATCTATCTCTAGCTAAAATAGAAACATTTAAAAAATCTAATCAAAATGTTGTCATTAAACCTTTAATCTCCACCCAAAGCAAAGGTGTCATTTTAAATGTTTCTGAAGATACTTTCGAACAAAGTTGGAAACAAAGTCTATTAGAAGGTAATGTATCAAAAGGGAAAATGTTGGTTCAAAATTATATTGAAGGATTTGAAGCGAGAGCTACCATTATACATGGCCAATTAGTTTCCATTATGCTTAGGATTCCACCATACATCATAGGAGATGGTAAGAATAGTGTTCAAAAATTGATTGAAAATAAAAATATAGCTCGAGAAAAATGTGGGTATATGAAAAAGTTACCTATTAAATTAAACAATACTATAATCAATTTTCTGAATTCCCAAAACATTTCAGTTAACTATGTTCCATCTCAAGGTGAATATGTTTTATTAAGTTCAATATCAAACGTGTCTGCTGGTGGTGCAGAGTTAATGAATATCACAAATTTAGTTTCAAAAAATATAAAAGAACTCCCTTTAAAAGCATTAGCAACTATTCCTGGATTATATACAGGCGGTGTTGATATTATGATGAAGTCATTTGAAGATGTTAATCCAATTATTTTGGAAATAAATTCATTTCCAGGCTTATCAAATGCGACTTATCCGACATATGGAGCGGGGACTAATCCTTCCAAAATTTATTATGAATCTTTAGTCACTATTGACCAGTACACAAATAAGACCAAGAATAAATATAATTTCAAGGATGAACTTGATTATTTAAGTGATTATCTCAGCTATATTCAATTAAAACAGGAGATGCTCAAAAAAAATTACAGGTCATTGATATCAATTCTCTAAAATATTTTTATATTTTAGAGGAATAACTAAAACATCTCAAAAATTAGGCTATCATTTTCCAATTAATATTGGAGTAAAGCTAGCCTAATGAATGGCGCTTGTATTTGTTTTGAAATACTAGCTCAGTACCCAATGTCATTGACTTAAGAGAGTTGATAAAATTTGATAATCAGAAATCCATGTTGATACATGGATTTCTGATTTTTTGATTAATAAAGTTTATTGTAGTGTGAAAGTAAGTGTTTCTATGTTCGTCAGAACTTGGAAGAAGAAAGCCAGCCATTATGCAGCAATTGTTAAGACTGTCCCCAATGACTAAAGTAAAACTAGAAACAGTCTGTTATCTCGGTGTGGTCGAAGAAAATCAGATTCCTTATCTTAAAGCCGCGTACGCTAAGAAAAAGCCAAAATTACTTTATGAGGACGGTGGCATTTATGAAGGGTAAAATGGAGGAATTTAATGATTTTATTGATGAAGCGCAAATCATTTATCTGGTAGATATTCGTGAGGGTAACCCACAGGCATTTACACGAAAAAGAAAAACAGACCGTATGCTTTAATGCTTCAAATGTTCTCCTAGAAAGGACAATCTCAATTTTCCGAGCTTTTAGATTTCTCCATCAGCCAAGACCAGTCTTTGGACATTTCATCCGTCGGTTTTTATAAAGTGCGAATGAAGTATAATCCGAATGCCCTCAAGCTCATGATGAAAGATTATCTATCCATGATTTATGAAAATGATGATGCGAGTTTAGTTAAGTTGAGTGGGTATATAGTCACTGCGATTGATGGTTCGAATTTTATACTGCCCTCTACAGGAGAAAATACTGAGAAATATGGTGTGCATGACAGAGAAGGTGCAGAAGGACCAGTCATGGGGCAATTATCACTGGTTTATGATTGTATTAACAAACTGGCCATCGATACATGTATTGGAGAGTACAAACATAGTGAACGTGCGTTTACTGCCCAACACCTTCATGAGTTAAAAGAAACGCTCAGACAACCGACGATTACGACATTCGACCGGGACTATTTCTCAATACGGCTGGTCGACCAGATGATGGATGATGGTAAGAAATTTGTAATGAGAATGGCCAGTAGAAATTTAAAAAGATATTCAAACCAATTGGATTCAGCTCAAGATAAAACATTCGATATGATCTTCAATCGCATCCAAACCAATCCCTACAGGGAGGATCGGGCATTCCGAACCAAGCTGATGAGTATCACATATCCTTTACGATTTGTGAAAATCCCATTAATCAAGCCAGAAACCGGTGAAGCCTACGATGAAGTGCTCTTAACCAACCTCTGGCCGGAAGAATTTTCGCTGGCGGAGTTAAAAGAACTCTATCGATTAAGGTGGGAGATCGAGACCGTCTATAATGTACTCAAAAATCAGATGAAGCTTGAAGAATTCAGAGGGGTGAGAGAACAGTTGATTCTTCAAGAGATCTACTGCTACGTGTGACTGTATAATTTGACGATGCTTCAAATCATTGAAGACAATGAGACAACAGAAATTCCACAGGACCGCTACAAGTATCAGATGAAACGAAACATGAGTATCGCCATTGACGTGGTGAAGACCTATTTCATTAAAACGTTGATGAGTCCGACACAAAAGGAACGCAGAGAAAGTATGAAACAGATGAATACACTTATCATGAAACATCTTGTGCCAATACGACTGAACAAAAGCACAAAGCGAAAGACGAGCATCAATAAATCCAGACGATCATATCCTTACACTTATTTAATAAAATAGATTCATTACAGGGGTTTATTTAGTATGCTTTCAAACGGTTAAAATGAAAAAGAGATCCAGTGTTTCAGATAATATATCTGAAACACTGGATCTTTACCTGTCAACAACCTTAAGTTAATGACATTGGGTCAGTACCTCTGGTTTTTATTCTTTAATAAGACTAATGCTTTCACTCCATTGCTCATGAAAACTTAGTAAAATTGTATCTGCTTCATTTACTTCCTCCAAAGTAAACGGTAAATCACTAACAGTTCCAGAATATCTGTTAGTTTTAATAAATTCCCCATCTTTATAATATGAAACATACGCATGTCCATTCAAGATATAACTATTATTACTTGTATAACCAATGGGTTCTGTTTGCAACATCTTAGGATTAGACTGCTCAATTCCTTTAGTATCAATCCACTTGCCCTCTACTAACTCTTCCATATCAATTAAATTAGTTTGGTCATTCTCTGAGGTATCTTCCTCATTTACAATATCCTCCCCTTTAGTATCATTGTCAGTTGAGGAACATGCACTAAGTAATAAAACAATAGATGTTAGTAATATTAAATTTTTTAATGAATTTTTCAAAGTCTCACCTCAATAAATTATTTTAAAGCATAATGGTATTAAAATATTTAGTTAATAGAATTTTCAAATGTGAAGTTTTCTAGCCATACTTTATTAAAACTGATCACTACACTATCTACATCTTGTACACTTTCTATTTTATGCGGCATGTTAATTTTATTTTCGAAATATCTTTTGCCAAATATAAATTTATTACCTTTATAATAGGCTATATATCCATTTCCATGCATGAAATATGTATTATTATTATTATAACGTAACTTTGAAGTTCTATACATATTTTCATTTTTACATTTAATCCCTTTAGTGTTTATCCATTCTCCTTCAAATAAATATCTTTTATTAAAATCGTCACTTTTATAATTAACTTGAGTTATATCGAAAGTTTGATAATCTTTTATAATATCGTATTGCTTCTGTGTTATGTTGATAACATCAATAAATCTTGGCTCTATATTATTGAATTGATAATATAGGCTCTTTTGAAACTCAGAAGAATTAACTGTTCCATCTTTCATGCAGATTTCAATTTTATATTTATATGTTTTTGGCCGATTATTAGTTACTTCTAACTGGAATACAGTAGAATCTATATCTGTAATTACATTCAAATTATTAATTTTAGGAGAGTTTATTATATCATTAATTTTTCTTTTTAAATACTCAGGAAAATAATAGACAACAGCACTATGCCCCACATAGTTTCTCAAATCTAACTCATAATATATTTTATTTTCATCAAAGTGTATTAGCATCGGCTTCATGTGCTTTGCATATGTATAATCCCTAGTACCTGCATGAAAATATAAATTTGATTTACTCTTCTTTACTAATATCTTTTCCTCAAAGCTTTTATTCAATCTTTCTACATTATTATCTTCATTATTCCCAAAAATATTATTGAAAATTAGATTCCTCACTTTTGGAATACTGTTTAAATAATCACCGACATACAGTTGGTTTGCGGCAGAAATAATATGCCCTGCTTCGATGTTGAATCCTATAGCAAGAGCACCAGTCCCCCCTTTGGATGAACCAGCTAAAATCAATCTTCTCTGATCAATGTTTAGTTTTTTTAAATAGGAAATGATTAAGTTTGAAGTATCCTGCAAATAACTGTCTCTCCCTCGGGTTCCATAATAATATACAGGAACATCCTCCACACTATCCAATATGAATAATTTATTAGCTGGTATTTCACTTAAGGTTTTTATATAATTATATACTGGAGGTTTTCCTGTGATTTCTCGACCATGAAAACCTGAAAATATCACAATTAAATGCTCTGACTTTTCTGTTGGAATAAAAAGATGTTTTATAGTATGATTCATTCCTTTATAAACTTTTTCATTACTTTTTATTAAGTCTTTAATATTCATTTTCACCATATATCTCACCACTCATTTTAGTATTTTTTAATCAACAAGATTAATAGGTTTCTTATCTATTCTCTAAGATTTATAAACTAGGCTCTTCTAATTTAAGTAAAATATTATAGTTTATACGACGCCTGATATATAATAACCATATTACCATATATACAAAATAGGAGGAATCTTTCATGGAAGGTTTTTTACATATTTATAATAAGTCACATAGCAATAAAATTAAAAAAGATGTATATGAAAAAATCATTAACACATATAAAGATACTAGACACTTTTTTAAAATCTTGAGTAATAATAAAATTACAAGCATTTATTATACTAATGAACATAAAAATTATCCATATAGCAGTGATAGTAATAGGTTATTTTGTCCTGTTGGTCAATTTGCAATAGATAAAATTCAATTACAATCTCAAATTTTTAGTCTGTCATCTTCACAAGTAAGGAAGGTTATAAGTAATTTAAGTGGAGCATTTGGAATTTCTACTGTGGATTTAGAATCTGAGATAATTGATGTATATACTCATGTTGTAAGAGCAGAAGGAGTTTTTATATTTGAGAACTCTGAAAAAATAATAGTCGGAACCGATCCATTGATAGTAAGTGTGTTTAGTTCAGACAAATTGGAACCAGACTTTGACGCCTCAAACTTTATTTCTTTTTTTGAACAAGGGTATTTCGCTGATGAAAATACCCCTTTTAAAAATGTTGTTAGTCTGCCTCCCAATACTCACGTACAAATTAATAAAGAAGTTAATTATACAGACCTTGATAATACATACGACACTGCCTTTCAAGGACTGCCGACAGAGGATTTTTTCAACGAAATCTCTACTAACTTCCTAAATAGTTTCGATATTGTCCAAGACAAGTCTAAAACTATTCGTTCAGGTCTGACTGGAGGAAAAGATAGCAGGTTAGTTTTA
Source organism: Salinicoccus sp. YB14-2 (assembly GCF_001265075.1). Taxonomy (GTDB): domain Bacteria; phylum Bacillota; class Bacilli; order Staphylococcales; family Salinicoccaceae; genus Lacicoccus. The sequence goes on from NZ_LFKO01000002.1 coordinate 1,018,258, forward strand.
CTTGCATTGATAAATAAAGGCTTCAATATACAAACCCATACAACTGGGTTTCCAGATCACCCCGATGTAATTATTGCTCAACAATTAGCTGAGCTTTTGGAAATACCTCATAAGGTTAAATCAAGAACCTTAAAAGAAGATAATTCCATAAATGTAAACTTAGAAAAACGGATTAAAGAAATAACAACCGTATCTTCTGGTTTAATCACAGCATATGATAGTATTGCTACTAATACGACATTTAAGGATGGTACAAACTTTAATGGTGTAGCAGCATCTGTAATCACAGGTGGATTTAATAAATTCAGTCATAAAGTTAATGCTAATATGGCTGATGCATTAAAAAAACCGCTTTACAAATTTAGCAATTATTATAATGAGTCTGATAATAAATATAGTCGATTTCTTGAAGAGTTTTCTAATAAAAATGATGATCTCGGAACCTTGCTTCACCTATTCTTTTTAAAATATAGAACTGGCCGTTGGACCAGTGATTCAAGAATAGCTAAAAGTTATAGCAGTAATTCCTATTCTGTTTTTTTAGATAACCAATTAACTAAAAGCGCCATGAAGTTGAATATGAAAGATTTGAGAAAAGAAATTATACACTATAAATTGATAGAGCAGTTAAACCCATCCATTCTGAAAGTACCATTTAACAGATATAGATTTGCTTTTGAAGAAAATGGTCCTAGCAGTCCTAATGATTATCATAATTGGTTAAAGAGAGAACCTATCTATTCAAAATCTAAAATAGGATCATATAATTGGAGAAGCTTGGGTAATAATGATAAGAAACTCATCTCAGCATTTAAAGAACTGATTTTACAAGATAAAAACAGTATTGTCTTTGATGTAGTTAATTATAATTCAATTGAAAAACTCTTAAATAGCAAGCTAACTAATCGAACAAATAAATTCATCTGGTCTATTGCTTCACAAATATACTATACAGATTACATGAAAAAACAGAATATTTCTCCGATAGAAAAAATCAGCTTAAAGACACCTAGCGATAAAATCATTACTGACAAAGTGCCTGCAAAAGTAATTGATCTAACACCGCATTATCAACCTTTGAACCATTCGATTGAGTTGAGCGCCAATAATTCAATAAACTTTAAAGATAAAGAAGGAAACGCGTATTTAAAAACCTATAACGGTGGATTTTCAAAGGTACCAGATTCCTTTAACCTAAAAGGTGTCAAACAAGCGAGATTTAATACCAACATGGAGTTAGATAACCTTGAAAATCCAAGAATGAGCATTATCTTTTATACAAAAGAAAAGAGATTTAAAACAATACTATTAGAAGCTCAATACGATAATGACAACATCGTAGTCTTTAATGACATTGTAAAAATACCGAAAGATGCAGTTTATTATAGAACTGCTATCTACTTTAAAGATACTAATAATAAAAATCATAAGTTAAATTACTCATACGTCGAACTACATTATTAATTGCAAATTTACAAAAGTGCCGATTCATTTAAATGAATTGGCACTTTTATAACTTCTATATAAATTTATAAACTCATCGCTGGTTCCAATTCTTATTTAATAATCTATATTTTAACCATGTTTTAAATTAGTAAAATATAATAATGCGCTTTAACTTGTGTAGTGGAACGTTAAAACCCTAATCTACTTCCTTGATCTTAATCTTCCCTGCTTTTTGCCACGAAGCTGTATTATAATCTCTTTCATAGTACATTTTCAAATCTAATTTGGAATCCACATTAACAAATTTTCCTTCTAGAAATTCATCAATATTAGATTCCTCGCCATTAACGACTATTTTGATTCTGTGTGCATTTTTAGGATTATCAAAGAATGTTTCAACCAATATTAACCCCTGCCCGCTTTTAGTATAATTCACTTCGAACAAATCTTCTTTAGAAATATTTGATGAAACAGGCTGTACAGTAATTCCATCATCGTTAAGCTGACCTGTTAAATTATGAGAAACTTCTATACCCTGTTTACGCGCTTCATGTATAAATTTCACCTTTTTATTACTACTTTTCATTTCTTTTTGAAGCTTATCATTTTTAGCTTTCAGCTGGTTAACCTTCTGTAACAGTGTCACTCCGCCAGCAAAGTCATAAAAGTCGATCATAGGAAACAATATTTTAATAATTCTATTAAGCGGATCGAAAGATTTCGAATCCCTGTATGAATAGATCCTTTCCTGGATTACTCTCACATTAAAGGGATCATATATGAGCTGTGCCTTTTCCTCATTACGGTATTTTAATTTATGATTTAAATTATATTCCAAGGGATACCTATTTTGAAGCTTCTCATCGTCTAATAAACTTTTTTCGAGAAAATCGGCTTTGTTTCCTGCATTCAAGCTGACTTCATTTTCATTATAGTATTTATAATTCATTAAATGCGCATTACAAATAAACTGTGTCCCAGATTCTGAATCATTATCAATCAGATTCATCTGGAAATCTCTTGCTATCCACTTTCCAACCTTTAAAGTATCTTCATCATCTTGCCTTAAGTTTAATGTCTTATTAAATAATGCTGGTTGCAATATGGTTATCAAAGCCTTAATCATTCTGTTTCTTCTGAAATTCAATGTAAAATCTTTATCGGTGAAATATTTATGCTGCTCTTTTACATTATCCAATATTATCCGTTCAATTCTTTCGTCTGTGATTGAATTTGAAGGAATTGCTATTCTTTCTACAGAAAAATCATTTAATCTTAATCTGATATTACTGTTTAAAGGAATTGAATTCTGCTCGCCTGGTTTTGTGACGATTGACTTATTATCAAAGTCAACATAAATTGGTGTAATGCTTACTGCATCTGTAACCAGCTGCCACTTACCATCTATATTATAGATGATTATAAAATGACCGTTCAGAAATTTTATATCTTCTTCAATATTATCATTTGATAGCAAATTTTCCAGAGTTTCCTCCGTAGTGCTTTTTGGATTACGTACATCAAAAGTGTATCCATAACATGAAATGGTTTTACTGCCCTGGGACACTATGTTAAAAATGCTTTTGTGATTATAATTTATTATTATATCTTTTTCATACATATGGCTAAATGAAAAATCTTCATTTTTATGATTGGAAACTTCAAAACTGTTTAACATTGTACCCTCCGATTTTGATAGTATTATATTCCTTCTATTACTACTCTGCCAGCCTGCTGCCAAGACTGCTTTTCAAAATTATGGTGATAGTTGATTTTTATCATAAATTCCTCAAAAGGTTCCAATGTCAGCTGAGTCCCTTTCGATAATTCTACTATATCAAAATTTGAAACAGTTTTCTCATTTAATTTCATAATTGCAATATATATATTGTCTTTGGTATTTTCCTTGTCAAACATGGTTTTTAAAGTCAATTTCTTCTTATTATTTGTTTTGTTCTTTGCTTTAAGGAGATAATTTTTGCCAGGACCGACTTTCTCACTGTCCGGTTTCAATTCGATTGTTGAATCATCCTTTTTGGTGATTTCAAGGTTGGATGCCTCATAGATATTTAAGCCGTTCATATAGTAATTTGATTGGATACCCAACAAATCATAGTCGAGATTATAATATTTTTCATTAAAGCCGATGAATAATAGTGCTGGCCAGTATTCATTAATAAGGTGTTTATATAATATCTTATCACGGCGTTCCTGGATTGATGGTGATTGCAATAAGTCGATTATTCGTCGTGAATTGACAAATATGAACTCCAATAGTTCTGGGTCAGTTTCCTGAGTTACATTACTATGCCAGTTTGCCATACGACTCTCTAAATGAAAAATTTCAAAATAATGTCTGCCTGAACCTACATTTTCAGATTGCATGTTTCTTTTGAAATAATCCGAGACGATCCTGTCATAGTTCGATCTTTCCTTAGCTTCATCCGAAACTCCATGAATAAACTCAGCCATTTCTTCATAATTTTTAGGATTATGGTTTTTATTCAATGGAAAATCTGACTTACCCATACCGAAAACAGTTGATTTTATATGGAGAACCTTGTCAAATTTACGCTTGTTTTTAAAGTAATCAATCAAAGGAAATGAATGGGCCGTCTGCAAAATATTTTTATAATACATTTTTTCCTGTTCATTAAGGCTATACTTAGCAAGATCGACTTTAGTATGGTTCACTTTTAAATTCCTGCTGATCTCATTGGTAATAAATACATCATTCTCATATATCTGCTTTGCTGTATCAGAGAGCCTTTCCACATTTGGGTGCAGATACGTCAAATATTCGACCTTGTCACTAATCTCATTCGTTAAAGCCATTGAAACCCGAGAATCATACCCGCCAGTTAAAGTTAGAATAATATCCGATTGCCACTGTTTTAGCCAAGTAATCATTTCAGTAAAATATACATCTAACTCTTTCATTATCTCTTTAACTGACTTTTGCTTAATCATTTCCCTCGGGTAATATCTTTCGAATTCACCTGAAACCATATTGAATTTTAAGCTGGGATTGAATTTAAAGACACTTTTATACCTAGTGTAATCAAAAGAGCCAATAAGACTCTCAGGTATTTCTTTGACTTCCAATGAATTATATTCCAGAATCTCTCTAATGATTAGATCGTGAGATGCTATAAGGTTTCTTCCTTTATTGTAATAATTTATTGGCATTAATGCGCTGGCATCTGTATAGACGAACATCTCATTATTCTTCTTTACGCTCATAATGTAGCGTCCATTTATGTAATCCAATTCCTTTTCAAGATTGTCACTTGATAAAAGCAGGTCCCCTATTTCATTATTTGTTAACATTCCATTACGGATATCCAACATATAACCTAGTATTGTAATTGAATCGTCACCTTTTTCTAAGTAAGTGATATCCATGTCTTTACTATAATATAATGTCCAATCTTCTAAACTGATTTCATGGGAATTTTCTATATTATTTGATTTCAAAGACTTTTGAGCAAATACGTATGAATAATTATATTCAACTTCGTTCACTAACACATTAAATGACTCCTTTTGAAGTAACTTATATTTCACAATTATCTTAGTATCTATAATTTTTAGTCAGTTTATGCTTTGATATCATTCTACATTAAACACCCAATAAAATCATATTTTTGATATAAATTCTTATGCCTCGTTGTGTTTTGTAAGTATAAAGTGGCTCTTTGTGACTGCTAAACTAAACTGAAAAGTTCTTGCTTGATGGAGCTGAACACTTTTCCTAAATACATTCATCCTTCAGTTACACTAGGTAAGTACAGAATAACTGGTGTATTGGAGGATTAGAAAGGTGTCGAAGTTAGAAGTGATAGTAGATGTACATCAATTGAAAAAGCAGGGCTTTAATGTATCCGTCATCGCAAGAAAATGTAACCTGTCGAGAACGACGGTCTATGAATACCTGGAAATGGATTATGAAGAGGCGTGCAGGTGTTGAATTGTTGCGTTAACGCATGCTTCACCGGAGATCATAATTAAAAAATGATTGGAAATTAGCGAAATACATACGTGAGTATTCCCCAAGTTAGCGTAAGAACCACTTTTACTTTGCCATACACAATCAATTTGATATTGCATAAATGTTTAGTAATTACTTTACAATTTCATATGATTTTAAAGCAGAAATTAAATAAAACTTCTGATAAGTTTTAGTTGTGTTAGGATTATAATAAATCACTAAATGGAGGAACCAATGATTGAAATTAACCCAAACCAGTTTGATATTTATACAGATTATAGAATGGTCATATATAGTATTAACAGAAAAGAATTTGATAAAATAGCGGTTATCCATGCTAATAACACATACTTAGTAGAAGATAATTATATTTTAAATAACCTTTCAGATTTTAAGTATAAGCTTCAAGTGATAGAGAATGGAAAATGGACCAACAAAACTAAATATTTAAAGTTCTATGATGACACTCTGTTAGAAAAAATTTTCACTGATAAACTACAAGTTTCTAATCAGAAATATGAAGAAATACTCGAAAGATATTGGATCAGCAATTCTGAAAACTACATACCTGAAATTAAAACTGCCTTTGCGCAGGGGGTGAGAAGAATGTGGCTGTCTCCCTCATTGTCCTTTAATAACTTAGAAACTCTAATAAAATTAAGTAAACAAACAGATATAGCAATCCCATCATTATGGGAAAATATTATTCTTTATATTGAAGAGTTACTCAATTTTAATAGAGAACTCAATGCACTTGAATTGTCGGAGCACAATTATTCTATGTTAACAAACATTGAGAAATCAAAAAAACAAGCACTGAAGAAATATATTAATAGCCGAATATCTTACTTAAATAAGATTGACTTAGAATTCTCAAAACTTTTAACAGGACTATTTTACAGTTATTTAGGTGATCGGGAGAATGCATCAATTGCAATTAAAGATGCACATAAATCTAAAGAGAAATATATCTTAAAAATGAAAATTGATCTAGGTTCTCATACGTATAATAATGATATTGACAATATCGAGTATAATCCAAATATTAAATTTCATAATGATATTCAAGTAAATAATAAAGATCTAACTATTATAATATCTCTGGATTCTACATTTTTGAAATATTACGGAGTCCAATTATTTTATACAATAATTGCATTGAAAGAATACCACTTCCACTTCCACTTAATAGATGATGACGAAAAAGTAACAGATAGTGTCGTTGAAGCAGCGGAGCTTTTCAAGCATATGATAAAATTCATGTCTCTAAGTAAAGATGTTATAGAACCAACATTTTCTTACGAAAATCGTCCATTATTTATTAAAGATATCAAAACTTATTATGCATGCTCAAGATTCCTCATCGCGAAAGATATAATGCATAAATTTAAAAGTAATGCATTGATTATTGATGCAGATTTATATATATTTGATAATTTAAAATCATATGTATCTAACCTTGAACAATATGATATCTCTTTACCTTTCTCAGCAGCATTACACTCACTTTATCCATGGAGAAGAATTATGGCGGGTAGCGTGTTCCTTAAGAATAATGAAAGTTCCCTTGCCTTTCTCAATTTAGTTAAAAAATATATTGTTAACAACTTGACTAAAGAGAATACATGGACATTAGATCAAAATGCACTGTCATATGCTTATGAAAAAATCTACGATATTTATCCTAATATTAATATAGGCAGTTCAACATCTTATTATACTCCATTTTACCAGCCACCCATACGGGTTCAGATTGAAAAAAATTAGAACAGCTATATTAAATCATTTACACACACAATGCACATAAAATAAGTACATAATATTAATTTAATATCAAGTCTGTTTAATTATCTGCATCAAATTAAATCAGTGCAGGACTCTTTACGTTTCCGTTGCAAAGATCTGCACTTTTATTTGGCCATACACAAATAATAAGTTTATTGTGATAGAATAGACTTATTAAAATGCAGGATTCTCATTTAAAATTGATAGTAACTACATAGATGAATATATAATATTTATCAAGTAATCATTTAAAAGTAATTCATCTTTTAAGTTAAACTAAAGCTTTTGAGGATACTATGTATATAAGGAGCCGAATATGAATTATATTGTTTTCAATCCCTACAATGACTCTAAAATAGAAGAAGAAGTACAGTTAGTTATTTATGATATTTACAATAAAAATGTCTTTGATAAAATCATTCTTCCAGCGAATGGAGAAATTGAATTAGAGCATGACCGATTTGAAAAACATTGGGAATATAAGTATAAATATCAAGCAAAGAATCATAAGGATGATTGGGAAGATTGTTCCAAAACAAAAAGAGTTAAGCCAGAACTCATAAATGAGAATAACCTAAAATATATACTTCATGAATATGAGGGAAGTGACATACTGCTGGTGATTTTTCAAGCAATCAACACAACACCAACTTATAATTATATTAGCACTCTTCATAAATTTAAAGTTAACAAACTTTTTATAAAAGATGACTATGGTGAGGATCCTAAAACTAGAAGTTCTTACTATTTAGGAAAGAATAAAAGCTTGCACATTGCTGATGCAACTCAATCCCTGATAGAGGAAACTGTAAAAAAACTTAATATAAATAGAAATCACGTTATATTCCTCGGATCTAGTAAAGGTGGCTTTGCATCTTTATATCATGGATATCGATATGGCTCTTCCTACATAATTGCAGGTGGACCTCAAGTACTTTTAGGTAACTATTTAAGTTCAACCGGGGGCATAGGTATACCAATTTTCAACTCTATCATAGGAGATGTAAATGAAGATAATATCAAATGGGGAAATGATTTATTAAAGGATGTTTTATCAACAGCTAAACATCCTTATCCAAGAACATATATTCATGTAGGGATGTGGGAACCACATTTTAAAAAACATGTCATGCCCTTTATGAATTTAGCACACGAACTAAGTATTGATGGAGTAGAACTTAATATCAGTGATTATCAAACACATAAGGAACTCATAAAATACTTCCCAGATTATGTAAAGAAAACTCTCAGAGAGATACTTGAAAGTTTCGAATAAATTAGAAGCCTATCAATATACCGGTATTCTCGGTATATTGATAAGCTTCTTTATTATTATTTAGAAATATGATGATTTACGCGCTTTAAATAATCTTGGTAATGTGCAATCATCATAACTCTATAAAAAAGTTTTTCGGATGCATCAGTATACGCTCCAAGAACATCATTTTTCGCATCCTCCCATAATTTTATTAGTTTTTCTTCATCAAAGTATTCATTCCAAATATCTGGATTATTAAGTATTTCTTCGATTCCCTCTTTATCACTAGTCTGCCACAATCTCATTTTTTTATGCGATCGTTCATCAAATTCAGTGGATTGTTTAAAGTAGGCTTCTCCATGCCATTCTGGAACAAGATATTCATTTATCCCTTTAAAAAACTCATTGTTTAAACGTTCATCAATCGTTAAATTCATTGCTTCTGATAAAAATACATTAGAGAAAAATACTGAGTATCTATCTATGTGATTGTTTTGCGGAGTCCATCTTCTACCTCTATCAGCTATAAAAAAGTAGTCTAATAATTCTAGTTTTCTTAATCCATAACTTCTACCTTTCTGAAGCACGGCTGATATAGATTCTATTGTTTTATTCTGGATTTCCGGTCTGACAGAATCATACTTAAAGTAAGATTGTTTGAGTCGCTCAAGTGCCGCATCATTTCCTAATCGTTCTAATTTTTCAACACGTTTTTCAGTATTATAATAAAGTGGTTTTGCTGCTGCTCCAATTGGTCCAGCTATTTTCAGCTTTGTACTATAGGTATACAAACTTTTTTCAGTTATATTATTCTGAACTACTGCTGGTGTACAATCACCATCAGTAGAGTGGAAAAATAACTTCATTCTATCCTCAATAGATCTTTTAATCACTTTTCCAGAATCATTTCCCGCTATCGGATTAACTATTAAATGTTTATTCTCTAACCCTATTTTTTTTAATAACCTATGTGCAACATTAACCTCTTCGTCATAGTTAGCCACTGTTCTAAACTCTACATCAGTTGCTCCAGAAGATATTACAGCAGCTGAACATATCCTTGAGTCCTTCCCACCTGATAAGTCGACTATAAGTGGTAAATTCCATAAGTTCCGGAAAGAATCTAAATTAAACTTCATATCCTCCGCAATGTTTTCATAATCTATTGATTCTTTGGGTCTAGACGATACAAGATTACTAAACGATCCATCATCTAAAAGTTTTCTAGGTTGATTAATATCCGATGATATATTGACTCTTATACCTTGGTCTATTCTTATGACATTTTCAATTGGACTGTTATTTCCAATGAACCACCCAGCAGCACAGAGATTAGACCAGCCGTCTTTATTAATTTCTGCTTTTTCACCTGCAAGGAGAGGCAAAGCACCTGCTCTATTAGACCAAAACCAGCCATTCTCTCCTCTGTATTCATACAGTCTACTAAACCCCATAGCATCGGTGTATATATTTAGTTCTTCTTGAGACTTATCGAGGGTGGCAAAACAAGTTGGCGCACTAAAACCATGACTTTTATGAGGATTATTTACCAAGTAATTCAAAAGTTCTCCAGGAGCTTTTTTGATATCTTTAGAGTTACAATATCTTTTCCAATTTGTCGGCGGAGCATATGTTATTAACGCGAAATTGTTTTCTTCATAAACATCTTTCCATAGCAATGGTGAGTCTTCCAAATCAAAAATTACTGCACCAATGTTTTTATATCTAATTATCTTTTCGGTATAGTTGACATTTTTATCGATAGATTCATAATAATGTTTTCTAATTCTTTCTATTCCTTTTGTAAGAAATTCATCAGGATTATCAGTATCAATCCTAAATGCTATAAACGTCCTCATTTAAAATACACCTCTTTTATAATTTTAATTTAATAATTTCATCTCTATGTTTATAACTGATGATATTTGGAGTGACTTCTACCATCTCTATAGGATTATTAATATTATAGACTGTGATTAACGACTTTTTTACTCCTGGCTGATTCTTATATCTCAAATGAACATTCTCATTATATTTAGAGAAAACTTTAGAGTAATATCCTGGGAGCGTCTCTAATTCTATATTTTCGTTTAAAAAAGATCTTATAATATATTTTTCAGTATTAATTTCTATTTCTGCTGAATAATTATCTATAATATTTATATTTGCATTTTCATTTATATTAAAGTTTTGAAGAAGTCTTTCAATGTTGTCCGATCTAACTTCATCATGTAAGAAAAAATGCCCTTCTTTACTCAAAACCGCTGTTCTATTTATGACAACATCTTTATATAAACTGTTGTATCCTTTTACTATTTTATGTTTAGGTGTAACTGTAACATTAGAAATACCTAAGTTGTATTGATCTACTATAGGGGATGTTGGTTTATACTCTTTCCCCTCAATCAAAGGGGCTGTGTGTGCCTCCGGAGATAAAATATATTGTCTGATTGGATCATTCTTGTTGTACCCATACTTACCTGCATCTATAAAGATATCATTACCGTCCAACATTAAATTAAAAGATAAATCATCAAAGTGTTTATGTGTTTTACTGAGGTAACCACATTTAAAATATAGATAATCACTTAGCAAAATATTTTCTGTATTCTCGTTTTGAAAAATTACTAAACCACCCTCATAATCTACATAATCACTGAAATCTTTTTTTAAGTTCTTTTCCTCTATATAAGAAGTATCTCCTACCATAGGATATGTAGAGTCAGGTTTTAACATAATTCTTAATAGATTTTTAGCCTTTTTTAGCTTATGGTTTACATCATTAGTTAAAGTTTCGTCTTTAGCTTTAATTAATTCATTGAACCTATTTAGGACTATCATCATCATTCTATGATATTCTGGGGAATTTTCACTATGCAATCCTTTCCTTGAAAAATCTCGATATAAAGCAAGTTTTACTCTGTTGAGAGCTATACTTTTATATAACTTTTGATAAATTTTATCTGTCATATAAAAACTTGCTTTAAATAATGATTCATCCATTAAAATACCATGATTATTTGGCTTATAATTATTATCGTCAGCTAAAAAAGCACAGTGCTTAATCAGTAGCTCATCAAAAAATTGATTTTCTAGTTTATACTCATCAGAGACAGTATCTTGGAATAATATTAAATTACTTAATCTATAAGATACTGCATGCTCATTCCAAGAATGTTCAATACTTTCTTCACTATCTTGTTGATTCCAGCTTATAATGAAATCGTTAGCAATTTCATAATAATTTTCATCATTGTACTCTTCTCCTGCCAACGCCAGATAACCAACATATTCAAGTGCATGAAGATATACTGAGTATGTTCTGGTGTTATGAGGATGTTGATAACTCCAGTCAATTCCTTCAGATATATCTATAGGATCGAAACCATATTTTACAATGAGTTGTTGTTTTTCAATAATATCCTTAATTATTTCCTCACGTCTTATTTTACCGAGCATATAGATTCCTCTCCATTTAAATTATTTAAAATTATAATTCTCAATAAATTTTATAAATTCCTCTTTATCGTCAGAAAATTCGGCATTAGGATAAATAGTTAAGGAGTATTTAATATTCTTCTCCTCCAGCCATTTAGTTAAATAATCTATATGCTTCGTCCTATGATAATCATTTTCACCTACACAAATATTTAAGTTTTCTACTTTAGAAAAGTGGTTAATATTACTTAAATAGTCGTTCAAATAATATCTCATACTATCTTTGTGCTGAAAACCTAACGTATTAATCATAGGCTTTAGCTTCTCATGCCTTTCATAATAGTCACCTATCAATACTATAGGTGTAGATACATAAATATTATTAAATCCGCTTGTCAAAGAATAATACAATGCAGCAAACGCGCCTTTAGAGCGAGCAAATACATGAACGAGCTCATTAGTAAAATGATATTCATTCATTATTTTATTAATAACTGTCAATGTGTCAGACTCAATAGTGCTTGAAGATGCGCCTTGTATAAATGAACGTCCTGCAACAGCATGATTATCATATAAATAAAGTATATTGAACCCTTTATCTTTCAATTGATTATACTCATCCAGTCTATAGTTATACTGATCTTCAGTCCCACTAAATACAACAGCTAATTTTTCATTATTATAGTCTTCGTAAACATAAGATATATCTCTAAAAGATTGTATTTCATTTTTTTTACTGAAATTAGCATTTCCTGTTATTTTAAACTCACTAAGACGAATTTCCGTATCAATCACTGATTCAGTACCATCGTTATAACACTCTATTACTAATGTATTTGATGGCATTGGTTCTTCTATCTCAGGGAATTGATAACCCATTATTTTAGGGTGTCTTTGACCAGTAATATTATATACTTTTATTTCCGAAATTCCGCTATGATGACTAACTTCAAGCTCTGCTACTTTAGCATTATTTTTAAAAATAGAGACTATGTTACCATTCAATAGAACATCAAGATCGCCATTTATTTGAAAGATCACTTTATATTGGTTAAAATCTGAAGAAAGTATTTTATCTGTTATTTTAAAGTTACCGTTGTCCATATCACCAGATATTCTTCTTATATGTTTTGTATTTTTATAGCGTTTATTAGTACCTTCTACAGAAAATGTATTGTTAGCAGTGTCAACTTGGCTATCTGAAATATAAACATCTTTAAATTTATAATCAGTTCGCGGTAAAGAATTATTATTAACTATTAAGGTAGAATGTGCAAATTGAGAATACGCATATTCAGTAAATGGTTCTTTATAATTATAGTTATGAGGACCGGAATCAATAAATATAGGTCCGTTTTTGTATAGAATAAAACTTAAATCATCTGTATGTTTATGGTAATGCATATGATAACTTGCCAGAAAAAGGAAATAAGTGGACGTTTTCTTCCAACCATCTCTGGCTATTAAATAACCTGACTCCGGGAAGTTTTTCATCAATGGGAGAGGTTGTTTTCCTTCCTTGCCCCCTGAAGTAATAAATTTGTATTCTTCACTGTTGAAAAGATTTCTATAAACACCTGAAGTAGACATATTTATTTGTGTGCTATGAGTACTATCAGATATATTAGGTAATTTAAAATCAGGCATGGTTATATTTATTGTGTAAATTTCACCTTTTCCGAAAATATCTTTCAAACTATCCGTTCTGAAATCAGAGTAATCTGCTAAATTCAGTGAAGTTAGTATTTGTTTTAAACTGTGCAGTAAAAGCACATGGTAAGAAGGCGCGTGCTCTTTATGAACTCCTTCACTAGTAAATACTTCTCTAAAATATATATATATTCTTTCCAGTGCTTTATTAAAAATATCACTTTCTGAAAAATCTTCATACTTATAAAATGAGTACGCTAAAAGAGACATATCTTGAAACATGCCGTGATTATTTAATCCTGCATAAAATTCATCTGAATTTAGTAAAGTGACTGTTTCTTCAATTTTTGATTCAAAAAGTGATAATTGTTCTGGTTGAAATAACTCTATAAATTGATTATAGTACTTGAACCAAAATAGTAATCTGATGGCAGTACCTTCATCGTGATATGCTAAAGGATCTATGCTGTCAATTTTCTCAACAGGAAATGTTTCAAACCAATCATTTAATAATTTAAAACTCTCAGTAAAATATTTTTCATCTTTTGTTTCACTATATGCACGTGTAAAGTCACTTAAAAATATATGTGTATGTAGCCATCTTCTTAAACTCCGAGACTTACTCTCTGTCTCCCAATTATTATTAACATTAACAGATATATCATAATTATTATTCAAATTAAAAATATTATTATTAATAATATTTTCAGAAGCTAACACTTTATTTTTAGAAGTACTGTTACCAGTCATAGGCATAATATATTTTAATCTAGTTCGTTTATCCATAATTTCCACCCTATACTAATACATTATATTTCTGATTGTCAGAAATCTCATTACCATTTTTAACATAGTTCATCTTATCATTTGAGTAGATTTTAAATCCAAGATAATTAAGCTTAGTTATATCTTTATTACCTTTAAGGTAATTAAAAGTTTCTGCAAGATTAAAATTAGAGAAAAGACTTGAACGGATGATTGCTGAATTCATATTTATTTTTTCAGTATATTCGTGTTCAGAATTCTCATTAACTTCATCAAGGTTATAATTCTTAGACACAAAGTAATTGCTCTTACCGATAACACTAGCATTAGTGTACTGCACAGCCAGCATCAAATCCTTTAGGTAGTTAGGTGCATAATAATCATTCTTACTCAGCAGTGAAATATAATGAGTTTCTGCGAGTTTAGATAGTGTTTCAAAATTTTCAATCAGCCGTTTTTCGTTCAGAATTGAGATGTTTTTATTTATTATACTGTAATCATTTATTTCATCTGTTACCGCAATGATTAACTTTTTATTTGAGTAGATAATACTTTCGAATTGATCAACTATACTGGAAATTTCGTCTTTATTATCAATAAACGTTATAAAAGTCACCGTTTTCTCTTCTATAGTAAACTCATAACCAAGTGTATCAGCAATTTGCAGCAGGCGCTGTTCATAAGTATGTTCAGACAGTACTTTTCTAACACCAAGCTGTTTTACCTTATTATACTCACTTGGACTATTATTTAGTTTCGCTAAGTAATCATTAAGTTCATTGGTATCCTCTGAATACCCTATAATATCACCGAATTGTTTCTCCATTCCTAAACTATAGTTGCTAATAATAGGAGTACCGGATGCCAAGCCTTCATATACACGGCGGGCATACATTGTAGGAGAGGTTTTCACAGTATTAATGTTTATCATATACTTATAGCCTTTATATGCTTTTTCAATTTCATAAAATGGTAATGTACCGAGAATATACTTTCTGAATTCTTCAGGGAAAAGGAAATTTAAACGCTCACCTTTTTTAGTATATTCATAATTGCGATCATAGATATATAGATTATGAGGAATTGATGCTCTAAATAATCTGTTCATATCCCTTGATCGTTCTTCTCTCAATCCATAGTAAGAACCCGCAAATGAAATACCATCTACTCTTTCCTTTTGGATTTTCACCGGATTATGATTAATAGGCTGTGCTGCAAACTGGAGAACATCAACATTTTCATGATTACATGCCGCTTTATAGTCATCGACTCTGTCTTGGTCTGTCGTAAATATATAATCGCAAAGCTTAGCAGTATGAATGAAATGGTCATAATGTACTGGATCTTCTTTATTCCAAAAAACTACCGGAATATTTAATGACTGTGCAAAAGTAATTAATTCTTTAATATAACTATGTTTCTCATCGGTAACATAAGCTACTTTTTTAGACCAGTCTCCATTATTTCCGTGCCAGCTTGACTCTATAAATATAAAATGTGGCATAAACGAATTTATTTCGTTTTTCCAGTTATCAAATGTCAATCTGAGTAAGTCTGCTTCATATTTATAAGAATGATATGTAAACTCATCCATTATGACTGCCATTCTTAAATCTTTTATGCTTTTAATTGTTTTCATATGAGTATCAATTTCATAACGGCTATTCCACTCAACAATTTCATATTCCGTTTCTGTTTCATATTCAATAATATTGATTGGCTGTATTTCAACCTTACCTGTACCAGTAAATCTATAGCTTAAGCGGATTGCGGTTGTATCCTTTTGAAATCTGATAAACTCGCTTTCATTCGTCAGTTTAATTAAATTTGTTTTCCCAGTATTATTGTATTCAATTACAGTCGGTGTGAAATCAATTTCATCATGTAATTTAAATGGCGTTATTAATTTATAAAGGTTTTTCGTATTAATATTAATTAATGACTGCTCGGGTAATTTATTGAAACTGTTGTTCTGAATTCCATAAGAAAAGTAAATGAAATTTTTATTTAATTCCGGAACTGAAATTAATAAATTATCATTATCTTTTTTCATTGTTACCCGAGTGTCCGGATTATACATTACATCTGTATTTAATTCTAAAAACGTATTGCTTAAAACTGTCATGTTTTCTTTTACTACATTCATTTCTAAATTATAAAAAAATCCTTTATTTTCGGGGACAATAAAAGCTCTCAGGTAATTAGTTTCTTTATTTGGTAAAATACGTACACCATTCAAATTCGAATATTTCCTCGCTAAAATACCTTTTTCTGTAGAAAATTCGATAACTATAAAATGAAAGTTAATATCATCATGATTGTCATAGTTAAATTCAAATTTTAAAATCTCATTCTCCCTGAGACTATAGTTCTCTACTTCTATATCATTACCAAGACGATAATATTTTTTATATTCCGAATCGACATAGTAAATACCATCTTTACTATTTGTAAATGCATCAAACACAGTTTTATTACCTGTTGAATTTTCTAATATATGTTCAGGTATACTTATAGCAGTCCGCCCGATTATAATATTGTTCTTATTAATTCCTTTTATTTCACTAAGCGGCAGATTATATGATAAATCTTCAATATGCTTCACTCTATTTTTACTGATAAAGTATTCATTAAACTCCTCAACAACTGATTGCTTATCCAAAAATTCACCCTCTTATTACAGAATTTCTTTTAACTTTTTAATATTTTGTTTAGTTTTCTTTTCCTGTTCATGTAATTCTTTAATGTTACTTTTGAGTTTGATAATTTGATTACTATAGAATTCATTCTGTGTCTTAACTTTCTCTTGCAGCTGATAAAATAAAGCATCGATAATCACTTCATCCAATGTTTCAATGACTGATTCCTCTACAATTATGTTTGTGCTGTTAATATCAGTCCAATATCTTTTTCCATTAATAATTACTCTTACACCATTAAACTTTTCAAATCCGCCTAAAGAACTATATAGTTTGCTGTCATGTTCAAAGTTTTCAATAATTTTTTTCTCAAGCTTACTATCTTTGTATAAATTCACTTGATTCGTTATAAAACTAAAATCCTTTTTAAAGTTAACGAAGAAGGAAATATCTTTAATCTTTATAAATCCCAATAATTCATCTTTCAACATAATTGAACAATAAATTTCATTATTATGAATAGCATAAAAATCACTGATAAATATTTTAAACCAGTTATCTTTTAATTTCTGTGTATCTATTTCAAGTATTTCATTAAGCTTATTGTCTATATTATCTGCAGTAACAATCTTAATTTCCTGCTTCTTGTTATTTATATATGATATTGTATCTTTTTTTGGACTGCACCAGCCGATTAAATTATCTTTATACTTAAATTTAAAATAATACTTCTCATTTATTCTAGCAGTTGAAATAACATCCACCACTGTATTATTAAATGTAGATAAATTCTCTGTAATTTCTTTTAAGTCTATCTGCTTATAGATAGGGCCATCTTCAAGTTGTTTGATATGTAATTGAAAATTTAAGTTATACTTCTCTATCCAGTCCATATAAGATAATGACATAAACATACTCCTTACTATATTTATTAAAAAAGTGAAGAATAGAATTCTTCACTTTTAAATTAATCTATTTCTTTAACAGTAATCTTCCCGGCTTTTTGCCATGATGCTGCATCATAATCTCTTTCATAATACATTTTTATATTTATCTCTGAACCTGCTTGTATAAACTTTCCTTCCAGAAATTCATCGATATTAAATAACTCATTATTTAGTTCCACTTTTATTCTGTGAGCATTCTTAGAGTTGTTAAAGTAAGTTTCAACAAGAATCATGCCCGGTCCGTTTTTAACATAAGTCATTTCATAAATATCATCTTTACTGATTAGGTGTGATGCAGGATAGACAGTCACGCCTGTTGTCATGACTCCTGATCGAATACACTATTGTAATCTATTCCTATCATAAGCTCCTGAAAGGGTTCAAGTGTAACGTCATAGCCATTAAATAAGTCGACGATA
Organism: Salinicoccus sp. YB14-2; assembly: GCF_001265075.1. Taxonomy (GTDB): domain Bacteria; phylum Bacillota; class Bacilli; order Staphylococcales; family Salinicoccaceae; genus Lacicoccus. The sequence goes on from NZ_LFKO01000002.1 coordinate 1,036,596, forward strand.
TCTATACTCTTATATGTTTTGTTATCAAGCTTCATTATTTTAACATTAATATATTTTCTGCCATTTTCTTTATTAAAAAGATCTTTAAATGTAATACTTTAGGTTCATGAGTATTGTTCTTCGCTTTAAACACATACTGATTCTGTGGTCCTACCAGTTCTGAGTCAGGTTTGATAGTAAATGAATTGTCTTCATTTTTGTAAGCTCTAAATTATTCAGTTCATAAATCTTAAGACCATTAATATATTGGGTGTTCGGTCCGATTTTATCATAATCGACATTAATTGTTTTTCATTGACGCCTATAAATAAAAGGGATCGGCCAATATTTATTAATAAGTGTTTTATACAGCACCTTGTCCTTACGTTCTTGAATTGGAGCAGACTGCAGTAAACCTATAATTGGGTGTGTTTACAAAAATGAAGTCCAGCAATGCAGGATTTGTCTCCTAGGTTACATTGCTGTGCTAATTTCCCATACGGCTTTCAAGATGGAAAATTACAAAGTGATATCTGCCCTGTCCTACACCTTCACTATGAAGATTACGTATATAGTATTCTTTAACGATATCATTATAATTCGGAAGTTTAACCGCTTCTTATGAAACACCGTGTATGAAATCGTTCATTACTTCATAAGTAGCGGGATTATGATTTTTCTTTAAAGGAAAGTCCGATTTCCTCATACCGTATACAGTAGATTTGATGTAGCAACACGTATGATTATGATGTTTCAGTATTATTTACTAACACGCTATTCTCCTCACAAAACGATGTTTTTCTTAGAAGTTATTATCTGAGCAAAATTATTTTGCATAATCTAAAATTTTCTCTTCCACAAGTGCATATTCATCACCGATATAATCTTTGTAAAGATTATATATTTCATGTAATTTTTCCGCGGCTTCAGGCTGATTTGCTTCTGCTACTCTTTCCAGTCTCGGAAGATACCAGTTCATTAAATAATATTCAAAACGATCTTCCAAATACTCATTGATTAAATCATTTTCAGTTAGGAAGTTAATACGGTACTTTTCTAACTTTAAGTACTTCTCAAAGAATGATAAACCTACTGTATTCGTCACAGAATCAGCAACAGCACCGTAATACATATGGATAACTTCATCAATTGCTTTCACCTTATTAGAATGCAGCAGCAGTTCCTGATAGTAAATCGTATCCTGTCCGATAGCACCTTCGACCATTTTAATATTATTGTCATCAATAATTCTCTTACGCACAATCATAGCCTGGATACTCTGCGCTTTTAAGAACGAGCGTTTCAAGAAACCTTTCGTATCATCAATCAGATTGTTCTTATAGTTGTAATGCTGAGCTGTCTTGTAATAGTTGAAAATACTCTTTTCATTCTGGTCTTCTTTAACCATGTTACCGACAACCATATCAAGACTGTCATCCGCTTCAATCTCTTGCAGCAGGCTACTGAATCCGTCTCCTGTCGCCTCGTTGTCCGGATCAAGGAATGTAACGAGTTCTGTTGAAGCCAGCTCTACACCCTTATTACGCGGAGTTGAAGCACTGCCTGACGCATCTTCAAATTCATAATAAACGATATCCGGGTTCCGCCTGATCAGACGGTTTACTATATTTACCGTCTCCTCGTCAGTTGAGCCGTCATTCACAAAGATAATTTCCATATCATCATAAACCGACTGGCATTTTAAACTGCGCAGACATTTGTTTTCAAGGTATCTTCCGTTATTATGAATCGGTACAACCACACTCAGCTTATGCTTTCTATTGCTTTTTACAGGAAGTTCACTGTTCAGAAAAATTTCAGTATCATCAATATTCAACCCCGATAAGACTTTGTTTTTCACTGTTTCTATCCTGGCATCCGGCAGAATATTCAAATCGAACATTGTCAGTGCTAAATCTGTGAAGTTATCCGTAAAGTAGTATTTTTCTTTTGAGATATCCTTCGTCACGAAATCAACGTCTGCATATTTAAAGCCGCTAACTAACTCTTCTATATAGTTTTCTTCATAGTAATACTTTTCATTATCAAAATATGTTACAAAGCTATATGGGGCTAACCCAATATCATTCAGTTCATCTTTATATATAAAGTCTATATTTTTATATGATTGGGCTTTAACCATTTTCTCAGACTCGTTGGCTTTTGATTTCAGAACGACGAGCACTTTGGCTTCATCGACATCAAGCTTATTGCCGAGAATTTCGTATAGATATTTGATTCTATGGTATGTCGTTTCATAATTCATTGTCTGTCTGATGCCTGCTGAAGATATTTCCCTGATTGCCCTGTCTGAAGTGTTGTTCAGAAACTGCGGCACATCTGTTTTATAGTTGTATATGAACACATGTGGAAACTTGCTGTTCACTCCCATCGAAAAGTTGGACATCAGAATATTTCCAAAAGCCTGTAATTCATATACTCTGTTGGCAAACATCGTATTTGAATACTTAACAGAGTTCACGTTAATCGCGTTACGGAATATTTTATGGGTCTTCATCAATAAGTCATGCGGTAAAGGATAAGACAAATATTTAATGTACTTGGGAGGGAAGTGATATCTCTTATTTTCCAGTTTTAAATTTCTGTCTATGATATTCAAGTTTTTATCCGATTGGATGACGCCGTCGAATGCTGTTGCAGATTCCTGGTTTCTGATTGGATATTTAACCATCCAGCTGCCTGCAAAAATGACATCATCTTTATAATCTTTGAATTCCGGTCTGTTGATGCCGATTGGATTATGTTTATGAGGGTTGATACCGAACTCCAGTTTATAAACTCTGTCATGACCGACAGCCTGTTTATACCGTGGTATGATCTCCTCTGCAGAAGTGAATACATAGTCACACTTTTTTGCAATCTCAACGAACTGGTCGTAGTTGACCGGGTCCTCTTTGGAATAGAACAGTGTCGGAATACTTCTAGCCTGCAGTTCAGTTATCAGTTCATACAGATGATGACGTTCTTCCGTCTTATCTTTGGCTACATTTTGCCAGCTGCCGTCAATACCTTTCCAAGTTGTCGCAATGATGACAAAATCAAAATCAATGTTTATATTATCTTTTTCGTAATTTATGTAATGAAGGTTGACCACATCTTTATATGCCTCGTATAAAAATTCATCACAAATAATACCAACATCCAAATCAATCTTTTTAAAGACTCTGGAACCGTTGGATTCGACCACATGTTCTGCCAATTTTTCAAGCTCTTCAACCAAGCCGGGTTTTCCTTCTTCATTAAAGAGTTTATAATATTCTTCAAGTGATAGATCATGGTATTGGGTAGACGTTGAAACATCCTTATTGAACAAGTCGTTATACGTATCAACATCATGAAATTTTGCCAAATGATATAATCCCAAAAGATAATCATCAGATATACTTATGTTTGGTAAAACCGATTCATTATTGTTTGCTGACAATGCGTCCACCTACTTTCTCATCTGCCAGTACTTCGTCTGTAATTTACCAAAGAATGAACCTTTAAGATTTTTATATCTCGTATCTAAATTTTTACGTTTTTTCTTCTCTTCCTGCAATTCTGTTTTGGTCGATTCCAACTCTTCTTTCAACGATTCCAACTCTTCATCCCTGATCAGCTGTGTCACTTCTTCATTGTTGGAAGGTTCCACTTCGACATCGGTATCTTTGAACTGACTTTTAAGCCGTTCAACAAGGCCTTTTGTCATCTGTCGTTCTTCAGAAATATTCTGTATCAAATCATAAACTACAGTTTCGTTAAAACTGTATTGAGGTTCATAAGCAGGCACGTTATTTCTATCATATTCAAGCTGGCTCATATCCGTCCAATAATTTCCCATACCTGTTTTTACTTTTGCCAGATTTATATCTCTGAACATATGTACAATTGTAATTGGGTGAATTTTATCATCATCAATTCTGACTTCACTTGTCAGGTTGTTAAATTCATATAGTTTGAATTCATCAGTGTAGGCTGTAACAGGTATGCTTGCTCTTTCAGAACGTGTCAATGTATCTGATGAGAACCATCCCTGAAGTCTGTGTTTCTTAAACAGGGCCTCATATTCAATGCCATCTTTAATCATGATGAAGCGAGAGTCCAGCATCTGATCTTTAAGCAGCCTTAAATTATTTTTTGCAACTACAAATATCTGCTTTTCCTGCTGTTCCAAAAATTTCTCAAGGTTGAGCCTCACATGTTCACGGGGCTTTGAATAGACGACCACTGAGGTTTTCAACTCTGCCCAGCCCAATTCCACACCTTCTGATTCAAGGTAGTAGAAGTCTTTCTTGTTTACTTTCCTGTGTGATAATACACGCACAATCTGCTTTTGATAATCCTTCAAATCACCTAATTTTTTCATTGACTGCACCGATTGAAGCAACGGTTTATCGTCTTTTTCGTATATCCAGATATAATGGCTGACATCGAATTCTTTAACATGCCTTAAAAATTTATCTACTTTATGCTCCATAGTTCTACCTCGCAATACTATAATATTTAAATTTATATAAAAACAAACTGCAGACACCGTTATATATTAACTTTGCCTACAGTTTTTATTGTTTGATATTCTTTAAAATTTCTGGATATTACCATAATTGTAATATTTGACTTCATTGAAATTACCGCTCATGACATTCTTAGTATCGAAAATCACTTTATCTTTCATAGTTTCAAAATCTTCATCTTTTAAGATTTTAAATTCACTGTGGTCGCTCAATACCAATACCAGTGATGAATCCTTAACAGCCTCTTTCAAGTCTTTCTCCACAAAGTCCATTTTGACATGCGGATCATAAGTATTGACCTCAACGCCTTCTTCTTTTCTGAGCAGTTCATAAATATCAAATGCTGGAGATTCGCGGATATCATCCACATCACCTTTATATGTCAAACCAAAAACGGTCACTTTGTTACTGTTTAATTTTGAAAGGATATCTTTAGTATAGTTCACAACATATTCAGGCATCGATACATTGATGTTACGTGCCAGCTGAATTAATGGTGACTGCTCAGGTGCCTCGGAAATAATGAAGTAAGGGTCCACTGCTAGACAATGACCGCCGACACCCGGGCCAGGTGTATGAACATTGACACGAGGATGCTTGTTCGCCATTTCAATCACTTCATGGACATTGATATCCAGGTGGTTACAGATTTTAGCCAATTCATTTGCGAGTGCGATGTTTACATCGCGATATGTATTCTCCATCAGCTTTGACATTTCAGCTGTTTTGGCTCTTGTTTCAATCATTTCACCTTTAACGAAAGTACCATATACTTTCTTTCCCGCTTCTACACATGCTGGTGTCATACCGCCAACAATACGGTTATTGTAAATCAGCTCTTCCATGATCTTGCCCGGCAACACTCTTTCAGGACAATGGACGAGGTAAATGTCTTCACCTATTTTAAACCCTTGCTCTTCTAGGTACGGCGCGACATGGTCGTCCATTGTGCGCGGGGCAATCGTAGATTCTACAATTACAGTATCCCCTTTTTTAAGTAAAGGTACAATGCTCTTCACACCTGACATTACGATTGAAATATCACATGATTTAAATTCATCTTCTTTGTTTGGCGTCGGCACAGCAATAATATATGCGTCTGCTTCCTCTGCTTTGGTTGATGCACGGAACTTGCCTGTTTCAAGCACTTCTTCCAGTGCTTCTTGTAAACCTGGCTCTTCGATGTGGATTTTACCGCCATTCAGCATATCCACCGCTTCCTGCTTAATATCAACTCCCACGACATCCACGCCATGCTTTGCAAACATTATAGATGTTGGTAAACCAATATAACCTAACCCAACCGTCGTTAACTTCATTAAAAGGACACCTTGCTTTCTAGTAATTTATTAATTATCTTTTCTTATTATACCAAAACTTCTTATATTGAACACCCTGAATTTGTCCATGTGTTTTTTCAATAATCTTCTGTCATTAGTCTTATTATTGACAACTGTCAATGCACTGTCGACCAGTTCCAATATATTGGCATAGTAATTGAATTTGTCTGCTTCCGGTCCTACCACAATCATCAGATCATAATAATTCGTCAATGGCTGCAGTTTACTTTTTAAATCATACTGATTTACTGTTGTGGCAAAGTCATCTTCAGTAATTTTTTCAACACCCACAGAATCAAAATTTTCATATTGACTGCGTGAAATTGATTCACTGATGTATGAAGAGTGCTTCAGCTGGGATATTAAATCAGCTTCTTTATCCGGATCCAAGTACTCATCGATAGTATATATATTTTCAGGGTCAAGATTGACAAGCAGCACCTTCTTCTTGAATTGTGTCAGCAAATAACCGATATGTACTGCCGCTTCTATAGTTGCTTCTCTGTTGTCTATAGAGCTGACCAGCATCGAATCATATTGTCTTTCATCTACACCATTTTTAATGACGATTGCCGTTTCATATAAATCACTTAAAATATCCTCCGATATTTCTCTTGATACCATATCTCTTGGACTGCGACGCATGGTATAAACCTCCTAAAAAGTGCCTAAAGTTTTCTCACCTAAATAATATTCAAAATCTTCATCACTGGATATATTTCTGTTCAGCAAAGAAATGACCAGACCTACTATCAGTCCGACAAACAACGATAGGACGATTATGAATATTTTCAAAATCGTATTTTCGGTTTGATAACTATTTGCGCCATTTGTTTCGCTTACTATGTAACCCTGATCTGCGATAATATTATCAACCTGTGATTTAACAGTGCTAATATCATTCCGGCTGTTGGTACTTATGTTCAATTGAAGTATATTTGAATCTGGAAGTTGGCTGATTGTTGCAGCCTTCTCTACAAACTGATTGTTCACACTATCATTAAGCAATGCATTAAGAGTACCGTTCGTATTTGGTGAAACCTCACCATCTATTGTATAATACTCTTCGTACTCATAAGACCCGGCAGGCACTACAAGATTAATGATAGTACCGATGACGCCGAAGATTAAAACAAAAATGATGACATTCAAAGCATTCTTCTTTAAAAAGTACATAGTATGATCTCCCTTAATCATTATACAAATTTCATTATACTATTTTATAAATCATTATAAAACAATGATACTAAATTTCGAGGTGCATTTACATGAAAGTCGATATATTAGGCAGTAAATTTATGAGAAAACTCACTGAATTTAAAAACTTCCGTTTTGAAGTCAATAATGCGGTTTTGGATCAAAGCATACTCTCATTGCTTTCTGACCCATACGAAGTCGCTATGAAAGATATTAACACGACTAATTTGAATGATATTACCGTCGCTTACCGTGATTTGAACAAATTACTCTATCCTAACTTGAAAAGTTCTAATTCTGAAGTCATTATGGTAGAACTTCTAAGCGAGTTGAACGATATCTCAGAGTTCGAACATTCTTTTTACAACACATCATCGCTGGAACTGCTCAATGAGGATTTAAACCATAAAAACATGAGTACCATTGAAAAGTTCAGAGCGCTGCAAAGAAAAATCGATGAACTTATCAGGCTGTTAAATCAATATGAAAAGGTAATATTCTTAAAGCTTCTTCCACAAGAGAATGAAGAAAAAGATTTTATCGAAGGGCTTTACCACCTGTTGGAATCTAAAGTGAAACATAAATTAACACTTTCAATTGATAATCATTACTTTGATGAAGACAATGATGTTCCTTTGGAGGTTTATAATCAGGTTAATGATGACCTAAGAAAGTTTTCATCTGATAATTACCATAACCAATTACTCTTTGACGAATCATTGGAAGACAATAAACTTTCAGTATATATAAATTACGTTGAAGAAAGAGAGTACGTTTATGAATTGTACAAGAACGGTAAGCCATATAAAAAGGCAGACCCGACTACATCCAGGTTTTATGAATTCACTCTGGAAGAACCAGGTAAATATAGAATCAGAGTGAACTTGTCCAATGAGGAAATCAAACCACGTTTTACACAGACATACGTGTTTCAGCCAGAGGAGCAATCTACCTTGACGCTCGAGGAGTATAAATATATTGAACTGCCATCAAAAAACAACCTGTGGATGTTAGACGTTATACTGCAGAAACATAAATTTCTAGGACTGATTGGAAATGCTTACTTGTATCCGAGGGGCTATGCTGGGTATAAAGTATTTCTTCCAGAAGAGGTGAACGATTCATTTATAACAAAAGATGAGTTATTTGACACTGCAATTAAAAATATTTCTGATATGAGCTCAGAGAAATTTAATTATTTTATTAAAAGTCACCCCAAACTCCAATACAATAAGCCTCTAGTCTATAATTTCTTAGCATTTATAAATAAATACAAGAGCTAAGCCATAAATTCTAGCTAATATCGAATGGCCCACAAGAATAAACTCATTTTACGGAACTTGATGGCGAATAAATATTTACGATGATTTCGATTCCTGGATGTGCAAGGTCAAAATCGGAAGCGGGCCAGCATTATTAGAGTAAAAATAGGGCAGTTCACCTAAATGGTGTTGCCATCTGAAAATAGACATGAAGAAAACGATGCACTTTTTTGAGATGCATCGTTTTTTTTATAGTTTTTAGAACTTTTTATACAGTCTTCTTATTTTTATTTATAAAACTATTTTCTTTTTTAAATTAAATATCTCATATGTCAAAACACCTTTTGAGAATTTAGCATTTTTTATTTGACTTTCAAACTTTTCGGGATAAATGGCTGTTACAAAAATGATTCGTTTTCCATTTTTAGAGAATTTTAATCTTTCATTTTCATGTAATTTTGAAAATTCTTTTGAAATATAGCCAGGCAAAATATCTGACGCAATAGAGACTTTTGATTGTTTGAAAGTTTCAATAAAATATATTTTATCATTGATTTTAATTTGATATTTTAAATCGTTAACTTTTTCAATTTTTGCTGATTCATCTATATTAAAATTCTGAATGACTGATTCGGGACCTTTGCTCATGACATTATCAATCAAGAAAATCAAACGGTATTTATTAAAAATTATACTTCTCTTTATTTTAACATCAGAGTATAAGTTATTTACTCCCTGGATTATTTTATTATTACCTCTTACTCTATAATCACTTATTCTTAGCTTATTTGGATAAGTATTCAATTTATATGTATAATCTTTATTCTCTATAAAAATAGTATTGTGTGCTTTAGGAGAGATTAAAAATTTTCTGAAACTATCATTGTTATCATAACTATACTTACCAGAGTCAACTAATATATCATGACCATCCATAAATAAAGTGATAGACAAATCATCATTATGTTTGTGCGTCGTTTTTTGTGCACCAGATTTAAATGTTAGATATGTACTTTGTTCAGGATTTTTATAGTTTTTATAATGATATACACCAAAGCCACCTTCAAAATCAGTAAAATCCACATAATTTTTATCCAGTTTTTTATCTAAAATTAAGCCTGTGTCTCCTATAAGAGGATATATTTTATTGGGTTTTACAATGTATGAAGATACTTTTTTAGCTCTATTTAATATTCTATTAGTTTCTACATCAAACTTGAGATTTAAAAAACTCATGAGATATTCAGATTTTGAGAGTAAATTCAATACTAATCTATGATACTCGGGTGAATTTTCTAAATGTAAACCTTTTCTTGTAAAATCACGATTAATCGTATATTTTAAACGATAAAATGCTTTTTCAATATAAAATTGTTTATTAACATTTTCTGAAAAGTAACTGGCAGCCAATAAAGCATTATCCATCATAATTCCATGATTATTATTTTTATAATTATCTTCATTATATAAAAAATTACAATGTGAATTAATAATATCATTTATAATAAGTTTATTTATTTTATAGTAGTTATTTTTTACGTTTTGAAAAAATAAAACATTTAGTATCCTCGAAGATACTGCATGTTCATTCCAAACGTGTTGAATTCCTCGGTTATTATGACACTTGTAATACCAATCTAAAATAATATCCCTAGCTTTTTTCAGATAAATTTGTTTGCCTGTATCATTATAAGAATAGGTTAAGTCCTTTATAACATGTAAACTAAAAAGGTAAACTTTCAAGGTTCTTTCATTCTTATCCGCTTTTATATCCCAGTCTATTCCCTTTTCTATGCTAATTTTAGGTAAAGACTTTTTCACTACCAAAAAATTATTTAATAATAAGGTGGAATTTTTATTATAATTAGGACTTTTACCAACTATTTTCTCTAGTTTCAAACTGAAATCCTCCTGGAAATAATAATAAAAATCAAAATCAAGAAATTTCGATTATTTTATGCATCAACTTCCTAGTATATTCAATGTATGAATAACTGCTGATCCTGCAAACATTAAAAATAATAGGAAGGTTGTTATTATCGTTGAAATCTTCACATTTTCATCCTTCTTCAGTTCTATATTTGGTTCTTTTCTTTGAGTTTCCATCAACTTTTCTCTATATTGCATCTGCTCATCTTTAGATAACATATTAAAGTTTTCTATAAAACTTTCATACTCTTCTAATATCGGCTCGACTTCACCAAACCTTTCGAGTTTCCCGAATTGAACCCAAGCAGCTTTATTACACATATCTTTTATCTGTCCACCAGAATGGGATACGAAAAATATTGTTTTATTCTGTTCTTGGAATTCTTTAATTTTAACAAGACATTTTTGAGAGAATGTTTTGTCTCCAACTGATAGAGCTTCATCCACTATTAGGATATCTGGATCTGTATTAATTGCAATAGAAAAACCAAGTCGTGATTTCATACCACTAGAGTATGTACGAATTGGTTGATGAATGAAATCACCAAGTTCACTAAATTCAACAATATCATCAAAAATTGCATCAATTTTTTTATCTGTTAACCCATGCATCAAACATTTAAGCCTTATATTTTCTATACCTGTCAATTCTTGCTCTAAACCAGCTCCAATAGCAATTAATGATACCTCACCATTGATATCAATGGTTCCACTACTTGGTTGGGTTACCTCTGCCAACAAATCTGTCAGGGTAGATTTTCCTGACCCATTAAGCCCTATTATTCCCACTGAATCTCCTTCATTAACTTCAAAAGAAATATCATTCAAGGCATAAAATTTTTTCTCTTTTTTTATAGACCCTAACGAAAATAACGATAATAGCTTATCAATTCTATTTCTATTTAAATCAAATGACTTATATACATTCTTTACTTTCACTTTATAGTTCATAACTTCACCTCTATATTGAACAACTTATATTTTTAACGAAGATAATCTACAAACTTATCTCTAAATCGATAATGTATCTGTACTCCGATAAAAAATAATAAAATTGTCAAACTCCAAAAATATAAATGATTCGACCAGTCACCGTAGATAAATCCTTCTGAATAAACCAACGAGGTTCTGTAAGTCATTACTAAATATGCAAATGGATTATATTCGGTAATGATTTTCATTATTGGTGTTGCTGTTTCGATAGTCCATATGATTGGGGTCATGAAGAAAAATAATCTCATAACATTGGCAATCACATTTTTTACATCTCTTATTATAATAACTACTGAAGATAAAATTAACGATAGTCCAAATGTAAACATTACTGTTGCAAATACAAAATATAATACTCCTACATAATGTATCGGGCTCGAATAGTCATTAATAAAGCTGATAACCATTATTATCAATGTTGTAAATACTAATGAAATTATATTACCTAATATTGTAATTGAAATTAATATACTGGAAGGGAATTTCATCTTTGTCACTAAACCTACTTTTGATAGTATAGCCATGGCACCACCGGTGACACATGCTGTTATAAATCCCCAGGGAAATATCCCTGATAAAAGGTGAACTATGAAAGGAAGGTCTCCCACATCTCCTCTTGGCCTTCTTATACCAACACCAAATACAAACCAAAATACTGCCGCTTGTAACAAAGGCATAAGAACTACCCATAGCACACCTAGATAATGCCTGGCGTATGTTGATTTATAATTATAAAAACTCAATTTCCAAATTAACACTCTGTTGATCCATTGTTCTTTTATTAAAGCTATTATATTATTCATGTCATACCTCTATTGCTTTATTACATTTCTGTTCATCCTATTATACAATACATGCGCTGAAAAAAACTGAGCAATATTAACTGCTTAGTTTTACGCCTTGTTCTCTATCTCCTCAAATAATTTTACCATACTATAAAGTCAACAATTTAATAAATTCCTAATGTACCATAAGACTCGTTTTAAAGTTTTCAATTGTTATATTACAAGTATATTACTTTTATTAGAATATAAACATTTATAATTTATATTTTATATAATGATAAGTAGTATTTATAACGAGGAGGCTAGAATTATCAATGAAGTATACAAACCTTTTAATTGTACCAACATTAGTTTCTACAAGTATATTCGTTTCAACAATTGTGGCATCAGCGGATGAAATTAAAAAAAATGAGAGCGAATCACAAACTACTATTGAAGTTCAATCGAATACTGAAATAGAATTTACCAATAGTCAGGTCTACGAATCAGAAAATAATGACACACATGCAGAAAAAAATCTTACAAATGATTCTGCGGATGAAACTATAAAAACTGAGAATGACGAGAATTTAAACACACGTGATCTAGAAAAACCTGACGTTGAGACATCTTATGAGAATGTAAAAACACAAGAAGAAGACACTACTGATTCCGAATCAAAACATGTTAATGATGAAGTCAATGGAATACAAGATGTTGATACTAATAATCAGCAAGTAAAGGATACTGGTGATGAAATCAACGAAATACAGGGTGTGAAAACTAATGATTTCGAAGTGAAATCTAACGATGATGAGGTCAACGAAATAAAAGATGGAAACACTAATAATCTTGAAGCGAAGGCTAACAATGATAAGGTTAATGAAATACAGAAAGTAAATACTGACGATTCTAAAATGAGCAATGTAAATGATAAAGACACAAACAGCCGACAAAAGAGTTCAATAGAAAATAACTCCACTGAGATTTTGATGAAAGATTTCAGTCCAAATAGTGACACCGAAAAAATAGAAAACCTTAAAATCTCTTTAGATAATTCACCTAGATCTAATCAAGAATCAAAAATATCTCTTTTGAATGATTTCACATATTCACATGCTGCTAGAGTAAGAACAAACAACTCTGGAATGTTCAATTCGGTAACAAATAGTACAAGTAAACCTCTAGGAAAATTAGGTAATAGAACACTGTTCATTTCAGGTCAAACTACATATAAAAATCAAAAGTACTACCGGATTCATTCTGGTATTGAAAGTTCTGAACAAGGATGGATAAAAAGTCAAGACCTGAGATTATTCAACATGTCCAAACCGATTTCACACAAGAAAACTATGATATACGGACTGAAAAACATCAACTACTTACTGATCCTTTTGGAACAAAGGAACAACATATTAAACGGTTAGACAATTATGGTGATACACAATTTAAAGCGGAACAAAAAATAACATTAGGTGCACACACCTATTATTATGGAAAAAGTAGACACTTCTATCAATCCTTTTTACACTAATGCAAGATATGCAGCCAGAACCAAATCATCTAATAGCCCCCGTCTCTACAAAGAAGTCACTAACAATAGTGCTCGATCACTTGGTTCCTTAGATAATCGTACATTATTCGTGACTCAAAAAGCTAAGTTTAATGGACAATACTTTTATAAAGTCCATTCTGGCATTGATAACAAATCTGAAGGATGGATGAAAAGTTCATCTTTAAGATTATTCAATTTATCAAGTTCAACTGCGCATAATAAGACATACGATATCCGAACCGAAAAACATCAGCTACTTTCAGATCCTTTTGGGACTAGTGACCAACATTTAAAAAGACTTGATAGATATGGCGATGCCCCATTCCATACTAAACGAAAAGTAAATTTGGGTGCTCACACATACTATTATGGAAAAATTGGAAAAGATTATGGATGGCTGGAAGAAGCAAAGTTAGTAGACACTTCCAAGATACCTTTTTATACCAATGCGAGATATGCGGCCCGGGTCAGTTCAACAAATAACTCCGGTCTATACAAGAAAGTAACTGATGAAAAGACAGAGTCTCTAGGATCTTTGGATAATCGCACACTATTCGTAACCCAAAAGGCTAAGTTTAAAGGCCAATCATATTATAAAGTACATGAGGGAATTAATGACGGAGCACAAGGATGGATGAAAAGTTCATTTCTAAGATTATTCAACTTATCCAAACCATCTACCCATAATAGAACTTATGATATACGAACTGAAAAACACCAGTTACTTTCAGATCCTTTCGGAACCAGTAAACAACATATCAAAAGACTTGATAAGTACGGTGATGTATCATTCCATGCTATACAAAAAGTAAATTTAGGTGCTCATACATACTATTATGGAAAAATCGGCATCGATTATGGATGGCTGGAAGAGTCCAAGCTTGTCGACACATCCAAAACACCATTCTATATTAGAGCAAAATTTGCTGCTCGCATAAGTAAGAATAACCAGTCGGGAATATATAGTAAAATAAGCAGCGCCCAAAGCAAGTCAGTTAATAAGCTCGACAATTACACATTATTCATCAGCCAAAAAGGTAAATACAAAGGACAAACTTACTATAAAATTCATTGTACTTCTGTCAAGAATACGGACACATTAAATCGGGACAATCCATCTAATGTGTAATATTTTCATGCCTTATTTATTTTTTACAAGTATTAAATTTAAAATT
>NZ_LFKO01000002.1:1052598-1068000 GCF_001265075.1 Salinicoccus sp. YB14-2
CATGCAGGAATTGAGGACAAAGCAGAAGGATGGATGAAAAGTTCATCATTAAGATTATTTAATATTTCTAATCCAATATCACACAAAAAAGATTATGGTATCCTCTATAATAAGCATCATCTTTTAACTGATCCATTCGGCACTGTGAATCAACGGATAAAAAGATTAGATAAATACGGCAATAGCCTTTTCAAATCTCAACATAAGATAACACTAGGTGCACATACTTACTATTATGGAAAAATTGGTAATGATTATGGTTGGTTAGAAAAAAACAAACTAACATCACCACCTTCCAAGCCTAAACCACCAACTAATCCAATAAAAACAACGAATGTTAAGTACGGAATTTCTTTAAACAAAGCTTTAAACATCCAGATGAATCTCGGAGCTAAACCACAGGCCTGGGTGTCAGGCGGTGGCTGGAGAAATGCAACCAGAAGTGAAGTGAGAAACTTCCTGGATACTTCTCATCAAAAAGGCGGCACTTGGGATTATACATTCCTTAACCTGGATCAGAGACAGGGCATTTCAGCATCTGTCCTGAACAGACTGCTGCTTTCAAACAGAGGTATTTTGACAAATCAGGGTAACGCTTTTTCCCGTGCAGCAAGCACGCATGGTGTCAATGAAGTCTATCTGATTTCACATGCTGTGTTGGAAACCGGTCATGGAAGCAGTCAGCTTGCGCAGGGTGTGAGACTTGACAGCAACGGCAACATTTCCAACAGCGGCAAAAAGTACTACAACATGTACGGTATCGGTGCAGTGGACCATAACGCACTTTTAGGCGGTGCACGCTATGCCCAACGAATGGGCTGGGACACGCCTGAAAAAGCAATCATCGGCGGCGCCGGATTCGTTTCACAAAATTACTTCAACCGCGGACAGAATACATTATATGCAATGAGATGGAACCCGCGTAATCCTGGCACTTACCAGTATGCGACCGATGTCAACTGGGCATATGCTACCGCAAGAAACCTTGAGTCCTACTACAAGGCCCTGGGTGTGACAGGCAGATACTTTACAAGATACATTTTCTAAATACAGACTAAATAAGACCAGCCATCATTCGATGGCTGGTCTTATTTTTATATGGACTTATCATCTTCAAAAGAGTTGTATATCTCATCTAACTGATCAATTATATTTTGCCAATCCCGGTTTTCACTGACCCATTTCCTTGCATTATGCGTCAGGTCCTTATCTTCAATGATATTCACCACCACTTCCATCAATGACTCACGGTCCTCCGCTTTAAACACCAGACCGTTTTCGTTCTCAATCACCATTTCACGCAGTGCCGGGATGTCACTGACGATCACTTTCTTCTCCATCGCCATCGCTTCATATGTTTTAAGCGGTGTCACCAGCTGGCACACAAGGTCGTTCGTTCTTGCGAACGGTGCGATATCCATCACGGAATAATATCTGGCAATTTCTGTGTGCGGCACTCTTCCGGTGAATATGACGTAATCCTGCAGATTCAGTTCATTGACCAGTTTCTGGAGATGGCTTCTATGCTGGCCGTCACCGACGATCAGCAGCTTGAATTTTTTATCCAGCCTGTTATTGCTGTTCAATTCATGGACCGCTTCTATTACCAGATCCAGTCCTTCATAACTCGTGATTGAACCGATAAATCCGAGTACATGGTATTGATTCAGATCATATTTTTTTATCAGCTCTTTATCTTTCTCCAGAGGTGCAATCGCCGTTGTATCGACACCGTTTGGTATGACAGTGATTTTTGATTCCTCTACGCCATGTTCAACCAGATATTTCTTCAACGACCGGCTGATGCAGATCACTTGATCGGCTATATCACAACAATGAAACTCCTGCTGTTCCTGTAAATTAAATCGATCCGAATCTAAAAAGCCGTCAATTTTGGAACTCTGGGTATGATGCCACATGCCTCTGACTTCATAAATCGTCCTTATGTTCATACTTTTTCCAAGTGCCAGTGCCGGCAAAGCATTTTGGAAATTGGATGCCGCATGTAACACTGAAGGTTTTTCTTTTTCTATTATATTTTTCATCTCGATGGCATAAGCATCAAAGTACTTTAAGATTGGTGTTTTATTCGTTAAATATCTGTCGGACTTATCTATATAGTACGTTTCGATGTCATTTATATTTTCCTCAGGTATTTCATAGTTTTCATGTACGGGCGACCATCCGAGTCGCGTCGTGACCACTGGAGTATAACCCTTCTCCTTCACCCTTTTGATCATTTCATTTGAACGGATCGTATAGCCATTTACTGCAGGCAGTGCCTTGTTCAGTACATAAAGTATCTTTCCTTCAGCCTGTTCCGCCTGAATATGCGTCAATTTCTCGGGCAGCTGCCAGTGATCATTCAGCAGCCGGTATTCCTGCTCAGCCATCTGGAATTCCCCCGGGAAAATTCTCGCCGGTGCATACCGCTTCATCTTCACGAGATATTCATAACGTTTGGAAATGCCGCCCAATATATGATGGGCCCTGACCAACCCTCTCAGTACATCAGGATTATTCGGCTTGATGTCATACGCTTTTTCTATTTCTTCAAGTGACTGTGAGTAACTTTTAATATTGAACAGGAATTTAGCCAGTTGGATGTGCATTTTCAACTGCCGGTCCTTTGTTTTGTTCTGAACCAGTGAATCGATTTTATGAGTCTGACCTGTCAGGTAGTACTGCTTTGCCAGGGCTGTCGAGTGTGAAAATTTCGCATCGTTATCCTCTAGATATTTTATGATATGTTTGGGCAGTACGTTCATATCATCCATATTGTGCAGCTGTTTGGCTACAAAACTGTAGATCTGTTTTCTCTGTTTTTTATTGAATTCATCATGGACGAATTCATCCACTTCATCCCTGTTGGACGGATCTGTAAAAATATTTACATTATAGAACACCGGTTCAAGCTTCTTCTCATCTTTAAACAGCTCTCTTACCGTCTGGTTCGACAGGTCCAGCCTGCCTTCTATGATCAATCTTCTTATGGAGAAAATGTGCTGATGGTTCAGCTGGGTCTCATGTATGTTTTTAATGATATCCTGTATCAGTTTTCTTGATTCATCACCGATGTAGAGCTGGTTCAAAGCATTTTGCAGCTGAAGTGATTCATCCGTTTCATCTTCAAAGTTGAAATTGAGTTTATAGATTGCCGCCGGATCGATATATTGGAGCAGATTCTGCTCTGCATTTATGTAGGGGACATAGTGTTCATTTAAAATTTCTTCCGTGCCGTTTCTGTCAAAATAATGATTGATGATCGTTACATAACCCAAGTTTTGCATCTGGTCTTTCTTGTTGTCTATATGTGATTTGTATTCGGTGATATCATCATATCCGGTATCTGACAGTTCCAGGATGTTATTTTTATACTGATTCCAATTATATTTATAAAAAATATCACTTTTAGCAGATTCAAAATCTTCATAAAGTGATTCATTGATGTCAGATGCATTTCTTAGAAGCGATTCTGCATCTGCAAAGTTGTTTCTGGAGACCAGATACTTGAGCAATGTACGCTGCTGGTTGTCATTAAGGTTCTGTAGTACGTCATTGCCCTGTTTTGACAATGCTACGATGCCCTTGAAATCTTTAAGGTCATAAAGCAGCCGCACTTTGAGTTCGATGATCTCACTATTATTATCATTTGCTATGTATTGATACGCTCTTTTATAATTTCTCTCATGACGGTGAACAACCGCTTTTAAGTATGCTTTATACTCGTTATTGACATTGACCCTTTCAATAATTTCAAGTAATGGTGCATGATCGGAACTTCTGACGAACAGACTGACGCCCGGTTCTTTTTTACCGATTTTCATTGACAGGCTCTTCTTGAAAAATCCTCGGGTGAATGTCGGCATATTCAGTTTGAAAGATATGTATGACAGGACCCCATATAAATAGTTCATATTATTTCTCCTAGTTGGTCAGTCTTTCAAAAATCCGTTTAAAGTGACGATATTGTTTTCCCATATGAACAGATCTTCGGTCAACTGCCTTGCATTCGACCGCATTTCTTTTTCAAGGTCAGGATTATCTTTTATCTCTTTAATCATTTTAATGATATGTGCGGTGGTGGCTTTGGGTTTTGAAAAGCCGACGTTGCTGTGATTGATCAAGTCGGCGGAATAACCGCTCAAGTTGGATACCACGGGTACCCCGGAACCGATCGCATCGACCACTTTACCCGGCAACACCCTTAAGAATACTTCGCTTTCCTTAAGGAGTGATAAGGCAACATTATGGTCCCGTGTCAAATCCAGACATTCTTCCCTGCTCTTTTCATCATAGAAAGTGACGTACTTCATGTCTTGTTCTTCTATGATGTCTCTCAGCTCATGAGCGTATGCACCATAGCCGATTATATTGAATTTGATTTTGCTTTTTTCCAAATCATCTGCGACTTCTTTTATCTGCTCATAATTTTGGGCCAAACCGATATTGCCGGTATAGATTACTTTAAAGCTGCCATTGGCTTCTTTAAAATCTATTTCACTTCTCTGCAGTGAGTTCGGCAAATAGAGTATCTTCTTTTTAGGCGTGATCTTCAATATGTGATCTTTGAATTCTTCATTGTTTACAATGATTTTATCCGCCAGTTTATAAATCTGTTTTTCCATGCGTTTCAGTACCGGAAAGAACCAATTGATTTTAAGCTTTTCAATCTCTTTGACACTGTCCGGCCATAAGTCTCTCACTTCCAGCACTCGTTTTACGCCGGCATGTTTCTTTTGTGAAAAGAAGGTCGCCCACGGTAAAAATATATTGGGTGAAGTGACATAAACCACATCATAATCAGCCTGGTACCTTTTCACATATAGCCAGACTTTATAGGCCAGTTCCAAATAGTACAGTACTCTCATCTTCAAAGATTTGGACTGTTTATCAATTCTCATTTTAAGCCGCAGGATTTCCGGAGATCTGTCAATCTCAGGTTCATCCCAGTACTTTTTTTCCTGGTATAACTTCTTGTTCGGATAGGTGGGTGCTGTGGTCAGCACGTCCACATCATTATCTTTTGACAGATGTTTATATAAATTTTTCAGACGATTGGCCCCGGAGCCGATCTCAGGATAAAAGTTTTGTGTAATCAATAATATTTTCATAGTCGTATCCCATCATTTTTAAAAATATGTCCAAAGTATGTATATTCTACAATTTTAACATACATGCACATATAAATTAAAATTTGATTAAAAATATCCATCAGTCATGAGCGAGTATTAAACATTATGTTTTGTTTTTAATCTTTTTATATAAAGCTTTCAACACATCTTTTTCATTATCCCAATTATATACATATTTTGCTAAATTTGTATTGTTTTTAAACTCATCTCTCAGGTCATCATCATCAATCAGATGCTGGAGCTTATCTCTCAGATCATCCGTATCGCCGGGTTCGACGGTCAGGCCGACCGCCTGTCCTTCGATGACCGCTTCCAGCTCGGGCAGCCTTGAGCCGATGACGGGGACATGGGCCATGATGTATTCGAACATCTTGTTCGAGGATGCGGAATAATGGTTGAAGTTGGTGTTCTCTAGAAACTGGATACCGATATCCGCGGCTTTTGTATATCTTCTGAGTTCTTTGTAGGGCACCCTGTCGATGAAGATGACTTTACCTTCAAGTTCCAGTTTTTTGTGGTAATCGATCAGATTCAGCCGTTCTTTGCCGTCGCCGATCATGACGAGTTTTCCGCCTTTAATGTCCTTAAAGGCATCGAGCAATTTGAAGAGCCCCCTGCCCTCCTGCATGCCGCCCTGGTACAGAACGATTTTTTCATCCTCGGGTATTTTGTACGTGTCTCTGAGCGGGAATTCATCGACGAGATTTATATCATAGAGCTCGCTGTAGTTATGTACCGCGGTCGGTTTTGTGCCGTACAGGTCTGCGTGGTACTCCGCTCTTGTATCGTTCTCTACAATCGTATGGTCGGTAAATTTCAGCAGAAATTTCTCCAGCCTGTAAATTTTCTCGAATGAATAGTGCGTTCTTGACGTCTGAACTTCATGGGAATCATATATGAGCGGCTTACTTTTCAATCTCAGTTTGCTGCTGATAATCCCCTGCATCAGCGTATTCAGATCATGGGCGTGGTAAATATCAGTATCTGTCTTCCTCGCAAGCATTACCATCTTGCACATCAAAAACGCATTCGGGAGGTGTTTCGAAAGGACAGAAGATTTTATTTTCCTTAAAATGAACTTTGGCAGTTCAATTTTCGTCACTCTGTTCACGTATATGCCGTCCCTCACTTTTTCGGCGGGATGCAGGTGCATTTCGTTCAGTTCCCGCTTGGCTATAATGGTCACAGTATGGCCCATTTCGGTGAGTGCGTCGGCTTCCCGGAGCACTCTTGCGTCGTTGATGAAGTTGTTCCAGACGAACATTGTTACATTTGCCATAAACTTATCCCCTATTTTCGTGCAAGTTATTATAATTGTTTGTAATTATATATAAAAGATTATAAAATAAATGATTGGTATACTTATGCTTATTATAGATTATTCGTCTTTTTATGTCATTCACAATAAATTTAAACTAAAGTAGGTTATTTTAATGAAAAAATTCATTATCGGTGCTTTCATTGTACTGATTATCGCTCTTGTTGCCGTCGGCATTTATCTTTTCAATCTTTTCAATACGTTTGAACAGGGCGTTTCGGATTCATATGAAGCAACCGACCGTAAGCGTTCGGATCTCAGAATGGAAGAAGTGGATCCGAATCTCGACAGCTTTACCGTGCTGATCATGGGTATCGATGAGTCGGAAACGAGAACTGAGTCGGAAGGGCTTGATTCCGACGGGTTCAGAACGGACACTATGATTCTCGCAACTTTTGACAAAGATGAAGACGATATTAAACTTGTCAGCATTCCGAGGGATACACTGACGTATTTCCCTGACGAAAATTATTTCGATAAGATTACCCATGCCCACAGAAACGGCGGGCCCGAGAGCTCGATGCATGCGGTGGAAAGCCTGCTCAATGTGCCGGTGGACTATTATATCAGGGTGAGCATGCCTGCGGTGGTTGATGTGGTCGACGCGCTCGGCGGTGTCGAGTTCGATGTGCCTTTTGATATGGAGTCGCCGACTTCTGTGGACAGAGGTTCCATTGAGATCGAGGAAGGCCAGCAGACGCTGAATGGTGAAGAGGCGCTCGGCGTCATCCGTAACAGGGATGTCGATACGGACCTCGGCCGCGGCAACCGCCAGCTTGAGATGGTTGAAGCGATCATGCAGAAGGCGAAATCGACCGGTGCGCTGACGAAGATCGATGATCTGATTGAAGTTGTTGCGGATAATGTCAGACATGATATGTCGTCGAAGACGATTCGCGACCTTGCTTCGTATTATGCGTTCAACTCGATTGAGTTTGAAAATACGCAGATTGTCGGGGATGATTACTGGTATGAGCGTAACGGTGGCTATTTCTATCTTGCCGACCCGGAGCATCTCCTCGCGATATCCAACACTTTACGTGATATATTGGATATAGAAGACACTGAACCTTACGACTTGATCAACTTGAGGCTTGATGGCATTTTTGAACCGTATCAATATGTAGAAGATTATTTACTGGATGATTATGTGCCGGAGCAGCAGCATCCTGCGTTGGGTGAAGATTATGAAAATCCGTATGGTGACGGTTTTGATATTCCGGACTTCGACCATGAGGATATCGGTGTTGAAGGTGAAGATGATCTGGAGGATAATTCTGGCACTGATGAGGAAGGTGCCGGTGGTGAAGGTGCGGGTAACAATGGGGCTGGTGGAAATAATGGCGCCGGCAACAATGGAGGTGGCAACAACGGCGTGAATGAAGGCTATAATGAGCCGGCTGGCGATCCTTATTATGAGGAACCTCAGCAGCAAGTGCCCGAGCAGCAGGTGCCCGAGCAGCAAGTACCGCAAAATGAACAGGGCAACAATAATAATCAGAACCCGGGCGTTAACGAACAGCCGGCCGGAGATCCGTACTACGAGGAACCGGCAGCCGACCCTTATTACGAAGAACCTGCGGGCAATTACTAATTATTGAGTGAGGAGGTTGTTGTATGAGAAAGACTTACGATAAAGAAACGAATATCAATGAGATGTTCGATTATCTGGAAGCACAGATCAAAAACAGCAATCAGCCGCAAATCGAAAATTCATATCACTACTATGACCATTCGCATAAGGAGTATTATTTATCTGTGAGGGGCTATTTCAGCGAAGCGCTGACGAACCCTGAAGTCGACGCGGCATGTTATATACTGAGCCTGCCGCAGATTTTCAACAAGGTGGATATATTTGAACTGATCCACCCGATGGACTGGGTGAAAAACGAAGAAGGCCGTTTGAGTGAGGCATTCAAAAGTTTGAAGCCGCACTATCAGTACATCGCTTTGGCGGCGGCGGAAAGTTCGAACATGAAGTTCAACACGCAGCCTGCTCTGTCGCTCGGCCTTGAGTTCTGGAGTCTTGAACATCTTCAGATATTTTGGCAGTTTACAGCAATCAGACGTAAAAATTCTATGTAATGCAGGTGATTTGATGGAAATAAAAGTAGCAGATACGAAAGCGTTATATGACCAGTGTCTTGATATTCGCATGAAAGTGTTTGTCGATGAACAAAATGTGCCGGCAGATGTTGAAGTGGATGAGTTTGAGGACGTGTGCACGCATTTTGTGCTGTTTGACGATTCCGGTGAAGCGGCCGGCACGGTCCGTTATCGTCCTTTGGATGGCGGTCTCGTGAAAGTTGAAAGAATGGCGGTATTGAAAGATCACCGCGGTAAGAAATACGGCTATGATTTGATGGAAGGTGTCCATCAGCATGCGAGAAGCGCCGGCCATTTGAAGGCGAAGCTCGGCGCCCAGGTCCATGCGATTCCATTTTATGAAAAGCTGGGATATGCGGTGGCATCCGATGAATTCGATGATGCCGGCATTCCGCATAAGTATATGACGAGAGAATTATGATTTTTTGAAAAGCTTGGGGATTGGTTGAGACTCGTGAAAGATAGTAATGATGATAAGAGAACCCGTACGTTAGGCAATTTTGGGCGATGACCCTGAATGGCTGACGTACGGGTTTTTATTTTCGAAAAGAAAGTACTTAATATGTGCTTAATGCGTCATCCCGGGCTGCGGGATGAGCCATACAGCTTCTAACGGTCCGTCCCGGCACTCGGGATGAGCCGTACAGCTTCTAACGGACCGTCCCGGCACACGGGATGAGCCGTACAGCTTCTAGCGGTCCGTCCCGGCACGCGGGATGAGCCGTACAGCTTCTAACGGACCGTCCCGGCACACGGGATGAGCCGTACAGCTTCTAGCGGTCCGTCCCGGCACGCGGGATGAGCCATACAGCTTCCAACGGTCCGTCCCGGCACGCGGGATGAGCGGTTAGACGCTTTATAGTAGAGAGGCGTGATGAATCCCCGGCCGAGGTGCAGGCTGGCTCTTTATTCACATTAAAAAAAAAGGCCTCCATGGGCCTCTGTTTTCATCAATGATGGATCTTTTCCAGTATTTCAGTTAAATTTTTCACTTCTTCTTTTGATAAGTCTTTTAATAAGTCGTCTGTCAGCTCGCATATTTCAACATCAAGAGTATCGATCAGCTCAAGACCCCTATCACTAATCTGCAAGTATGTGGCCCGCAGATCTTCCTTGCTTTGGGATTTATGAATATATCCATAATCCACCATTTTTTGTACAGCCCGTGATACGGCGGTCTGTTCTTTTTTCATCTTCGATATTAATTCTTTTTGCGTGATGTCCGGTTCTTCAGCAATAATCTCAAGAATATAGACCTGCTCCCGCGATATGCGGCCTTCATCCGTCTCAAATGATGTCAGATGATCGATCTTCGCATTCAGCAGGTAAATATGACGACATACATGACGAGTATTCACTCCACTCATATATTACACCCTATCTTTTATCATCATAATTTTATTATACACATAAATACTTTGCGCACAACATTAATTTAAACATTATTTCAATTTTTGTAGCTGTTTCAGACTCACATAGCCGATTGTCGCCTCTTCCCCGACCTGCACATAGGATGGGTAGTCTGTTTCAGACTTTTTGAGCGGCTCTCCGGCACGTCCGAAACGTCCGATAATCGTGATGATACGGTGCAGCAGCACCGTCGCTTCATCAATATCCTGCTGGGATTTTATATCCTTTCCTGCCAGTACCGGGTTTTTCGGCAGCTTGTCCGGAAAAGAAATACTGCGCATCCATTTCAGTTCGTCCTTTGACAGTTCTTCCCGGCTTTTGAAATATAGTGTCATATCCGGTTCCGCCGGCATTTCTTTGAAATGATTATCCATATAATAAAAATCCAGATGTCCCCTCGAATAACGGATGAGCACTTTATCATAATCATGCTGGATGAAGAACACCGTGCCGGGGGCGACATGTGCATTTTCAGTCGTGTCATAGTAGTAGTGGGCCATCTTGATGAACTCGGAATAGTCCAGCAGCCAGTGATGCACCTGGTCTTCGGTATGCTGTTTCAATGTCAGCGTCAATATGGCAGCGGGCGATATGAGCTTTATTTTTCTGTCCCGGGAGAACAATTTGCTCAATTTCTGAGTTCTCAACTCCCTGTATTCATACCCGTCACACATATAATCATGCATACCGCCCGCGTGGATCAGCTTGTCCATGACGAGTCTGTTTAAAAAAGTGTCCACGGTCGATTCCGCTTCAGCGTCGACATAATGGATTTCAAAGGGTCTGTTGTTTTCAGCAATTTTGACTTTTATTCTCATGAAGATGACCTCTCAAGCTCAAGCAGATTTTTTAAAATATCGACTCTCATAGCGACGTTTTCTGGTGTTTCGTACATCGACTTCACTTTGACGTTGTTCAGTCCGGTGCTGTCTTCTGCCGGAATTTCCCGGGTGACGAACATCGTGAACGTGACGGCATAGTCCTCTTTCGGATTCACCGCCTGGTACGGCACATAGAAATCATTGATGTTGTGGGAGTAGAATGCATCACGCTCATACTGCGATTTGTAACGGTTCTCCACCCACTCATCGCCGTAACGGCTCCAGAAACGTTCCGTATAGTCCGCCATCAGCGTATCGTCAAGCATGCAGTCCATCGACGTCTGCGGCGTGCAGTCCGAATCGAAATCTTCCGGCGGCAGCGAATAGATATGCGCAAACTCGTGGATGAGCGTACGGTAGCGCGCCGCCTTGTTGCCGCTGTCCCTGAAGTCCATGGCGAAGATGATCTCCTCGTCTGTAATGTCGACGTATGCGAGCGTGTTGCCCTCGCCGTCCGAGAATAGGCGGTACGTATCTATCGTGTCGGTGTATCTGTCCGGAAACAGCGCATCGAACTCGTCGTAGTATGAGAGGTACGGATCTGCACTGTCCGGCAGTTCCCGGTGTTCTTCTGTAAGCGTCAGCCCGTCGTCCACATCATAATCCTGATATGTCCGCCTCGGCCGGTTTTCAAAAAATATATACGGTTCCTGTGAAATATCGATATGTTCCTCGAGCTCTGCGAGATACTCATCGCCAAGTGCCGTGCACTCTTCGACCGTTCCACACTCCGCATGATCAACCGGTGCATTCCAGTCGATATCCGCCTCATCTGTGTGTGACCCGCCGCTGAAAAACTGGAAAATGCTCATGATGATGAAGATCGTCAGTGCAAGGATTCCGGCAAATAAAACCATCTGCCCGAGAAGCTTCGACTGGCGTCTGACGGTCGTCCGCTTTACGGGTGCCTTATCGAGCACCTGCATCGTGATGAGCGGTGCGCCCTTTATTTTAATGTCGAGCAGTGCTTTGTGTATTGCCTTAAGCTCGAGGTGATACAGCGGCAGTTTATCGTCCGCATCATTCTCCAGTGTGATGACGTCATCCAGCGGGTCCGCCCCGATCCGGTATTCGCCGAATGTGATGATGATGACCCGGATGCCGTTATTGTGGGCGTAGGCCCTGAAATACCGGAAGTCCCGCTGGTTCATATCCGTCGTCAAAATGAACGCATCGAAATCCTGGAAAAATTTGTCGTTCTTCTTATGGATTCTCGCACTTTCAAATGTGTTGCCGAATGCGTCGATGCGCGCGTCGTGCAGGATGCCGAACTGTGCGGAAACCTTTTCCACATATTCGGTATTGACATAATCCTTGTGCAGCGATTTCTGCAGGCTCTTTGTCAGCTTCGTCTGCTCACTGCTCATATTTGTATGGAGGTAGATATCATGTTTTGAATATCTGCCGAGAAGACGTGCCACAGTGATGCCGCCGACCATCGTAAATTGTTTTTTGCCGGCTTGAGCCGTCATATTATTCATGTACGTGCCGCCCGCGACAAGAATATTCACATGCATCCCTCCCATCTTTCCCCAATTATCCTCAAAATATGAAAAAAATTAAAGGGTTTGACTTGAAATTCACGAATTCTTTACTATTGGGTCGGTTTTACATTGAAATAAAGTTCCGGATACTCCCTGATTTTCACCATTCTGTCGAGCACTGTCAGTGTTTTCTGGTACTGTTTTTCACATGTCTTTTTGTCGAACAACACGTCCTTGAATGTGCCGTCGCTGAAATGGATGCGTGTTTGGTACCGCTCGTTTTCCGGTGTGCTGAATCTGAGTATTGTTCGAAGATTGATCCAAAACGCATTTCTGTGTGCACTTGAGGACAATGGAAACAACACGAAATTCGTCCGTTCATCCATGACGATCGGTCCGAGTCTGTGAATGTTGTGGACATACCTGAGATGATCCCTGCGTGCTTTCAGGCTTGTGCCGTATTGATGGATGAGCAGCTGATCGAGCCACACATCCGTTGTGAGGATTGAATACTCATGCCGGTGCGGATAGATCGCCTGTGAAAGAAACTCCAGGTGATGGACAGGCTCCAAATATTTGATGTCGTGCAGTAAAAATGAAAAGTTTTTCAAATCGTACGCCCCTTTTTATGTATGCTTGTTTTTTCGTGACTGCACCCCATCCCCCGATTGAGTGCAGAAATGTATGTAAAGTATTTTGTCAAATTGTGTAAGCCTTCTTATTATACAATAAGTTGACTTAATATTACATTAATTTAATGTTATTTAAATTTTGTTAACTTTAAGTTTAAGTTAAGTGTCGGTTCGCATGGTTGTGATGGTTTTTATTTTCCTAAACATTGGATAGATTATGTGTATCCGGAAAAACATGATTTATCGATAAGTCGCTGGGAATGGAATATGGAGAAACCGAATTTGACTGTTGAGGCAGGGCTGGATGCGAAGATCCGGCAGTATGAGCCGATGGTGCATGCGATTATGGCGAAGTTGAGCATTTTGTATGACAGGGATGATTTTTTGCAGGTGGGACGGATTGCAATCTATCAGGCACTTTTGAGTTTTGACGTTGGGAAGGCGCGGGGTGCGACGGAATCGCAGTTTGTGTATACGCGGATTTATCAGCGTCTGATTGATGAGATCCGGAAGTGTGTGCGGGTGTCGAAGGGGCTGGAGCTCACGGAATGGCTCGAGGAGGATGGTTCGGCGTCGGTGCGGGAGTCGTATGTGGAGCTGTTTGAGGGTGATTTGGGCGGGATTTTGACGGACCGGGAACGCCGGTGGATGGATCTGATGATGTCGGGGTATTCGACGGCGGAGATTGCGCATATTCTGGATGTGAGTGTGTCGACGGTGAAGTCCGTGCGTCTGAAAGTCCGTTCGAAAGTCAGGTCGTTTGTTAACAGTCAGTGAATTTTTCATATAGGTGGTTACTTTTGCGGGGTTTTCTTGTATAATGTATCTCAATGATTGTATGGAGGTTTGTTCTATGTCAAAAAAAGAAGAAGATTTGGATATTATCACGGCGAATGTCGGTGATATCGTGAAATTCGACTGGGTATACCCGAGTATGCAGGGTAAAGTTGAAAAAGTGAATGATAACTCTGTGATTGTCGATGTCACGATCAACGATAATTTCGATGAACACGAAATGTTTGAAAAAACAGTGATCAATCATAAACGTTATGAAATCATCAACGAAGCATAAAATTTTATAGATGTGGAAACCCCCGGTTCACTTGGTGTGACTTGGTACCTCCTAAGTTTACAGATGAAATAAAAAATCTGTAAACTTTAGTGATACCAGGTCAGTGTGAGAGCGGGGGTTTTTGTTAACTAATGGACTTTAGTGATTTTTGGGCGGGTTCGATTGTGTATGTCGCATGTCTGCCTCTATTGTTTAATAGACATATTTCCTGGATATACCTCTTAACAGTGGACTTGGAAACTTCGTTATTGATAAAACTTAGTATGTTGCGGGCTGTAATATTTTCAAGCGGGAACAAAACACTATAGTCTCTGATTGCAGACAGGACATGATCTTTATTTAACGACTTATGATTACATATATTGCATGTCGTAGAATAGCGTTTGGGGGTGAGTTCGAAAGATGTGCACTTCAGGCATTGTCTGCCGGGAGTGAGTCGGGATGGATCCGTATTCGTAGTGTGCTTCGGCTCCAAAACGATGTGATCTTGTATAATTTGAACAATGCGTTCTGCGTTGTTCAAACTCGTAAGCTGCTGAATGTTACGGAAATACTGTTTCATCAGTTCTCTCTTAATCGTTTTCAAGCGGCAATAGTTGTCGTCGGTCGATAGTATGAAGTATGGATTTGGGAATATTATATTGAAATCTGTTTTGATGTTAATTTTGTTTTCGAGAAATATTTTTATGAGTTTCGAGATCGCACGCTTTGATTGAATGATCGGGTCATCAGATATTTGAATCTTGCCAATCTGCCATGTGTTGTTTTCGTACTTGTAATTACCGCTGTAATTTTTGATTTCATTAATAAACACCGTCTCGTCTGTAACGATTAATGCGTCAATCTGTGTCAGTGACTTATCTGCCTGTATCCAAATATCCCTGAATACATTGAGATTTTGATGCCCTACCTTATCAAATATTTGGTCATAAAGCTGCTCCCCTTCGAATCCCCGATTCAATCTGGAAAGTTTCTTTTCTTCTTCCTGTGTTAATATTGCTCTTTTTGATAAAGTTTCAAGATAAATATGTTCGTTGGATTTGTTTCTTTCAGTCAAAAACATGTAATCATCTCCCTGGAATTTAGGTGACTTAAAAATCCCCTTTATTATATTAGGAGGAATTTGCTGTTTTTGATTTTTTTGATTTTAAATTTAATTGGATATATTACTCTTTTAGAGTCATATTATCTTTATTTTTGTCTGAGAGAGTGTCTAGAGGGAGTTAATGGTCCGTCCCCTTGATTGGGATGAGCCGTACAGTGGCTAACGGACCGTCCCGGAACACGGGATGAGCCGTACAGTGGCTAACGGACCGTCCCGGAACATGGGATGAGCCGTACAGTGGCTAACGGTCCGTCCCGGA
>NZ_LFKO01000002.1:1068202-1193637 GCF_001265075.1 Salinicoccus sp. YB14-2
ACCGTCCCGGAGCATGGGATGAGCCGTACACAGCCTAACGGACCGTCCCGGAGCATGGGATGAGCCGTACAACGGCTAACGGACCGTCCCGGAGCATGGGATGAGCCGTACAACGGCTAACGGTCCGTCCCGGAGCATGGGATGAGCCGATAAGGCATCAAGAAAGCCTAGAAATGGTAGTAGATCAGGTCGTTCAGATGGATATCGTCGGTCAGGTTGGATATTTCTTTGTCAAGGTTGGTCAAAGTGTGGCCCAAGTATTCGAATGTGGTGGTGCGCCGTTTGAAATTCAAGTCGATGGAGATGACGAATCCATCGTGATGGTGGTGATACATGGTAATCGGGTTGGATTCGTCGACGTTGTATGTCTCTTTGCCATTCAACAGTTCGACTTCCTCCGAAGCTGAATCATCCTCCACTTCCGCGTCGAGCCTGCCGCCATACACCGCCGGCGCGCCGGTCACAACAATCCCCACGCCTTCAAGGCTGTTCACGACTTCCTGCATGGATTCATCCCAGTCGGATATTGCGACGATCATGTAGTCCGGGTCTTTATTATCATAAATATAACGTAGAGTGCGGCGCAGGGATTCGGCGATGTCCGTCACACGGAAGAGATCATCATCGCCCGCGTCGAACTCGCCGGCATAGCCGCTCACGTACGCGAGGCGCATGCCGTTGATGTCGATGAGTTTGTAGGGCTCGCCGAAAAACGATTCCTTCGTATTCGGGTGGCCGATGTTGCAGTTCATGAACGGATAGCGTGCGAAACCGACGGCTCGGCGAAGCTTGGACACGTTCGACAGATCGCGGTGGTTCAGCACCGCGAAGTTGTAGCCCATGTAATTCATCGCGGTGACACTGGGATTGCGGCGGCCGCGCAATTCCTGGTCGATGCCGAGTGTACCGCCGAGGTCCCCGAGCAGCACGTGGTAATTGTCGTCGGGATTGATGCCGCCGGCGTACCTTGAAACTTTGGACAGGGAAACGTCGTCGCTCATGCCGAGCTTGCCGCCGAGATGCTGGGTCAATATCAGTTTGACCGTAAAAAATTCCTGCATAATAAAGCCCTCCTTGAATTTATCCTACCATAATGCGTTCTTCCGGGAACTGGTGCGAGTGTTTTTTCTGTCTGCCCCCGATGAAGAAGATGAATGACACAAAGCCGATGCGGCCGATGAACATGAACGCGATGATGATCAGTTTGCTGAGTGCGGATAAGTCTTCGGTGATGCCGGTGGATGTCCCGGCGGTGCCGAACGCACTCGTCACTTCGAATAATATGTGCACCACTTCGAACCGGCCATTTTCTATGAAAACGATCGAAGTCACGCCGGCGAAGACGAGAAATACTGCGAGTGAAATGACGGCGAAAGCGCGCTCGATATCCGCACGCGCGATGTTCCGCTTGAACGCATGGATTTTACTGTGGCCGCGGCTGAACGAGATCAGGAACAAAAGCAGTATCGCAAATGTCGTCGTCCTGATCCCGCCGCCGGCCGAACTCGGGCTCGCCCCGATGAACATGAGCGCACTCATGAACATCTGCGTCGCCTCGCTCAGCTGTTCGATCGGCACCGTTGTGAGCCCGCCGCTGCGGGATGTGACGGATAAGAACATGCTGTTCATCATCGCGCCGGTGATGCCGTATTCCTTGAAGTAGTCCTGCCACTCCGAGATGAAAATCATGACGGCACCGACGACGAACAATGCGCCGTACGTCGATGTCGTTATTTTGGTAAATAAAGAAAACCGGAAATGTTTGCGCCGTCTCGACAAATAGTTCCGGACTTCAATCAGTACCGGATAACCGATCGACCCGAGCACGATCTGGATCATCACCGGCAGCTGTATATGGTATGCCGTGTCATATCCTGTGAGCGAAGTGGAAAACAGATCCAGTCCACCGTTCGTCGTTGCAGAAATCGACAGGAAGACACTGTGCATCAGTGCGTAATTGAAATCGCCCGAGCCTGTTAGAAATACGATGAAATAATAAATCGCACCGAGCAGCTCGATGATGAAGATCAGCACGATGATATCGATGATCAGCTTGACCCCGCCTGAAATTTTATACTGATTCGTATCCACCATAATCTGCATGCGTTCGCGTAAGCCGATCTTCTGGCCGAGTATGAGCCAGACTATCGTCCCCATCGCCATGATGCCAACACCGCCGAGGTTCATGATGAACATGATGACGGCATAACCCGGCACAGTGAATGTCTCCGCGATATCCATCGTACTGAGGCCCGTGACGCTGAGCGCAGAGGATGCGATGAACAGAACATCTATGAATTCGATGGTATCATAATCCACGCGGTAGAATACCGGTATCAGAAGAAGCAGCGTCGCTGCCGAAACCGCAATTAAATAGTAAAAGAATATCAGCCGCTGAGGACTGTAGTTTTTGATTCGCGCAAGCATCTTTCTGAACATCTGCTGAATCCCCTCTCAAGAAGCAATATGAATTTTATTTTACTATAAAAAGTAAAAAAAGCCGACTCCATTTTGAGTCGGCTGTGAATTCCATTATTCGAGCGTGACCGTGACAGTCTGCTGTTCGCCGCCACGGTAGAATTCGACCGTCATTTCGTCGCCCGGCTGCTTTTCGTAGTACAGGTACTGTCTGAGTTCAATCATGTTGCCCACCTGGTTGCCGTCGAGTGCGGTCACGAGGTCGAGCTGCTGCATGCCTACATTTGCTGCAGGTGAGCCCGGCTGGACGCTTGAGATGACGACGCCGGAATTGACGTCTTCAGGCAGGTTCATCTCGCTCTGAAGGACTTCAGGCGGGATGGTGTACAGATCCTGAAGTGTCACGCCGAAGAACGGTCTCTGAACTTCGCCGTTTTCTTCGATCTGGCTGACGACTTTCTGCACTTCGTTTGCCGGAATCGCGAATCCGATGCCTTCGACCTGCGGCATGCTGATCTTCATCGAGTTGATGCCGATGAGATTGCCGTTCGAGTCGATGAGCGCACCGCCGGAGTTACCCGGGTTGATGGCCGCATCGGTCTGGATGACGTTCGCTTCCCAGTCGTAACCGCCGTCGCCGTCAAGGTCGACCGGCACCGAGCGGTCGAGGCCGGAGACGATGCCCTGTGATACCGAGCCTGAGAATGCCTCGCCGAGCGGTGAACCGATGGCGATGGCCGTCTGGCCGACCGTCAGTGCGTCGCTGTCAGCGAAATCAAGTGTGCCTTCCACCTGCTCGCTTGATATCGATAATACGGCGAGGTCCGTCCAGACGTCCGTACCGACGACATTCGCCGTTGCTGTTTCGCCGTTCTGCATATTGACCTGCAGTTCTTCCGCACCTTCGACGACGTGGAAGTTCGTCACGATATACGCAGTGTCGCCTTCCGTTTTGTAGATGACGCCGGAACCGATGCCCGCTTCTTCAGGCTCAGTCTGCTGCGTCTCGGCATCTTCGCCGAAAATTCCCGGCAGGAGTGAATCGACTCTTTGCAGGTTGATGACGGAAACGACGGAATCACGGGAGGCTTCGATTGCCTGTGTCGCTTCGGTATCTGTCGCTTCACCGTCAGCTGACTGATCCGCTTCTTCTGCGGTACCCGCTTCCTGCTCGTTCGTTGCGGTTTCTTCCGGCGCATCGCCGCTGAATACATTGAACAGCAGTAAGACGAGCAGCGCACCGAGTATACCGGCGATCAGCGGTATGAGGAACGAGCGGAAAAATCCGCCGCCGCCCCCGCCGCCTTTTTTGCCGCGGTTGTTATTATTGTTGCCGTTGTTGTTATTATTGCCGTTATTATTATTGTCGTTTCCTGCACCGGCACCGATTGGCGGCACGGTACCGTAAAAACTATTGTTGTTGTCGGATGATTTCGGGTCGCCTTTGATGACGCGCCCTTTTTTATCCCGCTGGATCCGTTTCATGGATTCAGTATTTTGCTGAGCCGCTTGCGGGTCGCTGCCGTTTTGGTTGTTGCTGCTGCCTTGGTTGCTGCCGTTATTGCTGGCGCTCGCACCTTTCGCAGCTCTGCCTGAAGCGGCCGCGGCTGCCGTGCCGCCGAAGATGGCACTTTTCGGCGTGTCATCTTCCGGTCCGTACTGCGGTGCGTCCGCTGCGGGATATGGCGGCACTGCCTGGTTCCGGGGATTTTCAGTTGATCCCGGTGTTTTCTCCTGGCCGGATGTTTCCGAGTACGCCGAATCTCTTGAGTGGCGTGGTGTTTCCGGCTGTGCTGCCTCTCCGGAATCGGGGGATTTGTAACTATATGCCGAATCCCGAGACGTGTCAGCGTTCGCCGAGTCCCCTGAATTCTGGGAGGGTGCCGCAGATTCCTGCGCTTCCCTGTTTACCCGGCGTTCGCTGGCGTCCGGTTCGTCCGGACGCACGGTTTCATCACGGTCTCGTCCGTTCAAATCTCTGCTGCGGTCTTTATTTCCAGAACGGTCTTCAATCGGTTCTTCTGCGCGCAGCACTTCATCCGCCTGTCCGCCCGGGACGGATTCCTTGGGCTTTGACGTCCCTGATGTATAGACATCCTGGTAGCCGTCGTCCGGCTGTTTTTCATCTATATCCAGATCTTCGTATCCATAGACCGGATCATGGGACCTGTTGTCATTTTCTTCAATATATTCCCGTCTTGTTTCCGCTGCTGATTTCGTTGGCTTCTGTTCATTGCTGTGTCGTTCAATCTCTTCTGAATGATTATTGTCATCAGAGTCTGCAGCGTAACCGTATGGCGCCATCGGCTGCTGTCCGTCTTCAGTGAAGATGCGGCGGCGGCGTTTGTAACGGTCTCTAGGAATCACATGTTTTTTATCATTCTCCACACTTTTTCCTCCTAGCTTGTCAACTTGCTTATTCTACATTATAAGATTAAAACGCTTATACTTCCACTGATTCGCCGTCGTATGGATTTTTATTTTTACTGCTGAACCAGCCGACGAGTATCACAATGACCATCACTGACCAGAAAATCACTTTCCATGTCGTTGAATGCGGGAATTCGTGCGGAATGATGCCGATCGCTTCGTGTGCGAGTGAGAGCACCATCAGTTTGATGCCGACCCAGCCGACGATGATGAAGGCTGCGACTTCAAGTCCCGGGCGGCGGGCAAGGACGCCGACGAACCATGTTGCGAAGAAACGCATGATGATGACACCGACGAGACCGCCGATGACCATGACTGTATACTGGCCGGCGTTGACGCCGAAGAAGTCGCCGCCGATTTCAGGCAGCGCGAGCGCGATGGCCGCCGCTGCAAGGATCGAATCGACTGCGAATGCGATATCCGCGAGCTCCACTTTGAACACCGTCATCCAAAAGCCGCTGCCTTTTTTCGGTTCAGCGTCTTTCGCCTTGTCCGCCTGTTCGTCCGCAGGGTTTTTATTTTCATTATTCGATTTAATGATTTCGTATAAATGCGAGCCTGAGACCCACAGCAGGTAAAGTGCGCCGATCGCCTGCATCCACCACCACTGGACGAGCCAGACGAGGAGCAGGATGGCGATCATCCTGAAGACGAATGCACCGACCAGTCCGTAAAATAGTGCTTTCTTCCGTTCTTTCGGTTCCAGATGTCTGACGAGCACCGCGAGGACGACAGCGTTATCTGCTGCGAGCAGTCCTTCGAGGACGATCAGGACGATCAGGACCCAGCCGTATTCCAATAATAATGCCATATCCATAAATATGTACCTCCTAATGTTTGTATCCATTCAGACAACAAAAAAGAGACCCATCGCAGAACGTACAAAAGATATTCTTTAGTACGTTTTGCCAAAGGTCTCACGGTCCAACGAATGTGGGCGGCGGATGTTGCGTGCCGGATGGCTCGTCGTTCACTACACCGGGTCCGATTTATGAAATAAAAGCCGAAATCTGGAGCCGTAATGACGATGTAATGATAGTCTGTTGCTGTTGTTTTCAGTAAATGGCTGTGGCTCTTTATCGCTGCCGTCAAGCTGTTCTTACTGATGCGTCCAGACTAGTGTTACTCCCCTTTTTCAAAACTAAATTTTAGTTATTGATAAGGATCTATTTAATTGTCGTTTCATCGATAAACTAAATATATCCGATAACTCAGCGGTTGTAAAGGGGATAGCTGAATGAAAACGCTTCCTATGGTGGGATTGTGTGTTTTTGCTGATTTGGCAGGGGTTGAGGGGGCGGTTTTTCAATAAATTTATTAATGGTTTGTTTCTGATTATTGATTTTCATCTTTAACGGACCGTCCCGCGCAGCGGGATGAGCCGTACAACGGCTAACGGACCGTCCCGGGCAGTGGGATGAGCCGTACAACGGCTAACGGACCGTCCCGGGCAGTGGGATGAGCCGTACAACGGCTAACGGACCGTCCCGCGCAGCGGGATGAGCCGTACAACGGCTAACGGACCGTCCCGCGCAGCGGGATGAGCCGTACAACGGCTAACGGACCGTCCCGGGCAGTGGGATGAGCCGTACAACGGCTAACGGACCGTCCCGGACAGCGGGATGAGCTAATAGACTGATTCCGGACATCCTTCCCATAAAAAAACACCCGTCTAATCGATAAACATCGGCCAGGCGGGTGCAGTCTCCACACGCTACAATAAGCTGTATAATTTTATTTCCGGGAATTTGTCGCTGAACCAGCGTGTGGCAAATTCATTTTCGAACAGAAATACCTGATTATCGTAACGGTCGAGCACGAGGTTTGAACGCGGTGAGTTCATGCTTTCCTTGATGTCCTCTTCATTCTCGATCCAGCGGGCAATCTTCTTGCCGATCGGCTCCATCACGACGTCGGTGTTGTACTCGTTTTTCATGCGGTGTTCGAACACTTCGAACTGCAGCTGGCCGACCGCGCCCAAAATCGGCTGGTTGGTATGAAGGGTTTTGTAATACTGGATCGCGCCCTCCTGCACAAGCTGCTCGATGCCTTTATAGAAGTGTTTCTGCTTCATGACGTTTTTCGCGGACACTTTCATGAACAGCTCCGGCGTAAACTGCGGCAGGTTCTCGAACTCGACCTTTTTACCGCCGGCACCATGCAGCGTATCCCCGATCTGATAATTCCCCGTATCATACAGACCGATGATATCGCCCGCATAAGCCTCATCAACGGTCTCGGTATCATCGGCCATGAACATCGTGGCACGCGACACTTTCGTCTTCTTGCCGGTCCGGGCAAGCACCGCATCCATACCGCGCGTGAACTTGCCGCTCACAATGCGCATGAACGCGAGCCGGTCACGGTGTTTCGGATCCATGTTCGCCTGTATTTTGAAAATAAAACCGCTGAAGCCTTCATCTGTCGGTGTCACTTCGGTTCCGGACGCCGTCTTTCTGGCAGTCGGCATCGGCGCGAAATCGACGTACGTATCGAGAAATTCCTCAATACCGAACGTGGATAATGCCGAGCCGAAGAACACAGGCGTCAAATCACCGTTCGAAATTTTCTCCTTATCGAAATCATCGCCCGCTTCTTCCACCAGCATGAACTCCTCGAGTGCCGTCTGGTATGCCTCATCTTCAGTGATTGCGTGTTCCGCCTCCAACTCGTAATCATCGTTCAGCTGGAGCATCTCCTCTTCACGGAAAGGATTAATCTGTTTATTTTTACGGTTGATGATGCCGAAGAAACTCTGGCCCATGCCGATCGGCCATGTCATCGGATATGTTTCAATTTCAAGCGTCTCTTCAATCTCCTCAAGCAGCTCGAACGGCTCCTTGCCCATACGGTCGAGCTTGTTGATGAACGTGAAAATCGGAATGCCACGCATGCGGCACACTTTAAAGAGTTTCAAAGTCTGCGGCTCGATACCTTTGGCGGCATCGATGACCATGACTGCGGAATCCACCGCCATCAGTGTCCGGTACGTATCTTCCGAGAAATCCTCGTGTCCCGGCGTATCCAGAATGTTGATCTTATAGCCGTCGAAATCAAACTGCATGACGGAACTCGTCACACTGATGCCGCGTTCCTGTTCCACTTTCATCCAGTCACTCGTCGCGAACTTGCCGCTCTTTTTACCCTTTACCGTCCCTGCAGAGCGGATCGCGCCGCCGAACAGGAGCAGTTTCTCGGTCAATGTCGTCTTCCCGGCATCCGGGTGTGAGATGATGGCAAATGTTTTACGTTTTTTTATTTCATTTTGTAATGTCATTAAAAATCTCCTTGATACTTTATTCTTCCAAATATTCTTTCGGACGATATTTGCGGTACGCCGCATCCAGCGCAATCAGGTCGTCGCGGTGCGGCACCTTCACGTAGTTTTCCATGATCTGATACGGCTCGCGGCCCTTGCACGCAAGCACGATCGTGTCGCCAGGCTCACTGATTTCAACCGCATAGCGGATGCCCGCGTCGCGGTCGGTGAACGAATGATAATTGTCGCTGCCGGCCCCCGCTTCGAGCAGTTTTACGAGCATCCCTGGGTCGTCATTCGCCGGATTGTCCGGTGTGAATATCGCGATGTCGGCACGCGTGGCAATCTCGCCCATCTCTTTCGCTTTCGTCGTATCGCGCTCCCCCGTCATACCTACTAAAAATAAAAGCCGTCCGGCCGTGAAAGGCTGGATTGTATTCATGATTTTCTCCAGCGCATCCGGCGTGTGGGCGAAGTCGATGATCAAATTGATCGGCAGTGACGTATCGAGTACCTCGAGCCTGCCCTCAACCGGCGCCATCACTTCAACCGCCCGGATTATTTTCGCCAGATCATAGCCCTGCAGCCATTCGCTGATGATCGCCGCCATCAGATTTTGAATGTTGAATTCGCCGATAAACGGTGAGTTGACGAAGAATTCACCTTCCGGTGTATTCAGTGTAAAGTTGAAGCCTTCCAGACTGCCGTCGATTTCCGTCGGGTAGAAATCGCTCGCACTATCCATGCCGTAAGTGATCACTTCATGCGGCGTCATCCGCTGGTACTGTTCACTCCACGGGTCGTCGTTGTTCAGAACGACGAATTTACGTTCCTTTACGTCCTGGCCCATCTGTGAAAAGAGCAGCCCTTTCGTATAGCCGTAGTCGTCCATCGTCGGGTGGAAGTCCAGATGATCCTGCGACAGATTCGTAAATATTGCGATATCGAAGTTGATGCCGTACGGACGGCCGAGCTTCAGGCCGTGCGAAGATACTTCCATCGCGAACACTTCCGCGCCTTCCTCCGCCGCTGCGTTCATTCTGTGATGCAGCTTGATCGATTCCGGTGTCGTATTGACGCTGACGTAGCGGTCGTCGTTGATCATGAAACCGTTCGTCCCGAGGTACGCACTTTCCTTGCCCATCGCCCGGCTTAAACTGTGAATCATCGTTGCCACCGTCGTTTTACCGTTGGTGCCGGTGACGCCGATCATCGTCATCGCCTCGTGCGGAAAATCATATATATACTCTGCAAACAGTGCGCCGACTTTCGCAGGGTCCTTCACTACGAGTATGCCGGCATCGTCGCCGACATCGTAATATCTGTCGCTGATTATGAATCTGCAGCCTTTCTCCAGTACATCCGGTATGAAATTCTGACCGTCGACCAGATGGCCTTTTATTGCCACAAAAATACTATTACCATCAATTTCGCGTGAGTCTGTAGAAATCTTTTCAACAGCTACGGGGAAATTGCCATATGTTTTCTTGATCTTCAACAAAGAAAGCAGTGTTTTCGAATTCAAGTACCGTCCCCACCTTTCAATCTTTATATTATACAATAAACGGTGTCTTTAAAATAGAGATTCACAAATAATATTCTACACAAATTTGCTTTCATTGTGATAAAATCACTCTTTGAGAAGCTATAATATTGATGGTGAAAACTTATGACGATGAAACGTAAAAAATTATTCTGGAAATATGCAATCATATTATTCATGACGGAACTCGTCAGGGGGATGTATGTGCTGAGCTATCTGCCGGCGCTGCCTTCGATCGAGGCCATTTCGCTGACGCTTGCGTCCATTGTGATCACGGTACATTTCGTCTTCGATGCGGCAACAAATGCCTGGCTCGGATTCATCATGCGGAAAGTCGGCGCCAGGTGGACGATGGCCGGCACATATGCGTTGATGGTCGCGGCGATGAGCATGATTATTTTGTCGCAGGACTTTATCGTGCTGCTCATCGCTTCCGCGCTGCTCGGCGTGAGTGTGTGCCCAATCTGGATATTCGCGCTCGCAAACGTTGATGAGGCGACCCGCGGAAAGGACATGGGGTTTATTTTCTTCAGCTGGCTTAGTGGTCTCGGCTCCGGTATGGTCGTGATGAATTTCATTATCGGTGCGGTCGGCGAAGCGGCTGTGGGCGTGATGATCGGTGCGGTGGTGCTGAATATTCTGATGTATCTGTTTATCCCGGGGAAGTTCAAGGTCGTTGCGGACGACCGCGGGCCGAGGTCCGGGTCGGGGAAGAAGCGGCTGCCTCTTAAGAAGGAGACGTTCGTGATTTTGCGGCGCCATATGGGGAATATTCCCGGCATCATGCTGCAGGCGCTCGGGGTCGGGATGCTGCTGCCGGTGCTGCCGACGTATATTACGGGGCTCCTTGAGCTCAGCTTTTTTGAATATACGATATTCATTCTGGTGATTTTTGCGCTTGTCGGTTTCAGCATGACCGTGCTGAGCCGCGGGCTGGACAGCTATTCGTCGAAGTTTACGATGGTGATTATTTGCACCGGTTTCTTTGTATATGCGGTCGGGATCATCTGGTTTTCGACTCTCCAGACCGTGTGGATCATTTTCCTGATTGTCGCGTTTATCGGACTATGTTACGGGGTTATGCTGCCCGCGTGGAATAAATATCTCGCCGGCACGATCATGAATGTAAAGAAGGCCGAATCCTGGGGGCTGATCAGCAGCCTGCAGGGAATGGGCGCGATGATCGGCCCGGTTGTCGGCGGACTGACTGCCGATATTTTCGGGACGGTGACCGCGACGCTTGTTGCGAGCGGACTGATATTTTTAGTGCTGACTATTTATTATGCAGGCATGTTCGCGAGGAAACTTGCGGCGAGACGATGATTGTTAATTGAGATTGAAAAAGCCCGTGCCGGCATCTGATGATGTGCCGGGACGGGCTTTGTTTGTGTTTGATTTTAGTTTTGATTGATTAATGATTCTTCCCACTGCCCGGGACGTGCCGTTAGACACTGTACGGCTCTTCCTGCGCAATGAGATGAGTCGATAAAAACCAATCAACAGTTCAAACTCCCCGAGCTACTCTTTCTTTTTCAAATTATCGAGCGTAGACTCCATATACTCGATGATTTCATCTCTGATATTTTCAGAACGGAGTGCGTATTCGATGGTCGTCTTGACGAATCCGCGCATGTGGCCGACGTCGTAGCGCTCGCCTTTGAAATCGAGGGCGTATACGTCTTTGCCTTCGTTGATAAGTTCCGCAATCGCATCGGTCAGCTGAATTTCACCGCCGGCACCGATGACACCGCGCCCAAGCTGTTCGAAAATTTCCGGGGTGAGCACGTAACGGCCCATGATCGCGAGCCTTGAATCGGTCTCGCCCGCCTCCGGCTTTTCATAC
This sequence comes from Salinicoccus sp. YB14-2, assembly GCF_001265075.1. Taxonomy (GTDB): domain Bacteria; phylum Bacillota; class Bacilli; order Staphylococcales; family Salinicoccaceae; genus Lacicoccus. The sequence goes on from NZ_LFKO01000002.1 coordinate 1,079,696, forward strand.
AGATCCGTCAGATGATATAAATCATCGGAACATCCGTCATACTCAACGATGCCGTATCTGGACACTTCTTCGTCCGGCACGGTCTTCACACCGATGATCGGTGAATTTTTACGTTCGAACTCTTCAATCAGCTGGCCGATTGCCGGTTTCCCGTCGCCGTAGTCGACGATGTCATCGCCGAGCAGCACCGCAAACGGTTCATCACCGATGAACTGGTGTGCCGTATTGATTGCATGCCCCAGCCCTTTCGGCGATTTCTGCCTGACGTAAAATATATTTGCGAGTCCGGTTGAATGTTCAACTTTCTCGAGTAATTCAAATTTACCTTTCGAGCGGAGTGACATTTCAAGCTCCACCTGATGGTCGAAATGGTCTTCGATCGCACGTTTATGCCTGCCCGTGACGATGATGATATCTTCGATGCCCGCTTCGACCGCTTCTTCCACAATGTACTGGATCGTCGGCTTATCCAGAATCGGAATCATTTCCTTTGGCATCGCCTTTGTCGCCGGCAGAAATCTCGTTCCGAGTCCTGCGGCCGGTATAACTGCTTTTCTCACTTTCTGACTCACAATAGTACGCCTCCTGCTAATAAAAACTTTAAATTAGATAATAACATATTCTGCCTTTAATTATCCTCTTTCTCTCGGTCCCGCGCTTCTTTCCGCTTCACTAAAATAATGCTGACTTCATATAAAATGATCATCGGCGTCAGCGTCAACAAATGCGAAAATATATCCGGCGGCGCAATCAGCGCTGTAATCACCAGCAGTCCGAAATACGCAAACTTCCTGACATTCCTCATGATTTCAGAATCCAGCAGCTCCAAATAATTTAAAAATAAAAACACCAGCGGCAGCTGAAAGACGAGGCCGAGCGGTATTGTCGTGACGAGCAGGAACGACATATATTCATCCGCCGTGATCAGCACGTCGAAATTCTTTTCACCCATCCCTATGAGGGCGAAGTAGCTGATCGGGTGCACGACGAAATAGCCAAACAACAGGCCGGCGAGAAACAAAAGTATCATCAGCGGCAGCATGGAGTGCATGATCTTTATTTCTTTAGGAATCAATCTTGGTTTCACGAACTGCCATAAGTAATAGAGCATGAACGGGATGGCGAGGCCGATGCTGATTGCGCCTGAGGTGCGGAAATAAAACCGGATGACTTCGAACGGCCCCATGACGACGATATCGGCGCCCTTGCCGATGAATGAAAACCACCAGCTCACGGTTGTGAAGATGATGATGAATATGATGGCGATGGTGATGGCCGATTTGATGAGTACCGCACGCAGTGCTTCGAGGTGGCCGGAAAATGTGTCTATGGATTCGACGATGACCGCTTCGGCCGACTTGCTGCGTTCTTTATTTTCTATATTGTTTTGAGCCAAAAAATCACCCGCTTAATGAATTTGGAAATTATAGTTCACAATTTTGTGATATTTTCCTCTATATGATATAATATATGTTAAATACATTGTATATCGAGGTGCATGAATATGTCATTTTTTAAATTGTTGACTTGGAATAACGGTCATATGGATCTCCGTTACCGGGAAAATTCATATGACGGCAACCTGAAAATTACGAACGTCTACCGTGATAACCGATCACTGGATTATTCTGAAATTAATGATAAGTATGCCTCACAAATTAAAAGAGCACAAGGTGCCATCAACACTTACCGCATGGCGATGCTGATTTTGTTCATCGGACTCGTGTTATTGCCGGCAATTGTACTCGGTGTTGTACAAAATAATATTCTGCTTGTGGGTGCCATCGTCATCTACAGCATCGTCGCCTACTTTCTGGTCGAAGCCTATAATCAGACCGTGATCAACGGCGTCCTTTATGAGATGGACCAGGATTTGACCGGCGGCCAGGGGACGCCGAAGCAGAAGAAAAAATAATAATTGATTGAGCGCACCCCGGGTTGGGGGTGCGTTTTTTGGTTTATGGTTATATGTCGGATGGGATTTGGGGCCTATCGGCGCTTCGATTTGAGAACGAGGCTCCGATAGAGTTCCAACAACGCTTCGATTTGAGAACGAGGCGCCGATAGCGTTCCAACAACGCTTCGATTTGAGAACGAGGCGCCGATGGCGTTCCAACAACGCTTCGATTTGAGAACGAGGCGCCGATAGACTCCCAACGCCGCGAGGGCCTGCAACCACCCTCGCCTATTCTTTCCCACCTGAAGTATTCAGGGAGAGCACTCTCCCCCACAATTTACTTTTAGAAAAAGTTATCCCTTTCACCCACTTCCCTGCCGCGATGTACCGGGTTGCGCCCTGGTGCTTTATGCGCAGCCACCAGTGGCCGTCCTGTTCATATAATTTATCAAAACTGACGGTCACCCCGCTCCGGAGAACACTTGTTTTCCTGCCGGCCAAACCCGGGGAATCCCGCACATTGATCCTTGCATCCAGCCGAAATTTCCCTGTCCATAGCCAGGCATCACCGCCCCCGACAACATTAATCTTCAGCGGATCTATGCCGCTGCAGACGAAATCGCGCTCATCCGCAATATAACCGTAATTCTGAAACTGGATATGGAGATGTGAATTCATACTCACCCCCTGATAATTCGTGTTGGACTGGTAGCCGACGGTGTCGCCGCGTCTCACTTTCCGACCGATTTTCACCGGAATATTGCGGCTCAGATGGCCGTAGATCACCTGGATGCGGATATCTTTATTCGCAATGACCACCGTCCCGCCAAAATTGCCAAACGCACGGGTTCCCGCCGTCACCACCCCGTCGCACACCGACGGCACGGGCGCGAGATGGTATTTCGACAGGTCATACGCGCGGTGGTAGCCGCCGCAGTAGCTGTCATAGTTGTAGCCGTTCACCGTATAATCGCGCTTCCCCCAGACGCCCGACGCGTACTTCTCAGGATCCGACGTCACCCTGAAACCTTGAGAAATCAAATAATCGATTGGATTCATAATTACCTCCTGAAGTGTGTCACTTCATATATCGACGATTCAACATTCAAAGTCAGTTTTATTTTCTACGATAAAAAAAGCCTGCCCCACATGTGAGGCAGGTCTATTATTATTTTAATCATCTTTCCTGATATACGGCTGCACGTCCGTAAGCAGAGAATTTTTCATCGACTTGCGGTAACGCCAGATGTTCTGGATTGTTGTCTTGATGACCGCGTATGTCGGAATCGCAACGAGCATTCCGATGAATCCTGCGATGTTGCCTGCTGCGAGGACCACCACGATGACTGTCAGAGGGTGCAGTTTCAATGATTGTCCCATGACGTTCGGCGTAATCAGGTTACTTTCAATCTGCTGGGCGACCAGTGTGATGAGCGCGACCCAGACGAACATGATCGGGCTCTGGATGACGGCGAGCAGACCCGCCGGTGCAAATGCCATCCACGGTCCGATGAACGGAATGACGTTCAGGAATAGTGCCAGCATACCGAGCAGGAGTGCATACTCCAGGCCGATTGCCGTGTAGCTGATGAACAAAAGCACACCGAGAATGAAGCTGATCAGTACCTGTCCTTGGATGAACGATCGGAGCGTCCGGTCGATGTCATATAATAATTCAGTCAGAAACTGTTTAAATGTGCCGGAAAATGGCGATACCATAGCCGGAATGAATTTCTCGTGATCTTTCAGCATGAAGAAATAAAAGAACGGTACAAGCACCAATGTGAGCAGCACACTCACTGTACTAGTCAAAATCGAAATCGCATTGCTCATGATGTTGCTGACGATTTCACCACTCTGATCGAGAATGTCCTGGGTGAACCCTTCAATGTCGACATCAAACGGAAGCTGTTCCCGCTGTGTCAGTAAAAAGTCGAGTGCGCCCTGGAAGTCACGCTGCAATGCCGGCATGCGCTGTATCAAGTTTTGAACCTGGTCGGAAATGACCGGAACGATGACCATCACAAGGATATTGATGACGATCAGGATGATTATGAATATGGAAAGAATCCCAACGAGCCTGTTCGCTTTTCTTTTTTCCAAAAAGCTCTGGATCGGCTGTGTGATGTAATACAACAGTCCGCCGAGCAGAACAGGTACAAATATCGTTGCGATGATTGTAAATAACGGTTCAAATATGACCTGCACCTGGATGACCAGCATAATGATCAACAGTGTGATGATGATTGCAATACCGGATTGAAACCATGCCTTATTCGCCATTGCCACTACTCCTTAATTTACGTAAGTATTTTTATAAATTGTATCACAAAACATCACTTTACTGAAAATATTTAACGGACATGAGCACTTTATTTTCAAAAATATAAAAAACTGAATTTTATACGTTTATATGATAAAAGATGGTAATATTTATATAAATAAAATTCATATCTTGGTACAATAACGAATGAGGAGGGGATTTTATGGAGATGACAGCCGGCAAAATTCATACGGCCGAAGTGGCTTCGGAAGTTTGTAATGAAACATTTGAAATTCAATATTATTTGCCTAAAAACTTCACTGATCTATATAAGCATAATGTCATCATCACTTTTGATTCACAGGACTTTTTTAAATACGGTCAAATTGAAAGAATCTACCAGAAGCTCCGTGTCGATGAAGAAATCGAGCGGGCAATCATTGTAGGGGTGCCATATCCGAGTGTGGAATGGCGGAATCATTATTTCAGTCCGAACGGGGAACATCATGAAAATATGGTGACATTCGTCGGGCGTGAACTGCTTAAATGGATCGACAGCAATTTCAATACGCTGAACATGGCGAATTCGCGGGTGCTCATGGGAGAATCACTCGCAGGGACATTTGCATTCAGTGTGGCGCTGCAGTATCCGACGACATTCCCGAACGCGGTGGCATTCAGTCCTTTCGTGGATGATGCTTTTATCGAGCGGTTCAAGTCGCAGCCGAATCTGCTGCAGCTGAACCTTTATCATACAATCGGGATTGAAGAGGACGACTTTGAAACCATAATGGGTGAGCAGGCGGATTTCCTGACACCGAACCGGAAGCTGAATGAGTTTCTGGAGACGGAGCCGCTTGAATATGAGTACCGGGAGCTTGACGGCGGCCACATCTGGAAGACATGGAAACCCGAATTGGAGAGCATCCTCCGACACTACCTCGCCTAACTTATGTATGAAATTGACGTACAATCTGATATAATTGAAGAAATGACACTGGGAGGAATTAACATGAAATTTGGTGTAGCTTTATTTCCATCAAAAGAACTGCAGGATAAAGTAAACAATTACAGGAAAAGATACGATTCAAAATATGCATTTATTCCACCTCACATTACTGTTAAAGAACAATTCGAAGCAGATGAGAGTGAAAAGGATATTATCGTAGATAAGTTGAAGCAGGTGGCGAAAGACCACCAGCCGACGGAAATTCAAATCAAAAAAGTTTCCAGCTTCGCTCCCACTTCACCTGTTATATACTTTAAAGTAGAGCCGAACGAAACTTTGACATCCATACATGAATCATTGAACCAAGGGGATTTTTACGGTAAAGATAAACATTCATTCGTGCCGCACTTTACAATTGCACAGGGCACGACTTCACAACAATTCGAAGATACGTTCAGCCACCTTGCAATGGCTGGAATCGACCATAAAGAAACATTGTACAAACTCAGCCTTGCCTATCAATTGGATAACGGCATGTGGCAGGTTTCCGAGACATTCAGACTCGGTGAGTAATTTTGAATTCGGACCGCAATTTTGTGATTGCGGTTTTTTTGTGTGAAATTTGGGGGTCTGGTTGATGTTAACGGACCGTCTCGGGAAGCGGGATGAGTCATACAGCGTTTAACAGACCGTCCCGGGAGGCGGGATGAGCCATACAGCGTTTAACGGACCGTCCCCGGAGGCGGGATGAGCCGTACAGCGTTTAACGGACCGTCCCCGGAGGCGGGATGAGCCGTACAGTGTCTAACGGACCGTCCCGAGAGGCGGGATGAGCCGTACAGCGTTTAACGGACCGTCCCCGGAGGCGGGATGAGCCGTACAGCGTTTAACGGACCGTCCCGGGAAGCGGGATGAGCCATACAGCGTTTAACGGACCGTCCCCGGAGGCGGGATGAGCCGTTAGGATTCTAGAACACTCCCATCACGCGCCGCAAACTCAGGGATGCGCCCGCCCGTACACAAAAAAACCGGCAGCCGCTCGAAAACGAGTGCGCTGCCGGTCTTTATTTTCATATAAATAAGATTATGCTGTAATGTTTGCGCCGGAGTCACAGTGGATGATTTCGCCTGTGATGCCGGAAGCGAGGTCGCTGAGCAGGAATGCCACCGTGTTGCCGACTTCAAGCTGGTCGACGTTGCGCTTAAGCGGTGCGCGTTCTTCGATTTCTTTCAGGATCGACTTGAATTCGCCGACTGCTGATGAGCTCAGTGTACGGATCGGGCCTGCGGAAACTGCGTTCACGCGGTAGCCGTCTGCACCGAGATCGAGTGCCAGGTAACGCACGCTGGAGTCAAGTGCCGCTTTAGCCACACCCATGACGTTGTAGTTCGGCATTGCACGTTCGCCGCCGAGGTAAGTCATCGTGACCAGGCTCGCACCTTCGTTGAATGCAGTCTTCGCGTGTTTCGCAACGATTGCAAGCGAGTATGCACTGACATCCAGCGCAAGCGCGAAGCCTTCTCTTGAAGTCTCGCTGTAGCCGCCTTTAAGCTCGTCCTTGTTCGCATATGCGATCGCGTGGAGGACACCGTCGATGCCGCCGGTCTTCTCTTTGATTTCAGTGAATGCACGCTCGACCTCTTCGTCTTTGGACACGTCACACTCAACGATCACATCATGGTCGCCTTCAAGGTCGACGAGAAGTTTATCCAGCTCTTTGCGGAAACGCTCGTTTAAAATCGTGAACACAAGGTTTGCACCCATCGCGTCCAGCGCACGCGCCGCGCCCCATGCGATACTGCGCTTGTTCGCCACGCCCATAATGACATAAGTCTTGCCTTTTAAATTCATGGTAAAATCTCCTTTATCCATATAAATGATTTTATCGTGTGTTATTAGTACCTACTACTAATTTACTAATAATGACCTCAAATTGCAACAAATAATACATTCAGTATGTCATAAAAATAAAACCATCACAATCGTGATGGTAATCTCCATTACGCAAGGAGCGATGCCATAAACATGTTCGCAAGCGCAAAATATATTAATAGGCTGATGATATCATTTGCGGTCGTGATGAACGGACCGCTGGCGATTGCCGGGTCGATGCCCACCTTATCCATTAAGAGCGGTACAATCGTACCGATCAGCGTGGCCACTGTCATTGAAGCGACAAGGCTCAGGCAGACGATGATGCCGAGGATCGGTTCCTGATACATCATCAAAATGACGACAAATATCGTGATGCCGCACGCAAGGCCAGTCAAAAAGCCTGAACCGATTTCGCGTCCGGCCAGTTTCATCTTGCTTGATTCTTTTATTTCTCCGGTGGAAATACCACGGACCGCAACGGCCAGTGACTGTGTGCCTGTGTTACCCGCCATTCCGGAAATGAGCGGTATGAAGGCGCTGAGCAGTACGACTTGTGCCAGAGTGTCTTCGAAAACTGACAGCATGGCGGCCGTGATCATTCCCATGAATGTCAAGCCGATCAGCCACGGCAGTCTTTTTTTCGCCGTTTCAAGTGCTGTGTCCGTCGTCTTCTCGGTATCACTCATACCGGCAAGTCTTGAGTAGTCTTCGCCCGCCTCTTCATCGATGACGTCCATGATGTCATCGGCCGTGATGATACCGACGAGATGGTCCTGGTAGTCGAGTACCGGCAGCGCAAGGAAGTCGTAGTCCCGCATGATCTGTGCGACTTCTTCCTGGTCGTCGGAGACGAGGACCGATACGACACGTTCGTTCATGATGTCGCCGATGTATTCGTCATCATCCGCAATGATGAGTTCACGGAGGGACATGATGCCGGCGAGCTTTCTTTCCTCATCGACGATGAACACATAGTAGATCGTCTCGGACGTCGGTGCGACTTCTTTCAGATGGCGCATCGCTTCCCGGACGGTCATGAGGGATGTCAGGCTGACGAATTCCGTCGTCATGATACCGCCGGCCGTATCTTCCTCGTAGTTCAGAAGGCCGCGGATTTCTTTTGCATCCTGTTTGTCCATCAGTGCTAAAAATGTCGTGACTTTCGCTTTCGGCAGCTGGTTTAAAATATCGACCGAGTTATCGTACTGCATTTTCCCGATCATTTCTGCCGCATAGCGTGAATCCATCTGGTCGAACAATTCATCATAATCTTCTTCGTCAATTTCCAGGTTATCGAAGAATAATGATGCTTCTTCCGGCGACAGGACATGATACAAGAGATCTTTGTCCGCTTCACTTAAGCTCACATAAAATTCACTCTGCTCATAAGTATGGAGGGCGAGGAAGTCTTCCCTGAAGCCGTCAATATCATTTTCTCTCAGCTGGGTGAGCAATGCTTCATGTTCAATTTCCACTTCAGTTCTTTCTTCTATATCCGGCATTCTGCCCACCACCTAAATTTGTTAGTTTCTATCTGAAATAAAGGAATCATGGACCCTTTTCCAAAATGGAAACGGTCTGAACCTTGCGAATTTAACTTTCTCATCCGCCACTCTGAACTGGATCTGACGCACACCTTTATGTACAAGATTGATGTGGTCGACGGTCATCTTATAGATTTCGCTGTTCACCGGATTCACCTGTGTCGTATGGTGTTTCGGCAGCACAAGCGGTGAACCGACGGTTCTGAATACGCTGTTGTTGATTGACGCGATTTCCGTCAGCTGCAGCGCCTCGATGGACGGATGTATAATCGCGCCGCCGAGGGCTTTATTATAAGCGGTCGAACCGGACGGGGTCGACACACAGATGCCGTCACCGCGGAAGCGCTCGAAATGCTGGTTGCGGATATCGATATCGGACACGAGCGTCGTGCCGTCGTCCGTTCTTAAAGTGGATTCATTCAGTGCGAGATATCTCGACTCCGCGCCGAACTTCTCGTAAGTGATGATGATTTCAAGCAGCGGATATTCAATCAGCTGGTATTCATCGTTCTGGATCGAGATGATCAGCCGCTCCACTTCGTGCGGCAGCCAGTCTGCGTAGAACCCGAGGTGCCCGGTGTGGACACCGACAAACGAGGCAGCGTCCAACAGGTGCTGGTAGCGGTGAAATGCCTGCAGCAATGTACCGTCGCCGCCGACTGAAATCACCATTTCGGGCGCAGTTTCATCGTATTCCATCTTCATCTCCGCCATATAATTCACCATGCGGTCTTTCAATGCATTCGATTTAGTGTCACCTTTCGACACAATGACAAACTTCATGACATCCCACCTAATCTGCTCATTTATATATTGCGTTTTTTCGAATAGTATTTCTGCGCATCCTGTATTTCTTCTCTGATCTGGGACATTTCCTCGTCCAACAGGAATGCCGCTTCTGCAGCATTCTGCAGCCTTCTTCTGATTTCCGGCGGATATTCGCCCGAATATTTATAGTTTAATGTATGTTCGATCGTCGCCCAGAAATTCATTGCGAGCGTCCGGATCTGGATTTCAGCAAGTATGCTGACCGGGCCGTCGATCGATTCCACCGGATACTCGATGATCAGGTGATACGAACGGTAGCCGCTCTCTTTCGTGTTTTCCACATAATCACGCTCTTCGACGACTTTCATATCCGAACGCTTCCGGATATGATCGCAGATCAGTTCGATATCGTCGACGAACTGGCACATGATACGTATGCCTGCGATATCGTACATTTCTTCCCGCAGCCTGTCATACGGTATGTTGCGCGTACTTGCCTTTTCAATGATGCTCTGCACCGGTTTGACACGTGTCGTGACAAATTCCACCGGCGAGTATTTACGGTTCAGCTGATAATCTTTACGGATTCCCTTAAGTTTAATCTTCAGTTCTTCGACTGATTGTTGATAGGGCGCAAGAAATTCATCCCATCCATCCATCTAAACGCCTCCAGTTATATCTCTTTTAGTTCAAGTGGTGCCGTGTTCACACCTTTATGGTTATTCCTTCATTTTTTATTATTTCCCGGGTCATTCCTGCAGCGTTCTGAATCCCCTTCAGTATAGCATTTCATGATGTTTTCTTCATGTGTTCCCCTGTAGCGGAGGTGTTTTTGCCCGCTGTTGACGCATTTTATTTTACCATAACACTGCTGCTTTGATAATCTCTTGAATCTGTTTACTTTACAGTCCATTTTAAATTTTAGATAATATGTATTAAGGAGTTGAGACAATGCCGGAGTTAGAAATTGAATTTAAAAATTTATTGACTGCAGATGAGCATCACACTTTATACCACACTTTCTTCAAGACTGAGGAAAAGCAGTCCCTGCTCAACTATTACATAGATACAGAAAATCTGGATCTCAGAAAAAATACGCTGCTTCTCAGAATCCGTGTGACAGCAGGTGAGCAGATGATGACTTTGAAAGCACCGACTGAAAAAGGGATTTTGGAATTCAATGCCGAGGTCGATTACGATTTGAGTACGGCCCGGAAAATGTCACACGATGACCTTCCTGAAATCATTACCCATGAACTGAAAACGAGAAACATCGATGTTGATGATTTAATCATATATGGCAGCCTGACGACCGAACGTTTTGAAACGGGTTATAAAGACGGTCTGCTCGTGCTCGACCAGAGCTCTTTTCTCGGTACACAGGATTTTGAAATCGAATATGAAGTCACAGACTACGATCAGGGTGAAACGCGATTTGACAACCTGCTCGAATCATATAAAATTGAACGCCGTCCGGAAATGACGAAGAGTGAACGCTTTTATCAGGTCTTAAGGAAAGAAAAGGATGAGTCTTAATGGTCAAGAAGAACCCGCTGTCAAACCCATATAAAGCCATCGGTACAGAGAAATTATTTGAAATGATCGACCGTTTCTACTACTATGTTGAACGTGATGACCGGATCAACTATTTGTTTCCGGGAGATTTTAAAGAGACAGCCTTCAAACAAAAGCTGTTTCAAGTCCAGTTTCTGGGCGGACCGAACTTGTATATCCAGGAATACGGCCACCCGATGATGAAGGCGCGCCATATGCCGTTCGTCATTACGCCGTATGCGAAAGAGGCATGGCTTGAGAATATGTACCAGGCGATGCTTGATGTGGATATTCCTGAAGAGCTGCGCGACTTTTTATTTCAAAGATATACGATGACAGCGAACCATATGGTGAATACACCGGACTAAATTACAGTCAAGTGTGATTATGAGTAAGGAGGAGCTTCGATGGACCGTATGACACAGGAATGGCCGACGGTGCAGCCGACCGATCAGAAGGTTGAGATATTCTATTTCTTCGACCCGTTTTCCGAACAGTGCCGTGAAATGGAACCGATCATCAACAAACTGATCATCGAGTACCGCGGATATGTCACCATTCAAAAGATACTTGCCCCGTCTCTGACAGTTTTGACAAAATGTCAGGCACAGTCAACCTCAGACCATGATAATCTCGCACTTGCCTACAAAGCAGCGGAAGTACAGGGCCGTAACAAGGCACGTGCATTCATGCGATATATTTTAAACCGTATCATGCCGACAAAAAGCATCTGCACTTACGATCACATGTATAAAAGTGCAAAGCTTGCCGGTTTGGACGTACAAAGCTTTTTCGAAGAAATAAACTCCAGTACTGTTAAAAGCATGCTGAAACGGGATCTGGCGGTGTATCGTGAAATGGATATTGAGTCACTCCCGTCGATGGTGTTCTTCAGCGGCGATATACATTCTGAAGGCATCAAAGTGGAAGGTGTATACCCGTATCATATTTTCACATATATCATCAATGAGCTGCTCGAACTTGAGATAGAGAAACGACCGCTGCCGAGCATTTATGATTACATCGAATCATTTGAAGTCGTGAGCTTCCATGAGCTGAAAACCGTCTTCGAATGGCGTACGGGCCTGCTTTTGAATGAACTGAAGAAACTGAGGCTGCAGCGTCTGATCGAGGAAGTAACGATGGATGAAGCAACGTATTATCAAATACGCGGCGGCACCCGGGTGCTGAATAACGTGCAGTGAAAGGCGTGTGCGATGGACTCGGTCGTTGGATGATGTGAGCGCACCGCCGGTCGGTTTTTATTTTTTAAAAGATTTTTAAGTACTATATAATTTTTAAGCCTGCTGAGTGGCGTTTTGCCGCTTGGCGGGTTTTTTTGGTCATCAGTGTTAATATTAGGGTAAGGATTTTTTTAAAGGAGGAGAGAGGGTTGCTGGCAGAATATTTATCATCCATGAAGATATTTGAGGCTTTGACGGACTCGGAGATTGCGTCACTTGCCGGTATTGCGCTCCACAGGAATGTTGAGAAGAATGCGCATTTGTTTCATATGAGCGAGGAGATGACGAGCTTTTTTTTCGTGGTCAAGGGGAATGTGAAGATTTACAGAATCGATGAGGAGGGCCGTGAGCAGATCATCAATTTTTTCGGTGAGCGGGAGATGTTTCCGCATCATGCGATTTTCAGGGCGGATCCTTATCCTGCGAGTGCGATGACGACGGAGCAGTCTGAAATCATTGTTATCGATAAGCGTGAGTTCGAGGATCTCGTCAGGCGCCAGCCGGATATTGCGGTGAAATTGTTCAAGTACATCGGTGAGATCATCATCGACCTACAGCACAGGCTGCAGGAGAAAATATTGAAGCCGACCGATGAGCAGGTGCTTTTGCTGATCCGCCGCCTCGCCCATGCCCACGGGCTCGTGCTTGGTGACGGGCGGCGTGAGATTACGCTGAAGCTGACGAAGCAGGAAATGGCCAGCATGATCGGGCTGACCCGCGAAACTGTGAGCCGCAATATTTCGATGTTCCGGAAAATCGGCATCATTGATATTGACGGCGCGGGGCGGATGATTGTGGATCTGGAAGAGCTGGAGACCTATTTGTGATGGGTGAGGGTTGATGTTGGCTGCTCGTTAATGATGCATCCCCGGGTGCGGGATGCACCAATAGACGTTTAACGGCTCGTCCCGGGAAGCGGGATGAACCGTTAGGCGTTTATCGGACCGTCCCGGGGAGCGGGATGAGCCATTAGGCGTTTATCGGACCGTCCCGGGGAGCGGGATGAACCAATAGACGGTTAACGGACCGTCCCGGGAAGCGGGATGAACCAATAGACGTTTAACGGACCGTCCCGGGAAGCGGGATGAACCAATAGACGGTTAACGGCTCGTCCCTCGATGCGGGATGACCCAATAGACGGTTAACGGCTCGTCCCTCGATGCGGGATGAACCGTTGGGCGTTTATCGGACCGTCCCGGGAAGCGGGATGAACCGTTAGGCTATTTAATATCGCGACTGACAAACTTTTAGTTAGTGTACTTAAATAAGCATTTTTTGTTAATTGGTTCATATTTAAGTTAAAATTAATTTGAATCATTTCATATCTCTCCTAACAATGTTGGTCTGGTCACTGCATTGTACGACAGAGTATGATTTGACTCTTTTTTCTTTATTACATAATTATATGGACATAATCCTCCTATCGGCCAAACCACTCCTCACTTGGCCGGTAGAGGCGTCACCCACCATACATTTGAACATAAAGCACCCGCATATCTTCAAATAGATATGCGGGTTCAATTTTTATGCTTCCGAATCATCCCCGAAGTACTGGCTCTGATCGGTGAAGAGCACTAATAAAATGTACATCACGATACATAGTACAAAGAATGCGAATCCCCAGCCGACTGTTTGCTGGTCGATCATCAAGTAGTTGTTGCACAGTGTGCTCTCGGAAAATATATATAGATATGTCATGACCGAGAATATGACCATCAAAATCATGAACACGACGATTTCGAATGTCTGGGACATCTTCTTCCAGCTGTCCCGTAAAGGCACGCCCGCAAGAAACGGCAGCGACACAAATTTCCAAAGCTCGACAAACCATATTTCGAGTGCTTCGTCCATCGTGCGCGGGAGCATCCAGTAGAGCAGGATGACGAGGAACAACACGACGCCGGGCAGGCCGGTTTTATTATACTTATCAAATACGCCGCCGAAATGTTTTTGGAAGAACGGTTCCATCAGGAGTCCTGAAACGAACAGCAGCAGCATCTGCATATGCATATGGAATGCCATGACCGACTCGAGCAGATCTCTGACGGGCGGCAGGGCGAGGAATAACAATAATGCTAACCCGTACCAGAATTGTTTCATTGTGCTGCGACCTCCTCAACTGATTCAACTGATTCAACCGCTTCAACAATCGTCTCCGCAGCATAATCGATTTCGCGGTAATCCAGCACTTCACCGAGACGGCCGTCCGGTTCGATCAGATAAAAGGATGTATTATGCTGGAAATCTGCATCGCCTTCAGGAATGACGGTGACTTCATACATGCTCAAAATCTCTTCCAGTTCTTCGTCGTCCGGCACGCGGAGCATTCTCCAGCTCTCGCCGTCGGCATCGAAATATCCCGCATATCTATCGAGCACTTCAACGGTATCCCGCTCCGTATCGAATGACATACTGAGAAACACCAGATCGTCGCCGTATTTCTCCATGTCGATCATGTCATATACATATTTCATATTCGATGACATTTCCGGGCACGCGGTTGCGCATGAAGTGTAAATAAAGGTCATAAGCATGTGCCTGCCTTCGAATTCATCAAAATTGTATTCGCGGCCTTTATTATCCACGACTTCGATATTCGGGAATTCCGGCGGCTGGGCTTTTAGATCCTGCAGCCTCTGGGCCTCCATCGTGAATGCGGTGAACCCGCTTGTCGAGAAAAACAGCAGGAGGCCACCCAAGACTAAGATGACTCCGCTGATTATGAGTTCTTTTTTCATCTCCGGCAACCTCCTTCAAAATTATTTATCAAGTTAGAATGTACGGATCGGCGGTGATCCCGGCGGTGCGTTGCCAATCAGGTCGACGAGCGGTACAACGTAGCCCATGGAGATGATCAGTATTGCAACGATGACCCAAAGCCCCCAGTTTTCCGTCCATTTCGGTGTTTTGTGTGCATCTTCTTCCTGTTCTTCGACCATCATGAATTCCGTGTAGCCTTTCGGTGCAAGGAACATCAGATGGAAGACGATGTAGACGATGATGACGACACCCGCGAACAGCAATGTACCGCCCGCCCCGACGAATATCAAGTATGGATCCCATTCGAGTGCAGTGGCACTGCCGCCGTACGTCGTATATTCAGTACGACGCGGCGAGCCGAGCAGTCCGACGTATGACATTGACAGCGTCATGAACAGCATGCCGACCGTCCAGATCATCGTCTGCCATATGCCGAGGTTGTGAATCTTCTTAGTGAGCACCCTGCCCGACAGATGCGGAATCAGCCAGTAGACGAGTCCGAAAAATGTCAGTACAACTGCGACCCCGACGGTCACGTGGAAGTGTCCGACGACCCAAAGCGTATTATGGACCACCTGGTTCAGCTGGTTGTTTGTCTGGGCGATACCGCCCGCGCCACCGAAGATGAATGAAATCATCGCAAGCATGATGGTAAGGAATCTGACGTCATGCCATGGCAGTTTCCAAAACCAGCCGAGCAGCCCTTTGCCGCCGCGGCGGCGTCCGGTTCTCTCAAGCGTTGCGAACAATGCGAATGCTGTCAATAATGAAGGCACCGCGATCGCAAGGCTCATGAACAAGTGCATGAATTTCAAACCTTCAGTGAATCCCGGGTCCACAATCTGGTGGTGGAACCCGCCCGGTACGTTCAAGACGACGATCAGTATGACGACCGCACGTGCCAGAGAGTCACTGAACAGCTTACCGCCGATGACTTTCGGGACAACGAGGTACCATGCGGAAACCGCAACGAGGTACCAGACGTTGACGAGTGTGTGTCCGAATGCCCAGAATAAAGTTCTCGTTAACAATACGTTAATCGTATCAATCCAGCCGAGTGTCCACGGAATGATATAGAAGACTTCGGCTGCGACAAATGCTGTACCGAATGTAATCAGTACGTATACACCGACAGCGAAGAATGCGAACAATGGCAGGTGCTTGCCTTTATTTTGTTTCTTCCATCTGAATGCGCTGATGAATACACCGATTCCAGACATCCAGATGTTCAGTACGACAAATACGAGTCCGATATAGAACCATGGGTTTGCTGCCATCGGTGCGTAGAATGTGTAGAGCACCGTCGCTTCACCTGCGATGATCATGATCGCGACAAGTATCGCGCCAACCATGAAGATGGCGTACGCTGCCCAGCCCAGGGTCTTTATTCCTTTAGTAAGCCCGCCGAGGACGTAGTCCACTGCCGACCATAAGTAACCGTTCATGAATAATGTCGTAAAGGCCAGTATTAATAAAACGCCGTGCAGCGATAACATTTCGTAATAGTTCATGCCGCCGACGATTGTGAGGACGCCTGCTCTGTTCAGCCCTTGAAGCAGTCCGAAAAATCCGCCAACGAGGAGCAGAGCGAATGCTGTTGCCAAGTTCGTCAGTGCCAGTTTGTTTGCGGTCACAATTCTAAGTGGTTTCTTCATCGTCTCACTCCTCTACCGTAATGGTTGCAGACATCATCTGGTGGCCGGTACCGCAGTATTCGTTACATACCATAATGTACTCGCCCGCTTCATTGAACGTCTGTGTGATTTCCTGGATGTATCCGGGAATGACCATCGTATTCAAGTTTGTATGGGGTACGTTGACGCCGTGCACCACGTCTTTGGTCGCCATTCTGAATGTCACTTCAGCGCCTTCCGGCACCGAAATTTCACTCGGTTCAAACTGGAATGCCTGCAGCGTCATAATGACTTCATACTCATTATCGCCGGTTTCATAAACACCTGGTTCCGAGAATTCCGGATGTTCCTCTACTGTCTGCGGATCAATATGTTCCTTGTGTGACGGCGGCGACATGCCCATTGCGAATGCCTGGTATCCCGTAATACTCATCGCAATGACAATGATGACAATCGCCACGATCATCCATATTTCTTCCATCTTGTTCATTTTCATTGTATTAAGACTCCCTTCTCAACCTGTTTTTTAGAAACGTAATAGGAATAATACGAGCAGTACCCCGGTCCATAAAACGATTGAACCGCCGACGAAGAACAATGTTGAAAATAAAGTGCCCTTCAAAGTCAGATTTTCCGGCGCACTTCTTTCCACCGGCTTTTCTTCTTCTCTTAATTTCTCTGCCATGGATAACCCTCCTATTTGATTTGTTTTCGTTTTTTAACTTGTCTATATTGTATAAGTATTTCGAACCGGGTATTGTGATTTGAGTCACATCTTTGGGAAGTTTGTTCAAAAAGAGGAAGTCTTAATATTCTGATAAATTAAGGCATAAAAAAAGCAGCACACCTTCTATAGTGTGCTGCTTTAAACAAAGGGGATGGGAGAAATTTTTCACTGTTTAACAAAGGGGTATGTTTTTCAGTGATAAAATTTTCATGTATAAAATATAACATCCCCGTTGCCTTCAAGCAACATTATGAACAGCATTTCACAATTTGTTCACAATGTAAACGTATTCACATACTTACTTGTATTTAAAAACTGTACATGTTGACGTTTTTCAGCTTATTCCGCTTCTTCGAGCAGTCTTTCAAACTCATCCAGCTGACTTTCAAATACTCTCATCGCATGGTCAATCGGCTCTCTCGTTGTCATATCGACACCCGCATTTTTAAGAATTTCGATCGGGTAGTTTGAGGAACCTTTCTTTAAAAACTCATTGATATAACGGTCGCGCACTTCTTCTCCGCCGTCAAGCACTTGTTTCGACAGTGTCGCTGCTGCTGCATACCCTGTTGAATACTGGTATACATAATAGTTCATATAGAAGTGCGGGATGCGTGCCCACTCCACTTCGATGAATTCATCGTAGTCCACCGCATCGCCATAATATTTCTTATTGAGTCCGCCGTACACTTCGTCGAGCTTCGATGCCGTCAGCGGGACCCCTTCCTCTTTCAATCTGTGAATTTCATGCTCGAATTCGGCAAACATCGTCTGACGGAACACCGTCCCTCTGAACCCTTCCAGCTGCTGGTTTAGCAGATACAGCTTCTTCTTCGTATCATCCAGATTTTCATACATGTAATCTGCAAGGAGCGCCTCGTTGAACGTACTCGCCACTTCGGCTACGAAAATCGAATAGCCCGCCTGGTTAGACGTCTGGTTTTTACGGCTGTAGTAGCTGTGCACCGAATGGCCGAACTCGTGCGCCAATGTAAACAGATTATCGACGTTATCCTGCCAGTTCATTAAAATAAAGGGATTGGTGCCGTAGGTGCCGGACGAATACGCGCCGCTTCGTTTCCCTTTATTTTCATAAATATCGACCCAGCGGTTGTCGAGCCCTTCTTTTAAGATGCTTAAATAGTCGTCCCCCATCGGTGACAGACCTTTTTTAAGCCAGTCTTTCGCTTCATCGTAAGTGACTTCAAAATCGACGTCCTCGATGAGCGGTGTATAAATGTCATACATTTTGAGCTTGTCGAGTTTCAGAACTTTTTTACGCAATTCCATATAACGGTGCATCAGATGCAGATTGTCATTGACCGTGTCGACCAGCTGATCGTACACACTTTGTGGAATATGGTTGTTCTGCATTGCCTGATGGCGGCTCGATTCGTAGCCGCGGACATTTGCGCTGAAGACGTGCGTATTTACGACGCCGGAAAGCGTCTGGCTGAGCGTATTTTTGAACGCGCCGTACTTGCTGTATAAATTTTCATATGCGGATTTGCGCAGTGTTCTGTCCGGTGATTTCAGGAGATCGATATACGTGCCTTGTGTAAGCTCGTGCACGTTGCCTTCTGAATCGACCGCCGGTTCGAACTCGAGATCTGCGTTGTTGAACATGCCGTAGACGGAGGTCGGTGTCGACATCACTTCGCCGGCCTGTGCGAGCAGCTTTTCTTCTTTGTCGCTCAATATATGCGGACGTTCATTGTTTAAAATTTCAAGGTCGAATTTGAATTCTTTCAGACGGTCATCCTGAATGAATGTTTTCAATGTGTCCTCGTCCAGCTTTAAAATTTCCGGTGTCAGGAAACTCCACGCCGAATTGAATTTGACCGCAAGTGACCTTGCACGTGATTCCAGTGCACTGTAAGTATCATTCGATGTATCCTGGTCGTGCTTCAAATGGGCATAGACGAATAACCTGCCCAGTCTGTCACCGAGTTCACGCTCCGTTTCAAGCGCTTCGGCCAAAGCTTCAACTGAATCTATTTTACCTTTGAATTGTTCTTCATCCCCGAGATGGGATTCCAGTTTTTCATATTCTTTGTCAAAAGCTTCATCACTTTCGAAAATCGTCGTCAAATCCCACGTATTCTCCAGTTTCTGCTCATCTCTCGTTATGACTTTCGCCATATTAACCCCTCCATTGTCTGTGATGTTCTAATTTTCTCAATTCTCGAAAGAAATTTCAAGTTCCGGACGTTATTGTGAACTGTATAACATAATGTATTCTTTGATCAGCATGGCCGAAAGTGTCTGTATGTCCGGGCAGCCAAACATCGTTCTCGACTTTAACATCTGTTCAAATTCTGTTTTGTTAAACGTGCCCTGTTCAAGGTGGAAATAGATGAAGAGTTTCCACTCGAGCGGTGAGTTCATCAAATACCGGTCATTCGGTGTGCTGTACGTCAAATACTCAGGCAGTGTATCTATCGACAGGCCCGTCTGATATAAAAAAGTCAGCGTCTTGTTCTGGACCGTCCGCTGACTTTTCTCCCGCCGGATGATCGTTTCCACTTCATGGCGGGAAAGTTTTTGATTGGTGATGGGTAGTTGCTCCTGACCGTCTGTGATGAGGCCTTCCGGAGTGACCTTCTCTTTTTTGTACTTGAAGCGGCCGCAGCCCATGTGGTTGCCGATATGAAATACAGTGATGCCATGACGCTTTAAATCCATCGTGTAGATTTTATGATCGCACTGCGTCGACAGCTGAAAATGCGTCGGATACATATAATGGGCGTCGTATTTGAGGGCTGCGGTATCGAGGAGCCAGATTGTATCAATGCCGAGTGACGCATACCCTTTCGTCCGCCGGACAATCAGCGCCGGCGAGATTTGAGAAAGTTGAATCTCGAGCGCACGGTTTTTATTGACCAGAAGGTCTGCGATCTGTTCAATTTCCTGTAAATAAAATTCCATGGCCGTCTGATGGTGCGGTGTGAGCGCGTGATACAGCACGCTTTTTAATTCCAGATGTTCGGCCGACTCGCGTTTGTACAAATACTTGATACAGTCGATAATGTGGAGATGTGAAAAGTGCGGCGCCTTGATGCTGCCCCGCTTCAGCGTGAGCCGTGCGCTGCAGACGGGACAGAAGTATTCTTTCCCTTTTACGGCGTTTTCTGCAGTGATGTGCGTCCCCTGATGATCCATTGCGATTATCAAAATAAAAACCCCCTTTTATATATATGCCGAAAAAGGGGGTTTTTGATTTATTTTATTGTTAAATAAATTATTTTTCTTGGAAAAATCTTCTTACTTGACGACGGACGTTGTGGCTCATGATAATTTGACCATACTCCTCAATCAATGCCGGTGCGACGTCTGACGGACTGCTATACTCGGTTAAAGAAGCCTCTATGCCTTCAATTTCGACTTTTGACAGACGATTGTCGAAAATAACCTGGTAATAGTATTCATCATTGTAGACATGCAACAGGTCCTCATATACCGTTTCATCCTGATCGACCTGGTGGGCATATTCAATCAGAGTTTCAAAATCATCAAATTTGACCAATGCAAACTGCTCCGCAACCTTTGATTTCCTGTTGCTGTCAGATTCATCGATGGCATTGTCCAGGAATGACTCTATATCATTGTTATTGACGTTCATATTTGATTGATCCATTGAATAATCTTCCTCACCATTTTGAGATTTAGAAACGACGACCTCGATACCGCGGTCATATGCATGCACCTGAATCCATAATGGACCTTCCATGCCAAAGCCTTCACCGTGTTCCACATTGACTTCATCCATGACCGACCAGAAGAATTCTTCACCGCGTTTTCTGTTCATCCACAGCTCATCTCTGTCAAAGCCGCGCTTTTCAATATCCGCATAAGTCATAAAGAATTTTATCGTGGACTCATTAACACGTTCTATCCTCATTGATTTCACTTCCTCTCACAAGAGAATTCTTACTTATAGTATACCTTCATTTACAATAATAAAACAAATACATTGATTTTGTTCTATAAAGTATACTGAAAAAGCCTGTAGATTTGTTGAAATCTACAGGCTTTTCATTTAGTATATATCAGTTTATATAAGGGGGGGATAAAACTGAATCTTATTTTTTAGCGGATGATTTACATTTCAGCAAGTCTTTTAGCTTCCAGAAGGTGGAAGTTTCTAACTTTACGAGGTAAGAAACGACGGATCTCATCTTCGTTGTAGCCGACCTGTAAACGTTTTTCATCCATGATTATCGGTCTTCTCAAAAGACCTGGATTTTCCATGATTAATGTGTATAATTCTTTCATAGGTAATGAATCAATATCCACATTCAACTTTTGGAAAGTTTTTGAACGCGTTGAAATTATTTCATCTGTACCATCTTCTGTCATTCTTAAAATAGCTTTAACTTCTTCTAATGTTAATGGTTCAGAGAATATATTTCTTTCAGTATACGGAATTTCATTTTCTTGTAACCACGCTTTAGCTTTTCGGCAAGACGTGCAACTTGGAGAAGTAAACAATGTTACCATATAAATCACACTCCAATACTCAATTAGATTTGTAATATTAGTATACCCCATGTGGGACAAAATGTAACCATCCTTAAGAATGATTATGTTCTCTAACTAACTTACAATTCATATTATAACGGTCCAACATTAAAATAAAATGAGAAAACGTTAATAAAACACAAAAATTTTGAAATATTATATTTCTGTCACATTTGGTTTTATTCTAATTTAAAGCCGGCTGTATTGCAGTTATGCGCGAATTTTATTATCATTATATTATTAAGACTAAAATCGACAGTCAAAAGGGAAGGTAACTAAAATGAAGACATTATTTTCAGGTGTACAGCCAAGCGGTATCCCGACAATCGGAAATTACCTGGGCGCATATAAGCAATTCACTGAACTTCAGGAGCAGTATGACTCTTATTTCTGCATCGTAGACCAGCATGCAATCACAGTGCCTCAGGACAGATTGAAATTGAGGGACAACACGAAAACTCTGGCAGCCATCTACCTCGCGTCCGGACTCGATCCGGATAAGATCACTTTATTCGTCCAGAGTGAAGTTGCCGCACATGCAAAGGCAAGCTGGATGCTGCAGTGCGTGAGCTATATCGGGGAGCTCGAGCGTATGACGCAGTATAAGGATAAGGCGCAAAAGCAGAGTTCAAAGGACGGCATCAACGTCGGACTGCTTACATACCCCACTTTAATGGCAGCGGATATTCTATTGTACGGTGCAAGCGTTGTGCCGGTCGGTGACGACCAGGATCAGCACCTGGAACTGACACGCAATATTGCGGAGCGGTTCAACAACAGATATAACGATATATTCACAGTGCCGGAAGTGAAACATCCTGAAGTCGGCGGGCGCATCATGAGCCTGAACGAACCGAACCGAAAGATGAGTAAGAGTGATGATAATACAAAGTCATACATCTCACTGCTTGATCATCCGAAAACGGCTGCGAAGAAAATCCGCAGTGCGGTGACGGACTCAGGTTCCGAGATTGTATTTGATAAGGAGAATAAGCCGGGCATTTCAAATCTGCTGACGATTTACAGCGGACTGACAGATCAGAGCATCAAAGATCTCGAGGCTGAATATGCAGGCAGGAGCTACGGTGAATTCAAAGTTGCGCTCGGTGAAGTCGTTGAATCATTCCTGGTAGAATTCCAGGGGCGTGTGAATGAATACGTCGAGAGCGGACGTATCGATGATATTCTCGATGAAGGCCAAAAGCGCGCGAGCCGTAAAGCTGATAAGATGGTCGAAAAAATGGAGCGCGCGATGGGACTCGGCCGTAAGAGAAAATAATAGCGGCTGATGCGTCTCTACTATAGTATGTATATATATGTGAATAAAGAGCCGTACACTTTGAGTGGTGTGCGGTTCTTTTTTGTTGGTTGGGGAATTTTGTGGTTATCGCGTCGTCCCGGGGAGTGGGATGAACCAATAGACGTGTAGCGGACCGTCCCGACGAGCGGGATGGACCAATAGACGTGTAACAGACCGTCCCGACGAGCGGGATGAACCAATAGACGGTTAACGGACCGTCCCGACAAGCGGGATGGACCAATAGACGGTTAACAGACCGTCCCGACGAGCGGGATGAGCCAATAGACGGTTAACGGACCGTCCCGGGAAGCGGGATGAGAAAATAGACGGTTAACGGACTGTCCCGGGAAGCGGGATGAGAAAATAGACGGTTAACGGACTGTCCCGGGAAGCGGGATGAACTATTAGAATCAGATTCAGTCACTACCGGCTGAACCGACTCCCCGCCTAGCCGATACGATGGACGAGTTCAATTCGTGACAACTTCACACCGGCTACAAGCTCTTTATTCCATAAAAAAACCTCTTCCCGGAATTCGGGAAGAGGTTCGAATTAATTATTGTTCATATTTCTTAAATAACAGTGATGCGTTGTGTCCGCCGAAGCCGAGGCTGTTGCTCATTGCGTATTTGGTGTCGGTTTCGACCGTGCCGTCCGGGACGTAGTTGAGATCACATTCCGGATCCGGGTTTGTCAGATTGATTGTCGGATGGACTTTACCATTCTGCAGGCTCAGGGAAGCGATGATCGCTTCGACTGCGCCGGTTGCGCCGAGCAGGTGGCCTGTCATGGATTTAGTCGAGTTTACGAGCAGGTTCGGTGCGTGTGTTCCGAACACGGTCTTCAGTGCCAATGTTTCATACAGGTCATTATAACCGGTACTCGTACCGTGTGCGTTGATGTAGCCGACTTCTTCCGGCTTAACTTCCGCATCTTTCAATGCTTCGGCCATTGCGCGTGCACCGCCTTCGCCGTTTTCAGCCGGAGCCGTAATGTGGTAGGCATCGCCTGTCATGCCGTAGCCGACGATTTCTGCATAGATGTGTGCACCGCGTGCCACAGCGTGCTCCAATTCTTCGACGACAACAATGCCTGCGCCTTCTCCCATGACGAACCCGTTACGGTCTTTTGAATAAGGTACAGATGCATAGTCTGGATCCTCCGAAGTGGAAAGTGCTCTGTTCGCCTGAAATCCTGCAACACCCATTTCCGTAATCGGCGCTTCGGTACCGCCCGCGATCATTGCGTCCGCCTGGCCGCGTTCAATAATTTTAAATGCGTCACCGATTGAGTTTGTACCTGTCGCACATGCTGTGACCGTCGCGCCGTTCGGTCCTTTGGCACCGTGGCGGATGGACACCTGTCCTGCTGCCATATCAGGAATCATCATCGGTACGAAAAACGGGCTCACACGGCGTGGTCCTTTTTCATACAATACTTTGAAGCCGTCCTGAAGCGCCTGGATACCGCCGATTCCTGAACCGATCCACACGCCTACTCGTGTATCATTATTCTCATCGATTACAAGACCGGAGTCCTTAACCGCTTCATCAGAAGCAACGACCGCATACTGAGTGAAACGGTCCATTCTTCTTGATTCTTTTTTTTCTAAATAATCTTCTATATTGAAGTCCTTCAATTCACCAGCAACATGGATATTAAATTCACTGTTGTCGAGTCTCGTGATCTTATTTATACCATTTACACCGTCCAGTGCATTTTCCCATGTTTCTTTTGCTGTATTTCCGATTGGTGTCAACGCACCAATCCCCGTAATTACGACTCTTCGCTTAGTCATGTTTCTCCTCCTTATTCTTACCCCAAGTTAAGCAAATTGCCCCCCAAGTCAGGCCGCCGCCAAAGCCGACCAACACGAGGTTATCTCCTGACTTAATTTTACCATTTTTCAGCTCATGATTAATACTGAGAGGTATGGATGCAGCAGAAGTATTGCCATATTTATCTATTGTACTGCTCATTCTGTCTTTTGGCATGTTCATGCGCTCGCGCGCAGCGTCCATTATGCGGATGTTCGCCTGATGCGGCACAAGCATATCGATGTCATCTGCATCAAAGCCGGCCTTTTCAGTGACATTCACGCTGGACTCGCCCATCTGGCGTACTGCGAACTTGAATACTTCACGCCCGTTCATTTGAAGCTTACCGGTTTCCGCATCATCGTATAGATGGGGCGCACCGCTGCCTTTACTGCCAAGCTCGAATGATTTGATGCCGAAACCCTCGTCCACTTCACCGATGACAGCAGCACCCGCGCCGTCCCCGAAGAGGACTGCAGTCGAACGGTCTGTAAAATCAGTAATTTTGGACAGCTTGTCCACTCCGACAATCAGCACATTCTTATATGTGCCTGCCTGGATGAACTGGCTTGCTGTAACCATACTGTAAATAAAGCCGGTACAGGCTGCAAGCTGATCCATTGATGGTACATTTCGAAGGCCGAGTCTGTCCTGCACAAGATTGGCAACGGAAGGAAAACGGTGGTCGCCGGTCGAAGTCGCTACGATGACCAGATCGATATCTTCTTTTGCAACGCCGGATTCTTCGAGTGCCTGCTCTGCTGCAAGCACCGCCATATCGGACGTTTCCATATCGTCCTCAGCGAAACGGCGTTCTTTTATTCCTGTCATTTCTGTAATCCATTCATCTGATGTATCCAGTATTTTTTCGAAATCAAAATTGGTAAATACTTTATCGGGCACATAAGTACCTAAGCCCAATACGCCTACATTTTTCATTTGACCACACCTTATAATCTCATATTATAACTTGGTACTAATTTATCATAAAACCTGTAATTTCACAAATAAAAAAAGACACCCACTTTTGAAGTGAGTGTCCTAAGATGTGTTTATTCAGAGAAGCCGACCTGGTATAATCCGCCACCTGTAAGACTGTTATAACCTTCTGAATCATGGCCGAATTCTTCACTCCAGCCAACGACATTTTCATTTACCGGTGTAACATATGCACGGTAAAGAGTCGGTGCAACCGGAATATCTTCGACCATCAGTTCCTGCCACTCGTGATAGATTTCTGTACGAGTATCAGTATCAAGTGCTTCCTCAGAGTTACCTCTTTGAATCAGCTCAGTGCTTTCTTCCGTTTCATAACGCGGGTAGTTGAATGGTGCCGAAGGACCGTATAGTCCACCCGGGTCAACATCCGTACCTACACCCCAGGCACCCTGATAGATGTCGATGCTCTCGTCGTCGTTTTCAACCATATCATAGAATGTGTTGAATTCGATCAGACGGCCGTCTGTTTTAACAACGTTAAGACCGACTTCTCTCCATGACTGGATGTAGTAGTTTGTAAGCGGCTCAGCAACATCGCCGCCGCTCATTGAAGCCATTTGGATTTCAAGCGGCTCGCCGTCCGGTGTTTCACGGAATCCGTCGCCGTCTGTATCTTCATATCCTGCTTCGTCAAGAATACTTTCTGCCTGTTCAGGATCATACTCCGGAACTTCTAAATCATCTTTGTGGAATGCTGCGTGGTAAGGTGTAATCAATGATGTCGCTTTCCAGCGAAGTCCGTTGTAGAACTGTTCGCCTACTGCATCGTTGTCCATTGCATGCCACATGGCACGACGTAATTCAACGTCACCCATTTTCATTTCGTCAGGTGTGTAGTTTACCGCACCAGCACCATCGTTTGCTTCTGCATCCCAGTTACCCAGCTTAAAGCCGATGTAAGTGTAAGCTGCATCAAGCTGTGCAAGCCATTCCACGCCTTCCATATCCGCAACATCCGGATACTGGTCAGTCGGGAAGTCCATGGCAACATCGATGTTGCCGCTTTCCATTGCGTTTGCAATTGAAGAAGTCGGTGTCACTTCAACTGTGATTCCGTCAAGGGCAGGTTCGCCTCTCCAGTAATCTTCATATTTCGTAAGAACAACTGCTTCACCCGGTGTGATTGATTCTACCTGGTAAGGTCCGATACCAATCGGGTTTTCACGAGTCTGCGGTGCATTTGTCATATCTGCAACTTCAACACCTTCATAGTGATGTTCCGGGAATGCATAGAACCAGAAACCACCGTTAGTCAGTGAAGGTGCAAGTTCTGTATAAGTAAATACTGCTGTCTGCTCATCGATAATTTCGATACCTGAGATTTCATCCGCTTCACCGGCCTGGTATTCACTGTAACCTTCGATTAAAGTGAATCCGTCCGTCGTACCGCGGACGCCGTCGTAGTCAGGATGTCCGATTACTTCATAGGATGCGACATAGTCGGAAATCTTGAGCGGCTCACCGTCATGCCATGTCACGCCATCCTGTACAGTAAATGTAACAGTATTGTCTTCCTCGTTCATTTCATATGTGATTGCACCATCATTTGTTGCAATCTGGTTTTCGTCGAATGTAAATACTGATTCATCGAAGAAACTTATCATGTCAGCATCCGGAGCACCCTGGTAGAATGCCCAGTTCAAGGTACCTTCAAAAGGAGTATCTGAACCATAACCAACTGTCAGTTCACCTTCCCCTGTCGGATCTGCATCATTGGAAACTACTTGTGGAAAATCTTCATAGTTGTATACTTCGCCGCCGTCAGCAGCGCTGCCATCGCCTGATTCTGAATCGCCACCTTCTTCTGATCCTGCATCCGAGCCTTCTTCAGATGATCCATCCTCTGAAGAGTCGCCGTTACCGCAGGCAGCAAGTGCCAATACGAAAATCAGCATGGTAAAAAACATCAATCTTGACCACGAAAATTTCGTCATCATTTTTCCTCCCCTATTATAGAAAATTAAACTGTATATATACTAAAGTTCAGTCCCCTGAAACTCAGTACCAAAAATTGGATAAGTATTTCATTTTATTAAAAATATAATGAAACCCCTTCAAAATAATATTATCACAATTATCTGAAAAGACAATGTGTAATTCATTATTTTTATCATATATGGAAATTTATACTATTATGTATAGTGTCATGTATGTAATTATGGACACATGAAAATTAATCAGCATCCTGATTTTTCGTATAATTTTATATTTGTAATTTAATTCTGATACTTTCAGACTCCTTGAACATTTAGTGAATGCAGTTTGTCCTTCTATTATAAATTGTTAGATTTTGTATGTAAAGCGCTTTCACGATATTTAACAAATTTATTGTAAAAATTCCACAATTCCTGGATTCTTCAGCATTTTCACGTTTGTTCATAAAAAAACAGCAGCCGTTGAAGCCGCTGTTTATAAATGATATTAAGCCTGTCTTTGTCTTGCGTCACCTGCACGTCTCAGTGCTTCACCGATATTACGTACACATAACATCAATACAAGAATCATCAGTGCAGCAGGCAGCCATACCCACCATCTGTTCTGAAGGGTCTGTGTCTGTGTCGCATATGAAAGCAGTGTCCCAAGGGACGGATAGTCCTCCGGGAAGCCGAAACCGAGGAAGGACAGCCCTGATTCTATACCGATGTTGGCAGCGAGTGACAATGTACCGTTTACAATAATGATCCCGACAAGGTTCGGCATCAATTGTGAAAATATGACCTTCAAGTTTGAAGTCCCCAATGTTTTTGATGCATTAATGTAATCAAGCTCTGTTTCCTGCAATGCAAGCGAACGTATCAATCTTGCCGTACCCATCCACAGGAACGCCGCCATGATCGCACTGAATGTCCAAATATCATAAGATGGCACAATCGTAACGAAAACAATAACAATCATCAGGAATGGCAGTACAAGGAAGAAGTCGACAACACGCATTAACGCGTTATCAATCTGTCCGCCGAAGTAGCCTGAAATCAAACCGTAAACGATACCGAAGCCGACACTCATCAATGTAACCAGAAAGCCGATTGCGAGTGAGTTACGAGTACCGATGATCAGCTGCCCGAATATATCACGTCCGCCGTAGTCCGTACCCAGACGGAATTCTTCATTCGGCGGTTCGTGGATTGCAAACAGATCAACGAATACAATCTCTGCCTGATCGAGGAACATCGTCAGACCAAATACGTAAGCTGTAATCGATGCAAATATGATCAATGAGAATAAAGCAAGCTTATCCGCTATCAGTTCCTGCACAAGCACTTTCCAGCCCGGTGTACTTTTCGGCAGATTTTTATAATCCAGTCCGCCATGGTCACCTGCACCCGGCGGCATGTCGGAATTCATGTGTGTCGACATTTCAGATGAGCCGTGAAGCCTTTCATCTCCTCTGTTTCCGTAAGGATCCCGACCGTCCGAATCGCGGGAAGTACTCTGTTCGTCACTTGCCCTCCGATTCTGACTTTCGATTTCTTCTCGAGATGCATCAGTCGTCTCTTCATTTGTTTCATTGTTAATATCTTTATCTTTCTGACTCATTTTACATCCCTCCCTTACTTGATTCGAATCCTTGGATCCACGATACTCAGAATAATGTCAGATAACAGCGCACCGACAATAGTCAGAAATCCGTAGAATAATATTAATACGTTGGCTACACTGAAGTCTCTTGTCTCTATGGACTCAAGGAACAGTGCGCCCATGCCCGGATACGCATACACCCACTCGATGAATATGGAACCCCCGAGAAGGCCGACCAGTTCATATCCGAAGAAAGCAGCAATCGGTATAATCGCATTTCTGAATATATGTTTAAGGTAAAGTGAGACCTGCTTGACCCCTTTGGCACGTGCAAGCATGACGTAGTCTTTCTGCTGCGCTTCGATGACACCGCTTCTCAAATACTGTACGGTGCCGACCAGCCCGATGAGTGCGATTGAGAAACTCGGCAGTATCAGGTGGTTTATTTTACTTAAAATATAATCGACCGATCCCGGTTCCAGTCCGGCGCCGACACTTCCATTCGTCGGGAAAACACCGAAGTGATAACCGAAAATCCATAACACTACAAGGCCGAACACGAATGTCGGTGTCGCAAAGCCCAGGTAAGTATAGCCTGTAATCACTGAATCAAGCAGTGAATCTTTATAACGGCCGGAAATCAAACCTAAAGGAATACCAATGACATAGATGATTATAACTGAGAATACTGACAGCCAGATTGTGTTCATCAACCGGCTTCCAATAACATCCATTACCGGTCTCTGGTGGAATATCGACTGACCGAAGTCCCCCTGGAACATGGCAACGACCCAGTCTCTGTACTGTATGTACCATGGATTGTTAAGTCCTAATGCTTCACGTCTTGCTTCTATCGCTTCAGCTGGTATCGATGGATCAATCAGTCCGGACAATGCATCCCCCGGCATTAGAGACCCCATAAAAAATACCAGCACACTGAGCAGCACGAGCTGCGGAAAAGTAATAAGTAACCTTCTTATCGTAAATTTAATCATCGATCATCAACCTTTCACCGGTAGCGCAACTTTATGCGTATCGGAAATTGCCTGGAGCGGAAAAGCCCGGCCTTCGTCGTCCAAGTACTCTGCAAAATGCTGGTCGTACTCTTCTTTGATCTGTTGACGCAGCTTCAGATTACTTTCCACTTTTTCAACATTCGTATCCGGTATCGCCGCAATCAGCCGCTTCGTATATATATGCTGCGGATTGTTGAATATTTCTTCGGCAGTGCCTTCTTCAACCAGACGTCCGTGATACATGATGCCGATATGCTGGCACATATGGCGCACAACCCCAAGGTCGTGTGCGATGAACAGCATCGTCAGATCCATGTCCTGCTGGATTTCCTGCATGAAGTTCAATACCTGCGCCTGAACGGATACATCCAGTGCGGAAACCGGCTCATCTGCGATGATCAGCTTCGGATTCAGTGCGATTGCGCGAGCGACCCCTATACGCTGGCGCTGACCGCCTGAGAATTCGTGCGGGAACTTATACAATGAACCCGGCGGCAAACCGACTCTTTCAAGTAATTTGAGCACTTCTTCTATCAGTTCGTTTTTTGAATGACTCTCATAATTTTTCAATGGTTCCGCAATGATGTCAAATACTCGTTTACGTACGTTCAATGAAGAATACGGGTCCTGGAATATCATCTGGATATCCCGGTTGACGCCCACTTTCTTCCCTTTACCACTCAGTTTTTCCCCTCGGAAAAAAATCTCTCCCTCAGTGATGTCATTCAGCCCCATCACTGCTTTTCCGGTTGTCGTCTTGCCGGAGCCGGACTCCCCTACAAGTCCGTATGTCGTGCCTTTCGGAATTGAAATATTCACTCCGTCAACCGCCTTAACATGGTCTTTCACCGTATTAAAGAAGCCCCCTTTGATCGGAAAATGAATTTTCAAATCTTTGATTTCTAAAAATTCGTTACTCATTGCTCACCGACGCCCCCTTCTTACCATCCATCTGTCCCGCTTCAACTCGCCTCTCCATATCTTTCTGATCAATGGAATTATCCAGATAAAAGTTTTTATAACACGTACACCTCACCTGGTGTCCCGGTGCAATTTCCCGGAGTTCAGGCTTATGCTCATGCGCTTCCGGCCCGATCCATGGGATTCTGGGTGCGAATCTGCAGCCGTCCCGGTCCATCTTATTGAGTGCCGGTACGACGCCTTGTATGACGTGCAGTTTTCCGCCAAGCAGCTCCTCTGACGGCAGCGAGTTTAATAATGACCGTGTATACGGGTGCTGTGGATTGGTAAACAGTTCCTTTACAGGCGCCACTTCCACAATCTGCCCCGCATACATCACCGCCACCCTGTCGGCCATCTCGGCCACAACGCCCAGGTCATGTGTAATTAATAAAACCCCGGAACCGAGGTCATCCTGCAACTCACGGATCAGATCGAGTATTTGTGCCTGAATCGTCACGTCAAGTGCCGTTGTCGGCTCATCGGCGATGAGCAGCTTCGGCCGGTTTGCGATGGCGATTGCAATTACCACACGCTGGCGCATCCCTCCGGACAATTCATGCGGATAGGCATTGGCCACACGTTCAGGACGCGGAATGCCTACTCTGTCAAGCAGTTCTATAGTATATGCTTCACGCTCGCTTTTTCTTTTTGTATTATGGATTGTCAGTGTTTCCAAAATCTGGTGCTTGATTTTCATCAACGGGTTGAGTGCCGTCATCGGATCCTGGAATATCATCGCGATGTTTCCGCCTCTGATTTTATTCATCTTGCGTTCATTATTTTTAAGCAGGTCCTGTTCCTGGAATAAAACTTCTCCGGATACTCTTGCGTGGCTATGTAACCCCATCAGTGAAAATGCCGTCGCACTTTTACCCGAACCGGATTCCCCGACCAGTGCAAGCACTTCATTTTCCCGGATTAGCATATTTACATCATCAACAGCTGGAAAATATTCACCATCAATTTTGAATGAAGTCGTTAAATTATTGACCTCCAAAAGATGTTTAGCCATTAACCATCACCCATCTCTCCTTCAATTATTATTAAGCCCCTGTTATATTTAAAGTGTCGAAACATTCTAACAATTATACCACTTTTTAAAAAATGTCTTTAAACTATTCTTCATATGCTTTTTGTTTTTCACAATCTCTCATTATCTTTGTGATTTTAGAATTGAGAGACTTTTTAAATAATATCACATCTTAGTCACATTGTAATTATTCAATCTTGAATTTTCAATAGTAACTTCAACATTTTGGCATAATACGGGTTAACGGATTTAAATATACACCATTGAATATTTATTTTCAATGACATATTTGTAATGAATGCTTGTTATATGAAAGCGATTACATATGAACCCTTTACTGGTAATGGTTTCACAAAGACTTTGTGAAAAAATATTTAATGAATACTTTTATTGCCATGTACCTATACTTTTTATCTTATTTGTATTATTATATAGAGTAGTTAAATATGTTTAGGAGTTGTCGCTGCCATGAAATATATCGTTACATTCGTTTGGGCATTAATGCTGTCGCAAATGGTCAACTTTATATTGAACAGTCTTGCCGGCGGTGGACCGTACAGTTTTATGAGCGGTATACTGCTCGCAGTATTGATCACCCTGACTGTTTTCGTTTTGGATATCATGATGAAAGATCCTGACGAAGCTGCCGAATAAAAAGCAGCAAACGTTCTCCCCACTGCTGAATTTCAGCGGATGGGGTTTTTATTTATCATTAAAAGATAATCGAGGTTAAACATGACAAATATTTTACCTGCAATACGTTCATTGAAAGATTTTGAAAAATTGATTGGGAGTCCTTATAAGAAGGTTGTTTTATTGGATATCCACATCGGCAACCTTGCGAGTCATATGAAAGAGATGCGTGACCATGGTTTCCAGGTGTATATCCATCTGGATCTGATCAAGGGGCTTGCCATTAATAATGAAGC
Organism: Salinicoccus sp. YB14-2; assembly: GCF_001265075.1. Classification (GTDB taxonomy): domain Bacteria; phylum Bacillota; class Bacilli; order Staphylococcales; family Salinicoccaceae; genus Lacicoccus. The sequence goes on from NZ_LFKO01000002.1 coordinate 1,113,006, forward strand.
GCTTGAATATATTCATCAGAAGTTCAAGCCGTACGGCATTATTACGACCCGTGGGAAGTTGATCAACAAAGCAAAGTCGATGAAACTTAAAACGATTCTTCGTGTCTTTCTGATTGATTCGTCGTCTGTAGAGAAGAGTATAGATATGATCAATCAGACCAGTCCCGACTACATTGAGTTACTGCCGGGAATCGTGCCGAAGATGATTCATTTTTATACACATACCCAAAATGTTGATGTCATTGCAGGCGGACTGATTGAAACGCAACAGGGAGTCAATCAGGCGATCGAGGCAGGTGCCAATTTCGTCACCACATCAAAAAAAGATTTATGGTTCGATTGAATTAAAATTTGACTTTTCAAAAACGAGAGGTTATATTTTAAGCAAGTTAATAGCGATGGAGAATCAGAGTCCGCATTTATAGTATTCCTACTATAACTGTGGACTTTTTTAATACCTATTAACAAAATTACAAAGGGGGAAATAAGTTATGAATGCTTATATTGCAGAATTCGTAGGTACCGCCATACTCATACTGTTTGGTACCGGCGTTGTCGCAAACGTCAATTTGAAGGGGTCGCTTGCCCAGGGGGCCGGCTGGGTCGTCATCGCTTTCGGCTGGGGGTTCGCTGTAACATTCGGCGTCTACGCCGTCGGCCAGTTTTCAGGCGCCCACATCAATCCGGCAGTGACACTCGGCTTTGCATTTGCCGGAGAATTTCCATGGGTTGATGTTGTTCCGTACATCATCGCACAGGTTTTAGGTGCCATGGTCGGTGCGTTACTCGTGTGGCTGCACTTCATGCCGCACTTTAAAGCGGAGGAAGATGCAGGCACCAAGCTCGGTGTTTATGCAACGGGCGCTGTCTATCCGAACTATGTCGCCAACTTCGCGAGTGAGATGATCGGTACGTTCATACTGGTAATGGGACTTTTATTTATCGGAGCAAATGAATTTACTGAAGGTCTTAATCCATTGATTGTCGGCTTCCTGATTACCGCGATCGGCCTGTCACTCGGCGGAACGACCGGCTATGCGATCAATCCGGCGCGTGACTTCGGCCCGAGACTCGCGCACTTTTTGATGCCGATTCCCGGCAAGGGCGGTTCGAACTGGAAATACTCACCTGTACCTATTTTAGGGCCGCTTTCAGGGGGCGCTCTGGGTGCTGCAGTCTACAACACCGTCTTCTTGAGTGCACCGGATGTCTACCTGGTTGCAGCGATCATCTTCGTAATTGCCGTGCTCGTTTTCGGGGTATTCTTAAACAAGGCGATTTTAAAAGAAGAAACATCCAAATTAATGTAATCCAAGGGGGATTTGAAAATGGAAAAGTATATTATGTCAATTGATCAGGGTACGACAAGTTCAAGAGCGATTCTTTTCAATAAACAATCAGAAGTGGTAGCAACAAGTCAAAAGGAATTCAAACAGTACTTCCCGCAGTCCGGCTGGGTCGAGCACAATGCGAATGAAATCTGGAGCTCGGTCCTCGCATGCGTTGCCGGAGTATTGTCCGAAAATAATATCAAGGCTTCACAGGTGGAAGCGATCGGTATTACGAATCAGAGGGAAACGGCGGTTGTCTGGGATAAAAATACCGGTAAGCCGGTTTATAACGCGATTGTCTGGCAGTCACGCCAAACGGCAGAAATATGCGAGGAACTGAAAAGCCAGGATCTGGAACCGAAATTCAAAGAACGTACAGGACTTCTGCTCGATCCTTATTTTTCAGGAACAAAAGTAAAATGGATTCTTGATAATGTGGAAGGGGCGCGTGAAAAAGCGGAAAACGGCGATCTTTTATTCGGTACAATAGATACATGGCTGATCTGGCGCTTTACAGAGGGCAATGTCCATGTAACGGATTATACGAACGCGAGCCGTACGTTAATGTACAACATCCATGATCTGGAGTGGGATTCTGAACTGCTGGAACATCTGACAGTGCCAGAATCCATGCTGCCTGAAGTCAAATCTTCAAGTGAAGTTTACGGCGAAACGACAAAAGCGCACTTCTTCGGTATCAACGTACCGATCGCAGGCATCGCGGGTGACCAGCAGGCGGCCCTTTTCGGCCAGCTGTGCCTTGATAAAGGGGATACGAAAAATACTTACGGTACTGGTTGTTTCCTGTTGATGAACACGGGTACAGAAGCGATGAAGAGTGAAAATGGACTGCTGACAACGATTGCATACGGCCTCGACGGGAAAGTGCACTATGCACTGGAAGGTTCGATTTTCGTTGCCGGAAGTGCCATCCAGTGGCTGAGAGACGGCTTGAGAATGTTCAGCGACTCCTCACAGACAGAAGAGTATGCCAAACGTGTGGATGATACAGAAGGTGTGTACGTCGTGCCTGCGTTTACCGGTCTCGGTGCCCCTTACTGGGATTCAGAAGCACGCGGTGCGGTATTCGGACTGTCACGCGGTACTGAAAAAGAACACTTTGTCCGTGCAACACTCGAGTCCCTCGCCTACCAGACGAAAGATGTTCTGGATGCGATGCAGAAGGATGCGGGTACAAATCTTGATATGCTGAGAGTGGACGGCGGCGCTGCAGAAAATGATTTTCTGATGCAGTTCCAGTCCGATCTATTGAGAACGCGCGTTGAACGTCCGGAAGTACTTGAAACGACGGCACTCGGTTCAGCCTATCTTGCAGGTCTCGCTTCAGGTTTCTGGTCTTCTGTCGATGAGATCGAACAGGTTACTGACACAGATTCCGTGTTTGAGCCTGAAATGGAGCAGGAGAAAATTGATGAGTTATATGAAGGCTGGCAGTCTGCAGTCAGTGCGACACAGTCCTTCAAGCCGAAGCATGTCAAAGAAGAAGAATAAGTTTATTCATATAGAAATACCAATCATTTAGGAGGATTTGCAACATGTTAAATATGTTAACCAGAAAAGATCAACTTGAGCATATGGAAAAAGTCGATTATGATGTCGTGGTGATTGGTGGTGGGATAACCGGTGCAGGTGTTGCACTGGACGCAGCAAAACGGGGTATGAAAGTCGCTTTGGTGGAGATGCAGGACTTTGCAGCAGGTACATCGAGCCGCAGTACGAAACTTGTTCACGGCGGTCTGCGCTATTTGAAGCAGATGCAGATCGGTGTGGTCAGATCCACGGGTATCGAACGTGCAGTCGTTTACGAAAACGGACCGCATGTCACGACACCTGAATGGATGCTGCTGCCTTTTCATAAAGGCGGTTCGTACGGCGAGACGATGACGAGCATCGGGCTGAAAGTCTATGATGCACTCGCAAGAGTCAAAAAAGGTGAACGCCGTCAGATGCTTTCTGTCGACGACGTTATAAATAAAGAACCTCTCGTCAAGCAGGATGGCCTGCTCGGCGGCGGTTACTACGTCGAGTACAAAACAGATGATGCAAGGCTCACGATCGAAGTGATGAAAAAAGCCGTTGAATTTGGTGCAGACCCCGTCAATTACATGAAATCAACTGGTTTCGTATATGACAAAGGGCAAGTCGTCGGCATTCGTGCACAGGATGAACTCGGTGGCCGTGAATATCAAATTTTAGGCCGCCGGGTAATAAACGCCGCCGGCCCATGGGTCGACGAAGTGCGGGAAGAAGACCCTGCTTCTAAAGATATCAAGAAGCATATCGTCTTATCAAAAGGCGTTCATATCGTCTTCGATAAGAGTGATTTCCCACTCGGGCAGGCCATTTATTTCGATACGAAAGATGATGGCAGAATGATGTTCGCCATTCCTAGAAACGGTAAAACATATGTCGGGACAACGGATACATTTTATGATGAAAATATCGCAAAACCGATTGCAACGCAGGAAGACCGGGATTATCTGCTGAAGAATGTGAACTATATGTTCCCTGATTTGAATTTAGCTGATGGTGATATCGAATCCAGCTGGGCAGGCATCCGTCCATTGATTCAGCAGCCGGGCAAAGGCCCTTCTGAATTATCCAGAAAAGATGAAATCTGGGTGGCTGACAGCAAGCTGATCAATATTGCGGGCGGTAAACTCACAGGGTACCGTCATATGGCTGAAGATATCGTGAACCGTGTGGCGAAAGAACTGAAGAAGGAATACGGTCTGAAATTCAAGGCGTGCGAGACTGAGAACCAGGTCATTTCCGGCGGAGATGTCGGCGGCAGTGATCACTTTGAAGCTTTCGTCGAAGCTGCTGCTGAGAAAGCCGAATCCTTCGGACTGACCAGGGAAGAAGGCCGCACGATTGCAAGTAAGTACGGCAGCAACGCTGATGAGATATTCACGCTCTCAAGCGCAGTCGATGCAGACAATGAATTCAGCCTGCCGCCTGTCGAGTATGCCAAAGTAATCTACAGTATTCAAAATGAAATGATTGCCAAGCCGACAGACTACTTTGTCCGCCGTACCGGCGACTTATATTTCGATGTCGGACTGGTCACTAAATATCAGGACGGTGTGGTCGCTCTTATGCAGAAGACGCTCGGCTGGAGCGATGAGACCCGTAATCAGATGGTAGACGAGCTTGAGTTTGCATTGAAAAATGCAGTCGGAGAATTTGTTAAATAGGTTTTGAGTTTGGTTGGATCCCCTGTCAGGTGCTGGCAGGGGACTTTTTGTGATTGTTGAAGATTTTAACGGCGCTTCGTTTTGCGATCGAGGCTCCGTTGGCGGTCTATCGGCGCTTCGTTTTGCGATCGAGGCTCCGTTGGCGCTCTATCAGCGCTTCGTTTTGCGATCGAGGCTCCGTTGGCGCTCTATCAGCGCTTCGTTTTGCGATCGAGGCTCCGTTGGCGGTCTATCGCCGCTTCGTTTTGCGATCGAAGCTCCGTTGGCGGTCTATCGCCACTTCGTTTTGCGATCGAAGCTCCGATGGAAGTCCATCACATGCCTGCACTCACCCAATAAACAAAAAGATGCCCCGAAAGTTCAGAGTGTCCTCTGCTTTTGGGGCATGGTTTTTATTTTCACTAAATTATTTTGTTTCGAATTTGAGTTCGCCGTCTGTTACATCGACTTTGAAGTTCAAGCCTTCGACCAGGTCGCTCGCGATCATTTTGCGGGCGAGCGGTGTTTCTATGTGTCTGGTGATGAAGCGTTTCAGCGGCCGGGCGCCGAATTGGGGCTCGTATGCTTCGTCTGTAATCCAATTTTTAGCCGCGTCTGTCACATCGACTTTCATGTGTTGCGCATCGAGCCTGCGGTTCAGGTCGGCAATGAGTTTGTCGACGATCATGCCCATATTGTCTTTCGATAACGGGCTGAACATGACGATGTCGTCCATGCGGTTGATGATTTCAGGCTTGAAGTACATGTGGACTTCGCCCATCACCGTGTCTTTGACTTCGTCTGTCAGGATGCCGTCGTTTTCGACCGCATCCAGCAGGTGGCCGGAGCCGATGTTTGATGTCATGATGATGATGGTGTTTCTGAAGTCGACCGAGCGGCCTTTTGAATCGGTCAGGTGGCCTTCGTCCAATAGCTGCAGCAGGATGTTGAAGACATCACTGTGCGCCTTCTCCACTTCATCCAGCAGGATGACGGAGTACGGCTGGCGCCGGATGGCTTCGGTCAGCTGTCCGCCCTCTTCGTGGCCGACGTATCCCGGCGGTGCCCCGATGAGTCTCGAAACGGCGTGTTTCTCCATGTACTCACTCATGTCGATCCGGATCATGTGCTTTTCTGAGTCGAACATGGTGGACGCGAGTGTTTTGGCAAGCTCTGTTTTGCCCACGCCGGTCGGTCCTAAAAATAAAAAGCTTCCGATCGGACGGTCCGGGTCCTTGATGCCGGCTCTGGCACGGATGACGGCATCCGCAACGAGATCGACGGCTTCGTCCTGGCCGACGACACGCTCATGCAGAATATCCGACAGCTTGAGCAGTTTATCTTTTTCCGTCTCAACGAGTTTGCTGACGGGGATGCCGGTCCATGTGCTGACGATATAGCCGATCTCCTCCTCGGTCACGACTTCTCGGATGATGCGGTTTTCACCGGCACTCGCTTCCTGGAGGTTCTCCTCATACTCGGCCAGTTCTTTTTCAAGCTGAGGCAGTCTGCCGTGTCTGAGTTCAGCGGCACGTTCCAGCTCATAGTTGTTTTCCGCTTCTTCAAGCTCCTGCCTTGCCTTATCCACTTCGGCACGCTTATCGTTCACACGGCCGATCTGCTCTTTCTCTTTTTCCACGCGCTGGGACAGGCTGCCCTGCGCTTCACGTGCTTCGGATAATTCTTTCTGCAGCTCATCCAAACGCAGCCTTGAGACGGAATCATCTTCATTTTTAAGCGCCTGTTCCTCGATTTCAAGCTGCATGACCCGGCGGTTGATCTGATCCAGTTCGGTCGGGTTCGAGCCCATTTCCGTACGGATGGTCGCACTCGCCTGGTCCATCAGGTCAATGGCTTTGTCCGGCAGGAATCTGTCCGTAATATAACGGTCGGATAATTCCGCAGCCGCAACCAGTGCACGGTCAGTAATTCTGACGCCGTGGTGGACTTCATAACGTTCTTTCAGTCCGCGCAGTATTGAAATCGTATCTTCAACATCCGGCTCAGGCACCTGCACTTTCTGGAAACGGCGTTCCAAAGCGGAGTCTTTTTCGATATATTCACGGTACTCATTCAGTGTCGTTGCACCGATACAGTGCAGCTCGCCTCTTGCGAGCATCGGTTTCAACATGTTCCCCGCATCCATGGCACCTTCCGTCTTACCGGCACCGACAAGCATGTGGATTTCGTCTATGAATAAAATGATCCGGCCTTCGGATTCTTTTATTTCCTTCAGGACGGCTTTCAGACGTTCCTCGAATTCACCGCGGTATTTTGCACCGGCGACAAGGGCGGACAAATCCAGTTCAAAAATGGTCTTATCCATCAGGCTGTCCGGCACGTCCCGTCTGACAATCCTCTGTGCGAGCCCTTCGACGATCGCGGTTTTACCGACACCCGGCTCACCGATCAATACAGGGTTATTTTTTCTTTTGCGGCTTAAAATGCGCACCGTACTTCTCACTTCTTCATCACGGCCGATAACAGGGTCAACGTTTCCATGTTTGACTTCTTCGACCAGGTCACGGCCGTATTTCTCCAACACTTCATATTGTACTTCAGGATTTTGTGATGTCACATGATTTCCCCCTCTGACTTGTTCTATGACTTCTTTGATCACTTCATCTTTATTGCCGACCGTTTCTTTCATTATATTGTCGTTTTTGATTGCGGCAAGCAGCATATGTTCCTGGGATATGAATGTATCGCCCATTTCAGCCATATACTTCTCTGCACGGTTGACGATGCCTGTAAATCCGTTCGACATGTACTGCCCGTACTGGACATTCTCGCCCGTGACCACGTTATATTTCTCCAGTTTTTCATCGTATTTTTCAATGAGTGCGTCTACATCGATATTGACGCGTTCCAATATGTCTCTCGACATGCTTTCATCGATGGTCAGCATTGCTTTTACCACCGCTTCAGATTCTATCGCCTGCAGTTTGTGATCCACCGAGATGCTTTGTGCACGCTCTATGATCGACTGCACTTGATAAGTCATTTTATTTATATCCATCAATGTCACCTCACATGAATTTTAATTGTTTGACCTTTTTTGACCTTAACTTTATTATACTACTTTTTACCCTATTATCAAGTTATTTATCGCTTTTAAATGATTTTTATTTTATACTATAGTTTAGATTTTTAGGAGGCGTAACAATGGAATTTTGGGAACTGATCAAATACATATTTTTAGGGCTGTTGCAGGGCATCACCGAACCGATCCCTGTATCATCCAGCGGACATCTGGTCATTGCGAGAGAGCTTTTCGGCATTGAGGCATCGGGCCTGTCCTTTGAAATATTTTTAAATACCGCATCACTGTTCGCGGTGTTGATCATATACAGAAGTGATATCATCGCAATCATTAAAAATTTAAGCCGGTTTTTATTTCAGCGGGCAAGAGACACAGAGGCCGTCACGGACGCCAAGTATACGATGTATCTGATCATCGCGACGATTCCCGTCGGTGTGATGGGGCTGCTGCTCAATGATGTCATCGGAGAAAATATTTCAATCGGCTTCGTCGGTGTGATGCTGCTGATCACGGGGCTCGCGCTGTGGTTCATTAAAAATAAACGCGGCCAGAAGCGTGACGGCGAACTGACCATCAAGGACTCCGTCATCGTCGGTCTTGCCCAGGTCGTCGCACTGACACCCGGCGTCAGCCGGAGCGGCGCGGCACTCGTCGGTGCGATGTCAGTCGGACTGAATCAGGCGAACGCACTCAGATTCGTCTTCCTCCTCTACATTCCGGTATCGCTCGGAACGGCGCTGATCGGCATCCCGGACATCGCACGCGACCCGAACATCGACACTTTATGGCTCGCATATGTGCTGGCTTTCGCTGCATCACTGATTGCGACCTATTATGCACTCAGATGGCTGCAGGGCGTCATGGAACGCGGCAACCTGATCATATTCAGCTATTACTGTTTTGGGCTCGGAACATTTTCGATCCTTTATCATTTCATATTTTAAGGAAGTGTTTTGATGAAAATTTTAGTTACCGGATTTGACCCGTTCGACGGCGCAGATACCAATCCTTCATATGAAGCTGTGAAAAAATTGCCGGACACGATCAAAGGTTTTGAAGTCGTAAAAGCGGAGATTCCCACCGAGTTCAGTCAATCAAAAAACATACTCCGTGAACTGATGGTCGAAGATGACTTTAATTTCGTCCTTTCAGTCGGTCTCGCCGGCGGGCGGAGTGAAATATGCGTTGAACGCGTCGCCATCAACATTGACGATGCCAGAATTCCAGATAACACAGGCAACCAGCCGATTGACGAGATGATTGAGCAGGAAGGCCCGCCCGCCTACTTTTCCAACATGCCGGTCAAAAAGATGGTCCAGGCGATGGATGATGCCGGCGTACCTGCCCGGCTGTCGAACACCGCCGGCACGTTCGTCTGCAACCACGTCCTCTATCAGCTCGGCAGCCTCGTGGACACAGAATTCCCCGCTGCGAAATTCGGTTTCATCCATGTGACGTATGCTGAAGAGCGGGTTGAAAATAAAAACCGTATGCCCGCGATGCCGCTTGCTGATATTGTTCGAGGGCTGCATGCCGCGATCGAAGCGATGGTGGATGGGGGCGATGACCTCATCAGTCCATTCGGAGAATTACATTAACAGAGAGCAGACGGCTGAGGCCGTCTTTTTTGTATGGTCGGTAAGCCTATCGGGCGAACCGCCCCACTTGGCCGACCGGTCTTTATTTCCAAAAATTTTTAATTCAGGTCAAAAAGAAAAGACCGTCACATTGTGACGGCCCCACGTATATCAATCATCTATTTAGCTTACGCCGAGAGCGATCTTGGCGTAGCGGCTCATCTTGTCTTTGTCCCAAGGCGGGTTCCAGACGATGTTCACATCTGTATCGTTTACTTCCGGCAGTTCTGCGAGTGCCTGCTTAACGCCGTCGACAATTTGCGGTCCCATCGGACAGCCCATTGATGTCAATGTCATTTCCACACCTGCGTTGCCGTCCTCGTCAAGGTTCACGCCATAAACAAGGCCCAGGTTGACGATATCTATACCCAGTTCAGGGTCGATGACATTTTCAAGTGCGCCGAACATGCTTTCTTCCATTTGCTTATCCATCCATCTCACTCCTTAAGAGAAATACTTGTCTTTATGATAACAAATTATTAACAAGGTTTAAATATAAATGCTATCATAGAATTGTGAACTTTTATAGAGGAGCTAAGCTATGGAGAAGTATTTAATATGTCTGGATTTAGACGGAACGCTATTAACGGATGAAAAAACAATCAGTCCGTACACAAAACAGGTTTTAAATGAACTTAAATATCAGGGCCATGAGATCATGATTTCTACGGGCAGACCTTACCGTGCGAGTGAGCCCTATTATACAGAACTCGGTATGACAACGCCTGTTGTCAATTTCAACGGTGCTTTCGTCCACCACCCGAACGACTTCAATTTTAAAACGGTTCATGAAGAACTGGATCTTGATGTCGCCATCGAGATTGCACGCAGAGTCCCTGAACTGAACATACAAAATATAGTTGCTGAAATAAAGGACACGGTCTACCTTCATTATCACGACGAAGTTTTATTTGACGCGTTCAGCATGGGGGAGCCGGTTGTCAAAGTCGGTGAGCTGACTCAGACGATGGAAGAAGGTCCGACAACGATTCTGATTCAGGCGGAAGAAAAAGAGATACCGGCGATCAGACAGGAACTTGATGATCTGTTCGCCGAAGCGATCGAACATAGACGCTGGGGCGCACCGTATCCGGTGCTTGAAATCATCAAAAAAGGCATCAATAAGGCAGTCGGTGTGGATTATGCCCGCGGGTATCTCGGCATCGACCAAAAAAAAACCATCGCATTCGGCGATGAGGATAACGATACCGAGATGCTTGAATATGTCCAACACGGGGTTGCGATGAGCAATGCCATCGATGACATCAAATCCGTTGCGGATCATGTCACCGGCTCAAATAATGATGACGGTGTCGGTAAATTTTTGGCAGATTACTTTAATTTAAAAATATAAAAGTACGAAAGGGGTATAATATGATTTTATTTGCAGACAGCTGTGCGGACATGCCATTGGAAGACAGTAAAAAACGGGGGATAGAAGTTTTGCCCCTGACAATCAATATCGGCGATAATAACTACAGGGACCAGATTGATATTTCAAGTGAAGAAGTCCTTCAGGCAATCACTGACGGCGAACGCCCAAAAACTTCCCAGATCAACCCTGAAAATTTTGTCGAGAGCTTCAAACCTTTCGTGGAAAAAGGTGAATCCATCCTTTACATCGCATTTTCAAGCGAACTTTCAGGAACGTATCAAAGTGCAGTCATTGCACGCGATACACTGCTCGATGACTACCCTGATGCGGATATCACAGTCATCGACACGCATGCTGCGAGCTACGGCCTCGGTATGATCGTCGAAAGCGCAAGTGAGGATATGAAAGACGGTCTATCGGATGACGACGTGATTAAAAACGTTGAAAGAAATGTTAATAACATCCGTCATTTTTTTACCGTGAATGATCTGGACTATTTGGCAAAAGGCGGCAGATTATCAAAAGGGAGTGCATTTCTCGGCGGGCTTCTGAACATCAAACCGCTGCTTCATGTTGAAGATGGCAAACTCGTACCGCTTGAAAAACACCGCGGCATCAAAAAGGTGTTCAAAAGCATGATCGAGCATATCAATGACGATCAGATCACCGGCAAAATCCATATCACTCAGTCGAATGCACTGGATTCCGCAGAACTGTTAAAGAAAAAGATTCTTGAGGAAACTGAAGTCAAAGTCGTCAATATCAGCATGATCGGCCCGACAATTTCAAGCCACACAGGCAACGGTACGATCGCTATGTTCTACTTCAATGAGGGAGTGTAAACGATGGCAAAAGTCATTGTAGTCGGCGGCGTCGCAGGCGGTGCTACCGCAGCATCTCAGCTGAGGCGCCTCAATCAGGAAATTGATATTACCATTTACGAAAAAGACCGAGATATCAGCTTTGCAAACTGCGGCCTGCCCTACCATATCGGCGGCGAGGTCGACGCGCGCCGTAAACTGATTGCTGCGACACCCGAGTCATTCAATGAAAAGGCCGTGTCCGTATTCACTTACCATGAAGTGGTCGGTGTGAATACCGACAAGCAGTTTGTCACGGTCAAAAACATCACAACAGGCGAACAATTCAACGATACTTACGATTATTTGATTCTGTCCCCGGGCGGCAGGGCGAGAATCGTCCACGGCCTTGAAAATGCCGAAGGCGCCTTTTCGCTTCATAACATAGAAGATATGGACAAAATCATGGCGTTCATTGATGAGAATAAAGTCCAGGACGCCGTAATCGTCGGCACCGGTTTCATCGGTATGGAAATGGCCGAGAATTTAAGGCTGCGCGATATCGGTGTCACCGTCGTCCACAAAAATGAAAACATATACGGTCATGTCGAAGCGGACATCGTCGCCGTCCTTCACCAGGAAATGGAGAAAAACGGCATCGACCTGAAACTCAATGCAGAGGTCGATTACTATCAGGACGGGTTTTTATTTTTAACAAATAATGAAAAGATTAAAGCGCCTCTGATCATCCAGGGGATCGGACTCAATCCGAATACTGAATTTCTGAAAGATTCAGGCGTTGCGATGACGGCGCATGGTCTGATACCTGTCAATCAGTACGGGCAGACGAATGTGGAAAATGTCTATACTCTTGGTGATGTCATGGAAACGAAATATCTCCATGTCCCAGAACAGCCGGCAAATATTAAACTTGCATGGCCGGCCCACCGGATGGCTTACGTCATCGCGAACCATATTCACGGGGCATATGATGTGACATTCGAAGGGCTGCTCGGTACGAATATTATGCGGTTCTTTGATTATGAAGTCGGGTCCATAGGCATTCCGCAGGCAGCGGTCCGGGATTATGAACATTTCGTCATCGACCATCAACAGAATTTCAAGGCAGGCTATATGGAAGGTGCGTCGAAGATTAAAATCAAGATTTATGTCGCAAATGACGGTACGATTTTGAGAGCGTCCATCGTTTCCAAACACGGCGTCGATAAACGTCTCGACACTTTGGCCGCCCATATCCGGATGGGCGGAAAAGCACAGGATCTCGTCAATATCGAAGTCGCCTATTCCCCGCCGTTTTCAAGCCCGAAAAGCTTTTTGAACATGGTCGGATATAAAGCAATCGAAGAAATGAAGAAACGGGGACTGATGTAACGTTTTCATGCCACAGCTCACCTTCATCGGGGAGTTGTGGCTTTTATTATGCAGATGGCAGTATAAATGCCAAATTGTCACAGCTCTCCTCCTGTCCGCACCATTTTTGCATCAACCGCTACACAGCGCCGCCTTCCCCTTCTCCACACAAAAACCACTGAAAACCTGCGGTTTTCAGTGGTCCATCAAATTATGACTTTTTCTTTTTCTTATGTTTTCTGCCGTTCCATGCTGCGAAGAAGATGAATACCGCAAATCCACCGAAGATGATGATGCTTGCGATGATGTAGCCGTTGTTAAAGCCCTGTTCTTCGATGACTGCGTACAGTTCCGTCTCTTCACGGTCGAGGACCGCGATGTATTCTCCCGGTGATGTGGCTCTGATCATGTCACCAATCAGCATGCCGCTCATCACATGGTTTTCATCAACATCATCGAGCGCCAGGTTGACGCCGTGTGTTGCGCCGGTGTCATTCACATTTAAAATAAAGTCCACTTCGTTCGTGTGGTAACGGGCAATATAGTGTCCGTCGTTGTTGTGCAGTGTTTCAAGTTCGCCGGTCAAGGCGTTTTTATGGTCACTGTACACCTCGTTGATGTGCTCCAAATAGTCCACAACTTCCTGGTCGGTCCAAAGATCCATCTGTGGATGGATCGTCGGCATCTCTTCACCGTTGAACGCGACTTCCGTGCCGTAAAGCATGCCGACCGGACCGGGATGGCTGTACATATATGTCATGACCTGCTTGACGCGTGTCCCCGGGAACATGTTCTCTGATACAGCGTGTGAAGTGAAACGCTCGCTGAACCAGTGATCGACGAGCAGCATATTTTCAGATTCCGGAAGTTCCGGTATTTCACGATCGATGGTTGCAAATGATTCCGCGAGTTCAGTTCTCATTGACTCGCTCGCCATATAATCAAATCCGCCCGCAACCGCATCTTCCGTTGTCAAAAAGCCATAGGTTTTTATTCCTTCGGGAAAGATCTGCGTTGCGTCCACATCATTTTGTGCGACCATCATCGATACGCCGTCGATATTGTATTCATCGACAAAATTTTGAACCATATCCTGATATTCGCTCTGGACGGCCGCATCGGTCAGGTCCAGAATATCGATATCTTTCTCCTCCAGGTAACCGCCGTAAATGTCATTGACGTTTACGTCATCAGCGGTATTTTCACCGTCTGTGGATACCGCCGGAAGGTCGACGAATACTTCAAGGCCCATGTCGTGCGCAGCCTCGACAAGGCTGTTCAGCCCTTCTTCACTGCCGAGACCGGCATCGATTTCATCGTAGCTTTCAACGTCATAACCCAAATAGTCATCGTCAGCGAATTGAAAGACCGGTGACAGGTGGATGGCCGTAAAGCCCATTTTCAGTATGTAATCCAAGTTGTCTTCGATCCCTTGAAAATCCCCGCCGTAGCGCATTTCATGGTTTTCATCCATGGTCACATTCTGATCGCTTGCTTCATCTGCATTCAGGAAGCGGTCCACCACTATGCTGTAGATTCTGTCGTTGTCTGTATCCGAGAGCGTATTTGCGGATATATATGTATGTGGTGCCAGCACTGTCGTGCCGATTAAAAACATTATCATCATCAATTTTAATATCTTCATTATCTATGCCTGCCTTTAGTTTCATTCATACCAGTATACTAGATTCATATATTTTCCGGTCGGTTTTTATGAAAAGTTCATAAATTATATACATAAAAAAACTGCAGACCGTAAATGGTCTGCAGCATGATGCTGTCATTAAAACATGGAGCTTAAAGGACCAAGCGGTAAATAAATACCGAGTGCTACAGTGATGACCAACACGATGATGGCTATGATTTTCAAAGTGTTTGCAGAACTTGTTTTCTTTTGAGCTTTAATAAGACTCATTTCCATAAGGGCTACCGTTCCTAAACCGAACAGCACTTTCAGTCCGTACATCATATGGCCGCCTGAGGCTCCGATGCCTTCCATGTTCTGAATGTAGACGATCAGACCGCTGAATATCAAGAAGATATAGTCTGCACGTAAAATCATATGAGACATTTTACCAGCGTTGCCAGGACCGCTCTTCTGATAAAATACCAGTGCGATGACATATAAAATAACAGCAAGTACAATCGTAGTTAAGTGTAAATGTATCATTATACTTTCCTTTCTCCATTCATTTTTAAAGATTTCCAATCCATTATAACATCGAATTCAACATATTTTCAGCACTTTATTTTTCAATATGTGTCGTTAATGTGCCGATTCCATTGATTGAAATGCGGATTTCATCACCCGGCTCAAGGTACTGCGGCGGATTCATGCCCGCACCGACACCGCTCGGTGTGCCTGTCGCGATGACGTCACCCGGCTCGAGCGTAATATATTTAGAAACTTCAGCAATCATGTCCGCAATTTTAAGGACCATGTCACTCGTTGAACCGTCCTGTCTGATCTCGTCATTCACTTTTGTGACGATCGACGTCTCCTCAGGATTCGGCAGTTCATCCTTCGTGACGATGAACGGCCCCATCGGAGAAGAACCTTTCAGGTTTTTCGACAGAAATGCCTGCGCATGTTCCCGCTGCACATCACGCGCCGTAATATCATTGATGATCGTATAGCCGTAAATATAGTCAAGCGCCATATTGCTGTCGATTTTCCACGCCTGCTTGCCGATGACGACCGCAAGTTCCCCTTCATAATCGAGTTCATCCGTAATATCCTTATGATTTGGAATGACAGCTTCGTCACCTGCGAGGCTTGACGCTTGCTTTGTGAATACATACAGGCTGTCCGCCTTGTTGTTCATCTCTGCCGCGTGCTTTTTATAGTTGCGGCCAAGGGCGATGACGTTGTTCGGCGGTGTCACCGGCGCTAAAAATTTAATATCTTTGAAAGATGCTTTATATCGTTCAGGATTTTCCGATTCGTTCGCCTTTTCCACCAGTTTTCTGACGATCTCCTGAAAATCCAGTGTGTGATAAGTTGAGATTCCTTCGAGTAAAGTCTTTGGATAATTGTCCCCTTCTCCAAAATCTAAAAATAACTTTGGTAAAATCCATGCACTTTCTTCCCGTTTTACTTTTACCCCATAATAAGTCTCATTTTCATATTCAAAAGTTAAAAATTTCATGGAATTCTCTCCTTAAATTTTAGTTATATATATTATAACAAACATACTCACTTAATGTTTTCATTTATGACTGTGACAGCACTCAATTCCTCAAGCATTTTGACGTTATAATGCCTCAGAGCATTCATAATGACAAGTAAAACTGCATAAATGATTATTACAATAAAGATCATATTGCCGATTGAAACTTCACCGTACAACGTGAAGCCGATGCCGTATGATGCAGCTGCCATGAGCACGTTCGACAGCACGTAGACCGTCAGACCCTTTTCACCTGCCGCACCGAATATTTTCGACAGTTTTTCAGGCAGCAGATTATAGATCAGAAATACAAGCATGAAATAGCCTGTCCCGAGCAGCGGGCTGCCGAAACGTTCCGCAAATTCAGCCGCAGTGTACGATCCGATTGAAATGACTTCAATCATCTTGATCAACAGGCCGCCCGCAATGAGCGCCAATGTAATGGATATCATCAGCACGCCGTTATATTTAAACAGTTCGGCCACATTGAACCTGTACAGCACGATGCCGAGCAGCGTCCACGGCAAAATACCCATTATCCACATGAACCAGTCACTCAGCTGGTAAGTGAAAAACACTTCCAGATTCATTCCGATGATCGCAAAATAATCACTGCTTCTGAAAGTACTCGTCAATCTGTTCACTTCCTGGATGCTCGAGTAGATGATGTCCCCCGGTGCATTCAGGCCGCTAATGACGACCATCACACCGTTGACGATTACGTGCAGACTGAAGAGCAGTACAAATGCGCCCAGCACCATCCGTCTGTCTGCTCTCATGAACAACGCTGCGATGATCAGCATCAGAAGGATGCCCGGCAGCGGGTCGAATCCGAAAAGAAAGACCGCAGAGATCATTGATACGATCAGCATCACAACGAGTGTCAAAATGATGTTCACAAGCGGATGGTCTTTGAACGTCATCAGCATGTAGCCCGCGGCAACTGCGGCAAAAGATACCGCCGCACCGCCGAGGAAAATATTTATGATTTGAAAATGCATCCGCTCGGTGCCGTAAAAGTATTCATACGGATTGATGACGTCGAGCGGTATTGTAAACCTCATGCCGTTTGACAGGCCGAGGAGGAGAATCGCGATGGCCATTATAAAAAATATGCGTCGTTTATTGTCAGTCTTCAACTTTTATCGCTCCATAAGAAAAGAAATAGAGATATACCGATACTTCCGTGCCCAGTGCCTTTTCGGCCGAGCGGCGGTAAATATCCATCTGTGTCCTGTACCGGTCCGCGAGGTCTTCCTCTGTAGACATCGGCGGTATCCAGTCGGTTTTGTAGTCAATGATAGTATAATGTCCGTCGATTTCCAATAAACAGTCCATAATCCCCTGGACGATCTGCGATTCATACTCGGAATAGCCGATCGCCTGCTGGTTCATGATGAACGGGATTTCAGTATGGATCTGCTTTTGTTTATTGAGAAGGTCCATCATCGTGTCATCACTGATGAAACGGATGACGTTTTCATGAATCTTCTTAACGTGAACTGCCGTCAGAAACGTTTCCCTGTCCTCGATATTTTGGATCAGCCTCTGGATATAGTCTTCCCTGTCCGCTTCTTTTAGATTACTGAAAGTTTTCCAGTCATTCAGCAAGTGCATCATCACTTCATGCATGATCGTCCCGAAGATCGGTGCCGCCACCTGGTCTCTTTTGAAGTTCGGCGCTTTTAAATTGACTTGTCTCGTGTGACGAATCACTTTCGCATCATCCGGCGGAGCATCATTTTTACGCTTGATTTCAGTCACTGATTCCTTATGCACAACGTTCGTCGGTTTCGGGCTGTGGTACTGGTAATTGAACCGTTCATACAAAGATTCCGAACGACCCGCTTCGACTTCTTCCAGCATATCCAGAGTCAGATGATGTGTCTCCTCCTCTCGGTCCTCTTCGAGTAAAACATTGTCCATCTTAATGAAATCAAAGTTTTCATCATTCAAATATTTCAATATCGGATAAAGCAGCTCCTGCACAGTCGTGATGTTCAACCGGTGGTCGGCCGGCACGAGGCCGCGGCCATTATATAAATATTTCTGCTTCTCCTCTTTTTTGAAGATGACCGGTATGATCAGCTGTTCCACTGCACGCGTCATCGCCACATAAATGAGCCGCATCTCTTCTGATATCGTCTCTTTTTTAATGTATTCCTGCATCACCGTCGAATGGATGCTCGGTAACACCGTATTATCAGCCGGTCTGAACTGTTTGAATCCGATGCCGTAATCCGCATGGACGATGACTCTCGACTGGAGATCCCTGAAGTTCAGATTTCTGTGGATGCCCGCATAGATGACGTATTCGAACTCAAGCCCCTTTGAAGCGTGGATCGTCATGACGCGTAAAATATCATCATCCGGAGAGACGGTATTCTCCTCACCGAAATCCTGACCATCTTCAATCATCCGGCTGATGGTCGTAATGAACTGATAGAGGGAAATGTGCGACATCTCTTCAAATTCCATCGCCTTTTCAATCAGACCGTTCAAGTTCGCCCGTCTGTTCTGACCGCCCGGGAGCCCCGAGAAGTACTCCGGCAGATTGAACTGATAATAAATTTCATCGATGAGCTCGGGGACACTCAAGTACCTCGCCTGCATACGCAGCGCATCCAGAACATTGAAAAATTCATGGATTTTATTTTTCAGCGCATCTTCCTCGTTGTATTCACTGCAGGCCGCATAAAAGTAATCCGCATCCGACAGTGAACGGATTTTTGCGATATCCTCTTCACTGAAATCAAACTGCGGCAGACGCATCGTACCGACAAAATGGTCATCCTGCAACGGGTTGTCGATGATGGACAATATGCTGAGCAGTGTGCGCACTTCAAGCGTATCGAGATACCCTGTACGGTTGTTGACGTAGACCGGCAGCTCCGCTTCACTCAACATTTTGCGGTAATCCTCGTTGTCCCGTGTGTTGCGCGTCAAGATGACAATATCCTTATAGTCTGCACCCCCGCGCACCTTTTCCTTGATGACATCTATGATATGTCGGATTTCCGCGTTGCCGTCGATATCGTCGGCATCTTCAAGGACGTGTACTTCCTGGCTGATTTCCGGTGCATCCAAATAGTTCCCCTGAATGAGCTTTTGTGCGTCATCGTATTCGATTTCCCCGACCGCAGTATCCATGATCCGCTCGAATACACTGTTCGTGAGATCGAGCACTTCACCTTTTGAGCGGAAGTTATGATTCAGGTGGATGACTTTGCCGCTGCCCGGTGTGGCAAACCGGTTGGATTTCTCTATGAAAAGTGACGGGTCCGCCTGCCTGAATTTATATATCGACTGTTTGACGTCGCCGACCATAAACAGGTTGCCATCCTGTTCCTCCCCCGTTTTAATGAGCGTGATGATCGCTTCCTGGACACGGTTGATATCCTGGTATTCATCGATCATAATTTCTTTGAACTGATCCTGATAGATTTTCGCCACTTCATTGTCGTTCGCGTTTAAAATGGCGAGTGCATAATGTTCATAGTCCGAAAAATCCATATCATTTCTACTCTGCTTCTTCTCTTTGAACAGCGCCAGCACATCGATCGCAATCTGAACCAGTATATTATTCATCTCGTTCATCGGCGACAGTTCGCTTTCCACTTCCTCATACGTGTACGCATGAAGCGCGAGCAGATCACTGTAGGATGCCTTCACTTTATTCTGCGTGTCGGTCAGCTCTTTTTTCGCATCGGGATCTGCAATTTTTTTGAAAAAAGAAGTTCTTCCGTCTTTTAACTGATACGGCGGCAGAGATATCGCTCTCTGGCTGAGATTGTCTTCGCGCGCAAACGCCACCGTCCGGATCATATCCTCGAGGGCGTCGAAGGCATCCCTTTTGTGAATATCTTTCAAATCCTCGTGCTCGACGGTGAGATAATCCTTATGAAGACTCTCAAGGGATGCTTCAAGCGCAATCAGTTTATGTCTGATGATATCGTTGTAGTCATCCAGTATATTTTGCATATGTTCATTGTTTTCATACTGATTAAACTGCGAAGTCAGGTATTCATGCGGCTTCGGACTCGCGACAGCGGTGAAATACATACTTTTAATAATGTCTTTCAGACCGCTGTTGTTCTTATCGGATGCCGTCATCAGATTCAGTTCGACGAACGCTTCGGAACTCTCTTCATAGTAGTTTTCCAGCACCTGATCGATGGCACTTTCCAGACGGATCTGCCCTTCGATATCAGACAGCGTGCGCATATCCGGTGAAATGCCGATGACGTTGTAGTGCATTTTGATCAGATAGAGGCAGAAGCTGTGAAGGGTCGATATATGGGCTTCGTTCAGCTTCAGTATCTCTTCATTGAGCCGCCCATCACCGGTCTCGATGTACTTTTTTCTGAGCGCCTTTTCAATTTTCTCTTTCATGTCTTTTGCACTCATGTTCGTAAATGTCGAAACGAGCAGTTCATCGACCGAATAGCGGCCGCCGACGATGTTCTGGATAATCCGTTCAACAAGCACCGTCGTCTTACCGCTTCCGGCGGCAGCTGAAATCAATATATCCGAGCCGCTGAAATGAATTGCTTCATACTGTTCATCCGTCCATGTCACCATCATCCGTCACCTCACTTTCAAATTGCTTGATTTCAGTTTCATCCCTCTTATTTTCACGGATGTCGCGTGCATTCAGTAAATAGTCCACACGGCAGGCAAATTTGAAATCGCAGAAATGACATGGCAGCACGTCTTTTGTCGCCATCGGATTCACTTTATTTGCCCCGCTGTATATATCATCCGTCACTGTTTTATACAGCTCCATTACATAGTCCGCATAATGTCTGAACAGCGCCGGACTGAAATAGCGTCCTTTCGTCCGGGCGTTGATTTTGCCTTTCTGCGACACCGTAATCGGATAATATTCACCGTACTCGCTATAGTCTTCCAGGTCTGACAAGAGACCGCTTAAGCCGACCGAAGAGTCGTCAAGGTACTCATTGAACGACGGATGTTCATTGATGAACGCACCGTCCGGTTTGAGCTGTTTATGCTGCTCTTTGATGATATCTTCCGGGGCCTTGTCCTCTTTTAAATTGAGGACCGGGTTCTTGACCGGGAAGAACAGCATGCTGTTGGGTTTTATTTCCCCGTCGAATAAAGCATCCCCCTTTTCGGTCAGGACATACATATAGGTGATCATCTGCAGCTCGAGCCCGTTCAGTATACCGGCCCTTGAAATGCTTCTTGTGCTTGATTTGTAGTCGATCAGATTGACGTATGCATCACCGTTCGTATTATACGCATCAATGCGGTCGATCTTACCCCGGAGGGCGATCTCGCGCCCTTCGTTGCTCGTCAGTATCACTTCGCCGAGGTCGTCATATTCTTTGCCGAAAGACATCTCGACGCGGGAAATCTTATATTCTCCGAGACGCTCGATATCACGCATGAAGTGGATGAGCCTTTCCAGTGCATCTTTGGCACGTCTTTTCAAGGACGCATTATAAAATGACTCGTTGAAAATTCCGTGTTGTATCGCAGCCGCCTCTTCGTCGATCGCCGTTTCAATGATGCTGCCGATATGAGCGTCCTCATGCTGAAATGTGAAACCGAGCGCTCTCGTCACATGTTCCAGCACGTGGTGGTACAGATTACCGAGATCGAGCGGTGCTACTTTGAACGGCTGTCTGACATTCAGCTTGAGGCCGTAATTTGAAAAATGCTGGAATTCACAGCGGTTGAATGACTCGAACCTTGACACACTCGCCTTCATCGATTCGCCGTATAACTTTTCTGCCGTATCATGCGAGATCGGTTCCGAACGGTTGTCGTCCGTGAGACTCGCCTTGATCCGGGAGTACATGCCTGTCGTATCATACTGTTTGATCATCTGATACAGGCGGATCCATGTGTTGAACTCCGGGTATTTGGCGATTTCCTGCACTGCCGCATTATTTATATTGAGCAGTTCCCGCATCTTCAAATGGATGAGCGATTCCATGCTCCGTGCCGATGACACCAGTTTTTCCGGCTCGAAGTTTTCATACAGTGATGTCCGGCTGTAGATGACATCCTTCTGAGTATCATTTTCCGGAATGATTTCTTCAGCGAACGGGCTGATTTTCGTCGTCTCTCCGCCTGCGAGCGTATTTGAAAAGCTGATATACAGACCGTCGGTCGCACGTGTAATACCATGGTAAAAGACGAACCGCTCATCCTGTGCCAGCACTTTGGCACTCGGCGACAGGATGATGTCATGCGCCTCGAACAACTCTTTCTCCTCTTCCCTGATGATGGCATTCGTCCGCGTTTCCTTCGGCATGACGTTCCTGTTCATGCCAATCAAAAAGACATATTTCTTGTTCTCGACTTTAGCGAGGTCAAGATTACCGATGATGACCTGATCGATCGTTGACGGCAGCAGATTGAATTCTGCATTCAACAGACCGTCCTTGAATGTTTCATAAAATATTTCAAATGAGACTTCTGAGTCTTTGAAGACGATATATGCATCATCCATCAGGCGGATGAACTGGTTGTAGGCCTGTTCGGTCTCATCCCGTTTGATGAGGGCGCCCGTCTGTTCCAGATGGCCGATTTCCGCTTCAATCCTCGCATCGATGCCGCACTCTGTAATGAAGTCATAAATGATGGTGATATATCCTTTCACCGTCGCCGCCTGATCGAACCGGTTAAAGAGGTCCGACAGCCGGCCGAGCACTTTATTTTTAAAATCCAGCAAGTCCTGCACGTCTTCGGTCACATCTTTTTCGATGATTTCCCCTTCGGTGCTGCGGAGTTTTTTGATTGTAAATAGTTCATCTTTGAATAAAGCGCTTCTCGTCAGTCCGCGCTCCAGTGCGAAGTTTTCAAACTGGAAAATATAGTCCCGTTCGGCTTCGTCCGTCAAATATTCGGTTTTTAAAACATCCATGAAGGCTGTGAAATCGAATTTCCGCATGTAGCATTCGAGCACCGCAATGATGAACTGGATGAACGGATGGGAGTACATCGGGACCTTTCTGTCGACGTGATATGAAATATCAAAACGTCTGAAAATCGAATGGATGTGCTGAATATAACTGTGATCGCGGTAAAGGATACCGATATCGTTATAGTTCACATCACCGTCCGCCGTCAGCCTTTCAATTTCCCGCGCCACATTCGTGACTTCATCGATGATATTCGGCGACTCCGTAATTTTGATGCCGTCGTACAGAGTCATCGGACGGTTGTTTGAGAAATACTCTTCGAGCTGGATCAGTCCCATCTTGCCCGAACGTTTGAACTGATCTTCGAAGTGGACGATTGTAACGGCGCTACCGAGCAGTTCCTGCAGACGTTCGATGCTCGTATCCGTCTTTCTGAAGAGGGTTTTATTCTCCCCTTTATGGGTCAGAAGGACGTTGATGGTCTTCACTCTTTTGGACAGCTTCCTAATGAGCTGGAATTCACTTTCCGTAAAGTTATGGAATCCGTCGATGTAAATGACCGCGTCCTTCAGCGATTTTACATCCGGATTGACATCCAGCACGTTCATAAACGTGTTGATGATGTTCAAGTCTTCGATATTATGGAGTTCAAGCTGCGCCAGCCAATATTTATAGATATGTGTCAAGTCGTACAATTTATCCTGATACCGTTCCTTTTCAGACGTCACAAGGCCGAGATCATCCACCGTCACCTGGTACGTTCTGAATTCCTTCAGCATATCGAGCACCTTTTTGGAGAATTTTATATACTGGCTCGAGTCCTGGTAATATTTAAAGTTTGGTTTCATATCGTTCATTATTTTATGTAACAGCATCACCTGGCCGCTTTCGCTCAGATTTTCCCGGCTGCCGTGACCGATCTCATTGAAAATATGCCAGATGAAACGCTGGAAACTGAACACACCCGCCCTCAGACTGCCGACGATATTTTCATTCGTGCGGGCGGTGATGATGCGCTCATACTGCAGTGTGTTCTGTGTCGGTGTGATGATATAAATATTCGAACCCAGCGGTTCATCCATCGTGATTTCTTCAATCTCCCTGAACATCTGATCGGTTTTACCCGTACCGCTGACCCCGGTCCATATATTGACACCCATCGTCTCACTCCTTTTTGTTTATAAGTAAATAAAAGACACCGCACCGGTGTCTTTTCATCAATCAAAATTAAATGCTATTTCATTGAGCGGCCAGAATCTCAAACTCACTTCGCCGACAATGCTGTCTTCATGAATCAGTCCGAAATCTCGGCCGTCCCTTGAAATCGGCCGGTTGTCGCCAAGCACGAGATAATGGTCTTCCGGGATCGTATCCCCTTCTACGCCCAGATCTTCGAGTGTGAAGTTGTCCATGTACGAATCTTCTCTATGTACAACATAATCTTCTTCGAGGGCCTCCCCGTTCAGATACACCTGCTTTTCTTCCATTTCCACCGTATCCCCCGGTGCACCGATGACACGTTTGACATATGCCGGCCCCATTTCCGAGTCGAAGACGATGACATCTTCATATTCATAATCCTGGAAATAATCCATGATTTTATTTACAACGACACGGTCTCCTTCCTTGAACGTCGGATCCATGCTCAGTCCGTCAACTGTATAGGACACAAAGAAAAATGTCCGGATAACTACTATTAAAATGACGGCGACCGCAATTGCGACCAGCCATTCCATAATTTCTTTTTTCAAAATGATGCACCTCTATTTATTCATTTTCTTATTTAAATACCGCTGATACCATTTCGAGAACAGGTATAACACCACGAGCAATATGCCTGAAGTGATCAGGCGTCCCGGTGAACCGAAAAACCCGACAATATCATATCCTACAAGAGACATCGAGGCAATCATTATAAATTTTGCCACTACCAGTATGAGCAGATATACTCTCGCTCTCATATTGGATAGCGCAGCGATGACATTGACCACCGAAGTCGGCGTAAATGGCAGTGCAAGCATGATAAATGCAAACGTAAAACCCCGTTCATCCACAAATCTGAGCAGCCGTTCCAACTTTTCCCTCCTGTGAATATACCTCTGGGCTCTGTCCCTGAATAAAAACCGGACAACGAGAAAGACAAGGAAGCTTCCTGTCACGGAGGCAAGGTAACTCGTCAGAAACCCGACAACTATACCATAGGAGTTGATATTTAAAATAACAATGACAAATAGAGGCAATATCGGAAGAAAGGCTTCCAATATTATCAGAAAAAAACCTGCCAATATCCCAAATTGTTCAAATTGTTCGAAGATGGTTCTGATGCCCTCTTCGGTGGTAAGTAAACTAATAATCCGCTCCAATAATAAAACCTCTCCTGAAAAATTAAAGGCTATATTTCTACAATATAGCCTATTATAACATTACTGCTTATTATATTATTTTTCTTCGAGTCTGTCATTTAATTCCTTCTGCAATGCTTCGAATCCAGGTTTGCCGAGCAGCGCAAACATATTCTTCTTATAAGCCTCTACACCGGGCTGGTCGAACGGATTGACACCGAGCAGATAGCCGCTCATAGCACATGACAGTTCAAAAAAGTACACAAGATAGCCATAAGTATGCGCACTCATATCCGGCACTTCTATTAAAATATTCGGCACACCGCCGTCGACGTGGGCAAGCACCGTACCTTCCGCCGCTTTTTTATTGACCGCATCGACTGACATGCCGGCAAGATAATTCAGTCCGTCCAAATTTTCATCGTCTGCCTCGATTGTAATGTCGCTTATCGGTGTGCGTGCAGTCACCACCGTTTCAAATAAACTTCTCCGGCCGTCCTGGATATACTGTCCGAGCGAATGCAGATCCGTCGTGAAGTTTGCACTGTGCGGCAGGATGCCTTTGTTGTCTTTCCCTTCACTTTCACCGAACAGCTGCTTCCACCACTCGGCAAAATATTTGAACCGGTCGTCATAGTTTACGAACAGTTCTGTGCTGTAACCTTTATTATAAAGGGCATTTCTTGCCGCTGCATAGCGGTAAGCCTGATTTTTTTTCACATCTTTACTGTTCAGTTCGTCTTTTGCCTGTTTTGCACCGACCATGACGTCATCGATATTGATGTCGGCGGCAGCCATCGGCAACAGTCCGACAGCAGTCAGCACAGAGAAGCGGCCGCCGATATCGTCAGGCACTGTGAACGTTTCATAATTTTCAGTATCGGCCAGTTTTTTTAGCGCCCCCTTTTCACGATCCGTCGTAACAAATATACGGTCTTTCACGTCATCATATTTTTCTTCCAGCAACTGTTTGAATACGCGGAACGCAATCGCCGGTTCCGTCGTCGTGCCTGATTTACTGATGACATTGATGGAAAAGTCCTTATCTTTCAAATAGTTTTTCAGCTCATTCATATAGTGGGCGGATAAGTGATGCCCTGCAAAAATCACTTCCGTCCCTTTATTTTCAAAAGCCGGCTGAAGCATTTCAAGCGCCGCTTTCGCACCGAGGTATGAACCGCCGATTCCGATGACCACAAGAACATCCGAGTGCCTGTTGATCTGTTCTGCCGCTTTTTTAACACGCGAAAATTCCTCTTTATCGTATGATTCAGGTAAAGTCGTCCATCCGAGGAATTCATTACCCGCACCGGTTTGATCAAATATGAGATCATGCGCCGCGTTCACATAAGGTTTTAGAAGCGCCAGTTCATGATCATTTATAAATGAGTGTGTATATTGTAAGTTTAAATCTATGTAGTTTTCAGACATCAAACCATCCTTTTGTTTAGTTGATCAATCTCTTCCATTGTAAAAATGTATAGACAATTTTTCAAATGATATCTCTATTTTGCGCGGCAGCTTTCCGCCTGTCTGCTTGGCTGGCCATCGTTGGACGCGTTAACGGACCCTCCCGGGATGTGAAAAGAGCCCTGCAGCGTTTGACGGCCGCATACGTATGTTGATCTCTCCCCGTGGGCCAAACGAGCTCCCATCCGGCCGATGGAAACGCGAATGACCGGCAGGACTGAACGTCCACCGGTCACATATAATATATTATTTAACTGTTGTGCTCTTTTCAGGAATGAGATCTTTTATTTTATCGGCTTCACCTTCGTGAAGGAGTTGGACAATTTTACTGCCGACGATGACGCCGTCTGAGTAGCCGCCGAGCTGTTCAGCCATTTCCACGTTGGACACGCCGAATCCTGCACATACCGGCACTTCAGCGATGGATTTGATTTTTTCTAAATGACTGTAAGTATCCTCGCCGAACGTTTTTCTGCCGCCGGTTGTGCCTTTGATTGTGACGGCATAGAGGAATCCTTCCGCGCCTTCGGACAATGCTTTAATTCTGTTTTCATCACTCGTCAAAGTGACGAGCCGGATCAGCGCAATATCATGCGCCGACAAATGCACTTTGATCTCTTCCTCTTCTTCGAACGGGACATCCGGTAAAATAATTCCGGAAACACCCGACTCAGCCGCATCTTTCGCAAATTCGGCATATCCGATATTCAAAATCGGGTTGATATAAGTCATCAGCACAATCGGTACGGTGATCTCATCTTTAATATTCTTCAGCTCATCCAAAATATTCTGCAGTGAAATATTTTGTTCAAGCGCACGGATTGCGGCCTGCTGGATGACCGGGCCGTCTGCGACGGGATCGGAAAACGGAATACCGAGCTCGACGATATCCACGCCGGACGCTTCGAGTGTCCTGATCTGGTCTTTCAATTGATCCAGTCCGCCGTCGCCGGCCATAATATAAGAAATAAACGCCTTATCACCGGTTGATTTCAGTTTATTGAATACATCATCGATTTTAGTTTTAGTCATTGTCTTCACCTCTGAACAGACGTTTTACTTCGCTGACATCTTTGTCGCCGCGGCCGGACAGACAAATGACAACAATTTCATCCGTGCTTTTTCCTTTGGCAACTTCGATCGCTTCTGCCACGGCATGTGCACTTTCCAGAGCCGGGATGATCCCTTCCTTTTTACTGAGCAGCGTAAATGCATCCAGTGCATCCTGATCGGTGCGGGAAACATAATTGACGCGCCCCGATTCATGAAGGTGGCTGTGCTCCGGGCCGATGCCCGGGTAATCAAGACCCGCAGATACCGAGTAGGCCTCTTCAATCTGACCATTGTCATCCTGCAGCAGGTGCATCTTCGCACCGTGCAGCACACCGATCCGTCCTTTAGAAATCGATGCCGCATATTCATCCGTATCGAGACCTTTACCGGACGCTTCGACGCCGATCAGCTCCACCTCCGTATCTTCGATAAATGGATAGAACATACCCATCGCGTTGCTGCCGCCGCCGATACAGGCGATGACAGTGTCCGGCAGACGGTTTTCTTTTTCTTTAATCTGTTCTCTTGTTTCACTGCCGATGACGCTCTGGAAATCTCTCACAATCTGCGGGAACGGATGCGGTCCAAGTACGGAACCGAGAATGTAATGCGTATCATCCACATTCGCCACCCAGTGGCGGAGTGTTGCGTTGACGGCATCCTTCAAAGTGCCTCTCCCCGCATCGACACTGACGACTTCTGCGCCGAGCAGTTCCATTCTGAAAACGTTCAGCTCCTGGCGTCTGACATCTTCCTTACCCATGAAAATTATACATTCAAGGCCGAGGTTTGCACAGATGGTCGCCGTTGCGACACCGTGCTGGCCCGCGCCGGTTTCAGCGATGATCTTCGTCTTGCCCATACGTTTTGCGAGCAGCCCCTGGCCGACCGTATTGTTGATCTTATGCGCACCCGTATGATTCAGATCTTCACGCTTCAAATATATTTTGGCACCGCCGATATGGCCGGTTAAATGTTCGGCATAATAGAGCGGTGTTGTCCGTCCGACATAATCGGTGAGATAGTCGTCGAGCGCTTTTAGAAATTCTTCATCCTGGATCGCTTTATTGTATTCCGCCTCAAGCTCATTCAGCGCGCCCATCAAAGTTTCAGGGACATATTTTCCGCCGAACCCGCCGTACTTGCCTTTGTTGTCCGGAAATTCATATGACATCACCATCTATAGCACCTCTTTAACATTTTTTATAAATTCACTTACTTTTTCATAATCTTTCCTGCCGTCAGTCTCGACGCCGCTCGATACATCCACGAGTGCCGGTTTGAATGTCGTGATCGCCTCTTTAATATTGTCCGGTTTCAACCCGCCCGCCAGCGCAAAACGGCTTTTATCCAGCCCGTCCTGATCGAAAGCTTCCCAGTCGAAAGCCGTGCCGGAACCGCCGTAATATTCCTTCCTCGGACTGTCTATCAAAATAAAATCGCCCGGATAGTTGAACTTTTCCCGGTTGGATAATTCAGCGTTGCTCGGAAATGCCTTGATCGAGCGTGACTTGAACTGCTCAACAAGCGTTTTTGGCTCATCGCCGTGGAACTGTATATAATCAAGGCCGGTCTCTTCAAGTGCCCTCTCCGCTTCTTCAGCCGTCGGGTTGACGAATACGCCGACCGTCTTCGTATGTTCAGTGTTAATATTTTTTATGATGTCAGCCGCCTGTTCGAATGTGACCTGCCGTTTGCTCGGGGCAAAGACGAAACCGATGAAATCGGCGCCTGCATCAATGGCATACTCGGCATCTTCCAATGTCTGCATGCCGCAAATTTTCACTTTTGTCATTTCTTCACCTTCAGTTCCCTGATCATTTCAGCCGGATGGTCCGTCTTCATCAACGTTTCACCGACGAGCAGACACTGGGCTTTTCCTTCAGCCATGAGGGTGGCATCCGCCGCTGTCTGCATACCGCTTTCCGCGATGAAAAGAATGTTGTCATCATAATATTTATCAATCAATCTTACTGTGTTGTTCAAATCGACTTTGAATGTTTTCAAATCTCTGTTATTGATGCCGATGATTTCCGGATTGACTGCGAGTCCCCGCTTCAGTTCTTCCTCGTCATGCACTTCAACGATAACTTCCATGCCGAGCGATTTCGCTTTTTTATAGTACGTCTCAAGTTCCTCGTCGTTCAGTATCGTCACAATCAGCAAAATGATATCTGCGCCGTGGTTGTATGCATCCGTAATCTGCCGTTCATCAATGATGAAGTCCTTGTTCAATATCGGCACATCGACCGTCTCACGCACAGCTTCGAGATCCTTAAGCGATCCTTTGAAGAACTTCTCTTCTGTCAGTACGCTGATTGCGGTCGTCCCGCCTTCAACATACAATGCTGCCTGCTGGGCCGGGGTCATATCCGTATTGATATCCCCGGCAGACGGTGAGGCTCTTTTTATTTCGCTGACGATGCTGAGTCGTTCCTCTTTTTCCACCCGCTCTTTAAATGGGACCGGGTTTCTTTTTGCAGCAGATTTGATCACTTTTGGATAATCTTTCAAAGTCTCTTTTTTTGCGGCGACGATTTTATCTAATATAGTCATTTCTTTCCCTCATTTGTGTAGTTGATCAGTTGATTCAGTTTCTCATCCGCACTGCCTGACTCCAGGCTCTCTTTCGCAAGTTCGATGCCTGCTTTGATTGACTGCGCTTTTTCTGCAACGAACAGGCCGATGCCTGCATTCAGCAGAACCGTATCTTTCTGTGCATCGGTCGCTTTATTTTTAAGGATGTTCAAAAGGATTTCCTTGTTGACGCGGCCGTCTCCGCCTCTTAATTCTTCCATGTCATAAGTCTTCATGCCGACGTCTTCAGGCTTCAGTATGTGCGTTGTCACCTGTCCATCTTTCAATATTGCGATGCGGTTTTCGCCGGCAAGATTCGCTTCATCCATTTCGTGTGCACCGTTTACGACGACCGCTCTTTTTCTGCCAAGCGATTTAAGAACATGTGCCATCGTTTCGACCTGGTCCCTTTTATAAATGCCGAGGTACTGATAATCCAAATCCACCGGATTGATCAGTGGCCCGATCATATTGAAGACCGTCGGTACTTTCAGATCATTTCTCACTTTCATGATCTGTTTGATTTTCGGATGAACATACGGTGCGAATAAAAATGCGATGCCGATATCGTTGATCTGGTCCGAGATATTTCCCGGGGAATATTTCATTTGAAGTCCGAGTGCCGACAGAACGTCCGAGCTGCCTGTCAGGCTGGTGATGCTTTTATTACCGTGCTTGGCGATTTTTACGCCGGCGCCGGCAATGACGAATGCGGATGTCGTTGAAATGTTGAAACTGTGTGAGCCGTCTCCGCCCGTCCCACAGTTATCAATGACATTCGGTATGTCCTGTGGCAGTTTTGTCGCATGATCTTTCAGTACAGTCACAAGAGCGGTAATCTCTTCGACAGTTTCACCTTTTTCCTTCAAACCGACAAGAAGCGACGCGACTTCGCTGTCTGTCGCCTGATCCGTAAGCACCGCATCAAACGCCTTGTACATCTCGTCGAATGTCAGGTCTTCCTTACGGGATAGTTTTAAAATATATGGATAAACTGAAATTGTGTCCTCTGTGATTTGTACTAATGATTGTGTCATGATAAAAACCTCCATTTTAATATTTGGTAATAAAAAACCCCCCATCGGTCAAAAGACCAATGGAGGACGGATTTCCGCGGTGCCACCTCAGTTAAGCTTATGCTTCACTCACAGTTTGTAACGTCAACTACACGTGATATCTTCTTTATCAGGCCCATTCCAAAAATATGACCGGACACCCTCTCACCAACGGGCATCTCTCTGTGACAACTCATATAAGTGTACTTACTCTGATCGATATCATTATTCATTTTAAATAAAAAAGCTCCCCAAATCCTGTAAAAAGGACGGGGAGCCGTGGTACCACCTTAATTGACTGCGTGATGCAGTCCACTTTATATACAGCATGCCTCGGCATGCCGGATGCCATATAACGCTGGTCAGACGCCAATACATTTAATATTGGTTCAGATGAAAGTCCATTCACAAAATCACTTTACCAGTTCACACCGACCACTGGCTCTCTGTAAAAATAAGATTGCTACTCTTCTTTCAAAATCAATTATTTTTGATGTTGAAATACATGTTATATCAAATGTCTGAATATTGCAAGCATAAAATTAATTATTTTATGCCCAGTTGCGGTATCTGATGGCTTCAGCCGTTTTTCTGATGCCGATGACGTAGGCCGCGAGGCGCATATCCACCTGTCTCGTTTCATGGAAATCATAAATTTCATCGAAGGCTTCATTCATTTTCACTTCGAGCAATTCCTGTATTTCGTCCTCTTCCCAGTAATATCCCGTTTTATTCTGTACCCATTCGAAATAAGATACAGTCACACCGCCTGAGGATGCAAGCACGTCCGGTACAAGAAGCTTCCCTTTTTCAGTGAGCATCTCCGTCGCTTTTTCCGTTGTCGGCCCGTTCGCCGCCTCAACGATGATTTCCGCCTGGATTCTGTCTGCATTTTCTTCTGTGATCTGGTTTGCGATGGCTGCAGGCACTAAAATGTCACAGTCGATCTCAAGCAGTTCCGGGTTTGTCAGCACTTTTGCGCCCAGGTCTTCTGCTATATCTGCCGTTTTATCCTTATTTTCAATGATATAGTTGATGTCGAGACCGTTTTCATCATACAGGCCGCGCGTCGATCTGGAAACCGCGACGATTTTCGCGCCTGCGTCATGCAGTATTTTGGAGATGAAGCTGCCTGCGTTGCCGAATCCCTGCACCGCAACTTTAGCATCTTCCATTTTGATATTTCTTTTCTCAAGCGCTTTTTTAATCACCATGACAGCACCCATCGCCGTTGCTGTCGATCTGCCTTTTGAACCGCCGAGTGCGAGCGGCTTGCCCGTAATGAACTCAAGCGGGTTGTCACTGTGCTTCATGCTGTATTCGTCCAGCATCCATGACATCACCTGGGCATTCGTGTAAACGTCCGGTGCCGGGATATCTTTAAGCGGTCCGACGAACTGTGAAATCGCACGGATATATCCGCGGGACACACCTTCGAGCTCTCTCTGGCTCATCTCTTTCGGATTACATATGACACCGCCTTTACCGCCGCCGTACGGCAGATTGACGATGCCCGCTTTCAAGGTCATCCACATCGACAGTGCGATCACTTCATCACGATCGACATCCGGGTGGAACCTGATACCGCCTTTTGTCGGTCCCGCAGCATCACTGTGCTGGGCGCGGTATCCTGTAAACACTTTTACAGAACCGTCGTCCATACGGACTGGTATGCGGACCGTCAGTACTCTGGACGGTTCTTTTATCAGATCGAACATGCCCTCATCATAACCGAGCATGTCCAATGCTTTATGTAGTACTTTCTGAGTGGATTGTATCAAATTTGAAGTTTCAGCCATTCCTATGTCCCCCTTGGGTTTTTCGTGAATAATCATACATATTAGACTATAACATTACTATAACTTTTAACTATTTTCAATGTATTCCATAAAATGTACACAAAATATTCTAATAATTTTTAATAAAAAAAACCGGGATATGTTGATATCCCGGCTACTTTAAATTTACTCCTATGCCCAGCCTCTGTATCTCGCCGCTTCTGCGGTACGCTTGAGACCGATGATGTATGCCGCCAAACGCATATCAATCTGACGTTTTTCATGCATATCATAAATTTCGTTGAATGCCTTCTTCAGTTTCATTTCCAGCTTTTCGTTCACTTCATCTTCATCCCAGTAGTAGCCCTGGTTGTTCTGTACCCACTCGAAGTATGACACAGTCACGCCGCCTGCAGATGCAAGCACGTCAGGTACAAGCAGTTTGCCTGCTTCATGAAGGATTCTTGTTGCCTCTGATGTCGTCGGGCCGTTTGCCGCTTCACAAACGATATCCGCTTTGATTCTCGCAGCATTTTCACCGGTGATCTGGTTTTCGATGGCCGCAGGAATCAGTACATCACAGTCCACTTCAAGAATTTCCTTGTTCGAGATGACATTATCGAAGAGATTCGTCACCATGCCGAAGCTGTCACGACGGTCAAGCAGATAGTCGATGTCCAGACCTTCAGGGTCGTGCAGTCCGCCGTTCGCATCTGAAATGCCGACGATTTTAGCCCCGTAGTCGTAAAGGATCTTCGACAGGAAGCTTCCTGCGTTACCGAAGCCCTGGATGACGATTCTTACATCTTCAAATGTCTTGCCGCGCTTTTCAAGTGCGTAGCCGAGACAAAGTACAACACCCATTGCCGTTGCACGGTCGCGTCCCTGGGAACCGCCGAGCACTATCGGTTTACCTGTGATGAAACCCGGTGAGTTGAATGCATCCAGCATGCTGTACTCATCCATCATCCATGCCATGATCTGTGAGTTTGTAAAGACGTCCGGTGCCGGAATATCTTTTGCCGGTCCGACGAACTGGGAAATCGCACGGACATATCCGCGTGACAGACGTTCCACTTCTTCGATGCTCATTTCACGCGGGTCACAGATGATACCGCCTTTACCGCCGCCGTATGGAAGGTCGACGATACCCGCTTTTAATGTCATCCACATTGATAATGCGACGACTTCCTCTTCACTCACGTCCGGATGGAATCTGACGCCGCCTTTTGTCGGACCCACTGCGTCGTTGTGCTGTGCACGGAAGCCCGTGAACACCTGCACCGAGCCATCATCCATGCGGACCGGAATACGCACTCTGAGTACTCTTAATGGTTCTTTAATTAATTCATACATGCCTTCATCAAAGCCTAATTTATCTAATGCTTCATTAATAATAGCTTGTGTAGAAGTAACTAAATTTGTATTCTCTGACATTATATTCGCCTCTTTTATGAAACTGTTTTCATTGATATTATATCACACTAATCGCTGATAAAAAGTTTATTTTCCGAAAACTGCTCTGACTTTATCCAATGCGTAATCAAGATCTTTCTGCTCGATAATGAGCGGCGGTGCAAAACGGATGACTGTGTCATGCGTCTCCTTACATAAGATGCCTTCTTCTTTTAAAGCTTCACAGAATGGGCGTGCAGATTCATTCAGTTCAAGACCGATGAACAGACCGCGTCCGCGCACTTCTTTAATTCTCGGGTCATCTATCTTTTGAAGTTCAGATTTGAAATACTCACCAAGTTCACGTGATTTCTCAATCAGGTTTTCATCAATCATAACATCAAGTGCCGCTTCTGACACCGCACATGCCAGCGGGTTTCCGCCGAATGTTGAACCGTGGGAACCGGCATTGAAAACACTCAGGATTTCATTGTCTGCCAGCACACAGGAGATTGGGAACACGCCGCCGCCGAGTGCTTTACCCAGAATATACATATCAGGTGTCACTTCATCCCAGTCCGTTGCGAATAATTTACCTGAACGGCCGAGTCCTGCCTGGATTTCATCTGCGATGAACAATACATTATGTTCGTCACATACTTCTCTGACCTGCTTTAAGAAACCTTCCGGCGGAATGTTGATGCCCGCTTCACCCTGGATCGGCTCAAGGATGACTGCCGCAGTATTTTCAGTAACCGCTTCTTTGATCTGTTCGATATCACCGAAATCAACAAGCTTGAATCCTTCTACAAGCGGGCCGTAACCGCGTCTGTTATCAGGCTCCGATGACATGGATACCGGAACGAGCGTACGTCCGTGGAAATTCTGTTTCATTGCGATGATTTCAGCTTTGTTGTCTTCGACGCCTTTAACGTCATAAGCCCAGCGGCGCGCTGCTTTTACTGCTGTCTCTACAGCTTCAGCACCCGTGTTCATCGGAAGGGCCATCTCTTTATTTGCAAGTTTACAAACTTTTTCATACCAAGGCCCCAGTTTGTCGGAGTGGAATGCTCTTGAAGTCAGTGTCACTTTATCTGCCTGATCTTTAAGCGCCTGAATGATTTTTGGGTGTCTGTGTCCCTGGTTCACTGCAGAGTATGCGCTCAGCATATCCATATATTTGTTACCTTCCGGGTCTTTGACCCAGATCCCTTCCGCCTCTGAGATTACGATCGGCAGCGGATTGTAGTTTGGTGCACCGTATTCGTTTGTCTGTTCAATAATTTCTGTTGATTTTGTCATAATATTTTCATCCCTTCATTTAAAAACAGCAGATCTTTGCCTGCGGTTCATAGATAATCATGTACTTCCTGCTGAATAAAACTTCATCAAATCAAAAAAACACCCGGGTATTTACGGTATTCATCTTATGAAATTCCATAAACAATTGCTGTAAACATATCTCCGACTATGTAGAACTTCTAAACTATTGATAAACTCTCTACTGTCTATAATGACAATTTTACGAATGTTTTTCAAGCATTATTCATCATGGAACAGTGCCGTTATTAAATTGTATGAACTTTATTTTGAAACCGTATACAGTTAGCTGGATGAATATTATCCAGAGGTTATCCCACTATATATTCAAGCGTGTTTGATGCATAATCAATCGAATATATATTCATCTGAAATGATGAAAAAAATCTACAGCTTTGAACTGTAGATTTAATCTTTATAAGTGTATTCACTTATCGTACATCCGCATCTTCGCTTCCTGGATCCATTGCGGCATCTTTTGTCTGAGCGTCTCAAACCCATATTCCTCTGACTCTTTGATCTGTTCTATGATTGAACGCTTGTCTCTCTTCTTCTCTTCGTTCTTAAAATATTCATTCTCTTTCAATGTCAGATTCAACTTGCCTGAAGCGCCAATACTGATTATTTTAGCTTTGACAGTCTGGCCTTTCGTCAAATATTGATTGACATCATGAACGTAATCATTCATCACTTCGGAAATATGAATGAGACCTTCTTGATTATCAGGGGTTCGGACAAAAGCACCGTATGGTTGGATACCAGTAACTTTAACTTTTACAAACTGGTTTTTGCGGTATTTTTTTGTCACACAATTACCCCACTTACGTAAGCTCTATATACAATTGTCATTTTACCACACACAATATATATTATCTAATGTAAATAATTTAACTTGAGCTTGAAGGTATGAATTCATGGATTTGAGAGGGGCGTTCCATCGGCCGGGCGCTCTTCACTTGGCCGGCAGCAGATTCGTCTTCAGCTTGAAATTCAGCAGCCGGATTTTTCAAACCAAAATCTTTTCAACAAAATAAAGACCGGCGGACTTTAAAACGCCGACGGTTTTCATTAAAAAAACACCCTGAATAGTCAGGGTGTGGCATTTAGCTTTTATATATTTCTATTATATGGTGAGCCTTATCAACCATAGGATAAATATCTTCAACCGGAATCTCTACGAGAAAAGAGAAGTAAAATATATTTTGTATCTTTAGTGCCGCCGCCGTGCGGGACGGGTAGTCATACAATGCATTTACAGTGTCATAAATTTCTGCATCATAGTCCATATTTTCATCCCTTTTTAAAGGATTCCATGCTTCAATCATTCTGTATAACTCTATATTACCTTCCGGTTCCATTGTTTTCCTCTTGTTCGAGCTTTCTCATCACTTCTTCTTCGAAGTGCTTCATCTTCTGCTCCTGGTTTCTGGAATAATTTTTAATATAACGAAAAACCAAGTATGCAACCAGGAAACAAATGATCATAGCTATCGCCGCTGGAATATATTCCGTTGGATCATCCGGAAAATATAAAAATTCCATCATATTAAATCACTCACCTTTTCCAAGTCATTATATCAAAACCATAATGTAAATAAACATCAGATTAATGACTATTTTGTGAGGAAATTTTAAATCCTTTCTAAAAGCGCATAAGGAGCGCTTTTCTGACAATCCTTTTCAGAATAAGAAATGATTAATAAATGTTAACGGCCGTCCCAGCGCTCGGGATGCGCCGATCATTCACAACGCATCAAAAAACGGCTGTCCGCAAAGACAGCCGCTTATTCATCAAATCAATATTTTATTCTGCGACTTCGATCGTCTGGATTTTCACTTCTTCTTCCGGACGGTCCTGCGCGCCTGTTTTGACATCAGCGATGTTCTCTACGATATCGAATCCTTCGATGACATGGCCGAATACTGTATGGCGCTGGTCAAGCCAAGGCGTTCCGCCCTGCGCTTTGTATGCTTCTATGATTTCTGCAGGGTAGCCTGCACCTTCAAGCTGTGAAACCATTTGCTCCGGCACTTCTTTCAACTGGACAATAAAGAACTGGCTGCCGTTTGTGCCCGGTCCTGCGTTTGCCATGGACAGTGCGCCGTAAAGGTTGAATGCTTCTGTTGAGAATTCATCTTCAAAATTGCCGCCCCAGATGCTTTCGCCGCCCATGCCGGTGCCTGTCGGGTCGCCGCCCTGAATCATGAAGTCTTTGATGACTCTGTGGAAAATCTGGCCGTCATAGTAGCCGTTCTTTGCGTGTGTTGTAAAGTTTTCCACCGTTTTTGGTGCAATATCTTTGAATAATTTAACAGTCACGTCACCGTGATTTGTTTTTATTGTTGCCTGTACTTCGTTCTCACCTAATGTTTTTGTTAACTGTGTGTAAGTCATAATAACCTCCTGGTTTCAAAAATTTCAAATTCACACTTTTAATTTAAAAATTTATAAATGTCAAAATGTTAATCCCTCAATACATATTACTATAAAAAGTTCACATACTTCAAACTCTATACATTTATTTCAATGTATCAATAATGTATAATAATTTTATAATGCGAAAACTATGAAGGAGGAGAGCCAGTGACTCTAATTCACTTCGCCATACTGTTACCTATAATAGCCGCAGTATTTATCGGCGTTTTATACAGGTACTACAAAAAGGTGCATCTCGGTTGGTTTGTACTTCCGGTTCCAGTTCTTATTGCTGCTTACTTATTCACTTTAATTCCAACCGTCAGTAACAACCAGGTGATTTTTGAATCACTACAGTTTATGCCGAAAATCGGTATGAACTTCGATATTTACATAGATGGTCTGAGTCTATTATTCGCGATTCTGATATCGGGAATCGGTGCTCTGGTCGTTTTATACTCCATCGGCTATTTGTCGCATCAGGAGAAACTCGGCAATTTCTATGTTTACTTATTAATTTTCATGACAGCCATGCTGGGTGTCGTTCTGAATGATAATGTTCTTATGCTTTATCTTTTCTGGGAACTCACATCTATATCCAGCTTTCTCCTCATCGCTTTCTGGTTCAACAGGGAACGTTCCATTTACGGCGCTCAAAAATCAATGCTGATCACGATGTTCGGCGGATTTCTGATGCTGGGCGGTTTCCTTACTCTTAGTCTGATTACAGATACATTCAGTATCAGAGAAATGATGGACCAGATGCCGGCAATCCAGGAAAGCCCGCTGGCACCGTTTGCTTTAATTCTTATTCTTTTTGGTGCTTTTACAAAATCAGCCCAGTTTCCATTCTATGTGTGGCTGCCGGATGCCATGGAGGCACCGACTCCCGTCAGTGCATACCTGCACTCAGCAACGATGGTTAAAGCCGGGTTGTATCTTGTCTCAAGATTCACCCCGTTATTCGCCTTTTCGGAATTGTGGGTGTGGACGATTCTGCTTGTCGGGCTCGTCACCCTGGTATGGGCGTCATTCAATGCCATCAAACAGGATGACTTGAAGGCTGTACTTGCTTTCTCGACCGTCTCGCAGCTCGGCTTGATCATGTCGCTCCTCGGGGTTGGTGCTTTAGGTGTACACAGCGGTGCGTCAGAGCAGGTATTTACAGTCGCCATCGTTGCAGCAGTCTTTCATCTGATCAACCACGCAACTTTCAAAGGCGCACTGTTCATGATCATCGGTATAGTCGACCATGAAACAGGCACAAGAAGCTTGAAACGGCTCGGCGGCCTCGTAACCATCATGCCGATTTCGTTCACATTGACACTCATTACATCACTTTCCATGGCAGGCATACCGCCGTTCAACGGCTTTTTGTCCAAAGAATTGTTTTTGGAAGCGATGTTTGCCATAAGCGAAGCGGACTTCAGTGTTCTTGCAGATGTCAGCGTACTGTTCCCGATACTTGCCATTGTGGGCAGTATTTTCACATTAATATATTCAGTGATATTGATCAGAGGCATATTCCTCGGTAAAGTACAGCCTAAAACGCCGAAAGAACCGAAGGAAGCACCGCCGCTGATGCTGGTTCCACCCATTATTCTCAGCGTTCTCGTCGTTGTATTCGGCTTGTTTCCGAATCTTCTTTCCGGTACGATCATCGATCCGGCAGCAATGGGCATTCTAAATACGGCAGAACCTCTGAATACAGAAATATCCCATTGGCACGGCTGGGATTCTCCTGCACTCTGGGCGACTGTTTCCATTGTCGTCATCGGTACATTGTTGTATTTATTCAGAAATACATGGATGCCCGTCTACAGACTGGGCAGTAAGTCATTATCGATCAACCATTTCTACGATCAGGGTCTGATATACTCCAGCCTCGGCGCTGAAAAAATCACCGACGGTTATATGAGCGGCTACATCCGTTCGTACCTGGTCTATATATTCAGCGGATTTACAGTGCTTGCAGTCATCACCCTGATCAATACGGATATTACATTCGACTGGAGCACCACTTCGGAAATCAATATTACGGAAGTGGCCATCATGCTGATCATTCTTGCTTCGCTTGTTGCCATTCTGATTACAGCATCAAGGATGGTTGCGATCATCATGTTCAGTGTCATCGGTTTCTCACTGTCACTGCTCTTTGTATTTTTCCGTGCGGTGGACCTTGCACTGACACAGCTTGCGGTTGAAGCAATCATTACATCACTGTTCCTGCTCGCATTCTTCCAACTGCCAAAACGTGCACGTCATGAAGAACGGAGAAGGTTCAAACTGAACAATATGTTCATTTCTGTCGCAGTCGGCGCAATATCCATCATTTTCGGTATCGCTGCGTATTCGAACAGACTGTTTGACTCGATCAGCCAATTCTATATCGACAATGTATATGACCTCGCTTCAGGCGGTAACATGGTCAACGTCATACTTGTCGACTTCCGTGGAATGGATACTTTATTTGAAACACTGGTCTTCGGACTCGCAGGTCTTGGTATATTCATTCTGCTCAGACTCAGAGTAAATAAGAAAGGAGAGAATGAATATGAAGAGCACGCTTAAGAAACTCGGTTATGCCAGAGTCCATAAGCAGATGAATGATGTCTTCCTGAAATACACTGCCAAAGTCGTATTTCCGATCATCATTGTATTTTCCGTTAATCTATTCTTCTCGGGACACTACACTCCGGGCGGCGGATTCGTCGGCGGCCTCCTTGCGGCGGCTGCGATTGTATTACTGCTCCTTGCATATGATTTAAAAACGATAAATAAAATGATTTCTTTTGATTATAAATGGCTGATTGCCCTAGGCCTTGCGGTTTCAATCTTTGTCCCTTTAGTGCTGATGATATTCGGAGTCCCTTTCTTTACACACCAGGCTTTCTATATGGAACTGCCGATTTTTGGAGAAGTTCCGATTCACTCGGCAGTGTTTTTTGACGTGGGTGTCTACATCACAGTCGCTTCGGCAACACTGCTTATCATCAGTTTACTTGCAACGGAACAGGCCATGTCGGACAGCGAAGGGGCGGACAGACACTGATGGAAATTTTAGTAATTGTTCTTGCAGGCATACTTATTGGTGCCTCCGTCTATCTCATGCTGTCTAAAAGTCTTTTACGCATCATCATCGGTACCGGTGTACTCAGCCACGGCATTCTGCTCATGCTTCTTACAATGGGCGGACTGAAACGCGGCGGCATCCCCGTACTCGATGACAGTGTTCAATCGTACACAGATCCGTTGCCGCAGGCGATGCTTCTGACCGTCATCGTCATCACTTTTGCACTGACCGCCTATATGCTGGTCATCGCAATCCGTGTTTATAAAGAGCTGGGCACAGACAACGTCGAAGAAATGAAAGGAGTGCCTAGAGATGATGACTGATATTATACCTTTATTACCGGTGATGATACCGCTCCTTGCAGGCATTGTGATGCTTTTTACAGGCAGACATAACATCTTCCTGCACAGGGTCATATCAGCCGCAGCTGGCCTCTTTCTCGTTATCGTATCAATCTTTACCATCATCTATATCGCAAATAATGGGATGGTTGTGACACATATCGGTAACTGGCAGGCCCCGTACGGCATCAGCATGGTAATTGATATGCTGGCTGCACTGCTGCTCTTTGGAACGGCACTGGTCACTTTCACCGTGGTTGTATATTCATTCCAATCCATCGGTGTCGCAAGAGAGCGCTTCTTCTACTACCCGATGGTCATGTTCATGATCACCGGTGTGAACGGCGCTTTCATCACAGGTGATATTTTCAACATGTTCGTATTCTTTGAAGTATTCCTGCTCGCATCCTACGTGCTGATTACAATCGGCGGTAAGAAGATCCAGCTGCAGGAAGGCTTTAAATATTATCTTGTAAACGTCATTTCATCAAACTTCTTTGTACTGGCGGTAGCATACCTTTATGTATCTGTCGGTTCATTGAATATGGCGGACATACACCAGAAACTTTCAGCATTCGAAGGCGACACAGCCATTCTGACACTCATCGCAGTCGTCATGCTGTTCGTCTTTGCAACCAAAGCCGGGCTGTTTCCATTTTACTTCTGGCTCCCTGATTCATATTTCGCACCGCCGCTTCCGATCATGGCGCTCTTCGGTGCGCTGCTGACGAAAGTCGGTGTTTACGCGATTGCCAGAACATATTCATTATTCTTTATCGACAACATCGGCTTTACACATCAGATGCTTTTGTTCCTGGCCATCCTGACCATCATCATGGGATCGATCGGCGCACTTGCATACACCGATATGAAAAAGATCATCATCTATAACATATTGATTGCAATCGGCGTCATCACTGCAGGATACGCTATGATGGACGAATCAGGCACAATCGGAGCCACATACTATCTGATACACGACATCATCATCAAAGCCGGCCTGTTTTTCCTGATCGGCTTCATCATATACAGAACAGGCGAAAGCGACATTACAAAACTCGGCGGCCTGATCAAAATACACCCCGTCACCGGCTGGACATTTTTCATTGCAGCACTCGGCATTGCGGGCGTGCCGCCATTCTCAGGATTTTACGGAAAATTATTCATCACAGAATCTCTCATCGACAACGGCCACCTGATCGCAGCGGTCATCGTACTGCTCTCCAGCCTCGTTGTGCTGTACTCCGTCATGCACATCTTCATCTCAGTATTCTGGGGCGAAAGCATGGACTTTACAAAATTAAAACCGATCAGCTATGATAAGCTGCTCTTCTCATCATTTATCATGATAGCGATGGTTATCATACTCGGTTTTGGCGCAGATATCCTATATCCGATTTTTGAAAGTGCAGCGCAGTCACTGTATGATCCTGCATCTTACTCTGGTTACCTGTTGGAGGTGGAATAAATGCCAATACAGATTCTGATTAATATTACGCTTGCTTTCATATGGGTATTGATTGTTTCAGACCTGTCCCTCGGCAGTCTATTATGGGGATACTTCATCGGGATCTTCCCGATTTATATCATCCGCCGATTTCTGCCGGGCAGATTTTATCTGATCAGGGTGTACTATATCCTGAAACTCATTGTCGTCTTTACAATCGAGCTGTTGAAAGCGAACTATGAACTGTCAAGGATTGTTACCAGCCAGAAAATAGATATCCATCCCGGATTCTTTGCCTACCCGTGCGACCTCGAGGAAGACTGGGAGATTACACTGCTTTCAGCATTGATTTCACTGACACCAGGTACACTGATCGTTGCCATTTCCGATGATCACTCGACCATCTATATACATGGCATAAACGCGCTTGACGTGGATAAAGAGATTGCAACGATTAAAAACCGCTTTGAAAAGCTGATTCAAGAGGTGAGCAAACCATGAACACATTTTTAAACGTTGTCGTCATCATCAGCAGTATCGTATTCGCGCTGTCGCTCGTCGGACTCGCCTACCGCATCATTATCGGACCGTCGCTTCATGATAAAATAGTCGCACTGGATGCATTCGGTGTCATGCTCATGGGAATGATCGCTTTGACCGCAATTGCGCTTGGATCGATTTATTTCATCCCGATCATATTACTCATCGGAACACTTGCATTCCTGTCCACCCTCGCTTTCTCGAAATACTTAGAAAGGAATGTGATTATAGATGATGATAGAGATAATGATGAATAGCCTCATCGCTTTTATGCTGATTGGCGGAACGATCATGACGGCACTTGCAACCGTCGGCATCATCAGACTGCCGGATATGTATTCCAGACTGCACGCAGCGACTAAAAGTACGACGCTCGGTGTCATCATGATCATGACAGGTGCCTTCATATACTTCTGGTATATAGAAGGCCTGATTGAAACCAATCTGCTGCTCGGTGCACTGTTCATACTGCTCACTTCACCCGTAGCGAGCCATCTGCTTGCAAGAAGTGCATTCCACGCAGATGTCAAACCTTATAAACTGACAGTACTGAATGACCTGAAAAGGGATGAAACAAATCCTGATGTAGAAAATGACCCAAAAAGGGACATCGTCGAATAGACAATTTCATAAAAATAAAAAGCTCACCGGAGCTGAATGGTCATTGTAAGACCAATCTCCCCGGTGAGCTTTTTTTAATCGTAATCGTAACTTTTTCCAAATTCCTTCAATCGTTTCTTTTCTCTTTCTACATCCATCGCATCACCAAGCTCATCCAAAGTGCTTTCCTGACACATTGGAACATGCGTACGGTAGGCTGAACGGTTAATCGCAAGCCCTGCGAGGGGCGCCGTTATAAAGATGAATATTATCGTCAATAATAACTTGAAGTTGAAGTTCCCCTGGTCCATTAAAAAGAACAATACAGCACCGGTCATGATAGACATCACTCCGAGCGTTGAACTTTTACCTGCTGCATGCATTCTGCTGTATACATCACGCAGTCTCAGTATGCCGATTGAACTCAGAAGTACCAGAATCGAACCCGTCACTACGAAGACGCTTGTCACTATCTCAGTTATCGTCAATGATATCACCCTTTTCAATGAATTTCGCCATTGTGATCGTACCGACGAAGCCGATGATGGCAACGACCAATGCGATGTCTGCATAAACGACTGTTTCATGGAGCAGCATGACCATACCAATAATGGCGACA
Source organism: Salinicoccus sp. YB14-2 (assembly GCF_001265075.1). Classification (GTDB taxonomy): domain Bacteria; phylum Bacillota; class Bacilli; order Staphylococcales; family Salinicoccaceae; genus Lacicoccus. The sequence continues at coordinate 1,157,852 of NZ_LFKO01000002.1, forward strand.
AGCATCATGCCGAGAGTATCAAGCGCCAATATCCTGTCGCTGGTGGTCGGTCCCAAAATCGCCCGCACCAACGCCAAAAGCAATGCTATTGAAGTGATGACCAATGAAATATTTAATATAATCTCGAACATTATCTTGTCACCTCCATAATCGCTTTTTCAAATGACCCTTTAATATCCGCTACCATTTCATCCCTGTCGTCTACATCGAGTGCATGGACGAAAATCGTACTGCTGTCGGCTGAGAAATCCATCGAAACAGTTCCCGGCGTCAAAGTGATCAATGCCGCGAGTGTCGCAATTTCTATTTCAGTCTCCAGGTTCGTGTCCACTGCAATGATCCCCGGATGGTTGTCAAGACGCGGTTTGATGACCACTTTTATAACATCGATATTCGCTTTGATCAACTCCCTTAAAAAGAGCAGCATCAGCTTTATAAAGGCAAAGATTCTTCTGAAATAGAAATCGAATTCGAAAAAGTTTCTAAATATGAACAATAGAAGTACACCGAGTATGAAGCCGAAAAGGAACGTACTCATCAAATAACTGTCCTGCAGAAACATCCAGATGACTGCAATCAATAAGTTGATCATAAATTGAAATACCATATTATCTACTCCTTAAGTACCGCATCTACATAGTTCGACGGCTCTAGAATCTGCTCTGCAATATGAAGTGAGTACGCAAAGATCGGTTCTGCTGCGAAACCCAAAACGACCGAAAATGCAACAAGCGGTGCGATAGGAATCAGTAATTTCGTAACGGATGTTTTACTCTGTTTTTCGGTGAGCTTATTCTCGCCCCAGAAAACATATCCGAAAATTTTCATCATGGAGAACAGTGTCAAGAGGCCGACAAGCAGTGCGACGGCCGCAATGACCCACTGACCTTCCTGGAAGCCGGATAAGATAATCGGGAACTTACTGAAAAATCCTGAAAGCGGGGGAATTCCCGCAAGAGAAATCGCTGCGATGAAGAATCCCCATGTCAGGGCCGGATGTGATTTTATCAGTCCGCCCATCGCTTTAATATCCGTCGTTCCTGTAATTTTTTCAGTGGCGCCGGCAAGCAGGAACAATGCCGTCTTAACAAACATATGGTGCACAATATAAAATATCGCCCCTGCGACCGCAAGCGGTGTGAATATTCCAAGACCCATCACCATATACCCGACCTGGGAAATGATGTGGTAGGATAAAATCCGTTTGAAATCAAACTGTGACACTGCACCGAGTACGCCGAAGAACATCGTCAATCCGGCGACGACTGTAATCAGCCCTTTATGCGTAAAGAGCGGCTCGTGGTAGAAGATCAGTGTAAATGACCGTATGATCGCATAAATCCCGACTTTGGTAAGTAGCCCGCCGAATAGTGCCGCAATTGCAGCCGGTGGTCCGAAATAAGATCTCGGAAGCCAGAAGTATAACGGGAATAATGCACCTTTTGAACCAAATACGATAAAAAACATCACCGCGATGACAGTCACGATTCCAGGCTGTCCAATTTCTGCAACGCGTTCTGAGAGTTGCGCCAGGTTGACTGTCCCGGTGACAGAATACAGCCATGCGACGCCCATGACGAATAACGCAGATGCAAATACGTTTAAAACAACATATTTGAATGATTCTCTCAGCTGATATTTCGAACCTCCATTAACAATAAGAACGTAAGAAGATAACAGCATGACTTCGAAAAATACGAACAGGTTGAACAGGTCACCTGTTAAAAATGCACCATTCACCCCTACAAGAAGGAAGAAGTAGAATGGATAAAAATAAAATTTCTCACGCTTTTTTGATATTGTTCCAAAAGCGAAAAACAAACATGATGCCGCAAGTATACTCGTAATCAGCAGCATCAGTGCTGCCAGGTTATCCAGCACCAGTATGATACCGTAAGGTGCCGCCCATTCCCCCGCTTCAAGGATGATCGTATCCTGAAAGGCAAGGAATGCCAAATATACGGATAAAACTACTAAAGTCAGCACACTGACTGTACTGATGATTTTCTGTAATCTGGAGCTTTTCGCAAAAAATATAAGTATTGTACCTGCGATAAATGGTAATAGTATGGGTAAAATGATTAAATTACTCATCTTTTGCTCCTCTCAACTGTTGTAGATCCAATGTGCCGTGGTCCTGATAAATTCTGTATGCCAGAACAAACATGAATGCTGTAATGGCAAAGTTGATAACGATTGCTGTCAGAATCATCGCCTGCGGCAGCGGATCGGTATAAGTGTCGGCTTCCAAAGAGATGACCGGCGGTGCACCTGTCTGAAGACCCGCCATGGTCAAGAGCAGCAGGTGGACACTGTGAGACAGCATCAATGTGCCGAACAGGACTCTGATAATGTTATTGGAAAACATCAGGTATATCGCAGTTCCGAATATGATCCCGATCACTATAGACATCACTATCTCCATTAAGAATCATCCTCCACTACCGTTAAAATTAATGTCATGGCTGCACCGACGACAACGAGATATACACCGAGATCAAAAATCAGTGCTGTCGTCAATTCCACTTCCCCGAACATAGGAATCTGGAAGTAATCAAAGTACTGTTTCAAATACTGGTCTCCGGCAATCATGGAAATTACACCGGTAAATGCTGCCAGGAGCAGCCCCGCCCCCATGAAATAAGTATAGTTGAACGGCAGGGCCTTTTTGATTGTCTGAAGGCCGAAAACGAGATACAAAGACAGAATCGCAATCGCCGTCATCAGTCCTCCGATGAAACCGCCGCCGGGCTCATTGTGTCCTGAAAAGAATATATAGAATGAAAAGGTGACGACGACAATGACAATCAATCTGATAAATACACGAAACATCATATCATTCGGTTTATTCATCATACGTCATCACTCTCCCCTAATCTTAATTTGATCAATGAAATGACTCCGAAAGCCGCAATTGCCAGCACAAGCAGCTCAAGCATCGTATCCAGTCCGCGGAAGTCGACCAGAATAACGTTGACGACGTTGTACCCGCCGGCTAAAATTTTGGAGTTTTCCAAATAGTATTCTGCAATGGTCTCAAGAGGTACAATCTGGCCAAAAGTGAATGCACTGATGGAAACAAGCGTCACCATCAGACCGGCCCCTGTTGCAATGATGATGTTGACTGCTTTTGTCAGCGGCTTGATTTCTTCTTTAGTCAGATTCGGCAGGTGATAGAATACTGCCATGAACATGACAACCGACACCGTCTCAACCATCAATTGCGTCAGCGCAAGGTCGGGCGCTCTGAATACCATAAATACAAATGCAACAAGGAAACCTCCAAAGCCGGCCAAAATAATTCCCGTCATGCGGCTTTTGACTGAAGGCAGCAGGATGATCGATATGATCAATACTGCCAATATCAAATACATGAACGGCTGAATCTGACTGGTGTTGTTCATGCTGAACTGGAATGCATCAAACCTGAACATCGTATAGAACATGAGCAGTACAAGTGCACCCACCATGTAAGCAATATAGTCACGCAACAGCCCGGTCATCTGTATGCCGGTCACCCACTGCGACCCTTTAATCAGGCCGTCATAGCCATGATCATAGATTGTTGTAATGATGTCCTCATCTTTTTGATATATGCCGAGCTTGGACCATTTATCCATCGTCATATAAATGATCGTCCCGATAATGACCACAACGATTGTCATCATCAATTCAAGGTTGATACCGTGCCAGTGATATATATCGACATGGAAATTCGTTCCTTCGCTCAATATTCCCGGTAAAATCGACATCATGGCCGGTTCTATAATTGAATAGGCAAGAATATTCGGGAAGATACTGATCAGTAATACGGCAAGAGCCAGCACTATCGGACTGATCAGCATGCCGGCCGGTGCTTCATGCACTTTCTCGGCAGGCAGCTTTTCAGGTTTGAATTTCCCTCTGAATGTTCTGAAGAAAATGATTGCACTGTATGTGAATGTGAAAATGCTCGCTACCCAGGCGATTACCGGCAGCAGTATGCCGATGGTATCGCCGTTCCACATATCATACTGTACAACATTGGTAATACCGGTAAAGAACAGCTCTTTACTCAGGAAACCATTGAACGGCGGCAGGCCTGCCATCGCTGCAAGACCGATGATGGATATTGTTGCCGTAATCGGCATAATCGTCATCAGGCCGCCAAGTTTCCTGATATCCCTTGTACCCGTCTCATGGTCGATGATGCCTGCCACCATAAAGAGACTGCCTTTGAATGTCGCATGGTTGATCAGATGGAATACTGCAGCAAGAATGGCCGTTGTATACAACGCGTTGTCACCATCCATATAATAAAACGCAGCAGAACCCGCACCGAGAAGACTCATGATCATCCCCAGCTGACTGATTGTTGAAAATGCAAGTATCGCCTTCAAGTCTTTTTGACGCAGTGCGGACAATCCACCCCACAGCATGGTGAAAATACCAAACGATGTAATAATCCAGAACCATTCGGCACCGCCGCCGAATACCGGCGTCATTCGTGCCACAAGATAGATTCCTGCTTTAACCATCGTTGCAGAGTGCAGGTACGCACTGACCGGTGTTGGCGCTTCCATAGCATCCGGCAGCCAAATATGGAATGGGAACTGCGCAGACTTTGTAAATGCACCGACCAGTACTAAGATCATTGCCGGTAAAAATAACTCATGATTTAAAATGATGTCCGAGCCCGCTATCATTTCCCTTATGCTGAACGTTTCAGTCATAACGTAAAGAAGTGAAAAGCCCCCGAGCATCGTCAATCCGCCAAACACCGTGACGTACATCGATTTCTGAGCACCGTATACTGAAGCATCCTTTGTGTACCAGTAACTGATCAAAAGCGCTGAAGATATACTTGTAATTTCCCAGAAAACGTAGAGAACAATGATATTATCCGATAACACGACTCCGAGCATCGCACCCATGAATAATAAAATGTATACGTAAAAGTGGTTCAGACGTTCTTTCTTATCTGATAAGTAATAGATTGAGTACAGTATGATCAGTGTGCCGATTCCCGTAATCAATAATGCAAACAGCAGACTCAATCCGTCTAAGTATAGATCAAAGTTGATGCCGAGTGACGGCACCCATTCAAACCTTTCCATCACCGATCCGCCATTTGACGTCGTCGATAAGTACGACACAAAATAAATGAACAGTACGAGCGGTACTAACATTACGAACCAGCCCGTATGAATCTTTCTTAAATATTTGAATAAAAATGGCACCAGTAATGCAAATAGGAAAGGTGCAAGTACCGCAATATGTAATAAAGTCATGTTCGATCCCCCAATATTCCTGTTAAACAATGATTGCCTTTTCATAATTGATTTTTGTCAAAACAAAAAGGAGTCATCGTCAAAAAAGACATAGTTATGCCCAGGCGACAGACTCCTCCGAAATACTCTGTATATTCACTACATAAATGTTATTGCGAATTTTCAGTCAATAACATTAAGATCAACCTCATAATCTATCCGGTTAACCTTTCGATTTCTTATAGAAGTAATCATAACAAAAATAAAGCGCTTTTGTATACAAAAAATTTATTTATTAGTGTAAATTGATACTTTAACTGTCGGATGACAAGTTTAGAAAAAGTATTGGGTATTTATCTTTTTTTCTTAACGGCCATCGTACATCTTGAAACGCATGTCAAATTATCATCTTCATCAGTAATATCTATTTCCCACACTTGTGTACTTCTTCCGCGGTGACGCAAAGTTGCTGTGGCGAAGATCAGGCCGTCCGTGACCGTGCGAAGATGATTGGCATTGATTTCCATGCCAAAAGTGATTTCATCTTCTGCAATCAGTCTCGACGCGCCGACAGAAGCGGCAGTTTCAGCCAGAACGACATTCGCCCCGCCGTGGATGAACCCTTTAGTCTGATGCACTTTAGGTGTGATGGGCATGGACATTACCATATGCCCTTCTGATTCACTGACCACTTTGATATCCAGAAACTCAAGTAAATTTGAAGGTTCATTCTGTGTCATATCAAATCACCTTCCACTGCCTTGATGACGGAGCGTATCAAAACGCCTGTCGCACCTTTAGGGCCGTATGCGCCTCTTCTCGAACGCGTGCCGGTACCCGCAATGTCAAAGTGTGCCCATGGGCTGCCGTTGACAAACTGACGGATGAAGCCTGCTGCAAATGAAGCACGCCCCGGTTTTTCCACATGGTTCGTTAAATCAGCGACTTTTGAAGACTTGACTGAACGCTCTTCTTTATCGCCAAGCGGCAATCTCCATAATTCATCGCCCACTTCTTCAGACAAATCGAAAATCGGCGCCACAAGATCCTGGTCTTTATTTGTAAATACACCTGTACGTTCATTGCCGATGGCTGCTATTACAGCACCTGTCAATGTCGCAAAGTCCAAAATGATGCGCGGTGAGTACTGGGACGCATGGAATACAGCGTCTCCAAGCACCAGCCTGCCTTCGGCATCGGTATTTTTCACTTCCACTGTCTGTCCGCTCAGTGAAGTGAAGACATCATCCGGTTTCATCGCATTGCCGCTGATCATGTTTTCTGCGAGCACGACTGTCGCAACAACATGGACAGGCAGTTTCATTTCAACAATGCCCCGAATCATGCCGATGACATTGGCTGCTCCCGTCAAGTCATACTTCATTCCAGGCATACCTGTCTTACTTTTGATCGAGTAGCCGCCCGAGTCATATGTAATACCTTTACCGACCAGCGCAACCGGTTTGACATCATGCGCTGCAGGATGGCGGTATTCCACTGTGACGAGGCGGGGTTTATTTTCAGACGCTTTTCCGACGGCTGTAATCAAACCGTATCCTTCATCACTCAGATCGAACTCATCTTTGATCTGGATGTTGACATGCGCCTTGCCTTTAAATGTGGAAGATATTTTGTCCGCGAATATTTCTGGTGTCATATAGTTCGGCGGTGTTTCTGAAATATCTCTTGCATAATTCACACTCTGACCGATGACCATCCCTTTTGAGACATGTGTTTCCACTGGTTCTTTTGAAGTGATCGTCAGTTCGAACTCTGATAGGAACGGCTCGTCTTCACGGTGTTTCTTACCGGAGTATTCGTAGACGCTGATGTATGACATGTAGCCGATGGCCTCTGCAGCAAGCTGAATGTCGCTGCCGAACGTTTCAAATAATAATTGTGCACTTTTTTCATTATTACTCTTCAAGTGCTGGAACAATTTACCGAATGCTTTATGCATTTTATGGCTGGTCATGTCTTCTTGACTGCCGAGTCCGATTGCGATAATTTTTCTCACTTCAGTCTGTATTGTCACACCGGTCGCAGTGATTTCTCCGAATTTGGTCGATAATACTCTCTCGTCGACCAGGTCTTTGAGCACACCGTTCAATAATGAGTCCACATCATCAAAATTCGTCAGATCATTCAGATCATGCGGCAGACCGATAATAATCGGTTCCTGTGATAATTCATATCTTTCCAAGTACTTAATATTCATTGTGTTCTCCCCTTAAAACATTTTATATCCGGAATTTCTTAAAAACCTGATGGTGAAGCCTGCTAAAATGACGCCTATAAAGCCGCTCCCGAGCATCAGTATATTCGGCAGATCCAGGCCGGCGATGCCGTCATATGCCGCCTTGAATGATTGCCCCGGTTTTGTCAGGTAGCTGAATGTAGATATTTCGTCCATCAGCAATACGATGATGAATGGATAGACGACCACCATAAGCCAGGTTGTTTTTAAAATCATATTCAGGATGAAACTGATCCCGTAGAATAAGACGAAAAATAAAACCATAGAGATGATCAGTTGGATAATGATTGCCACGTTTTTAACCTCCAAAAAAATAAGCATGGGCAAGAAAGCGCCCATGCCTGTTCATTACTTTTTATAAAAATTTACCTTTGGAATAAGCGAGGAACGGGCCGCCAATCTTGAAGACCGCTCTCGTATCGATGATACGTTTTAAGAATGCCGCTCTGGCGCCTTTGACTTCACGGCCCAATACCACACCGATTCCTTCATCAGAACCGAGGGAACATACTGTACCTTTATCATCAAACGTGAATGTTTCGGGTCTGTCGCCATTCAATTTATGTTTGATATTTTTAGCAGTCAGCTCACCCAGCTGCATTGCAATCTGTGCTGTAGTCGGGTGAGGTCTCGCGTTTTCACCTTCACCGTTCATCACTGCTGCAACGTCACCGATGACAAAGATGTTGTCATAACCGTCGATTGTCAGATCTGAATTTGTCACGATACGTCCGCGTTTGACGCCTTCAAATGACTCTTCCATCAGGCTGTTGCCTCTGACACCTGCAGTCCAGATCACACTGCTTGCTTCAAGCTGTGTTTCTTCATCGTCCACTTTAACGACGAAACCTTTTTCATTCGCTGCAACAATCGGTGTACCGATTTTGAATTCAACGCCTTTACTTTCAAGGAAATCAACTGCATACTGAGTCAGCTCGTCACTGAACATCGGCAGCATTGACGGTGCCGCTTCAACACACGTAATCTTGACATCATCATAATCGATATTGTGCTGCTTAGCCAGCTCGGGAATGCTTTCAACCAATTCACCTAAAAATTCAACACCTGTAAATCCGGCGCCTCCGACGAGTATTGCCAGGTCGCGGGGATCTTTTGAAGTTTTATAGTTGATGAAGTTTCTTTCGATTTCCTGACGTGCAGCTACCGCTGTCTGCGGGCTTGTAATCGTCTCGGCATACTGATCCATACCGTCGATGCCGAATGATTCGCTTTCAAATCCTAATGCAACAACAAGGATATCGTATTCGAATTCACCCTGGTTTGTTTCCACACGCTGCTCATCGCGGTGGATGGCAGTCACTTCCGCCGGTACAAATCTGACTTTTTGAGTGTTAATCACTTTAGTGATCGGGTATGTAGCTTCTTCCCAGTGGATTGTGCCTGCTGCCACCTGGTGGAGCCATGTGGATTCATAATGATACTCATTTTTGTTGATCAGAGTGATATCCGCATCCTGAAAACCCAATGTTTTCTGCAGCTTGGTCACTGTAGTCAATCCAGCATAACCCGCTCCGAGTACAAGAATTTTCTTTCTCTCAAAACTCATAATTAATGTCACCTTTTCCTCATAAATTATATTAAATATATCTACACCATAAATAAGATCGCTAATATTAATATCATTATTAATATTAGCGATTTACTTCACATATTTCAAGTGTTTTTGATAATTAATTAACAATCTCCCGGAGCTCCTGCATTTGTCTTCGTTCTGAATGATGCGCCGCACCCGCATGATAACGATGCATTTGGATTATCGATCGTAAAACCGCCGCCCATGAGCGACTGCTTAAAATCGATGACAGTGCCGTCGATGACTGGTGAATCATGCTTATCCACCAGCACTTTCACACCGTGAAATTCATACTCTTCATCATTTTCACTTTTTTCTATCTCAGCTGCCATACCATAAGTCAGACCTGTACAGCCCCCGCCCTGGACTTTGAATCTTAAAAATCCTTCAGGCATTTCATTCTTCTCAAGCATGTCCTTCACTTCGTAAGCTGCACTTTCTGTGAGTTCAATCTGAGTCATATTATCTTCCTCCATTGCTTATATTATATAAGAAGTTATTTTACAGCTCAAACTTTATGTCTATATTAAAAAATCGTATTGATCTTCCGTTGCCTGTTGTTTTTCTATCTGTTTGTAAACTTTTATCAGCAGATCGGGAGCAGATTGCGCACCGACGAGCTGTCCGTTCACGATTGCAAATGTTGCTTTGCTGCAAATACCGCAATTGTTAGTACACTCATAATCTAACACATCCACGTCATCATCTGCATCTAATTTCCTACATACTTCATCAGAGCCCTTTTGCATATTCGCATTACAGAACTCGACAAGGTTCATCGGGTACATATCCGTCCCTCCTTCGTTCGAAAATAAAAAAACCGTTGGAACCCGGAGTCCCAACGATCGGTTTAGAATACTTGTTCAACTTCAACGAACCCCGGCACTTCTTCGAGCATTGCTCTTTCAATACCTGCTTTAAGTGTAATTGTTGAACTTGGGCATGTGCCACATGCACCCAGCAGACGCAGTTTGACGATACCGTCTTCCACATCCACCAATTCGCAGTCCCCGCCGTCTCTCAGCAGGAAAGGACGTAACTTCTCTATAACTACTTCGACCTGTTCGTGCATCGTATCTTGAGTTGTTGTCATCGGTAATTCCTCCAATCTTAATGATACAGATTCTATATATGTATTATAATAGATATTGAAGAAAAAATCCATCATCTTAAAGGAGGATGTTGTCATGAAATATGTAGTCAATGTGTATGGACGCAAGGGTCCCTCGGAAGACTCCATCATTATGAGTGACACTGAGGCGCTCCATAACCGACTGCATCCGGCCCTTCAAAACAAATTTCCGGAAGATGATTTTTATTCCACTTTTATAGACATGGATTCCGGGGAAAATTTAACAGATTACGATGAGAATCTCATTGAACAGATCGACAATGGCGACCTGTCCGCCCCACTCGTCACTATCAATGACGAAGTCGCCGTCCACGGTAAAATAGATGTAGATAACGTTATAAAGTGGCTGGAATTGAAAAATAGATCATAAGGATTAACCATTCCAACCCGCCGGGACGTCACTGATGTCCCGGTTTTTTTTTTCGATAATGATTGTATCATGTAAATAAATATATCATTTTATATATTTAACTTTACTTTTATAGAGTTGTGCTGTAATATACTGTGTGTAAATAAAAATATCCGATTAAATATTATTTTTTACAAACGGGAGGAAAGTTTATGGTCAAGGCAGCATCACCCGGGAGAAACTTAAGGTACCATTTGGACGCCAGTAAATATACCCAGACAGAGCTTGCAGAAAAAATCGGCGTGAGCCGAATGACTATCAGTAATTATCTGAATGGAAAAAGTGATATACCCCTTGAAAAAATATATGATATCGCAAAAGTGCTGAATACGGTGCCGGAACAGATTGATTTCAGCCTGGAAAAAGAAGAACGGACCAGACGGACTTTTACGATGATGAAGCATTTCAATGAGAAGCAGAAGCAAGATATTTTTGCATGGATTGAGAATAAGGGCTTTTATGTTGATGAAGCACTCCGTGACCATAATCCAGACAATGATGATTATCATATCGCAGAGAACCTGAATTATTATATGCGTGTTGCAGGATATAATCAGATGAAACTTGCGAATCAGCTTGAGGTGAGTCCTAATAAGATGGGAAACATACTGAGGGCAAAGAACTCGCTGAGTTTAAAAGAAATTAAGTTGGCTGGAAAAGCATTCAATGTGCCGCCAAGTGATATCGATATGAGTCTGTACGATGATCCGAGACTGATGCAGGTTTACTTATATTCGCTCTCACTCGATTACGACACTTTGATAGACCTGGAAGGCATGATTTTGAACATTTATCATTCATATATTTTAGGAGAAGGATGGGATATAGATGAAGAATGAGTTGATTGCACATATTGATAAAGAACTCCGTACCCTGTCTATATACAAGGGGACGAATAAAACTGTCAAGGCGTTAAACATGAAGATTGCAACTCAGATCAATTCATTCATGGCCAGGACATTGACCTCTTATACAATGGTCGGAATGACTCTATTGCTTCTGTTGTTCTATATTCAAAGCTTCCTTCTTCCGCATCCGGGGCTGGTCATTGAAATAGCCGTTGCATTCGTATTGCTTCCAGTCATCGCAGTCGCAATCCAAATGATTTCTTCAGTTAACGAATATAATTGGAAGCACCAAAAATTCATTTTTGGATATATCCCTACATTTTCCAAAAAGAAAGAGAAATTTCTTAAAAATGATAAAAATATTAAAAAGGATATTGAAAAGTTAAATAAACTGACCGGTAATATTGATCATAAAAAGTTAAAAGAACAACAAGAAAGATGGTCTGAAAATCTCCGAAAAAATGGTCCAAAACAATCAGCAGTATCCAGACCTGACCATACAGCCGCCTCACCTAAACATACTTCTGAGAAAATCCATATCCCTAGTGCATACAGAAATAAAAATGCACTGACTAAATTCAAGGAATATTTAAACAATGGGAGAGCCGACAATCTTAAAGAAGCAATCAACCTTTATGAACATGAAAAAGCATTTATAAAAAAAGAAAAGGCCATTGATCGCCAGAGGGAAGAAATTGAAGCTCTGCACCGGGAGATAGACAACATAAACCATAATAATGCAGTCAGGACCCAAGCCCTGATGCGCCAACGAGCCCAGTATGAATATCAGGTCCGTAAAAAAATTGATGATTTAAAGTAATATAAATAATTATAATAAAGGATGAACAACAATGAAAATACACTTTTTAAGTACTTTATTGATGATATTATTTTTAGCGGCATGCAGTAATGAATCAGAAGAAACCGCAGATGCAGGTGATGCTGAAAATGTGACGGAAGAAGCCGCCGGGGAAGAGACTTCATCAGACAGTGAAACATCTGAAGAGGACTCGACGGAAAACAGAGATTCAAATGATGCCGAAGAAGAAAAAGCCGAAAATGTGACTACTGATGAAACTGAATCTGACAGTGAAGAAAAACTGGAAGCATCAGAAGAACAGTCTGAAAGCGAAGACGGCAGTGCTGAAAAATCGGACGTTAATTCTGAGCAGGGCGAGCAATCTGATGATGATAATGAAGACATTGAAGATGATGCAAATGCAGAAGAGACGCAGGCATCTGATGCGGCACAGCTTTCCGACCAGGAAAAAGCTGCACTGATCATGATGGATAACAGAAGTTCTGATTATACCTTTTCTGCAGATGAACTGATCAATCAAAGATTTCAACTGATGGCGCCGGGTGCACCGGAAAACAGCCAGACTGCGATTTTTGATCTTGTGCTGCAGGATTATGGTATCGCCGACGGCATTTCCGGTCTTCCTGAGGGCATGGTCATCTACAACATTACACCAGGCTACGGTAACTTCGCTTCATTCATAGGATTCAATGATGAGACGGCTGTCGTTTATGGTTCACAATATAATGTACAGACATACGACGAGATTTTAGCAGGCGGTATTGAACTTGATCTGGAAGAACTTTATAACCGCCACGGGACAAATTCAAATCTCCAGCAGGTGGCTGATAAAATAAGCATTACAAATGAAATCGACACCGGCCTGCCTGTAACAGCTGAGACTGCCGCAAAGATCTGGGCATTTGCCAAAAGTGAATCCACAGAAGGTATAGAATCACTCCACTTTGATATGCAAACGGATCCGGTCAATCCGTATCAGCCGGATGCAACAGTATCATATCCGCCGCAGACTTATGTCATATCATCATCGCCGACTGCATGCGGCGGCTTAGTTGTGTTCACCATGAACGCAGACGGTTCATTCAGAATTTATGATGCACCGACCCGCTTCTCCAATCAAAGATGGACGACCAATCCGAAGTTTTCAAGAGAAGAATCAGCAAAAATACTGAACGCCTCCGAAGTCTATCATGTTGATGATCTGGAACATCTGTATACCCGTGACATTTTAAATGTAATGGTTGAATAAAAACTCTGACCTTATAAAAGCACCCCTAAAGTTGAATGTCGGCATTCAACTTTAGGGGGTGCACTTCATTTTGAAAGCAGAGTTTTCATCCTTTTTAATGTGTGATTCTTAAGATACCTCGGGCTTTCAGAACGCGAGCAAACATTACTGTCAGTGTGCCGACAATCAGATCTTTAATCGCAAAAGGTACGACTGTAATCATCAATGCTTCGATGACACCGACCGGTGTACCGATGAGGACATTCATGACAAAGACAAAATACAATGCACCGAATATGAATGTCACGAGAATCGCGAGATATGTATAGATGATCGACTGGTACAGAGGCTGGCCCGCTTTGACTCCGATGCCTGCAATGTATGCAGCAGGTATGAAGCCGAGAACGAAACCGAAACTTGGTGATATAAACGCACCGATACCGCCGCTTCCAGCAAACACAGGCACGCCAATCAGACCGACGAGCAGATAGACTATTGTCGATAGTGCTCCCAGTCTGGAACCTAATATAAGTGCGGTCAGTAAAACCATCGGCATCTGCATCGTAAATGGTACAGGTCCGATCGGTACGCGGATTTGTGCACCGATCGCAATCAGCGCCGCGAACAGTGCCACGAAAATTATATGTTTTGTCTTCATCTATGAATCCCCCTTGTTGTTTTTTATATCATAGCATGAAAAGACTCTATTGTTAACCCATAATTTAAAAAGGTTAACAATAGAGTCTGTCTTTTAAACTATTCTTGGATTTTATTCATCGTGACATAAATCGATGTGTTGCCATCACCATTCTCAAAACCGATCATTTCATCTTTTTCAAGATGGATGACATCGTCTTCTGTAACCTGGATTCTTTCGTCTTCGATTATAAATTCACCTTTACCCGAGAGAACATGCAAATACAGCTCTTTTCCCGGATGGCCGTGGGATTTCATTGTCTGGCCGCCGGTGAAATTCAACAGGAACATCGAGCTGTTTCTGCTTTTAAAAATATCCACTTTTGTAAAACGTGCTTCGTCAAACGTCCGGGCTGATGTGATTGTGTGCTTTTCCATAACAGACACTCCCTTTAAAATTATTTAACTTGAGTGAGGGGCGCTTTTCCTTCCAGTACATTCATTATATTATCCACGCACAGCTGCACCATGTTATCACGTGTCGCAACCGAAGCACTTCCGATATGCGGAAGCAGTGTCATGTTGTCCATGCCGATAAACGGATGATCTTTTGAAATCGGTTCGCCGTCGAAGACGTCAAGTGCCGCTGCTGCGATTTCACCTGTCTCCACCGCTTCTTTCAAGTCCGCTTCAACAACGTGCGCACCGCGGCCGATGTTGATGAAGTGTGCTTCAGACTTCATTTTACCGAAAGCTGATTTATCGAATTTATATTTTGTCTCATCTGTCAGCGGTGCTGCACACAACACAAAGTCAGACTGTTCAAGAAGCTCATCGAATGACACGAGCTCTGCATTCAGGTCGGCTGCATACTTTGACTCGCTGCGGTTATGATAGATGATTTTACAGTCGAACCCTTTCAGTCGGCGTGCGAATGCTGCACCGATCGACCCCATGCCGAATACGCCGATCGTTTTGCCCAACACGTCCGTACCCGCCATATGGTACGGGCTCCACCCCGTCCAGTCGCCCGCTTCCAGTTCACGGTTCGCTTTAATCACACGTCGTGCGGACGTCAGCATCAATGTAAATGCTAGTTCAGCCGTTGTTTCCGTCAGCACTTCCGGTGTATTCGTGATGGTCACATCATTTTCCTTAGCCGTTTCAAGATTGATGTTATCGTAGCCCACTGCGAGGTTGGCAACGACTTTCAGATTTTTGGCGGTTTCAAACATTTCAGCGTCGACTGTTTCACTCAGCATGGTCAGCGCCGCATCCGCGTCCTTTATTTCTTCAAGGAATTGTTCTCTCGGCAGCGGTTCGCCTGCGCTGTCCCACATGAATACTTCGAATTTTTCTTTCAGCTGATTTAAATGTTCATCTTTGATCTGTCTTGTAACAACCACTTTTTTTGTCATTTCATATGCTCCATTCAGATAAATTTTTTATAGTATGTGTCGGTGTAATGTCCTTTTTCAGCACATCTTCGGTCCGGCTCACGCCTGTATCGACATGAATCGTATCCACACCGGCATTGATGCCTGTCAAAATATCCGTATCATAATTGTCGCCGATGAGTGCGACTTCATTTTTGTTGAGACCCAACTGCTTCAGCGCCCCGTCTAAAATAAAACCGCTCGGCTTGCCGATGGTTATCGGCTGAACACCCGTCGTTTCAATAATCACCTGCTGGATTGCGCCGTTTCCCGGCACAATGCCATTTTCAGTCGGGAAGCGCTTGTCCGGATTCGTTGCGATAAATGTCGCGCCGCCTGCAATCAGCAGCGCCGCCCGGCTCAATTTGTCATAGTTCACATCCAGGTCGAGCCCCATAATGACGATATCTGCATTCTCTTTTGTGAGTTTGATGCCTGCGTCCTGCAAAATTTTCTTCAGTGACGGCGTACCGATGACGTATGCACTCTCGCCCTGATGATGCTGTTTGATGTAAGCCGCTGTCGCCATGGAAGATGTGTATACATTCTCAAGGCTCGTTTCGACTCCCATATCCAGTATTTTCTGTACCGCTTCATCCTGTGATTTCGTCGCGTTGTTCGTCAGAAAAACATAAGGAATGTTACGCGCCGTCAACTTTCCGACAAACGCCTTCGCCGTTTCAATCAGTTCGGTGCCGTTGTACAAAGTGCCGTCCAAATCTATTAAGTACCCTTTATAATTCATTTTATTCACCTTTAAAAGCGGTCACTGCCTGACCATCATTTTCTACAAATGCATTAATTCTTGATTTATAACTTTCAAATGCAGTCAGATGTTTATTAAAATCATCTTTCATGCTTTCGCGGTCCAGCGTCGTGTACTCACGATTCAGTTTATTTCTCCATTTGAATGTTGCCTTGAAATCATCTTCATCCGCTTCAGTCAGTGCACCCTCCGTTTTTAAAATAAACATCACATCCAGGTATGTGCCCGGGTCTCTTAAAATGAAAGCGTCAATGATCATATTGCCGACATCCACGGTGGACTCGATGAGCATATGACAAATACGCTCCAGTGCAAATCCTTCAGCATTTTTAAACTCTTTCGTGAGCGATTCGATATAATCGAGCCGCTCATCCAGTAATTCGCGATCTACAAAATACAAAGCCTACACTCCTCTACATTCTTTGTGGTCATGATAATATTATGATAGCATAATTTTGATAGTACAGTAGAAGCGGAGGAACAATGATGCTCGACTTTTTCTTATATGATGAAACTGAAGACAATCACTCAAGATACGTCGGATTTGTCGGCGATCACGGCAGATATGACCTTGTCATCATTCAGACAGGCAGATTTTTCGGCAAGGCGCTCGTTCTGAATACACAGAGCAACCGGTTTGGCATTATCGGTTCGGATGACCTGCAAGAAGAGGGCTATATCGCCCACATTCTGGACCTCGAACCGGAACAGGGTGACGAAGTCGTCGAGTTTTTAAGCGACATCATCGTCACAGATTTTGGAGATATGGAGTAAATGTCAGCTGCGCATCCCTCGAGAGGGGCTGCGCAGCTTTTTGATGTTTATTTGCCGTTTGGATAACAGAGAAAAAAGAAGTGACTAAACGCTGAAGCTTACAGAGATGATACGTATCTGCTCACTCAGCGACAAATATCCACTCAAGTGAGCAGGCAGACACAGATAAAACATCATGCAACCAAAAAAAGAGAGCCCGCGGTGCGGGCTCTTCTTATCATTTCATCTATACTTACTGTCTGTCCTTCTGGAAGGAAGCGAAAGTTTTATTTTGTGGTGGTGCATTTTTAGCTTTCTCCTGTTTCTGCTCAGTATCTTTCTGACGGGACTTGTCCCGATTCCTCTTCATTTCTTCCGGACGGGGCCCGCTCTTTTTCTTCCCGTCAGATTCCGGCTGGTTCGTATCTCGGACTTCTTTGTCGCGTCCTCTCTTCGGCGCTTCCGGTTCACGGGCGGCATCCTTTTTCTGTTCAGGCGCCGTTTCAGGCACTGCCTCCGCATCAGCAACGTCCTTTTCAAAGTGCTTTTCTTCCCGTTCATCAGCGACTAGACCTTTTTCTTTTAACTCTGCCTTGGTCACTTTACGCAGCACGAAATATGCACAGCCGAAGTTGCAGTATTCGTTCAGGTAGTCTTCGATGGCGCTGTACTTTTTGTCGCGATCCACCTTTTTCTTGTTATCTCTGAAGAAACCGGCGAGTCTTAGTTTTTCATAGCCGATATCACCGACGATATAATCATATTTGTTCAAAACCTCGCTGTATTTCCCCATGAACTGTTCTTCATCGAAAGCATCCCGATAGTTTTCCATCAGTTCAAAATTCATATGATCAATCGTAATCATGGTTAACGCTCACCTCTCAATCATTCATCGCACATCTGTGTTTATTTCATACTATCACAAATTTCGGCCGCTGAGTATTTCTATAAAATAAAAACCCCTTCAGTTGAAGAGGTTCATTTATTATTGTGCCGGTTTTTCAATTGGTTTATAAACCGCCTTGGACACGAAGACGACAACTGCGAGCAAGACGAATATCGCAAGGAGTGACAGCCATACGCTGGATGTGAATCCTAAAATGATATAGCCCACAAGTGCAATCGACGCTGACAGCACCGCATAAGGCAGCTGTGTCAGTACGTGTGTAATGTGGTTGCTCCCCGCACCTGTTGATGACAGGATGGTCGAGTCGGAAATCGGCGAACAGTGGTCCCCGAATACCGCCCCTGCAAGTACTGCGGCAATGGCCGGCAGCAGCAGGTCCGTTTCCCCGAGTGAAATCATGATTTCGCCGGTCACGGGAATCAGAATTCCGAATGACCCCCAGCTTGTCCCTGTCGCGAGTGCCATGATACATGCGACGACGAACACGACGCCGAGCAATATGCTCACCGGCAAGTTGGAGTTTTCAACCATCGCGCCGAGAACATCGCCCGTACCCAGCTGGCTGATCAGGTTACCGATAATCCATGCAAGCGTCAGTACCAGCATCGCCGGGAACATCGCTTTGAAGCCCGTTTTTATGCCAAGCCAGATTTTATCTGGACCGAATGCATCATTCGCCCTCGTGTATCTGAAGTAATAGAACAGGCTCAGTACGAGACCGACGATACCGCCGGCAATCAAGCTGTGTGTCACCAGTGTATTTTCAAGTATTTCAAATAAAGACCATGCACCCGCTTCAAGTCCGCCTGTGATGAACATCATGATGATGACGGTGGCTGCAAGGCCGATCATCGGAACAAGCAGCGCCTGAGATGAACTGCTGTTTACACTTGGCAAATCTTCGTCCGTATCTCCTGGAACTTCTCTCATTTCATCGACCACGACACCATCGACAATTGCTTTTCTTTCCTGTTCGCGCATCAGACCGATATCAAAACGTGTCAGTATGACGATGAACATCATGATGAGCGCCGTGATCACATAGAAGTTCATCGGAATCAAATAAAGAAATGCCTGGAATGGTGAAATGTCCGTCAACCCAGCTGCGATCAGTAAAGGGGCGACAAGCCCCATTACCCCGGCGCCCCAGCTTGATATTGGAGCGATGACCGATACGGGTGAAGCGGTAGTATCCACGTAATACGCAAGTTTTGCCCGGGAAATATTATATTTATCCGACAGTGGTCTCGCGACCTGGCCGGTGATGAGTGCACTGAAATAATCATCTATGAAAATGATGATGCCGAGAATACCTGTCGCAAGTCCTGCACTTCTTCTCGTCTTAAATTTATTCAATGCCCAGTTTGTAAATGCTTTCGCGCCGCCCGACATATTCATGAACGCCGTCATGATGCCGAGCATCGTCAGGAAGATCAGAATGAAGGCTTCCCAAGTATTGATCGCCCCTTCAGCAATGAAAATGCCGATGAAGGCTTCCCACACCAGGCTGAGTGAGCCGGTGATGCTGCCGCCTGCCACTACAAAAGCGGCAGTGATGATACCCGCACCCAGACTGATGCCGACTTTACGCGTTAAAACAACGAGCACCAATGTCAAAAGCGGGGGGATGAGCGGCATATATTCCCATGATAAAAAACTTTCCATATGTATTCCCTCCTAAAAATAAAAAAAAGTCACGTGACATTATGATTAGCCACGTGACAATATATATATTCGTGTAGCGCATCATCATAATGACAGTACCGGGCTTATTCAACACGGTCCCAGGATATCTTCCGCCAAAAACATCCTTCGGCAATCATTCCTTTCCAACCGGCTCGGACGCATGCCTGCTCGTCAGTTGTACTGATAATAATCGCAACCTCTACTTTTTCTATTCAATTAACATTAATATTATAGCATAACTGCAAATTTCAGCAACTATAAATCTTCATTGTATAATTTTACGATATCCCTTAGAAATTCCGGCATCATATATATTTTCTTCGCTGACTTGAACTGCGGGAAAATTCTGCCGAACGTATACATATCCAACGTGCCGAGTGTGTATGTCCCGTTTTCCTTTATACGTTCCTCACCGATATAATACTTCCTTTTTGATTCCACATAGCCGATATTATCCGTGACGAATGTGCCGAATATATCGCCTCTGAAACCCATGCCGCGGACGATGTCGTCTCGGAATTCATGACGCATGGCCTGATTGAAAATCTCCTTCAGCTCCCTGCCTGTCAGTTTGATCTTTACCACGTTGATCGGATGAGGCAGCACTTTATGAAGTTCATATTCAGACAATGTGCCGCCTTCGAAACTTTTCGCTATAAGTCCGGTATGGATGATGCTCGCATCCGCACCCGTAAAGTCCCTGATCATATATGCGAGGCGGCTGATGAAGCGGCTCGTGTGAAATAAATGTCTCGGAACCGGCGGGGTATCCCACTTGATGACTTTTTCCCTCATCAAGTCCCTGCCATATTCATAATAAGGATCATCCACATGTGAAAGCATGTCCGTATCGATCAGACGGGCCGATTTATCCACCAGCTCCCTGCCTTCGAACGTCAAAGTGATTTCACCGAGATAATCACCGAACCGGCCGGCCGCCCCGATCAATACAGGGCCGACCACATCACCATTTTCAAAATGATGATGGGTATGTGAACCGAGTATGACATCTATTTCAGGGAAGCGGTTCGCCAGTGTTTCATCGTCATACTTGCCGAGATGGCTCATCAAAACGAGGCAGTCCACCTGCCCGGAGAGCTGGTCGACACATCTTTCCACCCATTCGAACGCATCGGACACTTTCCATCCGAGCGCTTTATAAAACGGAGTGAACTCGACGGTAATGCCGATAAAACCAAATTTGATGCCGTTAATATCTTTGATTACATATGGATCGAAAAATGGTTCCTTCGAACCCGCTTCAAGCAGGTTCGCACAGACGACATCAAAATCCGCATCATCATACAACGATTTCAAATCATTGATTTCAAGTGTGATCCCCTCATTATTTCCGAGTGTTGCCACATCACAGCCCGCCTGGTTCAAAAGATCGACATTGCCTCTGCCGAGTGTCGCCTCTGTATAAGGATGGGAGCGGTCTACATGGTCACCAAGGTCTGCATAGACCATTTTCTCACGATATCTTTTTTTCTGATGCGTCAAGTAGTTCTTTATTTTTAAATAGTTATATAAATGACTGTGGATATCGTTGGTATGAAAGAGTTTGATTTCCATGCTGTCACTCTCCTATAAAAAAGATTCAATAATCATATATAAACCGAGCAGTAAAAGTACTGTCCTGAGTGCGATGATCACAGTGTCCGAATTGAATTTCTGATTGAGGTACACACCTATTTTAGCACCGACAAAGGCAGAAGGCACCAGAAATGCCACATGCAGGAAATTGACGTTATTCTGGAGCAGGTGACCCGTTCCGGAGGACAATGCGCCGAAAAAGACGATCAGCATGCTTGTCCCGATGGCAATCGATGCAGGCATGCGGAACAACATCAGCATCATCGGCGTCATGATTGCCCCGCCTCCGATACCGAACAGCCCGGCCGTCAGACCGGCGATAAAGCTGGCGATGACCGCTATATACGGCGGGAAACCGTAATGATACACGTTACCCATGTGATCGACATGCGGTCTGACATAGCGCTCATCCTGGAAAATATTCATCGGTTTGATTCTGTCCCTGATTATTAGGAGGATACTTAAAAATATCAGGAAAATACCAAAATAAAGTTTGAAGCTTTCGGTCGTAAATACATCACTTAAGTATGAGCCGGCGAGTGCTCCCGGAATAATGCCGAACAGAAATAAAATCCCGTTCTTACGGTCCAGCTGGTTGCTGCGTCCGTAGGACATCATCGCCGTCAGTCCGATGAATATCAGTACAACACTTGATGTACCGACGGCAGACTGAGGTGTAACATTTGAAATGATGTCGTTATCTATACCGAAAAAAACAAGGAGCGGAACGATGATGACGCCGCCGCCGATACCGACAAGTGAACCCACAGCAGCTGCAAATAGGCCGATAAATATCAATATAAGATACTCCATATGCACTACCCCTTAAAATAATTTCATTTGTTTTGGTGACAGACCTGTATATTGGATGTCCATCATTTCAATAAAATTCTGTGCATTGCCTGCCGCATGTCTTCCAGAGTTATTATTAAAAACAATAAAAATATCTTTAGATTTATGTTTGAGTATTTCAACCTGCCGTTTCAGCCATTCGAGCTCTTGCCGGTTGTAGTCGTATAAGTAGCGCACATTCCGCCACTCCTCGGATGAGAGGTCTTTCTGGGTCCAGCCGTGGATGTTCCGGCCGTGCAGCCGGATGAACGCGGTATTATCCGTCACACGGTTGACAAAGGGGATGCTTCCGATACCCGCCTGCGGCTCATCACAGATGCTGTGGATGATATCATTGTTGTAAAGAAACGACAGTGTCTCTTCTTTGTATTCACTCCTGAACCATGTCTGATTCCTGAATTCGACGGATACTTTGTAGGGTTCCAGCATCGTCTTCGCAAATTTAACATAACGTATGTTCTCACTCGTACAGTCAAACCATGGCGGAAACTGTAATAAGACGAACCCGAGTTTGTTTTGTTTCGCCATTCGGTGTAACATATCTTTGAATGCTTTAAATACTTCCTTGATGGATGTGTAATCCGATCTGTAATCGCTGTGGCCGGTCATATATTGATGCGCCTTGACGATGAATTTGAAATCTTCCGGTGTTTCTTTGCACCATTTATTTATGGTCGAAGTTCTTTGAATCGCATAATATGTGGCGTCCAGTTCAACAATCGGGAAAACACTTGAATATGTAATTAATTTATCTTTTTTATTTGTCAGGTGGGTGTAAAGATCCTCGTGGTCTCCCCAGCCTGTTAAACCGATATATATCATTAAATCACCTTACTATTTATTTTACCATATATTCAAAGGAGGAAACTTATAATGGACATTTTAGAATTTAAGAATGTCAGTCATAATGACATTCTCCATAATATATCAGGCACCTTGAGAGAAAGTAAAATCACCACATTTGTCGGCCCGAGCGGGGCCGGGAAAACGACATGCCTGAAGATGATCAACGGCCTTCTTTCTGCGGATACCGGCGAAGTTTTATTCAGAGGGAAAAATATTTTTGATTATGAAATTACGAAGCTCAGAAAGAACATCAGCATGGCGTTTCAAAGTTCCCCGATGATTGACGGCACAGTGTATGACAACTTGAATCTGCCGTCTGATATTCACGGGGAAACACTCGACCGCAAACGTGCTGCTGGACTGCTCAGTCTGGTCGACCTGGATGAGTCATTTCTAGACCGCCGGGTGCGGGATATATCAGGCGGTGAAAGAAGCCGCGTCTCTCTTGCGCGGACGTGCGTCCATGAACCTGAAGTGCTGCTGCTCGATGAAATCACATCCAGCCTGGACTATGTTCTCGTGAGGGAAATCGAACGCCTCGTAAAACGCATGCAGTCCGAGATGGATATTACCGTCATCTGGGTGACGCATGACCTCGAGCAGGCCAAAAGAGTGAGCCATGATATGTGGTTTCTCCGCGACGGGGAATTGCTCGAACAGGGACCGGCGGAATTTATTGAAAAATCGAAGAATCCTGAAATACAGGCGTTCGTCAAGGGGGAGAAATAATGTCATTTGCACAGCTTGCCTTATCATTGATATTTGTCGCCATACCGCTCGGCCTTGCGCTGTATTTAAAACTCGGTCTTGAAAAGGACATCATCATCGCGACCGTCCGGTCGATCATCCAACTGCTGATCGTCGGATACATACTGACATTCGTCTTTGAAAGTGATTCCGTGATATTCATCATTTTGATGATCCTTCTGATGATTGCCGCAGCGAGCCAGAACGTGGTTAAAAAAGGCTCCGGTATCCCGGGCATTACGCTCATCATCATATTTACGCTTGTTGTTGTCGAAGCCGTGACCATGGGCATACTGCTCGGTTTCAGCATCATCCCTGCAGAGCCCGAACAGATCATCCCGATCAGCGGCATGGTCGTCGGCAACTGTATGGTTCTGTCACTGCTCTTCCTGAATAAGCTCAAAGATGAGCTGAATTACAGTGAAGAAGTGATCGAACTGATCCTGTCCCTCGGCGGCGAACCGAAAGATGCTGTTTCCAGAAGTCTGAAGTCATCCATCAGAACGAGCATGATACCAACGATCGAAGCTCAGAAAACAATGGGTCTCGTCCAGCTTCCCGGCATGATGAGCGGACTCATCATCGGCGGCGCAGACCCATTTGAAGCGGTCATGTACCAGCTATTAATACTGTTTCTCATATTGACGACGGCCGCAATGGCATCCGTCATGGTCGGATACTTATCCTATCCGAAACTATTTAACAAGAGACTCCAGTACATCGGACTCACACAATCAGAACAGTAGGTGCTTCTTTATGAATAAAAAATTCTTATTTATCAGTTATTTGGGGTTGATGCTCATGTTTCTGGCAGGTTGCTCCGGAGAAGATTCCGAGCCGGAGACCGATGTCCGGTTCGAAGTGCTCGACAGGTCCCAGACAGTCCCCGGTGAAGGGTTTCAAAACGGTGCCGAACTCATTCATGATGAAGACATGTTGAGTACATCCGCTGAAACGAGCGGCGTCGACATTGATCCGGAAGATATTAATTTTGAAGAGGAATTGCTGTTTGAAGTATCCATTACGGAAAACGGCTGCGGGTTCAGCCTCACATCCATCGAAAACGATGACGGCCTGCTGAAATTCATGTTCGATCTGACACCCGTCGCTTCAGGTGAAGCTGATCCCGACGATGTCGTCTGTACAGAAGTTGCGACCCCTGCTGTTTTTTATGTGAAGACAGAGTCTGTTGACTTCCATAACCTCGATGTTTACGGGTCGGAGATGAAGTATGAGTAAAGACAACGGCCGCCGCTATACCGAGTACCTGCTCACATAGCCAACAAATTCATCACAGGTGAGCAGAAATCTCAAATACCTGCTCACTTAGCAGCAAAAATCATCTCAAGTAAGCAGAAACCTCAAATACCTGCTCACTTAGCAGCGAAAATCACCTCAGGTGAGCAGAAATCTCAAACACCTGCTCACTTAGCAGCAAAAATCATCTCAGGTGAGCAGAAATCTCAAACACCTGCTCACTTAACAGCAAAAATCATCTCAGGTGAGCAGAAACCTCAAACACCTTCTCACTTAGCAACGAAAAACACCGCAGGTGAGCAGACACTGTCACGTTACGATTCCACTACCAATCACCAAAATAAAAATCACCCGCATCCACTGTTTCAGCGGAGGGGTGACTTTTATTTTATAGAGCGGTTTTGATTGTTTGTTTCATATCCTGATAAATTTCCTGCCACAGATCTTCATTACCTGCGAATGTTGATGATAGTTCCTTCACTTTAACCTTGAACATTTCATCGTAGTCCGGTGCGCCTTTTTCAGGCATATCTTTCAGAACTTCTTTTTGAATTTCCGTCGTCTCCGGCGCTCTCGGACCCCATTTTGCGATTTCATTACCCTCTTTATCTATGAATACAAAAATCGGAATGACACGTTTGCCATCCGTTTCATAAGCATCCATCAGCTCAGGATGTGTATCTCTCAGACAGACACGTGTGTCCATATCCGTCTTCTCTGCAAGATTTTTAAATATCGGGAGATTCATCATACAGTGGCCGCACCACGGTTCTGCAATGATGGTTGTTCTCACATTGCTGTCAGCCACCTGTTTGAAAAATTCCGCATCAGCCGGAAGTGTAAATTGCTCGTAAATTTTATTATAGTTCTCTTCGTGATCTGTCAGACCTTTTTCATACTCTCCGTAAGTGATGCCTTTCTCAAACCAATGATTCAAATTCAAAGCCATTCCTCCTAAAGTCATCTTATTACTTTAATTTTACCATAATCATTTAAAATTCTTAGTTATCTGCCCACTGTCTCTCCGGACAGTTCCGACATAGCGTTTTCAATTTTTTTCAGCCAGTTTTTACGGCGGTTGACTACGAACTGGAACACTTCATCGTCGTATGTCGTCACTCTGAGACCGTTTGGAATAGGAA
Organism: Salinicoccus sp. YB14-2; assembly: GCF_001265075.1. GTDB lineage: Bacteria > Bacillota > Bacilli > Staphylococcales > Salinicoccaceae > Lacicoccus. The sequence continues at coordinate 1,184,013 of NZ_LFKO01000002.1, forward strand.
TTTTACCAAGCATGTTGTTCACTGTTTCCACAGTTTTCACATCCTCGAGCATGATGATCGTTTCCTTACGTTTCACCTGCATCAGGCGCGGCTGGTGGAGCAGGCGTGTTGCTGTTAAAAACAGCTGCCCTTTCACGGAATGAATGCCATGCCAGTAATTAGACGTACCTTTTTTAATGATATTCTCAGCCAAAATAAACGTCCTCTCATTATTAAATATATAGTCGATATTATAGCATACTTGACTTAGCAGATTCTTACATATATTCACTATATTTAACTAAAAGATTACGCTGAAATTACAATTCAGTTTCAACCTGTTAATATTGCCAATTTTAAAAGTTAGCTGTGTTACGGTGGAAATGTAACAAATTTGTGAAAGGGGTCATAACTTTTGAAACATTCATTCAAGAGATTTTCAGGTATTTTGATAGGCTTATCACTTTTATTTGCCGTGGCATTTACATATGGCAATAAAGCGGAAGCCAATGAATCATCCGACTCCGTATACTACGGCCTGCATCCGGATGTAAAAGACAAAGCTGAACTTGTGAAACAGATTGCTTGGGACCAGGGTATCCTAATCAGATATACTGACGGCTACCGTTCTTTTGACAGCCAGGACACAATTTTTCAGCAGGGCCGCACACTGCCGGGTCCTGTCGTTACGAACGCCCGCAGCGGACAATCCTACCATAACTATGGTCTTGCCATCGACTTCGTTTTAACCGATGCGTATGGTAATGCAGAGTGGAGTCTTGAACGCGACGCTAACGGTAATGGAGTATCCGACTGGGAAGATGTCGGTAACATAGCGAAAAGCGTCGGCTTTACATGGGGCGGCGACTGGGAAGAATTTGTCGACTATCCTCATCTCCAATTGGATTACGGCATGTCACTTGCTGACTTGCAGCATTGGCACAGCCAGGGCTATTACCAATTTGCCAACTAATCAGTTTATAATAATTTTTATGAATAAAGAGCACCCTGAAGGACGGACGGCAACGTCATCTTTCAGGGTGTTTTTACGTGTGTTGAATTTGTCTCTCATTTGTAATATTAGGGGCAAGCCAAATGTGTTCTCAACTGGTATAATGTATAATGGACATTTCCAACATCGGCTATGCCGAATATAATTTTTTGTGAGGGAATATTTTTGAAAAACGAACACCTATCATCTCAATATGAATCTGAAGCAGGAAGGGAATCCGGCTTATCCGGCTTTCTGCTCAATATAAAAAACCTGTTAAAAGGCAAAGTGCTCATTGCAAATGTTCTCCCTGTCTTTACAGCATTCTGGCTTGCCATTTATTTTACCGGAGCATCTTTTACAGAGCATCTGGCGACTTTCATACTGACTATGATCGGCAGCACACTCGTCATCTCCGGCGCACTGATGCTGAACAACTGGTATGAAGCCGACCTCGATAAGAAAATGGAGCGTACCCGGAAACGTCCGACAGTGACAGGTGCATTTTCACTGCGTGCGGTGCTCTGGTCCGGGATCGTCACTACAATCATCGGTATGGGCTTAATGATGCTGACGACTTTAGAAGCTGCCATCTATTCTTTTCTTGGCTGGTTCTTCTATGTGGTCCTCTACACATTCTGGTCCAAACGCCGTTATACTCTGAACACCATCATCGGCAGCATATCCGGTGCTTTCACACCGCTGATCGGCTGGTCGGTCATCACTTCCGCCGATCACATCATACCGATTACGCTGTTCTATCTGCTGTTCATCTGGCAAATCCCGCATACACTCGCGATTGCGATTAAAAGGCTCGACGATTATACACGTGCAGGCGTCGCCATGCTGCCGGTCGTTGCAGGGGTCGATACAACTGTAAGACAAATACTCATCTACATAATCGCGCTCCTGCCCGTGCCCTTTCTGCTGTTCAGTTCAATCGGCACCATTTTCTTTATCATCACACTCGGTCTGACTGCCGGCTGGATCGTTCTCGGCGCACTTGGACTGAAGACGAAAGATATTGACAAATGGTCCCGGACAAACCTGCGCTATTCCCTGGTCTATCTTATAATCATACTCATTTCATTGATTATACTGACTTCACCGGTCATTGCCGGATAATAAAATAAAGACCCTCCGACTTGCGAAATATCTCAATCGCAGACAGGAGGGTTTTATTTTGCATTGAAAGCAATCAACAGCCATATAATCAAAACAAATATGAAAATGATGATGAACATCTGCAGTATGATAAAACGGATCAGAGAGTATCTTGAATAACGTCTGATGTAATCAATCTCCTGACGTTTAAACCCCATCTCTTCTGCCAGCTTTGCAGAATATCTATTCTGTTTAAAATACAGCCACACTTCTCTTAAGACATACAACATATATGACAGTACTGTCAAGATCAACACAAACGGAAGAAACTCCAGTACAAAGCGACGGTCACCCGCTAAAATTGCAACGATTATCGTAAATACGGATAATGCAGCAAACAGCCACTTTGTAAAACTTAAAAAAGAATTTTTAAACAGCCGGTTTCTGTACCATTTGTTCCAGCGGCGATGTTTAGGTGACAGATTGAAAATATTTTTATGCGAAGAATGGAAGATTAAATGGCTGAAACTTAATATTTTCAGAGTATGGGCTATATTTTTAATCGATTTCTTTTTGAAGAAATTATCCGTCCTTAAATATTCAAAAAGCGGCGCCTTTTCAAACGCTTTATGGTAGATCATGAAGGATTCTTTACCATCTTTATGATCAATCAGCTGATACCCCATCTGTTTCACCATATGATATTTTCCATAAGTTTCAATCACCTGTTCCGGTCTCTTTTCTGACTCGAAATCCCCAGCGCCTTTATACGTTTTATCTATTTCACTTCTGTGAAAATGGCGGGGGCTATTTAATATCAGCCAGGCGATGATCATGTAATAGATCAAACCGAATACAATATCCATCTGATTACCCCACTTTATATGTTTCCTGCGTCCATCCTACTACAGATCAAAAGCCATAACGAATATTTGTGCAAAAAAATAGAGGCTGTCATATTTGACAGCCTCTATGAATTTATCTTTTAACCGATTGAACCTTCCATTTCGAATGAAATCAGACGGTTCATTTCTACCGCATATTCCATTGGAAGTTCTTTTGTGAATGGCTCGATGAAGCCCATAACGATCATTTCTGTCGCTTCAATTTCACCGATACCGCGGCTCATCAGATAGAATAACTGTTCTTCTGATACTTTCGAAACTTTCGCTTCGTGCTCCAATGAAATATTGTCGTTTAAGATTTCATTGTAAGGAATCGTATCTGAAGTAGACTCGTTATCTAAGATCAGAGTATCACACTCGATGTTTGATCTCGCATTTTCAGCTTTTCTGCCGAAATGTACTTGTCCACGGTAAGAAACTTTACCGCCGCCTTTGGCGATGGATTTTGAAACAATTGTTGAAGATGTGTTTGGTGCCAGGTGAATCATCTTCGCACCCGCATCCTGCAATTGTCCTTTACCAGCTAAAGCGATTGATAATGTCATACCGCGTGCACCTTCACCTTTAAGGAAGATTGAAGGGTACTTCATAGTGATTTTAGAACCTAAGTTACCGTCAACCCATTCCATAGTTCCGTTTTCATCAACGAAAGTACGTTTTGTAACCAGGTTATAAACGTTGTTTGCCCAGTTCTGGATTGTCGTGTAACGGCAGTAAGCATCTTTTTTAACAACAATTTCAACAACTGCAGAGTGCAGTGAGTTTGTTGTATAAACAGGTGCTGTACAACCTTCAACGTAGTGAACGCTTGAACCTTCGTCACAGATGATCAGTGTACGCTCGAACTGACCCATGTTCTCAGAGTTTATACGGAAATAAGCCTGTAATGGCGAATCCAGTTTAACTCCGGGAGGACAATAGATGAATGATCCGCCGGACCAAACAGCTGAGTTCAGTGCAGAGAACTTGTTATCTGTCGGAGGCACTACAGTTGCCCAGTACTCTCTGAACAAATCTTCGTTTTCACGAAGTGCAGCATCCGTGTCTTTAAAGATTACACCTTTATCTTCAAGATCCTGCTCCATGTTGTGGTAGACCACTTCTGATTCATACTGTGCAGAAACACCTGCAAGGTATTTTTGTTCTGCTTCAGGTATACCTAATTTATCGAAAGTAAGCTTGATTTCTTCTGGTACTTCATCCCATGAACGCTCTGTCTGTTCTGATGGTTTAACGTAGTAAGTGATTTCATCAAAGTTCAACTCTGATAAATCTCCACCCCACATAGGCATTGGTCTGTCATAGAAATGCTGTAATGATTTCAGACGGAAATCCAACATCCACTGTGGTTCTTTTTTCATATTCGAAATCTCTTTGACGATTTCAGGTGTCAATCCGCGATCTGAACGGAAAATTGAAACGTCTTCATCATGGAAACCATATTTATAATCTTCTATTTCTGGTGCGTTTTTAGCCATGACTATCACTCCTTCTAAATATTACTGCCCGGTTTCTTTAACGCCTTTTTCCAGCGCTTTCCAAGTTAACGTCGCACATTTTATACGTGCAGGGAATTGGCTTACCCCGGACAATGCTTCTATATCCCCATCTTCTTCTGAAATATCGTAATCTTCGCCAAGCATCATCTTACTAAATTCTTCACTCATCTCAAGAGCATGTTGTATCGACTTGCCTTTTATGGCTTCAGTCATCATAGATGCACTTGCAAGAGAGATGGAACAACCTTCACCATCAAATTTAGCATCTTGGACGATTTCATCCTGAACGTCTAATGTTAAACGAATCGCGTCTCCACATGTCGGGTTGTTCATATCTACAGTCATCGTACCATCATCTATTACACCTTTATTCCTCGGTGTTTTATAGTGATCCATGATGACTGAACGATACAGCTGGTTCAAATTGTTAAAATTCATGTGTGAAAAACTCCTTCGTGCGTTTCAGTGAGTCGATGAAAAAGTCAATTTCATCTTTCGTGTTGTATAGATAAAAACTTGCTCTGGCTGTTGATGATACGCCTAAAAACTTCATGAGCGGCTGGGCACAGTGATGCCCTGCTCTGACTGCAATACCATCTGAGTCAAGCGCAGTTGCCAAGTCATGTGGATGCACACCGTCTAAATTGAATGTGATTAATCCGGCTCGTTCTCTTTTTGGACCGTAAATCTCTATGCCTTCGATTTCAGACATCTTATCGTAAGCATATTTCACCAGTTCTTGTTCGTAGCGCAGAATCTCATCAGCACCGACATCATTTATATAGTCAATCGCTGCGGATAATCCGATTGCCTCCGCAATCATCGGAGTTCCCGCTTCAAATTTAACCGGTAAATCAGTCCAAGTAGATTCTCTCAAATCTACGAAGTCTATCATATCTCCACCATATTCGATAGGTTCCATATTATCAAGTAATTCAGCTTTGCCGTATAGCACACCGATACCTGTCGGACCTAACATCTTATGTCCGCTGAATGCATAGAAATCGACATCCAGATCCTGTACATCCACGCTCATGTGCGGCACTGACTGAGCACCGTCGACGGAGATGTAAGCATCATGCTTATGAGCGATTTCAGCGATACTTTTAATATCATTAATCGTACCAAGTACATTCGAGACATGTGTCACTGCGACAATTTTCGTTTTATCTGTCATTACCGCTTCAACATTTTCTAACTTAATCGTTCCATCTTCCTCGAGCGGAATGAACACAAGTTTAGCATTTTTGCGCTTTGCAAGTTCCTGCCAGGGCACAATGTTTGCGTGGTGTTCCATTTCAGTGACGACGATTTCATCGCCTTCTGAAATGTTCGCCTCGCCAAAGCTGCGGGCAACCAGGTTGATTGCAGCTGTTGTACCGCGTGTAAAGACGATTTCTTCATAACGCTGTGCGTTGATGAAACCTCTCACTTTCATGCGGGCCTGCTCATAACCGTCCGTCGCTTTCGTTCCCAATGTGTGGACACCTCGGTGAACGTTTGAATTGTACTCATTGTAGTATTCACTCATCGCATCAATCACCTGGACGGGTGATTGGCTCGTTGCTGAAGTATCCAGGTAAATCAAAGGGTTACCATGAACGTTTTGATTAAGGATTGGAAAATCTTTGCGGATAGTATTTATATCCATGTGGGAAAAACCCCTTTAAGACTTATTTCGATAAAATCTTCATCTCGATTATTTCTTTAAGCTGTCTCTTTACTGATTCGATCGGCAGTGCCTGAACAACAGGGTCCAGGAAACCGTGAATAACGAGTCTCTCAGCTTCTTCCTGTGAGATACCGCGGCTCATCAGATAGAACAGCTGCAACGGATCGACACGTCCGACAGATGCTGCGTGCCCTGCAGTTACATCATCTTCATCAATGAGAAGAATCGGGTTCGCATCTCCGCGTGCACGCTCACTCAGCATGAGGATACGTGATTCCTGCTGTGCATCAGAACGTTTACCGCCGTGTTTGATATATCCGACACCGTTAAAGATGCTTGTTGCACTGTCCTTCATGACACCGTGCTTAAGGATGTGACCATTTGAATCTTGACCGTAGTGGATAATCTGAGTCGTAACGTTCTGAATCTGCTGCCCGCGTCCGATAGTCACTGTCTTCATATCTGAATTTGAACGGTCGCCCATCAGATAAGTCGTGTTATCATTGATGACGTTTGAATCGTTCATCAGGCCGAGTGCCCAGTCGATTGTAGCGTCGTCTGATGTTACACCGCGACGGTTGATATAGCCGGTCATGCCCGCAGGCATAACGTCAACGCTGCCGTATGTCACTTTGGCATTATCCAAAGCAAGTACTTCTGAAACGATATTGATCTGTTCTTCAGTTTCTTCCACGTTGGATAAGTAGTTCTCAACGTAAGTGATTTCAGAACCTTTATCCGCCACGATCAATACGTGGTTGATGAGAGAAGCTTTCTCATCGTCGTGAAGTAAAACCATCTGCACAGGATCTTCGATGTGAACATCTTTAGGAACATAGACGAACATGCCGCCGTTCAGCATTGCAGTGTGGAAAGCAGTGAGTTTGTTCTCATCTACTTTTACACCGTCCTGCATGAAATATTTTTCAACCAGTTCCGGGTGATTGTGAGTCGCCTCAACAATGTTCTCTATGATTACACCTTTATCTTTTAATTTTTCATCAATTTGGAGATAAGCAGGCGTATTGTTGTGCTGTACATATATATTTTTAGTGTTTTCGATATCAAGAAGTGCTTTTACCGATTCCGGAAGCTCTTCAAGACTGTTGTAAACACTGCTGTCGACAACCGGCTCGGACATCGTGAAGAAATCCCATCTCTTGATGTTCGTCTTATCCGGTTTCGGCATGTCGATATTTTCAATCAGTTCAAGTGCTTCTTTCTTTTTGTTGATTAAAAAGTCTGATTCACCGCGTTCAGTTGCGCGCTGAATGACTTCGTCTGCATTTAAAATAAATTCATTAGATACAGTAGCCATTATGATCCTCCTGTCTTAATTAACGTCAGATTCTACAGTTACGTCATCAATACCTAATTCTTCTTTAATCCAGTCATAACCTTCCGCTTCTAAACGTTCAGCTAATTCTTTACCGCCGGATTTAACAATTTTACCTCTCATCATAACGTGTACGTGGTCAGGTGAGATGTAGTTAAGAAGTCTTTGGTAGTGAGTGATGATCAATGAACCGAACTGTTCGCCGCGTAATTTGTTGATACCTTTTGAAACAACTTTCAGTGCATCAATATCAAGACCTGAGTCAATTTCGTCCAGAATACCGAACTTAGGCTCCAGCATCATAAGCTGAAGGATTTCATTTCTCTTTTTCTCACCGCCGGAAAAGCCTTCGTTCAGGTAACGTGTAGCCATATCCTGATCGATTTCAAGGTATTCCATGTTTTTATCTAGTTTCTTAATGAATTGCATTAAGTTGATTTCGTCGCCTTCATCACGCTGAGCATTGATTGCTGAACGCAGGAAATCTGAAGTTGTTACGCCTGAGATTTCTGATGGATACTGCATTCCAAGGAAAAGGCCGGCTTTTGAACGTTCGTCCACTTCCATTTCCAGTACATCTTCACCATCAAGAATTACTTCACCTTGTGTCACTTCATAACGCGGGTGACCCATGATCGCTTGTGCCAAAGTGGATTTACCAGTACCGTTTGGTCCCATTACTGCGTGAATTTCGCCTTGCTTCAGTGTCAGGTCGACACCTTTTAAAATTTCTTTACCGTCTATTTCGACATGTAAGTTTTTGATTTCCAGAACAGAAGTCATTTACTTATCCTCCAATTAGAAAATATTGTTTCCATACCCCACTAGTTTATAATAATTCTAATCTATAGTCAAAGATATGGAGCATGTTTCATACTGCCTTATTATACCTTAAAAATGAAACATATTAAAGGGAATCCCCTCATCTTAAAGTATGAATCACGGCTTAAATGGAATTAATATTCTTTGAGAATTAAAAAACCTAAATGATTTCATAAATCATCCAGGTTGTAATACTTCTCTAATAATATTGGTGATATTATTTTGAATTTTTAGTCTCCATTGGTAATTTTTCATCTGCCGCCCACTCTGACAGGGAACCGTCATATACAGCCACATTTTCCTGGCCGAGCTTATTTAACAAATACTGAGTCCATGTCGCTGCGATTGCACTTCCGCAATAAGTGATGACTTTCTTATCTTCATCGAGCGCTCCCACTTCTTCAAATTTTTGTTTTAATTTTTCATCATCATAGATCTCTCCGGTTTCAGGGTCGGCAAGGTCTCCAAAAAATACATTGACCGCACCTTTTATATGTCCGGGGCGTGCATAAGTATCGGCCGTACCGTTATAACTTTCCGGCTGCAGACTGTCCAGTATCATGATACTGTCATCATCAATCGCATTCAGGACATCTTCTTTACTCGCATAAAGTTCTGGTCTGCGTTCTATGTTCAGATCACCTTTTTCCGGTGTATTCACTTCATCGGTCACCGGGCGGTTTTCTTTCTTCCATTTTTCATAGCCGCCTTCAAGTATCGCAATATTGTCGAAGCCTTCAAATTTCAACTGCCATGCAAAGCGTGACGCCCAGTCGGAGGCCTCAAAATCAACATCTACCATCGCTCCACGATCATAAATCACTACAAAAGATTCATCACTAATTCCGAGTCCCTTTACTTTTTCTACAAACTCATCATGTGGGATGACCGCAAAATTGTATGATGCATCCGCATCAGAAAAATCATTTTTCAAGTCTGCGAATACAGCGCCGGGAATATGCTCTTTATCATACTCTTCCTGACCGCTCCATACATCGTAATAGCCGCCTTCTTTGGGAATCTGTAAAAATGTCGTCGCATCTATTATTCTTAAATTTTCATCTTCCAAATGCTCGTTTAACCATTCTGTTGAAACAAATCCAGTGTTTTTATCTGACAATTAAAGCACCTCTTTATATCATATTTAATTACTATGATTTAAATATAACACATACACTTGTTTATTTAAAAAGATATGATTACTTTATTTTAAAAAGACGGTTTGTCAATTTAAGTGCAACAGTTCTTCCTGAAACGCTTCGTGTGTTGTTTTCCACCCCAAACATTTTCTGGGTCTCTGATTAATCAGGAAAAGGG
>NZ_LFKO01000003.1:0-2368 GCF_001265075.1 Salinicoccus sp. YB14-2
CTCTCCGCCATCACTACCAGACAATGTGCACCTGGATTACACTCACGGTAATCACAGACTCTTTAAATCTTCGACTGCTGTCGAATGAATATGACGATGTCACATTCAAAACCGGATAGAAGCAATGCAAAACAAACAAGGCAGATCACCTTACACGGTACAAATCTTTGAATAAGTCGTCGATCGATTAGTATTCGTCCGCTGAATATGTTGCCATACGTACACGCCGAACCTATCTACCTCATCATCTCTGAGGGATCTATTGGGGAAATCTCATCTTGAGGGGGGCTTCATGCTTAGATGCTTTCAGCACTTATCCCGTCCATACATAGCTACCCAGCAATGCCGTTGGCACGACAACTGGTACACCAGGGGTATGTCCATCCCGGTCCTCTCGTACTAAGGACAGCGCCTCTCAAATTTCCTACGCCCACGACGGATAGGGACCGAACTGTCTCACGACGTTCTGAACCCAGCTCGCGTGCCGCTTTAATGGGCGAACAGCCCAACCCTTGGGACCGACTACAGCCCCAGGATGCGACGAGCCGACATCGAGGTGCCAAACCTCCCCGTCGATGTGAACTCTTGGGGGAGATAAGCCTGTTATCCCCGGGGTAGCTTTTATCCGTTGAGCGATGGCCCTTCCATGCGGAACCACCGGATCACTAAGTCCGTCTTTCGACCCTGCTCGACTTGTTGGTCTCGCAGTCAAGCTCCCTTATGCCTTTACACTCTGTGAATGATTTCCAACCATTCTGAGGGAACCTTTGAGCGCCTCCGTTACTCTTTAGGAGGCGACCGCCCCAGTCAAACTGTCCACCTGACACTGTCTCCCGCCCGGATCACGGGCGCGGGTTAGAATATCAACATCACCAGGGTGGTATCCCACAGGCGCCTCCATGTATACTGGCGTACACACTTCAATGGCTCCCACCTATTCTGTACGGGGGATGTCAAGATTCAATATCAGGATACAGTAAAGCTCCACGGGGTCTTTCCGTCCTGTCGCGGGTAACCTGCATCTTCACAGGTAATATGATTTCACCGAGCCTCTCGTTGAGACAGTGCCCAAATCGTTGCGCCTTTCGTGCGGGTCAGAACTTACCTGACAAGGAATTTCGCTACCTTAGGACCGTTATAGTTACGGCCGCCGTTTACTGGGGCTTCAATTTGCACCTTCGTTCCGAAGAACTAAGCGCGCCTCTTAACCTTCCAGCACCGGGCAGGCGTCAGCCCCTATACGTCACCTTTCGGTTTGGCAGAGACCTGTGTTTTTGATAAACAGTCGCTTGGGCCTATTCACTGCGGCTCATATCTCTATGAGCACCCCTTCTCCCGAAGTTACGGGGTCATTTTGCCGAGTTCCTTAACGAGAGTTCGCTCGCTCACCTTAGAATTCTCTTCCCAACTACCTGTGTCGGTTTACGGTACGGGCGGTATATATCTTGCCAGCAGCTTTTCTTGGCAGTGTGAATCAACAGCTTCGCCTACTATATTTCGGCTCCCCATCACAACTCGTGGTATCACAGGGCGGATTTGCCTACCCTGACCACTTGTTGCTTGGACATGCAATCCAGTCGCATGCCTGACCATCCTCCTGCGTCACCACATCACTCGAACAATATACACCGGTACAGGAATGTCTACCTGTCATCCATCGCCTACGCGTCTTCGCCTCGGCTTAGGTCCCGACTAACCCAGAGCGGACGAGCCTTCCTCTGGAAACCTTAGTCATTCGGTGGACGGGATTCTCACCCGTCTTTCGCTACTCACACCGGCATTCTCACTTCTAAGCGCTCCACATGTCCTCACGATCATGCTTCGCTGCACTTAGAACGCTCTCCTACCATCCTTACGGATCCACAGTTTCGGTAATATGTTTAGCCCCGGTACATTTTCGGCGCAGCGTCACTTGACTAGTGAGCTATTACGCACTCTTTAAATGATGGCTGCTTCTAAGCCAACATCCTAGTTGTCTGTGCAACGCCACATCCTTTTCCACTTAACATATATTTGGGGACCTTAACTGGTGGTCTGGGCTGTTGCCCTCTCGACAATGGACCTTATCACCCACTGTCTGACTCCCATGAATCACATCTATGGCATTCGGAGTTTGTCTGAATTCGGTAACCCGGGATGGGCCCCTCGTCCAAACAGTGCTCTACCTCCACGATGCTTTCATGAGGCTATACCTAAATATATTTCGGAGAGAACCAGCTATCTCCAGGTTCGATTGGAATTTCACCGCTACCCACACCTCATCCGGTCACTTTTCAACGTAAGTCGGTTCGGCCCTCCATCCAGTGTTACCTGGACTTCAGCCTGGACATGGGTAGATCACCTGGTTTCGGGTCTACAACGATATACT
>NZ_LFKO01000003.1:2619-3186 GCF_001265075.1 Salinicoccus sp. YB14-2
CGACGGAATTTCTCGTGTTCCGCCGTACTCAGGATCCACCGAGGGCCGACAATGTTTTCGCCTACGGGACTGTTACCCCCTTCGGTTCATCTTTCCAGATGATTCGACTAACATTCTCTTTCCACTTTGGTGTCCTACAACCCCAGCCGAAGCTGGTTTGGGCTCTTCCCGTTTCGCTCGCCGCTACTCAGGGAATCGTGTTTACTTTCTCTTCCTCCGGGTACTAAGATGTTTCAGTTCCCCGGGTCTACCTCCATATGCGCTATGTATTCACGCATTGGTAACGTCTAAAGACGCTGGGTTCCCCCATTCGGATATCTTCGATTCACAGCTTACTTACAGCTCCTCGAAGCATTTCGGTGTTGGTTCCGTCCTTCTTCGGCTCTTAGTGCCAAGGCATCCACCGTGCGCTCTTCATCACTTAATCGTAATGAATTTGTGAGTGTGTCTTTCGACACATCGCGTGTATTTTTGAACGCTTTCGTTCTCGGTTTTCTACGCTTGTTTTTGATTTCGGTTAAAATCATTTGTTTTGTTTGCTTCTCTATCCGGTTTTCAATGTACATC
>NZ_LFKO01000003.1:3196-3574 GCF_001265075.1 Salinicoccus sp. YB14-2
ATCCCTACTAATAAATATAGAAGAGATTTTTAAAAGACTATCAAATAGATAATCTAAGAATGGTGGAGACTAGCGGGATCGAACCGCTGACCTCCTGCGTGCAAGGCAGGCGCTCTCCCAGCTGAGCTAAGCCCCCATGATTATATTATAAATGGTGGGCCTAAGTGGACTCGAACCACCGACCTCACGCTTATCAGGCGTGCGCTCTAACCAGCTGAGCTATAGGCCCATTAATAATCATAAGATATTAAATTTATAATACTTGAATGTTAAAGAACATTCAAAACTGAATACAATATGTCTAACGTCATTCCGTTCCGTAATTATCCTTAGAAAGGAGGTGATCCAGCCGCACCTTCCGATACGGCTACCTTGTTA
>NZ_LFKO01000003.1:3719-3957 GCF_001265075.1 Salinicoccus sp. YB14-2
CGACTTCACCCCAATCATCAATCCCACCTTCGACGGCTGCCTCCATAAAGGTTGGCCCACCGGCTTCAGGTGTTACTGACTTTCGTGGTGTGACGGGCGGTGTGTACAAGACCCGGGAACGTATTCACCGTGGCATGCTGATCCACGATTACTAGCGATTCCAGCTTCATGGAGTCGAGTTGCAGACTCCAATCCGAACTGAGAACAGTTTTATGGGATTCGCTTGGCCTTGCGGCGT
>NZ_LFKO01000004.1 GCF_001265075.1 Salinicoccus sp. YB14-2
AACACAGTGGAGGTCAGGAAGGATGCTAGCAATGTCCGATATCAATTGTATCAAACACTTGAGAAACACCAAAGGTTTATCCATATCAGAAATACAAAAAACGCTGGGCATCAATTGGCGCACAGCCAAGAAATATGCAGATGAAGATCAGTTGCCGGGAGAAAAGCAGACGAAGAAAACCGGGATGATGTATGAAGAAAAGTGGGGAGAGATTGTTTCCGGTTGGCTATTTGAAGACCGGCGATTGAAACGTAAACTGCGCCGCAATAAGAAACAGATGTTTGAAGAGTTGAAAACCCATGGCTTCCCTGGTTCATATCGCACAGTCTGTTACTTTATCGACGACTGGCGGCGCAGCCACAGTGATGATCGTCCGGATAAAGGTTATGACCGTTTGACACACCCACCGGGAGAAGCCCAAGTCGACTTTGGCACGATGGAGACCGTACAGGATGGCGAATTCGTCGATGTTCACACCCTGGTCATGTCGTTCCCCTACAGTAACGCCGCAGTGGCCGTCCCCCTGCCGGGTGAGAACCAGGAATGTTTACTGCACGGGCTAAAAGTATTATTCCATCAGTGCGGCGGTGTGCCGAAACGGATCCGGATTGATAATCTGACACCGGCTGTCAAGAAAATCCGGTCCCGGTTTGGCGAAGCTGAATTGACGGATGCCTTCATCCAGTTCCAGAACCATTACGGCTTCGAGGTCCAGGTGTGCAACCCGGGCAGTGGGCATGAGAAAGGCAGTGTGGAAAACAAGGTGGGCTACGTCCGTTACAATTTCTTCAGTGCCTCCCCGGTGATGGAGAGTTTCGAGCAGCTGTCAGAGATATTACACGCACAGCTCGCGCGAGACCGAAGCCGCCTGCATTATGAGAAGAATGTGCCCATTGAAACGCTTTGGAACGATGAACAGCACCATCTGTTGTATCTACCAACGACAGACTATCCCGTCTTCAGAACCCTCGAGGGCCGGGTCAATAAGTATAATGAAGTGACGTTGGACCAAACCCGAATACATATTCCTCGGGCTGCCAACCATCCACGGCTGCATCTCGTCCTGACCTGGGACCGGTATAAAGCAGTCACCGATGACGGGGAAATTCTGGCGGATGACCACCGGCCATACATGAACCGTCGCCGGGCCATCCCATGGCAGATGGTCGTCAAGGGATGGATACACAAGCCGAGGATCATCGCCTACTCACGATATGAAAAATACTTGCCCGGGAGAGTCAAAGACTATCTACTGGTTGAAGATATCCAGTTACGGAAAGCGCGCTTGAACACACTGGCCAATCTCCTGGTCACACATGATATGAAGCAGATCAATGAGGCGTTTTATGAGGTCTTGTCAACAGCGGAAGAGGATCCTTATGGGGTCGATTGGACGCACTACGATGCATTGGCCCCTGCACAGACTGGCGGTGGTACATCATGAGTGAACAATTACGGGAGATGTGCAAATCACTCCGGCTGGCCTATGTCGCTGACATATATAATCAAATCCCTTATGAATCTTCCGAACAGTTTCTGGAAGCAATCTTTGCGGAAGAATTCCGACTGCGGGAAGAGGCGAAAGTTCAACGGCTGATCAAGAAAGCCAAGTTTTTGGATGACAAGGACTTGTCGCATTATGAATGGCATGATCAGATCCGGCTTCCCGGCCATATTGATCAGGATGGATTACAAAGTCTGTCTTTCATTGAAAACCGGGAAAATGTGGTACTGATTGGTGCGCCGGGGACGGGTAAGACCCATCTGGCCACAGGATTAGGTAGAAGCGCCTGCGAGCAAGGTTATGAAGTGCGCTTTTTCAGGGTCGCTCAGCTGGTGGAACATTTGGAGCACGCCTTACGTCAGGATAAACTCGCCGCCTTCAGAAAACGATTTGAGAAAGTGGATTTGATTGTACTGGATGAAATGGGTTACCTCCCATTCGGGAAAGAAGGATCTGAGCTGCTTTTCCAACTCATTTCCGAGTGGTATGAGCAGAAAAGCTTGATCCTCACGTCCAACCTGGAATTCAGCCAGTGGAACAGAATCTTTGTAGACAGTAGACTGACAGCCGCACTGGTGGACCGGCTCATCCACCATGCCCACGTGCTGTCATTCACCGGAGAAAGCTATCGACTCAGTCA
>NZ_LFKO01000005.1 GCF_001265075.1 Salinicoccus sp. YB14-2
CCCCAGTCAGTCCGATTGAACATCCAGCGCAAAATTCGCAAAATAAAAAAACTCTAAAATTTAAACAAAAGCAACCATCCGTTCAATCATCGAGCCATGAAAATCGGCCCGCAAGCACTTTTTACGTTGTAGGTACACGACACTATGATTTAGATGAAAAAGTTAATGAACATATAAAGTCACACAAAAATAAAGCATATAAAAGTAGCCGTCCGATAAAAGAGGTAGTAGAGTATTACGGAAAAATTTACAAATACTCTCCAATGCGTTCAAAAAAAGTGGAGATAATATCTGAACCCGATAATCCGCACGATAGGAATGCTCTCGCAGTAAATTTCAGAGGGTCTAAAGTGGGTTATATTAAGGCGGAAGAAACCCAGCTTGTAAATTCATTATTGGAGAACGATAAAACGCCCACAGTTAGGATCTTCGGAGGTCCTTATAAAGAGTTCGAAGATGAATTTGAAAGCAATAAACTAATCGAGGTTGAAAATCCATTCAAGATAGAAGTTTCTTTCGACTAAAACTTAATCTGGCGGGTTAGCTACCCGCCTATTATTATAGGAGTTGATAACATGAAAATTAATAAGCGGAAGGACTTAAAGAAACCATCGTGGCAATATGATTTTTGGCACAACGGCAAACGGTATCGGAAGTCAGGATTTGACACCAGCCCGAAAGCCCGCAATGCAGGAAAAGACAAATTAAATGAACTAGAAAATGGTGTTGCGGTAGATAAAAATATGATGTTCACCACTTATTTCGATGAGTGGGTAGACACCAACAATAAAATGAATTTATCGCAACCGCAGGTGGATTGGTACAAGCGGGCAAGGCGGATTGTACTCGAACATTTTAAAGGTGATATACGGCTCTCTGACGTCACTAAACAACGTTATCAAGGATTGCTTAATCAATACGGCAAGACACGCTCTAAAGGCACTGTGCGGAAGCTACACGGGATTCTGGCGCAGATGTTACGAGATGCGAACTATGACGGATATATTACGAAAGATCCGACGTATAAAATTGAGATACAAGGTGCTGTACCCGCCAAAAAAGAAGAAGACAAATATATTTCAATCGAGCAGTATTTAGCGTTAATTGACTACTTCAAGTCACGTGACGAAACATCGTATATACTACTCTACATTTTAGCGATAACCGGCGGACGTTTTTCAGAAGTGAACCGCATGAAGTATTCAGACATTACAGAAAGGCTCGGACATATCCACTTGCCAGGGACGAAAACTGAAAACGCAGATAGGTATGTGGAAGTGAATCAGAAAGACATTGAACTCATTAAAGACAAAATAAATAACCGCCCACGACGAATGGACGGCTACTTATTCAACATTTCACACAACGCTGTGAAACGCTCAATGAACTATGCGAAAAAACAAATCGGTATGGTGGACAAGGCGAATGTTACCACATACGCTTTAAGGCACACTCACTGCTCTTATTTAATCTCACAAGGCATACCAATTGAATATATTTCAAAACGGCTTGGACACTCTTCGATTTCTATCACCTTGCAATATTACGCACACCTTTTAGATGAGCAACGTAAAATACAGGGCGAGAAAGTCCGAGATTTATTTTCGGGTAGTTAGTCACGAATCGGTCACGGATGGTGTTGAAATCCTTGTAAACATCGGTATATCAACCATCTTATAAGCCGACAGCGAGAAT
>NZ_LFKO01000006.1 GCF_001265075.1 Salinicoccus sp. YB14-2
CGCGAATTTCAAGTTTAAGTTAGCCACTAGGGTATGACCCTAATCCAGAGTTTGTGAAAGCCTCTGGTGGCTGGGCTTCTCCTCCCCCGAGGGGGAGGAGAAAAATTTTACACTAGGCACTATGTGCCGGTTGTGTATGTTGCATTGCCTGGGCAAAACGCTCATGCGGTGTCCGGTATCCCAGGATTTTACGTGGATAGTCATTCATCCATCGTTGAATGCGCTGGATCTGTCGATCACTGATTGATGAAATCGACTGACCTTTCGGGATGAACCGGCGAATGAGCTTATGCTGGTTCTCACTGGTCCCGCGTTCGTATGAAGCGAACGGCCGGGCAAAGTAGACGTCTGTCACATGCTTCAAAGTATCGTGGAGTGCACTGAATTCAGAGCCATTATCTGATGTGATGGTCTTGAATAACGATGGCATGTGATCACCGGCGCGTTCAACGAGTCGTTCGATTGCCTCTGTGACGGGTTGAGCGTCCTTGCCATCAATTTTCAAAAGCACTTCAAAACGGGTCTGTCGCTCCGCCAGTGTCAGCAGCACCGCATCATCCTTGTGTTTTGAACCGATGACGGTGTCGATTTCCCAGTGACCGAATGTCTCCCGGGATTCGACATCTTCCGGCCGTTCAGCGATGGACGGTCCCAGATCACGTTTATGTTCGCGGTCCTTACGTGTTTTTGATTTTGTGTTGCGGCTGAGCTTCTCCGATAAATGGATGTTCTTTGTGCGCATGATATGCCGGTCAATCCAGTTGTACAGTGTCGTCGTACATGGCATGAGCGAGGCTGGAAAAAGGTCACGTTGTTTCGCTGCGCCGATGACGGCATCGGGCGACCAGTGGTGGTCCAGCATCTGTGTATCTGCCCAGTCGACGAATGTATTGGATCGGCTCCATTTCGGCCGCCGGCCAGAGTGAAGGCGGTGGGTTTCATAACGCGTTTGAGCGTAGCCTGGATCATAGACATGATACTCATAATCATATGTTTTTCCATTCTGTTTCTGACGGCGGATTTGGCGGACGGTCCCGCGTTTGATTTCGTTATTGATGGTTTGGGGCGCGCGTCCTAAACGCGCCGCAATGTCACGGTTGGAGTAATTCTCCTGCTTTAAAATCTCAATTTTGGCCCGTTCCTCTTTAGTCAGATGTTTTCCTTTGATGGATTCAGTGGTATCATGAAGTTGCGTCATGTGATTTCATTCCTTTATTGAGTGTTGTGGTTAACTTTCAATATAACATGAAA
>NZ_LFKO01000007.1 GCF_001265075.1 Salinicoccus sp. YB14-2
TAATATACACAACATCGCGACCGTAACGGGTGAAGACCCACGTGGTGGTACGCCGACTGCGGAAGATGATGATGAGGTGCCGATCGAAAGTAATCCAAGTATTGAAGAAAATCCAGCAATTACACTAGAAAAAACTAGTGATGTTGATAATGTTACTGAAGTTGGACAAATAGTTAACTATAACTTTGTAATTTCTAATACTGGTGACACTAAATTATCTAATATTATATTAAATGATCCCATGTTAGGTGGAGAAATTAAACTAGAAGTAACCGAATTAGAAGTAGGCGAAAGTTTTGACCTCTCAGTTGAACATACAGTTACCAATGACCAATTTAAGTACTCAACGATAACTAACACAGCTATAGTTTCCGGTGTATCTCCAGGGAATAAATTAGTATTCGACACTGATGATACTGTAATTACCACTGATTCATTAATTGAGGGTGAAGATCCTACAGGCTTGGAAACAAATAAAACTGTAAATGGTGGATCTGAATATAAAGTATCTGATAACAATGAGATTTTTACTTTTGATATCGAAACAAATTTCAATTATCAAGATGGTAATGTGAGTGAACTAAATATTTTAGATGAGTTAGATAATAGGTTAACGCTTGAATCAGTAGATGTAATGATGAATGAGGGTGTATCAAGTAATACAAACAAACAAAAAATTGAAGAACTCATTATTGAAAAAGAAGAATTAACGACTAATTTAGAGGAAGCTAAAATTGAAATTGAAGCTTTACAGTCTCTCCTTGATCAACATGACGAACAGAGTGAATCTTCAGAGAAAGTGAATGAAGATAACCCTGATGAAGTGGAGACAAATGAAATAGAGGAAGACGAAACTGTAGAAACACAGGAATCAGAAACAACTGATGAAAATGAGGTAGTTGAAAAACAACAGGAATCAGAAACAACTGATGAGAATGAGATAGTTGAAGAACAACAGGAATCAGAAACAACTGATGAGAATGAGATAGTTGAAGAACAACAGGAATC
>NZ_LFKO01000008.1 GCF_001265075.1 Salinicoccus sp. YB14-2
AAGAACAACAGGAATCAGAAACAACTGATGAGAATGAGATAGTTGAAGAACAACAGGAATCAGAAACAACTGATGAGAATGAGATAGTTGAAGAACAACAGGATACTGAACTACAAGAAGAAGTTGAGTCTGAAGAAAATCTGAAAAATTCTAAAGAAACATTAGAAACGCAAGAAGATACTAAATCTGAGGTTGCTGTAAATGTCGAAGCAATAGAGATACAGATTGAAGAATTAAATACTTTAATTGACTCTCTAGAAACGGAGATTGAAGAAATTGAAAGTTCAATTTCTGAACTTGAAGGTGAAAACACAGAAATCTCCGCTGGAAGTATATTAGAACACGGAGACTTAATTATTGATGGACAAACAGTTATGTTCAAAATTACAGATAAATCCATTCTAGAGGCATTGGATGGACAAACAATAAATATGGTGATCAATGCTAAATTTAAAGAAGTTGATGAAGATTCATTAGTTAATGGTATAGAAAATATTGCTACAGTTTCAACTGGCGGGCAGTCTACAAATTCTAATAAAGTAGTAGTTTTACCAGTCAAAGAGGATGAACCACCGGTTGAGCAGCCTCAGGAACCAGAACAACCTGAGCAGCCTCAGGAACCAGAACAACCTGAGCAGCCTCAGGAACCAGAACAACCTGAGCAGCCTCA
>NZ_LFKO01000009.1 GCF_001265075.1 Salinicoccus sp. YB14-2
TAATATACACAACATCGCGACCGTAACGGGTGAAGACCCACGTGGTGGTACGCCGACTGCGGAAGATGATGATGAGGTGCCGATCGAAAGTAATCCAAGTATTACGCTAGAGAAGGTATCAGATCGCAATGATTTAGTCGCAGGCGAAGCCATCAATTACACGTTTACAGTAACGAACACAGGTAATGTAACGTTAAATGACGTGAATATAACGGATGAGCTAGAGGGCTTAAGTGCGATTAATTATGTGAGTATTGATGGCGAGAATATCGAAGATGTAGAGTCGATCTCATTAACCCCAGGCCAAGTGTTAGTGGCTGAAGCAAACTATGAGGTCAGTCAAGCAGATGTCGATAGTGGTGTCGTGAATAACGAAGCGACAGTACACGGTACGCCACCGAATAGTGATGAGCCAGTGACCGACACGGACGCAGTGAGTGTTCCACAGGATGTTGAAGGTGGCTTAACATTAGAGAAAAGTAGTGAAGTTCCAGAAGTCGTTGAAGTAGGTAGTAACATCACTTACAACTTCTTGGTGACGAATACAAGCAATGTCACGCTAACTAACTTAGTGTTAGACGACGAAATGTTGGGCGGCAGTATCGATTTAGAATCGACTGAATTGGCCCCAGGTGAAGAAACACGCGGTAC